>NZ_JBIWCI010000001.1:0-2770532 GCF_044761395.1 Herminiimonas sp. NPDC097707 | reverse complement strand
GCGTTGCGCTGCTTGTTCTGCGACGGGAGCCGAACTATAGCAAGCACCCAAACCCTTTGCAACCCCTTTCGGGAAAATACTTCAATTCTTTTTAAATACTTCTCGAAGTCTTCTTGATCAAGGCTCAAACATTCTTGAATTTAGCTGCGCGCTTCTCGACAAATGCTCGCATTCCCTCTTTCTGATCTTCTGTTGCGAAGGTGCTGTGAAAGAGTCTGCGTTCGAACTGCACGCCTTCTGCCAGCGTTGTTTCATAAGCCCGATTGATGGATTCCTTGATCATCATGACCATAGGCAGCGACATGTTGGCGATAACGGTTGCCGCAACCAATGCTTCTTCCTGCAACTTGTCCGCTGCCACTACGCGCGATACCAAACCGGCACGCTCGGCTTCGGCCGCATCCATCATGCGCGCAGTCAGGCACATATCCATCGCCTTGGATTTTGAAACAGCTCGCGGCAAGCGCTGCGTACCGCCCGCACCGGGAATAATGCCGAGCTTGATTTCAGGCTGGCCGAACTTGGCCGTATCCGCTGCAATAATGAAGTCGCACATCATTGCCAACTCGCAGCCGCCACCGAGCGCATAACCAGCCACCGCTGCGATGACCGGTTTGCGCACGCTGCGAATTTGCTCCCAGTTGCGCGTAATGTAATCACCTTTATATACATCCATATAAGAGTAGGTCGCCATTGCACCGATATCGGCGCCGGCGGCAAAAGCCTTCTCACTGCCGGTAATGATCATGCAACCGATATCGTCATTGGCGTCAAACGACAGCAAGGCCTGTCCCAGCTCATCCATCAATTTGTCATTGAGCGCATTCAATGCCGCCGGCCGGTTAAGAGTGATGAGGCCGACCTTGCCGTGAATTTCGATCAGGATGTTTTCGTATTGCATGAGTAACTCCTATCTATGTATATATAGAGACAATTACAAGGCAACTGCATGGACTGGAGTTATTTTGGCAACAATACCCACATCGCGCCGCGTTGCTTCATGCGGCCAGCCTGTTCGCCGGCCTGCGCGCCAAAACCCCAGAAGTAATCGGCACGGACGGCATTCTTGATAGCACTACCGGTATCCTGCGCCAACACCAGACGCTGCAAGGCAACATTGCTGTTGGGCTGCGTGGTTGAAAGAAAGACAGGCGCGCCCAATGGAATGTATTGCGGGTCAACAGCGATCGAACGCTGCGGCGTCAGGGGCACGCCCAGCGCGCCCTTCGGTCCGACATTAGGATCCGTCACTTTTTCTTCGCGAAAGAAAACGTAGCTGGGATTGGCATTCAGCAGTTCCTGCTGTCGCTTCGGATTGGCTCTTACCCAGGCCTTGATCCCTTGCGCAGATGCCTGATCCAGCGTCAACTCGCCCTTATCGATCAGATAACGGCCTATCGATTTATATGGCTGACCATTCTGGTCGGCGTAGGCCAGCCGCACGATTTCCTTGCCGTCATCCAGTTGCACACGCCCCGAGCCCTGCACCTGCAGGAAGAATGCATCAATCGCATCATCCACCCACAGGATTTCCTTGCCGGCCAGCGCGTTCGACTTGTTCAGTTCAGCGCGCGACGGATAGGCCACCACCTTGTTGCCAACCAAACGACCGCGCACGCGCTGGCCTTTCAGTTCGGGAAAGACACTTGCCAGCTCAATCGTCAGAATATCGTCCGGAGCACCGTGCAAGGGTGTTTGATACCTGCCTCCGCGCTTGCGCGCACCTTGCAGCAAGGGCTCGTAATAGCCGGTGACCGTGCCGCTCAATGAGCCATCCGGATTCGCTACGCGATAAGGCACGAAATAATTTTCAAAAAATTTGCGCGCCGCATCGTCGTCACTCACATCAACATTTGCACCCGCCGCGCACGCGCCCTTCCAGTCAGGACGCCGGACCAATACTGCGCAGGACGCTAAAAAAGCCGGCAAGGCTTCGCGTTGATCATCTGACTTCCAGCCTGGCAGGGCGGCAAAGGTAACCGGGCGCAGGGCGGAATTGATTTCTGTTTTTGGCAATCCAGGCAATTCGGCTGGCGGCGTCACCGGCTTGGCGGGAACAGCCGGAACGATCGGCTCTGACGGCAACGTCGGCTGCTGTCTTGGGGTAGTAGAGCAGGAAACCAGGCCAAGCAGTATGGATGCGAGTAAACTAAGGCGTATGAAAGACATGGGAGTGATTTGCAATGTGGCTATTATTTGTTGAAGCAGGAATCGCACTGGGCCTGTTGGTTTTCATTGTCTGGTGGACCATGTTTTCGGGCCAGAAGCCCAAGAACCCACCGACACAGAAGGCTTCGCCACCAAAGGACAATGCGACCGAGTAAATTGTTCGCTTAATGTAAGGTGCGTGGCAGGGACAGGACGAATTCAGGAATTTTTGCCTCGAATTGTTCGCCGTCTTCCGCCACGCAGAAATATTCGCCGGCCATCGAACCTTGCGGCGTGGCTATCGAGGCGCCGCTGGTGTATTCAAATTGTTCGCCCGGCTGCAGCAAAGGCTGATTACCGACCACGCCCAGGCCGCGCACTTCTTCAATATGGTTATTGGCATCGGTAATGACCCAATGGCGCGAAATAAGTTGCGCCGCTACCTGCCCGGTATTCTTGATGGTGATTGCGTACGCGAATACATAATTGGAGTGCGCCGGATCGGACTGCTCTTCCAGGTACTGCGTATTGACGGTCACGGTAAATTCGTAGGATGCCATTTGATTCCTCTTGTGCCTGCAGCTTTATTCAAAGTACGCAGTTAATTCTTTCACATCATAGCGCGTCCAAGGACTCACTATATAGATGCAGCAGCCCCCTGGCGGCAAAATTCAATGTCGGCGGCGCGCGCTGAGAGCCGCAGGGTAAAATAGCGGCTTCATTTACAAAGTCACGACCATGGCCAACTATCGCATCGCTCCCAGTATTCTGTCCGCCGATTTCGCCCGTCTTGGCGAAGAAGTGCGCAACGTCGTCGCCGCTGGTGCCGACATCATCCACTTCGACGTCATGGATAACCATTACGTTCCAAACCTGACGATAGGCCCACTGGTCTGCGAAGCGATACGCCCGCATGTGCAGGTGCCGATCGACGTGCATCTGATGGTCAAGCCGGTGGATCGCATTGTCCCCGATTTTGCCAAAGCCGGCGCCAACATCATCACCTTCCATCCGGAAGCCTCGGAACATGTCGATCGCACGCTGCAACTGATACGCGACAACGGCTGCAAAGCCGGGCTGGTGTTCAACCCCGCCACACCGCTGCATTATCTGGAACACGTGATGGACAAGATCGACATCATTCTGCTGATGTCCGTCAATCCAGGCTTTGGCGGCCAATCCTTCATTCCACATACGCTGAAAAAAATCGCCGCCGTGCGCAAACTGATCGATGAATCCGGCCGCGACATCATGCTGGAAGTCGATGGCGGCATCAAAGTCGACAATATCGAAGCTGCCGCGCGCGCCGGCGCCGATACTTTTGTCGCCGGCTCTGCGATTTTCGGCAAACCGGACTACAAAGCCGTCATTGATGCCATGCGCAACGAACTGGCCAAGGTATAAATTTGTCTTCCAGCGCAACTGAAAACAAGATGCTGCATGGTATACGCGGCGTCATCGTCGATCTCGACGGCACCATGCTGCATACCGCCCAGGATTTGCACATCACGATAAATCGCATGCGCGCAGACCTAGGTCTGAGACCGCTTGCGCTAGATACGGCCATCAGCTTCGTCGGCAAGGGCGCAGAAAATCTGGTGCGGCAAAGCATAGGTGTGGATTTTTCCAACAGCGAAGTCGAGTTGCGCTTCAAAGAAGCACTCGCCCTGTTCGAGAAACATTATTTCGACGTCAATGGCGAATTCGCCACTGCTTATCCCGGCGTGCATGAAGGTCTGCAAGCCATGCGCGATAAAGGTTTGCGTATGGCCTGCGTCACCAACAAGCCGATGGCATTTACCTTGCCATTGATGGAAAAAACCGGCTTGCGCGATTATTTTGAAATCGTTTACGGCGGCGATTCGTTTGAGAAAAAGAAACCCGATCCCATGCAGCTATTGCAAGTCTGCACAGATTTTGGCTTGAAACCGTCGGAAGTCGTGGCAATCGGCGACTCCATCAACGACTCGCAAGCGGCACGCGCCGCAGGCTGCAAAGTTCTCAACGTTCCGTACGGCTACAACCACGGGCAGGCTATACAAGACGTCGATAGCGATGGTATAGTTTCTTCGCTGCTAGACGCGGCACATCTTATTTCACCAACATAAATCATCATGTCTCTCGACAAAAAACGACTCACAACACCAGGCGCGCATGAGGCCTGGCTATGGCGAGGCTGGCAAATCTGGCGTTGAACGCCACTTGCCGTTGATCGTCCGCACGTTTTTGTATTTTCACCATCCCCGCGCGATCAGCAACGTTTTTTGAACTACTTATCAAAGTACCAAACCGCTCGTCTACAATAGCGGTCCGGAGAGAACCCATGACTGAACTCGAATTCAAATCGCTGGCCACGCAAGGCTATAACCGCATTCCACTGGTCGCCGAAGCATTCGCCGATCTGGAAACGCCGCTTTCGCTGTATCTCAAGCTGGCGCAAACCCAGGGTGATGGCAAAAACACCTTCCTGCTCGAATCCGTGGTCGGCGGCGAACGCTTCGGCCGCTATTCCTTCATAGGCCTGCCTGCCAACACCTTGATGCGCAGCTTCGGCACGCGTGTCGAGGTGGTACGCAACGGCGCCATCGTGGAAACCTTTGAAGGCAATCCGCTGGATTTCATTGCAGAATTTCAGGCCCGCTATAAAGTCGCGATCCTGCCCGGCATGCCGCGCTTTTGCGGCGGCCTGGCCGGCTATTTTGGCTACGACACCGTGCGCCACGTTGAAAAACGCCTCGCGCATACGACACCCAAAGACGATCTCGGCCTGCCGGAAATCCAGTTGCTGCTGACCGAGGAACTGGCCGTCATCGACAATCTGTCAGGCAAGCTCTATCTGATTGTGTATGCAGATCCAACGCAGCCGGAAGCCTATGCCAACGCACGGCAGCGCCTGAAAGACTTGCGCAACAAATTGCATCGCGCCGTCGAAGCGCCGGTCACATCTGCCTCGGTACGCACCGATACCATCCGCGAATTCGACAAAAAAGATTATCTGGCCGCCGTCGCCAAAGCCAAGGAATACGTGATGGCCGGCGATCTGATGCAGGTACAGATCGGCCAGCGCATCAAGAAGCCGTATGTCGATGCGCCGCTGACGCTCTATCGCGCACTGCGCTCCCTGAATCCTTCGCCGTATATGTACTTCTACAATTTCGGCGACATGCAGATCGTCGGCGCCTCGCCAGAAATACTGGTACGCAATGAAACGGTAGCCAGCGGCAAGAAAAAAATCACGATACGTCCATTGGCAGGCACACGTCCACGCGGCGAAACGCCGGAAAAAGACGCCGCACTCGCCAAGGAATTGCTGGCCGATCCAAAAGAGATCGCCGAACACGTAATGCTGATCGACCTCGCACGCAACGATATCGGCCGCATTGCTGAAACCGGCAGCGTATTAGTGACCGACAAGCTGGTGATCGAAAAATATTCACACGTGCAGCACATCGTGTCCAACGTCGAAGGCACGTTGAAAGCCGGCTTGTCGAATCTCGACGTATTGAAAGCTACCTTCCCGGCCGGCACCCTGTCCGGCGCGCCGAAAGTACGCGCGATGGAAATCATCGACGAACTGGAACCGACCAAGCGCGGCATCTACGGCGGCGCATGTGGCTATCTGTCGTTCGGCGGCGAAATGGATCTGGCAATCGCGATCCGCACCGGCGTCATCAAGGATGGCATGTTGTACGTGCAGGCTGCTGCCGGCATCGTCGCCGACTCGGTACCCGAGATGGAATGGCAGGAAACCGAGAACAAGGCCCGCGCCGTATTACGCGCTGCGGAACAGGTGCAAGATGGTTTGGACGGGGAGATTTAAATGTTACTGATGATCGATAACTACGACTCCTTCACCTATAACCTGGTGCAGTATTTCGGTGAACTCGGCGAAGAAGTCGTCACCGTGCGCAATGATGAAATCACGCTGGAAGAAATCGAGGCCTTGAAGGCAGATCGCATTTGCGTCTCGCCCGGCCCCTGCACACCGCATGAAGCAGGCATCTCGATTCCGGTGTTGCAGCACTTCGCCGGCAAATTGCCCATCCTCGGCGTCTGCCTCGGACATCAGGCGATAGGCGCAGCCTTCGGCGGCAAGGTGATACGCGCACAGCAAGTCATGCATGGCAAGACTTCCTTAATTACGCATACCGGCGTCGGCGTGTTCAAGGACTTGCCTAGCCCGTACACGATCACTCGCTATCACTCGCTGGCGATCGAACGCTCTTCGCTGCCGCCCTGCCTGGAAGTAACGGCATGGACAGACGATGGTGAAATCATGGGCGTGCGCCACAAGGATTTCGATATTCAGGGTGTGCAGTTCCACCCTGAATCCATCCTGTCCGAACACGGTCACGCGCTGTTGAAAAACTTCCTCGTCCGCTAATGGATAACGCTGGTCGCCATTTGAATACAGAAAGCATCGCCATGCCGATTACCGATCAAGAAGCCCTGTTGCGCTGCATCGATCATCGTGAAATTTTCCACGATGAGATGCTCCACCTGTTCCGTAAAATCATGCGCGGCGACATGTCGCCCGTCATGATCGCGGCACTGACCATGGGCTTGCGTGTAAAGAAGGAAAGCATAGGCGAGATCGCTGCTGCGGCGCAGGTCATGCGCGAGTTTTCCACCAAAGTTCCATTGGTCGACACCACCAATCTGCTCGATATCGTCGGCACCGGCGGCGATGGCGCCAACACTTTCAATATTTCTACCGCGTCGATGTTTGTTGCCGCAGCTGCCGGCGCACGCATTGCCAAGCACGGTGGTCGCAGCGTGTCGTCATCATCAGGCAGTGCCGATGTACTGGAATCGCTAGGCGCCAATATCAACTTGAAGCCTGAGCTGGTAGCGGAGTCGATTGCACAAACCGGCATCGGCTTCATGTTCGCACCGAATCATCACGCAGCGATGAAACACGCGGCACCGGTGCGCAAGGAATTGGGCGTACGCACGATCTTCAATATTCTCGGCCCGCTGACGAATCCGGCTGGCGCGCCGAATATTTTGATGGGTGTCTTCCACGCCGATCTGGTTGGCATTCAGGTGCGCGTCTTGCAACGCCTGGGCGCACAGCACGCAATCGTGGTCTGGGGCCGCGACAATATGGATGAAGTGTCGCTGGGCGCTGCCACCATGGTCGGTGAGCTGATCAACGGCGAAATCCGCGAATATGAAATCCACCCGGAAGATTTCGGTTTACCGATGATTGCCAGTCGCAATCTGAAAGTGGCGGACTCACTGGAATCGAAAGTGAAAATTTTCGAAGCGCTGGACAACGTCAATGGTGCCGCACGCGATATCGTCGCGCTGAATGCAGGTACCGCGCTGTACGCAGCCGGCGTTGCCAGCTCTATCGCAGATGGCTTGAGCAAAGCACGTGTAGCGATTGCTTCGGGCGCTGCACGCGCCAAGCTGGAACAATTTGTTAGCGTCACGCAAGCGCTGGGCAAAGCCTGACACAACTGCGTGATTGCACCACTATTTGAATTGAATCAATATGTCCGACATTCTGAATAAAATCCTGGCCGTCAAAGCCGACGAAATCTCCGCAGCGAAAAAATATCGCAGCCTGGCAAGTTTGCGCAGCGAAGTCGAAGCGGACAAGGATGCGCGTGCGGCCATACGCAATTTTGAAGGCGCCTTGCGGCAGAAAATCGCTGCCGACCATGCCGGCATTATTGCGGAAATCAAAAAGGCATCGCCTTCCAAAGGCATTATCCGTCCGGATTTTCAGCCCGACCAAATCGCTGCCAGCTACGCGCAACATGGCGCGGCCTGCCTGTCGGTGCTGACGGATGTGCAATTCTTCCAGGGCTCGCCGGATTATCTGAAACAGGCGCGCGCCGCTTGCGGCTTGCCGGTCTTGCGCAAGGATTTCATGATCGATCCATATCAAATTTATGAAGCGCGTTCCTGGGGTGCCGATTGCATCTTGCTGATCGTCGCCGGTCTGGATCACGGCTTGATGGCTGAACTGGAAGCCTGCGCGCACGAGCTAGGCATGCATGTGCTGGTGGAAGTGCATAACGCTGAAGAACTGACTGCCGCCTTGCGCTTGAAAACTACTTTGCTGGGCGTGAACAATCGCAATCTGCGCACCTTTGAAACATCCTTGCAAACCACGCTGGATTTATTGCCACGCATCCCGCCGGAAAAACTGGTGATTACCGAATCCGCCATCGTCACGCCGGACGATGTGAAAAAAATGCGCGACGCGGACGTACATGCATTCCTGATCGGTGAGACTTTCATGCGCGCCCCCGATCCGGGCCTGGAATTGAGCCGCCTCTTTAGCTGAATACAATAGTCAAAACAAAACGCCGTTAGTGTTGCACTAACGGCGTTTTTTATTGCGCGATGCAATCAATCGCTACGCTTGCGCCAGCCATGCCTGACGCAAGCGTACTGCAGCAACCGGTTTGTCTTCGGTGACAAGACTCACAGCAGGCGCATCGGGAGCGGCTACGGTCGCGGTAAAAATCAGCAGCTCATCTCGCCGGAAAGCATGAATGCCGATTTTGTCGCCGATGCGATAGCGATTCAAGAGTACATCCAGATTATTCGCATTCACACGCAAACCATCGATCGCCACCAGTACATCGCCAGCCGACAAGCCGGCGCGATGCGCAGCGCCAGTTTCATAAATCGCCGCAATTTTGCAATCATTGCCGTCGCGCGTAGTACGCATGCCCAGGCCTGGCTTGCCGTTTTTACGTTCGTCATTCAGTGCGATACCGAATGGCGCGAGCAATTTCGCCAGCGGGATATCTTCGGTCCCGCGCACCCAGCGATCCAATACGCGCTGCAATTTCAAGCCTGTTACGCTATCGAACAGCGCATCGACTTCGGCATCGTTCACGCCGCGTCCTTCCTTGCCGTCCTGATAGAAATCGCGGCCATATTGCTGCCACAAGGCCAGCATCACATCGTCCAGCGATTTTTTTCCTTTTGTTTCGGCACGTATCGTCAAATCCAGCGCCATCGCCACCAGTGATCCCTTGGTGTAATAACTGACGATGGCATTGCTCGCATTTTCATCCTGCCGGTAATACTTGACCCACGCATCGAAACTGGATTCCGCCACGCTTTGCTTGCGCCGGCCACTGCCGCGCAAGACGCTGTTGACGGTTTTGGCGACCTGCTTCAGATAAGCCGGTGCATCGATCACGCCGCTGCGTACCAGCATCAGATCATCGTAGTAACTGGTGAAGCCTTCAAACAGCCACAACAAGGAGGTATAGCCTTCCATCTTCAAGTCATACGGCACGAACGCGGCCGGCTTGATGCGCTTGACGTTCCATGTATGGAAATATTCATGACTGCACAAACCGAGAAAGGTGCGATAGCCATCGCTCATTTCCGGCTGCCCCTTGACCGGCAGATCAGCGCGCGAACAGATCAGCGCAGTCGATGCGCGATGTTCGAGCCCGCCGTAACCGTCGCCGACCACCATCGTCATGAAAACGTAGCGATCCACCGGTGCACGTTTGCTCTTGGGTTCAAAGAATGCAATTTGCGCTTCACATATTTTTGTCAGATCCGCTGTCAGGCGCGGCAAATCGAGATTCGGCACGCGGCCGGTAAACACGACATCATGTTGCACGCCATGCGCCTTGAACGTCGCCAAAGCGAAGGTTCCCAGCTCGACCGGATGATCAATCAACTCATCATAATTCGATGCGATATACGTGCCGAAGCCATAACGCCTGGCGTCCAGTTGCCGCATCGCAGTGGCGACACGCCATTTGTCATAGTCGCTGCCTTGCGGCTTCTGAATGTCCACAATGTGCACACTGTCTTCCCGATCTTCGACGCGCAGGAAAACGCTGCTGCCATTGAAAAAACCGTGCGTTTGATCCAGATGCGCAGTGCGCACCGACAAATCCCACGCATACACCTCATAACGCACAGTCAGCGTTCCCTCGCATTCATCCGCGATCCATGTGTGTTTGTCGAGTTTGCTCAGGCCGATTTTTTTTCCGTCGGATTCAGCGCTGATTTGCACGATATTTTTGGCAAATTCTCGCATCATGTAACTGCCCGGAATCCATGCCGGCAAAGAGAAGCATTGCCCGATCGGATCCGGCTGATTGACAGTAACCGTTACCGCATACAGATGCGCAGCCAGATCTTTTGGAACAATGGTGTAGTAAATTGCGTTTTTCATTCGGTGCCGTTGGGAAGTGCAATAGCGCTAGTTTAACGGCATCCGGCTGTCGCCGCAGAAATGCACGGGAATGCGATCAATATGTACAAATAAAAACGGCCACGCTTGCGTGACCGTTTTTCAAGCATGTGTATATGTATTTATTTGAGAGAAAGCAGTTTTGCTTCCAGCGCCTTCGCATCGATTGCGCCGGGAACACGTGAACCGTCGGTGAAAATGATGGTCGGCGTGCCGGTTACTTTCATGCTGCGTCCGAGCGCCAGCACTTTTTCATGCGGCGTAACGCAGTTATCCGAGGCGCTTGCCGGCGCCTTGCCGTTCAGCATCCAGTCATCCCAGGCTTTGTTGCGGTTCGCAGAACACCAGACATTGCGCGACTTGGTAATCGAGTCCGGTGACAGGATGTTGTACATGAAGGTGTAGACAGTAATGTCGTTGATGCCTTCCAGCGTCTTGCGGAATTGTTTGCAATAACCGCAATTCGGATCTTCAAACACGGCAATCACACGCTTGCCATTGCCCTTGACCTGTTTCATCGCGGCTTCCAGCGGCAAGTCGCTGAAAGCAACCTGGTTGAGTTCATCCAGTCGCGCCTTGGTGTAATCCTGATACGTTTTGGTATCGACCACACGACCGACGAATAAATATTGCGCTTTCGCATCGGTATAAATGATGTCGCCATTTACCTGTACTTCAAACAAGCCTGAATACGGCGTTTTGGTTACCGATGCCACTTTGGCATCGCTGCCCAAACGCGGTTCAATCGCTTTTCTTACTGCCGCTTCCTGAGCAGTTTCTGCAAATGCAGTAGCAAAACTCAAACCCAGCACTACTGCAATTACAGCCTTGAATATGTTCATATTACTTTCCATTTAAATTTTTCAGCAGAGGTTGTCGCGCAGACATCAAAAAAACTTATTGAAGTCAGCAGATCAGGGCTTGCCCAAGGCATGGCCAATCAAGCGCCTTTTTAGGACAGGCAAACGGTTCACCAAGTTCAACCCGAAATTGCGCGCGATGCGCAGCGGCTCGAATTCCGTACCGAACAAACGTGCCAAACCATCGGTTGCCAATTGCATCAGCAGTATATCTTCCTTGCGTGAGCGTGCGTAACGCGACAACACGCGCGCATCGCCGCAATCACGATCCGCTCCGCGTTCGGTCACCGCTTTGATCAGACCGGCAACATCGGCAAAGCCCAGATTCATTCCGTGTCCGGCAAGCGGATGCACGACATGTGCAGCATCGCCTATCAAGGCCACGCGCGCGGCGGTAATTGAATGAGGGCGGATCAAGGCGAGCGGGAAAGACTTTACTATTTCCGGCTGCAAGGGCGACAAGCTGCCTAGTTGTTCCGCCGCCAATATGCTCAGACGCGCAGCCATTTGCGCCAACGATTCCTGCAACAGAATATCGGCTAGGGCATCAGGTGCCGACCACACCAGCGAAACCTGATTGCCCGGCAAGGGCAGCAGCGCGATGATGCCCTCAACCGGGGAGAACCATTGATGTGCCACACCATGATGCGGTTTTTCGCATGAAAAATTACTCACGATGGCACGCTGGCCGTAAGGCCGATAATCAAAATCGATCTCGCACTGCGTACGCACCCATGATTGACCGCCATCGGCGCCGACCAGCAATTCAGCGCTGAGCGTATCGCCATTATCCAGTTGCACGCTGGCGGCGCTTGCATTTGCCTGCATGCTGAGCGCCCGGCCATGGACCATGCGTACATTCGACGCGAACTTCAATGCCGCATCGAGCGCCTGATTCAAATTGCGATCTTCGACTATCCAGGCCAACGCGCCCACGCGCGCGCCGTAAGCATCGAAGGCCAGTACGCTGGCGGTATCGCCCTTGACCACCATCGCGTCAACCGTTGCCACGCGGGATGCGTCCAGCGCCTCCCACACTTTTACGCCGGACAATAAATCATGCGCGACATGATTGACTGCATAGACGCGCGCGTCCCAGGCTTGCGGGACTGCAGTAGCAACCGGCACGGACGCGCCAACGCGCGGCGGGCTCAACAGCGACACTTTCAAACCCGCTTGCGCAAATCCTAGTGCAGCCACTTTGCCGATGGCGCCATCGCCAATAATGCAAATGTCGCTTTGTATATGCATAAAGCCTATCCGTAAAAAAAGGGAAACTTGCTCGAGTGCTGCCATTATAACGGCAGCTTATCGATAAATTTTGCATGAGGGCCTTGCATATTCCGATAGGTTTGCTATACTTGCGCCCCTTGGCCTGGTAGCTCAGTCGGTAGAGCAGAGGATTGAAAATCCTTGTGTCGGTGGTTCGATTCCGCCCCGGGCCACCAAAGAAATCAAGCACTTAGCCCACCCTCACCGGTGGGCTTTTTGCTTTCTACCATTCCCTCCCCAAAAAAATTCGATCACGCGGCATTTGCGCTTTGCATCCAGCCTGCAAATTTATTTTTGCCAGCACCAATTACCATCCGGCACCCGCCTTCCAAAACCCTGATTCGGCTCAAATCGGCAAGCAGAAAAATTAATCAACAAGATATCTTTTTGACTTAGTATGGCCGAAGTGGGTCGCAGGCTCGCTGCCCACATCGTGCCGATACGACACGCATTGTTTGCTATTTTCGGAGGGTGTGATGGGATTACTCGATCAATTAGCAGGGCAGGTAATGGGTTCGCTGGGCGCGCAAAAACAGGATTCAGTCGCACAAGGCGATTTAATGGGTGGCGTAATGGCTCTGATTAATGGCGCCGGCGGTCTTCCAGCGCTATTGCAGCAATTGCAGGGGAGCGGCTTGGGGGACCAGGTCGCGTCGTGGATAGGCACTGGTGAAAATCAGGCGGTCTCGGGCGATCAGATCAAGAATGCCCTGGGCGAAGACAACATCCAGCAAATTGCACAGCAGGCAGGTGTGGAACCTGAGCATGCGTCAGCCGGTCTTGCCCAGCTTTTGCCGCAAATTATTGACAAGCTCACGCCGAACGGGCAAGTTCCTCAAGGCGATCTGCTGGAACAAGGATTAAGCATGCTGAAAGGCAAATTCCTTCCCTAGTTGGATTGTGATAGAGGCTTGCCCGCTTCTATCAACAAGGTTGGAGCAACACGTGTCAACCAAATGGCGTCTCTGATTGTTGTAGTTAAGGCAGCACGGTAGTAGTCATCTCAATACTTTAAATAAAAAAGTGTTTTCCGATTACCCATACTTGAGAGGTTCCAATGAATAAACTTCTAGCGTTTCTCGTTTCCACAACGTTTGCCGCATGTGCGTTTGCCGCAGATCCTGCCACTGCTCCCGCACCGGCAAAATCAGCGCAACAAACAAAGATGACAACCTGCAATAAGGAAGCGACCGGCAAAAAAGGCGATGATCGTAAAGCGTTCATGAAAGAATGCCTCAGCGGCAATCCAAAAGTAAGTCCGGCACAGCAGGCGCAACGCGACAGGATGAAATCCTGCAATGCAGATGCCAGTGCAATGAAGGGTGAAGAACGCAAGAAATTCATGAAAACCTGCCTATCCAAAAAATAGACAAGCTGACGGTTCACACTGAACCTGAAATAGAAAATGGCAAGGCGCTTTGTGCGCCTTGCCATTTTTTATGGCCTGAAACGAATACGCGAAAGTGCCCACTCTCCCGCATCAAGGTTTAACCGCTTATCCGGCACCCTGTATTCACAATAAAGTCCAGCCAAACAGCATTTGCAACAGGGACATGCCACCCAGAATAAGCAGGGGGACGCCGATGGAAAACGCGAGCAGGGTCAGAATATCAAACTCGGCATCCCTTAATTCAGCCTTGGAATGTGCGATATGAGGGAGATGCAAGGAATCAAATAGATGTATTTTCATGATTGCCTCCGGTCAGTTCCAAACTCTCGGTTGCTGCTATTTCAGTATAAAAAATCGCACCAAACAATCAACGTCTTTTCAATCAGCTTCGCAACAGGCAAAAGCTTGCATGCACACTTCCATTCAAGGTCGTTCAAACACGGAAAATGAGGTGGGTCCGCTGCATTTCATTGAGTTACCCAATTTATGAGAGTAAATTTCATCGGTACATCAAGTAAGCGAAACACTGACATGATGCAAAAAAACAATAAATCACGACATTCAGCCCCGTAATTTGTGAAATATTGTCACATCGGAACAGATGGGGTCCCAGTGCCAGAATACTTTGTTAAATTAGGGCGTCGTAATACAACTTGCTCTCAAGCACCAAAAATATGCGAATAGCTGTACTCGATGATGACCGTAGCCAGACAGATTTAGTCTGTCAGGTACTTAGTGCCGCTGGCCACTTCTGCCACCCTTTCCAAAGTGGCAAGGAACTGCTGAATCAATTGCGGCGTGAGAGTTTCGATATGCTGATTATCGATTGGCAGGTGCCGGATCTGAGCGGCGCCGATGTCTTGCTCTGGGCACGCGAAAAACTATCGCCCAATCTACCCGTTCTGTTCATGACCAGCCGCTCGGGCGAGGATGACATTGTTGCCGGCCTGGCCGCTGGCGCCGACGATTACATGATCAAACCGATACGTCGCGGCGAATTGCTGGCACGCGTGCAGGCATTGTTGCGCCGCGCCTATCCGAGCCAGAACCCGATCGAGCAGATCCAGTTTGGCAACTTCATATTTGAAGCGCGTACCGGACGTTTGACGATGTCGGGCACGCCTATTGAAGTGACGCAAAAAGAATTCGATCTTGCTTTGCTGTTTTTCCGCAATCTCGGCCGTCCGTTGTCACGAGCCTACATTCTGGAAGCAGTATGGGCGCGTGATGTGGAAATTCCGTCGCGTACGATGGATACGCATGTATCCAGAGTTCGGAGCAAGTTACAATTGCGTCCAGAACATGGTTTTCGGCTCGCTCCGGTGTATAGCTACGGTTATCGACTGGAGCAGATGACAGGTTAGCAAGGCGCACCAAGGGTTGCGCGGAGAGAGAACATGCGCATTTCCCTTCACAAATTGATTCTGGTTGCAGTCCTGACGCTGAGCAGTCTGACTGCCGCCGGTTCATTTGCCTCCACACAAACACCCGGCAACATTACCGTTCAAACGTCCGGCATCACCTATTATGCGCAGGCGGGTGACACGCTGATGACGATCGCGCAAAAGCTGACAACCAGGAATGCCAACTGGGTTACGCTAGGCAAAATCAATCAGATCAATAAAGACAGCAACATTCCGGTTGGCAGCGCCATCTTCATTCCGTCCGAACTGCTGGCCGATGAAGCAAGCGAAGCAACTGTGATAGCCCGTAACGGCGTCATCACCGCCACATCTGCAGATGGCGCTTCGGTTTCGCTGGACATCGACAGCAAAATCACCGAAGGCATGAAAATCAGCACCGGCATCAACAGCTTTCTGACCTTGTCTCTGGCCGACAAATCACGCATTTCCCTGCCATCCAACAGCAGCGTGCTGGTGGCAAAATTACGCAAAGCCCTGTACACCGGCAGCCCGCGCACCGAACTCAAACTCTTGCGCGGCCGCATCGTCTCGCGCGTGTCGCCACTGAATATCAATAAAGGACTCTTTGAAGTGCGCACGCCACTGTCGGTGGCCGGCGTACGCGGCACGCATTTCCGCGTCAGCCTGAACGATCAGAAAGTCACGACCGAGGTACTGGACGGGCAGGTAGCAGTCGGCTCGCTACGCACGCCGGAAGCACTGATGCTGCCTGCTGCCAAAGGCAATCTGATCACCCGCGAAACCATCGGACCGGCGATTGATTTGCTGCCGCCGCCGCAATTTTCCGGTACGCCGTACAGACAGGGAAGCACTGCAAAATTTGTCCTCACACCGATCGCCGGCGCGCGCGCCTATCACGTACAAATTGCACAGGATGCCGAGATGCTGCACCTGCTGGCAGAAGGCAGCAGTAACGGTAGCGAGGTCGCTATTAGCAATATTCAGGAAGGCGAGTATTTCATCCGCGTTGCCGCTATCGATAAATCCGGTCTGGAAGGTATGCCGCGCACACTTGCCGCCAACATCCGCAATCGCAGTGAAGCACCACCGGTTCAGGCAGCACCATCCGTCATCAATGGCGGCCCGAAGGAACTGGCGCTACGCTGGCCCGGCTCTACCGACCAGAAATACAATGTTCAGGTGGCACGCGACCCTGAATTCGGCTGGCTCTTGTTTACCAATAGCGTTGCCGGCAATGAAATCCGCCTGCCTCGTCCCTCGTTCGGCACTTACTTTGCCCGCGTGCAAAGCGTCAACGCAGATGGCAGCACCAATCCTTTTTCTTTCGTGCAGACATTGATTGTGACGGATCAGTGGATCATCAACGATGGACATCCGCTTCATCCGAAAGAAGTTTCGCGTAGCGCTACCCGATAAACAGCTCAAGCACTTGATGAAAAAACGCTGGCTCTCCCCACTTGGGCGACGTCTTGCACTACGCGAATGGCTGGTGCTGTCCATCATCCTGCTGACTATCACCGCCATTCTCGGCTGGCAAAACGGCCTCGGACGACTGGATCAGGCGCGCTACGATCTGTTTTTATCCACCAAAAGCGCAGCGGCAAACGAAGACATCATCATCGTCGCAATCGACGATTACAGTCTGTCCGAACTCGGCCGCTGGCCTTCCTGGTCGCGCGCAACACATGCAGAACTGATCCAGCGACTGAACCGGGCCAAGCCGCGCGCCATTGGCTTCGATGTCATCATGTCCGAAGCCGAACCACATCAGCCGGGCGCCATCTCCTCCGGCGACCAGCAACTGGCTGCCGCATTGAGGCAAAGCGGTCGTACTGTTTTGCCGGTCACGATGACCAATGCCGGTCGCGGCCTGACTGTCAGCCTGCCGACACCCGAACTGGCAAGTGCAGCGCATGCGCTCGGCCATATCAATCTGGCGTATGACAGCGATGGCGTGGTACGCAGCGTCTTTTTACGCGAAGGGCAGTATGGCGTATGGTGGCCGCAATTTTCCGCTGCATTGCTGGCGACCGGCAATCCGGCACAAGCTGCCCGCATGCCGGCTCCAGACAAGGAAGCTCCACCACTTTCCGGCATCGACAATTGGCAACGCGCCGATCAAATGCACATTCCGTTTACCGGCAGCACCGGCCATGTGCGATCAGTGCCTTATGTGTCGGTCTTGCGCGGCGAAGTTCCGGATGAATTCTTCACCGACAAGTACGTGCTGATAGGCGCCACCGCACTGGGGATGTCGGATTCCTATCCCACGCCTGTTTCAGGGTCTACGGGCGCGATGCCTGGCGTTGAAATTCACGCACAGATACTGAGCAGTCTGCTGAACGGTGAGCGTATACGCCTCGCAAGCGCCTGGGAATCCATGCTGTTTACCGTGATGCCGGTGTTCATGGCCATGCTGGGTTACCTGCTGCTGTCGCCACGCCGCGCCCTGTTTGCGGCACTCACCTGGCTGTTGATCACCGTTGCCGCCAGCTATATCGGCTTGTGTTACATGGGTATATGGCTGCCGCCATCGATCGCCCTCATCGCCATCACCATCTCGTATCCGCTATGGAGCTGGCGTCGGCTGGAAGTGGCCATCGCTTATCTGGGACAGGAGTTCGACCGCCTCAACAAGGAACCGCATTTGCTGCCGGAGCAACAGACTGCGGTGCCCAGCATGGAAATGACCGACGTCCTGGAGCAACGTATTTCGGCCATGGAAAATGCAGCGCGGCGCGTACGCGATCTGCGCCAGTTCGTGTCCGACAATCTGGATAATTTGCCCGATGCGACGCTCGTCACGACCATCGATGGCCGCATCCTGCTCGCCAACAAGCATGCAAACAACTATTACTGGGGCATCGGCTACGATGCAGTGTGCGGGCTTTCCGTCATCGAGCTGCTGCAACAACTGAAGATGCCGCAGCCGGTCGATCAAGCCGCCAATCTGTCTTTCAACTGGCCGCAACTGCTTGATCTTGAGCGTGCGGCAGCACTAAGCAACGGCATCTCTGTACAGGATCACAAAGGCCGCGACCTGCTGGTCAAGAGCGCACCCTGCTATTCGGCCGACAATCTGCTGACCGGCTGGATCGTCAGCATTCTGGATATTTCCACGATACGCGCCGCCGAGCGCAGTCGCGATGAAACCTTGCGTTTTCTGTCGCATGACATGCGCGCACCGCAAGCCTCCATTCTGGCACTGCTGGAATTGCAGCAGGAAAGCTCTTCCGCCCTGTCACAGCAGGAACTCTTTATGCGCATCGAAAAAGCCTGCCGCAAGACACTCGGCCTGGCGGATAATTTTGTGCAACTGGCGCGCGCAGAATCGCAGGAATACCGTCTGGAAGAAGTCGACTTCCAGGACATGCTGTTCGATGCCGCAGATGAAATGTGGTCACTGGCAAAAAGCCGGCACATCGATCTGCAGGTGGATATTGCAGAAGGCGAATATCCGGTCAATGTGGATCGCGTATTGATGACCCGCGCCTTGACCAACCTGATTTCCAATGCCATCAATTACAGCCCGGATCACACCAACATTCAGTGCTCGGCCTGGGGGCAGCAGCTGGACGATCAGAGCCATGTCGTGTGCAACATCCGCGATCATGGTTACGGCATAGCCGAAGCCGATCAGGGCAAGCTGTTCCAGCGTTTCCAGCGTGTTGATTTACCCAACCAGCCACGTCATGACGGCGTCGGACTGGGGCTGGTATTTGTGAAGACCGTCATCGAACGCCACCACGGCGAAATCCGCTTTAGCAGTACGGCAGGCAAAGGCACGACCTTTTCGCTGACCCTGCCGCTCTGCCACGTCGATTCATTGCCGTAATACTGTCTTACGGCAATGCCCTTGTGTCATAGTGCAACAGGCTATAATACGCAGAGCCCACTACGGATATTCGTGCCACAAATGCAACTGCTCGCCGTCGGCCTCAATCACACTACCGCGCCGGTTTCTCTGCGCGAAAAGGTAGCCTTTCCCGCTGACCAGCTCGGTCAGGCGGTGGCGTCCGCGCGCGCGTGGTACGGCCGCAGCGACAGCAAGACATATTCCGACGAAGCCGCAATTCTCTCGACCTGCAATCGCACCGAACTGTACGCTGCCAGCCACCAGCCGGGCGGTGTCAACGAAGCGATCGATCTCACCGCGCATTTCCTCGCCGATTATCACAAGCTGCCGTATGCGGAATTGCGCCCTTATCTGTACGCGCTGCCGCAAGACAATGCAGTACGCCATGCATTCCGCGTCGCCTCCGGCCTCGATTCGATGGTGCTGGGAGAGCCGCAGATTCTGGGGCAGATGAAAGATGCGGTAAGGCGGGCGGAAGCGGCCGGCGGACTCGGCACCTATCTGCATCAAATGTTCCAGCGTACGTTTGCCGTCGCCAAGGAAGTGCGCAGCAATACTGAAATCGGTGCGCACAGCGTGTCGATGGCCGCCGCTTCGGTGCGTTTGTCGCAACGCATCTTCGATACCATCGCGGAACAGAACGTACTGTTCATCGGCGCTGGCGAAATGATCGAACTATGCGCGACGCACTTCGCCGCCCAGAATCCGAAATCGCTGACCATCGCCAACCGCACACTGGAACGCGGCGAAACGCTGGCGCATCGCTTCAACGGCCGCGCCATACGCCTAGCCGATTTGCCGGATCAGCTGGCCAGCTACGACATCGTTATTTCATCGACCGCTTCATCCCTGCCCATCATCGGGCTCGGCATGGTCGAGCGCGCCATCAAGGCACGCCGTCACAAACCGATGTTCATGGTCGATCTGGCCGTGCCGCGCGATATCGAAGCGGAGATTGGCCGCCTGGATGATGTGTTTCTCTATACCGTCGACGATCTTGGCACCTTTGTACAAACCGGCATGGAAAACCGCCAGGCCGCAGTCACGCAAGCGGAAGCCATCATCGAAACACGCGTGCAATCGTTCATGCACTGGATCGATGCACGCGCCGTGGTGCCGGTCATCCAGGACTTGCGCGAATCCAGCGAAACCATGCGCATGATAGAGCTGGAACGCGCGCGCAAACTGCTAGCCAAAGGCGAAGACATAGACGCCGTACTGGAAGCCTTGTCGAAAGGCTTGACCGCAAAATTCCTGCATGGCCCGCAACAGGCCTTGAACAATGCCCAGGGCGACGAACGCGCACGCCTTGCGGCTCTGCTGCCGCAACTGTTCCGTACCAAACGCTAGCGACGCTGTCTCCGCTTTCTGCACGCTGCTGCAGACTCATTTGCAAAATTATTGTTTGCCGTCCGTTTCACCCGACACGCGAACACTGCCCGAACACCCTCCGCATACCAGACTGAAAAATCATGATGAAACCTTCCATGCTCGCCAAGCTCGATCAATTGACCGAACGGCTGGCCGAATTGAATGTGCTGCTGATGCAGGAAGACGCCACGTCCAATATGGACAACTATCGCAAGATGACGCGCGAGCATGCCGAACTCGGCCCGCTGGTCGCGCTGTACGGCAATTACACGCAGGCTGACAACGACATTAAGGATGCGCAGGGCATGTTGTCCGATCCGGACATGAAGGAATTTGCACAGGAAGAAATGGCTGCAGCTAAGGCACGCATGGAACAGCTCGAAATCGATCTGCAAAAAATGCTGCTGCCGAAAGATCCCAACGACGAGCGGAATATTTTCCTGGAAATCCGCGCCGGCACCGGCGGCGACGAGTCGGCATTGTTTGCCGGCGATCTGCTGCGCATGTACACACGCTTCGCCGAACGCAATCGCTGGCAGATCGAAATGGTGTCGGAGTCCGCCTCGGAAGTCGGCGGCTACAAGGAAGTGATCGTACGCATAGTCGGCAACGGTGCGTATTCAAAATTGAAATTCGAATCCGGCGGCCACCGCGTGCAGCGCGTGCCGGCAACCGAAACACAAGGTCGCATCCACACCTCCGCCTGCACCGTCGCCGTGATGCCTGAAGCGGACGAAGTGGAAGACGTCAACATCAACCCGGCGGATTTGCGCATCGATACCTATCGCGCCTCCGGCGCTGGCGGCCAGCACATCAACAAAACCGATTCGGCGGTGCGCATCACGCACATTCCGACCGGCATCGTGGTCGAATGCCAGGACGATCGCAGCCAGCACAAGAACAAGGCCTCGGCATTGAAAGTCCTGGCCGCGCGCATCAAGGATGTGCAATTGCGCGAGCAGCAATCGCAGGAAGCCGCAACGCGCAAATCACTGATCGGCTCGGGCGACCGCAGTGAACGCATACGCACGTATAATTTCCCGCAAGGCCGCATGACCGATCACCGTATCAACCTGACTTTGTACAAGCTCGATTTCATCATGGATGGCGATCTGACCGAGCTGACCAATGCGCTGGCGGCGGAACACCAGGCCGATTTGCTGGCCGCACTGGGCGATGCCATCTGATGCAACTATTTTCATGACTTCCACTCATACCGTGCATTGTTTTTCCAGGATAGTACGATGAAAAATTCCAGACCCGTTTTGTTCGCAGTCGCCTTTATATCCCTGCTGCTGCTGGCAGTGGCGCTCTATCTTCAGCATGCGGAAAACATGCTGCCTTGCCCGCTGTGCGTGATCCAGCGTTACGCCTTCGCCGCTATCGCATTGATTTGCCTGGTCACGGCCTTCCGCACGGAAGCCACCGCCAGAATCGGCGCGGCACTGGCTGCGCTGACATCGCTGGCAGGCGCCGGTGTCGCCGGCTGGCATATCTACATCAAGGCGCATCCGACCGTATCCTGCGGTATCGATCCGCTGGAAACTTCGCTGAACACGATTCCGACCGCGAAGCTGTTGCCCTTCCTGTTCCAGGCCGACGGTTTGTGCTCCACTGCGTATGCGCCCATCATGGGCCTGTCGATACCACAATGGTCGCTGGTCTGGTTTATCGTCATCGCGCTCTTCCTGCTGCATACGGCATTCCGGAAAAAGTCTTGATGCGATTCCTTGCACGGCCATCACAACCATGACGTCCATCCTTGCCGGCGACACGATCGCAGCCATCATGCGCCGCGCACCGGTAGAGCAACTCGAAGCGCGCATGCTGATCGGTCACGTCACGCAGTTGTCGCGCGTACAGTTGATTACCAACGCCGAACGCGTGCTGAATGCCGCTGAAGCGCAGCAACTTGCAACGCTGTTTGCACGCCGCATGGCCGGCGAACCGATTGCCTACCTGCTCGGCGAACGCGAATTCTACGGTTTGTCGTTTCAAGTCAGCCCAGCCGTACTGATTCCGCGGCCGGATACCGAATTGCTGGTCGAGCTGGCCTTGCAGCGCTTGCCGCCACAGGGCCGCGTGCTGGATATGGGTACCGGTTCGGGCGCCATTGCCATCGCCATTGCGCATACCCGACCTGATGCAATCCTAACGGCGCTCGATGTCAGCGAAGCCGCACTGGCAGTGGCATCCGCCAATGCGAGCCGGCACAATGCCAGCGTGGAGTGTTTGCGCAGCGACTGGTTCACTGCATTGGGTGAACGGCAATTCGATCTGATCGTATCCAATCCACCCTACATCGTCGCCGGCGACCGGCATTTATCGGAAGGCGATTTGCGCTTCGAGCCGATAGACGCGCTGAGCGATCATGCCGACGGCTTGTCTGCCTTGCGTATCATCAGCGCGCATGCAGCAGACCATCTATCCGACGATGGCTGGCTCTTGATGGAACATGGCTACGATCAGGCTGCCGCTGTGCGCAGCTTGCTTGAGGAAAATGGTTTTGGAGAAGTGCAAAGCTGGCGCGATCTAGCGCAGATCGAACGCGTCAGCGGCGGGAAGAAATCCCGCGCATAATTTAAAACGGTAGCGCCAGAATCAGACTGCCAGCGCTTTTTCCAGCAACTGGTGCAGGGCGGCGAAATCAGGTTCGCCGACATACTTCTTGATGACGTGACCATTCTTGTCTATTACCAGCGTGGTTGGCGTCAGCTGGATATTGCCAAACGATTTTGCCAGCTCGCCTTGCGTATCGAGCGCCACGGTAAACGGCAACTTGCGCGTTTCGACAAAATTCAACACATAGTTAGGCGGATCGTAAGCCATCGCGACCGCGATGAACTCCAGCCCTTGCGCATTGTATTTATTAAAAGTCTCTACCATTTCCGGCATTTCCTTCACGCATGTCGTGCAGGAAGTTGCCCAGAAATTGATCATCACCACTTTGCCGCGCAAATCCTGCGAGGTGATTTTCTGTCCCTGCAGATTGACGAAGGTTACATCCGGAATCGCTTCCTTCTTCGATATCGAAAGATAACCGACCACAGCCAGCGCCACGATAATGAGCAAGATCACTATCTTGAGCCAGTTGCGTTTTTGAGTTGCAGGAACTGATGTTTGCATAATCGACAATCCGGGATGTTGCTTCTGTGTTTTATATCTGTATCGCTGCGCCCATTATAGTCAGGTCAGGCGGATCACGTGGGAAACGCTTGCGCTGCAGACATCAAGCATCCGGCCAGCCGGATGCCGCATATACCTCGGCAACGCGCGGTGGCATCGGCGCATCCAGCGCCGCGCACATCGCACGCAACAGATCGGCGGCAAGCAGCGGGATTGCTGCATGCTCCCCGACCATCGCCAGCAGTGCCTTGATCAGGGCCGGCTTGGCCAGCGGCGTCAGCTGATTGCTGCGATCAAGCGCGGTTTTGACGATGCCGAAATCCAGACCATGCGCAGCGAGCAAATCCCGTTCCGACAGGCTCAACTGCGGACATGCAATCGCCGCCTGCATGAACAGAGCGACTGCCGGCTGATGCAACAAGGGCGCCATCACATGCGCCGTCAGTGAAAACAGCACCGCGCATTCAAGCTGCAGTTCCGGCAGCGACTGGAACCTGACCGGCACGACACGGCCGGCATGCCTGTCGAGACGGCGCGTGAGCACGGTTTGCAAAACAAACTCATCCAGACTGATGCGCTGGTCGGCAGCGATAAGGCGAGTGACATTCGCCAACAGCGATGCACGCTCAGAAAGCGTGAGCTGGCGCAAGGCCGGCATGACCAGATCCAGCAAAGGCAAACGTGCATGACCCGGCAGCTGCGCTAACACAAGCAGCAGCGCGGTGACTTGCTCTGCCTGCGCCGGCAACTGAGCCTGCAGATGGGCCGACAGCACGGCGGACCTATCGTTTGCTGCGGTAGAGCGCAACAGCAACAAGGCATACACGAGCGCCGTCGCCGCATGCGGATCGCGCACCGCCTGGTCTATTTCTGGCGCCAGCCGGGCTCCTTTCGGTGCACCATGCCCATAAGCATGCGCCGCCGTTTGCGCAATCGCCGCACTGGCTGCCTGCATGTCCAGTTCGCCGGCAGCAAGGCCCGCCGCGACATACGGAAGATCCGGCAAACGTTCCGGAGCGACAGAAAATGCTGTGCTTGCGTCCGTCGCTTCCGGCACATCCAGCAGCGCGACATCGCGGCCGTAAATACGCCGCAGCCGTTCGCGCAAAGGAGGGTGGGTCGCCAGCCATCCTGCCAGCAAGCCGGGCCGCACCGCATTCAAAAACAAATGCGATAACTGCTCCGCGTTCGGATGCCGGATCTGCGCATCGGCGCCGCCACGGCGCGTGAGTCCACCTATCTTGCGCAAGGCATTGCCCAAACCATCCGGGTTGCGGGTGAATTGAATCGCACTGGCATCGGCCAGAAATTCACGCTGCCGCGACAGCGCCGATTTGATGATCCGTCCGCAAAAAATCCCGATATAACCAATCATAAACAGTATGCCGCCGACGACCCACACGGCTATATGCAGTGGCGTACCTTTGCCATTGCGTTCGCCGGCATCCACTGTCTGCCAACCGAAGCTCATCAAATGCCGGCCGAAGCCGGCAATCATCTGTATCCCGAACAGCACACCGATCAGGCGCACATTCAGGCGCATGTCGCCATTCAGGATGTGGCTGAATTCATGGCCGATCACGCCTTGCAGTTCATCGCGCGTCAGACGCGTAAGCGCACCATGCGTCACCGCGATCACTGCTTCGTTCGCGTTATAACCGGCAGCGAACGCATTGATCGACGTTTCACGCGCCAGCACATACACTCTGGGGCAGGCAATACCGGATGCCAGCGCCATTTCTTCCACCACATTGAGCAAACGGCGTTCACGCGCATCCTCCGTATTCGGCGCCACGACCGTGCCGCCCGCCATGCGCGCCACCGCATCGCCGCCGTCGCGCAGATTGAACATTTCGATCAGGGTACCGCCGGCTATCAAACCGAGAGTAACCAGAGTATTGGTAGCGAAAAATCCTTTCGGATAGGAATGGGGGCCGCTCAAAGGCTGGCCCTGCGCCCAGATGAAGAGCAGGGCCAGCGCGAGGTTAACCGCGAGGACGATCGCCAGCACCGCCAGCGCGAACAGAATCACCAGCGTCCGGCTCTGGCGTCGCGCGTGATCCTGCTGTTCAAAGAAATTCATGTGGAAGGACGATGCGCGCATGTGTGTGCTTCACGCATGCGCGCCGGAACGTGCGGAATAGTGACTGGCATCGCCGCAATCAGAACGTTACTTTGATGGCCTTGCGCTCTTCCGGTGTTTCCGTTGACTCCAGTAGCTCGGCTTTTTTGAAACCGCAGCTGTTGGCGATCAGCGAACCGGGAAATTGTTCGATGGTCGTGTTGTACGACATCACGCTGTCGTTATATCCCTGCCGCGCAAAAGCGATCCGGTTCTCGGTGCTGGTGAGCTCTTCGCTCAACTGCATCATGGTTTGATTGGCTTTCAGATCGGGGTAGGCTTCGGATAGCGCGAACAGTTTGCCCAGCGATGCATTCAGCACACCATCGGCAGCGATCATTTGCCGGAATGCGGCAGCATCAGCCGGATCGCCGGCCGCCTTTTTGTTGGCGTTGACAGCCTGATTGCGCGCCCCTATCACTGCTTCCAGGGTTTCGCGTTCGTGCGCCATATAGGCTTTGGCGGTTTCGACCAGATTCGGTATCAGATCGTAACGACGTTTGAGCTGCACGTCGATTTGGGAAAAGGCGTTCTTGAAGTAGTTGCGCAAGGCGACGATGCGGTTGTACACACCCACGCCCCAGAACACAAGGATCGCGATGATTGCCAATAAAATCAGCACTGCTGTCATGGTTGCTCCCAATGAAAAAGCCGCGCGACAAACTGTCGCGCGGCCAATATAGCATTCCAAAACAGCCGGTTGTCAGCCGGCAATTATTATTTAAAAACTATTTTGTCTGCGGGGTATCCGGTGTTGTACTCAACATACGATATTCCTCGTCGGTGATGTATTCAAACACCTTGACGACCTTGGCCACGCCACTGACGCCACGTGCAATTTCGGCTGCCAGATTGCCTTCGTTCTGCGTCACGCGGCCCATCAGGTAAACCACGCCACGTTCGGTGACAACCTTGATCGAATTGGCCGACAGATTTTTTTCATCGACAAACGATGCCTTCACCTTGCCGGTGATCAGGGTATCGCCGGAACGCGAGGTAAAGCTGGATGCGCCGGCGATGGCCAGCTCATTGACCACCGACTGCACGCCTTCTATTGCCGCCGCTTCCCGCTCGGCAGCAGCCTTGGCTGCTTCATTCGGCACTTCGCCGGTCAGCAATACCTTGCGATTGAAACTCGTCACATTGACGTGAGCGCTTTCACCTACCACATTGGGAATACGCGTTTCGCCTTTCACCATGATCGTCTTGTCTTCCGTCTGCGCACCCAGCGTACGTCTGTCGGTAGCAGCCAGCGTGCCGACCACGGCACCGCCCACCATCAGGCCGACGCAACCCTGCAGGCTTACCAGTGTGGCGCCGCAAACCAGAGCCAGCGCAAGCGGACGTCGCACGGCATTCAAACAACGGTTCAAATCAATCATTTTCATCTCCTCCAAATAATGCGACGTCAATGCCGTCGCACAAACAATGTATCGTTAATAAATGTATTTCCTGTATCCGTACCGTACGGTCGTGCGGGACACAGATATGCACATCTGCGTCGGTAATCAGCTTGGCCATCGCGCCACCGCCTTTGCCGGTCATCACGACGACACGCATGTCGCGCTCCAGTGCAGCTTCAATGGCGGCAATGACATTGGCTGAATTGCCGGATGTCGACAAGGCCAGCAAAACATCGCCGGATTGCCCGAAGGCTTGCACCTGTTTGCTGAAAATTTCCTGGTAGCTGTAATCGTTGCCTATCGCAGTCAGGATGGAAGTGTCGGTAGTCAGCGCCATCACTGGCAGCGGCAGGCGCTCTCTTTCAAAACGCCCAACCAGCTGCGCCGAAAAATGCTGGCAGTCGGCAGCAGAGCCGCCATTGCCACACGCCAGAATCTTGTTCCCGTTAGACAGGGCGCTGAACATTAGTTCCACTGCCTGCTCGATTGGGCGTGCCAGCAGCGAGGCAGCCTGGATTTTCAGCTCGGCACTTTCATGGAAGTGGCTGATTATGCGTTGATTGATCATGGTGTCGTGATTATAGAGCAGTCCATCGCGATGAATCGCGCGGAGTAAGGTTCAAAAGAAGGTTCAGGACTCGATGGCGTTTTTCAGCCAGCTCATTTCTGTCGCATCAATCGCCATCACGTCGAAGCGGCAGGCGGGTGGCATCTTGTAACGCTGCAGAAAAATATGCGCGGCGACGATCAGGCGTTTTTGTTTGGCCGGCGTGACGCTGGCAGCGGCGCCGCCGTGATGTTTGTCGGCACGCTTGCGTACTTCAACAAACACCAGCATATCGCCATCCTGCATCACCAGATCGATTTCACCGCCCTTGCAGCGAAAATTGCGTTCGATCAGCGCCAGGCCCTGTTGCTGCAAATAACGCAAAGCCTCGTCTTCGCCCATTTGTCCGACTATCTGCCTGGCAGTGCGGGGGCGCTTGAGGAAGGTGGGCAGGCGCATCAGCAAGGGAGGGTGCTGATGGCGCTTACGGCAGATCCAGCGGCTGCACCATGCCGTCGCGATAAATCGCCGGTTGCAAGACACGCTCAAAATGCGATGCGCCCTGGCCGAAGCGAATGGCCAGCTTGCCTGTCACGCCATCCAGATTGAATTCATTTTTTTTGATCGCGATATTGTGCGCAACCCGATACGCATCGATGCCCAGCGCATACAAACGTTCAATATCCGGACTGATGCGCTGCTCGCTATTCTTCGCCAGATGCGGATAGGCCATCACAGCCGCATGATCGGCTTGCAGCTGCCACGGCATATCGAGCAGGCGCACGCCCTCCAGATCTCGCAGACGTTCGCTGTTCGCCCAATCGGCCAGCGCCAGCGGGTTCAATTGCGAAGTGCCTATCATGGGGACTTCGCTGCCGATGGCAAGCCGCAGCTGTATGGTCTGCGCAGCATCGAGAGCGACAAAAATCAGGGCCGGTTTTTCCGCCTGTATGCGTTTTTTCAGTTGCACCAGCGCAGCGGCATTAATGAAACTGCCTGTCATGCTCAGCTCCATCGCTTCGGGCACCATGCCGAGATGACTCCATTCGCCAGCAAATGCCTTCACCGCCCGGCGCTGCCACGATGCATTGGTTGAAATCGCGAATGCCTTGCTCTTTGCCTTGCCCGTACCGACCCAATGCGCAATCTGGCGCGCTTCATCCTCGATCGACAGACCCATCACCAGCATGTTAGCCGGCACCCGCATTTCCACCTCGTCGGCGGCATTCAGCTGGGTCAGGGCAATCGTCGGTTTAGTGATGTTGCCGTTTTGCGCAATCGCCGTGGCGCCGCTGCGCGTCAGCGGCCCGACGACAATATCGTTGCGCATGCTGGCCTCCAGATAACCGGACAGCACGTCTTGTGCCGCATCGCCGGTTTCCACCAGGTTGACGACTATGTTGGCCGGCTCATACTGATATGCCGCCATGAAACCGGCGCGCACCGCATCCGATACCTGCGCCAGCGATTCGGAGCGACGCGGCAGCAGCAACGCGATCCGTACCGGCGGCGTACGCACCGTCACAACCGGCATTTCGACCGCTTCAATGACCGGGCCTTCGCTCAGATCGTCGCTGGGATGCGGCAGGGCCAGATCGCTTTGTGCGAGTTGCAACTGATCGAGCGTCGAGCGCTGGGCCTGAATGCCGAGTAGACTGCTGGCAGCGCTGACAGCACCGCCGATAACAGCAGTTGTATTTGCCAGTACAGGCGAGCACAATCCGCTGATGGCCATTGCCAGCACCAACATTCTCGCTAAATTTCCCAACATCCGATTCTCCCAATGACTGAACCAACCGACAGCACATCCACGATCTTGCCGCTTATGCAAGACACCTTGCATAAGGTATTACAGGATGATATTGCACAGCAGACTTATCCTTCGGCGACATTATATGTGGTGGCTACACCGATCGGGAATGCAGGCGATATATCGTTGCGCGCTTTGCACACTTTATCGATAGTCGATGCAATCGCTTGCGAAGATACGAGAAATACAGGCCATCTTTTGACGCGTTACGGCCTGTCGAAAAATCTGATTGCAGCCCATCAGCACAATGAGCGCGAAGTCGCGGAAAAACTGATCAGCCGCCTGCAGGCCGGTGAGCGGATTGCGCTGGTATCCGATGCCGGCACGCCGGCTGTGTCCGACCCCGGCGCACGCATCGTCGACGCGGTACGTAACGCCGGCTTGCGCGTTGTGCCCTTGCCGGGCGCATCGGCAGCAGTCGCGGCATTGTCGGCCAGCGGCTTGCTCAACGACCAATTCTATTTCGTCGGTTTTTTGCCGGCCAAGGCAAAACAGCGCGAGACTTTTTTATTCGGTTTGAAAAGCGTGGCCGCGACGATGGTGTTTTATGAAGCGCCGCACCGTATTCATGAAACCGTGACAGCACTGGTCGCCGCGTTCGAGCCGACGCGACATATCGTGTTTGCACGCGAATTGACGAAGCTGTTTGAAGAAATCCATCGTTGCACGCTGGCCGAAGCCAGTGCATGGATTGAAGCCGATGTGCATCGGCAAAAAGGCGAGTTTGTCGTGTTGCTGGAAGGCGCACCCGTCGCTGGCGATCAGGATCAACTGGAAACCGAGCGCATTCTGAAAATCCTGCTGCAGGAATGTTCAGTGAAACAGGCTGCCACGCTGGCAGCACACATCACCGGCCAGAAAAAAAATGCCTTGTACGATCGTGCCTTGCAGCTGAAGAGTGAAGCGGACAGTACAGAGCCTTAACGCTGCACAATAAACGGCTTGGCAACTGGCTCCTGCACCTGTACCGCCGCAGCAGCCGCTTCGTTCCGGCTGGCAAACGGGCCGCTGTACAGCCGGTACAAATTATTCGATGGTTCAACCCTCAACTGCGGCAACAGATGGCCCGCATTCTGCGCCAGGCGGGCACGCACCACTTCTGCATTGGCCGCTTGCGAATACGCGCCGAACTGCAGATAAAAGCCGCTGGCCGGTACAGCAGAAGTTTTGCCTGCATTCCCCTCGATTGCCACCGCAGCCGGCATGACCGGCGCTGCCAACGCATTGGTTTCTACCGCCGGTGCCGATACTGCTTCGGCCGCCACTGCAGGCGAGGATGCGCTGCCCTTGTTTGCAAGAATTTGTTCTATATCTGCCGGCAGCAGACGCTCGACTTCCAGACTCGCACTGCCATGCCCGATATAACCCAGTTTCAGAGCCGCCGTGTACGACAGATCGATCACACGACTCGAATGAAAGGGGCCGCGATCATTGACGCGCACGATCACCTGCTTGCCATTGCTCAGATTGGTTACGCGTGCATACGATGGAATCGGCAGCGTCGGATGCGCGGCGGACATTTGGTACATATCGTACGGCTCGCCGGACGAAGTTTTCTGACCATGGAATTTCTTGCCGTACCAGCTACCTCGCCCCTGCTGCTTGAACGGCCGCTCATCGGTCATCGGCACATAGCGCTTGCCGAAGACAACATACGGTTTATTGCCGCGCGTTGAATAAGGTTCTATGCGCGGCTCTGCATCCGGCGTATCCAGCAAACCTTCCGGCGTGACATCGCCCGGGCCGTCATCCTTGTAATAACCGCCGCGCCCCGAACCCGCAGGTGGCAGCACCGGATGCGCACCGGCCTTCGATTTGCCGGCGGCTTTACCTGTCGACGCCGAATCCAGCGGCACGCTGCTGCAGCCAGCCAGCGCCAGCGCGCACAGCAAGGTCAGAAGGCCAGTTTTATGAGTGAAATTAAATTGCATTGCTTGCTCCTGATGAAGGTTGCAGCGCCGCGTAAACCGGCGGCAACCAATGAAAGGCAGGCATCAGCTCTGCATCAGTTTCCTGTGCCGCTGTATGCTCATCAAAATGCCGACGCCGAGACCAAGCGTGACGAATGCGGTGCCGCCGTAACTGACAAAAGGCAACGGCACGCCAACCACCGGCAGAATACCACTGACCATTCCCATGTTGACGAATGCATAGGTGAAGAAAATCATCGTGATCGCACCTGCCAGCAAACGGCTGAACAGTGTTGGCGCATTGGCTGCGATGATCATGCTGCGCCCGATCAGGAACAGATACAGAGTCAACAGGATGCCGTTGCCGATCAGGCCGAACTCTTCCGAAAAAACGGCAAAGATGAAATCGGTCGTACGTTCGGGAATGAATTCCAGATGCGCCTGCGTGCCGTTCAGCCAGCCCTTGCCGGTGATGCCGCCGGAGCCGATCGCGATCGTCGATTGAATGATGTGAAACCCCTTGCCGAGCGGATCGGTAGTGGGATCGATCAGGGTCAGTACGCGCCCTCTTTGATAGTCATGCATCATCGACCAGACGATAGGCAGACTGGCCAGCATGACCGTCACGGCAGCCACGATGACTTTCCATGACAGGCCGGCAAAGAAGATGACATAAAAACCGGCCGCCATGACCAGCAGCGAGGTGCCCAGATCCGGCTGACGCATGATCAGACCGACCGGCACAACCAGCAGCAGGCCCGCGACCAGAAATTCACGCCAGCGCGTCATGCCTTCCCGCTTCTGGAAAAACCACGCCAGCATCATCGGCATCGCGATTTTCATGATCTCGGACGGTTGTATGATCATGCCGACATTGATCCAGCGCCTGGCGCCATTGCGAATCAAGCCGAACATTGCCACACCGATCAGCAGACTGATGCCAAGGATATACAGAGGCACCGCAAAACGCATCAGCGTCTGCGGCGGAATCATCGCCGCAATCCACATCACCAGAAAGGCGATCATGATGTTGCGTACATGGTCTTCCACGCGACCGGGGAAATCGATACCGGCGGAATAAAGCGTCACGGTGCCAAGCGCCAGAATCAGACAGACTATCAACATCAACGGACCGTCGAATACCTGAACGTAAGGCTGCAGGATCTGCCATGGCGAACGCTTATTCATCTGCGCTCCCGCAATGCTTGCTGCCTGTCTGCAATGCCGCAGATTGCATCAGCAGGAAGGTGATTGAATGCCGTATGCATGTCGTCATGGATTTAATCTGTGAGTTCATCTGCGGGAATCACTGCGGCCTTGACTGGCGCCTTGGATTCCGGCCGCTTGCCCAGCAAGTAAAAATCCATTGCCGCCTTGGCAATCGGCGCAGCAGCAGCTCCGCCGAAGCCGCCGTTCTCAACGATGAGTGCGAGTGCTATGCGCGGCTTATCGGCCGGTGCAAATGCCGTGTACAAGGCATGATCGTGATGTCGATCCGAAATTTTGCTCGCATCGTACTTTTCACCTTTTTTGATGGCAATCACTTGCGAGGTACCTGTCTTGCCGCCAGAAACATATTCTGCCTTGGAAAACACGCGCGCACCGGTACCTTCCTTGTTCACGCCGACCATTGCGTGCTTGATGATGTCGATGTTTTCCTGTTTCAACGGTATCCGGTAACTTTCTTTCGGCACCGTCAATGTCCGCTGACGCGTCACGCCATTCTCGATTTCTCTGACCAGATGCGGCTTCATCACCACACCATTATTGGCCAGCGTTGCAGTAGCATGCGCCAATTGCAAGGGCGTGAATGTGTTGTAGCCCTGGCCGATGCCGATGGAAATGGTTTCCCCTGCATACCACCTCTTTTGCTCCGGCTTTTTATACGCAGCGGCCTTCCATGCCGTGGATGGCAACACGCCGGTGCGCTCGAACCTGAGATCGATGCCGGTTTTCTGGCCGAAGCCGAACGGCTTCATGAAATCGTGAATCGCATCGACGCCAAGATCGTTGGCCAGCATGTAGTAATAGGTGTCGCACGACTGCACGATCGATTTGTACATGTCGACCATGCCATGTCCGCCTTCTTTGTCGTCGCGGAACTTGTGATTGCCAAACCAGAAGAATCCGGGGTCGGCAATCGCATCCGAGGCTTTGCGCTTGCCCAGCTCCAGTGCTGCCAGCGCCATGAAGGGCTTGTAAGTCGAACCCGGCGGATAGGCACCGGACAGAGGACGATTCAATAGCGGATGGTCGGGCGAATTATTCAATGCATCCCAGTTTTGCTGATCGATACCTTCAACAAACAGATTCGGATCGAAGGTAGGCATGGAGACATAGGCCAGTACATCGCCGGTCGACGGTTCAATCGCAATCAGCGCGCCGCGTCTATCGCCGAACGCCTGCTCCACCACTTTTTGCAACTCGATATCGATCGACAGAATCAGATTGTCGCCGGGTGTCGCCGCAGTACGCGACAGCGTGCGGATCGGGCGTCCGCCGGCCGATACTTCCACTTCTTCGTAGCCGGTTCTGCCGTGCAACCTGTCCTCGTAGTTTTTCTCCAGCCCTTCCTTGCCGATATGCTCGGAGCCGCGATAGTTGGTGGCGTCATCGCTCTCGTCAATTTCTTTCGCCTCGCGCGTATTGATACGCCCGATGTAGCCAATCACATGCGATGCCACCGCGCCAAGCGGATACTGGCGGAACAGACGCGCCTGAATTTCCACGCCGGGAAAACGATAACGCTGCGCAGAGAAGCGCGCCACTTCCTCATCCGTCAGCCGCACTCGTATCGGCGAACTGGCCAGATTGCGCGATTCTTCCTGCAGCTTCTTGAAGCGCTTGCGATCTTTCGGCTGGATATCGACCAGGGTCGCCAATTCATCGATCAGCGTTTCAAGGTCGCCGTTGATTTTCGATGCCGTGATTTCCAGCGTGTAGGCAGAGTAATTACGTGCCAGCACCACGCCATTACGATCTAATATCAGGCCGCGATTGGGCACCACCGGGACGATCGAAATCCGGTTGTCTTCTGCCTGTGCAACGTAATCGTTATGTTTATAGACCTGCAGCCATATAAAGCGCGCGAACAGGCATGCAAACAAAATGAAAACAAGCCCACCCGCCACGGACAGGCGCAGGCGAAAGAGCTGTAATTCGCGTTCGGTATTTTTTAATTCAGTCATTCGGCATCAATACCGGCTGTTCATGGGCGGCAATCAAAGCGGTCGCGTATCGTCGCGATTGATCGCCCGGCGTTGCGGCGCGAGCAGGATCCAGGTTACGAGCGGCCATAGCAGGGCGGCTACCGCACTCTCGGTGAAATACAGCCAGCCGGGAAATCTGCCACCCACCATCAGGCGCACGATCAGCGCCACCAGTTGCGCCACCAGTAGCAGCACGAACACGTGCAAGGCTTGCGTTCCGAGCGGGAACCACAATACGCGGCGATGAATCATGATGGCGAAATAGGACAGGAGGGTATAGGCCAACGCGTTTTCGCCCAGCACCGCTGCATCGTGCACATCCATCAGCAAGCCCATGAAAAAGGCGACGCCGATGCCGACCCGGCGCGGTTGATGCATGCTCCAGAACACCAGAATCAGCGCAACAAAATCGGGAATGCCTATCCATTGCCCCCACGGCAGCAGGTTCAGCAGAAAGGCGGCAATCAGGCTGACCGCAATGAACAGCGGGCTGGCCGGTAAAAGAATGTAATGTGGCTGATGATTCATCGCGACGATGTGGCCGGTTGTGAGGTCGGGGCGGCAGGCGCGGCTTCCACAATGCCCTTGCCGGAAGTGCCATTGGTCCTGTTGGCGGCATGGCGCAGAATACCCGCCGCCCTCGAGTTTTTTTCTTTCGCATCGTCAGCCGGACGCGATGCCAGCTTGTTTTCCGTCAACAGAATCAATAATTGCCGATTGCGATCTATCCCGGCAGTTGGCTGACACACGATGCGGGCAAACGAATCGACCGATTTATTTTCCACCTGCGAGACGGTGGCCACGGCCAGGCCAGCCGGATAAACGCCGTCTATGCCGGAAGTCACAAGGATGTCGCCTTTTTGAATATCGGCATTGGTCGGCATGAAACGCAAATCCAGCACATTGGATTGTCCGCGACCATAGGCGACGCTGCGCAAACCATTGCGCACGACCTGTACCGGTATCGCCTGATTCTTGTCGGTCAGCAAAGTCACTTCAGAGGTGAACGGGAACACCCGCGTCACCTGCCCGACCACGCCGATATGATCGATCACCGGCTGCCCGAGCGCGACACCATGCTGGATTCCGCGATCCAGCACGATCTTGCGCGTAAATGCATCGCGCGTATCGTACAAGATCTCACCCAGCACTGATTTCACCGGCAGGCGTTCGGCGGTACCGAGCAAGCGGCGCAGCTGCATGTTTTCAGCCAGCAGTTGCTGCCCTTGCTGCAAGGTGCGCGCATTGACCGTTTGCTGCAATTTGAGCTTTTCGTTTTCCGACTTGATATCTGAAAGAGAACTGAAGTAATCGCCGACGTAATACAAGGCGTCGCGCGGCGCCAGCGCCACAACCTGCAGCGGATACAGTGCAGTCGAGACGACCTGGCGCACCATGGCAAGCGAACGCATGTGCGAATCGACGCCCAGCAGAATCAGGGCGATCAAGGCGAAGAACACCATCTTTGCACGTGCCGACGCACCTTGTTTGAAGAGTGGTGGTGGGCTGTATTCCATTTAATACTTGGTGGCGAACCTGCCGAAGATCGTCGCAGCAAGACGGGCTGCCGGAACATGAAGTCCGGCAGCGGCAGCTTGTGTTTCGATGTGGTGTGCTTTCATGACACTGTTCATGTCAGCCGATAGAAGAGTGGGCGGTTGCTGATCGATTATTCGTAAGAGAAAATCGAACCCAGTTTATCCATGCGCTCCAGCGCCATGCCCGAACCGCGCACCACGCAAGTCAGCGGATCTTCTGCGACAATCACCGGCAAGCCGGTTTCTTCCATCAACAGGCGATCCAGATCGCGCAGCAAGGCGCCGCCGCCTGTCAGCATCATGCCTTTTTCAGCGATATCAGCGCCCAGTTCCGGCGGCGTCTGTTCCAGCGCGTTTTTCACGGCGGAAACGATACCGTTCAATGGTTCGGTCAGTGCTTCCAGAATTTCATTACTGGAAATTGTGAAGGAACGTGGAATGCCTTCGGACAGATTACGGCCCTTGACTTCCATCTCGCGCACTTCGGAACCCGGGAAGGCAGAACCAATTTCCTTCTTGATGGCTTCGGCAGTTTGTTCACCGATCAGCATGCCGTAGTTGCGGCGAATGTAGTTGACGATGGCTTCGTCGAAGCGATCGCCGCCGACGCGGATCGAGCCCTTGTAGACCATACCGCCCAGCGAGATGATGCCGACTTCTGTCGTACCGCCGCCGATATCGACCACCATCGAGCCGGTTGCATCCGACACCGGCAAGCCGGCGCCGATAGCAGCAGCCATAGGCTCCTCAATCAGATACACCTGCGCAGCACCTGCACCCAGAGCGGATTCGCGAATCGCGCGACGCTCCACCTGGGTCGAGCCACAAGGAACACAGATAATGATGCGAGGGGAAGGTCTGAAGAGTTTGGTATCGTGCACCATGCGGATGAACTGCTTGAGCATTTGCTCGGTCACGGTAAAGTCGGCAATCACACCGTCTTTCATCGGGCGGATCGCCTCGATGTTGCCCGGCACTTTGCCCAGCATCTGCTTGGCTTCCTTACCGACGGCCATGATGGTTTTCTTGCCGTTCGGACCGCCTTGCTGGCGGATCGCTACCACCGATGGCTCATCCAGCACGATGCCCAGACTGCGGACGTAAATCAGGGTATTTGCGGTGCCCAGATCGATTGCCAGATCATTTGAAAAATAACTGCGTAGAAATCCAAACATGAATTGTTCCAGTGCGCAAAATTGGTGCGCTTAATAAAGTAAATTAAGAGAGTAAAGGCGTGAGCAACTGGGTAAATAATCCAGAATAATTACCGGCGGCAGCCCAATATCGGCGCCAGCAAGGTAATAACCCGATATTCTACCTTATAATTTACATTAATTTAGTCGTCTAAAATGGCAAAAATGTAAGCGGAAGGGTTCATTTTGCAAAGCTTTTGCCGCTACTAGAAGACTTTTGCATCCCCGATTCCTTTTAACACTGAACAGCGGCCCGGCCGCGATCCCACCATGTCCCTAGCACTTTCCGATGTCAAACGTTTATCCATGCTCGCGCAAATCGACCTGACCGATGCGCAATCCGCACAGACGCTGGATAAATTAAATGGCATCTTTGCACTGGTCGAACAATTGAGCGCCGTCGATACCACTGGCGTCGAACCGCTGAACCACCCGATTGCCGCCTTGCTGCCGGACCTGTCGCTGCGCCTGCGCGACGACGTCGTAAGCGAGCCGAATCGCCGCGACGATTACCAGCAAGTTGCTCCGGCAACGCAAGACGGCTTGTATCTGGTGCCCAAAGTCATCGAATAAGCCGCCGCGCGCTTTTTACAGCCCCGCGCACCCGGAACCTCGTCAGGTTCCGCAACCGAATACCGATATCGATCATGCATACCAAAACCATCAAAGAATTATCCGCCTTGCTGCAGGCAAAAAAAATCTCCGCCACCGAACTGGCGCAGTTATTCCTGAAGCGCATGGGCGCCAGCGATCTGAATGCCTTCCTGCACGTGGATGAAGCCCTGACGCTGCAGCAGGCCGCCGCCGCCGATCAACGCATCGCCAGCGGCAATGCCGGCGTGCTGACTGGCATCCCGATTGCGCACAAGGATATTTTCGTCACGCGCGACTGGCGCTCGACCGCCGGCTCGAAGATGCTGGAAAACTACGTCAGCCCTTTCGACGCCACCGTAGTGGAAAACTTCAATCAAGCCGGCATGGTGACGCTGGGCAAACTGAATTGCGATGAATTCGCGATGGGTTCGTCAAATGAAAACTCCTACTTCGGCGCCGTGAAAAATCCGTGGGACAAGACTGCAATTCCGGGCGGCTCATCCGGCGGCTCGGCAGCGGCGATTGCCGCGCGCCTGACGCCGGCATCGACCGCAACCGATACCGGCGGCTCGATCCGCCAGCCGGCCGCCCTGTGCGGCGTTACCGGCATCAAGCCGACCTACGGCCGCGTCTCACGTTACGGCATGATCGCCTTTGCCTCGTCGCTGGATCAGGGTGGCCCGATTGCAAAAACCGCCGAAGATTGCGGCCTGTTGCTCAATGCGATGGTCAGTTTCGATGAACGCGATTCCACCAGCGTCGAACGCGCCAAGGAAGATTTCACCCGCGATTTGAATGCGCCCCTGCAAGGCTTGAAAATCGGCATCCCGCGCGAATATTTCGGTGCCGGCTTGTCCGCCGATGTCGAGCAGGCAGTGCGCGCGGCACTCAGCGAATATGAAAAACTCGGCGTCACGCTGGTCGATATTTCATTGCCGAAAACCGAGCTGTCCATCCCTACCTATTACGTCATCGCACCGGCCGAAGCCTCATCCAACCTGAGCCGCTTCGACGGCGTGCGTTACGGCTTCCGCGCCAAGGACTACACGGATTTGTCCGACATGTATTGCAAGACGCGCGCCGAAGGATTCGGTGAAGAAGTCAAACGCCGCATCCTGGTCGGCGCCTATGTGCTGTCTCACGGTTATTACGATGCCTACTATCTGCAGGCGCAAAAAATCCGTCGCCTGATCGCGCAGGATTTCCAGCAGGCGTTCACGCTATGCGACGTCATCATGGGGCCGGTTGCGCCAACCGTAGCGTGGGATCTGGGCGACAAGGCGGACGATCCGGTCGCCAATTATCTGGCCGATATTTTCACGCTGTCGACCAGCCTCGCCGGCTTGCCCGGCATGTCGATTCCATGCGGTTTCGGCCAGGGTGAAAAGAATGCAAAGCGCCCGGTCGGGCTGCAAATCATCGGCAATTATTTTGCCGAAGCCAAGCTGCTGAACGTCGCGCATCAGTACCAGCAGGCGACCGACTGGCATCTGCGTCAGCCGGCAGAGTAAAGATCAGCGATCACCGCAAAACAAAAATACGCAGTCACATACGCTAACAAGCGAGTAAGGAAACATCATGCAGTGGGAAGTCGTAATCGGTCTGGAAACGCACACGCAGTTGACGACCAAGACAAAAATTTTCAGCGGCTCACCGACCCGGTTTGGCGCCGCGCCAAACACGCAAACATCGCCGGTAGATCTCGCATTGCCGGGCGCCTTGCCGGTGATGAATCGCAGCGCAGTCGAACGCGCGATCCAGTTCGGCCTGGCAATCGGCGCCACGATCGCGCCGTACTCGGTGTTTGCTCGCAAAAATTACTTTTACCCCGATCTGCCCAAGGGTTATCAGATCAGCCAGATGGATTTGCCGATCGTGCAAGGCGGCCGCGTATCGTTCGCGATGGAAGTCGACGGCAAAACGGAAATCCGCTCGGTGCAACTGACGCGCGCACACCTCGAAGAAGACGCCGGCAAATCGCTGCACGAGGATTACCACGGCATGACCGGCATCGACCTGAATCGCGCCGGCACTCCCTTGCTTGAAATCGTGACCGAACCGGATATGCGCAGCGCCGCCGAAGCGGTTGCCTACGCCAAGGCCTTGCACACACTGGTGACCTGGATCGGCATTTGCGACGGCAACATGCAGGAAGGCTCCTTCCGCTGCGACGCCAACGTATCGGTGCGCCCGGTCGGACAAAAGGAATACGGCACACGTTGCGAAATCAAGAACCTGAATTCGTTCCGCTTCATGGAAGACGCCATCAATTACGAAGTGCGCCGCCAGATTGAATTGATCGAAGACGGCGGCCGCGTCGTGCAAGCCACGCGCCTGTACGATCCGGACAAAAAAGAAACCCGCGAAATGCGCAGCAAGGAAAATGCGCACGACTATCGCTATTTTCCCGATCCGGATTTGCCGCCGCTGGTCGTCAGCGCAGAATGGATCGCGCGCGTGCAAGCCGAGATGCCGGAACTGCCGGGCGCCATGCGCGAACGCTTTACCCAGGAATACGGCTTGTCCGATTACGATGCGGCGGTACTGACGCAATCGAAGGCCATGGCGAATTATTTTGAACTGATCTGCTCCATCGCCGGTCACGAACAAGCCAAGCCGGCCGCCAACCTGCTGATGGGCGATGTCGCCTCGGCAGTCAATCGCGACGGCATAGAACTCGACGCAGCACCGGTATCCGCCGCGCAACTGGCCGTGCTCTTGCACCGCATCGCCGACGGCACCATTTCCAACAAGATTGCCAAGGAAGTATTCGGTGCGATGTGGGAAGCCAAATCGGATAGCCCGACCATCGCCGATGAATTGATCGAGTCGAAAGGCTTGAAGCAGATTTCCGACAGTGGCGCCCTGGAGAAGATTGTCGACGAGGTGCTCGCCGCCAATGCGAAATCTGTCGAAGAATTCCGTGCCGGCAAGGAGCAGGCCATCAATGCCCTGATGGGGCAGGCAATGAAGGCCAGCAAAGGCAAAGCCAATCCGGCGCAACTTACAGAATTACTGAAGAAAAAACTGTCGGCTTGATCAAGTTGAAAATAAAAAAGCGCGCTCCGCAAAACGAGCGCGCTTTTTTTATTGAGACCAACAGGAAAAACATCGTAGTCGTTGTTGCCGGAGGCCATCGCTCACAGATACCCCGTCTGCAAGCCGCTCTTTAACTTGCCGCATGGCATCGCCATCGATCGCTGCATATATGCAACATGCCCATGCATGCCAATTTCCCTGCAAACTATTTTTGCCGCCGCTTGTCCAATTCGCACTTCCTCTCGTTCATGGAGCGCCAAATGAATATGCTGCACACCTCATCAGGTCCCACCGATCCCGGTGCTGCCCGCCCTGAAGATTTAGGTTATCCGCTCGATATCGTCACCCACCTATCCAACGGCGAAGCTTCACACATCCTGCATACCCAACATAATCGGCAGGTACAACTTTTCATCGATGCCCTGCAAATGAAGCAACCGGTTTCACATGATGTTGCAGCGTCGTTTCTTGAGCTCCTGTTCAAGGACACGATTCCCGCCGGCGCATCGCAGATGGCGGCGCACATGCACAAGAGTCAGTGGGAGCAATATCTGAAGACTCCCGAAACCCTGGAGGAAATTGCCCGTCGCGCTGCGATTTTTTTCGATAGTGAAGAGGGTGTCGAACTCGGAAATTTTTACACCAGGATCATTTCGCGCACGACCGATTAGATGCGCTGACTTTGATTACAAGCGAGAACTAGCGCGCTGAAGCGGTTTTTGTTATCTCGCGAAAACGCTGCAAGATCAGATCGTATTTCGCATGTACTTGCGCCAGCTCGAGTTCGCTTTCGCTCAGCCTGAACTTCAATTCACGCACGCTTTTCTCCGATCGATCGTGCTTGTATTGCAAACCCGCTGGCACGACTCCTTTTTTCTTTTGCGCTTCGACTGCAGCGTGCGCATCTTTCCAGTCCTTGTCGGCGATGGCCATGGATTTTTTCTGTTGCGCGATGTGTTCGCTCACGATGTCGCTATCGCGCTTGCGCGCAGTGGCGATATCTTCTTCGCTGCGATAGCGGGCGGAAAGTGCGCGGTCGGATTTTTTCTGCTCTTCGGCAGCAGCAAGTTCCGCTTTCTTCCTGTCTTCCTGCGCCTGCTTTTCACGCTTTTGCTCTGCGGTGAGCGGAGCGGCGATGTCTCTTTTTACGACGCCGTTATTGCCGTATTCGCGCACGGCGCGATCGGCACATTCGGGGATGGGGCGATCGGAGGTAAGCGTGCGGCCAGAGGCGTCCTTGCACATGAAAATCTTTGCATGCGCACCCGACGCGATGAATATCGAGAGAAAAAACAGTGTCTTGGCCGCACCTTTCATTTCACTCCCCAAAAATAAAAAACTGCTGTTAGGCCACACCATACCTTTTGCGATAGGCGGAGACGGCATCCCTGTACTGCGCCTGTTCGGAATCCGCTCCCGCATTCGACAGGTATTCAAACAAGTCCGACAGATTGCCTATCGATACCACCGGCATACCGTAGGTGTTACTCACTTCCTGCACCGCTGAATACGCAGACAATGCATCATCCGCGCCCGAACGTTCCATACGATCCAGTGCAATCAATACTGCACATGGCGTCGCACCTGCGGCACGTATCATGTCTACCGATTCACGCACCGAGGTGCCGGCGGAAATCACGTCGTCGATGATCACTACGCGCCCCTGTAACTTGGCGCCCACCATCGTGCCGCCTTCGCCGTGATCCTTGGCTTCCTTGCGATTGAACGCAAACGGCACATCGCGCCCCTTGTTCGCCAGCGCCACTGCGGTCGCCGAAGCCAGCGTGATGCCTTTGTAGGCCGGGCCGAACAACATATCGAATTCGACTCCCGAATCGATCAGCGTCTGCGCATAAAAATCTGCCAGGCGCGCCAGCGTACCGCCCTGGTTGAACAAACCGGCGTTGAAGAAATAAGGCGAGGTGCGACCGGCCTTGGTCACAAATTCGCCGAAACGCAATACGCCGGTATCAACCGAAAACTTGATGAATTCTTGCCGTAAATTGTTCAAACCAACTCCATAACGGGTAAAAGTGACGAAAATTGTCGCTATTTGCGCGACCAAAGCCACATTTTAAATCGTTATCGGATGCACATACCTTTAAATGCAAATGGCATGCCCGCCCGCAACGGGGCATGCTGAAGACCGGGCGCCGCGAATCGGTTATCCTGAGCGCCTCATTTTTTTTGAACGACGCCATGTTGAAAATTGTTTCCGCCAATCTGAATGGCATACGCTCCGCCGCTAAAAAAGGTTTTTTCCAATGGATGGCCAGGCATTCTGCCGATTACATTTGCGTGCAGGAATTGAAGGCACAAGAAGCGGATATGACGTCCGACTTTTTGACACCAGAAGGTTATTTTGGCTACTTCCACTACGCCGAGAAGAAAGGCTATTCCGGCGCTGGTGTGTATTGCAAGACCGTACCGGACAATGTGCAGATCGGCTTTAATTGCCCGGAATTCGACGCGGAAGGCCGCTATGTACAATGCGATTTCGGCAATCTGAGCGTGATCTCGGTGTATTGCCCATCGGGCTCATCAGGCGAAGAACGGCAGCAAGCCAAGTTCCGCTTCATGGATGTCTTCCTGCCGCATCTGCAGGAATTGAAAGCGCAGGGACGCGAGTTCGTCATCTGCGGCGACTGGAATATTGCGCACAATGAAATCGATCTGAAGAATTACAAGGGCAATCGCAAGAACTCCGGCTTCCTGCCGGCAGAGCGCGAATGGCTGACACGTGTATTCGATGAAGTGGGCCTGGTTGATGTGTATCGTCATCTGCATCCAGGCACAACGGAAGAGTGCTATACGTGGTGGAGCAATCGCGGCCAGGCCTATGCAAAGAATGTAGGCTGGCGTATCGACTACCAGGTGGCGACGCCGGAACTCGCATCCAGCGCGCATGCGGCAGAAATTTACAAGGATGAGCGCTTCAGTGACCACGCACCGTTGACCATTACGTACAAAACGACGTAACAACTTGATCCGCATCCAACACCTCTAATCTCTTCACCTAGAAGAGATTAGAAGGGCACACTATCCAGTCGTCCCATCTTTTCGCGGACAAATCTCACCCTCCTTTTGCGCCAGGCAACTCAAGCAGCGGCCTTGATTCCACCCACGATGCGCAATATTCCGATTGCGCCATGCAATTCAAGCGGCGTAACGCCTTTGCCATTTGTCACAATGCCGCCATCGATGGCAATTTCACGCACCGAACCGCCGGGCTTGATGCTCAATGCAATTGCCGACAAGGTGACGACCACACCTTTCACCAAAGAGTCGCCGCTTGCACCGAAGGTTTCTATGCCACGATGCACCATCAGGCTTCCTATGGGTTGACTGACCTGGATACCGACTGCGCCATCTGCATGCGTCGTGATGCGATCGAATTCCGCAAAATTGACTGTGCCGTCATAGACATTGAAACCGCGCGCACCTTGTCCAAAGGTTTCAATCGGAGCGTTGACTTGCAACTCGTTCACCACACCAAAGTTGACGAAGCCAATTCCGCTTGGTCCGTAGGATGTGAGTTTTTCTTCGGCGATCCATCTATCCACATTGCCCCAATTGTCGAGCACCATGTCATTGACGCCGTAGGTCACGACCGGCCCCAGATTGTGGACGACATCGACAAAAGCGCCATACACGGCAAACACACCGCCGGTAATGACATCCGGTGTGCCGGGTGCAATTTTGCCATCGCTGTAGACGGCATCTGTTTCAAGCAAGGGCACAGTGAGTCGTCCGCCTTCAAAACCTGCACCACTGACAAAAATGCCGCTGCCCAGCACCGGCGCAGCAGGACGTCCTACGGACAAACCTCTCAGCTCCGCACTGATGACAAGCTTCGCATCAGCTTGCATATTCCACAGCGTAAATGCACCTTGCGTTACATAGACGCCAAAACCATGCGGCCTATCGCTACGCGCTCGCGCATCAGCCGCGACTATATCCAGGCCATCCACATCGACATGTCCGCTGCGCACCTTGTCACGCGCCAGAATCTGCACCTGACCAAGCGCGGTCACGCCTGCGATTGTCATCAGACCCAGGCTATCAACATTGGTATCGTTAAAGATCACACGCTTGTCGACCGAAGTTTCCAGTCGAATATCGGCGACTTCATTATCTGAACTTAACTGGAGGCCATCGCTGCCAGCGGCAAAGAAAATCGCGCCCTGATGCTCATCGCCTATCAGCTTCTGCCCGGGAGACAATCGGAAGGATGGAACCTGAGATAAAGCACTGCGTACGACGATGCTTTGTATTGTGGTGTCGCGGCTTGCGGCGAGTAATTCTTCAGTCGTTGCGACGAATTTTTGCATGGAAGTCATATTGATTCCTTTAGATGGAATGCTGACAACAACCGGGTTCAGTCTGCGCCGCACGCAAGCGCCTGTCACGCCTTCACTGGAAGCAAATTGCCGATATGGAATATGACATTGATACGATACGGCAGTTCATTTTCATCAATGAAAACGGTTTGTTGACTACTTTTCACGTAGCGGTCATAAAGTATTTTTATAATTCCGAATAACGCGGAGATCGTCTCAACTTACTCTGGAAATAAACATGCCCGATCTACCTCATCTCGCACGCCGTCAAACACTCAAATTCCTCGCCAGTGCCCCACTGTTGCCGCTGGGCGCATCATCCGCACTGCTCGCTGCCTGCAGCACGCCGACTACATCCTCTGCAGCTGAATATGTCGCGACGACATTTACCTCCATGCCTGCACCAACGCTGGCCGATGCCGCAGCAATGGCGACTACGACTGTCAGCTCTACGCTCAATGTGCATTACAGCGATCGATCGATAAAAAGTTACCGACTCGCGTATCAACCCTTCTTCATCACCGGCGAACAAGTAGCTGATGGCAAGGGCGGAAAAATATTGAGCGGCGGTTACTTTGATATCAACAATAAAGCCATCATCGATCGTTCCATCGCCGGCATGGAAAGACAAATCTTCTCCGATGCGCCGGATGGCACGTCATTACTTTCGCTGGCCAATCCAACGGTAAGCAACATCAAGGGCAAGGCCGTCTTCGCCGTGGTGCAATTTGAATACACGACGCGCGATCAGCTCGGCGCTGCAAGCGGCAAGAACAACGCTTACGGCACCTTGCCGTCGCCGATTGCGGTGTTGACGCTGGATCAGGATCAAGGCAACGGCAAACTCGGCCTGGTCAAATATCACAACGTCGATACGTCCAGCGTGCATGGCTTGTGGATTACCTGCGGCGCCAGCCTGTCGCCATGGAATACGCATCTGTCCAGCGAAGAATACGAACCGGATGCGCAATTCATCAGCGACAATCCCTTCTTCAAAAAATTCAGCAAGAATCTGTTCGGCGACGAGAACAAGGCGAATCCGTATCACTATGGCCACCTGCCGGAAGTCACCGTCCATCCCGATGGCAGCGGCAGCATCAAGAAGCATTACTGCCTGGGACGCATCTCGCACGAACTGATACAAGTCATGCCGGACCATCGCACCGTCTTGATGGGCGACGATTACACCAATGGCGGCTTCTTCATGTTCATCGCCGATAAGGAAAAAGATTTGTCGGCAGGTACTTTGTATGTCGCCAAGGTCGGCGCCGGCTTCTCGGTCGATCCAACCGCACCGGGCGCTGCACTGAGCTGGATTAAATTGGGACACGCGCGCAGTGCAGAAATCGAAAAGCTGGCCAATACCTTGAAGCCTTCCGACATCATGAGCAGCGTCAAAACCGATCCGGCCGATGCCAGTTACACCAAGCTGTACGCGGATGGCATCGCGAACTGGGTCAAACTCAAACCGGGCATGGAGCGCGCCGCGGCCTTCCTGGAAACGCATCGCTACGCAAATCTGATCGGCGCCAGCATGGGCTTTACCAAGATGGAAGGCACGACTGTCAACATCAAGGACAAGATCGCTTACTCGGCCTTGCAGAATATCCAGAGTTCAATGGTAAAAAACAATCCGGCATGGAATCCGGCCAGCGGCATCACTGTCGATAAAGCCATCGTTGCCGGCGGCATCTTCGCGCACAAGCTGACAGGCGGGCAACGCGATAACAGTGGCGCAGCAATTGCCAGCGAGTGGGTGCCGGTGCAAACCCGCGCCTTGCTGATCGGTGAAGACATCGCCGCCGATGCCTTGGGCAATCTCGCCAATCCCGACAAGATTGCCAACCCGGACAATCTGAAATTCTCGGAAAAAATGCGTACGCTCTTCATCGGTGAAGACAGCAGCACACATGTGAATAATTTTCTGTGGGCATACAACGTCGATACACAAAAACTGGTGCGCATCATGTCCATGCCATCCGGTGCCGAAGCGACCGGCTTGCATGCCGTCGATGAAATCAATGGCTGGACTTACATCATGAGCAACTTCCAGCATGCAGGCGACTGGAGCGGCAAGTTGCACAGCAAGGTCAAGAACACATTGGATCCCTTGATCAAGGCTAATTACAACGACAGATTCAGTGCAGCCGTTGGTTATCTGACAGCAGATCCTGCGCAGCCGAAATTATCCAAAACGTAATACCAGCCATTCAGCACCGATATGCAAATGAAAGACAGGTACACAACTGCGTACCTGTCTTTTTCTCATGTCGCCGTACGCAACTCGGTTGAACACAATACAATTCAGCATTGCGCCAGTTCGCCGTCCCCGCACGACTACCTCATGTCCACCCAAACCCTGTTGCCCGCGCCATCGCGCTTCCCCCGTTTACAGTCGGCAGCCACACCTTTTCTCTTCATCCTGCTGGGTGTGATCTATGCATCATGGGCGGCGCGCATTCCGGCAATTCGCGATGTATTGCAATTGAGCCCGGCGCAACTGGGCATGGTCTTGCTGGGTGGCGGTTTCGGCGCGGTCGCTTCATTTCCATTGGCCGCGTGGCTGGTCGGCAGATTTGGCGGACGACGTGCAGCCTGGTATGCCGGCCTGGGCTTGATCGTTGTATTACCGGCGCTCGCACTCGCACCCAACATGCTGTGGCTGGTCATTGCCGCGATTGCCCTGGGTGCCGCTTCCGGCTGCTTCGACGTCGCCATCAACGCAATCGGTACCGCCCATGAAAAACTTGCCGGCCGCTCCACCATGTCGCTCTTGCATGCATGGTTCAGCGTAGGCGCAGTAAGCGGCGCTTTATTCGGCAGCGCGATGGCCGGCTTCGGAATTACGCCCGTTGTACATTTCAGCGTCACCGCGCTCGCCTTGTTGCTCCCTTTGTATATCGCCTATCAAGCCTTGCCGCCAGAGCAGGTTGAGAAACCAACCAGCAAACAATATTTCGCGATTGCACATGGCCCTTTGGTTGCGCTGGGCATCATCGGTTTTTGCGGCGCAGTGGCAGAAGGCTCGATTGCCGACTGGAGCGGCGTCTTCATGAAGGACCGGATGGGCGCGCATGACGGCGTTGCGCCGCTAGCTTATGCCGGTTTCGCTGCCTTGATGTTATTGGCTCGACTGGTATGCGATCGTCTGAAGGATAGTTATGGTGCGCGGCGCGTCGTTGCAGTTGGCGCAGCGCTGGCTGCATGCGGAATTTTTATTGCGGTAGCCGCTTTCAATATACCGCTGACGATATTGGGTTTCGCATTGGCTGGCGCCGGCTTCGCTTCCGTCTTTCCCTTCGTCTTCAGCTCGGCCGGTCGTCATGGTGCAACGGCATTGGCGGCGGTGGCGACTTTCAGTTACAGCGGCGGTTTGATCGGGCCGCCCATCATCGGCTTTCTGGCACAGGGATGGGGTATGCAGGTTGCGCTGGGATTGATCGGCGTGATGGCGATTGCGATTGCGATCTCTGCCAGTCGTGCGCGTTGGCTGGAATAAACAGCGCACCTACATCTGCATGCGGCCACGTTGCTGCAGATGATGCAATGCAATGCCGACGATAAAGCCGACGCCGACATTCCACATGCACAAAGCCGCTGTCAGCAACACCACCACACGACCGCTGCGCTCGGCAGGGAAAGCACTGCTGCCCAGCGCCAACTGCGCGCCAGTCAAAAATAAAATCACACCCAGCACTGCCGTCGGGAAAAGCTGGAACAATACCTCGACCGAGTCGCTGAAGAAAAATGCCAGCACCAGCAACAGGCAACCGAGTATGACGACCGCACCGCCGGTTCTGGCGCCGAAGGCAATATGTCCGGCCATGCCGCCCGCTCCATGACACATGGGCACACCGCCGACCGATGCACTGAACAGATTCATGATGCCGGTAGAAATCGATACGCCGCCTTCCGTCACAGGCCTATGCGGAAACAGGCGATTATTTTCTTCCTTGATCGCGATCACGGCATTGCCTAGCGTCAGGGGAATTTGCGGCAAGGCCAGCAGGACAGCGCCGACAAAAAACTGATTCCATGAGATGTTCGTCAACGCAAATGTCGGTGCATGGAAGGCTGCGCCGCTTTGCTTCAGCGCAGTCAGCAAGGCAGGATTTTGTACGATGCCGACCGTGATGCCAAATGCCAGCAGCACAAACATTGCCGGAAATTTTTTATTACCCATCAGGAGCAAGGTAGCGCTGCCGCCTATCAGTGCAATCAGCCAATCGGTTTGCATCATCCTCACACCTTGCAGCATGAAACCGAAGCCTAGTCCGAATACGATGCCGATGACGACAGTAGGTGGCACCAGCCGCGCCACGCGCGATGCGAAACCAGTAAGGCCAAGCAACAACCATACAGCACCGGTCACCAGGGCCGCGCTGTAAACTGCGGCCGGCGTGACGACCGCAGTCTGCACTGCCTGCAATGCGGCGACCGCACCTATCGCCTTCATCGGCTGTACCGGGAACGGCGTCTTGTAATACAGTCCGCATACCAGCATGCACACACCGAAAGCAAACAGCACACCGAAGGGATTCATTTTCAATACGCCGATATAAGCGGCGACGAATGGAATCAAGGTACCCAGATCACCGAAAGCACCCGCCCATTCCATGCGATCGTAGCGATTGCGTATCGGCACTTGTATCGTGGAAACGGATATGCCAGGTTCGCTCATATCGGCCCAAAAAAACGAATCAGGAAATCGATGCCAGCGGCAGATTCAATAATAAATTTTGCGGCTTGATGCGCAAAACTTCATCCGCATTCATCGCGCAGGCGAGATACACCGGGCGCCCGGCCACATCGGCACGCGCCACGGCAGGATCAACAAAATCCAGCTGGAACAGCGACAGGATGCGGCGATTGCGTTCTTCGCCCAGTTCCACGCCTGCGTACAAATCATTCAGGATGCCGGTCGCTTCTGCATCGAGTCCGATATGCCAGGCCCAGTGTTTGGCTTCGATAGAACGCAATGGCCTGACCACTACGGCGACACCGTAGAAATGATCTATCCATTTTTCAATCACGCGGCAGAAGGCCGTCAATGCCGCGCGACCATAAGCGAAGCTGATGACGGTATCGTGCCGTTCATTGCGCGCCCAATAGGTGGCGGCATTTTCCTGATCGATCACATCGAGTTCTACACGACGCGGCTTGGTCTTGGCTTCGATCAGCAGTCTGCCGATATCGCCGTAATTGCCTCCGCTGGCATGCAGGTCCACCGTCGCCGCATCCGCCAGCATGACGGCGCCGTCTTCCAGTGCCACTTTTTGCGGACGAAAGAATAATTCGGCAGCACGCACCTGCAAGGCTTCTTCGCTGTCTGCCAGCATGCCGTGCACGATCATCTGCGCCAGCTGGTCGATGAAAACCGGCGGTGCCGTCACCGTACCGGCGCGGAATATATCGAGATAGGCGGCTTCCAGCGTAGGCGCGGCCAGCAGGCGATCGCGCCACGCCAGCAACACGCGGTAATTGTCGCGTGCATCCTCGTCCTGCAACGCAGCAAGCTCGGCTTCCGTGACCGCACGACGCGGCGCGGCCAGCAAGGCTGCATGCAGGCTGCGTTCATGCTCGCAGGATTCTGCGATCGGTGCGACTTCCGGCCTGTGCCACCAGGCGCTGAGCAAAGCGTCGCTCAACAGCAGGCGACCCTCATCGTCGCGCTGCGCCAGGGCAAAACCAGAATGCGGCCAGAATTCGTGAGTCGGCATTATTTGAAGAACCTTTATTTGAAAAACTTTTATTTAAAAAATTTCTTATCGCCGGTTTTAAGGTCGAGCGCATAGCGCACGCCGTTTTCAGTCAGCAGCATATCGTCCGGCGGTTCATCGCCGGCCAGCACACCGTACGTCACCGGCAAACCCTCGCCTTTGCGTATCAGTTCGTCGGCACGTTCATAGACATTCACACAACCGGTTTCCGCCATCAGCGATTGTACGATCGCGACCTTCCACGCATCCACACCGGCCGACTGAAACTCGCAAATCAGGAAGCCATCGCGGTCACCGTACCAATCGACCACCAGGCCCGACAATTCGTCTTCGTCGCCTATGATCAGCGGCAGGCGTTTGGCGGCGCCTATTCTTTTCCCCTTGGCGGCATCGATGCGCTTGTGTACGGCGGTTTTGACGCGCCGCTTGATCAAGGCATGATCGATAGGTTCGTTTTGATCGAAGCTCCAGACGCGAGCGCGTATCTGCGATTTCGGCGCATGGGCAGCGCGCGCGAGGAATTTCCCCGAAGAAGAATGAACCAGCGCGGTGGCGCCCGATTTAAACCGTTCGGCCGGCTTGCCGTCCACCCGTTCGACTGCCGAGGCATAGATCCAGGGCTGGCGTTCGAGCAGACTTTTTTCCTTGCCCTGTTTAATAGTGATGATCAGCATGCAATAAGTTGTTTGAAAAAGACAGAAAGGAGGAGCCATGATAAACCGCAATGCGCATGACATAAGATTTAACCTTCACCTAACGCATTTTGGCGCAGAATAAAGTGCAAAGCGACGACAGGCGAAAGCAAAGAAATCGCCACCGATAAAAACAATGGGGATACGATGGACGCAACACAAAATGAAGTCGACGAACGTTCGGCGCTGACCGCCAACAATAAATTCGAGCTGATGCTGTTTCGTCTGGGCGTCTCCCCGCACTCCGAGCAGAGTGAAATTTACGGCATCAACGTCTTTAAACTACGCGAATTGATGGCCATGCCGGCGGTAAAGTCGATCGCCAATTCACCGCCGCACATGCTCGGCATGGCCAATATCCGCGGCCAGCTGATTCCCGTCATCGATTTGCCGGCCGCGCTCGGATGCAAGCCTGCCACCGGGCTGAACATCCTCATGGTGACCGAGTTCGGCCGTACGGTGCAGGGCTTTGCGGTGGAGGAGGTCGATGAAATCGTGCGCCTGAACTGGAGCCAGGTGCGCGCCGCTGAAGGCGCCGCAGCCGGTCGCGGCACCATCACCAGCATTGCGCAACTCGATGCCGATCTGAACAATACACGGCTGGCGCAGGTACTGGATGTCGAACAGATTTTACGTACCGTCATGCCATCCGGCACGGCGGATATCGATCCGGATGCCATAGACAATTCGCCTATCCTGCCGCCGGGAACGTTCATCCTCGCGGCCGACGATTCCGCCTCGGCAAGGATGCTGATAAGCGGTTGCCTGGACGCCATGAAGCTTCCCTATGTCATGACTAAAACCGGCCTGGAAGCGTGGCAGAAGCTGGAAGAGCTGAGCGACGCGGCAAAAAAAGAAGGAAAAGATATCAGCGATAAAGTGGCGCTGGTACTGACCGATCTTGAAATGCCGGAGATGGACGGCTTTACCCTGACCAAGAAAATCAAGGGCGATGCACGCTTCAAAAAAATCCCGGTGGTGATTCATTCCTCGCTGTCCGGCACCAGCAACGAAGTACATGTGCATGGCGCAGGAGCCGATGCCTATGCCGCCAAATTCAAGGCCGAGGAACTGGCGGTGACCTTGCGCGACGTGCTGGCCAAGGCACGCGGATAAATTTTCCCATTCCGCCTCGCGCTTCCGTTTCCCTGACAACAACTTGAACCAGCCCGGCATGCGCCGGGCTGCGTCTCGCTTGCACACCTCCGCTCTTGTCGCACGCCGGCTCTTGTGTCAGCATCTGTCCCTGTCGGCGATACCCCGACATTCCACTCAAACTAGGCAGGCAGCATGATTTTTCGCAACAGCGGTACGCAAGGGCACTCATGGGCAGACACTCTCAAGGTCTACCGCGAACCGGCCACCGTACGCATGTTGCTGCTGGGCTTTTCCGCCGGCCTGCCGCTGATGCTGGTCCTGGGCACACTCAGCTTCTGGCTGCGCGAAGCCGGCATAGATCGCAGCACCATCGGCTATCTGAGCTGGGTCGGCCTGGCGTATGCATTCAAATGGGCATGGGCGCCGCTGGTCGATCGCATGCCGATTCCATTCCTGACGCGCTGGCTGGGACGCCGCCGCAGCTGGCTGCTGCTCTCGCAAAGCGCCATCATCGCCGGTTTGATCGGCATGGCATTCAACGATCCGCGTTTGGATCTACAACCCGTCATCTGGTGCGCGCTGATGGTTGCCTTCGGTTCTGCCACCCAGGATATTGCGCTGGATGCCTTCCGCATCGAATCCGCCGATATCGATCGCCAGGCCGCGCTGGCGGCAGGCTATCAAACCGGTTACCGGCTGGCGATGATCTGGGCCGGGGCCGGCGTGCTGTGGATTGCGGCGCGGGCTGAAGTCATCGATGGCCGCACTTATCAGGCCGGCGCCTGGCACATTGCCTATCTGGCGATGGCGGCATCGATGGCGGTAGGCGTGTTGACCGTCCTGTTCTCCACCGAACCGGTGCGGCGCATCTTGCCGCCGGCGCGCAACGCGGCAGCCTGGCTGGACGATGTGGTGATCGGCCCGTTCCGCGATTTCATTCTGCGCTATCGCTGGCAGGCGGTACTGATCCTGGCGCTGATTGCCATTTACCGCATCAGCGATGTGGTGATGGGCATCATGGCGAATCCGTTTTATGTCGATATGGGTTACAGCAAGGATGAAGTGGCGGCGGTGACCAAGATCTTCGGCATCGTGATGACCCTGCTCGGCGCGTTCATAGGCGGCGCGCTGTCGATGCGTTTCGGCATGATGCGTATTCTGACGCTGGGTGCGATATTGAGTTCCGCCAGCAATCTGCTGTTTGCCTGGCTGGCGGGTCATGGCCACGATGTCAGCATGCTGGTGCTGGTGATTTCTGCCGACAATCTGGCCGGCGGAATTGCCAGCGCGGCGTTCATTGCCTATTTATCCAGCCTGACCAATATCGATTACTCGGCCACGCAATATGCGCTGTTGAGTTCGATGATGTTGCTGCTGCCGAAATTCCTGGCCGGCTATTCCGGCACCTATGTCGATGCTTACGGTTACAGCAATTTTTTCATCGCCACCGCCTTGCTCGGCCTGCCGGTGATCGTTCTGTTATGGCTGGCCGCCAGAACGCACACCCGGACTGTGCGCAGCGAGCAGTAAGGCTGCGGCTATTTCTTGCGCAGGCGGAATACGGCCAGACTGCCGCGCCAGTTCGGCAGGAAGGAAACTGGCTGTCCATCCTGCAAGGCCACGCACTCGATCACTTCCAGTCCGACCTCGTTCGCCAGTTCTTCGAAATCCTTGATCGTTGCGCAACGCAGATTGGGTGTGTCGTACCATTCATACGGCAGGCTTTTCGACACCGGCATACGGCCGCGCAACAGCGCAATCCGGTGCGGCCAGTAGGCAAAATTGGGAAAGGAAACGATGGCATCGCGACCGACGCGCGAAATATCGCGCAGCACGCCTTCGACGTTCTTCATCATTTGCAGGGCGGATAAACACAACACCGTATCGAAGGAATTATCGGCAAAAATAGCCAGACCTGCTTCCAGATCGCGTTGAATCACCGAGACGCCGCGTTGCACGCATTCCGGAATTTTGTCGTCGTCGATTTCAATCCCGTAACCGCTGCATTGCTTGTCCGATTGCAGATAGTCCAGCATCACGCCGTCGCCGCAACCCAGATCGAGCACCTGCTTGCCGGTGCCTACCCAATGCGCAATGAAAGCCAGATCGGGACGCAAGGCGCTTAATTGTTCGAAGTTCATACCTGCGCTCCCGCTTTCAGACTGCCGCCATCGATTTCCTTGTACACACGCTCGTAGTACGCCCGCACCACGCTCATGTAACGCGCATCGTCGAGCAGGAAAGCATCGTGGCCGTGCGATGCATCGATTTCCGCATAGGTAACTATACGTTTGTTATTGACCAGCGCCTGCACCATTTCATGGCTGCGCTCGGGTGCGAAGCGCCAGTCGGTCGAAAACGACACCAGTAAAAACTGCGCGCGCGTATGCGATAAAGTTTTGGTCAGATCACCGCCGAAATCCTTGGCCGGATCGAAATAATCGAGCGCCTTGGTGATCAGCAAATAGGTATTGGCATCGAAATATTCGGAGAACTTGTCGCCCTGGTAGCGCAGATACGATTCAATTTCAAAATCGATGCCGAAACCGAATTGATAGCTACCGGAACGCAGGTCGCGGCCGAATTTCACCGCCATGTCGTCATCCGACAGATAGGTGATGTGGCCCAGCATGCGCGCCACGCGCAAACCGTTTTTCGGCACCACGCCATGCGCGTAATAATCGCCGCCGTGATAATCGGGATCAGTCAGTATCGCCTGCCGCGCCACATCGTCGAAGGCGATGTTCTGCGCGGTCAGCTTGGGTGTCGAGGCAATCACCACGCAATGACGCAAGCGTTCCGGGAACAGGATGCTCCATGCCAGCGCCTGCATGCCCCCAAGAGAGCCGCCCATCACGGCGGCGAATTGCTGGATGCCCAGCGCATCGGCCAGCCGCGCCTGCGACTGCACCCAATCCTCCACCGTCACTACCGGGAACTGTGGCCCATAAGGTTTGCCGGTAGCCGGATTGGCATGCATAGGGCCGGTAGAACCGAAGCAGGAACCGAGATTATTGACGCCGATAACGAAAAACTTATCAGTATCCAGCGGCTTGCCCGGCCCCACCATATTGTCCCACCAGCCTCTGGTGCTGGCGTCTTCGCTATAACTGCCGGCCACATGGTGCGAGGCATTCAGCGCATGGCACACCAGCACGGCATTTGAATGATCGGCATTCAGCGTGCCATAGGTTTCATAGACCAGCGTGTAGTCGGTAATTTCCGCGCCGCTCTGCAAAGGCAGCGGCGTGGAAAAAAACATGGATTGCGGCGCAACGATTCCGAGAGAGGTCATGTTATCTATTCAGGAGAAGAAGGCAGTCGAGGGACACCGGCATTCTCGGGTATTACAAAAAACAAAAAAGCCCGAAAGCAGCAGCTTACCGGGCTAAATTCGAGACTCAAAAAATGAGCACGCTTTAGCCGTATTTATTATGCGCCCGCAAGCTGATGTCAAATCGGCGCCATGACGTAAGAATAAACAAGTCGCCCCGCGCCGTCAAACGCAGGAGCTACGGTTTTACCATTGTTGCACGCCGCCGCAGCTGGCCGGCGGCGTATGAAAATGACAATTTCAGTCATTCTCGCAGCAGAAATCCGCCGCGTCGTGCCAGCCTGTCATTTAGCGCAAGTGCGCAATCACGCCGAATGCTAAACTGCCAGCTGGCCGGGAGCGATAGTCATCGTGACCGCGTGATTCAGTCGCTCTTCTTCCCGTATTGAATGGATATCCTGCAAACCGACGAACGCCCGCTACGCGAAGGGCCGCGCCCGCAATCCCTGGCCGATCTGTTTTTTTCCTTCACCATACTCGCACTGCAGGGCTTCGGCGGCGTGCTGGTGGTCGTGCAGCATGAGCTGGTGGAAAAAAAGAAATGGATGACGCATGAAGAATTTATTGAGGACTGGGCAGTCGCGCAAATCATGCCGGGCCCGAATGTCGTCAATATGTCGCTCATCATCGGCGGCCGTTATTTCGGCCTGCCGGGCGCGCTCGCCGCCTTTGCCGGCATGCTGACACTGCCGCTGGCGCTGATCATGATCATCGCCGTCCTGTATGCGCCTTACTCCAACCATCCGCAAGTGGCGCACGCACTGCGCGCGATGGGTGCCGTCGCGGCAGGATTGATCCTGGCAACCGGCATCAGACTGATACGCGGCTTGAAAAACAATCCATTGGGGCCGTACGTCTGCGGCCTCTTGAGCATGGCATGCTTTATCGCCATTGCCTTGCTGCGGCTGCCGCTGGCCTATCCGCTGTTCGGCCTCGGTCTTCTCGGTTGCATACTGGCTTACCGGAAGCTGGCTTCATGAACCAGACACTGCAGCTTTCATTGCAAACGACCGATTGGGTACATCTGCTCCTGCACTTTATGTCGCTGTCGCTGCTGTCGCTGGGCGGCGCGCTGGCATCAGCGCCGGAGATGCATCGCTACCTGGTCTCCGAACAGCACTGGCTGACCGATGCGCAATTCAGCAACTCGATCACGATCGCGCAGGCTGCGCCCGGCCCCAACGTTCTGTTCGTTGCATTGATGGGATGGAACATAGGCTTGAACGCTGGCGGCATGGCCAACGGTTTTCTCGGCATGGCACTCTGCATGGTGGGCCTGCTGCTGCCGAGCACGGCATTCACCTATATGGCAACGCGCTGGGTGCATCGCAACCGTCAACTGCGTGCGGTGCGTGCCTTCAAGCTGGGTATGGGGCCGGTGGTGGTCGGCCTGGTACTGGCTACCGGCTGGATCATGGCCAGTACGCAAAATACATTCCGCGAAGACTGGCCGCTCTGGCTGCTCACGTTGATCACCATCCTCCTGATACTGAAAACCCGCATCGGGATTCTATGGCTGCTGGCTGGCGGTGCGATTCTGGGATGGCTGGGAGTGGTGTAACAACGCCTTGTGCAAGCGAGATGGCTATGCGCGCCGCCTTTACATCACACGCAAACGTTCGACTGCCTCAATGATTTCTTCCTGCTCGAAGCTGCGCACGATCTTGCGCGTCAGCGGTGCCAGCGCGTTCAGATCGCTGTTGAGAATTTCATTCTTCACCGCCAGCAGTTGCGACGGATGCATGGAAAACTCCCGCAAGCCCATCCCCAGCAGCAAGCGCGTCATCTGTATGTCGCCGGCCATTTCACCGCATACTGAAATCGGCACGCCTGCTTTCGCAGCCATCGCGATGGTAGTCGAAATCAGATATAGCACGGCTGGATGCAGCGGATTGTACAGATGCGCCACTTCATGATCGACGCGGTCGATCGCCAGCGCGTATTGAATCAAATCGTTGGTACCCAGCGACAGAAAATCCAGGCGCTTGATGAACATGGGTAACGACAGCGCAGCGGCAGGGATCTCTATCATTGCGCCTACCGGCAGTTCTGCGTCGAACTTGATTTTCTGTTCCCGCAACTGCGCTTTTGCCTGCTCTATCATCAACAGTGTTTGATCGATTTCAAACGCGTGCGCCAGCATCGGCACCAACAGCTTGATCGGACCGAAAGCGGAAGCACGCAGAATCGCGCGCAATTGCGTCAGGAACATTTGCGGTTCGGACAGGCAGAATCGAATCGCACGCAAACCCAGCGCCGGATTAAGTGCCGTCTGTTCGGCAAAATCCATAGGCTTGTCGGCGCCGATATCCAGCGTGCGTATGGTGACCGGCCGGCCTTTCATTGCCACCACGGCTTTTTTATACGACTCGAATTGTTCGTCTTCAGACGGCAACAGATTAGCGTGGCCGGTACGTCCCATGAATAAAAATTCGGAGCGGAACAAGCCTACGCCATGTGCGCCGGCATCCATCGCGTGACCGCAATCGTCGGGGAATTCAATATTTGCCAGCAAGGTAATCGGCGTGCCATCCAGCGTCACCGACGGCATCTTTTTCAGCTTGCCGAGTTTCTTGCGCTCGCGCACCTGGCGCGCCTGCTTCTCGCGATACTGGTCGAGCACCACCGAGTTGGGCGCCACCACCACCACACCGGCATCGCCGTCGATGATCAGCCAGTCACCCTGATCGATCAGCCTCGAGGCATTCGACACGCCAACCGTGGCAGGAATATCGAGACTGCGCGCAACGATGGCGGTGTGCGAGTTCTGGCCGCCGAGATCGGTAATAAAACCGCTGAATGCGCTATGGCGAAATTGCAGCATATCGGCCGGTGAAATGTCACGCGCCACGACGATCATGCTGGCGCCGCCTTCCGCACCGTCGCCCTTGGGCAGGATACTGGCGCTGCCGGTCAGCGCTTTCAATACACGTTCGCCAACCTGCTGAATATCAGATTTGCGTTCGCGCAGATAGGTATCTTCGATCTCTTCAAACTGCGCCGACAATTCCTCAATCTGCGTGACCAGCGCCCATTCGGCATTGTAGTAACGCGAGCGGATGATATCGAGCGGCATTTCAGAAATCATCGGGTCAGACAAAATCAGCGCATGCACGTCGATGAATGCGCCCAATTCAGACGGCGCATCGGCCGGCAATTCATTCCAGATATTTTGCAGTTCGGCGTGCACCGAGGTAATCGCACCTTGCAAACGCGCGACTTCGGCTTCCACCTGATCATCGGCGATCAGGTAATGCTGCACGTCGAGTGCAGCGGGGGCGAGTATATGCGCGCGGCCGATCGCAATGCCGCGCGAGACCGGAATGCCGTGTAGCGTGAAAGAAGTCATCGAAGTCAGTCCGTATCAGTAGCAGCGGAAGGCAATATAAAAACAGAATGGTGCGGGCAGTGATGCAAGCAAATACAAGGCCTGCCGCGCCTGCCGACTTACTCGCCTTCGCCGAACTTGTCTTGAATCAGCAATTCGAGAGCATCGAAACACTCTCTTTCATCCGGACCGTTGGTTTCCAGCGTGACTTTCGAGCCTTTACCTGCTGCCAGCATCATCACGCCCATGATGGATTTGGCATTCACGCGACGCTTGTTACGCGTCATCCAGACTTCACTTTTGTACTTGGCAGCAAGTTGTGTCAGCTTGGCAGAAGCCCGCGCATGCAGGCCGAGCTTGTTGATAATTTCGATTTCTTGTTCAATCATTTTTTCTTATAAGAATTATTAAAATCAATTCGGTGCCAGCCGTACGCGGTTGTCTACCCTGACCGCGCCTCCCTGCCCACCGGCCAGCGCCATTTCCACGACAACATCAAGCGTATCCCGCCGATAAGTAATCGCGCGCAACAACATCGGCAAACTGATGCCGGCGATCACTGCCACATTCTCTACATTGCACAAACCCAGCGTGCAATTCGACGGCGTGCCGCCCATGACGTCGGTAATGACCAGTACACCGGAGCCATCATCCAGCCCGGCAATTGCCTGCTTGGCCAGTTGTTCGACTTCATGCGTATCCTGGTCGGCAGTGACATCGATCGCATCCAGTCTTTCCGGGCGCGCGCGAAACACATGGGTAGCCGCCGCGATAAAGGCTTGCCCCAGAGGTGCATGTGTCATCAACAGAATACCGACCATCAGATTTATTCGATTCGCAAATTTTTTACCACAACATTTTCAAAACTTCCGGCAATGTCCGCCACTTCCTCATGCATTCCATGCTTCTGCATGCTTTTCCAGCGCATCGACAAACATCGCCGCAACGTCGAAACCAGTTTGCTGCCTGATTTCCTGGAAGCAGGTCGGGCTGGTCACATTCAATTCGGTCATGTAGTCACCAATTGCATCCAATCCTACCAGCAACAAGCCTCTTTTTAAAAGAACTGGCCCCAGCGCCACAGCGATTTCACGATCGTGCGTCGATATTTCACGCGCCACGCCGATTCCACCCACCGCCAGATTGCCGCGTATTTCAGTGCCCTGCGGTATCCGTGCCAGGCAATACGGCACCACTTCACCGCCTATCAACAGGATGCGTTTGTCGCCTTGCGTGATTTCCGGAATGTAACGCTGCACCATGATGGTTTGACGACCGTTTTCAGTCAGCGTTTCGATGATGGAACCGAGATTGAGTGCGTCGTCCATGACGCGGAAAATGCCTGCGCCGCCCATGCCGTCCAGCGGCTTGAGGATGATGTCGCCATGCACCTGATGGAAGGTGCGTATGCGCGCAGCATCGCTGGTCACCAGCGTAGGCGCGATGTACTGCGGGAATTGCGCAATGGCCAGCTTTTCATTGAAACTGCGAATCGCTTCCGGCTTGTTGAAAATACGCGCGCCCTGTTTTTCTGCCAACTCCAGCAGATAGGTCGCGTAGATGTATTCCATATTGAAGGGTGGGTCGGTGCGCTCCAGAATCGCATCGAAGGCCGTCAATTCCTGCGCCACCGGCGCGTCCAGGCGATACCAATCGGCATCATCTCCGGTCAATGTGACGCGCGTCACATTGACGATAACCTTGCCGTCCTCAAAGGCCATGTCCTTGTGCTGAAACACGTGAATCGCATGGCCGCGACGCGCGGCTTCGCTCATCATCGCATATGTGGTGTCCTTGTAAATCTTGAAGCCATCCAGCGGATCGCATGCGAAAGCTATTTTCATCCGGCACATCCTGAAAAATCATAGGGTCGGCAAAACTTGCCCGACAGGTTTTTGTTTAGCGACTGCATCCGTATTTGCATTCCATCATTGTGCCGCCATGCGAACCATCTGCTCAAACAGATAGACGTGGCAGTCTACAACTGTCTCAGTACACTTCCGGATTCGGGTCGGTTTTTTCCATCTCCAGCGAGGCCGCCAGCAAGGCCAGTCGCGCCACCACACCATAAATATAAAAACGGTTCGGCGCAGCCGTTCCCGGCTTGGCCTGATAATCAGGCAGCGCATGCTGATGAGCAAACGCCAGCGGTACGAAGTGCGCACCCGGCGCATTCAGATTTTCATCGTTGCCGCGATCTGCATGCACACGATAAAAACCGCCGACCACATAACGATCGATCATGTACACGACCGGTTCGGCCACCGATTCATTGATGTGCTCGAAGGTCGGCACACCTTCCTGGATGATCACATCGGTCACTTCCAGGCCATCCTTGATGACCGCCATCTTGTTGCGCTGCTTGCGGTTCAAATCCTTGACTTCGCTGGCATCGTGCACGGTCATGATGCCCATGCCGTAAGTACCGGCATCGGCCTTGACAATCACGAAGGGTTTTTCCTTGATGCCGTATTCCTTGTACTTCTTGCGCATCTTCGCCAGCAGCGTATCGACATTCGATGCGAGGCAGTCTTCACCGGTATTTTCATTGAAATTGACGTTATCGCATTTCATGAAATACGGATTCAGCATCCATGGATCGACATCGATCATCTTGGCAAATTTCTTGACTACTTCATCGTAGGCGGCAAAGTGATTGGTCTTGCGACGCACCGCCCAGCCTGCATGCAAAGGCGGCAACAGATTCTGTTCATGCAGGTTTTCCAGAATCGCCGGCAGGCCGGACGACAGATCATTATTCAGCAGGATCGTGCAGGGGTCGAAATTCTTCAGGCCGAGGCGACGGCCGTTATGCGATCGCTCCAGCGGCTCCAGCGTCAGCGTGGTGCCATCCGGCAGCTCGATAGGCGTCGGCGCCGTGATATCGGGCGACAACGAGCCCAGGCGCACATTCAAACCGGTCTGACGGAAAATCTGTATCAGGCGTGCGATGTTTTGCAGATAGAAGGTATTGCGCGTATGCGCTTCCGGAATCAGCAGCAGATTCTTGGCATCCGGACAGTACTTCTCGATGGCCGCCATGGCCGCCTGCACCGCCAGCGGCAGCATCTCGGGCGAAAGATTGTTGAAGCCGCCAGGGAATAAATTGGTATCCACTGGCGCCAGCTTGAAGCCGGCATTGCGCAGATCGACTGAACAATAAAAAGGCGGCGTATGTTCCTGCCACTCCAGCCGGAACCAGCGCTCGATGGCTGGCGTAGCGGTAAGAATCTTTTTCTCAAGGTCGAGCAACGGACCGTTCAAGGCCGTGACGAGATGCGGAACCATATAAACCTTTTTGCTGAACTTATCGTTAATTGACGCTGATTTTAAACGGGAAACAGCAAATGCGCGCTCAATCCGTTCATCACATTCATTCAATTTGGCATGTCTACATGAGGGCAAAACGGCTATTTAAAAGCCCAAAATGAAAAAAGCGCCCCACAAGGAGGCGCTTTTGCAAACCCGCGTACGGGTCAGAGCAGCAATTACGAGTGATAAGCGGACTCGCCGTGGCTGCTGATATCCAGACCTTCGCGTTCTGCTTCATCCGCCACGCGCAGACCGATGACCATGTCGACCAATTTGTAGGCCACAAAGGCAACGATGCCGGACCAGACGATCGTAATCAGCACGCCCTTGACCTGCACCATCAACTGATGCGCCATCACATAGTCGGCTGCACCTGTGCCGCCCAGCGAAGGGGCTGCCAGCACACCGGTCATGATGGCGCCGAAGATGCCGCCTACACCGTGAACGCCGAACACATCGAATGCATCATCTACGCCCAGCATGCGTTTCAGGCTGCTCACACCCCACAGGCAGATCATGCCAGCCAGCAAACCGAGCACGATGGACCCCATAGGGCCGATAAAGCCGGCCGCAGGTGTAACCGCAACCAGGCCGGCAACCGCACCGGAAGCTGCGCCCAGCATGGAAGCCTTGCCCTTGAGCACAGCCTCGGCGCCTATCCATGACAAGGTCGCTGCGCCAGTTGCCAGGATGGTATTGATAAAGGCCAGGCCGGCAACACCGTTTGCGCCCAGAGCCGAACCGGCGTTGAAACCGAACCAGCCCACCCACAGCAGGGAAGCACCCACCATGGTCAGGGTCAGCGAGTGCGGAGGCATCGCTTCCTTGCCGAAGCCTACACGCTTGCCCACCATATAAGCGCCAACCAGGCCTGCCACACCTGCGTTGATGTGCACCACCGTACCGCCGGCAAAGTCGAGCGCGCCTTCCACAAACAGCAAGCCGCCTGTCGCCCATACCATGTGTGCAATCGGGATGTAGCTGAAGGTGAACCACAGCACCGAGAAGGCGATCACCGCGGCAAACTTCATGCGCTCGGCAAACGCACCGACGATCAGCGCGCAGGTAATGGCCGCAAAAGTCGACTGGAAGGCAACGAACACATATTCAGGAATGGTGCCGGACAGCGTGTCGGGCTTGATCCCGCTGAGGAACAGCTTCTCGAATGTGCCGTAGAACGAACCGCCGCCCGCGAAGACCATGCTGTAACCGTAAATAGCCCACAGAACGGTAATCAGCGCGAACAGAACAAACACCTGCATCAATACCGACAACATGTTTTTCGAACGACCGAGGCCGCCGTAGAACAATGCCAGGCCAGGGATCGTCATCAGGATGACGAGCATGGTCGACGTCAGCATCCACGCCGTATCGCCTGTATTCAACACAGGCGCCGGGGCGGCTGGCGCTGCTACCGCCGGAGCCTCGGTTGTCGCAGTTGGAGCCGGAGCCGCTACCGTTGCGCTTGCAGCCGGCGCTGTCGTCGTTTCTTCTGCAATAGCCGGCGCCGCAAAACCCACGGCAAGCAGCAAAGCACCTGTTGCCAGGGCGCTTGCGAATATTTTCTTGATACTCATCTCATTCCCCTTAAAGTGCTTCTTTACCCGTTTCACCGGTGCGGATACGAACGACTTGTTGCAAGTCGTAGACGAAAATCTTGCCATCGCCGATTTTGCCGGTTCTGGCCGCAGCTTCGATCGCTTCAATGGCACGATCAACGATCGCGTCATCAACAGCTGCTTCGATTTTCGTTTTAGGCAGAAAATCCACCACATACTCCGCGCCGCGATACAACTCGGTATGACCTTTTTGGCGACCGAAGCCTTTGACTTCAGTCACGGTAATACCCTGCACGCCGATCGCGGACAAGGCTTCCCGCACTTCATCCAGCTTGAAGGGCTTGATAATGGCAGTAATCAGTTTCATGTGAACCCTCTTACGTAGTTGGATTAAAACGCTTTGGAGATGGATAATACGGCGGTGGTATCGCCGGTTTTTTTGGTTTTTGTGCCTTTGGTCAATGGCAAATCATCCTTGGCATTGGTGCTGATTGCGGCCAGACTGATGGTTGCAAAACCAAAGTCGCGTGCGATGCCAACTTTGTAATCGGTGTAATCGGAAGCGCTGTTATGACTGATTTTTTGACGGCCGACGTGGAAACTCAAGGTCGTTTTTTCAGCAACTTCAAAAGCCGCGCCAAGATCGAGGTAGCCTGAACCCTTGCTGTTATCTACGCCGAAGAAATCGGAAACGGCATGGCTGTATTTTGCCGAAAACCATTTATACGTTGCGCCAACGTAGACTTCGGTGGTGTTGATGCTTTTGCCCGCTGCAGTTTCTGCGCCCGGGTAGTAGTAGTGCAATACGCCGACGTCACCGGTCAGATCGGGAGCGATGGCAAATTTGTAGCCGCCATACAGATCCATTTCAATGTTGCCATTGTTGATCGCGCTGGTATCTACATTCGAGTTCCAGTTGCCGACGTAGAAGCCGCTCGAATGCGCATAGTCGAAACCGCCCTGAATGGTAGGCTCTTTAAATGTTTGGGAAAGGCCGCGAAAACGATAATCGGTCGCCAAGGTAACATTGCCGGTAAAAGTATGTTCTGGAATGACGTCTTCAGCGTGGGCCAGACTACCGACAAACGCGCTCATTACCGCGGCGGCAAGAATCAGTTTTTTCATGATATTCCCCTTAAAGTTAAATATAGAACCAGAATTGGTTGTCCTCGGATCTACATTTAGCAGGACTCATGCCAGCTTTTTTAAGCATGATGTATTATCATTTTTACTATTAACCGCTGTCCAATACTATTTGGGCGCATACACATCTTTGAATATGCACTTTCCTAGCGCGCATTCATATGAGATGCACTTTATTGGTGCTAAATAATTCGTTTTTTTAAGAGGTTCAGTATGGACAAGTTCAATTTTTTTAACGATATGCAAGAGAAGGTCAATCAGGTTTTGGAAAACTCACCCGTCAAGGACATCGAAAAGAATGTGAAGGCGATGATGAGCCAGGGTTTTTCCAAACTGGATCTGGTCACGCGTGAAGAATTCGACACCCAGGCACAAGTGCTCGCCACTACCCGCGCCAAACTGGAGGCACTGGAAGCGCAGGTCGCGGCACTGGAAGCGCAACTGAAAAAATAAGCGCACGACTAGAGGCAGCAAGGCTGCTCAGTAGAAATATCTCGGGGACAGGTGGCGCCATGCGTATGAGCGATGAAGAATATTTCCGCAGTTGCGTATCCAGGGAGCGCCATCTGGCGCAGTTGCTGGGTCATCACAATGTTGAAGAGTTTTGCGAAAGTGCAGGCTCCCTGTGGGAAAACGCCACCGTCTTGCCCAAATGGACGCGCGACTGGCAAGCCTGCGGTCCCTTGATTGCAGAATACGAACTGAACATTGCTTATCAGAATGCACCCGACGATCCACATGGCAAGACTATCCACATCGGCACAACGATGGTGCATATTTCGGATCATCCAAGCAAGGAGCGGGCACTGATGTTCGCGATCGTGAAAGCGGCCATTACCCTTCTTGAACACAGCAGACACGGCAAACACTGATTGCCGCAACGATTGCACACTGAATCCTAAAAAGGAATTTCATGAGCCTGGCTGTCCTGAAGAGTCGCGCACTGGCGGGCATGCTCGCGCCGGAAGTGACGGTAGAAGTCCACCTGGCAAATGGATTGCCTCAATTCACCATCGTCGGCTTGCCAGAAACCGAGGTCAAGGAATCCAAGGATCGCGTGCGCGCCGCCTTGCAGAATGCCGGCTTTGAGTTCCCCGCCCGCAGAATCACCGTCAACCTGGCGCCGGCCGATCTACCCAAGGAATCCGGTCGCTTCGATCTGCCGATTGCGCTCGGCATACTTGCCGCATCAGGTCAGATCCCCGGCGATACGCTGGCGCAATATGAGTTTGCCGGCGAGTTGTCGCTATCGGGCGAACTGCGACCGATACGCGGGGCGCTGGCGATGACCTTTGCGATCCATCGCAACAGCGATAAAAACAGCCTGCCACGCGCGTTCATTTTGCCGCGCATGAACGCGGACGAAGCCGCGCTGGTGCGCGACGTCACGATTCTGCCCGCCGATTCCCTATTGCAGGTTTGCGCTCACTTCGCCTCTCTGGATTCCGATGCCCGCCTGACGCGCCACATTGCCACAACGATCAGCACACGTCCGAGCTACCCGGATCTGGCCGATGTAAAAGGGCAGGCGCAAGCAAAACGCGCACTGGAAGTTGCCGCCGCTGGCGGGCACAGTATGTTGATGGTCGGGCCACCAGGCACCGGCAAATCAATGCTGGCAGCACGCTTTGCCGGCATTCTGCCGCCGATGACGGATGAGGAGGCACTGGAGTCGGCCGCCGTCCTCTCGCTGACCAGCGGCTTCACCACTGCGCGCTGGAAAGTACGTCCATATCGCGCCCCGCATCACACGGCCTCCGGCGTTGCGCTGGTCGGCGGCGGCGGCACGCCGCGCCCTGGAGAAATCTCGCTCGCGCATCGCGGCGTGCTGTTTCTCGACGAACTGCCCGAATTTAGCCGCGCCGTGCTGGAAGTATTGCGCGAACCGCTGGAGTCGGGACAGATCACCATTTCACGCGCCGCGCGACAAGCGGATTTCCCGGCCCGGTTCCAGCTGCTTGCAGCGATGAACCCCTGTCCATGCGGATATTTCGGCCACCCCTCCAACAAGTGCCGCTGCACGCCGGATGTGATCACGCGCTATCAAGGAAAAATTTCCGGTCCCTTGCTGGATCGTATCGACATGCAAATTCAAGTCGGCGCACTCGCGCATGAAGATTTACTCAAGCAATCGACCGGTGAATCATCGGAGCATGTCGCGGCGCGTGTTGCACACGCATCCACACGCCAATTATCGCGGCAGGGTAAACACAATAACTTATTGTCCAGCAGCGAAATGGATAGCCACTGCAAACCGGATGAGGCGGGTGAACAGTTGTTGCGCACCGCAATGACACGCCTGAACTGGTCGGCGCGCGCCTACCATCGCGTATTGAAAGTCGCACGCACGATAGCCGACCTGGACGACGCGTCCATCATCCATCAAGCGCATGTGGCGGAGGCTATTCAATACAGACGGGCTTTGCGCGAACAGTAGGCCAGGGTCTGTAATGATTCCGTCACGAACATGTCCGGCAAAGCCAACTAAGGCGCATCAACAATTTCAGGCTCGCCATTTGGATAGGGATGCAGGCAGTAGACTTTGCCGGTCTTGCCCTTCATGTGCGGCTGCGGCCAAGTGCCTTTGATCCGGTACAGGATGGAGCCGGAAAACAGCACCGGCCCTTCCATAATTTTCGTTTTTTTCAAGCCACTCTTTTTCAGACAGGCATCGGCAGTTTGCTTATACACGGCTTGCCATGCATCAGGAGAAGAAGCCCAAGCAAACGTCACAGGCATGCACACCGCCGCAGAAAAAAGGCCTACCAGGAAAGTGCCACGCATACTTTTGTCCTTTCAGAGCCGCGTGCGTCTCCGGCCAAACATTGCATCAGGAGTTTGCCGGAAGGATGCTGGTTTCGTACAAGCCGGCCAATGGCTTTTTCTTCTTGGCCCAGGCAACCGCTTGCTGCGCCTCGGCCAGCGTCATCAGTGTAGCCTTGTCCCGATTGCGTATGAACGAGACGCCTTCAAAGACACCTTCCTTGCTTCTCATCGCCTTGGCGTAGACCGGCAGATCTTTCTCGCCGGCGTTCATTTTGCGTTGCTGGATAATATAAAGTTGTTCGACATCAGTCATAAGAATTCGGCTTTAAAAACAGGAAAAGGTTTGCGCGCTCAGTCTGCCTGCACAGCATCGTATGCCAGCATATTCCAGGTCACGCCCATACGCACATCGGTTTTCAATTCAACCAGTTGCCGGGAAATCGCGAGCTGCGCACTATCCTTGCGCAGTCTTTCGCCCAGACCATCCTTGAGGATACCCGCACCCGCCATGATACGTTCGATATTGCCGTAGCTTTGCAGCAGCTTGGCCGCGGTCTTGACACCCACTTTGGAAACGCCGGGAATACTGTCGGATACATCGCCCATCAAGGCCAGCAAATCGGCCAGCATTTCCGGCGGCACGCCGAATTTTTCCTCTACCCATTTGCTGTCGTGCCATTCGCTTTTAAAGTGATCCCAGATCACCGCGCCATGTGCAATCAGCACATGCAAATCCTTGTCGGTGGAAGCGATGACGGCGTCACCGCGACCTTCACCCAGCCAGCGCATGACGCCCGTTGCAATGACATCATCGGCTTCCACTTCCGGTGCGGAGACGACCTTGAGCCCGAGCGCAGACAGTTGCACATAAAAATCCGGCAGGCGTTCCTTTAAGACTTCCGGCATCGGCTCGCGTTTTTCGCGATATTGCGGATACAGATCATGACGCCATGTATGGCCGCCAAAATCGAAGGCAGGCAGCACATGTGTGGGCTGATGCGTCGCCAGCAATTTCCGGAACGAGGCCAGTGAATGACGCAAAGCAGCGTCCGCCTTGGCCGCCGTATCCGGCTCCACATTGGCTTCGTACACGCGCCGCACGATATTCAAACCGTCAATCGCCAGCAATTTTCCCATCGATGTACGCCTTATGACACATTGCAAAATGAATGATACGCCTTCAGAATCCGGGCAGATTCTACGCGCTTGGCGGCGCGGCAAACATTCCGTGCGCCTGCAATTTTAAATCGATGCGGAAAATAGCGACAGTCGCGGTGTACCATGCTCACATTGCATTCGATTTACATCCACATGAAACTTCCCCTCGCACTGTGCCGCCATGCCACCCTTGTTGCAACGGTTTTTTTCCTGTCTGCCTGTTCGCCAAAATATGACTGGCGCGAAGTGCACAGCGATAACGCAAGCTATGTCATCGCCCTGCCGACCAAGCCGACCACATTTTCACGCAAAATCGATTTGAACGGGATTCCCGCCTCGATGACGATGGTTGCATCGGAAGTCGACGGCGTGACATTTGCCGTCGGCACGGCCGAATTGAGCGATGCCACGCAGGCACAGGTTTCCGCCGCCGCGATGAAAACTGCACTGATCAACAACATCAGCGGCAAAGTACGACAGGAAAAAGTATTGACGATGCCACAATCGATGCAGGCGCCAGGCACCGTGGCCGTCACTGAAATAGAAGCGACCGGACCCGCCGCGAACGGCCAAACACGCATTCTGTTTGCGCGTTTCATTGCCAAGGAAAAACGCGTGTATCAACTCGTTGTGACCGGCCCCGAAAAAGCCGTCGGGCGCGATATTGTCGATACATTTTTCCAGTCGTTCAAATTGAATTAACAGCGATTGATCGCTGTCCAAATCTGTATGACTAACTTAAAACCACGCATGCGTGGCAAGGCTAGAGCCCATACTGAAATCGTGCTATCGTTTTGTCATAGTCCACTTGAAGGAGACTGCCCATGTTAATCACGTTCAAATCCAAAGCTGCCGCCGAGGTCATGATGTATGAGGAACATGCCAAACGCATTTTCGATCTTCTGCACAAAGATCCTAAACGCGGCGTCATCACCGCAGCAGAAACGGACAACGCCATCAAATTGCTGGAAGGCGAAATAACCGAAAGCAAGGCGCATTTTGCGTCCGAAGCGGTGAAGCGTGATATCGTCGCCCATCATGGCGAAGACGGCGACGATAACGAGCACGAACAACCGGAAGCCGTGCATTTTTCAACCCGCGCCTATCCGTTGCTGGAAATGCTGCGTGCCGCACGGGCGGAAAACCGGGATGTGATGTGGGGCGTCTAGACGGTGTCAGCCATGCATCCTGAAGCATGGCCTGCGTAAAACGATAGGAGCGGAGCAGTTGCCATTGCAAAACTGACTCCGCTTGCATCCTTCCTGTTGCCGGCACAACAAACCGCATCCGCTGCGATCTGACACTGCCTGCATACACTCTGCACACAAAAACACGAAACTTCCGCAATTTATCCCGCTGCAATGCGCGCACACCGGCTGCCGCCGTTACAATCACATCATTGAAAATCCAGAAACCATGCGCTGCGCTCTTGCATGGCATACACCCGGCTCCAACCCATATCCAACGTGACAACCATACATTTAAAACCGGATTCACTTTCCTTTACCTTGCACGGCGCAGCTCAGGCGGTGGCCGATGTCGGCCGCGGCATCGCACTGCCGCAGTCCCTGGCCCGGATTTTTGCACAAACCAATGCAACGCCGCAGGCGCGTGGTGCGATTCAGGATATTTCCTATCACTGCATGCGTCACATCGGCCGTGCCGAAGCCTTGCTCAACGCGATGACAACCAAGCAAACCGAACCGCCTATCCTGCATGGTTTGCTATGTTGCGCGCTGGCCTTGATTTCCGACCCTGAAGAAGCGGTTTCGGGCGCACGTTACAGCGCATTTACGGTAGTCGATCAAGCCGTCACGGCAGCTGCTGCCGATACCGACATGGCGCACGCCAAGGGCATGGTCAACGCAATCCTGCGTCGTTTTTTGCGCGAACGGGATGCGCTGATGAAAAGTGCGGCCGGTACGCAACTGGCGCGCTGGAATTATCCGGACTGGTGGATAGATCGCATGCGTTCCGCGTATCCGCGTGATTGGCAGGCGATACTCGAAGCCGGCAATGCCGCTCCGCCACTGACCCTGCGTGTCAATCAACGCAAAATCAGCGTGAGCGATTATCTCGCCCTGCTGGCGCAACAAGGCATTGCCGCCACCCTTATCGGCCCGGTCGCCGTGCGTCTGGCGCAAGCTACACCGGTGAATCAGATTCCCGGTTTCAATGACGGGCTGGTATCGGTACAGGATGCGGCGGCTCAACTTGCCGCGCCCCTGCTCGATCTGCACGACGGTATGCGCGTGCTGGATGCATGCGCCGCACCGGGCGGCAAAAGCGGGCACATTCTGGAATCCGCCGCAGTTGAACTCACCGCGCTCGATAGCGATGAGCGCCGCCTGCCACGCATCACCGAAAATTTGCAGCGCCTGCAATTAAACGCCTCTTTACTGGTTGGCGATGCCACCGGTAATAGCTGGTGGGATGGCAAACCCTTCGAGCGCATTCTGGCCGACGTGCCGTGTACTGCATCCGGCATCGTGCGACGGCACCCGGATATTCGCTGGCTGCGACGCAAAAGCGATGCAGTACAACTGGCAGCGATTTCAGCACAAATCCTCGACAACCTTTGGCAGATGCTGCAAGCCGATGGTAAATTGCTGTTTGTGACTTGTTCGTTGTGGCCGCAGGAATCGGAAGCGCAGGCAGCGGCGTTCGCAGTACGTAATCGTGCCATCCGCTTGCCGGCGCCCGGTCAGTTGCTGCCGACGGCCAATGCGGAAAATGACCACGACGGCCTGTTTTACGCCTTGTTTCAAAAATCTGGAACTTGACCTTTTCACTTACTTTTTTCAACCTGCCAGGCGATTGTTCTGCTCTCACGCGTGAAACAAAAACTTTTCATTCCTTTCTACTGGTTGTGCACCATCTTGCTGCTGGCGTTCTCGCTGCAGCTGGCTGATGCACGTGCAGCCGATGGCATTGAAATCGAACAAGCGCACCTGGAAGACAGCGCTGAAGGCTACCGGCTCTCCGCCACCTTCGTCTTCAATTTGAACCGCGGACTGGAAGATGCGCTGACGCGCGGCATTCCGCTGTACTTCACGACGGAAATCGAAATCACCAAACCCCGCTGGTACTGGTTTGATTCAAAGGAAATTGTCGACTCGCAAACCATCCGCATCTCGTACAACGTACTGACACGCCAGTATCACGCGGCCATTACCGGTCGTCTGCAACAAAGCTTTCAGACACTGGACGACGCGCTGTCACTGGTACGTCGTCCCAATCGCTGGGTAGTGGCCGACAAAAACGCATTGAAGCCCGGGCAGTCCTATGCCGTTGCAGTACGCATGCAGCTCGACGTCGCCCAGTTGCCGAAACCGTTCCAGGTACACGCGCTCAATAGCAGCGATTGGCGCCTGTCTTCCAACTGGAAGCACTTCATCTATACGGCGGAACCCCAGTGACACGGCTGCTTCGCTATTTACTGGTTGTTGGCGGGGCCGTTATCAGCATCTTGTTGTTTCTGCTCGCTTCCGCATCTGAAAATTCCAATCTGTTTGAACGCAACTATCCGTGGCTGCTGATTCTCAATGCCGTCGTCGCCGCCGCATTGCTGGGTCTGGTTATCCTGTTGCTGATACGTCTGTACAAACGCTACAAGCGTGGCAAGTTCGGTTCCAAACTGATGGCGCGGCTGGTGCTGCTATTCGCCATGATAGGCATCCTGCCGGGTGCAGTGATCTACACAGTGTCCGTGCAATTCGTTTCGCGCTCGATCGAATCGTGGTTTGACGTACGCGTCGAATCCGCACTGGAATCCGGCCTCAACCTCGGCCGCTCCGCACTCGATTCATCGCTCGACGAATTGCGGATCAAGGCGCGCAGCATGGCGCTGGAATTATCAGACGCATCGGAAGCGACCCAGATCACGCAACTGTCGCGTCTGCGCGATCAGAATTCGATGCTGGAAGCGGTCATTGTCAGCAGCAACGGCCAGATGATTGCCAGCTCCGGCTCGCAACTCCGTGCACTGCTGCCCGATCTTCCGACGGCGGCGATGCTGCGTCAGGCGCGTCTGACGCGCGCTTACGCCGTCATCGAGGGCAACACCGATTTCCAGGACAACAGCCCCTCCACCAGCAACGCCAAAACCAATACGATTACCACCTCTGCCGCCAATCCGGGAAACAGCCTGCTGCTGCGCGTGGTCATTGCGATTCCAAATTCCAGCAAGGAATTGTCGCTGCAATCCGAAACGCGTTATCTGCAATTGCTGCAGCCGGTACCGGAACAACTGGCCGCGAATGCAGAAGCATTGCGCGTGGCGTATAGCGAATACCAGGAACGCTATCTCGCACGTACCGGCTTGCGAAAAATTTATATCGTGACACTGACGCTGACCTTGCTGCTGGCAATTTTCGGCGCCATTGCCGGCGCCTTCCTGATCGCCAGCGACCTCGCCAAACCTCTGTTGCTGCTGGCAGAAGGGACCAAGGCTGTCGCGGAAGGCAATCTCTCGCCGCGTCCTATCGTGACCACCTCCGACGAACTCGGCACGCTGACGCAATCCTTCAATACAATGACGCGCCAACTGTCCGATGCGCGCGCCTCGGTAGAGAAAAATCGCGCCGAACTGGAAAACGCCAAAGGCTATCTGGAGTCAGTGCTGGCCAATATGTCGGCCGGTGTGATGGTGCTGGATCGCAATTTCAGACTGGTGACCTGCAACGAATCGGTCGAGCGCATTCTGCAGCATGATTTTGCCCAGCATATCGGCAAACCCTTGCAAGAGATCGATGGCCTGAGTGCATTTGCGCAAGTGATCACGCAATCTTTTTCGGAACAAAGCGCGCAATCTGCCGCTGGCGGCGGTGATATCGGCAATTTGCATTGGCAGCATCAGATCGATGTGCCGCGTCGCATGGGCGGCGCCGAAGCGGAAAACGATATCTCATTGCTGGCGCGCGGTTCGCGCCTGCCGGCTGCCAGGGATAGCGGCTATGTGGTGGTATTCGATGATATTTCCGATGTCATTTCAGCGCAGCGTTCGATCGCCTGGGGTGAAGTCGCGCGACGTCTGGCGCATGAAATCAAGAATCCGCTGACGCCAATCCAACTCTCTGCCGAACGTCTGCAGATGAAACTGGAAGGCAAGCTGAACGAACAGGATGCGCGAATACTGGAGCGCAGTACTACCACCATCGTTAACCAGGTATCGGCAATGCAGCGCATGGTCGATGATTTCCGCGACTACGCAAAAACACCACCCGCCGTATTGTCGCCACTGGATCTGAATGCGTTGATTGAAGAAATTCTGCATCTCTATCAGACAGGCGACGAGCGCGACATCATTCACGCCAGACTGGCGGAAGGATTGCCGCTGATCATGGGCGACGCGACGCAACTGCGTCAGGTCATACACAATCTATTGCAAAATGCGCAGGACGCAGTGATCGATCACATCAAGCAGGAATCAACTGCACGTATTGATATTATTACGGAAGAAATCCATTATAGAAGTTCGGACGGCGCTGTGAACAATGCGGTCCAATTGTCGATTACCGATAACGGCCCCGGCTTCTCGCCGAAAATCCTCGCTCATGCATTTGAGCCTTACATCACATCCAAACCGCGCGGCACTGGTCTGGGGCTTGCCATGGTGAAAAAGATTATTGAGGAACACGGTGGACGTATCGACATCAAAAACCGCACCAGCACAAATGGTGCAAAAGTGGCAATTTTGCTGTTAAAGTTATCCTCCTGACAAAGTCTGGACTACAGGACTTGCAAAAGAGGATGACGATCATGATGAGGGAGGTGAACAGATGGCCAATATTCTAGTTGTTGATGACGAAATGGGAATACGGGAGTTGCTGTCGGAAATCCTGGGAGATGAAGGACATGTCGTAGCAACAGCCGAAAATGCACAGCAGGCGCGCGAACTGCGTGCTGCGGCCAAGCCGGATCTGGTGTTGCTGGATATCTGGATGCCCGATACCGACGGCGTGACGCTGCTCAAGGAATGGCAACGCGATGGCTTGCTGACCATGCCGGTCATCATGATGTCCGGCCACGCAACAATAGACACAGCAGTCGAAGCAACCCGCATAGGCGCGCTCAACTTCCTGGAAAAACCGATCTCGCTGCAAAAACTCTTGAAGGCCGTGCAACAAGGCATCTCGCGCGGACAAGAAGTAAGCCGCGTGGCGTCCATTCCGGTACGTGCACCCATCATCCACAACGATACACATTCGTCCTCGGACAGAAGTCACCAGCCACTGACCGGCATCAGCTACCCGACCAGCGCGCCGGTCTCGCTGATGTCTGCCGATACGCAATTTTTTACCACTTCGTTTGAACTGCCGTTGCGCGAAGCGCGCGATGCATTCGAGCGCGCCTACTTCGAGCATCATCTTGGACAGGAAGGCGGCAGCATGACGCGTGTCGCGGAAAAAACCGGCCTCGAACGCACGCACCTGTATCGCAAGCTCAAACAACTCGGCGTCGAGCCAGGCAAGATCGCAAAAAAAGGCTTATGACTCTGACGTCGCTGGTAACGGGCGGCAGTGCCCGCAAGCGCGAAACTCTCATCCTCGGCCACCTCGCCTCCAACCAGAAAACTGCGATCATCCTGGAAGGCCTGCCCGACGGCCGCAGCGAACTGGATGTTCTGACAGGCAAGCCTCTCCTGACCATCGTGCGTATTGCCCCCGGCTGCATGTGCTGCACCGGCAATATGATCATGCGCGTACATCTGAACCGCATCTTGCGCAGCAAACCTGCGCGCCTGTATATCAGCGTTGCCAACAGCGAACACATAGAGCAATTACGCCTCTTCCTCGCGCAGACACCGTACGACACTTTACTTACACTCACAGACGACATGCGCTGCGCCGCATAGCAAAACAACAATGGCATTTGGACCACATTGTTAATCTTCGTGAGCACAATTCAATATTCTCCGTTACAAGCCGTTACCAAGTTATAGGCTGACAGTTCGCTTCCAGTCTTGAAATTATCCCGATCTGCGCCATGTCTCTATCAGCGCGATGATTTTCATTGCATAGGCAACAGGAGAGTATATGAACGTGATCTACAACAGCGAGCAGTACAGCGTAGTGGAATTCGGCGTCGATGACGACTGCGATGCCCTGCGCTTCGGCGGCTATGAAATCATGGACAAACCGGCAAAACGCGAAATATTCATTGCCGGTGCACTGGCGGAATTATTCCGCCGGGATGTAAAGAATTTGATTGTGACCGAACCCAGCGTAGAGGAAATCGACGACTTTCTCGGCAACTACGATTCATTCATGAGCCAGCCTGTCGCCTTCCACTAAACATATCTCTCTTCTGCGGAAGAGATTGCATTCTTGTGCGCCTGCATTATCATGTTCAATGATTGCAAGCGCATTTTTGCATTTACTCCCTATTCATTTCAGCCGATTTCATCGCGATGCACGCGAATTCCCATCTCATCATCAGTCGCCAGCACGAAGTCCACCAGCAATTGGGCACACGGCTGGCAAAGCATGCAGCACACACATTTCAAAAACCGATCACTGATTACAATCGCGCGGCCTTCCAGCACAGCATGACGGTCTGGCAACAGGCCGGCGCGCAGCCATTGATCCTCGATGCCGCTTGCGGCGTCGGCTTGTCCAGCCTGCATCTGGCCGCACAATTCCCAGATCACTTTGTCATCGGCGTCGATCAATCGGCAGATCGTATTGCGCGCAACACGCACTGGCCGCATCCGATGCCGTCGAATGTCCTGCGTCTGCGCGCTGATCTGGTGGATTACTGGCGGCTGCTTCTGCAAAGCGGGGTACCGCTGGCCCGGCATTACATTCTCTATCCGAATCCCTGGCCGAAGATCGGACATCTGGCGCGCCGCTGGCATGGCCATCCGGTATTTCCCACCATCGTTGCGCTGGGCGGCGTACTGGAATGCCGCAGCAACTGGCGTATTTACGTGGAAGAATTCGCCGCCGCGCTGAAGCAGTTGACGCAGCAGCCCGTTGCCTGCGCAGCCTATGCGCCCGAGCGGACCATCACGCCGTTTGAACAAAAATATCAAGCCTCGGGACATGCGCTCTGGCGTTGCCGGATTGCGCTTGCATCCGAGCGCAGCGCCGAAGCGACAGACGGGCCGGCAGTCGTGCTACTGTAGAGACTATCCTGCCTTAACAGAACAACTACAGTTTCAACGGAAATACATGTGCCAGCTTCTCGGAATGAATTGCAATGTTCCCACCGATATCGTGTTCAGCTTCACTGGCTTTGCAACACGCAGCGGCGGTACTGATGCCCACAATGACGGCTGGGGTATCGCATTTTTTGAGGGTGCCGGCGTACGCCACTTTGTCGATTATCAGGCCGCGATCGCATCGCCTGTTGCCGAGCTGATACGGCGCTTCCCCATCAAATCAAAGAATGTCATCGCCCACATCCGCAAGGCCACGCAAGGCCGCGTCGCACTGGAAAACTGCCACCCTTTTGTACGCGAATTATGGGGCCACTACTTCGTCTTCGCGCATAACGGCGATCTGAAAGATTTCAATCCGGAATTGACCGGCCCGTATAGGCCGGTCGGCAACACCGATAGCGAAGCTGCCTTCTGTTACATCCTGCAGGAACTGCGTCGCCAGTTTGGCGATACCTTGCCGGCGCTGCCACCACTGCGCGCTGCGATTGAAAAACTGTGCACCGAGATCGCCACGCATGGCACTTTCAACATGATGCTGTCGGATGGCTCGGCACTGTTTGCGCATTGCTCGACCAATCTGCATTACATCGTGCGGCAGTTTCCGTTTGCCGAAGCAGTACTGTGCGATGAAGACATGAAAGTGGATTTTTCCGAAGTGACGACGCCGAGCGACCGCGTCGCGATCATCGTCACCGAACCGCTAACCACGAATGAAACATGGACGCAATTCAAACCTGGTGAATTGAAGGTATTCATCGACGGCATGCCTTCGCCTTGAACCCGTGCATTCGATACACATAAAAAAAAGCTGCAGGAATTTTTCTGCAGCTTTTTTATTGATGCGGCGATAGTGCATTGCCGCTCATCACCGGATCAAGACAGGTTAGGCGCCAGCCAGCGTTCGATATCTTCCTGCGAAACGCCGCGTCGCAGCACCATGTCCTTGACCTGATCCTCGCCGATCTTGCCGACCACAAAGTATTTTGCTTCCGGATGGGCGAAGTAAAAACCGGATACCGCCGCACCCGGAAACATCGCAAACGAATCGGTCAGCATCATGCCGATTTCTTCCGCCTGCAAGGTCTTGAACATCTCGGCCTTGACCGTATGTTCCGGACACGCCGGATAACCAGGAGCAGGGCGTATGCCGCGATATTCTTCCTTGATCATCGCTTCATTGCTCAAGGCCTCGTCCGGCACATAACCCCACAAATCGGTGCGCACGCGCTCGTGCAAATGTTCGGCAAACGCTTCCGCCAGACGATCCGCCAGCGACTTCAGCATGATGGAAGAATAATCGTCGTACGCATCTTCAAAGCGTTTCTCGTATTTTTCGATACCCAGCCCTGCAGTCACTGCAAACAGGCCGATGTAATCGGCAATGCCAGACGATTTCGGCGCAATGAAATCAGCCAGACATTGATTCGGACGCTGCACGCCATCGATGATCGGCTTGACCGTTTGCTGGCGCACACCGTAATAGGTGAATGCAACCTGGGTGCGCGTTTCATCGGTGTACACCTCGATGTCGTCATCGTTGACGGTATTTGCCGGCAGCAATGCAATCACGCCGTTGGCGGTCAGCCAGCGACCTTCGATGATTTTCTTCAGCAAGGCCTGGCCTTCGGCAAACACCTTCGTTGCGGCATCGCCCACCACTTCGTCCTCCAAAATCGCAGGGTAGGGGCCGGCCAGATCCCAGGTCTGGAAGAATGGACCCCAATCAATGTATTGCGCAATGGTCGCCAGATCGACATTCTTGAACACGCGGCGGCCAATGAATTTCGGTTTGACCGGCGCATATTTGCCGGTGAATTCCACTTGCATCTTGTTGGCGCGCGCCTGCTCCAGGCTCAACATCGGCAAGGCCTTCTTGTTCGCATGCTGTACGCGTATGCGCTCGTAATCGGTCGCGATATCGGCGATGTACTGATCGCGACTTTCCGGCGTCAGCAGGGATTGTGCAACCGATACCGAACGCGAGGCATCCGGCACGTACACGACCGGGCCATCGTAGTTATGCGCGATCTTGACGGCGGTATGCGCGCGGCTGGTGGTTGCGCCACCGATCAGCAGCGGTGTTTTCAAGCCGCGGAAATATTCGTCGCGCTGCATTTCCTTCGCAACGTAAGCCATTTCTTCCAGCGACGGCGTGATCAATCCAGAGAGGCCGATGATGTCGGCGTTCTCGGCTTTGGCGCGCGCGAGAATTTCCGAACACGGCACCATCACGCCCATGTTGACGACTTCAAAGTTATTGCATTGCAGGACCACCGATACGATGTTCTTGCCAATGTCATGCACGTCACCCTTGACCGTCGCGATGACGATCTTGCCTTTCGGCTTGCTGACGACACCGGTCTGCTCCTGCAGCAGACGTTTTTCTTCCTCGATGAACGGGATCAGATGCGCAACCGCCTGCTTCATCACGCGCGCCGATTTCACCACCTGCGGCAAAAACATTTTGCCCTGACCGAACAGATCGCCGACGATGTTCATGCCATCCATCAACGGGCCTTCGATCACGTGAATAGGCCGGCCGCCATTGCCCAGCAATTCCTGTCGCGCTTCTTCAGTGTCTTCAACGATCCATTGCGTGATGCCTTGCACCAGCGCATGCGCCAGACGCTGCTGCACGGTGCCGCTGCGCCATTCCAGCGTGGCTTCTTCCTTCTTGTCGTCAGCCTTTAGCGTGGAGGCCATCTCAATCATGCGCTCGGTCGCATCTTCACGACGATTCAGCACCACGTCTTCGACGCACTCGCGCAACTCGGCGGACAGATTGTCGTACACGCCGACCATACCGGCGTTGACGATACCCATCGTCATGCCGGCCTTGATTGCGTGATACAGGAATACCGTATGGATCGCTTCGCGTGCCGGATCGTTGCCACGGAACGAGAAACTGACGTTGGATACACCGCCGCTGATTTTTGCGTATGGCAGGTTTTCCTTGATCCAGCGCACCGAGTTGATGAAATCAACCGCGTAATTATTGTGCTCTTCGATACCGGTCGCAATCGCGAAAATATTCGGATCGAAAATGATGTCTTCCGGCGGGAAATCAACTTCATTGACCAGCAGCCAATATGCGCGTTCGCAAATTTCTATCTTGCGCTCGAAGGTGTCGGCCTGGCCTTTTTCATCGAAGGCCATCACGATCACGGCCGCGCCATAACGACGGCACAACTTCGCATCGTGCAGGAATTTTTCTTCGCCTTCCTTCATCGAAATCGAGTTGACGATCGCCTTGCCCTGCACGCATTTCAAGCCTGCTTCAATGACCGACCATTTCGACGAATCGATCATGATAGGCACGCGTGCGATGTCCGGCTCGGACGCCACCGAATTCAGGAAGCGCGTCATCGCTGCCTCCGAATCGAGCATCGCCTCATCCATATTGATATCGATGATCTGCGCGCCGTTTTCCACCTGTTGTCGCGCAACGGTCAGCGCTTCATCGTATTTTTCATTGATGATCAGGCGCGCAAATGCTTTGGAGCCGGTGACGTTGGTACGTTCGCCGACGTTCACAAACAGGGAGCTGTCATCGATGATGAAGGGTTCCAGGCCCGACAGTTTCATCGTTGGTTCTATCGTGGGCACGATGCGCGGCGCAATATTCGCGACCGTATCGGCAATCGCCTTGATGTGATCCGGCGTGGTGCCGCAGCAACCGCCGGCAATATTGACGAAACCGCTTTCGGCAAAATCCTTCAGCAAGGATGAGGTCACATCCGGCGTCTCGTCGAAACCGGTATCGCTCATCGGATTAGGCAAACCGGCGTTCGGATAAATACATACGAAGGTATCGGCGATCTTCGACAATTCTTCCGCGTACGGACGCATCAGCGCCGCACCGAGTGCGCAGTTCAAACCCACCGTCAGCGGTCTGGCATGGCGAATCGAATGCCAGAATGCCGGCACCGTTTGACCGGACAGAATGCGGCCCGATGCATCGGTAACAGTGCCCGATATCATGATGGGCAAGCGTTTGCCAGACTCTTCAAAATAAGTGTCGATCGCAAACAAGGCCGCTTTGCAATTGAGCGTATCGAAAATGGTTTCGACCAGCAGCACGTCGGCACCGCCTTCCACCAGGCCGCGCGTCTGTTCCAGATACGAAGCGACCAACTGATCGAAGGTAACGTTGCGTGCGGCCGGATCGTTGACGTCCGGCGAGATCGATGCGGTCTTCGGTGTCGGTCCGAGTGCGCCAGCGACAAAGCGCGGCTTGTCCGGCGTCGAATACTTGTCGCAGGCAGCGCGCGCCAGACGCGCCGATGCCACGTTCATTTCATAGGCCAGATGACCCATGTTGTAATCGTCTTGTGCGACGGTGGTGGCACCGAAGGTATTACTCTCAATCAGATCAGCGCCGGCGGCCAGATATTTTTCATGGATTTCGCTGATGATATGCGGCTGAGTCAGCGACAGCAGTTCGTTGTTACCCTTGACGAACAGTTCACGCCCGGCCGGCACATGCACGCCAGCGGCAGCCAGATCGGCGAAACGCGTGCCGCGATAATCTTCTTCCGTCAGCTTGTATTGCTGAATCATGGTTCCCATCGCGCCATCCAGAATCAGGATGCGGCGTGCCATCAGGTCACGCAGGAGGACTTCGGTAGGGCAGAGAGCGTCGCGTTTCATCGTCAAGTCTTTATCTATTCATTATCGGTGCAGCTACATAAAAGCAAAAACCCGGACACAGGCCGCGCCGGGTTAAACAAGTATGAAATCCAGGTGAAATTATACGTTAAACCCCTCTGCCCTTAGCCTCTTCTTATCCTTTTCACAACACATGCAGGCCTGACTGCCAGCCACTACATCGCTGGCACCGATTCGGCCAATTTTCCATCTGCCGCATGTTTTGACTTGGGCCTTTGCGGCTCATTCATTTTCAGGGTCAGGCATTTGGCTGCACCACCGGCTTTCATAAACTCTGTCAAGGCTATTTGATGCACGTTAAAACCCCAACGTTCCAGTTGCATGCACAAGGCCGGTGAAACCTGGTTGAGGAATACATGCTGGCCGCTATTGACTGCATTACAGCCGAAGTTAAGTGCATCTGCCTGCGATACGGCAAAGCGTTTTTGCGCGGGCACGCGTGCAGCAATGTGCGCTTGTGCTGCTGCATCGAAGGCATCGGGGTAATACAGCAAATATCCGCCTTGCAATGGACAGAAACAGGTATCCAGATGGTAAAAGCGCGGATCAGCCAACTTTAAAGACTGCACTTCAATATTCAGCATTTCGCTTATCAGAGGCGCGCACGCCACATCCGAACGATGGCCGTGCCCAAACCACAGTAGATCGCTGCCTCGATCCAGCAGAGCGTCGCCGGCACCTTCAAACGGCAATGCATGCGGCATGTGCAACACACTCAAGCCATGCGCAGCGAACCATGCGGCAAAGTGTGCTTCTTCAGGCTTGCGCTCAACATGGCGGAAGTTCGACAAAATCACATTGTCTCCAAGCACCAAACCGCCATTTGCAGTGAAGACCATATCCGGCACACCAGCCGCCGATGGCATGCACTCGACTTGCGCCACCTCTTGCAAGGCATGCATCAGCGCCTGCCATTGGTCTTGTGCGTTTGCGCGATTGCCACGCGCAACATTCCCCTCCATCCAGGGATTGATGATATAGGAAACTTCAAAGTACTCAGGTGCGCACATCAGAAAAGTATCGAGATGCTTGTTCATCATGTGCAATCCTCCATATGTGGCGCGGCCAAAGTGGCGAAAACATGTTCGATGATGCGCAGCGCCGCATCGATTTCTGCTGCACTGATAATCAGCGGCGGTGCAAAACGCACGACGGTGTCATGCGTTTCTTTCGACAGCAGGCCGTTCTCCATCAGTCGTTCGCAAAAGCGGCGCGCTGAAATAATTGCCGGATCAAGCTCCAGTCCTATCAGCAAACCCTTGCCGCGCACGTTGCGTATCGCCGGATGCCGTATCGCGTGCAAACCGTCAAGCAAGCGTTGTCCCCGTTGCCGTGCCGCTGCAATCAACTCGCCATCGCGCAGCAAGGACAGTGCAGCATGGCCGACTGCGGCGGCCAAAGGATTGCCGCCGAAAGTACTGCCGTGGTCGCCCGGCGTGAATACATCCATCACATCGCGCCGCGCCAGGAATGCAGAAACCGGCAACAAACCGCCGCCCAGAGCCTTGCCTAGTATCAAACCATCCGGCCTGACTCCCTCATGGTCGCAGGCCAGCAAACGTCCGGTACGCCCCAATCCGGTTTGCACTTCATCACAGATCAGCAAGACATTGTGGCGCGTACAAATCTCGCGACATTGCGCCAAATAGCCATCCGGCGGCACGATGATGCCGCCTTCGCCCTGAATCGGCTCCACCAGAAAGGCTGCCGTGCGCGGCGTGATCGCCGCTTCCAGCGCCGCCGCATCGCCGAAAGGTATCGTCACGAAGCCGCCATCAAACGGCCCGAAGCCATCGCGGTACTGCGCCTCGGAAGAAAAGCCGACGATGGTCGTCGTGCGTCCGGCAAAGTTGCCGTGGCAAACGATGATTTCGGCTTGTTGGTCGGGAATACCCTTGACCCTGTAACCCCATTTGCGCGCCGCTTTCAAGGCAGTTTCCACCGCTTCGGTGCCGCTATTCATAGGTAGCGCTTGCGGCATGCCTGTCATCTCGCATAGCAGTTGCAGGAACGGTCCCAGTTGATCGGTATAAAACGCGCGCGAAGTGACGACCAGTTGGCCAGCCTGATGCGTCAGGGCGGCGACCAGGGCAGGATGGCTATGGCCAAAGCTGACGGCCGAATAAGCGGACATCATGTCCATATAGCGCTTGCCGTTTTCATCCCACAGCCAGATGCCCTTGCCTTTGCTCAGTACGACAGGCAGAGGCTGATAGTTGTGCGCGCAGTAGCGATCTTCCAATGCGATGCGATGGCTGCCCACGATAGCGCTCCTCATAGAAAACGATACCAATTCACCCTTACATGGTAAGTCCAATGCAAAGAAATATTTCTGCGTTATTAAACATGCTTTAGGTATAAAGTGAACGAATCGTGCGCATAAAGAGGGGTTCATGGAGAAATTCGACCGCTACGATCGCATCCTGCTGCAAACCCTGCAAAACAAGGGTCGCGCCTCCAATGTGGAATTATCCGAGCGCGTCAATTTATCGCCGCCACAATGCTATAGACGGGTGCAGCGATTGGAACAGGAAGGTGTGATCCGGGGCTATGTTGCGCAAGTCAATGCCGCAGCGCTCGGGCTAGGCGTCACCGCTTTTGTGAGCCTGAATATTGCACGTGAACAGTTCAAGCAGGTGCGCGAACTGGAACAGGCGATCCGGCAGTTCCCGGAAATCCTAGAGTGTTACACCATCTCCGGCGACTTCGACTATCTACTGAAAGTCGTCGCCACCGATTTGAAATCACTATCATCCTTTTTAACGGACAGGCTGATGCAAGTACCTGGCGTGGCTGGTGTGCGCTCCATGGTGTGCCTGGAAGAAATCAAGCCATCCAGTCCCTTGCCTTTGCCGGATTAAGCTTTATTCCGGCAAGCTGCCACGCTCACCGCAGCCTTGCAGCTTGCGTCCGTCTATGGTGACTTCTGCCGTCCATGGATATTCAGCACCAGACATGTCGTTGAAACAGGTCTTGTGCATCATCCTGATTTGTATCGATGAAGTTGCATTCTTTGCGTTGAAAGTGCGCGTCGTGCCATCGCTGTCAAACACACGATAGGAAAAATATTCCGCATCCTCGCCAAGGTTTTCAAAACGCAGCTTGCCTGCGTCTGCAGTGAAATGCCAGAACGGCTCGTTGCCGTGCGCCCACCAGATCACCACACTGGCCATCTGCGTATTTCTTTCCGGTGGTGGCTCTGCGGTGTTCTGCCTGATCGCATCCGTGCCCTGACAGGCGGATAAAAACAGCGCCAGCAAAACAAGCATCCATTTCATCGCGTCTCCTGTTGAATGAGGCAGGCACACTGCGCCTGCCAGGAAAGCGGGCATCCGCCCCGCTTATTGAAAGCGCTGCGCTTCCAGCGCAAAGCCCTTGATGAATTCTGCCGCCGGCAAGCGCTTGCCGCCCGGCTTTTGCAATTCAGTCACACGCAAGGCGCCGTCGCCGCAGGCAATCACCACGCCGTCCTGCGCATTGGCCGAGATGACCTGGCCGGCTTGCCACTGACTGGAAGATTCCAGTGCCTCCGCCTGCCAGAACTTGACCGGCGTGCCATTGCATATTCCCATGGCGCCGGGAAAGGGATTAAACGCACGTATCTTGCGCGCCAGTTCCTGTGCCGATTGCTTGAGATCCAGCGTGGCTTCTTCCTTCGCAATTTTAGCTGCGTAGTTAGCGCCCGCTTCAGGTTGCGGCGTTGCTGTCAGCTCGCCTTTTTCCAGTTTGCGCAAGGCATCAACAATCATTGCGCCGCCCAGTCGGGCCAGCTTGTCGTGCAGGCTGGCCGTCGTATCGTCGGCAGCAATCGGCAAACTTTCCATCAGCAGCATCGGGCCGGTATCCAGACCCAGCTCCATCTGCATGATGGTGATACCGGTTTTCTCGTCGCCAACTTCAATCGCTCTGTGAATCGGCGCCGCACCACGCCAGCGCGGCAGCAATGAGGCGTGAATATTCAGGCAGCCCAGCGGCGGAATATCCAGCACGGATTGCGGCAGGATCAAACCATACGCTGCCACCACCATCACATCGTGCGGCGTTGCGCGCAGCAAGTCGTGCGCCTCTTGTGCCACATCGGGATATTTTCCATCCAGCCGCAAGGAGATCGGTTGCGCCACCGGGATGTCGTGCGCCAGCGCAAACTGCTTGACGGCCGAAGCCTGCAATTGCATGCCGCGTCCAGCCGGACGATCGGGTTGCGTCAGGACAAGCGGAATTTCGAAGCCCGCCGCGTGCAGGGCCGCCAGAGCAACCGCCGCAAATTCCGGCGTACCGGCAAAAATGATTTTCATGGAGGGATTGTAGTACGGCAGGCGCAGAATGAGAAACCATGCGCTTGCCGGTTTGGCGGGTGCTCGCCCTGTGAGAGCGAGCCGCGGTTACATCATCAGTGCTGCGCCACCTTGTTGTGACGACTCAGCTCACGCTCTTCTTTCAGCATCTTGGTCTTGATGCGATTGCGTTTCAGCGGTGACAGATATTCGACGAATACCTTGCCTTTCAGATGATCCATTTCGTGCTGGATACATACAGCCAGCAAGCCTTCGGCTTCCAGCTCGAACTGTTTGCCGTCCGCATCGTAGGCGCGCACCTTCACTTTTGCATGCCGCTCGACGCCATCGTAGACGCCGGGTACGGACAGGCAGCCCTCATCATAAATCTGCATTTCCGGGCTGACCCAGATCAGCTCGGGATTGATGTAGGCGCGCAGTTCGGTGTGCGTTTCCGAGGTATCGATGACGATCACCTGTTCATGCACATCGACTTGCGATGCAGCCAGGCCAACGCCCGGCGCGTCGTACATGGTTTCCGCCATATCGGCGACCAGCGTCTTGATGCGTGCGTCAAAGGTGGTGACCGGCTTGGCAATTTTATGCAGCCGTGAATCGGGATAACGCAGGATATTTAATATAGACATACGGCTTTTGCGCAACAAGGCGGCAGGTTAATGGCGTGGTTTTCTTGCTACTTCAAGGATTTATGTGCAGAATTTGATTCAATTTAGCAAGTTTTTTCACGAATGTATTATTTCACTCATAACATGCAGCAGCACAGTAATGGCGTCACAATTGGTCAAGCTCACCGGACAAACCATGAAAAATTTTAGCACAGCTGCACTCTTCCTTGCTCTTGCCTCAGTCGTTTTACCTGCAACCACCTTCGCCGAAGCGCCTGCCAAAACAGTGGCCGGCAATGCGCGCTGCGCATTTTTGCCGAATGCTCCCGATCAACATGTGGTCGTGCGCGGCGATACGCTATGGGGCATTTCCGGGAAATTTCTGCAGCACCCATGGTGCTGGCCGCAAGTATGGGACATGAACCGCGAACAAATCCGCAACCCGCACTGGATTTATCCGGGCCAAACCGTTTATTTTGACCGTGTTGCCGGCAAATTACGTCTCGGAAGAGGCCCTGGCGACAACGGCGGCGTGCCTACCGTACGCCTGTCGCCGCAAGTACGCTCGACAGCGGCCGGCTCGAATGCCATTGCCACCATCCCCCTGTCGGCGATTGAGCAATTCCTGACCAAACCCCTGATCGTCGGTGAAACCGAACTCAATAGCGCGCCGCGTATCGTCGCCACGCAAGAGGGCCACGTCTTCCTCGCCAGCGGCGATAAAGCCTATGTCCGCGGCGATCTGAACGGCCGCACCGAATTCGAGGCCTTCCGCCCCGGCAAACCGCTGACCGATCCTGCCAGCAAAAAAATCATCGGTTATGAAGCCGTGTATCTGGGCACCTTGAAACTGCAACGCCTGAGCAAACTCGACAACGAGCCGCATACGATGATCGTGACCAATGCCAAGGAAGAGATGGGCGTGCGCGACCGTTTGCTTCCGGTAGAGCCGGCGCCCTTCATCAATTACATGCCGCATGCACCGGAACAAGCGGTGAATGCGCAAATCGTGTCGGTGTATGGCGGCGTCTCGCAAGCGGGGCAGAACCAGATCGTTTCCATCAATCGCGGCAGCAAGGATGGCGTCGATATCGGTGCCGTACTCGAACTGCAGCGCCTGGGCAAACTGGTGCCGGATCGCACCGAGGGCAATGGCCGCGGTCTGATCAAGCTGCCAGATGAAGCCTACGGCAATCTGTTGATCTTCCGCGTCTTCGACAACATTTCCTACGGTCTGGTGATGCAGGTGACCGATACAGTGCAAGTTGCCGACGTCGCCAAATCGCCCGAATAAGCCGGCGAACTGACACCTCTCCATCCTGACGCGCCACATCATGCACTTGCCAGGTGCGCGTCAGGGGTTGCATCCCTCCCTGTTACTGCTCTTTTAATGCCAGCCCCGGACGATCTTGCAAGCTGGTTGCGGCTGGAACAGACGCCCGGCGTCGGCCCCGATACCGCGCGCAAATTACTCGGCGCCTTCGGCCTGCCGGAAAATATCTTCGCAGCGAATTTCCCCGCACTCCAACAAGTCGTACCCGAGCGCATCGCGCATGCCTTGCTCGCGCTGCCAGCCGAAAACTTGCGTGCATTAATCGACGCCACGCACAAATGGGCGGCGCAAACCGGCAATCATGTGCTGACGCTGGCTGATGCCGACTATCCGCCGGCTCTGCTGGAGATTTCCGATCCGCCCATACTGCTCTACGCAAAAGGCCGTCTCGATTTATTGTCGCGCCCTGCGCTGGCGGTAGTCGGCAGCCGCAATGCCACGACGCAAGGCATAGTCAATGCAGAAAAATTTTCCGAAGCCTTAAGCCTGGCCGGTTTGAGCATCGTCTCCGGCATGGCCCTGGGCATAGACACAGCGGCGCATCGTGGCGGTTTGCTCGCAGTCACGCAAACGCCGCATGCAGGCTCCACCATCGCCGTCATCGGCACCGGTGCCGATATCGTTTACCCGGCGCGCAATCGTGCGCTTGCACATCAGATCGCCGAAGCCGGCTGCATCCTCAGCGAATATCCGCTCGGCATGCCCGCCATCGCCGCCAACTTCCCGCGCCGCAATCGCATCATCAGCGGTCTGGCGCGCGGCGTGCTGGTGGTGGAAGCAGCCCTGCAATCCGGTTCGCTGATCACCGCCCGCATGGCGGCCGAACAGGGGCGCGACATGTTTGCCATTCCCGGCTCCATCCATTCGCCCCTGTCGAAAGGCTGTCACCTGCTGATCAAGCAGGGCGCCAAACTGGTGGAAACGGCGCAGGATATTCTGGAAGAACTGCAATACGCATCGCCTGCAGCAAACGCAGCGAGCAAATCCATCGCGCCTGCGCTGGACGCACAAGCGCAACAGGTATTGCAGGCGCTCGGTTTCGATCCGGTGGATGCAGATACGCTGGCGGCACGTTGCCAACTCGACATGGCAACACTGCATGCGCAATTGCTGGCGCTGGAGTTAAGCGATCAGCTTGAGATATTGCCCGGCGCCTTATACCGACGCCTGGATTGAATCTGCCAGAAATGCGACTGCAACAACAAGGTCGCATCATTCCAGTTTGATATCTCACTTTGACATCATGTAGCAGCAACAAAATTTCCTTCCCCTGTTGGCCTCATCATTTTTAGGGTATCCTTGAACCAAGTAAGCGCTGTCTTTGATCTGCCGCTGTCGTAACACCTCTTTGTATGTCCTATTGTGTAAAGAGAGTGATTCATACGCATCCGATCCTGACGATATTCAACAAATATCGTCTTAACCCAAGCGCTACGGTGATGCCATGTTTGATGTCTTAGTCTATCTTTATGAAACCTACTACCGGCCCGATGCCTGCCCGGATTCGGACGCGCTGGTAAAAAAATTATCCGCTGTCGGCTTTGAGGAAGAAGAAATCGTCAAGGCGCTCGGCTGGCTGACTGCACTGGCTGAAACCACCAACGAACTTTCCGACTCATACCCGCACCAGACCGCATTCTCGTTCGGCACACGCATTTACGTATCGCAAGAGACGGATGTGCTCGGCACGCCAGCAGTCGGTTTCATCCAGTTCCTCGAAGCGGCCAAGCTGATCAATCCCATCCAGCGCGAAATCGTGATCGAACGCGCACTGGCCGCCGGCGAGACGCCGATTTCGCTCGACAAGCTCAAGGTCATCGTGCTGATGGTGCTATGGAGCCAGGGCAAGGAACCGGACGGTTTGATCTTCGACGAGCTGTTTCTCGACGACGACGATGCCGCACCGCGGATGCTGCACTAATAATAAGTAGGCCTACAGCATGTCCGTGCGCAGCGGACATGCTTCTTCAGCAACACTTCCCGATTTCTTTTTTCATATCTCTTAGTGTCCTGCTTGCGGATTTCGCCGCAACGCGCTTATCATTGGCCGCTTGACGCCTATGCAACTCTTATATTAGCGCGGGTCTTCCTTGAAAAAAGCCGCCTGCGCCATAAGCTGTATGCCTCAACCTGCACCCAGCCATGCGTGCCGGCACTTTTTTAGAGATCGAAAACCATGACAAAAACACTCATCATTGCCGAGAAGCCATCCGTCGCGAACGATATCGCGAAGACGCTCGGCGGCTTTACCAAGCATGATGATTACTTTGAATCCGACGAATACGTACTGTCTTCCGCAGTCGGTCACCTGGTCGAAATCTCGGTCCCGGAAGAATATGACGTCAAGCGCGGCAAATGGTCGTTTGCCCACTTGCCGATGATCCCGCCGTACTTTGCGCTGAACCCGATCGCCAAAACCGAATCGCGCCTGAAAGTATTGAACAAGCTGATCAAGCGCAAGGACGTCACCGGCCTGATCAATGCATGCGATGCCGGACGCGAAGGTGAACTGATTTTCCGTTTGATCGCGCAATATGCAAAAGCCAAGCAACCGATCAAGCGCCTGTGGCTGCAATCGATGACGCCGGGCGCCATTCGCGAAGCATTCAAGAATCTGCGCAGCGACGAGGAAATGCTGTCGCTGGCCGATGCCGCACGCAGCCGCAGTGAAGCCGACTGGCTGATCGGCATCAACGGCACACGCGCAATGACCGCCTTCAACTCGAAGGAAGGCGGCTTCTACCTGACCACCGTCGGCCGCGTACAAACGCCGACGCTGTCCATCGTGGTGGAACGCGAAGAAAAGATCAAAAAATTCATACCGCGCGATTATTGGGAAGTGCGCGCCGAATTCATTTGCGCCGCCGGCATCTATCAGGGCCGCTGGCTCGACACCGCATTCAAGAAAGACGAAACCGATCCAGAGCGTCGGCCGGAACGTCTGTGGAGCAAGGCCGCAGCAGAATCCATCGTCGCCGCCTGCCGTGGCGGCAAGCCGGGCAATGTCAGCGAAGAATCGAAACCGACCACCTCGATGGCACCGGCATTGTTCGATCTGACCAGCCTGCAGCGCGAAGCCAATGCCCGTTTCGGCTTCTCGGCGAAAAACACACTCGGCCTGGCGCAAGCCTTGTACGAACGTCATAAAGTATTGACCTATCCGCGTACCGATTCGCGCCACCTGCCGGAAGATTATCTGCCGACCGTGCTGGAAACGCTGGAAGTCGTCGCCGAAAACAACAACTATCACCAGTTTGCCAAGCAGATCCTGAATAGCAAATGGGTCAAGCCGAACAAGCGAATTTTCGATAACACGAAAATCAGCGATCACTTTGCGATCATCCCGACCACACTGGCGCCGAAGAATCTGTCGGAGCCTGAACAGAAGCTGTACGACCTCGTGACACGTCGCTTCATGGCGATCTTCTTCCCGGCTGCAGAATTCCAGGTCACCACACGCTTCACCGAAGTCTCCGGCCACCAGTTCAAGACTGAAGGCAAGGTCATGACCAATCCGGGCTGGCTTGCGGTTTACGGCAAGGAAGTCATCGACGAAAAAGATCCGGAAAACAGCGGCACGTTGGTTCCTGTCGCCAAAGGCGAGAAGGTACAAACCGAATCGGTAGTCGCCAATGGCCTCGTTACCAAACCGCCCGCACGCTATACGGAAGCTACGCTGCTGTCAGCCATGGAAGGTGCCGGCAAATTGATAGACGACAGCGACCTGCGCGTCGCCATGACCGGCAAAGGGCTGGGCACACCGGCTACGCGCGCGGCCATCATCGAAGGCTTGCTGACGGAAAAATACCTGCTGCGCGAAGGTCGCGAAATGATGCCGACCGCCAAGGCATTCCAGTTGATGACCTTGCTGCGCGGTTTAGGCGTAAACGAACTGACCGCACCGGAACTGACCGGCGAATGGGAATACAAGCTGTCGGAAATGGAACGCGGCAAGATCAGCCGTGAAGAATTCATGCGCGAGATCGCACAGATGACGCAAGTCATCGTCAAGCGCGCCAAGGAATACGACAACGACACCATCCCTGGCGATTACGCGACCCTGAAAACGCCATGCCCGAATTGCGGCAGCGTGGTCAAGGAAAACTACCGTCGCTTCGCCTGCACCAAGTGCGAATTCTCGATGAGCAAAACGCCAGGTAGCCGCCAGTTTGAAGTTGCCGAAGTTGAAGAATTATTGACGAACAAAACCATCGGGCCGCTGCAAGGCTTCCGCTCGAAAATGGGCCGTCCATTCGCCGCCGTACTGAAAATTTCGCGCGACGAAGAGATCAAGAATTACAAACTGGAATTCGACTTTGGTCAGAACGATGACGAAAATGCAGAACCGGTAGATTTCAGCGACCAGACGCCACTCGGGCCTTGTCCGAAATGCGCCGGCGGCGTGTACGAAATGCCGCTGTCCTATGTATGCGAAAACTCGGTAGCCAAACCGAAGACCTGCGACTTCCGCAGCGGCCGCATCATCCTGCAACAGGAAATTCTGCCCGAGCAGATGAGCAAGCTGCTCAACGAAGGCAAAACCGATCTGCTGCCGGGATTTGTCTCGCAACGTACACGCCGTGCATTCAAGGCTTACCTGGTTCGCGGCAAAGACGGCAAGACCAGTTTTGAATTTGAACCGCGCAAGGAAAAAGTGCCGGGCAAAGGTAAAGCGGCGGTTGTCGCGGACGATGCAGAGGAAACAGCGGATGCCGCGCCGGCAAAAGCAGCCAAGAAAGTAGCGGCTAAGAAGCCGGCTGCAAAGAAGGTGCCCGCGAAGAAAACGGTGGCAAAGAAAAAACCGGCCGCTAAAAAAGCTGCGGCATAAGGCCGTCCCGGCATTCATCCTGCTGGCGCAGCCTTATGCTGCATTCAAACTGATGGACTGATTAACAATCAGAACCGGGAGGCATCTTGCTACCTTCGCGATCGGCTGCAAAAATAGAATCCGATGACTCAACGCTTCGGCTGGCGGTTCTGATCGATGCCGACAATGCACAAGCAGCAGTCATAGAAGGCCTGCTCGCAGAAATCGCGAGATTTGGCGAAGCAACCGTGAAACGCATATACGGCGACTTTACCGCGCCGACCAGTGCCTCATGGAAGAAGGTATTGCAGCAATTTGCAATCAAACCGGTTCAGCAATTCGCTTACACGACCGGCAAAAATGCGACCGACAGCACATTGATCATCGATGCGATGGATTTGCTGTACACGCGCAAATTCGATGGCTTTTGCCTGATAACAAGTGACAGCGATTTCACCGGACTGGCGATGCGCTTGCGTGAAGAAGGCCTGACCGTTCTCGGCTTTGGAGAAAAGAAAACGCCGGATGCCTTTCGCAATGCCTGTCACAAATTCATCTTCACCGAAGTCCTGCGTCCTGAATCCATTACGGAGTCGACCGCCGAACCGCCTGCCGTCAAGCGTGGAAGGAAAACCGCTACGCCCGCCAAAGCGGCCACAACGGACACCGGACATGCATTCCCGAAAAAGTTCGTTCTGGCGGCCCTTGATCAATCGATAGACGATACCGGCTGGGCTGGGCTTGCTGCATTTGGCAGCTATCTTACAAAACTGCAGCCCGACTTCGATTCCAGACTATACGGATACAAAAAACTTTCCGATCTCGTCAAGGCAAAGACTGATATCTTCATTACTGAAGAGCGGCAGTTAGCCGGAACTCACCGCAAGATGCTGTATCTGCGCGCGAAATAATCCCGCGTAAGGTCGGCAAGGTAGCTTGGGCTAACGGTTTATCAGCCCAACACTCAAAGCGACAAACCCAATCATCTCGAAATTGCGAGAAGAAATATGACTGGAAGTTGGGCATATTTTAATGAAGTCGTAATTGATCAATCGACGCTATTATTTTAAAAATATTGGGCTGATAAACCGTTAGCCCAACCTACCTTGTTGAAATCTGTTTGCAAGTGGCAAAACAAAAAATCGATCTAAATTGAATTTGCAATGCCAAGGGAGGCATCATGTTTCAAACAATTAAGGTTGCAAGCAAAGGCATAATATTTGTCGCATTTGCGATTGTGTTGGTGATCCTAGTTCCATTCATATTCATCAAAGGGGCGACATGGGTAAGTATAAGAATACTGCCTTGGTTTCAAGTAGCATCGTTTATAACTTTCTTGGTATGTCTCTTCATACTGTTGCCTCTGTCGTTCATGCAAAAGACACGTAGATTCTCAGTGGTTGCATTCTTGATTACATCCTATATTTTCGCAATAACAACATGGACATGGAGTCTATTGTTGACATACATGCTTTGGGGAGGTGTTGCAGTTTTCATCGGTTTGTTTCTCTTTGGGGTCGGCGTTTTTCCAATTGCGCTATTAGCTACAATGTTCAATGGAATGTGGAGCGCATTTTTCCAAATTATTATTCTGTTTTTACTCACATGGGGCATTAGATTCTATAGTTTCAGCGTAGAAGAAAAAGCAAATCGCGCGGACGAAGAACGTTACATTAGAACGGTGCAGTATGAAGATTAACTGGGCTTTGACAATCACGACAAAATAAGCGCTGTAGGTTGGACTAACGCTTTATCAGCCCAACGTTCCAACATCCAATGAGGCAAACCTGATGAGGTATCGCAGAGCGAACGTCCCCGGCGCCATCTACTTTTTCACCGTCAATCTGGCCGATAGAAAAAATCACTCTCCTCATTGAATAAATCGATTTACTCCGCGCCGCCATACGCACAATCCGACGCTCCCATCCTTTTGACATTATTGCGATGGTGGTATTACCCGACCATTTGCATGCCATTTGGCGCTTGCCGGAAGGTGATGCCGATTTCCCGCTACGCTGGTCTTTGATCAAAGCTGCATTTTCACGAGCGCTTCCAAAAACCGAAGCTATAAGCCTCAGCAGAAAAATGAAACACGAACGCGGAATATGGCAACGGCGATATTGGGAACATCAGATCAGGAATGACGACGACCAGGAAAAACATGTGGCGTATATTCATTTCAATCCGGTGAAGCATGGTTACGTGGCGAAAGCTGCGGATTGGCTGTATTCGTCGATACATCGCGAAATAGTGAAAGGAAATATGACTGGAAGTTGGGGATATGTTGATGAGGGTACACTTGATGAATAAGCCTGTTGTTTTGAAAACGTTGTTTTAAAAACGTTGGGCTGATAAAGCCTTAGCCCAACCTACCAACTAACTCAGGGGGTTTTATGGATCAGATCGATACAGGCAGTCCAAGCAAAGACGATTGCAACCTTGCGATGCTCGCGCATCTATTGGGAATTTTCACCGGCTTCATCGGTGCGCTGATTATCTGGATACTGAAGAAAGACAGCCCGGGTTTTGCAAACTCGCAAGCCAAGGAAGCATTGAATTTTCAGATCACCATCATGATCGGTTTCTTGATTGCGTGGGTGCTGGCCTTTATCTTGATCGGCTTTATTCTTTTCCCTATTCTGTATGTCGCCAATCTGATCTTCTGCATACTCGCTGCGATTGCGGCATCCAAAGGGCAGGCGTATCGCTATCCGTTTGCAATTCGCCTGGTGCAATAAATGAAGGCGATGGGAAAACGCATGTTTTTCCATCGCCTTCAAGTTGCCGGCAACAAACCATAGCCCGCATCACTTCACTGCAACACTCTCCAGCGCGAGCAGGAAACGCTTGCGCTCCACACCGCCTGCATACCCCGTCACTGCGCCTGTGGAGCCGATCACGCGATGGCAGGGCACGATGATGGACACCGGATTTTTCCCGATGGCCGAGCCTACTGCACGCAGCGCTTTCGGATTGCCCAATCCCTGCGCATGCTGTGCATAGCTGACGCTTTGTCCAAACGGAATGGCGTTTAATGCGGTCCACACACCGCGCTGGAATTCAGTGCCAGATAAATCCAGCGCCACGTCGAACTCGGTACGTTTCCCCGCAAAATATTCATCCAGTTGCGTCGCGGCATTTTTCAAATGCTGTGTGGCCGATTGCGTTGGTGTTTGCAACCAGCCGCCTTTGCCCTTGAAGTGTTTGTGCTCTTCAAAATAGATACCACAGATACCGGAATCTGTTGCCGCAATCAGCAGGGTGCCGACAGGACTGGGATGTTCTATATATGAAATCATGATATTTCCTTTTACTGAGCTATACAGCCAACCATCAAGCCAGCGACTGCCACAACAATAGCGCCGCGTAACCACGCCACGGCGACCAATTGACAGCGCGGCGCAACAACTGTTTCTCCGTCAGACGCGCATCGCCGTCCCGTTCAATCGCCGCTTTTTGCAAACCCAGATCGCCAGCCGGGAATGCATCGGTGTAGCGCAAGGCGCGCATTGCAATGTATTGCGCAGTCCATTCGCCTATGCCGCGTACGGTTTTCAAATCGGCGACAACTTCTAGCAAAGGCGTGCCTGGTTTTATTTTCAAGCCGCCTTGTGCTGCAAACTGCGCCAGATTGCGTATCGCTTCGGCACGCGCAATCGGCAAGCCGATAGTCGCGATCTCTGTTGCACTTGCTGCTGCCAGGCGTTCTGCCAGCGGGAAGTGATGTGTCACGCCGGCGAACGGCGTGTCTGCCGCGACGCCAAACTTGCTCACCAAACGTCCTGACAAAGTCGTCGCACCCGCCACACTAACTTGCTGACCCAGCACTGCGCGGTTTGCCAATTCAAATACATCGAAAGCACCGGGCACACGCAAGCCCGGCGTCTTGCTGATCTGTTGTGCCAGCAATGCATCGGCAGATAAATGTGCGGCGATCACTTGCGGATTCGCATCGAGGTCGAACTGGCTGCGTATGCGTGCCAGCAAAGGCATCAATGCAGGCGCGAGCGCGGTCGACAATGACACTTCGAGTTGATGTTTTTCAGGAAGATGCCGGACGCGCAACCAGCCGTTGATGTTGTCGATGCGAACACTGCGCGCATAAGACAGAGTGCCGCTCCCGTCTTCGCTTACGGCTTCGACGCCGGCGACCGCGCGACCTGACAGGTAATCCAGCATGTCCGTCCATGCAAATGGCGGACGGTAAGCAAGCCGTAATGTGATGACATCGACATCAGTGTCCGAAGATTTTTCTGCAGCGCGTCGTATGCTGGTTGGCGCCATGCCATAGCGAGCGAGAAATAATGCATTGAATCTGCGTATGCTGCCAAAGCCCGCTGCGTACGCCACGTCGCTCATGGGCAAACGCGTTTCCTGCAATAATTTTTTCGCAAACAGCAGGCGCTGAGTCTGTGCAAGTTCGACAGGCGTCACGCCGAAATGCTGCAGCAAGACGCGGCGCAATTGACGCGAAGACAAACCCACTTCTGCGGCCAATCGCTCGCTGTCGCCATCATTCAATGCACCGGCCGCAATCCGTTGCCACACTGCATACGCAAGATTCTGCTGCAACGCATACGGCGCCAGCTCAGGGCGACAACGCAAACAGGGGCGAAAGCCGGCGGCCTCTGCCGCTGCGGCGCTGCTGAAAAAAACACAGGAAGACGCACGTGGCGTTTTGACGGAACAGACAGGGCGGCAATAAATGCCCGTGGTTTTTACGCCGGTGAAAAAGACGCCATCGAAACGCGCATCTTTTGCTGCCAATGCGCGGTAGCAACTCTCGTGCGTGAGCGTTGCACCTTCCTGCAAGTCATTGATATTAAGCGCATCCATGGCGTATTTATACGCGCAGGCCTTGACAGCGTCTAGCCGTTTTCGGACAAGATTCGGATTAACAATAACTGGCTGGGAACGGCGGTTTTAACGCTGTAGCGCGATCATTTCCCGACTTGCTTGTGTATCTGGAACGCTAGCGAAATATGTGCGAACTCGATCAGGATATCTTTCGTGCCGCCATTGAAGGTGCTGAAGGAGTTACCGGTGCGCACCACCAAACGCGGCGGGAACAACCAGCTGACATAAGGAATACCTATCATCTTGGCGCTGCGCACATCGCGCCATTCGACATGACGGTTGTACATCCAGGTTTGTGTAATGCCTTTTTCATCGATCGTGATCGTCGAACGCAGAAACCAGTAGTAGCTGATGACCAGCATCAATGCCGCAAAAAACAGCAGGGCTTTTACACTGAAGCCATATTCCAGCAATGGAAAGCGACGCATGATATCGATGGCATACACCACCAGAGCGAATGAAAAGATGGTTGCCAATATTTTGAACCACAGACTGTACGCAGGGCCGCTGACTGTTTTTTCAGGTTTGTAAAAATTCAATGCCATATCGTTTCTTTATAAAATTTCGTGCAGCGGAATAGTCGCACATATCAAGCCATGTGCGCACTCATGACAAAATTGCAGCACGGCGCTGCTGTATCGCCTGCAAGATTGTGCGTTTGTCATTCTCGCCAGCCGTAGGCCACTGCGTAATTTCTTCCATGCTGCGCAAGCAGCCTGTACACAGCTTCATTTTTTCATCCATGCGGCACATGCCTGTGCATGGTGAAGCAGGCTGATCCGGAGCAGGAATATCGGTAGCGCTCGTCACGCGCGCGGAGCGAACATGATGATGCCCATGCCGATGAAGGTGAAGGCAACACCAGCCACATCCCAGTTCGTCGGCTTGATGCCATCGACCAGCCACAACCAGCCGAGCGCCACCGCAACGTAGATGCCGCCATACGCTGCGTACACACGTCCGCTGGCCTCCGGGTGCAGCGACAGCAACCATGCAAACAGCGCCAAGCTCAAGGCTGCCGGCAGCAGCAACCAGATCGAACCCGCTTGCCGCAACCACAGATAGGGCAGGTAGCAACCGACGATTTCTGCAATTGCCGTGACAACAAACAGCGTGATGGTTTTAAGTTCAAACATCTTTCTTCTCTGTCACCTAGTTATCCTTGTTCCAATGCCATTCCCACATCTCGCCATCTTCCGCATCTTCCGTCACACGTGCGAGCGTAAAACCGAACTTGCGCAGGATCGCATTCGACGCATTCTCTTCATTCGCAGTCTGCGCCACCACTGTCAATGGCGTTTGTTCTGCCTGCACGATTTCCAGCAAGGCGTGCACCATCGATGTGCCCATGCCGCGGCCTTCCCAATCGGGAAAAGTGAAGTAACCGATCTCTACCTTGCCATCGACCGGCGGCGTTTTGAATGCGCACGCGCCCACCACTTTTCCGTCGCGCTGTGCAAGATAACCTATCCACGGCGGAACAAAACCGGCGCCAGCATACAGCAAGGTCGTCGCTGCGCACACTTGCCGCGCGATATCGTCCAGCTTACCGACTTCGCCTAACGGACGTCCTTGCTGATTGATTTGAATCAGGGCTATCGTCGACATGAGAAATGCGCCTTTTTTGTAAGCGTCGCGTAAGAAAAATTGACGCGATCGTATTTTGTGGATGAAGTGCGAAAAATAATTGAACCATTTAAACAGATTAATCGCATCGTCACAAATGAAGGTTTGTGCATCACACATCGCATCCATGCATGCGTAATTTCATCTTGATATGCAGCGCAAAAAAACGCCGATGCATGCATTTCATGTGCTTAAAAAACATGCAGCTCTCACTATGTAAACATCGCGTTTTCACCCCGCAATCAAGGACATGAAAAAACAGAATGAAATTGACTGGCTGCCTTGTCGAAAACATTTAACACATTCCGCTTTTCTATTACATGCATAAATAATGCAGCAAATAATTTCCCGTTTTATTGCTGCATCGCAACTTGACATATAACTGTGAAAGGGCATTCTACGAGCGTCAGTCCTGCCACCATTTCTTGAAAATGGAGCCGTTCATCGGGTGACGAATCAACGTTATTTCTAATAATATAAAAGGAGATACACAATGAAAAAGACTAACAAGTCTACTCAGAGCACCGCACCATCCCGCCGTAAATTTCTTGGCACAGCCGCCACCGGCGGTGCCGCAGCAGCACTCAGTTTCCCGATGATTGCGACAGCGCAGGCTGTCACACAATTACGCTTCCAAAGTACCTGGCCCAGCAAGGATATTTTCCACGAATACGCTCTGGATTTCTCCAAGAAGGTCAATGACATGACCGGCGGAGAACTGAAGATCGAAGTATTGCCAGCCGGCGCAGTGGTACCTGCCTTCGGCCTGCTGGATGCAGTGTCGAAAGGCACACTCGACGGTGGTCACGGCGTGATGGGCTACAACTACGGCAAGCAAAGTGCGATTGCATTGTGGACCTCCGGCCCGGTATTCGGCATGGATGCGAATATGGTGCTGGCATGGCATAAATACGGCGGCGGCAAGGCGCTGCTGGAAAAACTCTATACCTCCATCGGTGCAAACGTTACGTCCTTCCTCACCGGACCAATGCCAACGCAACCGCTAGGCTGGTTCAAAAAACCCATCACCAAAAAAGAAGATTTCAAGGGATTGAAATTCCGCACCAATGGTCTGGCGATCGATTTGTTTACCGCGATGGGCGCCGCCGTGAATGCACTGCCGGGCGGCGAAATCGTTCCCGCAATGGACAGGGGCTTGCTGGATGGCGCCGAGTTCAACAATGCCAGCTCCGATCGCATCCTTGGTTTCCCGGACGTCTCCAAAGTGTGCATGCTGCAAAGCTTCCACCAAAGCTCGGAGCAATTCGAAATCAGTTTCAACAAAACCAAATACGACGGTCTGGCACCAAAACTGAAAGCCATCATTGCCAATGCAGTGGAAGCTTCGTCAGCCGACATGTCGTGGAAAGCCATCGATCGTTATTCCACCGACTACCGTGAAATGCAAACCAAAGAAGGCGTCAAATTCTATAAAACGCCAGACGCGGTATTGCAAGACCAATTGAAAATATGGGATGACGTAGTGGCGAAGAAAGGTGCCGACAATCCATTATTCAAGGAAGTCGAAAAATCGCAGCGTGCGTTCGCCGAGCGCGCAATGAAATGGGATATGGACACCAACAATAATCGTCGCATGGCCTACAACCACTACTTCATAGCAAAAGCGGGACAAAAGAAAGCCTGATTGCATTGATGACACAAAAAAACACCATCCAGACGGATGGTGTTTTTTTAAACGCCGTCCGGCGTCGCAACACCGAACATCACCTGTCTTAAATCGGAGTTCGTCATGCAAAATATTTTGTTTTTCATAGACAAGGTGAGCACCTGGGTAGGTCAGATTTTTTCATGGCTTATCGTAGTGTTGACCTTTCTTATTTCATGGGAAGTTTTTTCCCGCTACGTTCTCAACCATCCGAATCCATGGTCATTCGATTTGATGATCATGATGTATGGCACCTCCTTCATGATGGCCGGCGCTTATACCCTCGCCAAAAACGGGCATGTCCGTGGCGACGTGCTGTACGGTTTTTTCCCGCCGCGCCTGCAGGCCGGACTGGATCTGACTTTGTACTTTCTGTTTTTTATTCCCGGCGTCGTCGCGCTGGTATGGGCTGGCTATACTTACGCCCTGGAATCGCTGGCAATACGTGAGTCATCCACACTGACTGCAAACGGACCTCCGCTGTATCCGTTCAAGATGATCATTCCAATTTCAGGTGTTCTGCTGTTGCTGCAAGGCTTCGTGGAAATTGTTCGCTGCATCATTTGCCTGAAAGAGGGCGAATGGCCGGCACGCGAAAAAGACGTGGAAGAAGTCGATGTCGAAAAACTCAAGGCCATGGTGCACGTGACCGATAGTGACATTGCCGGGACAGACACGTTTATTGCCACCAAACCGGGGAGTCAAGGATGAAAAAAGAGATTTGGTTTGGCATATCGATTTTAGTAGCGATCGTCGTTGGTGTATTTTTCATGATGCCGGCACCTGCCGACATGACGAATGGACATCTGGGTTTATTGATGCTGGCATTGGTAGTGGTAGCGATCATGCTAGGCTTCCCTACCGCTTTCACATTGATGGGCATGGGCGTGATCTTTGCCTGGTTCGCCTTCCATAGTCGAGACCCCAGTCTGGCAGTCCAGCAGACGCTCGATCTGATGGTGCAAAGAGCGTATTCAGTCATGGCGAATGATGTGCTGATCTCCATCCCGCTGTTCATTTTCATGGGATATCTGGTCGAGCGCGCCAACTTGATCGAGAAACTGTTCAAGAGCCTGCACATTGCAATGGCGCGCATTCCCGGTTCACTCGCAGTGGCAACCATTGTGACTTGCGCGGTGTTTGCAACAGCAACCGGCATCGTCGGCGCAGTCGTCACGTTAATGGGCTTGCTGGCCTTGCCAGCGATGCTGAAAGCAGGATACAGCACGCAACTGGCAGCCGGCTCGATTACGGCTGGCGGCTGTCTCGGCATCCTGATTCCGCCATCCGTGCTGTTGATTGTGTACGGCGCGACTGCAGGGGTATCCGTCGTCAAACTGTACGCTGGCGCATTTTTCCCTGGCATCATGCTGGCCGTGCTGTATATCGGCTACGTCATCGTGGTAGCGAAACTCAAACCCAATATGGCGCCGCCATTATCTGCAGAAGACCGGCGTGTCACTCTGTCCGAGTTTGCCGCCACCATCTCCAGCACCTTCAGCAACAAGGCCCTGCCAGGTTTGCTCGGTGCGCTGAAAGGCAAGCGCAATGCCGACATTCCGACTCGCACGATCTTGCAGCAACTCGGGATCGCACTGTTGCCGGCGCTGGCCTTTGCACTGGTAATGGGCATTAGCTACAAGCTGGTCACCGCACCCGATGCTGCACAAACCGAGCTGGTCGAAATGGGGACCGAAGCGCAGGATATGAGTACGCACTTCGAAGACAGCTTGAGCGAACCAGCCGGCGAAAGCGGCTTTGGCGAACCTCCGTCCGAGGGAAGCCTGAATGAACCTGCGGCCGAAGCGCCAGTTGCCGCCACTGCAGAACCGGCAGCGCCGGTAGAAGCAGCCAAACCGGCAGCAGAAACGGTCACTGCGAGCGCCAAACCTGCACCCATGAGCTACTGGATTGCATTCGCCGTAGCCTTCGTCGCGATGGTGGTGTTCTATGCGATATTCACCTTTGCACGGCTGGAAATCTTCAAGATGTTAATGGGTTCGCTATTCCCGCTGGCATTCATGATTCTGGCGGTACTGGGAAGCATCGTATTCGGTCTTGCAACACCGACCGAAGCGGCCGCAATGGGAGCCTTTGGCGGCATCATCCTCGCCGCGTGTTACCGCCGCTTCAATTTCGCGATGCTCAAGGAGTCTGCGTTCCTGGCAACCAAAACCAGTGCGATGGTGTGCTGGCTGTTTGTCGGTTCCAGCATCTTCTCGGCAGCGTTCGCGCTGCTGGGCGGGCAGGAAATCATTAATGACTGGGTGCTCGGAATGGATCTGACGCCGATCCAGTTCATGATACTGGCGCAAGTCATTATTTTCCTGCTGGGCTGGCCACTGGAATGGACCGAGATCATCGTGATTTTCATGCCGATCTTTATTCCGCTGCTGCCGCACTTCGATATCGATCCGCTGTTCTTCGGCTTGCTGGTAGCGATGAACCTGCAGACCGCTTTCCTGTCGCCACCGGTCGCCATGTCGGCTTTCTATCTGAAAGGGGTAGCGCCGCCACATGTCACGCTGAATCAGATTTTCCTCGGCATGATGCCGTTCATGGCGATCCAGGTCATCGCACTGATTCTGCTCTACATCTTCCCGGCCATTGGCTTGTGGCTGCCTGGGGTGCTATACAACTAATCAGGTTCGCAACAATAAAACGGGATGCATCTGTCAGGATGCATCCCGTTTTTTATTTACCGCAGTATCCGCATGGCCGGACGATCAGTTACCTCGTTTTGCCGCAATCGCATTGCCCGCACGACTGACCGCCTCGCGCCCGAGTTGCGCCGAAATGAATTGCCCTGCATCGACCACTTTATCCAAATCGATACCGGTTGCTATACCCAGACCGCGCATCATGTACAGCACGTCTTCTGTCGCCACATTGCCGGTCGCACCCTTCGCATACGGGCAGCCGCCCAGGCCGGCCACCGACGCGTGATAAATCGTGATGCCGACTTCCAGACTCGCATAGATATTCGCCAGCGCCTGACCGTAGGTATCGTGGAAATGGCCGGACAGGTTCTCAATCGGAAATTCCTGCGCCGCACGCTGCATGACGGCTTGCACATGACGCGGCGTCGCCACGCCTATGGTGTCGGCAATATCGATTTCATCGCAACCGAGATCGCGCAGTTGCCGCACCACGCTCGCGACGCTATCGGCCGATACTTCACCCTGATACGGACAAGCGAAAGCGCAACTCAATGCGCCGCGCAAACGCAACTTGTTTTCCTTGGCGGCGCGCGCCACATCGCGGAAGCGCTCTACCGATTCGGCAATCGAGCAATTGATATTCTTTTGCGAAAACGCCTCCGACGCAGCAGCGAAGATCACGACTTCATCCGCACCTGCCGCCAATGCCGCATCGAAGCCTTTCATGTTCGGCACCAGGGCCGAGTACAGCGTGCCCGGCCGGCGCGTAATGCCCGCCATCACTTCGGTCGAGGTCGCCATTTGCGGCACCCATTTCGGCGACACGAAGGCCGCCGCTTCGACATTGACGAAGCCGGCTTGCGACAGGCGATTCACCAGTTCGATCTTGACGTCGGCGCTGATGGTTTGCTGTTCGTTCTGCAAACCGTCGCGCGGGCCGACTTCTATGATCTTGACGGCTTTAGGCAGGCTGGGAGAAATCAATTGAGTAACCTCGACAAAACAGAGTTCAGAGAAAATTTACTGTAGATGGAAAAACGGCCGGTCGAATCATCAACCGGCCGCTCAGGATCACTCCGCAATATTTAGGAAGGCGTCACATCGCAACGCGCATCGATGGCGGTGCTGCGTGTGTGCATGCCTAATTTTTCCAGCAACTGCTGATCAGCCAGCGCTTCCGGATTGCCGGTGGTCAGCAGTTTGTCGCCGTAGAAAATCGAATTTGCGCCAGCAACGAAGCACAGCGCCTGTATCGCTTCACCCATTTCGCGACGACCGGCCGACAAGCGCACGCGCGCTTTCGGCATCGTGATGCGCGCCACTGCGACGGTACGCACGAATTCCAATGGATCGATAGGATCGGTACCGTGCAAAGGCGTACCTTCAACCTGTACCAGATTGTTGACAGGCACCGATTCAGGATACGGGTCCATATTGCACAATTGTGCGATCAGGCCGGCACGTTGCAAACGCGATTCGCCCATGCCGACGATGCCACCGCAACACACCTTGATACCAACATTGCGCACACGCGCCAGCGTGTCGATACGGTTTTGGTAATCGCGGGTCGAGATCACGTTGGAATAGAATTCAGGCGCGGTATCCAGATTGTGATTGTAGTAATCGAGGCCAGCGTTTTTCAGTTTCTCAGCCTGGCCTTCGCCCAGCATGCCGAGCGTGGCGCAAGTTTCCATGCCCATCGCTTTGACTTCGCGCACCATCTCTTCGACTTTTTCCAGATCGCGATCTTTCGGTTCACGCCATGCTGCACCCATGCAGAAACGCGTTGCGCCGTGCGCCTTGGCTTCGCGCGCCGCGGTCAATACTTCTTCCAGTGGCAGGATTTTTTGCGCCGTCACGCCGGTATCGTAGCGCGCAGCTTGCGGGCAATAGCCGCAATCTTCCGGACAGCCGCCGGTCTTGATCGACAACAGGGTTGCCAGTTCCACTTCCGTGGGATCGAAGTGTTCGCGGTGCACGGTTTGCGCACGGAAAATCAGATCGTTGAATGGCAGGTTGAACAGGGCCAAGACGTCGTCAACCGGCCATGCTGTCGGAACGATGGGAGCGACAGGCGCCTGGAAAGTAACGGATTGCGACGACATAAAAAACTCCTGACTAAAATTTTAAACAGTAGGTGTACCGGGCCAACCCGGCAAACACGAAAAATCCAGATACGCAGCCGCTGCCGCAGGCAGGGGCGCCGCCAGACGCGGCACACAACCCAGCAAGGGTGCAGGCAAACGTGCGGTCAAAGCAGCCACATTATCCTCGGCAAACGGCATGCCGGCATCGACCGTATTGGCGACCCAGCCCACCAGCTTGAGACCGCGCGCAGCAATCGCTTCGGCCGTCAGCAAGGCATGGCTCAGACAACCCAAACGCAGACCGACCACCATTATGACGGGCAAAGCCAGTTGCCGTGCACAATCCGCCATGTCCGCATCGTCCGACAAGGGTACGCAAAAACCGCCCACGCCTTCCACCACCACCGCATCGGCCATTTCGGCCACCTGCGCATAACATCTCTTAATATGCGCGATTTCCAGCACAACATTCTGCAATTTTGCTGCAACGTGCGGTGCGGCGGCTGCATGCAGCAGGTAGGGCGTTGCCAATTCCGTTGGCAAAACGACATTGGCAACCTGCGCCAATGCGTCAGCGTCGTCATTGTGCCAGACCTCGACACCCGCTGTCTGTATCGCAGCGGCCCCCGCTGCAACTGTTTTGATGGCTGCCGCCCGCACTCCGCTTTGCACCAGCGCATGCAGAATCGCGGTGGAAATCAGCGTCTTGCCGATTTCAGTATCGGTGCCGGTGACAAAACAACTGAAAGATGCCGTCATGTCATGTTTCCTTTTCAATTTGATGGAGTACATCGACCAGCTGCGCAAGCTGTACATCCAAGTCCGCGATCAACTTGCTCATGCGGCCATCACTTTTGCAAAAACGGTTTGCACGCGCGCGGCGACGCCTTCGATTTCTTCGTGGTTCAAAATATAAGGCGGCATCAGATAAACCGTGTTGCCTATAGGGCGCAGCAACAATTCATGTTCCAGCGCAGTCGAAAAAAATCGCTGCGAAAAAGTCGCTGCGGCCTGCGGACTATCGATCACTGCATCGAAGGCCCAGATCATGCCGCGATGGCGAAAATTCGCAACTTGCTCATGGCTCGCCAATGGCGCCAACGCCGCAGTCAAATGTGAGGCACGCGCACGATTGCCGTTAAGCACATCGTCTTCTTCAAAAATCGCCAGCGTTGCCAGCGCCGCACGACATGCGAGCGGATTGCCGGTGTAGGAATGCGAATGCAGGAAGCCGCGCTTCACATCGATGTCATAGAAGGATTGGTAAATTTCATCGCGCGTCATCACCAGCGACAATGGCAGATAACCGCCGCTGATGCCTTTCGACAAACAAATAAAATCCGGCCAGATCGCCGCCTGCTCGCACGCGAAGAAAGTGCCGGTGCGACCGCAACCGACCGCGATCTCATCCGCAATCATATGGATTTGATATTTGTCGCACAGCAAGCGCACTTCCTGCAGATACACCGGATCGTGCATCGCCATCCCGCTCGCACATTGCACCAGCGGTTCGATGATGATGGCGGCGATCTGCGATGCGCGCTCCTGCAATAATTTTTCCAGTTCCCCGGCAGCGCGACGCGCTACATCGGCAGCGGACTCACCCGGCTCTGCATTACGCGCATCCGGACTTGCCACCACATGCGCATGCTGGAGCAAGGAATCGTAGGCATCGCGGAAAAGTGCTACATCGGTTACGCCGAGCGCACCGATGGTTTCGCCGTGATAGCTGCCCTTCAGACAAACGAATTCGCGCTTGGCCGGCTTGCCATGATTACGCCACGCGTGGAAGCTCATTTTCAAGGCAATCTCTACCGCCGACGCGCCATCGGATGCGTAGAAACAGTGACCGAGCACATGGCCGGTACGCGCTGCCAGCTGTTCCGACAACTGCACGACCGGCTCATGCGTAAAGCCGGCCAGCATCGCATGCTCCAGCAAATCGAGCTGCAGCTTCAACGCGCTATTGATGCGCGGATTGGCGTGACCGAACAGATTGACCCACCATGAACTGATGGCGTCCAGATAGCGATCGCCGTTGATGTCATACAGCCACGCACCGCGACCGTGACTGACGGGAATCAGCGGCAGGGTTTCGTGATGCTGCATCTGCGTGCACGGGTGCCATACGCTGCGCAGGCTGCGTGTCACCAGATCGTCTTGTTTGCCAGGTGTGTGATTCATTGCATTCAACCTCGCCGATGTTATTTTGTATTGTTTCAACGCGATTGCCAGTGCAAGCGCGGTCCAGCTTATTCTGGAAACGTACCGTCGATATAAAACCAGCGGCCATCTTCTTTGACGAAGCGACTGAGCTCATGCAGGCGTTGTGCGCGGCCGCCGCTTTTGGAGCGCGCGACAAATTCCACCGTCGCTTCCGTTTCGCCCGGCACAAACTTCTTCACGTCCAGCCCCAGCCATTTAGTCGCTGCGTCATGCGTAAAATCGCTCAAAGGCGGGCGCGTACTCGTATGCCACGTTGCATGCACGTAATGCATCAAGCCCAACACATAGGCGCTGTAACGCGAACGCATCAATGCTTCCGCATTCGGCGCATCTGCGCCATCGTGGTATTGCTTGCAGCAAGTGGCGTAACTGTCTTTGCCGTCGTGATTGCCGCAAGGGCAGGCGGCGTTCGCTGCGGAATGTTGTTTTGCCATGATTTCTTGTTTGCCTTGCCCGTCGGAATCTTCAGGCGCGGTGCCCATGCACCGTTTAAAATGATGCTGAATGTTTACTATGCATTTCAGGAAGCTATTGTAGGCGTGCCCGACTGGAATGTGAATCGTATTACCTCACCGCGAGACCTCGATGAATCTGCTTGAAGCCCAGCTGAACTACCCTTTTGACGACACCTTGCCCGACGTTGGCGGCACGTTCGAGGTTGCGCCCGGCATCAAGTGGCTGCGCATGGGTTTGCCGTTTGCGCTCAATCACATCAATTTGTGGCTGCTGAAAGATACTGTCGAAGGCGATAACGGCCCGATCAGCGGCTGGACCATCATCGATTGCGGCATCGCCAATGACGCCACGCGCGATGCATGGGAACAGATTTTCGCCACGCAACTGGAAGGTCTGCCCGTCGTGCGCGTCATCTGCACGCACTGCCATCCCGATCACGTCGGCCTCGCCGACTGGATCTGCAGCCGCTGGAATGTCCCGCTGTGGATGACAACCGGCGAATACGGCTCGGCACGCATGATGTCCGCCGCCTTGCCGGGCGCAGACGGCACAGCCATGTTCCCCTTCTTCAAACTGCACGGCCTCGCCGATCCGCAGATGCTGCAAGAACTGGAAGGCCGCCGCACTTATTACCCGACGCTGGTACCGAGCGTGCCGCTCAGCTACGTACGCATGCATGACACGCAGAGTTTCCGCATCGGTGCACACAGATGGCGCGTCATCACGGGCTACGGCCATGCACCGGAACACGCATCGCTGTACTGTGAAGAATTGAATCTGCTGATCTCCGGCGACATGGTCTTGCCGCGCATCTCGACCAATGTCTCGGTCTTTGCGATAGAACCGGAATCGAATCCGGTGCAGCAATTCCTCGATTCATTATTGAAGTACAAGGATTTGCCGAAAGACACACTGGTACTGCCATCACACGGAAAATCCTTCCGCGGTTTGCACACGCGCATACAGCAGCTATTCGATCATCACGCGGCGCGCCTGCAGGAAGTACTGGATGCCTGTGTTACACCACAATCGGCGGCGGATATTGTGCCGATCATGTTTGTGCGCAAGCTGGATTCACATCAGTTGAGTTTTGCGCTGGGAGAGGCGTTGGCGCATTTGCATAAGCTTTGGTTTGATGGAATTTTGAAACGCATTACTTGTGAAGATGGAATAATTCGGTTTGAAATCAACGAGACATTGCCCCGTACGCAGACACTCCTCCATAGAAAAAGCTAGAGAATGAAGCTAACGCAAACACAATAGCAACTATTCTAAATTTTCCTCCCCACGTTTGACCAAATTCCGCATAGCAAACTTGTGCCAGATATCGTGCTGCTGTCGCTAAAGCAGCACACCCCACGCCACAAACAAAAATCATCATTGCGTAGTTCAATTTCGAAATAATTACACTGTCACCCAAATGAGGCTGTCGAGTAAGTAAATTACCCAAGAATGCTAATAACGCAATTGCAGCACCACCATTTATTAACATTGCAGATTTCAAAGCCGTTCCACCCGCTTCAATCACAGACTTGAACATCTCAAGGTGTTGATCGCTTTGCAATCCTGCATTGACCTTCCAAACCTCTGTATCCAATTCCCATTTTTTCAATGCATAAGCTCTTTCTTGTTCGCTGTCAGCTGCGGACGTCTTAATGGATTTTTCAACCTCATTTAGATAAGCCTCGATATTGACGATCGGAATTTCTGACATACCTTTAGCTTTCAACGCGATTAAGCCTTCTCTCAAATCGGATACAAGATCGGAAGAATTCATAATAAACACCTATAAAGTTAGAAACTAAAATCCAATCGGAGAAGCACCTAAAAAAGGTACTCGTATGTCTAAATATTTTTTAGGGTAGCTATACGATATGACGAGTTTTCCTTGGCGCATTCGAGAACAACAAATCGTAAAGCCAGTTCGGCAACAAGCGCAGCACCTTGGCCACCACCCCCATCTGCCAGGGAATCACCCGATAACTGCAACCCGCAGCTATAGTCGCCACCGCCCGCTCAGCAAACTTCTCCACCGGCATCAAAAACGGCATCGCATAATCATTCACCTGCGTCATCGGCGTATCAATATAGCCGGGCGCTATCGTGACGACCTTGATGCCATCCTTCTTCAATTCCACACGTAGCGATTCACAATAGGAAATGACAGCAGCTTTGGATGCGCTGTAGGCTCCCGCACCCGGCAAGCCGCGTATGCCGGCGACGCTGCCTATGCCGACCAGTCGCGCGCCCGTTAACCCTGCTGCGGCCTGCGCCTTCATGGTCGCGATGAAGGGCGCAAAAGTCGCGATGGTGGCGGTGACGTTGGTGGCGAAAATTTTCTCGAAGACATGCAAATCTTCCGTGTATTCGGTCAGCGTGCCGCGCGAGATGCCGGCGTTGGCGATGACGATATCGATGCCTTGCACGGCAGCGATGAAGTCGGCGGCAGCGTTGGCGAGTGCGGCGTGATCGCTAACGTCCAGCGCATAGACGCGATGGCGTTCCGCATTTGGCAGGCTGGCTGCGAGTTCACGCAAAACCTCGCCGCGTCGCGCGACCAGACCCAGCATTGCACCTTCGCTCGCGTACTGCCGCGCGAGTGCTGCGCCCAAGCCGCTGGATGCGCCGGTGATGAAGACTCGTTTTGCTTGCATGTCCGCTTCGCTCATTTCCAAATCCACTCCAAATAAAAAGTCCGCCCTCTTGCGAGTTGCGGACTTTCTTGTTCTGCGTGATTGCTGAAAAATTCAGCAAACGTAATAAATGATTACTTGGCCGACTTGGCAACCAGATGATCCATCACTTGCAGGGTTGCGTCATGCAACACCGCTTCCGGACGATTGCCCAGCGCTGCGCCGACGATCGATGGCGAGGTGACGTAACGGCCGTCGATCGCAATCATAGGTACGCCGTCAACCTTGTAGGCTTCCTGCAGTTGCGCTGCGCGTTGCACCTTGGTTTGTACGCCGAAGGAGTTGTAGGTGTCGGCAAACTTCTTCGCGTCCACGCCTTGCTTGGCGATGAAGTCGAGGATCTGCTTGTCGGTATCCAGTTGCTGGCGTTCTACGTGGATCGCGCGGAATACGCGAGCGTGCAGGGTATCGACCATGCCCAATGCTTCAATTGTGTAGTACAGCTTTTGTTGCGGGATGAAGGTGGCGCGGAAGGCGACAGGTACGCGTTTGAAGACGATCTTGTCGGCATTCTTTTTTACCCATGCTTGCAGCGTCGGCTCCAGCGCTTCGCAATGCGGGCATGAATACCAGAAGAATTCGGTGACTTCGACTTTTTTGCCGCTATCGGTTTGCTGCGCTTTTTCAAGCGTGCGGTAATCGGTGCCGTTGACCGGAGCAGCCGGCGAAGCGCCTGCCGTTGCTGCCATCAAACCCAACGTTGCTACAGCCAACAGGTGTTGAATAAAACGCATGGTATTCCTTTCGATTATTTTTCGACTTACTTGCCTATACGTACAACTGCGACGTCGACGCCATTATCAGACAATTTGGTGCGCACTCGGTTCATTGTTTCCAGCTGGCCGAAAGGGCCGATACGTACACGGTGCAGCGTGCCGGTTTCTGCCTGACGTTCGGAAACGGTCGCTTCAAATCCCATCAGGGCCAGTTTGGCTTTCATGCTTTCTGCATCGGCGGTTTCCCGGAAGGCTCCGGCCTGCAGATAATAGATCCATTTTTCATCAGCGCTTTCCGCCCTGGCAGCTTCAGCTTTGGCGGCTTCCGCCTTTTCCTTGGCCTGCGCCGCCTTGTCCACCACCGGCGGCTTGATCGTTTCTTCGGCAACGGTAGGCGCCGGTGCGCCTGGCACAGGCTCTTTCACCGGCTGCTTTTTACCGTAGAGCGGCCTGTTTGGATCGCTCAGTTCGCCGTTTGCAGGCATGATCGTTTTATCCGCAGTCGCACCCTTGTTGGTGAACGGCAGCGGTGTTTTGTAAATCACCATCGCGACGCCGACCGCAATGCCGAGGCCGAGGATCAGGCCGATAATCAAACCGAGCAGCGTACCGCCGGCCTGCTTTTTACTCTTCGCCTTGCTATTTGTTTTTCTATTCTTGCTCATAAATTTCCTGTTACATCCGGGCTGGTGCCGATACGCCGATCAGGGCCAGACCGTTACGCAATACCTGTCTTGTTGCATGCATCAGTGCGAGGCGCGCCATCTTCAGCGCGACGTCATCCACCAGCACGCGTTCCGCATTGTAGTAGCTATGCAATTCCGCCGCCAAGTCGCGCAAATAAAACGCCACCTGATGCGGTCCGAGTTCTTCCAGTGCACGCTGCAATGCTTCCGGATATTCAGCCAGCTTGGCCAGCAAGGCGGCTTCGCGCGGCGCCGTCAATGGCGACAGATCGACATCGAGTAGCGCGGCTTCATCGCCATCGGTCCATTGTGCGAGCACCGAGCAAATGCGCGCGTGCGCATATTGCACGTAGTAGACCGGATTTTCATCCGACTGCGACAACGCGACATCGACGTCGAACACGAATTCGGTATCGGCTTTGCGCGAGATCAGGAAAAAGCGCACCGCGTCGCGGCCACGGGTCAGGTCGCGCTCCTGACCTTCGACTGCTTCGCCCGCCGACCATTCAATCAGGTCGCGCAAGGTAACGTAAGAACCGGCGCGTTTGGAAATTTTCACTTCCTCGCCATTGCGCATGACGGTCACCATCTTGTGCAGCACGTAATCCGGATAGCCTTGCGGAATGCCGATATCGAGTGCCTGCAAACCGGCGCGCACACGGGCGATGGTGCCGTGATGGTCGCTGCCCTGCACGTTGATCGCCTGCATAAAGCCGCGCTGCCATTTGACCGTGTGATAGGCGACGTCCGGTACGAAGTAGGTGTAAGTACCGTCGGACTTCTTCATCACGCGGTCTTTGTCGTCGCGATAATCGGTGGTGCGCAACCACAGTGCGCCATCCAGTTCGTAAGTCTTGTCGGCCTTGATCAGTGCATCGACGGTCGCGGCAACCTTGCCGTCGTTGTACAGCGACGATTCCAGATAGTAGTTGTCGAACTTGACGCCGAAGGCCTGCAAATCCAGATCCTGCTCGCGGCGCAGATAGGCGACCGCGAACGCGCGTATCGATTCGATATCGTCTATGTTGCCGCTGGCGGTAACCGGCAGGCCATCGCTGGCGGAGACGGTTTTCTGCGCGAGGAAATCGTTGGCGATGTCCTGAATGTAATCGCCGTTGTAAGCCGACTCAGGCCAGCCCTCAACGCCTGGCTTCAAACCTTTCGCGCGTGCTTGCACCGAAGTGGCGAGCGTGGCGATTTGCACGCCGGCATCGTTGTAATAGAACTCGCGGGTAACCGCATAACCTTGCGCATCGAACAGCGAGGACATCGCATCGCCCAGTGCGCCCTGACGACCGTGGCCGACGTGCAGCGGACCGGTTGGATTGGCGGAGACGAATTCGATGATGACTTTTTTACCTGCGCCGAGATTGCTTTTGCCGTATTGCGCGCCTTGCTGCAGCACGGTTTTGACGACGGACTGGCGCGAAGCAGCGGTCAGGCGCAAGTTGATGAAACCGGGGCCGGCGATCTCTGCCGATTCGATCAAATCACGATTGGCCGGATTGTCGAGCAGGGCGGCGACCAGCACCTGTGCGACTTCGCGCGGATTCTTTTTGAGCGGCTTGGCAATCTGCATCGCCAGATTGCAGGCGACGTCGCCGTGCGACGGATCGCGCGGACGCTCCAGTGTCACGGTCGGATTGAGTTCGGTGCCGGCGACCAGCGGTGCGACGGCGGCCTGGAAGAGTTCGGTGATGCGTTGTTTTTGTGCTGCGAGCATGGATGTGTTTCTGACGGTGCAAGCACCGCGCCTTGAATTGGAATAAACGTAGACGGAATTATACTGGCTAGCCAGCGTTCATCCGCCCAATTTGTCGCTGCAATATGCGTCTATGAAGCGTGATATCTGGAAGGCCTGCGGCTCCCACGACAAGCTGGAAAGCCGCTCTTCCTCCATAAATATGTAAGTACACGCTACCACGTTTTCCTCTGATTTTATTACAACATCAATCAGGGCGCGACGATATTCGCTGCCCTCGAATGCATCCAGCGCAGCGACGTCCTGCGCAGTGACATCTAAGTAAAGCACGCCTTCAACGGCAGCTTTTGGACAGACGATCATGCCGGGATAAGTATCGTCGGTCAGCACATAACGTACATAACCGTGCGCAGTAGCAGGTGTGGAACGGTAATCACCGCGCACGATGCGTTGCCAGATTTCCGGGAACATCAGGGAACCGTAGGTAAAAATATGCATAGGGACGAACACGCTAATAAATTGCCGGATAAGTGGCACGAGCGGAAAACCGCCGCCAACTTTTGATTGGATATTCTAAGGGAAGGGCCGTTTACAGTGTGGCGGCCGAAGCGCGGCAAGAACAAAGAAGAAAAACAATGGTACATGCAGGACAATCCGCATGTACCCGCATGCGCTTAATGAGCAGATAGATCCGACTGCATGGTTTCATGGTCGGCCAGCACACCTTCCTGGTCCGCCACTTTTCTGGCCAGTGCTTCTGCGCTATCAACCAGGCGCTCGGTCGCTTCGGTCACCAGGTTCACCTTGCCATCAGCTATCGCTTCGGCCACGCCCGCATGCAAGAGTGCAGTGACCGACAGGTAGTCATACGTTTTGTAGTGGCAAAACCAGAAGCGCCGTGACAAGCCCTGGATAGAACGCAAGCTGCCGGTAAGGAATTCATTGCGCGCGCAATTCAGGCACAGTTCATTGAACTCCTTATCGCAACGGATGAAGAGCATTTTGTCTGCAGCTTCCGCCGAACGGCGGAAATTCTCACCCAGCAATACAAACTGGCGGCGCTGTTCCGGTGTCGCACGTCGCGCTGCATTCTGGAAAACCAGCCGGTCTATTTCACGCCGCACTTCCAGCAAACGTAATTGCGCAACCGGATCGATCTCGGTCACATAGATGCCGCGCTTAGGCTTTACCACCAGCAGATGCTCGAAACACAACTTGCGTACCGCCTCGCGCACCGGCGTACGGCCGAAACCGGCCACCTCGCTGAGGAAAGCTTCATTCACATCGCTGCCCGGCTGAATTTCCATCGTGACGATAGCTTCCTCTATACGCAGGTAAGCGCGCTCGGATGAGCTCGCGACCGAAGGACGCGGCGACCGCAAAGGTTGACGCACTGGCGTGAAATCCGAACCGGCAGGAACAACTTTGGAAGATGTATGATTAATCGACATGTGTATTTTTTCTATGATTTTATGTTGTAGCAAGTCGTGTCTCTACCCAGTTTACAATGCCGTCCAGGGTACGAAAATCTTCTACCGAACGCGCCTCTACCGCCACGTTCAGTTCATCAAACATACGGCTCAGCGTACGCCCGGGACCCAGTTCCAGCACCACGGTGACGCCGCGCTCCAGCGTCGTGTTCATGCAGTCTTGCCAGCGTACCGGTTCGGCGATCTGCGCCGACAAGGTATCCGCTATCGTCCGCTCCGACTCGGACAAACCATTGATGCCGGCCAGCACCGGTGCCACCAACGCATGTGCGGGCGTGACTTTCAATAAGTGATGGAAAGGCTGCACCGCACTACGCATGAATGAAGTATGCGATGGAATCGCCACATCCAGCGCCTTGCACCAATGACCGTCCGTCGTAATTGCAAGCAGCGCTGATTCAATGTCATCACGCACGCCACCCAGTACGAAATGGTCTTCACTATTGATAATGGCCAATTCCAGGTGGTAGCGTTTGCATATGCCATCTATCTCCGCCATACCCAAACCCTTGATCGCCAGCATGCCGGCATTCTTCGGCGCGACCTGATCCATCAACAATGCGCGTTGCGGCACCAGCAGTCCCAACTCCTTCACCTTCCACGCTCCGGCGCAACCATAAGCAGCCAGTTCACCCACGCTATAACCGATGAACAACTCCGGTTGCGGCAAACGTTCCTGCAATGCGGTCCACGTTGCAATCGCAGCGCCGCATATCAATAGCTGCGCATTGCGATTGCTGAATAAATCTTCACCACTAGTAGCCAGTGCGACAACATCCACACCCGTCGCCGCAGCATATTCTGCCAGCCAGTCACGCGCCGCGTCCGACTGCAAGGCGAAATCGAACATCTGCGGATGTTGCGCACCTTGTCCCGGACAAGCTATCGCCAAGCCGCTCACGTGTGCACCGATCTTTCCGTCATGGCTGCAACAAACAATGTTGCAGCCAGCAAGTCAGCCGAACCACCCGGACTCAAACGCCGTGCGACAAATTCATTGTGTATCTGCACTGCACGTTGTTGCCAATCGGCAGCGAAGACACCACCTTCGGCCAGGAAGGAAATCGCTGAATTACGCGCATAGTGCAAACCCTCGATACCGGCACGATGCAAGAGATTGGTATCCTCCAGCGCAGCCATGATCGCGAAAAAAGCCTGGCAACGGGCTGCAACGACACTGCCACCTGCATGACGTATCGCAACCAAGGCTGGTAAGCCTATCTTGAAGACGTGGGGAAAACCCGCTACAGCTTCCCCGCGCGCGCCACCCACCGCATACTTGCGGCACACCAGGTTGCCATGACTAGAACGCCTGTCCTTGCTGTCCGCCAATTTGATATCTGCACCCCAGCTATCGACGACCACCTGCGCCACCTCGGCAGGTGTCGCTGTAACGCTCACCTTACCCAAAGCGGCACATAACAAGCCGAGGTTGAAAATGGCACCGCGATGCGTATTGACGCCCGCAGTGGCGCGCAACATCGTGGCTTCTGCCGCCAGGCCGAGTGCCGTCAGTTCCGCAAAATCGGCACCGTATACTCCAGCCTGATAAATCGCGGCGAAGTAATGACGCAAACTAAACAGGCTTTTGACAAAGGTCGCCGCTTGCATATCATCGTGGCTGCCGTTGTCTGTCTTGCTGACCAGACCCGGCTTCGGATACAGACACATCTCGTCATATAAAGCACGAACCGCCGCACGCGCAACCTGCTGCGTACGGAGATGATGTGTAGTGTTTGCTATCAATGCCATGCCGATTGCTTCCATACTGATTCCAGCGTTGCCAGCGTGGCACCTTCTGCGCTCTTGACCATCACCAGACGCGTATTCGCCAGCAACTCTTTCCATGCAACAGCACGACCGTCCGGAAAAATCATTTCTCCATCCAGCCGCACGCACCCTTCTTTTTCTGCGGCTTCCAGCAAACGCAACCCGGCATGTGCCTGTTCAAGCGAAGCCGGCTCCAGCAGAAAATCAATATCCGAGTTATCTGCCAGATAGCGGGTGCCGGTCGCACATTGCCAGGCCAGCGAGCCGTAGATGCGCAAGGTCAAACCCAGTTGTGCCGCATCCGCTTGCAAATGCATCAGCGTGTCGTACCAACCGCTGGGCAAAGGGGTTTGCTGCGACAAGGCTTCCACCAGACTCAGCGCATCAGTCGTTTCCCGCACCATCGACGGCGGCACACAAAAAGCCAACGAACGCGGATTCTCGGTACGTGGCATGCGCAAACCCAGTTGCACCATGCCAGGCCGGTCGCCGGGTTGCCGGCTGCGCGCGACGAAGGGCAAGCCATGCGCTGCATGCTGCTGAATAGCAGTCATCCCGACGCCATCCTGCATATGTATGAGTTCAACCGCTTCCGGCCAGTTAAGCCAGACACGCGCATGACGCTTGAGCACGAATGCAGATGGTTGCGGCGCAATCATGTGAGCCTCAATGCTCGCGTACCAGTCGGGCTATCCGTGCCGCACCGGTACGGCCACCACGGCTTGCTCCCAGCTCACGTCGCTTGTCCAGATTGTTTTTCTTCGCCAATGCAGTCAGCAAGCATTGGTCCAGCGGGCCTTCCCAGATTTCTTCTACGGCACCCAATGCAACAAAATTATGCGCACCCGGGCCAAGGATAGGTGACGTACGGCACAAGGCTTCCAGTTCTTCTAATGGCAGCTTGGTGATGCGCGACATGGCAGGTAAGGCCATCACGCGTATCTGTGCACCGGGCACTGCATACGTTTCATCTGCAATCATGCCGAGCGAGAGGAAGCCGCCGCTGACCGCTTCGCTATACACCACGCTCAGTAATTGATGACCACGGGTACGCGCGACGGCAAAGCATTTCGCCAGATGCGCAAGGAAAGGACTGTTGCCCAATAATTCATCACGCCGCGACAACTGCTGCCCCTGCGTATCGACCAGCATCAGGATGGGCGCGCCGGGATGTTGATTCATGATGTCGATGACGGCCTCTGACAATTGCAAAGCAATATCGACACCGATGGCAGCATGATTCAAAGTACCGACCACTGCGACAGTTTCATTGCCTATGCGCCCTTGTCCTGTCACTACCTGGCCGTCCGCTTTTACCGTATGCCCTTGCGGGAACAATTGGTCGCATAATTCTTTCCACTCAAGCATGCTCCTCCCTCCGCACATGTGCGCTCATTTCCATGAACTCGGATATCTCTGCCAGAGATACGGTCTTGGTATCCGCGATACCAAGCTCTTGCCAGATCTGCGTCGCGTCGGCGCAATTGGAAAACCGCTGCATCCTTGTCTGCAAGGCTTGGTGTTCCTGCGTAACGCTTTCCAGGGTCAATGGCCGCGACGCATCGAGCAGGCTGACCGCCGCAGCGCGGAAGGCCTCGATATCGTCAGGCACAATCAGATCGGCATCGCCCATCAGGTAACGATGCTTGCCGCCCATGGTCCGCCAGACTAAAGCACGGTCGCGCGCATCGAACTCTTCCACGCCTTTCGCCGCTTCTATGACTTCAGGCCCCGAGACTGACAAGCGCCCCTCTTCTGAGATGATGATGTGATCGCAGCATTTGGCAACGATACCTATGCCGCCATAGCAACCGTTGGAACCACCTATCAAGACAATCACCGGAATACCGGCGTGCCTGACTTCAAACACGGCCCGCTGGATTTCCGAGATGGCAATTAAACCCGCATTCGCTTCATGCAAACGCACGCCGCCAGTATCTAGCAAAAGTAATACTGCAGCCGGACGTTGCAGCACTGCACGCTCTAGTAAGCCAGTCAACTTGGCGCCATGAATCTCGCCAACAGAACCTCCCATGAAAATTGGTTCCTGTGCGGCAATTAAAACCTTGGCGTTGCTCAACAATCCTTCGCCAATCACGATACCGTCATCGAATGCTACCGGTTGTCCAAGTACAGGTAAATGCGGGCTAAAGTGCCGTTCCGATGGCGGCAGAATTTCAACGAAGCTACCGGCGTCTAGCAGATTGGCAATACGCTGGCGAGCTGTACGTTCCAGAAAACTTTTATGCGCTCCTCTCATTGTTCGCTCCTGAATTCTGCCACTGCCTGCATCAGACGCAAGTTGACTACTGCGGGCGTTGCACCTGCATCATTGATGGTAATGACCAGGTTCGCAAGGCGATAACGTTCTGCACAACTGCGCGTGACGGCTTGCCAGGTTTCATCGAAGCCATGCACCGAGGTTTCAATCACGAACTTCACCTTGTCGTTCAGCTCTGCCGGTTCGAACAACACTTCGAGGTTGCCGGAACCGACGACACCGATCAGGCCGCTGCCTATGCTGCGATCCGGATTAGCACAAGGACCAACTTCAAATTCAAGTGTTTGCATATATGCCTACCAATTTCTGAATCTGTTGGGGGGTTGATAAAGATTGCCTGACCATCGGACCAAATCCTTCATGGATTTGGCAGCCAGTAAATCGCGCGTCGCCAATGACACATCGACGCCTATATCTTCAGGCCGTTGAATGATGCCGCGATCGCGCAGATTGTCGACGGCACGCTGGTCGCGCTTCATGCCGACTGCGGTAAAACCGGCGACGCCGCGCACCGCTTGCTCACGCTCTTGCGGATTGCTGCATTTATGCAAATGCGCAATGCCTTCTTCAGTCACGATTTGCGTGACGTCATCGCCGTAGATCATCACCGGCGGCAAGTCGAGCGAGAGGTCTTCCATCAGCTGCCATGCATCCAATTTTTCCGTGAAGGTCGGACTCATTTTTTCACGGAAAGATTCAACCATTTGCACCACCAGCTTGCGGCCGCGTGGCATGGTGGCACCGGTCGCGGCGGCCGATTCCTGGCCTGCCTTCAGCCATGGATAGCTGACATGGCGACGCGCACGCGATTCGGAACCGAAGTTGGGTGCGCCGCCAAAACCGGCAATACGATTCAGCGTGGCGGTCGAACTATTGCCTTGTGTATCGACTTGCAAAGTCGAGCCGATAAACAGGTCGGAATAATGACCAGCAATCTGACAAAACACACGATTGGAACGCATGCTGCCATCCGGCCCATTGAAGAAGACATCAGGACGCGCCCGTACATAATCTTCCATCCCCAGTTCAGAACCAGCGCAATGGATTCCTTTGACGAAACCGGATTCGATCGCCGGAATCAGGGTCGGGCAGGGATTGACCGTCATGTAATTACAGATCTTGCCGCGCAAGCCTAATGACTCGGCATAGGTCGGCAGGATCAGTTCAATCGCGGCGGTATCGAAACCGATGCCGTGATTCAGACGCGTCACTCCATACGGTGCATACAAACCCTTGATAACCATCATCGCCATCAGAATTTGTGTCTCGGTAATTTGTGCCGGATCGCGAGTGAAGATAGGTTCGATGTAATGCGGCTTCGGCGCTTGCACTACATACGATACCCAATCGCCCGGCACATCGACGCGCGGCACCTTGTCCACGATTTCATTGACTTGCGCGATGATGATACCGTTCTTGAAGGCGGTGCCTTCGGCGACTGCCGGTGTGTCTTCGGTATTCGGCCCGGTATACAAATTTCCATGAGCATCCGCACTTTGTGCCGCGATCAGCGAGACGCGTGGCGTCAAATCCATGAAGTAGCGACCATACAACTCAAGATAGGTATGGATTGCACCGATATTGATCTTTCCCGCCTTGATCAGGCGGGCCAGACGCACACCCTGATCACCTGAGTAACAGAAATCCAGGCGTGAAGCGACGCCACGTTCAAACACATCCAGATGCGAAGCCAAGGCTAGATTCGATTGAATGATGTGCAGATCATGCACAAGATTTGCATCAAGTTTGGACAAAGCCAATGCCAAAAAATCGGCATGCTTCTGATTATTGCCCTCAACGCAGACACGGTCGCCCGATTCGATCACCGCATGCAGTAAGGCCGCGATGTTTTCTGCAGCGACAACCTTCCCGTTGACATGCGGCGCACCGCGTTTCAGGCGCGCCGCCGTGTTACGTGCCAGCGTATCCCACTGAAAATCGGCAGGCATTCTCATGCTGTCACCTCCGACGATTTGGCCCGCCCGCCTAATAACCTGGAAATCAAAGGCCACACCAACGCAATCAGCGCCAATGTCGTAATACTGCCAACCAGGTAATTTGACCAGAAGATGCTCATATCACCATACGATAGCTTCATGGTTTGTCGGAACGCATCTTCAGCCTTGTCTCCCAATACCATTGCCAGCACCAACGGAGCCAGGGGGTAGTCGAGTTTCTTCAGTATGTAGCCAATCACACCGAACAGAATCATCAGCCAGACATCGAACACCGCGCTATGCGCGGTGTAAGCACCGATCGCACACAACAGGATGATGACGGGAGCCACGATGGTGAAGGGCACTCGCAGAATCGCAGCAAACAGTGGCACTGTACTCAAAACCACAATCAGACCGACCACATTGCCGAGATACATACTGGCAATCAAACCCCAGACGAAATCCTTCTGCTCGACGAATAGCATAGGGCCAGGTTGCAAACCCCACACCATCAGCCCACCCAGCAACACTGCTGCTGTCGCCGACCCCGGAATACCAAGTGCGAGCATAGGCAGCAATGCGGTAGTGCCAGATGCATGCGCTGCCGTTTCCGGTGCCAACACACCTTCCAGACTCCCCTTGCCGAACTGATCCTTCTCTTTCGAGAAACGCTGCGCAATACCGTAGCCCATGAAGGACGCGGCCGTCGCTCCGCCTGGTGTTACACCCATCCATGCACCGACAATAAAACTGCGAACTAGTGATGCCCAGTAACGCGGCAACTGACGCCATGTCTGTAATACCACCTTGAGATTGATGCCTGCCTGCTTGCCACGAAAAGCCAAGCCCTCTTCCATCGTCAGTAAAATCTCACCTATACCGAACAAGCCGATCACGACAATCAGAAAATCGATACCACGCAACAATTCATCTGTACCGAAAGTCATGCGCAATTCGCCCGTGATGGTATCCATGCCTATCGTTGCCAGACCAAAGCCAAGCATCATCACCAGTATCGTCTTTGCTGGCGAACCACCACCCATGCCGACAAAACTGCAAAAAGTGAGGAGATAAACAGCAAAAAATTCCGGCGGCCCGAATTTCAATGCAAACGAGGCAACTAAAGGAGCCAAGAATGTAATCAATACAACCGAGAAAAATGCGCCGATGAACGACCCGCTGAAAGCAGCTGTCAGCGCCTCTCCCGCTTTACCTTTCTGTGCCATTGGATAACCATCGAAGGTCGTTGCAACCGACCATGGCTCCCCTGGGATATTGAAGAGAATAGAAGTAATCGCACCACCGAACAAAGCCCCCCAGTACAGGCAAGACAGCAAAATGATGCCTGCAGTCGGCTCCATCGAAAACGTCAGCGGCAATAAAATTGCGACTCCGTTCGGCCCGCCCAATCCCGGTAATACACCAATCAGGATGCCCAACGTGACGCCTATGAACATCATTAAAATATGCTGTCCCGTAAGAGCGACAGAAAACCCGTGCATCAAATAACCCAACTCTTCCATGGATGTCTCCTTCTATGGATATTCTTTGGCGATATCAGTATCCGAATGCCGCCTCAAGTGGGCCCTTGATTAACGGAACCATGAATTGAATTTCGAACAGCCAGAAAACAGCTGCGCTGACTGCCAACCCAACGCAAGCTGATTTCAACCAACTATATTTTCCTAATATGCGCATGAATCCTGCAATCAGCAGAAATGCGGCAATGTACATACCAAGGAATTGCGCCACCGCGACGAAACCGAGTATTGGCACCAGAACTTGCAGTACTGGCTTGAGTTCGCCGCGTGTAACGAAGGACGAGTTTCCAAGAGCCTTGTTACGCACGCTGCCAAACATCACGAACACTGAGGCAATGCACATGATGAGGCCGATACGAAAAGGAAAATATCCCGATTTAGGTCCGCTGCTCCCCCAACCTGCACCTCGGTGGTAGCTGTCCCACATCAGCAGACCACCGGCTATCAGGAATGCCAGCGCACAGGCGAACTCCGCCACACCGTGTTTGACTAAAACACGGTCGTCTTTTTCATCGCTCTGCATTTTTATGTGCTCCGCTTATTGGGGCGCAGCAAGAAAGCCGGCTTTTTTCAGCAAGTCGTAATGCATATCTGCATCTGCCTGAAGGAATTTCTGCAATGCTGCGCCAGTCAGAAAGTTGTCCTTGAATGCATTGCGATTAGAAAATTCTTTCCACTCCGACGTGGCAACAATTTTCTTCATTTGATCTACGTAATAGGCAACCTGATCCGGTTTGACGCCAGACGGCAGGAATACACTACGCTGCATCAGGAAAGCCACGTCCAGACCAGCGGATTTACATGTAGGAATACTGGACCATGATTCTGTCGCAGTAACCTTGTCTGTTTGCGCCATAGGCTTGTCGTCGAATACACACAATGGACGCAATTGCCCGGCTCGCCATTGAGAGACGGCTTCTACTGGATTATTGACGGAAACATCAATGTGATTACCCACTAATTGCGTCGCCACATCGCCGCCGCCTTTGTATGGAATGTAATTAAAGCGTACGGCAGCAGCTTGTTCAATTGCAGAAAACAGCAGATTGTCCTCACGTTTAGAACCAGCACCACCGGCGCGAATCTCACCCGGTTTTGCCTTGGCAGCAGCTAACAGATCAGCCACCGTTTTATAAGGAGAAGTCGCGTTAACCCAAAGCACAAATTCATCCATCACCATATTGGCAACAGGTGTCATATCTTTCCACGTGAACGGAACATTCGCTGTCAATGGCAGCATGTACATGTGTGATGCCGATATTAGAATTTTATGCGGGTTGCCCGGCGACGTTTTTACATCGATAAACCCTTCAGCACCACCGGCACCGCCTTTTGCCATGACGATATAAGGCTTTGTAGCAAGTTTATGCTTGACCACGATACTCGACATCAATCGGGCCATTTGATCGGTACCGCTACCGCTGCCGGATGGCAATACCATTTCTACTGCCTTAGTCGGCTCCCAAGCGAATGCCGGGACGCAAAGCATAGTAGCTGCGACGACAGATAGCGATGCGCGTACGACGTTGAGGCGATTGAACATTTTTGTCTCCTAATATTTTTAGCCGCGCAAACTCGTGCTGCACGGTCTGGTTGGTGGCACTTTTTGTACCTGCTTGATATATTTATCTAATATATTAGTTGTGTCAATCTAATTCTTAGAGTTTTTAAATTTATTGCCGCGCAGCCGAAATACAACAAGTCTTTGGATTAAGAGCTCAGGCTTGGGAGCAGCTTGGCTTTTAGCCGAAAGTACCGGCCTCACTGGCAATGAACCACTCCCCAGATAGCGGCTATTTATACGCAGATCAGCATGCATAAGGCTTTGACGAGAACGGAGAAATACCGCGTATTAGTTAGTTGTCTTTACTTCCTGCCCGCCCGCTGTATTTTTCATACGCCGCAGCCAGCAAACGAAAAGCTAAAAAGGAACAAAGATCGGGCTGGCGCTGCACAGTCCGGCAAGTTAAAACCAGGCTCTATTCGCAACAGTTTTTCTCACAGCAAACGTGACTTGGGGAGGCGAAGCCAAAGAGGAGGGCAACTATCACAACATCTCAATATTTATTTCCACGAAGCAATTAAAACTACGCCTATTAAATAGATTGAGCATAGAAATATTTATGATATCTTAGCTGAACATAAATAATATATAAAACGTTTCGAGACCCATTTAAAACCCGGAGGAGACTATGAAAAAGCCCGTTTCATCAATTCAGCGTCGTACCGTTTTAAAAGCTGCAGGTGTCGGCATCGCGACCGGATTACTTGGCATGCCAGCCTTTGCACAAAACAAACCTTTGCGCGTCGGCATCATCGCCCCGCGTGGCGGCGTTGCCGGCACTATCGGCGAATGCGGTTTGCGCGGAGTGGAATGGACCACTGCCCGCATCAATGCCGCCGGCGGTATCGGCGGCCGCAAAGTCGAACTGGTGATTCAGGAAGAGACTTCCCCAAAAGACACGATCGACCGCTTCCGCAAACTGGTATTGCAAGAGAAAGTCGATTGCGTACAAGGCATCGTGTCATCCGGTGTCAGCCTTGCGCTGGCACCGGCAGCTGAAGATTCGCGCATGCCGACCATCTTCTGGGACGGCACGACACAGGACGGCGTAAAAGAAACCATGCCGAAGCCTAAGTATGTGTTCCGCAGCACCGACAACGAGTGCGAAGCGGTGATGGCCTCCTTGCTGGCAATCAAGCACTTCAAAGGCAAGTTCAAGCGCATCGCCTGCGTCAACCCTGATTACTCGTATGGCCGCAATACCTGGACCGCATTTCAGGCACTGCTGAAAAAATACGGCATCGAACACGAAGTAGTGTCCGAACAGTGGTCGAAGATCGGCAACCTCGATCTCACTTCCAACGTCGCCGCACTCAAGGCTGCCAAGCCCGACCTGATTTTTTCATCGCTGCTGTTCGCCGACTTGCCGGTCTTCATGAAACAAGCGCACAACGCCGGTTTGACTGAAGGCACGCACTTCGTTTTGCCGGCTGCCGGCTGGCAACACACTGCAATGAAAAAAGATTTCACGCCTGAAGGCATCGTCTGGGGTCACAACACCATGTACTTCGATGATCCGAAGGCATCGGCGACACAGAAGGAATTCGTCAAGTGGTATGCCGACAAGTACAAGGATTACCCGCACTGGGAAGCCGATCGCGCCTACTTCTCGATGATGGTCTACAAGGCCGGTGTCGAAAAAGCGCTGGCGGCGAAAAAATCCTGGCCGACCCCGGAAGAAATTTGTGCGGCCATCCCCGGCGTGCAAATTGAGTCGCTCGGCGGTAAAGGTGCAATGCGCGCCGACCATATCGCCAACCAGACTTTCCACCAGGGACTGTCGACCAACAAGAATAACTACGACTTCCCGACACTGGCGTCAGTTGAAACCATCTATTCAGACCAATTGCAGAAACCGACAGGTGCGGATTTCTGGGAATGGCTGAATACTGCAAACTTCAAGATCTAACCACCTGACAAAGAGAAGGGAACTTCCCTGACTGGTACGTAACTGTACTGGTCAGGGAGGGGTGTATCTATGGCTCCGTTTTTCAATATTCTTTTGGCCGGTGTGTTCCAGGCAGCTGTCTTGTTCCTGGTAGCGTCCGGCTTGCAACTTATCTTCGGCGTGCAGCGCATCATCAACCTGGCGTGCGGATCGATCTATGCACTCGGCGCATATTTCGGCATTTTCGTCACTTCATGGGCGCTCAGCAAGGGCTTGCCGGTTCATTTGTTTCCATTCGTATTGCTCGGCGCCGGTATCGTCATCGGCCTGATCGGCATTCCGCTGGAAAGACTGATCCGCACGATCTACGACCGCCCTGAATCCTTCCAGTTGCTGCTGACTTTCGCAGTGATGCTGATGTTCCAGGATGTATTGCGCTTCTTCTGGGGCGCCGACCCGCAGCAATTGCCTAACGTCTCGATGACCTTCGGCACCCTGTCTGCCTTCGGTGTCAGCATGCCTACTTATAACGTGATGGTGATTGCAGTCGCAGTCTCACTGGCGATAGGCATGGCTTACTTCCTCGGCAAAACCAAGACCGGAAAAATCCTGCGCGCCACTGCCGAAAATCGTGAAACCAGCGCAGCCATGGGCATTAACGTGACTCGTGTCTACGTGATGGTGTTCACACTCGGCACCATGCTCGGCACGATAGGCGGCGCACTGGTGATCCCGAATGCAGCCGCGTCGCTGGAAATGGGCGTCGAGCTGGTGGTCGAAGCATTTGCCGTGGTCGTGATCGGCGGCCTCGGCAGCATGAAGGGCGCCGCAGTCGGTGCGCTGATCGTCGGCCTGATACGCGCACTCAGCGCTATGTATTATCCGGAAGCTGAAATTCTGGCTATCTATGCAATTGTGTTGGCAGTCCTCATCTGGAAGCCGGCAGGTCTCTACGGAAAGGCGGAAGCATGAGAACCGATACCGTACACAGTGCGCCTATTACGGCGCCGGAAGAATTGGAATTCGTCGCGCCACCGGGCGTCTCGCGTGCCAAACTGATAGCCGGCGGCCTGGTCATTGCCGCCCTGGTGATCGCACCACTGGTCGTCAGCCAGTACTACATGACGCTGCTGATTCCCTTCTTCGCTTATGCAGTGATTCTGCTCGGCTTTAACCTGCTGTTCGGTTATGGCGGCCTGCTCTCTTTCGGCCATGCGCTCTTCATTGCAATCGGCGCGTATGCGGCGGCAGCTCTGGTGTCCAAAACCGGCATGGTGTCATTCGAGCTGATGCTGCTGACAGCAATCGTGGCATCGACCATCATCTCGATACCGATAGCCTGGTTGGCGAGTCGCTTTACCGGCATCTTCTTCGGTATGCTGACCTTGTCATTCGGCATGCTGTTCCACTCCTTTTTGAACAAGTTCTATTACATCACCGGCGGTGACAGCGGCATGCGCGTGCCGCGTCCGACCTTGTTCGGGATGGAACTGGATCAGTTCGACAAGACAGCTTTTCTCGGCGGTCCGTTCTATTACTACTGCCTGGTCATGATTTTGTTGCTGACGCTGGTGATGTGGCGCATCGTCCGTTCGCCGTATGGTATCCACCTGATGGCTTCGCGTGACAATGCCGTCAAGGCGCTCTACCTCGGCGTCAAGATACGCAGCGTGCGTGCAATTGCCTTCGTCATTTCAGCAGTCTATGCCTCTATCGGCGGCGTCATCCTCGGCGTCAATACCGGCCTTGCCGATCCTGAACTGGCTTACTGGACGCATTCCGGTCACCTCGTCTTCATGGCGGTACTCGGCGGCTATCAGGAATTCCTTGGCCCGGTATTGGGCGCCTTTGTCTTTATCCTGCTGCAGGATGAATTGTCTTCGCTGACGCAGTACTGGCGCTTCTTCCTCGGCGCGATCCTAGCGATCCTGGTGATAGTTCTGCCAGGCGGCATCATGGGTGCCATTCGTAAATTCAAGTCAAAGGGAGAGCAAGCATGAGTACCAACGATGTGCTGCTCCAGGCACAACAGATTTCACGCCACTATGGCGACTTCATCGCGCTCCACAATGTGGATCTGTCGGTTTCGCGCGGTGAATTCGTTTCGGTGGTCGGGCCTAATGGCGCCGGCAAAACCACGCTGGTCAATGTACTGACCGGCTTGCATCAGCCGACGACCGGCAATGTCCATTTCAATGGTTCCAACATCGCGGGTGTCGGTGCAGTTGATCTCGCGACACGTGGCCTGGCACGTGCCTTTCAACTCACGAGTATTTTCCCCGAGCTGACCGTGCGCGAAACAATTGCGGTCTCCGCCTGTTCTTATCTGAATATGCGCTGGAACGGTTTCGGCTCTCTGTTCGGCAGCCGCAAGGTTAACGATATCGTGGTGCGCACCGCTGACGCCTTTGGCCTGGCACCCTGGCTGGATACCAAAGGCGGTTCATTACCGCACGGTCGTCGCAAGCTGCTCGACGTTGCCAGCGCATTTGCACTGCATCCGAAAGTCATGCTGCTGGATGAGCCGACCGCAGGCGTTTCCACCGCCGACAAACACGGCGTCATGGAAACCTTGTTGCGTGCCGCCAAACACATGGGAATAGAAGCCATCATGCTGGTAGAACACGATATGGATCTGGTATCGCGCTATTCGACACGCATCATTGCCATGCAGGCCGGCAAGAAAATTGCCGATCTGCCGCGCGATGAATTTTTTGCCAATGAAGAAGTCATCTCCATCGTAGTCGGCAAAGGAGCGCACTGATGTCTCTTGCACTTGAAAACGTCAATGTCATCCTGGCCGGCAATCCGGTATTACGCGATATCTCGATGCACATCGAGCCGGGTGAACTGGTATGTCTGGTTGGGCGTAACGGTGCCGGCAAGTCCACCACTTTCCGCTCCATCATGGGCTTCCAGCCACTGAAGTCGGGTGCCATCAAATGGAAACGCAGCGCCATCAACGGCATGCAAACCCACAAGATCGTTGAACTCGGGCTCGGCTATACGCCGGAAGGCAGCGATGTGTTTGGCGACCTGACCGTCGAAGACAATATCGCACTGCCGACCTGGACCCGCAAATCGGCACGCAGCGCGCAGGAACGGATAAACGAAGCGTATGCGGTCTTCCCCAAGCTCAAGCAATACCTGCATCGCGGCGGCCAGCAGCTGTCGGGCGGCGAACGCAAGATGGTATCAATTGCGCGTGCGCTCGCGCTGGACCCGGAACTCTTGTTGCTGGATGAAGCCTTCGAAGGTTTGTCGCCAGCCATCATCCCGACCATCAGCGAGGGTTTGCAAAGCATCCTGAAGCAGGGGCGCGGCGTGTTGCTGGCCGAATCCAACTTCTATCACCTGCCACCGTTCGCCGATCGCCTGTATGTGATCGAACGCGGCGAGATCGTATTTGAAGGGACGCTGGCGCAAGCGGAAGCAGATGCGGCGACGATGAAGATCATCAAGGGAACCTGAGGCCGCTCATGCCGGCAAATTGGCAACGATGTAGATGTAAAAAAGGGCTGCAGATGCAGCCCTTTTTATTTGTCCAGCGTAGTCGCCCAGATTGCTGAATAACATCAGCGAACCATAAGCAAAGATATGCAACGAGGATTTGATAGGCAATCGGGAGCAGGGCCACACTCAGCAAGTACCGGTAAGCACTCGACTGCATATGCCAGGAGAAAGCTCGGCTCGCAGCAGCCGAGCCGATGCGGGCGTTCAACCTGGTATCGGCTCGCCCAGCATAGGCAAACCGGGTTCCGGAATAATGATGCCGCATGCCGAAGCGACCCTTTTTGCCAGCAACTCTGCATTATCGACCAGGTGCTTGGCCGATTCTGCGACCAGCTGCGGCTTGCCGTTGGCGATCACTGCGGCGACGCCCGCACTTAACAGGCCGGTAGTCGACAGGAAATCGAATTCGGCCTGATACCGGTACCAGAAGCGACGCGACAAGCCTTGAGTCGAACGCAGGCACACGGCGAGGAATTCATTTTCTGCGCAGCGCAGACACAATTCCTTCAGTTCCTTGTCGCGCCGCATCAATTCCAGCGCATCGTCATTCTTGACGGCCTGTTTGAATTGTTCGCTCAGCTGCCAGAATTGATGGCGCTGCTCGGGGCTGGCGCGCAGAGCTACACACTGAAATACGATGCGATCGATTTCGCGCCGCACTTCTATCAAACGTAGTTGCGCCAGCGTATCGATCTCGGTGACATAAATGCCGTTTTTTGGCTTGATCACCAGCAGATGTTCCAGCGCCAACTTGCGGATCGCTTCGCGCACTGCAGTCCGGCTAAAGCCGCTCATCTCGATCAGAAAAGCTTCGCTGATAGTGGAACCCGGCGCAATTTGCAGCGTGACAATGGCTGCTTCAATCACGCGATAGGCGCGCTCGCCGGCGCGCCCCAGTGAAGGACGTGGCGATGTCAGACGTGCACGTGGGATCGATGGCGTCACGCGCCGACGCGATTTTACAGATACGGTTTGCATGTAAGCTGCCTCCATGACGAGCTATTCCATCTGAAGTAATGTAATCGCAAACTATGTGCACAAGCATATATGCGCCCATCTACCCCTGATGGACTAAAAGGCCCGTCGCCGGGCCTTTTAGAGTGAGATGCTTGGTCTTCGAATCGAAGCCTATCCAAATAGGTTTTCAGCTCGATTCTTCAGTTCACTTATCAGCCCGATACATCTTCCAGCGACTTGCCTTTGGTTTCAGTACCCAATGCAATCACGACGAAAGCCGCGATCATGAAGGACGCTGCGCCCAGGGTAAATACGCCGGTATGTCCGGTAAATGGCAGGATCACGCCAACTGCCAAAGGTCCCAGCAAGGAACCGAGGCGACCAACCGACGAAGCAAAACCGGCACCGGTAGCACGCGAACGGGTTGGATACAGTTCCGGCGTGTAGGCATACAGTACCGACCACATACCGAACATGAAGAACTGCATGCACAGACCGGAAGCAATCAGTTGCGCAACCGGCGCTTGTGCAGACGCAGTCTGCCCGTACACATAAGCAGCACCTGCACTACCGACGAGCATCAGGACGCATGTCGGTTTGCGTCCCCACTTTTCCAGCAGCCAGGCCGAGAAGATAAAGCCCGGAATACCCGCCAGCGAAATATAAATCGTGTAAGTCACCGATTTGGTTACTTCATAGCCAGCCTGTTGCAGTAGTGCGCCGAGCCAGGTGGTCAGGCCGTAGTAACCGAGCAGCGCGAAGAACCACAAAGCCCACAACATGATCGTACGTTTTGCGTACACGCCGTGCCACAGCTCGGCAAACAGGGTGCGCTTGTCTCTCTTCAGCAAGGACGGCGCAGCTTGTTTGTTCGGCTCTGGCAATGCTAGCCCGCCGTTCGCCTTGATGACGTTCTTTTCCATCTTGCTGATGACTTTTTCCGCTTCTTCGTTGCGACCCACTTCTTCCAGCCAGCGTGGCGATTCAGGCACATAGCGACGAATCACGAACACAAAAGCGGCAGGTACAGACAAGGCGATGAAGATACCGCGCCAGCCGATCAACGGCAGCGTCAGGTAAGCCAGGATACCGGCGGCGATGAAGCCGAGCGGCCAGAAACCTTCCAGAATCGCGACGTATTTGCCACGGCTTTTCGCCGGCACGATTTCCGACACCATCGACAAGCCGATAGGAAATTCCATTCCCATGCCGAAGCCGAGAATCACGCGGAAAATCATCAATTGATCGACGTCTTGCGCAAATCCGCAGGCAAGACTACCGACGCCCCAGAAAACCATACTCCACTGAAATACCGGTTTACGGCCATATTTGTCGGCCAGCATCCCTGCAATCGCTGCACCGAGAAACATACCGAGAAAACTGGAGCTGGCTAACAAGCCGGCTTGCGCAGTAGACAAACCGAATTCGGCTTTGATTGAGCCGAGGACGAAGGTCATGATGCCCAGATCCATCGAATCGAAGAACCAGGCGGTTGCGATAATGCCAAATAGCGAACGCTGATAATTTGTCATTGGAAGTCGCTCAAGACGATTGGCGACGTTCGGGCGGAGGAAAGCTCCTGTAAATGCACCCATTGATAATGCTCCGTTAATACCGCTGTGCGGCTTGTTTGAATTTTTTGTGAGATTTAATTTATACCAACTAACATATTACATGAACTTTAGTAGGATTCAACATAACTATTAGTTGGCAAGTGCTGCTTTTTTGTTGTTACGCAGTCTTAATCGCCCAACTGTCCCAGCCAGGCGCGTTCGATAATGCTGGCATACGCAGCCGGTACGTCCGCTACCGGGAATGCCTTGGCCAGACGTGTTACAGCCAGCGCATCGGCGACCATGCCCGGCAATTGTTCGCGCGCGATACCGAAGGTTGCGAGCGTGGTCGGAATACCCAGATGCCCGATCAGCTCACGGATAACAACCGGCAATTCCTTGACCGCACGCGCTTCATCGCTATCCTTGATGCCGAACAGGCGCGCCACTTTCAGCAGCTCGTCATGACGCACCGAACGCATCGCATCCAGCACATACGGCAACATCACGGCATTGGTGCTGCCATGGGTTTCGTGCGTGATACCGGCCACTGCATAAGCAATGCCGTGCACTGCATTCAGACCGGCACCGCCATACGACAAGGCCGCGTAGTGGCTGGCGTACGCCATGCCGATACGCGCTTCGGTATCGCTGCCGTCGTCATAGGTGCGCACCAGATAGCGCGCACACAGATCGATCGCTTCATGCGCAAACATCATCGTCAGCGATGAGCGTCCGCTGTAGCCAGGATCGACCTGACCGCCGCGATCGAACTCGGCCGAGTCCAGCGTCAGATACGATTCCACTGCATGCGTCAATGCATCGACGCCGGAATCGGCGGTCACGCGCGGCGGGCAAGTGTAAGTGTATTCAGGGTCGATCAAGGCAATCACAGGACGCAGCACGTTATCCATTACCGCGACCTTGGTGGCATTGGTCGGATCGATCAGGATTGCACCCGGCGTCGCTTCCGAACCGGTACCGGCGGTCGTTGGCAAGGCAATCAGCGGCAAGGCTTTCGGTGCATTTGGCAAGACGCCGATAAATTCGGCTACCGGTTTGCCATCCGGGATGGTGACGCACAAGGCCTTCGCCAAATCGATATTGCTGCCGCCGCCCAAAGCGATCACGTGATCCGGTTGCACCGCGCCGATTTGTGCGCGTATCAATGCGGTTGCCTCATCGCACAAGGTGGTGGTCGGGTCTGCCTTGCCGCCGTCGAATACGATGGTGGTAATGCCGAGCGCTTCTGCAGCTTCGATGTATTCGCGCACCCACGGGGTTTTTTCGCTAAAGAAAGTATCGGTGATGAATACACCCGAGCGATAACCGAGACGCGCCAGCAAGGCCGGCAATTGGGAACGCGTGCCGCAACCCAGTACGACGCGAGCCGGCGGACAAAAATGGATCTGATCATTACTTCTCATGGAAACTCCGGATAAATTAAAAATTGGAAAGGAAAGCGCGCATTTCTTCTGCCACGCGTGCGGTGTTCTGGGTCAGGATGCTATGCGCGCCGCCATCGATCATGCGCAGTTGCCCATGCGGCAGCGAGTGCGCAAGCAACTGCGCATGCGACCACGGCGAGTCTTCATCGGCACTGCCATGCACAATCAGTGCCGGCACATCGATCGTCGGCAGCAGCGTGCGCTGATCGGAATGACGGATCGCCTGCCAGGTCCAGGCCACCGCATCGCGGTCGGCAGGATTGATCAGCGCGAGCCGTTGCTCGCGTGCCGCGATTTCCTGCAGCAAGGCATCGTGCCCGGTTTCATTGAACCAGCTCGTCTGTTGCAATACCGGGCTGCCGGACATCAGAATCAGGCCGCGCGGCACAGGCATGCCCCGGGCCTTCAGTTGAGCATACACAGCCAGTGAAACTGACACACCCATGCTCCAGCCGGCCAGCACGTAATTAGGCTTGCCGGTCTCAGGCGTACTGACCTGCTGTGCAATCACCGCCACGATGTCGTCGGCAAATTTTTCCAGCGTGTAATCGGCACTGCCGGTTCCGCGATAGGCAGCGGCGCGCCCGCGCAAATTCGGCAGCACCCAGCGCACCTCATCGCCCAACGCATCCGCGACTGGCTGCCAACTGGCGCGTGTGCCCTGGATTCCATGCACTGCCACGATTGTCAGCTCTGCGCTTCCGCGACAAATGACGTCCAACTTTTCACTTCCCGGCATCGGAACTCCATTGAAAATTATTCATACAAGACATATATAAGATGCATTACAGTATGCAAAGTATCTTTTCACCCACTTCAGGCACTGCTAAGCATTTAATAACAGCAGCCATATACAATCGCTATTTGCACTTCGCCTGACGACATAACAAACCAATATGACCTCGAATCCAAAAACGGCGCGCAAACCCGTTGCCACAGCCAAGAAATCCAGAACGGCGAAAGCACCTGCCGTCAAAAAAACCATGCAAGACATGGCCGAGCCCAAGGTCAAATTGACCGATATCGCCTACGAACAGATCGAAGAGGCGATCATCACCTTGCGCATTCCGCCCGGCTCGGTGGTATCCGAACTGACGCTGAGCGAAATGCTCAGCATCGGCCGTACTCCGATACGTGAAGCAATCCAGCGCCTGGCGCGTGAACACCTGCTGCTGGTGCTCCCGCAACGCGGCTTGCTGATTCCAGAAATTGATCTGAAAAAACAGCTCAAACTGCTGGAGACCCGACGCGAAGTCGAACGCCTGATCTGCAAGAGCGCCGCGCGCCGCGCCACTACGGAAGAGCGCGTCGCATTTGCGCGCCTGCACGATGAATTCATGCACGCCTCGTCCACCAATGACGATGTCAGCTTCATGCGCTCGGATCGCGAGTTCAATGAACTGTCACTGATTGCCGCACGCAATGAATTTGCCGAAGGTGCAATGCGCCTGATGCACGGACTCTCGCGTCGCTTCTGGTACTTCCACTACAAGCAGGCAGCAGATCTGCCTGAAATGGCACGCCTGCATGCAACGGTTGCCGGCGCCATCGCCAAGGGCGATGTCAAGCAGGCGGGCGAAGGACTCGATCGCCTGCTCGACAATATCGAAACCTTCACCAAGGCGACACTGCTGTCCGACATGTAACTTACTCAGGCAAACACGACAAATGCCGGGCAATGCCCGGCATTTTTATTTCAGCAGAATTACAGAACCAGACTGCGATCCAGTGCTTCTTGCTCGTCTTTCGTCAACTTCGGTCCATCGGTAGTATCACCAGTTTCTTCATAGCGGAAGCGCTTGATGATCGGCTTCAACTCTTCCTTGATGTGCTTTTCGCTATAACCGTTGAACAGGTGGCCAAGCAAGCCGCGACGCAAATCGGTAGTACCCATGGCCCAGTCGGCGATCGGAAAGGTCAGGTTCATGTTGTACTTCATCATGATGCCGAGATTGTGATGCGCGGTGTGATGACGGCGTATCGTGTTGATGAACGGCATGTTGCGCACAAACCAGTTCTCATGCACGTGGCAGCAGTAGTGGAATGTTTCGTAAATCAGGTATTGCGCGACCATCGTCATGAAAACAATGTAACCGGCGTTCGGATTGAAAATCTGCGTGGCAATCCAGCCCAGAACAAAGCCGCCAACACCCAGCGTCGCCAGTACGCGCCACGGAAAGAACACGATGCGGAATTCGCGCGTGGTATCGATGGTGGCTTCGTTATCGGTAAAGTACTGGTGATGCTGGCGTGTATGCCGTTCGTAAATTGCACGCAAGGCGTACACGTCGATACGACGGTGCATGACAAAACGGTGCATGCCCCATTCGACGAGGTTACCGGCCAAAAACACCGGGATGGCGAGCATCCATTCCCAGGTCACACCGTTCAATTTGGTCGAGCAGTACCACAGTGCGGCGATACCGACGCCGTACATCACCGTAATATGCAGCAGACCGTTATATAGCGGACTGATATCCGCTTTGTACTCTTCGCGGAATTTCCGCTGGCGTTCACTCATCATGATGAATTTCTCCTGGGCTATGATGGTTATCTGTATTGTGTATGACTGATATATTAGTCATATTGTTTTTGAGTGTCAAGCAGCCTGGATGCGCTGTTGCGCGCTTGCAGCACGTTTAAAACGCTGCGGCCGATGCCGCGTACATGACTGAAGCAATGCCGGAAAGGGGCGGATTATTGAACACCGGCATATTTGTTGCCGCAAATCCTCTTGACCCGATTTAAAATACATAAAAATAGCGGCCTGCTTCGGCTCGCATTACGGTCTCACCGCTGTCGCCTTGCCTTTGCTGTACCACCAAGATCACTGGAGACTGAATATGCTCGAGCTTTTGTCCGACCCGCAAATCTGGATGGCCTTTATTACGCTGACCGCACTTGAACTGGTGCTGGGCATCGACAACATCATTTTCATTTCCATCCTGGTCGACAAGCTGCCCCTAGAACGGCGCGAGTTCGCGCGCAAGCTGGGCCTGTTCATCGCCATGTTCATGCGTATAGGCTTGCTGATGGTGCTGGCGTGGATCATCGGCCTGGTCGAACCCTTGTTCACCGTGCTGGATCAGGAAATCTCAGGGCGGGATCTGATATTGATAGGCGGCGGGCTATTCCTGATATGGAAAAGCACCGTCGAAATCCACCAATCGCTGGAAGGTGCAGAAGGCCACACGTCCAGCGCGGTGCAAGCCACGTTCACTGCCGTGATTCTGCAGATCATGGTGGTGGATATGGTGTTTTCGCTGGATTCCATCATCACCGCGGTGGGCATGGTCGATCACATCGAAGTGATGGTGGCGGCAGTGATCGCCTCGGTCGGCCTGATGATGGTGTTTGCCGGCCCGATCGGGCGCTTCGTGTCGCGCCATCCGTCCATCAAGATACTGGCGCTGGCATTCCTGGTTGCGATTGGCGTGGTACTGCTCGCCGAAGGATTCGGCCACCACGTTCCAAAAGGATATATCTATAGCGCGATGGCGTTTGCCCTGATCGTGGAAGTGATCAATATCCGCATGCGCGCGCGCGCTGCTGCCAAACCCGTGCATTTGCATGCGCCTTATGCAAACGAACAAAAAAACGAGTGAGAAGATAAAAAGCAAATGCAGGAAGTGAAAAGGGGCGGCATCTGTTTATGGATGCCGCCCCTTTTTTACACTCTTTTTCTGTCAAGCAGTCACCCGTTTTGAGGCGGGCTAGCTGCTCAGTCTGCACACTTGCGCGACCCTCGTTTGTGCCAGCGGTAGCGCGCCTGCAAGTGCCAGATCACATTCACCAGTGCATATCCGGTCAGCGCCGACACCACCGCGATGATGGCCAGGCCTGTCATCAACTCCGGGCCGACGGTTTGTATCCAGGCAATCAGCTTGTCGTGCCAATGACTGACTTCGCCCTGCTCGTTGACGACTTTATCAAACATGCCCCGACCCAGCGATGCACCAGCGGCAACTTCATCCGATCCAATCACGAAATTACCCAGCCGGTAGGCGGCGTAATAAAGCGGAGGCACGGTAAACGGATTGGTCACAAACGTGGCGAATGCTGCGATCGGCAAATTAACCCGCGTCAGAATCGCACCTATCGTTCCGAACAATATTTGCGCGAATGGAATCAGGATGCCGACCAGCAAGCCCACTGCCAGGCCGCCTGCCACGCTGCGTCGATTGAACTGCCAGAGAAAATGATGATGCAGATAGCGGCTGAACGGCTTCAGGAAGCGGTTTTGCTGAATGCTTTCAGAGGTCGGAATGTGCTTGAAGAAACGGCTGCGGCGCATGCGGTTACTACCCCTTTTGTAGGTTAAACATCTTCACAAGCATGCTGTCTGCCAGGCAATATGGCGAAAAACAGGACACCGGCATGTATGCGCCATTCTGACGTCGGCAATACTACACGCAGAAGATGATTATTTGCAAAACCGGAGTAGAACCCGGCTCAGCGAACCGCAGCCAGCGCTGCGATGGCTTCGCGATCCGTCATGAAAATATGTTCCGGCGACAAGCCTCTCAGCCAGCCCGCACCTTCCAGCACATCCCACACCTGCTTCTTGATCGCCGAAACATAGAGATCGATGCCCATGCTTTTCAAGGTGATCTGCAAGGATTCCAGCGTATCGACGCCGGTTGCATCGATATCGTTGACTGAGCCGACGCACAGCAACAGACGCGTGATCTGCGGATCGCGGCTGCATTGCTCAACCACAAAACGATCCAGCACGCCGCCAGTCAGGAAATTCAGCGCGGCATCGATGCGCACCACCAGCAAATCGTCCGCCAGACGCGGCAGATGGAAGCGCTGGCGGTCGCGCAAGGTGCCGTCTGCATGCTGACTGACTTCTATGATGCGCGGCTGCATATGCCGATAAAGATAGGACACCATCGTCAGCGTGATGCCTACCATTACGCCCCAGTGCAGGCGCGGCATGGCGGCGATGGTGACCGCGAAAGTGACCACAGCAATCGCGCCATCGTCGCGCGAAATGGAAAACAGTCGCTTGAAAGCGCCGAAATCGAACAGGCCGAACACCGGCATGATGATCAGTGCGGCCAATACCGAACGCGGCACGTAATACAGCATATCGGTAAAGAACAGCAGGCATACCAGCACGCAAATCAATGTGAACAAGGTCGCCCATGCACTGGTTGCGCCGGCATACAGATTGAGCGCCGAACGCGAAAACGAGCCGCTGACCGGAAACGCGCCGGAAAATCCGCTCGCCACTTTTGCCAGACCCTGACCTATCAGCTCCTGATTTTCATCCCATCGTTCGCGCCGCTTGCGCGCCAGTACGCGGCAGCTCGACATCGCTTCGGTAAAACTGATCAATGCCAGCACCAGACCAGCCGACCACAATTCGCGGTGCTGCTCGAATGAAATCGCCGACGGCAACACCAGCGGTGGCAAACCCCGGGCAATGTCGCCCACCACTTCACCGCCGGCCGCCGCATATCCAAACGCCCAACTAAGCGCAGTCGCCAGTATCGTCACGAACAGAATGGTGGGAAAGCGCGGGAAAAACCGCTTGCCGAGCACCAGCAGCAACAGGGTGCCGCCACCGAATGCCGTCGTTATCAGCATATGCGATGGCGCTGCGCCAACGCGCTCGAGCACCTGCAGCGGATGGCTGTTGAAAATATCGGCGATGCCTAGCAGCGTAGGCAATTGCGACATCATGATGATGATCGCCGCCGCGTTGATAAAGCCGACGATCACCGGCTGCGACACCAGATTGCTCAGACGGCCAAGGCGAAATGCGCCCAATAAAAACTGTATCCCGCCGGAATAGATGGACAACCAGATCGCCAGCGCCACCCATTGCTCGGAAGCCGGCACCGCCAGCGGCGATAGCGAGCCGAATACCAGCAGACTCGACAGCGCTGCCGGCCCCACCGCGAGCAGGGCAGACGAGCCCCACAACACACCGACCAGGCTGGGAATCAGCGCCGCATACAAACCGGTCGCTGCCGGCATACCGGCCAGTGTGGCGTAGGCGACGGCCTGCGGAATCAGCACCATGCCGACGCTGAGGCCGGCCCAGGCGTCGCTTTTCAGTGTGGCTAGCGTCGGTCGTGGCCAGCGCAGGAAAGGGAAAAAGCGTTTGATATCGAAAGCAGAATTCATGGGAAACAAAACAATTTTCAGGGTAAGGCACACATCAAAACAAGGAATACGGATAGGGCAGCTTGTCGTCCTGCAACACCGCCTGGCAACACCATCCTTTACCGCTACCGCGCCGCGCGTACAATAGCGCGATGGATATCACGCTGCCAGAACTCGAACAGGTCATCAATTACTGGCGCATGCAATGCCCGTCGACCGGCGAAGAGCGCGCCTTGTCGCCGGAAGTAAATGGGCTGGCAAAACTGTATGCGCTGATGATTTTTCATCGCCAGAAATCCATCCCGCTGGAAGCGCTGGACCCGGCGTGCCTGCAACTGATAGAAGGCTGGCGCAAGCAGCTTGCATAAACCATCCGACGGCAATCAAGCCGTCATATGCCGTGCCTGACGTTGCGGCGCAGCGGCTTTCTTCTCCGCCGTCTTTTCAGCTTTCTTCAAGGCTTGCGTCTTCAGCTTGGTATTGGCTTGCCCGGCGTAATCGCTGCGCAACACCGCCGCCGCCTGCTCTTCATCCATCCCTTCGCTGACCAGCCATTGCGCCACCAATACCGCCAGACGTTCCAGCGCAATCCGGTTGGTGGCATCGGTAGTCGCATACAACCAGTTCGACAGTCGCATGAAATTGGCGAACGGCGAAGCGGACAAAGGACTGTTCAATATCAGCGGCAGCGTATGTGCGAAGCGGCCCGAGTTGGCGACCAGATCCCAGTAGCGCGCAAAACGCACTAGTTGCTGCATCGCATTGAAGTCTATGCGGTCGGTCGCCAGTATCGTGTACGGCGGATGCGGATCGAACACCATGCCGTATTGTTCGGTATGGCGAATGATGGGCGTACCGCGCAGGCGTTTCAGGATGCCGAACTGGATTTCATGCGGCTGCAATTCCAGCAGGCGATCGAAGCCGCGCGCAAAGCTGGCAATATCTTCGCCCGGCAGGCCGGCAATCAAATCGACATGCAAATGCGCATGCGAGTGCTCGCACAGCCAGCGGATGTTTTCTGCGGCCTTTTCATTATTCTGCTTGCGGCTGACCAGCGCCTGTACTTCCGGATTGAAACTCTGAATGCCGATTTCAAACTGCAGCGTGCCAGCCGGAAATTTCATGATGCCTTCCTTCAAGGCATCCGGCAGATGATCGGGCACCACTTCAAAGTGCGCGAATACCGGATCTTGTGGATTGGCTTCCAGCTTGTCGAGGAAGAACTGCATGATCTTCAAACTGGTCTTGATATTCAGATTGAAGGTGCGATCGACGAACTTGAACAGCCGTGCGCCGCGCGCATGCAGCGTTTCCAGTTCGCCGAGAAACTGTTCGATATCGAAAGGCCACGCGGTTTTATCCAGCGCAGACAGGCAGAATTCGCATTTGAACGGACAGCCGCGCGACGCTTCCACGTACAGCGTACGATGCGCAATATCTTCATCGGTGTACAACTGATACGGCATCGTCAGTTCCGCCAGTGGCGGCTGCACACCGGCATGGATTTTCATCAGCGGCTTGGGGCCGTACAGTATCTGTTTACACAAAGCGGGAAACGTGACATCGCCCCAACCGGTGACCAGGTAATCGGCCAGTTGGACTATGCTTTGCTCGTTCGATTCGTGGGACACTTCCGGCCCGCCCAGCACGATCACGACTTCCGGCGCCACGCGCTTGAGTAATGCGACCAGCTTGGTGGTTTCTTCGACGTTCCAGATATAGACGCCGAAGCCGATGATGCGCGGCTGATGCGCGAGCAGCTTTTCGACCATGTCGGTCGGTCGCGCACCAATCACGAATTCCTGCAATTGCGTCACACCTTGCAGTTCGCCCATGTTTGCCAGCAGACAACGCAAACCCAGCGATGCGTGCGTGTAACGGGCGTTGAGTGTGGAAAGCAGTATGGTCATTGAAACGGTAGCAGTAAGGGAAGCGCCCATTCTACGCCGCCCGGCCTGAAAATCGGTCGGTTTGCGCACACCAGAGCACTGTCTCTTCCTATAATGGCAACTCTTTCGCGCTGCACATGCTCATTCAGCGCGATTCATTTCAAAAAGAACAATTCATGCCCTCTTTATCGATATCTTCATTATTTCGATTCGCCGGATCCTGCCTGCTGATGTTTGCTGCAATGACAAGCCATGCAGAAAATGCACGCCCCGCATCAATGGCTATCGCCGAAGTCGATCCGGGCATGTGTCAGGCCATGCGCGATGCCGACGTGCTGCACAAAAACGCGCCGGTCAGTTGTGCGCAACTGCGCGTCGTGCATTTTTCCTACCTGGGATTGGACGGCAAGGTACACGACGACGGCGCGGTGATGGTCATGGCGGCGCTGGCTGATCATGTGCAGGCCATCTTCACTACACTGCTGCAAAGAAAATTTGCGCTCGCCGGGGCGCAGTTGATGCAGCATTATCGCGGTGACGATCTGGCCGCGATGCGCGCCAACAATACCTCCGCCTTCAACGACCGTGCGATCATCAATGGCGGTGCACCCTCGCTGCATGCCTACGGCGCCGCCATCGATATCAACCCGATCCAGAATCCGTTCGTGCAATTTGAGGATGCCGGCAAAGTGAGCTATTCGCCTGCTGCCGGCAGCGCCTATGCCAATCGGCTCGCCATGCGACCGGGCAAAGCCGCACGCAAGGGAATGGCGGAAGAAGTGGTGGACGTATTTGCCGAACACGGCTTCCTGATCTGGGGCGGCGACTGGGATGCACCTATCGATTACCAGCACTTTCAGATCAGCCGCACATTGGCCAAACGCCTAGCTGCCTTGCCGGTCGCGCAGGCAAAGATTGTTTTCAATGATTACGTGAAAAATTACCGCCGCTGCGCAGGAACGAAAAAAACGGCGGCAGGTCTGGAAAACAGCAGGCTTGCAAAAACAAACACCGTCAAAGCAGCATGCATCAGCGCCGCCGACAAACCATGATGCCCTTTAACTACTGGCTTGCAGGCATGCCGATCGCATTTTGTGCCCATGTTCCGCACCGAACGCTTGACGAACAGGCCGCTGGCGCGTGTACACTCGCGCATCGACGACTGATCAAAGTCGCACCCATTCCGGAGATTGTTGCCCATGCTTATCAACTGCGTTGCCTATCAGGACGGCAATAAATTATCCGATATCTCGATCGAGGAAATCAGCGACTACCTGAAGCGGCCCAACTGCTTTGTATGGGTAGCGCTGAAAGATGCCGAACCGGCCGAACTCGAACAGATGCAGGAAGAATTCAATCTGCATGATTTGGCGGTTGAAGATGCGATGAAGGGCCATCAACGCCCCAAGGTTGAAGAATATGGTGACTCGCTATTTGTCGTGGTAAAAACGGCTGAAATGGTCGAAGGCACCGTGCATATCGGCGAACTCGATATTTTCGTCGGCCCCAACTATGTTCTGTCGGTGCGCAACCGCAGCGCCCAGGGTTTTCTCGGTGTGCGCGCACGCTGCGAGCAGGAGCCGGAACAATTGCGCAAAGGCTCGGCCTTCGTCCTGTATGCATTGATGGATGCAGTAGTGGATCGCTACTTCCCGGTGGTCGAGGCGCTGGAAAGCGAACTGGAACTGATCGAAGCCAAAATCTTCCACAAGGGTTCGCAGCGCGCCAACATCGAACGCTTGTACGAACTCAAGCGTGAAGTTGTCATGCTCAAGCATGTGGTCGCACCGCTGATGGAATCCGTCGGCAAACTCTATGGCGGGCGTGTTCCCAGTCTGTGTGAGAGCACGCGCGATTATTTCCGCGATGTCGGCGATCATCTGTATCGCATCAATGCCTTGGCCGATGCCTTCCGCGAAACCATCGTTACCGCGATTCAGGTCAATCTGTCGATGGTCACGATTGAAGAAAGTGAAGTGAACAAGCGCCTCGCTGCATGGGCGGCAATTTTTGCGGTGGCCACTGCCTTCTTCGGTTTGTGGGGGATGAACTTTAAATTCATGCCGGAACTGGGCTGGAAGTACGGTTACCCGGTTTCCGTCCTGATGGTCGCTGGCGTATGCGGCTATCTTTACTATCGCTTCCGAAAATCGGGCTGGCTGTAGATTGACTGCTTCGGCACGAGCATGCCTGAAATAAGAAACGCCGCAATATGCGGCGTTTCTTATTGGTGACACTTATTGCTTCACTTCCTTACTTCGTCGTGCCGCGCTTCACGCCGTCCAGCATGCTGAGCGCCAACGCTTCCGCCACGCGTATGCCATCGATCGCCGCCGACATGATGCCGCCTGCGTAACCAGCTCCTTCACCGGCCGGGAACAAGCCGCGCGTATTGATGCTTTGCAAATCGTCGTCATTGCGCTTGATGCTGACAGGCGAAGACGTGCGTGTTTCCACGCCGGTCAGCACCGCATCGTTCATCGAAAATCCCTTGATCTGTTTTTCAAACTCCGGCAATGCTTCGCGGATCGCATCAATCACATACGTTGGCAAGGAAGGATTCAAGTCGCCGAGTTTGACGCCTGGTTTGTATGAGGGCAGCACGGAGCCGAATGCGGTTGATGGCCGGTTCGCAATGAAGTCGCCGACCAGTTGGCCGGGCGCATCGTAATTGCCGCCGCCCAGTTCAAACGCGCGCTCCTCCCATTGCCGCTGGAATTCCATGCCGGCCAAAGGATCGCCCGGATAATCTTTCGGCGTAATACCGACCACGATGCCGGCGTTGGCATTGCGTTCGTTGCGTGAATACTGGCTCATGCCATTGGTCACCAGGCGACCCGGTTCCGATGCGGCAGCCACCACTGTGCCGCCCGGACACATGCAAAAGCTGTAGACCGAACGACCATTGCTGGCGTGATAGACAAGTTTGTAATCCGCTGCGCCCAAAGCCGGATGACCTGCGTTCGGCCCCAGACGACAGGCATCGATCAGCGATTGCGGATGCTCGATGCGAAAGCCGATCGAAAACGGTTTCGGCTCGAGATAAATGCCGCGTGCATGCAGCATCTGGAAGGTGTCGCGTGCACTGTGCCCTATCGCGAGCACGACGTGATCGGTGTCGATGTGGCTGCCGTCTGCCAGCTTGAGGCCGCACACCTTGCCATCTGCTATCTCGATATCGTCGACCTTGCTCTCGAAGCGAAATTCGCCGCCCAATTGCTTGATCGTTTCGCGCATCAGTTCAACCATCTTCACCAGGCGGAAGGTACCGATGTGCGGTTTGCTGACGTACATGATTTCTTCCGGTGCATCGGCTTTGACAAATTCCATAAGCACTTTGCGGCCGTAATGCTTGGGATCTTTCACCTGGCTCCACAGCTTGCCATCGGAAAAAGTACCCGCGCCGCCTTCACCGAATTGCACATTCGATTCCGGATTCAGTTCGCGTTTGCGCCACAGGCCGAAAGTATCCTTGGTGCGCTCGCGCACCTCTTTTCCGCGCTCCAGAATAATCGGGCGAAAACCCATTTGCGCCAGAACCAGTGCAGCAAAAATGCCGCAAGGGCCGAAGCCGATCACGACCGGACGCATGCTCAGATCGGCAGGCGCCTGCGCAACAAAATGGTAGCTGGTGTCGGGCGCAATGGTGACGTGACGATTGCCTTGCAGGCGCTTAGCCGTTTTTTCTTCATTGCGCACTTCTACATCGAGCGTGTAGACCATGATGATCGCGTTTTTCTTGCGCGCATCGTAACCGCGACGAAATACCGTATGGCTGATCAGGTCGTCGGCATCAATGCCGAGGCGCGCGATGATCGCAACCAGCAGGTCGTCTTCGGTATGGTCTAAGGGGAGTTGAACGTCAGTGAGTCGCAGCATGCTAGGTTCCAGCCAACCCTGTAAAAATCATCTGCCGCCAGGGTTGTCTCAGTCGGCAGCGCGCTATTTTACTCTACGCATTTTATTCAAATGGAGAACATAGGGAAATCGCCTGTACACGGCAAAAAACAGCGGTATCAATCACGGATGACTAGACTTGGCGGCTTGAAATTTTACAGTTGTCTCATCGACATGAAAATAACAGCCTCATCACACTAATTTCTCCCGTGACAACGATGCTTTGTCCTCTACGCAACGCATTCATTTCTAAATTTCCATATAAGCACCTATCGCATTGACTGCCGGAAACTATTTGTTTATGGTAAATGAGAGCACAGCAGGCTTATACAAAAATATTTGTGCCCACGACAAGCAAAAAGAGACGTTCCTAGAACGCGTAACAGAGACCGAAAAGGAGTGCACATGAACGCAGTTGCGCACAACGCACAATCTGTCATCAATGCAGCAGGAAGCACGCTGGAATTCTTGTCCTTCACTCTGGGCAAGGAAGAGTACGGCATCTCGATTCAAAAGGTACAGGAGTTGCGTGGTTACGATACCGTCACGCGCATCGCCAACGCACCCGAGTTCATCAAAGGCGTAGTCAATCTGCGCGGCATCATCGTCCCCATCATCGACATGCGCATCAAGTTCAAGCTCGGTACACCGAGCTATGACCAGTTCACCGTCGTCGTGATTCTCCATCTCGAAAACCATGTCGTCGGCATGGTGGTGGACAGCGTATCGGACGTCATCACATTGACGCCGGAACAAATCAAACCGCCGCCGGAAATGAATAGTGCCCTTGCCACCGATTATCTGCTCGGTCTGGGGACCGTCGATGAACGCATGCTGATACTCATCGATATCGAAAAATTGATGTCCGGCGCGGACATGGGTTTGGCGGAACGCAGCCCCGCCTGACGCTACTCGCCGTCACCTCACTCAGCACCCGCGCCACCCGGCGAGGAAATTGTATTCCTCCGATTGCAGTTATTCACCTGTTTGCTTTGAGACCGTCATGTTAAAAAATATAACTATAAAATCCCTGCTTTTATTCGTCATGGGCATACTCTCCCTCCTGCTGATAGCAACCGGCATTCTGGGATTGACCTCGCTCGACACAACCAACAAGGCATTGAGAAGCGTGTACGAGGATCGTACTGTGCCTATCGGGCAATTGAATACCGTCATCACGCTATCGACCATCAATCAACTCGATCTCGCTGCATCGATTTACGGCGACCCCGGCCTGGTTATCCCGAAGATGGATGCGATTGAAAAACACTCGAAGGAAATCAATCAGGCTTTCGATGCTTTCATGAGCAGCACTTTGACGCCGGAAGCGAAAGTGCTGGCAGATAAGTTTGCCGTCGACCGCAAGATTTTCCTCGAAAAAGCACTGCAGCCGGCAATCGCCGCCTCGCGCGGCGGCAATGTATTGCGCGTGACCGAAATCGTCAACGGGCCGATGGAAGAGTTGATCACACCGGTGCGCGCCGGCGTCGCCGCATTGATCGATTTGGAATTGCGTGAAGCAAAAAAAGCATTCGAGGAATCGCAGACGCGCTTTGTCATGGTGCGCAATATTTCGATAGGCGCCATCATCTTCGGCGTACTGCTGGCCGCTTTTATGGCGTTTTGGCTGATTCGCCTGATCGCACGCCCTCTGCATGAAGCAGTGCAGATTGCCCGCAGCGTCGCAGCCGGCGATCTGACGCAGCAAATCAATGTGAACTCCACCAATGAAACCGGACAGTTGCTGCAGGCACTCAAGGACATGAACGACAGTTTATCCAAAACCGTCAGCGCAGTGCGTCGTGGCACTGAAACCATCACCGTCGCATCGGGTGAAATTGCCTCCGGCAATGCCGATCTCTCCAGCCGTACCGAAGCACAGGCCGGATCGCTGGAAGAAACTGCCAGCTCGATGGAAGAACTGACGTCAACCGTACGCCAGAATGCCGACAATGCGCGACAAGCCAATCAACTGGTCGTGTCCGCTACCGAAGTCGCCGTCAAGGGTGGCAGCGTGGTCAGCGAAGTGGTAACCACCATGGGTTCGATCAAGGACAGCTCGCGCAAGATCGTCGATATCATCGGCGTCATCGACAGTATTGCTTTCCAGACCAATATTCTGGCCTTGAATGCCGCAGTGGAAGCGGCGCGTGCCGGTGAGCAGGGGCGCGGCTTTGCGGTGGTCGCCAGCGAAGTGCGCAATCTGGCGCAACGCAGTGCCGGCGCCGCCAAGGAAATCAAGGCATTGATCGATGACTCCGTGCATAAGGTCGATGCGGGCAGCAAGCTGGTCGACCAGGCTGGTAGCACGATGCAAGAGATCGTCACTTCAGTCAAACATGTGGCCGACATCATGAGCGAAATCACTTCGGCCAGCCAGGAACAGAGCGATGGCATCGAACAGGTCAATCAGGCGATCAGCCAGATGGATGAAATGACACAGCAAAACGCGGCACTGGTCGAACAAGCTGCGGCAGCAGCGCAAAGCATGCAGGATCAGGCGGTTGAACTGTCTGGCGCTGTCGCCACCTTCAAGCTCGACCCTGACAGCGCCGGGTCAGCATCGACCAAGCGTGCCGCACCAGCCTTGCAGGCGGCCAAACCGGCTACCACACCCAGAGCACTGACTGCCGCGCCGCATAAACAGCTGGAAACCAAACCACAAAAACCGATCACCGCCGACAAGAGCGGCGACGACTGGGAAGAATTTTAAGCAGAAAACCGCAGGGCGAATCAGGGAGAACAAGTAACGGCGCGCCTGATCAGTGCAATCGCTACTCGATGCATGCAAGTCGGCACACCCGGCTTGCATGCATTTTTATTACCCGCCCGTGATTTGGTCTGCAATATGCTCACGGCCTGCCGGCCGCGTCGATAAACATCGTCAGGCAATTGTCCTTGCGCCGGTATTGATAGACAATAGCGCGCCGGCAGGTGGAATACTTCTTGTGCATGGCTGTCGGCTCCAGACCTCCTGAAAACACGCATTCTTTTGTCACTGAACTAAACATGACCTCATCGAGCAAGAGCAAAACCGTAGCCGCGTCAGACAAACCAGCATTCATCGTCAGAAATTCACCGATACACGGCCGCGGCGTTTTTGCCACGCGCAACATTCCGGCCGACACGCTGTTGATCGAATACGAAGGCGAACGCATCAGCGACAAAGAGGCGGCCAAACGTCACGGCACCGATCCGGAAAATCCGTATCACACCTTCTTTTTCAGCCTCGAAAGCGGCAAGATGATTGATGGCGGCGTCGATGGCAGCGATGCGCGCTGGATCAATCACGCATGTGAACCGAACTGCGAAGCGCGCGAAGAAAAAAAACGCGTCTATATTTACACTCTGCGCGATATCAAACGCGGCGAGGAATTCAATTACGATTACGGCCTGGTGGTCGACGAGCGTCAAACCAAGGTCTTGAAAAAGGCCTACGAATGCCGTTGCGGCGCCGCAAGCTGCCGGCACACGATGCTGGCGCCAAAAGTTAGAAAGTCAGTTAAAAAGCCGAGCAAGAAGAAAGACAAGAAGGATTGATGCAGAGGGCGGACGCAAGGCGCGTCCGCCGCCAAGGCGATCAAGTCGGGCTGAAAACCTTCAATCCGATGATCCCCGCCACGATCAGCAGTATGCAGATCACGCGCACCACTGAAGCCGCTTCACCCAGCAACACCATTCCCAGGATGACGGTACCTACGGTGCCTATGCCGGTCCAGACCGCATAGGCAGTTCCCACCGGCAGCGATTTCATCGCCAATCCCAGCAACACGACGCTGATCAGCATCGCGACTAGCGTACCGACCGTCGGCCACAAACGCGTAAAACCGTCCGTATATTTGAGTCCGATGGCCCAGCCTATTTCAAACAGGCCGGCAATTACAAGAATAAGCCAAGGCATAGTTTTGTTTCTCCACATTGCCGAGGCCGTCCTCGATTGATGATGGAGCGGTGAGGTCGTCCTCACGTCCTTGTTCCAGATTGATGCGCGGGCCGGGAAGGATGCGATGTGTTAACGATGCGCAAGCAGATTTTAGCAAACATCGCATTATCCGGCAGGGTTGCCCGGAAAATGACCGGCAAGACCGTGATCGCTGGAAGATTACCGCGTCGCAATACGCCATATTCACACTGCAAATATCTGATATCAGAAAAGGAAATTGGTGCGCCGCGACAAAAGTACATATAATTCATTTGTCTCCTCTATGTCTCCTCCTTTGATATAGATTCAGCCCGCCTTCTTGTGCGGGCTTTTTTTTGCCCGTCCGATCCGGAGCCCGAATTTTACGCAAACCGGTGTGCAACAACAAGTCATAAGACCCTGGCGCATATTTTCAATATGATATTCACAAATCGAATATCCGATATCAGAAATGGAAATTGGCTTTGCTAAAGGCAGCGCCCTATACTTCACCTGTCTCCTCTATGTCTCCTCCTTTGATATAGATTTAGCCCGCCTTCTTGTGCGGGCTTTTTTTTGCCCGCGAACAAGCCAGCCCGCGCCCACGCTTATATCCTGGGTGCCCGATAACAGAAGCAGTCCTGCGCGTGATCATTCACCATGCCGATCGCCTGCATATAGGCGTAGATGATCGTCGAGCCGACAAACTTGAAGCCGCGCTTGGCCAGATCTTTGGACAATTGATCCGACAAAGGTGTCTTGGCCGGCGTTTCATTGATGCTCGCACGCGTATTCAAAATCGGCTTGCCATCCACATAAGCCCATAAAAATGCATCCAGGCTGCCGACGTCTTCGCACAAGCGCAGATAAGCCTGGGCGTTATTGATCGTGGCCGCCACTTTCAGGCGATTGCGTACGATGCCGGGATTGGCCAGCAACGCGGCCACTTTCTCCGCGTCATAAGCGGCGATCTTTCTGGCATCCCACTGATCGAAGGCGGCGCGATAGTTTTCGCGCTTGTTGAGTATGGTCACCCAGCTAAGACCGGCCTGTGCGCCTTCCAGATTCAGCATTTCAAACAGGCGCGTTTCATCGTGGCAGGGTACGCCCCATTCTTCATCGTGATATTTGAGATACAGCGGATTGGCTGGATTGGCCCAGCTGCAGCGAGCAAGCGTCATGTTTGAAATGTTCCGAAAAAGTGGCGGCGACAAGCGGATATTATCGCCGATACGGTCTTGCGAAATAAACATGCTGCATGAACAAGCTGTTTATTCGCTTGTACAAATTTCCACCTTGATCAAGAATGGCGCCTTCCATACAGGATGACGCAAGCATGGCATCCATCCGCATCTGAAGCGGAATGCCACGCACCTTGTTGCCTGTCTTTGCACGTACTTACAGCCAGCCCCTGCTTATGTCTGATCACGCACTATCCTCACGCAAAGTCGCCGTCATTGGCGGTGGCCCGGCCGGCCTGATGGCTGCAGAAATGCTGATTTCGCACGGCATGGCAGTGGATGTATACGACGCCATGCCTTCGGTCGGCCGCAAATTCCTGCTGGCCGGCAAAGGCGGAATGAATCTGACGCATACCGAAGCAGGTGCAGCCTTCCTGTCGCGCTACGGTAGCCGCGCGCCGCAGATCGCTCCCATGTTGCAAACCTTCGATCCGGATGCGCTGCGTGCATGGGCGCATGAACTCGGCATAGAGACCTTTGTCGGCTCGTCGGGACGCGTCTTTCCAAACGATATGAAAGCCGCGCCGCTGTTGCGCGCATGGCTGAAGCGCCTGCGCGATGCCGGCGTCAAATTTCACATGCGTCATCGCTGGCTGGGATGGGACGAGACAGGCCATCTGCGTTTCGCCACGCCGGAAGGCGAGCACAAGCGGCAGGCCGATGCGACGATACTGGCGCTGGGCGGCGGCAGCTGGGCGCGACTGGGCTCCGATGGCGCATGGCTGCCATTGCTGGCGCAACACGGGATTGCGGCGGCACCGCTGAAACCGGCCAACTGCGGCTTCGATATCGGCTGGAGTGCGCATTTTCAGGGGCGCTTCGCCGGCCAGCCCGTCAAGGCGGTCATTGCCAGTTGCCTTGCTGTTGATGACAGCGAATACAAACGGCAGGGCGAATTTGTCGTCACCGCCACAGGTATTGAAGGCAGCCTGATCTATGCCTTGTCGGCACACTTGCGCGAACAGATCATCCGGCAAGGTTATGCAACGCTGACGCTGGATCTCGCACCCGGCAAAACTTTCGAGCGCGTACTTGACGAAGTTTCCCAGCCGCGCGGCGCGCGTTCCATGGCCAGTCATTTGCAAAGCAAGGTCGGCATTGCCGGCGTGAAGGCGGGGTTGTTGCGCGAAGTGGTGGCGAAAGAGGATTACGCACATCCGCACAAACTGGCACAGGCCATCAAGGGCTTGCCGCTGCAGCTAGTTGCAGCACGTCCGCTGGATGAAGCCATCAGCAGTGCCGGCGGCGTGCTGTTTGAAGCGCTGGACGAACGCCTGATGGCGCCCGCCATGCCCGGCGTATTTTGCGCCGGCGAAATGCTGGATTGGGAAGCGCCAACGGGCGGCTATCTACTCAGCGCCTGTTTTGCCAGCGGGCGCACCGCCGGTCTGGGTGCTGCGGCATGGCTGCAAGCCAAAGATCCGCAATAAATCTACGCTTCAGACCAGACCGCGACTGCTCAATTCCTTCTTGATGTAGGCATAAAACACCGGCGCTGCCACCACGCCGGGGATGCCGAATATCGACTCCATCACCAGCATCGCCGTCAGCAACTCCCAGGTACGCGCATCGATGTGATGACCGATGATTTTCGCATTCAGGAAATATTCCAGCTTGTGTATCGTCATCAGGAACAGCAATGATCCGAATGCGGTATGCAGCGAATGCGACAGACCGATGATCACCAGTATGGTGTTTGAAATCAGATTGCCGATCACCGGCAGCAAGCCGACGAGGAAAGTCACCACGACCATCGTCTTGCGCAAGGGCAGCTCGATGCCGGCCAGCGGCAGAATCACAATCAGGTAAATACCGGTCAACACCGCATTGATGGCAGCAATACGTACCTGTGCAAACACGATATTGCGGAACGCCTCATGCAGGACCACGACGCGCACATGCAGTGCAGCGGCCAGCGGTTTATAGCTGCGCGTGGTCGTGGTGTCGTACAGCGCAGCCATCGCACCGATGATCATGCCGATCAGAATATGCGCCAATATACGGCCCGCCTCACTGCCCATGGAGCGCGCTTCCAGCGCATGTGCACGCAACCAGCCGGTAAGCGTGTCGCGCAAGGCCTCTGCATCAACCGGAATATAGGTGGCCATCCACGCCGGAATCTGGCTACGCGAAGCTTCCAGAATATCGGCCATTTTTTGCAGCAGCACCGAGATTCTGCCGGCATCGCTTTGCAGAAAGCGGAAAGCCCCCCAGATTCCCACCGTCAGTGCCGCCACAATGAGGCAACTCAACAAAGCCACCGCCACTACCTGCGCCCGTCGTCCGACCAGCTTCTTGCCCAGCTTGGGCGCCAGCAACTGCACCAGCGAATACACGAGTAAACCGGAGAAAAGTGCCGCCAGCAAACCCTGATGCATGACGAGCAGCAGGGCTGCAGCCGCCAGAACATAGGAAGCGATGACAATGGTATTGAATTTGGCGGAAGCGAGCATGAATGAACCGGGTAAGGGTGAGCGGATTATTTTTTCAAGGGAATCGGGTTGCTACGCGGTACCGGCACCGCTGTCACGCCGTTTTTCGGACTGCCTTCAATCAGCCTGTCGGAATAGGTCAGATACACTAGTGTATTACGCAACGGATCGACCACGCGCACAATATGCAGGCGCTTGAATACGATCGATTGACGTTCGGAAAATACTTCTTCCTGCCGCGGCAGCTTAGCGGTGAAACGCAGCGTATCGCCTACCTGCCGGCACGCTATAGACGCATCCGCCGTGTCTTCGGCCAGACCGACCGTGCCGCTGATACCACCGGTACGCGCGCGCGAAACGTAACACGACACACCCTCTACCTTCGGATCGTCGTAGGCTTCGATGACGATGCGATCATTCTTGCCGAGAAAACGGAAGACCGTACTAACTTCACCGATTTCTTCTGCATGCAAGGGCAACACCGGCCAGGCAAGCGCGATGGCTGTCAGCATGATTACGCTAAAATTTTTCTGCATGGGCTTCTCCGGTTATTACAGCCAACTTTTACAGCCAACTTAACACGATCAGACGCTGTCTCTGCTGCCGGATGCGCAAAGATACGCGCACAGCAGACAGCGGATGCGGCATGCGGGACAAAATGCAATAATTCCGCATTCAAAACTTTTACAGGGACCCAACATGATTCTCGAACTCGTCGACATTCGCATCCAGCCGGGCAAGCAAACCGAATTTGACGCCGCCGTGCAACGCGGCCTGGAACAAGTCATCGCCAAGGCCAAAGGCTACAAACAGCACGTGATCAACAAATGCATAGAAACACCTGAGCGTTACGTGATCCAGATTTACTGGGAAACACTGGAAAATCACACTGTCGATTTCCGTGAATCGCCGGCATTCCAGGAATGGCGCGCAATTGTCGGCCCATACTTCGCCGCACCGCCAACTGTTGAACATTTCAATCTGCTGTCCAAATCGGCCTGAACCGTCAGTCCATTCCAGGCGGATGTAAAAAAGCCTCCATGCTGCGGCAATCGCAGATCGAGGCTTTTTTACGTCCCGTGCGTATTACAGCTTCAGGCTTATTTCTTTTCCGGATGATAGCTTTGGAAATTTTCCGCATAATCGCGGAAATTTTCACGCAGCATCTTTTCATACTCGGTACGGAAATACGCAACCGCACCCTCTATCTGATCCTTGAAGGTCGCTTCCGATGGCGCATCGCCGGACGCGACAAACGCGCCGAAGCGGGCGCTCGCGTACATCATTGATGCACATACCTGGCCGGCTGCCGCGCCTTTGGAATTTTCATTCGCAAGCTGGATAAAGGTATCGGCCATATCCCAGAATTTTTGATTCGGATCCGGCGGTGCCGGCGGTTTTCTGGAAATGTCTTTGGCCTTGAAATTGTCGTCGCTCATGATGAAAGTATTGAATGAAAAATGATGAAATCAGGATTGCAGCCTATCCGCACTGTCTGACCGAAGCGGCAGTACAGAGTGGTGTACATGGCACTGCATTTTGCGTTTGCAGCACTATAGCGCAAAAATGCCATCGCCCACACCTGCTCCGGCCATCTGCCTGTCACGATGACTGCATATGAAATCAGGTCCGAATCAGGTCGCTGCAGGCGCCAGCGCAACAAACTCGCCTTGCAGGCATCCTGCTTGCCGGCCCTCGTACTCCAGCACCGAAGTGACGGAAATACGAGCCCGCCCCCTGCGCTCGAAAGTGCGCACGAAGCGTTGCCAGGCGGCCGGCTCGGCGATGGTCGCGCGCGCCGTAAAAGTGCCGCTGATCGGCAATTCATACTGCATGGTGTTAGCTTGAATCACGAGCTGGCTCTTGATGCCGGCAGTATTGAGCCGTACATGCAGCAGCGACCATGCGGCAAGTATCGCCACTGCGGAAGCGCTGCCGCCGAATACGGTTTCCTGATGATTGATATTCGGCGCCAGTGGCGCAGACAGAATAACTGCATCCGGCTGCACGCTTAGCACCTCTACCTGCATCGCTCTGGATAAGGGAATGTGATCGTACAGATATTGTTGCACTGCCTGTTCGTTCAATGACTGTCCTTTCATGCCCGGAAAAAAGACTCAATTGCGCTGGTTTTTTTGTTCGTTCAGGCTAGTCAGCATGGCCAGCTGTTCCTTTTGCAGATCCAGCAGCGTGCTCCATTGCCCTTCTCGCAGCATATCTATTTTTTCATGCAAGAGCATGATCTCCAGTTCCGCTTTCAAGTTCACTTCGTAATCGTGCTGTGCGTTCAAGCGGTCTTTTTCAGCCTGCCGGTTTTGCGACATCAGGATGACAGGTGCCTGTATCGCCGCCAGCATCGACAAGACCAGATTCAGCAAAATATAAGGGTAGGGATCAAAGGCCTTGTCATAGTGCAGCAAAACCAGGGAATTCAGACTTATCCATACCAGCATCGTGGCAGCAAACAAGCCGATGAAAATCCAGGAGCCGCCAAACGCGGCGACCGCATCGGCGGCGCGCTGACCGCGACTGGCCTTTGCAGCATAATCCTTGTCGGTATTGCGCGCGATATGGGTACGTCCAACCATATGGTGCATGACCTTGCGTGCACTCTCATCCAGCTCGTCGTAAGAGACGCCAAACAATTTTCTGGCTGCAGCGTCGTGCTTATGCATAGTCGGTTCCTGTTGTATGGAGTGCGGGATTCATGCGGATATCATGCGCGCATCACCAGGGATCGTAGGTGCCGATGTTCCATAGCCGGCCTTCCAGGTCGAGGCAGCTGAAGCCGCGGCCGCCGTAATCCTCGAATTTGATCTCGATCACGATCTTCGCACCCGCAGCCTTCGCCCGTGCATAAACCACATCTGCATCGTCCACAATCAGATACGAGCTCTGCGTTTCCACACCGCCGATTTCATCCGGCTGCCTGATCAGCTTGCCCCATTCGCTTTCCGGGCTGACCGAGCCGATCATGATCATGCCCTTGCCGGATGTCAGTTGCGCATGCGCGATGCTGCCGTCCGGATTGGCATAGACCGCCTGTTTTTCAAAACCGAACGTGTCGCACAGCCACGCAATCGCAGCCGGTGCATCGCGGTAACGCAGGCAGGGAATAATGCGGGACTGGGTATTTTCCGTAATCATGTTGAACGCCTCCTGTGCAATCGAACATCGTGGCGAATGCCAACCATTGATGCGACAGCATCAATTTTCAACAGTTCCGGGCGACTCCTCGAATTGCCTGAGCTGCCGGTTATGCAAGCCGGCCAGCAACACCATGGCCACCGTCGCACCGAGAAATGCCATCCACATATCGGATTGGGTGTCCCATTGATCGCCTTGCGTACCAAGAAACTCATCTGCGCCCTGACCCATGATCAGCGCGGCCCACCATTCGATCAACTCATACCAGGCGCTAATCGCCATCGCAACGCAGATCGACAGGAAGGCCAGCATTTTCTGGCCGGATACATATTTGCCACGCAGCAGAATTTCCTTCGCTACCAACGCCGGCACCAACCCCTGCCAGAAGTGACCCAGCTTGTCGTAGGGGTTGCGCGCCAGCGATAACAGATCCTGCACCCAGTTACCGACCGGCACGCGCGCATACGTATAAGTACCGCCGCCGATCAGGATCAGTGCATGAATGAAAATCAGACAGTACAACAGATTCGTCAGCGGAAAGCGCCGGTAAGTATAGGCAAGCAGCGGCAGCGCAATCAGTACCGGCATCACCTCCATCAGCCATGTCAGTCTGTCGAAAGGGTGGATCGCGGACACCGCAAGCGCAATGACGATCAAGGCTGCAGCAAGCAGCAGGCCGTTTTCTTGTTTCATGGCGGAAGGGTTTGTATTCATAGGGCCGGATTACCGATCAAGTGTATGTATGTTGCGCTGCAGGATGCCGGGACAGCTACTGTTGCCGCTCATGCTACCCATTCCAGCGCAGCCCAACTATAATACGCTGTGAAATAATGGCTCAGTGCCGTGCACAGCACGGCTTCCGCAAGTGAATAAATTTTTATCCAATAACGCTCCGTAATGAGAATGACAAAAGCCAAGCATCAGTTTGCTGTCTGGATCGCATGTTTTGCGATTCTGATGGCATCGCTTGCGCCTTCCATTTCTCACGCCGTTGCTGCCGCCCAAGGCGCTCCGAACGCATGGATGGAAATTTGTACCGTCGCCGGCAGCAAGATGGTGATGGTTGATGCCGAACAAAGCCAAAAAGCACCAGCCACCAATGAGCAGGCCGTGCATTTCGAACACTGCCCGTTTTGCCTGAGCCACGCCGGCACCATCGGCTTGCCACCTGCAGCTGATTTTGTCATGCCGGTCGTCAGTGGCGACCACGTTCTCCCTTCCCTGTTCTACCAGTCGTCGCGCCCGCTGTTTGCATGGGCCGTGGCGCAACCGCGCGCTCCTCCCGCTTTTTCCTGATCGTTGCCGAGTACCGATAGTCACGCTTGCTGATAGCAGGCGCTCGTCTGTCGGCGTGCCTTCATCTCGAAACAGGAGCTTGCCATGTCTACCCGACGCAAGTTTGTCATTGCCCTTAATGTCATCGCCATTCTGATTGCAGCGCTGTCGTACAGCATGCATCGTTCTGCCGTATTGCAAACCAAAACGTCCTTTCCCGCGGTTGAAATGCAGCTCATCCCGCTGCAGACCCTGACCGATACGCGCCATCCTGGCTGCGCTCCGTCATGCGTCGTCATCAGCCGCTCCGCCCTCGGCATCACGCGCTGATCCGGCGCATCGCACTTCAATTAATCAAGGAAAACATCATGAAAAAAATATTTTTGACCGCTCTGTTAAGCGCATTCTCGCTCGCGTCATTTGCACAAGTCACCGTCACTGATCCATGGGTGCGCGCCACGGTGCCGGCACAAAAAGCCACTGGCGCCTTCATGCAACTGAACAGCAAAACCGATGCACGCCTGGTCGCGGTTAGCTCTCCGCTCGCGCGCGCAGAAATCCATGAAATGGCCATGCAGGACAACATCATGCGCATGCGCCAGATTCCCGCCCTCGATCTGCCAGCCGGCAAAACCGTGACATTGAAACCGGGCAGTTATCACGTCATGTTTTTCGACTTGAAGAATCCAATCAGGGAAGGCGATGTCGTGCCGCTGACGCTGGTGTTTGAAGACAAGGACAAGAAGCGCGAAACGCTTGAATTGAAGATGCCGGCACGTGCGCTGAACTCTACGCCCCATTCGTCACCCGGCGCACCGCATCAAAATTAAACCGTCACGTATCAATATCCGGCAGCGACGCCTGCGCTCACTGTCTATGCAGAAAACAAGGATAACGAAGAATGAAACATCGACTCAATCCGATTTACGCTGCCGTACTCGCAGCTTTCTCGACCTGTGCATACGCACAGGAGACAACAGACGCCGTCGTCAAGACACTGGGCACGATTACCGTAACCAGCGGTCAGCCAACTTCGTTGCCGACACAGATCCCAACCACAATTGAAAGCATTACCGGCAAACAGATAGCGGAAACCATCAATGCGACCGACGCTGAAGATGCGCTGAAATATTTCCCCAGCCTGCTGGTACGCAAACGCTATATCGGCGACTACGATCACGCCATTCTCGCCAGCCGTGCTTCAGGCACAGGCAATAGCGCGCGTTCCATGGTGTATGCCGATGGCATTTTATTGTCCAACCTGCTGGGCAATGGCGCGACCTTTACCCCCCGCTGGGGCATGGTGACGCCGGAACAGATAGAACGCGTGGATGTGCTGTACGGCCCATTCTCGGCTGCTTATCCTGGCAATTCCGTTGGTGCGGTAGTCGATTATGTAACGCGTATGCCAAGCAAGTTTGAAGGTCACGTCAAGGTGACCGGCTTTACGCAAAACTTCGATCTGTACAACACGCACTCCAGTTATTCCGGCCATCAGGAAAGCGCCTCGCTGGGCGATCGCAACGGCGCATGGTCCTGGTGGCTGAACGTGAATCATCTGGAGAGCGACGGCCAGCCGCTGGTAATTGTGAGCAAGCCACTCGGTGCCGTAGGCAACGTCGGCACACCTGTGACGGGCGCCGTTAGCAGCAGAGACACAAAAAATGCACAGAACGTCATTCTTGGCACCAGCAATCAAGTACGCACCGTGCAGGATCAGGCCAAGGTCAAACTGGCTTACGATTTCTCGCCGACCGTGCGTGCAAGTTACACGCTTGGATGGTGGAGCAATGATGCGAAACGGACCTCGGACAGCTATCTTCGGGATGCTGCGGGCAACCCTGTCTACAGCGGTACTGTCAATATCGACGGACGCGACTATGCACTAGGCAATACAGATTTTTCAAGCAGTCGCGGCAAGTTGGAGCATGTCATGCATGCACTGTCCGTCAAGAGCAATACCAAGAGCACTTGGGATTGGGAGGTGGCGACAAGCCTGTACGACTATGCAAAAGATGAAGTGCGTACATCCACCACGGCCTTGCCAAATGCTGCAATCGGCGGTGCCGGGATGTTGACTGACATGAGCGGAACAGGATGGAACACGTTTGCACTGAAAGGAATATGGCGGCCGGACGGCATTCAGGGGCCGCATATCGTGGATTTCGGCTATCAGCAGGATGACTATCGCCTACGTACTGCTGTATTCAGCACAAGCAACTGGATTCATGGAGATGCCAGCCAGCGCACATCCGCTTTTACCGGTAATACGCAATTGCAAAGCCTGTACGCGCAAGACACATGGCGTTTCGCAAAGGCCTGGAAAACCACGCTCGGCGGTCGTCTGGAGCAATGGCAGGCAAGTAATGGTTCCATCTCAAACGCCAGTTCGACGCTGAGATTTAGTGAAAGAAGTGAAAATTATTTTTCACCAAAAGCCGCCATCGCTTATCAAGTGGCGCCGGCATGGGCATTGAAAGCATCATTGGGGCGTGCGATACGTTTCCCAACCGTATCCGAGTTGTATCAGGGCGCAATTGCCGCGGACAACACGATCGTGCGGAATGATCCCAATCTGAAACCGGAAAAATCATGGACTAGTGAATTTACCGTAGAGCGCGATCTCGGCAACGGCTTGTTGCGTATCACGATCTTTCATGAAGACACGCACGACGCCTTGTACTCACAACTCAATGTCATTGCGGGTGCCACGGTATCGACGGTACAGAACGTCGACCACATGCGCACCACCGGTCTGGAAGTCGCCTATCAGGCAAATGATATTGCGATACGCGGGCTGGATCTGTCAGGCAGCGTGACCTTTGCCGATTCCAAAACCGTCAGGAATGACAACAACCCCGCAAGCGTCGGCAAATGGCAGCCGCGTGTGCCGAAGTGGCGCGCAAGTGCACTTGCAAGCTATCGCCCTGATGATCGCTGGACTTACACCTTCGGTGCGCGCTACAGCGGTCGTCAATATGGCCAGCTCGATAACAGCGATGTCAACGGCTTTGCCTATACCGGAGTCAGCAGCTTTTTCGTCACCGATGTACGCGTACGCTATCGGATCGCCAAGCAATGGACGGCATCGCTTGGCATCGACAACCTCAACAACAAAAAATACTGGAACTTCCACCCGTATCCGCAGCGCACCGTGCTGGCGGAGTTGAAGTTTGATCTCGATTAAGCAAGCTGGAATAGGATGCGCCATGAATAAGACTGCCATGCCGGCACAACACGAACTTGCATCGCTTGCGGCGAGGCGAAAAAGCCTGTTCTGGCGCATCCATTTCTGGGCCGCGCTGATCGCATCGCCATTCGCGCTGCTTGCGGCGCTGACCGGCATTCTGTATATCTTTACGCCGCAAATCGAGCAGTTTTTGTACGCTGATCTGGATCATGTCCAGCCTGTCGGCGAGATGCGCACGCTGGATGCTGCGATAAGCGCCGCTCGCCTTGCCGTACCGGCAGAATCATCGTTACGTTCGGTCGTTCCGGCTTTCGCGCCTAGCGATAGTGTCAGGGTATTTTTCATGCTGCCCGACCCGCACAACGCACACACATCGACAGACGAACATGCTGCTCATCGGGCCGCTCCGGCAAAGACTGCGGCAGCCAATCGCAGTGCACGAACCGCCGTGGTTTACGTCAATCCCTATACGACTACCGTACTGGGCATGCATGCAGGGAACGAACGCTTTGGCGCCTGGAGCAAGAAACTGCATTCCGCTCTGCTGCAAGGCGACAGCTGGCGCTGGCTGATTGAACTGGCGGCAAGCTGGTTGATGGTGATGCTGCTGACCGGCGTTTATTTATGGTGGCCGCGCAACAGTGAAAAAGGTTTGCCGCAACGCGGCGCCAGCGGCCGCAAGGCATGGGCGCAATGGCACGGCTTCATCGGCGTTGCATTGAGTGTGATGAGTTTCGTTATCCTGACAACCGGTTTGACATGGAGCAAATATGCCGGCGATCAAATTCGTCTGGCGCGCGACAGCATCGGTCAGGCATCGCCGCAGGCGCCGCGTAATTTGACGTCGACAGCCATGGACGGTATCGCGCCAATGACGTGGCAGGCTGCAGCAGATGCCGCACGACGGCAGGCACCCGCAGTTGCATTGCAGCTGGTTGCGCCGCGCGATAGTCTCGGCACATGGCGCGTGAACAGTTACGATCCCGCACAGCCGAAAAAACGCGTCGACATGATGCTCGATGCATACAGCGGCAATGCCTTGTTCTACTCTAACTGGAACAATCAGACCACCTTTTCCAAGGCCACCGGTATCGGCATCCCGTTCCATCGCGGCGAATTCGGCTGGTGGAATCAGCTTCTACTACTGCTATTCGGCTTGGGCATTGTTTTTTCACTGCTCTCCGGCTGGGTCATGTTCTTCAAGCGCCGCAAGACGGGTGCCTTCGGCTTGCCGAAGCTGCTGCCCGGCGCATGGAAAGCCATGCCTGTTGGAGGATGGATATGCACCGCATGTCTGTTTGTCGCGATGCCATTGCTCGCCATATCTTCTGCCATGCTCGCCACCATTGAAATTTTTCTGCATTACCGCCAGAGAAAAACATTCTGAACAGTGAGGGAAGAAAGGAAAGCGCCGTGGTCCCAGACTTGATTGAATAGTGCTGTGCGTGTGCGAGACTGAATGGCGGCATGACAAATCATGATGTTACTATTCCTGAACTACGTGCCCGCCGTCCATGCCCCAGCATTCGCGCATTGAAATAATGCACTGGAAATCATGGCGGCCCCATGCCGGTCGCGTCAATGATGGATAGCTGTATCGATGCAGTTGCATCGTATTCGGGAACCTTATGACGATAGTCACGGTATTCAATCAAAAGGGCGGTGTGGGTAAAACCACGACTGCACTGAATCTTGCCGCCGCACTGGCACGACGCGGTTGCCAGCCTTATGGCATTGATCTGGACCCGCAAGCGCACCTGAGCGCAGTCACCGGCGTGACGGCGAACTCAGGCAACGACACCATCCTCAGTCTGTTTCAGCACAATCGCACACTGCGCGAACTGGTCCGCACATCGCCTACCAGCGGCATCGGCATCATCCCCGCGCATATGGAATTATCGAAAATCGATACCCTGTTTGGCAAAGGCTACGATATCGTCAACATGCTCAATGCCAATTTGCGCGGCGAAAAATTCAACGACGAAAACACGCCGGTGATGATCGATTGCTGCCCGTTGATAGGCGTGCTGTCGCTGAATGCGATCTTTGCCTGCGATTGCCTGATCGTGCCGGTATCGGCAGATCATCTATCCGCAAAGGGCGCCATCCAGATTGAAAAAACCTTGAAGGCACTGGAGCCGGTGTTGAAGCGCCGCGTCAATCGACGTTATTTATTGACGCGCTTCGACGGACGACGCGGCATGGCGTGGGAAGTGCTGAAGATACTGGAAGAAAGATTCGGCGCCGATGTCTGTCGCACGCGCATCTCGGAAAATGTCAGCCTGGCCGAAAGCCCTGCATATAACAAGACAATATTCGAGCATGCACCTCACAGTCGTGGCGCACAGGATTATGAAACCTTGCTCGATGAATTGCTGGCCGAAGGCTTTATCGACGCACCCGCCTTAGCGCGAGATGAGAGACAGAATATCGTCAACTGAATGAGCGATACCAGGGCGTTGTACATGCCCCTTTATGTCACAACGCAATACTTCGCAATGACGATACATTTGCCGCAATTTTCGTTCAGCATCTTCGCGATCCATCCCGCCAATCACAATGCTTTCTATTTTTTGGCCTTCGCGCGTCTTCACTGAAAAATTAAATTTCAACATGAATACCTCTCACAGATTCGAGTAGTTCGCATTACTCCCCCTAGAATGTATGAAAACACTAGCATGGCGCAAGCCATTCATTGCCAGGATGTAACGTTTCTTTGTAAAAAAACACCATTTTTATTACATAAAGTGCCGATCTGCGCTCAAAATGTCGGAAATTCGTCACATTGCACGTAGATGCCGCAACTTAATGTCGGTAATTGCCAATAAGGCAATATTCAAGCCAGCCATGTAATTCCTGCAAAGTTCAGTCCAGGTGCTTCACGCAACCATCCCAGCGATGTACAGTCACAAAAGGCCATCTCTTAACCTTTCTAAGGATTCGTCATGCGCATTGATATTTATAGAAGAGCAGAGCACGCCGGTCATTTTTCCTATATGGCCGTACCCGAAGGCAAGTTGATCCCGGAAGAGGCGGTCAATACAGATTGGGAACTGACGAATCGCGGCGTGGATGTGGAAGACGGCGCAACGCAGCTGGCAAATTTTGCGATCGATGCTCCCTTTGAACAAATCCAGGCCAAAGGTTACGCAATTACCAGCGTCAAGAAACTGGCGAACTCCTCACCGTAAGGCCAATACCGTTTGTATGTGTCTGATGGACGGCGCATACAAAATCACCAGTATTTTCAAGCCGCGCATACGCTGTCTGCCCGCTGGCACGGACAGTAGTGCGCGGTCGGATTTTCCATACGCTTTTTCCTGATCCCGATCATGCTTCTTTCCTTTCATGCCCCTGGAGCATCCATGCGCAAGGATTGCTGCAAGGCCGCCGTCATTTCGCTCTTATGCATCATCATTCCCTCCGCTTCGGCGCAGGATGCAACTGCAGTACGCACGGAAATCATTGCACAGGGACTGGATCACCCATGGGCGCTCGCCTTCATCGATCGCAAGCGCATGCTGGTCAGCGAACGCGCGGGCACTCTGCGTGTGGTGCAGGCAGGCGTTCCGATTTCGGCACCTGTCGCCGGCTTGCCGAAAATCTATGTCGGCGGTCAGGGCGGCTTGCTCGATGTGATCACGGACCGTCAATTCAGCAGCAATCGCATCATCTATTTTTGCTATAGCAAAGCCGCCAATGCAAAAACCGGCGGCAACGGAAATTCGACGGCGCTGGCATCAGCGCGCTTGTCCGACGATGCCACGCAACTGGAACAAGTGAAAGTATTGTTCAATCAGCAGCCGAAATTCGACAGTCGCGCACACTTCGGCTGCCGCATTGTTGAAAACACCGACGGCACGCTCTTCCTGACACTGGGTGATCGCTTCAGTCGCATGCAGGATGCGCAAACCCTGAACAACCATCACGGGAAAATCGTGCGTATCCGCAAGGATGGTTCGGTGCCGACAGATAATCCTTTCGTCGGCAAACCCGGTGCGCTGGCGGAAATCTGGAGCATCGGGCATCGCAATGTGCAGGGCGCCACGCTGGGCCCGGATGGAAAGTTGTGGACGCATGAACATGGCCCGCAAGGCGGCGATGAAATCAATCGGCCGCAGGCCGGAAAAAATTACGGCTGGCCTGTCATCACTTATGGCGAGAATTATGGCGGTGGAAAAATCGGTGCAGGCCTGACAGCAAAAGCCGGCATGGAACAGCCGCTGCATCAGTGGACCCCATCGATTGCACCATCCGGCATGCGCTTCTTGCGCAGCGACAGATACGGCAAGGCGTGGCAAGGAAACCTGTTTGTCGGCTCGCTCAAATTCCATTATCTTGCACGGCTGGAGCTCAAGGATAGCAAGGTCGTGCACGAAGAGCGCCTGCTGCAGAATGTAGGGCAGCGCATACGCGAAGGACCGGATGGTTTGCTGTATGTACTGACAGATGAGGCAAACGGGCAATTGCTGCGTGTACTGCCCGCAAAGTATTAAATGCCGATTGCCGTACTCACTTACAATAACGGCACATCAAATGGAGTACACATGTTTTCAGGGCAGTCCTTCGAAGAAATCCTTAAAAAGAAAAACGTCCGTCTGCTTCTTGCGGCGATCTGCATTTATCTGGCACTGGCCGGTGCGCATCAGTTATGGACCGGCGTCGATCAGGTTGATTGGCTGCGCGGTGGCGGAAATCTGCTGATATGGGGTGGCTTTGCAGTATTGAATGCCATGCAGGCCTACGGCAGGAAACAGGCTGGCATCAATATTCCGATCAACATCGGCGTCGTGCTGGTGATTGGCAGCTGGATCGTCAAGATGTAATGATTTTTGAGGAGAAGCACCATGCAATTCAGACATTATAAAGGCGGCATCTATGATTTCGTCTGCGCCGCCAAACTCGAATCCGATCCGAACATCGTCATGATCGTCTATACCGCTGCCGACGGTTCGTTCTGGACCCGTCCGGAAACAGTATTCTTTGAAATGATCGAGCACGATGGAAAAAGCGTGCAGCGCTTTACCGCCATCGACGAATAGCCAAGCGGAAGGCAAACGTGTACGCACTAATCATCGAAGACAATCCGGATATCGTCGCCAATCTATACGGCTTCCTCGAACCGCTCGGTTATACGCTTGATGTCGCACTCACCGGACAGGCCGGTGTCACACGCGCCATCAGCGCACATTACGATGTGATCGTGCTGGATCTGGAGCTGCCCGGACTCGACGGCATAGAAGTATGTCGCCAGTTGCGCAAGGTGCACCGTCTGGCAACGCCCATCCTGATGCTGACCGCCCGCGATACAGTAAAGGACAAGCTGACCGGTTTTGAGGTTGGCGCCGACGATTACCTGGTCAAACCGTTTTCACTGGTGGAACTGGAAGCCAGGCTGAAGGCGCTGGTACGGCGCGCACGCAATGAAAATGTCGAACATATTCTTGAATTCGGCGAATTGCGTTACGACCTCAGCCGTTGCGAAGCCACGCGCGCCGGACACAAGCTGCCCTTGACGCCGACCGGCTACAAATTGCTCGAATCACTGATGCGCAAAGCGCCTGCACTAATTACACGCGAAGAGTTATTGCGTGAAATATGGGGTGACGATCCGCCTGACAGCGATGCGCTGCGCACGCATATTCATGCCTTGCGCCAGGCCATGGACAGGCCCTTCGTCCACCCGATGCTGCGCACACTGCCAGGCAACGGCTACCGTTTGATCAAGGAAGATGAAAAATAATTTCTCGCTGAAACACCGAATTGCCGGCGCCTTTGTGTTGCTGGCCTTCGTGCTATGCAGCTTCTTTTCGCTGGTCGCCTATTTTGCGGTTGAAATAGCGGAAACCAGTTTAATCGATCACAACATGAGCAAGCTGATGGATCAAGCCATCAATCAGCACCTGAACGGGCGCCTGAGCGAGTTACCGGAAGACATACATTTCTATGTCAATCAAGGCATCCCGACGGAATTGCGCCACTATGCTCCCGGCATCCACGAAATCGAAAGCGGTACGCGTACCATGCACATCATCGTGCGTAATCAGGGTCGCAATCACTTCGTTCTGAGCGATGACACCACCGATTTCGAATTCCTCGAATTGTTGATTTTCATTTCGATAGGCGCCGGTTTCGTTACTAGTATGCTGCTGGCTATCGCACTCGGCCTGACCTCTGCAAAACGCATCATTGCACCGGTTACCGCATTAGCCGCTGCTGTCGAACGCAACGATGCGCCAACCATGCTGCCATCACTCACCACGCAAAACGAGATCGGTATGCTGGCGCGTGCGTTTGCCAAACGCACCGAGCAGTTGCAGCAGTTTCTCTCGGATGAAAAATTATTCACCGGCGACGTCAGCCACGAATTACGCACACCGTTGACCATCGTATTGGGCGCATCCGAATTATTGAAGGTCCGGCTCGCACAATCACCGGACGAGCTGATCATCGCCGAACGCATACGCCGCGTCGCGGCAGAGGCTTCGGAACGCGTCGGCGCCTTGCTGCTGCTATCGCAATCGCCGGAAACATTGGGTGGCAGTCAATTGTCGCTCACGCATCTGATTGCGCGTGAAATCGAACGCTGCCAGCAACTGCTGGCCGGCAAGCCGGTACAGATTCAATTCCAGGAACCGGGCGACATCTGGGTTTACGCGCGCGCCGAGCTGGCAGGCATTGCGATCGGCAACCTGCTGCGCAATGCCTGCCAGTACACGGAAGAAGGCACCGTCCGGGTGCAACTGACGGCGCAACAATTGACGATAGAAGATAACGGCCCGGGCGTGCCGGAAAACGTACGCGCGCGCCTGTTTGAGCGTTTTGTCCGTGGTAGCGACAACCAGCATGTCGGTTCCGGCCTGGGACTGGCCATCGTCAAGCGCGTCGCCGACCATCTGGGCTGGCAGATTGAATATGCAACGCCTAACGGCGGCGGCAGTCGTTTTACCCTGACATTTCCATCGAATCAGGATCTCGCAGAATCAATGCAAAACCATACTGCTGCGACGCTAATCTAATAGATGCACACTCTATAGCCGGCAAGCATCTGATTTCCGGCTGATTCACCATTTCCCGGCTTGTTCCGCGCAATGCCCAGTCTGTTGCCTTAACGCATTCTTAACGGCAATCTCGATAGCGTGTCAGCTTCTTCCCTCTTGCAGCTGGTATCCGCCTTGAAAATGTCCCAAGCTGCCGGAAACACCGGCGCCGTTTCTCGCTCTTTGCTTTCTGTTTTTGCTCGTCTCCCCGCCATCGGCGTTGAAAGGCTCGGCATCCTTGCGAGCCTGTTTTTTTCCATCGCCTGCAACTATCTGTTTTTCTCTGCTGCACTAGCCAACCGCGACTGGTCGCATCCCGCCTCATGGCTTTTTGCAGGCGCGATTTTCATTGCGATCACGGCCTTGCAAAGCGCCGGCCTGTTTGTCGTGCTCAATCGCTGGAGCGCCAAACCGGTGCTGACCGTGCTGTTCATCGTCACGGCCGCAGCCACCTACTACATGAACAAGTACACCGTTTTCTTCAATACGGAAATGGTCAGAAACATTCTGCGTACCGACGTCAAGGAAGCCAGCGAACTGTTCTCTCTGAATTTCTGTATACATATGTTCATGTACGCTGCGCTGCCGATTCTGCTGGTGTGGAAATTACGTTTGAAAACCATACCCTTGCGCCGTGCCATACCGGTACGTCTGGCGTATATCGTCGGCGCAATTGTCATTGCCGCCGGTTCCATTCTGCTGGTATTCCAGGATTTTTCTTCACTGATGCGCAACCAGAAGGAAGTGCGCTTCCTGATCATGCCCAGCAATTACCTGTTTTCACTGACGCGCGTAGTGGCAGCCGACACCGCGCAGGCGAATGTGCCGAAAATTTCGATCAGCGACGATGCAAAACTGGGCGCAGCCTGGGGACAGCGCGCCAAGCCGATGCTGTTTGTACTGGTGGTAGGCGAAACGACACGCGCAGCAAACTGGGGCCTGAACGGTTACGCGCGTCAAACCACGCCGGAGCTGAGCAAGCTGGATGTGGTGAACTTCCCGCACGCAAGCTCATGCGGCACCAATACCGAAGTATCAGTGCCTTGCATGTTCTCGACTTATGGGCGGCGCAATTACGATGAAACAAAAATCCGCGCGCATGAATCACTGTTGCACATCATCGATCATGCCGGCCTGAAAACAATCTGGCGCGATAATCAGGCCGGTTGCAAAGGCGTCTGCGATGGCCTGGAAGAACAGCGTCTCGACAGCAGCAAGAATGCCGCACTATGCGATGGCGAACGCTGCTTCGATGAAATCCTGCTGGATAATATGGATGGCGAAATTCACAAGGCGCAGAACGGCAACCTGTTCGTCGTCCTGCATATGCTGGGCAATCACGGACCGTCCTACTTCCGCCGCTATCCGGCTGCCATGCGCTCCTTCACGCCGACTTGCGACACCTCCGACCTGAGCAAATGCTCACAGCAGGAAATCGTCAACGCGTATGACAATGGCGTGTTGTACACCGATCATTTCCTGGCGAAAACGATCAGTTATCTGAAAACGCAAACGACTTACGATACCGCAATGCTGTACCTGTCCGATCATGGCGAATCGCTGGGCGAACATGGCATCTATCTGCACGGCTTGCCGTATTCGATCGCCCCCAAGGAACAGACAGAGATTCCGATGGTCATGTGGCTCTCGCAAGGCTTCGCCAGCAGCTTTGGGGTCGACAAGGATTGCCTGAGCAAACGCAGCCGCAATCCGGTGAGCCAGGATAATCTGTTCCACTCCATACTCGGCATGCTGCAGATCGAATCAAAACATTACGACAAATCAATGGATCTGAGCGCCGGCTGCCGCGCATAGCAGAACAATCCTTTCCCCCGCAGCATGTTCATCAACATGCTGCGGAAAATGCAGCAAGCTCCCATCGCACACTACCGCCAGGCGGCCGCACACACTCCTCCAGATTTTTTGTGGCATTAAAAATACCTGTTATTGTGTGTGCACTGTGCAAGTCGAATTGCACAGCAATGTGCTGAGGAGATGGGAAATGGGCGAATATCGCAAGCTGTGGTGGACCTTGATTACCGTTCTGCTAGTCACGTTTTCCATACTCGGCATCAGCGGCGTCGAAATATACAAGCAGGCACCGCCGATTCCGGCACAAGTCACCACCACCTCCAACCGCGTCCTCATGACCAGCGAGGATATCCTCAACGGCCAGACTGCATGGCAAAGCACAGGCGGCATGCAACTGGGTTCCATCTGGGGGCATGGCGCTTATCAGGCGCCCGACTGGAGTGCCGACTGGCTGCATCGCGAACTGCTGGCCTGGCTCGATCTCGCCGCGCATGAAACCTATCGCCAGCCGTATGCACAACTCAACGGCGAACAGCAGGCCGCACTGCAATACCAGCTCAAAACAGAATATCGACGCAATACGTATAACGCTGAAACAGGCACCGTCACGGTTTCCGAACGGCGCGCCAAGGCGATGCTGCAAACCGCCGATTACTATCATCGCCTGTACGGCGATGCGCCGGAATTACGGAGCTCACGCGACAACTTCGCGATGAAGGAAAATACGCTGCCGGATGCCAGTCGCCGCGATGATCTGACCAAGTTCTTTTTCTGGACGGCATGGGCGGCATCGACCGACCGTCCCGGCACCGCTGCCACCTATACCAACAACTGGCCGCCGGAACCGCTGATCGGCAATCACCCTACGCCTGAAAACGTGCTGTGGTCGCTGGCATGCATCATCCTCCTGATTGCCGGCATCGGCTTTCTGGTGCTGGGCTGGTCTTTCCTGCGCAAGCATTCCCCCGATCCGCAAGCGCCAAGCGCCGATCCTTTGACGCAAGTCGGCCTTACACCCTCGCAAAAGGCGCTGGGAAAATACCTGCTGGTCGTGATGGCCCTGTTTATCTTCCAGGTATTTCTGGGCGGCCTGACTGCGCACTACACCATCGAGGGGCAGCACTTCTACGGCCTGGATATTTCGCAATGGTTCCCGTATTCGCTGACCCGCACCTGGCATCTGCAAGCGGCCATTTTCTGGATTGCTACCGCCTTCCTGAGCGCCGGTCTGTTTCTTGCACCTGTCATTCATGGCGGACGCGATCCGAAATATCAAAAACTCGGTGTCGATATTCTGTTCTGCGCCTTGCTCGTGGTGGTGGCCGGCTCTTTCATCGGCAGCTTTCTCGCGATCAAGGGCGTCATGCCAGCCGAGCTGAATTTCTGGCTTGGACATCAGGGTTACGAATATCTGGATCTGGGTCGTCTGTGGCAGCTGGCATTGTTCATCGGCATCCTGTTCTGGCTCGGCCTGATGCTGCGCGCCATGCTACCGGCCTTCAAACAGGGCGGCGATAAAAATCTGCTGGCCCTGCTGTGCACTTCGACCATCGCCATCGGCCTGTTCTACGGCGCCGGCCTGTTTTATGGCGAACGCACGCATATCACCATCATGGAATACTGGCGCTGGTGGGTCGTGCATCTGTGGGTGGAGGGCATTTTCGAAGTCTTTGCCACCACGGCACTGGCCTTCATTTTCTCCAGCATGGGCCTGGTATCCAAACGCGTGGCAACTGCAGCCAGCCTCGCGTCCGCTTCCCTGTTCATGGTTGGCGGCGTACCCGGCACCTTCCATCATATGTACTTCTCCGGCACCAGCACACCCATCATGGCAGTGGGCGCGGCCTTCAGCGCACTGGAAGTCGTACCTTTGATCCTGCTCGGGTATGAAGCATGGGAACACTGGCGCCTGAAGGAACGCGCTCCATGGATGAAAGCGATCGAATGGCCGCTAATGTGCTTCATCGCCGTCGCGTTCTGGAATATGGTCGGCGCCGGCATCTTCGGCTTCATGATCAACACACCGGTGGCGCTGTTCTACCTGCAAGGCTTGAACACGACGGCAGTGCACTCCCACGCCGCGTTATTCGGCGTCTACGGCTTTCTGTCCATTGGTTTTGTATTGCTGATACTGCGCTATATACGGCCGGCGATGCAATTCAACCATCGCCTGATGCATACCGGCTTCTGGTGGCTGAACGCCGGCCTGATTCTGATGATCGCAACCAGCCTGCTGCCGGTCGGCCTGTTCCAGTTCCAGGCCAGCGTCAGTGAAGGCATGTGGTACGCCCGTAGCGAAGCATTCCTGCAGCAGGATTTTCTTGAAACCCTGCGTTGGATACGTACTTTTGGCGATGTCGTTTTTATTGTCGGCGCATGTGCGGTGGCATGGCAGGTGGTGCTAGGCGTTTTCCATATCGCACCGCATGCAAAAGCTGTGAAAGACGCCGTGCACGTGCCTTGAGTCTGCGTGCGGCCGCACCTGCTGGACGGCGGGCGCGGCACGCATGACCATCAGCTGATCTGCTGCGCTACCAGCAGACTACCCACCAGCAGGCCGGTAGGTGCCAGCAAGCGTTTTCTGCCGCCGGCCGGCCGGTTTTCAACCCAGGTGAACAACAATGCACCGCCACCTATGCTGACGCCTAACGCAATCAGCATGCCGAGCAGATTGGCGAGCGGCGCTTGCGGAAAGAAATGGAAGAAGACCGCATTCACGATCATGCACAGAGGAAAGTGGATCAGAAATATCGAGTACGAAATACGGCCGAGATAGGTCAGCATGTTCGGCATCCGCCATTGCTCCAATGCACCCGTCTGACGCGCCAGTCCGAGCATCAGCATCACGCAGCCCGCCACCAAAATGCGCGAACGAAAATCCAGTAGCAGTGCAACGATCACCACCATGCTCAGCAAAGCAAGCCAGAGCATGCCACGGCGACGCCGTGAGACCCAGTAAGCAAGCGCACCCAAACCGTAAGCGCCGAAGAAGTACAACGCGGTGGTATCCCACGCTTCATTCAGATTGAAGACGAACAGCGACACCATCGTCAGCAGGGCGATCAAGACGGGGCCGATGAATGCCGGTACAGAATAGCGCGCCTCGATTTTTCCCGCGCTCCACAGCAATATCGCGGCAAGGGCGAACAGTTGCAAATCGATCGCCACATACCAGACGCCGGCAGACAAGGCTTCTTCGCCGACCAGATCCTGCAGGAAAAACACATGCGACCATAGCTGTGCAAAATCCGGAACGTCAGGGATGGAATCGTCGCTCAGCCATTCGCGCGCCAGGGCCGCACACAGGATCGCGAACACTAATGCAACCAGGTAGGGAATCGCCAATCGCAGATAACGTTGATAAATCGAATACAGCGGATTACCGACCAGGGTCTTGCCATGCGGCGCAAATTTTGCCGCCAGCAAAAAACCGGCAATCACAAAAAATGCCTGCACCGCCATGCGACCGTATTGGTAAAGCAGATCGATCGCAGTCGGCATGAACGGATAGGCAATATCCGACATCGGACCGTAAAACGCGAGGTGATGGAGAACGATGAACAAACAGGCAATCGCCTTGAGCGCATCGACGCAAGGCATTCTTGAAGCACTACGCATGAATTCTGATTTCGTGGATATTGTTTGGCGCGGCCAGCGGGCCAGAAGAGACTTTTCAGCCATGTTGCCGGCCAAAAATCGGCCAGGGCGCAAGTCTACACCTACTCACATCATTCCGCTGAAACGAACAACCGCCTGCGGCTATCAGCGATGGCCCTATGAAATTAGCCTATGATACGCAACCCGGAACAATCAACAGAAGCGAGTTCGCATGCACAACGCGGAATGGCAGGAAGACAATGAAGCAGATCACGGCAGCGCCATCCATGAAGCGCGCCTGTGGCGCGATGATGGCTGGACTGCCCGCGTTATCAGGAACGAAGACGGTGAAGGCTGGGCCGTGGAAATGATCAAGGACGGCGAAGCCGAGCCTGCCTTGGTCGGGCCGTGGACGATGGGGCGCGACAAGAAAAATCCCAAGCCGCTGGATACGCCGGCCTTCCACACGCTGGTCAAGACCGCTGCCGAAGTCTTGCGCAGACACGAGCAGCAATTGCATGCGATGCTGCACAAGAACGTCATGGTGAATACCGCATCGGCAACGCTCAGTGTCACACTCGACATCGTGCCGAACGAAGATGATCCCTATGCCATTCTGGCAGCACAGGATGAAAGCGGCGAACAGCTGGCAGCCGTACGCGTGGCGCCGACGTTCAAGCTCACGCGCAGCAGTGCCGAGAACTGGATCGCCAACGAATTTCGCAGGCCAGCCGATCGCTAGGGTAAAATAAATTGCATATTTTTTACCGCCACAGCCATGGGAGAGTTGAATGATTGCCGTTATTTTTGAAGTCATCCCGCATGCCGATCACAAACAGGATTATCTGGCTGCCGCCGCAAAATTGAAGCCGCTGCTGGAAAGCATGGACGGTTTTATTTCCGTCGAGCGTTTTCAGAGTCTGACGCAAGCGGACAAGATATTGTCGCTCTCGTACTGGCGCGACGAAGCAGCGGTACAGCAATGGCGCAATCTGGAAGAACACCGCATGGTGCAAACCGCCGGCCGGCAAACCATTTTTTCAGACTATCGCTTGAGGGTTGCGCATGTGCTGCGCGACTATGGCATGCATGAGCGGGCGGAAGCACCGGCAGATTCACGCATGGCGCACGAAAAATAACGGGCAGACTAGCGGGCAATGCCGTTCAGACGCTGGCAAGACGTTCGTACAAACACTTGAATTCTTCTTCCAGCGTATTCTGCGGCAGGCTGCTGTTGCCGCGGCCATACCAGTAACGCGCATTGCCCAGATCGCCTTCAACCCGGTGCAGATAGCCGTGAATCCGGCACGAAAATTCATCGCCATGCACCTGCACCAGCGCATGCGCTTCTTCCCAGTTTCCTGCCTGGGCCAAATCCAGCACTTTCCTGTAATCACAAACCATTTCACATCCTTGCTTATTTACTTGTCACTTGCGCCGAAGCGCTCCAGCTCGAAAAGCTCCGCATAGTCCTCCTTGAAGGACGGACCGGCCTGACGATTGATATTCAGCACGCGCTGATCGAAACCCTGTCCGCGCGTATTCAAATTGCGCTGATGCTGCGACAAATGCAAGCGCAACATTTTCGCCTTCCACTCCGCGCTGTCAGCACCGAAGGGCATATAGAGATCGGTGCGCATCGCCACCGTTTTGGCATCCTGATTCAACACTGCCCACACATTCAGATTATCCGCCAAAGCCACCGCGCGAAACAAGGCATAGGTACGTTGATGCGTCACATTGCTGTCGTTCCCGTGCGGCATGAACACCATATCCGGCTGACAAGCGGCGATCTGCGCCCGTATTGCGGCATGATTGGCCGCATCCAGACGCGGATTGCCTTTTTCATCCGGCGGCAAACGCAGGAAGCTGAGGTGCTCGGGCGGCAAGCCGAAAAATGCGCAGCTTGCCGTCTGCTCGGCTTCACGCAATGCTGCTTTTTCAGCGGCAGTATGCGCGCCGGAAAAACCGTCTTCCACACCGCTGACGCCGGTAGTCAATACTGCCAGATGTATCGTGTCGCCACGTTGATGAAAAAATTTCAGCGTCACGCCGATGGCATCGAAATCATCCGGATGCGGCGCCAGCACCAGCACGCTCAGCGGCGCGGACAAGGACAGCTCGTCCAGCCGCGCCGGGCGATTGTTTTCCAGCACTTCCTGCAAGCTGCTTGTCATGGCTTTTCCAATCCCAGCTGCGGCGGTTGGCTAGCTGCTTCGACAGCTTCCATGCCGCGCGCCTTCTGCAGCATGCGCTTGAGCCAGTGCTCGATATCGTCGATGTAGGTAAACACCGCCGGCACCACCAGCAGGCTCAACAGCGTCGAAGTGATCAAGCCGCCGATCACGGTAATCGCCATCGGTGAGCGGAAACTTGGATCGCCTACCCAGCCCAATGCCAGCGGCAACATGCCGGCACCCATGGCAATGGTCGTCATCACAATCGGGCGACTGCGTTTATGACAGGCATCGACTAATGCATCGGTCCGATTCATGCCTGCCTTGCGTGCGAGGATCGCGTAATCGACCAGCAAAATCGAGTTCTTGGTGACGATACCCATCAGCATGATCAGGCCTATCATCGACGGCATAGACAAAGCGCTGCGCGTCAGCAGCAGGGCGACAAAAGCGCCGCCTATCGAGAGCGGCAAGGCCGCCAGAATCGTTACCGGCTGCATGAAATCCCTGAACAGCAGCACCAGCACGCCGTAAATACACAACACGCCGATTGCCATCGCCAGACCGAAGCTGTTGAACAGCGCCTGCATTTCCTGCGCATCGCCGAGTTCGGCAATTTTTACCGCCGGCGGCAGATTCTGCAGTGTCGGCAGCGCACGTGCTTCGGTATTCAGATCGCCCAGCGAGCGCGTACCGAGCTCGACATCGAAAGTCACATTGCGACTGCGGTTGAGCCTGTCGATCTGTGCCGGGCCGCTTTCCATCGTCACGGTGGCGACATTGCCGAGCATGACCGGACCATTTTTACCCGGTACCGTCAAGCGTTCAATCGCAGACAAATCGGCCCGCACATCATCCGGCAACTTGACGCGTATCGGCACCTGACGCTCGCTCAAATTCATCTTCGGCAAGCTGGTGTCGTAATCCCCTGCGGTCGCAACGCGTACCGTTTCACCGATGCTGGCGGCGGTGACGCCCAGATCGGCAGCGCGTGCGGAATCCGGACGCACGATGATTTCCGGACGCACCAGCGAAGCACTGGAGTTGACATTGCCTATGCCTTTGAGGGTGCGCAGTTCGCGTTCTACTTTCTGCGCAATCGTCAACAATGCCACCGGATCTTCGCTACGCAAAACCAGCTGCATCTTGACGCCGGTATCGGGTGGGCCGACGGTGAAGCGTGCGCCCGGAATATCGGCAATGGCGGTACGGATCTGCGCTTCAATCTCCGCCATCTTTTCCTTGCGGTCGCTACGATGCGTCGTCGTAATCGTCAGCACTCCGCGTCGCGCTTCGGCAGATGCACCCGGCGCAAAAGCATCGCCGCTGGAACCGCCGCCTATGGAGGCGAATACGCTTTTGATATTTTTATTCTCTGCTATTTTCGTGCGCACGGCTTCTACCACTGCCGTGGTTTCCGCCAGCGTGCTGCCGGGCGGCAGCTCGACATTGATCTGCGTTTGTGCGCGATCGGCAGCGGGCACGAATCCGGTTGGCAACAAAGGCACCAGCATGATGGAGCCAAAGAAAAAAATACCGGACGCTATCGCCGTGGTCAGCCGGTGCGTCAGACACCAGCGCATCGCCTTCAGATAGCGCTGCATCAACCAGCCGTCTTTTTCCTCACGATGCGCAGTTGGCTTGAGTATGTAGGCGGCCATCATCGGCGTGAGCAAACGCGCCACCAGAAGGGAGGCAAGAATTGCCAGCACTGCGGTCCAGCCGAATTGCTTGAAGAACAAACCCGGAATACCCGCCATGAATGCAGTCGGCAGAAATACCGCGACCAGAGCAAAGGTGGTGGCGATCACCGCCATGCCGATTTCATCCGCCGCTTCCATCGCTGCCTGCATAGGCGTCTTGCCCATGCGCAGATGACGCGAAATATTTTCAATCTCGACAATCGCATCATCGACCAGTACTCCGACTACCAGCGCCAGCGACAGCAGGGTCACCATGTTCAGCGTATAGCCAAAATAAGCCAGCCCCAGAAAGGTTGGAATCACCGACAGCGGCAGGGCGGCGGCGGCCACCAGCGTGGCGCGCCAGTCACGCAGAAACCACCACACCACCAGCACGGCAAGGAAGGCGCCTTCGTACAGCAATTCCATCGATGCTTCGAAATTTTCTTCGACCGGCTTGGCATTGTCGATTGCCAGCCTGAACACGACATTCGGATAACGCTCCTGCAAGGCGGCTACTGCTGCGCGCGAACCATTGGCGACCTCCAGCTCGCTCGCACCCTTGGTGCGGAAAATCTCGAAGCCGACCACGGTCTTGCCATCCTGCGATGCCGACGAACGGCGCTCGGCTATCGTATCGGTCACCGTCGCGACGCGATCGAGCCGGATGTGGTGGCCATCCGCCAGCGGAATATCCATCGCGGCCAGTTCGGCCGCCGTCTGCACAGTTGCGATGGTACGCACCGATTGTTCGGCGCCGCTGACATCGCCACGGCCACCCGGCGCTTCCTGCTGCACCAATTTCAGGCGGCGCGAAACATCGACAGCAGCAACATTGAGGGCAGCCATTTTTGCCGTATCCAGCTCGACCCGCACTTCGCGCGTCACACCGCCGACACGCTTGACCGCACCTATACCCGGCACGGCGAGGATGGCCTTGGATACGGTGTTATCGACAAACCAGCTGAGCTCCTGCTCATCCAGCGCACTGCCAGGCGCCGCGGCGGCAGTAAGCGTCAGCACCACGCGCCCGGCAGTCGAAGCCTTGGTCACCGTGGGATCGCGCAACTCGGCCGGCAAATCAGCGCGCACACTGGACACTGCGTTGCGCACATCATTAACCGCATCCGACAAATTCTTTTCCAGTATGAATTCGACCGTCACGGTAACCAGACCGTCCAGCACTTTGGTATAGATATTCTTGACGCCTTGCAGCGTCGCTACCGAATTTTCTATCTTGCGTGCGACTTCGGTTTCCAGTTGTGCCGGCGCGGCGCCGGACAATACCGCGCTGACCGTTACTATCGGCAATTCGATATCCGGAAAATCCTGCACCGCAGTACTTTTGAACGACAGCAAGCCTGCCAGACCCAGCAGCACAAACAGCATGATGGCCGGGATCGGATTCTTGATCGAGAAGGAAGAAAAATTCACCCTGGCTCCTATCTGGCGACGTCGACGGAGGCTGCAGCTGCAGGGGCGGCAACCACCTTGACCAGATCGCCATCGTTCAGAAAACCGGCGCCACTGGCAACCAGCACTGCATCCGGTGCTATCCCTGTCACGACTTCAATCCTGTCTTGCAAACGTCGCCCCGCTTCAATTTTCAGCTGCGTCACACGGTTATCAGCATTCAAACGGAATACATAACTGAAACCATCCCGAATCACGATGGCTTGCTGCGGTACGGTAACGGCGCTAGACATGCCGAGATCAAACTCGCCGGTGGCAAACATGCCGGCGCGTACCGGCGCAACATTGGCCGCAGCGGGCAGCAGATCGACATACACCAGTGCCGAACGATTTTGCGCATCCACTGTAGGTGCAATCATGCGCACCTTGCCTTTGACTTGCGTGCCGTTCGCCCCCATGATCAGGGCCGGTGTGCCTGTGGCAAGACGCCCTAGTTCGGCGGACGTTACTTCTGCACGCCACTCCAGCCGACCCTGACGGATCAGGCGAAACAACTCGGTACCGGCGCCGACTACCGCACCGACGGTAGCGTTACGCGCCGAAATAATTCCGTTGTCCGAAGCCAGCACCTGCGTTTGTGCGAGCCGCACTTCCTGCACTGTCAGCATGGCTTTTGCCGCCTCTGCCTTCGCCCTGGCGGTTTGTTCTGTCGTCAGATATTGATTGATCTGCTGAGTACTCAAGGCGCCCGTGCTTTCCAGCGTACGCGCACGTTCCGCATTGTTTTTTGCATCGGCGGCATTGGCTTCGGCCTCCATCACGCTGGCGCGTGCCTGCGCCAGATCAGCCTTGGTCGAAGCGGAGGAAAAGGTTGCCAGCACCTGGCCGCGACGCACCACATCGCCGACGTTGACGCGTACGTCGGTCAACTGCAAACCATTCGATTCGCTGCCGACAATGGCCTCCTGCCATGCAGTGATGCTGCCGTTGGCCGAGAGCTTGATCGGCAACTGCGCCTGCGCAGGCTGCGCTGTCGTCACAGTCAACGCTGGTTTGGGGCCGGTTTCATTCTTTTTCTTCGCAGTGCCGGATGTTCCGCTTACCAGCGCAATGACGATCGCAGCCAGCACGAGCAAGGCGATCATGGCAATGATGATGGTTTTTCTCTTGAAACGTTTCATGTGTTGAGTCCGTTATTGTTGCTATTAGTCAGATTCAAATGAATAGGGCGGCGATCATTACGGTTGTGCCGCAGGTGCAGCGTCGGGATTGCTCCAGCCGCCGCCGGCAGCACGGTATAACGCAATCCATGCAGCCATGCGTTCACGCTCCAGCGACACTGCGTTCAATTCAGCCGCCAGCCGGACACGGCGCGAATCTTCCAGTTCCACCAGACTGGCAAGACCATTCTGATAACGACTTTCGGTACCGTTGAACGAGGCGCGATAACCCTCCACTGCGACGCGTGCATCGTCGCTGCGTGCGGCCGTGCTTTGCAGATTGACCAGCGCTTCTTCCACTTCACGCACTGCCTGCCGCACGCTACCGCGATAGCTGACAACTGCGGCGTCGTACTGCGCCTGTGCTGCCGTCACATTTGCCGCGCGCGCGCCACCATCGAAAATCGGCAAGGTCAGCGACACGGGGCCGATCGACCAGGTATCGAGATTGGTTGTCACACCGCCGGAATGGAAACTCGCCAGACCGATTGAACCGCTCAAACTGAGGCGCGGATAACGTTGCGCCTGCGCGCTGCCGACTTCCGCACTGGCGGCAGCGACTTCGCGTTCTGCGATAAAAATATCCGGCCGTTGCGCCAGGGTTTGTGCCGGCAGGCTGGAGATATCCAGCTCGGTTGCGGCAGTATCCGGCGCAGGCGTATCGGCAATTTTTTTACGGATGGCCGGTTCATCGATTGCCGTCAGGCCAACCAGCGCCTTGATATCCAGATCGCACAAGGCACGTTGCTGGGTGGCACGACCATTGCCTTCTGCCGCACTGGCACGCGCCAGCGCGGCCGTAGCCGGCGCCTGGAATCCGGCCTTTGCGCTCAGTTCCGACAGGCGCGCAGTCTCGGCGCGCGAATCCGCGTCTGCACGCGTCACGATGATCAGCTTGTTGCAGGTACGCAGACTGTAATAACGGTTCGCCACTTCGGCCGCCACCGATACCCGGGCATCATGCCAGTTTGCCTGCGCGCCTTGCAAACGCGCGAGGGCTGCTCTGCTGGTGGCACGATTGCCGCCGAACAAATCAGCTTCCCACGATGGTTGCAGGGCCGCTTGCGTCGTCGTTCCCAAGGGCAGCGGCACCTGCATATTGGTACGCTGTACGTTGATACTCGCATCCAGTTTGGGCAACAAGGCCGCATCCGCCGACACCCGGGTCGCGCGCGATTGTTCTATGCGCGCTATCGCCGTGGCAACCGTAGGACTCACGGTTTGCGCGGCCTGGATCAAATCCACCAGAAGCGGATCGTTCTGCTGTTGCCACCATTGCGACAAATCCGTCAGCGTGCCGTGATGCGGCAATCCTGTGGCAGCGCCATCCGTCGCCAATGCCTGCGGTGCCGGCGCAAACCATTGTGGCGGCGGTGCAAGCGGTACCGTCGCAGGCGGCGCCTTAAGGGCGCAGGCAGTCAGCCAGAAAGGCAGGCCGATACAGGTGGCAAGGTGAAATATTTTCATGATTTTTTCTTTTTGCTGACACTGCTCATCACCGGCGAAGGTGCAGCGGCGCGCTGCGCTACCGCAACTGCAATCATGGCTTCCGCATAATCAGTCAGATGGTCAGCCCATAGATCGATCTCAGCCGGTGTTGCGATCAGCTTGGGGCGAATCGCATTAATCGCTTCACGCAGGATAAACATCTGCAAAGGCAGGCCGATGATGGAAAACGCCAGACGATGCATATCGTCATCGGCTTTGCTTATCCGCATATGCTTCATCAGCATTGCCACCAGAGCGGCGTGCGCAGGTTTGATGCTGCTGCTGATTTCCTCTTCCCATAAACCGGTCGGCTCCAGCATTTCGCGAAAATGCAGACGTATGCATAGCTGGATCAGATCGTTCTGTTTCAAGGGCGCCAGGAACCCGGCAAAGAAATCTTCCAGCGATTCCCGCAAGGTCGAATTTGACGGGTCGGATAAGGCAATATGCTCGCAACTGCCCATCGGCTCGGTAAATACCGCCCGATACAGCCCGGCCTTGTCGTTAAAATAATATTTTATCGATGCAATATTGACGCAGGACGCCTGCGCAATCTCGCGCGTCGACGTCTTGCTGTAACCCTTTTCTGCAAACAGGCGCAAGGCCGTGTGCAGCAGGCGCTCCCGTGCCTCGACGCCATCCGAACGCGGTTTGCGTGTATCGCTTGCAACCCTGTCGGAAGAGGACTTTGAATCGGATGATTTGTGCTTGGTTTTGCTGGCGACTGGTTTCATACCCGCATTAGAGCATATAAATCAAACGTTTGATTTAACTAAATTTTTTGCGTATATTTGTCCGGCAACGAAATACGGGAAGGAATTCCAACAGCAATCATTTAACTGATGATTTAGGTACTACTCTTTTGCGTACACTCCTGCCTTCCCGATTCTTTTCCCACGCTTTCAAGGCAGCGCGATAACGCTCCATTTCAAGCTCGTATAAATCAAAGATGCATGGCTCGCAACCGCTATGACAGCACTCGTCATTGTCGGGTCGTACCGGCGGGACCGGTGGCACATCATCGGGATGCTTAATTGCAGGCATATTGAAAAAAGTGAAATAACGTTCGAGGTGTCCGTTTCTTTAATATACTGCGAAGTCGCATGCAGGCGCACATTCCTGCCTGCATCGAAGCGATGCTTATCCATACCGCCAGGAAAACTTCGGCAAAGCGCGCTTTCACTCGCCGCCATCATCTGCATCGATAAGAAAAACAACGCGCATATTCAGCATGAACGATCCGCTTACGCTCTTCAGTTTGATCCACACCTCTCTTCTTGAGATCGTGTCGTTCGCACTCGCGCTTGTCATGGTGATATTGAATATTCGCCAATCGCCATGGGCGTGGCTGTTTTCCATCACCTCGGCGGCCTTGTATGCAGTCGTGTTTTACGGCAGCAAATTGTATGGCGATATGTCGCTGCAATTTTTCTTTATCGCCGTCTCGCTGTGGGGCTGGTATCAATGGCTGTTCGGTGGCGTATCGCATCATGGCGTACAGATATCACACCTCACACCAAAAGGTTGGCTATATTCGGCACTGGCTTGGATGATTGGATTTGTCGCCATCGCTTCCTTCCTGCGCCTGTTTACCGATACGGATGTGCCGCATATCGATGCCTTCCTGACGTCAGGCAGCCTGGTCGGCCAGCTCCTGCTATCGCGTAAAAAACTGGAAAACTGGTATGTGTGGATAGGCATTGATCTGATTTACATCGGCTTGTATCTACACAAAGAGTTGTATCTCACCGCCTTGCTGTTTGCCTTGTTCGTCGTCATGGCCGCGATCGGTTTGCACACCTGGAAAAAATCTCTTGCAAGTCAGACTGTCGAAACCGCAACACCATGAATACGTCTCCGTTACGCATTGCACTGCTCGGCGCAGAATCGACCGGAAAATCAACGCTGGCAGCTGCATTGGCCGCGCACTACGACACCGTCTGGGTGCCGGAATATCTGCGTGAATTCGTGGAAGAGAAGCAGCGTACGCCGCAGGAAAAAGAGCAATTCCTGATCGCCAGCACACAACTGGAAAGGGAAGATGACGCGAACCGAAAAGCGCGCACGTTTCTGTTTTGCGATACCACGCCGCTGATGACGGCTATCTATAGTCAATTCTATTTCGGCAGTATCGATGCAAAGCTGGAGAATTTGCTGCGGGCACAGCGTTATGATTTCACCATCGTCACAGAACCAAGCACTCCATGGATTGCCGATGGTCTGCAACGTGAATCCGATGCGGTACGGCAAGCTGTCCACACACTATTGCTGGCTACGCTCGCTGCAGAAGCCATTCCTTTTCTATTGGTATCAGGAGACGTTGCCGAACGTGTGCAGCAGGTAAGCACCTATCTGTCAGCGAAATACCAAAGCCCATAAAAATGCCACCGCTGAAGAAAACCTTGCCTACTTTCTTCAGCGGTGGCGCATTGCCCTATACGTGCTTAGATGACCGCGATCAGAAATCCACCTGAGCCGACAACCTGAACACGCGCGGCGCGCCCGGAATCAGGTAACCGCCAAAGGCATTCGCCGCATCGCCCCAGTAAAATTTGTCAAAGACGTTATCGATACCAAGGCGGAAGGTGCTTGTCTTGCCGCTGATCTTGGTCGCGTAGCGCGCACCGACATTGAGCACGTGATAACCGTCCACCCTTTTATTCAGTGCAGCAATTTCGCTATTCGGCGCGAACACCTTGCTGGTGGAATAAATCCACGTCGCGTTCAATCTGACCGCGGGCATTTGCGGCAATGCATAGTCGGCGTACACGGCTGACTTGAACCTGGGAACATTGCCGACACGCTTGCCTTCGACATTCGCATCGCCGGTTCCTTCCATGTCTGCCTGCAACGCAGTAAAGCTTGCACCTATCGTCAGGTCGCGTGTTGCACGTCCCTGCGCTGCCAATTCCAGACCGCGATGCACTTGCTTGCCTGCTACAACATAAACGGAAGCCGGATTCAGGTATTCGTTGTTGCGCTTGATCTGGAACAGCGCTGCAGACACGCTGACATTCTGCGTAATATCAGCCTTGACACCGACTTCCATTTGCCGGGACTTGTTAGGATCGAGCACTGATTCGGCATTGGTATTGCCGGATGGAATTTCACCACCCGGCTCCAGCCCTTGCGAATAGGATGCATACACAGAGAGATTGGCTTGCGGACTGTAGACCAAGGCGATATTCGGCAGCACAAAACCTTGGTCGGTATTTCTGATGTTCGTACCATCGGCAGCAAACTGTACGCGCTTCAGTTTTGTGTAACGCACACCTGCATGCAACTTGAACTCATCATTCAAGCTCAGAATATCCTGTACGAAAATCGAGCGCTCATCATCCTTGCGGCGCAGGCCCACTGGCATGGTCGGGCCAAGCTGATGTGAATAAGGAACAGAGCCATAGATATTGCCGTAACCGACAAAATCAAACAGATAGTCAGCAAAATTATCGCGACGATTCAATGTCGAAACGCCCGTAGTCAGTGCATGTTTGATTGAGCCAGTTGTGAACGTACCCTGCAGCATGGCATGAGTGGTCATTACAGAACGCTTGTCATTGTCACGACGCAAATCGTACATGGCAAAGTCACCATTTGCGTTGTATCCGACAAATGGGTTGCCACAACCAGTAGGCGGAACATATAAGGGGTCAATAACAGCCTGGTTTGCATTTCCACATCCCGAAGCCAATGCCACCGCATCATCACGACGCAATTCGAATTTGTTGGCCTGCAGGGTGATGTGCCAGTTGTCGCTGAGTTCATACTCAAACTTCACGCCCAAGTTGTTGGTGTCGTCGGTAACCGGGCGGCTCCAGGGCTGATTATTCAGCATGGTCTTGCCGCTCACGCCGGTAGGAATACGCTGCTCAGGACCAAGTAACTGAAAACCGGGCACCGTCAACTGCGACTTGTGCTGATAATCCATATCCACCTGCAACAAGGCACGCGGGCTGATGCGCCAGTCGAAGGCACCGGAAACGAACCGTCGGTCGCCGTTCGAGCCCTTTACATAGGATTTGATATCTTCGGCCGCTGCATTGATGCGGTAACCGAAACGTTTGTCCTCGGAACGGCCGCCCAGATCAATTGCACTGTAAATCGTGCCGCGCTCGCGCACTTCAAAGGTCGCTGAACGCAAGGGTTCATTGGTCGGCCTCTTGATTACATAATTGAGAATGCCGCCGGATGAAGCCGTGCCTGCCTGCAGGCCTGCGAGGCCTTTCAGAATTTCGAGGCGCTCCTTGTTTTCCATAGGAATCGCCGAGTGGGCAAGAATCACCATGCCATCTTTGCGATAGTTCGACCCCATATCCAGCGTAAAGCCGCGTATCGCAAACCAGTCGGAGAGGCCAACTGCGTTATAGGAATTCTGTACGCTGGCATCGTACTTCACCGCATCGGTCGCGGTACGGATGCTGCGTTCCTGCATCTGCTCATGCGTGATGACGCTGATGGATGCTGGCGTTTCGCGCAAAGGCGCATCCGAGAAACCGCCTACGCTCGCATTACGCGCAATCCCATCCGATTCTGAATCGGACACCACTACCACTTCGGGCAGCACATTTTCGGAAGTCTCAGCCATTGCTGCGGGTGCAAATGCAAAAGCTTGCGCAACAGACAAGGCAATAAGGGAACGACGGGAGTGAAATACAGACATGTTTTGCTCAATCAATCGCGTTAAAAACGAATGCGCGCGAAGGAATGGACAAAGAAATTGCGTGGACTTTGTGCGCTTCCCTACGCTGGCATTATCCAGGTCAGGTACGGAGGGTTTTATCTCACCCGAAGACTGTTGCCTTCAGGACCCCTAGCGTGCGGTCGCATAGTAACATGAAAGAAGTAACGCGCGAAACGGCATTTTTACTGAAAGTTGCAGTATATTTCACCGATCTTAACCGGGGTCAATGAATGCCGGAGTCAAATGACAAATGCCATGCCCTATGCTTGCAACAAGACGATGGAACAGCGCAGCGTCATCCGTAACACTGTTGCTGCCCTGATATTCCACTGATTGCCGCTCTTTATTTGCGGGGCTTTTTTGCCGCCTTGTCGGCGTCTTCGATTTCATTGCTGTTTTGATGATCGAGATGAGCATTCGCCGAATCGGGTGCATGCTCGATACGCGTGATGCCCGATGACACGGAAACCGGATCGCTGGCGGGAAAGGTCATTTCAATACCGATATCCAGCAAAGTTTCCTTGGCTTGTGCTTCCTCGGAACACACGGTTTCAGTCGGCATTTCAGCCACCGGATCGCTGGCGGGAAAGGTCTGTGCCAGAGCCTTGTCCAGCAAGTGTTCTTCATGCGATTCGCGGGTAAGCTTTTGCGCCTCGGCGGGCGGTTTTTTTTCGGTTTTTGAAGAATGATCGTGCGTCATGTTGCACTCCTTGGTGACGGATCTATTTGCAGACCGAGCTGCATCTCATATCAACAGCATTACTCCGTTTTCTTGTCGTCAGGACTTGCTGTAGCCATATCCGCTTCAATATTGGGCGCTAGATAGTGCACAGCCAATATTTTTAAAATCTCTTTCCCGGCAGGACTCTCCAGTGTCACCTCATCGCCTGCGTAAGCGCCCAGCAGGCTTTGCGCCACAGGCGACAGCCAGCTGATCCTGCCATTGTCCGGATCAAGCTCATCCAGGCCGACGATGGTCACGCTTTGCTGTTCGCCACTTGCATGTTGATAGGTAACGTTGGCGCCGAAAAAGATTTGCTCTTCGCCGGCATGCACGCCGGGATCGACAATCTCCGCCATTTCCAGACGTGCTTGCAGATAATGAATATTTTGTTCGATTTCACGCACAGTCCGTTCCGGCGACATCTCCGAGAAGGCAGCGTTATCGGAATTTTCTTCGCGCACGGCAGCAGACTGCGCCGCATTCATCAAGCGCTGCAACTCACTTTGCAAATGCCGGTAACCTGCCAGCGTGATGTAATTGCGTACACCCGATGGCATTTCCGGCAACAAGGACAAAGCTTCGTTGTCGCCTGTTTCTTTTACAAAAGCCTTGTTCATATCGCTTGTCGATGTCGACCCCTCACATTGAAGATGCAAGTATCGCTGGAAAGCACAGCCTTATCTGTACCTTACATCACATAGGGAAATGCTGCTTTTGTGCGTGCAAACGCGACTCAGATGGAAACCTTGCCACGCATGGCCTTGGTTTGTCCGCGCGCATTCTTGCCGTCCAGACGCTTGCGTTGCGAACCGTAGGTCGGTTTGGTGGCGCGCCGCGCTTTGGGCACGACGGTCACGCCGACGATCAATTCCTGCAATCGGCGCAAGGCTTCTTCGCGGCTTTGTTCCTGACTGCGACCCTGCTGCGCCTTGATCACGATCACGCCGTCCTTGCTGATGCGTTGATCGTTGAGCAGCAGCAAGCGCTCCTTCAGATGATCCGGTAATGATGAGGCTGCAATGTCGAAACGCAAATGAATCGCCGTCGCCACCTTGTTCACATTTTGCCCACCCGGGCCTTGCGCGCGGATGGCGATAAGATCGATTTCGCTGTCGTCGATAACGAGCGTATCAGTGATATGCATGATTTATTGGTGGCGCGCCGAAGGTACCGGCGCGCTCATGCGTGCCGGCCGATGACTGCGGCTGGCACATACAACTATTTCAATCAGACGTCGGACCACAGCTTGCCGCCAGTTGCCCAGTTTTCGCGCTTCACATCTTCAATGATGATATCGACCGATTCCGCACTGGAACCGAGTGTTGCTACGGTTGCTTCAGTGACGGCTTTGACGAAAGCGCGCTTTTGTTCGACGGTACGGCCTTCAAATAATTGAACGTTGATGGTTGGCATGAATTTTCCTTGTAGTTAATGAATAAATTGGTGAGCAAGTTATTGAATCAATGAGTCGTCGCCGTTAATTGCGATATGCCGGCGATACCGCATCGAGTTTGCGCAGCAAGGCCGGCCATTCGAGCAGGCCTTCCGGTGCGCCGTCGCCGAGCAATTCCCTATAGGTCTTGGCACATACTTCAGACGGTGGAATATTCAGCGGCCCGCCGCCAGCCTGCGCCTTCAACTGGAAAGAACACGCCTTGTCCAGCGTATCCATCAGCACATAGGCCTCAGCGATCGTGCGACCGCTGATCAGCGTACCGTGATTGCGCAACAGCATCGCAGGGTAATCGCCCAGACGCTCGAGCAGACGCGTCTGCTCGACTGGCGACAGCGCCAGTCCTTCGTAATCGTGATAGCCCATCTGCTGGTAAAAACGCATGGCGTGCTGCGACAAGGGCAGCAATCCTCCCTGCTGCATGCCAACCGCAACGCCGTTTTCATTATGCAGATGCATGACGCACATCGCATCCTTGCGTGCGCTGTGCACGGCGCCGTGAATAGCAAAGCCGGTCACATTTACACGCGCCGTCTGGTCGCCGATGATATTGCCCTGCAAATCGATCTTGACCAGATTTGAAGCGGTAATTTCGTCGAATCGCAAGCCGAATGGATTGATCAGAAAGCGGCCTTCTTCGCCCGGCACAGTGGCGGAGATATGCGTATAGATCAGGTCGTCCCAGTTTTTCAACGCACACAGGTGATAACAGGCGGCGAGATCGAGACGAACCTGCCATTCGGCATCGCTGATGTCGGTCGCGGCAGTGTTGATGGAAGAGATACTCATAAGCCTTGAATTGAAATCTGAAAGAAATCCGCACTGCATCTGCACGATGCAGTGCGGAGGAAGAGGCAAATTATAAGGTCATTGGCGACGCGATGCGGACAATGCGACGCGACCATACACGCCGGCCGCGCTGCGGTAGAAAGTGGACGTCATGCCATGGAGACACGGCATGACGTCCAGCCTGCTGCCTTACTGCGCGGGTATCTGTGCAAAGCGTCCGCTATTGAAATCAGCGATTGCCTGTGCAATTTCAGCCTGGCTGTTCATCACAAACGGACCGTAACCGACGATCTCTTCCTCAATCGCCTCGCCGCTCAACAGCAACACCACGGCATCGCTATTCGCTTCTATCCTTACTTTGCTGCCGCTGCTATCGAGCACCACCATCTGTGCTTCGCGCGCGACGCGCTCATCATTGATCAGCACCGTACCGCGCAATACGATCAGCGCAGAGTTCCAGCCATCGGGCAAGGTAAAGTCACTCTTGCTACCCTGCTTCAGGTTCAGATCCCACACCTGCATCGGTGTAAAGGTATGCGCCGCTCCTGCATGCCCCTCATAGTCGCCGGCAATCACACGCAGCGTTCCGGCATCGTCCGGCAAAGGCACGACCGGGATATCGTTGCTGACAATGGCCTGATAGCCGGGCGGCGTCATCTTGTCGCGCGCCGGCAAATTGACCCACAGCTGCACCATCTCCAGCGTACCGCCGGAATGAGTGAACGCATCCGAATGAAATTCTTCGTGCAGGATGCCGGCGCCGGCAGTCATCCATTGCACGTCGCCCGGGCCTATGACACCGCCCTGGCCGGTGGAATCGCGATGCGCGACCTCGCCTTTGTAGACGATGGTGACAGTTTCAAAGCCGCGATGCGGATGCGAACCGACGCCAGGCGCATGATCGGAGGCTGGAAATTCAGCCGGCCCCGCGTAGTCGAGCAACAAAAAGGGGCTGAGTTGCTTGCCGTGGCTTTGATACGAAAACATCGAGCGCACCGGAAAACCGTCGCCCACCCAATGGGGACGCGGAGCATCGGAGACAGCAATGATTTTTTTCATGACGTTTTCCTTTCTTGAATTCTACATATGCGGCCTTAATATGCATAAAGCAAGGATAGAGCGGCGTCATCGCTACGCATTACAGCCGGCTATCCAGTTCCGCTAACGCAGCAAATCCCGCAGGGCGGCATAGTAGACAATTCGCCATCAAAGCAGTTGCATGCGGACCATGCGATAGCTAAAACAAATCGAATGGAGAAATTAAATCAATTATACAAATAATGAACAAGCGCTTATCATCTGTACTCACACCTCTTTTTAACCCTGTAAGGAAAACGAAATGTCACTTATTAACACTCAAGTCCAGCCTTTCAAAGCGCAAGCTTTCCATAACGGCAAGTTCATTGAAGTCACAGAACAATCGTTGAAGGGCAAATGGTCCGTACTGATTTTCATGCCGGCAGCGTTCACTTTCAACTGCCCAACCGAAGTTGAAGATGCAGCAGACAGCTACGCAGAATTCCAGAAACTGGGCGCAGAAGTTTATATCGTCACCACCGACACTCACTTCTCGCACAAAGTCTGGCACGAAACATCGCCTGCAGTTGGCAAAGCAAAATTCCCGCTGGTCGGCGATCCAACTCACGCCTTGACCAATGCTTTCGGCGTACACATTCCTGAAGCAGGTCTGGCACTGCGCGGCACCTTCGTGATCAATCCAGAAGGCGTCATCAAGACCATGGAAGTGCATGACAATGCCATCGCTCGCGACGTTTCCGAAACTCTGCGCAAACTGAAAGCAGCAAAATACGTTGCAGAGCATCCAAACGAAGTTTGCCCAGCCAAATGGAAAGAAGGCGAAAAAACCATCGCTCCATCGCTGGATCTGGTCGGCAAGATCTAAGAAGCAAGCAGTAGTTTGAACAAGTAAATATTGTTTGATCGTTCCGGGCCCAGTGCTGGGCCTGGAATAAAAGCTTCACCGCGGTACCAGGTACATTGCACTTTGCGCAGCACCTCTCGCAGTACCTTTATTTATAAACTGAAAAGAAAGCAGGGACCCATCATGTTGGATGCCAATCTCAAAACCCAATTAGCCTCTTATTTGGAAAAGATCGTACAACCGATCGAGATCGTCGCGTCACTCGATGGCAGCGACAAATCTCGCGAATTGCAGGAACTGCTGCAGGAAATCGTTGTGCTGACCGACAAGATCACGCTGGTCGAGCGCACCGATGACAACGAGCGCAAACCTTCTTTTATCATCAAGCGCCCGGACGCACACGCAGGCATTCAATTCGCCGCGATTCCACTGGGCCACGAATTCACCTCACTGGTGCTGGCTTTGCTGCAAACCGGCGGCCATCCATTGAAACTGGAAGATTCCGTGATCGAACAGATCCGCAATCTCGATGGCGACTACACCTTTGAAACCTATATGTCGCTGTCTTGCCATAACTGTCCGGAAGTCGTGCAGGCTTTTAACGTGATGGCGCTGATCAATCCGCGCATCCGTGCTGTCACGATCGACGGCGGTTTGTTCCAGGACGAAGTCAAGGAACGCGACATCATGGCGGTGCCGACAACGTTCATGAACGGACAGCCGTTTGAATCCGGTCGCGTCAGTATCGAGCAGATACTCGCCAAACTCGATACCGGCGGCAACAAGCGCAAGCAGGAAGAACTCAGCGCCAAAGCACCGTACGACGTATTGATCGTCGGTGGCGGGCCTGCGGGCGCAGCTGCAGCAATTTACGCAGCGCGCAAAGGCATACGCACCGGCGTAGTTGCGGAGCGTTTCGGCGGCCAGGTACTGGATACGCTGTCGATTGAAAACTTCATCTCGGTACAGGAAACCAACGGACCAGCATTTGCCACCGCGCTGGAACAGCACGTCAAGAGCTACGACGTCGACATCATGAACGTGCAACTGGCTTCCGAGCTGGTGCCGGGCAAACTGATCGAAGTCAAGCTGAAAGACGGCGGCTCGCTGAAAGGCAAAACCGTGATCCTCGCCACCGGCGCACGCTGGAGAACCATCGACGTGCCGGGTGAAAACGAATACCGCAACAAGGGTGTTGCGTATTGCCCGCACTGCGACGGCCCACTGTTCAAGGGCAAACGCGTAGCGGTGATCGGCGGCGGCAATTCCGGTGTCGAAGCGGCGATCGATCTGGCCGGTATCGTCGGCCATGTGACCCTGATCGAGTTCGGTGCAGAGTTGCGTGCCGATGCAGTATTGCAGCGCAAGTTGCACAGCATGCCCAACGTCACCGTGATCACGTCAGCACAAACGACGGAAATCACCGGCGATGGTAAACGCGTCAACGGCCTGGTTTACAAGGACCGCAAGACCGAAAAAGTGAAGACGGTCGAACTGGAAGGCGTCTTCATCCAGATCGGTCTGGTGCCAAACACCGAGTGGCTGAAAGGCACGCTTGCCTTGTCACGTCACGGCGAGATCGAAGTCGACGCACGCGGTCAAACGTCTATCCCCGGCGTATTCGCTGCCGGCGACGTGACTACGGTGCCGTTCAAGCAGATCGTGATCGCAGTCGGCGAGGGCTCCAAGGCAGCATTGAGCGCCTTCGATTACCTGATCCGTAATTCGGAGACGGAAGATGAAGCTGCTGCTGACACAGCAGAAGCAGTGACCGCATAAGCAAATGCATCACGCAATAAAAAAGCCGCAGCAATGCGGCTTTTTTATTGGTCGTTATAGAAAATTCTGCTTTCGTTCCTCGAACGCTAAAAATTTGCCAAGACGAAATTCCTAATTCACCAGCGTCAGTACATCAACATCGATTTCCGGCGTCGACAGAAAATCTTTTTCAACCTCGCCGCGTATTTCAACTTTCGTTTTTTCATCTACCTTCTTGTTGATGAAATGCTTGCCATCGATATCGACCCTGATTTCTGATGTGCCATCAGAAAAAATGTATTTTTCATTTCCTACTTTTTTGACGATAAATCCGCGCAGCGTAACCGGTTGGTCATCAACCGGATGTTTAAGAATTTCAGCGATAGAAGTAAGGGTCGCTTGCGTCGTTGGGCCAACATACTGCGCCGATGCCGCCGATGAGAAGCCGATTGCCGACAAAGCAATGATGAGTGCTGCGATGTTTTTTTGTTTCATTTTCACTCCCTCAGTAAGATTGATATGCTCACAAAAATCATGTCTCTTTACGCATTCTCTCGGTTTCAAAAATTGTATTCACCGAATACATATTTGTCGAAACTGAATTTGCTACCACCCGGCAGCGTATCTACCAAGCGCTTGGCATTTTTTGCCGAGATAAAGACATCCGCCATCTGATCCTTGCAGCGAAACCTGGTCGCAGGACTCAAAATGGTATTGGCCTTGATCCTGATGTGACGAAAGCTCTTCGCTTTCTCGCTACAAATCAAAAAATGCTGCTCCTGCCGAAAACCGGAGAGCGGTATATGCAGCCACCATCCTTCATCGCCAGCATACGGCACCACTGTCGACCATTGGGTATTACGCTCGTTCAACAGGTTGGCGCGCAACTCTTCATTGACTCGTTTGATTGCTTCTATCTTGTTCATGGCTACTTTATCGAAACACGGTGGATGCATTGCATCCAAAGACATCAGGATAAAGCAAATGCGGGTTATCCATGCGTCTTTGACACGCCACAAATAAAAAAGCCCATAGTCTATGGGCTTGTTGTTTTCTTGATCATTGCTCGCATTCAGTGGCAAGCGCAAGGCGAAAACCTTGATGACGATCAAGTTCACGCATCAATATACATGCGATTCTCGCAGCGAGGTATGAGAGATCGAAACATGTTGCGTATCCGCCAAACGGCGCGATACATCACATTACCCAACAGGAAATCAGGCTATTATTTTCAGACACATGGCACGCCATGCGTAAGCTGCAACCGAACTATGAGAAAGCGCTTCGCCGCAGCAACAGGCGACTCACCAGCTGGGCCATAAAGGAGACAAGCAATGAAAGCATCTTTGACTTTCCGTGTGTTGCCACAACTCGCCGCCGTCACCGCATTTTCTGCGCTGGCGGCTTTTTCTTTGCCTGCCGCCGCGCAAAGTGCCGGCGACAATATCGTCAACGTGGGCTGGTTTCATTTACGACCGAATGAATCCAGTGAACCGCTCTACAGTCGCATGGCACCAATCGGCCCTAAAGCCGGCAGTAGTGCCAGTATCAGCAATGCCGACACCCTCGGAATTGCCTTCACTCACTTCTTCACCGATAACTTTGCTCTCACCGCCGACTTGGGCGTACCGCCGAAATTCAAATTGTATGGCGGTGGCACGATTGCCGCTCTTGGCGAGCTCGGCACAGCCAAACAATGGAGTCCTGCTGTTATTGCGAAATGGTATTTCGGCGACAGAAATTCGCAACTACGTCCATTCGTTGGCCTTGGCGCAACGCGCGTCTGGTATAGCGGCGTCGAATTGTCGAAAAACTTGCAAGCTAGTGTTACTGGCGGAGTTGGCACTGCGACCGCCAATCTCAGTTCATCATGGGCTCCAGTCGCCAATGTAGGCTTAACGTACAACATCGACAAAAACTGGTCGCTAGGCTTCTCCGTTGCATATATCCCACTCAAAACCGATGCTGAGATCATCGGCCGCGTTGGTGGAACCGTAGTCTCCAGAAACACAACGACGTTGACAATTGACCCGCTCGTCACCTTCCTCTCGGTAGGTTACAAGTTCTGAGCATTACTTGAGCGCAGGATGATGAAAAACCTGGCGCAGGTAAGCCAGGAAGGTCTCATCCCTGCATAAGGTCTTGCCGGCAGAATCGGACAGCTTGGCGACAGGCTGTCCGTTACACACCATCAGCTTCATCACGATATTCAGTGCCGGGATACCGGTATCGTTGGATAGATTGGTGCCTATTCCGAAACCGGTCAGCGCGCGATCTGCAAAGTGTCGGTACAGCGAAAAAGCGCCCGGCAAATCCAGGGCATCGGAAAACACCAGCCGCTTGCTGCCCGCATCGATACGCAAACGCGCGTAGTGCGCTAGCGCTTTCTCTCCCCATTCGACCGGATCGCCGGAATCATGGCGCAAGCCATCGAACAGTTTGGCAAAGTACAAATCGAAATCTGCCAGGAAGGCATCCATCCCCACCACGTCGGTCAATGCGATACCCAGATCACCGCGATATTCCTGCACCCAATCCTCCAGCGCCGCTTTTTGAAAATCGCGCAGACGTACGCCGAACGATTGATAGGCTTGCAGATATTCATGTGCCATCGTGCCGATAGGCGTCAAACCGTATTTTTGCGCCAGGTGTACATTCGAGGTTCCGGTGAAATACTGCGGCACTTCTCTTGCCAGGGTAACGACGACTTCTTCCTGCCAGGCCGCAGAGAAACGACGGCGCAAACCGAAGTCGAAAAATTCAAACGGATTTTTTCTCGTCGCTTCCTTGCCGAAATTTTTCAACAGGTGAATTTTTTCCTGCAGACGCCGCCGCGCTTCCACCAATGCCGCTTGCTGATCGAAGCGACGGAAATAAAGTTCATTGACGATATAGAGCACGAAAATCTCAAAGCCCATCACATGCACTTGCGGGCCGATCGCACGTATGCGCAGCGCCGGACCATCGGCCGCTACCGTAATGAATTTGCGCTGGAAGCGAAAAACCGTGAGGAAATCCACGAAATCGCTTTTCATGAAACGCAGGCTGCGCAAATAAAGCAACTCATCATCGCGAAACGCCAGTGTACAAAGATGATCCAGCTCACGCTCCACATCGGCCTTGAGTTCGCTCAGCGGATACGATGGTGCATTGCGGCAAACAAACTCATATTCCGTCTGCGCTTCGGGATGGCTATGCAGCAAGGCCTGCCACATGGTGAATTTATAGAGGTCGTTTTCCAGCAGGCTATTGACGATAGGGGGCATGGCGGGTCCGGAAAGAAAACACGTTGATCAAGCCAGCATGCGGCCTGATTCGCACGGCTATTGTTTTTTGAAAATCTGCCGATACAAGATGCAGGGATATTAAAAAGAGTCGGCTTCACACTGGCCATTTTATCCAATGGATAGCGTTGTCAGATTTTAACCACCTCACTCATTCTCCCTTGAGACTTGACGCACTGGCATGGTGCCAACGCACAACAATTCAATGTGCTTCACGCACCGATCCGGTAGAAATCATCATTTATGCAGTTATGATGTTTCCATGGGGAATGATCGCCACGCGGTAATCTTGGTACAACAAAAAGCAATGGATGGAAGTAAGCGATGAATAATGTCATACGTAAGCTAACCAAACTTGGTGTCGGTGCAAAACTTGCCACCATCTCTTTTATATTGATTGCCATCGTCTTCGGTATTTTTGTATGGGCAACGGGCCAGGCAAGCAGCACCATGCTGGAACAGCGCGCAAGCGAGGAAGTCTCAGCCAGAAGCAGACTCGTCTTGAGCATGAGCAATGATGCAGCGCTGATCAAGAGCACGCTGCTATCGCTCAAGGTCGGCAAGACCGGCGGCTACTATGTGCTCGACGCTGCCGCCGGCCCGGATTACGGCAAGCTGATCATTGCGGCCAAAAGAGAAGGGCAAAACGTCCTGGCAGACAAGGCCACCGACGGCCGTGAATTCATCAAGGAAATCCTGAGCAAAAAAGAGGGCGTGATTCATTATCGTTCACCCGCCGATGCCGGATCCCCTGAGCGTCTGGCTGCATTCATTTATCTGCAGGACAGGAAATGGGTCGTCGTCGGCGACACTTACGTCGATGAATTCATTCATGAAGCAACGGCACTGCGTAATTTTTTAGCAGGCGCCGCATGCATCGCCTTGCTGCTTCTGACCGCCTGCCTGTACGCCGGCATACGCAAAACCGTCACCGGCCCGCTTGCGCAGGCCACGCAACTGGCGCGCCAGCTGGCTAGCGGCGATCTGACCAGCCGGCTGGAAACCAAACGTACGGATGAGATCGGCCTCTTGCTGCGCGCCATTAACAGCATAGGCCAGGGACTTGCCAACGTCGTGTGGAATATCCGTCACGGCACCGAAACGCTGGCGACGGAAACCAGGGAAATCGCTGCCGGCAATCTGGACCTGTCTTCCCGCACCGAACAGCAAGCCAGTTCGCTGGAAGAAACCGCATCCGCGATGGAGGAGATGACCTCGACCGTCAAGGAAAACGCGGCCAACGCCGAGCAGGCCAATGCTCTGGCGCACACCGCAGCCGAAGTCGCCATCAAGGGCGGCAATGTGGTGGCCGAAGTCGTCAACACGATGGATTCGATCAATCAGTCGTCGAAAAAAATCGCCGACATCATCAGCGTCATCGACGGCATCGCCTTCCAGACCAACATCCTGGCACTGAACGCGGCAGTGGAAGCCGCACGCGCAGGCGAGCAGGGTCGCGGCTTTGCCGTGGTCGCCAGCGAAGTACGCAGTCTGGCGCAACGCAGTTCGGCTGCCGCGCGCGAAATCAAGACGCTGATCGAAGATTCAGTCAGCAAGGTGCAAAGCGGTAGCAAGCTGGTGGCACACGCAGGCGCCACGATGGATGAAGTTGTCAGCAGCATCCAGCGCGTGGACAACATCATGAGCGAGATCAGTTCGGCCAGCCGCGAACAGAGCATAGGCATCGAACAGGTCAACCAGGCCATTGCACAAATGGATCAGGTCACGCAGCAAAATGCCGCACTGGTTGAGGAAGCCGCCGCTTCCGCAGAGTCATTGCAAAACCAGACTACGGAATTGGGCAATGTGGTCAGCGTCTTCACGATCAAAAGTGGCAGCCACGGGTCGACCGACGAAGCGCAGCAGATGGTCATGCAGGCCATCGAATCGATGCGCGAGCACGGCAGGGATGCAGCCTTCGCCGAGATCAACAACAAGCTCGGTCAGTTCTGCGATCGCGATCTGTACGTTGTGGTCTACGACATGAACGGACGCAACCTCGCACACGGCGCCAATCCGGGCAATGTCGGCAAGGACATGATCGACGCCAAGGACGGCGCCGGCAACCTGTACATACGGGAACGCGTCACCATCATTCAGAACAGCGGCAAAGGCTGGCAGGACTATATGTTCCTCAATCCGATATCCAAACAGGTTGAAGCCAAGTCCATGTATCTCGACAGATACCAGGATCTGATCATTGGTTGCGGCGTGTATAAGGAGTGAGGCAGGGATAAATTCTTGCGATGGGGAAAAGCGATGCGGCAATACAGCTGCACATCCAGCATCGCAGGAATGATCGCATTTCATGACGCAGCAGCAGTTAAACTGACGACGTCATCGTGCTAAGATGAATCATTCTTCGAGGAGGTCATCATGGCTGGAAAAAGACTGAGCGCGCAAGAGTTTCTGGACGAACTCAATCGCAACCTGAAGGATCATCCAGGCTACGAAGACTGGATGCAGTTCGTGCCGCCACCCGAAGGCATCGAGCCGGATACGATAGAGGGCTTCGAGCGAACCGGCCCCGAACCACGTCATTCGCTATACGATCTGGTCGCGCTGAAAGTCGGCGAAGCGTTCGACATGTTCCCGAAATAATCCGCGCGATCAACATTCACGATCAAGGCCGGCGTCATTCTGCAAGCTGGCTAGCCACATCAGGCGCGTCTGAAAATCGGCGCGCTTACCTTTTCAGCAACGCCATCAATTAACGCAACATCCCGCGCGCATACGACCAGCCATCTTTCGGATGCGGCCGCGGTTCGCCCTCATCCATCAGATAAGCCTCCGTTACTTCCCGCGGGAAGTATTCCATATGTATCCAGAAGTTAAGCGTCTTGCCGCCCATGCCGGACGACATCGTTTCGCCGGAAATGGAATCCTGGTACCAGACGATCTGTATTTGATCCACTGGAATCGGTTTCATGATGCCCCTCTTGCTCACAACAAAACTGGTATTTTACGTCGCTGCAAAGTACCTTGCCCATACACCAACTTTCCTGACCAACACGCAACGCAACGCGACTTTAACTACCATAACAGATAGCATCCGTACCGCAATCCGTTTGTCATTTGATGTTCATTCGCAGGCAAAGCGATGTTCCAGGCAGGGGCGCCCAACACACCCTTGCTGATCAGCAGGCCTTTATCCGCGCATCAAGACTAGGCCGCCTCTCGAAAAAAGTGCATCAGGCTATTGCCAACATCACTGTAGCCGCATATATTCAAAATGCCGGGGGGCAACGATTACCGTGCAATAACAAAAAAGACCCCTCGATTGATCGCACGGCATCACGCCCGGTCACCATCATCTATCAGTGGAACTCGTCAATATGAAAAGCTGGACTATAAAACAGCGGATACTCGGAAGTTTCGCGGTCATCCTGACCCTCATGGCAGCAATGGCAGCAGTTGCCTGGTTCAAGCTTGCCAATATCAATGACGAAGCGATCAGTCTGCGCGACGACTCCACTCCCGGGCTCTACTACTCCACAATGATCAATGCGGCGTGGAATGAAAATCTGATGTTGAGCCAGCAGATTCTGGAATCGCAGAACGGGGTCGGTGAAGCGCGGGGTTACGTAGAAAAACTGCGCCAAAATAGCAAACGACTGGATCAGTTACAGGCCGGCTATTTACGCACCATTTTTGACGACGCAGATCAGCAAAGATTCGACAGCTTCATTCAAGAACGGGCAAAGTACGAGGTCCTTCAACAGGATATGTTGCGCCAGGCCGCTCAACAAACTCCTCAGCAGAACCGTGCATTGTTCGAAAAATTATTCACGGTGTGGCAAGCCTGCAAAACCATTAGCGAGAAGACCGTTGAAACAAACAAGACCTTCGCAGATCGCTCATCAGTGGGTATTCTGGCCTCAGTCAGTCAGGCACAAATGACCATGCTGGCAGTATTCTTCATTGCATTGAGCGCAGCCCTGATATGCGGACTGTCATTAATGCGTGCGATTACGCTGCCGATGCAACGCTTGCTCAACATCCTTGAGCTCATGCGCTCCGGCGATTTTTCGCAAAGACTGAATCTTGAGCGCAAAGATGAGTTTTCGCATCTTGCTGCCGGATTCAATCGCATGACGGATGAATTGACGGCGCTGGTAGGTCAGGCGCAAAAATCTTCCGGACAGGTTTCCAGCTCGATCACAGAAATCGCTGCCACCTCCAAACAGCAACAAGCGACTGCCGCAGAAACTGCTGCGACAACCACTGAAATCGGCGCGACATCGCGTGAAATTTTTGCCACCTCGCGCGATCTGGTGCGCACAATGAATGAAGTCTCTCTGGTGTCAGAACAAACAGCGACCCTGGCCGGTAGCGGTCAGGTCGGCCTGACTCGCATGGAAAACACGATGCAAGCCGTGATGGATGCCGCCGGTTCAGTCAGCGGGAAGCTGGCCATCCTTAACGAAAAGGCCGGCAATATCAATCAGGTCGTCACCACCATTACCAAGGTTGCTGATCAAACCAATCTATTGTCTCTGAACGCTGCCATTGAAGCCGAAAAAGCAGGCGAATACGGCCGCGGTTTTTCGGTGGTTGCGACAGAAATTCGTCGTCTGGCCGATCAGACCGCAGTCGCCACCTACGATATTGAATTGATGGTCAAGGAAATCCAGTCAGCGGTTGCGGCCGGCGTCATGGGCATGGACAAGTTCTCCGACCAGGTGCGTAGAGGCATGCAGGAAGTACAGCAAGTCGGTAGCCAATTGTCCCAGATCATTGCTCAAGTACAGGCCCTGGCACCGCAATTCCAGACCGTGAACGAAGGAATGCAGGCGCAAGCAAACAGTGCGGAGCAGATCAATCAGGCGCTGGCTCAATTGAGTGAAGCCGCACAACAAACCGTCGAATCCCTGCATCAATCCAGCCAGGCAATTGATGAGCTGCACCTCGTTTCCAATGGATTACGCAACGGTGTATCGCGTTTCAAGGTTACCGGCTAAACACCGGTCATTCTCGCTCCGCTATGCTCTTTCTCTTATTCCAGATCGGTAATGATCGCTATGCGCTGGATGCAACGCAAGTGGCGATCGTGCTGCCGCTGGCTCGCTGCAAGAAAGTGCCGGGCGCACCAGGCTGGGTAGAAGGCGTATTCAACTATTGCGATCGGATGGTCCCGGTATTGGACATCAACATGCTTGCAGCGGGAAAACCAGCGGCAGTGCGACTGAGCACAAGATTAGTGCTGGTGCATTACACGCCTCCCGGACAGGCGGCACAACTGCTCGGTCTGATCGTGGAAAAAGCCAGCGAAATGCTGCGTTGCGATCCCGATACGTTTGTCGACTCCGGTCTCAACCTCGACGACACCCCCTATCTCGGGCCGGTCATGCGACATCCGAATGGGTTGGTGCAACGCATCGAGGTGCAAGATCTGCTCGATGAGTCGGTAAAAAACATGCTGTTCCCGCAAGAGAGCACTGCATGAAAACAATTGATCGTATCGCCACATTGCTCAAGCAAACAATGGGGCTCGATGTCGCCTCCGTCGGCATCCTGCTGATTGAACGCGCGGTGAATGAACGTGCGGCTGCACTTGGCTCCCTCGATGCCGACCAGTATCTGCTCGCGTTACAGAATGTGCCGGGCGAGATGCAGGAGCTGATCGAAATGGTCATCGTTCCTGAAACCTGGTTCTTCCGCGATCGTGAAGCGATTCTTGCGGTAGCGAAATTGGCGCGAGAAAAAACGATACAACGTCCGGCATCAATACTGCGCATTCTCAGCCTGCCTTGTTCCACTGGTGAAGAACCGTATTCCATTGCGATGGCCTTGCTCGACATCGGCATTCCGCCGGCACGATTCAGGATCGATGCGATCGATATCTGCACGCGCTCACTGGCAATAGCCAAACGCGCACATTATGGCCGCAATTCATTTCGCGGCAAGGCACTCGATTTTCGCAAGCAGCATTTCACCACAGCTGGCGACAGCTACGCACTATCGGAAGATGCGCAAAGACAGGTCAACTTCAGCCACGGGAATATATTTGCAGCTGATTTTCTGCAAAATGAACCTGCTTACGATTTCATTTTCTGTCGCAACGTACTGATTTATTTTGACCGGGAAACGCAACAACAGGCGCTGCAAATGCTGGATCGCTTGCTGGCAAAAGATGGCACCATCTTCGTCGGCCCCGCAGAAGCAGGCATGATGTTGCGCCCAGGCTACGCCTCTGCCGGCATTCCTCTTGCATTCGCCTTCTGCAGAAAAGCCATACAACCCGTCGTCGCACGGAAAATTGAAAAAATCGTCGCGCCATTAAAAACAGTGGTGGTGCCTCCGGCCATACCAAAAAAGAAAATCGTTCAAAGCAAGCCCGTTCAAACGCCCGATAGTGCAGAAGCCATCCTGGCGCGTGCCATGCAATTCGCCAATCAAGGCGCATTCACTGAGGCCTTGAATCTATGCAAGGAACATCAACATCTGGCGGGGCCGAGCGCAGCAAGTTTTTACCTGATGGGGCTGATCGCCGACGCCCAGCAGAACACGTCCCACGCCTTGCAGCTATACCGTAAAGCCGTCTACCTGCAACCTGATCATGTCGAGGCATTAACGCATATCGCCGCATTACTGGCTGCACAGGGAGATGCAAGCGGCGCGCAATTAATGCAACGGCGCGCGCAACGCATGAAGGAACACTCGGATGCATGACGCGACGCAAGCCATGGACAATCCGATACAAGCCGACATCAATAATTGCTGGAGCAGCATCGGTGTGCGCGGAGATGGCAGCTGCCCGGAACTGCAAGAGCATACGCGCTGCCTGAACTGTCCAACTTATTCTGCCGCTGCGACAGCCATACTGGACCGCTTTGAGTCCGGCAACGAACTGATCAGCGAATGGAATCCTGTCGACCAGGAAAGCGTTCAACAGCAGTTATCGCAATCCGCACTTATTTTCCGCGTCGGCTCAGAATGGCTGGCAATGCCAACCGGCGCCATCATAGAAGTCGCAGAAAAAAATTGCATACGTTCATTGCCGCATCAGAACAATCGCGCCATTCTCGGGCTGACGAATATTCGCGGCGCATTGGTGCTTTGCGTATCGCTGGCCAGAATGCTGAACACAAAAGCTGCGGATGAAGTACGCGGAACATCGCGCCTGCTCGTGACGACACATCTCGGTCAGAAGCTGGTGTTTCCGGTCGATGAGGTATTCGGCATCTATCGTTTCAGCGACGCGGCACTGGAATCTGCACCGACCACGCTGGCGCATTCGGGCACCAGCTATACGCAGGCAATCCTCAATTGGGACCGCAAAAAAGTCGGCATGCTCGATTGCGACCTTTTGTTTTATGCCTTGAATCGGAGCCTGGTATGAGCTCGCCGGATTTAAGCCAGATGTCCATGCTGGACCTGTTCCGGCAGGAGGCAGAAAGCCAGACCGCAATACTGAACGTTGGCCTGCTTGAGCTCGAACACAATCCAACGGACTCGGAACAACTGGAAGTCTGCATGCGCGCAGCACACTCGCTCAAGGGAGCGGCCCGCATTATCGGCTTGCAGGCCGGTGTAGACGTGGCTCATGTGATGGAAGACTGTTTCGTGCTGGCGCAACAAGGGAAACTGCTATTACGCAGAAAACAGATCGATGTCCTGCTCAACGGCACCGATCTGCTGATACGCGTCGCCAATCCACCCGGCAACGACGAAACATGGGCCGACCATGCCGGCAAGTCGGAAATCGCCGCATTTGTCGCCGCACTCGACCATGCCATCAGCGCCCCCGATACGAATGATGTGGACGCGGCGGAGAATGCAGTCGAAGCACATGCAAACGCCGTTGCCGACATCATCGAAGAAGTTTCATCAACCGTCCCGCAAGCATCGCCGGAAACGACAGGGCAAGGTGCGCGTGCGGTACGTGTCAGCGCGAACAATCTCGATCGCCTACTCAGCCTCAGCAGTGAATCGCTGGTGGAATCGCGCCGGCTCAAACCGTTCACCGCATCGATGCTGCGCCTGAAACGCACGCAACGTGAAACCGCGCAAGCGCTCGACATGCTGCAGCAAAAATTGTCTGCCAAAGCAACTGCCGAAACAACGGAAGCGGTGCTTTCGAAGGCGCGCGCCTTGCTCGCACAAAGTCAGCATATGGTCGCCGACCAATTGGCAGAGCTCGAACTGTTTGACCGCCGCTCCGTCAATCTGTCACAACAACTATATGACGAAGCACTGGCTTGCCGCATGCGTCCGTTTGCGGATGGCACCGGCGGCTTCGCGCGCATGGTGCGTGATGTCGCGCATACGCTCGGAAAATCGGCTCGGCTCGATATCAGCGGCATCGATACACAGATAGACAGGGACATTCTGGAACGACTGGAAGCGCCTATCGGTCATCTGTTACGCAACGCAATCGATCACGGCATCGAACTCCCCGAACAGAGACTGCATGCCGGAAAATCTGCCCAAGGCACGATCAAACTCGAAGCGCGCCACAGCGCCGGCATGTTGCTGGTGAATGTCAGTGACGACGGCGCCGGCATCGATCTCGATCAACTACGCGACACCATCGTGCAGCGCAAGCTCTCGAACAAGGAAACCGTTGCGCAATTAAGCGAAGCCGAATTGCTGGAATTCCTGCTGCTCCCGAGCTTCAGCCTGCGCGATACCGTGACGGCCATCTCCGGCCGTGGCGTCGGCCTCGACGTCGTCGGCAATATGCTCAAACAGGTCAGGGGAACCATACGCATCTTCAACACCCCGACCAAAGGCACGCGTTTTCAGTTGCAACTGCCGCTTACGCTCTCGGTCATCCGCAGCCTGCTCGTCACCATCGATGACGAGCCGTATGCGTTCCCGTTGGCCTATGTAAGCCGCACACTTGAATTACAGTGCGATCAGTTTGTCATGCTGGAGGGTTATCAACATTTCTCCTTTGGAGGCCGCCAGATCGGACTCGTCAGTGCACACCAGATTCTGCAAAAAGGCGAGCTGCGCAGCCAGGGAAATACCGTTTCCGTCGTCGTCATAGGCGATCACGAACATACTTATGGCGTGGCCGTTGACGGCTTCCTGGGTGAACGTATGCTGGTCGTTCAACCGCTGGATACGCGACTGGGAAAGATTCCGGACATCAGTGCCTGTGCATTGATGGAAGACGGTTCGCCGGTATTAATTCTCGACGTTGCCGATATGGTGCGCTCCGTCGAAAAATTGACGCACAGCGGCCGACTGGAAGCCGTACAACACGACGACGCGAGTGTGAACGGCACTGCACGCAAAAGAATCCTGGTCGTTGATGACTCCCTTACCGTGCGCGAACTGGAGCGCAAGCTGTTAAGCAATTGCGGCTATGACGTTGCCGTTGCGGTGGACGGCATGGATGGCTGGAATGCGGTACGTACTGAAAAATTTGATCTTGTCATCACAGACATCGACATGCCGCGCATGGATGGCATCGAGCTCGTCTCCCTGATACGACAGGCACCCAACCTGCAATCGATACCGGTAATGATCGTTTCCTATAAAGATCGCGAGGAAGATCGGCAACGCGGCCTGGACGCTGGCGCCGATTACTATTTCACCAAAAGCAGCTTCCATGACGAAACCCTGTTGCAGGCCGTCATCGATCTGATAGGAGTGGCGTGAAGTGAAAATTGGTATCGTCAACGACGTCCCGATGATCGTCGAAGTTCTGCGCAGGGTGCTGGCAGAACATTCTGACCATCAGTTGATCTGGGTCGCACAAAATGGAGAACAGGCGGCTGAAATGTGCGCCTGGCAATTGCCCGATATCGTGCTGATGGATCTGATCATGCCCAAGGTCGATGGGGTGGAAGCAACCCGGCGCATCATGCAAGCAACCCCGTGCCCGATCCTGATTGTGACTTCGGACATCGGCGCCAATATCGGCAAGGTATATGAAGCGCTGGGACATGGCGCACTGGATGTAGTCGCCACACCGACTTTAAGCAGCGACGATGCACAAAGCGGTGCAGCCACCATATTGATGGCAAAAATTGAGCAGCTCAGCCGCATGGAACAAGCGCCTTCTGTCTTGTTGAAAGCGGCAACTCCTGTTCGTGCCGAAAAAGCCGATGCCTCGACAAAACTGGTTGCAATCGGCGCATCGGCTGGCGGCCCGGCGGCACTTGCCGAGCTCCTGAAGCAGTTACCGCAAGATTTCCCCGCAGCGATTGTGATCGTTCAACACATAGACGCAGCATTTTCGCCGGGGATGGCCGATTGGTTGCAACAACAGACGAGTCTCGAAGTCAGGCTCGCCAAAGAAGGCGACCAAGCGCAAAAAGGCTTGGTATTGATGGCGGGCACCAGTCATCATTTACTGATGAAGACAGGCGAGACACTGGGCTATGCGGAAGAATCGCCTATGGATGTGTATCACCCATCCATCGACGTGTTTTTCAATAGCGTTGTCGAAAAATGGCGCGGAAAAGTAATTGGCGTGTTGTTAACCGGCATGGGGCGTGACGGTGCACTCGGTCTGAAAGCGATGCACACCTCCAAACACCATACCATCGTACAGGACCAGAAATCATGTTCCGTTTATGGCATGCCGAAGGCTGCTGTCGCATTGAATGCCGCCACTGAGGTATTGGCGCTTACTGCGATTGCGCCAAGATTGATTGAGTTGTTGGACCCACGGGAATAAAAATCATGAACTCTGCACATAGTATCGACGAAGAACTCGGCATCAATTTTCTGGACGAAGAATGCAAGATCATGGTCTTGCTGGTCGACGATCAGGTGATGGTAGGCGAAGCGATCAGACGCGCCTTGTTGGCTGATCCGAACATTGACTTTCACTATTGTGAACGCGCCGACGAAGCGCTGGCCATCGCTGAAAAAACCCGCCCGACAGTGATCCTGCAGGATTTGGTCATGCCGGGCGTAGATGGTCTGACACTGGTGCGCCAGTATCGGCTCAGCCCCATCACCGCGCATATTCCCATCATCGTTTTATCGACCAAGGAAGATCCAGCGATCAAGCGCGATGCATTTACCGCTGGCGTGAATGACTACCTGGTCAAACTACCTGACACGATAGAAATGATTGCACGCATCCGTTACCACTCGCGCGCATACAACAACATGCGGCAACGCAATGCCGCCTATCGTGCATTGCGCGAAAGCCAGCAACAACTGCAAATAACCAATCTTGAATTACAGCGTTTGACCAATACGGACGGCCTCACCGGCATTGCCAATCGGCGCTACTTTGACGACTACCTGAGTGCAGAATGGAAACGCGCGCGACGTGATCAAAAACCGCTGTCGCTGCTGTTACTCGACGTCGATGATTTCAAGTCATACAACGACCACTACGGCCACGTCGCCGGCGACATGGTGCTCAAGACTGTTGCCTCATCATTGGGCACATGTGCCATGCGTTCGGCCGATCTGTATGCACGCTTCGGTGGCGAAGAGTTCGCCGTGATTTTGCCCGACACCGACATAGATGGTGCAGTCATTGCCAGCCAAAAAATCTGCAGCGCGATGGAAGCATTGGCGATACCACATGCATTTACGATCGCCGGCGATTTTATCTCCGTGAGTATCGGTGCCGCAACTTTCACGCCGCAAGAAGACACTGGACAAAGCGACTTGATCAAATTGGCGGACAAACGCCTCTATCGCGCCAAGGCACTGGGCAAGCGGCGTGTCGTGCATGAGGGCGACTAACGCAATACAAAATACCGTTAAGTCTCGCTATGGAGCGAGGACGATTGGCAATCGCGAGACAGAAAAATCATTTTCAAGCACCCTGAAAAAGGGCCGCTTGATAGTCAGGCTTAACGCAACACTCCTCGCGCATACGGCCATTCATCTTTCGGATGCGGCGCGACTCGCCCTCATCCATCCGATAAGCTCCCCGTTACTTCTCGCGGGAAGTATTCCATATGCATCCAGAAGTTAAGCGCCTTGCCGCCCATGCCGGATAACATCGTTTCGCCGGAGTGGAATCCTGCTACCAGACGATCTGTCTCTGATCCACTGGAATAGGTTTCATGGCGATTCCTGATGCAAAATTAATCAGATTATTTTGCGTCGCTTTATCGCTGAATTTGCTGCATCACGAGGGAAGCGTTATGCGCACAGAATTGTCTCGATATTTACCATTTTTAATTTAACTATTTCCACATAGAAAGCATTGCGCTATTGGTGTACTCTCCCATCACAATGGATAGCGATCCTTTTACATAAAAACGTTTCAGATTTTTTGCTTAAATAAGATTCGGCTGCATAGCCGGACATAGCTTTAATGGCGCGCTTGAGGGATGGGGAATGGCAATATCGCGTCAAAGCATAGCTGCGCTTTTATTAAATCATTCAGCAGACATCCGGCGCATGCGGCGTTGTCTGCGCAAAGACAAATTCCGTGCAACAAAGGTCGAGCTTGCCCAAGCCTGGCATGCCTATTCCATTTCCACAAATGAAAGTCTGCGTGCGGCCGCCAACAAGAATGCACAGGACGATGCGGCTCTTGCAGAAGACTCGCTGGCCTGGATCACGCTTCCTGCAAGCGACATCGAACTGCTGCAAATCCTGACATCTCGCTTGGGCTGTAAAGCCAAGGCAACTTACTACGCCGTCTATTTTGTGTGCAACCTCGTTGCCGGCCTGATTCTGGCGTGGGTATCGCAATTTCTTATTTTCGACGAAGCGATCAAACGCGTCTCGTCGCAGCTGACCAGCCCCTTGATCGGAGCAAATTTCTATCCGGCTGCAGATGATGTCGGCAAAAAAACAAATATTTCCGTCTTTGCCATTGATGACGATGATCTGAAATTTTTCAAGAAAACCTATCCGCTACCCTATGCATTTCATGCACAAATGCTGGATGCTTTCGGCACGCTTTCTCCCAAGGCAGTATTCATCGATATCTGGTTCCACGATAAACGTGACGATCCTTCTATTGGAGAATTAGTCGATGCGATTTGCCGGCTGCATCAGGGTGGCACACGCGTCTATCTGGCAACGCTTTCACCCGACGGTTCCGACACGCCCACTCTCAGGCCAGAGTTGCAGGCCATCACTGTGCCGGCTACCGGGCCACGCAGCCTTGAAAACAAACCCCAGGCATGCGCTGTGGAGGTTGCAGTAGACAAGGCAGTCGATGCAATTGACCGCCAATCATGGCGCTACGATTTGGTAAGCGGCGTAGCAAACCAGCAGATTTTTTCTGCCGCAGCACAAATCTATAACGACTTGCCAGGTAGTACTCCGCTTACATTATCTGCATCGCCGCTGGCGCTGATATGGGGCGTCAAGGGTGCAGAAATCAACCGTCGCCCACCCGGTTACGGTCCGACTGAAAATACCGGCTGCAGAAATAACTGGTTCACGGTGGAAGCGATTCCAATGCCGGCTGCACTCAGGCATACATTATTCGCATCCGAACCCGATCTCCAGAAACCATTCTGCGCCTATCACGCGACATTGCCTTTGAGCGCTCTGCGCAACATGCCGGGCGAAGCCTTGCAACCCTTGATAGAAGATCGATTGATCGTGTACGGCGGCAATCTGCAAAGCATGGACGATGCCCAGTATTCACCTGTGCATGGCCGTCTGGCGGGCTTGCATATGCATGCGATGGCATTGGATAACCTGCTGCACTATGGTGATCAGTATCCCGCAGCGGAAGAATTCGATCTCGAAAAACCCTATAGTGCGGGGACGCTGTTTCCTGTTGCAGTAGTGTCTGTCTTTGCTCTTTTTGCGACACTTTTCCGATGGGCTTACAGCTCACTATCCGGGAACCCAAGGTGTATTCCTCTTTGCCTTCAACGACTACTTGAAAAAGCACGTCGCCTGCAATGCGCCTGCCATATCCCATTCGCCCGCTGGTTTAAAAAAACAGTATCAGCAAATCAAGAGAAGAGATTGTTATCAACGGCATTGAGGCTGGTGACAGCCTGGTATGCCGAATTAAAAAAAGCATGCATCTATCTCGGCCTACCCAATCTGGTCGGCTGGATAGTCTCATGGTGCAGGCGCATCGTACTCACCATCGCCATGGTGTTCCTGATGGCATGGATAGGGCTGCATTACTTCCATCTGGGTCCGCTATCGTGGATGGAATACGCGGTCTATCCAATTACGATTGAATTTCTGCATATCGGCAAAAGACTTGCTGATTACGTACACCCGAAATTGATCGACCTGTCGCGCTTGATCAAACGATCATGGCACAAAACTTTTGCTTAAAACTGATACCAATCATTCTCGACAATACGAAGGAAAGATAAAAATGAAAACATTGTTTCAAAAATTATTCCTCGCACTATTGATCGCCGGCTTCAGCCTGCATGTCCATGCCGATACGATCAGCACCGTTATCAGCAAAAAACCAATCCGCCTGTATGCAACAGCCGAAAGCACTGCTGCATTACGAGAAATAGCACCCGAAGAATTGACAAAAACCTTGCCATTACCCGTCATGGCAGAAGAAGGCGAACGCATCAAACTGACTGTCGAACAAACGCCGGTCTGGGCATCGAGCATCGCGTTCAAAATCAATCGCGATTGCAAAACCATTGCTCGCGTCACCCCAAAAAATACGCGAGATACCGCAGCGATTCGAGGTGTTGGTAATGAAGGCGGCTGCACAAAATGAAAATGACTTTACGCGTCAGCAGCACGTTCTCGCTCTTGTTGATACTGAGCGGATGTCAGGCCACGAAAGATCTGACCAGCAACTTCACCTCGCTTGCGTCCAGATCTTCGCAGCCTGTCATTCAAGCGCTGCCGAGTGAATACCAACCATCTTTGCTCGCGATCGGCAAGGAGCGCGATGTCAATGACTACCGCGCCCAGGGAGAAGGGCTGGTACCTATTCCTGCCTTGACCAAGTATCTGAACGATCTGCTCACCAAAATCAAAAAAGAAACCGGCATCGCAAATTTACCTGGCACCGTTTATGTCACGTCGAATGAAGGTCTGGATGCTTTTGCCACACCTGACGAGAATATTTTTCTTGGTATCGGTTTTTTGAAAAATCTTGAAACCGAAGATCAGATCGTCGCCATTCTTGCTCACGAACTGGCGCACATCATTTACGGCCATCACGAGTCGGATATGGTCGGCAATCTTCAAAAACAACTACAACAGACCGCTGCGCTGGGTGCACAGGTGCACGCCAACTTGAATGCCGGCGGCACAGCTACCGCAGCACTGAGCAAAAATTCCGTTAAGTACCTGCAGCAAATGCAATTGTTGATAGCAGTAACCGATATTGCACTCTTGCCAGCCTGGTCTAGAAAGCAGGAAGATGAAGCCGATGCGCTGGCCATCGACCTGGCTACCAAAATGGGATATTCCTACAGTCGCGGGATGAAATCGATGCTGGAATTACTTTCTACCGAAGAAGAACGCGTCGATAAAAAGAAGGCTGAAAAAGATGCCCTGTTGCATGCGCAGTTCGAAAAGGATTTCAAGGATGGAAATCTGAAACTGGACAAGGTATTCGCCAATGTGTGGGGCACGATGAAGTCACAACTATCCAGCAAGCATGATGCGGCCGTCCTGCGCATTTCAACAACCGCCGAATATTACGAAAAGTTTTATGCAGATTCGCCGCAAAAAACCCGCGTCCATAAAACAGAGTGGGCGCAAATCATGAAAAACAAAAGCGTAGCCCAAACCATCGTCCACTACAAACTGGCATATGAAGCTGATGATCTGCGCATCGCCGGACAGAATACAAAAGCTCTTCAGTTAGCACGCAAAGCTGTCAACCCTCCGACTGCCAACCATCCATTCACCTTGCGCGTACTCGCCGAAACACAGCTTGCACTTGGTGATCAAAAAGGATTCAGCAATACATTTGCCAAATCTGCAAGTTCACCTGAACCAAGCTGGAATCTGATTCAATTGAAAGCGAATGATGAATTCATCAAAGGGCGCAAAACACAGGCAAAAGAAAGTATGGAAAAGGGCTTTCAATACTTCAAGGAGCCACCAAGTCTGCGTCCTGTGATGATCGGGTTTTATGAGCGTATTGGCGATAGTGCGACAGCTAAACGCATGAAAACAGATTGCGCATTCCGTTCACTTTTGAAGCATGAAAACTGCTCCAAAGACGGCAAGTAAATATGCTGTCGTTAATCAGCCAGCAAGCTGATAAATAGTTTTATCAATAAGGTGCGCCAGATGCGCGCAGCGATAGCGGCATCGCTTATTGGCGAATAGCGCATCGTAAATCCGCAATGCCGCGCTTTAGTGCAAGTCGTGCCCTGTATTGAAGGAGCGACTTGCAATGCAACACTTATCGCACTTCGCAATCGACCGTATTCGATTTGGCCGGTGGACTGATTGAACTGAGGCGGCGGTGTGAACTGTATACCTGGATTTACCGGCAAGGCGACAGGCGCATGCCTTCAGGCTTGTTGATGGTACCAAACGTCGGCCATGTCATTACTAACGCTGGCCTGCTCGATTTTTCAATTTTTGGAAGAAACGTAATGCGGCTATGGCGGCAGCACACGAAAAATCAACAACTGTTAGCGACTGTCGTGCTGCACGCCCACATCAATCACGCCATACATTTCGACGCCTGAACTGCTGCTGGGTGCGCGCGCATATCCACCGCAACCGCCAAGTATCGAAGTGGCCAGCAATAACAATATGAGACGGCTGGTGAAATAGTGTGCAGATCGTTTCATAGTCTTACTTTCAAATTACATAAATTGTTCGCAGAAAAATAATGCTTTGCTGCATGCGTTAACACTCAATCGCTAACCGATTTCAATCGCATCCACACGATCCGGATAAAACGCGAGGTATTCCCTGATCGCGGCAACAGCGGGATACGGCATCTCATACGTCCACACTGCATTCGCCGAGCGCTCGCCACCGGCAGGGATGCCGTAGTAAGAGCAATCGCCTTTGAAAGGGCAGTACGTTACATGATTGCTGCGCTCGAGCAGCGACATGTCGACATCCTTGCGCGGGATGTATTGCACAGCTGCATACGATGATTCCTGCAAGGTCAACGCTTCTGTCGTATCGGCGACAACGCGACCCGCAACCGTAACCTTGATGCGTGCAGGGTTAGGTGTAATCGTGATCGGATGATCGGGGCCGGGGATTCTGACCAGCTTGTCTTCCATGATTTTCACTCCTTCTTTCGTTGGCGCAAAATATTGGTTTCATCAAATGATGCGAGATGAAGCAAAGCGGAACAACATCTAAAGAAGCAGCTTAACGCTTATCGTCCATCAGAGTTGGAAGCGACTTGTTTGTTGTCGCTTCGCAAGCTCTGCTGTGCGTTGCGCGAAACCTCAACGCCCGCCAAACACCGTCTCGCCAAATATCTTGTTCTGACCGTGCGGCGCCGAACGCCAGTACTGCGGCGGTGCTTCAACGGTTGCGCCAAGTGCAGCCGCCGCATGCCACGGCCAGCGCGGGTCGTACAAAATGCCGCGTGCCAGTGCGATGAAGTCGGCCTTGCCACTGGCGATGATGTCTTCCGCCTGCTGCGGCTCGGTAATCAGACCCACCGCCATCGTATTGACACCGGTCGCTTCTTTCACCCCTTGTGCAAAGGCCACTTGATAACCGGGCCCGATTGTAATTTTCTGCAAAGGTGAAATGCCGCCCGACGACACATCGATCCAATCGACATCGCGCTTCTTCAACTCAGTGGCAAAGGCGATGGTCTGTTCCAGATTCCAGCCGCCCTCCATCCAATCGGTTGCCGACACACGAATACCAACCGGTTTGTCGGCCGGAAAAACTGCGCGCACCGCATCGAACACTTCCAGCGGAAAGCGCATGCGATTTTCCAGCGAGCCGCCGTATTCATCGGTACGGTGATTGGCAATCGGCGACAGAAACTGATGCAGCAAATAACCATGCGCGGCATGCACTTCCAGTCCATCGATACCCAGACGGGCAGCACGCTTTGCAGTTAATACAAACGCATCACGCACGCGACGCAAGCCTGCAACATCCAGCGCGAGCGGTTCGACTTCGCCTTCCTTCTGCGGCACAGCTGAGGGCGCATACGACATCCAGCCGCCATCCGCGACCGGCAACAGTTGCCCACCATCCCACGGCACCTTGCTCGACGCCTTGCGCCCCGCATGCCCAAGCTGCATGATCACGGCGATTTTTGAATACTTGCGAATCGCAGCAAGGACAGGCACCAGCGCCGCCTCGGTAGCGTCATCCCACAAACCCAGATCCTTCGGCGTGATGCGCCCTTCCGGCTCCACAGCCGTCGCCTCGATCATCAACATGCCGGCACCCGACAAGGCAAGATGGCCGAGATGAATCATGTGCCACGCAGTCGCCGCACCGTTGTCGGCGGAGTACTGGCACATGGGGGAAACGACGACGCGGTTGGGGAGGGTGAGGTTGCGGAGGGTGTAGGGGGAGAAGAGTTGGCTCATGGTTGATCCAGTTGGCAGATGACGAAATCAGAGTATCAGACCAACAGATTAGTTGCAGTCATCGAATTTCTCAAAATCTCAAGTGCTTCGCGCGCATTGACAGTAATAGAACATGCCACCGATCACATACTCGACTCGATTTGACTGCAACATATCCTTTGATTCGATGAAGTGCGTAAAATATAAAAGCGCTGAGGAAGGTGACTCTATTGAATGTTATAACTTGCATTTCAGAATTTTGAAAGCTGCTTTGCGTCGGCGGCGCGGGGCATCTGGGTTTTCATGTAGCTCAGCTCGATTCGTATGTGACGAAGAATAGCTTCTACTTTGTGGTGCTGGTCTTTCGGATACCAGATTGCTGTAATTCCCAGACGCAGGAGTTCGGCATTACGCGCGACCAAGGCGTCATGTAGTTCTGGTGCCTGTTCGATAGCAAAGTGTTGAGGAAACGGCGCATCGCCAGCCGCTTCTCTGGTGGCCTTAAAAACTTGCAACGTACGGTCATTCCGCAAGCTGCAGCCCAAAAATATCAAGCTATTGTTGCAGTAGTAGTGTGCAAGAATCTTGGGCACGGGGAGTTGTAGATCTAGCTCAGCTTCGCCATAGGCCGCATCGTACTGCGCCTTACCGAGGATACAATTCCCAGGATCTTTTATATCGCCATGGATTTTGATAATGGTTGTCTTGTCATGTTCGGACAATTCGATCGCAGTCGCTGCATTAAGTACCTGAACATGCGTCGCGCGATAGGTCTCGAAAACCTGCTCTAGCAAACGATCATAGTTCGTCGTGATTAGAGTGCCAGAGAACAGCTCTGAAATGCGCAGCATGATGTCCTGGATGCGGCCGCGCCTATCGAAAGCATCGCGAATCTCCTGTGCAAATACCTCTCGCCCGCGCTGCTGCTCGATGTGGGCGATGATTTGTTCGTATTGCCCCTCTATCAGCCAAGCTTCGACTTGATCAGCCGGAAGGCCAGCCGTACGTCCTTGTTGGCGTAGATGGTCGGCCCAAGTAGGAAAGCCGCCTCCTACTGAAATACCAGCTCCAATGAAGGGCACCACAACCTGCGTCGCGAGACATTGCAGCAGTTGATTGAAACGCCGCTCGTTGCGCTCGAACCAGTGTGCACCAATTACATCGCCATAACACTCAACAAAGTGGTCACGACTCAGCACCTCACGACGGCGCTCTTCACGGAAAAGTCCAATTTCTTTCCAAACTTCGTCGGCTGGCCGTGCCTCTGCATCGATATTCCCCGAAAGGAGAATATCTACGGCCGGTGCAAGTCTTTCTATTCGTTTATTGTCTTTGAAGAGCGTTGCGCTTGCGTCCCTGATTGGCGTGGATATCCCACCGTTTTGTTGCTGAGACTTGGTATAGTCCACCACCATGGCGGCATCTAACCAATAGTCGAGATCATCCGGTTTGAATCTACGTACAGTCTTCAATTGTGACCATCTTTTGATCACATCGGAAAGAACGGGATGGCTAGCGAATAGCGGAGAAAATTGCTTTTCAGCCTGACGGATCTTGTCGCCTGTAAGCCTGCAGTTCAAGAAGAAGCCCAATTTTTCGACATCAAGCAAATCGATGCGGGAGATGAACCCATCGCTGCGGCCCCTTTTCGGCACATAACCAGTGTCCCATTGAACATCTACTGCGCCGGTGGCCGATGCAGCCAAGACGATGTTCTCGAAGGCCTCCTTCTCTTGCAAGGATTTAGTCGAGCGATATGAGGCTAAGGTCGCAGCAGTGAGCACGGCGGCGCGGGATCGGACGCCAGCTTGCGTGCGCTCCCCCGCGTTAAATAAATTAGTCAAAGATTGCCGGGCGAAGGCTTCGAGGGAAGCGTCCATCAGCCACCCGTGACAGAAAATTCGCCAGCAGGAGCTTTCACCAACTCGATAACGCGGAGCTCCGCCTCAATTAGCTCAGGGTTGAATTCCGGCAGGTCCTTGCGATAAGCCAAGCGCGTCTCTTCAGAAACGGAGCGGCCTTCGAGATCAACGACATTTGCAACAGGGTCTCGCAGAATCTCGTAATACCTATGCAAATAGGCAGTCAGTATGCCAAGGTTCTCCCCTGGGCTTGCCAATACGACTTGTAGTCCCAAGTCTTCCAAATAGCGCATCGTCGCCATAATATTGGTGATGTCCATTTTGTTGAAGGCTTCGTCTAGAAGAATCAAGCCCATTCCATCACGATGCCCGTCATCTAACCGATAGGCTGATGCAAGAGCGGCACCTGCGATCACATAAAGCGGCGCACGGTGCTCGCCACCAGAACCGCTACCAAGGCGCTTGCTAAGTTTGCCGACTGCTTTTGATTTACCGGTTTCCGAGTCCTCTCGCAAAATTTCAATCTCGAACTCAAAGAACTCACGGTAGTCATCCAACGCGCTCTTGTTGCCTGCGGCGCCTGGCGCGACTTTTTCTTCAAGCAGCTCCTTAAATTCGGGCGGAATCTCGCCGGCTCCGCCCAGAAGGTCTTCCACTGCGCCATGGGAGGCAACATCCTGGATGAAGTTAAGCAGGTGCTTCAGTTGCGGTCGAATATTCCGAGAGAACTGGTAACGCTCACCATTCGAAAAGGCAGGACATTGTCGCAGAGCCTTGTTGAGGCGATTCATAGATTGGTCCAGCCATTCGATATTATTATTCAGCGCAATGGCCACGTCGGTGCGGAACGTCTCTTGGGAGGTGCGATAGGCCTCTTCCATGCGCTCCTTCTGCTCTACAAGGTCGGTACTTTTCAAGCGTGCAACAAGCTCACGAATCCACGTGCTTGCTCGTACCCAGTCTTCAGCTAGCTCCCGACCGACCTGCTCCCGATGATTATGGGTAAAAGAAACCAAAGCATTCAGTCCGCGCTGTGCTGCAGCATCCCGCAGGCGCGCACTCGCCACCGCACGTTCTCTGGAATGTTCGCGCATTTCAGTGAAATTTTGACCGCAACGCTCAAGAAGTTTGTCCCAGTTTTCTGAAGCAAATTGAGCCAAGAAGCCGTCCTGGCTGCGAGCTGCCCGAGAAGTGTCCGCGGCTGTTACCGCTTCCGCAACGGCTGCGGCTTCACGCCTTTTGGCGGATTCCACATCGTTATTGACGATACCGACCTCAATGGCAAGACTCTCCGCTGCGCTTCGTGCCTTCTCAACCTGCTTCTCCGCATCTGCGAGTTGTTTGCCGAGCTCGACATATTCCTCTGAAGCTGATTCCGCTAACTTTGCCTCTAAGCTCGTCTGGATTTTTGCCTGTTGTAATGCTCGATCATGGACTCCTATGATCTGCTCAAACCTTTGCTTCTTGCCGCCAAAGCCAATCAGGTCTTTAAGCAAGGCATCGAAGACGCCCAGCGTCTCTTCCATGGTCTGCTTTACCTGTAACAGCCTTTCTAGCTCTCGTTGAAGGTGTCCGGTCTGTACGTCCGCAGTAATGCCGATCTTGAATTCGTGTGACCGCAGGGGCTTGATCCTGTCAATCTCGCCTTTCGAGACCAACATACCGTCCTTGGTCAAAGTTCGACCGCCAGCCAATGCTTCTGCATTCGTTTCGGCACATTTCAGATCCCCAAGCTTAACGCGCAAGTAAGCGACGGCTGCCGGGTCATCGCCATCGATAAGTGCAGCAACACTGCCGACTACAGGACGGAAGTCGAGGTTTTGGCTGCTTTCGCGTGCCAGTTTTACGCCATAGAGGTTTCGGGTTTGACGGTACAGGTCAAAGGCTTCGGATTCCTCCGCTCCCCGTACAAGCAATGCCTCGCGGTTACTGGCCAAATAGGCCTCGATGACGGGTTGCCATGCCGGGTCTTTCACCCGGACCAGATCGCAGACTGGTGTTGGACTGAGACTATGGTTGCGCAAATGCCGCAATAGCTCTTTGACAGCTTCATTCAATGGCGCCTTACCTGTGCTGGCCCTCGACATATCCTCTTTCAGGGCTGCAATTTGGCGAGCGAGCTCATCTGATTCATTTTGCAATTGCCTGTTTGAAGTGAACAAATGTTCACCGCACCGTCCGAGCAATTCCAGGGCTGGAGGCAAGTTGGTTGACAGGTCCTCCATAGTCGGAAAGGCGGACTCCAGTAGCGACGAAACCTTGGCGTCAACCTGGTGAAATTCATTAGCAAAGCTTGTCAATTGGCCGGATTGAACGGAACGTCTGACCAAGCTACGAATGGCATTGAGCTGCGTTGTCAGCTCCACTACCTGGCCTTGGTGCGCTCTTTTTGCCGAATCGATCTCGCGACTCAGCGCGCCATAATCCTGATGCGCAGCATGTGAATCACGGAGGCTGCGAATATTACCAACTTTATCGTTCCAGGCATTGACTTCGGCGCGCGCCCTTTCAAGTGCGGTGCTTTTAGCGACAGAAAGATCCTCCTTCATACCGCGATCAGAGGCGGCTTTTTCCTTGAACTCGTTTGCCAGCTCCATGCCGGCATCAGCTGTCAAGGCAATCCATGTGACGAATTTGTTTCCGTCTGAGGTGGCCTTATCGAATTCTTCGATGACCTTTTCGCCGTCATTGATCTTAGCCTCCACTTCGGCGACCAAAGCCGAAAGCCGTCGGAAAGATTCTGTGACCTCTTTGAACTGCGTGATTTTTGTCGGTCGAGATTCAAGAACATCATAACGAACGATTTCATCAACCGTCTTTTTGAAACTCATCCGTAACCCAAAGCGCAGGGCACGTGTAAAAGCGTCCATGGAAGGGAGACCACCAGAGCCACGCAGCGCAAGAAGCATTTGGCGTATGTATTTTTCAGAGTCAGGGAAAACGGGATTTTCTCCAGAAACACGTGAACGCTCCAACAACGCCTGCCGAAACACACTCCAGTCACGCGGATGTGGTTTGCCATCAATGATCTGCAAATGATCACCCATAGACAGTTCGACATCTCGAAGCACGTAACGGCCAACGATCGCATGTTTTTCCTGATCAGACGACGCCTCTATACAAATGCCTGTCGTTACCGGTGCGCCGGTTTCTGTGTCTCGCCAGATGAGGGAAATATAGGTCGTTGCTACGTCTCGGACGCGGTCTTCAGGCATATCGCCATATTGACCGAGACAATATGCACGTAGCGACCGTGTCATATGCTTTTCGTCCGCTTGGGCATTGAGCGAAATGAGATTCGTGTTTCCACCCATGATGGCAGCCTGGATGGCATCGAGTAGCGTGCTTTTGCCGCTGCCGTTCTGACCAAAAATGCCGGTATGCCGCTCAAACCTCACATCTTCATGTTCATAGAGGTAAAACTGAACAAGTTTAACGCTCTCAAGCTGCTTCATGCCGCCTCCGTTCCATCGTTCGAGGTTTGTTCTTGTGCTTCACCTTCATCAGGCTCAGACAGCGTCTTGCCATGCCACTGGGAGAGTCGCTGCAGGGCCGTCTCGCCAAGGATGTCAACGATGGCGGGTCGTATCACGATCGCATAAGGTTGGTCGAGTAGTCCCTCCTCGCCGATATCGTCCTGTTCTGTGGACAGGCGTGCTATTCCCCACCGTCGCAGATGACGAATGAGCGAATCAAGCTCGCCTTTGCTAGGCAATTCCCTTCCAGTCAGCAACCGGTATTTTTCATCTAGCTCGACAAGGTCACAAATCACCTCTCCGTCGTCTGTGAGATCACCCAGTTTGGCACTATCCTCATAAACCATTCGAAGGACTAGTGCGAAGACGGTTTGTTGGGTCGTGGCGTTACCGCTCTTGCCATGGCGAGGGATGGCATAGGCGTATCGCAACTGTCTGTTTACGTGGATATCCACACCTAACGGCTTCAAGGCATCCTTGATATCTCGTTCGTAACGCTCAACGACATAGTAGGCGACTCTACTTCCCCGATCTGCGTGATACAGCACTTGCTCTACTACCAAGCGGTAGGTCGCAGCCTCGAAGTCATCGACGACATGAAGGCCATTCGAGCGTGCAGCAAGATCCTCCCAAGGTGAATCGCTCATTTATCTTCCTTCCGCTTTTGATTTTTGGTTAGTTTAAAGGGGCGGCCGGTGATATAAGGATGTGGCTCATCTGGCTCTCCAGTGGGCGTAACGGTAAAGCCCCTTGTCATTTGCCGAGCGAGGAGCCGAACCCGCGCCCGGTCTGAGGCCATGCCCATTGATGCGGCCAAGAGAGCTTGGTAGGCTCGTATGTCTTCCGCTGAATCTAATTTAATATCACTGCTATCGAGTCCCGACTGACTTCCTTCCGTCTCCAGTCGAGTCAGCACAAACGTTGATAGCTTGTGGGGGTTCATTGATCTGGCGGCGCGAGCACGTTGCAGAACTCTGTTTCTCGCCAGATCGCGCGGGGACAACGTCACTGACCTTAATGCCGAAGTGGAGTGCTTTGCACTCACTTTGCGGGGTTCTGCAAGTCGGTTTGCATTGATCATGTCACCTGCACCGAACGGATCCCATAACATTTCTGACGAGGCCAGGACGCTATCGATGGCATGCCGAATCTTTGCATCAAGGAAGTCCACCGATCTCAGGCGATGGTCAAGATAAACATAGGCTTTGCGATTTGCACGACGAATTTCGTCATCGAGGCGTGCAATATACTCGTCGATGCGAATCAAATCGCGTAAGCGCTGCATATCTCTTTCATACAGACGTTCGGCACGATGAACATCACCGGTAGCTCGATACTGCGCATACCAATCAATCAAGCGGGAGCGAATTTCAGTGGATTCATCGATGGCATCGGTCATACGCAGGATCTGCTGCCGCCTGGCAAGTGGATGCTCTTTGGTCCGCATCTCGCGATAGTCGCCAATGAAAACCTGTTCGATGTAGTTGGCAAAAAATGTCCTGACATACTGGGCCGTAGTCATTTCAAGGTCCAGTGTTTCCATTAGCTCCCTGATGATATTGCCCGTATTCCTGATGTGTTCAAGCAGATCTCGCGACTGTTGGGCAACTTCGCCCAGGACATCGCCAAGCTTTTCACCTTGAACCACTTCCTTTAATGACGCCTCAATGACGTTGATCTTCCCTGACACAAACACCGGGCCGCGTTCAGCAAAATATACGAGTTGGGTGAGAAAATGGCTGACTACTGGTCGCATGAACACGGTTCGGGTTAATGCACGCCGCTCCAGCTTCAGCCAACCGGCCTCCACCAATCTCGTCATGACCATGTTGGCCCGAATACCAATAGGGGTCTCAGGATCATCGCCTTCTTCCCCCCAGGCGTCTTGATGGAGCAACGCACTCTCAATATCGGCGACGATCTCCCGAAACGTGTAGCCCTTGCTAGGTGGCAGGGGAGCCTCTGGGCCAAATCGATTTTCGTAGAGTACGCAGAGGATGGCCCAGTACCGCTCTTTGTTCGGACTAGCTAGCGGGGCAAATAATCGTCCCGGGAGCCTTGTGAACAAAGAAGGTGTGTGAGATCCTGATCCAGAAATTAGCTCAGAAATAGCCACGTGCGCACCTCATCAATATTTTTGACGGTAATTATCTACGAAGGCTTATTCGGAGACAGAAAAAGAGCAATAGCGACATCACCAGACCGTTGTTAATTGTAATAGAAGAATGCCGCAATTCCTGCGCCCCAAAACAGCCTCTTTCTGCCATTGTTCGGTCAATAAAAAGCCCTGAATTTCTTCAGGGCTTTTTTGCCAAGCTTCAGCTCGTTTGCCGATTTAGGATTTTTGCATCAATTGTGAGAATTAATTTTCACTTGAGTAAGACAATTTTCACCTTCAGTAAAGCTCTACAGTCTTCTTCGTATGCATTAGATATCAATGTTCCCAGCAGACAGCGCATTCAATTCAATAAACGCACGACGTGGTTCAACATCATCACCCATCAAAGTGGTAAAGATCTGATCAGCTGCAATCGCATCTTCGATCTGCACTTTTAACAAGCGGCGCACGGTTGGGTCCATGGTTGTTTCCCACAGTTGCGATGGGTTCATCTCGCCCAGACCTTTGTAGCGTTGCTTGCTGACGTTGCGTTCTGCTTCGCTGCGCAACCAGTTCATCGCCTGATGGAAGTCGTTGATGCCGATGGATTTTATTTTTTCACCGACGCCGCGTTGCACCATTGCGCCTGTACCGATCAAACCCTTGAAGGTAGCGGCAGCAGCGGCAAGGACTCGGTAGTCTGCACCGTTGACGAATTCTGCGTCGATCGCGCTGACCTTGATGTTGCCGTGGTACATGCGATGGATGCGCAGCGAGAATTTCTCGGCCAGTTCATCGTGACGCACGATGACTTCTACCGATGGTTCGCCGATGCCGTCCTGCAGGCGCAGGGCGGAAGCATTGGCTTCTTCCTGCGAGCTGAGGTCCAGCGTCACGCCGGTCATGATGGCGGTGAGTGCAGCGCCATCCACCATACGCGTCAGGCGGTTGATGATGGCGTTGGAGGTGTTGTACTGACGCACCAGTTCGGCCAGGGCATCGCCGCTGATCGGCTCTGCGCCTTCGGCTGGAACCAGCGCGGCGTCGTTCAATGCGATCTGCATCATGTAGACGGCTTCTTCCACGTCATCCTTCAGATAACGCTCGTCCTTGCCGTGCTTGACCTTGTACAGCGGCGGTTGTGCGATGTAGACGTGGCCACGCTCAACCAGTTGCGGCATCTGGCGATACAGCAGCGTGAGTAGCAGGGTGCGGATGTGGGCGCCGTCGACGTCAGCATCGGTCATGATGATGATGCGGTGATAGCGCAGCTTCTCGATATTGAATTCGTCCGCGCCGATGCTGGTTCCCAGCGTTGCGATCAGGGTCGTGATCTGTTCGCTGGCGAGCATTTTTTCAAAGCGCGCTTTTTCAACGTTGAGGACTTTACCGCGCAGTGGCAGGATGGCCTGGAACTTGCGGTCGCGGCCCTGCTTGGCGGAGCCGCCTGCGGAGTCACCTTCGACTACGTAGAGTTCGCACAGTGCCGGATCTTTTTCCTGGCAATCGGCCAGCTTGGCGGAGAGGCCCAGGCCGTCCATGATGCCTTTGCGACGGGTCAGGTCGCGTGCCTTGCGTGCGGCTTCGCGCGCACGTGCAGCTTCGACGATCTTGCCGCAGATGATCTTGGCGTCGTTCGGTTTTTCCTGCAGGTAGTCGGCCAGTGTTTTGGCGACGATCTCTTCTACCGGGCCGCGCACTTCGCTCGATACCAGTTTGTCTTTGGTCTGCGAGCTGAACTTCGGCTCCGGCACTTTGACCGACAAGACGCAGGTCAGGCCTTCGCGCATGTCGTCGCCGGTGACTTCAACTTTGGCTTTTTTCGCGAACTCGTGTTCGTCGATGTACTTGTTGATGACACGCGTCATCGCGGCGCGCAGGCCGGTCAAATGGGTGCCGCCGTCGCGTTGCGGAATGTTGTTGGTAAAGCAGATCACCTGTTCGTTGTAGGCGTCGTTCCATTGCATGGAGACGTCAACCGAAATCATGGAACCCTGATCGGAAGGACGTTCGCCGGTTGCCTGGAAAATCGTCGGGTGCAATACGCTTTTGGCTTTGTTGATGTATTCCACGAAGCCACGCGTGCCGCCTTCAAAGGCGAAAACTTCTTCCTTGCCCGTGCGCTGGTCGCTCAGTCTGATGCGCACGCCATTGTTGAGGAAAGACAGTTCGCGAATACGCTTGGCGAGTATGTCGTAGTGGAACTCAACATTATTGAAAATTTCTTCATCGGCCCAGAAGTGGACTTCGGTGCCGCGCTTGTCGGTCTCGCCGATCACCTTGATAGGCGAGACGATGTGACCGTCGATGGTTTCGATCTCGCGGTTCTGCGGTACGCCACGGACGAATTCCATGTAATGCGTTTTGCCGTCGCGACGGATCGTCAGCTTCAACAGTTTGGACAAGCCGTTCACGCACGATACGCCAACGCCGTGCAAGCCGCCGGAAACCTTGTACGAGTTTTGATCGAACTTGCCGCCCGCGTGCAGTTCGGTCATGACGATTTCTGCCGCGCTGCGTTTAGGTTCGTGCTTGTCGTCCCACTTGATGCCAGTCGGGATGCCACGACCGTTATCGGTAATCGAGATCGAGTTGTCCGAGTGGATGGTGACGTGGATTTCGGTGCAATGACCGGCCAGCGACTCATCGATCGAGTTGTCCAGCACTTCAAACACGCAGTGATGCAGACCGGTGCCATCCGACGTATCGCCGATGTACATGCCAGGACGCTTGCGGACGGCCTCCAGACCTTCAAGGATCTGGATGGATGATGCGCCGTATGCTGCAGAAAGCGAGGCTGGCGATTGCGGGTTGTTGTCGTTCGGGATCGCGGACATGGCTACCTTTAAAAAACGGTTACTTGGTTACTGCGCAAAACGAAGGGGAGTTGATGTCGCTGCTCGACTTTCGACGGCGGGGGACAAACTGGCTTGCGCATATGAATACGCTGGCTTGGCCTCTTGCTCATGTTGCGAAATAACGGTTACTGAAAAACTGCCTGAAACAAAAACCTGAAAACTTTAGCAAGTCACTACTGACTTTAAGCAAATCAGCGCACCTATCGATATTGCCTGGCGCGTATTGATTTTGCTACTTTTACTCTGAATTACATGGGGGCAAACCGCTGTTTTTAAAGCGTTTTGCCCCGATTTCCACTACTTTTTCCTGCCAATCCGCTTGTTAAATACGCATCGGCATGACGACGTATTTGAAGTCTGGATTGTCCGGCACCGTGATCAGTGCGGATGAATTGGCATCGCCGAGGGCGATGTTGATGCTGTCGCCTTTCAGGTTGTTCAATACGTCCAGCAGATACGTCACGTTGAAGCCGATATCGACGCTATCGCCGCCGTAATCGATTTCAATTTCTTCGACTGCTTCTTCCTGGTCGGCATTGGTCGAACTGATCTTCATGCTGCCCGGGCTCATGATGCAACGCACACCCTTGAACTTGTCGGACGTCATGATCGCAGCGCGCTGCAGCGAACGCAGCAGGGCATCGCGGCCGATCGTGAAGTTGTTCTTGTAACCCTTGGGCACCACGCGGGTGTAATCCGGGAACTTGCCTTCGACCAGTTTGGAAATCAGTTCGATATCGCCGAAAGTCAGCTTGACCTGGCTGTTGGCGATTTCCAGATCGACAGGCTGATCGGTATCTTCCAGCAGGCGTTGCAGTTCGATAATCGTTTTGCGCGGAATGATGACTTCCTGGCGCGCGAATTCCTGATCGGTCTCAACCTGGCAAAACGCCAGACGGTGACCGTCGGTTGCGACGGCGATGACGTTCTTGCCATCAACGACCAGCAGCAAACCGTTCAGGTAATAACGAATGTCCTGCTGCGCCATCGAGAAATGCACCATATTGAACAGGTGCTTCAAGGTTTTTTGCGGCAGCGTGACCTTGGCGTTGTATTGCTCGGCTTGCGCCACGGTCGGAAATTCTTCTGCCGCCAGTGTTTGCAGGGCGAAACGCGATTTGCCCGATTGCACGGTCATGCGCTTGTTCGCCAGCGTCAGCGAGACATCGCCGGAATCCGGCAGGGCGCGCAGAATGTCGAGCAGTTTGCGTGCAGCGACCGTAGTCGATGCGATGTCGTTGCCGCTACCGACTTGTGCGTGCGTGGTGATCTGCACTTCGATATCGGTCGACAGGAAAGAAACGCGCTCGCCATCCTTGCGAATGAGGATATTGGCCAGAATCGGCAATGTGTGCCGACGCTCGACAATACCACTCACAATCTGCAGCGGACGCAGCAGCGCGTCTCGTTGGGTTTTTACCAATTGCATAGTTAGATCCTTATCGATGGTTAAACGGATGCGGTATTCATTATTGCCAATGCTCCAGGCAAAAAACTGCAGCTTGTTTTTAGGCGCGAACGCCAAGCTGCTGCCGGTCAGAACTTTATGGCTGACTTTTCATCCATTCATCACTTCCGAAGACCGGACGAAAAAGCCGCTGTTTTTATTGGACAAGCCTGACAATAACACCCCGTATTTTGACAGAAAGACCCGCCAAAAACCCGGTTCTGCACTATTTTGTCCTGCTTCTTACTTATCCACCTGATATTCACCGCTTATCCCAAGGATATCCACAAAGTTATCCACAGGATGATAGGCAGCGAGTTTTCATCATCAGCCCTTCAGAGTTTGCTCCAGCACATGCAATTCATGATTGCATTCCGGGCTCTTCCCTCTATCGGCGGCAATCTTGCGCACCGCATGCAAAACGGTCGTATGATCGCGCCCGCCGAACAGCTCGCCGATTTCCGGCAGGCTTTTTTGCGTTAATTCCTTGGCAAGATACATCGCAATCTGGCGTGGCCGCGCGATGTTCGCAGGACGCTTCTTGGAGTACATATCGGCAACTTTTATATTGAAAAAGTCGGCCACGGTTTTCTGGATATTTTCCACCGAGATCTGGCGATTCTGCACCGACAGCAAATCTTTCAGTGCATCCTTGACAACTTCAATCGTGATGTCTTTGCCGTGGAAACGGGAGTAGGCAAGAATCTTGCGCAACGCACCTTCGAGCTCACGCACGTTGGAACGTAAATGTTTGGCAACAAAAAACGCCACATCGTCGGAGAAGGTCACGCCTTCCTGTACCGCTTTTTTGAGCAAAATAGCAACCCGCATTTCCAGTTCCGGCGGCTCGACGGCGACCGTCAAACCCGAGTCGAAACGTGAAATCAGGCGATCGTCCATGCCGGTGATTTCTTTCGGATAGGTGTCGCTGGTGATGATGATTTGTTTCTTTGCGGCAATCAATGCCTCGAATGCATAGAAGAATTCTTCCTGCGTGCGGCTCTTGCCGCCAAAGAACTGGATGTCGTCAATCAGCAACAAATCAAGCGAGTGGTAATAGCGCTTGAAATCGTCGAACCCCTTGCGCTGGTAAGCAGTCACTACGTCTCTAACGTACTGTTCTGCATGGATGTAGCGTATTTTGACGTTGGGATTGTCCGCCAGCACCTGATTGCCGATGGCATGGATCAAATGGGTTTTACCCAGGCCGACGCCGCCATACAGGAACAGCGGGTTGTACGAACTGCCGGGATTATTGGCGACCTGGATCGCTGCCGCGCGCGCCAGCTGGTTGGCCTTGCCGGTAACGAAACTGTCAAATGTCAGCGCTGTATTAATACGGCTCTGATCGCGGCGCGGCGTGTGATCGGTCGCATTCGACGGGATAGGCTCCAGTACATTGGAGGGCACATCGTCGGCCCGATCGGATACAACACTGGCTTGCGCCGCCGGCCTTCTGGCTGCAACCAGACGCGGATCGAGCACAAATTGCACCTCGACCGGAATTTCCCAAAACTGCGCGGCAATGCTGGTAATGCGACTGGCGAACTGGGTCTTCACCCAATCGAGTTTGAAACGATTCGGCGCGGCAATGCGCAAGGTGCCGTCCTCGTAATCGAGCGGCGTGAGCGGCTTGATCCACGCACTATATTGTTGCGGCGTCAATTCCTGCTCCAATTGAGCGGAGCAGGCTTGCCAGAAATTTTCCATTGAATCGTCTACTTGAATTGGTACAGGGGTCGTGCAGTGGCCGCCCTCGGGTGGTCTATTTATATACTTGATGGCGTGCCACACGGTCGCCTATTCTACCCTTGACGGGCGAAGTTATCCACAGGCCAGGCGCTTATTTCATCAAGTCGTTATCGGGTAGACAAGCAGCGTAATTGTGCTAAGTGATTGACAGAGAAGTAGAAAATGCTGTCTAATTCAGGGTTCACTACCCAGGGTGTTGGTATTTGTGTTGTCGCCGTTCGGCATCAGCATGCACCAGCTGCCAGAAATTTGGCGATGGGCGCGTGACTTCCGATTTTACTATTTGCCGATTAGCGAGACCACAATGAAACGTACTTACCAACCTTCCGTCGTACGCCGCAAGCGCACTCATGGCTTCCGTGTCCGTATGGCAACCCGCGGTGGCCGCGCTGTGCTTAATGCACGTCGCGCCAAAGGCCGCAAACGCCTCGCTGCTTAAGCGAATGGCGTGACCGGCGATCGTTCGCTCGACTTTGCACGCGATCGGCGGATCGTTAAAACGGATGAATTTTCATCCGTTTTTCGTTTGCGACCCGTGTATCGTACTGCGCATTTTGTCCTCTACACGCGCCAGACTGATTTGCCGCATGCCCGTCTGGGCGTGGTTGCCGCGAAGCGCCTCGCGCCTCGCGCCGTGACACGCAATACGATCAAACGCGTGACGCGCGAACTGTTTCGACAAACGGCATTGCCGTCTATCGATTGCATTGTCCGCCTGTCGCAGCCTGTCAATTCGAAAAAAGGCCCTGCCACTACAGCCAGCCTGAAAGTCGCGTTGCGGGAAGAATTGACTCGACTGTTTGCTTCACAAAGTCTGCAAAAAAATGTTTTGCAGCATTTGCCAGAGGGGCAAAAATGAAGACCATCCTGTTATTGCTGGTACGTGCCTACCAGTTGGGCATCAGCCCCTTCCTCGGGCAGAATTGCCGTTTTTATCCAAGCTGCTCCGCCTATGCCTTTGAAGCAATCGGCGAATACGGCGCCTTGAAGGGCAGTTTTCTGGCCACCAAACGTCTCTGCAAATGTCATCCGTGGCATCCCGGTGGTGTTGATCCGGTACCCAAAAAATCGTCATCCAAAAAAACTTCTTCTACAACCGCTTGCGGTTGCGGCCATTCCTGATTACTGATTAAGACACTTATGGATATCAAACGTACCGTCCTGTGGGTTATTTTCTCGTTTTCGCTGTTGATGCTGTGGGATAACTACAATCGTTATACCGGCAAACCATCGATTTTCTTTGACTCCACGACCACCCAGCAAGCGGCAACACCTGCCGCTACAGGTAACAATGCCGCCAAGACAGCAGATGCCCCAACCGCTGCGTCGCCTGCTGTAGCAAGCGACGCGAACAACCCCGGCGTGCCAGACGGCGCTGCTGCGGTTAAAAGCGAGGTCATCACGATCACGACCGATCTGATGAAGATTGGTATCGATACCGCCGGTGGCGAAGTCCGCCATCTGGAATTGCTGAAGCATCATGAAAGTGGCGACGCAAGCAAGAATGTCGTCCTGTTCGATGAGAACGGGCAGCACACTTATCTGGGCCAAACCGGCTTGATCGGTGGTGCGTATCCAAACCACAAATCGATGTTCACTGCTGTGCCGGGTCCGCGCACACTGGACAGCGCCAATCAAGTGCAACTGGTGCTGCAATCCGAACAGCAAGGCGTCAAGCTGATCAAAACGTTCACCTTCAAACGTGGCGAATACAAGGTCGATATCAAACATGATGTCGTCAACAACACCAACACAGCGATCACTCCTTCACTGTATCTGCAGCTGGTACATGACGGCTCCGCACTCGGCGGCGGCTCCATGTTCATGGCCTCCGCTTTCACCGGCCCTGCGATTTACACCGATACCGACAAGTTCCAGAAAGTGACTTTCGAATCGATCGAAAAAGGCAAGGCCGCACATGCAATGAAAGGTGAGAACGGCTGGATCGCGCTGGTGCAGCATTACTTTGTTTCGGCATTTGTACCGCCGGCGAACACGCCACGCGAATACTTCACCAAGAAACTCGCTACCAATCTGTATGCAGTCGGCACGATTCTGCCTATGGGTACCGTCGCTCCAGGCGCAACGGCATCGATGGACACCACGATGTACTCCGGCCCGCAGGAATCCACGCGCCTGGAAGCAGTTGCTCCCGGCTTTGAACTGGTCAAGGATTATGGCTGGCTGACCATTATCGCCAAGCCGATTTTCTGGCTGATGATGCAGATACACCAAATCCTCGGCAACTGGGGCTGGACCATTATCGTTCTGACGATTGTGATCAAACTCGCATTCTTCCCATTGTCGGCAGCCGGTTATCGCAGCATGGCGAAGATGAAACTGGTCACGCCGAAGATGACCGACATCCGTACCCGCTACAAAGGCGAACCGCAAAAAATGAATGCGGCGATGATGGAGCTGTACAAGAAAGAGAAGATCAATCCTATCGGCGGCTGCTTCCCGATGCTGGTGCAAATCCCGGTCTTCATTTCACTGTACTGGGTCTTGCTGGCCAGTGTGGAAATTCGCAACGCATCATGGTTGTGGGTTCATGATCTGGCCGCACCTGACATTCTGTTCGGCGCGTACAACATCTTCGGTTTCCATCTGACGATTGGTATCCTGCCTATCCTGATGGCGATCTCGATGTTCATCCAGACCAAGCTGAATCCGACGCCTCCGGATCCGATTCAAGCCAAGGTCATGATGTTCATGCCGATTGCATTCTCGGTCATGTTCTTCTTCTTCCCGGCCGGTCTGGTGCTGTACTGGGTTGTGAACAACATCCTGTCGATTGCACAGCAATGGTTTATCAACGAGAAGCTCCTGGGCGGAAAAGCCAAAGCCTAAGTTCTCGATTCACTCATCAGTGGCATATTGTCGCTGCCAAAAAAAGCCCGTGAAATTACGCGGGCTTTTTGTTGCGTTCACCATTTAAAGCGTTTATAAATTGCACATGACATTTGATTCTTCTCCTATTGCAGCCATCGCCACCGCACCCGGTCGCGGCGGCATCGGCGTCGTCCGTATTTCCGGCAAAGACCTTTCCAGCGTAATGCGCGCGGTATGCGGCGCAGACAAGGGCTCATCCCTGCAAGCGCGCCATGCGACTTATCTCGACTTTGTAAACAGCGATGGCAGCGTCATCGATCAGGGACTGGCCATTTATTTCAAGGCCCCGCATTCGTATACCGGCGAAGATGTGCTGGAGCTGCAAGGCCACGGCGGCCCGGTGGTATTGCAAATGTTGCTGACGCGCTGCCTGGAAGCGGGTGCGGAAATCGGTCTGCGCATGGCAGAGCCGGGCGAATTCACGCATCGTGCCTTCCTGAACGACAAACTGGATCTGGCGCAGGCCGAAGGCGTCATCGATTTGATCGAGGCATCGACCGAAGCTGCCGCCAAATCGGCGACGCAATCGCTGTCCGGCGCATTCTCCAAAACCATCCAGGAACTGGTCGACAAGATCACCAACCTGCGCATGCTGGTGGAAGCGACGCTGGATTTCCCGGAAGAAGAAATCGATTTTCTGGAAAAATCAGATGCACGCGGCCAGCTCACCAACATCCGCGAAGCATTGCACCGCGTATTCAGCCAGGCCGCTCAGGGCGCCTTGTTGCGCGACGGCTTGAACATCGTGCTGGCAGGGCAGCCGAATGTCGGCAAATCCTCGCTATTGAACGCACTGGCCGGCAGCGACGTCGCCATCGTCACGCCTATTGCCGGCACCACCCGCGACAAGGTGATCGAGACCATACAAATCGAAGGCATACCGGTCAATGTGATCGACACCGCCGGCATCCGCGATGCGGCCGATGCCGGTGATGAAGTCGAACGCATAGGCATAGAACGCACCTGGGCCGCCGTGCAAACAGCCGACGTCATCGTGCACATGCTCGACGCCAGCCGCGGCCCGACGCGTGCAGACGAACAAATCACCGAGCGCTTTCCCGCCAATGTACCGGTCATGCGGGTGTGGAACAAGATCGATCTTTCCGGCCATAGACCGGCGATCGATCGCATGCCGGATGCGACGCATATTTATCTGTCGGCAACCGGTTTGCTGGGCATGGATTTGTTGCGTACCGAGCTGCTGCACCTGGTCGGCTGGCAACAAACCGGCGAGTCGCTCTACCTCGCACGCGAACGGCATCTGGTGGCGCTGAAATCTGCGCACAGTCATCTGGAAATGGCCGCCCAGCACGCCGCACACGATAACGAAGCAACCGATCCCGCACTCGATCTGTTTGCCGAAGAATTGCGCCTGGCACAGGAACGCTTGAGCAGCATTACCGGTGAATTTACATCCGATGATTTGCTCGGCGTGATCTTCAGTCGCTTTTGTATCGGCAAGTAATCCTGTTTTAAAAACGCCCGCTATTGAAATCTCTGCTTTTCAAGCGCTGGCGCAGATAGTCAATTTGTCAGCTTTTTCCGCAACAAAAACTCAATGTGTCGATCGATAGTAAACTTGCCGGTCGACGCATTGAATTTCCCTTCCACCGCCACGTAGCTCAAGACAATGACCATACACTCGAAAATCATCTACACCCTCACTGACGAAGCGCCTGCGCTGGCAACTTACTCCCTGCTGCCTATCGTCGAAGCGTTCACCCGCTCATCCGATATCGCTGTGGAAACGCGCGACATTTCCCTGGCGGCTCGTATTCTGGCTGCGTTCCCCGACTTCCTCGACGACAAGCAAAAAATCGCGCCGGCATTGGCCGAACTCGGCGAACTGGCGACCACGCCGGAAGCCAACATCATCAAGCTGCCGAACATCAGTGCGTCGATTCCGCAGTTGAAGGCCGCCATCAAGGAGTTACAGCAACAGGGTTACAAGCTGCCGGCCTATCCGGACGATGCGCAAACCGATGCAGAGCGCGATGCCAAAGCGCGTTACGACAAGATCAAGGGCAGCGCGGTCAATCCGGTTCTGCGTGAAGGCAACTCTGATCGCCGCGCGCCGCTGTCGGTAAAAAACTATGCCCGCAAGCACCCGCACAAGATGGGCGCCTGGTCGGCTGATTCAAAGTCGCATGTCGCACACATGGATAACGGCGATTTTTACGGTAGTGAAAAATCAGCGTTAATCGCCGAAGCCGGCAATGTGAAGATAGAACTGTTCGCCGCCGACGGCAGCAAGAGCGTATTGAAAGAAAAAACAGCAGTGCAGGTAGGCGAGATCATCGATGCCGCCGTCCTGAGCCGCAATGCATTGCGCACCTTCCTCGCAGCGCAGATCGCCGATGCAAAAGCAAAGAACGTATTGTTTTCGGTGCATCTGAAAGCAACGATGATGAAGGTATCCGACCCGATCATCTTTGGTCAGGTGGTCGCGGTTTACTACGAAGAGGTGCTGAAAAAATATGCAGATGCCTTGAAACAAGTCGGCTTCGATCCGAACAACGGCATCGGCGATTTGTACGCACGCATCAAGACACTGCCGGCCGATACGCAAGCTGCGATCAAGGCTGATATCCAGACACTGTATGCGCGCAGCGCGCCACTGGCGATGGTGAACTCGGACAAGGGCATCACCAATCTGCACGTGCCTAGCGACGTGATCGTCGATGCGTCGATGCCGGCGATGATTCGCGATTCCGGCAAGATGTGGAACGCTGCAGGCGAGCTGCAAGATACCAAGGCCGTCATTCCCGACCGCTGCTATGCAGGCATTTACCAAGTCGTGATCGACAATTGCAAACAGCATGGCCCCTTCGATCCGGTCACGATGGGCAGCGTGCCTAACGTCGGCCTGATGGCGCAGGCGGCTGAAGAATACGGTTCGCACGACAAGACCTTCCAGATCGCTGCTGACGGCGTGGTACGTGTTAGCGATGCAAACGGCAAAGTATTGATCGAACAAAAAGTCGAAGCAGGCGATCTGTTCCGCATGTGCCAGACCAAGGATGCGCCGGTGCAGGACTGGGTCAAACTCGCCGTCAATCGCGCTCGCGCGACCGGCACACCCGCCGTATTCTGGCTGGATGCGCAACGCGCGCACGATGCGCAAATCATCGCCAAGGTGAATGTGTATTTGAAAGACCACGACACTGCCGGGCTCGATCTGCGCATCCTGGCACCGGTCGAAGCCATACGTTTCACGCTGGAACGCATACGCGCCGGTAAGGACACGATCTCGGTAACCGGAAACGTGCTGCGCGACTATCTGACGGATCTGTTCCCGATTCTGGAACTGGGTACCAGCGCGAAGATGTTGTCCATCGTGCCCTTGATGGCGGGTGGCGGTTTGTTCGAAACCGGCGCCGGCGGTTCGGCACCTAAGCACGTGCAGCAATTTGTCGAAGAAGATTTCCTGCGCTGGGACTCGCTCGGTGAATTCATGGCGCTGGCTGCGTCATTGGAACACCTCGGGCAGGTAAACAAAAATGCGAAGGCATTGGTATTGGCAAAGGCACTGGATCAGGCCACCGGGAAATTCCTCGACACCAACAAGTCGCCAGCGCGCAAAGTCGGCGGCCTGGATAATCGCGGCAGCCACTTTTATCTGGCGCTTTACTGGGCGCAAGCCTTGGCCGAACAAAGCGAAGATGCAGCATTGCAAGCACACTTCGCCGCGCCGGCAAAAGCCTTGGCCGACAATGAAGCCGCGATCGTGGCTGAATTGAAAGCGGCACAAGGCAAGCCGGTCGATATCGGCGGCTACTATCATCCGGATACGACCAAAACCAGCCAGGCCATGCGCCCCAGCAAAACCCTGAATCAGGTGTTGAGCACAATAGCCTGATTCAGAAATCGTCATGCCCAACCCTGGATAACTGCCCGAAGTTTGCGCTATCCAGGGAAATAAAAATCCCCACTGCACAATGATGTGCAGTGGGGATTTTTCATTCATGCCGCCCCTGCAAAACACGATGATCAGTTGATCGTCGTGGCGGCTACGTCAGATTGCAAGGGGCCATCTTTTCCTGGGACAACTCGCGGCGAACACCTGACCACATACTTGTCATCCGGAGAAATAACGAAGTCCACAAAACAAAAATCCCCGTCATAAACGAGGATTTTACAAGTGGGGATCGGCATGATGCCGATCAATTTATCACCTGTTACAGGTGCAGGTATTTCACCAAGCCCTGGTACTGGGTACCGCGCGATTCACACAGTTGCGCGATGGCGGCAATACGTTTGGCCTGAGAGGTTTCGGTAGTGACCGATGGAGACGATGCTTGTGACATGGTGTGTTCCTTTCGTAGTTGACTCTTGTGGAGTAATTACAGTGTAGGAACACATCAGCTATAAATCCAATTCGAATTTCTGATATGAACTATTCATTTAACGAATATCTAATTAATCCTTGCTGAAAATTTAATTTCCCCGAGGCAATATCAGCGTCTTCAGCCAACCTATTGCTGCAAAATTGATTGCACCCACTGCAAATCTACGCGTATTTCAGTACAATTTATTTTCCTGCAATATGGGAGATATGGGTACCGAAAAATGATCAAGTGGCCTCTGATTACGCTGTTCCTGTGCAGCGTCTTTTACACTCACTATCGTGGCAAGGTGCGGCACAAATGGCTGCGGCAATCGACTGACCACTCTACCTTCATGGCGCCAATCAACGCGTTCATGACCCTGTTTTCCCGCCTGCCGGATCGACCGTATCACCAGCTCGATAGTTATCCGGAAATACGCCCGCTGATCGATCAATGGCAAGTCATACGCGATGAAGCGCTGGCATTGCAGGAGCACATCAAGGCTTCTGCGAATTTTGACGATGCCGGCTTCAATTCCTTCTTCCGGCGCGGCTGGACACGCTTCTATTTGAAATGGTATGGCGAAAGCCATCCGTCGGCGCAGCAGCGCTGTCCGCGCACCGTTGCCATTCTGGAGTCCATTCCCATCATCAAGGCCGCCATGTTCGCGCAACTGCCGCCAGGCGCCGACTTAGGCCGTCATCGCGATCCGTATGCCGGCTCGCTGCGTTACCACCTCGGCCTGGTCACGCCGAACGACGACCGCTGTTTCATCGCCGTGGACGGCATACGCTATAGCTGGCGCGATGGCGAGGCGGTCATTTTTGATGAAACCTATATCCACTGGGCGGCCAACGAGAGCGATAAAAATCGCATCATTCTGTTCTGCGATCTGGAACGCAAGATGAAATGGCGCTGGGCGCAAGCCGTCAACCGCTGGTTCGGCCGCAAAGTCATGGCCGCAACTGCCGCACCCAACGATGTGCAGGATCGTACCGGCGGCGTCAATCGTGCGTTCCGCCACGTCTATGCGGTGCGCCGCGCGGGCAAAAGGCTCAAGGCGCATAACAAACCGCTGTATTACATCGTCAAATGGTCGCTACTGCTGTCCATTGTGGCCGGGATTTTGCTGATATGAACATAACTTGAGTAGTACGGCAGCCTGCCTTCGTTAACGCAAACAGCCCGGTCATACCGGGCTGTTTTTCATGATTTGAGGCGTGAATGGAGGAAAAACCTAGTGATGCATGACCGGAATCTGCTCACGTTTGTTCCAGGCTGCTATCGCATCCTGATCATTTTTGGCTTCAGTACTGGCACTGAAATGCGCTGCGTTGTGATTCAGGGTGCATGCTTCATTCAAGCAATGCACATAGCTGTAAGGCCGTTCGGATTCAAGGTAATGGGCTTCTTTCAGTTCTGCTTTACTACCGCAAACAGGACAAGGTTTTAATGTTGCATCCATTTTTTCCTCCTAAGTGGTTACATTGCGTCTCTTCTCGATCTCGTTGGATAACTTCGATACTTAAGAGTTCAGCGCCATCCTCCTGATATGTATTGGTTTTAGTTTGCTCTGCCGGTCACGCTACTCGCGCGTCACCTGCTTTAAATTCTAGTACAAAATCGCAACCAGGGTTTTTTAACCCTACAATTTATCTGTATTTGAAATGATGCTTTCAGCATCTACAAGCGCACGCCCCTGAGCACAGTTGCAATGCCGATCAATTGCCGACGTGTCACAAGCAGGTAACAATCGCTGCTTACACTACGCAGGTCACTCCATCCAAGTATTGGATTTTTGCCCGCGCCCCAAGGTTCGCGGGCTTTTTTATTTGGCGAGTGAAATGCAACTGATGCTCAACGCTTTTCGAACACGCCTTCAGCACGATTTTTTTTCACGTCATTCCATGTGAAAATTTGCGCATTCATTGCAATGTAGACGCCATGCGGCAAGGCCTGCGCGATGCCGCAGGCAAAACCGAAGTTAAACAGTGCGTCCGAATTCTTGACTTCGTAAGGCACCATGGCGCCGGTCAGCACGATGGTTTTCGGCAATTGTGCGGCACCCAGCACTTCCGCTGTTTCGCGCATGGTGTCGGTACCGTGCACGACCACAATGCTGGTCTCGTCGGCACGCAGGCAGGAAGCGGCTATACGCTGGCGGTCGGCGTCGTGCATGTCCAGCGAATCGAGGAAAGGTAGTTGTTCCAGCTGAATCGGCACCGTGATCCGGCACCGCTTGATGATTTGCGGCAGGTGACCCTTGCTGAAATTCAGCTTACCCGCAATTTCATCGTAATGTTTATCGAAGGTGCCACCGGTGGCAATGATGCGCAGAGTCATGTTTAGTCACAAGGCAAGAAGGCAGTCCACAATCGGATGGCACATCATAACGCGGGCAGCGCAGCAATGAAAAGAGGCGCATGACTATCAGACGATAAATATGGAAATGATAGCAAGCCATTTGCCCGGCTGGTGGACGCGTCTGTACTTGCAACGTCGTATTCCACACACGCTATACTCAGCGATCCTGTCTGCGCGCCTGTTTGCTGCCATCGACAGCAATAACTTTTACTGTAATGGAATAGTGCAGCCCGGCTGACGATGCGCGACAAATCCCGTTACACTATCGCCGGTCTGCCGCATCTATCGACGTGCATTTATCAACGTATTACACAGTATTGTTTTGCCCATGAAACCTATTGCTCCAGGTACCGTGATTTTTCATCGCCATCGTGGTTATGGCGTGATCACGGCCGTCAATCTGATGACCGGCTGGATTTCTGCGCGCTTCGGCAATGAGATGCGCACGCTCGACTTGAATCTGTCCACCGACGAAGTGCAACACGCCGACGGCGAACCAATACTGTTCCGCCGTACACCGCCCGATCCGATGCCGCATGCGCGGCTGATGGCGATGGTGCGCGACTTGCACAAAGCCGGCTATCAGCGTCTGTACTTATACAGCTGGCCAAAACCGTCCGGCCTGCACTGGCGCTGGCATTTGTTTACCGGTCCGCGCAACTGGATGGAGCGGCCGTGGCGCGAAGGCTGGTACGGCTCCGGCGCCGAATACAACTGCAATCCAGTGATGGGGTGGGGCGATGCGCCCGGTGAAACGGCAGCAGAGCTGGCCAGCACGCTGGCGCAATTCGATCCAACCGGCATGGCGCAGGCTTTAGGGCGCGATGAAGATCACGCGGCATGGTTCGACAAGGTGTGTGAAGCGCTGCTGCCGGATTACACCTTCTCGCTAGGCTGGGACAAACAGGATGGCCGCATTCCCGATTCCTTGCCGGTGATCCCGGTACGGCGCGGTGTGCCGGAATATACCGGGCCCGCATTGCCGTGGCCGCCGGGCTGGGCCAAGTTGTGGGGTAGCGCGCATCTGGCCAGCACGACGGCCACGCTGTTGCCGCAGACAAAAAGAAGCGCGGCTGACGATCGCTCCGACGCCATGCGCTAGACGCATATGCACCTATGCCGACTTCGGCAACAGCACATTCTTTGGCGCGCCATTTGCAAACGCAACGATGTTTTCAAACGCACTGCGGAAATACAATTCGTAACTGTCTTTTTCCACATAGCCCAGATGCGGCGATGCCAGTACGTTTTCCATTCTCAACAAGGATGACGTCGGGGCCAGCGGTTCATTCTCGAATACATCCAGTGCCGCATAACCGGGGCGCCCCTGTTCCAGCGCCGTCTGCAAGGCATCGCTGGCGACCAGTTCGGCGCGACTGGTATTGACGAACAGGGCGCTGCTTTTCATGCGTGCCAGATCGCTTGCTGTCACGATGCCGCGTGTTGCATCATTCAAGCGCAAGTGCAGCGAAATCACATCCGCTGTGCTGAAAAATTCTTCCCTGGTCGAAGCTGCCTGATAGCCATCCTGCACGGCCGCTGCGCGACTTGCATCGCGTCCCCAGACCAGAACCTTCATGCCAAATGCCTTGCCGTAACCGGCAACCATGCGCCCGATGCGTCCATAGCCCCAGATCCCCAGCGTGCGGCCTTTCAAGACCGTACCCAGCGTATTGTGTGCGGATGATATCGAGGCAATCTGCCACAAGCCATCCTTCAAATTCCCAAGGTATTGCGGCAGTTTGCGCATCGCCGCCATAATCAGCGCCCATGTCAGCTCTGCCGGCGCAGTCGGGTCGCCGACGCCTTCGACTATCGTGATATTGCGTGCAGCGGCCGCGCTCAAATCGATATGGCCACTGACCTTGCCGGTTTGTGAAATCAATTTGAGTTTGGGCAGTTTTTCCAGCAGCGGTCGCGATAATGCCGTGCGCTCGCGTATCAATACCAGCGCATCGAAATCCGCCAACCGTATCGCCAGTTGTCCGACGCCGCGTGCACTATTGGTAAACACTTTGACTTCGTGGTCGTCGAGCAGCGAGAAACAATCGAGCTGACGCACGCAGTCCTGATAATCATCGAGGATGGCGATTTTCATGCAAACGCTCCGGGGTAATTGGCGATCTTATTTTGCGCAAGGGCGCACATGCAGCTGATTATTGTACGCGCCAATATGAAGGCCTTCTTTGTGGGCAATGCTGAGACACAGTAAAAAGCGCAACTCAGCCTGCGGCGATCGATGCGTCCGCTGTCACGGCGCTGGAGTCCGCCTGTTTCGCTTCCACTTTTGCGCGTATGCGCGCCCACATCCTGTCATGCAAAGGCAGCAGGGCGACATTGCAGATCGGCTCCACCACGGCAGCCACACCACCGATGGCAAGCGAGCCGGTCATCAGATACATCAGCCCGAACGCCACGCCCATATGCAAACAGATTTGACTGGTAGTTTTCGCTGCAGTGACCATGATGGGAGCCCTTTCTTCTTTAAACTATTGCACGATGAGACAAATGATAATGCCTCTCATTAATTAGGTAAAATTGATTTATTTTAACCAATTAATAGTTAATGGCTATTTGAAAGGATGGTCAATTTGGCAGCGGTTTTTGTCGCCACACGCCATGCGCCAGCGCATCAATCGCGAAACAGGTCGCCCACACCAGCCACAAGCTCCACAGATTGTGCGACAGGAAATGCGCACCGCGCGCCATCTGCACCAGACTCATCACCGTGCCGAACAATAGACCGACAGCGAGTATCCAGCGCGCAAGTTGCGGCGTGCGTTCGCGCAAAGCGAAGTATCCTGCAGCCAAGGCAAAACCGCCGGATGCATGGCCGCCCGGCCAGCACAATCCAGGGCCGGCCAGACTGCCTATCGGACCGAATAGCGGAAACCACCGCGCCTGACCGCCAAAGACATTGATATCCCACGGGCAGGAATGCACGCTGGCGCCCTTCAGCGTTTGAATAACAAAAGCAGCGCAGCCAGCCATCAGTACAAACAGCAGCAGGGCACGACGCCAAGGTCGCAAGACCCGCACCCAGCTACTTGCCAGCGTCAACACGATGCAGATCACCCAGATCCACACGGTAATCGACTTCAGCACGGCATGCCCCCAGAACTCCAGCGACTGCGAAGCGCGCAAGGGAAAATGCTGCCCGACAGGATCGAAAAACTGTTGTGCCAGCCAAAAATCCAGTGCGCCGTTACGCGCAATCCAGATGAACAGCAATCCGGATAGCAGCAATCCCAACAGGTTGATGCGGGCAAAGCAACGATAGGAATTATTCAATTGCGCTTCACTTGTTTTTTTCACTTGTTTTTTCTCGCAGGCGAATCAAGCCTTCCTGCGCCACCGTTGCCATCAATACGCCATGCTGATTGTAGACATGCGCAAAACACAGTCCGCGCCCGCCCGATGCATTCGGGCTTTCCATCACGAACAGCAACCAGTCATCCATGCGCAGCGGTCGATGAAACCAGATCGTGTGATCGAGGCTGGCGATCTGCAGGCGCGGATCGTCCATCCGGATCGCGTGCGCTTGCAGCGCCGTCCACAGCAAACCGTAATCGGAGACGTAGGCAAACAGGCTTTCATGCACCAGCGCATCGTCGGCCAGCCGTATCGGCGCACGCGTCCACACTTGCCGCGTCGCAGATGCCGGTTGGCCGCCGAAAATATTGTCCTCGCGATTGGTGCGGAAATCCACCGGCACCGGCTGAAAGGAACGACCGATGGAAATGCCGCGCTCCTGCCAGATTTTCAAACTGGAGGGCAGCGTTTCCGGATCGCTCATGGCCGGCGCCGGTTTTTGATGCGACAGGCCTTCTTCTGCGGTCTGGAACGAAGCCGACATCACGAAAATACGGCGTCCTTCCTGCGTCGCCACCACACGGCGCGTGCTGAAGGTGCCGCCATCGCGCACGCGTTCGACCTCGTATTCGATCGGCAGTTGATGATTGCCGGGCAACAGAAACATCGCATGCATGGAATGCGGTCGGCGCTCCGGCACCGTGATGCCGGCCGCATACAGCGCCTGCCCAAGCGCCTGCCCGCCGAATACATTCGGGCTGCCCATGAAATGACTCTGCCCGACAAACTTGTCGGCGTCGATTTGTTGCGGTGCCAGCAGGCGGATGATTTCTTCCGTGTTGTATAAGGTCTGGTCCAGCATGGGATGCGTCACCTGTGTAAATGTCATTTACGAAATTTAACTTTATGCCTGCCAGACATCAGCCACGATTTCATACGAACGTACACGCGCGGCATGATCGAAGATCATCGTATTGATGATGATTTCATCGGCTTGCGTGACATCCAGAAATGCCTGCAACTTTTCTTGCACGGTCGCTGCATTGCCGATGATGGAAGCGCGCAGCATCGACTCAACCGAGGCCCGTTCATGCGGCAGCCATGCATCGTCCATATTTGCTATCGGTGGCGGCAATTTTCCCGGCGTACCGCGCACCAGACCCAAATGCATTTGCTGCTGCGAGGTGGCAAGATGCTGTGCTTCTTCATCGGTAGCGGCAGCAAAGATATTGACGCCCACCATCGCATACGGTTTATCCAAAGCCTGCGATGGCCTGAAGGTTTGTCTGTACAGTTCCAGCGCGGTCAGCATGTAGTCAGGCGAAAATTGGCCCGCAAATGCAAACGGCAAACCCAGATGACCGGCCAGTTGCGCACTGTAGCTGCTGGAGCCCAATAACCAGATCGGAATATCCAGCCCGACACCGGGAACTGCCTGCACCCGGGCGTAATTGTCTTCCGGCTGCAGGAATGCGCGCAGCTCGTTCAACTGGCGCGGAAATTCGCTGCCGTCATCGCTAATCTCGCGCCGCAATGCACGCGCAGTCGCCTGATCCGAACCGGGCGCACGGCCCAGTCCCAGATCGATGCGTCCAGGGTAAAGCGATTCCAGCGTACCGAACTGTTCGGCCACCACCAGCGGCGCATGATTCGGCAACATGATGCCACCGGAGCCGACGCGTATTGTCGAAGTGCCGCCGGCCACATAGCCGATCACAACCGCGGTTGCTGCACTCGCAATGCCCGGCATGCTGTGATGCTCGGCCAGCCAGTAGCGGTTATAACCCCGCTTCTCTACGCGCTGCGCCAGATCGAGCGAGCGATGAAAGGCATCGGCCGGCGTGCCATCCACCAGAATCGGCGATAAATCGAGAACGGATAGAGGCGTGTTTTTCAAGGATTTCATCAGCGGCAATCTGTTAGGCAAGCGATAAACTGCAAAAGCAACAGGATAACGTGAATCGACAATTTGAACCGAAGCCGTCCCGGGCTGAAAATCCGCGGGCCGTCTACGCCACATCGCCGCCGCGTAAAACCGATGTGATTTTGTGCAAAACCACATTCTTTTTACAAAAAAATCCGGCCCACCCCATGTAAGTTTTTCAAACGCAACGCGCGGCACAATACTTTCCCTGCTTCCCCCAAATAAGCCTTACCCCGCAAGGATTCGCTTACTACAATGGAGCGACACCACCCACCTTCCGGAGGTCACCATGTTTTTTACCCGCACTATTCTTGCATCCCTGTTTCTCGCGACGCTATTGATCGGTTGTAAAAAAGCAGAAGCCCCGCCGACACCGAAGCTGGAGGGCGCTACCGGATCTGTCGCCCTGCCAGCCAGCTCCCTGCCAGCCTCGGATGGCAAGCTGCCTGATCAACCGGCAACCGGCACCTCCGATAGCGGCAACGCCTACGGCTCTACACAGGCCGACTCAAAGGAATTGACGAAGGAACAGGAATCAGCCGCGATGCCCTTATCCGGACAAGCCAACAATCACTCCACTCCCAGCCCGGTAGAGCAGAAAAAATAATCTGCTGTTCGTGATGACTAAGCCGCCCGGCAATAGCGCGGGTTTGGTTTGGTCAGGCAGAAAACGGTCGCCGGCACCGAACCGACATACCTGCAAAAAAACGCCAGAAATGAGCGTTCACGCCAGCAGGCGGACGGTAAATTCGGTGCCGACACCTTCCTCGCTCTTCACCGTAATCGTCCCGCCGTAACGCGCAACCAGCGTATAGCTGATAGACAGGCCGAGCCCGGTGCCGCCTTGCCGCTTGGTAGTGAAGAAGGCATCGAAGATGCGCGCCTGGTCTTCCTTTTTGATCCCCGCACCGGTATCGATCACGTTGATGGTCACGCCACGCGCACCTGCGTCATCTATCCAATCCCTGCTTTCTATCGTCAGCCGACCGCCATTTTTCATCGCGTGAACAGCGTTCGTAAACAGATTGATCAAGACTTGCTGTAACTCGCCGCGATTGATGTGCACCGCCAGCGTGGCGTGCCGATTGTGCACCACGTCGATATTGCTCTGATTGAGCAGATGACGCACCAGCACCAGCGTATCCACCACCACCTCATCCACCGCAATTGCTTCCACATAGCCGGCAAACTCGCCCGGACTGGCGAACTGCAGCAGCTTGGTGACGATAGTATTGATACGATGGATCTGCTGATCCATCAGACGCAATTCGCCTTGCACCGGTTTGGCGGCAACGCCCAGCGTATCGCGCAGCACATCCAGATTGCCTTGCAATACCGCTACCGGATTATTGATCTCGTGCGCCACGCCGGCAGTGATTTCACCGATTGCCGCCAGCTTCTCGGCCAGCACCAGCTGCTGCTGCGCCTTGACCAGCAGCTTGTTGGTTTTCTCCAGTTCGATGGTGCGTTCTATCACCTTGCGATCCAGTTGATCACCCCACGCCTTCAGTTCGGCATTCTGCTTCTGCACCGTGTCCAGTAATTCATCCAGGTGATGCGACAGGGTGCCCAGCTCATCGCGCGTCTGCGTGCCGCCGGTGCGTGCGGACATATTGCCTTGTTCAACCTCTGCCATCGTGCGCTTCATGCTCGTCAGCGGACCATAGATATCGCGCGCCACACGCAGGGAAAAATAGACGCCGCCTATGCCGATCAGCGTGAAGAGCCCGGCGAGCAACGCGATCGCCGTTTCCTTGGCTTGGCGGAAGGGCGCCTCCAGATAGCCGACATACAACATGCCGACCCGATTGCCGAAACTGTCGCTGATCGGCTCATACGCCGAGATATACCAGTCGCTCACGACGAATGCACGATCCAGCCAGGTCTTGCCATCGTTGAGTACATAGTTGCGCACGATTTGCGAAGCACGCGTACCCAATGCGCGCTTGTTGCCGAACAGACGCACGTTGGTAGCAATGCGCACATCATCGATAAACAAGGTTGCTGTTCCGCCGCTGCCTTCCGGCAGCGAACCATCGGCATAGACCAGGCTGTTGATGGTATCGACAAAATCAAGATTCTGATTCAGCAGCGTGCCGCCTTCCAGCACGCCCATCAGCGTGCCATCCGTATCGCGGACCGGCGTGGTCGAATGAATGACCATGCCGCTTTTTTCCGCCGTCTTTTTTGTCGGTGTAGCGTTCGGCGTATTGACCAGTTCGATATATGCCTGCCGCACCGCCTTGTCGCTGATCGCGCGCAATTGTTCTTCCGAGTAAATATCGATCCCGGTCGATTTTTCCCCCAGCAGTGACGAACGCACCACCGGCCAATGCGCATTGCTGCTGCCCAGCGTACGACTGACTCCACTCGACGATGCCAGAACGCGGCCATTCATATCGAGCAGATTCAGGAAATCTAATCCGAGCGTCTGTTTTTTTTCCAGCAGCATTTTTTGCAGGTTGGCGTGATCGCCATCGCGCACGCTCATGACAAAGGGATGCGATTCGCCGAGGCTGGAAACATCGAGCCCGATCTTCTCCCTGACGTGTATGAAATACTCGTGCGCCACCGTCAGGTCGCTGCTGACCTTGAAGGTAAGCAGGCGGTCGTAATATGCAACGCCCCAATATGAAATCAGCGAAAACAAAATCGGCAGCACGGTAAGAAAGGGCACCAGCGCCACCAGCAGCAACTTGGTACGCACCGATGTATTGCCGAGAAAATGCAGCCCGAATGCCTTTTGAAAAATGCGACGCACGGCAGACAATCTTTAGACTCCCCATTCGGCGCATTTGCGCTCTAGGGTTTTTCGCGAGAGGCCGAGGCGACGTGCCGCTTCGGTCTTGTTGCCGTCCGCTGCGCCGAGGATTTTAAGAATGTGCTGCTTCTCGATCGCTTGCAGCGAGACGTCGCTGCCGTTATCGACCGCCACGGATTTGCTGCCGATGGCAATCTCGGGAATGTTGCCCAGTATCAGCCAGCGCTCGATCAGATTGCGCAACTCGCGCACATTGCCTGGCCACGAATGGGATGCCATCGCTGCCAGCAATGCGCTATCCGGTTGCTGCGGCGGCACGCCCAATTGCGGCGCCAACTGCCGGACAAAATATGCTGCCAGCGCCGGAATATCGTCAGCGCGTTCGCGCAGCGGCGGCATATGCACCTGCACCACGTTCAAACGGTAATACAGATCCTGTCGAAAGCGACCTTCCTGCACCGCTTCTTCGACATTGCGATTGGTCGCCGCGATCACCCGGACATCAACCGGGATTTCGCGCTCAGCGCCAACCGGACGGATTTTTTTCTCTTCCAGCACGCGCAACAATTTGACCTGCATCGCCATCGGCAGTTCTGCTACTTCGTCCAGAAACAGCGTGCCACCCTGCGCATAAAAAAACAGGCCTTCGCGCGAAGAAGCTGCACCGCTGAATGCGCCTTTGACATGCCCGAACAATTCACTTTCGATAATATCCGGCGCCACTGCGCCGCAATTTACCGGCACGAAATGATTGCCGGAGCGGCTGCTCAGATAATGCATCGCACGCGCCGCAATCTCCTTGCCGGTGCCGGATTCGCCAGTGATCAGCACGGTGCTGGATACAGTTGCCAGACGCTTGATCGTTTCACGCACCGGCTGCAGCGCAGTCGAATTGCCTACCAAGCCATCCACACCAAAATCGACATGCGAATCCAGTTCGCGCCGCAAGATGAAATTTTCACGCCGCAAATGGGTGCGATCGAAACAGCGTCCGATTGCACTCAGAATCTGATTGACGCGAAACGGCTTTAGCAAAAAATCTGCCGCACCGGCACGCAGGGCATGAATCGCCGTTTCCAGATCGGCAAAGGCCGTGATGAGAACCACATCGTTATGCAAGCCGAGCGCGCGCATTTCATGCAGCCATTCGACGCCGGATTTACCGGGCAGTGAATTGTCGAGAATGATCAGGTCGAAATGGCGCAAGTCCAGCAGCACGCTGGCTGCTTCCACCGAGTCGACGGCTTCCACCCGGCTGCAGCGACCATCCAGTGTGCGCTGCAGAAAACTGCGCATGCCTGGCTCGTCGTCGACGATGAGGATGGATTGGTCTTGCCAGCCGCCGAATGCTTCGACAAAAGGCGCGTCCGTTTCAGGATGAATATGTTTTGCAGCAGTCATGTCGAATTCTATGTTGGATAGCTGCAGGCAATGCATGATTCTTTCTGGTACCCGACCATTTGATCGTTGCACCTGTCAGCTTGTTTCTCCGTATTCAGAGAGAACAAACTGCATAGTAGTTGAAATAATAAAAAAGCGAGGCCGATGAGCGCCTCGCTTTTTTCATGCTTGTAAAATTTTAATGAAACAATGCCATCGCTTTCTGCATGGTCGACGACACACCCCATGCCAATGGAATAATCACGTAAGCCCAGAATATGACGACGATAAGCGGGCTGCTAGGTTTGGCCTCTGCATGATGGGTAGACATAAGTATTCTCCTGTTATTGGTTCAATATGCGTTCAATTTGCGCCAGCGGGCTGCATGCCGCCGGATGGCGCTTTCGACCGCACGGAATCATCGGCCATATGATGTTTGGCTTCGACCGGCTTGATGAACAGATTGCAGATAAAACCGAGTATCAGCAGACCCGCCATGATGTACATCGTCATTGCATACGATTCGCCGGTCGGCACGCCATGATTGATCTGGTATTCGCGGATGTAATTGACCAGCACCGGACCGAACACGCCTGCCGCCGACCATGCGGTCAACAAGCGCCCGTGTATGCCACCGACAAACTTGGTACCGAACAGATCGGCCAGATAAACCGGCACGGTGGAGAAACTGCCGCCATACATGCTGACGATGATGCAATAGCACATCACGAATAGCGCGACGCTGCCTACATGACCGGCATACGGTACGCAGGCATATAGGATCGCACCGAGAACAAAGAAGGTGTAATAGGTATTTTTGCGCCCCAGATAATCCGAGATCGACGACCAGAAGAAACGACCACCCATGTTGAACACGCTCATCAGGCCGACGAAGCCGGCGGCAGCGGCGACCGTCACCTCACCCTTGAAGGTTTCCTGAATCATCAGCGACGCCTGTCCGAGCACACCGATGCCCGCGGTCACGTTCAGACACAGCACCAGCCACAACAGATAAAACTGCGGCGTCTTCATGGCCTGGTCGATATGCACATGGTTGCGCGTAATCATCTTGTTCTCGACCACAGGCGGCGTCCAGCCGGCCGGCTTCCAATCCGGTGCCGGGATGCGTATAGCCAGCGCACCGATCATCATCGAAATGAAGTACAGCACGCCCATGACGATGAAGGTTTCCGTCACGCCTACCGAAGTCGGCGATTTGAAATGCCCCATCAGGAAAACCGACAAGGGCGCACCGATCATCGCGCCGCCGCCGAAACCCATGATCGCCATTCCTGTTGCCATGCCGCGTCTATCGGGAAACCACTTGATCAGCGTGGACACCGGCGACACATAACCAAGACCGAGGCCGATACCGCCCAGCACGCCGTAGCCGAGATAGACCAGCCATATTTGATGCAGATGCACGCCCAGCGCCGATACCATGAAGCCGCCACCGAAACAGCAGGCCGCGACAAACATCGTCAGACGCGGGCCGACTTTTTCCAGCCACTTGCCGCCAAAGGCCGCAGCCAGGCCGAGGAAGACGATGGCAAGACTGAAGATCCAGCCCAGCGTCGTGAGTTTCCAGTCCTCGGGAGCCGGACTGTCGATACCGATGACCTTGGAAAGCGGGCCGTTGAATACGCTAAACGCATAAGCCTGCCCAATACATAAATGAACTGCCAGCGCTGCCGGTGGCACCATCCATCGATTGAACCCCGGGCCGGCAACGCTTCTTTCGCGCGTAAAAAAATCGAGCATATGAATCTCCTTTGATCATGTTGCAGCAACGTGGGCTACAACGTTTTATGGGCAATGCGCACACATGAAGTACGGTGAAATTTTTCACCTGGGACTTCATTACGCAATCCGCATGCCAGATCAAAATCGAAGCTTAAGTCGATGATTTATAAGGATACACACAGATAGGGGCAAGAGGGATCGCGACAATTTGACCAGCCATAGCGACAATTTGACCAGGATTTCCGTGCGCCATCGAGCCGGCCTGCAGGCGTCGGCCAGCGCACGAATACCGATCGAAATTAGCCATAAATAATTATCGGATATCGCCACAAATCATTATGTAGTTTAAATACATATCGTATACACTCTCGCTTTTTAAAAACCCGGCCCGATGCCGCCGCAACTGAAATGGCGTGTGTTGCCAATGAGAAGGCCTCATCGGCTGCAGCGGGCAATCTCAGGTCGAAAAATCGAGGGAAGAATGAATAACAAGTTTTCTCGCACCACGATCGCTACGGCGCTCGTGCTCGCGTTTGGCAGCACCGCATTTGCAGCAGACCCCGCTAACGAATCCGGTGTATTCACGTTAGGCGAAATCAATGTCAGCGGATCGCGATCTGCCACGCCTGCAACTGGCGGTAGCGCCGTGACACGCGAAGAGCTTGATGACTTCAATCGTGAAACTGTAGTTGATGCACTCGATCTCATGCCAGGCATTACGACCACCGGCGGTGGACAGCGCAACGAACGCATGGTGACTGTACGCGGCTTCGACAGCCGTCAGGTGCCGGTATTCATCGATGGCATTCCAGTTTATGTACCGTATGACGGCAACGTCGATCTGGCGCGCTTTACAACTTACGATCTGGCTTCAATCGAAGTCGCCAAGGGATTCAGCTCCGTGTTGTATGGCTCCAATACCATCGGCGGCGCCATCAACCTCGTAACGCGTCGTCCGGTCAAAACATTTGAAGGCAATATCGGAGTAGGGGTACGCAGCAACGACAAATTCGATGGCAATGGCAACAGCACCAATATCAACCTCGGCACCAATCAGGGCATGTGGTACGCGCAACTTGGCTTGTCCTACCTGAATCGCGATGCCTATACCTTGTCGCGTGACTTCCGTCCTGTTGCCTCACAACCAAGCGGTGAAAGACTCAACACATACAGCACCGATAAAAAGATCAATATCAAGGTTGGCCTGACACCGAATGCAACGGACGAATATGCGCTGAACTACGTCAATCAGAAGGGCGTAAAAGGTAGTCCACCTTATGCGGGCACATCACCAGATGCAAAAGTGCAATACTGGCAGTGGCCGGCATGGGACAAGGAAAGCCTGTATTTCATTTCCAATACGGCCATCGGGCAGGACTCCTACCTGAAGACACGTTTGTACTACGATAAATTTTCCAATCGCCTAAACTCGTTTGACGATGCGACGTACACAACGATAAGTCCCAAAGTCAAAAAATCTTCCTTTCGAAGTGCTTACGATGACTATACCTATGGTGGTAGCATCGAATACGGTACCAAGCTGTCCAATTCAAATACATTGAAGCTTGCCCTACATCTGAAAGAAGATGTTCACAGGGAGCACGATAACGACGATCCTCAACAACGTTCCGAAGACCGTACCACATCGTTCAGCGTCGAAGATACCCATAAGCTCACCAACGAGCTGGACTTGATCGTAGGCGCCAGTTATGACAAGCGCCACGAAAAACAAGGACAAAAATATGACCCTGCACGCGGGGTATACAACTTCCCTGTTAAAGATTCATCTGCTTTTAATCCACAAGCAGGCCTGATTTATCACACCTCGCAAACAGGCAATGCCTACCTGACCGTCGCGCGCAAATCGCGCTTTCCGACGATCAAGCAACGCTATTCCGGCGGCTTGGGATCAGCGATTCCCAATCCAAATCTGAGTGTCGAACGCGCAGTCAATTACCAGCTGGGCATTTCAGAAAAACTGACTCAGAAAGTCCGGGTAGATGCGGCTATCTTCTATAGCGACATTACCAATATGATGCAATCGAATAAAGTGCCCGGCACTGTTTGCGACGGCCTAGTTCTTTGCAATCAATTGCAAAACATCGGCAAGGTATCCAGCAAAGGCATTGAACTCGGCCTTACTGCAACTGCCACCCATACTCTTGAATTGGGTGGCAATTACACCTACCTCGACCGGCAAAACAAATCTGATTCGAAGTTACTGACCGACGCGCCTGCGCACAAGTTGTTCACCTATGCCAAATGGGCAGCAACACCAAGTATGAATGTGATTGGTAGTGCTGAATACAATTCCAAACGCTACAGCACAGACACAGGCACCCGGATCGCACGCGGCTTCAGCATGATCAACGCCAAGCTGAGCTATGCCTTGCAAAAAGATGTCACGCTGGAAGCTGGCGTCAATAACCTGCTGGATCGCAACTACGCGCACTCCGAAGGTTTTTACGAAGAAGGTCGTAATTTCTTCGCCAATCTGAACTATCGCTTCTAAGAGATTCATCATGAAACGCACACCACTTTTTTTCGCCCGGCTACTCGCAGCCTCGGCCTTCGTTCTGGCATCACTCAATGGCTGGGCAGCAAATGCCCCAGCCACCAAGCTCGTAGTCATGACCAGCTATCCGGAAGAAGTGGTGTCGCGCTTTGAGGCTGCGTTTGAAAAAGCGCACCCTGGCATTCGTATTGAAATTTTATGGCGACATTCTCGCGATGCGCTGGCCTATTTGCGCAGCCCCGGCCAGCGCAATGTCGATGTTTACTGGACTCCTGCACAACGTAATTTCCAGATACTGGCCAAGGAGGGAGCTTTCCGCAAACTCGATCTCGACATGACGGGCTTGCCGACCAAGATCGGGGGCTTTCCGATTTCTGATCCATCCGGTTTCTACGTCGCATCAGAAGTTGCAGGCTACGGTTTCGCGATCAGTCCGCAACGACTGAAAGAAAAAGGATTGTCTCAACCCAGACAATGGACCGACCTGACCGATCCGGTATGGAAAGATGAAATCGTTTTCCCTGTACCGAGCAAAGTCGGTTTTGCACCCTTGCTGGTCGATATCATCCTGCAGGGTTACGGCTGGGATAAAGGCTGGGCGATTTTGCAGGCCATCGGCAGCAATGCGCAATTACTCAAGGCCGGTGGGCAGAACGTGTCCGAAGAAGTCAGCAGCGGCCGCGCCAGCGTTGGCGTCTCCATCGATTTTTTCGTCAAGTCGGCGATTGCCAATGACGCGCCGATTCAATTCATCTACCCCGGCATTACCGGCTATTCGCCGGCACATGTGGCGATCATGAAAAATCCACCGCATCTGAATAATGCACGTACGTTTGCCGCTTTCGTGCTGTCCGCAGAAGGACAAAAAATGTTGTTTCACCCCGATATACGCAAATTGCCTGTACGTCCTGCCGTGTATGCGGATAAACCTGCGCACTATTTCGATCCATATGCCGCTGCCAGCAAAATGCCTTTCGTATTCAATACCGAACGCGCTCTGGAACGGCAGGGTTTGAACAATACCTTGTTTGACATCCTGATCACCGATGAACAAATGAGTCTGCGCAATCTGCTGGACAAGATCAAACAAGCCGAACAACTGGCCAACTCCACCAACGATAGCGCGCTCAAGGCCAAGGCATATCAGGCACGTGTACTCGCAACCACAATGCCAATCAGCGAAACACAAGCCAACCTGATTGCCGCTCGCTTCGCAGCCGCATTCGAAGCAGAATCAACGGAAAACGTAGACGTCATTGCAGAATGGGCGGCACGCATTCGTAAAAATCGCTCGCAGGCAGGACGCATTGCACAGCAAGTGATCGATGTAGGTATCACAAAAGAGAAATAGCGGTATCTCGTTCTCCACGCATCTTTCGATTATGTTTCCACGTATCCGCTATTTTTTCTCTGCTCCACTGCTGCTTTTGCTGACAGGCACGGCGAGTATTGAGATCTCCACATTGAGCGGCGGCACCTCAACAACGGCCAGCCAGAGTCGCGAAGCTTTTTCTCAACCCAGCCCAGTGATAGATGAAGAGCATCTGCGCGTCTTTGCGACAGGACGCTCCATGTTCCGCCAGTCGTGGGTCATTGCATCCGCCACCGATAGAGCCACCGGTCTGGGGCCGGTTTACAACCGCATCTCCTGCATCGCCTGTCACGCGAGGAATGGTCGCGGCAATGCACCCGATGGACCAGAGGGAAGCATGCAGGCAATGTTGTTGCGCTTGAGTGTGCCCGGTATCGGTCCGCACGGTGGTGCCAAGCCGCATCCAGCCTATGGCGATCAGTTGAATGAACATGGCGTGCCCGGGGTGCCTGGCGAAGGAATCGGCTTTCTTGTTTATGACGAACATATAGAAACACTGGCGGACGGCGAGACGATCGTCCTGCGCAAGCCCAATGTACATTTCAGACAACTGGCATACGGGGCATTAGGCGAGGACGTCATGGTATCGCCGCGCATCGGTCCCATTGTGTATGGCCTCGGCTTGCTGGAAGCGGTCAGCGACGACACCTTGCTCGCTTTGCAGCAACAGGACAAACCCGACGGCATACGCGGCCGTGTCAATATTGTATGGGATGCGATGGCACAGAAAAAGGTGATCGGCCGCTTCGGCATGAAAGCCAATGTCGCAACATTGCCCGAACAAGTTGCCAATGCCTTCGTCGGCGACCTCGGCATTACCACGCCGCTCACGCCACATGAAAATTGCACCGCAGTGCAAACCGCATGCAAGCAGGCACCGTCCGGCAGCGCGGCACAATTTGCCGGCCTTGCGCCTGGCGATGCGGAATTATCCGATACGGAATTGTCGCGCGCCGATTTTTTTGCAACCGTGTTCTACCACCGCATGCTGGCCGTGCCGGCGCGCCGCCATGTCAATGATGCCCAAGTCATACGTGGCGGCCAGTTGTTCCAGCAGGCACGCTGCGCTGTCTGTCACGTTCCGGAACTGCGTACGCGCAAGGATGCTGTGTTGCCCATGCTGTCGAATCAGTTGATACGGCCCTACACCGATCTGCTGCTGCACGACATGGGGCCAGCGCTGGCCGATGGGCGCAGCGACTTTCAGGCCAGCGGGCAGGAATGGCGTACGCCGCCCTTGTGGGGCATAGGCCTGGCGAAGAAAATAAATCCCGATGCCGGATTTTTGCACGATGGTCGCGCACGCACGCTGCTGGAAGCGATCATGTGGCACGGCGGTGAAGCTGCACCCGCAAAAGAAATCGTGCGCGCGATGACCGCCAATGAACGCGCGGCGCTGTTACGTTTTCTGGAATCGATTTGAAGCTTGAATACAAGGGTTATCTGATCTCCATCACCGCGATCGAGCAAGCCTGGGGCTTTTCTTTTGGCGAGTGGGGCGGCAGCTATTGCGTCTGGCAAAAAGGCAATCCCACGCCAATCAAGGGCTTCATAGAGGGCACCGCAACATCTGCCTACGAAGCCGAGAAAAAAGCCTTGCGCATCGTCAAGGTCGCGATTGATGAGGCGCTTGCCAAATCAAGCGAGCAACTATTGCTGTCGCTGGCAAAACTGGGCGACCGTTTTTCCTTGTAATCCCTGTATCGCGCTTCCCTTCTACCCGCTCCCATGTGAAACTGTCGTCATCATCAAATAAATGAAGGACAGCATCATGGCAAAGAAAGAAGAAGAACTGGATCCGGAAACACTGGCGCTCATCAACTGGTGCATAGAAGTCGAAGGTTTTCTGGTGGCCGGCGGCGCAACGGTAGCCGAGGCGCAAGATCACATCGAAGAACAGATTGAATGGTTTACCGACCAGTTCTACGATGGCCTGACCCCGGAAGAAGCAGCGAAAGCAGCGCTGGCCTGATACCCGCCATGCGTGTCCGCTGTCTGCATCAACACGGTTTCCCAAACAAAAATGCCGACGCTCTTGTCGAACGCCGGCATTAAGTGACCGCGCGTCTGCCGGATCCGGTCATCCGGCAGACGCGCTGCCAATTGCACTTTTTTATTAAGCTTTCTTGTTACGCCTTTTTGTATTTGGCTGCCTCTTCCGAGCCCTTGGTTGCGTTACCGTCGCTGTACGAGTGCGCACCCACGCCGGCCAGCTTTCCGCCCTGCACGATCAGATATTCGTCGCGAATAGGGCGGCCTTCAAAATAGCATTCCAGAATTTCACGCGTCCCTGCGGCGTAGCGTGTCTGTGCAGTCAGGCTGGTGCCGGAAATATGCGGCGTCATGCCGTGGTGCGGCATGGTGCGCCACGGATGGTCTTTGGGCGCCGGTTGCGGGAACCAGACGTCGCCGGCGTAACCGGCCAGTTGACCGCTCTTCAGCGCGGCAACAATCGCATCGCGATCGCATAGCTTGCCGCGCGCGGTATTGATGATGTAAGCGCCACGCTTGAAATTCTTCAGCGTTTTTTCGTTGATCATGTGTTCCGTTTCCGGATGCAGCGGGCAGTTCAGCGTCACCACGTCGCAGACCTTGGTCAGACTTTCCAGCGTGCTGTGATAAGTCAGGTTGAGTTCTTTTTCAACAGCGGTCGGCAGACGGTGACGGTCCATGTAGTGCAGCTTGACGTCGAATGGGTGCAGCAGGCGCAGCACGCGCAAGCCGATGCGGCCGGCGGCGACAGTACCGACGCTCATGGCTTCCAGATCGTAGGAGCGCGATACGCAATCAGCGATGTTCCAGCCGCCGTCGATGACCTGCTTGTACGATGGGATGTAATTACGCACTTGCGACAGGATCATCATCAGCACGTGTTCTGCCACGCTGTGGCTGTTGCAATAGGTCACTTCGGCGACGGTGATGTTGTGCTTGTTGGCAGCTTCCAGATCGGTGTGATCGGAACCGATACCCGCTGTCACGATCATTTTCAATTTCTTCGCTTTGGCGATGCGTTCGGCTGTCATGTAAGCAGGCCAGAACGGTTGCGAGATGATGATCTCGGCATCGTGCAATTCCTTGTCGAGCACACTGTCCGCACCATCTTTGCTGGATGTCACAACCAGTGTGTGACCATTCGCTTCCAGATATTTACGCAGGCCGAGTTCGCCGGATACGCTACCCAGCAAAGTACCTGGTTTGAAGTCGATGCCTTTTGGCGTCGGCAATGTTTGTCCGTCAGGATAGATGGACGGTTGTGCTACATCGTCACGTGCATAGCTTGTTGGGTAACCGGTGACAGGATCATCGTACAAAACGCATAAAACTTTAGCCATGATGTTACTTCTCCATAAGATTGCGTGATTGCCGCAGAGAATAGAAATTCGCGGGACGCTGAATTTCTTCTGCAAGCGGACATCGAAATGAATGCCAGCGCAGCGATCTTATGAAGGAAGCGAAATACGGTCTAATCGTTTGATGTGATGGGCTGATAGCTGCCGCTTATGTAGGCATCGAAACGCGCCTGCAAATCGATCTGGGCGGCAATATTGCGCGCTGCCGTCACGACAGGGGAGCAGGGATCGTGCGCCAGCGAAATCATGCCGATGGCGCGACTCAGTTCCGGCACCAGCGGAATGGCCGCCATTTCATCGCGCGACTCGAACAGGCACAGCAAACTGTGCGGCACCACGCTGAACAAGCCGGCATGACGTACCTGCGAATACAGGGCAAAAACCGAATCGGTTTCCACCGCCACATTCGGCTGTACATCGGCTCGCCGGAAGGCGGCATCGACGATGCGACGATTCTGCATATGCGCGGTCAGCAGGCACAGCGGCAACTCGGCTGCGTCTTCCCAACTGATTTCCGTCCGCTCTCCCATCGCCTGCTGATCGCGCGCCAGCAGCATGTAACGCTCGCGATACAGCGGCTGCACATGAAAGCCGCTGAGCCGCTGGTCTTCCAGATAGGTAAGGCCGATATCGAGTTCGAAGTCGTCCAGCCGGCGCATGATTTCTTCGGTACTGAGCGACAGCACCCGTTGCCGCAGATCGGCATGCTGCGCACGACACGGGCCGGTCAGCAAGGATACGACGGGCATGGTGGTCGGGATCGCACCGAGGCGCAAGGTGCCGCTTAGCTTCACGCGCGACATCGAGGCTTCCTGCCGCATTCCTTCCAGCGCGGCCAGCGTCTGCCGCGCCCAGTCGAGTATGCGTTCGCCTTCCGGCGTGAAACCCTGAAACCGCTGACCACGCTGCACGATGGTGACACCGAGTTCGGTTTCCAGATTGCGCACTGCCGCCGACAGCGCGGGTTGCGACACACAGCAGATTTCCGCCGCGCGGGCAAAATGTTTTTCACGCGCGAGCGTCACGAGATAATCGAGTTGGCGTACGAACATGGTGATGAAATACCCTGAATACAGCGTGGCAAGGAAGGGCAAATCGCGCAGGAAATGCCCGCATGGATAAAAAGATGATGCGGACGCGGCATGACGACTGTAATACGCGCCGAAGGAAAATCGGCGACACAAGCCTCGTATTGACAGAGGCATGGAGGAGAAATCAGCCATCCGTTTTTTATATGTCGTTTAACGACATATCGCATATAATACCGTTTTTGCGCCGCCACTGCGGCGCTTTATCACGCGGATTTTCATCATGAACAAAGCTGCTTCTCCCATCAAGCTGGAAGGTGTGTCCAAGCCGCGCGGCAAGCGCTGGGATCATCTGGAGCTGCTGGAGCGTATCGATGCATCCGGCTCCATCTCGGCCGCCGCCAGCGCAATGGGCATGAGTTACAAGGCCGCATGGCAGGCCGTGGAAGCCATCAACAATCTGTCGCACGAACCTCTGGTGGTGCGCCAGCCAGGCGGCAGCACCGGCGGCGGCACCTGCCTGACCGATTACGGACGTCGCCTGGTCGCCACTTACCGACGGCTGGAACAGGAGTGGGCCAGCGCGCCCGCCGCCATCGGCCGTTCCATGAGCGATTTCGATCAGTATTACCGCATGACTAGGAGATTCGATATGCAAACCAGTGCGCGCAACCAGTTTCTCGGCACCGTCTCGGCAGTAAAAATGGGCGCCGTAAATGCAGAGATCATTCTCGATATCGGCAACGGCGAAGAACTGGCCGCCATCATCACCAACGACAGCGCCGAACATCTGGGACTGGAAGTCGGCAGCGAAGCCTACGCGCTGGTGAAAGCACAATGGATCATTCTGGCTGTCGGCGACGACATCAAGACCAGCGCACGCAATCGTCTGAGCGGCACCGTGGTGCGCTGCCAGGAGGGCGCCGTGAATGCAGAAGTCGTGATCGAACTGCCGGGCGGCAAAACCATCGCCTCCATCATCACGAATGAAAGCGTCAAGATACTCGGCCTGAAAGAAGGCGTACGCGCCTCCGCTCTGATCAAGGCTTCGCACATCATTCTGGCGGTGGCCGCCTAGGATTTTCCATCCGTTTTTCAACTCGCTTATAACCCGCTATCATGAAAAAAATCTCTTGCTCCCTCCTTGCCGCTTTGCTGTCGCTCGGCCTGTCCGCATCCGCCTTTGCTGAAGAAGTCCAGGTTGCCGTTGCGGCCAACTTTACTGCGCCGATGAAAGCCATCGCCGCCGATTTTGAAAAAGCCACCGGTCACAAAACCGTGCTGTCCTTCGGTTCGACCGGCAAGTTTTATTCGCAAATCACGAATGGTGCGCCGTTCGAAGTTTTCCTCGCAGCAGACGATGAAACACCCATCAAGCTCGAGAAGGAAAACGGCATCGTTGCCGGCTCGCGCTTTACTTATGCCATCGGCAAACTGGTGTTGTGGTCAGCCAAACCTGACTTCGTTGACGCCAAAGGCGAGATCCTGAAAAAAGGCAGCTTCGATCACATCGCACTGGCCAATCCCAAACTCGCACCTTACGGTGCGGCTGCCGTTGAAACCATGAACAAACTCGGTGTGCAGGAAAAACTGCAAGCCAAATTCGTGCAGGGCGACAGCATAGGTCAGGCTTTCAGCTTCGTTTCCACCGGCAATGCCGAACTTGGTTTCGTCGCGCTGTCGCAAGTCTATGAAGGCGGCAAAATCAAGAGCGGTTCCGCCTGGATCGTGCCTGCTAACCTGCATAATGCAATTCGCCAGGACGCTGTTATCCTGAGCAAAGGCAAAGACAACAAGGCCGCCAGCGCATTGATCGAATACCTGAAATCGGAACCGGCAAAAGCCGTCATCCGTTCCTTCGGTTACGACCTGTAATTTAATCATCGCAGGAAAGTGAAGACGCAGATTGCTGAATGATCCCAACTTCGACGCGATCTTCCTGACGCTCAAGCTCGCCGGCCTCACCACCGTCATTCTTCTTGTCATAGGAACGCCGCTGGCGTGGTGGCTGGCGCGTTCGCGCTCGTGGATCAAGGGACCGGTCGGCGCCATCGTGGCGCTGCCGCTGGTGCTGCCGCCCAGCGTGCTCGGTTTCTACCTGCTGGTCACCATGGGGCCCGATGGCCCTATCGGCAAGTTGACCCAGGCCCTCGGCATCAACCCGTTGCCCTTCAGCTTTGCCGGCCTGGTCGTCGGCTCGGTGTTTTACTCGATGCCGTTTGTCGTGCAACCGATCCAGAATGCCTTTGAAGCCATGGGCGAACGTCCGCTGGAAGTGGCCGCAACCTTGCGCGCTTCACCGCTGGATACCTTTTTCAGCGTCACGCTGCCATTGGCAAAACCCGGCTATCTAACGGCCATCGTGATGGGCTTTGCACATACCGTCGGCGAGTTTGGCGTGGTGCTGATGATAGGTGGAAATATCCCGAAAGAGACGCGCCTGATCTCGGTACAGATTTACGATCATGTGGAAGCGCTGGAATACGCGCAAGCGCATTGGCTGGCAGCCGGCATGGTGGTATTCGCGCTGCTGGTGCTGGTCGCGCTATACACCTTGAATCCAACCGGACGGCGCAAATGAGCGGCACGACCGATCACATCAAGGCCCGCTTCAAGGTCGACTACAAGGCCTTCGCGCTGACAGTCGATCTGGCGCTGCCCGGTCGCGGCATCACCGCCTTGTTCGGCGCCTCCGGCTCGGGCAAGACGACCTGCCTGCGCGTCATTGCCGGACTGGAACGCGCTGCGGATGTCTATCTGGAAGTCAACGGCGAGGTATGGCAGGACGATGCGCGCAACATTTTTCTGCCTACCCATCAACGCCCGCTCGGTTATGTGTTCCAGGAAGCCAGCCTGTTCGCCCATTTGAATGTGCAGCGCAATCTGGAATACGGTATGCGCCGCATCGCAAAGTCGGCGCGCCATGTATCGCTGGATCACGCGGTGTCGCTGCTCGATATCTGCCACCTGCTGCAACGCAAGCCGGATAAGTTATCCGGCGGCGAGCGGCAGCGCGTCGCCATCGCACGTGCATTGGCCACCAGCCCGCGCATCCTGCTGATGGATGAACCGCTGGCGGCACTCGATGCAAAACGCAAGGCAGAGATCATGCCGTATCTGGAACGGCTGCATGATGAACTCGACATCCCGGTGCTGTACGTCAGCCATTCGGCGGATGAAGTGGCGCGACTGGCCGATCATCTGGTGCTGCTCGAAACCGGCAAGGTCATTGCCAGCGGCGCCACCCAGGATTTGTTGACGCGACTGGACCTGGATGTGGCGCATGGCGATGCCGCCAGCGCTCTGGTGACTGCCACCATCAGCGCACACGATCCCGATTACCTTCTGAGCTCGGCGACATTTTCCGGCGGCCAGCTGCTGCTGCCGCAGCAAAGTGCCACGATAGGACAACAGGTGCGCATCCGCGTACAGGCGCGCGACGTGAGTTTGAGTCTGGCGCCACAACGCGACAGCAGCATCCTCAATATCGTCGCGGCAACGGTGACGGAATTATCCGACGATGCGGCAGGTCAGGTAATGGTGGGACTGGATGCGAAGGGCACCCGTCTGCTTGCGCGCATTACGCGCAAATCCTGTGTGGCAATGGAGCTGGCACCCGGCAAATCGCTGTATGCACAGATCAAGGGTATTGCGATTCTGAAATAGGGTGCTGGCTGGACGCGCTCAGACTGCAGCCTTCGCGTGCCCGAATGCTTCGGACAGCAACAGGATTTTTCCTGTATCGCTGGAATCGTAACCAGCCAGGCCGTTGATGACCTTGCGGAAATAACCGGACTGCACCACATCGATCACCAACTGGATCAATGGATCGTCCATGATGGCCAGCGGCAGTGCGAGGAAATAGCGTTCGCGTATCAGCGGAATAAAATCCAGGCTGAAGCGATGCGCCGCCGTTTGCACGCCGACGCCCACATCCGCCATGCCACTTGCTATGTAAGCCGCGACCGCCGAATGCGTGAATTCATTGCTTTGATAGCCTTCGATATCGAAAGGCGAAACATTCGCCCCCGCCAACATCAATTCCAGCAACATCCGCGTGCCCGAACCGACCTGACGATTGACGAAACGCACACCCGGCCGCGTCAAATCCTGCAGGGTGAGAATTTTTTTCGGATTACCCGGCGCTACAAACAAACCCTGGCTGCGCACCGCCAGATGGATCAGGCAATGTTCACGCGGGTTCAGCCATTGGGTGTAACGCTCCACGGCCTTTTTCTCAAACTCGCCTAGCGGCACGTGAAAACCGGCCAGATCGCATTCATTGCGCGACAAGGCTGCCACTGCATCGGTGCTGTTGCGATAGCGCAGATCAACCGGCAGATTGGCTTCCGTCAATTGATGCAACAGCGCATCGACTGCAAAACCATGGCTGGCATCCAGCCGGATCGGTTTGGTTTTGCCGACGATGGTTTTGCCGATTTCGCTTTCCAGTTCGGAAGCCAGACTTTCCAGCGTGGGCGACAGGCGTGCGCGTATGCGTCTATCGGCCCAGATCAGTTTTTCCGCCAGCGGCGTCAGCGTCGTACCACGGCCACGATCGGTATTCAGCAGGGACGTGCCGAACAGCTTTTCAGCCTCGCGCAGCAAACCCCATGAGTAGCGATAGGACAAATCGACCAGACGCGCTGCCTTGGAAATGGAGCCGGTCTTCTGGATTGCCATCAACAGGGATAGCAAAACCGCTGTATCCAGCGGCGTGTCCGTGCTCTGTGCGATTTCCCAATGAGGATTGATGACGACTTTGAACATATCAAAAACCTATGTGGCGTTTACGCCGCTTTTATTTATATGCAAAAGATAGCCTATTGAAGCTGGTCTTTCTGGATGCTACCGTTCAGATATTGCAGAGGTTTGCCTGCAAACTATATGCTATATAAAACATATATACAAGATAATTTTCAACAAGGAAGCAGTATGGTTTCGTTCGATTTCACGACTTCGCGGCACACGCCATTGCCATCGATGTCGTTCACAGGAGTCTCTTTATGAGCGCTGAACACACTTTCGATATGGCCGCGGTCGAGTCTATCATCGCAAGCCGCAAGGAAATGCCAGGAGCATTGTTGCCTATTTTGCACGACATTCAAAATTCGGTGGGATATATTCCGTCGCTTGTCGTGCCGGCCATCGCCGACGGCCTCAACATCTCGCGCGCTGAAGTACACGGTGTGATCACCTATTATCACTTCTTCCGCCAGCATCCGGCCGGCAAGCACGTCATACAAATCTGCCGCGCCGAAGCCTGCCAGGCACGCGGTTGCGAATCGCTGGTCGATCACGCGAAAGAATTGCTCGGCTGTGACTTCCATCAAATTACCGATGACGGCAAATTCTCGCTGGAAGTCGTCTACTGCCTCGGCCAATGCGCCAGCGGCCCGGCGATCCAGATTGACGACGACCTGTACGCACGCGTTTCCAAAGAAAAATTCAACAACCTGATTCAAGCGAAGCGAGGTTTGCAATGAGCGCAACTAAGTCCGTCACGATTTTTGTCCCGCGCGACTCGACCGCACTGGCACTCGGCGCGAATGAAACTGCCGCTGCCATCGCCCGCGAAGCAAAAGCACGCGGCATCGATATCAAGCTGGTACGCAACGGTTCGCGCGGCATGTTCTGGCTCGAGCCACTGGTTGAAGTCGCAACCGATGCCGGCCGTATCGCCTTTGGCCCGATCGAAGAGCACGAAGTTGCAGGCTTGTTCGACGCCGGCTTTACCACTGGCAAGGCTGAGAAACAAACGCATCCAAAAGCTCTGGGCCTGACCGAAGAAATTCCTTACCTGAAAAAACAGGAACGCCTGCAATTTGCGCGCGTCGGCATTACCGATCCGGTTTCACTGGATGATTACCTGGCGCATGAAGGTTATGTCGGCCTGAAAAAAGCCATCGCGATGGAGCCTGCTGCCATTGTTCAGGAAGTGACTGATTCCGGCCTGCGTGGTCGCGGCGGTGCGGCTTTCCCTACCGGCATCAAATGGAAAACCGTACTCGGCGCGGAAGCAGATCAAAAGTACATTGCCTGCAACGCCGATGAAGGCGATTCCGGCACCTTCTCCGATCGCATGGTGATGGAAGACGATCCCTTCATGCTGATCGAAGGCATGACCATCGCCGGCCTCGCTGTCAACGCCACTGAAGGTTATATATATGTACGTTCCGAGTATCCGCACTCGATCGCCAATCTGAACGAAGCAATCGTTGCAGCGAACAAAGCTGGTTACCTTGGTGAAAACATTCTGGGTTCCGGCCGCACCTTCAACCTGCAAGTGCGCAAGGCAGCTGGCGCCTACGTTTGCGGCGAAGAAACTGCGATGCTGGAAAGCATCGAGGGCAAACGCGGCCTGGTGCGCGCCAAACCGCCGCTGCCGGCGCTGCAAGGTTTGTTCGGCAAGCCAACTGTCATCAACAACGTGATTTCCCTGTCGGCGGTGCCATTGATCCTGTCGCGCGGCGCCACCTTCTACAAAGACTTCGGCATGGGCCGTTCGCGCGGCACCCTGCCCATGCAACTGGCCGGCAATCTGAAATACGGCGGCCTGGTGGAAAAAGCATTCGGCGTCACCTTGCGCGAATTGCTGTACGACTTTGGCGGCGGTTCGGAATCGGGCCGTCCGATACGCGCAGTGCAGGTTGGCGGCCCGCTCGGCGCCTACATGCCGGAGTCGCTGTTCGATACACCGTTCGACTATGAAGCTTTTGCAGCAGTCGCATCGACCGTCGGTCATGGCGGCCTCGTCGCTTTCGACGACACCGTCGACATGGCCAAACAGGCGCGTTATGCGATGCATTTCTGCGCCGTCGAATCATGCGGCAAATGCACACCGTGCCGGATCGGTTCGACACGCGGCGTGGAAGTAATGGACAAAATCATCGCGAATCAAAATCGGCCTCAGCAAATTCATCTGCTGCGCGACTTGTGCGATGTGATGGTCACGGGATCGCTATGTGCGATGGGCAATATGACACCGTTCCCGGTGTTGTCCGCCCTGAATCACTTCCCTGAAGATTTTGGCGATCAAAAATTGGCATCTGCTGCTTAAGCTGAGAGACAGGAGCGAAACATGAACGTATTAAATGGTATCGATTACGGTACACCGAAAAGCACTTCCGAAAATATGGTCACGCTGGAAATCGACGGCGTAAACGTCACCGTACCGCAGGGCACATCCGTCATGCGTGCAGCGGCAGAAGTCGGCATCAATGTGCCGAAACTGTGCGCCACCGACAGCCTGGAAGCATTCGGCTCCTGCCGTCTGTGTCTGGTTGAGATCGAAGGCCGCCGCGGCTATCCGGCATCGTGCACCACGCCGGCGGAAGCCGGCATGAAGATCAAGACGCAAACGCCCAAACTGGCTGACATACGTCGTGGCGTGATGGAGTTGTACATCTCCGATCACCCACTGGACTGTCTGACCTGCCCAACCAACGGCAATTGCGAACTGCAAGACATGGCGGGCGTGGTCGGTCTGCGCGACGTGCGTTACGGCTACGATGGCGAAAACCATCTGAAGCTGGAAAAAGACGAATCCAATCCTTACTTCACTTACGACGCATCGAAATGCATCGTCTGTAACCGCTGTGTACGCGCCTGCGAAGAAACCCAGGGCACCTTCGCGCTGACCATCGACGGTCGCGGCTTTGCCTCGCGCGTCGCGGCAAGCCAGAACGAAAGCTTCATCGAATCGGAATGCGTATCCTGCGGCGCCTGCGTGGACGCCTGCCCAACGGCAACCCTGACTGAAAAAACCGTCATCATGATGGGCCAGGGCGAACACAGCAAAATCACCACCTGCGCATACTGCGGTGTCGGTTGCTCGTTCAAGGCTGAAATGAAGGGCAACGAAGTTGTCCGCATGGTGCCGAATCCGGACGGCAAGGCCAACCAGGGTCATGCTTGCGTCAAGGGTCGTTTCGCATGGGGTTATGCAACGCATAAAGACCGCATGTTGAAACCGATGATCCGCAACAAAATCACCGACCCATGGAAAGAAGTTTCGTGGGAAGAAGCCGTCAACTACACCGCCTCGGAATTCAAGCGTATCCAGGCTAAATACGGCAAGGATTCGATCGGCGGCCTGGTTTCTTCGCGTTGCACCAACGAAGAAGGCTACCTGGTTCAAAAACTGGTGCGCGCTGCGTTCGGCAACAACAACGTTGATACCTGCGCCCGTGTTTGCCACTCACCTACAGGCTACGGTCTGAAAGTAACGCTGGGAGAATCGGCCGGTACACAAACCTTTGAATCGGTGATGAAATCCGATGTCATCGTTGTGATCGGTGCCAACCCTGTAAATGCGCATCCAGTGTTCGCTTCGCAAATGAAACGTCGTATTCGCCAAGGCGCGAAACTGATCGTGGTCGACCCACGCACCACCGAAATGGTCAAGTCGCCGCACGTACAAGCGGACTACCATTTGAAATTGATGCCGGGTACTAACGTCGCGATCGTCAATGCATTGGCATACGTGATCCTGAGCGAAAAACTGCACAAGCCGGAATTCATCGCTGAGCGTTGCGAAGCTGACTCGTTCAAGGAATGGGAACACTTCATCCTCCAGGAAGAAAATTCTCCTGAAGCGGTGGAAAAAATCAGCGGCGTCCCAGCTGAAGAAATCCGTGCTGCAGCACGCATGTATGCAAACGCCAAAAACGGTGCGATTTATTACGGTCTCGGTGTAACCGAACATGCACAAGGTTCGACCACTGTGATCGGTATCGCCAACCTGGCGATGGCAACCGGCAATATCGGTCGCGAAGGCGTGGGCGTCAATCCGCTGCGCGGTCAAAACAACGTGCAAGGCTCCTGCGATATGGGTTCCTTCCCGCACGAATTGCCAGGCTACCGTCACGTTTCGGATTCCACCACACGCGCTGAATTCGAAGCGGCATGGAATTGCGTACTCGATCCAGAACCAGGCCTGCGCATTCCAAACATGTTCGATGCCGCGCTCGACGGCACTTTCATGGGCTTGTATTGCCAGGGTGAAGACATCGTCCAATCCGATCCGGATACGCAACACGTCACCGCCGCGCTGGAAGCGATGGAATGTATTGTTGTGCAGGATATCTTCCTGAATGAAACCGCAAAATACGCACACGTGTTCCTGCCGGGTTCGTCCTTCCTGGAAAAAGACGGCACCTTCACCAATGCAGAGCGCCGCATCTCGCGCGTACGCAAAGTGATGCCGCCAAAAGCCGGCAAAGGCGATTGGGAAGTCACCTGCATGCTGTCGAATGCGCTTGGCTATCCAATGAGCTACAAACATCCGCGTGAAATCATGGATGAAATCGCGTCCCTGACACCGACCTTCACCGGCGTGAGTTTCAAGCGTATCGACGAGCTTGGCGGCAGTATCCAGTGGCCATGCAACGATGCAGCGCCAGAAGGTACGCCAACCATGCATATCGGCGAGTTCGTACGGGGCAAAGGCAAGTTCATCGATACCAAGTACTTCGGTGCCGGCGAAAAAGTTACCCGCAAGTTCCCGTTGATTCTGACGACCGGCCGCATCCTGTCGCAGTACAACGTCGGCGCGCAAACCCGTCGCACGCATAACAATATGTGGCATAGCGAAGATAGGCTCGAGATCCATCCGCAGGATGCAGAAGATCGTGGCATCAAGCACAACGATTGGGTCGGCATCGAATCGCGTGCCGGTCAAACCGTGTTGCGTGCAGAAATTACGGAGAACGTGCAGCCTGGTGTGGTCTACACCACCTTCCACTTCCCTGAATCCGGCGCCAACGTGATTACGACCAGCTCGTCCGACTGGGCAACCAACTGTCCTGAGTACAAAGTGACGGCGGTGCAAGTCATGCCGGTTACCCAGCCGTCGGAATGGCAGCGTACTTACAACCGCTTCAATACCGAACAGGAAAGCTTTGCCAGCGACAAGTTGATTCCCAAAGAAGTATCAACGGCCGGCAAGTAAGGGACAAGGCGAGTTTGATGAATGCCATCACCAATGAAGAGCGCACTGCGCTGGTTCGCGTCTCAGTAGAAAAATGGGATGCGGATCGGCGCAAATTCTGCGAGGACGATGTCGCAGAAGAAGTACCGATCGCTTTGGAATACAACGGCATCTCGCATGCAGTGATGCTGGCGTCGCCTTACGATCTGGAAGACTTTGCACTCGGCTTTTCACTCAGTGAGGGCATACTGAAAGACAAGTCTGAACTGTACGATTGCGAAGTAGTGCCGGGATGCGAAGGTATACAGGTACAGATGCAAATTGCGACGGAACGCTTTGTCGCGTTGAAAGGCAAGCGTCGCAACCTGACCGGTCGCACCGGCTGCGGACTGTGTGGCGCTGAAACATTGGCGCAGGCAGTTCGCCATCCGGACCCTGTTACAGGAGGCGCCTCGTTTTCCGGCGAGCAGATTCATGCCGGCATGAAAGCCATGCAGGAAAAACAGCGCCTGCAGCGCCATACCGGCGCAACGCATGCAGCAGCGTGGATGAATGCGGACGGCTCCATTGATCTGGTACGTGAAGATATCGGCCGCCACAATGCGCTGGATAAATTGATCGGTGCAATGGCAAATGAAAAACGTGATTTCGCCAATGGCGCCGCGCTGATTACCAGCCGCGCCAGTTATGAAATGGTGCAGAAATCGGCAACGATGGGCATCGCTTTTCTGGCCGCCATTTCTGCGCCTACCAGTCTGGCAATTAAATTGGCCGAAGAAGCAAACGTCACGCTGGTCGGATTCATTCGCAGCAACAGTCATGTCGTATACGCGCAATCGCATCGATTGATACGCGATATAACCAAGTAAAGGAAAAAGTATGAGTCACAGCACCGTAGATAATTTAATTACCATGGCAAACCAGATCGGTGATTTTTTCGAGACCATGACGGATCGCACGCAATCGCTGAAAGATATCAGCGGCCATCTGAAGCGCTCATGGGCGCCGCCTATGCGCCGCAAACTGATGGAGCATGTAGAACACGGCGGCGACGGATTGAAAGACATCGTGCTGGAAGCATTACGGACGAATAAAGTCATTTAACCCGGTTTCATCGCAGCAACCTTGTTGTAATTGTTGCTGCACATTAATATGGCTGCGCACCATTCGCGGTTCACAGCCATTCTTATTAGCTCTTCAGGAGGAATCATGTCACGTCGTTCACTACTTCGTTTTGCCTCGGTCGCTTTGGCCGCCGCGCTGGTCACACCATTCGGCTTTGCCCAGCAAATCATCAAGCTATCGACCACTACGAGTACCGAAAGCTCCGGCTTGCTGCCGTATATCCTGCCTGACTTTGAAGCCAAGACCAATTCCAAGGTACACGTCATCTCGGTCGGTACCGGCAAGGCCCTGGAACTGGCAAAGAACGGCGACGTCGATGTCACGCTGGTGCATGCCCGCACGCTGGAAGACAAGTTCGTGGCTGAAGGCCATGGCGTCGATCGCCGTGACGTGATGTACAACGATTTCATCATCGTTGGACCCAACAGCGATCCTGCCGGCATCAAGGGCAGCACCGATGTTATCGCGGCCATGAAGAAGATCGTCGACAGCAAAGCCAAATTCATTTCGCGCGGCGACAATTCCGGCACTGACGTGATGGAGAAAAAATACTGGAAGGAAGTAGGCTCACAACCGCAAGGCAGCGCTTATGTCTCCGCGGGGCTGGGTATGGGTGAAGTGCTGACGATGGCTGCTGAATTGCAGGCATACACGCTGAGCGATCGTGCAACCTACGGTGCCTATCGTGCCAAAACAGGTTTGACGATTGCAGTACAAGGCGACAAGAAAATGTTCAATCCTTACGGCGTGATTGCAGTCAATCCGGCAAAACATCCAGGCGTCAACTACAAGGGTGCGAAGCAATTCATCGATTACCTGACTTCACCTGAAGGTCAAAAGAAAATCGCTTCGTACAAAATTGAAGGCGAACAGCTGTTCTTCCCGTCGGCAAAATAAAGTCCTGATCCTGCCAGCCTTTTACTTTAAGGCTGGCAAAGAAAAAGAGGGCGGAAACAAAAAAGCGCGGATCTCCGCGCTTTTTTAATGGCCTTCGAATACGTCTTCGCTGGCGATTTTCAATTCTTTGGCTTCTTCAACCATCCTGCGATGTGCGATGCGTTTGCGCATGATCTCCGCATGTTGTTGTGCCGTCATTGGCGGCGTAGTCATCAGCTCTTTCAACAATGCGATATTGGTGTAGTTGTTTTTAATGAGACGGCCCAAGTTGCTTGACTCCGTAGTTAAGTATCAACATCACTGCCCCACCCGAACGACCGGCAGGACAATCGAAAACAATCACGTTACAGTATATTGCACCAATTTAAAGTCTTTATCACGACAGTTGGAAAAATAGCCGCCTCAAACAACAAAAAACGACAGCGCAATAGACGAAAAAAAGCCCCGCTGGCTTAGGCTGCGGGGCTTAAAACCTTCCTTGAGAGGGAGGAGGAGACACGGTAAAAATTTGTTTGCCAGGATCACCGCTGATGACCTAACGTTTCAGGCGCCGTCCAACGCTTGGCCATGCGCGCAATACCTGGCCGCAGTACCTGCGTCACTATCATGCCGATCAGTCCGCCGCTGCCGCTTAGCAAGGCCACGGCAAACAACTCTTGCACACGTAGCGACCACGGCAGCATTCGTGCGATATAACCGGTATGAAGTTTGCGTACTAAAATTTGCATCAACGAAAACCTATTTAATGCGTTAAGCAGTAAGCTGCTTCCATGCGCAACTGTGCGGCGAGTTGCGGTTGAGTCTGTGCAATGCGGTTTGCCTTGCTGTTCAATGCAAAACGCGATTTGACCTGAACTTGTGGCTGAGCTGCGACTGCAACGACAGGTTTTGCAAGCTCTGGAGCATAAGCCTGCATACGCAGCTTGGCTGCCAGCTCCGGTTGAGTTTGCGCAATCTGGTTAGCTTTACGGTTCAACGCGAACACTGTTTGTACCGGGCTTTTAACGTAAGGCTTGCCTGCTTTTGCGACCACAACAGCTTGACGTGGCGTCAGAATCAGCAAAGCGGTGCGCAGGGCGGTAACAGCCAATGGCTTGAACAGCAGGACCAAGGCAGCGACGAGCGCCAAGCCTATCAGTGGGCGCGCAGGAGCGTAGGCGAAGCCGATGGCAGCCAATGCAACCGGAATCGCGATAGCGGCTTGGCTGGAATAGGAGTTATTCGATAATGTAGACATGATAATTTCCTCTTTTTTAATAATTAATCTGTGTTGTTGCATTGCAGTATAGGTATGATAGAGATATAAATCCAATTACAATATAGGATACCAGTTATACCTTTCATGAATATGACTGGCCTTTGCTAGCTTTACTACCTTTGCTGATAAAAATATGAGTTTTCTTACACTGGATTTAAACCTGCTGCGCGTATTCGACGCTGTGATGACCGAGCAGAATCTGACCCGCGCCGCAAATTTATTGGCAATGACACAACCTGCCGTGTCGAATGCCTTGCGTCGCCTGCGCGATGCTCTGGGCGATGAGCTGGTGATTCGTACCGCGCATGGTGTCAAACCAACTTCGCGGGCAACCGAACTGTGGCCTGTTGTGCGTCGCGCCTTGTCCGATCTGGAAACTGCCGTAACGCCCGATACTTTCGACGTATCCCGCGCCACTACAACGTTTCGCATGGCCATGGCCGATGCAACAGCCGCCTTGTGGCTGCCTTTTCTCGTGCGCGCAATCGAAAAAGAAGCGCCTGGCCTGAATGTACGCATGGTGCCTCTGACCACGCGTGAACCGCGGCCGATGTTGTTGCGCGGCGATATCGATCTGGCAATAGGATTTTTCCCTGGAGTCGCAGCGCAACTGGCAAGCGGTCAAAATACTGCCGTTTCGCAAATTCGGCATGAGCGTTTGTATACGGGCGAATACGTCTGCGTGATGCGCAAAAATCATCCTTTGGCAAAAGAGGAACTGACACTGGATACATATTGTGCGGCGCACCATTTACTCGTGAGCTTTTCCGGTCGCGCCAAAGGTTTGATGGACGATGCCTTGTCCGAAGTCGGACGCGAACGCCGTATTTTGTTGACGGTTAATCAGTTTTTTACTGCGGGGAGGGTCGTCGCAAGTTCGGATTTGATTACGGTATTGCCGCGCCACCTGATCGCCTCGACCGGCATGGAAGAGGCCTTGATCGCCAAGGATTTGCCATTCAGCTTGCCGGAAGTTCACGTCGATATGCTGTGGCATGAACGCGACGCACGCAATCCTGCGCATAAATGGTTGCGCGAACAATTGATCACCAGTACGGATGACGGTATCGGGCGGGTTAAAAAACGTCGTTGACCATCATTGTTATTTACCCTTGAAACCCGCTTGCAGCGGGTTTTTTATTACCTAAAAGTATCTTTGCCTGGCACGGTACGCTTCCTTGAAGAAATATCTTATTGAACTCGCAAGTTGTAAATTCGTCATACCTGCTCGATCCCTCACCGATTAGAGTTTTATGCCACGCACGAAAAAAATAATGTTGTGGAGCGCGATCGGGTCATCTGCGATCCTATTTGCCTGTGTCATCTTCCTGCTTGCGTTTGACTGGAACCATGCTCGACCATGGATCAACACGCACGTCAGCGCAGCCATAGGACGCGACTTTGCCATCAACGGCGATTTGGAGCTCACCTGGCAACGTTCGCAAGTGAGTACCGGCACCTGGCGCGACTGGGTGCCAGTGCCGCGACTGAGCGCGCACGACGTCTCGCTGAGCAATCCCGACTGGTCCCGAGGCGGCCCCAATATGGTGGAAGTCGGCCACATCACTTTTTCCGTCTATCCCTTGCCTCTACTCAACAAGACCATCGTTATTCCAACCCTGCAACTGGATGACCCTATCGTAAAACTGGAGCGCATGCGCGACGGCCGGAATAACTGGACCTTCAAGCAAAATGCACCCTCTGCGTGGACGCTGGATTTGCAGGGCCTGCTTTTCTATAAAGGCGAAGTGAGCCTGAAGGATGAAATCAAGCATATTGATGCAAAAGCCAGTATCGATACGCTGGAGCCGAGTGCTGCCAACGATTTTGTGATGGACTGGAAATTGTCCGGCACCTTCAATGGCGCCCGTATCAGCGGTGATGGCAAGGCCGGGGCCCTGCTGGCATTGAAAAACGTGGACAAGCCCTTTCCCTTGCAGGCCCAATTGAATGTAGGACAAACCTCGATTCGGGTAAAAGGCAGCGTTACCAAGCCGCAGGATCTGGCGGCGATCGATATGCAATTGCACCTATCCGGCGCCAGCATGGCCGATCTTTACCCTCTAACAGGCATCACCTTGCCAAAGACGCCGGAATTTTCCACCGAAGGACATCTGATAGGCACCACCAATGCGCTTGGCGGCAAATGGACTTACGATAAATTCCGCGGCAAGGTAGGCGAAAGCGATATCAGCGGTACGCTGATGTATGAATCGAAAAAGCCGCGCCCCTTGTTGTCTGGCGATGTAGTTTCCAAGCTGCTGCGATTAAGCGATCTGGGCCCCATCATCGGCGCCGATTCGAATGAAAGTAAAAAAGAGCGCGGTGTGGCCGCCAGTCAGCCGGAAAACAAGGTCTTGCCGGTAGAAAAATTCACCACCGAACGTTGGGGCAGCATTGATGCCGATGTAAGGATAAGCGGTCGTAAAATCATCCGCGACGCATCCTTGCCAATTGAAAATCTGGATACGCATTTGAAATTGAATGATCGCGTCGTGACGCTGATGCCATTAAATTTCGGTGTTGCCGGTGGCAATATGATTGCCAATATCAAGCTGGATGGCCGCAACGATATCATCAAGGCGGAAGCAAAGATCTCGGCGCGTCACTTGAAACTCAAGCAGCTATTTCCAACCTTCCAGCCTATGCAAGCCAGCTTCGGCGAAATCAATGGCGATACCTCGCTGTCTGCTACCGGCAACTCCATCGCCAGCATGCTGGCAAGCTCGAATGGTGAAATCAAGGCACTGATCAATGAAGGCACGATCAGTAAATTACTGCTGGAACAGATAGGCTTGAATATCGGCAATATCATCTTGTCTGAACTGTTTGGCGACAAGCAGGTACAGCTCAATTGCATGGCATCCGATCTGACCGTTACCAACGGCATCGTTCAGACCCGGACGCTGATCGTGGATACCGACGACGCGACGCTTTATATCACAGGAAAAATCGACCTGGCGCAGGAAAAACTGGATTTGACCATCAATCCAAAAAGCAAGGGTTTGCGTATCGTTTCCCTGCGTACGCCTTTATATGTGGCTGGCGATTTCAAAAATCCGAAGGTAAATGTAGACAAAGGCGTATTGGCATTGAAAGCCGGTAGCGCAATTGTACTCGGCGCATTGGCACCGGTAACGGCGCTCTTGCCGCTGGTGAATGTAGGCTCGGATGAGAATAATAAATGCAAGGTTCTGTTGAAAGAGGCCCAAGCCAAACCTGTTGCACCGCCACCAGGCAAAACCTATAAAGGCAAAGTCAGGAATCCGGCATAAGAACAGCTTTTCCTGTCGCTTTACTTGATCCTGCTTGCCTGTTGCACGCATAGACGAATTACTCAAACTGCCTGTGGATAAGTCTCTGCAAAAAAGGTGAATAGCATGTGGATAATGCCGACAAATCCATCTGCCTGTTTTTTATGCAGAATCTATCCTGCGCCGATACACCCTTTATGCCGACTTTATACTTCCTTCAAGTCCTTGATTCCTTTTCGTTTACTTCCCTTATCCACAGAAAACCGCCTGCGTTAACTATTACTACTAAACATATATATAAACAATTAAGTTAAAACCAGATTCGCCACCTATCACTCAAAAAAATGGAAAATCAAAAACAAAAGACATGTTCTTGATTTTCCATGCATCAAGTCAAAGCTCGTTCACCTTGATTTATCGCGATAAATCGTTTGACGATGCAATATGCATAATGCGCTGCAATCTTTTCCAGAAATTGCACAAAATCGACAGGCGAATCTTCATTCGCACCATCTGAAATAGTCCGCACAATGGCAAATGGAATGCCAAACTCAAAACAGACTTCAGCCACTGCTGCACCTTCCATTTCAACTGCCAGTACGTCTTGCAGCTTATCTGTGATTTTTCGCAATTGCTCGTCATGAGCAATAAATTCGTCGCCGCTTGCAATCAAACCTTCATATACCAGCGGCTGTAACAGGTGGAATTGCTGTTTGTCATGGTCAGCAATGGCTGAATGAAAATCGGTGCGAATGAATTCCTGCGCTGCATTGAATAATTGTTTCGACAATATCTGATCGGAATAGAAATGCGAGAGTCCGGTGAGCGGTACTTCATAACGTGGAAATAAAGGTTCAGCATTCATATCATGCTGGACCAGCTGTCTGGCAACCACGATATCGCCAACGCGAAGCCTTGAATCGGCTGCTCCTGCCACGCCAGTGAAGATAATGTGGCTGACTCCGAACTTTTCGATCAAAGTTGCTGTGGTGGCTGCTGCTGCGACCTTGCCTATGCGCGACAACACGCAAACACATTCAATTCCCCATAAACGACCGCTTACATAATCCCGCATGCCGCGCGTCGTCGTTACGACATCCTCCATGATCTCGATCAAGCCGGCCTGTTCTTCACGTAAAGCGCTAATAATTCCTAGTCTGACTGGATGAAAGTTCATGGTTTATCAATAAATGGATGAGGAATTCTTGTAAAGGCTTATGATTTTTTTCATTTTGATGCTTCGATGAGGTTTCTGGTTTTAACTTAATTGTTTATATATATGTTTAGTAGTAATAGTTAACGCAGGTCATTTTCTGTGGATAAGGGAAGTAAACGAAAAGGAATCAAGGACTTGAAGGAAGTATAAAGTCGGCATAAAGGGTGTATCGGCGCAGGATAGATTCTGCATAAAAAATTTGAGACTTTTCTTCACACCTTTATCCACAAGCTATCCCCGTCTTTTGCAGAGGCTTATCCACAGCGCCTGGAGTGATCATAAGCAATTAAATTGCGGCCTCGTGGTAGTCTTTTACACACGCTGTTACAGCTTCCGAACTTGAAAAATCCTTATCTTGAGGGAATAGCAATGAAGAATTCTGCAGTTTCAACGATAGAACATTACATCAATGGGCATTTGACGAAAACGGTAGGAGGCGGGCAGCAGCCTGTGTTCAATCCGGCTACAGGCGAAATCAGTGCGAATGTGGTTCTGGCCAGCCACGCGGATGTGCAGACAACGGTTGCGGCAGCCAAAGCCGCCGCGCCGGCATGGGCCGAGATGGCACCGTTGAAACGGGCGCGCATCCTGTTCAAATTCAAGGATTTGATAGAGAAGCATCACAATGATCTGGCGGCGGCGATTACGCGCGAGCACGGCAAAGTGTTTTCAGATGCCAAGGGTGAAGTCACACGCGGGCTGGAAGTGGTGGAGTTTGCCTGTGGCGTGCCGCAATTATTGAAAACCCAGTTTTCCGACAATATTGGTGGCGGCATCGATAACTGGAATTTGCGTCAACCGCTGGGCGTAACTGCAGGGATTACACCCTTCAACTTTCCTTTCATGGTGCCGATGTGGATGGCGCCGGTGGCACTGGCAACCGGCAATACCTTTATCCTGAAGCCATCAGAGCGCGATCCCTCGCCATCCTTGATGGTAGCTGAGCTCCTGCATCAGGCGGGCTTGCCTGACGGCGTTTTCAATGTCCTGCAGGGTGATAAACGTGCTGTCGATGGCTTGTTGCAGCATCCGGATGTAAAAGCGGTTTCCTTTGTCGGTTCCACACCGATCGCGGAATATATTTATCAGGCCGGTGCAGCACGAAAAGGACCGTATCCATTACGGGTGCAGGCTTTGGGCGGCGCAAAGAACCATCTGGTGGTGATGCCGGATGCCAATCTGGAACAGGCGGTTGATGCCTTGATAGGCGCCGCTTACGGTTCGGCGGGCGAGCGCTGCATGGCGATTTCCGTTGCCGTCGCGGTTGGCAGCGTTGCGGACAAACTGGTTGCCGCCCTGATACCGAGAGTGAAATCGCTGAAAGTCAAAAATGGTATGGAGAGCGATGCTGAAATGGGACCGGTGGTCAGTGCGGCGCATAAAGCAAAAATCGAAGGCTACATAGAAGCAGGCGTCAAGTCTGGAGCAAAGTTGCTGGTAGATGGTCGTGGTTTGACGGTAGATGGACACAGTAACGGATTTTTTCTAGGTGGTTGCCTGTTCGATAATGTGACGCCGGAAATGACGATCTACCAGGAAGAGATTTTTGGCCCGGTGTTATGCGTAGTCCGTGTGCCGGATTTCTCCGCGGCCCTGGACTTGATTAATGCACATGAATTCGGCAATGGCGTTGCTCTCTTTACTTCAGATGGAAATACGGCGCGCGAATTTTCGCGCCGGGTCGAAATCGGTATGGTGGGTATCAATGTACCCATTCCGGTACCTATGGCCTGGCATTCCTTCGGTGGCTGGAAGCGTTCGATGTTCGGCGATACGCATGCCTATGGCGAAGAGGGCATCAAGTTTTATACGCGCTACAAATCGATTATGCAGCGCTGGCCCGAGTCCATCAGCAAAGGCGCAGAGTTCGCCATGCCGACCAGCAAGTAGGCTTTAAGTAATGACATCCTGTCAGTGGATTGTAAGTAGGGACTGCGATGATGTTTATTTAATGCAATATCAGTAACAGTAATTCAACCATCAATAATAACGATAGAGACAATGGCCGAATCCGCAGGGAAGTATGACTACATCATAGTAGGAGCAGGAACGGCCGGTTGCGTACTGGCCAATCGATTGACGCAAGATCCGAACATATCGGTTCTGTTGCTGGAAGCGGGGGCGAAAGACGATTACTTTCGGGTGCATCTGCCTATAGGCTTTCTGCATGTGAACGACAATCCGCGTACCGACTGGCGCTATCGTACCCAAGCGGATGCCGGTTTGAACGGACGTAGCCTGCCTTACCCCAGCGGCAAGATTCTCGGCGGCTCATCCTCCATCAATGGGATGATTTATCAGCGCGGACAGGCACAGGACTATGATCGCTGGGCGGAATTGACGGGCGATGCGAGCTGGGCTTGGGATCAGGTCTTGCCCCTGTTTAAAAAAAGCGAAGATTACTCTGCGGGTGCCAGCGACTTCCACGGTGCAGGAGGTGACTGGCGGGTGGAAAAGCAGAAATTGCGATGGGATATTCTGGATACCTTCCGTACGGCGGCTGCACAAAGCGGCATTCCGGAGATGGATGATTTCGGTCGCGGCAGTACGGAAGAGGGCTGCGCTTACTTCGATATCAATCAAAAGAGCGGCTTGCGATTGAATACAGCCAAGGCTTTCTTGCGCACAATCATGCGACGCGGCAATCTGGACATCATGACCGGATCGCAGGTAACACGTTTGATCACGCAGAAAACCGAGAGCGGCAATGTATGCACGGGAGTTGAATTTTTTGGTGGCGGTCAGGAATGGACGGCGGATGTTTCACGTGAAACAATCCTGTCTGCCGGCACATTCGGCTCGCCGCAGATATTGCAGCGTTCCGGAATAGCTTCGTCTGCCTTGTTGCAGCAATGCGGGATCGCGCTGGTGCAGGATCTGCCTGGCGTCGGCGAAAACTTGCAGGATCATTTGCCGTTGCAAATGACATTCAAAATAAGCGGTGCAAAATCCCTGAATACGATGCGGCGTGGTTGGCTGGGTACGGCGGCAATGGGTCTGGAATATCTGCTGAAAAAGAATGGCTTGTTATCCACCGTCCCGACACCCCTGGGTGCAATGCTTCGTTCCGATCCGGCGCAGGCGGCGCCCAATCTTTCCTATCAAATCCAGCCCTGGTCGCAAGCATCTCCTGGCGCTTCGCTGGATTCTTTCCCGGCTTTTACCGTCCGCGTTTGCAATGTAAAGCCGAGTGCACGGGGCTATGTGCGCATCACTTCGCCGGATGCTCAGGCATCACCGCTTATTGCGATGAATTACCTGAGTACGCCGGAAGACCGGCAGGTTGCGCAGGACGCCATACGTTTGACGCGCAAAATTGTCGGAGCGCCAGCCTTGCAGGCATATGCCTTGCAAGAGATGAAAACCGACGATGACTTGTTATCTTTGGCAGGGAGCATCGCCGTAGCGGGTGCAAATCCGGTGGGTACCTGCAAGATGGGCAGAGACGATGATGCGCAGGCCGTGGTGGACAGCAAATTGCGTGTGCGCGGCATTGCCGGCTTGCGTGTTGCCGATGCCTCCGTGATGCCCTATATTACCGCCGGCGATACGAGTGCCACGACGATTCTGATTGCGGAAAAAGCCGCGCGCCTGATCCGGGCGGCACGGGCCTAGCGCATGAACGGACTTTTAAGGTAAAGAAGTGGCATGGAAGATTATGTAATTCTGGCCGTGGCGGCGTTTGTGGCCGGGATGATAGACGCGGTGGTGGGCGGCGGCGGCCTGATACAGCTTCCGGCATTATTCTCCACGCTGCCGAATGTCGCGCCGGCAACGCTGCTGGGCACCAGCAAGCTGGCCGGCGTCTGGGGTACGGGTGCGGCGGCTCTGGGTTTTGCTCGCAGGGTGAGGGTGCAATGGAGTACCGCAGTGCCGGCTGCCATGGCTGCATTTGTGCTGTCTTTTGCCGGCGCTTATACGGTGACGCATATTCCACCGGATTTCATACGCAAGCTTTTACCTTTCATCCTGGTCGCGGTTGCTGCCTATACCTTTGCAAAGAAAGACTTCGGCAGTATTCATGCCCCGTTGCATATAGGCGGGAAGGAGAGGGCATGGGCCATACTGGTCGGTGGCGGCATAGGCTTCTATGATGGTTTTTTCGGTCCGGGCACCGGGAGCTTTCTGGTTTTTCTGTTTGTCCGCTTCTTCGGCTTTGATTTCCTGGGTGCCTCGGCAGTAGCCAAGGTTGTGAATGTCGCCTGCAATATTGCCGCCTTGATGTGGTTTGGTTATAGCGGACATTTGTTGTGGCAGCTCGGTGCCGTGATGGCAGTCTGCAATGTGCTGGGTTCTTTGATCGGCATTCGGCTGGCGCTGCGCCATGGCAGCGGTTTTGTGCGGAAACTGTTTCTGGTCGTGGTGACGGGGCTGATCCTGAAGACTGGCTACGACGCATTTATTGCCGGGTAATGTGCGCAGGTTTTGTTTCACGTGAAACAAAACCGCATCTAATTTGTCAGTAAAAGTCGGTAGCGGGGAAATAAAGCTGAAAAGACTTTATAATCTCGCCTCTGCTTACCGTCTCATCGAGGCGCATTATGATCTTTCCTACCAAATTTGATGTCATTGTTGTCGGCGGCGGTCACGCCGGGACTGAAGCCGCGCTGGCTTCCGCGCGCATGGGTCAATCGACTCTGCTGCTTACGCACAATATAGAAACGCTGGGGCAAATGTCCTGCAATCCGTCCATAGGCGGTATCGGCAAGGGCCATCTGGTCAGGGAAGTCGATGCAATGGGCGGCGCGATGGCGATTGCCACTGACGAAGCCGGCATTCAATTCCGCATCCTGAACTCATCAAAAGGTCCGGCCGTACGCGCAACCCGTGCGCAGGCCGACCGTATTCTGTACAAACAGGCGATCCGTTCGCGCCTGGAGAATCAGCCGAATCTGTGGTTGTTCCAGCAGGGAGTGGATGATTTGCTGGTTGAGGGTGATCGCGTCGTTGGTGCGGTCACGCAAGCGGGCATTCAGTTCCGCGCGCGCGCGGTGGTGCTGACGGCCGGGACTTTCCTCGATGGGAAAATCCATATCGGCATGAATAACTACTCGGCGGGCAGGGCGGGTGATCCGCCGGCGATTTCCCTGTCGGCACGCCTGAAGGAATTGACGCTGCCGCAAGGGCGCTTGAAAACCGGTACGCCGCCACGCATAGATGGGCGTTCCATCGATTTTTCGGTGATGGCAGAGCAGCCTGGTGATCTTGATCCGATTCCAGTGTTTTCGGTCATGGGTTCGGTTGCCATGCATCCTCAGCAGATGCCTTGCTGGATTACGCATACCAATGAAAAAACTCATGACCTGATTCGCGGCGGACTCGATCGCAGCCCTATGTACACCGGCATGATCGAAGGCGTCGGGCCGCGCTATTGCCCATCGATAGAAGACAAGATTCATCGTTTCGCCGGCAAGGAATCGCATCAGATTTTCCTTGAGCCTGAGGGCTTGACCACCAACGAATACTATCCAAACGGCATCTCCACCAGCCTGCCATTCGATGTTCAACTGGCCTTGGTGCAATCGATGCGCGGCCTGGAGCATGCACATATCCTGCGCCCCGGTTATGCGATCGAATACGATTACTTCGATCCGCGCGGCTTGAAGGCTACGCTGGAAACCAAGGTGATCCAGGGCTTGTTTTTCGCCGGCCAGATCAACGGCACCACAGGTTACGAAGAGGCGGCGGCGCAAGGGATGCTGGCGGGTATCAATGCCGCATTACAAATACAGGAGCGCGATGCCTGGACGCCGCGTCGCGACGAGGCTTACCTTGGCGTGCTGGTCGACGACCTGATTACCCAGGGTGTGCTGGAGCCGTACCGCATGTTTACCAGCCGTGCCGAATACCGTTTGAGTTTGCGTGAAGACAATGCCGACATGCGCCTGACGGACGTCGGCCGCAAGCTGGGTTGCGTCGGCGATGTGCAATGGGCGCTGTTCGAGGCCAAGCGCGAAGCGGTTGCACGCGAACTGGAGCGCCTGCGTTCGACCTGGGTCAGTCCCCGTATTCTGGCTGAAGCAGAGGCAGAGCGTGTGTTAGGTAAAGGCATAGAGCGTGAGTATGCGCTAGCTGACTTGCTGCGCCGCCCGAACGTGACATACGAAACCCTGATGAGCTTGAAGGGCATGGATGGTCAGGATCTCGGCGGCCCAGGCGTTGCCGAACCCGCCGTCCGCGAGCAGGTCGAGATCCAGTTGAAGTACGCTGGCTACATTGACCGGCAGGCAAGAGAAGTCGAACGCCACGATCATTACGAGAATCTGAAACTGCCGGCCGAGTTCGACTATATGGCGGTCAAAGGCCTGTCGATAGAAGTGCGGCAGAAGCTGACCAAGCAAAGACCGGAAACGCTGGGCCAGGCTTCGCGTATTTCCGGCGTCACGCCGGCGGCTATTTCATTGATGCTGGTGCACCTGAAAAAAGGCGGCTTCAAGGAGTTCGCTGCATTACCACCTAACACTGAAGCTGCTGCATGAAGGCATTTGATCGTCCCGCATTAACTGCAATTCTGGCTGAAGGCGCACGCGGTTTGTCGCTGACTTTGAGCGAGGCGCAGATCACGAAGCTGATCGATTATCTGGCCTTGATGGTGAAGTGGAACTCGGTCTACAACCTGACTGCCGTGCGCGATCCGCTGCAAATGGTCTCGCAGCATTTGCTTGATTCCTTGGCTGCCGTATCCGCCTTTGCCGGCGCAAAAAAGGTGCTGGACGTCGGTGCCGGTGGCGGTTTGCCTGGCATCGTGCTGGCGATCTGGGCGGCGGAAGCGGAGCCTGAAATGCGCGTATCGCTGATCGATACCGTGCACAAGAAGACGGCTTTTCTGACGCAGGTAAAAGCCGAGCTCGGACTGGCGAATGTCAGTGTGCATACTGCCAGGGTGGAACAATGGAATGCGCCGCACAAATTCGATGTCATTACGTCGCGCGCCTTTGCCGAGTTAAGTGATTTTGTTAACTGGTCCGGGCATTTGCTGGAAGAGGGTGGTGAATTTATCGCATTGAAAGGTGTTGCGCCGGATACGGAAGTGGCGCACTTGCCCGTCGGCTGGAAGGTGAGGGAGGTGCGCCCATTGCAAGTGCCTACTTTGCAGGCAGAACGTCACCTGATTTTCATTGTAAGAGGCTAGACATGAAAAAGTTTTTTATTCTGGCAGCGTTCGTGTGTGGAAGTTTTTCCAGCCATGTGGGGGCGCAGGAAGTAAGGTCGGTAGCGCAGGTCGATCTCGCGCGCTACGTCGGCAAGTGGTACGAAATCGCACGCTTCCCGAATGGCTTTCAAAAGGGCTGCGTGGCAAATGTCAGCGCGCAATACAGCAAACGTGAAGACGGTGACATTGACGTCATCAATCGTTGCAAGGAAGGCGATGGCAAGCAGGAAGAAGCGATTGGGCGCGCGCGTGTCGTCGATAAGTTCAGCAATGCCAAACTGAAGGTGCGCTTTGCGCCGGACTGGTTGGGCTGGCTGTCTTTCGTCTGGGCTGATTACTGGATCATCGATCTGGCGCCGGATTACTCGATCGCTGCAGTGGGTGAAGCGTCGCGTGAATATCTGTGGATACTGGCGCGTACACCGACCATCCCGGCCAGCGAATATGAGGCCGTCGTCAATCGCATCACTGCACAGGGTTTTGATACATCGAAACTGGTAAAAACCAGACAGGATTAGCAGCAGGGCAAAGGGAGACAGTTGTCGTGAGTACTTCTTCGCGACAAATGCTTTTGATGGATCGTCAGCTCACATTGACTATTAAATAAAAACGAGAACATGGCAAAAATTTTTTGTGTCGCCAATCAAAAAGGCGGTGTCGGCAAAACCACTACCGCAGTCAATCTGGCAGCAGCCCTTGCGCAATTGAACCAGCGGGTATTGCTGGTGGATCTCGATCCGCAAGGCAATGCAACGATGGGTGCCGGCATCAACAAGGCCGAGCTGAAATCGTCTATCTATGAAGTGCTGCTCGGCATGGCCGATGTGGCGACGGCACGCGTGACTTCCGAGACTGGCAGGTTCGATGTGCTGCCGGCCAATCGCGAACTGGCGGGTGCCGAAGTCGAGATGGTCGAGCTGGATAATCGTGAAAAGCGTCTGAAGGATGCCTTGAACGCAGTCGATGCAGAATACGATTTCATGCTGATCGATTGCCCGCCTGCCTTGTCGATGCTGACGCTGAACGGGCTGTGCGCAGCGCACGGCGTGATCATTCCGATGCAGTGCGAATACTATGCGCTCGAAGGCTTGTCGGATCTGGTCAACACGATCAAGAAAGTGCATGCAAAGCTGAATACCGATTTGAAAATCATCGGCTTGTTGCGCGTGATGTTCGATCCGCGCATGACCTTGTCGCAGCAGGTATCGTCGCAGCTCGAACAGCATTTCGGCGACAAGGTATTCAAGACCATCATCCCGCGCAATGTACGTCTGGCGGAAGCGCCGTCGTATGGCATGCCGGGTATCAACTTCGATCCGTCCTCGAAAGGTGCGCAGGCTTATTTAGCCTTCGGCGCAGAAATGGTTGAGCGGATCAAGATAATTTAAAACATCGCAAATTTTGCGGGCGGGGATACGCCTCGTCGCGTTGCATTTCGATGTTCACATGAGTGCGAGTCAGGAATTATGGTTACGAAAAAACAAAAGGGTTTGGGTCGCGGTCTGGAAGCATTGCTGGGCGGCGCTACCGATTTCAATGAAGCGGTAGCGGCTATTCCCGGTGCGCCTTCCACGCTGCAGGTCAGCGATATGCAGGCCGGCAAATACCAGCCACGTACGCGCATGGATGAGGGCGCGCTGAACGAGTTGGCGGCATCGATCAAGGCGCAGGGATTGCTGCAGGCGATTCTGGTGCGGCCGATCGCTTCGCATAACGGCAGAGACCGTTATGAAATCATTGCCGGCGAACGCCGCTTCCGCGCTGCGCAACTGGCCGGTTTGACCGAAGTGCCGGTGCTGGTCAAGGAAGTCGACGACGAAGCCGCGGCAGCAATGGCCTTGATCGAAAACATCCAGCGCGAAGATTTGAATCCGCTGGAAGAAGCGCAAGGCATACACCGCCTGATCGCCGATTTCAATTTTACGCACGAGCAGGCGGCGCACGCAGTTGGGCGTTCACGCAGCGCAGTATCCAATCTGCTGCGGTTGTTGAATCTGGCCAAGCCGGTGCAAACCATGCTGATGGCTGGCGATATCGATATGGGCCATGCGCGCGCCTTGCTGGCGGTCGATGCAGGCGCGCAAATCACTTTGGCAAATCAGGTTGTCGCCAAGCGCATGTCGGTGCGCGAAGCGGAAAAACTGGTGGTGCGGGCGACGCTGGAACAGGCCGCGGGCAATAAACCACGCGCCAACGGCAAGGAAAAATCGCGTGATATCGCGCGTCTGGAAGAAGAGTTGTCGGATGCGCTGGCAACGCAAGTTGTCATCAAGCTGGGCGCAAAGAACAAAGGGCAACTGGTGATCGAGTTTGCCGGGCTGGATGCGCTGGATGGCATTATTGCCAAATTACGCGTCACTGCCTGAAGCAGGGACTTGAGGCCGACCACTATATTGTTGCTGCCCGGGCTGGGTAATTCCGGCTCTGGGCACTGGCAAACGCAATGGGAGGCAGGGCTGGATAATGTCGTGCGCGTACAACAGCAGGAGTGGAATGCGCCGCAACGTCGCGATTGGGTGGCGGCACTGGACAAGGCGCTCCTTGCACTCGATGGCCCGGTGATTCTGGTTGCGCATAGTCTGGGTTGTGCGCTGGTGGCCTGGTGGACGGCGCAACATGGCCATGCGCCGCATGCGAACAAGCTTGTCGGCGCCTTGCTGGTTGCGCCGGCCGATGTGGAGCAGGCGGATTTTCCCGCCGAGGCGATAGACTTTGCCCCTATGCCGCGCCTGCGCCTGCCGTTCAAGGCCACGGTCGTCGCTTCTTCCGACGATAGCTGGTGCGCCTTGCCTAAAGCACAATCTTTCGCGACCGATTGGGGTGCGCAATTTTATGTCGCTGGCGCTTGCGGACATATCAATGCGCAAAGTAATCTGGGCGACTGGCCGCAAGGACGTGCGTATCTGGCCGCGTTGACATAAGGTAAGTAATCTCCCCGGAAAACGCGCCAACTATCAACAAGTCATCCGCATTTCCCGCAGCAAACGTTTGACGCTACGCATGGAAAACCCTTATAATCCCGTGGCTTCATGAAACGCACGACTTAGTTTGTATTCACTCCAGTCCGAGTAGCTCGATCGCAAGATCGCCAAAGGACTGCACCTTTGGACCCAGTATGCTGCCCGTCGTCCTCTTGCAACTCGCGACTACGGTAATCGCCAGTATTATTGCCGGTTTGATTGCTGGAATGCCGGCGCTGTATTCGGCTTTACTAGGTGGGTTGTGCTGCGTGGTGCCGAATGGTCTGTTTGCGCTACGTTTATTTTCCGCTGCGCAAAAATCCGAGTCCGTTAATCCGATGACTTTTTTCATCGGGGAATTTATCAAGATTGCATTGACCATGGCACTGTTAGGTGCGGTGGTCTGGTTATACCGCGATTTGAATTTGCTGGCGCTAGTCGCCGCGTTCATCGTGGCGCTGAAAAGTTACATTATCTTATTATTTAGGCATTGACATGGCGACTGAAATGGCTACTGCAGGGGCGGCGCATCACGCAGCACCGACCGCTTCCGAATATATCGTTCACCATCTGGGGCATTTTTCGACCAAGCACCAGGACAAGATCGTTGATTTTTCGATCATCAACATGGATACGATTTTCTGGTCCGTATTTGCTGGCGTTGTTGGTTGTTTCTTTATGTGGTTGGCCGCGCGCAAGGCGACGTCCGGCGTTCCAGGGCGTTTCCAGGCTGCGGTTGAAATGGTTGTTGAGATGGTCGACAACCAGGCCAAATCGATTGTTCACGGTGACCGTAGTTTCATCGCGCCATTGGCATTGACGGTATTCGTCTGGGTTGCGCTGATGAACTCGCTGGATTTCCTGCCTGTCGATATGTTCTCGGCAATATTCCAGGCAATTGGCATCGGTCACATTATTCCGTATCACCGCGCAGTTCCTACTGCCGACTTGAACGGCACCATGGGCATTGCGCTCGGCGTATTCGCGCTGATGATCTTTTACAATATCAAAATCAAAGGCGCTGGCGGCTTCATTCATGAACTGTTCGCTGCTCCGTTTGGTATCTGGCTCGCACCGTTCAACTTGTTGTTGAACATGATTGAATTCGCAGCGAAAACCGTCTCCCTCGCGATGCGGTTGTTCGGCAACATGTACGCCGGCGAATTGTTGTTCCTGTTGATTGCATTGCTGGGTTCGACCGCAACAGCGTTCGGTTTCTTCGGCCATGTATTAGCAGGCACATTGTGGGCAATCTTCCACATCCTGATCGTTTTCCTGCAGGCATTCATTTTCATGATGCTGACGCTGGTGTATATCGGCCAGGCGCATGAAGGGCACTAAGATTTTCGAAATTGGTTTTGAAATTGCAGTAATAGCAGGCTCCGTTTTTTAGTATTAATTTTTGATTTAACTTTAACTTTGAAGGAATTGTCATGACTGATCTCTCATTTGTAGCGCTGGCTTGTGGTTTGATTATTGGTCTGGGCGCAATCGGCGCTTGTATCGGTATCGCAATCATGGGTGGCAAATACCTTGAGGCTTCTGCTCGTCAACCAGAATTGATGAACACATTGCAAACCAAAATGTTCCTGTTGGCTGGTCTGATCGATGCTGCGTTCCTGATCGGTGTTGGTATCGCTATGTTGTTCGCATTCGCAAACCCGTTCATCGCTAAGTAATTCGGTCGCTGACCGGTTTCACGCTGAAGACATTTTCGGCATACGTTACTTAGAGAAGGAATTACCATGAACTTAAATGCAACTTTGATTGCGCAGTTCGTGGTCTTCTTCATCCTGGCAGGTTTCACGATGAAATTCGTGTGGCCACCATTGATGAATGCGCTCGATGAGCGCGCCAAGAAGATCGCGGACGGTTTGGCAGCTGCCGAACGTGGCAAGTCTGATCTGGCAGCCGCTGAAAAGCGCGCCCAGGCAGAACTGACATCTGCACAAGAAGCAGGTCAAAAGCGTATCGGCGATGCCGAGAAGCGCGGCCAAAGCATTATTGATGAAGCCAAGAAAACAGCCGCTGAAGAAGCTGCGCGTATTATCGCGACAGCCAAAGCGGATGCTGATCAGCAAGCAACTCAGGTTCGCGAAGCATTGCGTGACCAGGTTGCGATCCTTGCAGTTAAAGGCGCTGAGCAAATTCTGAAGCGTGAAGTCAATGCTGCAGTCCACGCCGATCTGTTGAACCAACTGAAAGCCGAGCTGTAATCATGGCCGAACTTGCAACGATTGCCCGTCCTTACGCCGAAGCTCTGTTCCGTGTGGCGAAAGCCGCTGATTTGAACGGCTGGTCTGAACTGGTTTCCGAAATGGCACAGGTTGCTGCGAATCCCGATGTGTATGCATTGGCGCACAACCCGAAAATTTCGGACGAAGTTATCAGCAGTGCATTCATCTCGGCGCTCAAATCGCCGGTTGGCGCTGAAGCGAAAAACTTCATCAACATGCTGGTGCAAAACGACCGCCTGACGCTGTTGCCGGAAATCGCGACACAGTTTCACGCATTGAAAAATGCGCAAGAAGGCGCCGCTGATGCAGAAATCGTCAGCGCGTTTGAACTGTCCGCAGCGCAGTTGACCGAGCTGGTCGCAACGCTGGAAAAGAAATTCGGCCGCAAGCTTAATCCGACCGTCGCTGTTGATAGCGCACTGATCGGTGGCGTGCGTGTCGTTGTCGGCGATGAAGTGCTCGACACCTCGGTGCGCGCGAAACTGCAACAGATGCAAGTTGCGTTGACTGCGTAATCGTCGCCCGGGCCCCTAGCCTAAGCTACAGAGAAAAATTTTAGGAGTTTATATGCAACTCAACCCGTCTGAAATCAGCGAACTGATCAAGAGCCGGATTCAAGGGCTCGGCGATACAGCTGAGATTCGCAATCAAGGCACGGTCATTTCCGTGTCCGACGGTATCTGCCGCATCCACGGTCTGTCCGACGTCATGCAAGGCGAGATGCTGGAATTCCCAGGCAATACTTTCGGCCTCGCGCTGAACCTGGAACGTGATTCCGTCGGCGCCGTTATTCTGGGCGAATACGAGCACATCTCGGAAGGCGACACGGTTAAATGCACCGGTCGTATTCTGGAAGTGCCTATCGGTCCTGAACTGCGCGGTCGCGTCGTGAATGCTCTCGGTCAACCGATCGACGGCAAAGGTCCAGTCAATGCAAAATTGACCGCTCCTATCGAAAAAATCGCACCAGGCGTTATTGCACGTCAATCTGTTGATCAACCGATGCAAACCGGTATCAAGGCGATTGATGCGATGGTACCTATCGGTCGCGGTCAACGCGAACTGATCATTGGCGATCGTCAAACCGGTAAAACAGCTGTTGCGATTGATTCCATCATCAATCAAAAAGGTCAAGACGTAACGTGTATCTACGTTGCCATCGGCCAAAAAGCATCCTCAGTCAAAAACATCGTTCGTTCGCTCGAAGCGCACGGCGCGATGGAATACACGATCGTGGTTGCCGCTACTGCTTCTGAATCGGCTGCGATGCAATTCGTCTCGGCTTACTCCGGTTGCACCATGGGCGAATACTTCCGCGATCGCGGTGAAGATGCGCTGATCGTGTATGACGATTTGTCGAAACAAGCGGTTGCATACCGTCAAGTGTCGCTGCTGTTGCGCCGCCCACCAGGCCGCGAAGCGTATCCTGGCGACGTGTTCTACCTGCACAGCCGTTTGCTCGAGCGTGCAGCACGTGTTAACGCCGACTATGTCGAAGCGTTCACCAAAGGTGCCGTTAAAGGTAAAACTGGTTCGTTGACAGCATTGCCTATCATCGAAACGCAAGCTGGCGACGTTTCCGCATTCGTTCCAACCAACGTGATTTCGATTACCGACGGTCAGATCTTCCTGGAAACATCGTTGTTCAACTCGGGCGTCCGTCCTGCGATTAACGCCGGTATCTCGGTGTCACGCGTTGGTGGTGCTGCTCAAACCAAAGTCATCAAGAGCCTGTCCGGCGGTATCCGTACCGATCTGGCGCAGTATCGTGAATTGGCTGCGTTTGCACAGTTCGCTTCGGATCTGGATGCATCGACCCGTAAGCAACTCGATCGCGGCGCACGTGTAACCGAATTGTTGAAACAGGCGCAGTACTCGCCATTGTCGACTTCGCTGATGGCGGTTTCGCTGTTCGCAGTCAACAAAGGCTACTTCGATGACCTCGAAGTCAAACGTGTACTCGCATTCGAATCAGGCCTGCACGGTTTCATGAAGTCCAGCCACGCAGCATTGCTGCAAAAAATCGAAGACACCAAGAAGCTCGAGAAAGACGACGAAGCTGTATTGGCTGCTGCGATTGCTGATTTCAAAAAATCGTTCTGATTTCGGGGCTATAAGGAGTAACAACTCATGGCTTCAGGCAAAGAGATACGTGGCAAGATCAAGAGCGTAGAAAATACGAAGAAGATCACCAAGGCGATGGAAATGGTCGCCGCATCCAAAATGCGCAAAGCGCAAGACCGGATGCGCGCGGCTCGTCCATACAGCGACAAGATTCGTAATATCGCTGCCAATTTGTCGCAAGCCAATCCTGAGTACACACATCCGTTTCTGGTGAAGTCGGATGTGTCGAAAACGGTGGGCTTCATCATTGTGACGACGGATAAGGGTTTGTGCGGCGGTATGAACACAAACTCCCTGCGTATCGTGACGACCAAACTGCGCGAGCTGGAAGCGCAAGGCAAGAAGGTCGAAACCGTCGCAATCGGCAATAAAGGTTTGGGCTTCCTGAATCGTATCGGCGCGCGTGTCGTGTCGCATGCGGTGCAAATCGGCGACACCCCGCATCTGGACAAGCTGATCGGTCCGGTCAAGGTGATGCTCGATGCGTATCAGGACGGCAAGCTGGACGCGGTGTATGTCGTGTATACCAAGTTCATCAACACGATGAAGCAAGAGCCGATGATGGAGCAGTTGCTGCCATTGGCCGCTGATACGTTGAAGGCAGATGCAGATTCGCTGGCATGGGATTACATCTACGAGCCGGATGCGCAAACCGTGATTGATGAATTGTTGATCCGTTATGTTGAAGCGCTGATTTTCCAGGCAGTAGCGGAAAACCTCGCGTCCGAGCAATCGGCTCGCATGGTGGCGATGAAATCGGCAAGCGACAATGCAGGTAGCGTGATTGGTGAACTGAAGCTGGTCTATAACAAGACGCGTCAGGCTGCGATTACGAAAGAACTTTCCGAAATCGTCGCCGGTGCGGCTGCGGTTTAATTCGATTGCGGCGCAGCGCAAGCTGCCCTCAACAACCAGATTTTAAATTTTATATATTGAAGGAACGAAAATGGCTGATGGCAAAATCGTTCAGTGTATCGGCGCGGTGGTGGACGTTGAATTTCCCCGCAATGCGATGCCTAAGATTTACGATGCCTTGAAGATGGCAGGCTCCGAGCTGACGCTGGAAGTACAGCAACAGTTGGGTGACGGTATTGTTCGTACCATTGCACTCGGTACCTCCGACGGTTTGCGTCGCGGCATGATCATTCAAAACACCGGCAAGCCAATCACAGTACCAGTCGGCAAAGCAACACTCGGCCGTATCATGGACGTGTTGGGTAACCCGATCGACGAATGCGGTCCTGTGAGCCAAGAGCGCACAGCATCGATTCACCGCAAAGCGCCAGCGTACGACGAATTGTCGCCATCGCAGGATTTGCTGGAAACAGGCATTAAGGTTATTGACCTGGTTTGCCCGTTCGCAAAAGGCGGTAAAGTCGGTCTGTTCGGTGGCGCGGGTGTTGGTAAAACCGTCAACATGATGGAACTGATTAACAACATCGCTAAAGCACACAGCGGCTTGTCCGTGTTTGCTGGTGTTGGTGAGCGTACTCGTGAAGGTAATGACTTTTACCACGAGATGGCTGACGCGAAAGTGGTTGATCTGGAAAACCCGGAGAACTCCAAAGTCGCGATGGTTTACGGTCAGATGAATGAACCACCAGGTAACCGTCTGCGCGTTGCGTTGACCGGTTTGACGATGGCTGAAGCGTTCCGTGACGAAGGTAAAGACGTGTTGTTCTTCGTCGATAACATCTATCGTTTCACACTGGCTGGTACCGAAGTATCCGCGTTGCTGGGTCGTATGCCTTCCGCTGTGGGTTATCAGCCTACACTGGCTGAAGAAATGGGCCGTCTGCAAGAGCGTATTACGTCGACAAAAACCGGTTCGATCACATCGATCCAGGCTGTCTACGTTCCAGCGGATGACTTGACCGATCCATCGCCAGCAACTACGTTTGCTCACTTGGATTCCACCGTTGTTCTGTCGCGTGACATCGCATCGCTCGGTATCTACCCAGCGGTTGACCCACTCGATTCGACCTCGCGTCAATTAGATCCACTCGTCGTTGGTCAAGATCACTACGACACAGCGCGCGCTGTTCAAGGTACCTTGCAACGCTACAAAGAATTGCGCGACATTATCGCGATTCTGGGTATGGACGAACTGGCACCGGAAGACAAACTGCTGGTCGCACGTGCACGTAAGATGCAACGTTTCCTGTCGCAGCCGTTCCACGTTGCTGAAGTATTTACCGGTGCGCCAGGTAAATACGTTTCGCTCAAAGATACGATCAATGGTTTCAAAATGATCGCATCCGGCGAACTCGATCACCTGCCGGAACAAGCGTTCTACATGGTAGGCACTATCGAAGAAGCAATCGAAAAAGCGAAAAAACTCAACTAATCATTGAGTAGCTTGCGTAGCGCAGTATCAAAGCTGCGCGCGCAAGCAAACGTTTTCCGGTCTTTGGACGAAGAAATAAGGTTCTAACATGGCACACACAATGCGCGTAGAGGTAGTCTCCGCCGAAGAAGAAATCTTCTCCGGCGAAGCAGAGTTTGTCGCGCTGCCGGGCGAATCAGGCGAACTCGGCATCTTGCCGGGCCACACGCCACTGATCACACGCATCCGACCAGGTGCGGTTCGCATCAAGATTGCCGGCCAGGCAGAAGATGAGTTTGTCTTCGTAGCAGGCGGTATTCTCGAAGTGCAACCACACGGCGTGACGGTTCTGGCCGACACCGCGATTCGCGGTGCCGATCTGGATGAAGCCAAGGCAGCAGAAGCGAAACGATTGGCCGAAGAAGCACTGGTCAATAAAGAATCGAAAATCGACTACGCACAAGCGCAGGCCGAATTGGCCACCGCAATTGCACAGTTGGCGGCGATTCAACGGTTGCGTCAAAAACGCTAATCGGAAATTCCCGCATACAATGAAGGGCAGCTTAGGCTGCCCTTCTTGTTTTTGGAAAAGAAATCATGAATCAAAATCCGCAAACCATCGTCAAGTTGCTGGCTGAATCCCGCGTTATCGCCGTGGTCGGCTTGTCACCGAAGTCGGATCGCCCGAGCCATGAAGTCGCCGCGTATTTGCAGCGCCATGGTTACCGGATTATTCCAGTCAATCCGGCCTGTGCAGGCACTCACATACTCGGCGAGCACTGCTATGCAACGCTGACACTGGCGGCAGCAGCGCTGGCCGAACAGCAAACGCGTATCGATCTGGTCGATGTTTTCCGTAAATCTGAATTGGTCGGGCCCATCATCGATGAAGCGATTGCGATCCGCGCCCGCGGTGTATGGCTGCAAATCGGCGTCATTAATGAAGCGGCAACCGACAAGGCGCGTGCCGCTGGTCTGGATGTCGTGGCAGATCGTTGTACAAAAATCGATCATGCCATTTGGCATGCCGAGCAAGGCTAACGGAGATCACTATGGCCGGCGTCCAGCAACTATTCCGAGCGACTAAAAAGCAGAAGGCAGTGGATGCGGATGCCGGCGATAAGCCGCTTTCTAGCGGGGACAAGGCGCAGGATAAATTGCAGGTTGAGCAGCTCGCACAGCAGATCGCCGACTTGCAGGAGATTTTATACGCCGAACGCAAACATAAAATCCTGATCGTATTGCAAGGCATGGATACCTCAGGCAAGGATGGCACCGTGCGCGGTGTGTTCGGCAGGATCGATCCACTGGGCGTCAGCAGCGTCGCTTTCAAGGCGCCGACTGCGGAAGAGAGGGCGCATGATTTTCTCTGGCGCGTGCATCAGCAAGTGCCGGGGCAGGGCGAATTCACCATCTTCAACCGTAGCCACTACGAAGATGTACTGATCACGCGTGTACACGGCTGGATAGACGACAAGGAGTGCAAGCGTCGTTATGCGCATATCCGCGACTTCGAGCGCATACTGAGCGAAACCGGCACCGTGATTCTGAAATTCTTTCTGCACATCTCCGCTGATGAGCAAAAGAAACGTCTGGAAGAACGTATTGCCGATCCGGACAAGCACTGGAAATTCGATCCCAACGATTTAGCTGAACGGAAATACTGGGCGGATTATCAGCGCTTGTATGAGACAGCAATCAATGAAACTGATGCCGATTACGCGCCGTGGTACGTCATTCCTGCCGATTCAAAAACACATCGCAATCTGGCGATAGCCAGCATCGTTCTGGATACATTGCAGAAGTTGAAACCGGCTTTCCCTCCGGGCAATCCAGAGTTTGCGAAATTGAAAGTCGTCTGACGCAGAAGTGCCGGATGCAAACGATCACACGCTCAGTTGCTACATTGCCATTCTATTGTCATCCGATGTCGCGTGGGGTGGCGGTTCAGCGGGTTTAAGTCGATCGAGAAAAGAAAGCAACTCTATCGGCAGAGGGAAAACGATGGTCGTGTTTTTATCTGCTCCGATCACCGTCAGGGTTTCCAGATAACGCAACTGAATTGCCTGCGGTTCCTGTGCCAGGATTTTTGCTGCTGCATATAGTTTTTCCGAAGCCTGCAATTCGCCTTCGGCATGAATCACTTTGGCGCGCCGCTCACGTTCTGCCTCCGCCTGTCTTGCGATGGCCCTGATCATGGATTCCGTCAGATCGACTTGCTTGATCTCGACGTTGGCAACCTTGATGCCCCAAGAGTCGGTCTGTACATCCAGCGATTCTCTAATGTCGTGATTCAGCTTTTCCCGCTCGGCCAGCATGTCATCCAAAACGTGCTTGCCCAATACCGAACGCAACATGGTTTGTGCCAACTGGCTCGTTGCGTTAAGGTAATTCGCGACCTGGATGATCGCCTTCTGCGGATCAATGATGCGGAAGTAGATAACGGCGCTGACCTTCACGGAAACGTTATCGCGCGAGATGACATCCTGGGTCGGTACCTCCAGCACCACGGTACGCAAATCCACCCGCACCACCTGCTGAACCAAAGGAATGATGATGACCAGCCCCGGCCCCTTCACCTTCCAGAAGCGGCCCAGGGTAAAGACGACGCCACGTTCATACTCGCGGAAAATCTTGATGGCCGAAATGAAGAAAACGATGACGACAAGGGCAAGAAAAGACGGGAACCAGTTTAGTGTGGAGAACATAATGAATCTCCTTCAGCCTATTGCCTTGGCAAGGATGGCGCGTGGCAACTGTCACTAGTCAAACCGCCGACAATTCATGTCTTCATAGTAGGCATTTTTGCCCGGATGTCCATAGAGACATGCCGGCCGTTGTCTCTATGGGCGGCTGTATGCCGCGGTGCTGCCAGCCTGTTTTTAATGATTTCTTAACCTCTCTTTGCAACACTTGCTACTTCCTAATTCATTTATATTGACCTAAGTAACGCGAATCATTATCATTTGTTTTCTGTCGATACGCATCGACTGCCAGCCATCTGATTCACGCCCTCGACGAGTGTCGTGCCGGTTACAGACTAGCCAGTGCACATTTCATCACCACTTGGAGGAATTACAGATGGCTCACATCAAAAGCCGCAAGCATCCGATCGACCGTCGTTCCAGCTGTTCGACAGCCGTTGCAATGGCGTTCATGGTCTTGCCTGGCACAGCGGTTTACGCGCAGCAAGCTACGAGCGTTTTGCCGGAAGTCGAAGTGCACGGCACGGCTGAAAGCTATAAGGCCGATACGGTTTCGTCGCCAAAATTCACGCAGCCTTTGCTGAACACCACGCAAACTATTACCGTCATCAAGAAAGAATTGGTGCAGCAGCAGGGCGGGACGACTTTGAGCGAAGCCTTGCGCAATACGCCGGGTGTGGGCACATTTTCTTTGGGCGAAAATGGCGCGACCAATACGGGCGATGCGATCTACATGCGTGGTTTCGATACATCCAGTTCCATTTTTGTCGATAACGTGCGTGACCTTGGTGCCATTTCACGTGACGTTTTCAATATCGAGCAAATTGAAGTGACCAAAGGTCCTGCCGGTACGGATAGTGGACGCGGCGCACCGACCGGCTCAATCAATCTGGTAACTAAGCAGCCAACATTGAAGGAGGCGTATTCAGGTACGGTGGGAGTCGGTAGCGGCGATTTCAAACGTGCCACAGCCGATTTGAATAAGCCCCTCGATCTAGACGGGGGTGCTGCTTTCCGCCTCAATCTGCTGAAGGAAGATTCCGGTGTGGCGGGTCGCGATGTGGTTAAAAACGATAGGCAAGGTATTGCCGCAGCGCTGGCCTTCGGCTTGAAAACCAACACCCGAACCTATCTGAATTACCTGCATATTGATCAGAACAATATACCGGATGCCGGTGTGCCAACAATTGGTTTGCCTAGCTACAACGCGTCATCTGGAACGGCCGGTGAGAATGCCATTCTCAATGGCAGTCCAAAGGTTAATTCAAAGAATTTTTACGGTTCAAGCGGTGACTTTGATGATGTCAAAGCCGACATGTTTACGGTTCGCGTAGAACACGATTTTTCAGCAAATCTGAGGCTGCAAAATACGACTCGCTACGGCAAGACAACGCAAAACTTCCTTGGCACCAGCTTCATGAAGATTACTCCGGCGAATTTGACATTGGCTCGTACCAACAATTCCAAGGATCAGGAAAACGAAATTTTCTCGAATCAAACGAATTTGATTGCGAATTTCAATACCGGAGCGATTAAACATTCGCTGGTAACCGGTGTTGAGTTGAGTCGTGAAAAGCAATCGAACATTGGTTATGATGCCGTCAGCCTGGGCACTCTCGCTGATTCAAGCGTCTACAATCCGAATCCCAACGTTCAACGAGTCGGATATAACCCAACGCGTAACGCTGCGGACTCCTCCGGTCAGACTGATACCGCATCCGTCTATTTGTTTGATACGCTGGAATTCAGTCCGCAATGGCAAGTTAATGGCGGCGTGCGCGTCGATCGTTACGATACGGATTTCAGTAGCGCAGTAATTGGCACTACTAGAAATGGTTTTCCAGTTGGCCTGTTACACAAGATGCCTGATGCAAGTACATCGGGAACATTGTTCAACTGGAAGCTGGGTGCGCTGTACAAACCAACAGAAAACAGCAGCCTGTATGCAAACTATGCAACGTCCAAGCAACCGCCTGGAGGGGCAAATTTTTCTATTAGCGCTTCTGGCACCGGCGGCAACAATTCGGCAGACTTCGAGCCGCAATCCACAAGGACCGCTGAAATCGGCGGCAAGTGGGATGTGATTGATAACAAGCTGGCTCTCACCGCGGCAATTTATCGCACCACCGTTGCCAACGAAATTGAGGGTAGTACGGCGGACGGATTTTTTCAAACGGGTAAAAAGCGTGTGCAGGGTATCGAACTTGGCGTAATTGGTGATATTACCAATCTCTGGTCGGTGAGTGCGGGTTATACAACGATGAATACCAAAGTCCTTAGCGGAGCGAGCGTTGCAGCAGATGGTTCCCGGACGTTCAGCTATACGCCGAAAAATGCATTCACGGCATGGACGACATACAAGCTTCCCAAGGGTTTCACGGTTAGCGGTGGTGCGCGTTATGTCGGCAAGATGAACAAGCCTACCGACGGAGCGGTCGATATACCTAAATATGTCGAGGCCTATTGGGTATACGATGCTGCCGCGACGTATAAACTCAGCAAGAACGTTGATTTGCAGCTTAATTTGTACAACCTGACCAACAAGGATTATGTTGCTTCGATCAACAAAAGCGGATATCGCTATACGCCGGGCATAGAGCGTTCGGCAAGATTGTCGGCCAATATCAAGTTCTAAATTTCAGCACGAATAATGCTTTAATAAAGCCTCTTCATAACGGAGAGGCTTTTTCCATTGGAGAGTGACTCATGATGCTGCACATACCTTCCGTTCTGACGTCTGCACAAGTCATGGAAATCCGACAGAAGCTGGATGCTGCCGACTGGGTAGACGGCAAGGCAACGGTTGGTGCGCAAGGCGCGCAGGTCAAGAAGAATCGCCAATTGCCCGAGCTTTCACCAGTGGGAATGGCGCTTGGTCAGATCATTCTGAAGGCGCTGGTAAACAATCCCTTGTTCTTTTCCGCCGCCTTGCCCATGCGTTACATGCCGCCGCTGTTCAATCGTTATGAAGGCGGCGAGCATTACGGTTTTCATATCGATGGGTCGGTGCGTACGATACCGGGTTCGAATCTGAGCCTGCGTACCGATCTGTCGTGCACGCTGTTCCTGTGCGAGCCGGAAGATTACGATGGCGGTGAGCTGATTGTTTCCGATACGTATGGCGAACACGAAGTGAAGTTGCCGGCCGGCGACATGATTCTGTATCCGTCCAGCAGCCTGCATAAAGTTGAGCCCGTCACGCGCGGCGCGCGCGTATGTTCATTCTTTTGGGTGCAAAGCATGGTCGCGGATGAGGGCAAGCGTCGTCTGCTGTTTGAACTGGACCAGAACATACTGAAACTGCGCGAGAAGTTGGGCGATTGCGAAGAGGTGGTCGGCCTGACCGGCCATTATCACAATCTGTTAAGACAATGGGCCAGCGTGTAATCAGAGAAAACGCAGGGCGAGCATCGATCAGTAGACATCGCGCCGATAGCGACCTTGCGCTATCAGTTGCTCCACGGCTGCGGCGCCCATGATATCGGTCAGCGCGGCTTCGACGCCGCCGGCCATGCCGTCCAAACTGCCGCACACATAAATGGCGGCATCTGCTGCCAGCCATGCGCGCACGGTGTCGGCCTGTTCGCGCAACTTGTCCTGTACGTAAATGCGTTCCGCTTGATCGCGCGAAAATACGATATCGACACGTTCCAGTACACCCTGCGTTTGCCATGCTTCGATTTCATCGCGGTAATAGAAATCATGGGTGGCATTGCGTTCGCCGAATAGCAGCCAGTTGCGTTGCCTGCCGTTTGCTGCACGCGCTTTTACATGGCTGCGCAAGCCGGCGAGACCGGTGCCGTTGCCGATGAATATCAGTGGGCGATGCAGATTGTCGCCCAGGCGGAAATTGCTGTGCGCACGCAGACGGACATCGATCGTCGCGCCCAGCGCTGCCTGTTCGGTCAGCCAGCCGGAGGCGATGCCAAGGCTGCCGTCTTCATGGCGTTCCTGGCGAACCAGCAAATGTATGCGGCCATCGGAAGGAGTCGAGGCGACAGAATATTCGCGCGCACGTTGCGGATCGGCGGGAGCGAGTACTTGAAGCAGATCGCCGGCTTCCCATATGGCCTGTTCGTTCGGCGCTTCCAGTTCTATATGAAAGGTCGGGTTGCCGGCGCTGCCGGGGTTGAGGTGCCGCCGCGTCGTCAGCCGCCATTGCTGATAAGTCGGAGCCTGCCAGTCCGGCGCATCGCTGGTGCCGGCGATGTGGCTCAGATGGTGCTGCCAATCATGCAGCGCTTTCGCATCTGTATTGTCGACCACTACGCTGTCAAACAGCGCGTGTGCGCCGCGTGCCAGCAACCATGCGGTGAATGTGCGGCCAAAGCCGCAAAAATGCGTGTACCCGCTATCACCCAGCATCAACATGCCGAAGTGCAGATGTGGCAAAGCCAGTTTGGTGTTCATCACTTTGCCGGCGAATAATGAGGCATTGTCCGGCGGATCGCCTTCACCGTAAGTGCTGACGATGAAGAGTGCGCGCTCGGTCTGCATCAGGTCGTCGGCACGGATATCGGACAAGCTTGCTACACGGGCGGGGACACCCGCGGTGTGTAGCAGACGCGCCGTGTTCCAGGCGAGCTCTTCGGCAAAACCGGTTTGACTTGCATAGCCGATCAGCCAGGGTGGTGCGCCGTCGGCCGCGGGAATGAGCGCTGCTGCGTTGCGTGCCGCCTGTTGCCGCTTGCGCCGTTGCACGCAGTAAATGGCCATGCACATGCCGAGATACACAAGGACCAGCAGGGTCGCCACAATTGCGCGGGTTTGGTCACTCCAGTTCATTGCAGCAAGGCCGTCATTGATGGACTCATGCGTTCTTCAAAGCCTTCCTTGCCGCGTTGAATAAACAGCGCCGCCAGATCGTGTCGATCGGCAAAGGCCAGGCCTTGTTCGGCGCCCATGACGCCAAGCGCGGTTGACCACGCATCGGCTGCCATGCAATCACGGTGCAGCACCGTCACAGAAGCAAGGCCATGGGAGATAGGTTCGCCGCTGCGCGGATCGATGGTGTGCGAAAAGCGCGTGTCGTCCTCTTCAAAATAGCGGCGGTAATCGCCGGATGTCGCAACAGACAAATTGTAGAGTGCGGCAATGGTTTCGATACTTGAACCGCTTGCAGTCGCGGAAGTAAACGAAGTGGGCAAAGGGTGTTCCAGCGCGACCCACCACGGCTGCCCATCCGGCTTGACGCCTGCACCGCGCAACTCGCCTCCGACCTCAACCAGAAAGCTGTCCATGCCTCGCTGCAGCAGCGCGCGTGCAACCTGATCGACGCCATAGCCTTTGGCAATGGCAGACAAATCGATATGCACACCGCCGGGTTGCCATGCACGACGCGCGACCTTGTCAAGTTGAATGCGCCGCCAGCCGCATTGCGCACGTGCGATATCCAGTGCGGCACGTGTGGGTGCAACAAAGCCGGCCTCGTTATAACGCCGGGTCGGACCGAAGCCCCACGTATTGACCAATGCTCCGGCAGTTGGATCGTAAGCACCGTCGCTTGCTTGTGCGACATTCAGCGCATATTCCAGTACGTTAAAAAATTCATCCGGCAAACAATGCCATGAGCCGGCTGCGGTCTGGTTGAAGCGACTCAGATCAGAGTTCGGTTCCCATGTACTCATTTGCGCGACAACATTATTGAGCTGAGCCTGAATCAATTCGTGCAAAGGCGATAAGCGACGTGCGGCATCGGCTACCAGCTTGACCGACCAGGTGGTACCCATAGTCTCGCCCTGCAGGGTGTGCACGACGCCACCCAAAGCCGGTGGCAAGGGCGGAGTGTCTATGAAGGGAACCAGTGTGCGTCGCATGTGAGTTGTGCCAGTCGGAACGAAAAACGCCCGTTGCCGCAAGCGGTCAACGGGCGACTAACCATATTTTATTTACGGTTGCAGCACTTCCAGCGTTGCCGAGTAGCTGACGCGGCGGATAGGTTTGGCGATGGTGCCAACTGCTTGCGGCGCGGCATTGGCAGCACCACCTTCCATGCGAGCGCCGCCATTGCTGGCGCTCATCCAGTACATGCCTGCAGTCGGCCACTTGACGCTGAACTTGCCGTCTTTGTCGGTCTTGAGCTTGATCTCGCCGAGTTGATCGCGGTAACGGATGCCGCCGGGTATCAGTGTGACTTCAATATCAGCTGCTGGTTTGCCATCGAGCATGAAACGAAAATTGCTGGTGTCGCCGGCGAACAGATCGTTCGGATGCGTGATCGGCACCAGTTCCAGTCCGGCGCCAGTTGGTTTCAGGACGGTATCCGTCGGTTTGCCAGAGCTGACGAAAACTTCCATCCGGCTTTGCACGCGGCTGACGTTCACATCTTTTGCATCGGCTGGAATGTCCTTGGCGAAGCTTTCCGCCGTACCGCGCCAGCGTTTGTTTTCGTTGCCCAGTTTGTAGCTTGCGCTCAAGCCATCATTCACCATGGTCAGCTTGTAGGTTCCTTTTTGCGACAGCTTGACGTCGAAGGTGCTGCGATATTTACCGGTGCTTTTATTTTCTGCCTCGACGGTCTTGCCGTCCGGCGCGATGACGGCCAGATTGTCCAGGCGCAATGCATTGTGTTCAAAGTAGAACAGATCGTTGGAGATTGCCGCATCGACGGTGACCCATGGTTCATTACCCGACAATACCGTTGCGGATGGCAGCATCCATGCACGGTGCGCATGTGCGGCCATAGGCAAAGCGACGGAGAGGGAAACAGCCAGCGCAGCAACGCGCCACATGGAAGCTTTTTTCATTTCAGTGTCCTTGAGTTTTATGGTTTTAATGTGAGGGTAACGGCGCCGAGTTCGTGTTCGCCTTTACCTTGTGCGGTTTGTGCTGATTTTGGCGGCCATTGAAATGGCACGCGGATCAATTCGCGGCCGCCGACTTCGCGCGCCGCTTCCACGACCAAAGCGTATTCGCCGGCCGGTAATTTATCGAGGCCGGATTTCGCCGCATTGATATTCAACTGTTGTTCACCTGGCGCGCGCGTGGCGCCGCTCAAGCCATCGATCGGCATCTGCAAATCGCGACCGCTTTTGCGCCACCACTGACGCATGTCCTTGAGCCATTTTGTGCCTTCGTTATCTTTCATTTTCAGGTCGTACCAGACGGCCAGATTGCGTACAAAAGTCTGGTCTGCACCTTCGATCCAGAAGGCGACGTAAGGCTTGTGATATTCGGCAACGGTCAGGCGCGGGATTTCAACTTTCACATTCATATCGGCTGCAAAGCTCGGAGTTGTTAGCGCTGCGCCCAGCATGAAGGAATAACGGATCTGCATAAGAAAGACCTTTGATGAATCAGTGAATAAATAAAATAGCCAGCAAGAATGGAATCAGTACGCCGAGGCCGACAATGGGCCAGGTACTGGGACGGTTGGTCGCATGCATCTTCAGGATGAATAAACCGGTAAGCGAAAAAACCAGGCAGGCTGCGGCAAAGATATCGATGAACCAGCTCCATGCATCACCTGTATTGCGGCCCTTGTGCAAATCATTCAGATAGGAAATCCAGCCGCGATTGGTCGACTCTGATTCAACTGCGCCGCTGGCTCTATCGATGCGTACCCACGCATCGCCACCGGGTCTTGGCAATGCGACATACACTTCTTCCGGCGACCATTCCACATCGCGGTCGCTCACATCCAGCGACATGCTGTCTTTCATCCAGCGCTGCAATTCCTGCGGCAGTGGCGCTTTATCCTTGCGGCTTTCTTCCGCGTCCATCTTTGCCAGTTGCATTTGCAAGGCGACGGGTAATTGCGCTTCTTGCGTAGCGAGCTGCGGCTTGGCCTCGATCTGCGAAGAATGATTGAGCGTGATGCCAGTAACGCTGAACAGCAACATGCCGAGCAGACACAGCGCCGAACTGATCCAGTGCCATTGATGCAAGGTTTTCAACCAGTAAGCACGTTGAGGGCTTTTTGCGCGTGCTTCCATTAAGGGTTTGTTTTCATGTTGTTTGATCAGGCCGCCATATTGTAAATGGCAATTATTCTCATTTAGATTTTCGTCGATTCAGTAATCAATTGCAAGGTTTTTCGTGTAAAGAAGTTTGAAGCGGCGACCGCTGCAGGGTGAGTGCCGGTGCAGGTGAGGAGAGAAAAGCAGCGGAAAAATACGTTGTTATAGGGGCGTCCACGCTGATTTTCAAGATCTTGAAAACTGACTTTCGGACACTAATATTTGTCCTGACGGATGCTCAACCGAGATCTGTTACTCACCTTATCGCTTGAACTTTAAAAGGATATTCATCATGCGTACCTATGACTTTTCACCGCTGTACCGCTCCGCCATCGGCTTTGATCGCCTGGCTCAATTGTTTGACGATGCGCAACGCGCCGACACGCAACCAAGCTATCCGCCATACAACATAGAACTGGTCAGTGAAGATAAATACCGTATCACCATGGCTGTCGCCGGCTTTGACCGTTCCGAGATCGAGATCGAAACAGAACGCGACACGCTAAAAATAACCGGCCGCAAGCCGCGCGAAGAAGCGCCGCGCAATTTCTTGCATCGCGGCATTGCCTCGCGCAACTTTGAACACAGCTTCCAGTTAGCCGACCACGTGCGCGTTGTCGGAGCGAAGCTGGATAACGGCCTGTTGAATATCGAGCTGGCGAGAGAGATTCCGGAGGTATTGAAGCCGCGAAAAATTGCGATTGATGCAGCCGGAGACAATGTGCAGGCATTGGAGCGTAAAGCGGCCTGACGGCAGCAAACAAAACCGCGGACCGGATTTGTCCGCGGTTTTTACTGCCAGAAATAAATTGGATCTATCAATTCGGCGAAAAATCCTCAGTCATTCCAGACATAAAAAAACGGGCCTGACAGCCCGTTTTTTTATGGTTCATCATGACGAATAAATTATTTGCCTTGCCCTGCCAGGCACGCAATTAATTCTTTATCGGAAAGCAGTGCATTGACCGCTGTTGAAAGTGCCTGATTAATGTACTCAGTATTCGCTTCCTGACTTTGGACAACCTGCACGCTTTCAACGAATTCACCATGGTGCAGTTTTTCATAAGGGCGAAGGCCGTCGCGCAAGCAAATTCCTTTGAGAGCGGCATCTACACGCAGCGTGCCGGCCCAGAAGCCAACGATGACGGTGTAATCCAGGTTGCGAATTTCAACGCGCAGCTCATTCTTCATGCCGTTTCGATCGGTAGTTGGCTTGAAGTTCATGCGCGACAAACCTTCGCTGATGGCTTTCTGAACGGATACGACGATGTCGCCGTTGATCGTAATATCGGCACCGATATTGCGCGCACCGACGGTGCCAAGAGTTTTCTTTGCACGCTCATCTACAACATTCAGAGGAAGCTCTTTACCCTTGCCAATTTCTGAAGGAGCGACTTCTACCTTGGGAGTCAAGGTAATGCCCTGAGGAGTAAATGCACAGCCGGTTAAAGCAAGACACAGTGCACACAGCACGACAACGCGATTCATAAAGCCCCTGTTTTTATCGTTTTAAAAGTGAATGAAATTCCCTGATGGTGCCAGCGGTAGAAGTTTTACTGGTTTTCTTTGTGACTTCTCCGAGTCCGCCAAATTGACAGAATGGCAATGCTAACAATGGCGTGTACGAAAAGCAATTAATTAATTTTGGAAAACTTTCTTCGACCGTTCTGATCGTGCGTCTATAAATTCAATTCGCATTTCGATCGTCGTCGCCTTAGCGGCCCGGTGGCGTTTCGACGGAGTGGGTGCTGCAGAGATGTTGCATGTCCGTACATCCATGCAAATACCAATTGCACTCGTCATGCATCGACCTATATTTAAGGCTATGTCACCCCACCATTTTTTTGGAGGATCATGCGATGAGTACGACCTTAGAAAAAAAATCCTCGGATAAGCCGGATGAAGTTCGCTTGTTCAAGGAAGGCAAAGGCAAGGTAGCAGTCTTTACACTCGGCAACCATACAATGGGCCGTGGCGAATTTGAACCGGGTTGGCGCTGGAGTCTGCATGTGAAACCGATAGCAGGAACAGATTCTTGCCAAGCCGCGCATACAGGCCTCATTCTGGAAGGCCGGATGGTCGTCAAGATGAATGATGGGTTTGAGATGGAGTATGGACCGGGCGATGTTTTTTATATGCCGCCCGGACATGATGCCTGGGTAGTCGGCAATCAACGTTGTGTATTGTTCGATGTAACAGGCGTCGCAAAATACGCCAAACCTCAATAAGACGGCTCTTTGGGGGCGGGAGTAAGGAAGCGTTATTACATCAACGGGATAAAAAGTAGGCACCGCGAAGGTGCCTACCTTTAGGCATGCTTGGTCCATAACCAGGCTCGAACTAAACGCAATCCCAACTTTGATCGTCGCCACAAAATATCCTCATCACAAGCAGCCCATTTATACCGTTGTAAATAATCTATTTCTGCAGCAAACAATCTCGACGCAACTTGTTCTCTTATGCCGTCAATGCTTGAGCAATCTTGCGGTAACACCTTGATCGGTGTCCATACGCCGCGTGCCGGATTTTTCTATGCAGGGAGCGCAGGCAGAGAGAATTTTGATTGCAAAGAAGAAACAAATCCTTACAATGAGGCCCACTCAGCGTTAAGAAAATAGAACAGTCTTTCACCATGTCCACACTCAAAAAAGAAGCGCCGAATGCAGACCCGGCAGATTTTGATGCGATGAATTTGCAAGCGGGCACCAAGCTGCAGTTTGTAACGTATCGCAGTCTTGCCAAGGCGCAATACATTTCAACACTGATAGGTTGGGATGTGGGTGAATACATGCTGGTCAGGCTGCCACGGGAAAACGGTACGGCACTGAATTTTTTTGACGGTGAAAAAGTGTCGGTACGGGTGTTTTCCGGTACGGCGATCTGCACCTTCGATACCAGCGTCGTCAAGGTGATTCATCATCCTCTCTATTGCCTGTGCCTGACTTTTCCGGTCTCGATGCAGATGAAGCGCTTGCGGCGAGAAATGCGTATCAAGGTCGCCCTCGAAGCAACGGTCGTCAGTGCCGCTACTCCGGTTGAATCGCATCAGGTAGCGCTCGACAATCTGAGTGCGACCGGTGCGCTGATCAGCACGACAGTACCGATAGGCGAGGTCGATGAGGTGGTGACCGTGTCGTTTACCTTGCCGTCTTATGATGGCGAGGAAGCTGCGCTGATCAAAATGAAAGCGAAGATCAGAAACATGGTGGAAGAGTTGAACGCAGATCAACGGTCTTATATGGTGGGCACCGAATTCGTGGAGATGGATACCACGGATCAATTGATGGTCCGCAATTATGTCTACGGAGCCGTGCTGGAAACGCGACAGAGCATAGTCTGAGGGCATCGCTTTGCGTGTGAGGGAGGAGGCATGAGTCAAGACCTATGTGCGCTGGCGGCGTAATGGGTGGCTTGATTACATGCATCTCCTTTCATCTTCACATGGCGTCATCCATCCAGGCCTGTAGTTCGTGTTCCGCCATCCCGGTGGAATGCAGGCCGCATTTTGTACGCCGCCACAGAATATCCTCCGCACATGTAGCCCATTCATGTTGCTGCAAATATTCAACTTCGGCCGCGAATAATCCCGGCGTAATTTCTTTCCCCATCGCAGCCAAATCAGATCGATCCGCCAGCAATAACGCCATGCGTGTTCCATACGCCCGCGCGTAACGTTCAAGCAGCGCCGGCGGCAACCATGGATATTGCTGCCGTATTTCGCGTACAAAGCGGTCGAATTCAAGCACCGCGCGATTGTTCGGTTTGGCTCCGAAAATATCGCCGCCCGGCAAACAGGCTGCCGCCGTCCATGCGCGGCGATGATTACCCAGCGCCGGTGCAATCAGATCGACCGCTTCTTCAGCCAGTTTGCGAAAGGTGGTGATCTTGCCGCCGAAGACGGTGAGCAGCGGTGCGGCATCGGTATCGAATGCGAGTTTGTAATCGCGTGTGACTTCGGAGGCGCTTTCGCTATCGTCTTCTTTTTCATCTTCGACCAGCGGGCGCACGCCGGAGTAGGACCACAGCACATCGGCGGGTGTAATCGGCCGGGCAAAATAGTGATTGACCAGTGTGCACAGGTAGTCGATTTCTGCCGCATCGATAGTGACCTTGTCGGTGTCGCCGTGGTAGTCGATATCGGTGGTGCCGATCAGCGTGTAGTCGTGTTCGTAGGGAATGGCGAACACGATGCGGCCGTCGGGATGCTGGAAGATGTAGGCGCAGGGATGATCGAACAGTTTTTTGACGACGATGTGGCTGCCCTTGATCAGGCGCAGTTTTTTGCCGGCACGTCCGTGCACGGTGTCGTGCAGGAATTCCGCCGCCCACGGACCGGTGGCATTGATCAGCAGTCTGGCATTTACTTCGACGGTTGCGTTGTTGGCAGTGCGTAACGTCGCATTCCAGCAATCTCCGGTGCGCTGGACGGCGATGCAGGCTGTGCGCGTGAGGATGGTGGCGCCGTTTTCTCTGGCGGCGATCGCATTCAGCACGACCAGGCGGGCATCGTCGACCCAGCCGTCGGAATATGCAAAACCCCTGACAAAGATATCCTTCAATGGCGTGCCGGCGGCATGCTTGCGCAAGTCTATTCCCTGCGAGCCGGGCAGCAGCTCACGCCTGGCCAGATGGTCGTAGATGAACATGCCGGCGCGTATCATCCATGCCGGTCGCTGACCCTTGTCGTGCGGCATGACGAAACGCAGGGGGCGGATGATGTGCGGCGCAGAGCGCAGCAGGATTTCGCGCTCGATCAGCGCCTTGCGCACGAGGCCAAAATCGTATTGCTCCAGATAGCGCAGGCCGCCGTGGATCAGCTTGGTGGAAGCGGAGGAGGTATGCGAGGCGAGGTCGTCCTTTTCGCACAGCACGACGGACAGGCCGCGCCCGGCGGCGTCGCGCGCAATGCCGGCGCCGTTGATGCCGCCGCCTACGATGAGGATGTCGCACTGAAGTTGCTGATGCATTGCTGATCTGCCTTGAAATACAGTTGATAACTATTGTAAGCGCGGAGTATGCGGACGGCATGTCTGCAGACAGCAGATAAAAATACGCCGGATGCGCAGGTATTTTCAGGCGTGCCCGCAGTACACTGAATCCTCTGCTTCCTTCATGCACATCATCTATGAGTTTTCTTTTCGACACCGGATTCTGGGAACTGGCCAGCTATGTTGTGACGGCGCTGGCCTTGCCGTTCGCGATCTTCCTGTTTCTATTCGAACAGCGCAAGGAGCGCGATGCCGAGGATGAAGAGGCGTATCAGCTGCTGCAGGATGCGTACAACGACTTCCTGAAAATCGTGCTCGACAATCCCGATCTGCAATTGCGCAGTGCGCTTGCGCGCAGTGACTTGAATGAAGAGCAGAAGGAGCGGGCGCTGATTATTTTCGAGATGCTGATTGCCCTGTTCGAACGCGCGTACATCGTGTCGTATGTAGCGGATATGCGCGGTGTGGCCTTGCGGCGCTGGCATTCCTGGGACGATTACATGCGTGAATGGTGCCGCCGCGAGGATTTTTATTATCTGCTGCCGCAACTGCTGCGGGGCGAAGATGAAGATTTCGCCAGCTATATTCGCGCCATCGCCGAAGAGGAGCGTGCAGACAAGCTGTTCAATATCGGCCATCGCGCATAAGCGGGAGTCGGCGCGATTTGATGACAGAGTGGCATGGAAGGTCCGGTAGCCTCCTCTTTGGGCGATAATAGCGGCTCATTTCAATGCCGTGAATCAATACCGAGATATTAGCCTGATGCCTACACCATTTGCCCCGCTCAAGAACGACACCTTTCTACGCGCATTGCTGCGCCAGCCGACCGACTACACGCCGATGTGGATGATGCGCCAGGCTGGCCGCTATTTGCCTGAATATCGCGCCACGCGCGCGCGCGCCGGCTCTTTCCTCGGCTTGGCTAAAACCCCCGATTACGCGACTGAAGTAACGCTGCAACCGCTGGATCGCTACGATCTGGATGCGGCAATTCTGTTCTCCGACATTCTGACGGTACCGGATGCAATGGGTTTGGGCTTGTACTTCATCGATGGCGAAGGACCGAAGTTCGAGCGTCCATTGCGCGATGAAAAAGCGGTGCAGGCGCTGAAGGTGCCAGAACTGGATTCGCTGCAATACGTGTTCGACGCGGTGACACAGATCCGCACCGAACTGAAAGGCCGCGTACCCCTGATCGGTTTTTCCGGCAGCCCATGGACACTGGCCTGCTATATGGTCGAAGGCGGCGGTTCGGACGATTTCCGTACCGTCAAGGCGATGCTGTACAACCGCCCCGACTTGATGCACCACATCCTGCAAACCAATGCGATCACAGTCGCGTCTTACCTGAACGCACAAATCGATGCCGGCGCACAAGCCGTCATGATGTTCGATACCTGGGGCGGGGCATTGGCCGACGGTATTTATCAACAATTCTCGCTGCATTACATGCGCGAAGTCATGAAGCACGTGAAGACGGAAAAAGACGGCGTGCGGATTCCCAGTATCGTGTTTACCAAGGGCGGCGGTTTGTGGTTGAACGAAATTGCGGATGTCGGTGCCGATGCGGTGGGTCTGGACTGGACCGTGAATCTGGGGGCTGCGCGTGCCCAGGTTGGCGATCGCGTTGCGCTGCAAGGCAATCTCGACCCGAGCATCCTGTTTGCGCAACCGGAGCAGATACGCACCGAAGTTGAAAAAGTCCTGACGTCGTTTGGCAAGCACACGCCGGGTTCCGGGCATGTCTTCAACCTCGGTCACGGTATTTCACAGTTCACGCCGCCAGAAGCGGTCTCGGTGCTGGTTGATGCGGTGCACGAACTCAGCCGGCCCCTGCACGAATAAGGGCCGGTCTTGCAAGTGTGTGCGCTCATCAGGCGCAGGTGCGCGGAATCGGATGAAAAACGGTCGGTTTTAGCGCAGCGTGATGCATCTTATGCACAGAAGAAGCTATCACTGAGCGGCTTATCATTTTATCGCGCACTTAACGTTTCTTAACAATGTGAGATTTATAAGTCTTTGATTTTAATGGGGAAATATTTTGCTTTTTGTTTTGGCATTTTATTGAAACCCGCATGAAATCTAGGCTTGCCTGCCAATCGGAAGGCTTATCCACAAAGTTATCCACATAATTTGTGGATAGTAAAAAAAGAGCTTAAGAAACGTGGGGTTAGCGCATTTGTTGATACTTCACATTAGCTTTGCGCATACTACTTCGTTCACCAGGTTTCTTGCCCTGCATAAATAGAATGCTGTAAGTAAGTGCACGAGAGCAATGTCTTGTCTGCCGTCTTGCCATCATGAAGCGCGCTAGCTTATTCACAAAATGGTATGCGAGGCTAACAAGAATAATTGCCATCCCTGTTTTGCCTTTCATCAACAATGTCATCTTAAGTATTTGATTCTTAATATTTTATTTTTTACTGTGCAAGTTTGCTGTTACCGGCACCTCACTTATGCGTCCGCAAGGCTGCGGCGAAGGCTGGTTTATCCACAAAGTTATCCACAGGCATTGTGGATAGCTGGAAAAAGCTTTATGAAACCGGGGTTTAGCAAACTTTCTTCTGCGCAGGCTCAAGTTCTTGTGCAGTTGCAATAAAATTAGCGTTTTAGCGTTGTCATTTTGAAAAAGCTATTTGCGCCAAGTCCTTGCACGACCAGGCACAAAAATGGCGCGTATTGACAGTCTCTGGGTAATCGGCAAAAACTTATGCACAAAAATCGGCTTGTGCGCAGCAACATCATTTATTTATAGTTTTTATTAATCGTCAAATTCATGTATTTGTAAGCTGTTGATTTAAAACGATTAAATTTGTGCTTTGGTTTTAGGCAATCTATTGGAACCCGCATAAATACTGGCCTCTCCGGCTGTCAAGGGGCTGTTATCCACAAAGTTATCCACAGTCGCTGTGGATAGGTAAAAAAGCGCTTATGAAACGGGTAGTTAGCTCACTTCCTCAGGTATTACATTAACTCTGTGGAAAATTGCATCCTTAAAGTCGCACTCGACACGCCGCTTGATTTCTGCTTCGACTATGTTTGGACGATCGAGGAGGGCACGGTGCGGCCATTGGCCGGCCAGTTGGTGCTGGTGCCTTTCGGTCGGCGCGAGGTGGTCGGCCTGATCGTGGCCGTGCATGAAACGAGCGAGGTGCCGCTGGACAAGTTGAAGCAGGCGATTGCCGTGCGCACGCAATTAACACCGCTGTCCGCCGAATGGATTGCACTGTGCACCTTTGCTGCCGACTATTATCAGCGTCCCTTGGGCGAAGTGGCGATTCCCGGCTTGCCCAAAAATCTGCGCGCGCTCAAAACCACGTCGCTGGACAAGGCAATCAAGAAGCTGGGCAAGGCAGATGCGGTGCACGACGCTACACCGATCGCCATGCCGCAGCTGAATCCGGCGCAGCAGGAAGCGGCCGATGCGATCGCCGGCGCCAGCGGTTTTGCTCCCACCCTGTTGTACGGTGTGACAGGCAGCGGCAAGACGGAAGTTTATTTGCAGGCTGCGGCGCAAATTCTTGCGCACAGCACCGATGAACACAATCCCGCGCAAATCCTGATCATGGTGCCGGAGATCAATCTGACGCCGCAGCTGGAAGCCAATGTGCGGGCGCGCTTTCCCGATGTTGCGATTGCCACTTTGCACAGCGGTCTGGCCGAAGGCGAACGGATGATGCACTGGCTGGCTGCGCATCTGGGGCAGGCACGCATCATTCTCGGTACGCGTCTGGCGATCCTGTCTTCGCTGCCGCACCTGAAACTGATCATCGTCGATGAAGAACACGATCCCTCTTACAAGCAGCAGGAGGGTTTGCGCTATTCGGCGCGCGATCTGGCGGTGTGGCGTGCGCATCAACTGAATATCCCGATCGTGCTCGGCTCTGCCACGCCATCGCTGGAAACCTGGCATCACGCGCAATCCGGCCGCTATCGCAAACTGGAGTTGCGCGAACGTGCGGTCAAGGATGCGGTGCTGCCGAAAGTCGGCCTGATCGATCTGGAGCGCAAGGCGCCGCGCGAGCAAATGACCGAAGGCGTCAGCGGGACCCTGATCGCGGCATTGAAGCTGCGGATGGAGCGCGGCGAGCAATCGCTGCTGTTTCTGAACCGGCGCGGTTATGCGCCCGTGATTGCCTGCGACTCTTGCGGCTGGGTCAGCAACTGCACACGCTGCAGCGCCTTCCTCGTGTTGCACAAGCTGGATAAACGTCTGCGCTGCCATCATTGCGGCTACGAGCAGCGGATACCGAGATCTTGTCCGGACTGCGGCAACGTAGATATCCAACCGCTGGGACGCGGCACGCAGCGCGTGGAAGAAAACCTGCAGATGATTTTTCCGGAGGCGCGCATCTTGCGCATCGATGCCGATTCTACGCGGCGCAAGGGAAGTGCGCAGGCGGCCTTCGACACCGTACACCGCGGCGAAGTCGATATCCTGATCGGCACGCAAATGGTGGCCAAGGGGCATGACTTCCAGAATCTGACGCTGGTCGGCGTGATGAATCCGGACACCGCCTTGTTCTCGCATGATTACCGGGCCAGCGAGCGGCTGTTTGCGCAATTGATGCAGGTTGCGGGGCGCGCCGGACGTGTGGCACAGAAGGAGGGCGGCAGTGCGAGCGAAGTATTGATACAGACGCGTTATCCGCAACACCCGCTGTATGCGGCAGTTCGGACGCACGATTACGATACCTTTGCCAGCGAGTTGCTGGAAGAACGGCAGCAGGCGTGTTTTCCGCCTTTCATGTATCAAGCCTTGTTGCGTGCCGAAGCAAAGGAGCTCAAGATTGCGCTGGATTTCCTGCATCAGGCCATCGATTGCGTGGAGCATGGCGGCATCACGATGAACGATCCGATACCGATGACGATGACGCGCGTCGCCAATGTGGATCGTGCGCAGTTGCTGGTTGAGTGCGCATCGCGGCCGGCCCTGCAAGCATTCCTGAAAGTCTGGATCGCGACTTTGCGCGACATGAAATCGCGCGTACGCTGGTCGCTGGAAGTCGATCCGGTCGATATCTGAAACATTGAAACTAGTCTCACCATCATTTACCTGAATCATGACGATCAAACTGAATCCGGAAACCGAAGAACGCCTGATTGCTTCCATTCAGCGCTACTGCACCGCCAACATGGATGAAAGCATAGGTGAGCTGAAAGCCAGATTGCTGCTGGATTTTTGCGTGAAAGAACTGGGCCCGAGCATTTACAATCAGGCGATTGCCGATGCCCAGTCTGTACTGCAGGAGAAAGTCGCCGAACTGGATGTCAATTGTTACGAAGCGGAATTCGGGTACTGGAATAAAAAATGAAAACTCGCCATTTCATCACGTGTGCCTTGCTTGCTGCCAGTGGGTCTGCCATGGCGCAAGAGCAGGCCGAGTCGCTGAAGGATTGCGACAAAACGCAGTCGGCGATGAATATGTGCGCGCGCCATCGCTACGATCTTGCCGATCAGGCATTGAACCGGCAATACACGCAAAACATGAAGACTTTGCAGGAAGCTGCCGGCAAGCAGCGCTTGCGCGACGCACAAGGTGCGTGGCTGGTTTTTCGCGACAAGGATTGTCTGGTAGAAACCGGGCCACGAGAGGAATCGGGTTCGATCTGGCCCTTGCAGCATTTTTCCTGTTTGGAAAGACATACCGTGCGCCGCACCAAAGACTTGAAATCGCAGGCTTGCGGGATGGAAGGTTGCGCAAAACAATGACTACGCTCAATTGGCAGTGGCTTGCCCTGCACGAACTCGATAGCGCCGCATTGTATGCGGTGCTGGCGGCGCGACAGCAGGTGTTCGTACTGGAACAGCAATGCCTGTACGCCGACATCGACGGCGAGGATCAGCGTGCGTATCACCTGCTGGGCTGGAGCAATGATGGCGGTCCGCGTCAATTGCTGGCCTACCTGCGCTGCTTTGCGCCTGGCGTCACATATCCGGAAACGGTACTCGGTCGCGTGCTTACCGTGCAATCCGCGCGCGGTAAGGGTTTGGGCCGGGAGTTGATGACCGAAGGCATACGGCGTGCCGAGCAGCACTTTCCCGGCAACGCGATGCGCATTTCAGCGCAGTGGCATCTGGAACGCTTTTACGGCGAATTCGGCTTTGCCAAGGCTTCGGATAGCTACCTGGAAGACGGGATTCCGCACATAGAAATGCTGCGGAAGTAATTCGCTCAGACATCATTCGTGTACGAATGAGTTGACATCAATGCATGCTGCGGCTACACTGGTTGCTCGTTAATCAAGCAACCGGGATATCAAAAACAGGAAAATGTGAGCTTGTTGTGATGCGGCGCGACAGAATGAAAAGATGTCGCTAAACTCGCGGTCATGAATGACATCACCAAACTTGTTGCCGTAAATGATTCGATTCGCATTTTGCAAAGCGTTCGTCGCATTGCGCAATGCGTAGAGCACCATTCAAAGCGTTTAGCAGTCACACACAACATCACATCGCCACAACTTGTGGCACTTCTTGCAATCGCCGAAATGGGGCCCAGCACGCTCAAATCCATCGGGCGCGCGATTCAGCTCAGTCCAAGCACTGTGGTCGGCATTGTCGACCGGCTGGAAGAAAAAGGTCTGGTAAAGCGTGAGCGCGATACGCGTGACAGGCGCAATGTCTTTGTCGCAGTGACAGTGGCAGGCCAACTGGTTCTTGCCAATGCGCCGTCGGCATTGCCTAACGGCTTCGGTAGCGCACTCGGTGCGTTGTCGGAAACCGATCGCCAGACTCTGGTCATTACGCTGGAACAATTCGCCTCTTTGCTGGAAGCAAAAATACCTGCCGAACCTGCGTAGAACTAGAACGTTAATCGTTCCTGCGCAAACCTGATTCCCTTTTTATCGATGAGTGACACTGCGGCCTATATGGCTGCAGGGATCGCTTTTTCGCAAAAAGGAGAAAGCATGAACGTAAGAGCATCTGCACACCTTGCGTCCGCGGCCGTCGATCACATCGTGCTGCGTTTGCCGGACCGCCGTGACGGTGCCGATCTGCATGACCTGATCGCGCGCTGTCAACCTTTGGACCTCAACTCGCGCTACGCCTATCTGCTGTTGTGCGAACACCATGCAAACACTTGTGTGGTGGCGGAATTCAATGGCGAGCTGGTGGGCGCCATCACGGCCTACATTCCACCGTCGAAACCCGACACCTTATTCATCTGGCAGGTTGCGGTTACACCGAACATGCAAGGCCAGCGTCTGGGTTCGCGCATGCTCGACAGTCTGGCCGAGCGTTGTGTACATACCCACGGTTTCAACAATATAGAAACCACGATCAGCCCGAGCAATGTCGGCTCGCAACAATTATTTGACAGTTATGCCCGGCGCCATCACGTCGACATCAAGAGCGGACCGCATTTCACCACCGCAGATTTTGGCGATGGTCGGCACGAAGAAGAATGGCTGTATCAAATCGGTCCTCGCTTGCGCGCTGTTTGATCGCGTGTACCCGGACCATTCCATCAATCATCCATCAGGAGAAGCATGATGCGTATTTTCAATCGACTTGAATCAGAAGTGCGCGGTTATATCCGCTCGTTCCCAACCATTTTTTCCAAAGCCCAGAACGCGGTGCTGACCGACGAAGGCGGCAACACGTATATCGATTTTCTGGCTGGCGCCGGCACCTTGAATTACGGCCACAACAACCCGGTAATGAAGCAGGCCGTCATTGAGTATCTGGCAGAAGACGGCATTGTGCACGGGCTGGATATGGCAACCAGTGCAAAGAAAGCGTTTTTGCAAACGTTTGAAAGTCATGTGCTGAAGCCGCGCAGCATGCAATACAAGCTGCAGTTCACCGGCCCAACCGGCACCAATGCGGTGGAAGCGGCGATCAAACTTGCGCGTAATGTGACCGGTCGCCAGATGGTGATTTCATTTACCAACGGTTTCCACGGCGTGTCTCTGGGTTCGCTGGCGCTGACCGGCAATCGCAAATTCCGCGATGCCGCGGGCGTTTCTCTGACGGATGTACACAGAGCGCCGTATTCCGGTTACTTCGGGATGAATATCGACACCATGGCCATGCTCGACAAGCTGATTGTCGATCCCAGTAGCGGCGTCGATCTGCCGGCGGCCATCATCGTTGAGTGCGTGCAAGGCGAGGGCGGTTTGAATGTCGCCGGAATGAACTGGCTGAAGAAACTGGAGCAGCTCTGCAAGCGCCATGAAATCCTGCTGATTGTCGATGACATTCAAGCCGGCTGCGGCCGCACCGGTACCTTCTTCAGCTTCGAGCCGGCTGGTATCAAGCCCGACATCATTACCTTGTCCAAATCATTGTCCGGTTTCGGCCTGCCTATGGCATTGCTGTTGATGAAGCCGGAGCTGGATGTATGGAAGCCGGGGCAGCATAACGGCACTTTCCGTGGCAACAACATGGCTTTCGTTACCGCCACGGCAGCGCTGGAACACTACTGGCGCGATAACAAATTCCAGGCAGCGATTCAAAAGAAAGCACTGACGATAGAAATTTTTCTCGACAAGCTGGTTGCCAGTTATCCGGACGCCAAACTCACACGTCGCGGGCGCGGCATGATGCAAGGCATTGCCTGCGCTGCCCCGGCACTGGCTGATCGCATTAGCTCGATCGCCTTTCAGAACGGCTTGATCATCGAGACATCCGGTGGCGAGGATGAAGTCGTCAAGCTGTTGATGCCGCTGACGATTGAGCAGGAAACCCTGCTGGCGGGCCTGGACATTCTGGAGCACGCGGTGGCAGAAGCCGTGAGCTCAAACTGTGAAGCGGAAAAAACGAAATCCAATGTTGAATCGGACAAAGAGGTAACAGTATGATCGTACGCACACTGAAAGAAATTCTCGATACACCGCGCGATGTCAAGGCGCAGAACTGGTGCAGCCGCCGTCTTCTGCTGGAGGAAGACGGCATGGGTTTCTCCATGCATCACACGGTGATTTACGCCGGGACGCAAACCCGCATCTGGTATCAGCATCATCTGGAAGGTGTGTACTGCATCGAAGGTGTCGGTTCGGTTGAACTGATTCCTTCCGGCGAAACCTTTCGCATCGAGCCTGGCACTTTGTATGCGCTCAACAAGAACGATGAACACTGGTTGCGTGCAGAGACCGATCTGCACTTGATTTGTACGTTCAATCCGCCGCTGGTGGGCAATGAGACGCATGATGAAAACGGTGTTTATGCACCTGCTGCAAAAGTCGAAAAAGCAGGCGCTACCAGGCAAGTCAATACCAACGCAGTCGAAGCTTAGGAGATGATCATGCTTTCCCAGGACGCTTACCCCACACGCACGCAGAACAGCGCCGCCATCCTCGCCCGTCATGATCCTGTCGTGTATGCGCATGAAGTTCAGAGCAAACGAAATGCGCGTTTGACGGCGCCGCAACGCGACGCATATCAGCAGAACGGTTTCTTGTTGATGCCGGAATTGTTCAATCGGGAAGAAGTCGCTTATCTGTTCGATGAGATGCAAACCATGCGCGAAGAATTTACGCATGCAGGGCGCAAGGAAGTGATCGCCGAGCCGGGCAGCGGCGAAGTGCGTTCGATTTTCAATGTGCATAGACTGAATGACATTTTCGCCAATCTGGTGCGTGACCCGCGCGTGCTGAATGTGGCGCGTGAAATCCTTGGCAGCGAGGTCTATATTCATCAATCGCGCATCAACTACAAACCGGGGTTTAGTGGCAAGGAGTTTTACTGGCACTCCGATTTTGAAACCTGGCATAGCGAAGACGGCATGCCGGGAATGCGCGCATTGAGCTGTTCTATCCTGCTGACGGATAACAGCGATTGCAACGGGCCGCTGATGCTGATTCCCGGCTCGCATCATCACTATGTTTCGTGCTTGGGCGAGACGCCGGATGAAAACTACAAGACTTCATTGAAGAAACAGGATGTCGGTGTGCCGGACCAGATTCTGTTGCGCTATCTGGCCGATATGGGTGGCATCAAGTCGTGCGCAGGCAAGGCCGGTTCGGTGGTTTTCTTCGACTGCAATACGATGCACGGTTCCAACGGCAACATCACGCCTTATCCGCGCAGCAATGTGTTCTTTGTCTATAACAGCATCGCCAATCAACTGGAAGCGCCGAAAGGCGGTTTGACACCACGGCCGGAATTCGTCGCCGCGCGGGAAGATATTGCCGCCCTTGCGCCGCAAGCGCTGGCACTAGTCTGATTTTCGTAGAGTGGAATGTCTGCATCGTCAGCGGCTTGGGCGCTGAGCCGCCCACAGCCCGCTGCAATGCAGCAATCGTCACTCCCCTTGAGCGAGTTTGACGATGGATGCCTGACTATCGACAAGCTTGTTGCTGACAAGCTACACAAGCGGTGACAGATGCTGATCAAGGTCAATTTCGGCAAAAAAAATAGCGCGAACTGTTCCCTTTTTCACAAATGCTGTGGCTATACTAATTCCGGAAGCAGTTTTGGCTTTCAATACTATGGCTGTACTAAAAAACTAATAAATACCAAAACAAATATAGAGGAGCACACTATGAAACAGATACACAGCGCTTTGGCACTGGTGGTTTTTTCCGCAGTTCTGGCCGGTTGCGCAACGACGGAAGCGCAAGCTCCGAAAGCTGCCGCACCTGCAGCGACTGCACCAGCAGCGGCTGCGGACGCAGCATTGACCAAGGCAGTTACTGCTGCTCTGGGTAAAGAAGCGCAACTGAGCGGTGCAAAAATCACTGTCGCAGCTACCACCGATGGTGCAGTGACCTTGTCCGGCTCCGCCAAGAACGAGTGGCAGCAATATCTGGCAGGCGACATCGCCAAGAAAACTGCTGGCGTCAAATCCGTCAAGAATTCAATCAAGGTTGATTAATTTTTACGCATGAAAAACAAAACGCCGGGCATGCCCGGCGTTTTTTATTGTGCATGGCGCATGCTCAAACCGGCAGTTCCAGTCGTCCTTCTTCCGCCAGTTGCCGAATGATGCGTATCGTGTCGATATCGGCCTCCTGATAGGCTGAGCGACGGAACTCGTCATAGAAGGCATCCATATCGTCGTCGGTTTTGCCGCTGTCGTACGCAAAGCGGACAAACAGTGCGCCCGGTTGCGGCTCTTCTATGGTTACCAGCAGGCTCGAAGCCGGGATGTCGCCCTGGGCCGGTACTTCATAATGTACGGTTTCCTGCGGCGTAAAGGTGACGCGATCATGGATCAGCAGCGCGTTGTAGCGTAAAGTGCGCGGCAGTACGGCGCCATCGCGTTCCCCCAAATCGCACTCATCCAGCCATGGCACGAAGAGCTTGGGTGCTTCCGCGCGCAGCACCAGTCCGCGCCATAGTTGAGCGCGCGTCAGCGTATCGATCAGGGGATTGAGGGGATCGTTGATTTCAATCAGATGCTGGAATTGCATGGCGTACGATTTCTTGAGTGAAGGATGGATGGGGCGGCGGATCATGCAGAGCATCCAGGCGTTCGGATGCAGCGGTCATTGTACTGCGCAGATGGCGCGACCGGATGCGACCGGCTCACATTCTGCATGATATGAGCGGTTTGCCGCGTTCAATTATGTTTTAATGCCTCATCCTCTTTCCTGCTTGCGTCTGCACGGCGCATCAAACATTGCCAATGAAACGTACTTTTACCGTTATCGGATTGGGCGCCTTCGGTTCTACCGTTGCGCGCGAACTGGCCCGGCTGGGCAACGATGTGCTTGGCATCGACCTCGATCCGGCGCACGTCAATGCGATTGCCGACGACATCACGCAGGCCGTGGTGGCCGATGCGCGCGATGAAGATACGCTGCGCGACCTCGGCGTACACGATTGCGATGCGGTGGTCGTGGCGATCGGGGAAGACCTGGAAGCCAATATCCTGGTGACGCTGACCGTCAAGAACATGCCGAAACCGGAAGTGTGGGCCAAGGCGCTGAATCACAATCATCATCGTATTTTGCACAAGCTGGGCGCCGATCACATCGTGCATCCGGAACATGAAATGGGTTTGCGGCTGGCGCACGCGATGATGTATCCGGAAGTGGTTGATTACATCAGCATGGGCCACGATCTGTTTACAGTGGAAGTACGGGCCTCGGAGAAACTGGTCGGCCTAAGCGTCGCTGCGCTGCAACTGGGCGAGCGTGGCGTGCATCTGCTGCTGATCAAGCATCAGCGTGAACTCCTGACTTCACCGCCGGGCGACTATATCTTCCGCCCCGGCGATCAACTGGTGATGGCGGGGACGCTCGACAATCTGCGCGGTATTTCGGCCTTGTTATGAGGCGCGGGTATCAACCGCCGTTACTGTACCGGCAAGTCAAACGGCAGGTCAGGCGGCGCGTACTGCATCTGACGCCGCCGCAGGCATTGATCCTGTCCTTCATCGGCCTATCGTTGCTGGGCGCAGTGTTGCTGAAATTACCGATGGCGAGCCATGCGCACACGACGTGGATGCAAGCCTTGTTCACGGCCGTCTCGGCTTCCACCATCACCGGCCTGTCGGTGCTCGATGTCGGCAGTCATTTCACGCTGTTCGGACAGTGGATAGTGCTGGGCCTGATACAGCTGGGCGGCATCGGTTTGCTGACTTTCGGTGTGCTCATCATTCATTTGACCAGCGGCCGCCTGACCTTGCGCAACCGTGCAGCGATGCAGGATGCCTTCAATCAAAGCGGCAGTATCGACCTGCAGCATCTGCTGCGTGTGCTGTTCGGCTTTATCGTACTGACGGAATTGCTGGGCACCTTGCTGCTGGCCACGCAGTGGGTGCCGGAAATGGGCTGGGGAAAAGGCCTGTTCTACAGTTTTTTTCATGCCGTGTCGGCGTTCAACAACGCCGGATTTGGCCTGGCATCGCATAGTCTGTCGGCTTATGTAGACAACCCGCTGATCAATCTAGTCATTCCATTTTTATTCATTTCCGGCGGTATCGGTTTTGCGGTGATTGCCGATCTGCGCGCCAAAAAACGCTTCCGCGAGCTGACTCTGAATACCCGGCTGATGCTGATCGGCACTGTCACCATCAATCTGATCGCCATGCTGGTATTGCTGCTGCTGGAATACGGCAATCCCGATACGCTGGGAGCCTTGCATGGCTGGGGCGCGAAATTATGGGCCAGCTGGTTCCAGGCGGTGGCACCGCGTTCATCCGGTTTCACCACCATGGATACAGCGGCCTTGCGACCCGTCAGCGCATTTTTCATCATGATGCTGATGTTCATCGGTGCCGGCAGCGGCTCTACCGGCGGCGGCATCAAGCTGACCACCTTCATTATCCTGCTGGTGGCGACGCGGGCCTTCCTGCGTCAGCAAAAGACGCCGGTTGTATTAGGCCGCAGCATAGAAGCGAGCATGATCGTGCGTGCACTGGCAATCACATTCATTGCGGTGCTGTGCGTCGTCGCCGGTACGTTTATCCTGATGCTGACGGAAGACGGTCTTTTTATCGATCTGGCATTTGAAGTCATTTCGGCGGTGTCGACCACCGGTCTGTCGCGCGGCGTCACGCCGGGGCTGTCAATCGCCGGCCAGTGCACGATGATGGTGCTGATGCTGATAGGTCGGGTCGGGCCGCTGACGCTGGCATTCATGCTGGCCAATCCGCGCGGCCGTGCGATCGACTATCCGACAGGGCGCGTCAATATCGGTTGAGTTGCCGGTACGGCAATCATCGCTGTTCAAATGACAAGGCCTGCCGGAATGACGCCGGCGGCGCGCCCTGCGCTGATACAATGGAGCGCTTTCTGTTCCCGCTTTTCTTCTGATGTCCTCGTCTCCCCATTCATCCTCGCACGGTCTCAACGCGCCGCAGCGCGAAGCCATCAAGTACATGGACGGCCCCTGTCTGGTGCTGGCCGGCGCCGGCTCGGGCAAGACGCGCGTCATCACGCAAAAGATTGCGCATCTGATAGAGGATTGCGGCTACGAGGCCAGGCATGTTGCCGCGCTGACTTTTACCAACAAGGCGGCGCTGGAGATGCAGGAACGTATCGCCAAACTGCTGAAGGAACCGAAGCAGGCCAAGCAGCTGACGGTCAGCACCTTCCATTCGCTGGGCGTGAAAATCCTGCGTCAGGAAGCGAAGGAACTGGGGCTGAAAGATCGTTTCTCCATCATGGACAGCGACGACTGTTTTTCGCTGGTGCAGGATATGGCGATCACGACCGACAAACAGCTGGTGCGCCGCATCCAGACCGCGATCTCGTTGTGGAAAAATGGTCTGATCGATCCCGATACCGCGCTGAATCAGGCCAGGGATGAGGACGAGGCGCAAGCCGCGCGGATTTATCGCAGCTATGTCGCCACGCTGTCGGCGTATCAGGCGGTCGATTTCGACGATCTTATCCGGCTGCCGGTCGAACTGTTTCGCGGCAATGAAGCGGTGCGCGACAAATGGCAACGCAAGCTGCGTTACCTGCTGGTCGATGAATATCAGGATACCAATACCTGCCAGTACGAACTGGTCAAGCTGCTGGTCACCGGCATCGGCAAGAAGCCGATGTTCACCGCCGTGGGCGATGACGATCAGGCGATCTATGCCTGGCGCGGCGCGACGATAGAAAATCTGAAGCAGTTGCAGGTCGACTTCCCCGACCTGAAGGTCGTCAAGCTGGAGCAGAATTACCGTTCCAGCACGCGCATCCTGCAAGCGGCCAACTCGGTGATCGGCAACAATCCCAAGCTGTTTGAAAAATCCCTGTGGTCCGAACACGGCCTCGGCGATCCGGTCAAGGTGCTCGGCATGCAGGACGACGATCAGGAAGCCGAACAGATCGCGATCATGTTGTCGGCACATCGTTTCGAGCGTCGCGCGAAATTTTCCGATTACGCGATCCTGTATCGCGGCAATCATCAGTCGCGCGTGATCGAGCAGGCGCTGCGCAAGGAACGCATTCCGTACACGATCTCCGGCGGCCAGAGTTTTTTCGATCGCGCCGAAATCAAGGACATCATCAGCTATCTGCGTCTGGTTGCCAACCAGGACGACGATCCGGCATTCATCCGTGCCGTGACGACACCCAAGCGCGGCGTCGGCCAGTCGACGCTGGAAACGCTGGGCGCCTTTGCCGGGCAATGGCAATGCTCATTGTTTGAAGCCGTGTTCAAAGGCGGACTGGAATCGAAACTGGCCGAGCGGCAGCTGACACCCTTGCGCGAATTCGGCAACTTCATCAACCAGCTGGAAGCGCATGCGCACCGCGAAGGCCAGGCGGCATCGCTGCTGGAGGACATGATGAAGGAAATCAATTACGAAGCGTATCTGTACGATAACTTCGACGACAGGCAGGCGCAGGCGAAATGGCAGAACGTGATCGACTTCACGACCTGGCTGAAAGAAAAAGGCAGCGGCGGCAAGGATGGCAACGACCCTGAAAAGAGTTTGCTCGATCTGACGCAAATGGTGGCCCTGATGACCATGCTGGAAGGCAAGGATGAAGAGCCGGATGCGGTGCGCATGTCCACGCTGCATGCCTCCAAGGGCCTGGAATTTCCACACGTGTTTCTGGTCGGCGTGGAAGAAGGTATCCTGCCGCACAAGGGCGACCCTGATGCGCCTATCGAGACGCTGGGTGCACGCATAGAGGAAGAGCGCCGTCTGATGTACGTCGGCATCACGCGTGCGCAACGCTCGCTGCATGTCAGCTGGTGCAAGAAGCGCAAGCGTGCGCGCGAACACGTGCATTGCGATATCTCGCGCTTCATCAAGGAAATGAAACTCGACGAAGGCGATGCCGTGCCGACCGAAGATGAAATCATCACGCCGCAAAGCCGGCTGGCGAATCTGAAGGCGCTATTGCAAAAACCGAAAGTGGCGTGAATTTGTGCCGCATCAGTGAATGGAAAGAGAATCATGAATGAAGACCGTATCGTCGATATCGAAATCAAGCTGACGCGCCAGGAAGACCTGGTCGATACCCTGAACAAGATGGTGTACGAGCAGCAAAAGAAAATCAATGAGCTGGAAGCCTTGTGCATTGCTCTGGTCGGCCGTCTGAAAGAGGTTGCGAGCGGCGGCAACGAACAAGGTGCGGCGCATGAGCGGCCGCCACATTATTGATGCGTGCGTGTTGTCTCGCACGGAAAATTTTCTCTACTCCCATACAATTTTATACAGACTGAATCGATGACGACTTCACAAGCCCACTCTGCTCAAGAACAAAAGCTCTTGCACGCCAAACTCAATACGGAAACTTCGCAAATTGCGTGGTCTGAATTGCTGCGTTATTTCGCTGGCGGTTTGGTGATCGTCGTGAGTAGTGAGCTTGATCTGGTCGATGTTGCTGCGCGTTTTTCCATCGATGACAAGGCGACGGTTGAGCAATGGCTGAATGAGGGCAAGCTTGCCAGGGCGACTGATGAGCAGGCGACCGCATGGCTGGAAGTGGATAGCTTGTTGTGGGCTGTTGTGGCGCGGCCATGGGTGCTGGTGCAGGAAAACAAACCGGCTTGACCGGTAAGCATGATGAGCGACCAATCAAAGAACAAGGCGTCAGATAGCGATCCATTGCATGGCCAGAGCCTGGAGAAAATCCTGCTCGCGCTGGTGGACTGCTACGGCTGGGAAGAACTGGGCCGACGCATAGAGATCAAGTGCTTCAACATCGATCCCAGCATCAAATCAAGTTTGAAATTTCTGCGCAAGACACCGTGGGCGAGAACGAAGGTGGAAGAACTGTTTGTGAACATGCCCGACTGAATAATCGGGCATGTGGGCAGGACGAATTACTTTCCGCTATTACAGTTTCGATTGATGGTGTATCGCGACAAACAGCGTAGCCAGCGTCGACAGTACAGTTTCAAAGTGTGGTTTCGGTTCGGTGTTGTCCCAGATGTAATGTGCCATCACCGCGTCAAATTCCTTGCTGCGTTTTTTTGCTGTCACCGAGTGTGCGCGTGTAATCGCTTTCAGGAACTGGCGACGCATATTCGGAATGACCGGAATGTGTTCGCTGTCATCGAGAAACTCGAAGCCGCTCGGCAAGGAGTTACCCTTCATCTGGAATTCCAGTCGTTCAAATACGGCAGGCGGCAGATTCTTTACCAGTTCGCAGCCGCTTTCATTGAGTTTCAGCACCATGCTGAAGCCGGCCGGATAGATGACATCCTCGTCTTCGCGTTCGGATAAAAATACCGCGAGGCGCAACGCATATTCGGCATTGAATGCGTCGTCGCGCGTGCTGTTCTTGCTGGTGCGGGTGGCCGGCCAGAAGATCAGCGTGCCGGGCGTACTTTCGTCGTCCGGATCGGGGAAGAATTCGACCGAGATATCGTTGGCGGAATCGCCGGCAACCGAGAGCATCTTCAACACGGGTGCGGCGAGGTCGCCCAGAATGGAAGCGGCAATCGTGCCGGTGGCGGCGATGTCGGCGCTGCTCAGGTCTTCTACGATGTAGCCATCGAGTGGCTTGAGTAAGGCATTGGGGTCGAGCATAAGCGGTGTAGTCATTTTCAAATTGATGTAGTTTGCTGCTGCAACCGTGCGGCAGCAGGAGTCGTTGCAATATAACTTAAAACCCGGCGGCAACGAAATGGAAATGCCGGGAAATGCCGTAAATGCATAGGCAACATGGAATTTGTCATGCAAGATCGACGCTGGATGATCGGTAACGGCAGCCCGTCAAACGAGGGCAGTGTTGTTGCGATCACGCGCGCCACATTATTTATTCAGCAAGGAATCCGTATGTATTCATGGCTAGTACCCGCCGTCAAGGCCATTCTGCCGCACGTAGGCACCATCATTGACGCCGCTTTGCCGGTATTCAAGAAGAGCAAGGTCGATGAGAATGCGCCGACGCAGGAGGCGCTGTTGCAGCAGCAGATTAACGAGCTGCAGGACGTGGCATCGCAAAATGCCATTCGCATCAAGGATCTGGCCGAGCAGCTGCAGCAAATGGTAATGACGCTGGAGCAGGGCGTGATCGCGAATGAACGGCGTTACAGACGCATGTTCTTATTGTCATGGATAGCCGTCGCACTGTCGCTGGCAGCCATAGGCTTGTGGTTCTGGGGTAGTTGATCTGATGATTGCAATCAGGCGATGAACTTGCTGCAGGCATATTGCAGCAAGGTAGTGCGAACGAAACAAGATGAACTTTTGTTAACAACTCCTGTCAGTAGTAAGGCTTGCTGTGCTCATCAATTTGGTTGGCCGCATGCATCTCCGAGCGAGCATTTCGTATCGGTTGCTTATTATTGAACAAGGAGTTGCCATGATAAAACTACGTACAATTCTCGCCGGCACGGCAGTGCTCATGTTTTCGCAGTTTGCAGCTGCCCAGTCAGCCCCGCAGTACTGTCCTGTCCTTGTCGTTGTCCCTGCTTCGCAGGCACCAAGCGATCCTAACGACCCAAGGTATATCGATCAATCGCGCTTGAATTACACCGATGATGCCCTGGTTAAACGTCGTATCGAAGCTGCTGGCGGAACGCCCTGCATGGCGCAGGTGATGCCTGCGCCAGGTTCGAGTATGCCGGGCAGATAATTTCTGATTCGAATTGCTGACTTGGCAGCCGAGCGCGTTGAGTTTTGCCGGCCATGAATGCGCTCGGCAATTCGCTGTTCGCAACGCGCGCATTCTTTTCTTGCAGCCGTGCTGCGAACAATCAAGTTAACTTTCTGTTAACAGCACGCTGTCCCTCATAGCATGCGCATAGCCTGTTGATATTGATGGGTGGCATCAGCTTCCGTACGAAATTCGTTTCGATTTCCTGTTATTTGGATAAGGAGTTCTTGTGATAAAGCTACGAACCATACTTGCCGGTACTGCAGTGGCCATGTTTGCCCAGTTTGCTGCGGCACAAGGCAGTGCACCTGCCAATCCTAACGATCCGGCATACACGGACCAATCGCGTTTGAATCAAAGCAACGATCCCTATGTGAAAAAACGTGTTGCCACGAAAAAAGCCAAAACCGAATACAAGGCTGAGAAGAAGGCCGCCAAAAAGGAATACAAACACCATAAGGCCGATGCCAAGTCTGACATGCACGATGCCAAAAAAGATGCCAGCGACACGCGTGCAATGGAGCTGAAAAACATGCCACCGATAGCACCGTCCAATTAATATTGTCGGGTGTAATACAAGGCGAGGCCGTTCCGACGGACTCGCCTTGTTTCGTTTTGACGGAAGATTTATTTGCGCCAGCACCGCATGTTTCTTGTGTGAGTCTGTGTCAGGCTGAATGTATCAGCGCAATTTTTCCTGACATCTGGCGGGAATAATCACATTAAAGGCGCTGTGTTTTCATACAGTGAATGTTATGCTGTGCAGCATCTCATTTCTGTTGTCGTCGTCTTATGTCTACGCGTCCCCGCCATATCGCCCATCTTGATATGGATGCGTTTTATGCATCGGTTGAATTGCTGCGTTATCCCGAATTGCGTGGACAAGCGCTTGTGATCGGCGCCGGTTCGGCCCATGAGCCGGTATTGCAGGCGGATGGCAGCCGCCGCTATGCGCGCCTGCGCGATTACGCCGGACGCGGCGTGGTGACCACCTCAACGTACGAAGCCCGCGCCCTGGGAGTATTTTCCGCGATGGGGCTCATGAAGGCGGCGAAGCTGGCGCCGGATGCAATTTTGCTTCCTACCGACTTCACTGCCTATCGGCATTATTCCAAATTGTTCAAGGCCGCTGTCAGCGTGATTGCGCCGCAGATGGAAGATCGCGGCATCGATGAAATCTATCTCGATCTGAATGAGCAGACTGACGATATTGCAGTCGTTGCACAGCGCATCAAGGATGCGGTGCTTGCTGCGACGGGTTTGTCATGTTCGATCGGTGTCGCACCCAACAAGCTGCTGGCGAAGATATGTTCGGATCTGGAAAAGCCGAATGGCTTGACGATACTTTCGGAAGCAGATATCCCGACGCGTATCTGGCCCTTGCCGGTGAAAAAAATCAATGGCATCGGCCCCAAGTCCACAGAAAAATTGGCAACCCTCGGCATACTGACGATAGAGCAACTGGCGAAGTGCGATCCCGCTGTGCTGCAGGCAAACTTCGGTCGTGTCTACAGCGCATGGCTGATGCGGGTTGCGCAAGGCATTGATGAGCGGGAAGTTGTTACACGTTCGGAACCGAAGTCGATCAGTCGTGAATCGACATTGGAGCGCGATCTGCACGCAAAACTGGATCGCAGCGAATTGAGCGCCTTGTTTACGCGGCTGTGTGAACGCGTGGCGGATGATTTGGTGCGCAAGGAATATCTGGGTCGCACGGTCGGCATCAAGTTGCGTTACGCCGATTTCAGTACCGTGACACGCGATCTGACCCTGCTCGAGCCAACGAATGATGCGCAGGCAATACGCCAGGCTGCCGGCGAGTGTTTGCGCCGCGTGCCGCTGGACAAGCGCTTGCGCCTGCTCGGCGTGCGCATCACTTCTTTATCGAAGCCGGGTGCCGTGCCGTCCACGATAGTGGCGCAGGGAGAGTTGTTTGCTGCGGAACAGCTTTGATATCGGCCGGGGCTGCACACCCAAGGATTGAGTCTGCAACTCCAGCCTGAGTGAATTTATTCGCCGGTTTTTTCGGTGGTGTCCTGCTTGCCGTAAAACTGCACGCCCATCGCAATCCGTTCACGACCGCTCTCGCGTCGGTGCTTGTTGGTATCGCGCAGCGAATACACGCAACCGCAATATTCCTGCTGATAGAAATTCTCGCGCTTGGAAATTTCGATCATGCGTGCAGAGCCGCCTTTTTTGCGCCAGTTGTATTCCCAGTACAGCATGTCCGGATATTTCGCCGCCGCGCGCACGCCGCAATCATTGATCTGGTTCATGTCTTTCCAGCGCGAGATGCCGAGCGAACTTGAAATCACCGGGAAGCCATGTTCGTGCGCATACAGGGCCGTGCGCTCGAAGCGCATGTCGAAGCACATCGTGCAGCGTATGCCGCGCTCAGGCTCGTTCTCCATGCCCTTGGCGCGCTCGAACCAGTTGTCGGTGTCGTAATCGGCATCGATGAACTCGATGTTGTGCTTTTCGGCGAAGCGGATGTTTTCTTCCTTGCGCAGCAGATATTCTTTTTCCGGATGGATGTTCGGGTTGTAAAAGAAAATCGAGTAATCGATGCCGGAGGCCAGCATCGCTTCCATCACTTCACCGGAACATGGCGCGCAGCAGGAATGCAGCAGGACCTTGCCGGGTTTGCTCGGAAGTGGGATGGGTTCGCGTTTGAAGTCGGGGGGGGAATCAGTCATGGTGCTTTCTCGTTGCGATGAGCGCATGGTCAGGAAATATGCGGAGGCAACGAGCCTTTGTGTGCCGGGTTTGTATGTTACCAGAACTGGAAAATCCTGAGAGGCGCGCAGGCGGATCACTTCACTCCGCAGAGTGTCGGCTGTGCCGAATCTTGAGACGAAAACAAAAATGCCCGCTTGCGCGGGCATTTTCTTATTTTGGCGGAGTGGACGGGACTCGAACCCGCGACCCCCGGCGTGACAGGCCGGTATTCTAACCAACTGAACTACCACTCCAAACTACTAAACTGATTCAGATACTGCTGTTTGACTGATTGGTGGGTGCTGACGGGGTCGAACCGCCGACCTACGCCTTGTAAGGGCGCCGCTCTACCAACTGAGCTAAGCACCCGCGTAATACCGCTTACTCAGTCAAACAATTGTTGGCGTCGACCAACGTGTCTGAAGGGCCCGAAGTATAGAGCATATTAAAAAATTTGTCACCATTGTTTGCGGAATCTTTTCTTTCGGGCCATATTTATTTTTGAGGAATGCGCGATCAAAAACGTTTTCGCGCAGCGAGGAGCCTTGCGCAAGAGCGAATATGCGGTGAGTCGCCTATAATGACGAGCTTCCTTTTCTTTCCGGTTTTTGTTATCAATACTTTACTTCGCCGCATTCTTCACGCTCTGCTGTTTGAAATCTGCGCCCTGATCATCCTGGTTCCCCTGATGTCCTATGGTTTCGATATGGATCTTTTCCATTTCGGTGCGCTGGCGTTGATCCTCGCTGTCTGCGCGATGGTTTGCAACATGATTTACAACCACGCCTATGAAATCGTCGAGCGACATTACGGCTGGCGCCGCACGATCGGCATGCGGGTCTGGCATACATTGGGTTTCGAGGCGTTTTTCATGGCGGTCGCATTGCCGCTGACGGCATGGTGGCTGCATATCTCGGTCATCGACGCCCTGGTGCTGGACCTGGTGTTCTCGGTTTTCTTCATGCTGTATGCGTTCGCCTTCAACTGGGTGTACGACATTGCGCGGCATCGCCTCAGTCGTTCCGCTTAAGGCGTCAGCAGATTCAGCCCGGCATATTCTGTAGCGTTGCCGCATCCTTGTTTGCCGCTTCGACATCCGCGGTTGCCAGTCGCACCTCGGAGCCGAAATGCAGAATCGAAGTAGGGCGTGCAAACAGAATGCCGCGTTGTGCGCAGGCTTGCATCAGCTCCAGATTGATGCGCTGCTGGATATCCATGTAGGTGTTGTAATCGCTGCTGAGCACATAGTAGACAACTTCAAAATCGAGGCTGCTGGCGCCGAATTTGACAAAGTGCGCGCGATCAAAGCGCGTGTTGTCGATGGCGCTGATGATTTCACCCAATACACTGCCGAGCTGGCCAACCTTGGCGAGCGGTGTTTCGTAACGAATGCCGAAGCTGAAGACGATGCGCCGCTCGGCCATGCGCTTGTAGTTGCGTATCACTGATTTCAGCAGTTCGGTATTCGAGCGCACCAGTTGCTCGCCCCCCAGGCTGCGCAGGCGGGTCGTCTTCACGCCTATATATTCGACCGTGCCGAGCATCACCTCATCGACAATGATGAAATCGCCAACTTCAAACGGCTTGTCCAGGCCTATCGACAGCGATGCAAACAGATCGCTCAAAATGGTTTGCAAGGCCAGTGCAATCGCGATGCCGCCTATGCCGAGGCTGGCAACAAAGGCTGTAATGTTGACGCCCAGATTGGCCAGCACCGTCAACACGACTGTCAGCATGACCGCCAGACGCAACAGAAATACCATCGTGGTGGTGGTCGCGCGTTTGCGCAAGTCCGGATTGATGCCGGAGATGTCGAGATCTTCCAGCCAGGTATTGATGCCACGGTTGATCCATAGCAGCAGCTGAATACCGACGACTATCACACCCGCCTGAAACAGCCGCAATTCCAGAGTGGCAGGCAGCAGCAGTGTTTGCAGACCGATCAGCAGTGAAAACAGAAAATACAGATAGCGTTTGGAGCCGGACGCCATGCCCACGACGACTTGATTGATACGCTTGCTGGCTACTCTGAGCGGTAGCGCGATGCGTCGTTTCGCCAGATGAGCGGTAGCGCGGGTGAGCACATCGAGCAGCAGATAAATCAGGCACGTTGTGATCAGTGCATAGAGCCAGCTTTCCAGTGAAATGCCGAATACCATCCAATTTTGCAGTACAGCCATATGTCTATTTCTCCTGTTGCGCGCAGCTTGTTGCGACTTGCCAGCTGTCCGCGCTCTGAAAATAAGAGGACGTAACAGTTGAATAGTTCGCAAATGTTTTCTGCAGGCAAAAATACAGATGGATTGCGGCATCCGTTTCTCTGGTTACAATCGTGAATTCTTTAAGGCCGCGCATGAAAATTTCCTCGTCGACAATAGCTCTTTTTCCCCCGCTGCAACCGTATCGCAGCGGCATGTTGCCGGTTGACCAGTTGCATACCTTGTACTGGGAAGAGTGCGGCAATCCGGAAGGCGTGCCGGTGCTGTTTCTGCATGGCGGCCCCGGTGGCGGTATTTCACCGTCGCACAGGCAATTTTTCGATCCGGCGTATTACCGCATTGTGCTGTTCGATCAGCGCGGCGCGGGAAAGTCGACGCCGCCGGGCGAAGTGCGCAACAACACGACGCCGCTGTTGATCGCTGACATTGAGGCGATACGCCGCATGCTGGGCATAGAACAATGGCTGGTATTCGGCGGTTCGTGGGGTGCAACGCTGGCGCTTGCATACGGGCAGGCGCATCCGCAATGCTGTCTCGGTTTTGTATTGCGCGGCATTTTTCTCTGCACGCAAGCGGAGATAGACTGGTTCCTGTACGGCATGCGCACCTTCTTCCCGCAAGCGCATGATGCATTCATCGCCGACATTCCGCCGTCTGAGCGCAGCGATTTGTTGCGCGCTTATCAGGTACGCCTGTTTGGCGATGATGCCGATGTCGCTGCCCGCGCCGCGCGCAGCTGGAGTCGTTATGAAGGCAGTTGCCTGTTCCTGCAGCCGCAGCCTGAAACCATAGAAGCATGCGGTGACGATGCGATTGCAGTCGGCATAGGGCGGCTGGAAGCGCATTATTTTCTGCATGGCGGATTCATCGAGGAAGATCAGTTGATCCGCGATCTTGATCGCATACGCCACTTACCTGCCGTGATCGTGCAGGGTCGTTACGATGCGGTGTGCCCGCCGGTATCGGCGTGGCGTTTGCATCAGGCGTGGCCGCAGGCAAAGTTGCATATCATTGCGGATGCGGGGCATGCAGCGATGGAGCCTGGAACGGCCGCGGCACTGGTGGCGGCCACCGAGCAATTCAGGATGCAGCAGTGTTTCGACTGAGGGCGTATTCAAATAAGTGAACGCTATGGCAATTAAAATCGCTGTTCCCGGTCATATGCAGCAGGCGCCGGTGACGACCATCCAATTTTATAAACGGACGATGATGAAAACACGACTCACGATCTGCCTGCTTACGCTGGCATTGGCCGGCTGTGGCGGCAAGGCAGTACTGGATAGAAGCGAAGTTGAAACCACTGGGGATGGCACTTCTACCGCCGATACGGTGGGCGAGTACAAGTTTGCGCTGGCCCAACGCATTGCGCAGGTGAATTCCACCAAAATATACATAGGCCGGCCACAAGCCCTGCTGCGCTCGGTCGTGGTGGTCAAGTATGTGGTCGATGCCAAGGGCAGTCTGGTGCGCAGCGAAATCATGCGCTCCAATCGCGATCGCAGCACCGAGGCCACGGCGCTGGCAAGTTTACGCAGCACGGCGCCTTTTCCCAAGCCGGCTGCCTCATTGTTGCGGCATGGCCGGATAGAGTTGATGGAAACCTGGCTGTTCAATAACGATGGCCGTTTTCAGTTGCGCACGATCGCCGAGCCGCAAATGGATGAATAAACAGTCATATCGCCACACGCGCGTCATGTAAAAAATACAAAAACAGGAAAGGGCGCGATGAGCATAAGCTGGATGATCAATGCAACGATAAGTACCTTATTGTTGCCGCCACTGAATTTGATTTTGCTTTGTGCGCTCGGCTTGTGGCTGCGCCGACGCTGGCCGCGTGGCGGACTGACCTTGTCCGTCGCTGCTCTGATCATGCTGACTGTGTTGAGTACACGCATGGGTGCATCGCTGTTTATCCATCCGCTGGAGAAAATGAATCCGCCCCTGCTGTCGGCCAAGGCCGCAGGGGCGCAGGCGATTGTCGTGCTGGGCGGCGGGCGCATCAGCAATGCACCTGAATACGGCGGGCAGAATATTCCCTCTGCCATTGCACTGCAACGCCTGCGCTATGCGGCAAAACTGCAGCGCGAAACCGGCCTGCCTCTGCTCGTAAGCGGCGGCCGGCCGGACGGTGCGTCCGAATCCGAGGCCGCCGGCATGGCGCGCGTATTGCGGGACGATTTTTCCGTGCCGGTGAAATGGCAGGAGGATATGTCGAATAACACCGCCGAGAATGCGCAATTTTCCAGCCGTGTGCTGCGTGCGGCTGGCGTGCAGCGCATTCTTCTCGTGACGGATGCGATCCACATGCAGCGTGCAAAGATCGCATTTCAGCAAACCGGTTTACAGGTGGTGCCTGCCGCGACGCTCTTCACGAGTGCCGCGCGCATAACACCGGCGGATTTTTTGCCGACCAGCTTGCATATGGCGTCTTACGCGCTGCATGAATGGCTGGGCCTGGCCTGGTATTGGTTGCGTCATCGCAATCCGACCAGCTGACGCATGCGCAAATGCATCTGTGCATGCGTCATGCCGCAGCAGATTGATTTGCCGCTCGCTAATCAATCTGCTTAAAATGAAGCACCTGGTCGCATGACCATTATTATTTTTTCAGGACGGCAGCATGACTTTGATTGATAGCAAACGTCCTTCCAAGCTTTATTATTTTTCCGAACGCAGCAGCCTTGAGCGTGCGTTGTCGCTAGGGGAATTCCGTTTAAGCCCGCCCATAGCTGACTTGCCTGCGCAAACCGGCGCCGGCGGCTTCCTGGTTTTAAGTCTGATGCAAACCTTTGACGGCACCTTGTTCGATGCCTTGCCGCATGTTGATGCGTATCTGGTTGTGCATAATGCCGAAGAGTTCGGTGAACGGCTGCATCGGGCTGTGCAAAAAACCCTGCCTAGCTGGGCCGGCATCGATGCCGCAGTTTCATACGGCGCACCCAGCCCCTTGGGCAAGATATTTTCCAAGGCGAAAAATCACGCGAGTGAAAACGAATGGCGTTTCGCCTGGCGGCCCATGCAGGCAGGCACATCGCTGCATCCTGTTGTGATCAAGATCGGCAGTATCGAAGATATCGCCGAACTGCACAGCCGGCACGACTAGCAGGCGGTCTGCAAATCAAATTTCTACATGCATTGCAAGGATGAATGATGAAGACTCTGGAATTCGATGTGGCAGTGATAGGTGCCGGCAGTGCCGGGATGTCGGCATATCGCGCGGCCAAGACACACGGCAAGCGCGTTGCCTTGATCGAGGGCGGGCCTTACGGTACGACGTGCGCACGCGTCGGTTGCATGCCGAGCAAATTATTGATTGCGGCAGCGGATGCGGCCCATGCAATCGGTGAGGCACCGGGTTTCGGCGTACACGCCGGTGCCTTGCGCATCGATGGCAAAGCCGTCATGCAACGCGTCCGGTCGGAACGCGATCGCTTCGTCGGTTTTGTCGTGCAGGGTATCGAACATATCGATGCCGCCGACCGTCTGCGTGGTCATGCGCGCTTTCTTGCGGCGGATTGCCTGCAGGTCGACGAACATACGCAAGTCAAGGCGCAGTGCGTCGTGATTGCCAGCGGCTCCAGTCCGCAGATACCGCCAGAGCTGAGTGGCCTGGGTAAACAGCTGATAGTGAGCGACGATGTATTTAACTGGGATGATCTGCCGGCATCTGTGGCGGTCATCGGCACCGGTGTCATTGGGCTCGAACTCGGTCAGGCGCTGCACCGGCTGGGCGTGCGGGTGGCGATTTTCGGCCGCAAAGCCAGAGTTTCGCAATTGAGCGATCCCGCCGTCAATCAAACCGCCATCGATTGTCTGGGAGCCGAGCTGGATCTGCGCCTGAATACGACAATCGTGACGGCCAGACTGAGCGGCGCGCAGGTTGAGCTGCATACGCGCAGTGCGGATGGTGGTGAACGCACCGAACATTTTCAATACGTACTTGCAGCGACCGGACGCACGCCGAATGTGAGCGGGCTGGGACTGGAGACGACGGGTTTGCAATTGAACGAACAGGGCTTGCCGACGTTCGATCCATCGACGATGCAGTGCGGCGATAGCGCCATCTTTATCGCCGGCGATGTGAATAATGATCGGCCGCTCTTGCATGAAGCAAGCGACGAAGGACGGATTGCGGGCGACAATGCCGGACGTTTCCCCGCTGTTGCAGCCGGCTTGCGGCGCGTTCCGCTGGCAATCGCCTTTACCGATCCGCAGATCGCGATGGTCGGGCACACTCCGCGTACCTTGAAAAAAGGCTGCTTCCAGTCGGGCGAAGTTTCATTTGAAGATCAGGGGCGCAGTCGCGTGATGCGACAGAATCGCGGCCTGCTGCGCGTGTATGGCGAACCGGGTTCGCTGCGCTTTCTCGGCGCTGAAATGACAGGGCCGCGCGCCGAGCATCTGGCGCATTTGCTGGCGTGGGCATGTCAGAGCGGAATGACGGTTGATCAGATGCTCGACATGCCGTTTTACCATCCGGTCGTTGAAGAAGGCTTGCGCACGGCCTTGCGTAATCTAAAAGAAAATTTGCTGCAGCATGTCAGCGCGATCGAGCATTGTGCCGATTGTACGCCGGGCGTCTGAGCAGAATAAATTTCGTCGCCAATCGATTTATTGACGCTTAATGTGCGCTAACGCCTGTTCACAACAGCCGGATATATGATAAAACTTCAGTAAGCGTGCGCCATGACAACCAAGGCTTGCGATCCGCCTGCAACTAATAAAGCGAATCGGTGTCACATTGTTGACTGGCGGCAAGGCATACTTCAGTTAACGCGGGCACAGTTATTCAACCGCAGTACCGTGCTACAGATTTTTATCGAAGACGGAACACTGTTTTTTGACGATATAGGGGAACCCACCATGAAAGCATCTACCTTGAAAACTACACGCAGCGATATGAAAACACTGGTCAAGGACGCACAGGAATTATTCCGTGAAGCGACCAGCGCGACCGGCGAACGGGCAGACGAATTGCGTCATCGCGGTCTGCAATTACTGGATTCCGCACTGACCAAGGCGCAAGAGGTGCAAACCGCAGCGCTTGAAACCGGCAAGGAAATTGCAGAAAAAACAGACGACTACGTACATGAAAATCCATGGCGTGCAGTGGCGATTTCAGCCGGCGTCGGCGTATTGGTGGGCCTTCTGATTTCACGCAAATAATCGAGGCGGGCTCAACATGGAACAGCCAAGCGCGCGGCCGCAGAATGATCGCCCCGGCCTGATAGGCGGGGTGGCAGAGCTGGCCAGGAATACTTTCGGCTTGTTGATGAGTCGCATCGAACTGGCTGCGCTGGAGCTGGCGGAAGTGCGTGCCAATGCATTGAAGCTGGCGGTGCTGTTTGCGCTGGGCGTCGTCATCGCCTTTTTTGCCATTGGCTACTGGACGGTGCTGATTGCCTATCTCAGCTGGCCGGTACTGGGCTGGAAAATCCTGCTCATCCTCGCTCTTGTGTTTACGGCGATCACAGGCGGTATCTTCTATTACCTCAAGTCCCTGATTGAGCAAGGGAAATTGTCGATGCCGGCAACGATGGAAGAATTGCGCAATGATCATGACGCTTTGTTGTAATTCAAGAGGCTAGGCATGACACAAGACAGAAAGCTGCAGGAAGAAGAGACGCTGGCGCAGCGCAAGGCAAGATTGCGGTTGCAGTGTCGCGCATACCGCTCCGGTATCGGCCGGGCACGCAACACGGTGCGCGCGCATCTCGGTGCGGATGAAATAGCCAAGACCGCAATCGGTCTGGTCAGCGCACGCGCACAATCCGCACTGGCCAATTTTTCCGATTTGCTGGATTTCAGGAATATGTCGGGCGCCAAGCTGCAGCGTCTGCTGCCACTGATCGTCAGCGGCGTATCCCTGCTGGCGCGTCGTTCCTTGTGGCGGCCGATACTGAAAGGCGCAGCGGTAGCCGGAACAGCTGCTGCCACCGTCTATTTCCTGTCGCGCAAGAAGGCGAAAAAAACGGATGGCAAGCATGTCGCCTTGCATGAACATCTGTGATGCATGCGCTTCCGTTTATTGAATATCTGCTGCAGATGCGGCGGCAGATAAAATAAGCGGACAATAAAAAAGCCGACTTCAAGTCGGCTTTTTTATTACTGCATCAGTATCTTATTTTGCAGCGGCATCTGCAGCCGGCGCTGCGGCAGGCGCAGGTACTTTCGGTTCGGCAAACTTGCCGCCGGCGCTATTGGCCAGCAAGACGACTACGCGTTCAACTTCAACATCGTCCAGATCCGGATTGCCACCTTTGGCCGGCATCGCACGAATACCTTGAATCGCGTGCTTGACTAGGGTTTCATAACCTTGCGCAATACGCGGGCCCCATGCGCCGGCATCGCCGAATTTCGGTGCACCTGCTGCGCCGGTGGCGTGGCAGGCGGCGCAAGCCATTTTGTAGACTTCTTCACCGGTTTTCAGTACTTTCGGTGCGTTCACGTCTTTCAGGGTGAAGCCTTCGTCAGCAACCGGTTTGATGCGTGCGCTGACCGCTTCCGGCGCCAGACCGTCTGAACCTGCACCTATGGTTTTGTCATTTGTGACGTAAAGCACCAGTAATACGATACAAATGATGGGAACCAGAAAGCCGGCCAAAATGGCCATGATGAGTTGCTTAGGCGTCTTGATCGCGGATTCTTCGTGGTGTGCGTCGCTCATTATTCCCTCAATACATTTTTTGAAATCGTTAGCCAGCGCATGCGGGCATGTGTGCTGCGCAGTGCATGTGTGCAGCTCATGCCTCGCCAAACCCTTGATTATAGACGTAAAGTAAATGATAGGGAACGGAAAAACGTCGCTTTACGTGGACGGAAAGGCGGAAAAACGGTATCCTGCAAACCTCCTCCGGGGTTCTCCCTCATGCGGCTGTAGCTCAGTGGATAGAGTATTGGCCTCCGAAGCCAAGGGTCGCTGGTTCGATTCCAGCCAGCCGCACCATGTTTTTCAATTAAATCAATTGCTTGCGCAAATTTATAGCGTCGCCGCGGGACCGTATTTTCTGCGCGTGCGGCTATCTTTTTTGCAAAAACAAGACGAATATTCCCGGTATATAAAAATCATCTTCGTTGCGACCGGATTAGTTTAGCCATACTCTGGCCTGTGTCAGGAATGACATGCCCCCGGTGCGCAGAATTTTTGCGGAGCGGGGGCATGCGATGTGAGGTGTTTCTGGCAGGCCAGAAGATGGTTTTTATTTGAGAACTACAACGGGCAAGGGGCTGTGGAGCAGTATTTTTTGCGTCACGCTGCCTAGCAGCAGCCGGTCGAGACCTTTTTCACCGTGCGATGCCATAAAAATAGAGTCGCAATTGAAAAGGCCGGCTGCCTTGAGAATTTCTTCATGCGGGCTCTTTCCTTTTACGGCGTGCGTTTCAAAAGGTACGCCTGCCTTGCCAGCGATGTCGGCGACTTTCTTTGCGTTCTGTGCCGCGCGTTCTTCAGCGCCCGGCAAATCGGCGTAAGGAAAGTAGGGGTAGATCTGTTCAACTGACAAACCCACTACCGTACTGCCATTTTCTTTTGCAAATTGCACGGTCTTTTCTATTGCTTTGTTGGATAAATCGGAACCATCGCTAGGCAGCATAATTTTTTTGAACATGACAATCTCCAGATTAAGAATTGATATGGCATTTACCTATGGCGTTTAACTAATACCTTGCGTATATCTTAGGTCTTTAAAGGAGAAGGTTTTTGACTTGCATCAACAAAGTGTGGGCGGTTTGAAATTGTTTTAACCCGAAGAGCAGGTCGCCAATTTGTGAAGTGCGCATTCAAAACTGTCGGCAGCAATACTCTCCGGCGATGCTTGTCAGTTCCTTGCGCTTGCTGTGTCGGCATTCAATACGGCTATCGCTTCTCTATCCGTTTGAAACATGTGATCCGGGCCTATCGCTGCAATCAAGCCGGCGCGTTCCAGTACATCCCACACCTGCTTTTTCACTGCGGTGAAGTACAGTTCCAGACCTTCCGCCCTCAGGCTTTGTTGCAGGGACTCCAGCGTCTCGATGCCGCTGGCGTCGATGTCGTTGATGCCGCTGGCGCATAGCAGTACGCGTCGGATGGCCTTGTCGCGGCCGCGATGTTCGGTGATGAAACGCTCCAGCGTGGCAGCGGTCAGAAAATTCAAGGTCGAGTCCATTCTGACTGCCAGAATGTCCGGTGCGAGTGGTGGCAGATGGAAGCGCTTGCGGTCGCGTAGCGTGCCGTCCTTGTGCACGCCGACTTCGATCACGCGCGGATGAGTGTGGCGATACAGGAAAGACACCATGGTGATGCCGACGCCCGCGAACACGCCATAGTGCAGACTGGGCGTACACCATAGCGTGACGCCGAAGGTCACGATCGCCACCAGCCCATCGTCGCGTGAAATGCGGAGCAGGCGCGGGAAAGCACGGAAATCCAGCAGCTTGAATACCGGCACCATAATCATTGCTGCAAGTACGGAATACGGCAGATAGGCTATCAGCGTGGTGAGGAAATACAGGCTCAACAATACGCAAGCAGCGGCAATTAGTGACGCCCAGGCGCTGGTGGCGCCGGCATAAATGTTCAAGGCGGAGCGCGAGAATGATCCGCTGACCGGGAACGCACCGCTGAAACCGCTGGTGATCTTGGCCAGGCCCTGGCCGATCAACTCCTGATTTTCATCCCAGCGCTCATTGGTTTTGCGGGCCAGAACACGGCAGCTGGACATCGCTTCGGTGAAACTGATGATGGCCAGGATAGTTGCTGCCGGCCACAGTGCCTGGTGCGCGCTCCAACTGATGGCAGGCGGTAAGGATAAGGGCGGCAATCCGACTGGCAAGGCGCCGACGATGGCACCGCCATAGCCGGCATAATCGATGGCCCAACTGGCAGCGATACCCAATATCGTCACAATCAGCATGCCGGGAACATGGGGCGCATAGCGTTTCAAGGCCAGTAATAAAAACAAGGCGCCGAGTCCGAAGGCGGTCGTCAACAGCATCGCCGGCGTGCCCGCCAGCAGCTTGCCAACTTGTGCCATCGCGCTGCCGGCGTGCAGATCCAGTCCCAACAGGCCAGGTAGTTGCGATAGCACGATGATGACGGCGGCGGCATTGATAAAGCCGATCACGACCGGTTGTGATACCAGATAAGTGATCTTGCCCATCTTGCAAGCACCCAGCAGAAACTGGATTGCCCCCGCATAGACTGACAGCCAGATTGCCAGTGCGACCCAATCGGCGCTGCCCGCTGCAGCCATAGGCGATAGCGAGCCAAACGTGAGGATGCTGGTGAGCGCCACCGGACCAACCGCCAGCAATGCCGACGAGCCCCACAGGATGCCGATGATGCTGGGCAGCAAGGCTGCATACAGGCCGGTTTGCGGCGGCATGCCGGCTAGCGTGGCATAGGCCAGTGCTTGCGGAATCAGTACCAGGCCGACGCTGAGGCCGGCCCATATATCGCGCCGCAATGAGTCTGCACTCGGGCGTGCCCAGTGTAAAAATGGAAGCAGTCGTCTGAAGTCGACGCGCATGGCGGCTCAGGATATCTGCTGGTAGTACAGATTTTGCGGATGATTGGCCTGTGCAAAAAAGAACCAGCGCTCCGCGATGAGGCCGGCGTATTGCACCACGAAGGCCGTACCCAGCAAGAGCAGCGATGCATGAAGCAGCCCGTTACTTAACAGCAGCAGCGGTAGTGGAAATACCAGCAGCAGGAATATCCATTTGATGGAGCGGAAGAACAGTGGGCTTTTTCCATGGAAATAATGCCGCGTGTTGAACGAACCGCCCATTGATCCCTGTGCCTTTTGCACGATATGCGGATGGCGTATGCCGGTCGCGGTTTGCAGCGTCGAGCGCGGCTTCAGGCGGGCATTGCGGGCGAGCGATGCAAGACGCGTCATCAAGGATGCCAGCGTCAATACGATCGCCGTGATGCCAAAGATAGTGACGAGCGCTGGGGCAGTAGGCAGACTGAAGGCAGTTGCCAGCGTAAAGCCGGAGGCGCAGCCCAGCAGCGTGTAGTTGACGATGGTTAGCGGTGTGGCCCATTCCTGCAAAAACTTGATGCAGCCATAGATCATCCCGGTACAGACGAATAGCGTGATGCACAGGATCAGCGCGATGCCGCCGATAATGGTCGCCGCCGATTGCCAGCCGAAAAAATGTGCCGCGCCATACGCAAATACGGCCAGCATGAAAAATGGCAAGGCAATGACTTCACGTGATAGCCACGATGTGCGCCACATCGTCGCTGCGCGCCAGGCGCGTTCCGGATGGCCGAGATGGAAAAACGAGGCAAATAAACCGCAGCCCAGGAACGCCAGGGACAATGCACTACCCAGCGTATGAAACTGGTAGCTGTCGGATGGTGCGATGAGGCCGAGCAAGGCCAGCAAGTGCGCGGCATACAGCGCGATGAACAAGCCTTGCCCGACGCCGATCAGCGTGGTCAGAAAAATTACCGAAAAAGCGGGATTCATGGAGATCTATCCTGTCTGTCGATTGATAGTGTTTATTGGTGACGTTTACCAGGAGGCGACGTCATCTAGCGACGGTTCATACAAGCCCGGTTTGGGCAGCTTGCCATCGATGTGCAAGGGGTTTTCGATCCGCTCCAGCTGATCCTCGTGCAATTTGATTTCGACTTTGCGGCGCGGCAGATAATGGTTGGATGGCTTGGTGCCCCATTCCGGCATCAGTTGGTAGCCGCCTTGTTCGCGGATGGCAACAGAGACGATGGATTCCGGGTCATGGATGTCGCCGAACAGACGCGCACTGGTAGGGCAGGCCATCACGCACGCCGGTTGGCGATCCTGCGGCGGCAAGGATTGGTTGTCGATGCGATCGGCGCACAGCGTGCACTTGCTCATTTCCTGGCGGTGTTCATCCAGCTCACGCGCGCCATATGGACAAGCCCACGCGCAGTAATTGCAACCTATGCACTTGTCGTAATCGACCAGTACGAGGCCATCACTTTCACGTTTGTAGCTGGCGCCGGTCGGACATACCGGCACGCACGGCGGCTCTTCGCAATGCAGACATGATTTAGGGAAATGCACAGTGTCGGTCGCCGGAAAGCGTCCTACTTCGTAAGTCTGTACGCGGTTGAAGAAGGTGCCGGTCGGATCTTCGCCATACGGGCGGTCATCGGCCAGCGTGCCGGCGATGCCCGAGGTATTCCACGATTTGCAACTGGTTACGCAAGCCTGGCAGCCTACGCAAACGTTGAGGTCTATCACCAGCGCCATTTGCGTCATTTGTTTTCTCCCCGGCCGCTACCCGCTTTGTAGGCCATCCAGACTTTTTTGATGGTGCTGGTGCCTGGTAACGCCGGCATGGTGGCGAATTGCGGCCAGGTCTGTTTCGGTTCATCTGCACCGGCCGGATAGATGCGCACCCGTACGTCATACCAGCCGGCTTGTCCTGTGACCGGATCGGAATTCGACAGGCGGGTGCCATCGGCTGCAGCCGGCAATTCTTCTGAAATCAGATGATTCAGCAGGAAGCCTTTTTGCGATTCGTTGGCGCCGCTTTCGAGATGCCAGGCACCAGCCGCTTTGCCGATCGCATTCCAGGTCCAGACCGTGCCGGGTTCTACCGCTTCGCTGTAGCGACACATGCAACGCACCTTGCCCCACATCGATTCGACCCACATCCAGCCGCCGTCAGCGATGCCGCTGGTCTGCGCCAGCAATGGATTGACGAATAAATAGTTGTGCGTATGGATCTGGCGCAACCACGCATTCTGCGAATCCCACGAGTGATACATCGCCATTGGTCGTTGCGTCACGGCGTTGAGCGGATATTTGGCGGTGTCGCCGCTTTGTACTTCCAGTGGCTCGTAGTAAAACGGCAGCGGATCGAAGTAGGTTTCGATGCGCGCGCGCAGGCGTTCCGGCGGCTGCTTGCCGGGGCGCTTGCCTTGTGCGGCGAGGCGAAATTTTTGCATCACATCTGAATAGATATGAATCAGGATAGGATCGGCAAAGCGGCGGATGCGCATGCGTTGCGCCCACTCCATATAGCCTTTGTTCCAGTTGCGCATATAGCTGTAGGACGGCGGCATCTTGTGATGGAACACGCAACCGTTCTTGGCATACATCTCCCACTGCTTGGGATTGGGTTCGCCCTTCATCGATTTTTCGCCGCCGAGGCCGCGCCAGCCCGCCAGGAAGCCGATGCCGGAGCCGGGCTCGGTTTCATAGTTGACAATGAAGTCCGGGTAATCGCGGAACTTGCGGCTGCCATCCGGTTTGGTAAAGGCGGGCAGCTTGAGTCGTCCACCTAGTTCGATCAGCACTTCCTGGAAGGGCTTGCAGTCGCCGGTCGGCGGCAGAACCGGAATACGCACGGCATCTACCGGACCATCGAATTCCGAAATCGGCCGGTCCAGCATGGACATGACGTCATGTCGCTCCAGATAAGTCGTATCCGGCAGTATCAGATCAGCGAACGCAGTAGTCTCCGACTGGAAGGCATCGCACACCACCAGGAAAGGGATCTTGTATTCGCCCTTGTCGTCCTTGTCGTTCAACATCTGACGCACTTCGCTGGTGTTCATGCTGGAGTTCCACGCCATATTGGCCATGAAGATCAGCAACGTATCGATCGGATACGGATCGCCGCGCCAGGCATTGGTGATGACGTTGTGCATCAGGCCATGTACCGAGAGCGGGTGCTCCCACGAAAAGCCTTTGTCGATACGCACCGGCTCGCCGGCATCGTCGACGAACAGATCGTTGGGATCGCCCGGCCAGCCCAAAGGCAAGCCACCCAATGGCGTATCCGGCTGGACTGCCGCCGGGCTGTTCGGCGGTTTGGCGCTAGGCGGAATGGCACGCGGGAAGGGTGCCTTGTGGCGGAAGCCGCCCGGTCTGTCTATGGTGCCCAGCAGCGACATCAGAATCGCCAGTGCGCGCGTGGTCTGAAAACCGTTGGAATGCGCCGCCAGTCCGCGCATTGCATGGAAGGCAACCGGATTGCCGGTTACCGTCTTGTGTTCGCGACCCCAGCTGTCGGTCCACGGGATTTGCAACTCTATCTTTTGGTCGCGTGCGATCACGCCCATTTCATTGGCCAGACGGCGTATGCATGCCGCCGAGATGCCGGTTACACCGGCCGCCCATTCGGGCGTGTAGCGTTTAACGCGTTCCTTGAGTAGTTCGAAGGCCGGTGCCACTGCCGTACCGTCCGGCAACGTGAAGGTGCCGAACAGATACGGATCGGCACCGTCGGTGTGCGTCGGTACCGGTTCTTTTGTCAGGCGATCCCACCACAGTTTGTTTTGCGGGAACATCGGATTGACGACTTCTGTTGTCTCATCTTCGACAAACAGGCCGAAGTCGTCGCTTTGCGCATCCTGATTGATGAGTTGACCGGCATTCGTATAGCGCACCAGAAATTCGCGATCATATAAGCCGAGCGCAATGATTTCGTGGATCAGCGCCAGCAATAATGCGCCATCGGTGCCGGGTTTGATCGGTACCCATTCATCGGCAATCGCGGAATAACCGGTGCGGATAGGATTGATCGAAATGAATTTTCCGCCGTTGCGCTTGAACTTCGACAAGGCGATTTTCATCGGGTTGGAGTGATGGTCTTCCGCAGTGCCGAGCATGATGAAGAGCTTGGCGCGGTCGAGATCGGGGCCGCCGAATTCCCAGAACGAGCCGCCTATGGTGTAGATCATGCCGGCGGCCATATTGACCGAACAGAAGCCGCCGTGTGCTGCGTAATTGGGTGTGCCGAATTGTCGCGCAAACAGGCCGGTCAAGGCCTGCATCTGATCGCGGCCAGTGAAGAGCGCAAATTTGCGTGGGTCGGTGGAACGGATTTTCGCCAGCCGTTCAGTCAGTATCGTGAAGGCTTCTTCCCATGAAATTTCGGTGAACTCGGCTGCGCCGCGTTCCGCACCGGGTTTGCGCAACAAGGGTTTGCTCAGGCGCGCCGGTGAATATTGTTTCATCGCACCTGAGGCGCCCTTGGCGCAGATCACACCCTGGTTCAAAGGGTGATCCGGATTGCCATCGATGTAGCGGACTTCTCCATCGCGCAGATGGACGCGCACGCCGCAGCGGCACGCGCACATATAACAGGTCGTACATTTGACTTCAGTCGTACCTGTCTGGTCGGGGCTTGTCATGACAGGCGGCCTGCCAGCGCGACTATCTGCGCGTGCAAGGCATCGGGAATTTCAATGCCGTGTTGCGCTGCTTTGACGGCGAGGCCATGGCGGCGTTCTCCCGGCAGGCGCACGCCATCGTCCTGCAGCATCATGCCCAGCAAGGTTTCGATGCGACTGAAATAGACATCGGAACCGGCCAATGCACCCGGATCGATGGCCAGGAACAACTGGCCCAGACGCGGTTGATTACCTTCATCGGAGAAAAATGAATCGGCTTCGAAACCGAAAGCTGAACCCGTCAAGGCTATCGCCAACAGTTCCACCGTCAATGCAATCATCGCGCCTTTTACGCCACCTGCCGGCAACATACTGCCGGCCAGCGCCGCCTTGGCATCGGTGGTTGGCTTGCCATCTTTGTCGACCGCCCAGCCGAGCGGAATCGGCTTGCCGTCTTTTGCCGCGAGCATGATCTTGCCGCGGGCGGCTTCGCTCAAGGCAAGGTCGATAACCAGCGGTTCGGCATCGCGGCGCGGAAAAATTGCGGCGATGGGATTGGTGCCGAATAAAGGTGTCTTGCCACCCCACGCAGGCATGGCTGCAGGTGAATTGCTGAATGCCAGTCCGACCAGACCGGCGCGACCCAATGGCTCCAGATGTACGGCAGCGGCACCGAAGTGATTGCTGTTGGTGACGCCGACGCAACTGATACCGAATTCACGTGCGCGTGCAGTCGCAGTCTGGATCGCCAGTGCACATGCTTCGTACGCCATGCCGGATTGCGCATCGATCAGACACGCGCCGCCCTTGGAGTGCACGATCTTGGGTATCGCCGTGGTGGAGCTGCGACCATTGCGTAAAAACGTTGTGTACTGTGGCACGCGCGACACGCCATGCGAGGCCAATCCCTGTGCATCTGCCGCTACCAGCGCGCGTGCTGCAGCTTTGGCGGCTGACAGGCTGGCACCGGCTTTCTCAAGTGCGAGCATGGTAAGGGACGTTAATTCATCTATCGTAACCAAGGCCATAAAACTCCCTGAAACAGGTTGAGAGGCAAGCTGAAAAGCAAGCTGGGAACAAAGTGCGAAATACGCCACGACGCCTGGCCGTGGCGCAACATCACAACAACATCATTTTTTCTGCAAATATGCCGCTACGCGTTGCGCGATCAGCGCGCTGACGCGCGTATTCGACTCAGTCGTTACGCCGGCGATGTGCGGTGTCAGAATGACTCGCGGCGCATTGGCTAATGCATTTCCAGGCGCCAGCGGCTCCTGTGCAAAGACATCGATTGCCGCTCCGCCCAGATTCCCGGAATGCAATGCCTGGGCCAATGCCGCCTCGTCCACGATTTCGCCGCGCGAAGTATTGATCAACACCGCATCCGGCTTCATCCTTGCCAATGCATCGGCACCAATCAGATTGCGGGTATTGGTCGTCAATGGAATATGCAATGACACGATGTCGGCTTGCTCCAGCACCTCATGCAGCTGTTTGCAGGCGACGCCGGATTGCTGCCATATCGCTGCATCGGGAGCCAGCAGCGGGTCGTGCGCAATCACGGTGACGCCCAGCGCCTGCGCCAAACGTGCGGTGAGTTGACCAATACCGCCAAAGCCGATCAGCCCCAGCGTCTTGCCGGCAATTTCGCGGCCGTTGGACAAGGCAGTACGCGGCCATGTGCCGGCAGCGGTTTCGGCACTGCGCGTATAGGCTTCGCGCAGTAATGCCATTGCAGTGCCGATCACGTATTCGGCAACTGCGCCGGCATTGGCGCCGGTCGCCGGAAACACGTCTATACCGCGTGCCTTGCAGGCATCCACATCGATATTGTCCAGACCGACGCCCAATCGTCCGACCACGCGCAGCGTCGGTGCCGCATCCAGCAATGCGATGTCGACCTTGGTCCGGTTGCGTACGATCAGTGCGTCCACATTGCCCAGCATTGCGAGCAGTGCCGGGCGGTCATCAACCAAGGCTGGTTTGTAGGTCGTTTCGAATGTGCTTGCCAGCAGCGCCACGGCGGTGTCATCCATGAATTCCGTAATGACTATCCGCGACCCTCCTTCATGTGGCGCGTTCAATTTTGCATCCCCCACTTTTGCACCGTGCATTGTTCGATGGTGCGGAAAATAAAGTTTTCCACGAACAGGCCGATCATGATCACGGTCAGCAAGCCGGCAAACACGCTTGGAATTTCCAGCTGGTTCTTGTTCTCGTAAATGAACCAGCCCAAACCGCCGCTACCGGAACTCACGCCAAACACCAGTTCGGCCGCGATCAGCGTACGCCAGGCAAAGGCCCAGCCTATCTTGAGGCCGGTGAGTATGCTCGGAAACGCGGCAGGGATCAGAATCTGGAACACATAGCGCAAGCCGCTCAAGCCATAGTTATGGCCGACCATGCGCAAGGTGGTGCTGACTGATTGAAAGCCGGAATGCGTATTCAAGGCCACTGCCCATACCACCGAGTGAATCAGCACGAATACCAGGCTGCCGGTACCCAGGCCGAACCACAGCAGGGACAAAGGCAACAGCGCGATGGCAGGCAGCGGATTGAACATCGAAGTCAGTGTTTCGAGGAAGTCGCGACCGATGCGCGAAGTAATCGCAAATACGGTCAGCAATGCTGCCAGCACCAGTCCGGCGCCATATCCCATCAACAGTATCTTGATTGAAAACCAGACTTTACCGAGCAGGCCGCCGGAGATAACGCCCTCAACCAGTGCTTCGACCACCGATGAAAACGTCGGGAACAGCAGGGTGTTATTCAACATCCTGGCATAGACTTCCCAGATCACTGCCAGCAGCACCAGGATGCCGATCTTGCGGGCACCGCTGTTGTTGTGCAACTTTTCCCATGAGGTCAGCGGCTTTTGCACGACGCCGAATTCGGTACTCGGTGCCCGGTTTGCGTAGTATTCCGGACGTTCGACATTAAGGCGCACCACGACGCCGGGTTGCGGCGGCGGAGGTGCCGGGCGATGGAGGCTGGATACGTCAGACATGGTTGACCTCTTCTGGTTCGACCGGTTCGGCAAACAGCATCTTGTTGATTTTTTCAGTCAGGCAGTTGCCATCGGCATCGACGGTATCTTCGCCGGTGCTATTGAGTTCTGCAGTGACCTGGCCCGGATGCGGCGACAACAGCAGAATGCGGTTGCCGATCTTGACTGCTTCGGCGATCGAATGCGTGACGAACAACACAGTGAAATGGGTGTCATCCCAGAGCTGCAGCAGTTCATCCTGCATCTTCTTGCGCGTCAGTGCATCGAGCGCAGCATAGGGTTCATCCATGAGCAGGATGTCCGGTTCCATCGCCATGCCGCGTGCGATGGCGACACGTTGTTTCATGCCGCCGGACAGCATGTGCGGATAGTGATCGGCAAACTTCGACAGGTTGACCTTCTCGATGTAATACATCGCCTTGTCTTCCGCTTCCTTGCCTTTGAGCTTTCCACTCGCCAATAAGGGAAACATCACGTTCTGCTTGACGGTTTTCCATGGAGGCAGCTGATCGAATTCCTGAAATACCATCATGCGGTCGTACCAGGGTTTGGTGATGACCTTGTCGTGCAGCCGCATTTCGCCTTCGGTAGGCATCATGTAGCCACCTACAGCCTTGAGCAGAGTCGATTTTCCGCAGCCAGACGGGCCGAGCAAGACAAATCGATCCGATTTATATACCTTGAAATCGACCCGATAAGTGGCCGTGACAAGGTGCTCCTTGGTCTTGTATTGCAGTGTGACCCCTCTGACATCCAGCAGGGGCTGTGGCAATCCGTTCATTGTCTGTCCTCTATGTAATCGTCCCGCTCAGGCCGCTCTGTGTCGACTTTACGGGTGGCTTTCCGGCCTGATTGTTACGGGCGTCTTTGCGACTGCTCCGTTGATCTCCTTTTGGAACTACTCTCCTTTTCAGTAGGACGGAGCGGCCCGCTGCATAGCGGGCCGCTGGTTTGATGGATCAGGCGCTTTCGTACAAACGCGTCAGGACGAATTCACGATGGCCGAGAACTTCGGCATCGGTGAGGCGGCCATTTGCTGTACTGATCATCATCTCCAGCAATTTGTCACCAGTCTGTTCCAGCGTCAATTCGCGCTGCAGCAAACCTGAGCAATCGAGATCGATATGCTCACTCATCAAACGCACGGTGCGTGGGTTGGCGCAGATCTTGATGACCGGCAGGATAGGGTTGCCGATGACGTTACCCTGGCCGGTCGGGAAGAAATGCACGACGAAACCGGAAGCCGCGCACAGCGTGACCATTTCGGCTGCGGCAGAGGAGGAATCCATGAACCAGAGGCCGGAATGCGTAGGCATTTCCGCCTTGTCGATCACGCCGTCGACGGTGCACTTCTTGCCGATCTTCTGAATATTGCCCATCGCTTTTTCTTCGATGGTGGTCAAGCCGCCGGCGATATTGCCCTTGGTTGGCTGCGAGTCAGACAGATCCGAGGTCTTGTGGCGATTGATCATGTCCTGATAGCGATCGAACATGAACATGAACTGCTTGCGTACTTCATCATTGGCACAACGTGCGGCCAGGATGCTTTCGCCGCCGGTAATTTCGGACGTCTCGCCGAACACCAGGGTTGAGCCCAGCGCATGCAGCTTGTCGAATGCGGCACCGACAGTCGGGTTGGCGCCGCAACCGGAAGTGGTGTCGCTTTCACCGCATTTGGTCGACACCCACAATTCCTTGATATGGCATTCCTCACGCTTTTTCTCGGACGCCCACTGCATGAATTCACGCGCCTTCTTCGACGCATTCATGATGGTTTCGTGATCACCGTGGCCTTCGATGCCGAAGCCCACGACGGGTTTGCCCGTTGCGGCAATGCCGTCGACGATTTTCTTGGTCCAGCTGTCTTCGATCCCGATCACGACGACCGCTGCGACGTTCGGGTTGGAGCCGGTGCCGATCAATGTGCGGAAATGCAGATCGAGATCGGCGCCGAATTGCAGGCGACCATAAGGATGCGGGATCGCCATGGTCCCTTTGATGTTGTTGGCGACGGCTTCACATGCGGCGTTCGATAAATCGTCGAGCGGCAGGATGATGACGTGATTGCGAACGCCGACGCGACCGTTTTCACGACGGTAACCAAGGAAAGTGCTGTCTTTAGTGATCATTTGGGCCTCTGGAACTCAGTTGAGATGGATGTTTGTTCTGATTTGGCATGCGCCGTGTCTGGTTGCGAAGAAATCACCGCGCGTGGTCTGAGATGCATCGCGCAAGGGATTTATTCGGAACCTCTACCAGCGTTTGGTTTTGATGTTGTGGACATGCGCGTGTTCGCCTGCCTTTGCCGCAGCCACAACCTTGCCGATATCGACGCCGTATTTGAAAACGGTGTCGCCGACGGCCATCGGTTTCATCGCGATCTTGTGTCCCATCGGGATGTCCTGGAGTGCCTTGATGCTGACAGTGCGGTCATCGTCCATGATCCAAGCAGTCAGATCGGTGCCGGCCTTAATGCCTTCGACTACCGCAACTGCCACGGTGTCCTTAGCGTCATGCAAAACAACATGAATCATTTTGTCGCTCCTTTAAATTTGGGTTTGCGTATTCGAAGGCATCTGCTGGCCTGAGATCGAATGCATCGATACTATGACTACTTTTCGCTCAAGTCAACTATATGACCTATATCACTTATATTTATTTTTTCGGAGTCGATAAAGGCCTTGCGTACCGCAGGTGTGATGCGTAAGGGAAGCGTTATGGTTTATAGTTGCGGCCTATGAATATCAAAGCAAACGCCTCCATTCCTGCGGTCGGAACCACGCTCTACAAAGAAGTGCAGAAACAGGTATTGCGCGCGCTGGCCGCCGGTGAGTGGAAGCCGGGTGAAGCGATTCCTGCGGAAAAAAAACTGTGCGAGCGGTTTTCGGTATCGATCGGCACCTTGCGCAAGGCGATAGACGAGCTGGTTGCGGAAAACATACTAATTCGGCATCAGGGGCGGGGTACTTACGTGGCGCAGCACAATCGTGCGCAGCAGATGTTTCGCTTCTTTAATGTGACCGATCACTCAGGCAACAAGACTTACCCGCAACTATCGCTGGTCGAATTTGCCAAGCGTCGTGCCGATAAGCTTGCGGCGGAAAAGCTGCTGTTGCCGGCGACGAGCAAGGTATTTGCGTTTACCAATCTTTTGTACCTGCAAGAACAGCCCGTGATCGTTGACGACATTGTCTTGCCGGAACCATTGTTTGTCAGTCTGAGCGAAGCGCAGATACGCAACCGTCCCAATACGCTGTACAACCTGTATCAGATTGATTTCGGCCTCAGTGTCATTCGTACGGAAGAGCGCTTGCGTGCAGGCATTGCCAGCGAGAAGCACGCGGCTTTGCTGGGCATAAAAGTTGGTGCGCCGATACTGGAAGTACGGCGCGTGGCATTTTCATACGACGATCAACCTATCGAATGGCGCATCTCGTATATCAATACCGAGAAGCACGAATACGTGGCACCGACTGCGCAGTAATTGTCACGGTGCTGATCGCATGCAGTCTATCCAAGACTAAGCGATCAGCATCAGCTATCAAGCGTTTTCTGTTTCGACTATCAATGTCTCGCCCGGTTTGACTCGCACAAAATTTACTGCCTGCGTTGTTACTGTCAGCGCATCACCATCTTGCTTCACCACTGTATAAGCAGAGGTTGCCAATGCACTCGTCTGCGGTGCATCTTCGCGGAAATGCGCGCCGCGCGAATCCTCGCGTGCCAGTGCGGCCGTTGCGATTACTCGGCTGACTGCCAGCAAGCTACGCAGATTCATCCAGTCGTGCCAGGTCATATTGAATGCAGGATCGTCATCGGCGACACCGATAGTCAATAACTCGCGATCCAATTCAGCCAGTTTGGCAATCCCGCGCTGCAAACCTTCTGCGGTGCGCAAGATGCCGACGTCTTCCCACATGCATTCGTACAGCGCTTCACGCAAGGCTTGCAGATTGCCGATCGGATTGCCGAATGGTGTGCGATGCGCCGCGATGCTTTGTTCGATTGCGGTGATATCGGGTTCGCGCAATTCATTGTTGTCGACCAGCCATGCCGCCATCGATTCGCCAGCGATGCCGCCAAACACGGTGGAGTTGGCCACACCATTGCCGCCCAGACGATTCGCACCATGCACGCCGCCAGTATCTTCGCCGGCGGCAAACAAGCCATGCAATGCAGTCGTGCAATCAGGCCGGAAGATCACACCCCCCATCATGTAATGTGCAGTCGGCACTACTTCCACCAGATCACCGGCGAGATCAAATCCGCAATCGGCACAACGCTCGACCATGCCCTTGAATTGCACGCGTACTTTTTCTGGTCCCAAGTGCGCCATCTGGATGTACACGCCACCATTCGGCGTAGTGCGCCCGGCGCGCATTTCGGAATAAATCGAGCGCGATACGATATCGCGCGTGGCCCGTTCCTTGCGCGGATCGTAGTTCTGCATGAAGCGCTCTTTCAAGCCATTGAGCAAATAGCCGCCGGCACCGCGCAAGCCTTCTTCCAGCACGGTGCCTGTCATGCGAGTATCTGGTCCGGCCAGCAATCCGGTCGGATGGAATTGCACCATCTCCATATCGCGCAACGGTAATCCGGCGCGTAAAGCCATGGCCAGGCCGTCGCAGCTTTTTTCGCCAGACGGTGTGTGGAACTTATACATGGTCGGGCCGCCGCCGGTCGCCAGCAACACGGCCTTGGCCTGCACGAAGACAAACTCACCGCAACGCATGTCTATCATCAGCACGCCGGCCAGCGATTTGCCGTCTGCGGTCTTGATCAATTCCACTGCGCGATGTTCTTCCAGCCGCGCGATCCCGCGATGCCAGATTTGTTCGGCCAGCCGGTTCATGATTTCGATTCCGGTCAGATCGCCTTTATGTACGGTGCGGTCGAAAGTCTGACCAGCGAAGGCTTTCTGATGCACGGTGCCGTCCGGATTGCGATCAAAGAAGCAGCCGAGTTCGTTTTCCAGTTCATGGATGCGTTCGATCGCCTTGGTGACCAGTGTCCATGCCAGATCCTGATCGGACAGCCATTTTCCGCCTTCGATGGTGTCCATGAAATGTCGCTCGATCGAATCGCCTTCGGCCAGTGCAACGTTGTAGCCACCTTGCACCATGCGCGTACAGCCGGACTTGCCTAGCAAGCCCTTTACCGCCACCGTGATCGATAGTTCAGGATTGGCCTGATGCGCATGCAATGCGGCAAACAGGCCGGCACCACCTGAGCCCAGAACCAGAATGTCAGTTACCACGCGCTTGATGCTGGTGTTGGTGCTCATGTGCTTTTCACTCCAAGGCTGGCCAGTACTTCTGCGCGGCGCGCTTGCATACCCTTGTTGATGTCGTTGTACAGGCTGCCACCATGGCTATCCATCGCCACCAGCAAGGGACCGAAATTGGCGATGCGGAATTTCCATAACGACTCTGGATTCAGATCGTCCAGATCGACATCTTCAATTTGCGTAATCCAGGTGGTTTCCAATGCCGCCGTGCCACCGACGATGGCCAGATACACACCGCCCAGTTCGCCGAATGCAGCCAGCGAATCTTCACGCATGCCGCCTTTGCCGATGATGATGCGTACGCCATTCTTGGTCATCAGTGGTCGTGTGAAACGCTCCATGCGATCCGAGGTGGTAGTACCTATGCAGATCGGTTGGTAGCCCGCCGGATAAGCGTCGCTGGGCTCGACCTTTTTCACATTCGGTGCTGTATGTATCACCGCATGACCGTTCAGATCGAAGCGGGTAGTGCGGCCGCGATCGAACATGTGGATCTGGGTGGCGTCGCGTATGCCGAACAGCGTTTGCTGCAAGGTCACCGTATCGTTGATGCGCAATTGTCGGATCTGCGCTTCGCTCACTGGCGTGCTGAGTTCGTAATGGGCCATGATCAGAATCCGAAAGCCACGCCGGCTGGCGTGAAGGTTGCCGTCGCCCGTCGCGCGGAATGACATTGCATATTGACCGCGACCGGATTCATCGTGATGTGCGTCGCCGCCAGTTCTATATGCACCGCAAATGCAGTGGAATCGCCGCCCAACCCTTGCGGCCCTACGCCCAGGCCGTTTATCGCTGCGGACAATTGCTGTTCCAGCTCCGCGCCTGCCGGGTCGGCGCAGTGCGTGCCTAGCGCGCGTGTGGATGCACGCTTAGCCAGCGCCACGCACAACTCGGAAGTGCCGCCTATGCCGACGCCGACTATCGTTGGTGGGCAGGTTTTGCCGCCCGCTGCCAGCACGCAATCGACGGTGAATTTCTTGATCGCGTCTATGCCTTCTGCCGGGATTGCCATCTTCAGGAAGGAATTGTTTTCTGAGCCGCTGCCTTTCGGAATCATGAGTATCGTCATTACATTCGGCGTAGGCGAAAAATCGATGCTGATTGCAGGGATTTCTATGCCGCACGATGTATGTTCATTTTTGCGCGTCAGCGGATGCACGACGGAGGAGCGCAGCGGATGTTCGCGCGTGGCGCGTTCGCAACCGGTGCGTATGGCCTGCTTCAATGCATAGCCATCGACTTCAACGCCGCTGCCGATGGTGATCTTGTAAATCGGCACGCCGGTGTCCTGGCACAGTAGATTGTCTTGTGCTTCAGCGACGCTGATATTGGTGACCATCGTCGCCAGTATGTTTTTTGCGCTGGGTGCCGTCTCATGTTTTACCAGCTCCGATAAACCACTCTTGATGTCGGGTGGAAGAATTTTGAGGGCGCGGATATACAACTCCTTGGCCGTCTCTTCAACTATTTTCAGGTCGATTTTCACGGTGTCCGTTCCTGTCTGTATTAACTAATAAGGGCAAGTGCAAATGCCAATCCGGTTGCCAGGCCGACGCCAAGTGCCGCGGCTATCCAATTGTTGCGGGTTCCGCTCCAGTCGCGAAACTCGATTAGCAGCAAGCGCAGGCCTCCCATCATGTGCAGCGATAGCAGCACAACCAGGCCCCATTCGCCGAACTTGAACAAGGGTTGATCGGCAAGGCGTATGAATGCATTGAGTTCAGCTTCGCCGCGTATCGCCTGGCTGAGCGCCAGGAAGTGCAGCGGCAGGAACAGGGCCAGTATCAGTCCCGACAAACGATGTACGAGAAAAGCCCAGTAAGCCGGATGTGATCTGGCGCGGTAATCGTTGGTACGCTTCATGACAGTGTTACTCCATATACCGCACACCATCCCATCAGCAGAATCAACAGTCCGGCCAAGAGCGACAGCATGCGCGAGCGACCAGCATCCCAGCCCAGCCATTCCTGTGCGATGTTGGCCAGCCCGACCGGTACGTGTGCGGCACAAGCAAGTACAAAGACGCTGTAGAACAAGCCGAATGCCAAACTGCCGCGTGTGCGTTCCAGAATTTCGCTGCCACTCAAGCCGCCACGCACGGCATACATGATGATGCCGATATGCACGATCACGCAGAGTGCCAACACCATTGCGCTGATGCGTTGCACGTACCACGCACGTGCCTGTTGCGCTGCGATGCTGCTCATAGTTTCCCTCGCAGTGCTGCACGTGCTGCAAGCAGTTTCAGCCCTGCAATACCAGCCGTCGGTGCGATCTGTTTCGGGCAACGTTGCGTACATGAACCTTGCGTATGACAGGCATGGCAACCAGAATCGCCTGCGACGGCACGCAGTCGTTCTTCCTGATTGGCATCGCGTACATCATTGACCAAAGTCCAGGCACGATTCAGTGCTGCGGGGCCGAGGAAGGCCGGGCGCCACGTCACCACATCGCATGAGGCGTAACAGACACCGCAACCGATGCACTCGATCCCGGCGCTGGCCGCCACGCGCGCCTTGGATGCCGGATCGACGTTCGCGAATTCTTCATGGCGCGTGCGCGTGCCTTTGAACTGGCCTTTGCCGCGCGCCCATTTATCGAAAAATTCGCTCATGTCGGTAGCCAGATCTTTCACCACCGGCAGGTTAGACAGTGGCGCGATTTCCAGTTCACCATTGCTGGCCACTTTCGACACGTGCGTGCGGCAGGTCCAGCGCGCGACGCCATTGACGGTCATCGCGCATGAACCGCACATCCCGACCCGGCAGGAGAAGCGATAGCTCAGTGTGCTATCCAGATGGCGCTGGATGTAGGTCACTACATCCAGCACGGTCTGACTCTCCCGCCGTGGTACCTCATAGCTGACAAAAGCGCCATCCTGCTTGCCGCGCCAGACCTTGACCTTGAGACTTGTCGTCATCTGAATTCCGTTTGGGTGAGAGTGATGGATCAGCTGCCAGGCAGGTTGTACATATTCGGGAAGAACATGTCTTTCCACGATGCAGGCTTCACTTTGACCATCCCGATCCGGTACATGAAATCAGCATATTTCATGGTGTTTTTCGGTGTTGTAGTGAATTCGATATTCGGATCGTTGAGCATTTTCTCGATCGATTCCACGCTCTCTTTGGACTTGCTCACACGAATATAAAATTCCGCTGCCGCCCGCTTGTCCTTGTTGATCATCGCAATCGATGAATCGAATGCCTTCAGAAATGCGGCATAGGTTTTGGGATTCGCATCAACGAATTTTTTGCTGGCCCACACCACGTTAAAGGTGTGCGGTCCGCCGGTGACCTCATACGAATTGACTACCGTACGGATGCCGGGTCTATCCAGTTCCGTGTATTGGAAGGGCGGTGAAGTAAAGTGACTATTGATTTCGCTGCTGCCGGACAGCATGGCTGCCATGCCATCAGGATGAGATTGCGTTACTGTGAATTTGTCGAGACGATTCTCTTGCCCTGGCCCGAATGCCTTCTCAGCGGCCATTTGCAGTGTGATCGCCTGAATCGATACTTTTACCGCTGGCAATGCAATCTTGTCTTTTTCGGTAAAATCTTTGAGCGTCTTGATATCAGGATTGCGGGTATTGAGTAAGAGCGGCATGGAGTTCATGGCGGCGACTGCCCTGACGCCGATGTTGTCCTTGGTCTTGGCCCACAAGGTAATGAATGGCCCCAGTCCGCCGGAAGCAAATTGCAGGTCGCCGGACAACAGCGCATCGTTCATGACGTTACCGCCGGCAAACTTGGCCCATTGCACGGTGACGTCACCCAAGCCCGCTTCCTTTGCTTCCTTCTCCAGCAGTTTGTTCTCTTCCATAATCATGAGCGGCAGGTAACTGATGCCGTACTGCTGCGCGATACCGATTTTGTTGACCTCGGCGGAAACGTTAGCGATCGCCCCCATTAAAAAACATGAACCAATTAGCGCGCGTAAACTGAATGTGCGAAATTTCATGACATCTCCTCGTTTTTGATTTATTTGAAACAAAAACTGAATCGTTAAGTTTTTTTCTAATGGACTATCGCGTAACTGCAGAACAACCTTTCATCGAGAAACTACCAAAGCCAATCCGGACAGGAAGAACAAACCGAGCATCAATTTCCGGAATCCCTTTTCGCTGACGTGATGAAACAAACGCAGCCCCAGCCAGCTACCTATCAACAAGGCCGGCACGCACAGCAAAATATCTATGCCGGTTTGCCGGTTGAGTTCGCCGGCACCTCCCATCCATGCCAGCGTTACAGCGTGCACGATCAAAATATAAGGCTGGAACACGCCGCGTTGCTCCGACTTGCTCCAGCCGCGCAAGCCGCACCACAGGGTTGGGAATACGCCATTGAGGCTGGTGGCGCCCCCCATGAAACCACCCAGCATGCCGACTGCGCCATCGGCAATCTTGCCGCTGAGTGCAGCCAGACGAATCACCGGCATCTTCGGCTGCAAAAACATGTATGTACTATAAGCAATCAGTAGTGCGCCCACACCTTGCCGCACCATTTTTCCGTCCAGGCTATGCAGTGCGGCTACACCTATCGGTACGCCAACCATTGCGCCCAGCAAGAACGGCCACAGCAGATTCAATTTGATCGCGCCGCGCAGCTGCCACACCATCACCAGATTGACCAAAAGCGAACAGGCGACTACCAGAGGTACAACCTGGCTTGGTGCCAATACATGCAGCCAGACCGCCGAAGCAATCAGCCCAAAGGCAAAACCGCTGCTGCCCGACACGATCGCCGCCAGCATCGCGCCAAACAACACTACGCCGAATTGAGAAGTCATCAAATAAGTTCGCTGGCACCGATATTGACATTGATTGATCAATCAGCTGCCGGCAATTACCGGCAAGCTCCTCGCCCACATATTGCGCACGACTGTAGACCGCATAATCATCAATGTCAACTATATGACATGTATCACTTTCATCTTTCCGGTGCTATGATCAATTCCACACAAGAATTTTTTTGTGCGCCGCACAGCAGATCTGCTCACAGCTCAACCTCGAGACAATTGACAAATATGCTTGAATTTGATCACTCCACTACCGTAGGAACAACCCTCTACAAAGAGGTCAAACGTCGTGTGCTGCGCGCGCTTGCGGGAGGCGAGTGGAAGCCCGGCGAAGCGATTCCGGCCGAGAAAAAATTATGTGAATTGTTTTCCGTGTCGATCGGCACCCTACGCAAGGCGATTGACGAGCTGGTTGCTGAAAACATCCTGATTCGACATCAAGGTCGCGGCACTTTTGTCTCCATGCACAACCGCGAACAGCAAATGTTCCGTTTTTTCAACGTGGCTAACCATGACGGCACCAAAAACTACCCGCATTTGGAGCTGATTGCTTTCGCCAAAAAGAAAGCAGGTACGCTTGCGGCGCAAAAGCTGCGCCAGCCTGGCAGCAAGGTGTATGAATTTACCAATGTCCTGAGCCTGCAAGGCGCGCCGGTGATCGTCGATGACATCACGGTGCCGGATTTGTTGTTCGTCGGTCTTACGGAAGCAGTGCTGCGTAATCGCCCGAACACCTTGTACAGTCTGTACCAGGTGCGCTTCGGCATCAGTATTATTCGTATTGAAGAGCGTCTGCGCGCGGTCAGTGCCGATGCGCGCTATGCTGATCTGTTGCATCTGGAGATAGGTGCGCCCTTGCTGGAGGTGCGGCGCGTGGCTTATTCATATGACGACCAGCCGGTCGAGTGGCGCATTTCGCATATCAATACGGGACATCATGAATATATGGCGCAGGCTGCGCATTATTCTTAGTTGTTGTGTAAGAGCCCTGATGTTGGGGCAGCACAGATGCGCGACATTGGTATTCGCTTGTACAGCGAAGTGGCAGGGAGCAATCCGCCATCCTTTGGCAAGCGATTCATTCGTAATTATCTGGAAACCATTCGGATCGATGGTCGGCCGTGGAATAAAACGGCTCCGGCACCGTTGGCGCCATCCGATGTCATCGAAAAAACAGCCGAGAATATCGTAAAACTTTGAACTGATTTTTTACGCAGTTGATCGTGGTTTTAACGGAAAAGTAACGCGTTAACAGCCACATCTACGCTGTATTCATTTCGCAACATCATCCATTTGAGGGATTGTCTGCTCCTCGTCAAAACGAGAGGATGCGCTCAGTAATTACCACGGTAATTCATCTCAAATAGGGAATTGGAAAATGAAAAAACAGTTATTGCTCGCGCTACTCGGAACTGCTTTGACCGTGCCATTGGCCGCATATGCCGAAGGCGCGTATGTGGGTGTCAACGTTGGCCGTGCGGAACAAAAAGTCTCTATTGCAGAAGGCTCGTTGAAAGACCATACAACCGGGTACAAACTGTACGGTGGTTATGGATTTAATCAGAACTTCGGCGTTGAAGGCGGGTATGTGGATTTTGGAAAAGGGTCTGCCTCAGTCACTAATGCCGGTGTTACCAGTACGATCAGTGCCAAGCCGCGTTCATTCTATCTGGCAGCAACAGGTACTTTGCCGTTGAACGAGCAGTTCTCCTTGTTTGCCAAACTGGGTGTGTCTTTCAATCGCACAAAAATACATTTCGAAGATACTACCGGCGATAGCGAAAACAGTTCCAAGAATCGTACGACCGCATTGATAGGTATTGGTGCTGCTTATAATTTCACGAAAAACCTTGCTTTGGTTGCGGAGTATGAAGATTTTGGCAAAGTATTGAAAGAAGATGGCGTGGACTTGAAAGCGAATCTGCTTTCCATCGGTCTGCGTTACAAGTTCTAATTGTATTTCCTCAAATAAAAGCCTGCGTAAGCAGGCTTTTATTATTTCTGGCGTGATATTTACGCGCCTGAAGTTTGGCCTATCTGCTTTTGCGCAATGAAAAATGCAGGACTGGCTAACAGCATGGATACCAATTCTGGTTGTCGCTTGGTACCAGTTTTAAGAAAAATGCTTTTGAGCTGACTTTTGACGGTATGTATCGATGTGCCGCGTTCGATCGCAATTTCGTCCAGCGTCTTGCCTATGCACAGCGCGATGGACAGCTCGGCTTCAGCGCTCGACAGTTTGAATAATCGCCGCACCAGATCAAGCGTGACGCTTGGCGTTGCTTCTGGATCAAAGGCAAACATCAAAGCAGCACCATGCGTGCGTGGCGTTCCCGTCAGTAGCAAGGGTGCGATCATTAGCATCAATGGCAATTTATCGTTACGCGGTAACAGGACCACGCTGTTCAAATCGCCTTCTTTGCTTCGGCTTGCTGCGATCGATTTTGATATCTCCAACCCGAGCCTGCGTGTCATGCCACTATCTTTTGCCTGTAAATGCCCTTCTTCAAGCCAGAGTGTGCGATCCGTCAGCAGATTGGCGGCGCTACGGTTGTGATGCGTCACCTTGGCATATTCATCGAACAAAAATGTCGGCATCGCCAGCATATCCAGACCACCTGCCAGAAAATGCTGATCCAGCTGCAGATCGGCGAATCGTTGCCGCATCTGAATGGCGCGTTGCAAATGTGGCACGAGTTGATTGAGGTGCGTCATCTCCTCTCGTGCAAATGGCGGATGATTGGACGCGCGCTGCAGTATCAATTGCGTGACCCACGGTCCCTCTTGCAGAACAACGGCACCTGCAGCAAAAGCAATGTCTTGTGGTGCCAGCCATTCAGTATAAAAACGGGTTCCGGAAAAGCTGGCGGGAAGCGAGGCATCCAGATTACTGGCGTAGAAATTCGCAATGGGCGCTGTCATGATGTGCTGTGCCAGGACATCGTCACGTGCGTAATCAAGAGAGTAACTTTCTACCCATTGCCTGCTAATGCCGGCTAGCCAAAGGCTTTTTACTTCTTGCGTTTCGACATGGCGTATCACCATGGTGACCGCTTTCAAATTAAAGACTTCTACAAGTTCTTCGATAAAAAGTTGAAAGCCGGTTGGTGCCATGACACCATCGTAAAGATGGCCAAGCAAATCGTAGTTGAGCGGTTTCGTCATATTATTTTTCGTGACTGAAAATTTATTCTCTACCGATTTGCACTATTAATTAAGGTAGATATTTTTTCTAATAAAAAAGCCAGCTCGACGCTGGCTTTTTCCTAGATCACGCTACGCGCGAGGCAATATGCGCCAGTGCTTCTTCTACCTGATCCACCAGAATCAAACATAGATCACCCGCTTGCAGGCTTGCCAATGCGGTATCGATCGCCAAAAATTCACCGTGAATTTCCTGTATCGATTTTGCCCGCTTTGCCTTTGTCAAACCCTGGCGCAGCAATGCCAGCACTTCGCCGTCTGCACGGCCGCGCTGACATTGGTCTTCATACAGGATCACGTCGTCAAATGCATCGCCGAGGATTTCAGTCTGGCGGCGCAGATCATCGTCGCGTCTGTCGCCGGCGCCGCTGATGACGACCATGCGGCGTTTTGCCGGCATGGCTTCCACGGCGTGGGTCAGCGCTTCGATGGCGTCCGGATTGTGGCCGTAGTCGGCGATGACGGTGGCACCACGGTGCGTGAACAGATTGAAACGGCCCGGTGTGGTGGCGGCGCTGTTTTCAAATGTACGCAAGCCGTTCAACACGATATCCCAGGGCAGATTGAGACTCCATGCGGCGCCGATTGCGGCCATTGCATTTTCAATCTGGAAGCCGATCAGACCGTTATGCGTGATCGAAATATCTGCCAGCGCAATCCGGTGCTCGAACGCACCTTCCGCTGCCACAATGAAGACGCCGTCGAGGAACAGTACGCGATGGCCTTTTGCGCGGTGCGTGGCCAGTACGGCATGGTTGCCGTCCTTGGCAAAGAAGGTCACGCTGCCGGGGCAGCTGGCTGCCATGTTGGCCACCATCGGATCGGCGGCGTTCAATACGGCGGTGCCGTTGGGGGCCACGTTTTGCACGATGACGCGTTTGACGACCGCCAGATCTTCCACGGTCGAAATGAAATTCAGGCCCAGATGATCGCCTACGCCGATATTGGTAACGACGGCGACGTTGCAACGGTCGAAACCCAGACCTTCGCGCAGGACACCGCCGCGTGCGGTTTCAAACACGGCTGCATCGACATCCGGATGCATCAATACATTACGCGCGCTGCGCGGGCCGCTGCAGTCACCGGTATCGATGCGTTCATTTTCGATGTACACGCCGTCGGTAGTGGTCATGCCGACGCGATGTTTGTTTGCTTGCAAAATATGCGCAATCAAACGTACGGTCGTGGTTTTGCCATTGGTGCCGGCAACGGCGACAACCGGGATGCGACCATCGTCGCCTTCGGCAAACATGGTGGAAACAATCGCTTCGCCGACCGGACGGCCTTTGCCGAACGATGGTTTGATATGCATGCGCAAGCCGGGTGCAGCATTGACTTCAACCACGCCGCCGCCTTGTTCTTCCAGCGTATTGTGGACGTTTTCGCAGACTAGATCGACGCCGGCGATATCCAGACCGATCATTTGCGCTGCTTCGACCACGCGTGCCGCCAGCTCGGGATGCACATCGTCGGTGACGTCGGTGGCGATGCCGCCGGTGCTCAGGTTGGCATTGTTGCGCAATACCACAGGCACGCCTTTGGCAGGAACGCTTTCCAGCGTATGGTTTTGTTTTTCCAGCGTGGCCAAGGTTGTCTTGTCGACCTTGATCTTGGTCAGTGGCGAAGCGTGGCCGTCGCCGCGCAAAGGATCGAGGTTAACCTGATCGATCAATTGCTGAATCGTTTGTACGCCATCGCCGATGACTTCCGGCGGTGTGCGACGGGCGGCGGCGATCAGCTGTTTGCCGACCACGAGGAAGCGGTAATCCTGGCCAGAAATATAGCGTTCGATCACTACGTCGTCGCAAATGACTTGCGCTGCGGCAAAGCCGGCTTCGATTTCTTCGCGGGTTTTCAGATTCACTGAAACGCCCTTGCCCTGATTGCCGTCGCGCGGTTTGATGACCACTGCGGCACCGATTTCAGTGGCGGCAAGCCATGCATCGTCAGCTGTCGTCACCGAACGGCCGTCGGGTACCGGTACACCGGCTGCACTTAACAGCAGCTTGGTCATTTCCTTGTCTTGCGCGATCGATTCGGCAATCGCACTGGTAAAGCCGGTTTCTGCCGCCTGTATGCGCAACTGCTTGCTGCCCCAGCCGAACTGCACCATGCTGCCTTCGGTCAGGCGGCGATACGGAATGCCGCGCGACACGGCTGCATCGACGATGGCGCCGGTGCTTGGGCCGAGGCGGATGTCTTCATCCAGCTCGCGTAGGCTGGCCAATGCAGTTACCAGGTTGAACGGGGTATCTTCCACTGCGGCGCGGCACAGTTCTTGTGCCAGTTCAAAGGCGAGCCGACCGACGGCTTCCTCCGTGTATTCGACCACGACCTGGTAAGTGTCTTTTTCGATAGTTGCGATCGTGCGACTAAATGTCACCGGGCAACCGGCTTGCGCCTGCAGGCCGAGCGCGGCGAATTCAAGCACGTCGGCCATGGAAAACGCGGCTTTCGGACGTGCGCTTTCGATGAATTTTATTTCCGGAAAGCGCGCGCGCAAGCGATCTTCGAAACCGGGGATGGCAGCAATGTCTTGTTCCGATGCATTGCACGACACAATGGCTTCGATCGACGTGTGCCGGCTCCAGAGGTTGGGGCCGCGCAGGGCGCGAACGCGGGATATTTCCATGGACATCTTTCTTCTGGGCGGAGCTTGCCGGATCTTACGACTGCGCGGCACTTTGGTGGTGGATGCAGGAGTGTAAACCGCATCGGTTAGTTTGTTGTCGTGATATGCGTATACAGTGCTCATGGCGCTTTAAGCGGCGATGGCCGCATCAGTTGCTTCAAATGTTTCTATCCCGGCACGGATCAGCTCGGGGCCTATACCCAATGCCCACGCTGCCGCAACGGCGGCGAGGCTGTTTTCCATCGTGAGTGCAGCATGCGGTGTTGCGTTGTCGATCAGAATTTCTTCTTTGCCGGTCGCCAAAACGATATTGCCGTCGCGCATGAACACAGCGCGTTGACCGTTCGCCAGATGTGCGGCAATCACCGCTTCTGCCGGTGAAGCTGCAAAGAAAATCACGCTGCCGTCACACAGGGAAGCCAGTTCCGCCACGCGTTCATCGGCAGCGTTCAATACCGCCACGCCAGTCGATAGCACGACATCAATCTGGGTACGCAGCACGCGGCTCATCTGCTCGGCATCGTCGATATAAAATTCCGGCAGGGTGTCGGCCGGATCGATATTCGTGACGACACCTACCTGACACCAGTCGTAGGCCAGACCTTCCGACAGAATGGCCTTGCTGCTGCTTTCAAATACGGCGGCTTCCACCATGCGATTCATGAGCACCTGACGTCCGGCATCCCAGTTGTCGCTGGCTTTTTTCAAAACCGGGCGCTGGCGCAGGAACAAGCCATCCTTGCATGCCAGACCGACATACGCGCCCTGCAAGTGCAGAAACCATGCGATCAGGCGCGATACGACTGTGGTGCCGTGTGAGCCAGTGACGCCGATGATAGGAATCCGGCCGCTTTCATCTTCAGCAAACAGATGGTCGACAATCGCACGGCCAACCGGACGCGCCGGGCCGTCGGCCGGCTTCAAATGCATCAGCAGGCCGGGGCCAGCGTTGACTTCAACGATGGCGCCGCCTTGTTCGGCCAGCGGTTTGGAAATATCTTCCACCACCAGATCAACGCCGGCGATATCCAGTCCGACGATGCGGGCCGCCAGCGATGCGGCTGCGGCCACGGTTGGATGAACCTGATCGGTAACATCGAAGGCAACGTTGCCGTTGCGCTGGATCAGGATTTTTTTGCCGGCAGCCGGGATCGATTCAGTCGTGTAACCCTGGCGCGCCAGCTCCAGCAGCACGACGCGCGGATCGTCCGCTTCATCGATCAGGATCAGATTGAGCGGGCAATCTTCGCTGCTGCCGCGTCGTGGATCGCAGTTGAGCTGGCTGTTGATCAGTTCGGAAATGCTGGATTTGCCATCCGCCACAACGGTAGCTTCTTCACCGCGGGCGGCAGCGACCAGTTTGCCGCCTACGATCAGCAAGCGGTGTTCGTTGCCGAGGATAAAGCGCTCGACGATGACATCGCTGCTTTCCTGTTCGGCCAATAAAAAAGCCGCCTCGATATCGGCAGCCGTATTCAGATTGGTGGAAACGCCACGACCGTGATTGCCATCCAGCGGCTTGATGACGACTGGCAAGCCTATGCTTTCGGCAGCTTCCCATGCATCGGCGGCGCTGTTGACGATACGACCTTCCGGTACCGGCACGCCGCAGGATTGCAGCAGCGTCTTGGTCAGTTCCTTGTCGCTGGAAATGGTTTCCGCAATCGCGCTGGTCTGGTCGGTTTCGGCAGTCCAGATGCGGCGTTGCTTGATGCCGTAGCCGAGTTGCACCAGATTGCCGTCGTTCAGGCGCATCGATGGGATGCGCCTATCGGTTGCCGCTTCGACGATGCAGCCAGTGCTCGGGCCCAAGGCGACGGATTCCAGAATGTTGCGCAGATGGTCTACCGTGGATTGGACATCGTAGGGTTTGTCTTCGATTGCAGCCATTACCAGATCGCGGGCGGCAACTAATGCAGCGCGGCTGACTTCTTCATGGCGGGCGCGGACGACAACCTTGTAGACGCCGCGTTTGCCGGTTTCGCGCGCCTTGCCGAAACCGCTTTGCATGCCGGCAAGATTCTGCAGCTCTATCATCACGTGTTCCATGATGTGGCCAGGCCAGGTGCCTTCGCGCAAACGCATCAAAAAGCCGCCGTGTACGCCGACGCCGCAATGATGTTCGACCAGGCTGGGCAGCCAGGCGGTCAGGCGTTCATAGAATCCGGGAATGGTATTGGACGGCGAATCTTCCAGATCGCCGATATCTACCCAAGCTTCAAGCACTGGGCGATAGGTCCATATATTTGGACCGCGTAGACTCAGCACATCGATAATCTCGATGGTTTTGTTGTTCATTTTGTAATGGATAGTGTTTGTAGAAGCCAAAACTGCTATGGCTAAAATTGGTGTAACGCGCTCGGCGTTCTTTGGTTTACTAGTTTGGTGATTATATTTCACGCGAGACCAAATACGCAGCAACAAGCTGCATGCGTTTGGATATACTGGCCGCCAATTTGAGATAAAACCCTATATTCTGATCGTCATTCACTGAACATCCGTTCGTCACGAAAACGCTTTCTGCCTTGATGAAAACCGCGTCCCCATCATTATTGTCAACAAGACATGTTCTTCCTGCTGTCTGGCAGGAGGCTAATAGTCAAATGAGCAAGGATGAAATCATACTCGCTCATCTGGATCTTGACCTTGATTCCAGCCTGCATTTTGTGCCGGGCATCGTTATTTTGACCAATATGCGTCTGTTGTCGCGTTCCCGCGCGGAAACAGACTGGCACAGTTGGCCTTGCAGTGCGGCGTTGACGCTCAAGCATTACGATCATGCCGGCGTCGGCACGCTGGAGTTGCACGATGCAACATCGCGCCTGGCAAGCTGGCGTTATACGTTGGCGCAAAATCCTGCCGCGCTGCAACTGATCACCAGTTTCGAGCAATTGCAGCATGCGATTGCGAGCGGCGTGGCAATGCCCCTGGCCGAACCGGATGCGCAAAATGAAGAGGAAGAAGAGGATGCCGAAGGCGTAGCGGAAGAACAGCCGCCGTCCACGGCTTCGCTGTTTCGCCTGTGGCGTTTTGCCAAGCCGTATCGCGGGCAGTTGCTGTTGGGTTTCCTGTTGACGCTGGGCTCTACGGCGGCGACGCTGGTGCCGCCGTACATGACGCTGCCGTTAATGGATAACGTACTGATCCCGTATCAGAACGGCGTGGAAATCGATAGAAGCCTGGTGGTGCTGTATCTGAGCGGTTTATTCGGCTCGGCCGTGCTGGCATGGGGTTTGGGCTGGGCGCGCACTTACATACTGGCACTGGTCAGCGAGCGCATAGGTGCGGATTTGCGCACCACCACGTATGAACATCTGCTGCGTCTATCACTGGAATATTTCGGTGGCAAACGTACTGGCGATCTGATGACGCGTATCGGTTCGGAGACGGATCGCATCTGCGTCTTCCTGTCTTTGCATTTGCTGGATTTCTTCACCGACGTGTTGATGATCTTCATGACGGCGGCAATTCTGATTTCGATCAATCCGTGGCTGGCGCTGGTCACCTTGCTGCCGTTGCCGTTCATCGCGTGGATGATTCATGTGGTGCGCGACAAATTGCGCAACGGCTTTGAAAAAATCGACAGGATCTGGTCGCAAGTCACGAATGTGCTGGCCGATACCATCCCCGGCATCCGCGTGGTGAAGGCATTTGCGCAGGAAAAGCGCGAAGCAGTGCGTTTCCGCGAAGCCAACAAACATAATCTGGCGATCAACGATCGCGTCAACAAAGTCTGGTCGCTGTTTTCGCCCACCGTTACTCTCCTGACCGAAATCGGTTTGCTGGTGGTGTGGGCGCTCGGCATCTGGCAGGTGTCGCAAGGCCTGATCACGGTGGGTGTGCTGACGGCCTTCCTGGCCTACATCACCCGCTTCTACACGCGGCTGGATTCTATGAGTCGTATCGTTTCGGTGACGCAAAAAGCCGCCACCGGCGCGAAACGTATTTTCGATATTCTGGACCACGTTTCCAGCGTGCCGGAAGCGACCAATCCGGTGCATCTGACGAATGTGCAGGGGAAAATCACGATCAAAAATATCGGTTTCCGTTACGGCAACCGGGCTGTGATACGCGGTCTGAATCTCGATATCCAGCCGGGCGAAATGATAGGTCTGGTCGGTCACAGCGGTTCCGGGAAAAGTACGCTGGTCAATCTGATCTGCCGTTTCTACGACGTGTCGGACGGTGCGATTCTGGTCGATGGCATTGATGTGCGCTCGATTCCGATCCCGGAATATCGTCGCAACATCGGCCTGGTGCTGCAGGAACCCTTCCTGTTCTTCGGCACCATCGCCGACAATATCGCTTACGGCAAGCCGGACGCCAGCCGTGAAGAAATCATCGCGGCCGCGCGTGCGGCGAACGCGCATGAATTCATTTTGCGCTTGCCGCACGGCTACGATTCCATGGTGGGCGAACGCGGGCAAACGCTGTCCGGCGGCGAGCGCCAGCGTATTTCGATTGCGCGCGCGCTGCTGATCGATCCGCATATCCTGATTCTGGATGAGGCCACCTCATCGGTCGATACGACGACCGAGCGCGAGATTCAAAAAGCGCTGGATAATCTGGTGCGTGGCCGTACCACGATAGCCATCGCACACAGACTTTCCACCTTGCGTCGCGCCGATCGCATCGTCGTGATGGACCGGGGGCAGATCGTCGAAGTCGGTTCGCACGATGAACTGCTGGCGCGCGAGGGTGCGTATTACAAGCTGTATCAGGCGCAGCAGCGGCAGGCCGAACAGGATATGCTGGAAGATAGCGTGGAAGAGGGGCTGGTATGAGCGACGTGCAATCGATACCGTTTCAACTGAACCGCAATGCGTTCGGCAAACTGGTTTATTCCGCACCCGGCGAGGCAGAACTACATGAGGGCGTGGTCCCGGTGCGCGCCTTCCCGATTGCGGCGCCGGATACCGGCATCGCCATCGTCAGTACGGATGGGCGCGAGCTGGCATGGGTAGAGCGCCTGAGCGATTTGCCGGAGACCATCCGTGCGTTACTGGAAGAAGAATTGGCCAGTCGCGAATTCCTGCCGGAAATTACCAAGATCAAACATGTGTCCGCATTCGCCTCGCCGAGTACCTGGACGGTGGCGACCAGCCGCGGTGATGCGCTGCTGGTGCTGAAGGGCGAGGAAGATATACGCCGCATCGGTGAATCGTCATTGATCATTGCCGACACGCACGGCATCCAGTTCCTGATTCGTGATTTGCAAAAACTCGACAAGCACAGCCGCAAACTGTTGGACCGATTCCTGTAAACGATGGCATGTGTACGGCATGCCATCCTGCCCAAGGAGTAATGCTCATGACCAGTCGCTCGCAAGACCATCTCCCCGCCGTATTGCAAAATCTTGCCCTGCCGGTCATCGGCGCACCGATGTTCATTGCCAGCGGCCCCGAGCTGGTGCTGGCGCAATGCAAGGCCGGCATAGTCGGCGGGTTTCCGGCATTGAATGCGCGTCCGGCTGAATTGCTCGATCGCTGGCTGACCGACATACAGGCAGATCTAGCCGCGTATAAAACTACGCATCCGGATGCCATCATCGGCCCCATCGCCGTCAATCAAATTGTGCATCAATCGAACGATCGCCTGGCGCATGACGTAGAGGTGTGCGTCAGGCATCGCGTTCCCATCATCATTTCATCGCTGCAGGCGCCGCCGAAGGAAATGATGGATGCGATACACGGCTATGGCGGCATCGTGCTGCACGACGTGATTTCGATACGCCACGCGCACAAAGCGCTGGACGCCGGCGTCGATGGGCTGATTCTGGTCGCGGCCGGCGCCGGTGGACATGCCGGCACACTGTCGCCGTTCGCACTGGTCGGCGAAGTACGTCAATTCTTCAAGGGGACGATCGCTTTGTCGGGCGCCATTGCCAGTGGCGATGCAGTGCTGGCAGCACAGGCGATGGGGGCCGACTTTGCATATATAGGCTCGCGCTGGCTGGCGACGCACGAAGCGAATGTGGATGAAGCTTATCGGCAGGCGCTCGTCACCTCCGTAGCGTCCGATATCGTCTACAGCAATTTGTTCACCGGCGTGCATGGCAACTATTTGCGGAAATCCATCATCAATATGGGACTGGATCCGGATAACCTGCCGCAAGGGGACAAGAGCGTGATGGATTTTGCTTCCAGCAGCGGCAGCAAGGTGAAAGCCTGGCGCGATATTTGGGGCGCGGGGCAGGGCGTCGGCATGATAGACGCTGTCACCAGCGTGGCGGAAGCGGTGCAAAAACTGAGCGCCGAATACCGGGCTGCAAAAGCGCGCTTGCAGGCGTGAAGCCATCGGTGCGTTATTCCCGCGTTGGCGGGAATAACGCACCGGGTTTGCCGTCAGGGCAGACTCAAAAACCGAAACGCGAACCGGCTCCCAGCAAGGTTGCTATTCCCAGCACGGCAAAAATTGCAGCGGCGATGCGATGCACGATCTTTACCGGCATGCGATTGGCGATTTTGTCGCCGAAATAAACCGCTGGTGCATTTGCCAGCATCATGCCAAACGTGGTGCCGGCTACCACCCAGAAAAAGGAATGGTATTGCGCCGCCAGGGCGACCGTTGCAATCTGCGTTTTATCACCCATCTCGGCCAGGAAAAATGCGATCAGCGTGGTCATGAAAACGCCGTACTTGGCGAATTGGGCATCGCCCTCATCAAGCTTGTCGGGAATCAGGATCCAGCCGGCCATCAGCAGGAAGGAAATACCCAATACCCAGCGCAAGGTTTCCGGTCCGAGCAAGGTCGTGATCCAGGTACCGATGGCAGCAGCAAATGCATGATTGGCTATCGTGGCGACCAGAATCGCCAGCACGATAGGCAGGGGACGACGGAATTTTGCAGCGAGAAGAAAAGCGAGCAGTTGGGTTTTGTCGCCGATTTCAGCGAGCGCCACTATGCCTGTTGAGACGAAGAATGCTTCCATGATGGGGATAAACTTTCTGGGGCCGGAATAATAACCAAAGCGCAAACAGCGACCCCGGCCCATGCGGTCGTCATTTGAGCGATGGTCTCGCCAAGTCTTGCGACTATCTGCACCATGGCCTGCGGGCCAAGAATGTTGACGCAGATTCCTTAGTTGACTAAGGCCGGCTACTCCCCAATGTTCGAGACGAATGATAGCAGAGCTGACGTGTTTCGACACGCTGGTTTTCTTCAACAGGGAATTATTGTCGTTTATTTAACTCCAACTTCAGCATGCAGAACGCGTGGCGTGTGCGCATCATTGAGGCAATGCAAAAGCCATGCTGTAAAGAATACAAAGAAGTTAAAAGGAGATCCGATGGCCGGCAAACTGACAGAAGAAAAATTCTTCACAGATGAAAAACAGGGCGACCAGGAAGATGTCGACCATGTTTCAGGTCAACATCAAAAACCGCCACGCTTGCCGCATGAGCGCGACGAATCATTGGATAGCCAGGAAGCCAAACCGCGCAAGGATATGAAGCAGGCCTTCGATGATATCGAAGCTGGGCAGATGGATACCGACAGACGCGGGATGCCGGGAGTGGAAGAAGTCGAACGTAAAAAACCGGGCAATGTACAGGAAGATATTCCGGCTTCATCGCGTATGCCGCCCAGCGTGCCCAAGCAATGATTCTTGCCGTGCCGGGATGCTGCTCTAGCTCAATCAGTTAATCGGATATCGGCCGATGCTGCCGATCGACTGCCGGCCACCGCTTGATTGCTGCGACCGTGATAGGCGAACGCAACGGAAGTCTTGACGGATGAAGTCGCGTTGACACCTGCGGCATGAAACAGGCGGCTGTGAAAAAACACGACGTCGCCCTGCTGCAGTTCGACCACTTTTCCCTGCGCGAAGATAGCCTGATTGGCAGGATGTTCTGGCCGCAAAAAATCCAGCTCGTCGAGTTGTTCGGGAGCGATATGCAGGCGATGCGAACCCGGGATAAATTTCAGGCCACCATTGTCTGCGGTTTCATCACCCAATGCGAGCCACACGCAAATCAAATCAGGCTGCGTGAACGACCAGTAGCGAATGTCGCGATGCCATCCGGTTGCAGTGCCATATTGCGGATGCTTGGTCATCACGCAGTTGTGATGCGCCAATGTCAGGCAAACCGGTTCATCGAATAATTGCCGCAGCCTGGAAACCACGCGCGCGTCTTCCGCCCAATCGTGAAAGCATGCATCGCGATCATAAGCGCTGCGCAAACGGCGTACGGTTCTGCCCCCTTCTGCGTCCAGCGATGCGGGCGCACCTGCATAACCGAGTTCCGCTTCATATTCCAATGGCGGCAATGCCGCGCGCAACTGTTCGGCGGCAACCTTGAGCATGCGTTCGCAGGCGGCCGGTTCCAGCATCGCGCGGAAAACCAGGTAGCCGTCGTTCCTGAATTGCAGCATCTGTTCGCTGGAAAGTGCCGTGTCCATTGCAGTTGTCGGTGTCGTGCTCATGTTGAATGCGGTCGCAGTTTTATCGATGCCAGATGATTAGTGTAGCGCCGGTTCAGGCTGCGTGTTGAACCGGCATCAGTGCGCAGACTATTGCGTCTGCCATGACCCAGTCGCGCAGAAAGGTATCGCTTGCCATCAGCGATGAGATAAAGATGGGGCGCAGTATGTCTTTCTGGATTTCCGAATAAATATTGTCGCTGGTCAGCGGCAAAGCCTGCTCCACCACGTTCTGCCTGATCGCATCGCGAGAAACAATATAGCTGGTGACGATCGTGGTCAGGAATCCGCCTATGAGCAAAATGCTGAGCCATGCCAGTAGGCGATATTTTTCGGAAAAGAGGCGCATGTATGAGGGAGTATGGGTTTGGTTGCTCGGTGCGACGTCTGCAAATGGCGATACCTTTTGCGCCTGCACGTATTATAAATGCAATGATTCTGCGGCCGGTCTTTGTTGTTTAACGCGTATTTGCTGCGATTTCCGGCATCGTCCAAAGCAAGCACACTCCATGTATTGCGGATGGCAGGTTTGCAGGATGCCGGTTTGGGCGGATGTCTGACAGCGTGTACTCATCGCGTTCTTTGGTGTCGGCTCATGTCAATGTAAAACAGGCATCTGCGCTGTATTCCTCGCCATGCAAGCGAGTGTAGGTGCGAATTGCGTTTACGTATAATGAAAAATTCACCACGACTCTTTTCCATCATGACTCGTATCTGCCCGAAATGCTCGTATGTCCGCAAGCCGACCGATGAAGCGCCGGAGTGGCAATGTCCGTCCTGCCAGGTTGCCTATATCAAGGCATCCGGCGAGCCGGTTCCTGCCAGCTACGGCCGTTACGGTACGCCGGTCGTCAAAAGCGGATCGCCGTTTTCCACTGTGCTGAAATGGTTGATCGTGCTGGCCGTATTGGGTGCCGCTGTGTACATGGGCAAGCCGCTGTGGACGGGCGGGAAGACGGCGAATGTCGTCGTCCCGAGCGCGCAGCCGGCGGTGACGCTGTATGCCACCGAGTGGTGCGGTTATTGCGCGGCCGCGCGGCAACTATTCGAGGCCAACGGTATCGAATATACCGAGCTCGATGTTGAAAAAACCAGTGCCGGTTATGAAGGCCACAAAAAACTGGGCGGCAATGGCGTGCCGCTGATCGTCGTCGACGATAAGGTCATACACGGTTTCGATGAACGTACATTGCGTACGACCCTGAAGCCGTGGTTCAAGCAATCGTGAGCGGATGTGCAGCGTGTGCATGCGGCACGGCGCTCAACAATATGAAAGGCAAGTATGCGCAAGATTAAACTTCCATCCGGTGAAGCCGTGCCGGTGCTCGGCCAGGGCACGTGGTATATGGGCGATCACGCGAGCTGCCGCGCCGAGGAAATCGCCACCCTGCGTCTGGGACTGGACTTCGGCATGACCTTGATAGATACCGCTGAAATGTACGGCGATGGCGCTTCCGAAAAACTGGTGGGCGAAGCCATTGCAGGCCGGCGTGATGAAGTGTTTTTAGTCAGCAAGGTATTGCCGAGCAATGCCACGCGCCACGGCACCATTGCCGCCTGCGAGCGCAGCCTGAAACGTCTGGGCACCGATCGTATCGATTTGTATCTGTTGCATTGGCGCGGCCGTACGCCGTTCGCCGAAACCATCGCCGCCTTTGAAGCCTTGCAGGACGCCGGTAAAATCCGTCACTGGGGCGTCAGCAATATGGATGTCGACGATATGCGGGAAATTGCGCGTGCATCCGGCGGCGAGGCCATGGCTGCCAACCAGGTTCTGTACAACCTGACGCGACGCGGCATCGAATACGATTTGCTGCCGCAGGCGCAGCAACGCGGTTTGCCGATCATGGCGTATTCGCCGATCGAGCAGGGACGCTTGGCCGAATACCCGGAAGTACAGGATATCGCCGACCGGCATGGCGTATCGCCGGCGCAGATTGCATTGGCCTGGGTCTTGCGCCAGCCAGGCGTGATCGCGATTCCCAAGGCCTCGACGCCGGCCCATGTACAGCAAAATCGCGCCGCCCTCGATATGCAATTAACGGCGCAGGATCTGGCCGAACTGGACGATGCATTCCCGTCGCCGGATGGGCCGGAATCGCTGGAAATGATTTGATGTGCGTGCGGGATTCCATCCCGCGACAGAGCTAGTGTTCGCGCGCATTCAGGCAGGATCGCTACGGTCTTCCAGTGCGCCGCGCAGCAAATCGAAGGCGGCACGTGTAAATGCATCGACCTGACTGCATTTTATTTTTAACAGCAGCGTGACGGCATCGCCGTATTGCGCATCGATCACGCTCACGTCCTGTTGTTCGCAATAGCGGCGCAAGCTTGATTCGTCGGCAAACTGCAGCACGAAGCGTCGTTCGCACATCGCTTCGACCGGCAATAACTCCGCATTCTTGATCGCTTCCGAAATCGCCTGTCCATAGGCGCGTGTCAGACCGCCTGCGCCCAGCTTCATGCCGCCCCAGTAGCGCACCACGACCGCCAGCACATTGAAGACATCCTTGTGCACCAGCACGTTGTACATCGGACGTGCGGCGGTGCCGGACGGTTCGCCGTCGTCGTCCAGGCCGGAATCGCCATCGCACATCAGTACCCAGCAAAAATGCACGGCATTCGGATGTTGTGCGCGCAAGCCGGCCAGAATTGCGCGTGCTTCCGCGCGCGTCGTCAGCGGGTACAGCAAGCCGATGAAGCGGCTCTTCTTGATTTCGATTTCAGCGGTGGCGGGTGCGGCAAGTTGATACATGCGGTGAAAATGGAGTTAATAAGAATGCGTGGCGTATGGGCAGCGCAATCACAGCGCTGCAGGTGCGCCGGGATGTGCGTAGTTTACGCGCGCTCAGTAAAACACCGCCAGCCACACGGTTTCTTCGCTGGCGCTGGTCCATTCAACGCGGTGTCTGGCATGCGCCGGGATGTTGACGTACATGCCAGGCATCAGATGGATGGCCTGTGCATCTTGCTCGAAGCGCAGGCCGGCTTCTCCCTTGAGCAGTACCACCCATTCGTTTTGCTGCTGCTCGTACCAGAAATCGGGTGGCGAACGATGGCCTTTGGAGACGATGCGTTCTATCCGCACATTGCCGGCCGTGAGCAGGCTTTCACTTATTTCTTCAGGAAGCTCCGCAGGGATGCGCTGAAACAGATGGCCGTTTTTCATCGCTGCGGAGCAGACTGAATAATGAAGGAAGCATTAAACCGACAAAGGCTTGTAACGAATCCGCTTGGGTTTCGCACCTTCTTCACCCAGACGCTTGCGTTTGTCCGCTTCATATTCCTGATAGTTGCCATCGAAGAACGATACCTGCGAGTTACCTTCGAATGCGAGGATGTGCGTGGCGATGCGATCGAGGAACCATCGATCATGTGAAATCACCATGACGCTGCCGGCAAATTCCAGCAGGGCGTCTTCCAGCGCGCGCAGGGTTTCCACGTCGAGATCGTTGGACGGTTCATCCAGCAGCAGGACGTTGCCGCCTTGCAGCAATGTCTTGGCCAGATGCAAACGACCACGTTCACCACCAGATAAATTACCGACGACCTTCTGCTGATCGCCGCCCTTGAAGTTGAAGCGTCCCAGATACGCACGCGACGGCATTTCAAAACGGCCGACGGTCAGAATGTCGGCACCGCCGGTAACATCTTCAAATACGGTCTTGCTGTCGTTCAGCGAGTCGCGCGATTGATCGACGATGGAGACGCGTGCAGTGGTGCCGATGACGACTTCGCCGCTGTCTGCTTGTTCCTTGCCGGTGATCAGCTTGAACAGGGTCGATTTACCGGCACCGTTCGGGCCGATGATGCCGACGATAGCGCCGGGTGGAATCTTGAAGCTCAGGTTGTCGATCAGCAGACGATCGCCGAATGCTTTCGACACATTCTTGAATTCGATGACTTCATTACCCAAACGCTCGGCGACTGGAATGAAGATTTCCTGAGTCTCGTTACGTTTTTGATATTCGTGTTCGGACAATTCATTGAAGCGCGCCAGGCGTGCTTTCGACTTGGCCTGACGGCCTTTCGGATTCTGGCGTACCCATTCCAATTCCTTGGCGATGGTTTTTTGGCGTGAGGATTCGGTGGCTTCTTCCTGCTTCAGACGATCGCCTTTTTGTTCCAGCCATGAGCTGTAATTGCCCTTCCATGGAATGCCGCTACCGCGATCCAGTTCCAAAATCCACTCGGCTGCATTGTCGAGGAAGTAGCGATCATGGGTAATCGCGACGACGGTGCCAGGGAAGCGTTGCAGAAATTGCTCCAGCCAGTCGACCGATTCGGCGTCCAGATGGTTGGTCGGTTCATCGAGCAAGAGCATGTCTGGTTTGGACAGCAACAAGCGGCACAAGGCGACACGACGTTTTTCACCGCCGGACAGGACGCCGATTTTTGCATCCCAAGGAGGCAGGCGCAATGCATCGGCAGCCATTTCCAGTTGTTGTTCAGGATTGTCGCCAGCGGAGGTCGAGATGATCGCTTCAAGTCGGCCTTGCTCTGCGGCGAGTGCATCGAAGTCAGCATCTGGTTCGGCATAGGCCGCATAGACTGCTTCGAGCAACGCTTTCGCTTCAAACACTTCGCCGAGGCCGCCTTCTACTGCCTGGCGTACGGTTTGTTCTGGATCGAGTTGCGGTTCCTGCGGCAGGTAGCCGATGTTCAGATTAGGTGCTGGGCGTGCTTCGCCGATGATGTCGGTATCGATGCCGGCCATGATTTTCAGCAGCGTCGATTTGCCGGAACCGTTCAGGCCCAGCACGCCGATCTTGGCACCGGGGAAAAAGGACAAGGAAATGTCCTTCAGAATTTGACGTTTCGGTGGGACGATCTTGCCCACGCGGTTCATGGTGTAGACGTAATTTGCCATTGTAATTTCAATAAAAGGTTGCTTGCCAAAGAGGTGGGTGCAAGGATAACCGATGGCGAGGCAGTTCGGTATGCACGGCGGCGGATATCGCCTGCAAAACGGAATTAAAGATGAAATATTTTCGCGTTTGTAAATACCGAAGATAATGATTCAGCGCAGATGCAACACTGTGCATGCATGCAGCCAGTTTTTCTTGCATTATGGAGTTGCTTATCCTATTGTGCGACGCACCATCCCTCTTAGAGAGCGCTCTTTGGCTTCACCAGATAAAAAAAGCAGTCTTGCTGCATTGACTCTGGCCGCTGTCGGTATTGTGTACGGCGACATCGGCACCAGTCCTTTATATACGATGAAAGAAGTGTTCTCCAAAGAACACGGTCTCGACCTCACGCCGGAAAATTTGCTCGGGGTTGTCTCGCTGATCGTCTGGGGCCTGATCATCATTGTTTCGCTCAAATACGTCACGCTGGTTTTGCGCGCGAATAATCGCGGCGAAGGCGGCATCATGGCGCTGATGGCGCTGGCACTTTCTTCCGTGACCAAAAATTCGCGCTGGTATTTCCCTCTGATGGTCATGGGGCTGTTCGGCGCGACGCTGTTTTATGGCGACAGCGTGATTACCCCCGCGATTTCCGTCCTGTCGGCGGTAGAAGGCTTGAGTGTTGCCACCTCCGCTTTCGATCCCTATGTCGTGCCATTGACGGTTGCCGTGCTGGTTGGCTTGTATTCGCTGCAGGCGCGTGGCACGGCCGGTATCGGCAAATGGTTCGGCCCGGTCATGCTGATCTGGTTTATTACGCTGGCAGTGATGGGCGTCGTCAACATCATTGATGCGCCGTACATTCTGCATGCCTTGAATCCATGGCATGCCTTGCACTTTTTGAGCGGCAATGGGTTTCTCGCTTTTATTGCACTGGGTGCTGTGGTGCTGGCATTTACCGGCGCGGAAGCGCTGTATGCCGACATGGGCCATTTCGGCGCCAAGCCGATACGCATGGCGTGGTTCCTGATTGCCTTTCCTGCACTGTCATTGAATTATCTGGGGCAGGGCGCGTTGCTGCTGTTGAACCCTGGGGCCGTCACCAATCCTTTCTACCAGCAGCTCGGCGCATGGAGCATTTATCCGCTAGTCGCATTATCGACCATGGCTGCCATCATCGCTTCGCAGGCGACGATTTCCGGTACCTTCTCGATGACCAAGCAGGCGATTGCGCTGGGCTTTCTGCCGCGCATGAAAATCGAATTTACCTCTGCCAGCCAGATCGGCCAGATTTACATTCCGGCGGTGAACTGGCTGCAAATGATCGTGGTCGTGCTGGCAGTGATCGGCTTCGGCTCTTCATCCAATCTGGCAGCAGCCTACGGCATTGCGGTGACGGCGACGATGATGGTGACGACTGTCCTGACTTTCTTCGTCATTCGTTATCGCTGGAAATACAATCTGATTCTGTGCCTGGCCGCGACCGGTTTCTTCCTGGTGATCGATCTGAGCCTCTTCTCGGCGAATATGCTGAAGCTGTTCCACGGCGGCTGGTTCCCGCTGCTGCTGGGTGTGGTTTTGTTTACCCTGATGCTGACGTGGAAGCGCGGACGCGAACTGGTATTCGAAAATCTGCAGAAGCATGCGATTCCACTGGAAGATTTTCTGGCTTCGCTGTTTATTTCGCCACCGACACGCGTGCCGGGCACGGCGATCTTCCTGCGCGGCGAATCGGATGGCGTACCGCATGCGATGCTGCACAATCTGTCGCATAACAAGGTGTTGCATGAACGCGTGGTGTTCCTGACCGTGCGGATGATGGAAGTGCCGTATGTACCGAAAGCCGATCAGGTCAGGATCGAACATCTGGGCGACGACTGTTACCAGATGAATGTGACTTACGGCTTCAAGAATGTGCCGGATATTCCGGCAGCATTGGATCTGGCGAAAGAGCAGGGCCTGGAATTCGAGATGATGGAAACCTCGTTTTTCATCGCGCGTCAGACGGTGGTTGCCAATCCGGTGCGTGGCATGGCCCTGTGGCGCGAACATATTTTTGTCGCGATGTCGCGCCATGCACGCGGTGCAGCCGACTATTATCAGATTCCATCGAATCGCGTGATTGAACTGGGCACCAAGGTAGAGATTTAAGCGCAACGCGCATGCAAAAAAGGGACAACATGCTTGTCCCTTTTTTTATGCATGGCGTGTATATCAGGCAGCACGCTGCCGACGCCAGCTTTGCCAGATGCCGTCCAGTGAATACAGTCCGAGTGCAATCCATATGGCGGCGAAGCCGATCAAACGTGCTTCGCCAAACGGCTCGTGATATAGCCAGATGCCGATCATCAGTTGCAGCGATGGCGTGATGTACTGCATCAGGCCCATGGTTGAAAGCGGCACCAGGCGGGCGGCGGCGCCAAACAGCAGCAGGGGAATGGCGGTGATCGGGCCGGAGGCCAGCATCAGCCATTTTGTGCTGGTCGACGCATCGCTGAAGCCGTGCGCGCCCTGCGCAGTCATGAGCAGCAGTGAAACGACGGCCAGCGGGAGCAGCAGCATGGTTTCCAGCGACAGACCTTCCAGCGTGCCCAGCGATGCCGTCTTGCGCAGCAGTCCGTACAGGCCGAAGGTGATGCCCAGTAGCAGGCTGACCCATGGCGGCTGCCCGTTTTGCCATGTTAGCCAGAGGACGCCGATTGCCGCCATGCCGACAGCCATCCATTGCAGGCGCCGCAGCCGCTCGCCCAGTATCATCGAACCCAGCAGCACATTGACCAGCGGCGTCATGAAATAGCCAAGACTGGCATCGATTACACGATCGTTATTGACCGACCAGATATACAGATACCAGTTGCTCGACAAAAGCAGTGCGCTGGCAGTGAAGCCTGCCAGCACGCGGGGTTGGCGCAAAACTGGTTTCAGCCACGACCATTGCCTGCGCACGCTCAGTACAATCGCCAAAAATACCAGCGCCCACACCATGCGATACATCAGGACTTCCAGCGGCGGAATTTCCTGCAGTGACTTGAAGTAAATCGGGAACATACCCCAGATTACATAGGCGCAAAACGCATAGAGTATGCCGGGATTCATGGCGATAGTTGGGGTGAGGTGATGCAAGCGGTTTTAAAAACCGGGAGCAGGGTTGAGACAGGCGAGAATTATCCCAGCAATCCCGGAACTGCGTTGAGGGCAGGTTTTTTGAACGAGAGTGCTCGCCTCTGAATACGATACTGTTGCGGCAGGAAATACAACGCAGATAATAATGGAGCTTGAGGCTGATGCCTTGCACGCATACATGGCTTGCAATAAAAAAACGGCACTTTCAGGGAAGGTGCCGTTTTTTATTTTGCTGCAGGATCATTGATGATGGCGCGGCTCCGAGCGGAGCGTGCAATCAGCCGGTAGCCGGTTCGTCGAAGAAAAATTCAACCGATTCGGCTTTCTTGTCTGCATGCAGCAATCCCTGTGCGAGCAGGGCGTCGTAATAGCAAACCTGGTTGCGGCCATGATCCTTGGCGTAATACAGCGCCTGATCGGCGTGTCCGAGTATGGTCACCGGTGTCTCATGCTGGATGCTGGCGAAGCCGATACTGACGGTGATTTGTCCAACCTGCGGGAACGCATAGTGTTCGATATTTTCACGGAAGCGTTCAAATACCATTTGTGCATCGGTCAGTGTGGTGGAGCGCAGCAGGATGACAAACTCTTCGCCGCCGAAGCGGAACACACGATCCTGCGCCCGGAACGAGGCACGCAATACATTGGCGACCAGGATAAGCACTTCATCGCCATACAGATGGCCGAAGACGTCGTTGACGCGCTTGAAATGATCAATGTCGATCACGGCCAGCCATTGCGATTTGACGTCGGTGTGATGCCGTCGTTCTTCATTGCCGTGCGGCGCCGAGTCAGCCGGTTTTGCATTGACCATGCGCGCAAATTTTTCATCGAAGGTTTTGCGATTCAGCAAGCCTGTCAGCGAATCGCGTTCGCTGTAATCCAGCAGGCTTTGATAATTGCGGTATACGCTGAGTATGCCTTCCATTACCTGCAGCATTTGCGGCGTGAACGGCGTGTCGTTCACGATTTCAAGGCAGGTTGATACCTTGTCGTTTTGCCAGATCGGAATCCACAAGGCATGCTGGCCATTTGCCCGAACTTCTTCCAGACGACTCTTGCGTTGCGCAATGCATGCCACCAGCCCGGGATAGGTCACGATGGTTTCGCCAGCGAGTTCGGAAGCCGAGGCCTCTTCATCGACGGTCTGCACTTTGCCGTCTGCAATCCAGACGCGAGGGCGGATCAGAAGGTCGCCGCGCGACTGAAATAATTCCATGACGCGTGCGTGACTGACGCCAATCATATTCAGCAATGCCGTCATGACCGAGATGTCGAGCAAATCATGGTCGCGATGGCCGGTGATCTCTACCAGATGATCCAGCAGAGAATTCATCAATGGTTCGGAGGCGGTCACACGGCGCCCATGCGGTTACGTAAATCGATTTGTTTTGAGGTAGGCATGAGGCGTGACTTCAAGAAAAGTTTTCTGTCAGGAGAAGCTGATTTCAAGAGCGCAATAAGAGCCAATACCTGATGTTTGATGGTTTTGTCATCACATTGGCTGGGGCCATTCTAGCTGAATAGGCTTGCGCAACATCATTAGTTTTGTTTGGGTAACTATATTTTACCTTTCACTTTATTCCCTGCTATGACGCAAGTTGTACTCAGCCAACAAGGCGTTCCTGAAATGTAACAAATATATTTCCTTGGGGTAATTATATGGGTGGCAAGCCCCGATCTCATACCCGGGTGGCATCTGCCTGCCTGATAAAAGCGGCCGCAGCCCCCTTGCATTTGTCCTTGTTCTGCAGGACCGGTGCGACGACAATAGGTCTTCGTTACTTTTGGGCATCTTGTGGTGCGCCACCAACCGGGAGAAAACATGATCGTTCTATTGCTGGTAATTACCTTGCTGATTTCGCTGGCTATATCGTTCGCCGTCATGAAGGCATTTACCAAACCGCTGGATGCAATCCTGTCTCGCATCATTGCCGATTCAATCAGCGTGGCCTGGCTCAAATATCTGAAATTTGCCATCCTTGTCGTGGGCGTATCGTCCGGTGTGCGCGTGCACGGACTGGAAAAATACATCAGCCCCTCGCGCTGGGACAAGGATGCGAAGGTGGTTGAATTCACTGTAGAGCGCTGGGTGCTGGAGTTGTACCAAACCGCGATTGAAACCCTGCAAGGGATCGCCTGGATGCTATTGGTGTTTTTCATGTTTGCACTGATTGCGTATGTGATCGTGCGCATAGCCGAAATCAGGCTGGGCGAACAGACGAAAAAATAGCTGAACCTGATACCGCCCCCGCTTGGGCGGCACGTCTTTAAAAATGATGGTCTGTTGCAATACCTATTCTTGAATTGCCTAACTTCCATATTTCGACTACTATCGAAATATGGAAACGAAAACCGCAATCACCTCCCTTTCTGCGCTCGCGCATGAATCTCGTCTGGCCGTGTTTCGTCTGCTGGTGCAAGCCGGCCCGAGCGGTTTGGCCGCCAGCAAAATCAGCGAAAACCTCGGCATTCCGCCATCGTCACTCTCTTTTCACTTGAAGGAATTGAGTCGCGCGGGCCTGGTAAACGGCACTCAGGATGGACGCTTCATTCATTACGCAGCCAATTTCGATGCGATGAATGGCTTGATCGCGTTCATGACTGAAAACTGCTGCGGCGGCAATCCGTGTGCGCCGGTGTGCACGCCTGCCTGCGCCAGCGATCAACCTTCCACAATTCAAATTGGAGAATGAACATGCAGCAAACGACATTCAACGTACTGTTTCTCTGCACCGGCAATTCGGCGCGCAGCATCATGGCGGAAGCATTGCTGAGCACGATGGGAAAAGGTCGCTTTCGTGTATTCAGCGCGGGGAGTCAGCCGGGCGGTACGGTGCATCTGTTTGCTGTTGAGCAAGTGAAGGCAACGGGCTATCCGCTGGACAACTTGCGCAGCAAAAGCTGGGATGAGTATGCGCTACCCGATGCGCCAAAAATGGATTTCATCATCACTGTCTGCGACAACGCAGCAGGCGAGGTTTGCCCTGTCTGGCCGGGGCAGCCGGTATCTGCGCACTGGGGTTTTGAAGATCCTGCTGCTGCGATCGGCAGCGATGATGAAAAACGAGCGGTGTTTATCAAAGTGTTTCGCCAGATCATGGCGCGCGTCAATATTTTCGTCAGCTTGCCGATCGACATGCTGGAAAAAAATGCCATTCAACGCGAGTTGAAAAAGATCGGCGAAACCGGCGCCTGATAAAACCATACGCAAGCCTGCTTTGCCCGTTCAATTCACTCCATACGCAACGAACCTGCGCACAACAACTTTGGTATTGCCGAGCGTGTTCGGTTCTTCTCACTAGAAACAAGCTGATGTTGACTGCATTCCTGATTTTCCTCGGCACGATCGTACTCGTGATCTGGCAACCCAGAGGGCTGGGCATAGGCTGGAGCGCGCTGGCTGGCGCCGCCTTGGCGCTGGCGCTGGGCGTCGTGCAGTTTGCCGATATCGCTACGGTCTGGGGCATAGTCTGGAACGCGACGATTACCTTTGTCGCCGTCATCATCATCAGCCTGTTGCTGGATGAGGCAGGATTTTTCGAGTGGGCGGCATTGCATGTGGCGCGCTGGGGCCGTGGCTGCGGACGCCGACTGTTCGTCTGGCTGGTGCTGCTTGGTGCAGCGGTTGCCGCCTTGTTTGCCAATGATGGTGCGGCATTGATTTTGACGCCCATCGTGATTGCGATGTTGCTGGCGCTGAAATTTTCGCCGGCGGCGACGCTCGCCTTCGTCATGGCGGCCGGTTTCATTGCCGATACGGCCAGTCTGCCGCTGATCGTGTCGAATCTGGTGAACATCGTATCCGCTGATTTTTTCAATATTGGTTTTGCTGAATATGCATCGGTCATGGTGCCGGTCAATATGGTGTCCATCGCGGCGACACTGGGTATGCTGCTGTTCTTTTTCAAACGCGATATTCCGGCAACTTACGATGTGAATCTTTTGCGTGCGCCGCAGCAGGCGATACGCGATGGCGCGACTTTCCGTGCCGGCTGGTGGGTGCTGGCTTTATTGCTGGTCGGATTTTTCGGACTGGAACAGCTCGGTGTGCCAATCAGTGCGGTGGCGACCGCTGGTGCGCTGGTTCTCTTGATGGTTGCCGCTCGCGGGCACATCATTTCCACGCGCAAGGTATTGCGCGAAGCGCCGTGGCAGATCGTGATTTTTTCGCTCGGCATGTATCTGGTTGTCTACGGCTTGCGCAATGCAGGGCTGACCGATTATCTGGCCATCGTCCTGAATCGGCTTGCCGCGCACGGCGTGTGGGGTGCGGCGATTGGTACGGGCGTCCTGTCGGCATTGCTGTCATCGGTGATGAACAATATGCCGGCGGTGCTGGTCGGTGCGCTCGCGATCGATGCCAGCGTGGCGCAGGGCGCCACAAGAGAAGCGATGATTTATGCCAATGTGATCGGCAGCGATCTCGGTCCGAAAATCACCCCTATCGGCAGTCTCGCCACCCTGTTGTGGCTGCATGTGCTGGCGCGCAAGAATATCCGCATCACCTGGGGCTATTACTGCAAGGTCGGTTTCGTGCTGACCTTGCCGATACTGCTGCTCACCCTGATTGCGCTTGCACTGCGCCTGCAATAATTACTCACTATTTTTTCATCATGAATACTTTTAGCGATACCAGTCTGCCGCCATTTGCACTCGATCATCTGGAAATACCGGCGCCAGAAAAAATTTCCTCTCCCAAAACATTCGATCATCCACCCCGCATTCTGCTGTTGTACGGCTCCTTGCGCGAACGTTCTTTCAGCCGCTTTCTGACGGAAGAAGCGGCGCGTATCTTGCTACACTTCGGTGCAGAAGTGCGCATCTTCGATCCACGCGAATTGCCGGTCGCTGGAAGTGTGGCTGACGATCATCCGAAAGTAGCCGAACTGCGCGCACTCAGTCTGTGGTCGGAAGGTCAGGTCTGGTGCAGCCCGGAACGACATGGCGCCATCACGGCCGTGATGAAGAATCAAATCGACTGGATTCCACTGGAGCAGGGCGCAGTGCGTCCGAGCCAGGGGCGGACATTGGCAGTCATGCAGGTGAGCGGCGGTTCGCAATCGTTCAATACGGTGAATACCTTGCGCTTGCTGGGGCGATGGATGCGGATGTTTACGATTCCGAATCAGGCATCGGTAGCAAAGGCGTATGAAGAGTTCGACGAAGCCGGTCGCATGAAGCCCTCGTCCTATTACGATCGCCTGGTCGATGTGATGGAAGAATTGTTCAAGTTCACTTTGCTGTTACGCGGCCATACCGATTACCTGACCGATCGCTACAGCGAGCGCAAGCAGCAGGCGGTGCACAACATCAATAAAATATGAAGCATTGAAAATACTTGACCTTCCTATTATGGCAAGGCCTACAGTGTAGTCACCCATTCGAGAAGGAATTACATCATGTATGAATTACAGGTTGAAAAAATGAGTTGTAATCATTGCGTAGGTGCTGTGACGAAATCGGTGCAGGCGGTGGACGCACAGGCGCAGGTGGAAGTGAGTCTGGCACAGCGCAAGGTGCGTGTGCAGTCGAGCGCAGAACTGGCGAAAATAGCTGCAGCGATCAGCGATGCCGGTTATCCGGTTGTCAGCAGCGCTGCAGTGTAGTTATTAAACATTAGAGCACCAATAAAAAAGCGAGCCGTGCGGCTCGCTTTTTTATTGTTCACTTACATGCATGTATCTTCATGTCAGAACGGTCAGGATTCAGGAATGGCATGCGTGTTTGCCATTGCCATCCTGTTGTGCCAGGCCTTGCAGGATCGGGCAATCCGGCCGTTCATCGCCGCTGCATGTTTGCGCCAGATGCTGCAGCGTATCGCGCATCTCGCTTAATTCGGCGATGCGCTTTTCCAGGTCGGCGACATGCGTCAGTGCAATCGCCTTCACGTCTGCGCTGGCGCGCTGCGTATCGTTCCACAGCGAGAGCAAATCCCTGATCTGATCCAGTGAAAACCCGAGTGTACGTGCGCGCTTGATGAAACGCAGTGCGTGCAGATCCTTGTCGTTGTAGGTGCGATAACCGGCACTGCTGCGTGCGCCTGGCTCGACCAGACGGATGCTTTCGTAGTGGCGGATCATCTTGGCAGATATGCCGGATGTCTTTGCTGCTTCTCCGATATTCATGACGTTTCCTTCCGCTTCAAACCGTATGCGTTGACTGTATCTTGCGCTGCTCGGCTGTGGCCGGATGCCAGCGTCGCAACAGCAAGGCATTGCTGATCACGCTGACAGAACTGAAGGCCATGGCCGCGCCGGCAAACATGGGATTCAGCAAACCGAACGCCGCCAGCGGAATGCCGACCAGATTGTAGATAAATGCCCAGAACAGGTTTTGCCTGATCTTGTTGTAGGTACGGCGCGAAATATCGATGGCATCGGCGACCAGCGCCGGATCGCCGCGCATCAGGGTAATGCCTGCTGCATGCATCGCCACATCGGTGCCGGTCGCCATGGCGACGCCGACATCGGCGGCGGCCAGTGCCGGTGCGTCGTTGATGCCGTCGCCGACCATCGCGACGATCTGGCCTTCGCCCTGCAGCGCGGTGATTTTTGCACTCTTGTCGCCCGGCAGCACTTGCGCCAGCACGCGGTCTATGCCTAGCTGTTTGCCGACGGCATTGGCGTTGCCCTGATTGTCGCCGGTGAGCAATATGGTTTGGATGCCCAGTTCATGCAGACGCTCCACTGCTTGCGGCGCACTGTGCTTGATCGTGTCGCGGAAGGCAATCAGGCCGAGCAGGCCTGCTGGCGTGCCGGTTTCTGCCAGCCATGACACGGTGTGACCGCTTTCTTCGAGTTGCTGTGCGCGTTGCGCAAACTGCGTCATGTCGATGCCGAGCTCGCCCATCAGACGTGCATTGCCGAGTTGCAGCGTGCGGCCTTCCACTGTTGCCATCATGCCGCGACCGGGCAGGGCCTGGACTGCGCTCGTATCCAGTAGTGGAAGTTGTCGTGCTGCCGCCTGTTCGACCACGGCGCGTCCGAGCGGATGTTCACTGCTGCGCTGGATGGAAGCGGCTAGTTGCAGCAGTGTGTCTTCAGCCATGCCATTGCTCAGAAAATCGCTGACCTGCGGTTTGCCTTGCGTCAGTGTGCCGGTCTTGTCGAATACGACGGTAGTGATGCGATGCGCGATTTCCAGCGCTTCCGCATCCTTGATCAGGATGCCGTATCTGGCGGCCACGCCGGTGCCGGCCATGATGGCAGTCGGGGTTGCCAGTCCGAGTGCGCACGGACAGGCGATGACCAGCACGGTGACGGCATTGATGATGGCGATTTCGATACTGCTGCCGGCCAGCCACCAGCCGATGAAGGTGATCAAGGCAATCACCAACACGATCGGGACGAAGATCGCACTGACCTTGTCCACCAGACGCTGGATAGGCGCTTTTTCCGATTGTGCGTTTTCCACCATGCGGATGATGCGCGACAAGGTGGTTTCTGCGCCGATGGCATCGGTGCGCACCAGCAGCACGCCGTCGGCATTGATGGCTGCGCCTGTCACTTTATCGCCGACCTGTTTCAATACCGGCAGGCTCTCGCCGGTGATCAGCGATTCATCGACCTGGCTGCTGCCTTCGAGCACGGTGCCATCGACCGCGATCCGTTCGCCCGGGCGCACGACGACGATATCGCCGGCACGCACCGCATCGATGGCGACATCGATATCGTTGCCGTCGCGCCGCACGCGGGCCGATTCGGGACGCAGTTTTTGCAGCGCGCGTATGGCTGATGCGGTCTGCTTCTTGGCGCGTGCTTCCAGCCATTTGCCGAGCAGGATCAGCGTGATCACCACGACCGAGGCTTCAAAGTATAGATGCGGCATCTGATCCGGCATTGCCGTCAGCAACAGATAGATGCTCAAGCCATAGGCAGCGCTGGTGCCGAGCGCAACCAGCAAATCCATATTGCCGGTGCCGGCCTTGACTGCGTGCCAGCCGGCTTTGTAAAAACGTGCGCCCAGCCAGAATTGCACCGGCGTGGCCAGCGCCCATTGCAGCCAGCCCGGCAGCATGAAGTGCACGCCGAACGGTTCCAGCAGCATCGGTAAAACCAGCGGAATGGCCAGCAGCGCAGATAACACGACCGGCAGCCAGTCTTTGGAAGCTGCGTTGTGCTCGGGAGACGCAGCGCCGGATGTATCGCGCGGCAAGGCGGCGCCGTAACCGGCATTGTCCACGGCGGCAATCAAGGCTGCTGCCGAGGTGGCACTACTGATTTTTACGCGGGCGCGATCCGTGGCGAGGTTGATGCTCGCATCGAGTACGCCATCGACCTTGCGCAAGGCTTTTTCCACCCGACCGGCGCAGGAAGCGCAGGTCATGCCGGTAATATCCAGCTCGATTTCCTGCTGTGGCACGCTGTAACCGGCTTTTTCAATTGCCTGTTGCACTGTTGTCGCATCGACAGCGGCTGCATGCTCGACTTCTACCGCGACGCTATCGGTGGCCAGATTCACACTGGTTTTTGTCACACCGGGAATGGCGTTGATGGCTTTTTCCACGCGTCCTGCGCAGGATGCGCAGGTCATGCCGGCTACGCCTAGCGTAATGCGGTGGATGTTGTCGGATACGGCTGGGCTGCTCATGATGGGACTCGCTGGAAGCGGAAGATGAAATGAGTATTGACCTTACCATGATGGGAAGGTCAAGCTCATTTTTCAAGCGCTAAACGGCGGCCCGGAAATTAAATTTCAGTATGGAAAAAGCAGGCCCGGATGCAACCTTTAATCCCTGCCAATATAGCGCGGGTCGGGCGAGACATAGGCCATGACGCGCCGGTTCAGTACGCCGGGCGGCGCGACTAGTTGAAGATCAAATGAGGTAACGGTGGAGCCGACGTAAAAATCCCAGCCGAAGGATTTGTCGCCAACGATGAATCTGATGACTTCGCCGCCTTCCACATTGACCCATCTCGTTTCGGGGGTGATGACGATGGTACGCGTGGCAGCAGCGGCCGGGGCTGGATTGCCCAGCAGATCGAGGCGTGGTGATGCGGAAAACGCCGGGATGCTGAACGCCATGAGAGCGGTAAATGCAAGCACAAGTGATTTGATCCGCATGGTGAACTCCATTCGTGAGGTAGGGGCGTTATCGTTTTAGAGCGCGAAAGCATCATACAGGTTCCGTGTTTTATCGGCTGGCAGCGCCATTGCAGATGCGGATGTTGATGCAGATTGCTCATGTTCATCACTTGCGGATGGAAGCGCCGCATCATGGCGATATGAGGTTTTCGCATAGTGAAGGTAAAAATGCATTATTTACATTCGTGTATGAGGTGACTACCATCGCGTTGTGGCAGGGTTGCGCATATTCGCGCAGCCCGTGCTGTTTCCAGTTTCCTTAAAGGCAAAACATGTTCGGTTTCAAACGGGAAAAATTATCTGCGCTGGCACTGATGGGCGCGCTCGCATGGTCGGGGAATCTGGCGTCGCATGCTGCGTTCGCCGCCGATCTGAAAATCGGCTTGTCGGCGGATGTCTCTTCGCTCGATCCGCATTACCTGAACATTGCGCCCAACGTTGCATTCTCTTCGCATATCTTCGATGCGCTGGTGAATGTGGATGCGAATGGCAAGCTGGTGCCGGGCCTGGCGACTTCATGGCGCGCAGTCGATGCGACCACCTGGGAATTCAAGTTGCGCCGCGATGTGAAATTTCACAATGGCTCGCCTTTCACTGCCGACGATGTGATTTTTTCGCTGGACCGGCCGGCAAAACTGACCGGCAGCCCCGGCCCGTTTACTGCGTATACCAAGCAGATCGTCGCGAAAAAAATCGTCGATCCCTATACGGTGAGGCTGACGACCGCCGCGCCATATGGCCCCTTGGCGCTGGATATGAGCACTGTATTCATCGTCTCGAAAAAGGCAGCGGAGAAAGCGAGCACCGATGACTTCAACAATGGCAAGGCGCTGATTGGCACCGGCCCGTATAAATTTCTGAGCTTCAAGCGCGGCGACCGCATAGAAGTGACGCGCAACGATCAATACTGGGGCGGCAAATCGGATTGGGACAAGGTCACCTTTCGCATCATCACCAATTCCGCGCCGCGTCTGGCCGCCTTGCTGTCTGGCGATGTCGATGCGATAGAAGGCGTGCCGACTGCCGATCTGTCGCGTTTGAAGAGCAATGCCAAATTCAGCTTTGCGCAAAAAATATCCTGGCGCACGATATTCTGGGAACTCGATCAGTCACCCGGTGCTTCGCGTTACGTGACCGATAAATCCGGCAAGCCCTTGCCGAAAAATCCCCTGCACGATGTGCGTGTACGGCAGGCCATGTCGAAAGCCATCAATCGTCAGGCTTTGGTGGATCGCACGATGGAAGGGCTGGCAGTACCGGCCTCGAATATCGTATCGCCTGGCGTATTCGGCTATAACGAGGCGTTGAAAGTGGAAGCCTACGATCCGGAAGGCGCGAAGAAACTGCTGGCGCAAGCCGGTTATCCGAATGGCTTTGCGCTGACGATACACGGCCCCAACGATCGCTATATCAATGATGAGCAGGTGGTGCAGACGGTGGCGCAATTCTGGAATCGCATAGGCATACAGACCAAGGTTGCAACCCTGCCGCTGTCAGTCTATTTCGCCAAGGCGCGTGCCGGCGAGTTCAGTGTGTCGCTGCTGGGTTGGGGCACACTGGCCGGTGACTTCGGCTTGCGTACTTTGGTCGGCACGCCCAATGCGGAAACCGGCTGGGGTTCGTGGAACTGGGGCAAGTACAGCAATCCGGCGGTGGATAAATTGATCGCTTCGTCACTATCGTCGGTTGATCAGGGCAAGCGTGAAACGTTTGCGAAAGATGCTGCCGCGCTGGCCTTGAAGGATTATGCCGTCGTGCCCCTGCATCACCAATATGCGACCTGGGCGCTGCGCAAGGGCTTGAAGTACACTGCGCGTACCGATGAATTCACTTTTGCACATCAGTTCCATCCTGAATAAATTTTGCTCCCCACAGGTGCGCGCCGGTTTGCGTGCACCTGCATTCGCAGGCGCTTGCTGATCATGCTCGACTTTATTCTGCGCCGTCTCGGACAAAGCATCGTCGTGCTGGCAGTGATGTCGCTGCTGGTTTTTATCGGCGTGTATGCAATCGGCAATCCGATCGACATGTTGATCAGCCCCGATGCCGACCAGCTTGAGCGCGCCCGCACCATCGCCGCCTTCGGGCTGGACAAACCGCTGTGGCAGCAATACTTCATCTTCATCCAGCAAGCGCTGAGCGGTGATTTGGGTCGCTCGTTTTCCTTCGGGACACCGGCTTTGGCATTGATACTCGAACGTCTGCCGGCGACACTGGAGCTGGCGATCGGTGCGATCCTGATCGCCATCGTGCTTGGTATTCCACTCGGCCTGTGGGCCGGCCTGCGCCCACACAGCTGGAGCGGAAAAAGCATCATGGCGATTTCCATACTCGGCTTTTCGTTGCCGACTTTCTGGGTCGGCCTGATGCTGATCATGGTGTTTGCGGTGCAACTCGGCTGGCTGCCGTCAGGCGGGCGCGGCGAAACCACGCTGCTGTTTGGCGTGCCGGTCAGCTTCCTGACGCTGGATGGATTAAGACATCTGCTGCTGCCGGCTTTCAATCTGGCGCTGTTTAATATCGCACTGGTGATACGCCTGACGCGCGCCGGTGCACAGGAAGCGCTGCTGCAGGATTACGTCAAGTTTGCGCGCGCCAAGGGGCTGCGCAACAGCCGCATCATCGGTGTGCATGTGCTGAAAAATATTTTGATTCCCATCGTCACCGTGATCGCACTGCAGTTCGGTTCCATCATCGCGTTCGCCATCGTGACTGAATCGGTATTTGCATGGCCCGGCATGGGCAAGCTGATCATCGATTCGATACGCGTGCTGGACAGGCCGGTGATCGTTGCCTATCTGATGCTGGTGGTGGCGCTGTTCATACTGATCAATCTGATCGTCGATGTCGCGTATTCGCTGCTGGACCCGCGCGTGCGTCTGACGGATACGAGGAACTGATGATGGATGCCACCATTCAATCCATCGCAATAGAAACGCCGTTCCAGCGGTTTGTGCGCAATTTTTTCGCCAGTAAAATCGCCGCTACCGGATGCGTGCTCTTGCTGCTGATTGTGCTGGCGGCGATTTTTGCGTCTGTCATCGCACCGCAAAATCCCTACGACCTGACGCAGATAGACATCATGGATTCGCGTCTGTCGCCCGGCGCACAGAATCTCGATGGCAGCTTTACCTATCTGCTCGGCACCGATGAACAGGGACGCGACATGCTGTCGGCGATACTGTACGGCGTGCGGATTTCCATCATCGTCGGCGTCGCGAGCACCGCGATCGCCTTGCTGATCGGTCTGACGCTGGGTTTGTGCGCCGGCTACTTCGGCGGCCGCACGGAAAGTTTCATCATGCGTGTGGCCGATATCCAGCTGTCCTTCCCGCCGATACTGGTGGCGCTGATCCTGCTGGCGCTGATGGGGCCGGGCATAGACAAGATCGTGATCGCACTGATTACCGTGCAATGGGCGTATTACGCACGCACTGCGCGCAGCGCCGCGCTGGTCGAGCGCAAGAAGGAATACATGGAAGCGGCGCGCGGCCTCGGCCTGTCGCCGCTGCGCATTGTGTTCCGTCACCTGTTGCCCAACTGTCTGCCGCCACTGATCGTGATCGCCGCGCTGCAAGTTGCCTCGGCGATTTCGCTGGAGGCCACGCTGTCCTTTCTCGGCCTCGGTTTGCCCGTGACGGAACCCTCGCTGGGCTTGCTGATCGCCAACGGTTTCGATTACATGATGTCCGGCAAATACTGGATCAGCGTGTTTCCCGGCATTGCCCTGTTGCTGACGGTGGTCTCCATCAATCTGGTGGCCGATCAATTGCGCGACGTGCTCAATCCACGCCTGCAGACACAATGACGAACCTTCCCACACTGACGGTACAAAACCTGCAGATGCATTTCACTGCGCGCGAAGGCGTGGTGAAAGCGGTGGAGGATGTGTCGTTTACGGTTGCGCCCGGGCAGATACTCGGGCTGGTCGGCGAATCGGGTTCGGGTAAATCGATGACCGCGTATTCGATCATGGGTTTGATAGATGCGCCGGGAAAAATCGTAGCCGGGAAAATCCTGTTGAAGGAACAGAACCTGCTCGATCTGTCGCCGGAAGCGATGCGTCGCATACGCGGCAATCGCATCGCGATGATCTTCCAGGACCCGATGATGACGCTCAATCCGGTCTTGCGCATCGATACGCAAATGATGGAAGCGGTGCTGGCGCATCAGGATGTCAGCAAGGCGACGGCGCGTGCAATGGCGCGCGATGCGTTGGTGCGCGTCGGGATTGCCTCGCCGGATGAAAGACTGCTGGCTTATCCGCATCAGTTTTCCGGCGGCATGCGGCAGCGCGTGGCAATCGCGATTGCCTTGCTGAACAAGCCGGACCTGATCATCTGCGATGAGCCGACGACTGCGCTCGATGTCACGATACAGGGCCAGATCCTGTATGAAATGCAAAAGCTGTGCCGCGAATCCGGCACAGCGCTGATCTGGATTACGCATGATCTTTCCGTGATTGCCGGACTGGCCGATGCGGTCTGTGTGATGTATGCGGGCAAGATTGTCGAAAGCGGCAGCGTGCAAGAGGTGCTGGAACAGCCGCAGCATCCTTATACACATGGCCTGATCGCATCGTCGCCATCGCGCAATCTGCCGGGACTGCCCTTGCAGCAGATTCCCGGCATGACGCCTTCATTATTGAATCTACCATCCGGCTGCGCCTTCCGCACACGTTGCGAGCGTGCGACGGTCGTCTGCGAAAATACGCCGCCTTTATCCATCGATGGCGCACGTACCTTGCGCTGCTTTCATCCCATCAGTGCTGCGATGGAGGCCACGCATGACTGAACACATGCAGCCGCTGCTGGCGTTGCAGGATGTCAGCAAGCGTTTCGCCCAGCCTCTGGATGCGGCGGCACGCATCGCGAATCTGTTCGGCGCGAAGAAATCCGCCGAAGTCGTGCACGCAGTCGATCAGGTGACGCTGACGATACATGCAGGTGAAGTGGTCGGTCTGGTCGGCGAATCCGGTTGCGGAAAATCGACGCTGGGCCGCATGGCGGTCGGCTTGCATACGCTATCTTCCGGCAGCCGTTTATGGAAAGGCGCAGATCTCGATGCCTCCAGCGCGGCAGAAAGACGGCAGCAGCAACTCGGCATGCAAATGATTTTTCAGGACCCGTATGCATCGCTGAATCCGCGTCTGCGGATACAGGATGTGATCGGGGAGGCGCCGGTGGCGCACAGCATGATTCCCGCTTCCGGGCAAACCGACTATGTTGCCCGGCTGTTGCAAACGGTAGGGCTGGACCCGGCACTGGCACGCCGCTTTCCCCATCAGTTTTCCGGTGGTCAGCGTGCGCGTATCGGCATTGCACGCGCGCTGGCCGTCAAGCCGGAACTGCTGGTCTGCGATGAAGCGGTGGCGGCCCTCGATGTATCGATACAGGCGCAGGTGCTGAATCTGTTCATCAAACTGCGTGATGAGCTGAACCTGACCTATCTGTTCATCAGTCACGATCTCGGCGTGGTGCGCCATGTATCGGATCGCGTGCTCATCATGTATCTGGGGCGTATCGTCGAATCGTCGCCGACGGCAGCATTATTTGCGCGACCGAATCATCCGTACACCGTTGCCTTGCTGGCGTCGGCCCCCAAGCTGGAAGTGAAGAAGATAGACTTCTATGCGGTCAAGGGAGAGATTCCATCGCCGCTGCATCCGCCAACCGGCTGCCATTTCCATCCGCGTTGTCCGCATGCGATGCCGCGTTGCAGCGTCGAGCAACCGCTGCTGAAGGAAGTGGCGCCGCAGCATTTTTCCGCCTGCCATTTGAACGACGCGGCCTAACGTTTATGCGCTAGACAGATCTTGCGTCCTGATCGCGCTCCTTGTCGAATTCTTTGTGTATATAGCGGCGCATCAGCATTTCCAGCGGCCCTTGCGCATGTCGCGCCAGCCACCAATGGCTGAATCCCAGTTGCAGCAGCATGATGGCAAACGCAATGCCCAGCCATCCGGCAGGCGACCATGTGGCGCCCAGACTCAGGCCGAAACCCTGTATCAGCAATGCGCATAGCAGCGACTGCATCAGATATAGCGTCAAGGCCATTTTACCGACCGGCACGAAACAGTATTCGAGCCAGCGCCCCGCGTTTTGTCCGGCCTGCATGACCATCGCAACATAGGCTGCGGCCAGGCAGGAACCGCCTATCGGCAGCCATGCGTAGAGCAGAAAAGCATAAGCCGAAGGATGCAGCGGATCGATGGCTTCCGTCAGCGCCACCGTGGCCCATGCCAGATTAAAGGGTATGCCGATCGCCAGGCCTGTCCATTTCACTCGCTGCCAAAAAATCCGGTGTCGCCACGGTTGCGTCAGCCAGCCGCGCCGCACCGCCGTCGCACCGAGCAAAAACAGGATGGCGATATGCGGCAGGATGAACAGCGATTGCGTGGTTACCGAAAGATAATCGCCTATGCGCTGGATGGCGATGGTGAGCAGATTGCCTTGCGTATAAGTAAGGCGTCCGGCTTCGACGGCGGCCACGGTATTTTTCGCCTGCTCATACAGGCCGCCGGCCTTGATCATTTGCACGCTCAAGATGAAATTCGCCAGCAGCAGCACGATAAAGACGATGCTCCAGATGCGCAGATTGCTGCGTACTTTGTGTAGACGCGCACCGGCCAGGCCCGAGAGCACCCAGAAGCCGGCGATCGCATACACAGTGAGGATGTCGCCGAACCAGATCAGCGTGCCGTGCAGGATGCCGCAAGCCAGCAACCATTTCAGACGGCGACGATACAAGCGTTCGGCGTCGCTCCAGCGCCCCAGCTTGCGTTTGAGCGAGCGCGTCAGCAGCACGAAGCCCGCACCGAACAGGAAGGCGAAGATAGGGTAGAACTTTTGCTCGGCGAAGAAGGCGACAAAGGCGACTGACAGTACATCGAGGATGGATGCGGTGGCCGGCAGAACACCGTAGCGCAAACTCTCGAAGCCCCAGATGAATGACCATACGTTCACCAGCAGAATGCCGAACACGGCAATGCCGCGCAGCGCATCGATGCGGGCTGAACGTGAAACTTGCGGCGGATTTTGCATGTCGCTCATCGTTACCTGTGTGTATGCTGCGCGGGTGATTTGCCTGCCGGAGAATAAAAACAGACCGCATCGCTTTGCAGTCTGTTGTGCGAGGCTGCTGCTTTATTCCGTGCTGGAAATTTGTGATGCGGGCGAACTTTCTGCAGTGATGCGCGCCAGACGCCGTTGTGAAAACACCCAGGTAAATTCAGCGCCCAATAGAAAAATCTGCGCCGAATAATAAATCCATGCCAATAGAATGACCAGTGAACCGGCAGCACCGAAACCGGATGCCATATTGGTTTTGCCCAGATACAGGCCGATCAGGAATTTTCCCAGCGTGAACAGCAAGGCAGTCACCACCGCACCGACCCAGACATCGCGCCACGGTATGGTCGCGCGCGGCATGAATTTGTAAATCAGTGCGAACAGGGCGGTAACGACGCCAAACGATACGGCCATATTCAACACCTGCAGCACGATGTTCCAGGTGCCAAGTACATCGCCCCACCATTTGCCGAGCGCGGCCAGTGCGGCGCTCAGGATCAGCGACACCAGCAGCATGAAGCCCAGCCCCATGATCATGCCGAAGGACAGCAGGCGTTTGCGCAGCATTTTCCAGATGCCGCCCTTGGCTTCCGGCGGCACTTTCCAGATCCGGTCCAGCGCGCTCTGCAATTCGCCAAACACTGCCGTTGCACCTATCATCAGCGTCAGAATGCCGAGCGTGGCAGCGATGATGCCCTGGCCCGGCTTGCTGACGGATTTCAGCAAGCCTTCCACTGCGGCAGCGCCTGTGTCGCCCACCATGTCGCGCAATTGCAGGATGATTTCGCCCTGCGCCGTGGTTTGTCCAAAGAAGAAACCGGCAATCGCAATCACGATGATCAGCATCGGCGCCAGTGAAAAAATCGTGTAGTAGGCCAGCGCGGCGCCCATGCTGGGAGCAAAGTCGTCGACCCATGCCTGCACGGCTTCCTTGGTCAGCGACCATGCCTGCTGTAGATAATTTTCTTTCATTGCGGATTTTCTTTCTGCCTGATGAGCGGCGGCGCGGATGATGCGGCATCTGTGCAGATTGTACCGATAGTGCGTGTGCTTTCAATAATTGCCGCTGTGATGAGGTGTCATGTTGCGCGGCCTGCTATGCTGACGGCACGTTTGCGTTTTATGCAGAATCCCCATGTCGCGTCGCCATCACCACCATGTCTACGTCGTCGAGCTGTCGCCCGATGTACTGTACGAACCGCGTTTCAGAAAAGCCAATCCCGACTACATTCCCGGCAAGCCGTGCGTCTACGTCGGCATGACCGGACTCGACCCGGACCTGCGTTTCGACAAGCACAAGGCGGGAATTCAGAGCAATAAATACGTTCAAAAATTCGGCCTGCGCCTGCTGCCCGAACTGTATGCGGTCTATAACCCGATGCCATATGAAGCTGCGTGCGAGATGGAAGTGGAGCTCGGCATAGGCTTGCGCGAAGTGGGGTATGGCGTGTGGCAGGCGTGAATATATATGGCGTCGATGCTGTCGCAATACGTATGCTGGTTCATGACTGGTCGTTGGCGGATTAAAAAATAACATCTTCTTTTTGTGTGGCGGTAACGCTTTATACAGCGCCCGGCATTCGATGGCATGCAATGTGCCTTCAGGAAATTTTGCTGGAATATGCAGAAGCGCACCCGATAGCGGAACTTTATTGACAGCATGCAATCCCATTGGCTTGTCAGGCGCATCCAATAGAAACAGACGTTTCACGCCGGGATGACGCTATTCCCCGAAAAATCATTTTTATTCCAGATGGCATTGTGACGCCGGTCATTCAGCAACCGTTTGCGGTTCTTCGGCGAAGTTGGTTCGGTATTTGCAGTTGCCAGGTTTGTATAGGTTGGAAAATATGTTGCAGAATTTCTTTATGTTCACGCGGGTGCAGTCAGGTATTTTGTTGCTGGCCCTTTCCTTTATCCCCTGTGTGCCTGCGCTGGCCTTCGACTTTAACGATGTCGCCAGGAAGGCCAGGCAACTTGCGGCCACCTCCTACAAGGAGCCGCAAAAGAACATCTCCAAAGGCCTGGAGAATCTGGACTACGATCAATATCGCGACATTCGTTACAAACGCGACAGTGCTTACTGGCGCAGCGCCAAATTGCCGTTCGAGCTGACCTTCTTCCATCAGGGGCGGCAATTTGAAAGCGCAGTCAAGATCAACGAAATCACCGGCAATCGTGCGCGACCGATTCCTTTCGATGCACGCGCTTTCGATTACGGCGCCAACAAATTAAGCACGCAGGATTTGAAGCACGCGGGCTTTTCCGGTTTTCGCGTGCATTACGCGCTCAACAAACCGACCTACAAGGACGAGCTGGTGGTTTTTCTCGGCGCCAGTTATCTGCGTGCCGTGGGCAAGGAGCAGATCTATGGCTTATCCGCGCGCGGACTGGCGGTGGATACTGCGCTGAACTCGGGTGAGGAATTTCCGCGTTTTGTGGAATTCTGGATTGCACGACCTGCAGCCAACAGCAAGCAGCTGACGATCTATGCCTTGCTGGATTCCAGGCGCGTTTCCGGTGCCTATCGTTTCATCGTCAAGCCCGGCGAGCAAACGATTACCGAAGTCAAATCGCAGTTGTATCTGCGTGAGAACGTCAGCAAGCTCGGCATTGCTCCTTTGACCAGCATGTATTTCTTCGGCGAAAACCAGCGCGCAGCAGTGGAAGATTATCGTCCCGAGGTGCATGATTCGGACGGCTTGTCGATTCAATCCGGGACCGGCGAATGGATCTGGCGACCGCTGGTCAATCCCAAGCGTTTGCTGGTGACTTCCTACACATTGAGCAATCCATCCGGTTTTGGCTTGATGCAGCGCGATGCAAAGCAGACCAACTATGAAGACCTGGAAGCGCGTTACGAAGCGCGCCCCAGCGCTTGGGTGGAGCCGATGGGGAAATGGGGCGCCGGGCGCGTGGAGCTGGTGCAGATACCGACGCCCAACGAATTCAATGACAACATCGTTGCATACTGGGTACCGGATCAGCTGCCCAAGCCGGGTGTGCCCATCAATTTCGACTATCGATTGTCATGGCTACAGGGTGCGCAAAAAGGGCCGCCCTTGTCATGGGTGACGCAGACCAGGCGCGGACATGGCTATCTGCGCAAACCGGATGACAGCATTGCCCTGTTCGTCGATTTTGAGGGTCCCATATTCAAGAAGCTGCCCAAGGATGCAAAAATCAATGTACGGGTCTCGGCCGACAGCAACGGTGAAATCCTGGAATCGCATGTAGTGCAAAATCCGGCCACCGGCGGCTGGCGCGCAGCCTTGCGGATCAGGCGCGTGGATGACAAGAAGCCGGTTGAATTGCGCGGCTTTCTGCATACCCTCAATACAACTCTATCGGAAACGTGGAGTTACATCTTGCCGGCAGATTGATGGACGCGCCGCTTATCCCCTTGCCGTGCCGGCATTATCTGGATCGCCTGTCGCTGCCGCCGGCGGTACGTGACGGCATAGAAGCGCAACTGGCAGAGAAGCCGACTTTGTCGACGCGTGATGCAATGACGCGGCTGCATCACATCCTGGCGCAGAAAAATGCCGATGCCGGCAATCCGGCCTATGGTTCGGTCGCGGCACGCGCGCAGCTGGCGCTTGGGCAGGCGGCGCTGTGCTGCGGACAGGAGGGCGCACCCGGCGACCATCCGAATGGGAAAAAAGACCCGGCGCAATTGTGCGTGGCACCGCCTATCAATCGGGTGTCCATGGTGCCGCGTCCGTGGGGCGCGTTGAATCCCGTCACGCGCTGGTTCCAGAAGCTGTTCGGGCGTGTGCAAACCGGGGATGCCGCTGCGCTCGAGCAGTCGGCAGAAGACCATCCCGCACGCGGCGGCATGCGGCGCCTGCTGTTGCTGTTGCTGATGCTGGGGCAAACTGCGCTCGCCACGTATTACATGAGTCGCGTATTGCCCTACCAGGGCAAGGAGTGGCTGGAGATCGCGATGCTGGCGCTGTTTGCCTTGCTGTTCTGCTGGGTCTCGGCCGGCTTCTGGACGGCGATGACCGGCTTCATCCTGCTGGCGCGCGGCAAGGATCCTTACCTCATTTCAAAAACTGCCGTCGCTGACGGTGCGATCGCAGCCGATGCCAGAACCGCCATCGTGATGCCCATCTGCAATGAAGATGTGGCGCGTGTGTTCGCCGGTTTGCGCGCGACCTACGAATCGGTACAGAAGACCGGTCAGCTCGATCACTTCGATTTTTTCATTCTGAGCGATAGCGGCAACAGCGATACCTGTGCGGCGGAAGTGGCGGAGTGGGCGGCACTCTGCAAGGCGGTCGATGGTTTCGGTCGCATCTTCTATCGCCGCCGACAGCGCCGCGTACGGCGCAAGAGCGGCAACATCGATGATTTCTGCCGCCGCTGGGGCAACAACTATCGCTACATGGTCGTGCTGGATGCGGATAGCGTGATGAGCGGTGCCTGCCTGAGCAAGCTGGTGCAATCGATGGAAGCCAATCCGGACGCCGGTATCATCCAGACTGCGCCGCGTGCGGCTGGCCGCGATACGCTGTATGCGCGCATTCAGCAATTCTCCACCCGCGTGTACGGACCTTTATTTACCGCCGGCCTGCATTACTGGCAGCTCGGCGAATCGCATTATTGGGGACATAACGCAATCATCCGCCTCAAGCCCTTCATCGAACATTGCGCGCTCGCGCTGCTGCCGGGCAAAGGCCCGTTCGCCGGCGAAATTCTTTCTCACGATTTCATCGAAGCGGCCTTGATGCGGCGCGCCGGCTGGAAGGTCTGGATCGCCTACGATCTGGATGGCAGTTACGAAGAGATGCCGCCGAATCTGCTGGATGAATTGAAACGCGACCGCCGCTGGTGCCAGGGCAATCTGATGAACTTCCGTCTGTTCCTGTCGCGCGGCATGCACTCGGTGCATCGCGCCGTATTCGTCACCGGCGTGATGGCATATCTGTCGGCGCCGCTGTGGTTCCTGTTCCTGATCCTGTCCACCGGCTTGCTGGCGCAACATACGCTGACCGATCCGACCTATTTCACCGAGCCGTGGCAGCTGTTCCCGAACTGGCCGCAATGGCATCCGGAAAAAGCGCTGGCACTCTTCAGCGCCACCGCCACATTATTGTTCTTACCGAAAATACTGAGCGCCGTGTTGATTTGCGTCCAGGGCGCGGCACAGTTCGGCGGCCGTATGCGTTTGCTGTTCAGCGTCCTGATTGAAATGTTTTTCTCGATGCTGCTGGCGCCGGTACGCATGCTGTTCCATACGCACTTCGTGATTGCTGCTTTCATGGGCTGGGCCTTGCGCTGGAAATCGCCGCCGCGTGAAGATGCGGAAACCAGCCCGGGCGAAGCATTTCGCCATCACGGTTTGCATACCTTGCTGGGTCTGGCCTGGGGCGGGGCGGTGTTCTGGCTGAATCCGACTTTCCTGCCGTGGCTGTTGCCTATCGTCGGTTCACTGGCAGTGGCGATTCCGATTTCGATTTATTCCAGCAAGGTGGTTAACGGCTTGCGCTTTCGCAAGAAAAAACTGTTTTTGATTCCGGAAGAAGTCGAGCCGCCGGTAGAATTATTGGCGACGGTTGCGCATGTGAAGGCCGCGCCGCCACCATCCAGCTTCATCGATGCGGTAGTCGAGCCGCGTTTCAATGCTGTTGTGTGCGCCAGTGGCAAGTTGCATCTGCGCCGTTCGCCTGCGGCACAAAAAATCAGCGCGGATCTGGTACAGACTGCCTTGTTGAGTGGATCTGCCGCGCTGGCGGATGCGCAAAAGAATATCCTGCTGAGCGATCCACTGCATATGTCGCAACTGCATCTGGCTGTATGGACTTCAGGACATGCGCATGCGGATTGGCTGGAGCGTATTCGTATTCAAATAAATGAGAGCAAGGACAAGGTCTTGCGTCACGCAGCGTAATGCGCGCGTGAAATTTTTGAGTCAGAAGCCTGCGCTCAGCATTTGGAAACTGAAGATGAGCATGCCAATCAGCGAAACCAGGAGCAGCGCAACGGGTATCAGCAGCAGCACGAATGCCAGAGTTTGAATTACCACTTGTCTGAGAGTTGATTCCTGGCCACCAAAACGGTCGCCGAGTTTTTCCGCGATCAAGGTTGTTAGTGGTGTGATCAGACCGCTGATAAAGCCGCCTATGGTTTCCAGTGACATCGATTTCCTTGGGTAAATGTAAGCGCCACAGTGTAAGTGATTTTTCCGTGCACTTCTAAAACGACAAACTTTGCCGGCTCTCGAACTGGCGCAACTGGCGCGAAATCGGATCGGTAAAGGAGATCGTTTTCGCCAGTAATTTCAAAGGCTGACTGTAATCCTGTTCCGCACCTTCGTCCGGATACAGCTCGGGGTAAATACGGTCGTTCACGATAGGTATGCCGAGTGCCGTCATGTGCGCGCGCAATTGATGCTTCTGGCCGCTGACTGGTTCCAGCTTGTAACGCGCCAAAACATCTTGTACTTCCATCAGGTCTATCCTGGTTTCCGCATTCGGCTCACCCGCGACTTCTTCCATCTTCATGAAGGCAGGGCTTTCCATCAGGCGGCTGCGATAAGTGGTCGGCAGGGCCAAGTCGGCGCGATACGGCGCGATGGCTTCATATTCCTTGCTGACGCTGCGTTCGCGGAACAGAGTCTGGTACAGATTGCGCGTGTGCGGCTGTATCGTAAATAACACTAAACCCGCGGTTTCTCTGTCAATGCGATGCATGGGCGCCAGCGTGTCGATGCCGAGTGAATTTTTCAGTCGTACCAGCAGGGTTTCCTGCAGATAGCGACCGGCCGGCGTCACCGGCAGGAAATGCGGCTTGTCGACGGCAAGCAGATAATCGTCCTGATATAACACCACTTCATCGAAGGGTATGCGCGGCTCGGCCGGCAGGCTGCGGTAGTAGTAAATCTTGCTGTGTGGCTGGTAAGGACTGGCGAGGCTCAATACATTGCCGTGTGCATCCAGCACATCGCCGCGTTGCATGCGTACCACCCATTCGCTGTGAGAAATGGCCGGGAATTGTTCGGTCAGAAAAGCGATGATGCTGGTCCACCGTCCGGGCGGCAAGGCCACGCTGCTGGGGCCCACGCCATTCCTGCTGGCCGGCTTGGCAAGTTTATTCACTTGTTTACTCGCTGTCTTCGTCCAGGCGTTTGGCGCGCTGCAAGCGCCATTCCCATTCCGGCACGCCGCCGTACACATCTTCCAGTGTGGTGTCGGTTTCCTGCAATTTGGTATCGAGCGCAATGCGGTTGTCGAAGACGAAGCATTCGCCTTCCCAGTCTTTTTCCGCATCCGGCATTTTCTCGAAATAATTAAGCACACCGCCTTCGAGCTGATACACAGGCACGCCCATATCCAGCATCCACGCGCTGGTTTTTTCGCAGCGTATGCCGCCGGTGCAATACATGGCAACGCGCTTGCCTTCGGCTTGCCATTGCGGCACATGCTCTTCGATATATTTCGGGAAGTCGCGGAAATTGTCGACGCCGGGATCGATGGCATTCCTGAATTTGCCGAGCTTGAATTCAAAGCTGTTGCGATTGTCGATCACCACCACATTGTCTTGCGCAATCAGTTCGCGCCATTCCGCCGGGCTCACATCGATGCCGGTTTTGCTGATGGCATCGACACCTTCGACACCGAGGTAAACGATTTCAGATTTCCTGTGCACCTTCATGCGGGCAAAGGGCGCGGTATGGCATGCGCTGCGCTTGAAAGCGATGCCAGAAAATTTCCCCTGGAAAAAAGGATCGTGGCGCAAGGCCTGCTCGAAGGTTTCGACAGCTGCGATCTTGCCGGCCAGCACGCCATTGATACCTTCGTTCGCCACTAAAATACTGCCCAGCAAATCACGCGTGAGTTCGCGTAAATGGGTAACGACGGCATCTGCATCGTCCAGCTGGACGAATTGATAAAAGGCGGTGTGCAGCAAGTCGTCTGCTGCGGTGGACTCGATGTGGTTCATGAACGGAATTGTCGCAGAAGAAAAGAAGGAAGTGTTCCCCCGGGGGCGGGAAAGCCAGGAGGAATGCGGAGCAACTGACAGTCGCTCCGCCTTGCCTAATCCGGCCTGTGCAGTTTGTCGGCTTCCTGCTTTTGTTTCCCGGAAGAGAATACATCCCACAAGGACATGAACAGGGCTGCAATCACCGGACCGATGACGAAGCCGTTCAAGCCCAGCCAGGCCATGCCGCCGACGGTGGAAATCAGCACGACGAAGTCCGGCAACTGGGTATCCTTGCCGACCAGCATAGGGCGCAGGATATTGTCGACCAGGCCGATGACCAGCACGCCGAAGGCAATCAGCGTCACACCCTGCCAGACCGCACCCGTCACCAGGAAATAAATCGCCACTGGCACCCAGATCAATGCGGCGCCGACTGCGGGTAGCAGCGAAAGAAAGGCCATCAATACTCCCCACAGCAAGGCGCCTTGTACGCCGAGGAACCAGAAGGCGATGCCGCCGAGTGCGCCTTGCACGGCGGCGACGATGATGTTGCCCTTGACCGTGGCGCGGATCGCGGTGGTCAGGTTATTGAACAGCAAACGTTTATGTTCGGCATTCAGCGGTGCGGCCTGCTTGATGCGGGTGGCAATCCTGTCGCCGTCGCGCAGCAGGAAGAACAGGATGTACAGCATGATGGTGAAGCTGACCAGGAAGTTGAATGTGTTCTGTCCAATGCTGATGGCTTGCTTGGTGATGAACTCGCTGCCTTGCACCGCTGCGTTGGACAGTTTGGCCTGCAGGCTGCTCATGTCGGTCAGGCCGAAGCGCTCCAGCTGGCTGACGACCCAGCTTGGCAGGGAGGAGATGACTTTTTGAAAAAATACGCTGAAATCGATTTGTCCCGAGCGTATGTTGGCGTACAGCGCCGATGCTTCATGCACCAGAGAAATGGAGATCAGCACCAGCGGAATGATGACGACAACCAGACACATCCCCAGCGTGGCCAGCGCGGCCAGATTGCTGCGCTGATTCATCTTGATCAGCAGCTTGCGATAGAAGGGCGAAAACAGTATGGCCAATACCGCAGCCCAGAATACCGCGCCGTAAAACGGCAACAGAATGCCGATGAAGGCGAGCGAGAAGATGATCAGCAAGCCTAGAAAGGTCTTTTGTTGAATCTCTGGATAATTCATGGAGTGGGTTGGCCGTGTGAGCGGCGCGCATGGTGGGGTCCGGCTATGCTACCCGAACTTGCGCAGAAAGTGAGTGCGACTGCTCACATAAGGGCTGGATGCCGCAGGACGCGGGAGGTAAAAATGCGGACAAAAAAAGACCGGCCTGAGCCGGTCTGAAGATTTGCAGCTAGAGGAATCGATTATTTCGATTCGGCGATAGCTGGTTTGCTCATGTGCTTGGCGCGCATCGGCTTCAATACAAACCAGGCCATCAGCGCAGCGGCTGCATTCAATCCGCTTGCTACCAGGAACACTGCATACCAGCCGCCTGTTACGCTGGCCAATACTGCGGACAGTGGAACCAGCAGGGAAGCGGTGCCTTTAGCCGTGTACAGCAAGCCGGCGTTGGCAGTTGCGAATTTGCTGCCGAAAGTATCTGCGCAAGTCGATGGGAACAGCGAGTAGATTTCGCCCCATGCAAAGAACACGATACCGGTCAGGATAACGAATGCGAATGGGTTGTGGCCGTAGTGGAACAGGGCCAGGATGCCGACTGCTTCGATAGCAAACGCGATGAACATGGTTGGTTCACGACCGATTTGATCCGATACCCAGCCGAAGAATGGGCGGGTCAAGCCGTTCAATACGCGGTCAATAGCCAGTGCGAAGGTCAGTGCCGGCAAGGTCAAGCCCATCATGCTGACTTGAACGTCGAACACTTTGAAGTCACGAGCGATCGAACCCAGTTGTGCCGTTGCCATCAGGCCGCCGGCTGCAACCATCACAAACATCAGGTACATGACCCAGAAAACCGGTTCACGCAACACTTCAGATGGCTTGTATTCGCGTTTGGTTTGCTGAACGTTGGCAACTGCATCGCCTTTTTTGTGCTCAGGAGCACGGCTCAGGAACAATGCAACCAGAACCACGATGATGCCTTGGCCAATACCGAAGTACAGGAACGCGTCCTGGTAGCCGCGGGAAGCGATCATTACCGAGATAGGAATGATGGTGATAGCGGAACCGGCGCCGAAGCCGGCAGCGGTCAAGCCAGCTGCCAGACCGCGACGGTCCGGGAACCATTTCAACGCGTTACCAACGCAAGTACCGTATACAGCGCCAGCGCCGATACCGCTGATGACAGCAGCAAGGTACAGCAGGGACAGCGAATCGGCGAAGGAGTTGATGAACCAGCCGAGGCCGCACAACACACCGCCAACGATAACGACAGGACGTGGGCCGAATTTATCGACGAACCAGCCTTCAATAGGTACCAACCATGTTTCGGTCAACACGAAAATCGTGAATGCGACCTGAATTGCAGCGCGGCTCCAGCCGTGTTTGGCTGCAATCGGATCGACGAACAAGGTCCAGCCGTATTGCAAGTTTGCGATCATCGCCATGGCGACGATCCCCAGGATCAATTGTGTCCAGCGGTATGACGCAGGACGGTTAATGGCTTCACTCATATTTGCCTTCTCTTAACTCTCAAGTATGAAAATGCACGACTGACTACACGTGCCCTCGTTGCAATAAACAACGGATGATTCAAGTCGATCATTTACAACCGTAACGATCTATCAGAAAAATTTGTAAGCGATCTGAACGGGTACGCACGGTTCGTGTTTATTAAATTCAACGACGCTACTATCCGAGAATGGCGTATGAGTTGCTAGGGTTTACGTTGCGAAAATAAGATATTCAGCATGTGGATATCACGTATTCGCGCCGCGATAAAAAATAAGAATTGTGGATACCACGTAAGATTTTTGTGGATAGTACGTAACTTGTTAAGACTATGTGATTTTTCTGCGCGCACTCATTTTTGCGTAAAAATGCCCGGAGGAAATTCGCCGTGCCGCAGCCATGCAGGGGCAGTAGATGGTTTGCGTTTATATCGATAAGTGTAGTGCGTGTGCGGTAACAGGCAAGGTGGAAAAATATTTTTGTTTCGATGGAATAAATCTGTCGCATCATCGTTTACCTCGGTATCAGCACATCGCTGTGTTTTCCGACGTAGATGGCGAGAGTGGGCAGGACCCTTTTCCTGCCGTCTTGCCGGTTTCATTCACCTTATCGAAAAGGAGTTGCAACATGAAACGCTCACTGATTCTGTTCTCTGCCGCTGCCGCTTTGGTTCTTTCCAGCGCCAGCTTCGCGCAAACTGCCCCTGTCAAAAAGGCCGACGGCGTCCTCGTCACCAGCACCGGCATGACTGTGTACACCTTCGACAAGGATGTCGCAGATAGCGGCAAAAGCACCTGCAACGGTCCTTGCGCAACCAACTGGCCGCCAGTTTCGGCCAAGGATGTCAAGCCGGCTGCACCGTATTCAAGCGTGACGCGCGACGACGGCTCGGCGCAATTGGCCTATAAAGGCAAGCCGCTGTACCTGTTTGCAGCTGACAAGAAAGCCGGCGATCGCAACGGCGATAACGTCAAGGATGTCTGGCACGTGGTCAAGGACTAAGTTCGCGCCGATGCAATTTTTGCCGCACATTCGTGGAGCCTGTCATGCAGGATGAACGCGATCGACTGATCGCGTGCATTCCGCGCCTGCGTCGTTACGCCCGTGCACTGATCGGTGATCGCACGGGCGCCGACGATCTGGTGCAGGACACGATGGAGCGCGGCTGGAAAAAGCTGTCTTCATGGCAGCGCGGCAGCGATATGCGGGCGTGGCTGTTCGGCATCATGCACAACCTGCATATAGATCAGGTGCGTCGCCCGGGCATCATGACGGAAGTGCTGGACGACGATACGCCGATGCCGGCGAGCAAGGCGACGCAAGCCGATGGTCTGGAAATGCGCGATCTGCAATCCGCGTTGGCGACCTTGCCGCCCGAGCAGCGGGAAATCCTGTTGCTGGTGGCGCTGGAAGAAATGTCTTATGAAGAAGTAGCGATAACACTGGGTTTGCCCTTGGGCACAGTGATGTCGCGCCTGTCGCGCGCGCGGCAAAAATTGCGCGCACATATGGAAGGGCGAGCTGTCGTGTTGCCATTAAAGGTAGTCAAATGAATCAGCTTGCGGTGACTGAAGCAGATCTGCATGCCTATGTCGATGGTGTGCTGAGCGAAGCGCGCAGCGCAGAAGTCGCTGCCTATCTGGCTGCCCGGCCGGAGGAGTTGGCGCGCATGCAGGTGTATCGTGAACAGAACGCAGCATTGCGTGAGCTGTTCAATCCGGTGCTCGATGAACCGGTGCCGTCACGCTTGTCGGCTGGTCTGATTGATCGTTCCGGACAATTCGCACGTTATGCCGCCGGCTTGCTGATAGCCATCGTCAGCGGCGCTGGTGGCTGGATGCTGCACGGCGCTACGCAAGCAGACATGCTGGCAGGATCTTCGGTAAAAAACACCAAGCTGATGCTTGCCGGCTTCGCGCGGCAGGCTGTGATTGCGCATGGTGTCTATACGCCGGACGTGCGGCGTCCGGTTGAAATCGGCGCCGATCAGGAAGACCAGCTGGTTACCTGGCTGTCCAAGCGGACCGGCGCGGATATGCATCCGCCCAAGCTGGGCAAGCTGGGTTACGAACTGGTGGGCGGCCGCCTGCTGCCTGGCGAGAGCGGCAGCCCGGTGGCGCAATTCATGTATCAGGAAGCGGGCGGCCAGCGTTTGACCCTGTATGTTTCCACCGATCAGGCGCAGAACAGGGACACCGGTTTCCGCTTTGCGCAGCAAGGCGCAGTCAATGTGTTTTACTGGATAGACGGCAAGTTCGGTTATGCACTGTCGGGCGGCATCAACAAGGGCGAGCTGGCGCGCATTGCACATGTCGTCTACGAACAGCTGGACGGCAAGCCGCAATAAATATCCGCAGTTTCTCCCGCATGGCTGGCGTCCAGCTACCGGTTTCCCGCCGGATCGATGCGGTCTTAGCTTTCTCCGCAGTTGAAATCCGGCGTATTTTTGCGACAGAATCGTGCGTTTTGCGCGGCTGGCTGTGAAGCACATTGCCAACGAGAACAATAATTACGACAATGAAAGCCGCTGTTTCCATACGCCTGTTTCATTCTTACGGAGAGCATGTGCGCACTTATCCCATGCAGGATATTCGTCACCTGACGATGCAGTTGAACAATCTGCTTGAGCAAGCCAGAGCCGGTAGTGCAATGACGACGATAGCCGATGGCTTGCAGGCCGCACTGGAAACCCTGAGTGCCGTTGCCACGCATGATGAGTTGACGGGCGCGCTGAATCGGCGCGGCCTGGTGCAAAAGCTGGACGCCGAACTCGATCGCGCCAAACGCACCGGCCATCCGTTTTCCTTTGCCGTGATTGCCATCGATCAGTTCCATGCATTAAATCAGCAATATGGCAGCGAGCAGGGCAATCGTATACTCGAAAATCTGGCGCAGGCAGTGCTGGCATTGATTCGTACGCTGGATTCGTTTGGCCGCATAGGCGACAATGAATTCGCGCTAATCCTGCCTACGACGTGGCTGGATCAAAGCGATAAGGCGATCACACGTCTGACAAAAGCGGTCGCTGACTTGAACTGGGACGACATTGCACCGGATTTGGCAGTAACATTCTCCAGCGGCCTGACGACCAATTTCGCCGGCGATACTGCAGAACAAATGATGCGCCGCGCTAGTGAAGCGCTGGCGATGGCGAAAATTCAGGGGCCGGGTTCCAGTGCGCAACTGGAAGCGGCATTGCCCGATTTCGATCCGGACATGCTGTAAAAAATACGGCGGCAGTTGTGCTGCCTTGATGCCATTGATGGCGAAGGAGACGGCGATGCAATATCAGGGATCGTGTCATTGCGGCAGGCTGGCGTTTACAGCAGAAGGCGACATCAAGCAGGTCGTCGAATGCAATTGCTCCTTGTGCAGTCGTAAGGGCAGTTTGCTGTGGTTTGTGCCGCGTGCAAAGTTTGCTTTTGTTGCCGGCGAAAACGAATCAAGCGTCTACAAGTTCAACAAGCACGTCATCGCGCATCACTTTTGCCCGACCTGCGGTTGCCAGCCTTTTTCCTTCGTCAAGGATCCATCTGGCAACGAGATTGCCGCGATCAATACGCGCTGCCTGGAAAATGTAGATACCTCCACGCTGCCGCATCATCACTATGACGGCAAGAATGTGTAAGGTGCCGCTTCAGGGATAGCCGACGGGTTTGCCGGGAATGTCCGGCATCGGAATGAATTCGGTTTCACCCGGCACGTCGGCAAAGCGGCGTTGCTGCCAGTCTTCCTTGGCCTGCTCCAGCCGTTCGACAGAACTCGACACGAAATTCCAGGACAGATAGCGCGAGCCATCCATAGGTTCGCCGCCCAGCAGCATCAGTTTGGTGATGCCTGGCCCGGCGCCACGCAGGGTGACCGCCGTATTTGCCTTCAGCACCAGCAGCTGGCCGGCATTGAAAATACCATCGCGCCCCAGATCGAGCTGGCCTTCGATCACATACATCGCCTGTTCCGGGTATTCGGCTGGTATATCCAGCCTTGCACCCGCCTGCAATTGCACATCGACGTAAAACAGATCGGACAGCGTGGCAACCGGCGATTTTTTGCCGAAAAAACTGCCGGCAATAATTTTTGCCGTGGCGCCATCGCCTTCGATGATCGGTAACTGATCGGCCGCCGTGTGCTCGAAAGCGGGTGCGACCTCTTCGTATTTTTTGGGTAGTGCAACCCAGCACTGCAAGCCGTACAGCGACGAACCGCTGGCGCGCAATGCGGCACCGGTGCGTTCCGAATGCACGATGCCGCTGCCGGCCGTCATCCAGTTGACGGCGCCTGGCTGGATAGTCTGCAGCGAACCGAGGCTGTCACGATGCACGATTTCGCCATCGTACAGATAAGTGACGGTGGCGAGGCCGATGTGCGGATGTGGCCGCACATCCAGCCCGCGCCCGGCCACAAATGCATGCGGCCCCATCTGGTCGAGAAAGACAAAAGGACCGACCATGCGCTTCTGTGTAGTCGGCAAGGCACGCCGTACTTCAAAGTTGTCGCCGAGATCGCGCGTACGCGGGATGACGACGGTTTCCAGTGCGCTTGGATCGGTATCCATCATCTCTCCAGACTTGGTTTAGTTGGCTTGCGTAATGATCCTGATCTCGCCGGACAGGGCTTTATGTACCGGACATTTATCAGCGATCTTGTTCAGGTTTTCTTTTTGCTCGGTGCTCAGATTGCCATGATAGTGCAGTGTGCGGTTGAATACATAGACGCCATCCTGCTCGGCAGCGACGACCGTCACATCGACTTTTTCCAGCGGGATTTCCTTGCGGCCGGCATACATATTCAGTGTGACTGCGGTGCAAGCACCCAGTGCGGCTGCCAGCAGATCGTGCGGCACAAAGCCAGCATCTTCGCCGCCGAAAGCGGAGGGTGCATCGGCGATCAGTGTGTGTGGACCGGCTGCGACGATGTGTTGCAGCTTGCCTGCACCTTTTGTGACTTTGATTTCCATCTGTAATGCCCCTAAATTTTATGCGTGATTGATAGGTGGGTTGAGCGCCGGCGTTGGAGTGCCAGCGATTTCGTCCTGTATCTGCTTGTCTGCAACAGGCCAAGCGCGATATCACTATAGCCCAGGCGCAAATACACTGTCTTGACCTGGGCTTGGTTTGTCAATTTGCAATCTTGCCAAAAAATCCATTCAATCATAAAAACTATCAACTCTTATATATGACATAAGAGTTGATTTGCGGTAAACTACGTCTCGCGACTTTTACACAAAGTGCTTTTGCTCAAAGCTTATTGACTCAAGCTTACGCGCTCTCATTATCTTGACCATGGATAGGACACAACATGCTTAACAGCACGCAGCAGCAAATTCCGGTGACGCTTATTCCCGGTGATGGTATCGGCCCTGAAATCGTTGATGTGGTTGTGCGCGTGTTTGATGCGCTCGGCAATCCATTCGCATGGGAAACACAACAAGCCGGCGTCAATGCGCTGGAAAAAGGCGGTGATCTGCTGCCGCAAGTGACGCTCGACAGCATCACCCGCACCGGCCTCGCGCTGAAAGGCCCGCTGAGTACGCCTATCGGTGGCGGCTTCCGCTCCGTCAATGTGCGCCTGCGTGAAACCTTCCAGCTGTATGCGAATGTGCGTCCTGCGCGCACCATCGTGCCGGGCGGCCGTTACGAAAAAATCGATCTGGTGCTGGTGCGCGAGAATCTTGAAGGTCTGTACGTTGGTCACGAACACTACGTACCTATCGGCGACGATGCACACGCAGTGGCGATGGCGACCGGTATCAATACCCGTGCCGGCAGCCGTCGTATTTCCAAGTTCGCATTCGACTATGCGGTGCGCAACAATCGCAAAAAAGTCACCATCGTGCACAAGGCCAATGTGCTGAAGGCATTGACGGGCCTGTTTCTGGAAACGGCAAAGCAGGTCGGACTCAATTACGCCAATCAAGTCGAGTTCGATGATCGCATCGTCGATGCGTGCGCGATGCAACTGGTGCTCAATCCCTGGCAGTTCGACGTTATCGTTTCCACCAATTTGTTCGGCGACATCCTGTCCGATCAAATCGCCGGTCTGGTGGGCGGCCTGGGTATGGCGCCGGGTGCGAATATCGGTGAACGTACGGCCATTTTTGAGGCAGTGCATGGTTCCGCACCGGATATCGCCGGCAAAGGCATGGCCAATCCAACCGCGCTCTTGCTGGCAGCCGCATTGATGCTGGAGCACAAGGGTTTGAACGAAAAAGCCAGGTTTTTGCGTGATGCCATCGATTCCGTATTGAGTACGGAAAGCGGCCGTACCGCCGATCTGGGCGGTACCGTATCGACTTCCAAATACGGTGATCTGCTGATCGAACGTATTCGCGACTCCAAATAATCAGCCGCTGTATCCGGGCTGTATTTGGCTTGTATTTGTGATGCGTTGAAAGCAGGACGAAAGCGCATCGTGCGGAACAGGCACGATGCGCTTTTTCATTTCAGTTGCCGCTTAACGCTTCCGGTTGAACCGTTCTCTACGCCGTTATCAGTGCCGCACGTATCTGCTGCAAGGCCGACGGATCTTCTATCACTGATAAATCGCCGGGATCGCGCCCTTCGCAAATGGCCTGGATCGAGCGACGCAGCAATTTGCCGGAACGCGTTTTCGGCAAGGCTGTCACAAAGTACACATGCGATGGCCGGCCGATAGGGCCGAGTCGCTTGTCCACTACCTTCATGATTTCTGCTTCCAGCTTTTGCGCATCTTCGGGCGTTGCTGCGGTCGCATTCTTCAGGATGACAAAGGCCACCGCACACTGTCCCTTGATGGCATTTTCAACACCGACGACGGCGACTTCCGACACATGGGCGTGGCTGGAAATGCTTTCTTCGATTTCGCGCGTACCCAGCCTGTGACCGGCGACATTGATGACATCATCGGTGCGGCCGAGGATGAAGTAATAACCATCGGCATCGCGTATGCCCCAGTCAAAGGTCGAGTAGACTTCGCGCTTGAAATTGCGCCAGTAGGTATTGACGAAGCGCTGGTCATCGCCGTACAGGGTTTGCAGGCAACCGGGCGGCAGCGGCCCTTCGAGGACGACCACGCCTTTTTCATTGGGCGCACATTCTTCACCGGTCTCTTCATTGATGATCTTGCCCTTGAAGCCATACATGGGCTGACCGGGGCTGCCTGAACGTGCGGGTTTGTCGCCTATGCCTTTGGCGATCGAGATGGTCGGCCAGCCGGTTTCTGTCTGCCAGAAATTGTCGATGACAGGTACGCCGAGTACACCGGATATCCAGTCGGAAGTGGTTTGATCCAGCGGTTCGCCTGCCAGATAGAGTGTCTTGAGCGAGGATAGATCGTGTTTCTGCAACAGTTCCAGCGGTTGTTTTTTCAGTACGCGAATGGCGGTCGGGGCTGATGACATGCGTGTGACTTTGTATTTTTCGACGATACTCCACCATATCGACGCATCCGGTCGTATTGGCAAACCTTCATACAGTATGGTTGTCATGCCTGCCAGCAAAGGGCCGTAGATGATGTAAGAGTGGCCGACCACCCAGCCGATATCCGAAGTACAGAAAAAAGTTTCGCCCGCCTTGCTGCAAAAAATCAAATCCATCGAAGTGGCCAGCGCCACCGCATAACCACCGACGTCGCGTACGACCCCTTTTGGTTTGCCGGTAGTGCCGGAGGTATAGAGGGTGTAGGACGGCGCATTCGATTCCAGCCATACCACCGGCACCACTGCATTCAAATGTTTTTCGCGCAGCGCGGCGTAGTCGATGTCACGCTCGGGCACCATCTTCATGGGAGCAAGGCCGCGATTGACCATCAATACATGTTTCGGTTTGTGTTGCGCCAGCACGATGGCTTCATCAAGCAATGACTTGTAGGGCGTGACGTGACAACCGCGTGAACCGGCATCGGCCGAGATGATCAAGACCGGTGTCGCATCATCGATGCGGGTCGCCAGACTGTTCGATGCAAAGCCGCCGAATACCACCGAGTGGATCGCACCTATGCGCGCGCAGGCCAGCATCGCGAATGCGGCTTCGGCCATCATCGGCATGTAAATCAGTACGCGATCACCTTGCTTTACGCCCAGTGCCTGCATCATGGCCGCGCTGCGATTGACCTCTGCATGCAATTGCGCATAAGTATAAGTGGTCTCCGTGTCCGTCTCGGTGGAGATGGCGACCAATGCAGGCTGATCGGCACGCGTTGCCAGATGGCGGTCTACCGCGTTGTAACAGAGGTTGGTTTCGCCGCCGACAAACCATTTGGCAAACGGTGGATTGTCGTAGTCCAGTGTGCGTGTGAATGGCTTGTGCCAATCGATACGCTTGGCCTGCGTGGCCCAAAAGGTGTGCGGGTCATCAACTGATAGGCGGTAAAACACGTCGTATGCTGCGGCATCGAAACTCATAAGTCTCCTCCGACCAGATAAATACTGCTGTCATCTCGTTCTTATAGTGAAGCGGTCTGCGCCGATGCCGGCGCAGACGGTACCGCCAGGCTAGATCACATACATATCCACGTATTCATGGACAGGCATCGCTTCCAGCTTCTTCTGATCCAGCGATACATCCAGAATTCTCTGTTGCTGTTTCGTCGGGAACTGCCGTGCCAGATTGATCTTGAATTTGGCTTCCAGCAGCGGAATGCCTTCCTTGCGGCGACGTGCATGGCCGACCGGATACTCGACGATGATTTCCTTGAGCTTCTTGCCATCCTTGAATTCAACTGTCAGCGCATTCGCAATCGAACGCTTCTTCGGATCGTGATAATCCTTGGTGAAGGCAGGATCTTCCACGCACACGATTTTGTCGCGTAGTACATCGATGCGTTTGTCGGCGGCGACGTCGTCTTCATAATCGGATGCGGTCAGACGGCCGAAGATCAGTGGTACGGCAACCATGTATTGAATGCAGTGATCGCGGTCGGCTGGATTATCGAGCGGGCCTTTTTTATCGATGATGCGTATGCAGGCTTCGTGCGTGCGTATGGTGATCTTCTTGATGTCTTCGACTTTCTTGCCGGACTTGGCCAACTCTTTGTGCAAGGTCATCGCAGCTTCCACCGCGGTTTGCGAATGGAACTCGGCCGGGAAGGAAATCTTGAACAGCACGTTTTCCATCACATAGGATTCGTACTTGCGCTGGAATTTGAAGGGCTGGCCTTTGAACAGCACATCGTAGAAGCCCCAGGTCTTTGCGGTCAACACCGATGGATAACCCATCTCGCCAGTTTTCGCGATCAGTGCGAGCCGTACAGCGCGTGAAGTTGCATCGCCGGCCGCCCATGATTTGCGCGAACCGGTATTGGGTGAATGGCGGTAAGTCCGCAATGACTGACCATCGACCCATGCCAGGGACACCGCATTCAGAATTTCATCGCGTGTCAGACCGAGCATTTCTGCCACGACCGCAGTCGAAGCCACCTTGACCAGCACCACGTGATCGAGCCCGACTTTGTTGAAGGAATTTTCCAGTGCAATGCAGCCCTGAATCTCATGCGCCTTGATCATGCCGGTCAGCACGTCGCGCATCGTCAACGGTTTTTTACCGGCGGCCACAGCATTGCGCGATAACCAGTCGGCTGTGGCCAGGATGCCGCCCAGATTGTCGGATGGATGGCCCCATTCTGCCGCCAGCCAGGTGTCGTTGAAATCCAGCCAGCGGATCATCATGCCGATATTGAATGCGGCCTGTACCGGATCGAGCTGAAATTGCGTGCCCGGGACTTTCGCGCCATTCGGCACGATCGTGCCCGGCACTATCGGCCCCATCAATTTTTTGCATGCCGGATATTCCAGCGCTTCCAGACCGCAGCCGAGTGTATCGATCAGGCAATTGCGCGCGGTGTCGTAGGCGAGTTTGGAAGAAATTTTGTACTTGGTGACGTAGTCAACGATATCGACCAGTACCTTGTCGTATTTAGGGCGGACATTTGAAATATGAGCAGACATGGGATTCCCGTGATCGTGGTTAATTAGAAATGAAGCGGTAGGCGAAACATGACCCTTACTTGCGCTGGGCAAGCGGAACGAAAGCCAGATCTTCCGGGCCGACATAGTGTGCGGAAGGGCGGATGATCTTGTTGTCTATGCGTTGTTCGATGATGTGCGCGGCCCAGCCGGAAGTGCGCGCGATCACGAAGAGTGGCGTGAACATTGCAGTCGGTACGCCCATCATGTGATACGACACAGCCGAGAACCAATCCAGATTGGGGAACATTTTTTTGACGTCCCACATCACGGTTTCCAAACGCTCGGCGATGTCGAACATCTTCATCGAATCTGCATCCCTGGATAGCGTGCGGGCGACTTCCTTGATCATCTTGTTGCGCGGATCGGCTATCGTGTAGACCGGATGGCCGAAGCCGATCACGACTTCCTTGTTCTCCACGCGGCGCTTGATGTCGGCTTCTGCTTCGTCCGGGCTCTCATAACGTTTTTGAATTTCAAATGCGAACTCATTTGCGCCGCCATGCTTGGGGCCGCGCAAGGCGCCGATCGCGCCGGTGATGGCGGAATACATATCGGAGCCGGTGCCGGCAATCACGCGAGCAGTGAAGGTGGAGGCGTTGAATTCGTGCTCGGCATACAGAATCAGCGAGGTGTGCATCGCTTTTTCCCACAGTGCAGATGGCTTTTCACCGTGCAGCAAATGGAGGAAGTGTGCGCCTATCGAGTCGTCGTCGGTTTCGACTTCGATGCGTTTGCCGTGATTGCTGTAGTGATACCAGTACAGCAGTATCGAACCCAGCGATGCCATCAAGCGATCGGCGATATCGCGCGCGTCCGGCGCATTGTGGTCGTCTTTTTCCGGCAGCATACAGCCGAGTACCGATACCCCCGTGCGCATCACATCCATCGGATGCGAGGCCGCCGGCAACCATTCCAGCGCAGCCTTGACGTTGGCAGGCAAGCCGCGCATGGATTTCAATTTGGTTTTGTAGGCTTTCAGTTCTGATGCAGTCGGCAATTTGCCGTGTACCAACAGATAGGCAATTTCTTCAAACTCGCAGCTGTCCGCGATGTCCAGAATGTCGTAGCCGCGATAGTGCAAGTCGTTGCCGGTCTTGCCGACGGTACAGAGTGCGGTATTACCGGCGGTCACGCCGGATAGTGCGACTGATTTTTTCGGTTTGAAGCCTGCTGCTTGTTCACTCATGCCTGTCTCCTTATGTATTCTGGACCATCAAGGGATTACTTGTCGGCGTATTTCTTTTCTAATTGATCGAATAGAGGTTTGTTGACCAGACGCTGGCGCTCGGCAAATAGTGCGACCAGATTTGGATCTTCGTCGAGCCTATGCGTGTCGCGTAAGACGGTCAGTGCTTTTTGCATGCCGGCTACTGCGCCTTGCAGTGCTGCATTTGCGTACAGCACGATGCCGTAGCCAAGTCCGGCGAGTTCATCGGCGCTGAAGATAGGCGTCTTGCCACCGATGACCAGGTTGACCAGTTGCGGCTTGTCCAGTGCTTGCGGCAGGCGGCGTATTTCATCTGCGGTTTCGGTGGCTTCGACAAACAGGATGTCGGCGCCGGCTTCGCTGTAACGTGCCGCGCGTTCCAGCGCATCGTCGAAACCGTGCACACTACGCGCATCGGTGCGCGCCATGATCAACATGCCTTCATCGCTGCGCGCATCGACGGCGGCGTGGATTTTGCCGACCATTTCGGCGCAGGAAATAACTTCCTTGCCGTTGAAGTGGCCGCAGCGTTTGGGAGAGACCTGATCTTCCAGTTGCACGGCGTCAGCGCCGGCACGTTCGAGTGTGCGTATGGTGTGGCGTACATTCAAGGCATTGCCGAAGCCGGTATCGGCATCGACGATGATGGGGATATCGACCGCATCGCGTATGCGTGCGGTGTGGTCGGCCAATTCATTCAAACCGATGAAGCCTTGATCCGGCATGCCGAGGTACATATTGGTTACGCCGGCGCCGGTGATATAGAGAGCTTCGAAACCCAGGTCGGCAATCACGCGTGCCGACAGCGCATTGAACGCACCCGGCACCAGCAGGCCGCGCCGGGCATACACCTTGTCGCGCAACACTTGCTTGCTGCTTTTTGACTGACTGCTCATTGAATATCCTTTTGCCGAGGTGTTTCATGAAAGTGCCTGCTCTTCATATGGGCAATGGGCGTGCCATGCTGTGTCTGACGCATCCATTTGTGAGAGATGACCTTGGTAGTAAGCAACAAATTCATTACAAATCAAATGCTTGGGAGTTTTTGCTGCTTGCTGCAGGGATAGGCGGAATCTGCGCAGCAGTCAAAAGCCGTGTTACATTTGAAACGTTTGAAACGCGCGAGTGAAACATGAAACGTTCGTCCTCTCCTTTTCGCGATAATGCCGACAAACCTGTCATCTGGACCGTATCGATTTCGCGTTTGTTCGAGTTATTCCGCGACATCACGCTGGAGTTCGACGATCAGGCCGACATCGAGCCGATACACCTGGGCTTTGAAGATGCGGTGCGCCACATCCGCGAGCGGCTGGCGACCGAACGTTGCGATGCTGTGATTGCCGCCGGCTCGAACGGCGCATATTTAAAAAGCCGTTTGTCGGTGCCCGTCATCATCGCCAAGGCTAGCGGCTTCGATGTGATGCAGGCATTGGCACGTGCGCGCAAGATCACGCCAGCTATCGGGCTGATCACCTATCAGGAAACCATGCCGGCGCTGGCCGAGTTTCAAACCACCTTCGGCTTGAATATCGCGCAACGTACTTATGTCACGGAAGAAGACGCGCGTTCGCAAATCGATGAATTGAAAAGCGCCGGCATCAAGGCCATTGTCGGCGCCGGGCTGATCACCGACCTGGCGGAAGAGGCTGGCCTCACTGGCGTCTTCGTTTATTCCTCCGCATCGATACGCCAGGCGTTTGAAGATGCACTGGAACTGGCGCGTCTGACGCAACTGGAAGCGACACGCGGCCGCAGCTTCCCGGTGGCCGATACCTTGCGCGCCAAACATCACATCAAGGATTTGCGCGGCGACTCTGCTGCGATGGAAAGCGTGCGGCAATCCGTCACCCTATTCGCCAAATCGCCTGCCACGGTATTGATCCAGGGCGAAACCGGCACCGGCAAGGAACTGGTGGCGCAAGCGATGCACCGCGCCCATCCGCTGATGCAGGGCAAAACCCAGGCCGGCCATCCCTTCGTCGCCGTCAATTGCGGTGCCTTGGCGGAGTCGCTGTTGGAGTCTGAATTGTTCGGCTATGAAGAGGGTGCGTTTACCGGATCACGCCGTGGCGGACGTGCGGGTTTGTTTGAGGCTGCACATCGCGGTACTTTATTCCTCGATGAAATCGGCGAGATGCCTTTGTCTTTGCAAACGCGCTTGTTGCGGGTGCTGGAAGAGCGCGAAGTGGTGCGCGTCGGCGGTACCCGGCCGATTCCTGTCAGCGTACGCATTATCAGCGCGACGCATTGCGATCTGGATGCACGGGTCAGGGAAGGGCGTTTCCGCGCAGACTTGTTTTATCGTCTGAGTGTATTGCGGCTGAGTTTGCCCCCTTTGCGCCAGCGCCCCGAAGATGTGCCCGCACTGACCGAATGGTATTTGAAAAACGCACTGGCATCGCTGGATGTCAGGCCGCACGCCAATTTGCATGCAGAGATATTGACTTGCCTGCCTTTGCTGGCGTCGTATGCCTGGCCGGGCAATGTACGCGAACTGCGCAATTTGATGGAGCGCCTGGCCTTGTTTTTGGCGGCGGCGCCATTGCAGGCGCTGACGCCGGCCTTCCTGAAAAGTATTGCACCGGAATTGTCTGCGTCGCTCAACGATGTGATTGCTGTGGCGTCTCATGCTGTCCTGGCACAGGAAAGAACAGAAACGCTGCAGCAAGTATTGCAGCGTCACCACGGCAATCGTGAAGCGGCGGCAAATTATCTGGGCATCAGCCGCACGACCTTGTGGCGCAGACTGCAGCTGGCGGACCATGCAGATGACAAGCCGGATTGAAAAAGCGATGGCGATTTGCTGATCGAACGGATACGCGATACAAAATAATCTGTCGCTGTATTCGGCTTGTATTGATGGGGTGTTGAAAACAGGATGTAAGCGCATCGTGCGGAACAGGCACGATGCGCTTTTTTATTTCAGTTGCCGGTTTTGCGTCTTGATATCGGCGCGTGTCGGTATGCGCAGCACGACCAGTGCGCCTATGGCGCCGAGCAGCAGCAGTGCGCCCTGTACCCACGGCCGGTCGGAGAAAGCCCAGACCGAAAAAGAAATGGTCAGCATCATCGTGCCCACGGCCACGTATTTGGTGCCGCGCGTGAGACTGCGATGCCGTTCCCAGTTGCGCAGCACCGGTCCGAGCAGACGATGCTGCAGCATCCAGCGATGCACACGTGGCGAGGCCTTGGCGAAACAGGCTGCCGCCAGCAAAACAAAAGGCGTAGTCGGCAGGCCGGGCAGGAAAATGCCGAGCACGCCCAGCAACAAGGCCAGTCCGCCAGCCAGACCGTACAGCAGTCTAGCGACGCGGGATCGGGGCTGCTTGGCGATGGGACGGATGGCCCCTGCACCGGTGTGCTCAGGACGCATGCGGGCAAGCAGCGAAGATGCCTGGTCGCGCATGGATCGCGGGTGCATAAGGGGTAATGTAATCGTGCTGGAGCATGCCATCTCTTCTATTGACGCGTGGATGACGGCAAGAATACCCGTCTTTGCAACGGTGCGCCAAACTTCGGCCGGTATTCATTGAGGCAATGGGAGTCGCGTTCAGCAAGCGCAGCAGAGCCGTGTATTTCGCTGCGCTGTGCCGGCCTGCTGATGCGCAAAGAAGCAATTTCTCTCAACGTGGCAATTCAAGCAATTCCGTGTTCAGCGTTGCTTCGTTGGTCAGATAACGTTCAACCAGCTGGTAGAAGCGCGCATAGAATGGTTCTGCGGAAATGGTTTCACTGGCGACTTTGACCAGCGAGTCATCGCTCGATGAAAAAGGCAGCGATACTGAACCGAGCGCACCCACCCCGAGGCTGGCTGAATTGTTGACCTTTTTCAGCGCATAACGATCTTCCAGTGCATTCACAAATATCGAAGCGACATTGTCACCCAGATTATCCGCCGCACACACTACGCGGAATGCGATCTGTACGTGCACATCGTTTTCCGGTTGAAAACTCTTGCGGCCATCGACCTGATTGGCATTGGCGGCGCTGATGATATAACCCTGGCTGAGCAAGGCGCGCCGCGCCGCTTCGCAGGCAGCATAGGCGGATACCGGGAAACGACGCGTATAAATGTCGGCCGAGTCGAACTTCTCCTCCGTGTAGACGATGGGTTTGGGGCCGGCACAGCCGGTAAGAAGCATAAAAAATGCTGCCTGCATGAACAGGGCGCGATAACTGAATTGCATAAGGTGGATTTTATCTGTTTGAGTGCGTATGCGTGGCAATACGCCATGTGTGGACAAGCCCATCAGGTAAAAATTCCATTTAATTTCCTGTTTGCCTGCGTTCAGGGTGCAATCGTCAAGTGTTTGCAAATTACCAAGCCGAAAAAAACCCGGCAGAGCCGGGGTTTTTTTGATGCCGCGGAGAGCAACGGGAGGGGGGTTAAAATTCCGTCCAATCGTTGCTGTTGCTACCTGCATTCGCGAAGGAGATCTTTTGCGATGCGGCCGGTGCAGCTTTGTTTGCAATCGTGCGCGGCGCCGGATTGACCTTTGCATGTGAGCGAGCCGTCGCGGGTTTGCCTGCATCCGCTGCCTGGATTTGCGCATTGTCGAGCTTGAACACACTGACTACTTCAGAAAGATGGGTGGCTTGATCCTGCAGCGATTGCGATGCTGCGGCCGCTTCTTCCACCAGCGCCGCATTTTGTTGCGTTACCTCATCCATTTGCGTGATGGCCTGATTGACCTGTTCAATCCCGGCGCTTTGCTCACGGCCTGCCGCAGTAATGTCAGTCATGATGTCGGCGACACGCTGGATGCCATCGACGATCTCTTTCATCGTGGTACCGGCCTGTTCCACCAGTTTGCTGCCGGCATCAACCTTCTCGACAGAGTCGCCGATCAGCTGCTTGATTTCCTTTGCCGCCGAAGCGGAGCGTTGTGCCAGGCTGCGCACTTCAGATGCCACCACCGCAAAGCCGCGTCCCTGTTCGCCGGCACGTGCGGCTTCCACCGCCGCATTCAGCGCCAGAATATTGGTCTGGAATGCGATGCCGTCGATGACGCCGATGATGTCCACGATTTTTCTGGAAGACTCGGTAATCGATCCCATCGTATCGACAACTTGCGAAACCACTGCGCCGCCACGTACCGCAGTACTGGAGGCATGGACTGCGAGTGTGCTGGCCTGTTGCGAATTTTCTGCATTCTGTTTGACGGTGGACGTGATTTCCTCCATCGAAGAAGCGGTTTCTTCCAGCGCGCTTGCCTGTTCTTCCGTGCGGGCCGATAGATCCAGATTGCCTGCCGCAATTTGTCCCGATGCGGTGGTGATGGTGTCGGTGCCGGTTCTGACCTGGCTGACTATGCTGGCCAGACTGTCGCGCATCTCGCGCATCGCGAACAACATACTGTCTTGATCCTTGGGGCGTAAATCGATGGCGACTGTCAGATCGCCGGCTGCAATGCGCGACGCAACGCCAGCTGCATAATTCGGCTCGCCACCTAACTGGTGTTTCAAGTTGCGTGTAATCAGTACGCCCAGGAGGATGCCCGAAAAGGCACTCAAGATCACCAGCAAGACCATGAATGCGCGGCTGGAATCATACAGTTGTTCGGTTTCTACATACGCCTCTGCAGCGCGCGCCTCTTTTTGCTTGGACAATTCTGCCACTACATCGCCCAGCGTATTCGCGTGTACGCGGGTTTGCGCCATGCTGGCAGTTAATTCTGCACTGCGCTGTTGTAGCGGTTCTTTATCTGCCAGCGTCAATGCCTGCCACATTTCCTTTTCATAATTTTGCGAAACGCTTGCGTATTGTTCAAACAGCGCTTTGGCTCTATCGCTGAAAAAGAGTGGACGGGCTTTTTCCAGATTCTCTTTGGCGGAGACTAGATACTTTTTGATATTTTCTTTATTCAGTGTGCGTTCTTCTTCTGTCGTCGATAGCAAGACATTGCCGCGCGCACGACCAATGAAAAGCAGGTTGATATTGACTTCCTTGATATAAGACAAGCCCAATAACTCCTTGTTATAGATGTCGCCGGCCTTGTCGTTGATTCGGCCCATGTTGTATATGCCGATGCCGGCAACGATGGCGCCGGCTACCGACAAAATCAAGAAACTGGAAATCAGCTTGGTCCCTACAGTCATGTTTTTAAACATATCCTTGCTCCTGTTAAATGCCAGTTGATGTATGCGAAAGCGTACGTAAACAGCGTCCGGCCTTGTGGCCGGCAAAAGTGAAGCATGGTTCTCATTACTGATCAGGCTGGAGTTGGTGGCGACTCCGGGTACCAGAGGTATTTCAATGCAAAGACCCATATTTTTGAGGGGAAGTGAGCGTAAAAAGTTTCCTTGTTGAAATAAAACTGATGTTGTCATTAAGCGCCAATTCACATGAATTGGCTATATGTGGCTGTGGGGTATATGTGACAAAAGTGTGAATTCTTTGAAAAAGTGGCTGTCACTTTCTTAACTTTTTGAGCTGCAATGTTCGATCTTGCACGTCATCATTCTTGAAACTCAGTTAATCTTCATGCTTTGTCGCTTTAACATGAGAAAAAGTAATGGGTAATCTGGTGATTGTTCGCCATGGCGAATCACAGTGGAACAGGGAAAACCGCTTTACTGGCTGGACCGATATCGATTTGACCGCCAATGGCATTCAACAGGCACGTAATGCCGGTCGCGCGCTGGCCGAAGCCGGATTCCACTTCGATCTTGCCCTCACCTCGATGCTGAAAAGAACCATCCGTTCACAGTGGTTGATGCTGGACGAGATGGATGCGATGTATATCCCCGTCATCAGTCACTGGCGCCTTAACGAACGGCATTACGGCGCACTGACCGGTCAGAACCGTGCAGAAACCATCGCTAGATTTGGCGAAGAACAGGTGTGGAAATGGCGCCGCGGCTTCGACAGCCAGCCGCCGCTGATGGATGCCGACGATCCGCGCGCACCGTGGCGCGAGCCGCGTTACCAGGGTATTCCACGCGACTATCTGCCGCTCGGCGAATCGCTGAAGGAAACCGTGGAGCGCGTACGCGTATTCTGGGATGAGGTCATCGTGCCGGCCTTGAAGCAGGACAAGAACGTGATCATTTCTTCGCATGGCAATAGCCAGCGCGCGCTGGTTAAGTTGCTGGAAGATATGTCGGAAGAAGAAGTGGCGCGCTTCGACGTGCCGAACAGCGTGCCGCTGGTATACAAACTGGATACTGACTTGCGGGTGCTGTCCCGCAGCTCGATGAGTATTCCGCACCCGGAAGTGTCGGCGATTCTGTAACTCTCGCGATTGCCTTGTTCCTCAAATAAAAAACCGCGATCAAGGTCGCGGTTTTTTTATTGGTCTTGATCCATTCTGTAGTCAATCCGGTTTGCCCAGTCCCAGGCGCTCATGCCATTCAGCAATCGACTCTTCCGGATAAATATTGAACTGCTTGTCTTTTTCCGCTGCATTGAGCTCGACCCACGGTGCCTTGAATTCGAGCATCAGGTGCGTATGCTCGGGTGGCGTCGGCAGGGGCGTGTCGATGGCGGAAGCAAACGGGTGTACCAGCTCGGGCCATGTCGGATCGTATAGCCACAAGGCGCTGCCGCAACGCCGGCAAAAATGTCGTTCACCCGTGCTGGTATGCGTGCGCTGTTCGCCCGGACCTTTTAATTTTGCATGGTAAACGCTGACCTCATCGGCACCCCTGACCTTCAGGCTGGCTGCATCACCGCCCAGATTGATCGCATATCCGCCGCCGCCCTGCGTCTTGCGGCAGATCGAGCAGTAACAGCGCTGATAGGGATAAGGTGTGGCGCTGTGCAGGGAAAAATGCACGGCGCCGCAATGGCAGGATCCTTCAAGTTGCATACAGCCTCCTTGTGATGGAACGCGGACACGCTCACTCATTCATCTGACATGCCTGGGTGCGGATCAGCGGCGGACGTCAAAGAAATCCCGCTTCAGGAAATCTTCCAGTTCCGCGCTATCCTGCGGGCGGGCCGACAAGGTTACGACGCGCCCGATCCGCGGCGAGTTCCATTGGAAGTCGCCTTTTTCATATTGGCGTATCAGTTCTATCATGCGGCGCACGATGGCCGTCTCGATATCCACATTCGGTCCTGCATCGACCAGAATCAGCTGCCGCGAATTCGTGCGGCGGCGCAAATCCCAGCCGCGAAAGATAAATTCTGCACTGCGCACACCCTTGTAAGTGACTTGAAACACGCCGCCGGATTCATTGCGGCCGCGTGACTGCTGTTGCATCAGTTCGGCAATATTGGCGCGCGCGATGGCATTGTCGTCCGCAGGCGGGCTGACGCTGTTGTCCGGTTCCTGTATGCCGGCGGCACGACGTCGTTCGCGCGCGGCATTCAGCATATCCGTCATGTCAGGCGGCAGTAGTGCAGTGGCAGTCGATTTTGGCGAAGGCGGTGGTGGCGGCTGGGCACGTTTGGCCTGTTCCGCCTTGGCAGTGCCGGATTTTTTCTGCGCCGGTTTCTTGCTTTCGGTTTTTTGCGCCGGCGGCGGTGCAATCGTCGATGCTGCCGGCTTGGGCGACGGCGCTTGCGCGATCAGGTTGACCGTCAGCGGCGCGGTCGGGGAGTCGCCGGTTTCTGCCACGCGCACGTCTGCACGATCCATGGCAAAGAACAGGATCAGCGCATGTATCAGCAGGGAGAGCCCGATGCCGATGGCAGTGCGGGCGCGCATGTTGGCAAGAATGGGAATGGACTTCATCTTCTACAACCAGGAAAACAGCTGCCATTATGAACTTGCGGCAGATTTTTGCTTGCCTGGTGGTTGACGCAGCAGCATGCGCACATCGTAGCGGCCGGTCTTCATGGACCAGGCAACGCGGGCACTGGCGCAAGGCGCTGCTGTTTGGCGATTCGGCAGGTGCCCGCATTCAGTGCAGGACAGCCCCTTTTTCTTGCATTTTTCTGCGGTGTTGTGGAGGTTTACCAAAAACCACACAGTTTGTAGCTATTTTCTTTATTTTCCAGTTGGCATAGATGTTGCAGAGTTATATTCAAGTTACTTGAACTAAATGACACTTATAAGTTTGCATTCAAGTAACGTGAATTTTAACCGACGGTTTATTCTCGAAGGAGATCAAAAAAATGGGCAATATCAATACTGTATTAAAGACAGCAGCGCTGGGCGCAGCCTTGGGCCTGAGTTTGCTGGCACCGGCTTCGGCCAAGGATGTCGTGAAGATTGCATTTGTCGGTCCGTTGACTGGCGGCACTTCTTCCATCGGTTTGGGCGGGCGCAATTCTGCCGATCTGGCAGTGCGCCTGCGTAATGCTGACCCGAAAGCAAAATATACCTATCAACTGGTGTCCCAGGATGATGAGTGCCGTCCGAATGTCGGCGTGCAGGTGGCAACCAAGATTGCTGCCGATAAAAGCATCATCGCCGGCGTCACACATTTCTGCTCTGCAGTCGCGATGGGTACGGTAGCTGTCTATAACCGCTTCGGTTTGCCGGTCGTGGTGTGGGGTGCGGTACTGCCGGAAATCACTTATGGCAACGACTTCAAGGAAGTGCATCGCATCAACGGCACGATGATCAATCAAAGTGACGTGGCTGCCAAGTTCATGACGGATCAGGGCTACAAGAAGTTCGCCATCATTCATGACACTACCGACTACGGCAAGGGTCATAACAAGTACTTCTCGGAATTCCTGAAAAAGAACGGTGCCACCGTGCTCGGCACCTTTGGCGTGACTGCGGATCAGCAGGATTTCAGCACCGAGCTGACCAAGATACGCGAATTGAAACCTGATGTTGTGTACTTTGGCGGGCTGACTCCATTGGGCGTGCGTATCCGTACGCAGATGGAAAAGCTGGGTATCAAGGCACAGTTTGAAGGTACTTCCGGCATCAAGTCCGACTCATACATTCTGGGTGTAGGCGAGAAGCTGGCCGAAGGATCGCTGGCATTCATCGAGGGCGCTCCGTGGGAAAAAATTCCAGGCGGTTTGTACTTCACTGCGCAATATCAAAAGCAAAAGTACAGCGAACCGCCTGAAGCGTACGGCACGTTTTCCTATGCTGCTGCTAACTTGATCATGGACGCAGTGGAAAAAGTCGGCCCGGATCGCAAGAAAGTGCGCGATGTGCTGAACAAGACCAAGGATGTCGACACCCTGATTGGCAAGGTGACTTTCGATGATCACCGTCAAAACATTGTGCCGCTGGTGACCAAGTATGTGGTCGAAGATGGCAAGTGGACAATCTGGGAAGACAGCAGCTATGCCAGCGGCAAGCGCAAATTGGCCGGCAAATAATCGTCTGCCAAATAAGGCGGATCTGAAGTAAGCACGAAGCTGCAGGCCGGGCGTGCGCCTGGCCTGCAGCTTGATGAGAGCCAAACGGAGAGAGCGATGAGTGTAGTCGGTCAATATGTGTTCAATGGACTGATGCTGGGCATGATTTACGCCATGGTCGCAGTCGGTTTTACCTTGTTTTTTGGAGTACTGGATGTCATCCAGTTTTCGCACGGCGATACCTTGATGGTTGGTGCCTTTGCCGGTCTTGCCGCATCGACCGGCGTGCTGATGCTGGACATAGCTTCTCCCTGGATACGCTTGCTGGCAGTCGTGCTGGCGGCAGTATGCGTGACAGGATTGCTGGGCGCGGCGATTGCCAAATGGCTGGTGCTGCCGCTGCATAAGGCGCCGCCATTGAATACCCTGCTGGCGACGCTGATGTTGGGTACGATCATGCGCGAAGCAGTGCGTTTGTTTTATCCGGATGGCTCGAATTCCCAGCCATTTCCTTCCTTGTTGCCGACCGATTCGATCGATCTCGGCGGCTTCGCCTTGCGTGCGGACAATGTGATTCTTCTGCTAAGCGGCCTGGCCATCATTGCGGGTGTGCACTTCCTGATTACCCGCACTCGTCTCGGCATGGCGATACGCGCGGTGGCGCAGGATGGCGAAACGGCACGTCTGATGGGTATCAATTTTGAAGCCGTCGTGCTGCTGACGTTTGCACTCGGTTCCGGTATGGCCGCACTGGCTGGCGTGATGAACGGACTGTATTACAACGAGATCAATTTCAACGTCGGTTTGCTGTTGGGCGTGATCGGATTTGCGGCGGCGATTCTCGGTGGCCTGGGCAATATTTACGGCGCGATCATCGGCGGCTTCCTGTTTGCCGGTCTGCAGGTATTAGGTAGTGCAACCCTGCCGGCGCTGATCCCGAATATTCCGAGTGCCTACAAGGACGTCTTCGCATTTGCGGTCGTCATTATTCTGATGGCCTGGAAACCAACCGGGCTGATTGCCGAAAAATCAAGCGAACGGGTCTGATATGAACGATATTGAATTGAAGAAGAAACCGGCAGCGCTGGTGCTGACGCTTGCGACGCTGGGAATCACCGTCTACATGTGGTTGTTCCTGCATGCGGAATCGCAATTGGCGGTGGGTGTGCTGATTATCGTGGCGCTGGGGCTGACCCTGCTGGGGAAAAAACTCGGCACGGTGGGGCGCATAGAAGAGGCGGCAGCAAGCCGGCCTGGTCTGGCGCGTGCCTGGTCGCTGCTCGCTGCGCTGGCGCTGGTGGCGGCATTTTACGACAGCCATTTTGTGTTGCTGATGATAGGCGGCGTCCTGCTGTATGCGACAGCCTGTATGGGGTTAACCGTGCAATTCGGTTTTTCCGGGGTGAGTAATTTTGCCGGGGCTGCCTTCTTCGGGATCGGCAGTTACACCACGGCCGTGCTGGCCACGCATACCGGTTTGCCAACGCTGGTGACGATTGCCATTTCCGGCATTGTTGCGGCCGTCATCGGTTCGATCCTGATCTGGCCGGTATTGCGCACGCGTGGTCACTATGCAGCCCTGGTCACGATCGCGTTCGGCATTCTGTTCAAAACCTTCCTTGAGGTCAACGACGTGCTGGGCGGACCGCAAGGTTTGCAAGTGCCGGGGATGACTTTGTTCGGCCATGCCTTCAACAGCAACTTCATCCTGTTCGGCGTCGAATTTTCGTTCTATGTCAATTACGTCCTGTTGAGTTTGCTGCTGTTTGTCTGCGTCTTCGTGCTGGTCAAGGCCCTGGAGCGTTCGTGGGTGGGCTTGAGCATGGATGTCGTGCGCACCGATGAAACCGCAGCCTCCACTTTCGGCCTGCATATCGTGCGCTGGAAAGTGATTGCCTTCACGCTGGGCAATTTGTTCGCCGGCGTTGCTGGCAGCGTGTACGGCATGATGGTTGGTTTTGTCGCGCCGAACAATTTCACGTTTGCCGATTCACTGCTGCTGCTGTCGATCACGATTTTGGGTGGTCTCGGCAATGTCATCGGCCTGATTCCTGCGGCGATTATCGTCTTGATGCTGCCGGAAAAACTGCAATTCATTCAGGAATACCGGGTGTTGTTGTATGCAGTACTGGTGATCGCCATTCTGCTGTTCCGTCCTGACGGGCTGCTGCCGCGCAAGACGCGTCTTTTCTTTAGCCGGAGGGCGGCACAATGAGCGCGATCATGGAAACGGAAATGAATGCAGCAAGCATGGGGGGATCGGCCGCTACCAGTCTGGTCAGCGCGCGCGACCTGACCATGCGCTTCGGCGGCCTGACCGCACTCGACCAGCTCAATCTGCACATCGTCGAAGGCGAAGTGCTCGGTCTGCTGGGCCCCAACGGTTCCGGCAAGACGACCTTCTTCAATGTGCTAACGGGTTTGTACAAGGCCAGCAGTGGCAGCATCACGTATCAGGGGCGCGAAGTCATCGGCCAGACGCCGCAGGAAATCTATCGCAGCGGCGTGGCGCGCACCTTCCAGCGTTCGCGTTTGTCTCTGCCGCTGACGGTGTTCGACAATATCGTCATCGGCGATTACCAGCACATGCAGCACGGCCTGTTTTTCAATCTGTTCCGCCGCAAGGCTTTCCGTGCCGAGTACGACGCCTATGTCGCCAAGGTCGAAGCGCTGCTGAATATCTTCAGTCCGCCGCTGGTGGCGCGCATGTTCGAGCCGGTGGAGACTTTCAGCATGATCGACCGACGCCGCATCGAAGTCTGTCGTGCATTGTTGAGCGAGCCGCGCCTGTTGCTGCTCGATGAACCGTCGGCCGGCATGACGCACGATGAAACGGAAGCGCTGATGGATGACATCCTGCAAGTGCGCAACAAGCTGTCGAATCTGACCGTGGTATTGATCGAACATGAAATGAATGTGATCAAGCGCATTACCGATCGCTGCATCGTTTTCAACTACGGTAAAAAAATTGCAGAGGGTACTTACGCGGAAATCACTGCCGATCCGAATGTGCAGACCGCCTATCTGGGAGAGGACGAATGAGCAACTTAAGCGTCAAGGGACTGACCACCGGTTACGACAAAGTGAATGTATTGCACGACGTCTCGATCGAAGTTGCGCCCGGCAAGATCACCTGCATCCTCGGCGCCAACGGCGCCGGCAAGAGCACGCTGATACGCTCGATTCTCGGCCTGACGCCGCCGCGCCAGGGAGAAATCCTGTGGAACGGGCGCAATCTCGCCGGCGAGAAAACGCATTCCATTATTGCCAGCGGCATCTCCTGCATTCCGGAAGGCCGCAAGGTTTTTCCGCGCATGAGTGTGGCCGAGAATCTGGCGCTCGGCGCCTTCCTCGTCACCAATAGTGCGGTCGTGCGTGAACGGCTGGCGCGCGTGTATGAAATTTTCCCGCGTCTCAAGGAACGGGCGGCGCAACTGGCCGGCACCATGTCGGGCGGCGAGCAGGCCATGGTGTCGATCGGGCGCGGCCTGATGGCCGAACCGCAACTGCTGGTGATCGATGAGCCGTCGCTGGGTTTGTCGCCGCTGTACGTGAAGGAAAACTTCAATGTGATCCGCCGTATCAATGCGCTCGGCATCACCGTACTGCTGGTGGAACAGAACGCGCGCCAGACGTTGGCCATTTCGCATTACGGCTATGTGCTGTCGCAGGGTCGTGTGATGGCCGAAGGTACGGCAGAAGAGCTGGCCAGCAACGATGATGTGCGCGCAGCCTACTTCGGCTAAGGGGAAACGGCCATGAACGATTTCCCGGATTTGTCGCTGCAGGATCTGGCCGCGCGGCTGGCACGCCGCGAAGTGTCAGCCGAAACCGTAACGCGCGCCAGCATCGCACGCATAGAAGAGATCGAACCGGCGGTACACGCATGGCAGTATTTCGATCCGGCGCAAGCCATCGCCCAGGCGCGCCGGCTCGACGCGCAGGCTCCCGGAGGCGCGCTGCATGGCGTACCGATAGGCGTCAAGGATTTGATGGATACCGTCGACATGCCGACCACCTACGGTTCGCCCATCTATGCTGCTCATCAACCGCAAATGGATGCAAGTTGTGTTGCGGCCAGCCGCAGCGCTGGTGCGGTCATCATGGGCAAAACCGTCACCACCGAATTTGCGACCTTCCATCCCGGCGCTACCTGCAATCCGCAGCGCACACACAAGGCGGACGGTACGCCGCAGCTGCATACGCCGGGCGGCTCTTCCAGCGGTTCAGCGGCAGCGGTTGCCTGCGGCATGGTGCCAGTGGCCTTCGGTACGCAAACGGCGGGCTCCATCGTGCGGCCTGCTGCGTATTGCGGCGTGGTCGGTTACAAACCGACTTTCGGCATGCTGCCGCTGGCCGGCATCAAACCGCTGTCACCCAGTCTGGATACGGTGGGCGTGTTGGCGCGCAGTGTCGGTGATGCCGCTTTTTTTATCAGCACCTTGTCGCATCTGCCGCTCTCGCCATTGCCTGCTGCCGCACCTGCGCGCCTGCGTCTGGGTATTTGCCGTACCCCACACTGGGATCGGGCCAGTCAGGCGACGCGCACGGCGCTGGAGCGCGCGGCAAGTCTGCTGGAAGCAAGCGGTGCGAGGCTGAGCGATGTCAGTGTGCCGGATGCGTGTACAGGATTGAACGAGGCGCAGATGACCATCATGGGATTCGAGGCCGCACTCGCCTTTGCGCCGGAATCGCAGGCCAGTCCGACCGGCTTCAGTAAGGCATTTGAAAAATTTATCGCCGCTGGCAGTGCGGTAGACGGCACTGCGTATTTTGCTGCGCAGGAACTGGCGGCAACAGCGCGTTGCGCATTGACAGCTATTTTCAATGATGTCGATATTTTGCTGGCGCCGAGTACGGAAGGCGAAGCACCGGCCGGGCTGGAAGCGACCGGCGACCCTGTTTTCAATCGCATGTGGACGCTGCTGGGCAATCCCTGCGTGCACGTGCCGTTGGGAACCGGCGCAGGCGGCATGCCGATCGGTGTCACGCTGATCGGGCCGCGCTGGGGCGATGTACAAACACTGGCGGCAGCCGATTTGCTGGAACGCAGTTTCGCGAAAAAACAATGAACAGGAAAGCATGATGCAAGCACAAACACAAAAAACCGCTGCCACACAGGCAGCCGAGCAGGCGCAGGACCATGTCAATAATGAGCGTTTGCAAAACGCGATTGCCGCACTGGCGCAATTTGGCGGGCGCGCCGACGGCGGCGTGGCGCGCGAAACCCTGACGCCTGAAGATCTGGCCGCACGTCGCCACTTGATCGAACTGGCGCGCAGCCTCGGTTGCGAGGTGGAGATCGATGAGTGCGCCAACCTGTTTTTCCGTCGCCCCGGCAGCACCGACCTGCCGCCGGTCCTGACAGGCAGCCATGCCGATACGCAGCCGGTGGGCGGCAAACTGGATGGCGCATATGGCGTGATTGCCGGCCTGGAAGTCATCGCCGCTCTGAACGATGCGGGCATTAGCACCCGTCGTGCGATCGAGGTGGTGGCATGGACCAATGAAGAGGGTAGTCGCTTCGGCCCCGGCGCGATGGGCTCCAGCGCCTTCGTCGAGCCGGAGCGTTTGTCTGCGTATCGCGCCGTGCTGGATCAGAATGGCATCAGTTTCGGTGCCGCACTGGATGCAACCCTGGCGGCAGCCAGCGATGTGCCGCGCCGCGCCATGCGCCGGCCGCTGGATTCCTGCGTCGAACTGCATATCGAACAAGGTCCGGTGCTGGAGCGTGCCGGTGCTGCGCTTGGTGTAGTGGACGGTATCCAAAGCGTGCGCTGGTTTCGTGTGGTCTGTACCGGCATGGCTGCGCATGCAGGCACTACGCCTATGGATGAGCGCAGCGATGCGATGGCGGCGGCAGTCGGCATCGCCCAGCAACTCTATGCGCATGCGGCGCAAGAGGCGGCCAGCAATGTACGCCTGACCTTGGGTCGCTGGCAGGTTGGGCCGAATTCGGTCAACACGATTCCCGGTACGGTGGAATTCACGATAGATATGCGTTGTGTCGATGCGAGCGTGCTGGATCGCTTTGAACAACTGCTGCATGGTGCGACGGCCGATTTTCCGTGGCGCGGCAGCATCACTGTCGAATGTTTCTTCTCGCGTGCGCCTACGCACTTTCCGGAACCTATGCTGACGCTGATCGAGCGCGCCTGCACCCGCGCCAGCGTGCAGGCACAGCGTGGTGCACCGCTGCACCTGACCTCAGGCGCTTTTCACGATGCGATGTACCTGGCAGATCACTGCCCGACGGCGATGATTTTTGTGCCAAGCAAAGGGGGAATCAGTCACAATGCTGCCGAAGAAACTGCGCCGGAAGATTTGCTGCTCGGCGCACAGGCGCTGGCTTACACCTTGGTCGAATTGGCCAGCCGATGATATTTTTCCATGCAGCAGACATGACACGCGGATCACCAATTGACTAGCAAACGCATCCCCGCTTCAGGGGTAGATCAGCCTGAAAAAAAATCGCCGACGGCCAGCCTGGGCTTGCGCCTGCGTCATGCCAGGCTGGTTGCCGGCCTGACGCTGCTGCAGTTGGCGCAGAAGGCGGCATGTTCGGAAAGCCTGATCTCCAAAATCGAGCGCGGCAGCGCCACACCATCGCTGGCCATGCTGCACCGGCTGGCGATGGCGCTGGAGACAAATATTTCCAGCTTGATGTCGGAAGACAGTCCGGCGGTCGGGCCTATCCTGCGTATGGGGGAGCGTCCGGTGATCAAGACCGGCGGCATCTCGCTCGAACGCCTGGTGCTGCCGACGCGCGGCGGATTATTGCAGGCAAATATACATATCGTCGCGCCCGGCACGGCCAGCGACGGCCAGATCGAACATGTCGGCGAAGAGGTCGGCTATGTGCTTGAAGGCACGCTGGAGCTGCGCCTGGGTGAAGAGTGCTACATCCTGGGCCCTGGCGATGCGTTTACCTTTCCAAGCAGCCTGCCGCACGGCTACAGCAATGTCGGCAAGGATGTCGCGCGGGTTTTATGGGTCAATTCACCGGCGACGTTTTGATTCCACTCGTGCGCTGACACAAGCATCCGTTGCAGATGCTGCGCGGATATTTCTTGCCCTTGCCCGTTGCGACCTGCAACGTGTATTTTCATCCGCTTTTAATCTCTTCCCGGTAAAATTCCTGTCTGCACTTCCACACGAAATCGAATCAAATTGAAAACGCTACCCGTTTGCGCCCCCGACGCGACATTTGAGCCACTATATATAGTCAAAACATCGACCATCCACGGCACCGGCATTTTTGCCCGCAGCACGATCGCGCCCGGCGCCTGCATAGTCGAATATCAGGGCGAGCGGATTCAATGGGAGCAGGCGCTGGACAGGGCGGATGCCAAAGGCCCGCTTAACCATACCTATTTCTTCAGCCTCAACGATGGCCGCATCATCGATGGCGGCAAGGACGGCAACGCAGCGCGTTTCATCAACCACTCGTGCGAGCCCAACTGCGAAGCCATGGAGCATGACGACGGGCGCGTCTATATTTATGCGCTGCAGGAAATCGAAGCTGGCGAGGAACTGAGTTACGACTACGCGTTGATCTTTGAAGAGCGCCATACGCCGGCCGTCAAGCGCGCATTTGCATGTTATTGCGGTGCGCCGGCTTGCAGTGGATCGATGCTGATGCCGAAACGTTCTGCCAGATACCGCGCGCAAAAAGCACTCGCAAAATAAGCAACGCTTTGTGGGAATAGTGACAACGAAAAACCCGCTTGCACAAAAATAAATCAACAAAAATCCTGCTGTCACCGTCGCACTATTTGTGCGGCAAGATTTGTTCAACATCCCTGTATTTCATCCGCCTGTAATCGTCCAGACATCAAGCTGGCTGCGCGATAGCGTTTTTTTACATGCGTAAAAATGATGTCTCATATTTCCATTGGATATATCACGTTGTGATTTTTCCTCGCCGCCTGTTACGTGTAAACACGTAGTCATCCTAAGTAAAAGTACGTATTGATCGCTAAATGGCAAGACCGTATTGTCACGAAATCTTAACGGTGACCTAACCTTATTCTGAGATGAATGGCTACCAGCTGTTTTTCTTGTCTTCCTTGATTCATACGATTTTCACGCCGACTTAAAACGGCGACCGAGACGCGCTAGTGATCGGAAAATCCAGTGAATGAATCACGGCGAGGCTTGAGCGATCTGCTCGGGTGAATGGGTTTGTTACTAAAGAGGGTGTAGGACCGAACTACACCACCGTTGTGGCGATTCGCATTTGAATTGCCAAGGCGGAAGGCGGAACGGCGATCGACCGGACCATGTATATGGCTGCCTTTTAGCAAACCTTGAGAGTGGCCTGTGCTTTTGGCGCAGGTAAATATTCAATCCAAGCATTGACTGGTTTGCACAATAACCAAAACAGTCAATGGACATGAGGAACAACATGAACGCAGCAACTCAAACACTGTCGGGCGGTACATCCAGCAGCACACGCTGGTGGCAGCTCGTCGTCGGTGTGGTCTGTATGATCGCAACGGCAAACATTCAATACGCATGGACACTGTTCGTACCTGAAATTCAAGGTACGTTCGGCTGGGCACGCGCAGAAATCCAGATCGCATTCACGATCTTCGTTTTGGTTCAAACATGGCTCGCGCCGATTGAAGGTTACTTCATCGATAAGCTCGGCCCACGCCTGATGGTTGCTTTCGGCGCCGTCTTCATCGGTCTGGCATGGGTAGTCAATTCCAAGGCAACCACCCTCGGTGGTTTCTACTTCGGCGCAGCGCTGGGTGGTATCGGCGTCGGTTCGATCTACGCTACCTGTATCAACAACGCGTTGAAATGGTTCCCGGACCGTCGTGGTCTGGCAGTCGGCTTGACCGCTGGTGGTTACGGTGCTGGTTCCGCTGCAACGATTCTGCCTATCGCGGCAATGATCGAATCGGCTGGCTTCCAGGACACCTTCCTGTTCTTCGGTCTGTTGCAAGGTGGTCTGGCATTCGTCGCAGCATGGTTTCTGCGTTCGCCTGCTAAAGGTCAGGTTCCTGCATCGCAGAAACTGCTGCAAGCAACTCGCGACTACACACTGAAAGAAGCACTGAACACCAAACTGTTCTGGTTGATGTTCATCATGTTCATTCTGGTTGTTACCGGCGGCATGATGGCTGTTGCTCAACTCGGCGTGATCGCACAAGATCTGGGCGTCAAGGAATTCAAGGTCGATCTGCACTTCTTCGTGATGGCAGCATTGCCTCTGGCACTGATGCTTGATCGCATCATGAACGGTATCTCGCGTCCATTGTTCGGCTGGATCTCGGACAACATCGGCCGTGAAAAAACCATGGTCATCGCGTTCACGCTGGAAGGCTTCGGCATTATCGCTCTGGGCTACTTCGGTCATAACCCATGGGCATTCCTGATCTTGTCCGGCGTTGTGTTCCTGGCATGGGGCGAAGTGTACTCACTGTTCTCGGCTCTGGCTGGCGATGCATTCGGTTCCAAGCACATCGGCAAGATCTACGGCGTGCTGTACACCGCTAAAGGTATCGGCGCTCTGTTCGTACCAGTCGGTAACCTGATGATGGAAGCGACCGGCACCTGGTCTACCGTTCTGTACACCGTTGCGTGTATGGATCTGACCGCTGCAGTTCTGGCTATCGTTGCATTGCGTCCTTCGCTTGCCAAGCACGTCAAACTCTCCAGAGAACTTCTGGCGAAAGAGACTGCAGCTGGCGGTAACGCTTCAGCAGTACCTGCTTAAGCGCATCAGCACTTAATTCGGTCTCAATTTTCAGGGCTCCTTCGGGAGCCTTTTTTTTCGTGTGGCGCATCCGTGTGCATGTTCGATTGATCGTCAGGGCGCTCTTTCAACATATTTACCACGCTGCCGAGCGCAGATTAAACATGCTTGTTTCTGCAGAATTTGACTCTGGAAACAGGCTGTTTTATTCCTCTACCTTCCATCGCAATAACCTTTTTGGTGACATGCGTTTCATGTTTTTTTATTGCAATCCAATTTAAAGCTGGATAGGATATGCATGTTTAAAAGAGGTCCGGGAGTTCCGGCCATTTTTTTAATCTTAAATATGCATATTAAATGCCTGTTATTCGGAACACGTTGAGTTAAGTGCATTTTTTTTGAATTTAAATATGCATTTTAAATGCCTATTTATCCAATCAGACGGAGCATGTATGAAATTTTGGGGGCGGGATTTTGGCAGGGCGGTCGTATTGGGAGGGCTGCTGTTTGCGAGTGCGCTGGCAGCTGTCGACGCGCTTGCAGCGAAGCGGGACTTCGAAATGAATATCGAGGATACGCGCATCACTTTGGTGGAAAAGCAGCAGTTCCACACTTTTGCATATGCCGGCCAGGTTCCGGGCCCGCTGTTCTATGTCGATGAAGGGGATGAAATCACGGTCAACGTCAACAATATGACCGCCTTGCCTCACACCATCCACTGGCACGGTATGCTGCAACGTGGCACCTGGAAAAATGACGGCGTACCTGGCGTGACGCAAGACGCGATCAAACCGGGTGACAGCTTCACCTACAAATTCATAGCCGAACCGTCGGGCACCATGTGGTACCACTGCCACGTTAACGTCAATGAGCACGTCACGCTGCGCGGCATGTGGGGGCCTTTTATTGTGCGTCCCAAAAAGCCGACCGCGCTGGAAAAAACAGTGACGAAGGAATACGTGCTGATGCTGTCCGACTGGGATTCCAAATGGGCTGCCAAGCCGGGCTTCGGCGGCATACCCGGCGACACCTACGACTACTTCACGATCAACGGCAAATCCTATCCGGACACCCAGCCTATCCGCGTCAAGAAGGGCGATGTCGTGCGTCTGCGCCTGATCGGTGCCGGCGATCTGGTGCACAGCATCCACATGCACGGTCATGTCTCGATCATTGCATTCAAGGATGGTTTCCCGCTGGTTAATCCGATTCGTGGCGATACCGTGCTGGTCGGTCCCGGCGAACGCTATGACGTGATCTTCACTGCCGACAATCCGGGCCGCTGGATGATCCACGACCACGTCGATACGCACACGATGAATGGCGAGCGGCCGATGGGCGGAATCATGACCACCATCGAATACGACGAAATCAGGAATGACGAGAACTGGTACGAGTGGAAAGGCAAAAAATTCATACCGAATTTCTACTATGAAGAGTCGTTGAAAAAAGGCCCCGGCGTTTATACCAACGACGTATTCAAAGGTCAGGCAATTCAATAAACAAGGAGCAAAAATGAAGCTGATACATGTCATGGGAATGCTGGCGCTGGGTACGGCGTCGCTGGCTTCTTGGGCCGGCCCCGGCCAGGAACTGCTCAACAAGCAATGCATAGCCTGTCACGCGGTGACCAAGCCTGATAACACATCGCTGCAGCGTCTCTGGGAACGCAAGGGGCCGGATCTGTACTTTGCCGGCAGCAAATTCAATCGCGAATGGATGGAAAACTGGCTGCAGAACCCGACCGTCATCCGTTCCGGCGGCGTGCTGTATTCCAAAGTGGTGAAGGGCGGTGGGGCCGGTGCGCCCGATGTGATCGACAGCACGCAACTGTCTGTGCATCCGAAGCTGTCGAAGGAAGAAGCAAGCCAGGCCGCCGAGGCTTTAATGGCGCTGAAGGGGCCGGATGGCCTGATCGAAAAAGGCGCATTCAAGAACGAGCCTATCAACGCATCGTTTGTCGCGATGCTGTTTTCCAAGCTGCGCGGTTGCACATCCTGCCATTCAGCCAAGCCGGATGCCGGCGTCGCATCCGGGCCGGAATTGTTTACGGCCGGTGACCGGCTGCAGGCGGATTACATGCTGGCGTACATCAAGAATCCGCAGGCATTCGATCCCCATGTCTGGATGCCGAAACTGGAGCTGAATCCGGCCGATCTGCAAAAACTGACCGGTTATATGTTGACCCTGAAATCTGCGGAGAAGAAATGATGCGCCATCAAAATTTCATCAGGTTCGCCTTGCTTGCCGGGGCGCTGGGGCTGCTGTCTACCGGCGCACAGGCGCAGGATCAGCATGCCAAATCAATCAAGATTTACAACACGTACTGCGTGCAGTGTCATGGCATCAACCGTGACGGCAACGGCATCAACAGCCAGCACATGTCGGTCAAGCCGCGTGATCACACCGATAGCAAAGCCATGGGCGATACGCCCGACGACACGCTGTTCAAGGCCATCAAGGAAGGCGGCCTGTCAGTGAGCAAATCCGTTCTTATGCCGAAATGGGGGGGAGTACTAGACGACGATCAAATCAAGGAAATGGTGAGTTACCTGCGCTTTATCAGTAAAACAGGCATTCAATAAATTTTAACAAGAGGGGTAAGCAATGAAGAAAAAGAATCTGCTGCTGGTAGTCTCGATGGCCGCAGCAATGCTGTCCAGCGTGGCTGTCCAGGCGAAGACGGTGCAAATCACGATGACCGCCAAGGAAGTCAATACGCCGATTGATAACAAGGGCACGATGTATCGCAGCTGGACTTTTGAAGGCCAGGTTCCCGGCCCGGTTGTCCATGTGACGGAAGGCGATGTGGTCGAATTCACGCTGTTCAACGACAAGAACAACAAGAATTCCCATTCGATGGATATGCATGCCGGCCAGTTCGACATCCTCAAGGATTTCGAATCGGTCAAGCCGGGTGAAAAAGGCACCTTCACGTTCAAGGCCGAGCACGCCGGCATCTTCTTCTATCACTGCGGTTCCGATCCGATGATCCAGCATATTGCGCGCGGCATGTATGGCGCCATCATCGTTGATCCCAAGGATCCGAAAGCCATGCCGAAAGCCGATCGTGAATACGTGCTGATCCAGTCCGAGCTGTATGCAAATCCGGATAGCCAGGACGACATGATGGCCAACAAATGGACCAACGTGATGTTCAATGGCGGCATCTTCAAGTACGACCCGGTACACGATCCGGCAGCGACCCGCATGCTGCAGGCCAAACCTGGTGAACGTGTGCGTATCTACTTCATCAATGCCGGCCCGAATGAAACCTCATCGTTCCATGCGATTGCAGGCATCTGGGACAAGGTCTATCCAAGCGGCAATCCGAAGAACGCCATGACGGGTTTGCAAACCTATGTTGTCGGGCCGGGAGATGCCGCTTCGTTTGACATCATCTCGCCGATCGAAGGCGCCAATGCGCTGGTGACGCACTCGATGCGTCAGGCGCTGACAGGCGGCATCGCGATTCTGCAATTCACCAAAGATGCAGATCCGAAAATGGGCCGGGGCGAAAACATCCTGGTTCGTTAACACAGAAAAATGGAAGGTCGGCGACCTTCCATTTTTTCAGATGCCGCTTCGACGGTATTACCTAATTCAGTGAGTTCATCTATGCGTATCCAACGACGATTGTTGCTAGGCATCGGCATCACTGCGGTGAGCGCTACCGCACTCGGCTATGCCGCAACCCGCATCATGCCGGTTGACTATGTTTCCACGATTGCTGCCGCCGGCACTGCGCAGAATCCGCTGGCGCGTCCGGCGGCGGCTGCCACCAAATACGTCTGTCCGATGCATCCCGAGGTGGTGCAGGATCACCCGGGAAGCTGCCCGATTTGCGGCATGCATCTGGTCAAGGCGGGTGGCGGCACCACCAAACACAGCGATCTGGTGCATGTCGATATGCAGACCCAGCACCGCATGGGTGTGAAGATGGAAACCGTTGCGGTCAACGACATGCATCGCGCCATCAACACCTTCGCGACCATTTCACCCGATGAAAGCCGCACCGTTTCGGTCAACTCCAAAGTGGAGGGATGGATCAAGCGCTGGCATATACAGGGTGTGGGTCAGCAAGTGCGCAAGGGGCAGGTGCTGTATGAAATTTATTCGCCCGAACTGCAGCAGCGCCAGCGCGAATATGTCGATCTGCTGACGCGACGCGATGCCATGCAGGAAAAAAGCAGGGACATGGATATGCTCGGACCGAATGCCGCCATGATGGGCAGCCTGGCAAAAGAACGTTTCCGCGCACGCGATCGCCTGCTGGCCGCCGACATTCCGCCCGATGAACTGGAGCTGCTGGAAAAAGGCCGCCGGGTGCCGGAGGTGATGCCGATACGCGCCACGCAAAGCGGCATCGTGACGGCGATTTCCGCACGTGAAGGCAGCTACATCAATCCGATGCAGCCGCTGATGGTGTACAGCGACAACAGCAGGGTATGGGCGGAAGTAAATCTGTTTCCCGACCAGGTAAGCTGGCTCAGGAACGGCGATGAAGTCGTGCTGACTTCAGGGCTGGACAATACCGTGCAGCATACGGCACGCATCAATCTGGCGACGCTGCAAATCGATCCGGCCAGCAGAACGGCAAAACTGCGCCTGCCGCTGTCGAATGCCGGCGCAGCATTTTTGCCCGGTGCCTATGCAAAGGCCAGCATCAAATCCGCTGCACACCGCGCAGTGAGCGTCCCGCGCGATGCAGTGATACGCACCGGACACGGCGAGTTTGTCGTTGTCAGTGAAGACGACGGTCACTTCCGCAGCGCCGCCGTTGCCATCGGACTTGAAGATGAACACATGGTCGAAATACGCTCCGGCCTGAAAGCCGGCGACCGCGTTGCGGTCAATGGCCAGTTCCTGCTGGATGCCGCTTCTTCGATGCATGCGATGCAAAACCGTCTCGCGGCGGCGCCGGCAGAAATTGAACCGGTAGCGGATATCAAAATGGCCAAGGCAATACCGGCCATGGAAATCTGCAGCACCACGCCCAAGCCATCTCACGCCCACGCGCATCCGTGATCGCACGTACGATAGCCTGGTCGATACGCAATCGACTGGTCGTGCTGGTTGCGAGCCTGATTTTAATTGTGGGTGGTATTGAATCGCTGTCGCGCCTGGCGCTCGATGCGCTGCCGGATTTGTCCGATGTACAGGTGATCGTGAAAACCGATTTCCCAGGACAGGCGCCGCAATTCGTCGAAGACCAGGTGACGTATCCGCTGGCCGCATCGCTGCTGTCGGTGCCGGGCACCAAGGCGGTACGCGGTTTTTCGATGTTCGGTGAATCGTATGTCTATGTGATCTTCAAGGATGGCACCGACATCTACTGGGCGCGCTCGCGCATACTCGAAAACCTGAGCCAGGTTGCCGGCCGCCTGCCGGCCGGTGCGCAGCCGACGCTGGGGCCGGATGCCTCCGGCGTCGGCTGGGTGTATGAATACGCACTGCTGGATCGCAGCGGCCATACGCCGGTCGAGAAGCTGCGCGCGCTGCAGGATTTTTATCTGAAACTGGAATTGCAAAGCGTAGCGGGCGTGGCTGAAGTCGCCAGCCTGGGCGGCATGGCGCGCCAGTTCCAGGTCGATGTCGATCCGGTCAAGCTGGCCGCACACAACCTCGATCTGGGGCAGGTGGCGCAAGCGGTTAAAAACAGCAACCAGTCCAGCGGCGGCGCCGCGTTTGAAATGGCGCGCGCCGAATATCTGGTGCGCTCCAACGGCTATCTGCGCAACACCGCCGACTTCGACGACATTCCTGTTGCGACCGATAGCGCCGGCAACGTCATACGTCTGAAACAGGTCGCCAATCTCACGGTCGGGCCGCAGCCACGACGCGGCATTGCCGAACTCGACGGCAAGGGCGAAGTCACCGGCGGCATTGTGGTGATGCGACATGGTGAAAATGCACTTACCACCATACGCGGCGTCAAGGCGCGGCTGGAAGAATTGAAGAAAGGCTTGCCGCCCGGCGTCGAGATCGTGCCTACCTACGACCGCTCCGGCCTGATCGAGCGCGCCGTGCATACGCTGCGCGATAAATTGCTGGAAGAGTCGCTCGCGGTCGCGCTGATCTGCGGCATTTTCCTGTTCCATTTCCGTTCGTCACTGGTCGCCATCGTGACCTTGCCGATCGGCATTCTGGTTGCGCTTTGGATCATGCGCCTGCAAGGTGTCTCCGCCAACATCATGTCGCTGGGCGGGATTGCCATCGCCGTCGGCGCGATGGTCGATGCCGCCATCGTGATGATAGAAAACATGCACAGGCATCTGGAAAAAATCCCGCTGGAGCAACAGAAGGAAGATGTCTGGGACATCGTGCGACAAAGCGCGACGGAAGTCGGCCCGGCGCTGTTCTTTTCCCTGCTGGTCATTACCTTGTCGTTCCTGCCGGTGTTTACGCTGACCGGCCAGGAAGCGCGTTTGTTCACCCCGCTGGCCTACACCAAAACCTATGCGATGGCCGCTGCCGCCATGCTGGCCATTACGCTGACTCCGGTATTAATGGGCTATGCGATACGCGGCCGCATTCCGCCGGAATCGGCCAACCCGCTCAACCGCGTGCTCAAGCGCATTTATCAGCCGGCGCTGCACACCGCATTGCGGCATCCGAAGATGATCTTGCTCGCCGCCGCCGTGAGTCTGATGACGCTCGTCTTCCCCTTGTCGCAACTCGGCAGCGAGTTCATGCCGCCGCTGGACGAAGGCGATCTGCTGTATATGCCGACGACGCTGCCCGGCATATCGGCTGATGAAGCTGCCGATATTCTGCGTCGCACTGATCAACTGATTGCCGCCATGCCCGAAGTGGAAAGAGTGTTCGGCAAGGCTGGCCGCGCCGAAACCGCGACCGATCCGGCGCCGCTGTCGATGCTGGAAACCACCATCATTCTCAAGCCGCGTTCGGAGTGGCCGGCTGGCAGCACCAAGCAGGGGCTGATTGAGAAACTCGACCAGACCGTGCGATTGGCAGGGCTGACGAATTCCTGGGGCTATCCGATCAAGACCCGCATCGATATGCTGTCGACCGGCATACGCACGCCGCTCGGCATCAAGATCAGCGGGCCGGATATGGCGCAACTGGAACGCCTGTCGATAGACATCGAATCGGCATTGCGCGCTGTTCCCGGCACGCGCTCGGTGTTTGCCGAACGCATAGGCGCCGGCCGCTATGTGGATATCGATATCGATCGCCAGCAAGCGGCGCGCTATGGACTCAGCGTCGTAGATATACAGAGCGTGGTGGAGAGCGCCGTCGGTGGGCAGACGATAGGCACCATCATTGACGGTCGTGAACGTTTCCCGATCACCTTGCGTTATGCGCGCGGCGATCGCGATTCGCCGCGTGCGCTGGGTGAAATCCGCATCAAGGCGCCGAGCGGTGCGCTGATCATGCTGCGCGATATCGCCCGCGTGCACGTCAGCGATGGTCCGACCGAAATCAAGAGTGAAAATGCGCGCCCGGTGGCCTATGTCTTCATCGATCTGGCTACGCCGGACGCAGGCCGCTATCTGGAAGCGGCGCAGCAAGTACTGGATCAGAAGATCAAGTTCGGCACCGGCTACACGATGTCGTGGCAGGGACAGTATCTGAACTACCAGAACGGCAAGCCGCGATTGTGGTCGGCAGTGGCGCTGACGCTGTTGCTGGTTACCGCCTTGCTGTTCCTGCATTTCCGCAATGCGGTGAAGGTCGGCCTGGTGTTATTGTGCCTGCCGTTTTCACTGATAGGCGGTCTGTGGTTTATCTATCTGCTGGGTTATCAGCTATCGGTCGCGGTCGTCATCGGGTTGATTGCGTTGTCTGGCGTCGCCGCCGAATTCGGCATCGTGATGCTGCTGTATCTGGATCAGGCGCTGGCTGCGTTGAAGGAGCAAAAAGCCGAGATGGATGATGCCGATCTGCTGTCGGCCATCATCTCCGGCGCTTTGCTGCGCCTGCGTCCGAAGGCAATGACGGTGGCAGTCATACTGGGCGGTTTGCTGCCGGTGATGTTCTCGGACGATGCAGGCGCGGATGTGATGAAGCGTATCGCAGCACCGCTGATCGGCGGCATGATCACGGCGCCGCTGTTTTCACTGATCGTGATTCCGGCTTTTTATCTGCTGATACATCGTAAAAAAATACAGCATCGTCAAAAGCATCGCAGGCAAAAGGATGATCCGCAAGCAGAGCCCGTGCATGCAGCAGAGTGATGATGTCATCTAGTCAGTGTCGGTATCCTGCCGGGCCGAGACGACTGTGTAGCTGAACAGGATCGCGCCGAAGGCGCAGATGGCGGCGAGTATGAGCAGGGTGCCAGTGTAGCCGCCGGTTGCCGAATACAAAAGAGATGCCACGAACGGGCCCGCGGCAATGGCGATCATCACGGGTGCCGCCATTGCGCCGCTGACCGCACCGTAAATTTCACGTCCGTACAATTCAGCGAGCAAGGTGCCGCGCACGATGGTCATCACGCCATTGCCGATGCCGTACATCGCAGCAAAGAAAACGTAAATCACGAACCATTCGGTAGGTGCGAATAACAGGGCTAGCGCCAGCGGCAGTAGCCACATCGCAATCATCCCGACCTTGTGTGAACTCGTGTTGCGCCCAAACGTGGTTTCCAGGATGCGCCCCAATACCTGCATCGGCCCGATCATTGCACCGATCGCCGCCGCATGCGTGGGCGAGATACCCTTGCTTTGCAGGATGGACATCAGGTGCAGGGACATTGCAGAAAACACCAGCGCATTGAACGTGACGGCAGAGGTAATCAGATAGAAACGTCGCTCCCGCAGAATCACCGCCAGCCCGGCCTTGTGCGTGTTCCGGTGTGTGCGTGCATCGACTGCCGGAGAAAATGCCGGCAGCCGCCAGTGGAGCGGGAAGCACAGCAGCAGATTGACCGCAGCAAAAATCAGCCAGGTATTCCGCCAGCCGACATGATCGGATAGCGCCTGCGTCAGCGGCCAGAACACCGTACTCGCAAATCCGCCGAACAGCGTCACCATCGTAATCGCGCGACGATAACCGTTGCCGAACACTTGCGTGAGCACCGCAAATGCAGACTGATACAGCGTCGCACTCATCGCCACGCCTATGCCTGCCCAAGCCAGGTACAGTGTCAACACATTATGCACATTGGACAGCAAGGCCAGCATCAGCGCCGCCAGCAAACTGCCTGCAGCCATCAACAGCCGCCCGCCTATGCGATCGACGATAGACCCTGCCAGCATCGAGAGGCAACCGGATATCAGCAACGCGACCGAATACGCGCCGACCACGACAGAGCGCGAAGTTTGTAGCTCCGCTTCCATCGGCTGCATCAGTACGCCATAGGCGTAAAACATCGAACCCCACCCGATAATTTGCGTGAGGCCCAGCGTAGGGATGAGCCAGATTGGCTTGCGGTCAGCAGCGTTCATGCATCAGTTTATTCGTGGCAGCCTTGATGTTTGATGGGCGATGCGATCTGCCCATCATAACCGGCGCCGCGATTCATGCCTCCGGTTCGGCTGGCGTCGGCCTTATCTGCGCATGCCGGAACCTGACTGACGACAAAATTCGACCCCGCCTCTCCGCTCCTTGCGCGGCATTTTTGTCTTATTCACCCACGAAGCTAGCTGGCCGACTTCTTCTCCGCAGCCCGCTTGCGCAAAGTCGTGACATTCTCACCCGCGATACCCCAGTTATCCGTATCCACCTCATCGATGATGACAAAGGTGGTGGCCGGGTTCTTGTTCAGCACCCGACTGAGCAACTCGGTCGCGCCTTCAATCAGCGCCTGCTTCTGTTCGGCTGTGACGCCTTCACGTGTGATGCGGATATTGATGTATGGCATGGTGAGTTCCTCTGGGTTTGAGTAAACAATCAGCAATCACATTCTTGTATCTGACGCTGCTGTTGCGACAAATGCAAAGAATAGCTTTTTCAGGGAAAGGCTGCTGAGGCAAACAATTCAGAAGATGTGTCGGGGATTTTCACGCTGGCGCGCAACGGGCAGGCCTAGTACAAACGCATCGCTTCATTGTCGAGAAGGATATACAGAATGGCGATCTGATCGAACTGGAGGCGCGCTTTTGCAAGGATGGCATCCGTCGTGATAACGAGTGCCTATGTTCCAGTTTTACAGGTTTGATCGTTTTGTTCAGTTGCTTAGCGCACATTAGTGTTGAGTAGAGGCTCTAATCTAAAATCTGGCGAGAGCCTTATTTTTTTTGACACAATGCAGCTAGCAAGGCGCCGTCTTTTGGAAGGTGCGTAAAAAACTGAGGTGGTTGGAATCCTGAAGATGCCGTTCTTAATGTTGCTAGTGAAACGGGATTTTTTATGCGCTTTGCATCCGATAAGGCAAGGGCAAACCCTTTACTTCTTTCTTGAAAATATTCAAAGAATTCTTTGCTCGTCAAACCGGATTCTTTAGAAAACTTTCGCCACAATGTGGACGGCGCTAATGAATAGGAAGCATCAATCGTCGCTTTTCCTACGACAGCACCAACTGGCATTTTCACGTAAATCCACACGGTGGTATTTGCATCGACGTGCATGGTTCGACTTCTAAACTCAAACTTCTTTTTTCCGGACAGTATGTTTTCAGCGTGACGAGGCTCAAGCGAAATCAAAATATGCTTTTCATCAGTCACGTTTCATACCTTCGGAGAGAATTCTTTGTAATTGACGGTCATTGATACGGTGCGTAGTAATTAAGTCTGTCGGGCTCCCGCAACCGATGGCTTGCAGAATACTGAGTTGTACTGGATTTGGAAAGGGGAATAGATTATCAAATACTGTAACGGTTTTAATTTTTGATTGGCCGATAGCTTCTAATCCGGTTGAATCAAGCACTGATGGATCCAGATCGGATGCCTCTAACGTTTCTTGGGTTTTTAAGTAAGCATGCTTTACTCGTGCGATTGCAACAATCGCCCCAGCGCCCCGTTCTTTCAATGTCTCGTAAAAGAGAATTGCCGTACCTCGACTGAACATGGGTAACGTTTTTGGACTGCTGAGGTAGTGCTTTTCTTGATATAGAGCAGCTCTTGCCATGGGTAGAAATGACATTTGTGGCGAATGGCCCAGCAGAGGCTCGGAAAAACTTTTTTTGATTGGAGTAATAACTGCATTGCGCCCAGGAAGGCAAAATAGAGCTGGTGAAAGTAAAGTTTCGAGGGAGTCGATTGAGATATAGACTTTATTTCCGTCCGGAGTGAACAATTCTATTTGCTGATCTACATCTCGAAAGATTGGTGGATTTTCAGGTAATCGCAAATTTCCCGCTGAAAGTAGTTCGTTTTTGCAAGTTGTCCAATTGGACTCGGTAACTATTCGCCCTAATACTAGTTTGCTTAGGGATGACGGAATAGGTGTTGAACGAAAACCCAATGAAGAGGCAACCTCACGAACATATACTTGCTGTTGAGGATATTCCAGCTTAACTTTTGAGGCTTTTTGGGCCGGAACTTGATTTAGAAAGAATTTAAGTAAAACTCTAGTGGCATTTAAAGAATTCGCAGCAGATTCATCTATTGCTATCTTTGCGTTTACACCACCATCTGGCGACCAAGCTGGCCAAGTCAAATAGCCTAAGAGCCGACCGCTATCCCAAACCCCTTGTTTTGTGAAAACTCTGCCACTTGAATCTGGGCAGCCCCATCCGGACATAACAGATGAGCCTGTTACTTTTAGCTTCGCCAGAAGTTCATAAACTTTCGGTTCATCAGTAGTAGTGACCTGACCCAGAGTTAATGTATCTGATGAAGTTTCGAAAGCAGTTCCAGTTGAGCTTGTTGAACATGTCTGTTTGAAAGCAGTTGGCGAAACAACTTCTATTTCATATTGTGCTTTCAGCTTAGCGGAGGCATTCAGAATGGCGGCATCATTAGTAATAAAGCCGGTGAGACGATATTGGATCGCCGTAGCCAAATGACGCAAATCCGATTTGTCATTTTCAGTTAAGCCCTGTTCATTTTTGACAGGAAATACAAATGACGCTAATTCCTCTAGTAAAAATTCCCATTGGTTGGTGGTTTGAAATTGAAAGGTTGGGAAAATACGTGCATAGGATTGCATCTGATCTGTGCGGCCGATAGTGGCGGTTCTTTGAAGCTCTTTACTCAGCTCTGAACTAATTGCAAACTTAAAACTTCCCATGCGTTCAGTTTGAAATAAGTCGATTGTCTCTTCATGTCGATCTCTGCGAGGAGAAAGATCGAACAAGACGTTTAGATCGAGTAAGTAAATTGGGATTTCGTTATTGATTACGTCGAGCCCTAGTGGATTGCTAGTTGATACACCACTCAAAGGAAAAAGCTGCAGAGAGGGAAGTTCATGGCTTCGTACTAAGATTGTTCGTTTTCTTGCATTTCCACCTGGTTCAATGCGTTGCACGTAAAAATGTCTTTTTTCCCAAAAGGCGTTCGCATCAATTAGATCTTCCGCAACACGAGCATAGATAGAAATGTATTCAAATTGCGTTAGCGTCGCTTTCATTTGATTCAAAAGGATGGTTGCGACGCCTTTCTGACGGTAGCTCGAAAATGACAGCATTTGAAGGACGCTGGCGCGGGGATACGAACAATTGAAAAGCAAGTGGCCGGCGTAGATAGCATTGCCGGCGTCATCCCAGTCAATTGCCACATAGAGTTGGTCTTTGCTCGCATATTCATGGAAAACGCTGGCCGGGAAAAAGCCAAGTGCTTTTCTGTGTTGATCCGCAGCCTTCGTTACCTCGTTTAGCCATGGCGCTACATCTATATACTTTTTAAGTACGGTCAGACGGCTCAGCTCTTCTTTCAATTTTGTCCCCAAGTGCACATTTCACAATTATTGTTTTATGGTTGTTGGTAAGCATCATGACAGAAAGTAACTAGTTAGCGAAAGGTCGTTGTCGTAGTGAATCTATGGGGGTTTGTGGCGCTTTCTAAGCCCTGCCAAGCATTTTCTGTAAATGGAGTGCTTCAACAGAGTAAACTCCGTCCCATCTTTCGCATTTCCGCGATCCGAACATACTAGTGAGCCACCATGTCTGACCCATCCTTCCCCCTATTTTCCGACCTTAACCTGAGCGAACCGCTGCTGCGCGTGCTGAAAGAGCTGGGTTACGAGGCGCCGTCGCCTATTCAGGCGGCCACGATTCCGCTGCTGCTGAATAACAGCGATGTGCTGGGGCAGGCGCAGACAGGTACCGGTAAAACGGCGGCTTTTGCCTTGCCTATCCTGTCGCGTATCGATATCAAACAGACCACGCCGCAGGCTTTGGTGCTGGCGCCTACGCGTGAGCTGGCGATCCAGGTGGCGGAAGCTTTTCAGCGTTATGCGACGCATATTCCCGGTTTTCACGTGTTGCCGATTTACGGCGGCCAGAGTTATGGCGCGCAACTGAGCGCCTTGCGCCGTGGCGTGCATGTGGTTGTTGGTACGCCGGGTCGCGTGATCGACCATCTGGAAAAAGGCTCGCTCGATCTGTCGAAATTGAAGACGATGGTGCTGGATGAGGCCGATGAAATGCTGCGCATGGGCTTTATCGACGATGTGGAAACGATCCTGCAAAAAACGCCGGAATCGCGCCAGACCGCATTGTTCTCCGCAACCATGCCGTCCGCCATCAAACGCATCGCCACGACTTACCTGCGCGATCCGGAAATGATTACCGTCGCCGCCAAGACCGGTACCGCCGACAATATCCGCCAGCGTTACTGGCTGGTCAGCGGCATGCAGAAGCTTGAAGCGCTGACACGTATCCTCGAAGCGGAAACCTTCGACGGCATGATCATCTTTGCTCGTACCAAGCTGGGTACGGAAGAACTGGCGAGCAAATTGCAGGCGCGCGGTTTCTCCGCTGCGGCGATCAATGGCGATATTCAACAGCAGCAACGCGAGCGCACGATTCAGCAATTGAAAGACGGCAAGATCGATATTCTGGTGGCGACCGATGTGGCCGCCCGCGGCCTGGACGTTGAGCGCATCAGCCACGTTATCAACTACGACGTGCCGCACGATCCGGAAAGCTATACCCATCGCATCGGCCGTACCGGCCGCGCCGGTCGTAGCGGTGAAGCAATCCTGTTCATCGCGCCGCGTGAACGAAATCTGTTGAAAGCCATCGAGCGCGCCACGCGCCAGCCTATCGCCGTGCTGGAATTGCCTAGCGTCGAAGCGGTTAACGATGTGCGTATCTCGAAATTCAAGGATCAGATTGCAGAAACTATTGCGGCTGGCGGACTGGAAGTATTCCATTCGCTGATCGAAGATTACGAACGCGAACACAATGTGCCGGCGGTCGAAATCGCTGCAGCGCTGGCTAAAATGGCACGTGGCGATGTGCCGCTGGTGATCGACAAGAACAAGCCGGCGCCACGTGAGTCGTGGGGCAGCGACAAGCCGGTATCCGGTGGTCGTTTTGAACGTGCTGAACGCTTTGACAGGAATGAAAGATCGGACAGGCCGGAGCGCTCGGAAAGATTCGAGCGTCCTGAACGCGCAGAACGCAGCGAACGTTCGGCGGCGCCACGCAAGGAGCGCGTCGCACGTGCGCCGGATGAAGGCATGCAAACTTTCCGCATCGAAGTCGGCCATGCGCACGGCGTCAAGCCGGGCAATATCGTCGGCGCGATTGCGAATGAAGCGAATCTCGATTCCAAATACATCGGCCGCATCGAAATCTACGACGATTACAGCACGCTCGATCTGCCGAACAGCTTGCCGTCCGACATGCTCGATCACCTGAAAAAAGTCTGGGTCGCCGGTCAGCAATTGAACATCACTGCCGATGGCCAAGCGGCATCGTCTGCATCATCCGCGCCTGCGCCTAAAAAAGCAGCGCCAGCGCAAGTGCCATTCTCGGACAGGCCGGCGCGCAGCGATTTTGCCGCGCATTTTGACAAACCTGCGCAGTCGGAATCGAGAGAGCGTCCTGCACGCACGGAGCGGCCAGCACCTGCCGCACCGCTTGCAGCGGCACCAGCTCCGAAGAAAGAACATTTCGAGAGCGACGAGCCGATGGTGAAAGAGCCTGGCGCGCAAAAGAAAGAGCGCACTGCACAGAAAAAAGCGGGCGCAGTTGAGATGGAGGCTTTCCGTATAGAGGTTGGTCACGATCACGGCGTAAAGCCGGCCAACATTGTCGGCGCGATTGCGAATGAAGCAGGACTCGAAGCCAAGTACATCGGCCGCATCGAAATCTTCGAGCGTCACACCCTGCTCGACCTGCCTGCGGGCATGCCGGATGAAGTGTTCGATCAACTTAAAAACGTTTCCATCTCGGGCAATCCTTTGCGTATCAGCCATTCCGGCTTGCGTCCTATGGAAGAAAAGACCTTGGACAAGCGCGTAACGATTGCAGCGCCAAGCAAAGGCGGCGACCGTCGTGTGGCCGACAAGGCGCGTGGCGGTAAACCGGTGTCGAAACGCGCAGCGGTCGCTAGCGGTAAATCCTTCGATGCACCACGTTCGGCACCAAGATCAGCTACCGGCCCTTCCGGCAAGCCGATGATCAAACTGGGCAGCAAAAGGAAGTAAGCGGCATTGCTGAAGTAAAAAAGAGGACGAAATTTTCGCCCTCTTTTTTTGCTCGTTAAAGCACTGCCACCTTGAAATGAGTATGCCGAAGGCATGCAGCTTCATCCTTATGGCATTTATCTGGCATCATTTTGTCTATGAAATTAAAAGAAACCGGCGGCTTTATTACACACCTATTTTTGCGTAACGTAGTTGATGATGGGTATCGACCTCACATGAGTGCCGCTGCATGCTGATGGCCGGTGCATGGATCATGTTGCCTGCCGTGCTGTTGATCGGTGGGCTGATAGGCGCCAGTGGTATAGGCGGTGTATTGCTGGTTCCGGTGCTGACCAATTTTGGCGCTGTTTCATTGCCGCAGGCAATTGCAGCGGCATCTCTGGGATTTGCATTGCCGGCGCTGGTTGCCTTGAAGCCTATGCTGCGCCAGCGGGAATTGGTCATCCGCTGTATCCCACTGCTGATAGGCGCCTTGGTCGGTGCCGTTGTCGGCGCGCTGACCGTGCACTGGCTGTCTGCCAGGACGTTGATGATGGGTGTCATGCTGCTGGTTCTGTTCGCCGGATGGCGCGGATTGCAATCGCCGGCTATCGCTGCAAAACCTGCTGATCCCCTGAACATTCCGGTTTTGTTCGTGATGGGTGTACTGGTCGGATGCGGATCGGCACTTACCGGTACCGGCGGTCCGGTATTGATCATTCCGCTTTTGATGCTGATGCACCAGCCTGTTTCATTCGCCATCGTTGCGGCGCAAGCCATCCAGTTGCCGGTAGCGCTCGCCAGCAGTGCAGTCCATGCACTGGAAGGGCGGCTCGATTTCCGGCTTGCGCTCATTGGCGGCTTGCTCATGCTGATAGGAGCGTTTTTCGGGCAGCGTGCTGCGGCCGGATTGGATGTGCGGCAACTACAGCGCATGGTGTCCATAGTGCTGCTCGCTGTAGGCGGCTGGTTCGCATGGGTATTGCTGGCCTAATCCATAGGCCTCACATTTATCGGATGCCGCTTGTCCCGTAAGTGTGTGACAGATGAAACAACCCTATCCCATAAAGCAGAAACCTGCGCTATGATAAGAAATCACTCGCGAGGTAACGATGGATTTCTTCCTTTACGCCGTATGCTGTGTTGCGCTGCCGCTCTGGGTATTCGGCGGCCTCTACCTTGCTGTCGATATCGTTGATCATCTCAAAAAACGCAGCGTCAAAAAATAAGCAGTTATTCGATACGTTTGACTCGCTCAGGTCGGCGAACGATCTTCGCCTGGGAATGTAATCGCGCCCAGAATAACCAGTACGCACAATGCTCCCAATGCCTGCAGCATCAAGGTAAATCCGCCGTGTTCGTGTAGCGATGCGACCAGTCCGACTGATGCGCCCGCAGCAGTAAATCCGAGAAAGTAACGCAGGGAGTAAGCACGGGCGCGCCATTCGTCGCTGGTGTATTTTCCTATCATGGCGTCATTGACTGTCACTTGTCCAAAGGTGCCGATGATGATGCCGATGCAGACCAGTATCAGCGGAATGCCGGACAAGGCCGCACCGAAGAAAAGCAGTGGCGCAAGCAGTAGCGCGAGTGGCAGGAACACGGTCTTGAGCGAATGTTTGTCTAGCAGATGGCCGATGGTGTATTGCGCGAATGCGCCGAACATATACGTACCTGCAACGATCACGCCGAGCAATGCGGTATTGCTCGTCAGATCAGACAGGCGTTCAGAAAATAATTTTGGCAAGGCGACGGTGATTGCATTAAAAGTCGTGGAGCTGGCGATGATGGTGATGACGAGTGCGGCGATGACGCGCCACATTGCTTCTTTCGATACGCGGGCGGAGGCATGACTGCTCGCCTTGCGACTGCCGCGTGCTTCATGTTTGACCTTGCCTGCGAAGAAAACGCCAATCGCGATTGCCGCCAGCCCCGGCAACGCAAATGCCCAGCGCCAGCCTATGTATTCGCAAACGACGCCTGTAACGAACGCCGACGATGCCACGCCAAAATTGCCCCACACACCGTTGATACCGACTTCCCGCCCGAGCTTGTCGGCATGCGAAACCAGCATTGCGGTACCCACCGGATGGTAGATCGCGGCGAACAGGCCGACTGCCAGCAGAGCGATACTGAGTTGTTGCGGCGTCTGCGTTAAGCCCACGGACATCATTGCCAGGCCGATGCCGATAAAGAAAATCACCATCATGTGGCGTCGGCTCCAGCGGTCGCCCAGCCATCCTGTGAGCAGAGAGCCGGCACCGAACGCGATAAAGCCGGGCGTCGCATACGGCAGCAAGTCGGCATAGCGCATGTCGAAAACCGGCGCCATCACGATGACCGCTGCAGCGAACACCAGCATGGCGTAATGATCGATGAAGTGAGCGATGTTGATGTAGGCGATGACGGTGCGAGGATTGTTCACGAACAGGACCTTTCCAAAAAGAGTGCGCTTAGGTTAATCTGACTGTTCATCGACTGGCAGACAATTAACATCGCTTAGGCGCCAAATTGAGACGTGTTTTTGGAATGCATGGGGAATAAATGATCATCGGCGCCACCTCTTATCCGCGCGGCACCCACCTGGGATTGCACGTGCATCGCGAGGCGCAACTGCTGTTCGCTTCCAGCGGCATCATGCAGGTGACGACCCCCAAAGGCCGGTGGCTGGTGCCGTCTGCGCGCGCAGTCTGGCTACCGCCGGGTATCGAGCATGCGGTCGATGTGCTGGCCGATATCGAAATGCGTGCGCTGCTGGTTCCTGCAGATTGGCTTGCAAAACATCCTGAAGCGCCAAGATTGGCGCACGAGTTTGTGGTCGCAGTCGGGCCGCTGCTGCGCGAAGCGATCCTCGCAGCGTTCAAGCAGGACTCGCATCCCAAACGTCTCGATTTGCTGATCGAACTTGCATTGTTTGAGCTCGCGGAGGATGAGGATGCGGCGACGTTCATGCCTTTGCCCACCGATCCGCGCGCACGTCGCGTTGCCGATATGATCCTGGCCGACCCCGCCAGCAACCTCGAACTGGAAATATTCGCACACACCGTCGGCGCATCGGCGCGCACGATCACGCGATTGTTTCCGGCAGAAACCAATCTGACATTCAAGGAATGGCGACAACGTGCACGCATCATGGCTGCGGTGGAGGCGCTGGGCAGCGAGCCGACGTCGATCAAGCAAATTGCGGCGCAACTGGGCTTTAGCAGCGTTGCTGCATTCGGTCATGCATTTCGCCAGATCATGGGGATGACGCCTGGCGAAATGGTGCGGCGGTCGGGTGGAAAGAATTGAGGGAGGTATTGCGCAAGACTTGTGCAATACCCCGGAACAAATATGTGCGACTTCCTTATGCCGACATCAATGACACGTGTGCTGCGACTATGCGCCAGCCTTGCGGCAGCCGCAGCCAGGTATGGCTTTGGCGCCCGATGCGCACTTCACCCTTGCGCGTGAATTCGGTATTGGCAGTGGCGTAGTCGCGACCGTAGGTGGTGATGACGGTGTTCATCAAGTCACGTTCCAATCCCTTCGATGGACGTGCCAGTCGAAACGCGCGTATTGCTTCGTAACCGAGAAGATTTTCTCCGGCGCCGTAACGCAGTGTCGAAGGATTGTTCCAGAATAATTCATCCAGCACGGCGACATCATTGCTCGTTAGCGCTGCTTCATAACGCATGAATGCAGCAGTCACTTCGGCAACGACGTCAGGCAAATTGATTTCATGTTCCATATAGTCAGAAGAAAAATAGGGCTAGCCCTATTGTGATTGTTTCCGCGTTGCGCGAACCAGAGTCTGCGCTGCGTTGAGGAGATCGCCTTTGGTAACGGCGGCGTCAACAGATATGCCGCAGCATCCGGCTTCCTCTCTGTGTTGCGGATCGGCTGTTTCGTCCTGATCTTCCCGTACCGTCATTGATTGCCTGATCGCATATTCCAGGATGGTCAGGCGTTCGATTAAATCATCTTGTTCCATGCATTTCTCTTGTTTTTCGTACTTTCAGCTCGCCGTTAACTAGCCGGCGACAGCAGCGGCAATAGCCATGCCGATGTCTGCAGTTTTTGCATTGCCGCCCAGATCGGGAGTGCGCGGACCATGTGCCAGGACGTTCTTGATGGCATCGAGTATCGCATCGTGCGCTGCGCGTTGCCCAAGAAAATCCAGCATCAGTGCGCCAGACCAGATCATGGCGATCGGATTGGCGATGTTCTGGCCGTAAATGTCAGGCGCAGAACCGTGCACCGGCTCGAACAGGGACGGGAATATGCGTTCCGGGTTCAGATTGGCCGATGGCGCCAAACCCATGGTCCCGGTGCATGCGGGGCCGAGGTCGGACAGGATATCGCCGAACAGATTGGATGCGACGACGACATCGAAGCGATCCGGTTGCAGGACGAAGCGCGCGGCAAGGATATCGATATGCTGTTTATCTACTGTGATGTCCGGATAATCTTTGGCCATATTGTCTGCGCGAGAATCCCACCATGGCATGCTGATCGCGATGCCGTTGGATTTGGTTGCGACAGTCAGGCGTCGCCGTGCACGGCTTTGCGCCAGCTCGAACGCATACTTCAATATGCGGTCGGTCCCCCTGCGTGAAAATGCCGATTGCTGTAGCACGAGTTCACGCTCGGTTCCTTCGTACATGATGCCGCCGATTGCTGTGTACTCGCCTTCGGTGTTCTCGCGCACCACATAAAAATCGATATCGCCCGGCTTGCGATTGGCGAGCGGGCAAGGCACGCCTTCGAACAGGCGCACCGGTCGCAAATTGACATACTGATCGAATTCACGCCGGAACTTCAGCAGCGAACCCCATAGAGAGACATGGTCGGGCACGGTGGCCGGCCAGCCGACCGCACCGAAATAAATGGCATCACAGCCTTGCAGCTGCTGCTTCCAGTCGTCGGGCATCATCTTCCCGGTTTGCGCGTAGTAGTCGCAACTGGCCCATGCTATGTGCTTGTATTCGAGGTGTATGTCGAAGCGCTTTGCTGCGGCATCCAGCACACGCAAGCCTTCAGGGATGACTTCTTTGCCGATACCGTCGCCGGGGATGATCGCGATGTTGAATGATGGGTTCATGTGTAATTAAAAATCAGAAATTTAAAATTAAACTACTTGAAGGGCCGTTATTCGGGACCGATGATGTGCTCGTCATTGTATTCATTTCTGACACATTGAAGCGCGGGCATGGCTGCAGATGCATCATTGATCGCATAGAGCTGTCATCAAAACAAGTATATGAAATCTACCTTGACTGATGGAGTATCTAGACCTAATCTGATTCTCTGCAGTATCTGAAGTGCACAAGAAAGAAGGTAACCCATGTTACTCACATCTTTTCGTTTATTTTCAGGACTACTGATTTCCCTGCTCTTCGCGGCTCCTGCCGCGGCTCTGGCGCAGGATGTCGTGCTCGGTGCATCGGTGCAGTTGACCGGGCCGGTTGCCAATACCGGGCGCTATTACCGCGATGCCTATCAACTTGCGATCGACAAGATCAATACCGCAGGTGGTGTCAAAATCGCTGGCCAGCCACATCGACTGGCACTGAAGCTGTATGACAATCAGTCCGACGTCAACCTGAGTGTGCGTCAGTACACGCAATTGATCACGCAGGACAAAGTCAATCTTCTGCTCGGGCCGTTCGCCAGCAATTTTGCACTGGCCGATTCTGCCGTGTCGGAAAAATATAAAGTGCCGATGGTGCAGGGTGGCGGTGCTTCCGACCAGATTTTCACGCGCCAATTCAAATATATTTTCGGCACCTTGGCACCCGCCAGTAATTATTTCGGCAGCACGATAGACATGTTGAAAGTGCTGAAGCCAGTGCCGAAAACAGTAGCACTGCTGTATGCCGACGATGCGTTCGACGTATCGGTGGCGGAGGGCACGCGGCCGAAACTGAAGCAGGCCGGTTTTAATATCGTGATGGATGAGCGCTACAGCACGAATGCCACTGATTTCAATTCCCTGCTGTCGCAAATCAAAAGCAAAAATGTCGATGTCGTTCTGGTGGCCGGGCACGAAACCGAAATTCTGAATTTCGTACGGCAAGCCAAGAGCCTGGCAGTGGCACCGAAGATCTACTCATTTACCGTTGGCGTGCCCAGTGAAGATTTCCGCAAGGCACTCGGTTCGGATGCTGATTACGCATTCGGCATGACGGCGTGGTTGCCATCGCCATTGCTTAAAGATCGCTGGTTCGGTGATGCTGCGCAGTTCGCGAAAGAGTACAAGGCCAAATATGGCTACGATCCCGATTACCATGCCGCCTCCGGTGTGGCCGATGTAGAAGCGCTGGTGCAGGCGATGGAAGATGCCAACAGCATGGATCCGCAGAAAGTGCGCGATGCGCTCGCGAAGGTGAAATTCGACAGCCTGTATGGCCCGATTGCCTTCAATCAAAACGGACAGATAGATTTGCCGCAGGTAGTGATTCAAGTGCAAGGCAATGATCTGGTCGAAGTCTACAACGCGAAAGGTTTTGTCAAGCAACCGAAATATCCGATGCCGGCCTGGAATGCGCGTAAGTAAGGGCGGCCTGCCATGGACCTGCTCGCGCAAATCCTCGTCAACGGGGTACTGTTAGGTGGACTGTATGCCGTGATGGCGCTTGGCCTGGCGCTGGTGTGGGGTGTGCTCAACATCGTCAATCTGGCACACGGCGCATTCATCATGCTGGGCGCCTACGCTTCCTGGTATCTCTACACTTACCTGCATATCGACCCCTTCGTCGGCTTGCCGCTCACTGCGCTGGTCATGTACGCATTCGGCTATGTATTGCAGCGCGGCCTGCTGAATCTGGTCATACGCGCGCCGATGTTCAATACCCTGCTGATCACCTTCGGGCTGGAAGTGGTATTGACCTATCTGGCACAAATCATGTTCTCGGCCGATTTCCGCACGATCAATCCCAGCTATGCCGGTAACAGTCTGCAATGGGGGCCGGTTGTCGTGCCGGTGGTACGACTGGCCGCTTTTGGCGCTGCCATTATATTGACGGTGGGTATGTGGCTGTTCTTGCTGCATACACGGCTTGGCATGGCGATTCGTGCCACTGCGCAAAACCTGCTGGCGGCGCGTCTGTACGGGGTTGAGCCACGTCATCTGTATGCCACCACCTTTGCGCTCGGTCTTGCGCTGGCCGGTGCTGCCGGCGGATTGTATGGCACCGTGTCGCAGATCAATCCCTACATAGGTGCCACGCTGACTGCCAAGTCGTTCGCGATTGCGATTATCGGCGGCCTCGACAATCCGCTTGGGGTACTGGTTGGCGGCTTGTTTCTGGGGATAGTGGAATCGCTGACGGCGCTTTATATCGGCCCGACGTATTCCGATGTCGCCAGTTTCGGTATTCTGGTGTTGGTACTGATACTGCGTCCTAGTGGTTTGTTGGGGAGAGCCGCGTGAAAGGATTGCGCATCGCTTTGGTCGTGGTCGCAGTAGTGATTCTGGCTGGCGTGCCTTGGTACGGTTCAGACGTGCTGGTGCAGTTTGGCATCAACGCCTTGTTGCTGGCGGTGCTGGCACAGGGCTGGAATATCATCGGCGGCTATACCGGTTACGCGTCGTTCGGCAACTCCGTGTTCTTCGGTCTGGGTAGTTATGGCGTGGCGATTGCGATGGTGCAATGGCATCTGCCGTTCGGTGTCGGAATGGTGTTCGGTGTGGTGCTGGCGGTGCTATTCGCGGTACTGCTGGGTTTGCCGGTGCTGCGTCTGCGCGGTCACTATTTCGCGATTGCGACGCTGGCCCTGTCGCAGGTGATGACGGCCATCGTTTCCAACATCAGTGTGGCCGGCCAGAATATCGGCCTGGTGTTGCCGCCACTGAATAACGATCCCTTGTTTTACGAATTGTCGCTGGGTTTGCTGGCGATCACGACGCTGACGATTTTCTGGCTGACGCGCAGCCGCTTCGGTTTTGGCTTGATCGCGATACGCGAAAACGAAGAAGGTGCCGCCGTGATGGGCGTCAACACCACCTTGTACAAGGTATTGGCGTTCGCGCTGTCGGGTGTATTCAGTGCGCTGGCCGGCGGCATACACACTTACTGGATCACCTTTCTTGATCCGGTGAGCGCCTTCGATATCAGCCTCAACGTCAAGATGATCATCATGGCGGTGTTCGGCGGCGCCGGGACAATATTCGGACCTATCGTCGGCGCCTTGTCGCTGTCCGCCATTTCAGAAATTCTGTCGAGTGAAGTGACCAGCATTGCCGGCCTGTTCTTCGGCATTGTGATTGTCGTCGCGGTAGTGTTGATGCCGCGTGGGCTGGCCGACATGTTGCGGCGTTTTCGCAAGGTCGGCTGGCGCTATTTCATTGAAAACATTCGATCGCATCGACTATGAGCACGCTACTGGAAGTTCGCAATGTAACCAGGCGCTTTGCCGGTCTGATCGCCGTCAACGACGTCGACTTCTCCTTGGCGGAAGGTGAAATCCTCGGCTTGATCGGCCCCAACGGTGCCGGCAAGACCACGCTGGTCAGTCTGATCAGCGGCACGCTGGCTCCCAGCTCCGGCGATGTGCTGTTTCAGGGTGAGTCGATTACTGCTGTGCCGGCGTATCGCCGGGCGCGATTAGGCATCGGCCGCACATTTCAAATCATGCGGCCGTTTCCGGGTTTGTCGGTGTTGGACAATGTCGCCGTCGGCGCCTTGTTCGGACGCGGCGGCGGGCAAGCGAAACTGGGGCTGGCACGTGAACAGGCGCGCGCCTGTCTCGATTTCGTCGGTTTGGGGCGCAATGTCGATCAGCGCGCAGATGAACTCGGCGGCCCGGGGCGCAAGCGTCTGGAGTTGGCGAAAGCGCTGGCGATGCAACCGAAAGTTTTGCTATGCGATGAAGTGATGGCGGGCCTGAACCATGTCGAAATTGAAGAAGTGATCGAGGTCATCCGCAAGGTGCGGTCGCAAGGCATCAGCATTCTGGTGATCGAACATGTGATCAAGGCAATCAAGAGCTTGTCCGATCGTTTGCTGGTGCTGCATCACGGTGAAAAAATCGCCGAAGGTACGCCGGATGCGGTGCTGTCGGATCCGGCAGTGATCCAGGCGTATCTGGGAAGGAAGCGCGAATGAATGCCGTGCTAGATGAATCGCATGAGGAGAAGCACGAGATGCTGCATCGTGCGCCCTTGCTGAAAGTCGAAGGACTGTCCGCCGGCTATGGCGAAATGCCGGTGCTGCATGACATTGCCCTGGAAATCTACCAAGCAGAAATGGTCGCCCTGGTCGGTAGCAACGGCGCCGGCAAGACGACGCTGCTGCGAGCGCTGTCGCGCATGCTGGCCTGCAGCGGCAGCATCCAGTTGAGCGGGCGTGAACTGGTGAACATGACGCCGGATCAGGTATTTGCCCTCGGTCTGGTGCAGGTGCCGGAGGGGCGTCAGCTATTCGACCGGATGTCGGTGCAGGACAATCTGCTGATGGGAAGTTACAAGCGTCGCGACAAGGCGGAACTGATGCGCGATCTGGGGCGCATGTATGCCTTGTTCCCGCGTCTGGCAGAACGGCGGCGGCAACTGGCCGGAAATATGTCGGGCGGCGAACAGCAGATGTGTGCGATGGCGCGTGCCCTGATGGCCAAGCCGGTCTTGATGATGATCGATGAAATGAGCCTCGGTCTGGCGCCGGTAGTGGTGAATCAGCTGATGGATATACTGGCTGCGATACAGCGTGATGGTGTGACGGTGCTATTGGTCGAACAGGATGTGCAACTGGCCTTGTCTGGAGCCGATCGTGGCTACGTGATGGAAACCGGTCGCATTGTGCATGAGGGCTTGGCCAGGGTGCTGATCGATGATCCAGCGGTACAGCGTGCTTATTTGGGTGTTTAGTTGTGCTGTTGCCGCAAGATGTTTCAGCATTTGGCAGATCAGTTGTTGTTCTCGGCAATTAAAGTCGGAGACTAATTGTTAGAGAAGTACAACAAGACTACTGAATTTGCGCTGGAAAAATCCGCAACAGAATATTGCTTGTTTGTTCAAGTGAGATTTGCTTCCTCTTTATCCTTCCAGTTTCCTGCGTAATCAAGCTTGTCGTACGGCCATACACCCCTCCAATTCCAGTGCACGCAAATCAATGTGCATTCGTTTCAAAGTAGGCTGCTTACCCCAATTTCTGCTCATCCTGACAAGTCGAATTGTGTTTAAGCATGGACAGTTTCCGTTGCACATCAACAATGAAAAGTTGAAAAATAAACTCTCATGTTGAAAAAGTGCAAAGAAATCCTAGACTGAAAATGCAATCACAACAGGAGAATAAAATGTTCACACACATCTTACTTCCGACCGATGGTTCTCCTTTGTCTGAAATTGCCATTCAAAAGAGCATATCGCTCGCCAAGACTCTGGGCGCCAAAGTGACCGGTTTGTATGTCATTCCGGAATACCATACCTTCACATGGCAGGCTGAAATGCTGGCAGATAGTAGTGGAGATTTTGCGAAATACGGTTTGGCTCACGCAGAGAAATTTCTGTCCGTGATCCGCGACCAGGCGAAAGAAGCCGGCGTAACAGCAACATTGCTGCATGTAATAAATGAACATCCCTATGAGGCGATCATTAAGGCTGCAGAAGATGAGCAATGCGATTTGATCACGATGGCATCGCATGGTCGCAAGGGTATTCAAGGATTTCTAATTGGCAGCGAAACTCAAAAGGTTCTCGTACATAGCAAAATACCTGTTTTGGTGTATCGATGAGTATTTCGAGAGATGCTCAATCGTTTGGATATCTCCTGACCATCTTGACAAGCAGGATTGCATTCTGAATGCGGAGCAATGTTGAATGCAAATTATGCGGCTAAGTGAATCAGTTTTCGATGCAAATCAACAAGCACTGGCGCTTTGCGATTCTCCCGACTGCAGTGCCCATAAAAAATGGCTAGAACAATCATTGTCCTAGCCATTTTTTGTTTCAGACTTGCTGTCTTAAACTTTAATTGTTGTGAGCAGCACGTGTCGCCCAGGAATGCCTGTCTACTCAACCGTGACTGATTTTGCCAGATTACGAGGCTTGTCAACGTCGGTGCCGCGTGCCAGCGCGGTGTGATACGCCAGTAATTGCAACGGAATCACATGCAGAATAGGCGACAGCAAGCCGTAATGTTCCGGCAGGCGAATCACGTTCAGGCCCGGACCTGAAGTAATACGTGAATCGCCATCGGCGAAGACGTAGAGTTCTCCACCGCGTGCACGCACTTCCTGCATATTGGATTTTAACTTTTCAATCATCGAGTCGTTCGGGGCGATGGTGACGACCGGCATTTCTTCCGTGACGAGTGCGAGCGGGCCGTGTTTGAGCTCGCCAGCCGGATACGCTTCGGCGTGGATGTAGGAAATTTCCTTGAGTTTGAGTGCGCCTTCGAGTGCGATTGGATAGTGGATGCCGCGACCGAGGAACAGTGCATTTTCTTTGCGGGCAAAGGCTTCTGCCCACGCGATGATCTGCGGTTCCAGCGCGAGTACGGAGCCGATGGCAACTGGCAGATGACGCATTTCTTTCAGGAAGGATGCTTCTTTTTCTTCGCTCAGACGACCTTTGACTTGTGCTAGCGCTAGCGTCAACAGGAATAGCGCGGCCAGTTGCGTGGTGAAGGCTTTGGTCGAGGCGACACCGACTTCGACTCCGGCACGCGTGATGTAGGCTAGTGCGCACTCACGCACCATCGCACTGGTGGCGGAGTTGCAGATCGTCAGTGTGTGTTGCATGCCTTGTGCTTGTGCATGACGTAACGCGGCTAGCGTGTCGGCGGTTTCACCGCTTTGCGAAATGGTGACGACCAATGTGTTCGGATTCGACACACTGACGCGGTAGCGGTATTCGCTGGCGATTTCGACATCGCAGCGGACGCCGGCGATGGCTTCTATCCAGTACTTGGCGGTCATGCCGGAGTAGTAGCTGGTGCCGCAAGCGAGGATCAGAACCGAGTCGATTTTTCTGAATGTGGCAAATGCCTGGTCGCCAAAAATATCCGGCGTGATGGCGCTGATGCCTTCCAGCGTGTCGGCGATGGCGCGCGGTTGCTCGAAGATTTCCTTCTGCATGTAATGACGATACGGGCCAAGCTCGACGGCGCCGGTGTGAGCATGCACGGTTTTGACTTCGCGTTCTACTTGCTTACCGTTGGCATCAACGATCCATACGCGTTGCAGTTGGAGGTCAACGACATCACCTTCTTCCAGATAAATGATCTGGTCGGTGGTGCCAGCCAGTGCCAATGCGTCGGAAGCGAGAAAGTTTTCGCCGTTGCCGACGCCGACGATCAGCGGCGAGCCACGCCGTGCACCGACCACGCGATGCGGTTCATCGCGACTGAAGACGGCGATTGCAAATGCACCTGCCAGTCGCTTGGCGGCCATTTGCACCGTTTCGAACAGATCGCCTGTATAGAGGTGATCGACCAGATGGGCGATGACTTCGGTATCGGTCTGGCTTTCGAACACATAGCCGATCGCTTCCAGTTCGGCGCGTAATTCGTCATGGTTCTCGATGATGCCGTTGTGGACGAGCGCGATGCGGTCGCGCGAAAAATGCGGATGTGCATTGTGCGAGGCAGGTGCGCCATGTGTGGCCCAGCGTGTGTGTGCAATACCGGTAAAGCCGGCTAATTGCGTTTTCTCGATCTGTTTTTCCAGTTCGGCTACGCGCGCGGTGCTACGTGCGCGTTGTAGCTGGCCGTCTACATGCAAGGCCACGCCACAGGAATCGTAGCCGCGATATTCAAGGCGCTTGAGTCCTTCGACCAGAATGGGGGTGATGTTACGTTGAGCGACTGCGCCGACGATACCGCACATGACTTACCTCGTGTATTTGGAATGGATGGGCAAATACTAGTGGAATGGGTGTGAAATAAGATTTCTAAATTTAATCATTATTGGTATAGTATTTCTTGAGTCATTGGGCGTGAAATATAAATTCAAATACATGGAGTATTTTTTAAATGAGCGATGAGGCAGTGGTGCTGGATGAATTGGATCGTCGCATCCTGAATGCATTGCAGGCGGATTCATCACAGACCAATAACGATTTGGCGATTGCGGTGCATGCTTCGCCGCCGACTTGCCTGCGTCGCGTGAAGCGTATGGTGGAGGCGGGCGTGATCGAGCGGCAGGTCGCCATCGTGGCGCCGCAGATGGTGGGTGCGCGCCTGACAGCGATAGTGGAAATCACCCTGGATAATCAGGCCGCCGAGCGGCAAGTGGAATTCGAGGCCTTGGTGGCGAATGAGAGTGCGGTGCTTCAGTGCTATCGCGTATCGCCGGGATCTGACTTCGTGCTGGTAGTGCAGGTGGCGGATATGCCGGCTTATCATGCGCTGGCACATCGTCTGTTCGCTGCGCATGCGAACGTACGTAACGTCAAAAGCTTCTTCTCCATCCATCGCAGCAAGTTTGAAACACGTATTGATGTCTGATACGTCTCTCTTGTACTTGCTCTCTTAAGTCAGAACATTTCCAGAAACTGTTTTGCCGCAGCCGACAAACGCTGGCCCTTGAGCCAGGTAATCGCGACGGCCGATTCCAGCTTGCAGTCGGTAATTTCCATCATGTGTAGCGCTGTGCTGGGTTTGAGCGCGGCAGCTGAGCGCGGAATGATGGCAGCCCCCAGACCCAATTCCACCAGCGTCAGCAGTGCCATGACATTGTCGCTTTCGCAGAATACTGTGGGTTCGACTTTGGCTGCACGCAACGCATCCCACACCATGTCGTGACAAAAAATGCCTTGCTGACGCTGCATCAGCAACAGCGGTTCACGCGCCAGTTCCGGTAATGTGATGGTCGGAGGTTTCAACTGCCCTTCGCTTGCGCGCACGACGGCAACCCAGGGTTCCTTGAGTAGCGGCTTGAGTTCGTAAGTGTTGCTGTCGATCGGCAGGCGTACGATGCCGACCTCGATCACACGCGAATTCAGCAATTCCAGCACGCGATAGGTATTGCCTTCGCGCCATTGAAAATTAACGTCCGGGTAGTGTGCGTGAAAGTCGGCGATGCGTGACGGCATGTACAGATGGCCGATGCCGGGCGGACTGCCGATCGCCAGCGTGCCGCGTAAGCCCTGATCAAATTCGCGGATTTCCTTCGTTGTCGTATCGACCAGGCCGACAATCTGTTCAGCGCGCTGATACAAAGCGTGGCCGGCTTCGGTCAGGCACAGGCTTTTGGTATTGCGCTCTATCAGTTGTACGCCGAGTTTTTCTTCCAATATTTTCAATTGCAGGCTGAGCGGCGGCTGCGCCATGTGCAGACGTTTGGCCGCACGGCTGATCTGGCCTTCTTCGGCTATGGCCATGAAGTATTTGAGTTGCCGGATATCCATTACACATCCTTGAAATTGGAATTTTTCATATTTTATAGGTATGAGTAATCTATAAATATAGTATTTTCATTATGATTGATGCGCGCATAGACTGTTTTCATCAAATGAAATTCAGAGGAGCAGATGGTGCGTAAATCAACGGTCTGGATCATGGCCATTACCGGCGGCGTGGTAGTCGCCAACAATTATTACAATCAGCCGCTATTGGTCGAGTTTGCACGCACGTTTGGTGTGACGGAAAAATCGGCCGGCGCAGTGGCGGCCCTGACGCAATTCGGTTATGCGTTTGGCATGCTGCTATTTCTGCCCTTGAGCGACATGCTGGAAAGACGTCGCCTGATTCGCGTCATGCTGCTGGCATCGACTTGCGCATTGCTTGCGACTGCATTGGCACCATCGATATCCCTGTTAATTGCGGCCGGGTTTGCGGTCGGTTTCACTAGCATCGTGCCGCAATTGATGACGCCTTTCGCCGCACAGTTGGCGGAACCAAAAGAGCGCGGAGGCGTGGTTGGAATAGTGATGGGCGGTTTGCTGACCGGCATTTTGCTGTCACGCACGATTGCGGGTTTTGTCGGCGCATATCTGGGTTGGCAGGCAATGTATTGGATCGCCGCTGTATTGATGATTGCATTGTTCTTTTTGGTGGGGCGTACCTTGCCGCAAGGGCCGCCGACTTTTCACGGTAGTTATAAATCGTTGTTGCAGTCGATGTGGGTATTGGTGCGCACGCAAGCAGTGTTGCGGGAGACATCGCTAGTGGCAGCGCTGCAGTTTGCCGCCTTCAGCGCATTCTGGACGACGCTGGTATTTCATGTGCACAGTTTGTCGCAGGCATACGGCAGTGATGTTGCCGGCATGTTTGGAATCGTCGGCGTGGTGGGCGCAATTGCTGCTCCGTATGCCGGTAAATTATCGGATCGCAGCAGCGCCCGTTTGACGGTGATGTTAAGCAGTGTCGCTTTCATTGCGGCCTATCTGGTGTTTGGCGTCGTCGGCTACGGACTGCTCGGACTCGCTGCGGGTGTGGTGTTGCTGGATCTGGGTATGCAGTCCGGCCATGTTTCCAACATGACGCGCAACTTTGCGTTGAAAAGCGAAGCGATGGGGCGTGTGAATACTGTCTACAGCGTTACCCGTTTTATCGGCGGCGGCATTGGTTCTGTGATGGGCAATATTGCCTGGAATAACTGGCGCTGGCCCGGCGTGTGCGCGATGGGTTTTGCATTGTCGTTATTGGCAATTGGAGTACAACTGTATTTCGGCAGGAAATATACCGAAATGCATATTGCGCATTAAATAAAAAATCGGGCTTGAGCCCGATTTTTTATTTCAAAATTTCTTCTGAGCCTATTCCGTATGGTGATGGATTATTTCTTGTTCTTGAGCGGCCGCTGCCAGCCTTCAACCGTAATCTGCTTCGCACGTGACACGGTCAGCTTGTCGGCAGGTGCGTCTTTTGTCAGCGTAGTCCCTGCGCCGATAGTCGAACCCTTGCCTACGAGTATCGGTGCAATCAACTGCGTCGCGCTGCCGACGAACACATCGTCCTCGATGATGGTGCGCGATTTGTTCACACCATCGTAATTGCAGGTAATGGTGCCGGCGCCGATATTGACACGCGAACCTATGGTGGAATCGCCGATGTAGGTCAGATGATTGGCTTTGCTGTGCGCGGCGATGTCGCTGTTTTTGACTTCGACGAAATTGCCGATATGCACATCTTCCGCCAGTACGGCGCCGGGACGCAGGCGTGCGTAAGGGCCGATGATGCAGGCGGTGCCGATGGTTGCACCTTCAAAATGGCTATAGGGACGAATGTGGGTTTGCGCACCGACAGTCGTATTGTGCAGCACGCAATATGCATCGATACGTACGCCGTCTGCCAAGGTAACGTCGCCTTCAAATATGCAGCCGACATCAATACTCACATCGCGTCCGCAAGTCAGCGTACCGCGTACATCGATGCGCGCCGGATCGGCCAGCGTCACACCCTGTTCGAGTAATGCGTGGGCAATGTTGTTCTGGTGCACGCGTTCCAGTTCGGCCAATTGGACTTTGCTGTTGACGCCGTGGGTTTCCCACACGTGGTCGGGTTGGGCGGAAACGACTTGCACGCCATCGGCGACTGCGCTGGCCACAATATCGGTCAGGTAATACTCGCCTTGTGCATTCTTGTTGGAGAGATTGGCGAGCCATTTTTTCATTTTGGCTGTAGGCGCAACGATGATGCCGGTGTTGACTTCGCGGATGGCGCGTTCCTGCTCATTGGCATCTTTTTGTTCGACGATGCGCGTGATGGCGCCGTTTTCACGGACGATGCGGCCGTAGCCGGTCGGCTTGTCCAGATCAACCGTCAAGATGCCTAACTTATCGGAGCCTGCGATGTCCAACAAACGTTGCAGTGAAGCAGCCGTCGTCAATGGGACGTCGCCGTACAGAATCAGCGTAGGCGCATTGTCGTTCAGTTGCGGCACTGCCTGCATGACGGCGTGGCCGGTGCCAAGTTGCGGTTCCTGTTTGGCAAACGATAAATCCTTGCTTTGCAGCAGTTGCGGGACCTGTTCACCGCCGTGACCGTAGATGACGCATAGTGTGGATGGCGAGAGTTGCCGCGCCGTATCGATGACGTGGGACAGCAGCGGCTTGCCCGCCAGTGGATGCAGTACTTTCGGCAGCGCGGATTGCATGCGCTTACCCATGCCTGCAGCAAGAATGACTATATTCATAGGAAGCCAGTGAAAAGAATCCAAAATTTTATCACGCGTCCCTTCGGCCCTCTTGCAAAAAAAGCAGCAATTCTTTGCCTGACCGTCACGCTCCTTGCCTGCAGTGCGGCGCGGCTGGGTTACAACAATGGTGAAACCATTTCCTACTGGTGGCTCAATAGCTATGTCGATTTCGACAGCGAGCAAAAGCCGTGGGCCAAAAACCACATCGATCAGGTGTTTGCCTGGCATCGCAAGACGCAGTTGAAAGAATATGTGCGTCTGATCAGCCGCATGCAGCATCGCGACCTGGGCACGGTGACTGCGGCCGATTTGATGGGCGACTATAACGATGCCAAAACGCGGGTACTGATGATTGCCGATCGGGCTGCGCCCGAGCTGGCAGATCTGGCGCTTTCGCTCAACGCGGAACAGATCGCCAACATCGAAAAGAAATTTTCCAAATCCAACGACAAGTTCCGCAGTGAATATCTGCATGGCGATATCGCATCGCGTCAGGAATTCCGCTACAAGAAGGCGCTCAAGCAGGCGGAATACTGGTTTGGTAATTTCAGCAGGGAGCAGGAAGCGAAAATCCGTATGGCATCGGATGCGCGTCCCCTCAACAATGATTTGCTGATGCAGGATCGCGTACACAGACAGCAGGAACTGATTGCGCTATTAAAGAAAATCCAGACTGAAAAGCCGGGCAGGGAAGCCACGATTGCCATGCTGAAGAAATTTACTGCGGCAACCGTGGATCGTTTTGGTAACAAACAGCATCAGGTTTTTTTTGATGAGTCGACGACCGCCACGACCGCGATGGTGGCAAGCATCATGCACATGGCGACGCCCAGGCAAAAGGGCTATTTTGTGCAGACCCTGCAGGATTGGATGAATGACTTCAACAAACTTGCGGTCTAATAATCGCGGACGAGTGGTAAGCGCTGCATCGCCATTCCCGTTGAAAGGGAATGGCAAATTGCAAGTTCAGTCGTCTACGCGTAGTGGTATCACGCTGGAGATGGTGCTGCCGGTCGAACATGGTTCCTCATCAAAAGCGATATCACCATGTGCGCTGGCTTCACCAGTGACTTGCAAATCTGCAAAGCCGAACAAATTGCTATCCATCAAATGCGAAGGCACCACGGTCGAGAGCGACGAGAAAATATTGTCGACGCGGCCGGGATGTTTTTTCTCCCATTCGCGCAGCATGTTCTTGATCTGTTTGCGCTGCAGGTTTTCCTGGCTGCCGCACAGATCGCATGGAATGATGGGGAAACTCTTGATCTGCGCATAACGTTCGGTATCCGCTTCCTTCACATACGCCAGCGGACGGATCACGATGTGCTTGCCATCGTCCGATTGCAGTTTTGGCGGCATGCCCTTGATCTTCGCGCCGAAGAACATATTCAGGAAAAAAGTTTCCATGATGTCGTCGCGATGATGGCCGAGCGCGATCTTGGTTGCGCCCAATTCATCTGCCACCCGATACAAAATGCCGCGCCGCAGGCGCGAGCATAGCGAGCAAGTTGTCTTGCCTTCAGGGATCAGGCGCTTGACGATGCTATAGGTATCCTGATTCTCGATGTGGAAAGGAATATCCAGTTTTTTCAGATAGGCCGGCAGGATGTGATCGGGGAAGTTCGGCTGTTTCTGATCCAGATTGACGGCAACAATATCGAACTTGATCGGCGCACGTTCGCGCAGCGTCATCAGAATGTCCAGCAAGGCGTAACTATCCTTGCCGCCCGACAGGCAGACCATGATCTTGTCGCCGTCTTCTATCATGTTGAAGTCGCCGATGGCCTGACCGACCTGGCGGCACAGGCGTTTGTGCAGCTTGTTGTTTTCGTAGACGATTTTTTCGCCCTGCTTGAAGCTCAGCGCGGCAGCGGTTTCTGCCGGTGCAGAAATGGCCGCTTCATTGATTGCGGATTGCGACACCTTAATTCCCCTTGATACGGAATACCTCAACGCCTACCGATTCACAATCGGGATAGACGTCGGGCTTTTCAGTTGAAACGCGTACGGCGCGTACCTTTGGGTGCGCCAGCATGGCTTTGACCACGTCGTCGCACAAGGTTTCCTGCAAATGGATATGGCCTTGTTCCATGCGTTTGGCTATCGTGCTGCGCATGAAATCGTAATCGACGACTTCGTCCAGCGTATCGGCACTCGGTGTCGATTCGGTCAGCGGGATGAATAGATCGACGTTGATCAGCACGCGCTGCTCGCCTTTCTTTTCAAACTCGTGCACGCCGATATTGATCTGTACTTCGTAATTGCTCAGGAACAGACGGCGACAATCGGCGAGCTGTGGATGGAAAAGAAAGGAATTCATAATTTTTGAAGGTAAATAAACCGGTTGTACTGCGAAAAATAAGACGAAATCAGGATGCGACAAACATGACATCGCGCTGCAAGGGAAGCAGATGCTGACCGCCATCGACTACTAGTGTGGTGCCGGTGATGGCTGGCGCCTCGGCGACAAAACACACGGCGGCGGCGATGTCGCCCGGTGTGCTGGAGCGGCCCAGCGGGGTAACTTTGTGGGCGCGCGCGAATTCTGCTTCACTCTGGTCGCCGGAAACCAGCGTAATCCCCGGCGCCACGCCAACCACGCGCACCTTCGGCGCCAGTGCCTGCGCCAGCATAGTGGTGGCGCTGTGCAGTGCGGCTTTCGACAGCGTGTAGGACAAAAAATCCGGATTCAGATTGAACAGTTTCTGGTCGAGCAGATTAACGACGACCGCTTGCCCGTGCGCGGGCGTGGCTTCGTAAAGAGCTTGCGCCAGCAATACCGGCGCCACCAGATTCACATGCATGTGCGCATCCAGCGAGGCGGTGGAAAAATCGGCGGCACTGTCGTAATCGAACAGCGAAGCGTTGTTAACTACGCAGGAAATCGGCCCCAATTGCGCCGAAGCGCGGCGCAGCAGCAACTTGACTGCGGTTTCATCGTTCAAGTCGCAAGACAGCGCAATCGCACGCTGCCCGAGTGCCTGTATGTCGGCAACGGTGGCGCGTGCGTCATCGGCTGAACGGGCGTAATGCACGACCACATCCCAGCCGCGTTGCGCCAGCGCGAGCGCGATGGTGCGTCCGATACGGCGGGCGCCGCCGGTAACGAGGGCTGTTTTTCTCGACTCTGTCTGTTTGTCTGTGGACATGGGTGCTTGTGTGTTCCGCTGATTTCTCTACAATAACGCCATGCAACTGCAACTGCCTCAACCTATCCCGGACGCGCTGGCCGCGTCGCATAAGCTCCAGAACCTGATCGCTGAAGAAATTCGCCGGCATGATGGCTGGATTTCTTTCGCCCGTTACATGGAGTTGGCGCTGTATGCGCCCGATTTCGGTTATTACAGTGGCGGTGCGGCAAAACTTGGCAAAGACGGTGATTTTACAACCGCACCGGAAATCACGTCGCTTTTTGGTGAAACGCTGGCTCACGCGGCTGGCGATCTGATGAGGCAGAGCGCGCCGCAGATTCTGGAGTTCGGCGCCGGTACCGGCAAGTTGGCACTGGATATTCTGACCGAATGCGCAGCTGCCGGCATCCATCTTGAACATTATGCAATTGTCGAATTGTCAGGTGAATTGCGTGCGCGCCAGCAGCAGTTGCTGGCCGGATTCCCGCAGGTAAGCTGGCTGGACGATTTTCCGCCTGCGTTTTCCGGTGTGGTGCTGGGCAATGAAGTACTGGATGCGATGCCGGTTTCGCTGGTGGTCAAAGGCGAGCATGCGTGGCTGGAGCGCGGCGTCGCTTACACGGATGACAAATTTGTCTATGCAGATCGGCCATGCGATGCGGCGCTGGTGGCGCAAATTCCGGACGAGGCGAATTTGCCGGTCGGCTATTTGACGGAAGTGCATCCTGTGGCCGCCGGCTTCGTGGGCACGCTGGCGGAGATGTTCGCGGCCGGATTGGAGCAGTCGGGCAAGGGCGGGGCGGCAATATTGTTCGACTATGGTTTCCCGGCCAGCGAATACTATCTGGATCAGCGCAGCGAAGGCACGCTGATGTGCCACTATCGCCATCATGCGCACCCCGATCCGTTTTACCTCCCCGGTTTGCAGGACATTACCGCGCATGTCGATTTCACCGCCATGGCTTACGCAGCGGTGCGTAGCGGACTGGAAATGGTTGGTTACATGAGTCAGGCGGCATTTTTGCTGGCAGCAGGGCTGGGAGACCGCTTGCTGCAGACTTCGCCTGCGGATGCACGAGTCTATCTGCCGAAGGCCAATGCGGTGCAAAAACTGACCTCGCCGGCAGAAATGGGTGAGTTGTTCAAAGTGCTGGTGGTCGGCCTGGGCGTGCAATTGCCGGATCAGTTCGATCGCATGGATCAAAGTCACCGACTTTAAAATGTAAGATGCCGGCACGTGTTGCGGCTGTAACAGCATCTTGAAAGCTGCCCATGTTGCGCTGGTTTCTTGTTATCTTTCTTGCCGTGATCGTGTTTTCCGCCGCCTTGCCGTGGCTGGAAAAATTCGGTGTCGGCAAATTGCCGGGCGATATACGTTTTACCCTGTTCGGCAAGAAGATATTTCTGCCGTTTGCTTCGACGGTGCTGTTGTCGATGCTGGTTTTTTTGCTGGCGCGCCTGCTGTGAATACAGCGGGAAACAATTTTTTCACTCTGCGGAGGATGCACAATGATTCGCTGGGTTGCAGTAATTTTCCTGGGGCTGACCGTTTTTTACGCGCTGCTGCCGTGGATACTCGTAAAAGTGGGCGTAGGTCGCATCATAGGTGACGTCCAATTCAAACTTCTCGACCGTATTTTCGTTCTGCCCTTCGGTTCGACCGTGCTGTGGTCGGCGCTCGCCTTCCTGATTGCCGAAGTGGTCAAGCGCACCTGTGCGTTTTGCTGATTTGGCCGAAAATCCCTGCCGTTAGCTAAAAATTCCGCCATTTTCGTGTGGTGACCCGTGCTAATGTTATGATTCACGACTTATTAACAGTAGGGCTGGCGGGTGTAACCGCGGGTTCCCTTAGTAGTGGACATATTAATTATCCTGGGTTTGATCCTGGTCAATGGCGTTTTTGCCATGTCCGAAATTGCGATCGTAACCTCCAAACGCATTCGTCTCCAAAAATTAGTAGAAAACGGCAGCCGCGGCGCCAAGGCCGCACTCGATCTTTCTGACAGTCCCAGCCGTTTTCTCTCTACCATCCAGGTCGGCATCACACTGATAGGCATTTTCAACGGTGCATTCGGCGAAGCATCGCTGGTCGAACGCCTGACGCCGGAAATTGCCCTGATCCCGGTTCTGTCCATGTATGCGCGCGAAATCGCGCTCGGCATCGTCGTGGTCGGCATTACCTTCGGCTCGCTGATTCTGGGTGAGCTGGTGCCTAAACGCATCGCGATGCAATATCCGGAAGTGGTGGCCTCTGTGGTGGCTGCGCCGATGTTGTGGCTGTCGCGCCTGATGGGGCCATTCGTCAAAATCCTGACCGGCACCACGGAATTCATCCTGCGCATACTCGGCATGCATCACAAGAAAGACGATGCGGTGACAGAGGAAGAAATCGCCGGCCTGATCCGCGAAGGCACCGACGCCGGCCTGTTTGAAAAAACCGAGCACGATATCGTGTCACGCGCGCTGCGCCTGGATGATCAGCGCGTGGCTGCCTTGATGACGCCGCGACTGGATGTGCATTTCATCGATCTGGAAGATACGATAGAAACCAATCTGGCCAAAATTGCTGATAGCTCGTACAACCGTTTCCCTGTCTGTCGCGGCAATATTTCGCACATCATCGGGATCGTCCATGCGGGCAGCCTGTTTGAACAGATGATACGCGGCAAGACCATCACCTCACTGGATATCGAAGGGGCAACCAGGCCGCCGCTGTTTGTGCCGGAAACCATCAGTGCGATGCAATTGCTGGAAACACTGAAGAAAAACCGGGCTGAACTGGCGCTGGTGATCGATGAATACGGTGAAATCGAAGGCATAGTGACGCTCAGCGACGTGCTGGGCGCGCTGGTCGGCGACGTCTCGGTGATCGATGAGCATCATGAAGTCGATGGCGTGCGCCGCGACGACGGTTCATGGCTGATCGATGGCGGCGTATCGTTCGACCGTTTCCGCGAATTGCTGGAAACCGATGTGCGCTTCCCGGAAGAAGCGTCCGGCACCTATCACACGCTGGCAGGTTTCGTGATGACCTTCCTTGGCCATATCCCGCAAATGTCGGATGCCTTTGAATGGGAAGGCTACCGGATCGAGGTGGTCGACATGGATCGCAATCGCATCGATCGTTTGTTAATTACCAAAATTGATCCTCCGCAGGAAGAAAATGCTGCGGGCGAGGAAAACTGATTTCGCATCCTTGTTCTGCAGAACAAGCATCAGATGTAAAAAGGCCGGAGATACTCCGGCCTTTTTTATGGGCTTCGGAAAATTCGCCACATTGCCGAAGGAGCTGCAGACAGCAATCTATCCAGGGAGCGCGTTTCTCCCAATAAATGATAGACGGATGCACTTATACTGAGCCTCTACCAGTCTGGATTCATTTGCTATGTCAACAATGACCCTGGAAGCACTGCGCACGCGTTACGGCGAACGCTACAAATGGCTGGTCCTGCTGACCTGCATGATAGGTAATATTGCCGCGACTCTGTCTGCGACCATTGTCAACGTCGCGATCCCCGATTTAAGCCATTACTTCACGCTGGGACAGGAGCGGGCGCAATGGGTCGCCACCAGTTTCATGCTGGCGATGACGCTGTCCATGCTGACCACGCCATGGCTATTGCAGCGCTTCGGCCTGCGCCGTACTTATACCGGTGCTGTCAGCCTGTTGCTGTTGGGTGGCGTGGTTGGTGGCTTCAGTGTGAATTACCCTATGCTTTTGTCGATGCGCGTGCTGGAAGGCTTGGCGGCTGGCGTGATGCAGCCGATACCGGCGATCGTGATCTTGCGCGCGTTTGCTGCCGAAGAGCAGGGCAAGGCGATGGGAATTTTCGGTTTCGGTGTGGTGCTGACACCGGCAATAGGACCGAGTGTCGGCGGTTTTCTGGTGGAATTGTTTGGCTGGCGTTCGATTTTCTTCGTAGTGGTGCCGCCCTGCCTGCTGGTGTTTTACATGATCCGGCGCTTTCTGCCGCTGTACAGCCAGATTCTGGAAAATGCCAAGCCGCTGGACTGGAAAGGCTTGCTGTTAATCGGCATCAGCATCATCAGCCTGCTGAACGGTCTGGTGGAATTGCGTGCAGACCTGCAGCAGGCATTGCTGCTTCTGCTGCTGGGAGTGGCCAGTTTCATTGTTTTTCTTGTCTACCAGTTGCGCGCCCGGCACGAGCCTCTGGTGAACATGGCTTTGTTCGGTTATCGACAATTTGCGATGGGTGCACTGGTGGCTTTCATTTACGGCATGGGCTTGTTCGGCTCTACCTATCTGCTACCCGTCTATCTGCAAATAGCGCTGCATTACGCGCCATCGCAAGCAGGCCTGGTGCTGCTGCCCGCAGGAATAGTGCTGGCGCTGACGATCCCGCTGGCTGGGCGGCTGGCAGACCGTTATCCGCCGAACGTGCTGGTTGCTATCGGCCTGGGCTTGCTCACGGCGTCCTTTGTATTGATGGGCAGTGGTTCGTCTACCACCAGTTATCTGATGCTGACGGCGTGGGCCATCATCGGGCGTATCGGTCTGGGTTTTGTGTTGCCGGCGCTCAGTCTGGGTGCAATGCGCGGACTGGACATCAAGCTGATCGCACAAGGAGTGAGCGCGCTCAATTTTGCGCGCCAATTGGGCGGAGCCATAGGCGTCAGTCTGGTCGGCATTGTGCTGGAGTGGCGTATCGCGGTACATGAAGCGCGACAGGCGCTGGGCACGGGCAATTATCGCAATGCATTCAATGAAACCTTTTTTTTGGTCGCCGTCCTGTGTGCAATTGCAGTGATTGCTGCATGGTATATGCGCACCAAGCCGCCGCCTGTTGAATGAATGTGCAGTGCTGTTGTGCGCGTTGGTGGCGATTTATGCCGAAAAACAACTAAAAATAGCGGGATTCGCGGCAAGATGCGATATGGTTGCTATTGAGAAATATATTGATAGAACTTGCTTGTTACAACGGGGCACGGGTAAATTTTTGGGCGGATTTACATGCGACAGACTGGCGATCACAACGCGGTTCCCGGCACGGGCTCCTTGCCTTTGCAGGACGATGCGCGCCACCCCAACGCGCATCGGCAGCGCAATACGCACACCGGTGCCCATTCGGTAAAAATCCACGTGGTGCGGGCACGCCACCATTTCACTTCCGATCGCGATGAGCGTCAGTCTGCGCGTATCCGGCGCTTGATGCTGGCAGGCGTACTGGCCTTGCTGTACATGCTGACGCTGGGCGTCTTTTATCTGCAGCATCTGATTGCATTGCAAACGCTGCAAATTGCCATTGTGCTGGCCTGCACATCCTTTCTGCTGTTTCGCCTCTGCTTTGCACTCGGCTGGAATCTGAAGGTGAAAGAAAAAAATCTGCGCATGCCGATCACCTTGTGTTCCATCGGCATCATGCTGTTCGTGGCGTATCTGGAACCGGTGACGCAACTGGCGTTCGTGCCGTTTCTGTTTCTGATCATGGCCTTTGTCATGCCTCGTTTCCTGCCGCGTACGATATTGCTGCTGGCGCTCATTACTTTGGTCGGCTATGCGAGTGTGGTGGCGGCGCATTATGTACGGCATGGCAGCAATGCCGTATTCGTGCTGGAAAGCGTGCAATTGCTGGTGCTGGCAGTGACGCTGCCGGGTTTTGCACTATTGGCTGATCGCGTGCAGAGACTGCACAATGCCTTGTTCAAGGCGAACCGGAAAATCAGGAATATCGAGGAAGACGCGCAGCGCGATGCGCTGCTCGGCTGTTTTAATCGCCGCTATATCGTGGCCGCTCTGGAGCAGCAGAAACGGCTCGCCGACGAGACCGGCGCACCGCTTTGCCTGGCGGTGATCGATCTCGATCATTTCAAGCGTATCAACGATGAGGCCGGCCATCTGGGCGGTGATGAAGTCTTGCGCACGTTTGCACGCATCGCGCAGAGTAATGTGCGGGCAGGCGATATATTCGGCCGTTACGGCGGTGAGGAATTCCTGCTGGTCTTGCCAGATACTTCCCTGCTCGCTGCCTTGAATGTGGCTGAACGCATACGCGAGCAGGTCGAACATTTTGCGTGGGATAAAAAATTACGCAATCGCGTCACGGTATCGATAGGGCTCACGCAGCAGATACCGGGCGAATCCGTGCTGGACCTGTTTTCGCGCACCGATACTGCAATGTATATGGCCAAGCAAGGCGGGCGCAATCAGGTGGTAGTCGAGGAGCCGCCTGCAGATGCCGCCATCGCTTGATTAGTTTGCTGTCTGTTTATCCTTGCTGTTTGTAGTTCAGCATGCCTCCGTCATGCGCAACAATTGCAATGGTGTCGTTAACAAATGCAATAATGCCCTGCAGTATTCCGCCTTCCTCAAGGCTTGATGGGCCTGACGTCTTTTTTATAGCTTTTAAATATCATGCAAGAACTTGCCGGACTGACCGCACTAATTATCGAACCGCACGCAGGCATGCGGGCCAGCATTCACAATATGTTGAGTCTGGGCGGCGTCAGCAAGATCGAATATGCGAATAACTCTGGTACGGCAATTCGTCCCCTCAAGCAAAAGACCTTCGATCTGGTGATCTGTGAATATGATCTGGGCGAAGGGCAGCAGGATGGGCAGCAGTTACTGGAAGATTTGCGGCATAACAAGCTGATTCCGCTTTCGACGATATTTTTCATGGCGACGGCCGAACGCACGCACGGCAAGGTGGTGAGTGCGGCCGAGCTGGCCCTCAATGATTATGTGTTGAAGCCATTTACTGCCGATACCCTGATGGAGCGTATTTTCAGGGCGATTGAAAAACGCAATGTGCTGATGCCGGTATATCGCCAGGTCGAGCTGGGCAATCTGGGGCGGGCGATAGAGATTTGCCAGGATGGTGAAGGCAAGAAAGCCGCTTATCGCACCGATTTTCTGCGTTTGCGGGCAGAGATGCACATGACGCTGGGCGAGGTGAGTGCGGCAGAAGAGATTTATACCGAATTATTGGCCAAGCGTTCGATTGCCTGGGCGCATCTTGGTCTGGCCAGCACGCTCTTCATGCAAGAGCGGTACGAAGAAGCAGAAGAAAAGCTGGCTGCATTGATCGATGATAAAAAAGAATTTCTCGAAGCTTATGACTGGCTCGCCAAAACACAGGAAGCCAGAGGCAATCTGTCGCAGATGCAGGCCACGCTGGAAAATGCTGTGGCGCGCTCGCCCTATGCGTTGCGGCGTTTGCGCAAGCTGGGTAAGGTCGCCTTGCAAACCGGCGATACTGATACGGCACACAAGGTATTTCAGCAGGTGGTCAACAAAGCCAGGTTTTCTGAGTTCCGTGAGCCGGAAGATCATGTGCATCTGGTGCAAACCTCGCTGGCCAAAGGCGAAGTCAAGCTGGTGCCTGCCATCATCCGCGACCTCGCCAAATCCCTGGCCGGCTTCAAAAAAACCGCCGCGTGCCGTGCGATAGCGAACGCCCTGTTGCACAGGCATAACGGCGACAAAGAGCAGGCCGATGAAGAGCTGGAAGTGGCATTGCTGGCCTGCAAGGAACCTATCAATCTGAGTAACGATACCAAGCTGACGCTGGCGAAAAATTGCCTGGAGAGCGGCATGGAGCAGGGCGTCGTCGATGTCATGACTTCGGTCGTCGGTAATGCGCCGACTGCCATTGCGGTGAGTAGTGCTATGCGTTTGCTGCAAGAGGGCGGGCGCGAAGATCTGGTCAAGCGCGTGACGCGCGCCAGCAAGAGCCAGATAGTGGATATGGTGGCGGCCGGTGCTGAAAAAGCGCGCCTCGGTGATTTCCAGGGTGCGGTGGTGCTGATGTCGGAAGCAGCGGAAAGATTGCCGCACAATCCGCAAGTCGTGTTCAATGCGGCGGTGGCGGCATTGAAATGCCTGGATAATCTGGGTTGGGACATGCAGCTGGGCGAAAAGGCGCGCACCTACGTTGCCGAGGCGCGCCATCTGGACCCGCGCAATCCGCGGCTTTCCTTGTTGAGCGGCATGTATCGTGACATCCTGAAAAAATACGGCATCAATGACGTGAATACCATACCCGTCGCACCTGTTGCCGAGACGATCAACAAGATTGCAAGCGAGCCGGAAGCCTCATCTGAAGTCAGGCCGGAATCTGCAGTCGATCAAGAAATCGACGGGAAATAATCGGCGGCGATTTTCCTGTGGTTGTATTGAAAACTGTGTGTCCCGCACTTCAGGACATCTGCAAAAAGTTGTCGAGCAATTCAGGCGGACGCGCGATCAGCGCGCGATTATTGAAGCGCACAATAGGACGCTGCAATAATTGCGGATGTGCGGCGAGTGCCTGCAACAAGCTGCCGTCATCGGCCTGCTGCAGCGACAAGGTATCGAAAAGCGTCTCGTTGTCGCGCACCATGTCGCGTACGCTGCAGGTTGCATCCACTTGCAGCAACTGATGCAGCTCGGTCAACTGCATCAGATTCAGCGGCGTTTTCTGGTAATCGACGATCTCCAGATCGAGTTGGTGCTGGGCTGCAAATTGCCGCACCTGTTCTAAAGCGCCGCGCGATTTGGAGCAGCGTGGGTTGTGATAAATGATCAGCATGATGTGCCTGCAGTGGAAATAACGGGAGTGAATGAAAACATATTGCTCTCGGCATTATGCCTTTTCGTCTGCAATCGGGCTGACGCTGGCGCAAGCAGCGATTGTTGTCTGCGATGGAAGAAAGGCATAATTTGAATGGATGGTTGAAGATCGCATGTAATTAACCGACGTTTGGCGATTAATGTTGTTTTTGCCAAATATGCTGCGAAGATGGATAAATTGGCGTCTTCCGCTGTCTACCTATTCCTGATTTTAAAGTGATGCCATGTCTGACAACTCCGATAGCAATTTGCCACCCGCTGCACCCGCTGCGTCTACTCAGCCTGACGCGCCGCCGCCAGACCATAATCCGCCGCCAGTAAGCTCCGCCGCAGAACCGCAAGCTGCGCATGCGCCGTCCGAGCCGTATGTGCCAGCGGCCAAAATAGAATTCGGCAGAAGCAGTGCGCCAGCCTGGCAGTTGCCCGACGATACGCCGTGGAAACAAACCTGGCGCGTTTTTTCGGCGCGCCTGCAAAGTCTTTCGGATCAGGTTGGTCGCCGCTTGACGCAACGTACGCTGAAGATAGGCGTGTCTGCGCGTATCTTTCATCCGGAAGCCGGGGCCAAGGGTTTGCAGGGGAAAACGCTGCAATACCTGGAAGAATCCATCGCGCAATGGGTAATGTCGCGCGATGTGCTGGTGCTGATGATTCCGACTGTCAATACAAATGGGATGTTGCACCCAAGCAAAATTCGTTTGCGTGACTACGCCAAGCATCTGGATGGCTTGGTGCTGCAGGGCGGTGCAGACGTTGCGCCGCAGACATATTCGCAAACTGCCACGCGTCCGGAATGGAGCGGCGATAGTGCGCGTGATATGTATGAGCTGGAGTTGCTGCATGAATTCGTCGAGGCCGGAAAGCCTGTGCTGGGCATTTGCCGTGGTTGCCAATTGATTAATGTGGCGTTCGGCGGCACGCTGTATCAGGATATAGCGTCGGATGTGCCGGACGCGCAGTCGCATGTGAATGACTTGTACGATAGTCATCGCCATACGATCCAATTCCCGCCCGGTTCGTCTCTGGCTTCAATGTTCTCTGGACAAGCGACACCGCTGGTCAACTCAATTCATCATCAGGCGGTGCGCGATCTGGGGCGTGACTTGAGGATAGAGGCCGTATCGCAGGGCGATAACATTATCGAAGCAGTGCGTCATACCAAGTCTCGCTTTGTGATGGGCGTGCAATGGCATCCGGAATTTCATCGTGCGGGCGGCTCCGAACTGCTGGATTGCACGCCTATCCTCGATAGTTTTCTGCGGGCGGCAAGAGAAACGCGTTTTTAATCGTTGCCGGTCTTGCGCGCCGACGGACAAGAAAATAATCTGAAAATATTGCGTTTCAATCGCTTCCAGATGTTGACAAGGGGTGTCGACTCGCCTATAGTTTGGGGTTCCCCGCGGAGGGGTGGCCGAGTGGTTAATGGCAGCAGACTGTAAATCTGCCCTCTTACGAGTACGCTGGTTCGAATCCAGCCCCCTCCACCAAGTTTTCAGGGAAGTTTCAAGTAGTGTTGTGAAGTGGTGACCCTCGCGGGTGTAGCTCAATGGTAGAGCTGAAGCCTTCCAAGCTTATGACGAGGGTTCGATTCCCTTCACCCGCTCCAGATTTTTAAAGGTTGGGCGTGCCGTAAGTCAGGTATCGAACGGCTAGTAGCCCTTTTAGCTCAGTGGTAGAGCACTCCCTTGGTAAGGGAGAGGCCACGTGTTCAATCCACGTAAAGGGCACCAAAGAATTCAGTAGTTTCAGCAGTATCAGCAAATTTAATATCAAAGTAAGTCGGTCGGGCGTGTGCCTGAACATTCTCATCAAAATTGTTAGGAGTGCAAGATGGCAAAAGGCAAATTCGAGCGGACCAAGCCGCACGTGAATGTGGGCACAATTGGTCACGTCGATCACGGCAAGACCACACTGACGGCAGCGATTGCGACAGTATTGTCGAAGAAGTTTGGTGGCGAAGCCAAAGGCTACGACCAGATTGATAACGCGCCGGAAGAAAAAGCGCGCGGTATCACCATCAACACCTCGCACGTTGAGTACGAAACCACAGCGCGTCACTACGCACACGTTGACTGCCCAGGTCACGCCGATTATGTTAAAAACATGATCACCGGCGCAGCGCAGATGGACGGCGCCATTCTGGTTTGTTCCGCAGCTGACGGCCCAATGCCGCAAACACGTGAGCACATCCTGCTGGCACGCCAAGTTGGTGTTCCATACATCATCGTGTTCCTGAACAAGTGCGACATGGTTGATGATGCAGAATTGCTCGAACTGGTCGAAATGGAAGTGCGCGAGTTGCTCTCCAAATACGAATTTCCAGGCGACGACCTGCCAATCATCAAAGGTTCGGCTAAGTTGGCACTCGAAGGCGACCAAGGTCCATTGGGCGAACCCGCCATCCTGGCCCTGGCCGATGCACTCGACAGCTACATCCCAACACCAGAACGCGCAGTAGACGGCGCCTTCCTGTTGCCAGTAGAAGACGTGTTCTCGATCTCCGGTCGCGGCACCGTTGTAACGGGTCGTATCGAACGCGGTATCGTCAAAGTTGGCGAATCGCTCGAAATCGTTGGTATTCGCGACACTCAAGTCACCACCTGTACCGGTGTTGAAATGTTCCGCAAACTGCTCGACCAAGGTCAAGCAGGCGACAACGTCGGCGTATTGCTGCGTGGCACCAAGCGTGAAGACGTGGAACGTGGTCAAGTGTTGGCAAAGCCAGGCTCGATCAAGCCACACAAGCATTTCACAGGCGAAATCTACGTGTTGTCGAAAGACGAAGGCGGCCGTCACACACCATTCTTCAACAACTACCGTCCACAGTTCTACTTCCGTACTACGGACGTAACTGGTTCGATCGAGTTGCCGAAGGATAAAGAAATGGTGATGCCGGGCGACAACGTCTCGATCACTGTGATGTTGATCAACCCGATTGCGATGGAAGAAGGTCTGCGCTTCGCTATTCGCGAAGGCGGTCGTACCGTCGGCGCCGGTGTTGTTGCCAAGATTATTGAGTAATAAATGAATTCTTTGCGGCGATTCTTGGGGATCGCCGCAAACGGTTTCATGTAGTGGTAGTTCAAACGTAGGGGCGTAGCTCAATTGGCAGAGTGTCGGTCTCCAAAACCGAAGGTTGGGGGTTCGAGGCCCTCCGCCCCTGCCACCGATTCTGGTGCAGGGCATCGAAAGTAAAGAGTATGTCTAATCATCCCGTACAAACTGTTGGCGCGTCAGGCGATAAGGTCAAGATCGTCTTGGCGGTTCTCGTCGCAATCGCGGGCGTAGTTGGTTTTTATTTTTTGTCGGACAAGGCAACAATCGTGCGCATCGCAGCACTGGTTGGCGGCTTGCTGATTGCAATTGCAATTGCGTGGACGTCGGCGTCCGGTCGTGATTTCGTTAATTTCGCCAAAGAGGCGGTTCGCGAAACCAAGAAAGTGGTTTGGCCGACACGCAAGGAAACGCTGCAAATGACGGCAATTGTTTTCGGCTTTGTATTGGTTATGGCGCTTTTCCTGTTCGGTACGGATAAGTTACTTGAAGTTGTGTTGTACGACCTGATTTTGGGCTGGAAAAGATAATGGGCGACAATATTCAGGATGACGCACAAGACGGCGTGCCTAGCACTGCCGCCGCATCGGCTGCGAGCACTGCTGCAACAAGTAAAAAACGCTGGTACGTCGTACACGCTTATTCCGGCATGGAAAAGAGCGTGATGCGTGCGTTAACGGAGCGCATTGCGCGCGCCGGCATGCAAGATCAGTTTGGGCAAATTCTGGTGCCTACCGAAGAAGTGATCGAAGTCAAAAACGGTCAAAAATCGGTCAGTGAGCGCCGCTTTTTCCCTGGTTATGTATTGGTCGAGATGGAAATGACCGACGAAACATGGCATCTGGTCAAGAATACAAGCAAGGTAACCGGTTTCATCGGCGGCAAGTCGAACAAACCGACGCCAATCCCGCCGCACGAAGTCGACAAGATCATGCAGCAAATGCAGGAAGGCGTTGAAAAACCGCGTCCAAAAGTATTGTACGAAGTGGGCGAAATGGTGCGCATCAAGGATGGTCCTTTCACCGATTTCAACGGCAATGTCGAGGAAGTCAATTACGAGAAGTCCAAAGTACGTGTTTCCGTGACGATTTTCGGTCGCGCGACGCCAGTGGAGCTCGAGTTCGGTCAAGTCGAAAAAGTATAAGAATAAAACGCCGGTCGGAGCGTTGCGATTGCAGAGGTTCGAGTGTCGCAAATTCGATAGCAGTAACAAGAGGAGCCCAAGTAATGCGCCGCAAGGCAAGTGAACAGGCGCTACCACTCAATCAATGTAGGAGCCATCATGGCAAAGAAAATCATTGGTTTTATCAAGCTGCAAGTTCCAGCTGGTAAGGCAAACCCATCCCCTCCAATCGGACCTGCTCTGGGTCAACGTGGTCTGAACATCATGGAATTCTGCAAGGCGTTCAACGCGCAGACCCAAGGTGTTGAGCCAGGTATGCCAATTCCGGTTGTTATTACCGCGTTTGCGGACAAGTCTTTCACTTTCGTGATGAAGACGCCGCCAGCAACGTATCTGATCAAAAAAGCTGCGAGCATCACCAAGGGTTCTGCCAAGGCAAATACCGACAAGGTCGGCAAGATCACGCGCGCGCAAGCTGAAGAAATCGCAACAACTAAACGGCCGGATTTGACGGCTGCCGACATGGATGCAGCTGTGCGTACGATCGCCGGTTCCGCACGTTCCATGGGCATCACGGTGGAGGGTCTGTAATGGCTAAGTTATCGAAACGCGTTAAAGCATTCAAGGCAAAAGTTGATCGTACCAAAGCGTACCCATTCGACAATGCACTGGCTTTGATCAAAGAATGTGCATCTGCCAAATTCAACGAATCGATCGACGTATCGGTTCAATTGGGTGTTGATGCCAAGAAGTCCGACCAAGTTGTTCGTGGCTCCGTTGTTTTGCCGGCTGGTACAGGCAAAGACGTGCGCGTAGCAGTATTTGCTACCGGCGAAAAAGCAGAGCAGGCGAAAGCTGCTGGTGCTGACATCGTCGGCATGGAAGATCTGGCTGAGTCGATCAAGGCTGGCAATATGCCTTTCGACATCGTGATCGCATCGCCAGATACCATGCGTATCGTTGGTACCCTGGGTCAAATCCTCGGACCTCGCGGCCTGATGCCTAACCCGAAAGTCGGTACTGTTACTCCTGACGTTGCAACTGCAGTTAAAAATGCAAAAGCAGGTCAAGTGCAATACCGTACTGACAAGGCTGGCATTATTCACGCCACTATCGGTCGTAAATCGTTTACCGACGAAGCGCTCAAATCCAACTTGTTGGCTTTGATCGATGCGTTGACTAAAGCCAAGCCAGCAACCAGCAAAGGTGTTTACCTGCGCAAGGTTTCGCTGTCGTCGACGATGGGCGCTGGTGTTCGCGTCGATCAAACGACTCTGGCCGCTTAAGTTATTGAATTAAGTCCCGTCGTCAATTTGGCGGTGGGCGCATCTTTGGGCTGGACCGGATTCGGTAGGATAGAAAAAGGTTCAGGCAATCAAAGACCGTTGGGCGGCGTGCATGTAAGTAGTGTGCAAAGTTAAATGTGGAGTTGGCAACAACTCGATACCCAACGCAGATGGTGACCCCGAACAAGTTTTGCAGTCTCTTCGCTGGCTTGCCAGTATGAACTCCTAACTTCGGACGCCGTGTTCGAACCGATGTGAGGCAAGCAATCAATGATGGTTGTGTAGAAGCCGAGCATTACTTTTGGAGGTTGATCTTGAGTCTCAATCTGAATGACAAAAAGGCCGTAGTCGCCGAAATCTCTGCCAAGGTAGCAACGGCACAGACTATCGTCGTGGCCGAATATCGTGGCATCCAGGTTGGTCACTTGACACAACTGCGCGCCAAAGCGCGGGACCAGGGCGTTTACTTGCGCGTGTTGAAAAACACACTCGCTCGTCGTGCCGTTGAAGGTACCGCATTTGCCGACCTCGCTTCTGAAATGACCGGTCCGTTGATCTATTCGATCTCGGACGATGCCGTTGCTGCAGCTAAAGTCATCAGTGACTTTGCTAAAACCAACGACAAACTGGTTGTTAAGGCAGGTAACTATGCAGGCAAGACGCTTGATAAAGCGGCTGTTACTGCATTGGCAAATATTCCTAGCCGTGAAGTCCTGCTGGCCCAAGTCTTGGGCATGATGCTGGTTCCGGTTGCGAGCTTTACGCGTGGTTTGGCTGCTCTTGCTGCTAAAAAAGCTGAAGGCGAAACGCCTGCAGCTGCAGCAGAACCAGTCGCCGAAGTTACCGAAGCAGCAGCGGAATAACAGGCTGCCGCACGTGTGCGGCCCTGCGCTCTTGTTTCGACGCTTCGCGTCAGTACCAATCAGATGTAATTATTGAAAAAATTTAGGAGTTTCAAATGGCAATTAGCAAAGACGACATCCTGGAAGCCGTAGGCAACCTGACAGTTCTGGAACTGAATGACTTGGTTAAAGCATTCGAAGAAAAATTCGGCGTATCCGCTGCTGCAATGGCTGCTCCTGCAGCTGGCGGCGCAGCTGGTGGCGCTGCTGCTGAAGAGCAAACCGAATTCACCGTTATCCTGGCTGATTTCGGCGCGAACAAAGTTGGCGTGATTAAAGCAGTGCGTGAAATCACCGGTCTGGGCTTGAAAGAAGCTAAGGATCTGGTTGATGCTGCACCGAAACCTTTGAAAGAAGGCGTTTCGAAAGCAGATGCTGAAGCAGCTAAGAAAAAGCTGGAAGAAGCTGGCGCGAAAGCGGAAATCAAGTAATTTGGTTTTATCTGCGCGCGTTAATAGTTTTATTGGCAGCGCCCGAGTCAAAGCATGGAACTGCCCGAAAGGGTGGTTCGGCTTTGGCTCCTTTGTCGTTTTTGGATTAAAAAATGTGGTTGTCAGCAGGCTTGATTGACTTGATGTAATCTGGTGTGTTGTTCGACCGACTGGTCCAAGGGCAGAGACTTGAGGTTTCAATGTTTCGAGTTGTGATTTATTGCAACTCGGCAATGCAGCCTGAATCCTGAATTCTCTATCCTTCCCTGTCACTCACGGAGTGTCCATGCACTACTCATTTACTGAGAAAAAGCGCATTCGCAAATCATTCGCGAAACGTGCTAACGTTCACAACGTTCCGTTCCTGCTGGCGACCCAGCTCGAGTCGTATCATGACTTTTTGCAAGAAGACAAAATACCGTCCCAACGCAAAAACGAAGGCTTGCAATCTGCCTTCACGTCTATTTTCCCTATCGTTTCGCACAATGGTTTTGCGCGTCTCGAATTCTTGTCGTATGTGCTCGGCGATCCGCCGTTCAACATCAAGGAATGCCAACAACGTGGATTGACGTACGCGTCGCCTCTGCGTGCCAAAGTTCGTCTGGTGATCCTGGATAAGGAATCGCCGACCAAGCCTGTCGTTAAAGAAATGAAAGAACAGGAAGTCTACATGGGCGAATTGCCTTTGATGACCTCGACAGGTTCTTTCGTGATCAACGGTACCGAACGCGTTATCGTGTCGCAGTTGCATCGTTCGCCAGGCGTGTTCTTTGAACACGATCGCGGCAAGACGCACTCGTCCGGTAAATTGCTGTTCTCCGCACGTATCATTCCTTACCGCGGTTCATGGCTGGACTACGAATTTGATCCGAAAGACATTTTGTTCTTCCGCGTCGATCGTCGTCGCAAGATGCCTGTCACGATCCTGTTGAAGGCAATCGGCATGACGCCGGAGCAAATCCTTGAAAACTTCTTCGTTTTCGATGATTTCACTCTGCACGCTGATGGCGCTGAAATGAAATTTGTGGCCGAACGTCTGCGCGGTGAAGTTGCCCGTTTCGATATCGCCGACAAAGCCGGTAAAGTGCTGGTTGCAAAAGACAAGCGCATCAACAGCAAGCATGTGCGCGATGTTGAAGCTGCAGGCATCAAGCAGATTTCGGTTCCGGAAGATTACCTGCTGGGCCGCATTCTGGCGAAAAACATCGTTGATGCCGATACTGGTGAAGTGATTGCCAGCGCCAATGATGAATTGACAGATGATTTGCTGGCGCGTTTGCGCGAAGGCAAAATCAGCCACATTCAGACTCTGTATACCAACGATCTGGATCAAGGCGGCTACATCTCGCAAACCTTGCGTATGGACGACACCAACGATCAGATGGCGGCAAAAGTCGCGATCTATCGCATGATGCGCCCAGGTGAACCGCCAACCGAAGATTCGGTTGAGGCATTGTTCAACGGCTTGTTCTACAACCCGGATCGTTACGATCTGTCGGCTGTCGGCCGTATGAAGTTCAACCGTCGTATCGGTCGTGATTCCTTGACCGGCGACATGACTTTGTCGAACGAAGACGTGCTGGCCGTGATCAAGATTCTGGTTGAGTTGCGCAATGGTCGCGGCGAAGTCGATGATATCGATCACTTGGGTAACCGTCGCGTACGTTGCGTCGGCGAATTGGCTGAGAACCAATTCCGCGCCGGTCTGGTTCGCGTTGAGCGTGCTGTCAAGGAGCGTCTCGGCCAAGCCGAAGCGGACAACCTGATGCCGCATGACCTGATCAATTCCAAGCCTATCTCGGCCGCGATCCGTGAATTCTTCGGTTCGTCGCAGTTGTCGCAGTTTATGGATCAAACCAATCCATTGTCGGAAATCACGCACAAACGTCGTGTCTCCGCTCTCGGACCTGGTGGTTTGACTCGTGAGCGCGCCGGCTTTGAAGTCCGCGACGTGCATCCGACACACTACGGCCGCGTCTGCCCGATCGAAACACCGGAAGGCCCGAACATTGGTCTGATCAACTCGCTGGCTCTGTATGCCCGTCTGAACGAATACGGTTTCCTGGAAACCCCATATCGTAAAGTTGAAGGCAGCAAGGTCACCGATCAAATCGACTATTTGTCCGCGATTGAAGAAGGTCGTTACATCATCGCTCAGGCGAATGCGACGATCGACAAAGCTGGTCAATTGTCCGATGAACTGGTTTCCGCACGTGAAGCCGGCGAAACGATCTTGGTATCGCCGGAACGCGTTCAGTACATGGACGTGGCACCAGGCCAGGTCGTCTCGGTTGCTGCTTCGCTGATTCCGTTCCTCGAACACGATGATGCGAACCGTGCATTGATGGGCGCCAACATGCAACGTCAGGCAGTTCCTTGCCTGCGTCCGGAGAAAGCTCTGGTTGGTACCGGTATCGAACGTACCGTTGCAGTCGACTCTGGTACTACTGTTCAGGCATTGCGTGGCGGTATCGTTGATTACATCGATGCAGGCCGTGTCGTGATTCGCGTCAATGACGATGAAGCACAAGCCGGTGAAGTCGGTGTTGATATCTACAACCTGATCAAGTACACCCGTTCGAACCAAAATACGAACATCAACCAACGTCCTATCGTGCAAGTTGGCGATCGCGTTGCGAAACATGACGTCATCGCTGACGGCGCATCGACTGACTTGGGCGAATTGGCTCTGGGTCAGAACATGTTGGTCGCGTTTATGCCGTGGAACGGTTACAACTTCGAAGACTCGATTCTGATCTCTGAAAAAGTTGTGGCTGATGATCGCTACACCTCGATTCACATCGAAGAGTTGTCGGTTGTTGCACGTGACACCAAGCTGGGTGCGGAAGAGATCACACGTGATATCTCTAACCTGGCTGAAAACCAATTGGCGCGTCTGGATGAGTCCGGTATCGTCTACATCGGTGCAGAAGTCACCGCTGGCGACACTCTGGTCGGTAAAGTTACGCCTAAAGGCGAAACCCAACTGACACCGGAAGAAAAACTGCTGCGCGCGATTTTCGGTGAAAAAGCATCCGACGTCAAAGATACATCGTTGCGCGTACCGTCCGGCATGGTCGGCACCGTGATCGATGTGCAAGTGTTTACGCGTGAAGGTATTCCACGCGACAAACGTGCACAACAGATTATCGACGACGAACTGCAACGCTATCGTCTGGATTTGAACGATCAGCTGCGTATCGTTGAAGGCGATGCATTCCAGCGTCTGGAAAAAATGCTGATCGGCAAAGTCGTCAACGGCGGTCCTAAGAAAATCGCGAAGGGCACGAAAATTACTGCTGACTATTTGGCCGATCTGGACAAATACCACTGGTTCGATATTCGTCCTTCCGACGACACATCGGCCAACGCTTTGGAAGCGATCAAGGAATCGATCGCTGAAAAACGTCACCAGTTTGATCTGGCATTTGAAGAAAAACGCAAGAAACTGACGCAAGGCGACGAATTGCCGCCAGGCGTACAGAAGATGGTCAAGGTTTATCTGGCAGTCAAACGTCGTCTGCAACCAGGCGACAAGATGGCGGGTCGTCACGGTAACAAGGGTGTGGTTTCACGCATCTTGCCTATCGAAGACATGCCGCATATGGCTGACGGTACACCAGCAGACGTCGTGCTGAACCCATTGGGCGTTCCATCGCGTATGAACGTTGGTCAGGTGCTGGAAGTCCATCTGGGCTGGGCAGCTAAAGGTTTGGGTCTGCGTATCGGCGAAATGCTCGCTGCGCAGGTACAACTTGCTGAGCTGCGCAAATTCCTGGCAGCGATCTATAACGAGTCCGGCAAGACAGAGGATCTCGATAGTTTCAGCGATGCAGAAATCCTGGAACTGGCGAGCAACCTGAAGAACGGTGTGCCATTCGCAACGCCAGTGTTTGACGGCGCTGATGAAGGCGAAACCCGTCGCATGCTGGATCTGGCTTACCCGGATCACATTGCCAAGCAACTGGGCATGACTGCTTCCAAAAATCAGGTCACGATGTATGACGGTCGTACCGGTGAAGCGTTTGAGCGTTCTGTGACTGTCGGTTACATGCACTACCTCAAGCTGCATCACTTGGTTGATGACAAGATGCATGCACGTTCGACCGGTCCTTACTCGCTGGTTACGCAGCAACCACTGGGCGGTAAAGCTCAGTTCGGTGGCCAGCGTTTTGGTGAGATGGAAGTCTGGGCACTGGAAGCATACGGCGCGTCTTACGTCTTGCAAGAGATGTTGACCGTCAAGTCCGATGACGTGAATGGCCGTACCAAAGTGTACGAAAATCTCGTCAAGGGCGACCACGTCATCGACGCCGGCATGCCGGAGTCCTTCAACGTTCTCGTTAAGGAAATCCGCTCGCTGGGTATCGACATCGATCTGGAACGCGACTGATGTAAAACGAGGGAAGGGCAACGAAAGTTGTTCTTCCCTTTGCTGACTGGAATTTAGTACTGAAGCAAGCGTAGTAGAAAAATAGCTAGGCAATAGCAGTTTCTGGAAGTGTCGTCTGTCCCGGTATGCGCGGAACTCAGTGTGGAAGTTACTCTTACCACCTCAGCTCTCCCGCCCATGCGAACAGGGTTTAAAGCAGCGCCGACGCAACCTTCTCATCATCAAGCGTTTTTTCACGCCAACTGGAGTGATACATGAAAGCACTGCTCGATCTATTCAAGCAAGTTCAGCAAAACGAACAATTCGACGCGATCAAAATTGGTCTGGCGTCACCAGAAAAAATCCGTTCGTGGTCCTACGGCGAAGTCAAGAAGCCGGAAACCATCAACTATCGTACGTTCAAGCCTGAACGTGACGGCTTGTTTTGCGCAAAAATATTTGGCCCGATCAAGGATTACGAATGCCTGTGCGGCAAATACAAGCGCCTGAAACATCGCGGCGTTATCTGCGAAAAGTGCGGCGTTGAAGTCACACTGGCTAAAGTGCGTCGTGAACGCATGGGTCACATCGAGTTGGCATCGCCAACTGCGCACATCTGGTTCCTGAAATCGCTGCCATCCCGTTTGGGTATGGTGCTCGATATGACCTTGCGGGATATCGAACGCGTTCTGTATTTTGAAGCCTACGTTGTGACCGATCCAGGCATGACTCCGCTGAAAAAATGCCAGATCATGTCGGAAGACGACTATGCGGCTAAATACGAAGAATTCGGCGACGACTTCACCGCATTCATGGGCGCCGAAGGTATCCGTGAATTGCTGCGCGCTATCGACATCGATCGCGATGCTGAAATGCTGCGTCAGGAGTTGAAAGATTCCAAATCTGAAGCCAAGATCAAAAAATACGCCAAGCGCCTGAAAGTGCTGGAAGCGTTCCAACGTTCGGGCATCAAGCCTGACTGGATGATCATGGAAGTGTTGCCGGTATTGCCGCCAGAACTGCGCCCATTGGTGCCGCTGGATGGTGGTCGCTTCGCAACCTCCGACCTGAACGATCTGTATCGCCGCGTTATCAACCGTAACAACCGTTTGAAGCGTCTGATGGAACTCCGCGCGCCGGAAATCATCACCCGCAACGAAAAACGTATGTTGCAAGAAGCGGTCGATTCGCTGCTGGATAACGGCCGTCGCGGTAAAGCGATGACAGGCGCTAACAAGCGTCCGCTGAAATCGCTGGCCGAAATGATCAAAGGCAAGGGCGGTCGTTTCCGTCAAAACTTGCTGGGCAAACGCGTCGATTACTCGGGTCGTTCCGTTATCGTTGTAGGCCCACAACTGAAATTGCATCAATGCGGTCTGCCGAAACTGATGGCGTTGGAATTGTTCAAACCATTCATTTTCAACAAGCTTGAATTGATGGGCCTGGCGACAACGATCAAGGCTGCGAAAAAACTGGTTGAGATTCAAGAACCAGTCGTGTGGGACATCCTGGAAGACGTGATCCGTGAACATCCGGTCATGTTGAACCGTGCGCCTACCTTGCATCGTCTTGGTATTCAAGCGTTTGAGCCAGTTCTGATCGAAGGCAAGGCGATTCAATTGCACCCATTGGTCTGCGCTGCGTTTAACGCCGACTTTGACGGCGATCAAATGGCGGTTCACGTTCCATTGTCGATCGAAGCACAGATGGAAGCACGCACCTTGATGCTGGCTTCGAACAACATCCTGTTCCCATCGAATGGCGAACCATCGATCGTTCCTTCGCAAGATATCGTGTTGGGTCTGTACTACGCGAGCCGTGAAGCGATCAACGCCAAGGGCGAAGGCATGATGTTCCCGGACGTGTCCGAAGTCATCCGTGCCTACGACAATAAAGAAGTTGAACTGGCAACCCGTATTACCGTGCGTATCACCGAGTATCCAAAAAATGTGGAAACCGGCGAATTCGACAAAACGATTACCCGCTACGAAACCACGGTTGGTCGCGCGATCCTGTCGGAAATTCTGCCTAAAGGCTTGCCGTTCTCCGTATTGAACCGCGCGCTGAAAAAGAAAGAAATTTCACGTCTGATCAACTTGTCCTTCCGTAAGTGCGGTCTGCGCGCAACGGTTGTATTCGCTGATCAATTGCTGCAATCGGGCTTCCGCCTGGCGACCCGTGCCGGCATCTCGATTTGCGTCGACGACATGCTGGTGCCGAAAGAAAAAGTCTCCCTCATTGCGGCTGCCGAAAGCGAAGTCAAACAGATCGAACAGCAATATTCGTCCGGTCTGGTTACTGCCGGCGAACGTTACAACAAAGTGGTGGATATCTGGGGCAAGGCCGGTGATGACGTCGGCAAGGCCATGATGGATCAACTCAAGGTTGAAGATGTCGTCAAACGCGACGGCACCAAAACCACGCAAGAATCGTTCAACGCGATTTACATGATGGCCGACTCCGGTGCGCGCGGTTCCGCAGCACAGATTCGTCAGCTGGCCGGTATGCGTGGTCTGATGGCGAAACCGGATGGTTCCATTATTGAAACGCCGATCACCGCGAACTTCCGCGAAGGTCTGAACGTTTTGCAGTACTTCATCTCGACTCACGGTGCACGTAAAGGTCTGGCCGATACCGCGCTGAAAACAGCGAACTCGGGTTACCTGACACGTCGTCTGGTTGACGTAACGCAAGATCTGGTTGTGATCGAAGACGATTGCGGCACCTCGAATGGCGCATCGATGAAAGCGCTGGTCGAGGGCGGTGAAGTTATCGAAGCATTGCGTGACCGTATCCTGGGTCGCGTTGCCGCAAACGATATCGTCAATCCTGAAACACAGGCAACCTTGTATGCAGCGGGTAGCTTGCTTGATGAAGACATGGTTGAAGAAATCGAACGCCTTGGCATCGATGAAGTAAAAGTACGCACGCCATTGACTTGCGACACGCGCTTCGGTCTGTGCGCTCTGTGTTATGGCCGCGATCTGGGTCGTGGCTCGATGGTCAACGCCGGTGAAGCAGTCGGTGTTATCGCGGCACAATCGATCGGCGAGCCTGGTACTCAGTTGACGATGCGTACCTTCCACATTGGTGGTGCAGCGTCGCGTGCGGCAGTTGCTTCGTCGGTGGAAGCCAAATCGAACGGTACCGTTCGCTTCACTGCGACGATGCGTTACGTCACGAACGGCAAAGGCGGTCAGATCGTCATTTCCCGTTCCGGCGAAGTGCTGATCACGGATGATCTCGGCCGTGAGCGTGAGCGTCATAAAGTACCGTACGGCGCGACCCTGATCGTTAAAGACGGTCTGGTCATCAAGGCTGGTACCGCATTGGCAACATGGGATCCGTTGACCCGTCCTATCATTACCGAATACACCGGTACGGTGAAATTCGAGAACGTCGAAGAAGGTTCGACCGTTGCACGTCAGATCGATGAAGTGACCGGTTTGTCGACTCTGGTTGTTATCGATGCGAAACGTCGCGGCTCGGTGACCAAAACCGTTCGTCCACAGGTCAAACTGTTGAACGAACAAGGCGAAGAAGTGAAGATCGCCGGCACTGAACACGCAGTAACGATCGGCTTCCAGGTCGGCGCGCTGATTACTGTCAAAGACGGTCAGCAAGTTACCGTCGGCGAAGTGCTGGCACGTATCCCGACCGAATCGCAGAAGACACGTGACATCACCGGTGGTCTGCCGCGTGTTGCCGAGTTGTTCGAAGCACGTTCGCCGAAAGATGCCGGCATGCTGGCAGAAGTCACAGGTACGGTTGCGTTCGGTAAAGAAACCAAAGGCAAGCAACGTCTGGAAATCACAGACATGGACGGCAACAAGCACGAGTTCCTGATTACCAAGGACAAGCAAGTGCTGGTACATGACGGCCAGGTTGTGAACAAGGGCGAGATGATTGTTGACGGCCCAGCCGATCCGCAAGACATCCTGCGTTTGCTGGGTATCGAAGCGCTGGCACGTTACATCGTCGACGAAGTGCAAGACGTGTACCGTTTGCAAGGCGTGAAGATCAACGACAAGCACATCGAAGTCATCGTGCGTCAGATGTTGCGTCGCGTTCAAGTGGTTGATGCCGGCGATGCGAATTACATCGTGGGTGAGCAAGTTGAGCGCTCGGAACTGTTGGACGAAAACGATCGCGTGATTGCCGCGGGCAAGATTCCTGCAACCTACGAAAACGTGTTGCTGGGTATTACCAAGGCATCGCTGTCGACCGACTCCTTCATTTCGGCTGCATCGTTCCAGGAAACTACACGTGTCCTGACCGAAGCTGCGATCATGGGCAAGCGCGATGGTTTGCGTGGCCTGAAAGAAAACGTGATCGTTGGTCGTCTGATCCCGGCCGGTACCGGCCTTGCGTTCCATCGTGCACGCAAGGAAAAGGAATCGTGGGAAGCAGAAGAGCGTACAGCCTTGCTGCAATCCGAGAAAGCTGCTCGCGCGGCCGAAGCGGAAGCGCAGTTTGCTGATATCGCCAGCATGCCTGACAGCGATACCGACGCTTCATAATCCAAGCGTAATCCAAGTATTGAACGGCATCAGGAGAAATCCCGATGCCGTTTTTCTTTGTACAATGGTAGTTTAGTTGCTATAAAGATATTGTCATAAGCTGATTGCATGACGGAAAAGAAAGTTTTTCTGCCATGTTTGCTGTGATTGCTATGGAATTACCCTCATTTCACAACGAAATTGCAGTGCAGCCTTCAATACAATTGTTGACTGCTAAAGTATACGGGGCTATACTCGCGAGTTCTCGATTTTAAGCTCTGCTGGGCTTAAACGCTCTTTGGTCTTGCTTCTTCGCAACCCCCTTGCGCGTTTTCCTTCTCTGCCGATCGAGGCGTGCGTCGAATTAAATTCTTCCGCAATGATTCTTTAGTCCCCGAACAACCGTTTTCGGGTTCGTATTATTAATGTTGTATTAGCTGGATATAGAGCGATGCCAACCATCAATCAACTGATTCGCCAGCCGCGTGTTTCTGCACGCGTCAAGAGCAAATCGCCGGCGCTGGAAAACAGCCCGCAAAAACGTGGCGTATGTACCCGCGTTTACACCACAACTCCAAAGAAGCCTAACTCGGCTCTGCGTAAAGTTGCCAAAGTGCGTTTGACCAACGGTTTCGAAGTAATTTCGTACATCGGCGGTGAAGGCCATAACCTGCAAGAACATAGCGTCGTGCTGTTGCGCGGCGGTCGTGTAAAAGATTTGCCGGGTGTGCGTTATCACATGGTTCGCGGCGCTTTGGATACCCAGGGTGTTAAAGACCGTAAGCAAGCGCGTTCGAAGTACGGTACCAAGCGTGCAAAAGCTGGCAAGAAGTAATTAACTGTATTTTCGCGGCCTCCGCGAAATTGTGTCGGTCCCTAATGGGCCGAGTAAGTGGATGGTTATGATGACTGTCCGCGAGTGTGCGGCAAACCTGTTGCTGCGCCTCAACTGAAGATTGAAAGGAATCGAAATGCCACGTCGTCGTGAAGTTCCCAAGCGGGACATACTGCCAGATCCGAAATTCGGTAATGTTGATGTTGCCAAATTCGTTAACGTGTTGATGTTGTCCGGTAAGAAATCGGTCGCAGAAAACATCATCTACGGTGCGTTTGAGCATATCCAGACCAAGTCGGGCAAGGATCCGCTGGAAGTATTTACAGCTGCAATCCTTAACTGCAAACCACTGGTTGAAGTGAAATCCCGTCGTGTTGGTGGTGCAAACTACCAGGTGCCTGTTGAAGTTCGTCCTGTCCGTCGTATGGCTTTGTCCATGCGTTGGTTGCGCGAAGCTGCAAACAAGCGCAGCGAAAAATCGATGCCGCAACGTCTCGCTGGTGAATTGCTCGAAGCTGCGGAAAGCCGCGGCGGTGCAATGAAGAAGCGCGATGAAGTGCATCGTATGGCTGAGGCGAATAAAGCGTTCTCGCACTTCCGCTTCTGATGAATTAAATAGTTGCCCCGCGGTAATTCGCGGGCGCTTGTCTACTTATATAAATTGTTCGGAACCGGGCACCTCATTTATCAAAAATGACGCTCGGTTTTGTTCGTTAAAGAGATATTGGATTAATCATGGCCCGCAAGACCCCCATTGAGCGTTACCGCAATATCGGTATCTCGGCTCACATTGACGCCGGCAAGACCACTACCACTGAACGCGTCCTGTTCTACACGGGTGTAAACCACAAGCTGGGCGAGACCCATGAAGGTTCGGCAACCACCGACTGGATGGAGCAGGAGCAAGAGCGCGGTATTACCATTACTTCCGCAGCAGTTACCTGCTTCTGGAAAGGGATGGCAAACAACCTTCCTGCGCACCATATCAACATCATTGATACGCCGGGCCACGTTGACTTCACGATTGAAGTTGAGCGTTCGATGCGCGTACTGGATGGCGCGTGCATGGTTTATTGTGCGGTCGGTGGCGTGCAGCCACAATCTGAAACTGTTTGGCGTCAGGCCAACAAGTACAAGGTTCCTCGTTTGGCATTCGTCAACAAGATGGATCGTACCGGCGCGAACTTCTTTAAAGTGTACGAACAAATGCGTGCACGTCTGAAGGCCAATCCTGTGCCTATCCAGGTACCTATCGGTGCGGAAGATCAGTTCTTCGGCGTGGTTGACTTGATTAAAATGAAGTCGATCATCTGGGATGAAGCTTCCCAGGGCATGAAGTTTGAATACGGTGAGATTCCGGCCAACCTCCTGGCTGAAGCGCAGAAGTGGCGCGAAAACATGGTGGAAGCAGCTGCCGAAGCATCGGAAGAGTTGATGAACAAGTACCTGGAAGAGGGTGACTTGTCGGAGGCCGAAATCAAGGCTGCGTTGCGCACCCGTACTATCGCCAATGAAATCGTGCCAATGATGTGCGGTACTGCTTTCAAAAACAAAGGCGTGCAAGCGATGTTGGACGCGGTGATTGATTACCTGCCGTCCCCAGTTGATATTCCACCAGTTCCTGGTGTGGATGAGTCGGACGAGCCGATTGTTCGTAAGGCAGAAGATGGCGAGAAATTCTCGGCGTTGGCTTTCAAAATTGCTACCGATCCATTCGTTGGTCAATTGTGCTTTATCCGTTGCTACTCTGGCACTCTGAATTCGGGCGATACCGTGTTGAACTCGGTGAAAGAGAAGAAGGAGCGTATTGGCCGTATCGTTCAGATGCAGGCAAATCAGCGCGAAGAAATCAAAGAGATGCGTGCTGGCGATATCGCTGCAGTCGTGGGTCTGAAAGACACTACCACTGGCGATACTCTGTGCGATGACAAGGCATTTGTTGTGCTGGAGCGCATGGTCTTCCCTGAGCCGGTTATTTCGCAGGCAGTTGAGCCAAAAACCAAGGCTGACCAGGAAAAAATGGGCTTGGCGCTGAATCGTCTGGCTGCTGAAGATCCATCGTTCCGCGTGCGTACCGATGAAGAATCAGGTCAAACCATCATCGCCGGTATGGGCGAGTTGCATCTGGATATTATTGTCGATCGTATGAAGCGTGAATTCAACGTGGAAGCGACCGTCGGTAAGCCGCAAGTTGCATATCGCGAAACGATCCGCAAAACATGCGAAGAAATCGAAGGCAAATTCGTCAAGCAATCCGGTGGTCGTGGTCAGTACGGTCACGTAGTTCTGAAAATCGAACCGCAAGAGCCGGGCAAGGGTTTTGAATTCGTTGACGCGATCAAGGGCGGTACCGTTCCACGCGAATACATCCCTGCAGTTGAAAAAGGTGTGCGTGAAACATTGACTGCGGGTGTGCTCGCAGGTTATCCAGTGGTTGACGTTAAAGTTACCTTGTTCTTCGGTTCTTACCATGACGTTGACTCGAACGAAAACGCGTTCCGTATGGCTGCGTCGATGGCCTTCAAGGATGGTTGCCGTAAAGCGAGCCCGGTTATTCTGGAACCGATGATGGCAGTCGAAGTTGAAACGCCAGAAGACTATGCTGGTACCGTGATGGGCGATTTGTCCTCGCGTCGCGGCATGGTTCAAGGTATGGACGAAATCGCGGGCGGCGGCGGCAAGATCATTAAAGCCGAAGTGCCATTGTCCGAAATGTTTGGTTATGCGACATCGTTGCGTTCTGCAACGCAAGGTCGTGCAACCTACTCGATGGAATTCAAGCACTACTCTGAAGCGCCTAAAAATGTGATCGATGCAATCGTCACATCAAAAGCGCCTAAGTAATCGTATTCGTTGAAACGCCGGGCGAGTCGGGCCTATGCATGGCTCGCTTGGCGAGTAGTAAATAACTGTCAAGCGATGCCCCATAAGGGGCATCCTAATATAGATAAATCGTTCTTTTTGAAGGAAGAATAAAATGGCAAAAGGCAAATTCGAGCGGACCAAGCCGCACGTGAACGTGGGCACAATTGGTCACGTCGATCACGGCAAGACCACACTGACAGCAGCGATTGCGACAGTATTGTCGAAGAAGTTTGGTGGCGAAGCCAAAGGCTACGACCAGATTGATAACGCGCCGGAAGAAAAAGCGCGCGGTATCACCATCAACACCTCGCACGTTGAGTACGAAACCACAGCGCGTCACTACGCACACGTTGACTGCCCAGGTCACGCCGATTATGTTAAAAACATGATCACCGGCGCAGCGCAGATGGACGGCGCCATTCTGGTTTGTTCCGCAGCTGACGGCCCAATGCCGCAAACACGTGAGCACATCCTGCTGGCACGCCAAGTTGGTGTTCCATACATCATCGTGTTCCTGAACAAGTGCGACATGGTTGATGATGCAGAATTGCTCGAACTGGTCGAAATGGAAGTGCGCGAGTTGCTCTCCAAATACGAATTTCCAGGCGACGACCTGCCAATCATCAAAGGTTCGGCTAAGTTGGCACTCGAAGGCGACCAAGGTCCATTGGGCGAACCCGCCATCCTGGCCCTGGCCGATGCACTCGACAGCTACATCCCAACACCAGAACGCGCAGTAGACGGCGCCTTCCTGTTGCCAGTAGAAGACGTGTTCTCGATCTCCGGTCGCGGCACCGTTGTAACGGGTCGTATCGAACGCGGTATCGTCAAAGTTGGCGAATCGCTCGAAATCGTTGGTATTCGCGACACTCAAGTCACCACCTGTACCGGTGTTGAAATGTTCCGCAAACTGCTCGACCAAGGTCAAGCAGGCGACAACGTCGGCGTATTGCTGCGTGGCACCAAGCGTGAAGACGTGGAACGTGGTCAAGTGTTGGCAAAGCCAGGCTCGATCAAGCCACACAAGCATTTCACAGGCGAAATCTACGTGTTGTCGAAAGACGAAGGCGGCCGTCACACACCATTCTTCAACAACTACCGTCCACAGTTCTACTTCCGTACTACGGACGTAACTGGTTCGATCGAGTTGCCGAAGGATAAAGAAATGGTGATGCCGGGCGACAACGTCTCGATCACTGTGATGTTGATCAACCCGATTGCGATGGAAGAAGGTCTGCGCTTCGCTATTCGCGAAGGCGGTCGTACCGTCGGCGCCGGTGTTGTTGCCAAGATTATTGAGTAATCAATAAAACAATTTGGCGTAACTGCCATTTACTATCGCCGCGAGTGTTCACTCACTCGCGGCTCGCTCTTTTAAGGAATGAACATGTCTACAGCACCGAAATCAGCTCCAAACCAAAAGATCCGTATTCGCCTGAAAGCTTTCGATTACCGTTTGATCGATCAATCGGCACTCGAAATCGTTGAGACAGCCAAACGTACCGGCGCGGTCGTCAAGGGCCCAGTGCCATTGCCAACACGTATCCAGCGTTTTGACGTTTTGCGTTCGCCGCACGTCAACAAAACATCGCGCGATCAATTCGAAATTCGTACCCACGTTCGTTTGATGGACATCGTTGACCCTACAGACAAAACAGTTGATGCATTGATGAAACTGGATTTGCCTGCTGGCGTTGATGTGGAAATCAAACTGCAATAATTTGTTTTTGTGATGCGGGGCAGAATATGTCCCGCATTTAAACTGGAGGCAGCAATAATTCACGCATTTAAATGTTGTGGAAGCGCTGTTCACCAGTTATAATCTCGGGCTTCGCTGAGGATTCCCATTTGGAATCCTTGTCGCATTTCGTAGTGTTAAGTAGTTTTTATATATCAGCCCCACCCAATCGTAGGTGGGAATGGAGAAAAAATGAACCAAAACCAAGATAAAGGCCAAGGCCTGCTTGGTCGCAAGGTTGGTATGATGCGCATCTTCACGGATGACGGGGATTCGATTCCTGTGACCGTGTTGGACGTATCTAACAATCGTGTGACGCAAATCAAAACGCCTGACGTCGATGGTTATTCGGCTGTTCAGGTCGCTTTCGGCAGCCGTCGTGCTTCCCGTGTCAATAAGGCTTCTGCTGGGCATCACGCCAAAGCAGGTGTTGAAGCTGGCACTGTCCTCAAAGAATTCCGTGTTGCTGCTACTGCTGCTTCCGAACTGAAAGTCGGCGATATTATCGCTGCTAGCTTGTTCGAAGTCGGCCAAAAAGTGGACGTGCAGGGCGTGACCATTGGTAAAGGCTATGCCGGCACCATCAAGCGTCATCACTTCGCTTCCGGTCGCGCAACGCACGGTAACTCGCGTTCGCATAACGTTCCAGGCTCCATCGGTATGGCGCAAGATCCAGGTCGTGTTTTTCCTGGTAAGCGCATGACTGGTCATCTGGGTGATGTGGCTCGCACTATGCAAAACCTTGAGATCGCTCGTATTGATGCTGATCGCCAACTGTTGTTGGTTAAGGGTGCAGTGCCAGGCGCAAAAAATGGTCAGGTGATTGTTTCGCCGGCTGTTAAAGTCAAAGCAAAGAAGGGGGCTTAATTCATGGAACTCAAGCTCCTGAATGACCAAGGTCAATCGTCTTCGAACGTTGCTGCGCCAGATACCATTTTTGGCCGCGATTACAACGAAGCGCTGATTCACCAAGTCGTCGTTGCCTATCAAGCCAACGCACGTAGCGGTAATCGCAAGCAAAAAGATCGTGAAGAAGTTCATCACACAACCAAAAAGCCTTGGCGTCAAAAAGGTACGGGCCGCGCTCGTGCTGGTATGTCGTCTTCGCCTTTGTGGCGCGGCGGCGGTCGGATTTTCCCGAACTCGCCTGATGAAAACTTCTCGCACAAAGTTAACAAAAAGATGTATCGCGCAGGTCTCTGCTCGATCCTCTCGCAGTTGGCTCGTGAAGGTCGTCTCTCCGTAATCGAAAGCCTGTCGGTTGATGCGCCTAAGACGAAACTCTTGTCGCAAAAATTGAAAGGTATGGGTCTGGATTCCGTGCTCGTCATTACTGACAGCCTGGATGAAAACCTGTTGTTGGCATCGCGCAATTTGCCTAATGTGCTGATTTGCGAGCCACGTCATGCTGATCCAGTTTCGCTGGTCTTCTACAAGAAGATCCTGATCACGAAATTGGCATTGGCCAAGATTGAGGAGATGCTGGCATGAGCGCAGTTATCAAACACAGCGAAGAACGCTTGATGAAAGTGTTGCTGGCGCCAGTCATTTCCGAGAAGGCAACTTTTGTTGCCGAGAAAAACGAGCAAGTCGTTTTCCTCGTGATGCCGGACGCTACCAAGCTGGAAATCAAAGCTGCGGTTGAGTTGCTGTTCAAGGTTCAAGTTGAATCTGTTCAGGTTGCCAATCGTCAAGGTAAGCAAAAACGTTCGGGCCGCTTCAATGGTCGTCGCAACCACACACGTCGTGCGTTTGTATGCCTGAAGCCTGGTCAAGAAATCAACTTCACCGAGGAGGCTAAATAATGGCACTCGTTAAAGTCAAACCGACCTCGCCTGGTCGTCGTGGCATGGTCAAGGTCGTCAATGCCGACCTGTACAAAGGCCGTCCATTCGCAGGCTTGATCGAAAAGAAATCGAAAACTGCCGGCCGTAACAACAACGGTCACATCACTACCCGTCATATCGGTGGTGGTCACAAGCAGCACTATCGCGTAATCGACTTCAAACGCACCAAAGATGGTATCCCTGCGAAAGTGGAACGTATCGAATACGATCCAAACCGTACGGCGAACATCGCACTGGTGTTGTATGCGGACGGTGAGCGTCAGTACATTATTGCAACCAAGGGTATGTCGGTTGGCGATCAATTGATGAATGGTTCGGAAGCGCCGATCAAATCGGGTAACTGTTTGCCAATTCGCAATATTCCAGTCGGTACCATCATGCATTGCGTTGAAATGTTGCCAGGCAAGGGCGCGCAAATGGCGCGTACGGCTGGCGCTGGCGTGGTATTGATGGCGCGTGAAGGCGTGTACGCTCAAGTTCGCTTGCGTTCCGGTGAAGTGCGTCGTGTACACATCGAATGCCGTGCAACTGTGGGTGAAGTCGGCAATGCCGAACACAGCTTGCGTAAAATCGGTAAAGCAGGTGCGATGCGTTGGCGTGGTGTTCGTCCTACCGTTCGCGGTGTGGTCATGAACCCGGTCGATCACCCACACGGTGGTGGTGAAGGAAAAACGGCAGCAGGTCGTCATCCGGTATCGCCATGGGGTCAGCAGACTAAAGGCAAGAAGACGCGTCGCAACAAGCGCACGACTTCTATGATCGTCTCGCGCCGCGGCAAGAAATAAGGATAAGACATGACACGTTCATTGAAAAAAGGGCCGTTTTGCGACGCCCACCTGGTGAAAAAAGTCGAAACCGCGCAAGCGATCAAAGACAAAAAGCCAATCAAAACATGGTCCCGCCGTTCGACCATCATGCCGGATTTCATCGGTCTGACAATTGCTGTGCATAACGGCAAGCAACACGTCCCGGTGTATGTTTCGGAAAACATGGTTGGTCATAAACTTGGCGAATTCGCGCTGACCCGTACGTTCAAGGGTCACGCTGCTGACAAGAAGGCTAAGAAATAATGGAAACTAAAGCTATCCTCAAAGGCGTGCGCCTGTCGGATCAGAAAGGTCGTCTGGTTGCGGATCAAATCCGTGGCAAGAAAGTTGACGCTGCTCTGAACCTGCTGCAGTTCAGCCCTAAAAAAGGCGCGGCTATCATCAAGCGTGTGTTGGAGTCCGCAATTGCGAACGCCGAGCACAATGACGGTGCTGACATCGACGAATTGTTCGTGAAAACGATCTACGTTGAAAAGGGCCCGATCCTGAAGCGCTTCACAGCACGCGCTAAAGGCCGGGGTGATCGTATCTCTAAACAATCCTGTCACATTTACGTGACTGTCGGTAACTAAGGAGTCACGATGGGACAGAAGATACATCCAACCGGTTTCCGTCTTTCGGTTACGCGCAATTGGGCATCGCGTTGGTATGCTGGCAATAGCAACTTTGCCACCATGCTGAACGAAGATCTCAAGGTTCGCGCATACCTGAAGACCAAACTGAAGAACGCTTCGGTTGGCCGCGTCATCATTGAGCGTCCGGCAAAAAATGCTCGCATTACAATTTACAGTTCGCGCCCTGGTGTCGTGATCGGTAAAAAAGGCGAAGACATCGAAGTATTGAAATCCGCGCTGACCAAAATGATGGGCGTGCCGGTTCATGTGAATATCGAAGAAATTCGCAAGCCTGAAACCGATGCACAACTGATCGCTGATTCGATTGCACAGCAATTGGAAAAGCGCATCATGTTCCGTCGTGCAATGAAGCGCGCGATGCAAAACGCCATGCGCCTCGGCGCACAAGGTATCAAGATCATGTCGTCCGGCCGTTTGAACGGTATCGAGATCGCACGTAAAGAATGGTATCGCGAAGGTCGCGTGCCACTCCACACGCTGCGCGCAGAGATCGATTACGGTTTTGGCGAAGCTGAAACCACCTACGGCATCATCGGTATCAAGGTTTGGGTTTACAAAGGTGATCGTTTGCCTAGCGGCGAACCGCCAGTCGATCTGACCAAAGAAGATGACACCAAACGTCGTGGCCCACGCCGTGACGATGGCAAACCAAGCAGCCGTCCACGTACTGCACGCCCAGAAGGCCAACCAGGTGCTGCAGCTGCACCAGGCGCCGCGCCGGCTGCCAAACGTGTTCGCGCTAAAAAGCCGGATGCCGCTGTTGACGGTGCTGTTCCGGCTGAGAAAGCAGGAGAATAATCATGCTGCAACCAGCACGCAGAAAATATCGTAAAGAGCAAAAAGGCCGTAACACCGGTATTTCCCACTCGCGCGGCACTGCCGTATCGTTTGGTGAATTCGGTTTGAAGGCAATTGGTCGCGGTCGTATCACAGCGCGTCAAATTGAAGCGGCGCGTCGTGCAATGACGCGTCACATCAAACGTGGTGGCCGTATCTGGATTCGTATTTTTCCGGACAAGCCAATTTCGAACAAGCCTGCTGAAGTCCGTATGGGTAACGGCAAGGGTAATCCGGAATACTACGTGGCTGAAATTCAGCCAGGCAAAATGTTGTACGAGATGGATGGTGTGGACGAGGCTCTGGCGCGCGAAGCGTTCCGGTTGGCTGCAGCTAAGCTGCCGCTGTTGACCACGTTCGTCGTTCGTCAAGTCGGCCAATGATAGGGGCGAACATGAAAGCATCTGAACTCCAAGGCAAAGACCAAGCGGCTTTGACCAAAGAACTGAACGATCTGCTGAAAGCGCAGTTCGGTCTGCGTATGCAGATTGCAACACAACAGCTGAACAATACGTCGCAGCTGAAAAAAGTACGTCGCGACATAGCACGTGTGAAAACGGTCATGAATCAGAAGGACGCCAAATAATGAACGATCAAGTAAAACAAGCGCTTAAGCGTACGTTGATTGGCAAAGTTGTGTCTGACAAGATGGACAAGACCGTAACCGTGCTGATCGAGCGTCACGTCAAGCATCCTTTGTACGGCAAAATCATTATGCGTTCGAACAAGTATCATGCGCACAATGAGGGCAACCAGGCAAAAGCTGGCGATACGGTCGAGATTCAAGAAGGTCGTCCGATCTCCAAGACCAAAGCCTGGACCGTGACACGCGTTGTACAAGCTGCACAAATAGTTTGAATTAGTTGTTGCGGGCCCGCTATTTTGATGTAATAATAGCGGGCTTCGTTCTTGCAATGTTTTGAATTGCAAAAAGGCAGTAAAAGTTTTGGTGCCGGGAAGTAACGGTACTAATCGAAGTTTTAAAATCGTCCACCTCATCAGTCTGCTTTCGGCGGGCTGCCGAGACCAAGACTGACCGCAATGTGCGTTGTGTGCAAAGCGGGTTAAGTTGGGAAAGAAAACACTATGATTCAAACTGAAAGCCGGCTCGAAGTAGCCGACAACACGGGTGCTCGCGAAGTGATGTGCATCAAGGTGCTCGGCGGTTCAAAGCGCCGTTACGCAGGCATTGGCGATGTGATTAAGGTCACCGTCAAGGTTGCTGCGCCACGTGGTCGCGTGAAAAAGGGCGAAATTTATAACGCAGTTGTTGTGCGTACTGCCAAAGGTGTTCGTCGTCAAGATGGCTCCCTCGTCAAGTTCGACAGCAATGCAGCAGTTTTGCTTAATGCAAAGCTGGAGCCAATTGGTACGCGTATTTTTGGACCGGTTACACGTGAACTGCGCACTGAGCGCTTCATGAAGATCGTTTCTCTCGCGCCTGAAGTTCTGTAAGGAGTCGTGATGGATAAGATTCGTAAAAGCGACGAAGTCATTGTGCTGACTGGCAAAGACAAGGGTAAGCGTGGCGTTGTTCAACGTCGCGTTGACGCTAATTACCTGGTTGTTGAGGGTGTGAACGTTGCTAAAAAAGCGACCAAGCCTAACCCGATGACAGGTGCAACTGGCGGCATCGTCGATAAGTTGATGCCAATTCATGTGTCGAATGTTGCGTTGTTCAATGCAGCAACCGGCAAGGCAGATCGTGCTGGCTTTAAAGATGTGGACGGTAAAAAAGTCCGCGTTTATAAGTCAAGCGGCGAAGCAGTGAAGGTTTAAGAGATCATGGCCCGTCTCCAAGAATTCTATAAAGAAAAAGTCGTTGGCGATTTGACCGCAAAATTTGCGTACAAATCGGCAATGGAAGTTCCGCGTATCCTGAAGATCACCCTGAACATGGGTTTGTCGGAAGCGATTGCGGACAAAAAGATCATCGAGCACGCAGTTGGCGACTTGACCAAGATTGCAGGTCAAAAACCGGTTGTGACCAAGGCGCGTAAAGCGATTGCGGGTTTCAAAATCCGTGAAGGCTATCCAATCGGTTGTATGGTGACTTTGCGTGGCGCTCAGATGTACGAATTCCTTGATCGCTTTATTACGGTTGCGTTGCCGCGTGTGCGCGATTTCCGTGGTATTTCGGGTAAGGCATTCGATGGTCGTGGTAACTACAATATCGGTGTGAAAGAGCAGATCATTTTCCCCGAAATTGAATACGACAAAATTGATGCATTGCGTGGTATGAATATCAGTATCACGACAACTGCAAAGACCGACGATGAAGCAAAAGCGCTTCTCGCCGCATTTAAATTTCCGTTCAGAAACTGAGGTTGCCATGGCAAAACTGGCACTGATTAACCGTGAACAAAAGCGTGCAGACCTGGTAAAGAAATACGCCGGCAAACGCGCTGAGTTGAAGGCAATCATTGATGACCAATCGAAGTCGGAAGAAGAGCGCTACGAAGCGCGCCTGAAATTGCAGGCGTTGCCACGTAACTCGGCTCCTACTCGTCAACGTAACCGTTGCGCTTTGACTGGTCGCCCGCGTGGCACTTTCCGTAAGTTCGGTCTGGGCCGTATTAAGCTCCGTGAATGCGCCATGCGTGGCGAAATTCCCGGTATGACTAAAGCCAGCTGGTAATAGGAGAATAAGCAATGAGTATGAGCGATCCTATCGCCGATATGCTGACCCGTATCCGCAATGCGCAAGTTGTGCAAAAAACGTCGGTGGCAATGCCGTCGTCGAAAGTCAAAATTGCCATCGCCAACGTCCTCAAGGACGAGGGTTACATTGAAGATTACGCCGTGACAGACGCTGCTGGTAAAGCAGAACTGAAAATCGGTTTGAAATATTACGCCGGTCGTCCAGTTATCGAGCGTTTGGAGCGTGTTTCCCGTCCAGGGCTGCGCGTCTACAAAGGCAAAGATGACATTCCAAACGTTATGAACGGTTTGGGTGTGGCGATTGTGTCGACACCAAAAGGTGTCATGACTGACCGCAAAGCGCGCGCAACCGGTGTCGGTGGCGAAGTTATTTGCTACGTCGCCTAAGGAGTGCAATATGTCTCGTGTAGGTAAAATGCCGATTGCACTGCCTAGTGGCGCGGAAGCGACCATTACTGCAGCGCAAATCACAGTTAAAGGCCCGTTGGGCTCCTTGTCCCAGGCATTGAATGGCCTGGTACAAATCGAGAACGCCAGTGGTACGCTGAATTTCAAGCCAGCTAACGATAGCCGCGAAGCAAATGCGATGTCGGGTACTTTGCGCGCTTTGGTCAATAATATGGTCAATGGCGTAACCAAAGGCTTTGAAAAGAAATTGATGCTGGTTGGGGTTGGTTTCCGTGCCGCAGCACAAGGCGATAAGTTAAATCTTTCCTTGGGCTTCTCGCATCCGGTCGTTCACGCGATGCCAGCTGGTATCAAAGTTGAAACGCCGACCCAGACCGAGATCCTGATTAAAGGCATCGATCGCCAAAGCGTCGGTCAGGTGGCTGCTGAAGTCCGTGCTTACCGTCCACCTGAGCCATATAAAGGCAAGGGCGTTCGTTATTCGGACGAAGTGGTTGTGATTAAAGAAACCAAGAAGAAGTAAGGGTTGACGATGGATAAGAAACAATCACGTCTGCGCCGCGGACGTCAAACTCGGGCCAAGATCGCCGAGTTGAAGGTTATCCGCCTGGCAGTGCATCGCACCAACTTGCACATCTACGCGAGCATCATCGGACCGGATGCCAAAATATTGGCTTCTGCTTCGACCGCTGAAGCTGAAGTGCGCAAAGAGTTGGCTGGTCAATCAGGTGCGGGTGGCAACGTTGCCGCTGCTGCACTGGTGGGCAAGCGCGTTGCAGAAAAAGCACTGAAAGCAGGAATCGCCGAAGTTGCGTTCGATCGCTCCGGTTTCCGTTACCACGGCCGCGTTAAAGCAGTTGCTGAAGCTGCGCGTGAAGCTGGTCTGAAGTTCTAAGGAAGAATCGTCATGGCAAAAATGCAATCGAAAATGCAAAGCGAGAAGCCGGACGACGGCATGCGCGAAAAAATGATCGCGGTCAACCGTGTGACCAAAGTGGTCAAGGGTGGTCGTATCATGGGTTTCGCAGCACTCGCAGTCGTTGGTGATGGCGATGGCCGCATCGGTATGGGTAAAGGCAAGTCGAAAGAAGTGCCAGTAGCCGTACAAAAAGCAATGGAAGAAGCACGCCGCAAAATGATCAAAGTTACGTTGAAAAACGGTACTTTGCAACATACGGTTACCGGCAAGCACGGCGCGTCATCAGTTTTGATGCTGCCAGCTAAAGAAGGTACCGGTGTGATTGCCGGCGGTCCAATGCGCGCAATTTTTGAAGTAATGGGCGTGACGAACGTGGTGGCGAAATCCACTGGTTCGACCAACCCTTACAACATGGTTCGTGCGACGCTGGAAGGCTTGGCAAAAATGAATACCCCTTCGGAAATTGCAGCCAAGCGCGGCAAATCTGTCGAAGAAATTCTGGGCTAAGGTGAGCACTATGGCAAATACAGTCAAAGTTAAATTGGTCAAGGGCCTGATCGGCACACGCGAAACACATCGCGCTACCGTTCGCGGCCTTGGCTTGCGCGGTATCAATTCGGTTTCCGAGTTGGAAGATACGCCGGCAGTTCGCGGCATGATTAATAAAGTATCGTACCTTGTGAAAGTGGTGTCGTAAGCTTCGGCTTGCACACGGAGAACATCATGGAATTGAATACTATTCAACCAGCAGACGGCGCCAAGCACTACAAGCGTCGCGTCGGTCGCGGTATCGGCTCCGGTCTGGGCAAGACAGCCGGCCGTGGTCACAAAGGTCAAAAATCCCGTTCAGGCGGTTTCCATAAAGTCGGTTTCGAAGGCGGTCAAATGCCTTTGCAACGTCGTTTGCCTAAGCGTGGTTTCAAATCGCTGGCAACGCCATACAAAGCAGAAGTTCGCTTGTCCGATCTGGAAGCATTGCCAGTAACGGAAATCGATATCCTGGCTTTGAAACAAGCTGGCGTTATCGGTGAACTGGCACGTGTCGTTCGCGTGATCCTGTCCGGTGAGCTCACTAAAAAAGTGACACTCAAAGGCTTGATCGCGACAAAAGGCGCAAAAGCAGCGATCGAAGCCGCTGGTGGTTCGGTTGCTTAAGTTTAGTCTGATAACGGAGTAAATAGTGGCAACTACTCCTCAGCTTGCTAAGGGTGCATCCAATGGTTTTCCATGGAATCGCCTATGGTTCTTGCTCGGTGCGTTGATCGTATTCCGCATTGGTGCGCACATTCCTGTTCCGGGGATTAATCCGGATGAGTTGGCGCAGTTGTTCAAGCAAAATCAAGGCGGTATCCTGGGCATGTTTAACATGTTCTCCGGTGGCGCGTTGTCCCGCTTTACGGTATTTGCGCTCGGCATCATGCCGTACATTTCTGCATCGATCATCATGCAGCTGATGTCGGTGGTGTCGCCGCAGATGGAAGCGTTGAAAAAAGAAGGCGAATCCGGCCGTCGGAAAATTACGCAGTACACGCGCTACGGTACGTTGTTGCTGGCGACTTTCCAGGGCTTGGGAATTGCTGTTGCACTGGAATCGCAAGCCAATCTGGTGATTGATCCAGGCATGGCGTTCCGTCTGACAACAGTCATTACGCTGGTAACAGGCACGATGTTCCTGATGTGGTTGGGTGAGCAGATTACCGAGCGTGGCTTGGGTAACGGCATCTCTATCATTATCTTTGCCGGTATCGCCGCAGGTTTGCCTAGTGCAGTTGCTGGTTTGTTTGAATTGGTTCGCACCGGTTCGATGAATGCGCTGTCGGCGATTCTGATCTGTCTGGTGGTCGCAGCGGTTACCTATCTGGTTGTGTTCATTGAACGCGGTCAGCGCAAGATTCTGGTGAACTATGCCAAGCGTCAGGTTGGCAACAAGATTTATGGTGGTCAAAGCAGTCATTTGCCACTGAAGCTGAATATGGCTGGTGTGATTCCTCCAATTTTCGCTTCGTCGATCATTCTGTTTCCGGCGACGATTACGAGTTGGTTTACATCAGGTGAAACGACCAGTCCGTTTGTTCGTTTCCTGAAAGATTTGGCTGCATCGATGGCGCCGGGTGAACCGATACATGCGCTGTTGTATGCTGCTGCGATTGTTTTCTTCTGCTTTTTCTATACCGCACTGGTATTCAACAGCAAAGAGACAGCAGATAATTTGAAGAAGAGTGGTGCGTTTGTTCCAGGTATTCGTCCTGGCGATCAAACCGCTCGTTACATTGACAAGATTTTGACTCGGTTGACGTTAGCTGGCGCGGTCTACATTACGCTGGTTTGTTTGTTACCTGAGTTCCTGATTGCTCGTTGGAAGGTTCCGTTCTACTTTGGTGGAACATCGCTTCTGATTATTGTAGTGGTAACGATGGATTTCATGGCGCAAGTGCAAAACTACGTGATGTCCCAACAGTATGAGTCGTTACTCCGCAAGGCGAATTTCAAGGGCGGAATTCCGACGCGTTAAGCGCGAGGAAATCGAAACGAATGGCAAAAGACGACGTAATCCAAATGCAGGGGGAGATTCTTGAAAATCTCCCAAACGCAACATTTCGAGTCAAGTTGGAAAATGGGCACGTAGTGCTGGGTCATATTTCAGGGAAAATGCGCATGAACTATATTCGCATTCTGCCTGGTGACAAGGTGACGGTAGAATTGACACCTTATGATCTAAGCAGGGCACGAATCGTGTTCCGTACTAAGTAACTTTAAAACGAATCAAGAACTGTAAGGAAGAGGGCAAAAATGAAAGTGCTCGCATCAGTCAAGCGGATCTGCCGCAACTGTAAGATCATCAAGCGCAAGGGCGTCGTTCGAGTAATTTGCATCGAACCGCGTCATAAGCAGCGCCAAGGTTAATTTAACGTTATTGATTGAGGAATAACGAATGGCACGTATCGCAGGGGTAAACGTACCCAATCATCAACATACCGTAATCGGTCTGACCGCTATTTATGGTATTGGCCGCCCACGTGCGCAAAAAATTTGCGACACAACTGGTGTTCTGACCACTAAAAAGGTCAAAGATCTGGACGATAGCGAACTGGAAAAGCTGCGCGATGAGATAGCAAAATTCATCGTTGAAGGCGATCTGCGTCGTGAAATTTCGATGAACATCAAGCGCCTGATGGACTTGGGTTGCTATCGTGGTATGCGTCACCGCAAAGGCTTGCCTTGCCGTGGTCAACGTACACGTACAAATGCTCGTACTCGCAAGGGTCCGCGTAAAGCAGCACAATCGCTGAAAAAATAATCCAAGCGCAGTTTGACTAGTCGTCGGATTCAAGGAAAGAATTATGGCAAAAGCACCTAATAACGCCGCAGCAGCACGTGTGCGTAAAAAAGTTAAAAAGAACGTTGCTGAAGGCATCGCGCACATCCACGCGTCTTTCAACAACACCATCATCACGATCACCGATCGTCAAGGCAATGCGCTGTCATGGGCAACCTCTGGCGGTGCGGGCTTCAAGGGTTCGCGTAAATCGACCCCGTTTGCAGCGCAGGTTGCAGCTGAAGCGGCTGGTAAGGTCGCGATCGAATGTGGCATCAAGAATCTGGAAGTGCGCATCAAGGGCCCAGGCCCAGGCCGTGAGTCATCGGTGCGTGCGTTGAACAATCTCGGTATCAAAATTACCCAGATTCAAGACGTCACACCAGTGCCGCACAACGGTTGCCGCCCACCAAAGCGTCGTCGTATCTAAGTATTCGTTGCAACGGTAGTTTGTTGTACCGTAATTTACCCGCCAATGACCTTGGCGGGTTTTGTTCTTAAGTAAGCCCACCGTCTGATTGCAGATTGGTCAGACTAGCGCTCAATGAATTTGAATTTGATTTCGGAAATTCATTCGGGGCGTCATACATTTAAAGGAAATTCTCGTGGCACGTTATATTGGACCTAAAGCAAAACTCTCCCGTCGTGAAGGTACCGACCTTTTCCTGAAAAGCGCACGTCGTTCGCTGGACTCGAAATGCAAACTTGATTCGAAACCTGGTCAACATGGTCGCACTTCCGGTGCTCGTACCTCTGACTACGGCAATCAATTGCGTGAGAAGCAAAAAGTAAAACGTATGTACGGCATTCTGGAACGTCAGTTCCGTCGCTACTTCGCTGAAGCTGATCGCCGTAAAGGCAACACCGGTGAAACATTGTTGAAATTGCTCGAAACGCGTCTCGACAACGTCGTTTACCGTATGGGCTTCGGTTCGACTCGTGCTGAAGGCCGTCAATTGGTCTCGCACAAGGCGTTCACCGTCAACGGTATCGTTGTCAACATCGCTTCCTACCAAGTCAAACCAGGCGACATCGTTGCTGTTCGTGAAAAATCGAAAAAGCAAGTGCGTATCGTTGAAGCACTGTCGCTGGCTGAACAAATCGGTATGCCTTCATGGGTAGCGGTTGATTCGAAAAAAATGGAAGGTACCTTCAAGTCCGTTCCAGATCGCAGCGAAATCGCCGCAGACGTCAACGAATCGCTGATCGTCGAATTGTATTCCCGTTAATACTGAATCCCCGGCCCACCTTCTGGTGGGCTTTTCTCTTAATGCCATCAGCCTTATCGGTGTAATGAGCCGAGGGTATTGAAAAGGACATTTCATGCAAAACAGTTTGTTGAAGCCACGTATTATCGAAGTCGAAGTACTCGGTGCAGGTCACGCCAAAGTCGTCATGGAGCCGTTTGAACGCGGTTACGGCCACACCTTGGGTAACGCCCTGCGTCGCGTCCTGTTGTCTTCGATGGTTGGTTACGCGCCGACAGAAGTCACGATCGCTGGCGTCGTGCACGAATATTCTTCGCTCGACGGCGTGCAGGAAGACGTCGTGGATCTGCTGTTGAATCTGAAGGGCGTTGTGTTCAAGCTGCACAACCGCGACGACGTCACACTGATCCTGAAAAAGGAAGGCGAAGGCGCTGTTCTCGCATCCGATATCGAATTGCCACACGATGTAGAACTGGTTAATCCGGATCACGTGATTGCTCACCTGACCGCCGGCGGCAAACTCGACATGCAGATCAAAGTCGAAAAAGGCCGTGGCTATGTGCCAGGTAACGTTCGTCGTTTGTCGGAAGACACCAACAAAACAATCGGCCGCATTATTCTGGATGCATCGTTCTCGCCAGTGCGTCGTGTTTCGTACTCGGTGGAATCGGCTCGTGTTGAACAACGTACCGATCTGGACAAGCTGGTTATCAATATCGAAACCAACGGTGTGATCACGCCTGAAGAAGCGATTCGTCAATCGGCGCGTGTCCTGGTAGATCAGTTGAACGTGTTTGCTGCGCTGGAAGGCACAGAAGCACCTGCAGATGCACCTTCCCGTGCACCAGCAGTTGATCCTATCCTGTTGCGTCCAGTCGATGATCTGGAGCTCACAGTGCGTTCGGCTAACTGCCTCAAAGCAGAAAATATTTACTACATTGGTGATTTGATCCAGCGTAGCGAAAACGAACTGCTCAAAACGCCTAACCTCGGCCGTAAATCCCTGAATGAAATCAAGGAAGTACTGGCATCCCGTGGTTTGACACTGGGCATGAAACTCGAAAACTGGCCGCCAGCTGGTTTGGAGAAGTAATTTTTGTCGGGGCAGAGGCAACTCTGTCCCGATGAATTTGTAGTAGAATCCACCGTCGTAAAAATTATAGATACCGGTCCGCGATATTGCTAGCTGCAATGCCGATAGAAGAACTGGATTTAAACTCAAAAACTGAAAGGAATTACCATGCGTCATCGTCACGGTCTTCGTAAATTAAATCGTACTTCTTCCCACCGTCTTGCAATGTTGCGCAACATGACTGTTTCGCTGCTGCGTCACGAAGCAATCAAAACCACATTGCCAAAAGCTAAAGAGCTGCGTCGTGTGATCGAACCGATCCTGACCCTCGGCAAAACCGACAGCCTGGCTAACAAGCGTCTCGCATTCAACCGTCTGCGCGATCGTGAAATGGTTGTCAAACTGTTCGCTGAATTGGGCCCACGCTACGCAAATCGTAACGGCGGCTACCTGCGCATCCTGAAAATGGGTTTCCGTGCAGGCGACAATGCACCAATGGCGTTCATTGAATTGCTCGATCGTCCGGAAACAACCGAAGCTGTAGAAGACAACAGCGGCGAATAAGCCAGCGGCCGCAGTATGCGGTTGCACAAACGATAAAAGCCAGGCGATGCCTGGCTTTTGTTTTTTCCGCGCGACTTCAAGAAAAACATGTTTATGGCAAGATAGAGGCGGTGATAAAGAGCGTTTGCTTCGCTCTTTATCCATGGCGACTGAATCACACGCTATTTAGTCACATTCTATTGAATCAAATCCATTCGCTATACTCAAAGGATTTCAACTTCTTCATGCCCCTCTCTCCTCAAGCCTTGCTGGTATTGACGAATGTGCCCGATGCAGATGTGGCAGAGCGTCTGGCGCGCGCGCTGCTTGAGGCGCGTCTGGCGGCATGCGTGAATATCCTGCCGGCGGTACGCTCTCTCTATCATTGGCAGGGTGCGCTGGAAGAAACATATGAAGCAACGCTGCAAATCAAGACGATCCCGGCGCATTACGCGGCGCTAGAGGCGGCGATCAAGGCGATACATCCGTATGCTGTGCCGGAGAGCATTGCGATTCCTATCGTCGATGGATTGCACGCTTACTTTTACTGGATTGCGCAGGAAACAAATAAGGATAGGAATGTTTAAGAAATGGCCGTTGATATTACAGATCTCGCATCGTACGCATTATCTGCTGCAAGCTGGATGCGGATTTAAAAAAATGGCTGCTATGTCCCGTGTTTTTGCTTTGCTGGCCTTGCTGTGCACCTTGCCCTTGCTGGCGCATGCCGATGAAGATTTCCTCGCGCCTGAAGTAGCGTTTCAATTTTCGGCCCGCATGGTCGATGTGAAAACGATAGCAGTCACTTATGCCATCGCCGATGGCTACTATATGTATCGCGAACGTTTTGCATTCAAGGCCAGCGACGCTGATTTGGGCGAGGCAGTCATTCCTGCCGGAAAAGTCGAATTCGATCAGACATTTCAAAAGGATGTGGAAACCTATCGCAAGAGTGTGACGATACGTATTCCAGTCCAGGCATCGGGGCGCTTTACACTGACGGCCAGCAGCCAGGGATGTTCGGATAAAGGCCTGTGCTATTCCCCTATGGATTCGCAGGCAAACTTGTTTGCACAAGGCGATGGAGCGAAAAGCGGGACGCCGGATCAAGGTCTGAAGATACTTTCCACTAGCGATGATGCGACAAAAAACGTTGTGCTTGATACGGAAACGGGGCGCATAGAGCGTGCACTGCAAAGCGGGGAGCTGCTGGCGATATTGCCGCTGTTTTTACTGCTGGGTCTGGGCCTTGCGTTCACGCCTTGCGTGCTGCCCATGGTACCAATTCTCTCCAGCATTATTATCGGCGAAGGAGCGCAGACCAAACGCAGTCGCGGCTTGTTGCTGGCCGTCGTGTATTCGTTGGGGATGGCTTTGGTGTATACCTGCCTGGGTCTCGCGGCCGGATGGGTAGGCGAAGGATTGTCTGCTGCGCTGCAGAACCCCTGGGTCCTGGGTGGCTTTGCTATCTTGATGGTGGGCCTGGCACTATCGATGTTTGATGTGTATCACTTGCAGATGCCGGCCTTCGTGCAGCACAGATTGACGCGTGCTTCAGAGCGGCAGAGCGCGGGCAAGCTGGTCGGCGTATTTGTCATGGGCGCGCTGTCGGCCTTGATCGTTGGTCCATGTGTGGCTGCGCCACTGGCAGGCGCTTTGCTCTATATCAGTCAGACACGGGATCTCGTCATAGGCGGCAGTGCATTGTTTGCGATGGCGATCGGCATGAGTGTGCCCTTGTTGCTGGTTGGTGCTTCTGCAGGAACCCTGCTGCCGCGGACCGGTGCATGGATGAATGGCATCAAGCGCTTCTTCGGCGTGTTGATGCTGGCACTTGCCCTCTGGATGGTTTCGCCGGTCATCCCTGCTGTCGCGCAAATGCTGGCAGCAGCAGCGCTTGGGATTGCCTATGGCGCATATTTATTGTGGGGTACAAAAGGCAGCTGGTTTGCCAAAGCGCTGGGGCTGGCGTTTGCAATTCTGGGCGCGATGCAATTGGTGGGCGTGAGCACCGGTGGCCGTGATGTATGGGCGCCGTTGGCGCATTTGAGCGCGAATGGCGTACACAAAACAGACTTCGTGCGTGTGAAAACAAGCGCTGAGCTGGATGCCGCTATCGCACAGGCTGGTGGTAAAAATGTGATGCTGGATTTCTATGCCGACTGGTGCGTCTCATGTATAGAAATGGAAAAATTTACCTTTATCGAACCGCGCGTACATGCTCAGTTCGCCGACATGGTCTTGCTGCAAGTCGACGTGACGGCGAATAATGCATACGATAAGGAATTGTTGCGGCGGTTCAATTTATTCGGCCCGCCAGCGATTATTTTCTTTGATAAGAACGGCCAGGAAATTTCCGGTGGTCGTGTCATCGGTTTTCAAAAAGCCGACAAGTTCACGCAATCGCTGGCGCTCATCAAACAGTTTTAATAGATGCGGTAGCGGCATGCATTGGGCTATGATCATAGCTTCCCGTTATTTGTATAGTTGATATTTGTTGTTGGGAAAACTGTCTGACGCAGATATAGTTAGACTCTTGTAATGCAAAACAAAGGAGAAAATGATGACGTTACGCTTGGGTGATATCGCTCCCGATTTCGAGCAGGATAGTTCAATCGGAAAAATCAAATTTCATGAATGGGCCGGTGATTCGTGGGTCGTCCTGTTTTCACATCCTGCCGATTTCACGCCTGTGTGCACGACGGAACTCGGCTTGACAGCCAAATTGAAACCGCAATTCGACAAACGTAATGTGAAGGCAATTGCCTTGTCGGTCGATCCGGCTGACCAGCATCTGGCGTGGATCAAGGATATCGAGGCCACACAAAAAACGGTAGTCGGTTTTCCTATCGTTGCGGATGCGGACAAATCCGTTTCGACCTTGTATGACATGATCCATCCGAATCAATCTGCAACGGCGACCGTGCGCTCGGTGTTCATCATCGATCCACAAAAGAAAATCCGTTTGACGCTGACTTATCCTATGAGTGTAGGTCGTAACTTTGATGAGATTTTGCGTGCGATCGATGCTTTGCAATTAACCGATAACTATACCGTCGCCACGCCGGGCAATTGGCGTGATGGTGATGATGTGATCATTCCTTTGTCGATACAGGATGAGGCAGTCATCAAGCAGAAATTCCCCAAAGGCTACAAGGCAGAACGTCCGTATCTGCGCGTGACGCCGCAGCCGAATAAATAAGGCGATAGCGGTAAATAAAAAAGCGTCCGCTTGCGGACGCTTTTTTATTGGTGCGATGGATATCAGATATCCCTTGCCGGATTTTTACGTGGTGGACGATCAGCCCAGTTTCAGGCGTCGTGCAATATCGCGTGCAAAGTAGGTCAGCACGCCGTCGGCACCGGCACGTTTGAAGGCAATCATGGCTTCCATCATGGTTTTGTCATGATCGAGCCAGCCTTGTTGCGCGGCAGCCTTGATCATCGCGTACTCGCCGCTGACTTGATAGGCAAAGGTAGGCACCTTGAACTCATCCTTGACGCGACGCACGATATCCAGATACGGCATGCCCGGTTTGACCATGACCATGTCGGCGCCTTCGGCAAGGTCGAGCGCAACTTCCCGCAAGGCCTCATCGCTGTTGGCCGGATCCATCTGGTAGGTTGCCTTGTTGCTTTTCCCCAGAGTGGCTGAGGAGCCGACGGCATCACGGAACGGGCCGTAAAATGCCGACGCGTATTTAGCCGAATACGCCATGATGCGCGTGTAGATATGGTGATGTGCTTCCAGCGCATTGCGAATCGCGCCTATGCGGCCATCCATCATGTCGGATGGGGCGACGATGTCCACGCCAGCTTCGGCATGGGTCAATGCCTGTTTGGTAAGAATGGAGCAGGTTTCATCATTGAGCACGTAACCGTTTGCATCCAGCACGCCATCCTGGCCGTGGCTGGTGTAGGGATCGAGTGCGATGTCGGTCAGAATGCCGAGTTCCGGGAAACGTTTTTTCAGTTCGCGTACTGCGCGCGGCACCAGTCCATCCGGATTGCAGGCTTCGATACCATCTGGCGTTTTCAGCGAGGCATTGATGACAGGGAAGAGTGCCAGCACCGGAATATGCAAGCTGACGCATTCTTCGGCGACGCTGAGCAGCAAATCGACAGATAAGCGTTCTACTCCAGGCATGGAGGAGATTTTTTCGCTCTGGTTTTTACCTTCGGTGATAAAGACTGGATAAATCAGGTCGGCTGGCGTTAATACGTTTTCACGCATCATTGCGCGCGAGAATGCATCCTTGCGCATGCGACGCATCCGTACTGCAGGAAATTGTGCATTAGATAAAAATTTGGACATGGCGGTCTTCAGCAAGATGAGTAGGGTTAAAAAAGCGATCAAAATAAATGAAACTTTTTGATCGCATGCTCGTCCTAGTAGCAGATGCTTTGCATCTCCCGCTTCTCCTCCCTGAGCGGGGCCAGGTCGTACTATGCGATATGGCGTTCTTGCCCTGAAGATACTCCCCTTTCTTCAGGGCTTTTTTTTATCTTCTTATTCAGCTTTTTCGGTGTCGCCTGCCGTTTTGCTATGTGATTCCTCACTCACTTCATCGTTCAATCCCAGCAATTCCAGAATCTTGTCGTTGGCTTCGTCAATGCCGGTCCGTTTGAGAGCGGAAAACAATTGGGCGGTGAACGGAAACGGTTGGCCGTATTCATCCACGTAACTTGCCAGCAGGGTGTTGGCCGTACGCAGTGCATTCGTGGATTCGTTGCGATTCAGTTTGTCCGCTTTCGTCAGGATGCAGTGTATCGGCTTGCCGGTTGGTGCAAACCATTCCAGCATTTGGATATCGAGATCGGTAAAAGGGCGACGCGAGTCGACAATCAGCACTAATGCGGCGAGTTGTTCACGGCGCTGTACATAGTCGCCCAGCAGTGCCTGCCAGTGATGTTTGGCGGAGCCGGAGACTTCCGCATAGCCATAACCGGGCAAATCGACCAGCATGGCTCGAATTTCCTCGACCTTGGTTTCATCCTTGCGATGCTGGCCGACATGTGCGCCGCCGATCGAGAAGTAATTGATATGCTGCGTACGGCCTGGTGTTTTGGACGCAAAGCACAGCTTTTTCTGGTTGGATAAGATATTGATTGCGGTGGATTTGCCTGCGTTCGAGCGGCCGGCAAAGGCGATTTCAGGGACTTGCGTATTTGGCAAGTCACGGAGATGATTCACCGTGGTGAAGAAGCGGGCTTGCCAAAGTAAGGACATAGGATGAGCAGAAAATGCGTAAGAGGTGGCAAAAATGCCGGAAAGCTATTGTACAATAAGGGGTTACGCATTGTTGGGCTACAGTGACCAACTCGTACTCGGTTGCAGTAAAAAACGTCGCCAATAAGGCAGATTTCAATTTAAGTCTCAGGGTGTTTGAATGAATCGTGTTTGTTTACCAATCGTAAAATCCTTGTTCGTCGCGTTTTTGACGCTTGCTTCCATTGCCCATGCTTCCGAAGAGAAGAAAGCCGTCAAAGCAGATCCGGCCAAGGGCGAAGCACTGTACAACACTGGCGATGCGTCACGTAACGTCATTGCCTGTATCGCGTGTCATGGCGCTGCCGGCAATTCTTCCATTGCGGAGAATCCGAAACTGTCCGGTCAGCACGGCGCGTATATCCACAAGCAATTGCTCGATTTCAAAAGTGGCGCACGCAACAATGCGATCATGGGGCCGATTGCCAAGGGCATGACGGAAGAAGACATCCGCAACCTGAACGCCTACTTGGAGAAGTCAAAGCCGACTCCAGGCGCGGCCAGAAACAAGGATACGGTTGAGCTCGGCAAACACATTTTCCGCGGCGGTATTGCCGAGAAAAGCGTTCCTGCCTGTGCCGCTTGCCACAGTGCAAACGGCGCCGGTCTGCCTGCACAGTTTCCACGCCTGGCTGGTCAGCATCAAACTTATACAGAAACCCAGTTGATCGCCTTCCGTACCGGCGCGCGTAAAAACGATCAGATGAGCAAGATCGTTAAACGCATGTCGGATGAAGAAATCAAAGCGGTTGCTGACTACGTTGCTGGTTTGAAATAATTATAAAAATAATTGCCAGAGTATGAACGAAGGGGCGGCCAAGGGCTGCCCTTTTCTTTTTGAGCGGTAGTGCAGGGGAAATCATCCTGCATCTTGCCTGGACGGCAACGGATTGCTGTTGCGGATGTGGTTTTAGGATAAATGAATGACAAGTGATACAGAAACAAGTACGGGCGGATGGGAATTGAAAACCAGTCGTCGCTGGCTGGCGGATATGGTGGAGCTGCTGTCTTCCATGCGTTTTGCCATCAGCTTGCTGACATTGATTTCGATTGCGTCGATTATTGGTACGGTGCTCAAGCAAAACGAGCCGATGACGAATTACGTGAATCAGTTTGGCCCGTTCTGGTTTGAGGTATTCGCCAAGTTCAATCTGTATGCGCTGTATTCGACATGGTGGTTTTTGCTGATCATGGCGTTTCTGGTGGTCTCAACCTCATTGTGCCTGATCCGCAATACGCCGAAGATGTTGAAGGACATGCGCAGCTGGCGCGAAAACGTGCGCGAGCAATCGCTGCGCAATTTTCATCACAAGGCTGAGTGGCAAACCAGGCTTACACGTGCCGAATTAACGACGCAAACTCTCGCTCGGATCGCCGCCCACGGCTACAAAGCCAAGGTCGTTGAAAAAGAAAGTGCCACGCTGATCGCGGCCAAGCAGGGCGCCGCCAACAAATGGGGTTATATTTTCGCGCATAGTTCCATCGTCATCATTTGTATCGGCGGCTTGCTGGATTCAGAATTGCCGATACGCATACAAAAAGTCATTTTCGATAAAACACCGTTTTCCGGCAGCGGCGTCATTGCACAAATTCCTGAGCAGCATCGACTCGGATTGGGCAATCCGACCTTCCGGGGCAATATGCTGATTCCGGAGGGCAGCAGCAGCAGTACGGCCATTATTCCGCAGCAGGATGGCGTGCTGATTCAGGATTTGCCCTTCACGGTACAACTGACAAAATTCATCATCGATTATTACTCGACCGGCATGCCGAAATTGTTTGCCAGCGAGGTGGTTGTTACCGATCACGAAAATGGAAAAGTGTTTCCGGCCACGATCAAGGTCAACGAGCCGTTGATTTATCGCGGCGTGGCAATGTATCAATCGAGCTTTGAGGACGGTGGCAGCAGACTGAAGCTGGCCGCTTATCCGATGCGGGGAGCCGGACATGTCGCGTTTCCCATGCAAGGTGAGGTCGGTAATACATCTGCACTGGGTACCGGCAAGGGCGGGGATTACACGGTTGAATGGACGGGTTTCCGCGCCTTCAACGTCGAGAACATGGCACAGAACGGACAGGATCTGCGCGCCGTCAATCCGGTCAAGGGGTTCATGTCGTCCAGCCTTGACAAGCACCTGGGCTCGGCTGCCAAGAATGCCAACAGCAAGGATCTGAAAAACGTCGGCCCGAGCGTGCAATATAAATTGCGCGACAAGAATGGGCAGGCGCGCGAATACAACAATTACATGCAGCCCATGCTGATCGATGGTGCCTATGTTTTCCTTGCCGGCATGCGGGAATCGCCGGCCGAGCCTTTCCGCTTCCTGCGGATTCCGGCTGACGATAATGATACGGTGGATGAGTGGATGCGCTTGCGCGCTGCGATTTTGAATCCGGAATTGCGTCTGCTGGCGGCCCAGCGCTATGCAAAACGCGCGTTGCCGGCGACGCGTACAGATGCTGCGGTATTGCGTGGACAATTGCAGGCGTCGTCGCTGAAAGGCTTGACGATTTTTGGCGGCGATGAGGATGAGGCCGGCTATGTTGCGGTTTCCAGGTTCCTCGAAAAAGTTGCACCGCAAGATCAGGAGCAGGCGGCAGAGATTTTCATGAAAATACTGAACGGCAGCCTGTGGGATTTGTGGCAGGTCGCACGTGAAAAAGATGGTTTGAAAGCGGTAGAGCCGGATGAAAAACATGGCCGGTTCTTGCAGCAGGCGGCGAATGCATTTTCCGATGCATTCTTTTATGGCTCCCCGGTCTATCTGCAGTTGCAGGGCTTTGATGAAGTCAAGGCATCGGTGCTGCAGATAACCCGTTCGCCGGGGAAAAACATCGTTTATTTCGGCTGTCTTCTGCTGGTCATAGGCGTGTTCTCGATGTTTTATATCCGTGAGCGCCGACTCTGGATCTGGATCAAGTCGGAAGACGACGGTAGTGCGCGGGCATTGATGGCTGTGAGTTCGCAGCGCAAGACGCTGGATTTCGAGAAAGAAGTTGAAGAGCTGAAGCGGCAATTGCAGCAAGCGGGACCGGAGCAACGCTAACAAGCGGACTCATTTATACTGAAACCCTTTTCTTGCCTGCGTGTACGCACAAGAAATAAAGCCGTACTTTGCATGCTTATGAATACGCTATTGCAAGTCGGTTGCAGTTATTACGGAGAATAGTCATGGATCTTGTACAAGAGCAGATGTATACGCAACCTCCGGGTTTCTTTAAGCGGCTGTCGATGATCGACTGGCTGTACGGTCTGGCCTTGCTGGCCGCATCGCTGTTTGCGCTGAATCGTTTCGGTCATCACATGGATATCTATGAGGAAGCGATTCTCGTGCTGGCCGCCCCGACGTTTGCGTGGCTGGGGTGGTACTGGAAATCGGTGCGCTGGCTGATTGCAGTGCTGGCAGTGCTGGCCTTGTCTGCGGTATCCATGTACGGCGGTGCGCTGGCCATGGGCGAGCAGAAATTTTTCCTGAAATATCTGCTCTCCAGTCAATCGGCGATTCTATGGATGAGTACGCTGTTCCTTTTGTCTACGCTATTTTACTGGGGCGGTTTGATTACGCGCTCGGAAACCGGTGGTTCTATCGGCAGCAAGCTGTGCTGGGCGGCAGTCATCATGGGCTTCACCGGCATGCTGGTGCGCTGGTATGAATCGTATTTGATCGGTGCCGATGTGGGGCATATCCCAGTGTCGAATCTGTACGAAGTATTCATCCTGTTTTGCATGATTACGGCACTGTTTTATCTGTACTACGAACAGATTTACGCCACCCGCCAACTGGGACCGTTTGTCTTGCTGGTTATTTCCGCTGCGGTTGGATTTTTGCTCTGGTACACGGTGACGCGCAATGCGGCAGATATTCAGCCGCTGGTGCCCGCACTGCAAAGTTGGTGGATGAAAATTCATGTGCCCGCCAACTTCATCGGTTATGGCACGTTCTCGCTGGCAGCGATGGTGGCTGTCGCTTACTTGCTGAAGTCGCACGGGATACTGGGCGATCGCCTGCCTGCGCTGGAAGTGCTGGATGATGTGATGTACAAGGCGATTGCAGTCGGCTTTGCATTCTTCACCATTGCAACGATTCTCGGTGCGTTGTGGGCGGCCGAAGCGTGGGGCGGCTACTGGTCGTGGGATCCGAAGGAAACCTGGGCCCTGATAGTCTGGCTCAACTACGCATCCTGGTTGCACATGCGTCTGATGAAGGGCTTGCGCGGCAAGGTAGCGGCATGGTGGGCTGTCATCGGCTTGCTGGTCACGACATTTGCTTTCCTGGGCGTGAATATGTTCCTGTCCGGCTTGCATTCCTACGGCGAGTTGTAAGCCGCTGCATGACATCGAGGCTGCAATATTTGCAGCCTCGATTTTTTATAGCGAAACTCCTGTAAGGTTGTCAGGTCTGAACAGACTGAGGATGACCATTTTTACGGAGTTGCCATGTTGATCAAACGTAATCCGAACGGGATTGATCTCCCATTCGCATCTGAAATCACGCCACGCGCCGTATTCGAATCGCGCCGCGCCTTCATCCAAAAAATAGCAGTTGGTTCCATTGCAGGCGGCGCATTGCTGGAAATGGCGACGCGCGAAGCGTTTGCCGCGACTACGGCAGCACAAAAACTCGTTGCCACGGCGAATCCGGCTTATGTTGTGCTCGACAAGCCTACGTCTTATAAAGACGCCACGACCTACAATAATTTCTACGAATTCGGTACCGACAAGGAAAGCCCGTCGCGCTATGCTGCTGCGATGAAAACACGGCCGTGGACGTTGACGATCGAAGGTGAAGTCAGGAAGCCGATGACGCTGGATATCGATAGTCTGCTGAAACTGGCACCCCTGGAAGAGCGCATTTATCGCTTGCGTTGCGTCGAAGGCTGGTCGATGGTGATTCCGTGGAGCGGTTACTCGCTCGCCGAGCTGATCAAGAAAGTGGAGCCTACCTCGAATGCGAAATACGTTGAATTCGTCACGGTTGAGGACAAGGAAGCGATGCACGGCCTGCGTCGCGCCGTGCTGGACTGGCCGTATGTCGAAGGCTTGCGTATAGACGAAGCGAATCATCCGCTGACGCTGCTGACGCTGGGGATGTATGGCGAGGTATTGCCGAATCAGAATGGCGCCCCTGTGCGCGTGATCGTGCCCTGGAAGTATGGTTTCAAGTCGGCCAAATCCATCGTCAAGATCCGCTTTGTCAGGGATCAGCCGCGCACGGCATGGAATTTGGCTGCGCCGCGTGAATACGGTTTCTATTCCAACGTCAATCCGCAGGTCGATCATCCGCGCTGGTCGCAAGCCAGTGAACGTCGCATAGGAGAAGACGGCTTGTTTACCAAGAAGCGTCCGACCCTGATGTTCAATGGCTATAACCAGGTTGCTTCCTTATATACGGGCATGGATTTGAAGAAGTTTTTCTGATCTTCGCAATGCTGACTGATGGCCGTACCGGCGATCGATTGATCATGGATAGATAATGCTGACGTTTCATCCTTCGCCGCCTCAGCTGACGCTGATAAAAAGCATGCTGTTCATTGCTGCCTTGCTGCCATTTTGCAGGCTGGTCTTGTTCACCTTGACGGATCAGCTCGGCGCCAATCCGATCGAATTCATCACACGCAATACTGGCGACTGGACGCTCTACTTCCTGTGCATGACGCTGACCATTACGCCGTTGCGCCGTTTGAGCCAATGGAATTGGCTGATCAGGTTGCGCCGCATGCTGGGTCTGTTTGCCTTCTTCTATGCCTGCCTGCATTTCACCACTTTCCTCTGGTTCGATCATTTCTTTGATGTGAACGAAATGCTGAAAGATGTGATCAAGCGACCGTTTATCACCGTGGGTTTTAGCGCTTTTGTATTATTGATTCCGTTGGCCATCACCAGTACGAACGGTATGGTGAAACGCCTGGGCGGTAAGCGCTGGCAATGGCTGCATAGACTTGTTTACGTGATTGCAGCATTGGGAATTTTGCATTACTGGTGGATGAAGGCAGGCAAGCACGATTTCGAGCAACCGATTATTTTCGGCACGATCGTCGCTGTATTGTTGCTGGTGCGCGTGTTCTGGGCGTGGCAGAAACGCTCAAAAAACAATGCGCTTGCCGGTACATCTGATTGCCGAACCGGATAGCGATTGCGCGATCCGGTTCCAGAAAATTACGGCAGCAGCGTTTCCAGCGCAAACAGATCGCTGGCCAATTCGCGTTTGCGAATGAGGTGGACCGTTGCGCCATCGACCATGACTTCGGCCGCGCGACCGCGTGTATTGTAGTTCGACGACATGGTCATGCCGTAGGCGCCGGCCGACATGATGGCCAGCAGATCGCCTTCCTGAATGGCCAGTTCACGCGAACGCGCCAGCCAGTCGCCGGATTCACACACCGGGCCGACCACATCGTAGGTTAGTGCAGCAACATCGCGTTGCAATACCGGTTGCACACCATGCCAGGCTTCATACATCGCAGGACGCATCAAGTCGTTCATGGCGGCATCGACGATGGCAAAGTTTTTCGTTTCGCCGTGTTTGATGTACTGCACTTCCGTTAGCAGAATGCCGGCATTGCCGACAATCGAGCGGCCCGGTTCAAACAACACCTTGATCGGTGCACCTGCATGATTTTTCGCGCGCCAGGCATCAACCTTGGCAAACACGCGCGCCAGGTAATCGCCGACTGCGACCGGCTTGTCATTGTCGTAATTGATGCCGATGCCGCCGCCGATATCCAGGTGATGAATCACGATCCCTTCCGCCGCCAGCGTATCGATCAGTTCGATCAATTTATCGACAGCTTCCAGTAAAGGGGCATCGTCCAGCAATTGCGAACCGATATGGCAATCGATGCCGACCACGCTGATGTGTGGCAATGCGCTGGCAACGCGATAGGTCGTCAGCGCATCTTCATAGGCGACACCGAATTTATTGTCTTTCAATCCGGTTGAAATATACGGATGGGTTTTTGCATCGACATTCGGATTGACGCGCAGTGAGACGGAAGCGCGCTTGCCCATTTCGCCGGCGACCTCATTGAGCCTGTGTAATTCGGGAATCGATTCCACGTTGAAGCACAGGATGTCATGCGATAAGGCGAGTCGCATTTCCTCGCGCGATTTTCCGACGCCGGAAAAAATGACCTTGCGCGGCGAGCCGCCCGCCGCCAGCACACGCAAGAGTTCACCGCCGGAGACTATGTCGAAGCCGGAACCCAGTTTGCCGAGTAGTTGCAACACGGCCAGGTTCGAGTTGGATTTGACCGAATAGCACACCAGCGCGGTATCGTCGTTACGGCCATGCTTCTTGCAGGCATCCGCATAGGACGAGAAATTCTCGACCAGGGCCGCCTTGGAGTAAATGTAAGTCGGCGAGCCGAATTGCCGGGCGATTTGCGTCAGTGGCGTGTGTTCTGCGCACAGGGCGCCGTCTTGATAAGAAAAATGCGACATGATGGGTTTACTTGGAGTCAGATGGTGTGGTGTTTGCCGGCGCGGGAGCTGGGGCAGGGGTAGTTGCCGGTGGCAGGACTGGTGCCGCCTTCCGCGATTGGCCGGTTGGTGGTTTGCTGCCTGGCAAGTAGAGTGGGCCTTTTTGGCCGCAACCGGCGAGCAGACTGATGCAGGCTATGCCGGCAAAAGTGGGGAAAAACGCGACGAAGCGCGACAAACCAGAATGGGATTTCACGATTAGAATCACTGTTTAACGAAACGTGTTGGAGTGTAGCATGACCGAATCAGAATTCCTGAAGCAGGCGGAAGCAACTTTGGACCAAATCGAGGCGACGCTGGAGGAGTTGGCCAATACCAGCGATCTCGATGTCGAGTGCACGCGCAGCGGCAATGTGCTGGAAATCGAATTTATCGATAACGGGACAAAAATCATCGTCAATAGCCAGGCGCCCATGCAGGAGTTGTGGGTGGCGGCGAAATCCGGCGGCTTCCATTTCAAGGCGCAAGGCGAGCAATGGATGAATACGCGCGATGCGACCGAATTGTTTGCCGCCTTATCGCAGATGGTGAGCCAGCAGGGCGGCGTCGAGGTTGTCTTGCGCGACGCGGGTTAATGCATCAATGACAAAAAGGCCGGGAAGCACTTGCTGCTTCCCGGCCTTTTATTTTGCGTCAGTTACTTACCGCCGAATTTAGAACAATTCGTTCTTCACTTCATCCCTGGTCGGCTCGTTGACACGAACAGGTGCATCGCTGAGGCCCAGATTGCGGACTCCCAGGCCGGGTGGGTTTTCAGCGTAAAAATAGTCGCCATTGGCCGCAATAATGCCTTCGGGTACGGTGCGCTCGACTGTAGGCACATTTTTCAATGCTTTTTGCATGTAATTGATCCAGATCGGCAATGCCAGACCACCGCCGGTTTCACGGTTGCCCAGATTTTTCGGCTGGTCGAAACCTATCCACGCGATGCCGACAATTTCCGGATGGTAGCCGGCAAACCAGGCATCGAAAGAGTCATTGGTGGTGCCGGTTTTGCCTGCCAGATCGGTACGTTTCAAGGCCATGGCCTTGACGGCCGTGCCGGAGGTGACGACATCTTTCAGCATGCTATCCATCAGAAAGGCATTGCGCGCATCGATGACGCGATTGGCTTCATCGCCGGCCTTGGCAGGATTGACTTCCGATAAGGGCTTGCCGTTGGCATCGGTAATTTTGGTAATCAGATAAGGGTTGATCTTGTAGCCGCCATTGGCAAATACGGCAAAACCGGCTGCCATTTGCAACGGCGTGACCGCGCCCGCGCCGAGCGCCAGTGTCAGATAAGGCGGATTTTTATCGGCGTCGAAGCCGAAGCGGGTGATGTATTCCTGTCCGTATTTGGCACCTATCTTGTGCAGAATCCGGATCGAAATCATGTTCTTCGATTTAGTCAGGCCTCTGCGCATCGTCATCGGGCCGTCGTATTTGCCGTCGTAGTTCTTTGGTTCCCACGGCTGGCCGCCGGTTTGGCCTGCATCGAAACTGATAGGTGCATCGTTGATGATGGTGGAAGGCGACAAGCCCTTTTCCAGCGAGGCGGAATAAATGAAGGGCTTGAACGAGGAGCCGGGCTGGCGCCATGCCTGCGTGACGTGATTGAACTTGTTGCGGTTGAAGTCGAAACCGCCGACCAGGGCGCGGATTGCGCCATCATCGGTATTGGCCGCCACGAATGCCGATTGCACTTCCGGCATCTGGATCACGCTCCAGTTTTTTCCTTCCTGCATGACACGAATAACCGCACCGCGTTTGATGCGCTTGTTGGGCGGTGCCTTGGCGCTAAGCAGGTTCGCAGCAAAGGTCAGACCGGCGCCTTCTATTTTGATTTCTTCGCCCGATACCAGTACGGCAGTGATCAACTGCGGCGTGGCATCCAGCACCACTGCTGCAACCAGATCATCGCTATCGGGATGGTTGGCCAGTTCAACTTCAATGGCGTCTTCCGCCTCTTCCTTGTTGTCCGGAATTTCGATGTAATTTTCCGGCCCGCGATAGCCATGACGTTTTTCGTAATCCATCACGCCCTTGCGTACGGCGAGATAGGCGGCATCCTGATCAGCCTTGGTAATGGTGGTGAAAACGTTCAAGCCGCGTGTATAGGTTTCTTCCTTGAACTGGTCATAGACCAGTTGCCGCGTCATTTCAGCGACATATTCGGCATGTACGCCGAATTCGCTGCTATTGGTCTTGATCTTGAGCTCTTCATCCTTGGCCTGATTGAATTCCGCTTCACTGATATAGCCAAGCTGGCGCATGCGCTGCAGAATATATTGCTGGCGTGCGCGGGCGCGCTTCGGATTGACGACAGGGTTGTAGGCCGACGGTGCTTTCGGCAAACCGGCCAGCATCGCTGCTTCGGCGATGGTGATGTTCTGCAGTTTTTTACCGTAATAGATTTGTGCGGCAGAAGAAAAGCCGTATGCGCGTTGCCCCAGATAAATCTGGTTCATGTACACCTCGAGGATTTGATCCTTGGACAGATTTTTTTCTATCTTCCATGCCAGCAGCACCTCATAAATCTTGCGTTTGAGCGTTTGTTCGCTGGAGAGAAAGAAATTCCGCGCGACTTGCTGCGTAATAGTGGAGGCACCTTGCCGTGCGCCGCCGCTGAGATTGTGCACGGCTGCGCGCACTATGCCGACATAATCAACGCCGCCATGCTCGAAAAAGCGATCATCTTCAATCGCCAGCACGGCTTTTTTCATGATGTCCGGAATTTCCTTGATGTGAACCAGATTACGGCGTTCTTCGCCGAATTCACCTATCAATACATTGTCGGCAGAGAAAATGCGCAGCGGTATTTTCGGCCGGTAATCCGTTAGCGAATCCAGTGCCGGCAAATTCGGATAGGCCATGGCCAGCGCAAAAAACAGGATCAGGGCGCCGATCACGCCCAAGCCGAAAAGCAGGCCGACAAAACCGAGTCCGACTCTTAAGACGGTGCTGGAAATGCGTTTTGGAGACTTGGATGAGGTACTGCCGGACGAGGGTTGTTTGGAAGCCATGCAGAAAGAAAAGTGAGGGTAAATATCCGCGCCATTATAGCTGTCTGCTGCATGCGGGCATGTTTGTAACCAAGAAACAGCAGTAATTACAGTATCCCGTACGCCGCGTGGATTTTTGGCAACGGATTTGCAAATTACTTTGTGGAAATTGCTTTACAGTTTTGGAGGCTTGTTGCTACGATTTAATGTAACGTTTTACTAATGTGTCCTAAATGCACGTTTTTAAACACATTTTTACCAAGTGCCTCCACATTTTAAGTGCTCGGGTTTTTGACAAGCTAAACGGCGTCGCGTTCATATACTAATAACGTTTTTGGGGAGAACTGCCCTTGGCTTTAGATTTTGGCTCTTTATTTGGCAAAAAGAATCCGCCGCTGATAGGCCTGGACATTAGTAGTTCCGGGGTAAAACTCGTTGAGCTATCCGAGGTCGGGAAAGGCGAATTACGCCTCGAATGCTTTGCTTCCGAGCCGCTGGCGCGAGGCGCGGTGGTTGACGGCAATATTGAAAATATCGATCAGGTTTCGGATGCGGTGCATCGTGTGTGGAAAAAGAGCGGCACGCGCGCCAAGTTTGCGGCGATGGGCATGCCGCCAGCCTCCGTGATCACCAAGAAAATCATTCTTCCTAGCGGCCTGTCCGAGGAGAGCCTGGAGTTACAGGTGGAAACCGAAGCCAGCCAATACATTCCCTTTGCGCTGGATGAAGTACGTTTGGACTTCGATGTCATCGGCCCGGTGGAAAATTCGCCGGAAGATGTCGAAGTCATGCTGGCGGCAACACGCAAGGAAAAAGTGGAAGATCGCGTAGCGGTTGCCGAAGCTGCCGGTATCACGCCGACCGTCATGGACATCGAATCGTATGCGGCGCGTGCTGCAATCGAGCGCATAACCCGGCAATTGCCGAACGCAGGCAAAGGCCAGATTCTGGGTTTATTCCAGATTGGCGCGCAGGTGACGCACATTTCCATTTTGCTGGATGGACAATTGATTTACGAGCGTGAACAGCCCTTCGGTGGCCATCAACTGACGCAAGATATCGTACGTACCTATGGTTTGGCGTACGAAGAAGCTGAAATCAAGAAGAAGACGGGCGATTTGCCGGATGGTTATCAGAGCGATATTCTGAGCCCCTTCCTGGAAAATGCGGCACTTGAAGTAACGCGCGCGATTCAGTTTTTCTTTACTTCCACTCCCTATACACGCATAGATCAACTGTTCCTCGCCGGCGGCTGCGCCATCATCCCGGGCATGGTGGACATGATTGCCAATCGCACCAAGTTGTCGACTTCTGTTGTGAGTCCCTTCAAAGGCATGCAACTCGGCCCGAACGTGCGCGAAAAACAGTTGCGCATTGAGGCGCCGGCCTATCTGGTCGCATGCGGGCTGGCGATGCGGAGGTTTGACTGATGATCAGAATCAACCTGCTCCCGCACCGGGAGGAAAGACGCAAGCAGCGTAAAAAGGATTTTTTTGGGCTGCTGTTGTTAAGTGCAATCGTTGGCGCATTGATTGTGATCGCGGTAGGAGCGTATTTTGCCAATGCGATTTCCGACCAGGAACAACGCAACACGTTCATTAAAAATGAAAATACGCGACTGGATGGCGAGATCAAGGAAGTTGCCAGCCTGAAGCAGGAAATTGAAGCGCTTAAGGCGCGCCAGCAGGCGGTAGAAGATTTGCAGAGTGATCGCAATCAGCCCGTCTATCTGATGGATGAATTGGCGCAACAAGTGCCGGAAGGCGTCTACCTCAAATCCTTCAAGCAGGATGGACAGCGCGTGTTGCTCAATGGCTATGCGCAATCCAATGAACGGGTTTCCGAATTGTTACGCAATCTTGGCAATCATTCGCCGTGGCTGGAACGTCCTGATCTGATAGAGATTCGCTCGACTGGCGTTGGGCAGGGAAAAGATGCCAAAAGGGTATTTGAATTCACGATCAATGCCGGTATCAAGCGTCCGCGAGATAACGACGTGCCGGCGGCAGATGCAAAGGTGCCTGCACCGAATGCCATCTCGAACAAACACTGATATGAGACCAGCACCATGGCAGATCTGAAAAATATCGGCGAGTCGGTCAGTGCGCAGTTTCGCGACCTGAATGGCTTGCATCCAGGACAATGGCCGATTTTCCCGCGCATGTTGTGCGCATTAGGAGTATTGATTGCAGTGCTCGGCCTAGGCTGGTTTTTCTATTGGAGCACGCAACTGGAAGAGCTGGACCGTGCGGCAGCAGAAGAGCTGACCTTGAAGGACGCCTACAAGATAAAGGTGCAGCAAGCAGTCAATCTGGATGGTTTGCGCAAGCAAAAAGAACAGGTGAACGAGTATGTCGCGACCCTGGAGAAGCAATTGCCAAGCAAGGCGGAAATGGATGCCTTGCTGTCCGACATCAATCAGGCAGGCTTGGGTCGCGGTTTGCAATTCGAGCTCTTCAAACCGGGACAGGTCATCGTCAGGGATTACTACGCGGAATTGCCCATCGATATCAAGGTGAGCGGTCACTACCATGATGTGGGTGCATTCACTAGCGACATTGCTAATCTGCCGCGTATTGTGACCTTGAACAAAATGAATCTTGTGGTGGCAAAAGACAATACCTTGACGCTGGATGCCGTGGCCAAGACTTTCCGTTATCTGGATGACGAAGAAGTGGCCGCACAAAGAAAAGCTGCTGCAGGAGCGAAAAAAGGTGGCAAAAAATGAAGAGCATTCATTTGATTCGTTTCGGCTTGCCCGGCCTGCTGTTGATCAGTCTGTCCGGTTGTGGTGATGGCGGGATACAGGATGTCAGCCAGTGGATGAAAGAGGTCAGGCAGCAAACCAGAGTGTCGATCAAGCCTTTGTCCGAGCCGAAAAAATTTACGCCCTTCACTTATGACGCCAAGGGACGAGAAGATCCATACAGCACGAACAAGCTGGCAGTCGCTTTGGCCAAGGCAAAGAAAGATACGGGCACTATCCGTCCCGACCTGGATCGCCGTCGCGAAGCCCTTGAAAGCTATCCGCTCGATAACCTGCGCATGGTCGGTACGCTGGCCAAACCGGGTTTGACCTTTGCCTTGTTGCAAGCCGACAAATCCGTGTTTCAAGTCAAGGTGGGGAACTACATCGGACAGAATCTTGGGATGGTCGTCAAGATTACTGATACCGAAGTGGAACTGAAGGAAATCGTTCAAGACGCGTCCGGCGAATGGGTCGAACGTGAAGCCAAGCTGGAGTTGCAGGAGACGCAAAAATGATGGCGCATCATAAACAATTCAAAAGCCCGCAGGGAATCATGCAAAAAATACAGCGTACGTGTGCGTTCATCTATCTCGTCATGATGTGTGGCGCCGCAACGGCGCAGGAAAATGCGATTCAATCCATTACGGCCAATCAGCAGGGCTCGAATGTCGTCGTGAAAGTAGCGCTGAAAAATCCACCGAGCAAGGCGCCCATCGGATTCTCCATCACCAATCCCGCACGTATCGCACTGGATTTTGCAGGTACCGCAAATGCGACCGGCAAGGGCGTGCAGGATATTGGTCTGGGCGATGTACGCAATGTCAATGTGGTGCAGGCTGGCGATCGCTCCCGTCTGGTTTTCAATTTGACGCGCACATTGAATTACGCCACCGTGATAGATGGCAATACTGTGATCGTCACGATAGACGGCACTGGCGGCGTGGCGACTGCAGTCAATGCAGCCGGGCTGCCCGTCGCTAATGCGCAAACGAATGCCGGCGCTGGAAGCCAGGCCTTGCGTGATATTGATTTCCGTCGCGGCAATAATGGCGAAGGGCGTATCGTGATCGATTTGCCAAACAATCAAATTGCAGTAGACGTGCGTCAGCAGGGCAAGAAACTCGAAGTCGACTTCATGAAGGCCACGTTGCCGGATGTGTTGCGCCGTCGTCTGGACGTCGCCGATTTCGGTACGCCGGTCAATCTTGTCACGACGCAGCAGCATGGCGAAAACGTGCGAATGACGATAGAACCCAAAGGTGCGTGGGAACACAGCGCCTATCAAAGCGATACGCAATTGGTGATCGAGGTCAAACCACTGAAGGAAGAGCCGAACAAGCTGGGTCTGGGCGTGCGCGATTATCGCGGTGAAAAACTGTCGCTGAATTTCCAGAATGTGGAAGTGCGGGCAGTGTTGCAGGTGATTGCCGATTTCACCGGCTTGAATATCATTACCAGCGACACGGTCAGTGGCAACCTGACTTTGCGTTTGAAAGATGTGCCGTGGGATCAGGCGCTCGATATCGTGATGCAGGCCAAGGGTCTGGACATGCGTAAAAACGGTACGGTGATCTGGATCGCGCCGCGCGACGAACTGTTGACCAAGGAAAAACTGGAGCTGGAACAGCGTGCGCAAATTGCCGAGCTGGAGCCGGTAAGAACGGAAACATTCCAGCTGAACTATCAAAAAGCAGAGTCGTTCAAGCAGGTGTTCGGTATTGATAACACTGGGGGCGGCAGCCGCAGTATTCTGAGCAAGCGCGGTAGTGCAGTTGTCGATCCGCGTACCAATCAATTATTCATTACCGATATTCCATCCAAGCTGGAAGAAATTCGTGCCTTGGTACTAAAAACCGATATTGCTACTCGCCAAGTCATGATTGAGGCCAGAATTGTAGAGGCAAGTGACACATTTAGTAGTAGTTTGGGAGCCAAGCTGTCTTTTGGTGTAACGCGACAAGGGAACTATGAACTTGGCGGTAATCAATTGACGCCAGGCGATACTGGCGCCTTGCCTACTCTAGGTGGCAGTGCAGTTAATTTGCCGGCCAGTCTTGCTGGCAATACAGCGGGGTCCGTTGCATTGACCTTGTTTAATGCTGCGGCGACAAGGTTTATCGGTCTTGAATTGTCGGCATTGGAAGCCGATGGTAAAGGGAAGATTATTTCCAGCCCGCGCGTGATTACCGCCGACCAGTTAAAAGCTTTGATCGAGCAGGGAACCGAGTTGCCTTATCAACAGGCGACCAGTAGCGGTGCAACCAGTGTTTCATTCAGAAAAGCAAATCTGAAACTGGAAGTCACACCGCAAATCACGCCGGACGGCAATGTCATCCTGCAAGTTGATGTCAATAAGGATAGTGTTGGTCAGGAAACGCGTGCGGGCTTTGCCATCGATACCAAGCATGTGAAAACCCAGGTGCTGATCGATAATGGCGGCACGGTGGTTATCGGCGGTATTTTTACGCAGACAGAGCGGGACTCAGTATCGAAAGTGCCGTTCTTTGGCGATATTCCTGTACTTGGAAATCTGTTCAAAACGACAGGCCGTACCAATAACAAAACAGAATTACTGATTTTCCTGACACCTAAAATCCTCAACGACAAGGTGTCAATCAGGTAGGATGCCGGGTGTGGGCAGAGCCATCCCGGCTGCTGCACCTGCTTAGAAAGAGTTTGTAAAACGTGGGTGGAAATATTTTTCTGGTCGGCCTGATGGGTGCCGGCAAAACGACGGTCGGTCGCGCGCTGGCAAAAAGGCTGAACAAGCAGTTCATCGATTCCGACCACGAAATCGAAGCGCGCACCGGCGCAGCTATCCCCTTGATCTTTGAAATTGAGGGCGAGGCCAGTTTTCGGCAGCGCGAAGCGGAAGTCATTCGCGATCTGACGGCGCAACAGGATATCGTGCTCGCTACCGGCGGCGGTGCAGTCCTGAATGCGGAAAATCGTGCTTATCTCAAGTCACGGGGCACCGTCATTTATCTGCGTGCCAGCGTCAACAACCTTTTGCAACGCACCAGTCACGACAAGAATCGTCCGCTGCTGCAAACCGGCGATCCGCGCAAGACTCTCGAGGAATTGTCGCGTATCCGCGAACCGCTCTACAATGAAATCGCCGACATCGTGATCGATACCGGTCGGCCTAACGTACAATTTCTGATGCAATCGATCCTGGCGCAATTGGGGCCGGAACATACGCAGAGCGCTACGGCTGTATCATTGCAACAAGATTTATTATCAAAGCACCCCATGCCACAGCTTTCCGCTTCTCATACCCTGTACGTTGATTTAGGCGCACGCAGTTATCCCATCAGCATCGGGCAGGCTCTGCTCGACGATCAGGCGGTCGTTGCCGCGCACATTCCAGGTGCGCGCGTCGCCATTGTTACCAACACAGTTGTTGCTCCCTTGTATCTCGATCGTTTGACTGCCACGCTGGAAGCGGCGGGCAAGCACGTGACGCAGATTATTTTGCCGGATGGCGAGGAAGAAAAAAACTGGGCCAACCTGATGAAAGTGTTTGATGTCCTGCTCGCAGAAAAATGCGATCGAAAAACCACTTTGATCGCATTGGGCGGTGGCGTGATCGGCGATATGACCGGGTTTGCGGCGGCAGCGTACATGCGTGGCGTGCCATTTATCCAGGTGCCAACCACCTTGCTGTCGCAAGTCGATTCCTCCGTCGGCGGCAAGACCGGGATCAATCATCCGCTCGGCAAGAACATGATCGGCGCTTTTTATCAGCCGCAAGCGGTGATCGCCGATACCTCGACCTTGAATACCTTACCGGCACGTGAATTGTCGGCCGGCTTGTCGGAAGTGATCAAGCACGGTGCGATCATCGATGCGCCATTCTTCGACTGGATAGAAGCGAATATCGCGAAACTTGTTGCAAAAGATGCAGAGGCATTGGCATATGCAATCAAGCGTTCGTGCGAAATCAAGGCCGATGTGGTGCGCCAGGATGAACGCGAAGGCGGCTTGCGCGCGATCTTGAATTTCGGCCACACCTTCGGTCATGCGATTGAAGCCGGTATGGGTTACGGCGTCTGGCTGCATGGCGAAGCGGTCGGTTGCGGCATGGTGATGGCGGCAGATTTGTCGCATCGCATGGGTTTCATCGATGCCCACTCAAAAGAACGGATCGTCGCGGTCGTGAAGGCTGCAGGATTGCCGACGGTTGCGCCGGATCTGGGCGTTGCGCGCTGGCTGGAGCTGATGGAAGTCGACAAGAAAAACGAAGGCGGCGCCATCAAGTTCATTCTGCTCAAGCCCTTGGGTACATCCATCATCATGACCGTGCCGCAAGATTTGCTGCTGCAAACATTGAGTGCATGCGTCGCCTGATTCACCATCCGGCGCGCGTGATTTTACGTGCGGTTGCCTGACATGAATATCGAAGTTCATCTTGCCCCTTATGCGGCGCGCTCGGAGCAATCGACGGGCCGTCGTTTCTCCGAACCATCCACCTCATCGCGCACCGAATTTCAACGCGATCGTGATCGCATCATCCATTCCGCCGCATTTCGACGACTGGAATACAAGACCCAGGTATTCGTCAATCATGAGGGCGATCTGTTTCGTACGCGTCTGACGCACAGCATCGAAGTGGCGCAGATTGCACGCTCCATCGCGCGCAATCTGCAGTTGAATGAAGATCTGATCGAGGCAATTTCACTGGCGCACGATCTCGGTCACACACCTTTCGGGCACGCCGGCCAGGATGCCCTGAATGCCTGCATGAGCGAGTACGGCGGCTTCGAACATAATCTGCAAAGTCTGCGGGTGGTCGATACGCTTGAACAGCGCTACGGTGCTTTCGATGGCTTGAACCTGATGTTTGAAACGCGCGAAGGCATCCTCAAGCATTGTTCGCTGGCGAATGCAAAAAAACTGGATGCAATCGGCCTGCGTTTCATCGAGAAAAAGCAGCCGACGCTGGAAGCGCAACTGGCCAATCTGGCTGATGAAATCGCCTACAACAATCACGATATCGACGATGGTTTGCGTTCGGGTTTGCTGACGACTGCACAACTGGATGAAGTCGATTTTTATGCGCGACACCGGCATCAGGTCGAGTTGGCATTTCCCGGTATTAACGGGCGGCGCGCCATCAATGAAACGATACGGCGCATGATCAATGCATTGATTGTCGACGTGATCGACACGTCACGGCAACGCATACAAGCGGCACAAGTCAAAACGATAGACGATGTGCGCAATGCGCCGGCACTGATTGCATTCTCTGACGGCATGCGTGCCGAGGCTGTTGTGCTCAAGCGCTTCCTGCGAGAAAACCTGTACCAGCATTATCAAGTCAACCGCATGACGAGCAAGGCACGCCGTATCGTGGCGGAATTGTTCGATGCCTTCATGCGCGAACCGAATCTATTACCGCCCGACTATCAACAAGCTGTCAGCGACACACCGCAGGCAAGGGTAGTGCAGGCGCGCAAGGTAGCTGACTACATCGCCGGCATGACGGATCGCTATGCGATACGCGAGCATAAGCGTTTGTTCCTGATCGACGAGATGTGAGCAAACAAGTCTGCGCACTTGATTTCTATTTGATGCTTCGCAGAGTTGCTTGAGATTTGATCCGGTTTAGTCAAGTTCGCGCAACGGATGCGCATAGGCCGGCCAGGCCGATTCAAAGAATGGCGCAATCATTTCCTGACTTACTTCTGCCAGCGATGCCGGCCGCCATTGCGGCGCGTGGTCTTTGTCGATCACGAGCGCACGTATGCCTTCCAGCACTTCTCCATGTTCAAAGCAGCGTCGTACCATCGTGCGTTCCAGGCGCAGGCAATCTGCCAGTTCCATGTTGGCTGAACGGCGTATCTGCTCCAGCGAAACGCAGACCAACAGCGGCGAACGCTGCAGCAGGGAGTCCAGCGTTTTTTTCGCGAAGGGATCATCGTCTTGTTTCAGGGATTCGACGATAGCAGCCACATTGTCGTGTGAAAAATGGCGATCGATCAAATCACGCTGTTTGGCGAGCACGCTATTCGCGGGATCGATTTGTTCAGCAAACGGCGCTGCAAATTCATCGATGGCCTGGCGGTATTGCCGATTCTTGACGGATGCAAGCAAGGTCAACAAGGCGGGTAATTCCTTGCGCGGAATAAATACATCGGCCAGGTCGGCGTACAAGGCATCTGCGGCGCCGGCAATTTCCCCCGTCAGGCCGAGATAGGTACCGATTTCCCCCGGCAGGCGCGACAGGAAATAACCGCCGCCTACATCCGGGAACAAGCCGATATTCACTTCCGGCATCGCCATGCGCGTGCGTTCGGTCACGATGCGTATCCGCGCTGCGGCACTGCTTTGCGTAATACCCATGCCGCCACCCATCACGATGCCATCCATCAGTGCGATGTAGGGCTTCGGATAATGATGAATCAAGTGGTTCAACGCATATTCTTCGGTAAAAAAATCTTCCAGCAAGGCGCTACCGCCACGCAGCCCTGCGATGCCGACATCGTAAAAAAAACGAATATCGCCGCCGGCACAAAATGCCTTGGGGGTGCTGGAGTTGATCAGCACAGCGTGCACGTTTTCATCCGCCCGCCATGCCGACAGCGCTTGCGTCATCGTGCGGATCATGTCCAGCGAAAGAGAATTCATGGCCTGCGGGCGATCCAGTGTCAGGCAGCCTAAGCCATGGTCGATAGTGATGCGGATATCTGCGGGCATATATGAAGTTTGTTGGGTGAGGTTAGGCATTCTAGCGGCTTCTTTGCGACAGGTAGCGATAGAGGCAAACCGCTCGGAGCGGGAATTGCGCCGTTTATCGGATGCGTCTGGTAATGCCGCTTGATTGGTTTAAATTAATGTTACTTAAAGGGAACATGACATGAAACATATTTTTTCCTCCTCATCCAATTCGCGTCAATCGGCTGGATTTACGCTGATTGAACTCATGATTACCGTTGCCATTATCGGCATTCTTGCTTCGATCGCACTTCCCTATTATGGGGACTATGTGCGCAGAGGAAAAGTGCAGGAGGCAACGTCCGAACTTGCAAATATGCGCGTGAAAATGGAACAGTATTATCAGGATAACCGCAGCTACGCTGGTTATGTCGACGCTGCTTGTGCGACCGCCGCTGGTGCCGTGGTGTCAGGGAAGTACTTCACTTTTGCTTGCGCGACTGATGCTGCTACGCCCAATGTGTATACGATTACCGCAACCGGTGTGGCGAGCCAGGGTATGGATGGATATAAATATTCGCTTGATCAGAACAACACTAAAAAATCAACAGTGCCTCCTGGTGCAGAAGTCAATTGTTGGCTCACCAAGCGCGGTGATGCATGCTGAGGCGCAATGTACATAGCGGGGGCTTTACCCTGATAGAACTGATGATAGGCATAGTCGTGCTGGCTATCGTTATCGCGCTTGGCGTTCCCAGTTATCGCACCTGGATACAAAACGCAAAACTGAGGAACGCAGCGGAATCCATCCTGAATGGTTTGCAATTGGCCCGCTCTGAGGCTGTTGCGCGTAATCAGGTAGTCAGATTTTCGATGGGTGATGGCTCCTCATGGACGGTCTGTCTGGTAGCCGGTGATGATTGCACTCTCATTCAAAGTCGCGCAACAGGTGATGGTTCTTCTGCCGCGGTGATCGTGGTCGCCAATCCCGTAATTTCTGATGTGAATTTCAATGCCTTGGGTCGTGGAACCGACGTTGTGATTGATGTGGATGTGAATACTGAGGTTATGTCAGCAGCGGACAGCAGGAATTTACGCATTATCGTTAACGGCGGCAGTGTGCGGATGTGCGATCCGAACGTTACTGCGCCAGATTCGCGCGCATGTTGAAGGACGAGGGCAGACTCCAATGAAAATGCATATTCGCTATCGTCTCTCCTCCACCCAGAAGGGCATCGTGCTGCTGGAAGGATTGATTGCCATCCTTATTTTTTCTGTGGGTATTCTGGGAGCGGTTGGTTTGCAGGCAACCATGATCAAGGCCAATTCTGACGCCAAGTACCGTGTGGAAGCAGGATTGATTGTGGAGCAGCGTATTTCGCAAATGTGGGTAGATCAAATGAATTTGGCAAACTATGCCGAGCCGGCTCCCGGAACGGATATTTCTGCGGGCTCCGGATTGCCCAATGGACGCAGGATCACGATTCGCGGAGATATACCCAACTGCGCAGGCAATCTGTCATGTTTTGTTGTGAAGGTTACCTGGCAGCAGCCCGGTGATAGCGCAGAACACAATGTCACTAGCGTGGCCAGAGTAACGGGGGGCGTATGAGAAGAATTCATCACGCACGCCGGTTTTCTTCGGGAAATGGTTTTGGTTTGGTGGAGATCATGGTCGGTCTTGCGATCGGGATGATCGCAACGCTGGTGATCGTGCAAGTCGCCGCCATGTTCGAGGGACAAAAGCGTTCAACAACCGGAACTGCAGATGCGCAGACCGCTGGCAGCATTGCGATCTACACGATGCAGCGCCAGATCCAGATGGCCGGTTACGGCTTGCCAGTTTTTAGCGCGCAAAACCAAGCGCTCAATTGCGCAGATAAACCGTTGGCAGATAACGATGGTGATCCCGATACGCCCGAGGTTGGCGTCAGCATTACCCCGGTGGAGATTGTCAACGGCGCTGGTGGTGCCAGCGACCAGATTATTGTACGTAAAGGAACGACCGCCTTTGGTGGTGTGCCGCTTCGCTTCCCATCTGCGCCGGATCAAAATAATATGTTGTCTTGCCAGGTTGACGATAAGGTTCTTGTGACTAACGGCACAAAGTGCGCGATGACTACCGTCGCGGCTGTCGATGCTGCCGGGATTACATTTTCTCCCGTGATCACGGATCCCGCTAGCGGTACCTTTGCTTGTCTAGGTAAACGGTGGGAAGCGACTACTTATGAGGTTTCGGGTAGCAATTTACTTGAGGGTGGAGCGCAAATTGCAGGCGGTGTTGTAAACATGCAGGCTCGCTATGGAATCACCCTGGCTGGAAATGTGAATCAGATCACACCTGACGCTTATGTGGATGCGGTTGATCCGGAATGGGGCGCTGCCATGTCGGCAAGTAATCGCAACAGGATCAAGGCGATTCGTGTGGCGCTGGTCATTCGTAACAGCGTAAAGGAAAAAGAGGACGTCACCGCCGCATGCTCTTCCCTGACAACTGCCGCTCCGACCGGGCTGTGCGCATGGGCCGGCACCGTCGCCAATCCGGCGCCAGCGATTGATCTAAGCGCAGACCCGGATTGGAGAAAATATCGTTACCGAGTGTTCGACACACTTATCCCGATTCGCAACATGATCTGGTCCGCGGACAAACTATGAGCCAACACTCCTTTATGCGCAGGCGGATCAGTACGCTAAGCAGGCAACGCGGGGTCGTACTTTTCATTGCCCTGATCGCTCTGGTCACCATTATGCTGGCGGCAGTTGCGTTAGTGCGTTCTGTGGACACGTCCAGTCTTATCGCGGGCAATATTGCATTTCGCCGCGCCGCGACTTCGTCTGGTGATACTGGATTGGAAAGCGCCATTGCCTGGTTATCTGCGGAGCAGATCAAGGATCAGGCAAAGCTTCCTGCAGATCAGGCATTGAATAACACGAGCGGTGCGAATGGCTATTACTCCAATCTTGTAGTTCCAGACCGAATAGATGCTGTTAAGACCACCGCTATGTGGACTGATCAGGTGAGTGCCCGCGCAGGCAAAGATGCCAGTGATAACGACGTTCGCTACATCATTGAGCGTATGTGCAGCACGATTGAGGGCGAGGCTCCTGTTGCAGAAAAATGTGTATTCAGCGACGCAGAGTCGCAAACAGATTCTATGGTTACCGGCAAGCCACCTGTCGATAAAAGTGGCAGTAGCGTAATGTTCCGTGTAACTGTTCGCGTAACGGGCCCACGTAATACCGTCAGCTACATTCAGGGATTCATTTACTAAGAGGCAAGCATGAAACACTATTTCGACATTGGGCGCCGCGCCAATATTGTGGCGATAGTCACGTTTGCCTTCGCAATGACGCTGCCTTTGAAGGCGCTGCCTGCATCAATAGCATTGGCAACCGAGCCGCTCGCCAATGCAACTACGACGGCGGTGCTGCCAAACTTGATGTTCATTCTCGATGGTTCTGGAAGTATGGATTGGAACTATCTGCCGGATTGGGTGGACGATAACCTTTGCAAAAACACGAATGGCAGTTACAGCCTGGGATGTGTCAATTCACCGCTGTTCAAAAGTCCGGATGTGAATGGTGTTTATTACAACCCTGCAATCAACTATCTGCCGCCGGTGGATAGTGCGGGCACCAGCTATGCAAGCCAGACTTCCTGGGCTAGCGTCAAGAATGATGCGTATGGTATTCAAAGTAGTAGCTCGACAAATTTGGTCACCTCCTATCCAGACGTGGAATGGTGCACAAGTACTAGCTATAGCAACTGCCTGCGCAATGACAATTACGTCTTGCCAGGTACTGTAGGAGTTAATAATTACACTGTTCAGCACACTACGACATCGAACGGTAACAAGTTACTGGCGAAAATGGATTCTTCTGGGGGGATAACCACTGAGCTCAAAACCCTGGGCCCGCACTACTATCGCATTATCCCTGGCGAATGGTGTGACTCTGCCAAACTGATTAATTGTCAATCGAATCAAAGCGATGTCTTCAGTTTTCCTGCGCGTGTGCGCTGGTGTCTGGATGATGCAAATGCAAAGGCGGACATACCTGCCGCCAATTCTTGCCAGGGACTGCGCGCTGGTAACTACAAGCAAATACGATTTCCCACCAAATTTTTATCGCCTGCCCAACCATATGTGCCATCTGTGCCTGCAGTAGGTGCCAGCGCAACATTCAGATTCTCGATGGCTGGGTGTAGTGGCTCCAAGAAGGCGGGGATTGCATCGATCACGATTAATGGGGTCAGTATCTTGCCTTCGGCAACAACGAATGAAAGTTCGGCCTCTTCGCTGGCGGGTAGCGCCAGAGGAAAAACACCGCCGACCGGATATTCATTCAGCGGTTCCGGTGACACCTTGAAGATACAAGTGCCGGCAACCATGGGCGATGTCAACTATGACGTCATTCTTACGAGTACATCGAGTTCCAATAGTAGCTGCACCTTTAGCCCAATGACCCAGAAGCTTAGTGGTTACGTCGCGAGTAAGCCAGAGATTCTCGCATCATCTCCTCTCTATTCAGGTTCTTTTGTGCGTACCGATATCGTGGATGGAGCAACTTATCCGCGCGCTGCAGCACGCACTGACTGTATCGCCAGCACGACCTCTTGTTCATATAGCGAAGAGATGACGAATTTCGCAAACTGGTGGACGTATTATCAGACGCGGATGCAGACGATGAAAACTGCTACCAGCCGAGCCTTCAAGTCGATCGATAATCGTTATCGTGTCGGTTTTATCGACATACAGGGCAATAATTATTTGCCGATCGCTCCGTTCGACGCCGGCACCAACAATACCAAAGATAAATGGTACAAAAAACTGTTTTCGATCAATCCTGCCAATGGTACGCCATTGCGATCGGCGCTGGCGCGTGTGGGCTTGCTGTATGCAGGGAAGAAACCTGTAGGGAGCGCAGATCCGATGCAGTATTCTTGCCAGCAGAATTTTGCCTTGCTCACCACAGACGGTTACTGGAATACGGATGCAAATTCTGATGTTAAGGGATTGAATGGCAATGCAGTCGGCAATCTCGATGGAGGTAGTACGCCGCGCCCGATGTATGAAGGGCCGACGGCCAGTTCCAACAGTCTGGCAGATGCGGCAAAATATTATTACGACACTGATTTGCGTAACAGTTCGCTTGGCAACTGCACGGGGGCATTGGGCATTGATGTATGCAAGGATAATGTTTTTGTGAGTGGCACCGACAATAACGTTAAACAACATATGACCACATTCACACTCGGTTTGGGTGTGGATGGCACGCTGTCCTATGTCAGTGATTACAAGACAGCTGATTCCGGGGATTATTACGACATTAAACATGGTTCCGGCACATCGGCTGTCAACTGGCCAGTGCCGGTTGCGGATACCGAAACCGCGATTGACGATTTATGGCATGCCGCAGTCAATGGTCAGGGAACCTACTTCAGTGCAAAAGACCCAAGTCAGTTGACTAGCGGCCTGAATGGCGCGCTTGCCGCTATTGGGTCAAAACTGGGCGCTGGCTCCGCTGCGGCTACCAGTACCTTGAATCCAGTGGCCAATGATAACTTCGCTTATGTAGCAAGCTACACCACGGTCAAATGGCAGGGCAATCTCGAGGCTCGTACTATCAACCTGAAAACTGGTGACGTTAGTGAGTCGCCGGCGTGGTGCGTCGAGAATACAATTGCCGGCTCTTGCTCGGCACCAGGAACCATCATGCAATCGACGGATGGTAGCAGTACAGCTTACTATTGCGTCACACCGGGTGCCACAGCGGATACCTGCGTTAATGGCACATTGGACGGTACAAGCTGCAAAGTTGAAATGGCAACGGCTTGTACCGGCACCATGCGCTCAAGAGTGGGCACGTCGACAGATAGTCGTGTCATCAAAATGGCAAATGGCGCGGGAGCCTTGGTCGATTTTATCTATGACAACTTGTCAAACACCCAGAAAACCTATTTTTCCGGCACCGGATTGAGCCAGTGGGCAGATTTGTCTACCGATCAGAAGACGCTTGCTGCAGGTGAAAAGATGGTGAGCTATCTGAGGGGGCATACCGGATTTGAGATGGAGCGGACCAGCAATGCGGTTGAAGATCGGCTGTATCGTTACCGCGAAGCGACCTTGGGCGATGCAATCGAGTCGCAACCTGCTTTCGTAGGTAAGCCGTATTTCAAGTATGCCGATACAGATTATGCCGCATACATCACAGCAAAGACGTCGCGTCCGAAGACAGTATATATGGGGGCTAATGATGGCATGCTGCATGCGTTTGATGCAGTAGATGGTACGGAACGGTGGGCATTTGTGCCTACCTTGATGATTCCGGATCTTTGGCATCTGGCAGACAAGAACTACGCAAGTCAGCATAGAAACTATGTTAATGGCAGGCCTGTGATTGCAGATGTGTATGACACTGCGACGGCTGCATGGCGCACGATTCTGGTTGCTGGCTTGAATGGTGGGGGGAGAGGATATTATGCGCTCGATATTACCAATCCCATCGCGCCTAGTTTGCTGTGGGAAATAAACTCAAGTACCGAAGCAAATCTTGGCTACAGCTATGGTTATCCGGTCGTGACAAAAAAAGCTGACGGTACCTGGGTCGTGCTGTTCACATCGGGCTATAACAATACCAGTCCGGGAAATGGGGAGGGCTATCTATATGTGCGTAATGCACTAACCGGTGCGCATATTGCGCGTATTGGAACGGGAGCGGGAGATACGACTACGCCTAGTGGGCTGGCCAAGATATCGAATTATGCAAACGACCCAACGCGAAATAATACTTCGCTCTACGTTTATGGTGGAGACATCCTGGGTAACGTGTGGCGATTTAATATCAACAACAATACGGTTCTGAAATTAGCAACCTTAAAGGATCCGTCGGGCGCGGCGCAGCCAGTTACCGCCGCACCGGAATTGGGAGTCGCTTACGGTAAGCGACTGGTATTTGTGGGGACTGGGAAATATCTGGAAAAAAGCGATCTGGAGAATACCCAGCGGCAGACCTTGTATGCGATCAAGGATGATAATCTTGTGACGACGCTGGTGAATCCTCGCCTTTCCTTGGTGCAGCAGACCTTGACGACTTCGGGATCGACGCGCACTGCCTCTCAAAATGAAATGGATTTCCGAAGCGATCCAGGATGGTTCATTGATCTATCGGATAGCGGGGAGCGGATTCATGTCGAGCCGATACTGGACTCTGGATTGTTAATCGCGCCATCGACGGTTCCGTCTAATACAGTCTGTTCACCCGGTGGTTATGGATGGCTCAATTATTTTAATTACCTGAACGGCAATAATGCTGACGGGCTCGTTTCGGAATTGTTCAATGCTCCGATTGTCGGTGTGAATTATTACTACACACCGGATGGTAAAAGACATGTTTCGGTTGTAACGTCAGACCATCCGACTCCGGAGCAACCGACGCATGAGTTACCTAACCCCCCTAGTGCCTTGTCATTCAAGGGGAAGCGCGTGATTTGGCGAGAGCTGATACCGGAGTGAAGTGAATTTTAAGTAGATCGGCGGCCTATCATTGCCGCCGATTTTTATTCGGCGGCTTGGTGGGTGGTATCCGGCTCATTTTCTTGCGCCTCGATACGAATTTCGCTCGGTACCGATATATCATTAATTCTGGCGGGCTCGAACTTCATAGCCTTGAACGCATTGATGATCAATTGTCTTGCATTTTCATCGATACTTTTGTTGTCAATCAAGACTTCGTCTATTTCTCCTTTGTCACTGATGCGTAGAGTCAGGATCAGCGTTTGAGACAGGTCTGAAAGTATGGGCAGAGAAAAATCCGCTGGGACGTCTGTAATGACCACGGGTTTGCTGCTTACTTCATCATATTTAAAATAGTAGGTTTTATTTCCGGCTCTTTCGATATTTTGCGTGTCTTGCTGCGCATCTGATTCCACTTGGGGTGCGCTATCGCCACTTTTCGCAGTACTCAAGATATTTTTGCGGACAGGATTTTTCTGTGAAGGGTTGGTCTTCAAGGTAACCAAAACATTCTGTGTTGCCGGCTTGCTGCTGACAGAGTCAAGCCAGAAACGCAGAAAAAATATATGCGCGCTCACAGCGAGAAGCAGTGCAATCACTGTCGCAGTTTTTGGAGTCGGGAAGGGATATTGACGTTGATGGACTTGCATTGAATTATTCTATAACGACATTCATGAGGGTTTGACGCTCATTTTTGCAAGACATGTTTGAGGCGGAAGATATTAAGTATAAAAAAGGGCGCAAATTGCGCCCTTCATTTTTAGCGACCGATACTCTCAGTCTGGTTGTCGCGCCTTAAGACGCAACAGCATCCGATTCATCCGGCAATCGTTTGATTGCATCATGCTGATGATCCTGCTGTTTGGTTTTGTATTTGATGACTTGTCGATCGAGTTTGTCGATCAGGGTGTCAATCGCGGCATACAAATTATTCGCGATGCTTTCCACATGTATATCCTTGCCTCTCACACGCAAGTTGATTTCCGCCCTTTGGCGTTTTTCTTTTTCCGGAAGATTATCTACAGTCAGAATGACTGCAATATCGATGACGTGATCGAAATGCCGTTTGATGCGCTCCAGTTTTCCTTGTACATATTCGCGGATGGCTGGGGTTAATTCGAGGTGATGTCCACTGATTGTGAGATTCATACAGTGCTCCTATGATAATTCACTGGAGGTTCATGCCTTTACCTGGCCATGAACACAGCAAGGTATAACAAAAACTACTAAGGACGAGCTCTACAACGATTTGCGCAAATTGACTGGGGGGATTTTCAAGGCTTCACGGTATTTTGCAACGGTACGTCGCGCCACCACCATACCTTGTTCCGCCAGCATTTCTGCGATCTTGCTATCAGAGAATGGCGTTTTCTGGTTTTCGGCTCCTATCAGTTGCTTGATCAGTGCGCGTATCGCAGTTGACGATGCTTCACCCCCGGTTTCCGTTGCAACATGGCTGCCGAAAAAGTATTTCAATTCGAACATGCCATGCGGGGTAAGCATGTATTTCTGCGTCGTCACACGAGAAATAGTGCTCTCGTGTAGACCTAGTGTATCAGCTATTTCACGCAACACAAGCGGTCGCATTGCTACGGCGCCGTGTGAAAAAAAGTTGCGTTGCCGCTCTACAATTGCCTGCGATACACGCAGGATGGTGTCGAAGCGCTGACGCATGTTTTTGATCAGCCACTTGGCTTCCTGCAGCTGCGAGCCTAGCGAGCCGTCACCCTTGCTTTGCTTCAAAATATTGGCGTACAAGCTGTTGACGCGCAGGCGCGGCATGACGTCGTGATTGAGCATCACTTGCCAGCCGTTGCGTGTGCGTTTGACGATCACGTCGGGCACCACATAATCGGAGGTGTCGGTGGCGAAGGTGGAGCCTGGATGCGGATTGCATTGCTTGATGATGACTTGTGCTTCGCGCAGATCTTCATCGTCGCAATCGAGTGCCTTGCGTAGTTTGTTGAAGTCGCGTTGAGCGAAAAGGCCGAGATGATGTTGCACGATGGCGAGTGCCATGCGGCGCGTGACCATTGCTACTTTTGGCATGCGCCTGATTTGCAGAGCCAGACATTCGGAAGCATTGCGTGCACCGACGCCGGGCGGATCGAAACTTTGCAGCAGGTTCAATGCAATCTGCAACTCTTCCAGTTCTATTTCGAGTTCTTCCGGCAGACGTGCGTGGATTTCTTCCAGTTCTTCTTCCAGATAGCCGTTGTCGTTCAGTGCATCGATGATAAGTTCTAGCAATGCCCGATCGCGTTGTTCGCGTACGGTGACGCGCATCTGTTCCAGCAAGTGTTCGCGCAGCGTGGTTTCGTGCGCTTCCAGTTGCGGGCGGGCATCGTCGTCTTCCGGCACTTTCGAGGTGCGCGCGACATCGTCGAAACTCCATTCGGCATCGCCGTTGGATGCTTCCGCCGGCTCGGGAACATCGAAGCTGGTGTCGCTTTCCGGTGTTTGCGCATTCGCTTCGACGCTGGCACCTTCCGGCGTGGTGCCGGCAGAACCGATTGCGCCATCGGCCAGCAGGCGAATGGCGTGGTCTAGCGGGTCGTCGGTACGTTCCAGCAGCGGATTGTCGGCCAGGATCTGTTCGAGTTCCTGATGCAGTTCTAGTGTGGACAGTTGCAGCAGGCGTATCGATTGCTGCAATTGCGGTGTCAATGCCAGATGTTGCGAAACGCGTAATTGCAGGGATTGCTTCATGGGGCTTTGTCTTGTTTCCGCAGTTACATGCGGAAGTGTTCGCCCAGGTAGACACGGCGTACCGATTCGTCGGCAATGATGTCGTCCGGTCGGCCGCTGGCCAGCACGGCGCCCTGATTGATGATGTAGGCGCGGTCGCAGATGCCCAGGGTTTCACGTACGTTGTGATCGGTGATCAGGACGCCGATGCCGCGTTCTTTCAAAAAGCGCACGATGCGCTGAATTTCAATCACGGCAATCGGATCGACACCGGCAAACGGTTCGTCCAGCAAAACAAAGCGCGGATTGGTTGCCAATGCGCGGGCGATTTCGACACGACGGCGCTCACCGCCGGATAGGGACAAGGCCTGATTCTCACGCAGCTTTTCAATTTGCAAATCGGCCAGCAAGGTATCCAGACGCTGTTCAAGCTGCTCTTTGCCTAAGGCCTTGCCATTCACGCGTTGCAGTTCCAGCACGGCGCGAATATTGTCTTCCACGCTCAGTTTGCGGAATACCGAGGCTTCCTGCGGCAGATAGGACAGGCCGAGCTGGGCGCGTTTGTGAATCGGCTGGCGCGAAATATCGACGCCATCCAGTTCGATGCGGCCGGCGTCGGATGGCACCAGCCCGACGATCATATAGAAGGAGGTGGTTTTGCCGGCGCCGTTCGGGCCCAGCAAACCGATCACTTCACCGCTCTCAACCTGCAATGCGACATCGCGCACCACCTGACGTGCGCCATAGCTTTTTTGCAGGCCGCTGACTATCAACTTGCTCGACATCTTATGGCGCCTTTTTCGTATCTGTGGCGCGCGGCTGGATGATGGCCTTGATGCGACCGGCACCGGGCTTGCTGTCGCCGCTTGCAGTGTTGTGGACGGTAAAGAATTCGGCGCGCGTATCGTAGGAGATATATTCGCCGTTGACTTCATCGGTGGCCTTGCCGTTTTCCAGGCGGCGCATGCGCGCTTTGGAAAACAGTTTCATGATTTCATTCTTGTCATCGTATTCGATGCGTTCGGCCTGGCCGTCTATCCACTGGTCCGGGCCGCCATCGCGCTTCTGGCGAAAGCTGGCAAGCGAGCCGGGGGCCGCGTACATGACGACAAATTGATAGCCGGCGGGATCCTGCGTCACGACCATCTTGTTGGCTTTCATCAGGATCGAGCCGCGCGTCAGTACGACATTGCCGATGAAGGTGTTGATTTGCTTGACGTCGTCGTACTGCATTTGATCGGCTTCGACGTTGGTCGGTTTGGTCGCATCGGTTTTTTCGGCATGCGCGGCAGACATGGCGCAGATGCCTGAAAGAAGCAGCAGTGCAGGTAGTAATCGTTTCATGACAGTTTTCTTAAAAATCGATCGATTAAAAGCCGGGTCACATCATCAACGAGTGATATTGGGTGGCTGATACTGGCCTTTTACATTGCTGGATAAACGGAATTCGCCACTTGCATTGTTGGCGAACATGCCGGCCCCGGTTAATACCGATTCGCCAATTGTTATTTCAACCGGTTTCGGCGTTTTCATCACGTCGTCATCCGGCAATAGCAGCAGATATGAGGTCTTGAGCTGGAAATGCCGGGAAGTAGTTGATGCGGGTCTGTCGATATGCACGTTATCGTACATATGCACTTCGCTGCTGTTGTTGCTAATGGTGGCGCGCAGGGAGCGACTCACCATAGGCGGCTTGTCCGCGCTGTAGCTATGCATGACCGGATTCTGTATCTGATAGGAGTCGTCCTGAGGATAATGCTTCATCTCGGTGCCGGTCAGGTTATAGCGGGCCTCGCCGGTTTTCCCCATGCGGACGAAATTGAATTTTTCCACATAAAAGTCCGGCTCCGTGCGTGCGCGTGCGGGCAGCGCATCTTCGGTTTTCCGCTGCATGACTTCAACCAGCCAGAAACTGCCAAGCGCGAGGGCTGCACTGAGTGCAATCAATACAATCAGGCGTACCCCGTTGGCGGAGTTGGCGCTCTTCACAATAGATACGGCGCCAGTGCCGCCTCATAGTTGCCTTGCGCGCGCAGAATGAAATCGCATAATTCGCGTGCCGCGCCACGGCCGCCACCGGCTTGCGTCACGTAATGCACGCGTGTACGTACTTCAGGATGCGCGTTCGGCACGCTGGCGGCGAAGCCGACGCGCGACAGAATCGGCAAGTCGATGACATCGTCGCCGATAAAACCGCAGGCAGCAGCCGCTATGCCGGTTTGCGTCAGCAATTGTTCAAATGCAGAGCGCTTGTCGTGTATGCCCTGGAAGACATGATGAATGCCGAGATCGGTGGCGCGGCGCAGCACGATGGGCGACTGGCGTGCGCTGATGATGGCGGTGGCGACGCCGGATTGCTGCAGCAGCTTGATGCCGTGGCCATCGAGTACGTTGAAGGTTTTGATGACTTCGCCATCGGCGCCGAAATGCAGGCTGCCATCCGTCAGAATACCGTCAACGTCGAAAATCATCAGGCGCACATTCGAGGCGCGAGCGATCGCTGCGTTATCTGTCGGGGATGTCATCAGATTACTTTCGCGCGTGTCAAATCGTGAATATGCAGCGCGCCTACCAGTTTGCCATCGGCATTCGTTACCAGCAGCTGGTTGATGCGGAATTCTTCCATCATCTCGACAGCATCTACCGCCAGTTGGTCCGGCTGGACGCTGCGCGGATTCGCATGCATGACTTCAGCAATCGACAAGGTGGAAAAATCGCGCTGGTTCTCGATCAGGCGGCGCAAATCGCCGTCGGTGAAGACGCCGATGGCGCGTCCGTCGGCATCGACTACCGACGTCATTGCCATGCCTTTTCTGCTGATTTCCAGTAGTGCTGTGTACAGACTGGCATCTTTGCCCACGGTTGGAATCGCGTCGCCGGTGCGCATCACATCGCGTACGTGTGTCAGCAAACGACGGCCCAGTGCGCCGCCCGGATGGGAGCGTGCAAAATCTTCTTCGCCGAAGCCGCGTGCGTCGAGCAGGGCGACCGCCAATGCATCGCCGATGGCCAGCGTCGCCGTGGTGCTGGCGGTCGGCGCCAGATTCAGGGGGCAGGCTTCCTTGTCGACCCTGACGTTCAAGTGCACGTCGGCCAGTTGCGCCAGCGTGGAATCGTCATTGCCGGTGATCGTGATCAAGGTTGCGCCCATGCGTTTGATGATGGGAACGATGGCAAGCAGTTCGCCGGCTTCGCCGGAATACGAAATCGCAATCAGCGCATCGTCGGCCGTGATCATGCCCAGATCGCCGTGCGAGGCTTCCGCGGCATGAACGAATAAGGCCGGCGTGCCGGTTGAGGCCAGCGTGGAGGCGATTTTGCGGGCGATATGGCCGGACTTGCCGATGCCGGATACCACTACGCGGCCTGTGCAGTTCAATAGCAGCGCGACAGCCTGAATGAATTGTTCGCCGCTTTCATTGCTGATGCGCTGCTTTAGTGCAAGGATGGCATCTGCCTCGATTTGCAAGGTATCGCGCGCAAATTGCAGCGCGCGCGTTGCGCTCTTGGCATCAAAAGTTGCCGGTGGTTTTTTGGCATGGGGTACACTCATGTTGAAAGTATAAACGAATTCGCAAAGCAAAAAACCTGCCAGACAGAACAAAAATATGTTTTGATTCTTCTGCTCGCCCTTCTGAATAAACCAGCCGGTTCACATCTATGTTGTCTCCTTTAGAGCTCACGCTTTTGTTGCTTGCTGCGGCGGTTTTGGGCGTGGTCGCCTTCCGCAGCATGCATTTGCCGCCCATGCTGGGATATCTGGTGGCGGGGATTTTGATCGGACCGCATACGCTGGGTTGGGCGGAAGACAGCTCCACCACCCATGCGCTCGGCGAATTCGGCGTGGTGTTCCTGATGTTTTCCATCGGGCTGGAATTTTCTCTGGCCAAATTGTCTGCGATGCGACGTACCGTGTTCGGCCTCGGCATGGCGCAGGTATTGCTGACGATTGTGCTGACCATGATATTCGGCTGGCTGGTCGCGCATTTTTCCAGTCGCTTGAGCAGCATCAGCTGGCAGGCCGCGCTGGCAGTCGGTGGCGCGCTGGCCATGTCATCGACTGCGATAGTTTCCAAGGTATTGACGGAGCGGCTGGAGCTGGAGAGCGAGCATGGCCGCCGCAGCATAGGTATTCTGCTGTTTCAGGATCTCGCATTGGTGCCGCTGCTGATTCTGATTCCTGCACTGGCCAATCCCAAGGGCGATCTGGTTGTCACGCTGGGGTGGGCAGCCTGCAAGGCGGTTATTGTGCTGGTGCTGCTGCTGTTTGTCGGGCACAAGGTGATGCGCGGCTGGTTCCGCCTCGTCGTCAAACGGCGTTCGCAAGAATTGTTCATGCTGAACCTGTTGCTGATCACGCTCGGTGCCGCGTGGATTACCGAGATGGCCGGGCTGTCGCTGGCGCTGGGTGCCTTTGTCGCCGGCATGCTGATTTCCGAAACCGAGTTCAAGCATCAGGTGGAAGAAGATATCAAATCATTTCGCGATGTGTTGCTGGGTTTGTTCTTTATTACCATCGGCATGTTGCTGGATATACGGCTGGTCGTCGAATACTGGTGGCTGGTGCTGTTGTTGTTGATCGGGCCCGTACTCGTGAAGTTCGCTCTGGTGGCGATACTGGCGCGCTGGTTTGGTGCGCCGCTCGGCGTAGCCTTGCGCACGGGACTGGCGCTGGCGCAGGCCGGCGAATTCGGTTTCGTGCTGCTGAACCAGATTGGCGCGCTGAATTTGCTGGAGCCGCTGATTGTGCAATTGATACTGGCATCCATGGTGTTGTCGATGCTGATCGCGCCCCTGATACTCGCCAAATCCAATGCGATCGTGATGAAAATGTCTGCCAATGAATGGATGGTGCAGTCGCTGGCGCTGACAAAAATTGCCAGTCGCACCATGGCGGCGCAACAGCATGTCGTGATTGCCGGTTTCGGCCGCACCGGTCAAAGCCTGGCCAAATTGCTGGACGAAGAAGGCATACCGTATCAGGCGCTGGATCTGGACCCGGACCGCGTGCGGGATGCGCAGGCAGCCGGCGCCAATGTTTCGTACGGCGATGCCGGGCGGCGCGAAAGCCTGGTGGCAGCTGGTATCAATCGTGCCGCTGCACTGGTGATTACCTACGCCAGCACGCCTTCCGCCTTGAAAATTCTGCATCACACGCAACAGATTGCGCCTACCTTGCCGGTGATTGTGCGCAGCTACGACGATTCCGATCTCGATAAACTGCGTTCCGCCGGCGCGACCGAAGTGGTGCCGGAAGCAATCGAAGGCAGTCTGATGCTGGCATCGCATGCCTTGCTGACGCTGGGCGTGCCGTTGCGTCGTGTGGTGCACCGCATCCAGACCGCACGTGGCGAACGCTATGCATCCTTGCGCGGTTTCTTTCATGGTGTCAGCGATGTTTCTGACGGGGATGAACATTTGCAGGTGCGCTTGCGTTCGGTGCAATTGACCGAGAGCGCGCATGCGATAGGCAAAACGCTGGCGCAATTGGGGCTGGATGCGCTGGGTGTGGAGGTGACCGCGCTGCGGCGTGACGGCATACGCATCGACTGGACGCCGGAAACGATTTTGCTGGCAGGCGATATCATTGTGCTATGCGCGGCAGTGGAAGAGCTCGCGCGCGCGGAGAATCGCTTGCTAAAGGGCTGAAGAGCGGTGGTTGTGGTTGACGGTAGTCATATGAAGACGGAAAATTGCGCACCTGTAATGCAGGTGCTTGCCGCGATCAGTAATAGTCCGCAGTAAAGCAATAGTAAAACAGCAGCAATCAAGACGGTTCGGCATGCCGTTCTTTTCGAGATATCAATATTCTCTTGTTTTCAGGTGGTGATTTGAGCGTTTCCCCCAGCAGTCTTCCTCGTTCGTCCCATGCGTCGCCCGTTTCCGGGCGCGACGATGCGACGAGCCCGCCTGCTGCCTCGCTGCTGCCCTTGTATGTCGATCTGGATGGCACGCTGACGTATACCGATCTGTTATTGGAGTCGGTCCTGCTGCTGATCAAGCGCAATCCGCTTTATCTGTTTCTTTGCTGTATCTGGCTGCTGCGCGGACGCGGCAATCTGAAATCGCAAATCGCGCGGCGAATTGAACTGGACGTGTCCCTGCTGCCGTATAACACGACGCTGCTGGCATATTTGCAGCATCAGCGCGTTGCCGGCCGGCGCCTGGTATTGGCGAGCGCATCGGATCGTACGCTGGTGCAGCGCGTGGCTGATTATCTCGGCATCTTCGACGCGGTATTGGGCAGTGATGAGGCGCTCAATCTTAAATCCGCCGCCAAGCTGCGGGCGATTGAAGCCGATGCTGGTGCACAAGGTTTTGCCTATGCCGGCAACGCTGCAGCAGATCTTGCCGTGTGGGCGCAAGCGGCTGAAATCATCGTCGTCAATGCATCGCCCGGAATTACAAGCCAGGCGCAGAAACTGCAAACGCCTGCATTGATCATTCCGCCGCGCCCATTCAAATGGCGGTTGGTGATGAAGGCATTGCGTCTGCATCAATGGGCCAAGAATGCCTTGCTGTTCGTACCTTTGATGGCAGCGCACGATTTGAACGGCGATAACTGGTTCGCAACCCTGCTGGCATTCGTCGCGTTCGGGATGTGTGCATCGGCGACGTATGTCATCAACGATCTGTTCGACCTGGCGTCGGACAGGGCGCACCCGCGCAAGCGGGCGCGGCCGTTTGCGGCGGCGACGCTGACGATTCCATTCGGTGCGGTACTGGTGCTCGTATTGTTGCCGCTGTCCTTGTGGCTGGCGGCATCGATTTCGCTGTCGTTTTTTGCCTTGATGGTCCTGTATGTGATGGTGACGCTGCTGTATTCGGCGCGCCTGAAACAGATTGCGATTGTCGATGTACTGGTTCTCGCATCGCTGTACACACATCGCATACTGGCCGGCGGCCTGGTCAGCGAGGTGGTGATTTCCAACTGGTTGCTGGCGGTTTCGCTCTTCATGTTCCTCAGTCTGGCGCTGGTCAAGCGCTGTGCCGAACTGGAATTCATGAGTGGTGACGGCAAGGTGTCGCTGGCCGGTCGCGGCTATCGCACCAGCGATTTGTCGTACCTGATCTCGATGGGCATCGCCAGCGGTTTTGTCGCGGTCATGTTGCTGGCCCTGTATATCGATAGCCAGGTCGGTGGTTCCATGTATCCGCATGCGGAAATACTGTGGCTGATCCTGCCGCTGATGCTGTTCTGGATCATGCGTTTGTGGCTGAAAATTTCGCGTATGGAAATTCAAGACGATCCCTTGCTGTTTGCGATTACTGATCGCACGAGTTGGAGCATCGCCGTATTGGTTGCCTGTGTGGCATTGGTGGCATCGCTGGGAGAAATGGCATGAGCCAGATGGCTGCTTTGGGGCTGGCGTTATTTTGCGTATGTCTGACTGCTGCGGCACAGGTATTGCTGAAGATGGGCATGTCGGCACCAGCCATTCAGCAGGCGATGTCGAATGGCATGCGTTCGGTTTACTGGCTGGCGCTGACCAGTCCGCTGATCTGGGGCGGCATGCTCTGCTTCGGCGCGAGTGCCGGCTTGTGGTTGCTGGTGCTGGGCAAGCTGGAAGTCAGCATGGCTTATCCGTTGATTTCGCTCGGCGTCGTGTTGACGACGCTGGCGGGGATATTTATTTTGGGCGAATCGGCCAGCATCTATAAAGTGCTCGGCGTATCGCTGGTGATCGCAGGCGTGCTCGTCCTGTCGGTAAAGAGTTAAGGAATTGGAATGAATTTTAATTCAACACGTTCGCTGTACGCTGGTACCGATCCGGTACGTGCGCGTCAGGTTTTCAAGTGGACGTTTGTGATCACGCTGCTGATCAAGATGTGGCTGGCTGCTTATTTCCCGATGACGGGCGATGAAGCGTTTTTCTATCAATGGGGTGTATTCCCGGCCTGGGGTTATTCCGATCATCCGCCTATGGTGGGCTGGCTGCTGTTCGTGCTCAACAGTATTTCCGCGCATCCGCTGTCGCTACGCTTCTTCACTGTGTTGATGTGGAGTCTGATCGCTCTGGGCCTGGTTGATTTGCTGCGCCGGCTGACGCCGTATCAGGAAGCTGTTGCCTATAGACTGGGCACCTTGTTTCTGCTGCTGCCTTTCACGCTGCTGCTGAATCTGGTCACCACTGACACGCCGCTGATTTTCTTCATCTTTCTGAGCGGCTACTGTTTTATTCGCGGCACGATGTCGGATAAGTTGTCCTGGTTTTTCGGCGCCGGCATATTCCTCGGATGTGCATTGCTGTCGAAATACTTTGCCGGCTTGCTGGCGATTGCCTACTTCGTTTATCTGTGCCGCTCGCGTCGCGGCTGGCCCAAGCTGATCATCATTGCCGCATGTTCTGCTCCTTTGTTCGCCATCACCATCGCATTCAACGCGCACAATTGCTGGACCAATGTCATGTTCAACATGATCAATCGCAACGAGAACACGCAGCTGTCGTTCTATACCGTTGGCGAGTACGTGTTGATGATGATTTACCTGATTACGCCATGGGTATTCGTCAAGTTGCTGCGTTCGGGCGGCATGATGATCCAGCGCGGTGCAATTGTTGTGCTGTTCGTGGTGCCCTTCCTGCTGTTCCTGCTGCTGTCGATGGAAAAAACCATAGGCTTGCACTGGGTGCTGGGTTTCATGCCTTTCCTGTTTTTATTCATCGGCACGACCACCAACGCAGACGATTTGCGCAAGTATGCAAAATGGACTGCATGGTTTTCGGTGCCGCATTTCCTGTTCCTGGCGGCGATTATTCTGTTGCCGACCACGCTGTGGAAGGATTATGCGCTGCACGATGACATCGTATTTCACAAGCAGGCGCCAAGCATCGTCTCTACCTTGCGCCGGGGCTTGCCAGCGGATGCTGCGATCATGGCGCGCGCCTATACGCCGGCTGCCTTGCTGTCGTATCACGCCGGCGAATACTGGCCGACCTTCGGCATCGGGAAATTCCATGCGCGCCAGGATGATTTGAATGTCGATTTCAAACAATATGCAGGCAAGACAATTCGAATTTTCGATCGCCGGGCGATTAACCCTGCCGATCTGGCACCGTATTTTTCGTCGGTGACCGTGCATACGCTGGAGAAGGATGGCGTCACCTTCTGGTACGCCGATGGCAAGGACTTCAACTACGAGGTATATCGCGAGCGTATTTTGAAAACCGTCGCGGATCGGTATTATCGGATACCGTCGTTCCTGCCGGTCTACGGTTGCCAGTTCCTTGAGCGCTACGATATCAAGCGGCCATAAACATGAGTGGCTTCTGTAAGCGCAGCATAAGCTTGCTATAGTAAAGTCGCTTCAGGATGCCTGTGCCGAATGGGAGCAATCCCGTTCGGCATTTTTATTGCGGTCAGAATAATTGGAAAAAATGGAAATTTTTGAACGCATACTCGGCATTATTCTGCCGGTCTTCATCATCATTGCGCTGGGTTACGGCTATGCCCGCTTGCGTGGTGAAGCGGTACGGTCCGATATCACGCCGGTCAATCGGATCAGCATGGAAGTGCTATGCCCGCTGCTGGTCTTTACTGCACTGGCGGCCAAGGATTTTGACCTGGCGAACAACGGCATGCTGATCTTTGCAGGGGTGCTGATTTCTCTGGGTTCGGGCTTGCTGGCGTGGCCGGTGGCGCGTTTGTTCGGCTACGACGTGCGCAGCTTTGTGCCGCCGATGATTTACAACAACTGCGGCAATATGGGCTTGCCTCTTGCGATTCTGGCATTCGGGGCGGATAGTCTGGGCTCTGCCGTTGCCTTGTTCATGGCGTGCAATCTGATGTATTTCTCGGTCGGTATCAAGATCATAGAAAGTGGTCGCAGCAAGGCAAATGGTGTGCGTATCTCACCGTGGAAATTTCTCGCCAATCCGATGATGATTGCAATGTTCGTTGGGATGCTGTTTGCGATCGTGCATGTGCCCTTGCCAGCCCCTTTGTTTATCGCGCTGAAAATGATGGGCGATGCCTGCATCCCCTTGATGCTGTTCGCTTTGGGGGTGCGCATGATGGACGTCACCTTGAAAAGCTGGCATATCGGTTTGGTCGGTGCGATTGTGTGCCCTGCCGCCGGTTTGATCGTTGCATGGGTGCTTGATCAGCTCATCAGCCTGAGTCCTGAGCAGCGCGGGCAAATGTTTCTGTTTGCATCGCTGCCGCCGGCGGTTTTCTGTTTTATGGTGGCGGAGCAGTACAAGCAGGAGCCGGAGAAGGTCGCCTCCATCGTTTTGCTGGGCAATCTGGCTGCGTTTGTATTCGTGCCCGTGGGCTTGTGGATGGGTTTGCCGAACTGAAGTCCGGATTCGGAAAATAAAAAAGGCGAACCGCGGTTCGCCTTTTTTTTATTGGTGCTGAATACCAGGGTTACTATGTATTCAAGCTGCCGATTTCTTCTGCTTCAGCAACGGTGCCAGATATTTTCCGGTAAAGCTGGCCGGATTTTTCGCCAGGTCTTCCGGTGTGCCGCTACCTATGATCTGACCGCCGCCGGCGCCACCTTCCGGCCCCATGTCGATCAGCCAGTCGGCTGTCTTGATGACGTCCAGATTGTGCTCGATGATGACGACCGTATTGCCCTGATCGCGCAAGCGATGTATCACTTTCAGCAGCAAGTCGATATCGTGGAAATGCAGGCCGGTGGTCGGCTCGTCCAGGATATACAAGGTGCGGCCGGTATCGCGCTTGGATAATTCCAGCGACAGTTTGACGCGTTGCGCTTCACCGCCCGATAACGTGGTTGCGCTTTGCCCAAGACGAATGTAGCCGAGGCCGACATCCAGCAGGGTTTGCAATTTGCGTGCAATCAGCGGCACCGGTTTGAAGAAGACGTGCGCCTCTTCGACCGTCATGTTCAATACTTCGGTGATGTTCTTGCCCTTGTATTGAATCTCCATCGTCTCGCGGTTGTAGCGATTGCCGTGGCAGACATCGCACGGCACATAGACGTCCGGCAAAAAGTGCATCTCGACCTTGATGACGCCATCGCCCTGGCATGCTTCGCAACGACCGCCTTTGACGTTGAAGGAGAAGCGCCCGGCAGAGTAGCCGCGTTCTTTCGACGTCGGCACGGTGGCAAACAGATCGCGGATAGGCGTGAACAAGCCGGTGTAGGTGGCAGGATTCGAGCGCGGCGTGCGACCGATAGGCGCCTGATCGACCGAAATTACCTTGTCGAAATGTTCGAAGCCGCTGATCGATTCGTGCGCGGCCGGTTCCGCTTGCGAGCCGTACAGATGGCGCGAAGCGGCGTGATACAGCGTGTCGTTGACCAGCGTCGATTTGCCCGAGCCGGAGACGCCGGTAACGCAGGTCAGCAAGCCGACCGGCAATTCGAGCGTGACGTCTTTCAGGTTGTTGCCGGTAGCACCCGTGATCACAAATTGTTTCTTCGGATTGGGCAGCGTGCGTTTCTTCGGCACGGCTATGCCGAGCGTGCCGTTCAGGTATTGCGCAGTCAGTGAAGTCTTGCTTTTCAGGATATCTTTCAGCGTCCCTTCGGCAATGACTTCGCCGCCATGCACGCCGGCGCCTATGCCCATATCGACCACATAGTCGGCACAGCGAATCGCGTCTTCGTCGTGTTCCACTACCAGCACGCTGTTGCCGATATCGCGCAAGTGCTTGAGCGTTTCGATCAATCTATCGTTGTCGCGCTGATGCAAACCGATAGACGGTTCATCCAGCACATACATGACGCCGGTCAGGCCGGAACCGATTTGCGAGGCGAGGCGTATGCGCTGTGCTTCGCCGCCGGACAGCGTATCGGCGCTGCGTTCCAGCGACAGGTAATCGAGGCCGACGTTGTTCAGGAACTTCAGGCGTGAAATGATTTCCTTGACGATGCGATCGGCGATTTCCTTCTTCGCGCCGGTCAGCGTCAGCGTTTCAAAAAATTCCAGCGTCTGGCGTAAAGGCGTGGCGGCGACTTCGTAAATGGCGCGTTTCTGTTCGCCGTTGCCGACCAGAACATGGCGTGCTTCGACGCGCAGGCGCGCACCGTGGCAGCTCGGGCATTCTTTTTCGTTGATGAACTTCGCCAGCTCTTCCTTCACGGCCATCGAATCGGTTTCGCGATAACGACGCTGCAGATTATTCACGACACCTTCAAATTCGTGTTCACGAATGACGGTGCGGCCTTTTTCATTGACGTAGGTGAATGGAATTTTCTGTTTTCCGGAGCCGAACAATACCGCTTTCTGCGCGACTTCCGGCAGTTTTTCAAACGGGACATCGATATCGAAATCGTAGAATTCCGCCAGATTCGACAGCATCTGGAAATAGAACTGATTGCGCCTGTCCCAGCCTTTGACGGCGCCGCTGGCAAGCGACAGATTGGGGAAGGCAACGATACGTTTCGGATCGAAGAATTCGATATGACCGAGACCATCGCATTCCGGGCAGGCGCCCATAGGATTGTTGAACGAGAACAGACGCGGTTCCAGTTCCTGCAGCGAGTAGCCGCAGACAGGGCAGGCGAATTTATTCGAGTACAACTGTTCGACGCCGGTATCCATTTCCAGCACCAGTGCACGGCCTTCGGCCAGACGCAGTGCGGTTTCGAAACTTTCCGCCAGGCGCTGCTTGATATCGGGCTTGACCTTGATGCGGTCGATGACGACCGCGATCGTATGCTTCTCGGCTTTCTTCAGTTTTGGCAGCGCATCCACATCGTAGATATGCGCATTGCCGGTGCCGCTCTGCACGCGAAAGCGTACGAAACCCTGTGCCTGCATTTGCTCGAACAGATCGAGGTGTTCGCCTTTGCGATTGGCGACGACCGGTGCCATGATCATCAGCTTGGTATCTTCCGGCATTGCCAGTACGGCATCGACCATTTGCGATACCGATTGCGCGGCTAGCGGATTTTCCGGATGGTCGGGGCAATACGGCGTGCCGACGCGTGCGTACAGCAGGCGCAGGTAATCGTGGATTTCTGTCACGGTGCCGACCGTCGAGCGCGGATTATGCGAGGTCGCTTTCTGCTCGATGGAAATCGCCGGCGACAGGCCTTCGATCAAATCGACATCGGGCTTTTCCATCAGCTGCAAAAACTGGCGCGCGTAGGCCGACAGCGATTCGACGTAGCGGCGCTGTCCTTCGGCGTACAGCGTATCGAAGGCGAGCGAAGACTTGCCGGAACCCGACAGGCCGGTGATCACGATCAGTTTGTTGCGCGGCAAATCAAGATTGATGTTTTTGAGGTTGTGCGTACGCGCACCTCGGATACGAATTTCGTCCATTCACTCTTTCAGCTAGGCTTTCCGGCGCCCGCGCCCTTTTTTGAAGGCCGCAGGAAGGTTAAAACGGGTCAACCTGCTACTATAGCGGGTTTTAAAGCTGGTCGTAAAACCACGTTTCTGGTTCTTCCTTGCTCTATTTCCTCTTTGCCATGTCATCCACTTCCTCAAACGACGTCAGCACCCGTATGACCCGCAACGAAATCCGCGCCAGCACGTCGTTGGCATCGATTTTTGCCTTGCGCATGCTCGGCCTGTTCCTGATCCTGCCGGTGTTCTCGGTGCACGCCAAAGGCTTGCCGGGCGGCGAGAGTGCCACGCTGGTCGGCCTGGCGCTGGGGATTTACGGATTGACGCAGTCGTTCGGACAAATTCCATTCGGTATTGCATCGGATAAATACGGCCGCAAACGCGTGATTGTGATCGGCCTGATCCTGTTTGCACTGGGCTCTTTCATTGCCGCCGCTGCCGACGATATCGTCTGGGTCATCGTTGGCCGTGCAGTGCAGGGCGCCGGCGCGATCTCGGCCGCAGTCACCGCCTTTATTGCCGATTCAACCAGAGAAGAACACCGCACCAAGGCGATGGCCATGGTCGGCGCTTCCATCGGTGTGACCTTTGCCGGTTCGCTGGTGCTGTCGCCGCTGCTGTATCAAGCTATCGGCATGGGCGGCATATTCGCGCTGACCGGCATCTTGTCGGTGCTGGCGATTCTGGTGGTCTTGTATATCGTTCCAGCTGCTCCGGCCTTGCCGCCAGGACGCATATCGATACGCGAGGTGCTGACCAATAGCGAACTGATGCGTCTGAATTACGGTGTGTTTGCGCTGCATGTGACGCAAATGGCGATGTTTGTCGTGATGCCGTCGGCGCTGATCCGCTTCGGTCATCTGCCGCTAGGCGAACACTGGAAAATCTATTTGCCGGTAGTGCTGGCTTCTTTTATCCTGATGTTGCCGCCGATTTTCATTGCTGAGAGGCGCGGCAAATCGAAACAGGTTTTTGTCGCTGCCATTGCTTTATTATTAGCGGTTCAAGTCGGCATGTGGCTGGTGTTTACGCAAAGCCAGTTGCACTGGGCCTGGCTGGTAGTCTTGTTGCTGGCATTTTTTATCGCTTTTAATATTCTGGAAGCCAGTCAGCCTTCGCTGGTGTCGCGCATCGCGCCGCCATCGGCCAAGGGTACGGCGCTGGGTGTGTACAACACTTTGCAGGCGCTGGGCCTGTTTTGCGGTGGTGCCCTGGGTGGCTGGCTGACGCAGCATACAGGCGGTGCATCGGTATTCGTTTTGGGTGCCGTGTTGACAGTGGCCTGGCTTATAATTGCCGCCAACATGAAAAACTTACCACGTCGCGGCCAGATTCAGGCCGCGGTAGTTTAATCGGAGAAATATCTAATGGCATCAGTCAATAAAGTCATCATCGTCGGCAATCTTGGTCGCGATCCTGAAACCCGCTACATGCCTAACGGTGAAGCCGTTACCAACGTGGCTGTTGCCACAACGGAAAGCTGGAAAGACAAGACCAGCGGCGATAAAAAAGAAGTTACCGAATGGCATCGCATTACCTTTTATCGCAAGCTGGCTGAAATCGCCGGCCAATATCTGAAAAAAGGTTCGTCCGTGTACATCGAAGGTCGTTTGCAAACACGCAAATGGACGGACAAGGATGGCGTCGAGCGTTATACGACGGAAATCATCGCCGACACCATGCAAATGCTGGGCGGCCGTCCCGGCGCTGGTGGTGGTAGCTCAGCCATGGATGACGACTACGGCAGCAGCGCTCCGGCACCACGCCAAAGTTCCGGTGGCCAGTCGGCTCGCCCTGCCGCCAAGCCGGCAGTGTCGAACTTCAATGACATGGATGACGATATCCCGTTTTAATCGATATCTGGTTTGTAAAGTAAATAACCCCTGTTAGATTCATATCTGACAGGGGTTTTTCTTGTTTACTTGCTTGGCTTGTTGATCGGTAAGTTGCATTAAATCAGGCACTCCTCCGCACCAGAGTAACTGCCTAATAGAATCCACCAGACTTTCCATGTGACTGCAACCGGGAGGGCTGGTAATTAGCGCCCTTAAGCAGATTTGTTCGGATCTGCAAACAACTGCGTAGGCACGCTGAAAACACCGCGCCCGATCAGACCAATTTCTGCATCACGATCAAGAATGGCAAGGTTGACCATGGGTGAACAATCTCTGCTCAGGATATTTTTCAAATCCACCATTCCGCTCTGAACATTTAAGACCTGAGATCGATGCGCATACAGATCTATTGGTAAAAACTCTTGCCAGTCGTGTGCAAGTGTCGGTGAGAAAGCCAGTGCCTGCGCACCCAGCCCGCAGAAGTCGATGACGGCGCTGTCTCCTATCGCACCAAGCGCAGTGGTTTTTTCATGTCCCTTGAATCGTGTGCCTTGGGGTGGTGTTGCTGGAACGGTCTGCCAATCATTGGCATCACGCAGGCGATAGCCGAAAGCCTGGCCATTGCCCCCTGCAGCGACGATGTGCCCTGTTTGTTCCAGACGTAACGCACATGCGGCCATCAAAAGTGGCAGCACGAAGCCAGGGTTGGCAAGAATCACCTGGCGATCTATGGCATGCGACGTATCAAGTTGCGTTGCCAAGGCAGCATTGGCGCGTGCGGTCAGTGCATGGCATTCTTCGCCGCCTAGCAAGGCGTATTGAATCAGCGAGGATAAGGTAACAGGCTGGCGTTGCAGTACCGGTTTTAGTACGTGTATGCCAAATTGCGAAATTAATTGTAGATGTGCACCTGAACTGGCCCCTGGTTTGCCAAAGCGCAGGGCAGGTGCAGGGCCTTCAACCATGGGTGCATAGCGTGTTGTATTGCCGTTTTTGACGACGAACAGCGGCATCGAAGCAGATACAACTTGTGCCAGCGGCGTAACTACTCCGTGATCCTGGGCGGGCATTAATCGAATCTTCCCTTGATCAAGCAATTGTATTGCTGCGTCACGATTTTCTGCGAATCCTTCAAACAGTAATGACTCTATAGCGGCTTGTTTGATGGGAGCAGGGATCGTGCCTATCAACGGCGGCCCTGCATGTAGCAGTATGTCGTTGGCCAAATCAGGCAGTGCCTCGGAGCGCAACATCACATCCGTCCAGCGAATATCGTCGAAACGGCTGGCAATCAGTGCGATCTCATCATCGAAATTTCTGCTGTTCATGGCTATTCTCCGTAGTGTTCAATCCGTAATTTTGGCTTGCAGCTTGTGTGCTGCATGCAGAACGATTTCGTCGCAACCACGACCGCCGATGATGGACAAGCCAACCGGTGCGCCGTTGATCTGGATCCAGGGCATGCTGAGTTGCGGCAGACCCGCCAGCCCGGCGATACATAGCATGTGTTGTGAGCGCATGCGTATGTCATCGACTTGCGTACTGTCTGCGCTGAGCAGCGGAGCAGGGGTGGGTACTGTCGGGATCACGATTACCTTGTGCTGGTTATCGAGGATCTGGTTTAGTTCACGGATGGCGGCAATCCTGACTTCCTGGGCAGCGCGAACCTGCGTTGTCGTCACGTTGGCAGCGATGTTGAAGCGCTGACGAATATCAGCACCCAATTCATCCGCATGCTGTGTAACCCAAAGGCCATGTTCCATCCATGCTTCCGATGCTTGCAGAATGCGGAAAGCTGCAGCCCAGGCTGTCAGATCCAATGCTGTTGTTACGGAAAGAAAATCCGTTTGTTGGTTTTTCAGTGCACTAAAGGCATCTCCTACGGTGGGATCCAGCAAGCTGTTTATGCCATCGTCATTGAGTGTCAGGAATGTCGCTGGCATGCTGGTGGTTTCTGCATGGGCCAATGCGCAGAAAGTTTGCTCAAGATGTTCCAGCGTATTGGCAAACCAACCGACCGTATCGAAACTATGCGCAAGAGTGATGCAGCCATGCCCAGACAGACGCCCATGGGTAGGCCGCATGCCCCACACACCGCAATAGCTGGCCGGCAATCTGACGGAGCCACCGCAGTCTGTACCCAATGCGATATCCGCCAACCCTGCTGCTACTGCCGCTACCGAACCGGATGAAGAACCGCCCGGCAGGCGGTCCGGACTGGCAGGATTGAGCGGCACACCGTAATGCGCGTTAATACCGGCGAGGCTGTACGTGAGTTCGTCGGTCAGCGTTTTGCCGACGAATGTGGCACCGTCAGACAAAAGACGCTCTACTGCTGCTGCATGCTTGTTTGCCACGGGATTGCCGGACAACCAGACAGGATTGCCGGCGCCGGTACGCGTGCCGGCGATGTCGAATACATCCTTTACCGCAAAACGCACACCTTCCAGTTTTTTGCCAAACGGAAGGTGCGCTTGCAAGGAATGACCAAAAGCTTCGGCAAGAAAGGCGCCGCCGGTATCTGGTTGTAGCTGGCTGCTCAATGGGATGTTCATTTGCTCTCCATCCAGCTAACGTGCGCGGCAACTACATGCCAGCCGTCTGGGAATTTCACCCAGGTTTGCGTTTGCCGACCGATGCGTGATTCACCTGCCTTGGTAAAGGTAATGTTGGCGACAGCGCAATCGGTACCGAAGGTGGTGATGTGTCGGCTGGTGACCGTGCGTGCCAGATTGGCGGAGGGACGTTGCAAGCGAAATGCTTGAATCGCATCAAAGCCGACCAGGTTTTCGCCGGCACCATAACGCAGAGTGGCGGCATCGTTCCAGAACAACTCATCGAGCTTTATCATGTCATTGCCAACCAACGCCTTTTCGTAGGCGTCGAAGACCTGCTCAACTTCTTGCAGCGTAAGAGGTTGATTGATTTTCATCATGCAGCCTTGGCGACGGGAAGAATGGCGGCACTAGCATCGAAACGTTCACCATTGCGATAGCAGAATGCTGGATGCAGCATGCGATCGGTAATGACTTGCGTACCTTCGTTGTCATGCATTACCCAGCGTCCACGCAGATCATCAAGAACGCTGACGTCTGCAACGCTACCGACCTTGAGCGAGCCGATTTCGTCTTCCATGCGTGCCAGTTTTGCGGCATTGCTGGTGACCATGGCAACCACATGATTGAGTGGGATGCCGAGTGCCAGCATGCTGCTCATTGCGGAAACCAGGCTAAAGCGTTCGTTACCCTTGAAGATATGTACGCTTTCATCCGGGTGCCAGGATGGTGTGCCAGCTGGAGGTGGAACGCTCGTGTTGTATCCATGCATATCAGCACCCAATGTATCGGGCATGACACCGGCATCCAGCACGATGCGTGCAGTTTTGAAACTGAAGTGTGAGCCATGACCAACATCGATCTTCAGGCCGCGTGCAATTGCTTCCTTGACCATAGGATGGATGGAACCATTTAGTTCAACGAAGCCGCCTGGATTGCGACTGAATGGGTGCGCCAGGATGTCGCCTGGTTTGAGCATGTCGACTACTTGATTGAAGATATTGTCGGGATTGACTGGCGAGCCACCGTCTTCCGGCTTGGGCCAGAGCTGGCCGAAGTGGATGTAGACCGGCAGCTCCGCCTCACGTCCGATCTGTGCAGAGATACGCATGACATCAACGCCCCAGCGCGCAAAACCGCCTATCTCGGCGTGTGCTTTCAAACCACGCACAATATCGCTGTTCTTTTTGGCTGCGGTGACGGTAGCTTCCACGTCCAGGCAAGCCGGGCGATAGAGTTCAGGGTAGTAATGTCCTTCCAGACCGCCGACCAGATAGGCGGACATATATGACAGCACACGTGTCTTGGATTGTTCGACGACGTATTGGCGAAAGCCGGGCAGGGTGATGCAGCTGGCGCCTCCCTGGTCGACCATGGTGGTCACGCCAGAGTACACGCCGCACATATCTGCGTTGAGGCCAAAGCGGCCAGTGACACCTTGATAAATATGGCCGTGCGTATCGATCAGGCCGGGCAATACCAGTTTGCCTTGGCAGTCGACTACTGTTGTATTTGCATCCGGTGGTGCGATATCGCGGTCTACTGCAGCGATGAAGTCATTTTTGATCAGCACATCGAAGATGCCATCGCGATTGGCTGCAGGATCGATTACATGGCCGTTCTTGAGGAGAATATGATTCATGAGAAGCCCTTCTAAGTGAATTAAAATAATATGTGGTGCACCACATAATTTATATGAACTTTGAATCAATGTGGTGTTCTTTGTATTTTATTATAGTTTTGAAGAAATGTGGTGCACCACATTATTAATCTATTTTTATTGTTGGTTTGGTGGTCGATTCACATATACTGCAGGTTTTCGGCAGGCCAGAATCCATCCACTTTTTTATATCTTGACCATCCATGAACATGATTGAAGAAGCAGTCCATCCCGCTTTGATGAGTGAAATGGAGTCAGTGCAGGCACGCTCCTTGTTGTTTACACGCCCAGGATTTCTGATCCGCCGGTTGCATCAGATCCACAGCGCGCTCTTCATGGAAGAAACCGTCGAGTACAACATCACGCCAGTGCAATACAGTTTGTTAACGACTCTGGAAGAGTGCGGTGAATCGGACCAAAATTCACTCGCGCATTATATTGGACTTGAACGTACAAGTGTGGCGGAAGTGCTGCCACGACTGGAGCAGCGCGAACTGATTGTGCGGCGACTGTCCGAGCATGACAAACGTGTCAAGTACGTCAAGCTATCCCGCAAGGGGCGCGCACTGGCCAAAAAAATGCGTCCTGCCGTACAGAGGGCGCATGACCGCACGATTGAAAATCTCTCCCCGGAAGAACGCAAGTTGTTCATTCTTCTTATGGTGAGAGTCGTCGATTCAGAGGCTAGCGATCGCGTGCCTTTGCTCAAGGTACGATAACCGTTCCTCTCTTCTGAAATTCTCCCGCACCGTAGCGTGCATTTCCCGCCCGCGAGATCGGGGTAGCCCATAACGTTCATTGTGCCGATGTGCTCTGCGTTGTGACGTGTTCGTTGCTACCTTGGTGATACGAACGCAGGGTACGCATCAAGGTACTACGGTATTTTTTGACGCAACTTTGCGACACCTTTGTTAAAAAATTTCTATAACTTGATGCAAGTGTCGTAGTTTTGATGTAAAACAATAAATGTCTGTATTTTTTCAAGCATATTGTTTCATTTTGTTTTTTTTTGTTGATAATATGTGCTGTACCACATAATATTGAAATGAAATATTTTGATTTAAACGAATAATTTGCATGAATTTTGTCTGATATGTCTGTATGGTTGTTGTTGAGAGTGTTCGGCAAGTTTTATGCATGAAGTCATCACTTAACACGTGCATTATTAAAGTAGGGCGGACAGTATTCGGCATCGCGGTTTTGCACAGTACTTTGTCAGTAGTGCATGTTTAAATAAAATCGTAGTACGCGTAAAGGAGATGTAAAAATAACCTATGCTCGTAATGCAAAAAATGAATTACATATAACTATATAAATGTGGTATGCCACATATTATTTGAGACGCGGAAATAGAGAGTTAAATTTCTACTTCCGGCAATTTTTAGGAGGAATTCATGAATGATCTGGTGACGCCAGAGTTGCTCATGCAAGCCGGCACCGATCAAGGAATTGGTCGCGAGGTATTGCGCAAGGAAGACACGCGACTGTTGTTGGGTCAAGGTAAATATGTCGGCGATATGCGCATGCCGGATATGGTTGAAGTTGCTTTTGTTCGTTCGCCGGTTGCACATGCGCGTCTCGGCCAGATCGAGAAGCCGGAAGGCATGGAGCATCTGGTTTACACGATGGCAGATATGAAGGACGTCCGTCCTATCGTGGCAACATCCTCCCTCCCTGGTTTCAAGCACTCCGCTCAATACCCGCTCGCAAAAGACAAGGTGCGGCACGTCGGTGAACTGGTCGCTGTCTGTGTCGCCCCAGATCGTGCATGTGCCGAAGATGTCGCTGCAAGTGTGGTGGTCGATTATCAGGAATTACCTGTTTTGGCCGATATGTACGGCACCTTGGACAGCGATGCACGCGTGCATGATGACTGGAGTGAAAACGTTTTCGCTGAAACCAATGTCGATCGCCGTGTGAACGCGACTGAGGAAGATGTGCACAGCGTCAGCCGCAAGTTGCGCATGGCGCGTCAATGCATGGCGCCGATGGAAGGACGTGCGGTCCTGTGCTGGTGGGATACCCGCATGGATCAGCTGATTATGTATACAGCTGCGCAGGTGCCACATATCAATCGTACCGGTCTCGCGGAATGCCTGGGATTGGACGAAGGAAAAATACGTGTCATTTCGCCTGACGTTGGCGGTGGCTTCGGTTACAAGGGTATTTTGCTGCCGGAAGAAATTTGCTGCGCCTGGCTGGCGATGCATCTGAAGCGTCCGGTGCGTTGGCTGGAAGATAGACGCGAGCAGCTGAGTGCAAATGCGAACTGCCGCGAACACGGTTACGACATAGCAGTTGATGTGACGCGTGAGGGAAGACTGGCAGGCATACGTTGCGATGCCGTGGTCGATTCAGGCGCTTATTCCTCTTACCCATTTAGTGCCTGCCTGGAAGGAGCCCAGATCGGTTCCATCCTGCCGGGACCATATGTGATGGACAGCTTTGTTTGCCGTACACGCTCAGCTGCCACCAACAAACCACCTATCTTGCCGTATCGCGGCGTGGCACGTACCGGCGTCTGCTTTGCACTGGAAGTAGTGCTGGATATTGCCGCACGTGAACTGGGTATTGAGCCGTATGTATTGCGCGCCAAGAGTCTGGTGCCGGCATCTGCCATGCCGTACTGCAATATCACCAACAAGTTATTCGACTCTGGCGATTACACAACCTGCATGAACAAGGCAGTCGAAGCGATCGACTGGAACGGTTGGCGCGTCCGTCAAAAAGAACGTCATGCAGCGAATGGCAGTGACGCAAACCAGAAGCGTCTTGGCCTTGGCATGGCGGTGTTCTGTGAGCAAGGTGCGCATGGTACTTCCGTCTATCACGGCTGGGGTATTCCTATGGTGCCGGGTTACGAACAATGCACGGCCCGCTTTACACCGGATGGTGTGCTCGAACTGCGTATCGGTGTGCATTCGCACGGACAAGGTTTGGAAACGTCGATGGCACAGGTTGCGCATACGGTGCTTGGCATCGATATCGCAAAAGTGCGTGTGATTCACGGTGATACCGGGATGACGCCATATTCCACCGGCACCTGGGGCTCGCGTTGTGCGGTGATGGCAGGCGGTGCTGTCGGTACCGCTTGTGAGCAATTGGCCGAACGCATAAAAGTGATGGCCGGTGTTCTGCTCGAGACCGATGCCAGCTTGCTTAATCTGAAAAACGGCACAGTCGGCGTGCCAGACAGTATCAAACGTTTGTCACTGGCCGAAATTGCGCATACCTGGTATCGCGCACCGCAGAAATTACCGGTCGGATCAGTCGATCCAGGCGGGCTGGAAGTGGTGGCCGGTTACAAGATGATGCCGGACGCGGGTACCTTCAGTTATGCCTGCCATACCTGTCTGGTCGAAGTCGACACCGCAACCGGTCATGTCGCAATCCTTGAATACGTCATCTGTGAAGATGGTGGCGTCTTGCTGAATCCAATGATCGTCGATGGCCAGATGTATGGCGGACTGGCGCAGGGTATAGGCACCGCACTGTACGAAGAGATGCCATTCGACAGTGAAGGTCAACCACTGGCATCGACACTGCAGGATTATCTGCTGCCAGGTGCCGGCGAAATGCCGCCGACCAAATTGCTGCACATGGAAACCCCAAGTCCGAACAGCAAGTACGGACAAAAAGGAATCGGAGAAGGTGGTGCGATCGCACCACCGGCCGCGATCATCAACGGCATCAATGATGCATTGTATGGACTCGGTGCCGAGTTGACGCAATGTCCCGCCAATCCGCGTCGCGTGCTGGAAGCACTTGCGGCTGCCAAGAAGGAGGCGCACGCATGAAACCTTCCGCCTACAGTCTGACCCGTACTGATGATCTCGCACAAGCAACTGCGCTGCTGGTTGAAGGTGGCTGGGGTAGCAAAGTTGTTGCCGGTTGCCAGTCCTTGGGTGCGATGTTGAATTTGCGCCTGGCGCAACCAGACACGCTGCTTGATCTCGATGCATTTGAATCCTTGCGTGCAGTAAGCGATAGCGGCAATGCGATTCGCTACGGTGCGATGACGACACATGCTTCCATAGAAGACAAGCGTGATCCAGATCCAAGCCAGGGCCTGATGCCTTTTGTTGCACGCGGCATTGCCTATCGTGCGGTGCGCAATCGCGGCACGCTAGGCGGCAGTCTGTGTCATGCAGACCCTGCAGCCGACTGGATCAGCACCATGCCTTTGCTGGGAGCCACGTTACATGTGCTTGGTCCTTCCGGTCAGCGCGATATCGCTGCCCGCGATTTCATGACTTCTGCTTACGAAACCCAACTGGTGGACGGTGAAATATTGATTGCCGTCAGTGTGCCAAAACGCATGAGCGGCATGCAGTGGTCCTACCACAAGCTATGTCGCAAGACTGGCGAACTGGCGCACGCCATGGCATCGGGTATGCGTGATGCCAGCGACGGTACTGAGCGCGTGGTACTTGGCGCGCTGGATGGTGCACCGTATGTCGTCGAACGCCGGGGTCTGATGGCTGAGTTATTGCAAACAGAAGTGCGTGAGCAGATCGTGATGCAGGCTGCTCCCGATCTTGAACTTGATCGTCGCCAGAGCTTGATTGAGATGTTGAGACTGGTGGCATTGGATATGGGGAAAACACGATGAGTGCATTGCCGATTGAATTTCCAGCGGTGGAAACCACTGAGGTACAGCTGAACGTCAATGGTCACTGTTACCAATTAACACTGCAGCCGCGTACCCATCTCGCCGATGCCTTGCGTGATCACTGCGGACTGACAGCCACTCATGTTGGGTGTGAACAAGGTGTCTGTGGTGCTTGCACTATTGAAGTCGATGGCGCACCGCAACGCAGCTGTCTGCAATCGGCCAAGCGTTTGGAAGGCAAAAAAATCCGCACGCTGGAGGCCTTCGATAACGACCCGATCATGGCGCAACTGCGTGCTGCATTCTCTGCTGAACATGCGTTGCAATGCGGCTATTGCACACCTGGCATGTTGATGACGGCGCGTGACATCGTAACGCGCTTGCCTCAAGCCGATGAGGCGCGGGTAAGCGAAGAATTGGCGGGAAATTTGTGCCGCTGCACCGGTTACTTCGGTATTGTGCGCGCGATTTTGCGTGTATTGCGCGAACGCGCTCAATCAGTTTCATCTCAGGAGAACACTCATGCAGCTTGAACAATCGTTTCACATCGCAGCTCCGACGGATCTTGTCTGGAAAGCTTTTCACGATATTGAGTTGCTGGTGGATTGTTTGCCTGGCGCTTCGATTAACACTGCCGCGACGGCAAGTGAGGAAGGAGCAATTCCTCTGCTGTTCAAAGTAAAGCTGGGTCCTATCGCAGCCGGTTTTGCCGGACAGGGGCGACTGAATCTGGATGAGGCATCGAACAGTGGTGCCATTGTCGGTACCGCAGTCGATGCACGCAGCAATAGTCGCGTAAAAGGCGAGGCGCATTTTTCTGTTATCGCAGCGCCGGATGGCGGCACCAATGTGGAGGTCAAGGTTGATCACACCATTACCGGTTCGCTCGCACAGTTCAGCCGTGAAGGCATCGTGCGGGCACTTGCTGAACAGTTGACCAAGCAGTTTGCCGAGAACTTGCAGGCACGTTTGCCACAACCTGCTACAGCTGGCGATGTACATGGCAGCGGCGTTGCGGGTGCGGCTTCAAGTGCAGCATCCCGCCCCGCGCAAAAAGATACTTCCTCCATTGACCTCTGGACTTTGATCAAGGCCTTGCTGGCGGGATTATTTTCCAGTCGCAGAAATTAAATAATTATTAAAAACGTTGAATTAATCATCTACTTGTTTCGCAGATAAAGGATAACCATCATGATCTGGCGTACCTCAAAATCCCTGGCAGCTTGCATCGGCTTTACCATGTTTGCAGCGACCTCCGTTTATGCACAAGAAACCATCAAAATCGGCGTGACCGAACCTCTGACCGGGCCGGTCGCCGCTGCCGGTACCTATGTCACCCATGGTGCACGGATCGCTGCCGATTATATTAATCAGAACGGCGGTGTACTGGGCAAGAAGATTCAGCTCGTCATCGAAGACAACAAGTCCAATCCGCGTGAAGCAGTCAACTCGGTAGAGAAGCTGATTTTGAAGGATAAGGTTCCGGTCATGATGGGCGCCTGGAGCTCAACCTTTACGCTCGCGATCATGCCGAAGCTGGTCGAGTATGGAGTACCCCTGGTTGTAGAGGCGGCATCGTCCAGCAAAATCACAACAGCAGGTAATCCGTGGGTATTTCGCACCAGTCCGACTTCGGCAATGGAGGCGCAGGCATTTTCTAAAGTGGTAGATAGCTACAATCCGGCGATCAAGAAGGTGGATTTCCTGGTTGTGAACAATGACTGGGGCTTGGGTGCCTCGGTTGAGTTCAAGAAGATGCTGGAAGCCAAAGGCATTGCCGTAGGTCGTACCGAAACGATGACTCCTGACATGACCGACCTTTCAGCACAACTCGCGGCTTTGAAAGGTAGTGGTGCCGACACGATATTTGTTACCTCGGGTAGCGAACAGCTGACGCTGGCGATTCGCCAAGCCGGCGAACAACGACTGACACAACGCATCCTGACAACCGGCGGTGCGTTTCCAGAACAGTTGTTGAAAACACCCGGACCAAAAGGTTATGTCAGCCAACATATTGTGTTCTTTGCTCCATGGGCACCTGAGCGTGCGAAGCATCCTGCAGTGGCCAAGGCCTTTATGGATGGCTGGAAAACACGCGATTTGGAGCTCGCTGGTCAGATCGAAGGTTTTCGCGGTTTTGATGGAATCCTGACGATCGCCGAAGCGATCCGTATCGCGGGCAAGGCTGAACCTGCTGCCATCCGTGATGCGTTGTGGAAGGTGCAAGTCCAGGGAGCCAACGGTGATATTGCCTTCGCCAAGGTAGGTCCTGCCGGCAAGGAAAGCGGCCAGTCGACACCGAATATCTATGTCGTCGAATTAAAAGACGGCCAGGTAACGGTCAAGTAATGCATTGCGCCTGGAGTCGCGTGATGTGACTCCGCTCTCTCTCACCTAAACGTGGGTAGTGCGTGATCTTTCGTTGATCGCACTGCCTGCCGGAGGAATCTTGTGGACCAATTATTACAGCATATGCTTAACGCTCTCGTGCTGGGCTCGACGTACGCCCTGCTCGGGATCGGTCTGACGCTGATCTTCGGGATCATGCGGGTAGTTAATTTTGCGCACGGTGAATTGTATGCACTCGGTGCGTATGTCGCTTATGGCGTGGTTGCCATGTTTGGCATGAATTTTTTTGCATCATTGCTTGTGGCTGCCATTGTCGGCTTCTTGCTCGGTGCAGCGATCGAGTACTTTCTGCTGCGCCGTCGTGATCTGAAGGCAATGGATGAAGTCATGCTGATTATGATCGGTGTGATGCTCATCATGCAGAACATGGAACTGTTGATGTGGGGTGGGGTGGCCAAGTCGGTTGCCTCGCCATTCAGCCAGGAACCTATGGTTTGGGGTGCAGTTTCTGTTGCCCCGATACGTCTGTTCGTGCTCGCGGCAGCCGTGGCCTTGCTGATAATTTTCTATCTGTTGATCGAGCGCTCACGTCTTGGTTTGGCGATGCGTGCCACGTTCCAGGACAAGGATGCAGCCAAGATCGTCGGTGTGAATGTGTCACATATGTACACGCTGACCTTTGCGCTGGGTTCCTGTCTCGCTGCGGTGGCAGGCGCCTTGCTGGCTCCGGTATTCGTCGTGACCCCGACCATGGGCGATCTCGCGAGCCTGAAGGCATTTGCCATTGTTATTCTCGGTGGACTCGGCAATCTGCCGGGCGCAGCCTTGGGCGGCTTCGTCCTGGCCATCGTTGAAGAGTTTGGTGCCGGCTATATTTCCACCGCCTATCGCGACGCACTTGGCTTTCTTGTCATTATTGTGGTCATGATTTTCCGTCCACAAGGCTTGTTTACCATCAAGGAAAGGGTAAGTTAATCATGAATAAGAAAATTACTTTTCTTGTATCTGTGTTGGCACTGGCTCTGCTGCCAATGGTATGGCCTGATCCATACGTGTTATCGGTCGTCGCATCGGCTGGTGTCTTTATCATTGCCGCAATCAGTCTGAATCTGTTATTGGGTTTTACCGGGCAGCTGAGTCTTGGACATGTGGCTTTCTTTGGTCTGGGTGCGTACACGACCTCGCTCATGTCGCTGGGTTTTGATGTCACGCTGTGGGGCATGACTACGCCGCTGGTAGTCACTCCTAAACCAGTATGGCTGTCATTTATTTGTGGCATTGCGGTAGCAGCTGTTGCTGGATGGTTGCTCGGCAAGTTGGCGTTCCGAGTACGTGGCGCTTACTTCGTGATTGTCACGATCAGTTTTGCCCAAGTCACACGCATGGTCGCGCTGAACTGGGTTGATTTGACAGAAGGGCCGATGGCATTGAACAGCGTCCCGGCACTGACGATGTGGGTACCGGGCCAAGGTGTGATCGACCTGGTCAGCAAGGCGTCAACTTATTGGCTGGTACTGGGCATAGGCGTGCTGGCCTATCTGCTGGTGGCTGCCATCGTCCATAGCCGCGTGGGTCGCGCGATGATTGCCTTGCGCGAGAATGAAACGCTGGCGCGTTCGGTCGGCATACGCGTTACTCACTATCTTGGTATCGCTACCATTTTTGCGGCCGGTATTGCAGGTGCAGCAGGTGGATTGTATGCGCATACAGTCCGGATCATTGATCCCGATGTCTTCATGTTCATGTTCACCATCATGATGGTCATCATGGTCATCGTCGGTGGCAAGGGCACGCTTGCAGGGCCTGTGATTGGTGGCTTGTTATTTGGCCTGTTGCCGGAGGTGTTGCGTGGTGTGGTATCGCCTGAAATCCAATGGATAATCTACGGCGTACTGATGATAGCCGTACTGGTCTATATGCCTAAAGGCGTGGTGCCATCGGCCGGTAATCTGCTGCGTCGTTTTTCTTCAAAAGCGTTGAAAGAGCAGGCACCCGTTATACGGAGGAAAACAGCATGAGCAAAATGAACACCACTTCCGCGCTCGAACTTGTAGGCGTGACCATGCGTATTGCCGGCCTGACGGCGGTTGATAACGCCAGTTTTTCTGTGCCGGCTGGCAAGATTGTCAGTTTGATCGGCCCTAATGGTGCCGGTAAGACGACGACCTATAACGTTATTTCCGGCTATATGAAACCGACTTCAGGTCGGATCAAATTATTCGGTCATGACATTACCGGCATGGCGCCAGAACAGATCTCGCAGCTTGGCCTGGTGCGCAGCTTTCAGCGCACCAGCATCTTTGCGGCTTGCACCGTCGCGGAGAATATTCTCACTGCCTTGCATTTGAAAGGACAATGCGGCGTATTGCAAGCCTTGTTGCGGACGCAGGCGTTTCGCCGTGAAGAGGCCAGTTTGCAGTCGCAGGCGCATGACTTGATTGCCTTCCTGGGATTGAGCGCAAGAGCCAATACCCTGGCGTCCAATTTGTCCTACGGTGAGCAGCGGCTGCTGGGCGTAGGACTTGCCCTTGCAGCCAAGCCCAAGGTACTGCTGCTGGACGAGCCGGCTGCAGGTCTGAATCCTTCGGAGACGGAAGAATTCAAGGAAATGGTCAGACGCATAGGCCAGAGCGGTGTCACCGTGCTGCTGGTGGAGCATGACATGCACATGGTGATGTCGATTTCGGATCATATCGTGGTGTTGAACTATGGGCGTTTGATCGCTACTGGTTCACCATCGGAAATTCAGAATGACCCAGAAGTCATTCGTGCCTATCTTGGATCGGGGATTGAACATGCTGAAAATTGAAGAAATCACCGTACGCTACGGTGCCACTACCGGCATCAACAAGATCTCACTGGAAGTGCATGAAGGCGAGATTGTCACGCTGATTGGCGCCAATGGTGCCGGCAAGTCGACTACCTTGCGTGCCATCAACGGGCTTGAGCCGTTGGCACATGGCAGTATCCGCATGAATGGTCACCTCGTATCAGGTGCATCGCCGGCAGCAGTTCTCGACTGTGGTATTTCGCATTGTCCTGAAGGACGGCGTGTTTTCCCGCAACTGACCGTGCGCGAAAACATGGAGATGGGTGCGTATCGCCGCAAGGATAAAGTGAGGGTGCGCGACGACATGGAACGCATGTTTGACAAGTTTCCACGCTTGCGTGAACGCATACAGCAGGTTGCCGGAACGTTGTCCGGCGGCGAGCAGCAGATGCTGGCGATTGCGCGTTCCTTGATGTCACGCCCAAAGTTGGTGATGTTTGATGAACCATCGCTGGGATTGGCACCTAATATCGTCGAGCAGATATTTACTCTGATTAAGGAAGTCCGTAGCGAGGGAACGACGGTACTGATCGTGGAGCAGAATGCCTATGCCGCACTCGCTATGTGCGATCGTGGCTATCTGCTGGAAAACGGTCATATCGTGACACAGGGGACGTCTGCAGAGATGCGTGCCAACCCGGAAATTCGTCGCGCCTATCTGGGCGGATAAGGAAGTCTGATGGAAAACCTCGACCTGATCGTGCTGCGAACTTTGCGTGACTGGCGCTCGCAAGGAAAGAATGCCGTACTTGTGACAGTAACGAGAACCTGGGGCGCTTCGCCGCGACCCGTGGGTTCGCTGATGGCCTTGTGCGAAACTGGCAGTGTGGTCGGGTCGGTCTCCGGCGGTTGTATCGAAGATGACCTGATTGCGCGTTTTGCGACCGGGGAGACGTTTGTTACGGTGGATGGCGCCGCGCGCTGTCCGCAATGGGATTGTTATGGTTTATCCGCCGATGAGGCACATCGATTCGGACTGCCCTGTGGCGGGACACTGGAACTGCTGCTGGAGTTCAACCCGGATGCGACAGTGCTCGACCAACTGGTAAGGCAACTGGAGGGTGGTGCGCTGGTACAACGCAGTATTGCTCTTGCCAGTGGGCATGTCACCTTGACACCTGCAGAGCGTCCCTCTGCATTGGTCGTCACCAAACATGAAGTAAAGGCAGTCTTCGGGCCGGGCTATCGCATGTTGCTGATAGGTGGGGGGCAACTCACTGAATACCTCGCGACGATGGCTGTGTTCAGCGGTTTCGCAGTGACGGTTTGCGACCCGCGCGAAGAGTATAAGCGCGGCTGGACGGTGCCGAATGTGCAGTTCATCGATGGTATGCCGGACGATGCGGTGATTGCAATGAAGCTGGATCAACGTAGTTGCGTCATTGCCTTAACCCATGACCCCAAGCTCGATGATCTGGCGCTGATCGAAGCACTGACGAGTCCGGCATTTTATGTTGGTGCGATAGGCAGTCGACGCAACAATGCTGCACGCAGAATGCGACTTGCCGAGCATTTCGAACTAAGCGATGAATGTCTGGCAAGGTTGCACGGCCCTGTCGGGATTTACATCGGTAGCAAGACGCCATCCGAGATTGCCATCAGTATCATGGCAGAGGTCGTTGCGGCCAAGAACGGTGTGTGGCGCGCGGATCTTGATGTGGCAAGCAACAAGCAGATGCATGAGCTTGATATGTCTCTGGTCTCGGCCAATTACGTTTGACGGTGAACGTTTGGCATCTCAATGAAAGCAGCCATTCGTCATTGGATTTCTGACTTTCTGTAGAATTATCTGCTGTTTGAAAAGATAAATAGTTGGACTTTGTTAGGATTTAATCTTGACGGAGTTAGTGGCTATGGTGAATACAAAGCGTCGCATCTGCCGGCATCTCATTTCAGAAAACGTAAACAAATAGCGCCTAATTCTCATATTTGTCTACGTTTTAATCCAAAATTAAATAATCCCCGCGTGAAATGCCTCTAATGAAGGTTTTGTTTACATATTTTGGTAAGCACAACCATTCTGAAAGCTAGTAGTTTAATTCTGCAAACAAGACCCGCTAAGTTACTGATTTAGCGGGTTTTTTCTTGCGTGCTCGTTTTGCTGGTTTCCTGTGTTTCAGGAGTTGTGGCGAGCTAATGCTCTTGCACAGGCGCTTTGCGCCGTACCGTACATAGGCATGCAGCAGTCGTTTGGGGGCATGCACAACACATTTGACAATGAATAGTGCGCCTCTAAACAAGAATCAAAAATTTTTCCCTCATATGATTTGATCCAGACCACGATCAAGTGGTGCCTTAGAAGATTAGGAGACATATGTCAGATCATATTTGCAGCACTGGATGCAACCACTTTTCACATCTGAATGATGCGGATCTGCAGGGAGAATTTGCAGAAGCCCGTCACAGTTTGCGTGCCAGCATAGGAGGCAAGTCCACCGCCGGGGCAGCAGGGCAGGCAGGCGTTACGCAACGCCCTCTGCCTTCCAAAAAAGCCGGTGAAAACGTTAGCCATTACTACATCCCGGCCAACAATAAAACCATCCATTGGGGATATTTCAGCAAGATCATGGAGCCGCTGCTGAAGGTGGAATCCGGCGATTACGCGACGATAGAAACCGTGACGCATCACTCAAATGACGATATCGATCGCATGGTCAAGGGCGACGCCGGTGTCGAAAGTATCTTCCACTGGGATGCCAAGACCAAGGCAGTGGATCGCCGTGGTGTGGGACCGATGGATCATCCGGTGGGCTCTGGCGGCGGTATGGGTGTGCACGTTTGCACCGGCCCGATCTACATCAATGGCGCCGAACCGGGCGACGTGCTGGAAGTGCGCATCATCGATACGATGCAGCGGCCATCTGGCAATCCCGATTACCGAGGGAAAAGCTTTGGGGTCAATGCAGCTGCCAACTGGGGGTTTCAATACAATAACCTCATCACCGAACCAAAGACACGCGAAGTCATCACCATCTACGAGGTGGATGCAAGCGGTGACCAGACGTCGGCAAAGGCTGTCTACAATTACCGCTGGACGCCGCAAACCGACCCTTGGGGCAAGGTGCACCCCATCATCGATTACCCGGGCGTTCCCGTCGACAAGCGCACGATCACACCCAACTACGACATTCTGAAGGGATACGAAATTCCCGTACGCCCGCACTTCGGTCTGATCGGGCTGGCACCTTCCGAGGTGGATGCTGCCTCGTCGAATCCGCCCAGCTATACCGGCGGCAATTTCGACAACTGGCGCATGGGAAAAGGCGCGACCTGCTTCTTCCCGGTCGCGGTACCAGGTGCGATGTTCTCGGTAGGCGATCCGCATGCTTCGCAAGGCGATGCGGAACTCTGTGGTACCGCAATCGAGTGCTCTCTGACCGGCCTGTTCCAGTTCATCCTGCATAAAAAAGCGGATCTGCCGGGTACCAAGATTTATGAGCTTGACTATCCCTTGCTCGAAACGGCCAGCGAACTGATTGTCCATGGTTTCAGTTGCCCGAATTACCTCAAGGAATTTGCCAATAGCGCAGATCCGGTAGCGGAGGTGTGCAGCAAGGCTTCCCTCAATACGGCAATGACCGATGCCTTCAACAAGACGCGCCGATTCTTCATGAATACGCGCAATTTGTCCGAGGACGAAGCCATTTCGCTGATTTCTATTTCAGTGGACTTTGGCATTACGCAGGTGGTGGACGGTAACTGGGGCGTGCACGCCATCATCAAGAAAAACATCTTCCCTAAATAATCGACGTGATATCGCACCGGTGTGAATGCCGCCGGTGCGATGCCAATATCCAGAGGAAGAAATTTGCCGAAAGGCTTTTACAAGGAGGAGCAAAAATGAAACCGGAACACGTCTATGTAGGTAGAAATGAAATCGTGGCGCTGATCGTCGGCCTGATTACGGGTGGACTGTACACGTGGCTGAGCTTGCCGATTCCCGCGCCACCCGTTCTCGGCGGCATTATGGCCATCATCTTTACGTACGTCGGTTATCTGATCGTACAAGTGGTCCGCAAGGCTGTCGTATTTGGTCCGCCGAAAGAGTGATGCGTCTTTCGAAAAAAATCATTTCATATAACAGGAGACACTCATGATCGAAATTGGTTTTGGCTCAACTGAATTGCTGGCGTCTGGCGTCGGTCTTGTTACCGGCTTGCTCTATACGTCGGTGCGTGCACCGATTCCGGCGCCCAACGTGCTTGGCGGCATCTTCGCCATTGTGGGCACTTTTATCGGCTACCTTGCCGTTGCAGCGATGCGCGGCCAACTGGTTTTTGTGGGCTAGGTGCCTCCTTTGGCGGGTTCCCGCCATTTTTTATAAGCTAGGTTTTGCATACTGTGCAAAAAACCAGCCGATAGGGGCGTGTACTTCCGGAAAAAGGTTGGACGAAAACAGGGCTTGGAGGTCATGCGATCATGACGGTCTTGAAAACAGTCAACTGAAAATTCCGGAAGTCCCTTTCGTTTTCCATCAAAAATGTGTCACCTCGCATGATAAAGCTGGATTCTCCTGTTTCAGTTGCCCTAGTATTGGCAAAGGAGATTGATAACGAAAGGTCCAGGCATGCATGATGAGTCTCATACATTTTCCACCGATGCATTTCCAGTAGAGCTGCGTGAGGCGGCGTGGCAGAACGCACTAGCCAGCCTTGTATTGAAGTCGGAGCTTGCAAGCAAGAACAAGGCGTCCCTGATGGGCTATATCACTTTCGGCGTTTCTCAGCCGGGCTCGGTATTCAGTACGCTGAACGCATCTCCTCAAGCTTTTTCGGCGCGTGATCCTGCGATGCTCACGCGAACAGATTCCGTCATCGTATTTGTACTCTTTGAGGGCGTCGGACAAATCGACGTCGGAGCTGAAACTGCCGCAGTTTCAGCTGGAGATATCTATCTTCTGGATTCATCTCGCCAATGGAGATTGGAGCTGACTTCCGCATTTCGTGCCTCTGTTATCCGCTTGGAGAAGGCCAACTTTATATCCAGGCTCATGCATACGGGAAAAACGGACATTTGCAAGATATCTTCGGCATCAGGTGTCGGGAACATCGCGTTGGAGTTTGTAAATGCGATAACGTGTCAGCTCGCTTCGCTTGGCTCGGGAGATCTGGAGCAAATGGAAGACGCGCTTAGCACGATGCTGGTTGCGAGTCTGGCTCACAAAGAAGAAGAGGATGTGAGCCATTCGACTTCGATGCAGCTCAGTCATCTAAGACGCATCTGTAGAACGATTGAGGCCAGGCTGACCGATCCAGAGCTTTCCGCGGTTGACATCGCACGATCCGAGCAGTTATCCGCTCGCTATCTTCAAAAGCTGTTTGCATCTGCAGGCACAACCTTCGGCGAGTATGTAAAGAAGAGGCGGCTGGACAGATGTCGTATTGATTTGTCCAACCTGAGTCTGAAGCACTTAACAATTTCCGAGCTTTGCTTTCGATGGGGATTCAATGATGCCGCCAACTTCAGTCGCGCGTTTCATTCAGAGTTTGGCATCTCGCCCAAGGGATATAGATCGCAGCCAAAATCGGTAACGAAGAGATATGAGCTGCGTGGCCGGCCTGGTCCCTCTTCTACTGAACATGCAAAGAATGTCTTGTTGCAGAATGAAGAATTGCCATGGAATGCGCGCTTTGCCGAGGTCTTGGTGGAGGCGGCTCTTCTCGAATCCGCCATTGCACTGGTGCCAAATCAATCCTCTGATTCGCATAAAGCTGAGGATGCAGATGATGAGGAATATGCTGGCGCGCATTACTACATTCCGGCCAACTCGAAGACGGTTCATTGGGGCTACTTCAGCAGTCTTATCAAACCCATTCTTGCCGTCAATTCCGGCGACTATGTGACGATCGAGACGATCACTCAACATGCCTACGATGATTATGAAAGAATGATCCAGGGAGATGCCGGTGCTGAAAGCATATTCTTCTGGGATAAAGATAAAAAGGCGATTGATCGAAGAGGGGCGGGCCCTATCGATGCTTCAATATTCGGACGTGGTGCAGGAGAAGGGTTCGGGGTGCACATCTGCACCGGGCCTGTATATGTAAAAAATGCTGAGCCAGGGGATGTGCTGGAGATTCGCATTCTCGATGTGATGCCGAGGCCTGCAGCAAATCCGAAGTTTGCCGGTCAGTCGTTTGGCAGCAATGTTGCATCCTGGTGGGGGTTTCATTATCACGACCTGCTGACGGAGCCGAAGCCGCGAGAGGTAGTAACCATTTACGAAATCCTGGATGCCGACCATGGTAGTTGCGCCAAGGCAGTTTATAACTATCGCTGGACTCCTCAAACCGATCCATTTGGTGTCGTCCATGAAACCATCGATTATCCGGGCGTGCCGGTGGATCACGACAGCATCGTCAAGAACTTCGAAGTTCTAAAAAACGTTCGCATTCCTGTTCGTCCGCATTTCGGTGTTCTTGCGGTCGCGCCGGCACACGAAGATCCCATCGACTCTGTTCCGCCGAGTTACTTTGGCGGCAATCTTGATAATTGGCGCGCAACGAAAGGCGCCACTCTTTATCTGCCGGTGGCAGTAGAGGGGGCACTTTTCTCGGTGGGTGATTCTCATGCGTCGCAAGGGGACTCCGAACTGTGCGGCACAGCCATCGAGTGCTCACTAAGTGGAAAATTTCAGCTTGTCCTGCACAAGAAGAGGGATCTGGAAGGAGGCTTCTTCGCCGATCTGGATTATCCATTTCTCGAGACTGAAACAGAATGGGTGATACAAGGGTTCAGCTGCGCAAATCACCTTGTTCAATTAGGGCCGCATGCGCAGGCAGACGTATATAAAAAGGCTTCATTGGATTTGGCCATGCGGGATGCTTTTCGCAAGGCGCGTCGTTATCTGATGACGGCGCACAAGTTGACCGAGGATGAGGCAATTTCCGTGATTTCAGTCGGAGTGGATTTTGGTGTGACGCAAGTGGTGAATGGCAATTGGGGCGTACACGCAATCATTCGCAAGTCAATTTTCCCTGATATCTCATGATCGCGAGCATGATCAATTCGTTATCGGCTATCTCGGAGAAATGTGAGCAAGTGACAGCCGGCATTCTGAAAGCAGTAGGCAGGGCCGTATCTTTTCAACAGCCTCTTGGTATCGTTAGCTAGTATGCAATGGTTATTGAGGCAACTGAAATTTGATAAAAATACAAATTCAGTGCTGACGCTAAATGTCACTTTAGGTTTTTTGGCCGGTTATGTTGATGCGCTCGGATTTATGGCCTTGTTTGGCTTATTCACGGCGCACATCACTGGCAACCTTGTGCTTCTGGGGGCAGAACTGGCGACGCCGGGACACACTTTCCCTATTTTAAAAATATTGGTTTTTCCGGCTTTTATTGTTGGCGTCGCCCTCGCCAAAATTATCGCTTCCAGATGTCAGAAAAATGCGCGCAATGCACTCGTTTTTTTGTACGTGCTGGAAATGGTTCTTCTCATTGCGTTCATGCTTGCCGGAATGAGCGCCCATCCGCTCGACGAAGAAAATATATCCAGCCTCGCAATGCTCACAGGTATGGTTGCGGCCATGGCAATGGGAGTACACAGTGCTTGCGGACGAATATTGTTAACTGACCTTACCCCAACAGGAATGATGACCGGAAATGTGACCCAACTTATCATCGAACTCGTTGAGCTTATTGTCGAAGGCGGGGACAATCGCACACGTCGTAATTTCGCAAAGTATTTTTGGCCAATTATCGCTTTCGGCTTAGGGGCGCTACTTGCCGCATTTGCATACGCCCGCTTAGGATTTCAAGCATTGTTGCTGCCGATTGCGATGATACTCATTTTGGCATGTGTGGAAAAATGGGGTAAGGCGGGACCTTAGGTGATGCGCGATCATGCCTCCGCGTCGTGCATCAGATATACAGCGCTATCGGACGCATTTCGACCGGCTTTTTCAACGCCCGGCATATTGCGAGCATGGCTCGCAAGCTTCAAATGCCGATCTTCGACAATGACTTGTTCGTTGTAAGACAAGATCGCACAAGACTTCTCTCCTAGTATTGCCTAATCAAATCAGTGGCTGACATGTTGATTTGTTTAGAAGCGCGTCCAAGCGCATAGACATAACTATAGGAGGAGAGACAATGAAGGCAATCACACGGTTATCCTTAAAGAGGAAGTTGTCAAAAAAGTTGGCAGTGCATCATGTTGTTAGTAGCGTACTGGCTCTTGCTGTGTCGGCATTTTCAATCAATGCGCTTGCGCAGAGCTCGGTACAGTTTGTTGGAACGGTCGATGCTTTTGCTGGTTCTATCAAGAATAGCGGCGATGCCGGAAGCAAATCGGTTGTCAACAGCAGTGGCATGGAAACATCGTGGTGGGGGGTGAAGGGCACGGAAAACCTCGGCGGCGGCTTGCAGGCGCATTTCGCGCTGACCGGTTTCATCCGTCCTGATGTGGGCGCTGCGGGGCGTTTCAATGGGGACTCGATGTTCTCTAGGGATGCCAACGTGGGACTTTCCGGTTCATTTGGACGCGTGTCTCTGGGGCGTGATCTGGCGCCTAATTTTATTCCTACACTGAGCTTCAGTCCGTTCGGTGGTTCATTCGCGTTTTCCCCGCTCGAACTGCATACGCAAACGCCATCAGGCAGCTATCGTGGACAAGCCTGGTCGCCTACCGTGTCCGGAGATACGGGCTGGAGCAACGAGATCATGTACGTCTTGCCGAAACTAGGTGGATTTACCACCAGCCTGTTCCTGCAACTTGGCGAGCAGGCCGGGAATTCGGGCAAGAACAACTATGGCGCGAATACCATGTATGAGAGTGGGCCGCTTTCTTTCGGCGCTTACTTTCAGTCTGTAAAAGTCAACAATCCGCTCGATGCCGTTGTCAGCGGGGATTCGCAGGTTTTCACATTTACGCCTTACAACCAGATAACTGGAGCGACCTATACCCTGGCTGCGTCCAGGAATGACACCTGGTTTGTAGGCGGTGCCTATGACCTGCAATTCATGAAGCTCTTCGGGACATTGAATTATTCGACGAACCGCTTGATTGGGATTGCGAATGACAGCCAATACGATCTGAAATCGAATACGGTTCAACTGGGTACCAGCGTGCCTATAGGTAAAGGTTCTGTGCTGTTCTCCTGGGCGCGAACCAATGTGAAGGCAGATGGCGATTTCAGTGCCGTGTTGGGGGGCTCGGGTGGAAAATCGTCGATCATCCGCAATACAGCCTCGCTGGGCTATGACTACTTCCTCTCCAAGCGTACCGATGTTTATAGCGTCGTCAGTTACGACAAGCTGACAGATCAATCCACTGGCATCAGCTTGGGCGTGGGTATTCGTCAGCGCTTCTGACGCATTCATCAGGGCAGTTCAGCTGTTCTGTCCTGATGAGGCAATGTTTGGCCTCAGTATGTCTGCAGAAATCTGATGGGGGACATTATTGAAGTCTGATGCGATGTTGCCAACATTGTTTGATTGTCTGCGTTCGCCAAATGTCCATCTCTTAAAGAGGCGTGAGGTTAACCTTGTTTGCGATGTAAGCCATACATAACCGTTTTGACGATTCCCTTTTCAGATTCACAAGCAAAAAGCGGCGCCTCTTGATGAGACGCCGTTTTTTTCTTGTGAATTAGACACTGCCGGGCTTTGACTATATGTTGGCAAATATGACAATTTTTCGATGAATTGTTAAACATTGTTTAATTGCTGCGTGGAAATTAAAGTTTGGTGATGCGAGTGCCGTTATACATCCATGTAGTAATCGCCTTCATGTGGAATTAGCGGCAAATTTCCCCATCCCCCCTACCTATTGCGCATCGCCTTGCTTTTACAGGAGGTGCGTAAGCATTCTGGATAGCTCCCATGCAAGACAAGCAACAATCCTTAAACGGGAACGAAGTATTGGCTTTTACCCTGGGCCGGGAAGAGTACGGCATCGACATCCTGAAGGTGCAGGAAATTCGTGGTTACGACGCCGTGACCAAGATTGCCAATGCTCCTGAATTCATCAAGGGCGTGATCAATCTGCGCGGCGTGATCGTGCCCATCGTAGACATGCGCATCATGTTCAATCTGGGAGAGCCCAGCTACGATCAATTCACCGTTGTGATCATTCTCAATATCGGCACGCGCGTGGTCGGGATGGTAGTTGACAGTGTTTCTGATGTGATCACGCTCAGTGCAGAGCAAATCAAGCCAGCACCGGAAATGGGTTCGACGATGAAATCCGATTATCTGCTCGGTCTGGGCACGATAGAAGAGCGCATGCTGATTCTGGTCGACATCGATTTGTTGATGTCCTCGTCGGAGATGGGGCTGATCGAAAAAATCGCTGCCTAAGCTAATGGCAGCAACTTCTTGCTTCGATATATTGATATCGCAGAATTTTTATATTGGGTGAATAAATGAAAATTAAAAATTGGAAAATCGGCGTCAGGCTGAGTGTTGCGTTTGCGCTGATATTGGTGCTGATGACGTCAATGACAGCCTTGGGCGTCTGGTTCCTGCATAGCGTTGCGGAAGCGACTGCGGCGATGGAAGAGGCAACGGTCAAAGAGCGTCTGTCTGAGCAGTGGATCAGAGGCATCGCCACCAATACGGTGCGTACCTTTGCCCGCGTGAAAACCAATAGTGCAGAAGAGGAAAAATCTCTGCAGGCGGAAATGACCACAGTCAGCGCTGACGTCAGCAAAGTGCAAAAGCAGCTGGAAGCAATGATTGTCAGTGCTGAAGGCAAGGCAATGATGGCGGCTGTCGCTGAAAAGCGTAGTGCTTACAGTGCCATTCGCGACGCTACTTTCAAGCTCAAGGCGGAAGAGCGTGGTGATGGTGGAGTCGCGCTGAAAGAAATGATCGATTCAAAAATGGTGCCGGCAGCAAACGCCTACATACAATCCGTTCAGGGTGCAGTCGATTTTCAGGAGGAAATTTTTGCAGCAGCGAGGAAGCACGTAGATGACATTTACGAATCAGGTCGTAATACCCTGATCGCTCTTGGCGTGATTGCACTGGCGCTGGGCATCGTGCTGGCATGGATATTAACGCGCAGTATTACTCGGCCTTTGGGCTATGCGGTAGAGGTGGCGCGTGTCGTTGCTTCCGGCGATTTGACCGGCCGCATCACAGTGGACTCAAAGGATGAAGCCGGCCAGTTGCTGCAAGCTCTGAAGGATATGAATGACAGCCTGACCACCAGCATCACGCAGGTTCGCTCAGGTGTCGATACCATTGCAACCGCATCGAATCAGATCGCATCCGGCAACCTGGATCTGTCGTCGCGTACTGAAGAACAAGCCAGCTCGCTGGAAGAAACCGCATCGTCGATGGAAGAACTGACTTCTACCGTCAAGCAAAATGCCGACAATGCACGACAAGCCAATCAGCTCGCCGTCACTGCTTCCGGTGTGGCGGAAAAAGGCGGCACGGTCGTGTCGAAAGTAGTCGATACGATGGATGGCATCAATACCTCGGCGAGAAAAATCGTCGATATCATTGGCGTGATTGACGGTATTGCATTTCAGACTAACATTCTGGCGCTGAATGCAGCAGTGGAAGCCGCGCGCGCCGGCGAACAAGGTCGTGGCTTTGCGGTGGTTGCATCGGAAGTGCGCAGTCTGGCGCAACGTTCGGCTGCAGCGGCGAAGGAAATCAAGACATTGATCGACGATTCGGTTGATAAAGTCGATACCGGCAGCAAGCTGGTGGCAGAAGCAGGAACAACCATGGTGGAAGTGGTCGACAGCGTCAAGCGTGTGACTGACATCATGTCCGAGATCATGGCCGCCAGCCAGGAGCAAAGTGCCGGCATCGAGCAAGTGAATCAAGCCATTGGTCAGATGGATCAAGTTACCCAGCAAAATGCAGCCTTGGTGGAAGAAGCTGCCGCTGCTGCGGAATCCCTGAATGAACAAGCGGCGAACTTGGCGCAAGCAGTGAGCATATTCAAACTGGATGGCGTAGCAAACAACACCAGAGTTGCGACACGCCTGCCGGTTGCGGCAAGCAAGGCGCCGGTAACGCGCCAGTTTGCAGCCAGCCCGGCACCGAAGAAAATTGCCAATGAAGCTCGTCCGGTCAGTGGCGACGATTGGGAAGAGTTTTAAGTTAAACGGCACTGCCGGTATGCACAAAAAGCCCGCTGTTTTCAGCGGGTTTTTTTATGCACATGCGATTTCTCGCGGGAACGCTTTTTCCTTTGTCGGCAACCATTCATGACATGTGCTGCAACGGCTTCTCTTCATGTGTTGTTTTTTATTTGTTTGCATGTATTTGTTGCCTGGCGCACGGAACGATCAGGCAAGCGGGTATAAATTTTCATCCCAGAGCGGGATGTGTGATGATTCGTCTGGTATTCACAATGCGGTTTTCCTTCTGTCGATAACAATTTAAAAAGAAATTCCGATGACATCTTCTTTCTTCCTGCGCGCGGCAACTGCCGGACAAGACATTTCTCCGTTGAGAAAAGCATTTCTGCATTGTGCGCTGCTAGCCTGTGCTTTTCCTGTCGCATGGACAGCGCAGGCGCAGACGGCATCTAGTCCCTTCAATGAATTCATGACGACGCCGGGGAGTGCCGGCCTTGGATTTGTCACGCGGGTCGAGCGTTCGCCGTATGTGGGTGGCGGCAATCGCAAGGATTTGCTGCCCTTGTATCTGTATGAAGGCGAGCGTTTTTTCCTGCATGCCAATCGCATCGGCGTCAAGTTCGCGCCGGATGAGGATCAGCGCGTGGACGTTTTCTTGCGTCGGCGTCTGGAAGGATTTCCAGAGGATGAACAGCCAGCAGCATTGAGTGGAATGGCGCCGCGCAGTACCGGCGTCGACCTGGGCGTGACGTATCGCTACAAGCAGCCCTGGGGCACGCTGCATGCATCTTTCCTGCACGACGTGAGTTCGGTATCGGACGGCAACGAACTGGCCTTGGAGTATTCGTATGACTGGCGTTCGGGGCGTTGGGCTTTTCGCCCCAGCGTCAGCATATCGATGCGCGATGGCAAGCTGAATAATTATTACTATGGCGTGCTGGCAGGAGAGGCGACGGCAGCGCGACCGGCTTATGCGCCAGGCTCCGGCACCAATGTGGCGCTGAATCTGTACGGTTCGTACAACCTGACCGAGCGGTGGCGTTTGCTGGGCGGCGTTTCCGTCACGGCGCTGGATAGCCGGATCAAGGACAGCCCGATAGTGCGCAAAGGTTTGCAGCCATCATTCTTTGTCGGCGCATCGTATGATTTTGGCAGCTACAAGGAGCAGTTGTGGGCCGATGAGAAGTCGCCGACTTATGTGCGCGTGCTGTATGGCCGGGCGGGTGCCGATAGCTGTCATCTGGCGAAAATTCTTACTTTCAAATGTGCCGATCTCGACAAGACGACGCCTACCAGTATTGCCGGCGTGCATGTCGGTAAACCATTTATCGAAAAACTCAATGGTTTGCCGCTGGATTTTGTCGGCTATGCCGGGCTGGTGCATCACAACGACCGGAATCTGCAGGCCAACGGCATGCAGGTCGATTTGTTCATGAAGGCTTTTTACTATGGCTTCCCGTGGAGCCATAAGGTCAAGACGCGGCTAGGCTGGGGTTTGGGTGTTTCTTATGCAAATCGGGTGCCGTATACGGAAGCGAGCAGCCAGGCTGTGCGCAATCGTCCGACATCGCGCTTGCTGAATTATCTGGACCCAACCATTGATGTCAGTCTGGGCGATTTGATCGGTTCGCGCAATCTGAAGGAAACCTATGTCGGCGTGGGCGTTTCGCATCGCTCCGGCATTTTCGGCTCATCGAGATTGCTGGGCGATGTGAATGGCGGCTCGAATTACATTTATACCTATCTCGAAATGAAGATATGAGATGCCGCTGAAGTGAGGTTTTCTGCCGAACTTCAGCACGTTTTCATCTAAAGGGGCGCTGCGTGCTACTGTTTTTTACGAGGGAATAGCCCATTTTGATGAGCTTGTCGTGCGAATGGTATGCATTCAGCCAGCCTTGAACATGAAAACGTCGTTAAAAACGGAATTTAATTTTTTCAATGCAATCTTTTCTATTCTTTTTTATTTCACTGCATTAAGATTTGACGCTTACGTTTGCAAATTTTTACATTTCCAGCTGGTGAAATTTATCATTTGTTCAGCCAAGTGGTGCATTCAGTGTCACGATGGCAATAATGAACAAATCAAAGCCATGGGCCTCTATTTTTAATTCAGCTGCTTTAAGCATGTTTTCAAAACGTAACGATACGGCCAATAATCAATTAGTCAGCCTGATGGAAGTGGCTGGAGAGGTTGTGCTTCGACTCAACAGGCAGGGCGGAATTCTGTATGCCAGTCGTCGTGCTGCCGAGGTGATCGGCTCCGATGTGCAGCTGGTGGGCATGAATCTGTTTGATCTGGTGCGCTTATCGGATCGACATGCAATCGAAGCGTCTTTGCGTCAGGCGCTTTTGTCCATGCAAATTACCCAGGTCAGCGTGCGTATGGCGACGCATACTGCAGTATTGCAGTTCGAACTGCAAATGATTGCCTATGAAACGGGAGCCGCTCTGGAGTTGCTGCTGGTGGGGCGCGACATTTCCAATCGGCAAAAAACAGAAGAGCGTTTACGCCACATGGCGACGCACGATGAGCTGACCAATTTGCCCAATCGCGCCTTGCTGGCCGATCGTTTGAGCATGAGCATGGCGCAAGCACGCCGTACCAATATCGGTTTTTCTGTCATCGCGCTGGACCTCGACGGTTTCAAGAAGGTGAATGATGCCTTGGGCCATGCGGTTGGCGACGCATTGCTGCGGATTGCGGCTGGCCGCCTGCGTGAAACCCTGCGCGATGTCGATACCCTGGCCAGAGTCGGCGGCGATGAGTTTGTCGCGGTACTTCCCGGCGCCATCGATGAAGTGGAAATTCAAAATGTGGCGCGCCGGATGATTTCTGCCATCCAGCTGCCCTTTGAAATCAATGACGATACCTTGTATGTAAGTGCCTCGATCGGGGTTGCAATTTATCCGGTGCACGGTGACAGTGAAGTCAAATTGCTGGCGCATGCCGATACGGCTATGTGTCGGGCCAAGGAAACCGGCAAGGCGCGCTGCATTATTTATAACGAGCTTGCCTTCAACCGGATCGAGCATGATGTGTCGATGGAAGCTGCGATGTTCGAGGCAGTCAGGAACGGTGAATTCCTGTTGCACTATCAGCCTATCGTCGATGCGCAAACACGCCAGATCATGGGGTTTGAAGCCTTGATGCGCTGGATGCGTCCGGATATCGGTCTGGTGCCGCCGAATCAGTTCATCCCGATGGCGGAAGACAATGGATTGATCAATCTGCTCGGCGCATGGGCATTGAAATCCGCATGCGTGCAGCTGAAGCGATTCGAGGAGGCGGCTGGCCGGCAACTCTATGTTTCAGTCAACGTCAGTCCGCGTCAATTCCGTAATGACCAGTTTCTCGGCATGATGGATGAGGCCCTCAAACTGTCCGGGTTGGAAGGGCATCAATTGATGCTGGAGATTACCGAAGGCATCCTGATGTCGGATCCTGAGCACGCGGAAGTACTGTTGAGCAAGATTGCGGAGCGTGGCGTCAGGATCGCGATTGACGATTTCGGCACCGGATATTCCTCGCTGATTTACCTGAAGCGCTTTCCGATTGCGGCGCTCAAGATCGATCGCACCTTCATTAAGGATTTGCCCGCATCCGTCAAGGACGCTGCGATCTGTAATGTGATTCTCAATCTGGCCGGCAGTCTGAATTTGCAAACGGTGGCTGAGGGCGTTGAAAACGAACAGCAGCTGGCATTTCTGTCCACTCAGGGGTGCTCGCTGATTCAGGGTTTTCATACCGGCTACCCTTCCTTGCCTGATTCACTGATCGATATTTTGGAAGCAGAGACACTTGCTCTGCACAACTAGTTTGCCAGGCCGTAAAAACTGATTCATGAAGAAACCAATCAACCCATTGATCGATCCTGACAAAACACTGGATTTGCTGTGGACGCGTGTGCGCCAGCGTGGTGACCTGCCGGGATTTTCCCGCGTGGTCAGTGCGATTGTCGGAGCCATGCACGGCGATAACGATCGCGAATTCAACATGACCAAAACGGTCTTGTCCGATCCCACTTTGACGCAACGTGTTTTGCGTTTGGCGAACAGTGCGATGTACTCGGCTTTTGGCCAGGGCATTAATACGGTTTCCAAGGCCGTGATCGTGCTGGGCACGGAAACCATCGGCCATCTCGCTCTGGGTTTGAAGCTGATAGATGGTTTGTCTGCCGCATCGCTGGCGACATCGCATACCCGTAATGAAATGGAAAGGGCTGTGCTGGCGGGTCAGATTGCGCGTCAGGTTGCGTCATCATCGACCCGGCGCGATACGGAGGAGGCGGTAGTCTGTTCGATACTGCATTCGCTGGGGCGGCTGATGGTGTCGTTTTACCTGCCTGAACAATGGACGCAGGTGCAGGCGGTAGCGGCCGAGAAAAATATTGCCGAAAATGAAGCCGCGCACGAAGTTCTGGGCATAGGCCTGGATGAAATCGGCAGCCTGATTGGCAAGCGCTGGGGTTTCCCGTATTCGCTGGTGGCCAGCCTGAAAGAGATACCGCCGCGTATCGATACAGATGTTGCGCATGAGCCGCTGATGCATTCGGAATGGCTGGCTGCCATCTCGACGATGGCGACGCACTGTGCCGGCGTAGTGTGCAAGGGCGAGGATGCCGCCGCCGCAGGTCTGACTAAAATTGCGGAAAATTATGCAGAGATGCTGGGACTGGATGTTCCCGACATCCTGTTGGCCGTCGATACGGCACAAAAAATCGCCGAGGAAGATGAGTTGCTGATCGGCCAGGAAAAGCGATCCGACGAACCGGAAGCGCAACTGTTGCTGCCTTTAGGCAAGCCTGCCGATGCGATTGAGATTATCCGGCGCGGCGTCGGTGATATGCGCGATGACATCGTGACGGCCAGTACCGGCCAATTGATGACGGTGGCGTTGGAGACCGTTTATCAAGGCCTGGGTTTGAGTCGCGCCATCACGTTCCTGCGTAATCATGATGAAGCCAAATATGTTGCACGCATGTGCTTTGGCGAATGCACGGAAGATATTTTGCCGCGCCTGATGTTTAACGATGCGTATCAGCCGGACGTTTTTCATGCCGCACTGGCAAACGACAAAATGATACTGGTTGATGATGCACTGGCGCCGGGTTTCATCAACAAGTTGCCGCGCTGGTGGCGCGATGAACTGGGCAGTTCACGCAGCTTCATGATTCTGCCTTTGATGCTGAATTTTCATCCGGTGGGCTTTATTTACGGCGACTGGAATGCAAGCTTCCCAACCTCCAGAATCACGCCGAATGAAGTGGTATTGCTGGATGAGTTGCGCGCGCTGGTGGTCAAGGCGATAGAGCATCGCTGCCATTCGGAGCCTGGCTGGGCGCGCGCCATGTACTAATTCCCCCGTCGGCAGCGTAGTCGAATTACCATAGCTGGCATTATTCAGCTTACATCCAGATCATGGCTCGACTTCCCCGGCTCGTCATACCCAATCAGGCACATCACGTTATTCAATCCGGCAACAATGGGCAGGTTGTTTTTCGCGAGAGTGCCGATTACAGCTTTTTCCTGAGTCGTTTGAAAGAGGCCGCGAAGCAATTCAAGGTCGCCATTCACGCTTACGTGCTGATGCCCACGCATTTTCATCTGCTTGCTACGCCCACCGATCTGGAAGGATTGAGTCGGCTGATGCAATGGCTGGGACGTCATTACGTCCCGTATTTCAATCGCAAGTACGCACGCACGGGCACTTTGTGGCAGGGCCGCTACAAGGCGACGGTGCTGGATGCCGAGCGCTACTTCATGACCTGTTGCGCCTATATCGAGCTGAATCCGGTGCGATGCGAGCTCGCACATTCGGCCGGAGATTATCCGTGGTCCAGCTATGCGCACCACATAGGAATTAACTCTGACCCTATTATTTCGGATCATCCGCTGTACTGGTCTTTGGGTAATACACCTTTCGAGCGCGAAGCGGCTTACCGGGCGCTGGTCGAGCAGGGAGTCAAGGAAGACGACGTACGCATGCTGACCGAGGCGACCTTGAAAGGCTGGGCCCTAGGTTCGGAGCAATTCCAGTTATCCCTTGAAAAACAGGCAGTTCGACGCGTGCGGCCGGCAAAGCGTGGGCGGCCGGCAGGAAAAACTCTGGAACCCGCACCAAAATAAAGCAAATTTTGCAAATATGATTCAATCTGGTGCAAATTCCCATCTACTATGTCCCTATTTAATAGTGTTGAAAAACTGGCCCATTTTTAAGTAACTCCGACCCTATTTATTTGACTTGAATTTGCTGTTGCGCTGCACTATTCTTGATCCTCGACTTGAAAAGTAGTGGAGAAAGTTATGCGCGCACAAGGTTTATATGATCCGGCTAACGAACATGATGCATGCGGCGTTGGTTTTGTCGCTCACATCAAAGGCAAGAAAAGCCATTCCATCGTTGAGCAGGGGTTGCTCATACTGAAAAACATCGATCATCGCGGCGCGGTTGGCGCTGACAAGCTGATGGGTGATGGTGCCGGTATTCTGATCCAGATCCCGGACCAGTATTACCGTGAAGAAATGGCGAAGCAGGGCGTTGCCCTGCCGCCCGCCGGTGAATATGGCGTAGGCATGGTTTTCCTGCCGAAAGAACACGCATCGCGCATCGCTTGCGAACAGGAGCTGGAACGCTCGGTATTGGCTGAGGGCCAGGTTGTGCTGGGTTGGCGCGACGTGCTGGTCGACAAAGACATGCCGATGTCGCCTACCGTCCGCGAAAAAGAACCGGTCATCCGCCAGATTTTCATCGGCCGCGGCCAGGACATCATGGTGACCGATGCGCTGGAACGCAAACTGTATGTGATCCGCAAATCATCCGGTCATGCAATTCAGGCTTTGCATCTGTTGCACGGTCAGGAATTCTTTGTTCCATCGATGTCGGCGCGTACGGTTGTATATAAAGGCCTGCTGCTGGCGGATCAGGTCGGCGAATACTATAAAGACCTGCAGGATCCGCGTTGCGTCTCTGCGCTGGCGCTGGTGCATCAACGCTTCTCCACCAATACTTTTCCGGAATGGCCGCTGGCTCATCCCTACCGTCTGATCGCGCATAACGGTGAAATCAATACCGTCAAAGGCAATTTCAACTGGATGCGCGCACGTGAAGGCGTGATGAAGTCGGCTGTGCTGGGCGACGACCTGAAAAAACTGTTCCCGCTGATCTATGAGGGCCAGTCCGATACGGCATGTTTCGACAATGCGCTCGAACTGCTGGTGATGGCCGGTTACCCGATTGCACAGGCAATGATGATGATGATTCCGGAGGCGTGGGAAAACCATACGCTGATGGACGCCAATCGTCGCGCCTTTTACGAATACCATGCCGCGATGATGGAACCGTGGGATGGTCCGGCCGCGATGGCATTTACCGATGGTCGCCATATCGGCGGCACGCTGGATCGCAATGGTTTGCGTCCTGCGCGCTACATCGTGACCGACGACGATCTGGTGGTGATGGCATCCGAATCGGGCGTGCTGCCGATTCCTGAATCGAAGATCATCCAGAAATGGCGCCTGCAACCGGGCAAGATGTTCCTGATCGATCTGGATGCCGGCCGCATCATCGACGACAAGGAATTGAAAGATACCTACGCCAATGCCAAGCCATATAAACAGTGGATACAATCGGTACGCATCAAGCTCAATGAATTGAAGGCGGAACCGGCTGAAGCCAAGCCGACTACCGCGCTGCTCGATTTGCAGCAGGCATTCGGCTATACGCAGGAAGACTTGAAATTCCTGATGTCGCCAATGGCGATCACGGCAGAAGAAGCGACCGGTTCCATGGGTAACGATTCGCCGCTGGCCGTAATGTCGAACAAGGACAAGACGCTGTACAACTATTTCCGCCAGTTGTTTGCGCAAGTGACCAATCCGCCTATCGATCCGATACGCGAAGCGATGGTGATGTCGCTGGTCAGTTTCATTGGCCCGAAACCGAATCTGCTGGATACCAACAACATCAATCCTCCTATGCGGCTGGAAGTATCACAGCCGGTGCTTGACTATGCCGATATCGCCAGATTGCGCAACATCAGCGCACACACCGGCGGCAAATTCAAATCGCATGAACTGAATATCTGCTATCCGACGGCATGGGGTAAAGACGGTATCGAAGCGCGCCTGGCCTCGCTGTGTGCGCAAGCGGTCGATGCGGTGGCTTCCGGTCACAACATCCTGATCATCTCGGATCGCAAGATCGATGAAAGTCAGGTGGCGATTCCGGCCTTGCTGGCTACCTCCGCGATCCACTTGCATCTGGTCAGCAAGGGTTTGCGTACCTCGACCGGCCTGGTGGTGGAAACCGGTTCTGCGCGTGAAACGCATCATTTCGCGCTGCTGGCCGGTTACGGTGCAGAGGCCATCCATCCTTACCTCGCGATGGATACGTTGAGCCATATGGCGAAAGATCTGTCGGGGGAGTTGTCGCCGGAAAAAGCCATCGCCAACTTCCAGAAGGCAGTCGGCAAGGGCTTGATGAAAGTCATGTCGAAGATGGGTATTTCGACTTACATGTCCTACTGCGGTGCGCAGATTTTTGAAGCCATCGGCTTGAACAAATCGCTGATCGAAAAATACTTCAAGGGCACCTCCTCGAATGTGGAAGGCATAGGCGTATTTGAAGTCGCCGAAGAAGCGCTGCGTTTGCACAAGGCGGCATTCAGCGCCGATCCGGTACTCGCACACTCGCTCGATGCAGGTGGCGAATACGCGTATCGCGTACGCGGCGAAGAGCACATGTGGACGCCGGACGCGATTGCAAAACTGCAGCACTCGACCCGTGCCAACAACTTCAGCACCTATAAAGAATACGCGCAGATCATCAACGATCAATCCAAGCGTCATATGACCTTGCGCGGCTTGTTTGAATTCAAGTTCGATCCGGCCAGCGCAATTTCGCTGGATGAAGTCGAACCGGCAAAAGAAATCGTCAAGCGCTTTGCCACCGGCGCGATGTCGCTCGGTTCGATCTCGACTGAAGCGCATGCAACCCTCGCGATTGCAATGAATCGCATAGGCGGCAAATCGAATACCGGCGAAGGCGGCGAAGATACCAAGCGCTACCGCAACGAACTGCGCGGCATTCCTATCAAGGATGGTTCGACGCTGGCGTCGGTCATCGGTCACGATGTGGTTGAAGTCGACACGCCTTTGCTGCCGGGTGATTCGCTGCGCTCGAAAATCAAGCAGGTTGCGTCGGGCCGTTTCGGTGTCACTACCGAATATCTGAGCTCGGCGGAACAGATCCAGATCAAGATGGCGCAGGGCGCAAAGCCGGGCGAGGGCGGTCAACTACCCGGTCATAAAGTATCCGAGTACATTGCACGCCTGCGTTTCTCGGTGCCTGGCGTCGGCCTGATTTCACCGCCGCCGCATCACGATATTTACTCGATCGAAGATCTGGCGCAATTGATCCATGATTTGAAAAACGTCAATCCGGCAGCATCGATCTCGGTCAAGCTGGTGGCTGAAGTCGGTGTCGGTACGGTTGCCACTGGTGTTGCCAAAGCCAAGGCCGATCACGTTGTGATCGCCGGTCATGACGGTGGCACCGGCGCTTCGCCGCTGTCGTCGGTCAAATATGCCGGCTCGCCGTGGGAACTCGGCCTGGCAGAAACACAGCAAACGCTGATCTTGAACGGTTTGCGCACTCGTATTCGGGTGCAAGCAGACGGCCAGATGAAAACCGGACGCGACGTGGTCATCGCTGCGTTGCTGGGTGCGGATGAAATGGGCTTCTCGACTGCACCGCTGGTCGTGGAAGGCTGCATCATGATGCGCAAATGCCATCTGAACACCTGTCCGGTCGGCGTCGCGACGCAAGATCCTGTCTTGCGTGCCAAGTTCTCCGGCAAACCTGAGCATGTGGTCAACTACTTCTTCTTCATCGCAGAAGAAGCGCGTCAGATCATGGCGCAACTGGGCATTCGTACATTCGATGAACTGATCGGCCGTGCCGATCTGCTCGACAAATCGAAAGCGATCACACACTGGAAAGCCAAGGGCCTGGATTTCAGCCGCATGTTCTATCAGCCGGCAGTGGCGGACGGCGTGGCGCGCTATCAGACTGAAGATCAGGATCACGCGCTCGAAAAAGCGCTGGATAACAAACTGATCGTGCAGGCGAAAGCAGCAATCGAGCACGGCGAAAAAGTCTCGTTCATTTCGCCCATCAAGAACGTCAACCGTACTGTTGGTGCGATGCTGTCAGGCGAGGTGGCAAAGAAATACGGTCACGAAGGTTTGCCTGATGACACGATCCATATCCAGTTGCAAGGTACTGCCGGTCAATCGGCGGGGGCCTTCCTTGCGCACGGCATCACGCTGGATCTGGTTGGCGAAGGTAACGATTATGTTGGCAAGGGCTTGTCGGGCGGACGCATCATCGTGCGTCCGAACACCGAGTTCCGCGGCCGCGCAGTAGAGAACATCATCGCCGGCAACACCTTGCTGTACGGTGCGGTTGCCGGTGAGGCATTCTTCAACGGTGTCGCAGGCGAACGTTTTGCCGTGCGTAACTCGGGTGCGATCGCAGTGGTTGAAGGAACCGGTGACCATGGTTGCGAATACATGACCGGCGGTACGGTCGTTGTGCTCGGCGAAACCGGCCGCAACTTTGCCGCCGGCATGTCGGGTGGTATCGCTTACGTCTACGACCCGAAAGGCGAGTTCGCAGGCAAATGCAATATGGCGATGGTGTCGCTGGAACATGTGCAAACCACTGCCGAGCAGGAAAGCAAGGCTGAACATGGAACCTGGCACAGCCATAAACGCGGCAGCGAAGCACAGACCGATGAAGCGATTCTGAAAAACCTGATCGAGCGTCATTTCAAATACACCGGCAGTACGCGTGCACGCGCCTTGCTGGATGAGTGGAACACGGCACGCAGCAAGTTCGTCAAGGTCTTCCCGTCAGAATACAAGCGCGCATTGACCGAGATGCATGCAAACCAGGCGGAACAGGCCGTGTCGACCAAAGTCGCAGTGTAAGACTTTACAGACGCAATCCAGTACGAAGTCATGGGCCCGATCGCAAGTCGGTCGGGCTGAAACGTATGATTTAGAAGGCGAGAAAAATATGGGAAAGATTACCGGCTTTATGGAGTTCCAGCGTTTGCAGGAAGCAAGCGAAGAGCCGAAAAAGCGTACCAAGCACTATAAAGAATTCACTGTGCACTTGAGCGATGCAGAAGCCAAGGTGCAGGCAACGCGTTGCATGGATTGCGGCATTCCGTTTTGCAATAACGGTTGCCCGGTCAATAACATCATTCCGGACTGGAACGATCTGGTTTATTCCGGTGCCTACAAGCAGGCGCTCGATACACTGCATTCGACCAATAACTTCCCTGAGTTTACCGGCCGCATCTGCCCTGCGCCATGCGAATCCGCATGCACGCTGGGGATCAATGAGGATCCGGTCGGTATCAAGTCGATTGAACATTTCATCATCGACAAAGGCTGGGAAAGCGGCTGGGTAGTGCCGCAGCCATCTAGCGTCAAGACCGGCAAGAAAGTCGCGATCGTCGGTTCCGGGCCTGCCGGCATGGCAGCCGCACAGCAACTAGCGCGCGTCGGCCATGATGTGACCCTGTTCGAGAAGAACGATCGCATCGGCGGTTTGCTGCGTTACGGGATTCCCGACTTCAAGATGGAAAAGTCGCACATCGATTTGCGCGTCAAGCAGATGGAAGCAGAAGGCGTGACCTTCCGCACTGGCGTGCTGGTCGGTAAGGACTTCCCGGCCAATATCATCAACTGGGCGAAGGAAACGATTTCGCCTGAGCAGCTGGATAAAGACTTTGACGCCGTTATCCTCACCGGCGGTGCTGAGCAGCCGCGTGATTTGCCGGTGCCTGGCCGCGAGTTGAAGGGCGTGCATTTTGCGATGGACTTCCTGCCTTTGCAAAACAAGGTCAATGCAGGCGACAAGGTCAAGGATCAAATCCTGGCGACCGGCAAGCATGTGATCGTGATTGGCGGTGGTGATACCGGTTCCGATTGTGTTGGTACCTCGAATCGTCATGGCGCGGCGTCGATTGCGCAATTTGAATTGCTGCCGCAACCGCCGGAAGCGGAAAACAAACCGATGGTCTGGCCTTACTGGCCAACCAAGCTGCGTACCTCGTCTTCACATGAAGAAGGTTGCGAACGCGACTGGGCGGTTGCCACCAAACGCCTGGAAGGCAAAAACGGCAAGGTTGAAAAGCTGATTGCTGCACGCGTCGAATGGAAAGATGGTCGCATGCAGGAAGTGCCGGATTCGGAATTTGAAATGAAGGCCGATCTGGTGCTACTGGCGATGGGCTTCGTGTCGCCGGTCGCGCAAGTACTGGATGCATTCGGTATCGACAAGGACGCGCGCGGCAATGCCAGGGCAACAACGGATGGAGACGGCTGCTACCGGACTTCGGTCGACAAAGTGTTTGCGGCCGGTGATATGCGTCGCGGCCAGTCGCTGGTTGTGTGGGCGATCCGTGAAGGACGCCAATGCGCACGCGAAGTCGACGCCTTCCTGATGGGCGAATCGGTCTTGCCGCGGTAATGGATCGCCCGGTCCTGATTTGCAAGTCAGGACAGCGCTCAGCGGGTCGAACAGGCGCAGGCCTGTTCGACTGATCCGCTTCACGTCCGTGAAGGACGTCAGTGTGCACGCGAAGTCGATGCCTTCTTGATGGGCGAGTCGGTGCTGCCGCGCTGAACGGAAACGGTCTTAGCCCCAACCTGCTGCCTTATTTTGATGCAGCGGGTTTTTTTACAACGTTTTTGCTGTCATGGCTCACGGTAAAAGAGGCGTGTCCAGAAGCGTTGCGCGTTTCTGAACTACAATTACGGCATTGCAACAGAAATACATTGCTGTGCCTAATCTCGTTGAAATCCGTGACCTACATTTTGCCTATGGCGAGCGTCCGATACTGTCGGAACTCACCATGGATTTCCCGCGCGGCAAAGTCATTGCCGTCATGGGTGGCTCCGGCTCGGGCAAGACGACCGTTCTGCGTTTGATCGGCGGCCAATTGCTGCCGCAAGCGGGAAATGTGGCGGTAAACGGGCAGGTCGTGAGCGGGATGGACACGAAAGCGCTGTATCAGATGCGCCGCAAGATGGGTATGCTGTTCCAGCATGGCGCATTGTTTACCGATATGTCGGTTTTCGATAATGTGGCTTTCCCGCTGCGCGAACATACCGATTTGCCGGAACAATTGATACATGATCTGGTCTTGATGAAGTTGCAGGCGGTTGGTTTGCGCAATGCTGCGCAATTGAAGCCGGCTGAAATTTCCGGCGGCATGGCGCGACGGGTTGCACTGGCACGGGCGATTGCGCTCGACCCGCAACTGATCATGTATGACGAACCGTTCGCCGGACTCGATCCCATTTCGATGGGCATGACTGCCAATTTGATCCGCAAACTGAACGACGCGCTGGGCTCGACCACGATCCTGGTCTCGCACGATGTGCACGAATCGTTTCTGATTGCCGACTATGTTTATTTCCTGTCGAACGGCAAAGTTGTCGCGCAAGGTACGCCGGCTGACATGATGGCGTCGACCGATCCGTACGTGAAGCAGTTCGTCAATGCCGAGCCAGATGGCCCGGTGCCGTTTCACTATCCGGGTAAATCGCTGGCTGCAGATCTCGGTCTTGGAGAAAGCAAATGATCGCCGCGTTTTTAACGGCTATCGGGCGTGGCGTACGTGAATTCGTCACGAACCTCGGTTTTGCCACGCGCATTTTTTTCAAGATCATAGGCGTCTCCGGCAGCCTGCTGCGCAGGCCGCAACTGGTGATCAGCCAGATTCATTTTATTGGCAACTACTCACTGGTGCTGATTGCAGTTTCCGGTTTGTTCGTCGGCTTTGTGCTGGGCCTGCAAGGTTATTACACGCTGAACAAATACGGTTCGGAGCAGGCGTTGGGCCTGCTAGTGGCATTGTCGCTGACGCGCGAACTCGGGCCGGTCGTTACTGCGCTGCTATTTGCCGGTCGCGCAGGAACCTCGCTGACGGCGGAAATCGGCTTGATGAAAGCCGGCGAACAATTGTCGGCAATGGAAATGATGGCGGTCGATCCGCTGCAACGCGTGCTGGCGCCGCGCTTCTGGGCGGGCGTGGTCGCGATGCCGGTGCTGGCGGCTATTTTCAGTGCGGTCGGCATCATAGGCGGTTATATCGTCGGCGTGAAAATGATAGGCGTAGATGAGGGCGCGTTCTGGTCGCAGATGCAAGGCGGCGTCGATGTCTGGAACGATGTCGTGAATGGCGTGATCAAAAGTGTGGTGTTTGGGTTTGCGGTCACGTTTATCGCCTTGTATCAGGGATATCAGGCGCAGCCGACGCCGGAAGGCGTAGCGCGTGCCACTACGCGCACAGTGGTGATTGCCTCCTTATCGGTATTGTGGCTGGATTTCCTGCTGACGGCATTGATGTTCAGCTAAGGGGTGCGCGGAGCGGTGATCGTGCTTTTCGATTAAAATATGCGACCCCTCTTGCGCTTTGATTGTGTAAATGGTGAGGATGATTCAAGTAATCAACAACTTGATCAATAAGGCGTTCTCCCATATTTGAGGTATCTGTTTATGCAACGCAAATCATTAGACTTATGGGTTGGCCTGTTTGTGGTGCTGGGCGCTGCCGCCTTGCTTTTTCTGGCGATGAAAGCCGGGAACATGAGTTCCTTTTCATTCGAGAAAAACTACACGGTGATCACCCGCTTTGACAATATTGGCGGCTTGAAGCCACGCGCACCGGTTAAAAGTGCCGGTGTGGTCGTTGGGCGCGTTGCCGATATCAAGTTTGATGACAAAAGTTACCAGGCATCCGTGACGCTGGATATTGAAAGCCGCTATCAATTTCCCAAAGACACGTCGGCCAAGATTTTGACCTCGGGTTTGCTGGGCGAACAATATATAGGACTTGAGGCTGGTGGCGATACCGTCAATCTGGCCGCAGGCGACAGAATTACAATGACACAATCGGCGATGGTGCTGGAGAATTTGATCAGTCAATTCCTCTTCAGCAAGGCAGCCGAAGGGAAAGAAGAATGAAAATGAAAACCGTGACCAAAGCCCTCTTGCTTGCCTCCGCATTATTCCTCGGCGGATGCGCGACCAGCGGCAACCATGCGAACGATCCTTTCGAGGGTTTCAATCGCACCATGTTCGACTTTAACGATACGGTAGACCGTGTTGCCCTGAAGCCGGCAGCGACGGCCTATCAGGAAGTGCTGCCATCGTTTGCGCAAACGGCAATCGGCAATTTCTTCGGTAACCTCGGCGATGTCTGGACGATGGTCAATAATTTCCTTCAAGGCAACGTTGAAAAGGGCCTGTCGGACGGGATGCGCGTTGCTTTCAACAGCACTATCGGTTTTGGCGGTTTGCTCGATATCGCGTCGGAAGCCGGTATTACCAAACACAAGGAAGATTTCGGTCAAACACTGGGAGTCTGGGGTGTTGAGTCTGGTCCGTACGTCGTGTTGCCGTTCTTCGGCCCATCGACTGTGCGCGATACTGCAGCGCTGCCAGTCGACATCTATGGTGACGTGTGGACTTATTCGACGCCGGTTGATATGCGAAATACCGGCATCCTCGTGCGCACTGTCGATATGCGAGCATCCTTGTTGAACGCGACCAATTTCCTGGAAGATGCCGCATTGGACCGCTATACCTTTGTGCGTGGTACTTATTTGCAGCGTCGTGAAAGTCTGATCCATAACGGTGAAGAGCCGGCAGCAAAACCGCAGGCAGGCAAGGCCGTGAGTCCGCAAAGCGATGCAGCGCCTATATTGTTGCCAATTACCGATGCAGTTGTTGGTGTGAGCGAAGCAACAGTTGAACCACAATTGCCGGAAACAGTCGAAAACCTTGCAAACGAGTCAGTCGTACTCATGTAAGTGCAGTGATGGATTCAGGTCTATGTTGCTTTGTAAATGTTTGCATAAATTGCAATTAGTTACGGCAACTGTAACAAGTCAATCTGGGGAAATATGAATATTTTGAAAAAATGGTCACTTGCTCTTGTTGCAATGACTTTTGCCGCTTATGCAGCAGCGCAGGAAGCACCGGATGTACTGGTCAAGCGCATCAGCGAAGAAGTGATGACGATTGCCAAATCGGATAAAGATATCCAAAGCGGCAATTCACGTCGCGTTCAGCAAGTTGTCGAAGAGAAAATTCTGCCATATGTCGATTTTCAGCGCATGACGGCTTTGGCTGTTGGACGTCACTGGCGTGATGCGACACCGGATCAGCAAAAGCAATTGACGACAGAATTCCGTAGTTTGTTGATGTACACATACTCCGGTGCAATTTCACAGATCCGTGATCAGAAGCTGGAGTATCGTCCATTGCGCGCCGATCCGGCTGATACGGAAGTCATTGTGAATACGCAAGTGATACAACCGCGCGGTGAGCCGATACAACTCAGTTACCGTTTGGCAAAATCGCCTGCCGGCTGGAAAATTTACGACGTCAATGTGCTCGGCGCATGGCTGGTTGAAACCTATAAGGGCAGCTTTGCGGCAGAAATCAGTAAATCGGGCATCGAGGGTTTGATCAAAACCCTGGTGGAAAAAAACAAAAAGCTCGCTGGCAGCATGGCCAAGACGGGCAAGGCTTCCTGATCATGTTCCAGCCCGGCGCATCGCTCACCTTCGACAATGCCAAAACGACATTGAATGCGGGCTTGCAGGCGATCGCCGAGGGGCAGAATGAAATTGATTTTTCCGGCCTGATCACCGTCGATTCTGCCGCTGTCGCAACCATGCTCGCATGGCGTCGCCTTGCTGTGGCGCGCGCGGTGCCGCTGGTTTTCCATCATGTCCCGGAAAATCTGCATAGTCTGATTTCTCTTTACGATGTGGCAGCACTGATCGATGCCGATATGGTGCGCAACGATCTGCCGCATCATTGAGTTTTCTCGGCTTCTTCTCCTCATTCGCGAGGATAGTCAGTACCTGCTCAGGCGGTTCATCGCGAAAATCCAATATAATCAAGGGTTACGCCGGTCGACAAGCCCATTGCGCATCGATCAGCGCTTCTTTTCCGTAAAGTGTCATTAGCCACCATGGCTGCAATTCAAATTAATCAGGTCGAAAAAAGCTATCGCGCACTGAAAGCGCTGAATGGCGTTTCGCTTGCCATAGAAGAAGGCGAGTTTTTCGGCCTGCTCGGGCCTAACGGCGCCGGTAAAACGACATTGATTTCAATTCTTGCCGGCCTGAACAGGGCCGATGCGGGCAGTGTCAAGGTGCACGGTTACGATGTCGTGAACGATTATCGGCAAACGCGCAAATTGCTGGGCGTGGTGCCGCAGGAACTGGTGTTCGATCCTTTCTTCACCGTGCGTGAAACCCTGCGCATGCAGTCCGGTTACTACGGCCTGAAAAACAATGATGCGTGGATAGATGAGGTGATGCATCACCTCGATCTGACCGGCAAGGCCGATGCCAATATGCGTGCGCTGTCGGGTGGCATGAAGCGTCGTGTGCTGGTAGCACAGGCGCTGGTGCACAAGCCGCCAGTGATAGTGCTGGACGAGCCGACTGCGGGCGTCGATGTGGAGTTGCGTCAGACCTTGTGGAAATTCATTTCACGGCTCAATCGCGAAGGTCATACGGTCGTCTTGACGACGCATTATCTGGAAGAAGCGCAGGCGCTGTGCAATCGCGTGGCGATGCTGAAGGCGGGGCAAGTGGTGGCGCTGGATGCGACCTCGACCCTGATCAAGCGTATTTCGGGATCGCAAATGGTGTTGCGGATTGCATCCGGCGCCTTTCCCGATGAGTTGAAAAATCTGCTCTTGCATCCAGAAGAACTGGCGCTCGGTAATCAATATACCTTGCGCGTGAATGAATACAGTGATGTGGAACCTATACTCGCCAAACTGCGTTTATCCGGCGTGGCGATCGAAGACATGCAATTGCAGCAGGCCGATCTGGAAGATGTTTTTCTCCAGATCATGGAAGGTGAAAAATGAGTGGCTTCCAGACTTTGCTCTACAAGGAAGTACTGCGCTTTTGGAAAGTGGCAACGCAAACTGTGGCGGCGCCCATCCTGACAGCTGTGCTGTATCTGCTGATCTTCGGCCATGTGTTGAAAAATCATGTGCAGGTTTATCCCGGCGTGAACTACACGACTTTTCTGGTGCCTGGTCTCGTCATGATGAGTGTGCTGCAGAATGCATTTGCGAATGCGTCGTCGTCGCTGATTCAATCGAAGATCACCGGTAATCTGGTATTCGTGCTGCTGACGCCGCTGTCGCATTGGGAATTTTTTAGCGCCTATGTGCTGGCTGCCATGGTGCGTGGGTTGGCGGTGGGCTGCGGCGTATTTTTAGTGACGGCCTGGTTTGCCGACATGTCCTTTGTTGCGCCGTGGTGGATAGCGATATTTGCGATTCTTGGTGCTGCGCTACTTGGTACGCTGGGTTTGATTGCCGGTATGTGGGCGGAAAAATTCGATCAGTTGGCGGCCTTCCAGAATTTCGTGATTGTGCCGTCGACTTTCCTGTCCGGTGTGTTTTATTCGATACACTCGCTACCGCCAGTGTGGCAAACGGTATCGCATTTCAATCCGTTCTTTTACATGATTGATGGTTTCCGTTACGGATTTTTCGGTCAGTCAGATGTTAATCCGCTGACCAGTTGTCTTGCTGTTGCCGGCTTTCTGCTTTTGCTTTCCGGCTTTGCCGTGTATTTGCTGAAAAGTGGCTACAAGTTGCGCCATTGATTATTCATTCGGCTCTATTATTTATTCATCGCATCATTCAACATTAAAGGCAGAAACATGTTGCCCACACCAGAATTAGTTAAAAGTTATATCGCTGCAGGAATGAATTGCACGCACCTCGAAGTCAGCGGAGACGGCGCACATTTTGAAGCCATCATCGTGTCGGATGCATTTGCCGGCAAGCGTTTGATCCAGCGTCACCAATTGGTGTACGCAGCCCTGGGCGATCGCATGCGCGAAGAAATTCATGCGCTGTCGATGAAGACGCTGACACCGGAAGAGTTCCAGAAATAAGGCGTCATGATTGCATGGGCCTGCTGTGAGCGGGGGCCTGGCTTCAATTGATAAAATCTTCAATAGATGATCTGTTGCATGGATCGGTTCTTAAATAAGTAAGCTTCTAAATTAGCAAGCTTCTAAATGGATAAGCTTTTAAATGGATAAGCTGTTAATACAGGGCGGTCACCGCCTCTCCGGTGAGATTGCCATCTCCGGCGCCAAGAACGCTGCCTTGCCTATCCTGTGCGCGGGCCTGCTGACGGCGGATGCCCTGCAGTTGAGCAATGTGCCGCATCTGCAGGATGTGGCGACGATGCTGAAGCTGCTGCGTCAAATGGGTTTGCACATCGAGCAGGATGGCGACAAGTTCACGCTGAACGGCAGTGGCATCGACAAGCTGGAAGCGCCGTACGAGATGGTCAAAACCATGCGCGCATCCATCCTGGTGCTGGGCCCCTTGCTGACGCGTTTCGGCGAAGCGAGAGTGTCGCTGCCCGGCGGTTGCGCGATCGGTACGCGCCCGGTGGATCAGCACATCAAGGGCTTGCAGGCCATGGGCGCCGAGATCACGATCGAAGCCGGTTACATCCATGCGAAGGCGAAGCGTCTGAAGGGCGCGCGCATCGTCACCGACATGATTACCGTCACCGGCACTGAAAACCTGCTGATGGCGGCGGTGCTGGCAGATGGCGAAACGATACTGGAAAATGCCGCACGCGAACCGGAAGTCACCGACCTGGCGAATCTGCTGGTGGCCATGGGAGCGCAGATTGCCGGCATCGGCACCGATCGTCTGGTGATCCAGGGCGTCGAGCGCTTGCACGGCGCCTCGCATGCAGTGATTGCCGATCGTATCGAAACCGCCACCTTCATGTGTGCGGTGGCTGCGGTAGGTGGTGACGTCACCTTGCGCAAGGCGCGCACCGATACGCTGGACGTGGCATTCGACAAATTGCGCGAAGCAGGCGCCATCCTGACGGCAGGCGATGACTGGATACGCGTGCAGATGTCGTCGCGGCCCAAGGCGGTCAGTTTTCGCACCACCGAATATCCGGGTTTCCCGACCGACATGCAGGCGCAATTCATGGCGATGAACTGCATCGCCGAAGGCAGCAGCCAGGTAGTCGAAACCATATTTGAAAATCGCTTCATGCATGTACAGGAAATGAATCGCCTGGGTGCGGCCATCACCATTGAAGGCCATACCGCGATTGTCCACGGCGTGGACAAGCTGGTAGGTGCGCCGGTGATGGCGACCGATCTGCGCGCCTCGGCATCGCTGGTGATTGCCGCACTGGCGGCTGAAGGTGAAACATTGATCGATCGCATTTATCATCTGGATCGCGGTTACGACCGCATGGAAGTCAAACTGTCCGCCGTCGGCGCCCACATTCAGCGAGTGAAATAATGATGCAAGTACGCATGCAGGCAGAGCCGCAACAACTGACGCTGGCGCTTTCAAAAGGCCGCATCTTTGAGGAAACCCTGCCTTTGCTGGAAGCCGCCGGCATCAAGGTCACCGAAGATCCGGAAACCTCGCGCAAGCTGATTTTGCAAACCAGCGATGCCAATGTGCGCGTGATCATCGTGCGTGCATCGGACGTACCGACGTATGTGCAATACGGCGCCGCAGATTTTGGCGTGGCCGGCAAGGACGTGTTGCTGGAGCATGGCGGCGAAGGGCTGTATCAGCCTATCGATTTGCATATTGCCAAATGCCGTATGTCGGTGGCGGTCAAGGATGGTTTCGATTACGCCAGCGCAGTGCAGCAGGGTGCGCGCCTGCGCGTGGTGACCAAATATGTACAGACTGCGCGCGAGCATTTTGCCGCCAAAGGCGTGCACGTCGATCTGATCAAATTGTATGGTTCGATGGAGCTGGGCCCGCTGGTCGGCCTGGCTGATGCGATCGTCGATCTGGTCAGCACCGGCAGCACGCTGCGCGCGAATCATCTGGTCGAAGTTGAACACATCATGGAAATTTCATCGCGCCTGGTAGTTAACAAGGCCGCGCTGAAGCTGAAGCGTGAACGTCTGCAACCTATACTTGAAGCATTTGAAAAAGCATCGCAACGTTCGTCTTGATGTTGCAACCACAGGATACGATTCCTACATGGCTTGATTGAGAAAAATGATGTCCATACAGATACGCAAATTTGATTCCACCCATCCCGACTTCAGGCAGCAGCTTGCCGACGTGCTGGCTTTTGAGGCGAGTGAAGACGAAGCGATTGATCATGCCGTACTGCGCATCCTCGAAGAGGTAAAAAAACGCGGCGATGTGGCAGTGCTGGAATATACGAAGCAGTTTGACCATGTAAGCGCGGACAGCCTGCAAGCACTGGAAATCAAGAGTGACGACCTGCAAGCCGCATTGGCGCAATTGTCGCCAGTCCGTCGTGCCGCCTTGCAGACCGCTGCGGATCGCGTGCGCGTTTATCACGAACGTCAAAAAGCGGAAATCGGCTCTAACGGTTTTTCCTATACCGAAGCTGATGGCACCATACTCGGCCAGAAAGTCACACCACTGGATCGCGTAGGTATTTATGTCCCTGGCGGCAAGGCGGCTTACCCATCATCGGTATTGATGAATGCGATTCCGGCCAAAGTGGCTGGTGTGCAGGAAGTCATCATGGTGGTGCCGACCCCGAATGGCGTGCAGAACGAACTGGTGCTGGCCGCTGCCGCGATGTCCGGTGTGGATCGCGTCTTCACCATCGGTGGCGCGCAGGCGGTTGCCGCGCTCGCTTACGGTACGGCGACGATTCCGCAAGTCGATAAAATCGTCGGCCCCGGCAATGCTTACGTTGCTGCAGCCAAGCGTCGTGTGTTCGGCACAGTCGGCATCGACATGATCGCCGGACCGTCGGAAATTCTGGTGATCTGCGACGGCACAACCGATCCGGACTGGATTGCGATGGATCTGTTTTCGCAAGCGGAGCATGACGAGCTGGCGCAGTCCATCCTGATTTGTCCTGATGCGGATTACATAGAAGCAGTCGCTGCCAGCATCAATCGTCAACTGGATGCGATGCCGCGCAAGGAAGTGATCGCCACCTCGCTGACGAATCGTGGTGCGATGATCAAGGTGCGCGACATGGATGAGGCGTGTGAGATCGCCAACCTGATCGCCGCCGAACATCTGGAAATTTCTACCGAAAATCCGCAGCAGTGGGCAGACAAGATTCGCCACGCCGGTGCGATGTTCCTCGGCCGCTTTTCTTCCGAATCGCTGGGCGACTATTGTGCCGGCCCGAATCATGTGCTGCCGACTTCGCGCACCGCACGTTTTTCTTCGCCGCTGGGCGTCTACGATTTCCAGAAACGTTCCAGCATGCTGCAGGTGAGCGAAGACGGCGCGCACACGCTGGGCCAGGTCGCGGCAGAACTCGCCTACGGCGAAGGCCTGCAGGCGCACGCGCGCTCGGCAGAATACCGGTTTAAAAAATGACGCGCTTGCGGATGGCGCAATGAGCGACTGGCGCGATCGCGTTTTTTGCGAAGATGCGCTGGCGGGTCTGGCGCGCATTCCCGATGCTGCCGTCGATTTGATTATTGCCGATCCCCCTTACGGCCTGGGCAAGGATTACGGTAACGATTCCGACAAGCTGGCCGCCGAGGCCTATCTGGAATGGATGGAGCAGTGGGTAGATGCCGCGCTACCCAAGCTCAAGCCGAATGGCAGTCTGTATATTTTCCTGACCTGGCGTTATTCGCCGGAAGTGTTTGTCATGCTGAAAAAACGCATGACGATGATCAATGAAATCATCTGGGATAGACGGGTGCCGTCCATGGGCGGCAGCACGCGCAGGTTTTCATCGGTGCATGACACGGTAGGATTTTTTGCCAGGGCGAAGGATTACTATTTCGATCTGGATGCGATAAGGGTCCCCTACGATGCGGTAACCAAGAAGGCGCGCTCGCGCTCCATCTTTGTCGGTGCCAAATGGCTGGAGCTGGGCTACAACCCGAAAGATGTGTGGAGTGTGTCGCGCCTGCATCGGGAGCATCGAGAACGGGCCGACCATCCAACCCAAAAGCCGCTGGAAATCATCGAGCGCATGTTGAAAGCATCCTGTCCGCCCGATGGCGTGGTGCTCGATCCCTTCATGGGCAGCGGCACCACTGCTGTTGCGGCCAAACGCTGCGGCCGTCATTTTGTCGGCTTTGAACTGAATGCCGAATACTGTGCATTGATTGAACAGCGACTGGCTGCGCTGGCTTCCCTTGAAGCTGTCGATGCAGAAACTGCCGGCAGTGCCATAGCCGAGGCCTCTGATATCGGCTGATTTGTAATTTAAAGCGGCAAAAATCGCGCGTATATGCCAATCGGCAGGCGGAACCCAAGTGCTTGCTGAAAATATGGGTAAAATGCCCGTATTGCCGGGAAACAGCTAGTCTTTGTCTAGCCGCGGCAGGAAATACCTTTACTGCGACATGTTAAAACGTCGCTCTCATTGTCTTTACTGGTTGTCACTCGAATATGTCTACGTCACGCACTGCAGAAATCACGCGCAATACTAACGAAACGCAAATCCGCGTCGCGATCAATATTGACGGCACCGGCCAGCAAAAGCTGAATACCGGCGTGCCTTTCCTCGATCACATGCTGGATCAGATTGCACGTCACGGCTTGATCGATCTGGATATCGAAGCCAAGGGCGATTTGCATATCGATGCGCACCACACGGTGGAAGACGTCGGTATCACGCTCGGCCAGGCCTTTGCCAAAGCGATCGGCGACAAAAAAGGCATTCGTCGCTATGGCCATTCCTATGTGCCGCTGGATGAAGCGCTGTCGCGTGTGGTCATCGATTTCTCCGGTCGTCCTGGACTGGAATTCCATGTGCCGTTCACGCGCTCGATGATAGGTGCCTTCGACGTCGATCTGACGCGCGAATTTTTCCAGGGCTTTGTCAATCACGCGCTGGTGTCTATGCATATCGATAATCTGCGCGGTGCGAATGCCCATCATCAGTGCGAAACCGTATTCAAGGCCTTTGGCCGTGCATTGCGCATGGCGATTGAGCTGGACCCGCGTTCCGCTGGCACCATCCCGTCGACCAAGGGCAGCCTGTAAGCTGTTTGTTCGATAGGGCAAGACGCTTCAATTCACTGAAACCAGAATCACCAGTATGAACAAAATAGTAGTAGTGGATTACGGCATGGGTAATTTGCGCTCGGTTGCGCAGGCTTTGCGCAAGGTCGCGCCGGAAGCGGATGTACGCATTTCCGGCGAATTGGCCGATATTCGTGCCGCCGACAGACTGGTACTGCCGGGTCAGGGCGCGATTCCCGATTGCATGCGCTCACTGCAGGAGTCCGGTTTGCAGGACGCCCTGCTTGACGCTGCGCGTAACAAGCCCTTGTTCGGCGTGTGTGTCGGCGAGCAATTGATGTTTGACTGGAGCGAGGAAGGCGATACCGCCGGCCTCGGCTTGTTTCCCGGCAAGGTGGTGAAGTTCCGCCTCGACAATCAATTGCAGGAAGATGGTTCCCGCTTCAAGGTGCCGCAAATGGGCTGGAACCGCGTGCACCAATCCTTGTCTCATCCGCTGTGGAACGGAATTGCCGACGACAGCTACTTTTATTTCGTGCATAGTTACTATGCAGTACCGGCGCAGCGCGCGCATATTGCAGGCGAAACACCGTATGGCGCATTGTTTTGCAGTGCGATTGCACGTGATAATATTTTTGCGACGCAGTTTCATCCGGAAAAAAGCGCCGCAGCCGGTTTGCAACTGTATAAAAATTTCGTTCACTGGAATCCGTAAGCAATTCGCGTAACCGGTTTCTTTCTCATTTAAAACCTCACACTCCAAACGTATCCATGCTGCTCATACCTGCCATCGATCTCAAAGACGGTCACTGCGTTCGCCTGAAGCAAGGCGATATGGACCAGGCCACCGTATTTTCCGAAGACCCAGCCGACATGGCGCGTCACTGGCTGGAACAAGGTGCGCGACGCCTCCATCTGGTCGACTTGAACGGCGCTTTCGCCGGCAAGCCGAAGAATGAACCGGCAGTCAAAGCCATCCTGCAAGCAGTGCGTGAATACGCAGAGAAAAACGGTATCGAAAAAATCCCTGTCCAGCTCGGCGGCGGGATACGCGATCTGGATACCATCGAGCGTTATCTCGACGATGGCTTGAGCTACATCATCATCGGTACTGCAGCGGTCAAGAATCCCGGCTTTTTGCACGATGCCTGCAGCGCATTTCCAGGGCAGATTATTGTCGGCCTCGATGCCAAAGACGGCAAGGTGGCGACTGACGGCTGGAGCAAGCTGTCCGGTCACGAAGTGATCGATCTGGCGAAGAAGTTTGAAGACTACGGTTGCGAATCGATTATTTATACCGACATCGGCCGCGACGGCATGATGGGCGGTGTAAACATCGAAGCCACCGTCAAGCTGGCGCAAAGCATGACGATTCCGGTCATCGCTTCCGGCGGCGTGCACAATATCAAGGATGTCGAAGCCTTGTGCGCGGTGCAGGAAGAGGGTATCGAAGGCGTGATTTGCGGTCGCTCCATTTACGAAGGCACGCTGGATCTGCGTTCAGCGCAGGATCTGGCGGACGAACTGAGCGGTGTTGGTCCGGAAGCGGAAGCAGACGAATGACCCTCGCAAAACGCATCATCCCTTGTCTCGATGTCACTGCAGGTCGCGTCGTCAAGGGCGTTAATTTTCTTGAATTGCGCGATGCCGGTGATCCGGTGGAAATCGCCAAGCGCTATGACGACCAGGGGGCGGACGAACTCACGTTCCTGGACATTACTGCAACCTCGGATGGCCGCGATCTGATTCTCGATATTATCGAAGCGGTTGCCTCGCAGGTATTCATTCCCCTGACTGTCGGTGGTGGGGTACGTGCAGTGGACGATGTGCGCCGCTTGCTGAACGCCGGCGCAGACAAGGTGGGCATCAACAGCTCGGCCATCAGCAATCCGCAACTGGTATTCGATGCGTCACAAAAATACGGCTCGCAGTGCATAGTCGTCGCGATCGATGCGAAGAAGGCAGCGGATGGCCGCTGGGAAGTATTTACGCATGGCGGCCGCAAGGCAACCGGGCTGGATGCCATCGAATGGGCGAAGAAAATGGAAAGCCTGGGCGCCGGTGAAATTCTGCTGACCAGCATGGACAGGGATGGCACCAAGGTTGGTTTTGATCTCGACCTGACACGTTCGGTGTCGGATGCCATCAGCATTCCGGTGATTGCTTCGGGCGGCGTCGGCGGCCTGCAGGATCTGGTTGATGGCGTGAAAATAGGACGTGCAGATGCCGTGCTGGCAGCCAGCATCTTTCATTACGGGCAGCACACAGTGCAGGAAGCCAAGCGCTTCATGTCCGGACAAGGTATTGCTATGAGGTTGACATGAGCAGCAACGCAAAGTGGTTGAACAAGGTGAAGTGGGATGAGCACGGTCTGGTGCCGGTCATCGCGCAGGAAGTCGGTAGCAATGATGTGTTGATGTTTGCGTGGATGAACCGTGACGCATTGGCAAAAACCATCGAGTCGGGCGAAGCGATTTATTGGAGCCGTTCACGCAAGAAGTTGTGGCACAAAGGCGAAGAATCCGGCCACACGCAAAAAGTGCATGAAGTGCGCCTTGATTGCGATGAAGACGTGGTCTTGCTGAAGGTTGAGCAAGTTGGTGCTATCGCCTGCCATACCGGACGGCATTCCTGCTTCTTCCAGAAATTTGAAGGCGACGCGAAAGAGGGCGACTGGGAAACAGTAGAGCCTGTGCTGAAAAATCCGGAAACGATTTACAAGTGAAGGCAAGTCAGCAATGAGTGAAACCTTGAAGCGTCTGTCGGAAGTGATTGAATCGCGCAAACCGGCAAACGGTGGTGATCCGGAGAAATCGTATGTCGCGCGTTTGTTTGTCAAAGGCGACGATGCAATTCTGAAGAAAATCGGCGAAGAAGCAACCGAACTCGTGATGGCTGCCAAGGATGCGCGCGTCAGTGCTGATAAATCCAAAGTGCTGTATGAGTGCGCCGACTTGTGGTTTCATTCGATGGTTCTGCTGGCACAATTCGATTTGACGCCGCAGGATGTGCTTGATGAACTGGCGCGTCGCGAAGGTATTTCGGGCATAGAAGAAAAAGCCAGCCGCACAGCCGATTGATTGCGTCGTGTCATATCGTATCTGATACGCTTGCCTTGATAATCGACCACGATGGAGTCTTAATTGGATAATTGTATTTTCTGTAAAATTGCCGCCAAACAAATTCCGGCGCAGATTATTTATGAAGACGACGATTTGCTCGCATTCAACGATATCAATCCGGCAGCGCCTGTTCATTTTCTGATTGTGCCGAAAAAACATCTGGCAACATTGGCAGATTGCACGGTGAGCGATACGACTTTGTTAGGTAGAATATCCTTGCTCGCACCAAAATTGGCGCAAGAGCTGGGCTGCGGTTACAGCGTAGATGCAAATGGTGCTGGTCAGGGCGGCTTTAAAACCCTGTTCAATACCGGGCCCGATGGCGGGCAGGAGGTGTACCATCTGCATATGCATGTGATCGGTGGGCCACGCCCGTGGCGTCGCTCATTGGCTTAACGAATAATTAGGAATTCCGGACGGAGACGTCCTTTGAGGAGAAAATAATGGGTTCATTTAGTATCTGGCATTGGCTGATCGTACTGGTTATTGTGGCGCTGGTTTTCGGCACCAAAAAAATCGGCAGTATGGGTACGGACGTCGGCAAGGCAGTCAAGGGCTTCAAGGATGGCATGAAGGGTGAAGACGACAAGCCTGCCGCCCAGAATGCCGCACCGTCGCAAGTTGCAGACAAGGGCACAGTTGATGTCGAAGTGAAAGAGAAGTCGAACAGCTGATGTCTTGCGCGTTGCGTCATGGCCATTGCCGTGACGTTGCGTGCAATATGCTCAGCCTATCGTCCATCCTATGATCGATATTGCCTTCTCCAAACTTGCGATCATTGGTGTTGCTGCACTGGTGTTCATCGGCCCGGAAAAACTGCCTACAGTAGCGCGCATGGCCGGCACTTTGTTTGGCCGTGCGCAGCGCTATATCAATGATGTTAAATCCGAAGTCAGCCGCGAGATGGAGCTGGATGAGCTGCGCAAGATGCACAAGGATGTGCAGGACGCGGCCACCGATGTCGAGCGTAGCATTTCGCAAAATATATCTGCAGCTGACAGCAGTTTGCATTCCGCCTGGGATGAGTCTGATACAGACATGAATCCCTTGATGGAACCGCCGACTTTTGACCAATCTTCAGGCAAGTCGAAAAATTTCCGCAAGAAGAAGCTGGCCGCCACTTCAGCCGTGCCATCATGGTACAAGCGTCAAAGTGGACAAAAATCGCGGGTGATTTCCGGTGCGGCACGCATGGCAAAATTCCGCCCGGCGAGTGCCCGCAAGTCGACGCCTTTTTTCCATTGATAAAGTAGCAGCAGGGTGCATGCTTGCGTGCTGCGATTTTATTCCCTGCTGATTATTGATAGTTCTCTCTGGCGCTTGCAACGGCCTTTGTTGCAGCACACTGAATGAAGAAAAAGACATGCTAGGTAACGAAGATTCATTCATTTCACATTTGATCGAATTGCGCAGCCGCTTGATGAAAGCGTCTATCGTCGTGATCGTGATTTTTCTTTGCCTGATGCCCTGGGCTGGCACCATTTACGATTTTCTTGCGCGTCCTATGATGCTGGCACTGCCTGAGGGCAGCAAGATGATCGCGACCGGCGTGATCACGCCCTTCCTGATTCCGGTAAAGGTCACCATGCTGGTGGCCTTTATTATTTCGCTGCCTTGGGTGCTGTATCAAATGTGGGCCTTCATCGCCCCCGGTTTGTATGCGCATGAAAAAAAGCTGATCGCACCGCTGGTGGTGTCGTCATCGGCATTGTTTATTGCCGGTATCGCGTTCTGCTATTTCCTGGTGTTCGGCGTCATTTTCCACTTCATCAATAATTTTGCGCCGAAATCGATTTCAGTCGCACCGGATATCGACAGCTACTTCGGTTTTGTGATGACGATGTTCATCGCTTTTGGTCTGACGTTTGAAGTGCCGGTCATCGTGATCGTGCTGGTGCGCATGGGGCTGGTTTCGGTTGAAAAGCTCAAGCAGATTCGCCCTTATGTGATCGTCGGTGCGTTTGTCATCGCTGCGGTGGTGACGCCGCCGGATGTGATGAGTCAGTTGCTGCTGGCAGTGCCGCTGTGCCTGCTGTATGAAGTGGGCTTGTTGCTGGCGCCGCTGTTCGTGAAAATCACGCAGGCGCCCAAGGAATCGGAATCGGTGTAGGGTGGCTATGCTTGGCGCAGCCAAGCAATGAGCGGCCAGGCATCCTTGAATCCTGAGGCCAGGATTTTTTGCAGATCAGTGACCTGCCTGACGTCGCGCTCATTCCACACAATAAAATTTTTCAACTTGATGTATTCAAGATGCACTGCATCAGCGTCAAAGCCTTTGGGCGGACGCGTCAATTTCCCTTCCTGCTGCAAATCGCCGTAAGTTTCTTTCAGCTTTTTATTTTTCAATACTTTGGAGAATCCGGCCGCATCTGCAATCACATGCTGCCGGATGGCGCGCAGACGATCTGCCGGCGGCATCCATTCGCCGCCTGCAATCAGCAGCGTGCCGGTTTCATCGATATGAAAATAATACGTAGGGCCGCCGCCCTGGCTGGGCTTCTTTAATCCGCTGGCGTTGATGGCAGCAGAAAAATGCGTTTTGTACGGGATTTTTTCGCGCGAAAAACGCATGTCGCGGTTGATGCGAAACAGCGCTTTCTTTGGATTGCAGGCGGCGACTGCCGGATCGAATTTGCTGATGTCGGCAATCAGCGCCGTGACCAGTTCCAGAAATTCGGCGCGCAGAATATCGTAACGCGGCTTGTTCATGACAAACCACGCGCGATTATTATTCTCCGACAGTTCGGCGAGAAATTGTGTGAGATCGTGGATATGCATGCGTTGCGTCTACCTTGCTGGCAATACTATTCGGAGGCCCGTGCCGGCGCCTTCGGACGTAAACCTATCGTGACATTCAGGGTGTTTTCCTGATTCCGTCGCAAGACGATAAATTTGGCCTTTGTGCCGGGCGACAGTTGCGCGATCTGATTCAGCATGTCGGCCATATCCACCACTGCCTTACCTTCCACCGAAACCAGAATGTCGCCAGGCTGCATGCCAGCCTTGTCTGCCGGTCCGCCTTTCAGCACGCCAGCGATGATGGCGCCCTTGCTTTTCTTCAAGCCGAAGCTTTCCGCCAATTCGGGAGTGATGTCCTGCGGTTCGACGCCGATGTAACCGCGCACCACCTGACCATTCTTGATGATGGCGTCCATCACGGATTTGACAGTCGTCACCGGAATGGCGAAACCTATCCCGAGTGAGCCGCCACTACGCGAATAAATCGCGGTGTTGATGCCGAGCAGATTGCCATTGGCATCGATCAGGGCGCCACCTGAATTGCCGGGATTGATGGCGGCATCGGTCTGGATGAAATTCTCGAATGCATCCAGGATGCCAAGATGATTGCGGCCGAGCGCGGAGATGATGCCCATCGTGACGGTCTGGCCGACGCCGAAAGGATTGCCAATTGCCAGCACGACGTCGCCCACCCTAGCTTCTTCCACATGGCCCAGCGTAATGGCAGGCAGGTTATCGAGATCGATCTTGACCACGGCCAGGTCGGTTTCGGGGTCGGCGCCGACTACCTTGGCAATTGCCTTGCGGCCGTCGGCGAGTGCGACTTCGATTTCATCCGCAGCTTCGACCACATGGTTGTTGGTGAGGATGTAGCCTTGTGCGCTGACGATCACGCCGGAGCCCAGGCTGACCTGCTTTTCCTGCTGGTCGTCAAAACGATCGCCGAAGAATTTCCGGAAGAAGGGATCGTCCATGAACGGATTTTGCGATGGTGTGGCGGTTTTGCTGGTGAAGATGTTGACGACCGATGGCATCGCCAGCTTGGCGGCGTCGCGAAATGAGCCTTGTGTCGGCGCGGCATTCAATGGCGCTTCCAGCATCGGTATCGACGTGGCGCTGCGCACCTTTTGCGTGCCGCCGAATACGCCGCTGGCCCACTCGGGCTTCAAGGTCGTTACAATAAATAAGATAGCCAAACCGACAGTTACGGTTTGCGCAAACAACAGCCAGAGACGTCGCATAAAGGGTAGGAAGAATGAGTCAAAAAACAATAGGTAGGAACGCGATAGATAGGGACGATCTTGTCAAATATCTAGCCGCAGCGCTTGATATTACCCGTTTTCGAGATTTTTGCCCAAACGGCTTGCAAGTTGAAGGGCGCCGCGAAATTAAAAAGCTGGTGACTGGCGTGACGGCCAGCTTGGCCTTGCTGGAGGCGGCGATCGCAAAAGGTGCCGATGCGATTCTGGTGCATCACGGTTATTTCTGGCGTGGCGAGGATGCACGCGTCATCGGGCAAAAGCACAAGCGCTTGAAATTGCTGCTGGCGAATGATGTCAATTTGTTCGCCTATCATTTGCCGCTCGATATGCATGCCGAGTTTGGCAACAATACGCAACTGGCGCGCCGTCTTGGCTTGCTGGCGGAAGCCCGCTTTGGCGAAGATGATCTGGGCTGGCTCGGTACGGTGGCTGATGCCTCGATTGCGACGGTGGGTGATCTGGCGCTGCTGATCGAGCGGCAATTGGGTCGGGCACCGCTGCTCATCGGCGACCCGGCGCAAAAACTGGGCAAGGCGGGCTGGTGCACGGGTGCTGCACAAAGCCTGCTCGGCGATGCGATTGCAGCGGGAGCGAATGTGTATCTGAGCGGTGAAATCTCCGAGCCGACAGTGCATCTGGCGCGTGAGAGCGGTGTCGCCTACCTCGCGTGCGGGCATCATGCAACCGAACGCTATGGCGTTCAGGCGCTGGGCGCACATCTGGCTGCGCAATTCGGTATCGCGCACGATTTTATTGATATTGATAATCCTGTTTAAAAAAGCTGCCGCATTCCGGCCGGCAGACGGATGAATGACAAATTTATAATTAATTATGATATAAACAACAAATCGAAAAATAAACAGAGTGCGCATCGCAATGCGTGCCAGAGACAGGGATGGCGATCAATGATGTCGCAACCGTTAGCGGATAGGCTGATCACTACATTGGTGGTTGAAGATGACGTCGCAACGCGGCGTGCATTGTGCTTGGGGATAGCAAAGGAGCCGGCGCTCAAGCTGCTGGCTGCGCTTGATTGCGTGAAATCGGCGCAGGACTGGCTGTTGCATCAGCCGGTAGACGTCCTGTTGGTGGATCTGGGTTTGCCGGACGGTTCCGGTATCGACATCATCCGCTTTTGCGTGGATCGCCATCCCGCCTGCAACATCATGGTTATCACGACTTCCAGCGATCAGGAGAACGTGCTTAATAGTATAGAAGCGGGCGCCTCCGGTTATGTCTTGAAAGATACCGGTTCACTGGATATCGGGCGTTCGCTGCTGGAGCTGCATGCCGGCGGTGCACCTATGAGTCCAGTCATTGCGCGCAAGGTGCTGGCAAGAATCCGCGACGGGAAAAAAACGAATGGTGCGGTGCGCGCGGAGAATGCGTCGGGAGACGGGCAAGTATTTCTGACCAGACGCGAAGCGACCATTCTCGATCTGATTGCACGCGGCGACAGTTACGGCGAGGTTGCCAGGGAATTGGTATTGTCAGTGGGCACTGTGCAAACGCATATCAAGAATATCTACGATAAATTGTCTGTGCATTCGCGCGGCGCAGCTGTGTATGAGGCGAATCGTCGCGGTTTGCTGCAGATGGATCAACTCAAATCCAGACCCTGAGAGCGATTTGGCTCTTGCCTTGCATTGTTCTTCCCTGTGCAATATAAAAAAGCCGCCTTGCTGGCGGCCTTTTTATTATCTGCTTCTCTTGACGCTTACTTCTTCAGTGCGTCGCGAATTTCTCGCAGCAGTACAACTTCTTCGGGTGTGGCGGCAGCTTCTGCCGGCGGTTCGCTTCTTTTTAATTTGCTTAACATGCGCACCATCTGAAAAATGATGAAGGCCAGAATCAGGAAGTTGATCAAAATCGTGATGAAACTGCCGTAAGCGAAGACGGCGCCGAGTTTTTTAGCCTCGACCAGAGTCAGGCTTATATCCTGATTGTTAAGCGGCAGGTAGTAATTGCTGAAATCCAGTCCGCCAAATATCTTGCCGACGACCGGCATGATGATGTCCTGAACCAGTGAATCGACGATTTTGCCGAATGCACCGCCGATAATGACGGCGACTGCCAGGTCGACAACATTTCCCTTTACCGCAAACGCCTTGAATTCCTGCATCATGCCCATGGCATTTCTCCATTAAACGAGTTTATAAAAGTGCAATGCGCACGTCATCCTAGTTTTTGGCACTGTAAACGTCAAATTAAATTCATCTTTTTCAGGTAAATTCGATAGATAATGCGTCGCAAACAAGGCGAAGGAACAACAGAGTTGTTGAAAAAGTTCCGCAAAATTTACACTAAGTACATCTATTCGCTTTAAAACAGACGTTGCCTCCGTTATAATCTAAGGTTGCTAGAAGTTTCGTACAGATTTCGCATTTTGACTGATTGGGGTTGGTATGAGTAACGAAAAGCAGGTCGATTCTGGTCGACGTGGCTTACTTGTCGCTACATGTGCGGCAGGTGGCGTGGCTGGATTGGCCACAACAGGAGTGTTAGTGTCCACGTTCCAGCCGTCGGAACGTGCGAAAGCCGCTGGCGCACCGGTTGAAGTCGATATTGCCGGTTTGGCGCCGGGCGAAATGAAAACGGTGGAATGGCGCGGCAAGCCGGTCTGGATCTTGAAGCGTTCGCCGGAAATGCTTGCGACCCTCAAACAGACTGATGCTGAAGTAGCTGATCCTAACTCTGAACGCAAACCGGATGAATTGACGCCGGAATATGCGCGCAATGAATATCGTTCGATCAAGCCGGAAATTCTGGTTGCAGTCGGTATTTGTACTCATCTGGGTTGCTCTCCTGTGACGCGTTTCCAGACTGGCGCACAGCCATCGCTGCCGGACGACTGGCATGGCGGTTTCCTGTGTCCATGCCACGGATCGACCTTCGATCTGGCCGGTCGCGTATTCAAGAACAAGCCGGCACCAGACAATCTGGAAGTGCCGCGTCATATGTTCCTGAGCGACTCCAAACTGGTCATTGGTAAAGACGAGAAAGGCGAGGCGTAATCATGGCTTTCCACGAAAAACAACTTCCTGCCGACGCGCCTGTCGCAGAAAAAGCATTGAACTGGGTGGATGCCCGTTTCCCGCTATCGGCGACATGGAAAGCGCATCTGTCCGAGTACTACGCGCCAAAAAACTTCAATTTCCTGTACGTCTTCGGCTCGCTGGCGCTGCTGGTGCTGGTGATCCAGATCGTCACTGGCATTTTCCTCGTGATGCATTACAAACCGGACGCTACGCTGGCGTTTGCTTCGGTTGAATACATCATGCGCGATGTGCCTTGGGGCTGGCTGGTGCGTTACATGCACTCGACCGGCGCTTCGGCGTTTTTCGTGGTTGTTTATATTCATATGTTGCGCGGCCTGCTGTACGGCTCGTATCGCAAACCGCGTGAATTGGTCTGGTTGTTCGGTGTCGGCATTTTCTTGTGCTTGATGGCAGAAGCCTTCTTCGGTTATTTGCTGCCTTGGGGCCAGATGTCGTATTGGGGCGCACAAGTTATTGTTAACTTGTTTGGCGCGATTCCTTTCATTGGCCCAGATCTGTCGTTGTGGATTCGTGGCGATTATGTAGTTTCCGATGCCACTTTGAACCGCTTCTTTGCGTTCCACGTGATCGCGATTCCACTGGTATTGATCGGCCTGGTTGTGGCGCACATTGTGGCTCTGCACGAAGTGGGTTCGAGCAATCCAGATGGCGTTGAAATCAAGGAGAAGCTGGATGAAAAAGGTATTCCGCTCGACGGCATTCCATTCCATCCTTACTACTCGGTGCACGATATTTTCATCGTGACGATTTTCCTGTTCGTGTTCACTGCTGTTGTGTTCTTCGCGCCGGAAATGGGTGGTTACTTCCTCGAGTACAACAACTTCGTTCCAGCTGATCCGCTGAAAACGCCGCCGCATATTGCGCCGGTCTGGTATTTCACGCCGTTCTATTCGATCTTGCGTGCAGTTACTTCAGACTTCATGGTCTGGCTGGCTGCAGGTGTTGCCGCATACGTCGCTTTGATCATTCTGAAAACACGTCTGGCAAGCAAGTTCAAGGTTGCCGCTGCGGTAATCGGGCTGCTTGTCATCGTAACGATGTTTGTTACCGACGCAAAATTCTGGGGCGTGGTGTTGATGGGCGTATCGGTCATGATCATGTTTGGTCTGCCATGGTTCGACGTATCTCCGGTCAAGTCGATACGCTATCGCCCTGATTGGCACAAATATGTATATATCGTGTTCGGCATTATGTTCGTCGTTCTCGGTTATCTGGGCGTGCAAGCTCCTACTCCTATCGGTACTGCGGTTTCGCAGATCGGGACCTTCATCTACTTCGGCTTCTTCCTGCTGATGCCATGGTGGAGTGCAATGGGTACATTCAAGCCTGTGCCGGATCGCGTTGTTTTCCATCCGCACTAAGCCGCAAAGGGATAAGAGAATCATGAAATTGCTGAAAAAACTGATTGCGGCTCTGGTACTTTTGCCAGGGCTGGCTCTGGCTTCCAGTGGTGAATTTCCACTGGATCGTGCGCCTGACCACACCAAGGACCTTGCCTCATTGCAGAATGGCGCAAGACTTTTCGTGAACTACTGTCTGAGCTGTCACTCGGCATCGGCACTGCGTTACAACAAGCTGCAGGACATAGGCCTGACCGAAGAACAAATCAAGAACAATTTGCTCTTCACGTCGGACAAGGTCGGCAGCATGATGACGATTGCGATGGCGCCGAAAGACGCGAAAGAATGGTTTGGCGCGGCACCACCGGATTTGTCGGTGATCGCACGTGCGAAGGCATCCAGCGCGGGTTCGGGGCCGGACTGGCTCTACACGTATCTGCGCACCTACTATAAAGACGATACGCGTGCGACCGGCTGGAACAACCTGACCTTCCCTAACGTTGGCATGCCGCACGTGCTGTGGGAACTGCAAGGCGTGCGTGAAGCCAAGTTCGTCGAGGAAAAAGATCCGCATGATGCAAACAAGGTAGTGCACAAGTTTGCCGGTTTCGAGCAAGTCACGCCGGGCAAGATGACGGCACTTGAGTATGACAAGTCGGTTGCCGATCTGGTGTCGTTCATGACCTGGATGGCGGAACCGGTGCAAAATACCCGTAAACGTCTCGGCGTGTGGGTATTACTGTTCCTGGGTGTATGCATTGTGATCACCTGGCGCTTGAACGCTTCCTACTGGAAAGACATCAAGTAAATTTTCTGCCCGCATGTTGCGGGCATTTGTATGAGGGTGAGCCGTGTTGCGTCTCACCCTTTTGTTTCTAAGGAACTATAAAAATGATGGTTCTCTATTCGGGCACTACCTGCCCATTTTCCCAACGCTGCCGACTGGTCCTGTTTGAAAAAGGCATGGACTTTGAAGTACGCGATGTGGATCTGTTCAATAAGCCGGAAGATATTTCGACGATGAACCCGTACGGCCAGGTGCCGATTCTGGTTGAGCGCGATTTGATTCTGTACGAATCCAACATCATCAATGAATACATCGATGAGCGCTTCCCGCATCCGCAATTGATGCCGGCGGATCCCCTGATGCGCGCGCGCGCGCGTCTGATGTTGTTCAATTTTGAAAAAGAATTGTTCATTCACGTGCACGTGCTTGAAAACGACAAGGGTCGCAGCGGTGAAAAAGCGCAGGAAAAGGCACGCAACGAAATTCGCGATCGCCTGACCACGCTGGCTCCGCTGTTCCTGAAAAACAAGTACATGCTGGGCGATGAATTCTCGATGCTGGACGTGGCGATTGCACCGTTGCTGTGGCGTCTGGATCATTACGGCATCGAACTGTCGAAAACAGCTGCACCGCTGATGAAATATGCAGAACGCATTTTTTCGCGTCCTGCCTATATCGAAGCACTGACCCCTTCTGAAAAGGTCATGCGCCGCTAAAAGTCGAGCATGTATCAAAAGATGTTGTTGCATGAAAGCTTGTATTTTATTCAACGACATCTTTTGAATTTCATGTCACACTTTTTGCATGCATGGAACCTGCCATCATCATGTCTGAAACATCTACCAAACCTTATCTGTTGCGCGCCATATACGAATGGTGCACCGACAACGGGTACACGCCCTACATGGCCGCAGTAGTCGACGCCGGCACCAGAGTGCCGATGGAGTTCGTCAAGAATGGCGAAATCGTGCTCAACATCAGCTTTAGCGCCACCAGCGGCTTGAAGATGGAAAACGATTTAATCCGCTTCAGTGCGCGTTTCGGTGGCGTATCGCGCGACATTTCGGTTCCGGTCGATAATGTGACGGCGATATATGCGCGCGAAAACGGGCAAGGCATGGCGTTTGAAGCAATCGACCGTAGTGCTGACGCGCAGTCTGTCGATGAATTGGCGGATGATTTTTCCGCTGACGAACAGGGTGGGGCAACATCTTCTGCGCCGATGCTGACTTCGGTGCCTACCATGCACAATCAGCAGAGTGAGAAAGAAGACGCCGATCATTCAGATAATGAACCGGATCCGCCAAAAAAAGGTGGGCGACCTACACTAACGCGCATTAAATAGCGTAGAATACGCGCTGCGAAAAGTTTCGCCGACTTAGCTCATTTGGTAGAGCAGTTGATTTGTAATCATCAGGTGGCCAGTTCGAAACCGGCAGTCGGCACCAAAATTAACGCCTCACATATTGTATGTGAGGCGTTTTGGTTTTCAGAGCGCAAAACATCTTCCCGGCTTCTTCTCCCGTATCCTCATTGATATTTCGTTCGCAACTTGAGCGCAGCGAGCACGGGCATCGGCACGCAGATCGGCCTGTCGCGATTCCTATACAGACCTTCATCACTTTTTAGTGCGTCGGCGCGCACAGTGGAGATTGTCTAAAGTACAATCTGAAACTCATTTGCAGTCGCGCTGTCGAGAGTTGTCAGGTTGAGATGATGGCCACTGTAGCCGTAGCGCGTACTTCAACCATCCAACAAGGTAGAAATCCATGCATGTGGGAATGAGCACCACCGAGATTTTTTTGATCGCAATGCTGCTTATTTTCAGCGTCCCTTACCTGATCTGGCGATTATTCAAGACCGATTATTATGCGCCGCTCGTCGTGGTGCAGATCATCGCCGGCATTTTGCTTGGGCCTGGCGTAATGGGTGCAATCTATCCCGACTACTTTGCATTCGTGTTCAATCCTACCGTCATTCATTCCCTTAACGGCATCGCATGGTGGTCGGTCATGATTTTCGTGATGATTGCCGGCATCGAGCTTGATTTGAAAAAAGCATGGGAACATCGTCGCGAAAGCTTCATTACCGCAAGTCTTGCACTTGGCAGTCCACTGGTGTTCGGTTGTGTAGCGGCGGCCGGTTTGCTGCTATACAGCGGCTGGATCGGTCCCAAAGCCCACACTTGGCAATTCGTACTTGGTGTCGGCATGGCATGCGCGGTTACTGCATTACCCATCCTGATCCTGCTGATGGAAAAACTGGAAGTGCTACGCCAGCCTATCGGTCAGCGTATCTTGCGTTATGCCAGTCTGGACGACGTTGCAATCTGGGGTGTGCTCGCCATCATTTTGCTGGACTGGACACGCGTGGGTAGGCAGGCAGCATTTCTGATCGGCTTCTCGGTAGCGACTTTCCTGTTCCGCAAATTAATGATCTGGCTGGAGGAAAAGGACCGTTGGTACGTCAGCCTGATCTGGTTGGCCGTATGCAGCCTTGCCGCCGATTGGGCCGGCTTGCATTTCATGGTCGGCGCATTTCTGGCGGGCGCGATCATGGACGCCCACTGGTTCAATCAGGAAAAAATGGATTTCCTGCGCCATAACGTCTTGCTCGTCATCATGCCGGTTTATTTCCTCAGTACCGGTTTGAAAACAAACTGGGCAGTGGGTGGCACGGTTGTATTTGCTGCTGCAGCAGTCTTGCTCGTTGCTTCGATCATCGGCAAGCTGGCCGGCGTCCACGCTGCGGGGAAAATTCTTAAATGGGAAAAAGGCGAGGCGTCGATCATAGGCTGGCTGCTGCAAACCAAGGCTCTGATCATGATCATCTTCGTCAATATCCTGCTCGACAAACAAATCATTACCAGCGAAACCTTCACTGCATTATTGTTGATGGCGATCGCGAGCACCATGTTGACGGTACCCGTCGTTTATCCAAAATTGCAGCGCTTGAAATCGCTGATTTTCAAGACGAAATAATGCATCAGCCCGATCCAGTCATTCACTGGATCGGGCTGGCAAGTGCATTGATAGTGTGCGGTGAGGCATACGCATGAGGCTGCATGCGAGCTGCCTACGACTGGGCTTTCAAGCCATTCCAGCGCGGTGTCAGCGTGTGTTGAATCTCGAATAAATCCAGTACGCGTCCTACCGTGTGATCGACCATTTCGGCAATGGATGCCGGGCGGTGGTAAAAGCCGGGTAGCGGCGGGAAGATGATGCCGCCCATTTCCGTCACGGCTGTCATGTTGCGCAGGTGCGCCAGATTGAAGGGTGTTTCGCGCACCATCAAGACCAGCCTGCGGCGTTCTTTCAACACCACATCGGCGGCGCGTGCAATCAGATTGTCGGACAGGCCGTGCGCGACGGCGGCCAGCGTTCTCATCGAACAGGGCGCGATGATCATGCCGTCGGATTGAAACGAGCCGCTGGCAATGGAGGCGCCTACATCACGCACATTGTGAACCACATCGGCCAACGCTTCGACATCCTTGCGCTTCATGTCGAGTTCCTGATGCAGATTCAGCATGCCGGCTTCGGAGATCAGCAAATGCGTTTCTATAGCAGGAATGCCGCGCAGTACCTGTAGCAGGCGTACCCCATAGATAACGCCAGTGGCGCCCGTGATGGCGATAATGAATCGCTGCGGGCGCGGCGTCGGTAATACGACAGCGTCAGCAGACGCTGTCATCTCAGGCTTTCAGCAATGCTTGCAGTTCACCGGATGCGAACATTTCGTTCATGATGTCGGAACCGCCGATGAATTCACCTTTGACGTACAACTGCGGTACGGTAGGCCATTGCGAGAAATCCTTGATGCCCTGGCGTACTTCGGCGTCGTCCAGCACATTGACGGTAACCAGATCGGTCACGCCGCTTTCTTTCAGCAATGCGATGGCCTTGCCGGAGAAGCCGCACTGCGGGAATTGGGCGGTGCCCTTCATGAACAAAACGACCGGGTTTTGGCCTACGGTTTCTTTGATCCAGGATTGTACGTCGTCACTCATTACTGCCTCGCTATAGTTGATGCGCTGTATTTGCGCAGGTGATCTTGCATTAATGCGTCATTATAAGAAAATCCGGCCGCTTCTGCCGATTATCCCTTCAGTTTGGCAAAAGCCGCTGCCATCGCGCTGCCGCTATCCGCTGCCGGACGTTGCTGATGCTGTGCCAGGCGCTTGCTGTCGTTACGGTCAGCACGTTGTTCCGGCTTGCTGCCGGCAACAGGGGCGGAATCCGAAAGGCGCATGGTCAAAGCGATACGTTTGCGTTTTTCATCCACTTCCAGCACTTTCACTTTTACCACTTGGCCGGCCTTGACCACCGTATGCGGGTCCTTGACGAAGGTGTTGGAGAGCGCGGAAATATGCACCAGACCATCCTGATGCACGCCGATATCGACGAAGGCGCCGAAAGCGGCAACGTTGGTCACAACGCCTTCCAGTATCATGTCCGGGCGCAAATCCCGGATTTCTTCCACGCCATCCTTGAAGGTTGCCGTCGTGAATTCAGGACGCGGATCGCGGCCGGGTTTTTCCAGTTCCTTCAGGATATCGGTGATGGTCGGCACGCCGAACTTCTCATCTGCATATTTGGCCGGATTCAGCGATTTCAACAGCTTGTCGTCGCCAATAATGCTTTTGACATCTTTCTTGATGTCGGCCAGGATTTTTTCCACCAGCGGATAGGATTCCGGATGGACGGCGGAGGCATCGAGCGGATTGTCGCCAGCCATCACGCGCAGGAAACCGGCGGCTTGTTCAAAGGTTTTATCGCCCAGGCGCGGTACTGCGCGCAAATCGGCGCGTGAGGTGAACATGCCTTTCGTGTCGCGATAGCTGACGATGCTTTGCGCCACGCTGCTGCTGAGCCCGGAAACGCGCGCCAGCAGAGGTGCAGATGCAGTATTGACGTCTACCCCGACCGCATTCACGCAATCCTCGACCACGGCGTCCAGCGAGCGCGCCAGCTGGGTCTGGCCGACGTCATGCTGATATTGGCCGACGCCGATCGATTTCGGATCGATCTTGACCAGTTCTGCCAACGGATCTTGCAAGCGACGTGCAATCGATACCGCGCCGCGGATGGATACGTCCATATCCGGCAATTCGCGCGAGGCGAATTCGGAGGCTGAATACACCGATGCGCCGGCTTCAGACACGACGATCTTGGTCAGCTTCAATTCAGGGCGCAACTTGATCAAATCCTGCGCCAGCTTGTCGGTCTCGCGTGAAGCGGTGCCGTTGCCGATCGAGATCAATGCGACCTTGTGTTTCTCTGCCAGTTGCGACAGCGTGTGCAAGGTGCCGTCCCAGTCGTTGCGCGGCTGATGCGGATAAACAGTGGCGGTATCGACCACCTTGCCGGTGGCGTCGACCACCGCGACCTTGACGCCGGTACGCAAGCCGGGATCGAGGCCCATCGTGGCACGTGGGCCGGCTGGCGCGGCGAGCAACAGCGCTTTCAAATTCAGTGCGAAGACATTGATGGCTTCGACCTCTGCTTTTTCACGCAAGTTGGTCATCAACTCGGTTTCCAGATGCATGAAGGTTTTCACGCGCCAGGTCCAGCGCACGGTGTCGGCCAGCCATTTGTCGGCAGGGCGATTTTTATTGCTGATGCCGAAGCGCGACGCAATGCGGCCTTCGCATGGATTATGCGGCGCATCCCATTTCGGTTTTTCTTCTTCGGTATCCAGACGCAGATTCACGTTCAGCATTTCTTCGCGACGGCCGCGAAACATTGCGAGTGCGCGGTGCGATGGAATGGTAGCGATGGTTTCCGAATAATCGAAATAGTCGGCGAATTTTTCACCGGCATCCTGCTTGCCTTCGACGACCTTGGATTCGACGATGCCGTGCTCGGTCAGATATTCGCGCAAGGCCTGCAGCAGCGTTGCATCTTCGGCAAAGCGTTCCATCAGAATCTGGCGCGCGCCATCGAGCGCGGCCTTGGTATCGGCGACGCCCGGATTGTCGATGCCCTCTACCGTGAAAGCGGGCTTCAGATATTTCGCCGCTTCTTCTTCCGGATTCAGCGTCGGGTCGGCCAGCAATGCGTCGGCCAGCGGCGTCAGGCCGGCTTCGACGGCGATCTGCGCCTTGGTGCGACGCTTCTGCTTGTACGGTAAATACAAATCTTCCAGTCGCGTTTTATCTTCGGCGTGCATGATGGCGTCAAGCAATTCCGGCGTCATCTTTTTCTGTTCTTCAATAGACGCCACAATCGCGGCGCGCCGGTCTTCCAGTTCGCGTAAATAGCGCAGGCGTTCTTCCAGCAGGCGCAATTGAATATCGTCGAGGCCGCCGGTTGCTTCCTTGCGGTAGCGGGAGATAAATGGAACGGTGGCGCCTTCGTCCAGTAGTGTGATGGCGGCAGCAACTTGTGCGGGCTTGGCCGCGAGTTCGACGGCGAGACGTTGTTCTATGGAAGGGAGCATGAGATTTCAGATTAAGTAAAGCGAGGGTAGATGATACGCAATTGACGCGAATGTGCCAGTCTTGACAGTGGTGGAAGTGGTGTGTCAGGTGTTTTATTTTGATTGTTGTTCGTTGTTTGACAGGTAATTCTTTTTGTTCTTCGTTGATGCTCAGTTGCCGGGGGTAGCCCGGCGGCTACTTACTTTTCTTGCTTCGCCAAGAAAAGTAAGCAAAAGAAGGCGACCGCACAGCCGCTGCCCTGCGGGTTCCCGTTTATGCCGCGCAAAAAATGGGAAACGGGCGAAACTCGCCTGCGGCTCAAACAACGCCCATTTCTCTTTCCATTTTCTGCACGGCACAACCGGCAGCGTCAGCAGCGGACACTGCAGGTTCGGCTCGCCTTCGGCTTTGCCGAACCAAAAACCGTGATGGTGATGAACTTAAATAAAAAGACAGATTAGGCTAATGTCGGGCGTAAGGGGCGCGCAGCTAGTTTACGAGCGAAGCCTCTCCCTTGGACAAAAAATTAGATATTTTTCTTGACCTCAATGACGAGCTTTTTCCCTTCCTTAACTGTTTCGGGTAAGCCATGTTCCAGCGCTATTGTTTGCAAATTCAATCCGAATTTAGTGAATTGGTCATTAGGAATAAAGTAGCTTTGACCATTGGGCGACTTCAGTCCAAAAGCACTGCACTCTCGCATCCAATGTCTGTAGTGCTCAATCTGCCTAGGAATTAACTCAAATTCCAGTAAAGTCAAAGAGTGCCCAATAAGAATGGTTGTTTGCTCTGTGAACTCAGGTGGGGTAAAAAGTATCTCGGGCATACCGGGTTTGGCTTGCCTCATGAAGATGCCTCGCTCAATTTGAAGCGGTCCATCCGTGTTGTTTGTCACAGACCATGCGAGGTTGTACGTCTTGTCGGTTTTGTTCGTACCTAATGGCCCAAGCGTTTTTCCGTCATTGTGAACATGAACGTGTGTGTGGATCTTGAAGCTGTGTACGATGCTTGGCGTTTTGCGAAAAAAGGCAATTAGTTTTCTTCTAGGAGTGTCAAATGCAAAGAGTAGTCCCAGCATTGCCAAGACAAGACCTGTGAGTTCTAACATGGCGAATATGGCTCATTTGTTATACAGAAAAAGTGATGGATAACAACGGAGCGTGCTGTATAACTCAACAACGCCATCCCCTGGAAATCCGCATGGTTACTGGTTAGGAAAAGCGTCAGCATCGCTTTGCTCTTATACAGTCACCGTCATTTCAAAGAAAAATCAACGCGACTCGCTTTTGCTTTAGCCGCATCATCTTTGGCACCTTGATTGCCGGATTTTGAACCCAGTATGAAAATACGTTCTGCGGGTACCTGACCGGATTGCAGCAACCAATCCTTGACCGCTTGCGCACGACGATTGCCGAGTGCGGTCAGGTCGTCGTCGCTGATGGTGGTGTTGGCGATCATCAGTTTTTCCATTTCATCCACAGGCAAGTCTTTTTGCAGGCCGACCATATTGCGCGGTTTCTTGAAGTCGGCATCCTTGTAGACGCGCTTCAACAAAGCCGGGTATTCCTGTGGCGTCACCTTCACGCTGCCGGCATCGGCAGATTCGCCGCGTGCCACCATGTCTTTCAGTTTCAGTGCGCGTACCTTGCGGTCTATCGATGCTTTTTTCAAGCCTTCACGATCGGTTTCCGGATCGCTACGGCCGGTGATTTCCAGTTTCAATGCAGGGCGATCGAGCAGTATTTTTGCCATCGACTGAAGTTTCTTTTCGCCGGTATCGTTGATCGCAGCGCGACCGACGTCGAATTCCAGATTCGACAATTCTTCACCGCCGCCGAACAGGGAGCCGATCAGCGCGAACGGTGCGGTCACCGCTTTCGTGATGAGGTTGACGATCACTTTGACGATGATGCCGCCGACGGAGAATTGCGGGTCGTCGAGCGAGCCGCCGATAGGCAGGTTGATGTCGATCACGCCGTTGCGATCGCGCAGCAGGGCCAGTGCAAAACTGACTGGCAGATTGGGTACATCGGGGCCTTCCAGCTTGTTACCGAGCGTGAGCTGCTCCAGGACCAGGCGGTTTTGTGCGCTGAGTACGCGGTTTTCAACCTGATAGGCCACTTCGAAGGACAGCTTGCCCTTCTCTATGCCATAGCCGATGTAGCGGCCGGAATAAGGCGACAGCGGTGCCAACTCCATACCGTGCACTTCCGCCTTGATATCCATCGTCAGATCGCCCTTGAGCGGATTGATCTTGCCGGCGATGGCGAGCGGTGCGCTATTGACCTGGCCTTTCAAATCGACATTTGCGCTGGAGTTGGGATCGGATGACAGGCCGTTGATCGTGCCGCCAAACTTCTTCAGGTCGGCCGAGTAATTCGGTTTGATGAAGTTATCGGTAAAGCGGATGTCGCCGCCGCGCAGCGTGAGTTTTTTGATTTTAATCGGCGGGATGTCGCTGGTGGATTTTTTTGGTGGCGGCAAGACTGCAGTGCTCGTCGCCACTGCAGGCGTGGCTGTGGCTGGCTTGTGTTCTTCAGTGACGCTCTTCTGGCCGACGGTTTCGCTACGTTTCACGTCCTGCAGATTGATGCGGCCGGTAGGGTCGATGATGATGCGGGCGAAGAAGTCGTTCAGCGCAACCTGATCGATGCTCAGCGAAAATGGCGACAGTTTGACATCCATGCCGCCGAAGCTCAGCGACTTCCAGCGCAGGAATTCATTGGTGCTGAGTTTGTCCACCGTTGCCAGATTACCCAGCGTCAGATCGCCCTTGAAGCCGCCCAGCAAGGCATCGCCTTTACCCTGATCGACTTGCAGCGTTCCCTTGCCGGAAATGTCGGCGCGCGTCAGCAGAATATTCACTTGATCGGTGAAGTAGGGCTGCAGCTGCATGATGTCGACGCTCTTGAAATCCAGCGCCAGATTGGTATGCAGTGGCGCCATGCCGACGCTGCCGTTGACGGCCAGCTGACCGGTTTTATTGAAGGTCGCTTTCAGATCTATCTGCCCGCGTGCATTTTCCCTGGTGGACAGGTTTTGCATCGCCAGGTTAAGCGGTTCGATCACGGTGACGGCAGGACGTTTCAGGCTGCGATCTTCCAGTCGTGCCGACCAGTTGCTGATGTTGACCTTGTTGATGTTGACGATGTAGGCGGCATCATTTGCGGCCGAGGTTTTTTTCTTCGCGGCGTTGGTGCTGCCGGCTTTGGGTATTACGACTGCTTCGCGTCCGGCTTTCCCTTGCTGCAAGGCGAACCCGGCCTGGTTCGATGCCACTTCATCGACAGTGACGATTTTTTTTCCGATATCGACTTCTATCTTATGCACCGTCAGATCGAATTTGTCGATATTGGCCAGCACCGGATGGGTCTCATGCGCATCGACGTAACGCAAGGCTGCATTGCGCACTTCCAGTTCCGCCAGCGCGAAGGTGAATGCGGCCGGAGGTTTGGCTGGTGCTGGCGTTGCAGATGCAGTGTTTGCTGTGGGTGCTTGCGCTGAACTGACCGACGTAGTGGCAACGGAGGTTGTCGCTGCCGCTTTCTTTGCGCTGGCGTCAGCCGATGGCGTTGGCGGCGTCAGCAGATTGTCAAAATTAAACTGGCCGTTGGCTTTGCGCGTGATATCCGCGGCGATGCCGTTGATGGAAAGTTTGGCGACTTCAAATCGTTCGCTCAAGACGCGGGCTTCGTTTAGCGTGACGCTTAATTCCGGCAATTTGACGATCGAGTTGCCGCTTTCATCGTTTACTTGCAAGGATTTGAGTTTGATATCGCCGCTCAGGAGCAGGGCTGGAGCCTGATCCTTGGGTTGACGAAATTTGGCCGTCATGTGCAGATCGAGTCGCGCACTCGGTACCTTGAAGTGCGGCGTGCCGGGGATGTACTTCAGGTAAGAAGTCAGATCCATATCGTCCAGATTGAGGTCGACCACGGCATCGACAGTATCTGCAAACGGATGGGTTTTCCCCTTGATCAGCAGCGGAGAACCGTTGACGGTGGCGCTCAGCAGAGGTTCGACAAAGACATCGGTCTGGGACGGCAGCGACGATACAAACGGCACGCCGATTTTCAGATCGGCTACCTGGTGTACGGTTTGTGCCGGCCTGTCATCGAATTCGATGCGGCCTTTGTCCAGTTCGATATTGAAAACGGAAAAGCGCGCCGGCTCGGGTGAGGGTGGCTGGCTGTTGATCAGCGCGATGATGTCGTCGATGTTGTAGTGCGTCGCATCCTTGCGCACCAGATGGATATAGGGTGTGCTCAACTGTACTTGCTGCACTACGGGCGCCAGACGGAACAGCGACTTGTAGGAGACATTCACCATCAGCTTTTCAAAACTCGCGAAGACGACATCGCCTTCCGGTTCCATCAGCTTCATGTCGTGGATGGTGACTTGCATCGTGTAGGGATTGACTTCGACCTTGCCTATCGTGGTCTGGCGGTGCAGTTTTTCGGTAATCAATGTTTCCGCTTGCGATTTGATGATGCCCGGTAGCGCAAAGTAGCCGAACAGGCCGAGCAGAACCACGAATGCGAGCACGCCGATAGCGCTACGCCGTACTGCCGGGCGGGCTGAAAAATTGCGGAGGAATAGCGCGAGTCGAGGGCGGATGTTAGACATGGGAGTTCAGCATGAGCCGCGAGTGAGTGTTCAGGAATTCTACCAGTCAGGCAGAAAGGATGTTGTCGATATGAACAGAAGATGTGCTGCCGCTTGATGCGCAGCGAAGCAGGCTGCGCGGCAGTGTCATCTGCCGCACAGCCTGTTATTTCTCTTCGGGGAAGGGGTAGACTTCACCGGTATCGGCGCTGGCTTCGTGTTTGCCGGTGCGCAAATTCCGATAGACCGCCGCCCGCATGAGCAGCATGGACACCACCGGCGCCGTCATCAGGATGAAGACGGCGATAATGATTTCATGTATCACTGGCCGCGATTGCAGTACGGTGAAATACAGCATCGACGCCAGCAGCAGGCAGCCGGCACCGAGCGTGACGGTGATCGCCGGGCCATGGATGCGCTGATAGAAGCTGGGCAGACGCATCAGGCCGAGGGCGCCGATCAGTATGATGCTGCCGCCCAGGATCAGCAGCAATGCCATCGGCAGTGCGGCCCATGCGGGGACGTTCTCGAATCCGTTCATTCAATAATCTCCCCGCGCATCAGAAACTTGGTCAGCGCCATGGTTGAGACAAAACCCAGCAGGGCGATCATCAGCGCCGCCTCGAAATAGATCAGGTCGCCGAAACGTATGCCCAGCATTAATGCCAGCAGCATCGCGCACATCCACAAGGTGTCCAGTGCGAGCACGCGATCATGCGCCGTCGGGCCTATGAGCAGGCGGATCGTGCAGAACAGCATCGCCAGCAGGATGCAGATGAAGGCGAATCCGACCGCCAGCTGCAGCAGTGTCGTCATGCGAGCTTTCTCCTATTTGAAAATTTCGATCAGCGGTTTTTCGTAGCGCGTCTTGATGGTATTGATCCACCATTGTTCATCGTGCAGGTCGAATACGTGTAGCGACAGTTCGTAGTTGTCAGGCAGGATTTCCACCCACACCGTGCCCGGCGTCGAATTGATCAGGCACGACAGCAGTGCCAGTCCGTACGGATTGCGGATATCGAGCGGAATCCGGATGAACTGCGAGTTCAGCTTGTCGCGGCGGGAAGATAAGATCAACCAGCTGACATTGAAGCACGAACGGATTATTTCGATCAGCGCCATGCCGAGCAGACGCAGCAGCAAGTATGGTTTCGCCAACCGTGGATAAGCGAGTGGCTGCAGCGGTCGCGTCAGCAGCGGCACTACAACGGCAAGTACGGCGCCCAGTAAGATTTGCGCCGGTTCCAGGCTTTCGTTGAGCAGCAGCCAGAACAGCAGCAGCACGAAAGACATCATCGGTGAAGGCAGCCAGCGTTTCATGGCAGAGTTCCTTCCTTGCGCATGCTCGGCACCACAGGCTCGGATAGTACGCGCTCTATATATTGCGCGGGGCGATGCAGATCGGCGCTGGCGCGTCCCAGATAGTCGAAGACAGGGCCGGCCTGCACGGTCAGGGCCACACACAACAACAGCAGAAAACTGATCGGCAATACTTCCGTGACATGCAGGCGCGGCGAAGTGATCGTACTCGAGGCCCAGAATGTCCGCACGCCGAAACGCAGCAATGAAATAATCGCCGCCAGACCTGACAGTACGATGAGCGCCATCAAGGCCCATGTGGTGGAAGTGACGGTGATGTTCGCTGCATCCGGATTCAGCAGCGCATGGAACAGACCGAACTTGGCGACGAATCCCGACAGCGGTGGCAGGCCGGCGATGATGAGCGCACAGCTGGAAAAGGCGAGGCCGAGGAAAGCCATGGCGCCCGGAATGCCGACGCCGGCCGTTTCCTCCGGCGCTTCTTCAATGGCGAACGCTTCCATCGTCAGTGCCAGCATGCTGGCGCCAGCGGAGCGTATGCGGTCTATCAGTTCGATCAACAGGACGAAGGCGGCGACTGCCAGCGTCGAACCCAACAGGTAATAGAGACCGGCGGTGACCAGCGATGCCTGTCCGTAGCCCACTACTGCCAGCAGCGTGCCGGATGAAGCGATGGCAGCGTAACCGGCCATGCGCCCCGGTACTTCACTGGCGAGCATGCCGGCGGCGCCGAACACGATGGTCGCCATGCCGCCCCACAGCAGTGCGTTGAAACCGAAACCGCTGGCAGCGCCGGCCTCAGGAGAAAAGACCAGCAGCCACAGACGCAGAATGATGTAGGCGCCGACCTTGGTCATCAGCACCAGCATGGCGGCGATAGGCGGCGAGGCGGCGGCATAGGTGGTCGGCAGCCAGAAGCCGAGCGGCCACATGGCGCTTTTCACCAGGAAAGCAATCGCCAGGATGGCGACGCCTATCTTCAACAGCATCAAATCTTCTGTGCCGATTTCGCTTATGCGCGCAGCCAGATCGGCCATGTTCAACGTGCCGGTGCTGGCGTAGATCAGCGCCACGCCGATCAGAAACAGCAGCGACGCGGCCAGATTGACGGCAATGTACTGCATGCCGGCGCGTATGCGGCTGGTGTTGTAACCGTGCAGCACCAAACCGTAGGATGCTGCCAGCATGACTTCAAAGAATACAAAGAGATTGAACAGGTCGTGCGTCAGGAAGGCACCGTTGATGCCCATCAGCAGGAACTGGAAGAGTGTGTGGAAGTGCACGCCAATGCGACTCCAGCGCATCATCGAATACAGCAGGGCGGCAGTCGCCAGCAGAGCGGTCAGCAGCAGCATCAGTGCGGACAGGCGGTCGGCGATCAGCGCAATGCCGAAGGGCGCCGACCAGTTGGCCGCCAGATACACGCCTATATTGTCGCTCCAGTGCGCGCTGTCGGTCAGCTTCACCAGCATGATCGCAGCGGTGAGTTGCAGCAGCACCGATGAAAAATTGATGAGGAACTTGAACTGGCGGCGGCTCTCGTTGACGATGATCAGTAGCGCGCCGCACAGCAGCGGTAGCAGCACCGGCAGCAGAATCAGATGTTGGCTCCAATCCAGTTTCATTATTCGGATTCCTCGCCATCAACGTGATCGGTGCCGGTCAGGCCGCGCGAACCGATCATGACCACCAGATAGAGTGCGGTGGTGGCGAAGCCGATGACGATGGCGGTCAGCACCAGCGCCTGCGGCAGCGGATCGCTGAACATGGCGAGATCGGGCACGCTTGTACCTAGCGTCAGCGGCGGCTGGTTCACCCACAGCCGGCCCATGATGAAGATGAACAGGTTGACGGCATAGGACATCAGCATCAATCCGGTCAGCACCTGAAAGCTGCGCGGTCGCAGCAGCAACCAGATGCCGGAACCGAACAGCACGCCGATGGCGAGGGAGATAACAATTTCCATCAGATGATTCCTCGCTGGTTGGCGGCCGGCTCCGCTGGCGTGCCGGCTTGCGGACGACGGCTGCGGATGGTTTGATGCGCCAGCGCGACCAGAATCAGCATGGTGGAGCCGACCACGACGACGAACACGCCAAGGTCGAAAAAGAAGGCGCTGGGCACATGAATTTCTCCGAGCAGCGGCAGCGTCAGGTGCGCCGTGTGGCTGGTCAGGAATGGATAGCCGAGTATGCTCGCACCGAGGCCGGTCAGACATGCAATGATCAAGCCGAACGAGAGCCAGCGTAGCGGACGCAGATGCAGGTGTGACTCCACCCAGGTGGTGCCTGCCAGCATGTACTGGATAATGATGGCGACCGCGAAGATCAGTCCGGCGACAAAGCCGCCGCCCGGCAGGTTATGTCCGCGCATGAAAAAGTACGCCACGACCATGCCCATGAAGGGCAGCAGAAAACGCAGGTAGACGCCGGGAATCATCAGGTAGCCGCTATCGACCTGTTCCGCTGGCGACTGTTGTGCGGCGAAGTCCCTGTTGTTGAGTTGCTGTTCCGGAATGGCGATGCTTTCCGGCGCCGGGCGGAAGCGCCGCAACAAGGCATACACGGTCAGTGCCACGATGCTCAGCACGGTGATTTCACCCATCGTATCGAAACCGCGGAAATCTACCAGCAGCACATTGACGACGTTACTGCCGCCGCCTTCCGACAGCGCGCGCAGCAGGAAAAAATCGCCTATGCTTTCTGGCTGCGGATGCATCAGCACTACATAACTGACAGCAGCAATACTCAGTCCGCCAGCGATCGCCAGCACCATGTCGCGCGAACGGCGCAGCCAGACGGTGCGCGGTACGTCCATCTCGAGTTCTTTCGGTGCGATGCGGCGCGGCAGCCAGCGCAGGCCGAGCAGAATCAGCACGGTGGTCACGGTTTCCACCATCAACTGTGTCAGTGCAAGATCCGGTGCGGATAGCCACAGAAAGGTCATGCTGACAACGACGCCGGTGCCGCCAACCATGATCAGCGCGGCCAGGCGGTGATACTTGGCCTGCCATGCTGCCGCGATTGCGCACGCGCAACCGATCAGCCACATCAGCGCAAACAGTGGATCAATGTCGGTCAGCGATACGGCGGCCAATGTCGGCAATGGCCGCACCAGCAGCAGCGGTACGGCGATCATCGCGGCAATCATCAGAAACAGCTGCGGTTGCAGACGTTTTGTGCCCAGCCATTTCACCAGCAATGCCGCGCCGGCTGTAAGGCGCAGCATCGTGCTTTCGTATGCTTGCGCACCGCTCAATCGATGGAACACCGGCACGCGATCGCGCGACTGCAGCGTAAAGTATTTGCGCAGAATGACATACAGCAGCACGCCACCGGCGAGTGCGGCAAAGCTCATTGCCAGCGGCAGGTTGAAGCCGTGCCATATCGCCAGATCGTAAACGGGTGCGCGTGCGCCAAGAACCGACACCACTGCGCTATCCAGAAACGGTTTGATACTCATGCCCGGAACAATGCCGACGATCAGGCACAGCAGCACCAGACATTCAACCGGGAAGCGCATCCAGCGCGGCGGTTCGTGCGGTGTCTTCGGCAAATCTGACGGCAGCTTGCCGAAGAACACACTGATAAAGCGCAAGGAATAGGTCACGCTGAAAATGCCCATGGCGAGCGCGGCATACGACATCCACCAGCTTTCCGTGCCGCCGACCAGAGCGGTTTCGGCAAAGAACATTTCCTTGGAAAGAAAACCGTTGAGCAAAGGTACGCCCGCCATCGCGGCGCTGGCGACTACCGCCAGCCTGGCCGTGATCGGCAAGCCATGCCGCAGGCCGCGCAGCACGCGCATGTCGCGGGTGCCGGTTTCATGATCGATGATGCCGGCCGCCATGAAGAGCGACGCTTTGAAAATCGCGTGATTCACCGTGTGGAAAATTGCCGCCACCATGCCCAGCGGCGAACCGATGCCCAGCAATACTGTGATCAAGCCTAGATGGCTGATGGTGGAATATGCCAGCAAGCCTTTCAGGTCATGCTGAAAGATCGCGACAAAAGAACCCAGCAGCAAGGTGCAGACGCCAGCGCCGGCAATGATCCACATCCATTCTTCCGTACCGGACAAAACAGGCCAGAAGCGCATCAACAGGAACACACCGGCTTTGACCATCGTCGCAGAATGCAGATAGGACGATACCGGTGTAGGTGCTGCCATCGCATGTGGCAGCCAGAAATGGAAGGGAAACTGTGCGCTTTTGGTCAAGGCGCCGAGCGCAACCAGAATCAGCGCGGCCAGATACCAGTCATGTGCGCGAATTTTATCGCCGGCGGCCAGCACCGCCTCGAGATCGTAGCTGCCGACGATGTGGCCGATAATCAACACGCCGCACAACAGACACAGGCCGCCGGTGGCGGTGACGGTGAACGCCATACGCGCGCCGCGCCGCGCATCGATCCGGTGATGCCAGTAACCGATCAGCAGAAAAGAGGTAATGCTGGTCAGTTCCCAGAACACAACCAGTTGGATCAGATTGCCGGACAGCACGACGCCCAGCATCGAACCCATGAAGGCGAGCAGAAAAGAGAAGAAGCGTGGAACCGGGTCCTGCTCGGACATGTAATAGCGCGCATACAGCACGACCAGCAAGCCCACACCCAGCACCAGCATCACGAACAACCACGCCAGCCCATCCATGCGCAGGACAAAATCCACGCCGAATGTCGGCATCCATGCGGCCTGGTAGCGTATGACTTCACCGCTACCCACTTGCTGATACAGATAGGCCGATACCAGCAGCCCGAATAAAGCGATACCTCCGGCCAGTATTGACTCGCGATTGCGGGCGTTGGCCGGCATGCATGCGGCGATCACGCTGCCTATGAAGGGCGCGACGACGATGGCGAGTAGCAATAGAGATTCGGGGGTTCTAAGCATGCGCAGTCAATAATTCAGCAAGAACGATCAGCCGGCATTAGCGGCAATGCTCGTATGAGCGCGTGAAGTTCTGATTGATAAAAAATATCTCCTCAATATATTCAGAGATGGGCGAACGATATACGGCGGTCACAGTCGATGACTGGATACTACTCTCAACAGCCGGACCGAAGCCCGACGGGGTGCGTTGAGTGCAATGCGTGATAACGCAAGGCGGTAATCAATGCGCCGTTTTGTGCGCATTGATGTTTGCTTCGATCAACATTATAAGGGTATGCGGAAGCTGTGCGGGCAAAAAATCATTGCACTTGCCTGCGCTTCCTGCTTCCGTTACCGCGCCAGTGGACCCAGCGAGCCGATGACTATCGTCAGCAAGCCCAGTATCAGGTTGATGCCGACCAGCTTGCGGATCTGCCCCATTGCGGCGCCGCCGGCTTTCCATTCCTGCGCAGCGACAGCGCGTTTCAAGCGACGGTAGGGGGCAAAAAATATGTGCGCAAAGATCAGGGCCATGATCACGCCGAGGACGAACATCAGGGTGATATAGACTGGCGGCTTGCCGATCAGGGCCATCATGTACAGGCCGCTGCCGAAGATCAGCGCAATGGAAATCCAGACCCATACGAAAAATTTTGTGAAGATGCCGGCCAATAAAGTCAGCCTTTGTGGTGGTTCCAGCGTGACTGCGGCGACGGGCCGTAATGCGTTATGGGCGAAAAACATGCCGCCTACCCAAACGGTGAAGCCGAGAATATGCAAGAATTTCGCGATGATCATGATGTGCTCTTTGCGGAAATGGTGTCGGGAGCCATAGGGTAGCCGAAGGCCTGCGGATTACAAAGAAAATTGCAGACTGTGCAAGGGAATCGCTCGTATCATGCGTTCCGCAACAGAAATGAGCGCAGTGTGCGTACCTGCTTGCGCAATGTTATTTGTACCAAGAATTATCTGGAGATGTAAATGCTGGGCTGGTTTGAACGATTGCTGCACCCGTATCAGGACGAAATTCCCGCCACTCCGCCGCGCGGATTCATTGCCTTTGTATGGGCATGTACCAAGGGCGCACGGCGTTATGTGGCCGCGATGACCATATTGACGGCGATGACAGGTGCTTTCGAGGCGTTGCTGTTTGCGATGATGGGCCGCATCGTCGATTGGCTGGCCAAGGTCGAACCCGCCATGCTGTGGACGCAGGAGCGCAGCAGTTTGCTGTTGCTGGCAGCAGTGGTGATGTTGAGCACGGTGCTGGTGGCCTTGCAGACTTTTTTCAAGCATCAGACGCTGGCGGGAAATTTCCCCATGCAGTTGCGCTGGAATTTTCATCGCATGATGCTCAATCAGAGCATGGGTTTTTATCAGGATGAATTTGCCGGGCGTGTCGCCACCAAGGTGATGCAGACCGCGCTCGCCGTGCGCGACGTGTGCATGATTACCGGCGACATTCTGGTCTTCGTCATCATTTATTTCGTCACGCTGGTGAGCGTGGTCGGCACCTTCAATACCTGGATGATGCTGCCGTTCTTGAGCTGGGCTGCGATATACGGGCTGGCCTTGCGTTATTTTGTGCCGCGCCTGAGCCATGTTTCCAGAGCGCAGGCGGATGCGCGCTCGCTGATGACAGGCCGCATCACTGATGCCTATACGAACATCAGTACCGTCAAACTGTTTTCGCACGCCGGTCGCGAAGCCGGTTATGCGCGCACCGCGATGCAGGAATTCATGTCTGCTGTGCATGGGCAAATGCGTCTGGTCAGCGGTTTTGAAATCGTCAATCATGCCTTGAGCATGCTGCTGATACTCAGCACCGCCGGTGTCGCATTGTGGTTGTGGACACAGGGGCAGGTGGGCGTTGGCGCAGTCGCTGCCGCCACCGCGATGGCCTTGCGGCTGAACGGTATTTCACACTGGGTCATGTGGGAAATGGCAACGCTGTTCGAACAGGTCGGCACCGTGCAGGATGGCATCAACACCTTGGCGCGTACACATACGGTTACCGATGCGGCAGATGCGGCGGCGCTGCAGGTGATGCACGGCGAATTGAAGTTTGAAAATGTCGGCTTCGCCTACGGCGGCACGCGCACGGTGATCGATCAATTCAATCTGACCATACGCCCGGGTGAAAAAGTGGGACTGGTCGGACGTTCGGGCGCCGGCAAATCGACGATCGTCAATTTGCTGCTGCGCTTCTATGATCTGGAGCAGGGGCGCATCCTGATCGACGGGCAGGACATTGCACACGTCACGCAAAACAGCTTGCGCGCGCAGGTCGGCATGGTGACGCAGGACACTTCACTGCTGCACCGCTCGGTGCGTGAAAATATACTGTACGGGCGCCCCGATGCCAGCGATGAGGACATGATAGACGCGGCCAAACGGGCAGAGGCACACGATTTTATTTTGACCCTGAGCGATGCCAAGGGACGCACCGCTTACGATGCGCATGTCGGCGAACGCGGCGTCAAATTATCCGGTGGCCAGCGGCAACGCATTGCGATTGCGCGCGTGATGCTCAAGGATGCGCCGATTCTTTTGCTGGATGAGGCAACCAGCGCACTTGATTCGGAAGTGGAGGCGGCGATTCAAGCCAGTCTGTATGAGCTGATGGAAGGCAAGACCGTGGTGGCGATTGCCCATCGCCTGTCAACGATTGCGGCGATGGATAGATTGATCGTGCTGGATAAAGGCCGCATCGTCGAACAGGGTTCGCATCGTGAACTGCTGCAACAGAATGGATTGTATGCGCGTCTGTGGGCGCATCAGAGCGGCGGATTTTTGGGCGAAGAGGCGGACGACGAGCAGATCGTCGTCAACGCCTGAACTTCTCCCGCGCGTACGTTTAACCCTTGGCTGCGTGCGGTTTTGCTACCAGCAGCAAGGCGATCAGCGTCAATAGCGAGGCGCCGGAAAGGTAGTAGCCAACGTAATGCAAACCGTAATTGGTCGCCAGCCAGGTAGCCGCATACGGCGCCAGCGAGGCGCCGAAAATTCCGCCCAGATTGAAGGTCAGGGAAACGCCGGTATAACGGATTTCAGCCGGGAAAAGTTCCGACAACATGGTGCCTAGCGGGCCGTAAGTCATGCCCATCAAGGCGAGTCCCAGGGACAGGAATATCGTCACGCTGATCATGCTGTTCGCAACAAACATCGGTGCAATCAGCACGCCGAACAGCATCATCGCGATGGAGATGACTATCATCGTGATGCGTCTGCCGTATTTGTCCGCCAGCAAGGCAGAGGCCGGAATAGTCAGCGCAAAGAACACCACGGCAAATAATTGCAGAATCAGGAATTGCTGGCGCGAATAGCCGAGCGCGGTCGTCCCCCAACTCAATGCGAATACCGTCATCAGATAAAACAGCACGAAGGTTGCGAGTGCAATGATGGTGCCCAATACCAGCATGCGACCATGTTCGCTGAATACGGTGGCCAGTGGAATTTTGACACGCTCGCCCTTATCCAGCACCTTCTGGAAGGCCGGCGTTTCGGTAATTTTCAAGCGCACATACAAACCGACCAGTACCAGCACTGCGCTGGCGAGGAAAGGGATGCGCCAGCCGTAGCTGAAGAATTGTTCGTTCGTCAGTACTTCGCCCAACAGCAGGAAAATCCCGCCGGACAGAAAGAAGCCCAGCGGCGCTCCCAGTTGCGGAAAGCAGCCATACCAGGCGATCTTGCCCGGTGGCGCGTTTTCAGTTGCCAGCAAGACAGCGCCACCCCATTCTCCGCCCAGACCCAGGCCTTGACCGAAGCGGCACAAGGCCAGCAGCAATGGTGCGAAGGTGCCGATGGCAGCATAGGTCGGCAACAGGCCGATCGCCACGGTTGAAATCCCCATCGTCAACAGCGCTGCCACCAGCGTCGCCTTGCGGCCGATACGGTCGCCGTAATGGCCGAAGACGGCAGAGCCGACAGGGCGCGCGAAAAAGGCAATCGCGAAGGTCGCCAGCGATTGCAGCATGGCTGCGGTCGGGCTGGACGATGGAAAGAACAGTGTCGGAAACACCAGCACTGCAGCGGTGGCGTAAATGTAGAAATCGAAAAATTCGATCGTGGTGCCAATCAGACTGGCAAATAATACGGTGCCTGGCGAATTTATTTTTTTGCCATTGGCATGATGACTGCTCATTATTGCTTTCCCTGCTTGCTATTTTTATTATTATTTTCGATCAGTCATGCGGGAGTTGGCTTGAGCCGACTGTTACGCCATGCGCCTGTTGATCCGCGTGGTAGCTCGAACGCACCATTGCACCCACTGCCGCATGCGCAAAGCCCATCTTGTAGGCTTCTTCTTCATACATCTTGAAGGTGTCCGGATGTACGTAGCGACGTACTGGCAGATGATCGCCGCTAGGCATCAGGTACTGGCCTATTGTCAGCATGTCGACATCGTGTGCGCGCATGTCGCGCATGACTTGCAGCACTTCTTCATCGGTTTCGCCGAGGCCGACCATGATGCCGGATTTGGTCGGCGTGTTCGGATGCAGCGCCTTGAAGCGCTTGAGCAGGTTCAGCGAGTATGCGTAATCGGAGCCGGGACGCGCTTCCTTGTACAGGCGCGGTGCGGTTTCCAGATTGTGATTCATGACATCGGGCGGTGCGAGATTGAGAATCTCCAGCGCTCTATCCACGCGGCCGCGGAAGTCCGGCACCAGAATTTCTATCCGTGTATTTGGCGACAGTTCGCGCACGCGGCGTATGCATTCGGCAAAGTGGCCGGCACCACCGTCGCGCAGATCGTCACGGTCCACCGAGGTAATGACGACGTAGCTCAGGCGCAATGCGGCGATGGTTTTCGCCAGATTTTCCGGTTCGTTCACGTCGAGCGGATCGGGACGGCCGTGGCCGACGTCGCAGAACGGGCAGCGCCGGGTGCACTTGTCGCCCATGATCATGAAAGTCGCGGTGCCTTTGCCGAAGCATTCGCCGATGTTGGGACAACTGGCTTCTTCGCACACTGTCACCAGATTGTTGGCGCGCAGGATGTCCTTGATTTCGTAAAAGCGGGTCGATGGCGATCCGGCCTTGACGCGTATCCAGTCCGGTTTCGGCAAACGTTCCATAGGCACCACCTTGATCGGGATGCGTATGGTTTTGGCCGAACCTTTTTGTTTTTCGCTCGGATTGTAAGCGGGAGCAGGAGGTGTGGAGGATTCTGGATTGGTATCGATCGTCATTGGGCTGGTCGCTCTTCGTCAGGTGTCCTCATGGCAGTGCCGGGTGCGGCGCTGGATAAGGACGCGCGGCGCCGACGTTGGTCTTTGCCGCGTTAAAAATGGATGTTGCAGGTAATACAAAACAGCAAGGTAAAACGGTAAGGCAGTCGGCAGCGATCTTCTATCCGGACAGATGGTGCGTCAATTTCTCGGTCAGCGTATCTTGCACGGCAGTTAATGTTGTTTGTGCGCCCAGGCTTTGCATGTCGATTGTGAGCAAACCTTCGTAACCGCAAGGATTGATCCATGAAAACGGCGTCAAATCCATCGCCACATTCAACGATACGCCGTGATAAGTACAACCGTTGCCGCGTATTTTCAAACCGAGGGCGGCGATTTTCGCGCCTTGCAGCGGGCCATCCGACAGATAAATGCCGGGTGCGCCAGCCTTGCGTTCGCAGGCCAGATTATACGCTGCCAGCGTATCGATCACCGCCTGCTCGATTTTATTGACCAGTTCGCGGGCGAAGATGCGCGCATCGGCGTGATTGCGGCGCAAATCCAGCAGCAGGTAAATGACAACCTGGCCGGGGCCGTGATACGTGACTTCGCCGCCGCGGTCGGTTTGCACAACCGGGACGTCGTGCGCGTCGAGTACGTGTGTGGGATCAGCCGCCAGACCGAGTGTAAACACCGGCGGATGCTCGACTACCCACAATTCGTCGGCAGTCTGCGCCGTGCGCGCATCGGTAAATGCACGCATCGCGGCGTAGGTAATCTCGTAGGATTCGCGTCCGCGCTGCCGGATGAGGGGAGAAGTGCTTGCGCTCATGCGCCGGCTTACAGGACGACTTTGACCATCGGGTGCGACGAGAGCGCACGGTACAAATTATCCAGTTGTTCGCGGCTGGTAGCGCGCACCGTCACGGTCAGGGCCAGATACTTGCCGGCCGACGATGGACGCATCTCCATTTTCTCGGCATGAAATTCCGGGTCGTGCAGCGTGACCAGTTCCAGCATGGTTTGGGCAAATTGATCCTGCATCAAACCCATGATTTTGATGGGGAAGTCGCTAGGGTATTCGATCAGGCTTTCGGTAGGTTCAGTCATGATGGCTATCGTTGGTGCTTGCATGCCGGATGCAAGGTAAAGGTTAAAAATTCACGCTGCCTTGGCGGCCTGGTAGGCTGCGTACAGTTTCCTGTATATGGGGCCGGGTTTGCCGTTTGCTATAGGCTGACCGTCGATAGTGACAACGGCCAGCACTTCTTTCGACGCGGATGACAATAATACTTCGTCGGCGGCAAATACTTCAGTGCGGGTAATGCGCCTGGTCTCGAATGGAATGCGGTCGGCGGTGCACAATTCTTCCATCAGGCCGTAGCGTATGCCTTCCAGTATCAGATTATCGCGCGGCGGCCCGATCAGGCGGCCATTCTTGACGACCCATACATTGGAGGCCGAGCCTTCCGTCAGAAAGCCGTCGCGGAACTGGATGGATTCACTGGCCTCATGCACTGCTGCGTTCTGTGCCGCCAGCACGTTGCCGAGCAGCGAGATGGATTTGATTTCGCAATGCAGCCAGCGCTGGTCTTCCATTGATATACAGGCAACGCCGTTTTCGCGCGCTTCATTGGATAAGGGCAGGAGCGAATTGCTCATGATGAAAACGGTTGGTGTCGGCTCGTTTGGCGGGAAGGCGTGCATGCGCTGGGCGACGCCGCGCGTGACTTGCATATATACCAACTGATCTTCTGCCGGATGCCGGCGCACTACTTCCTCGATCAGGGCCAGCCAGCTCTGGACATCATGGGGATTGGCGATACTCACGGCAGCCAGGCTGCGAAACAGGCGCTGCAGATGTTGTGCGGAGCGGAACAGTTTGCGCTGATAGACCGGAATGACTTCGTAGATGCCATCGCCAAAAATAAAGCCGCGATCCAGCACCGGAATTTTTGCCTCGGAAAGAGGGGTCATCGTACCGTTCAGATATACGAAGGGATCGTCCATGGCTGTTCTTGCATCGCTGGTGAAGCGTTAATTCTGGCACAAACACCATGTGTCCGCGTTGAAATCCTTGCAACTGCACTTGCTAGTTGCGTGCGCCAAAGAAAAACGGCAAGTTCAGCCGGGGAGGGATGAAACTTGCCGTTGAGCGTCAGCCGGGGTGGCCGCTGGTGATCAATGTATCCACAGGCGGATGGAATCCAGTGCGCGGCCGAACATGCCGGCTGGTCCAACCTGCTCCAGCGCCAGCACCGGCAATTCGGCAATGACTTTGTTTTCAGCCGACATGACCTTGACGGTGCCGACCTGGCTGTTCTTGTCGATAGGCGCGACGAGCGGATCCTTGCGTGCCAGCACAGGCTTGATTTTTCCAGCCATGCCTTTCGGTACTGTCACGAACACATCGTGCGTAAAACCGATCTTGATCTTGTTCTGCGAGCCTTTCCAGACATTAGGCGTATCGATCGCGACATCTTTTGAATACAGTTTGACTGCATCGAAATTCTGGAAGCCCCAGTTCAACAGCTTCTGGCTTTCCTGCGCACGTGCCTGGTCGGATGCGGTGCCGATCACGACCGAAATCAAGCGGCGTTCATTTGCGCCGTTCGGACGTTTTGCCGTGGAAATCAGGCAATAGCCGGCATTCTGCGTGTAGCCGGTTTTCATGCCGTCAACCGTCGGATCCAGCCACAGCAGGCGATTGCGGTTGGATTGCTTGATCTTGTTGTAAGTGAAATCCTTGGTTGAATAGATTTTATAAAATTCGGGGTGATCGCTGACCAGACGGGCGGCCAGCACGGCCAGGTCGCGTGCGGTCGAATAATTATTCGGGCTGGGCAAACCATGCGGATTGGCGAAACGCGTGGACTTCATGCCCATGCGTTCTGCTTCACGATTCATCAAGGCAGCGAATGCATCTTCGGTGCCTGCCACTGCTTCTGCCAGCGCTACTGCGGCATCGTTGCCGGACTGTACGATCAAGCCGTACAGCAGGTCGTTGACGGAGACGGGTACGCGCGGCTCGATAAACATCTTCGAGCTTTCAGGATCGACCTTCCATGCATTCGTCGATACCGTGATCATTTGATTCAGCGCGATACGTTTGTCCTGGACTGCGGAAAAGGCGACATAGGCGGTCATCAGTTTGGTCAGCGATGCCGGCTCGATGCGCGCATCCGCCTCGTTTGATGCCAGGATCTGGTTGCTGGTTGCATCCAGCAACAGCCAGGATTTTGCCGCAATGGTTGGGGCTGGGACAACTTGCGCAAAGGCAGTGGAGAGTGACAGAACGGCAACGGCGAGGGCCGCGAATAATTTTTTCATTTGACTTTAGTGTGAGCGCATGGCGTAACCATGGCTGTGCTGATTGAAGAAAGGTCTTGATTATAGGCTTGCGCCTCTTGGACGGGGCAACAGGCAAACAGTTCCCTCAACGCCGCCACATTGCTACCACGTGATTTTTAATGTGATGCAACTTGCGGCCGAAGAAATGATCGGCGCCGGGCACCACGACTACCGGCAGATCCTGTGGTCGGGCCCAATCGAATACATCGATCAGCGGAATCGTTTCATCCAGCTCGCCGTGGATCAGGATGGTATCGGCCGGCACCGTTTGCAACGGCCATTTGCCCGGTGCAGAACCGACCAGTACCAGACGTTCGGCCGGAGTCCCTTGTTCTTCCAGACGTTTTTGCAATTGCGTTTGCACGAAGGTGCCGAAGGAAAATCCGGCCAGCGCAAACGGTAGCGCTGGATATTGCTGCTGCATGTGCGTCAGCAATTGCGCCATGTCGTCGGTTTCCCCGATGCCCTCATCATAGGTGCCGCCGGAAGCGCCGACGCCGCGGAAATTCATGCGTACTGCGACGTAATCCAGCGCAACGAAGGCGCGTGCGAGCGTGTGGACAACCTTGTTATCCATGGTGCCGCCGAACAGCGGATGCGGATGGCCGATCAGCGCGATGCCGCGTGGCGTCGTCGCCGGTAGATCCAGTGCGCATTCGAGCACGCCGGCTGCACCTTGCAGGGAGAAACGTTGGGTTTGGGCGTTCATGTATTTATCTGTGAATACGGAGGATCAGATTTTCAGGCGTTCGACGATTTTTCCGCCGACCAGATGGACATCGACGATTTCATCGATGTCATCGTTATCGACATAGGTATACCAGGTGCCTTGCGGATAAATTACCAGGACCGGACCTTCTTCGCAGCGGTCCAGACAGCCGGCTTGATTGACGCGCACTTTGCCCCTGCCGCTGAGCCCCAATTCCTTGACGCGTTTTTTCAGGTGTTTTTGTGCGGCTTGCGCACCTTTGTCGGCACAGCATTCGCGGCCATCGTCGCGCTGATTCATGCAGACGAAAAGATGCTGGGAGAAAAACTGTTTATCTTCGCTCATAGGATGCTCGTATTAAAGAACGAAATGATACACCGGCATCATGTTCGCTTCACGCGATGCGTCGCATGCAGCAGGAACCACAGCGCTGCCACCGGCCACAACAGCGACAGGAATTGCGCCGCGCCATTGAAGTTGAGGAATTTTCCCTGCACCCAGGTTTCCAGTGTGGCAATGAAGTAGGGGTTCGCCGGCGCCAGATTGACAGCGATGAACGCGAGAACCAGCAGTCCGATGGCAGTGCGTCGCTGGGTAGAAGGCGGCAGGAATGCCAGGCCGCTCAGCAAGCATAGCCCCAGCAGCACGCCGCCCTGCGCGCCGGGAGTCAGCCATGCAAATGCATTTTCCGGCGTGAACAGCAGGGCGGTGGCGAGTGTATTGACGGCCAGCGCTGCGCTCAGCAGGGCTAGCACCAGTATCGCGCGCGGCGCTTTTTCGCGCAGCATGCACAGCAGCGCCAGCAAGACGCCGCTCATGTTCAAGGCTGTAATGAGGGCTTCTGCCAGCCAGTATTGTTCAACCGAAAGTTGCACGCCATTGCGCAACACACTGCCCAGATCGACCGGCGTTTCCAGCAGTATCGACAGCCAGTCAGACAAGATGGGCAGGATTTGCCCGTTGCCGAATAAATAGCTTTGCGGATAAATCTGCGCCATCGGCCACAGTGCAAAAATGATCAGGCCGCGGCTGGCCTGCGCGGTAAACCACTGGTGACGCAGATGACGCAAGCGGCTGCGCTCCAGTACCAGATGGCTGCTGAGGCTGCCGATCACGGCGCCGATCAGGGTGCCTATGCTATTGGTGATGAAATCCAGGTTGGAAGCGACGCGATTCGGCAGCAGAGTCTGGGTGGCTTCCATCGCGCCCGACAAGACGACACCCAGCAAAAGTGCCAGCACGATGGCGCCTATACGGCGGATTTTCGGGTGCAGCGCAAATACCGTCAGGATACCCAGCGGAATGTAGCCGAGAATGTTGGTGGCGACATCAAAACCGGTCCAGTAACGCGGCATGCCGGCGAACAGATAGGTTTGCAGGGGCACGCCCATGCTTTGCCAGCCGGTGAATGGATACAGGCTGGCATAGATGATGAGCAGCAGGTACGCCAGCAGAGCGCCGCGCGAAAACGCCGACGCTTGCAAGGCCGAGGCAGGCGCGGCGCCTATTTTTTCGGTGGCAGGGTCGCTAACCATACGGCCATTTCATTGATGATTGCATCGCTGGCGAGCGCCAAGGCCGCGGCGCCTCCTTGCGCATTTGCGCTTGCTGCCGGCAACTGTTTAACGAACATTTTTTGCGCCCGCAGTATGCGGCCGTCGAATAGCGACGCCCGCATGGCGATATGCGCACTGCTTTGATGTGCGCTGTCGAATACTTGTGAAAAATCGTCTGCTTCGATGCGCAGCACAGGCAGATTGACCGCGCCATCGGAGGCCGGCACGACGACGCCGCCAGCCTGCGACAGGCGCGACTTCAGTCGCAGCAGGAATAATTGCGCCGGCGCCATGGTCCATTTACTGGAGGCATAGGCGCGCGGCTGCTGCTTGTTGTCGTAGTTGAGCCGGTAAAACATCATCTGGCTATCCAGCCAGACAGGCGCCGTGATTTCCGCGATGCTGATGGCGGGCAGTTGCGTTTCGGTGGTGGCGGAGCCTTGCGTGTGCAAGGGACCGAGATCAAACAGCGCAGCCGATTGCGGCCCGGCCGCACAGCCGGTCAGCAAGAGACTGCCGGCAACTGCGAACATGGAAAAAAAGCGGGTCGTTATTTTCTTCATGAATATCCTAGAACAATGATCTTGTTATTTGGCCGGTGCGCTGAAACCTGCTTCGCCAGGGCCGGGTTGTGCTGCGCTGGCGCCAAACAAAATACTTTGCGGTCTTTGGTTGAATGTTTCCAGTGTGCGATTCAGCGCTCGCATCGAGGTTCGCGTTTCATCTATCAAAGGCACGATTTCATGTTCGACCATGGAAGCCGTCGAACCTATATTGTTGACCGCGCTGTTAAAACCGTTCAAGGGGCCATCCGGTGCGTTGAGCCTGACGGTAAATTCATTCAGATTGCCGGTCAGTCTGGTGGCATCTTCCGATAGCTTGTTCAGCGAGACCATCGCATTGTCAGCCTTGAGGGCAAGTGCGGGCAGTTTATCCAGTGTCGGTTGCAGTTGATCCGGAATTTTTGCGACCTTGTTGGCGGCGTTGCTGACATCGGTGAACGCGCCCAGGATTAATTTTTGATTGGCGTCGGAGAGTATGGTATTGACGCGTTTCGCCACTTCCTCTGTCTGTTCGAGAATCGCCAGGCCGCGTATCTGCAAGGTGTCGAGCAGGCCGGGCCGCAATGCGATGCGCGCGATTTTTTTCGGTGACGATGGCATCAAGGTCGGATTTTTCCCGTCATCGTCCAGTTGCACGTAGGCGAGGCCGGTAACGCCCTGATAGCTGAGGGTGGCAAAAGTCGAATGCGTGATCGGCGTATCTTTCGAGACGCTGAAGCGGATCAGAATCTGGCCGGGTTTTTGCGGATCGAACAGAACCGCATCCACGCGGCCGACATCCAGCCCGCGATAGCGCACACCGGCTTGCGGATTGAGGCCGGGCACCGACAGCGTGGTGGCGATTTCATACGGCACGCGTTCCACCCGGTCGCGGTTGAACCAGAGGGCGATCAGTGCGGCCGCGATCAACAGCACGATCGTGAAAATGCCGGCCATCAATGCATGTGCTTTATTTTCCATAATTGATTTTCAGAGTATTCACTAGATACCGTCATCCGGATAATCCGGCAGCGCTTCAATCGCGCGTTGCCCGCGTTCGCCCCGGAAAAAAGTTTCGATAAACGGGTGTTTGAATTCAACCACCTTGCCTGGTTCGCAATACGCGATGATGTGCTTGTCGGCCAGCACGGCGACGCGCGACGACAAGGCGAACAGCGTGTCCAGATCGTGTGTGACCATGACCACGGTCAGTTGCATTTCCTCGCGCAGCGTGCGGATCAGATCGACGAAACTTTCCGATGCATTTGGGTCCAGCCCGGCAGTCGGCTCGTCGAGGAACAGCAATTCCGGTTCCAGCGCCAGTGCCCGCGCCAGCGCCACGCGCTTGATCATGCCACCCGACAAATCGGAGGGCATTTTCAGTGCATGTTCCGGGCCTATGCCAGCCATCTGCAATTTCAATAATGCGGCATCGTGTATCAACTGTTTCGGCAGCACGCGCAATTCGCGCATCGGTTGCGCCACGTTATCGAACACTGTAAAGGACGAAAACAGCGCACCCTGCTGGAACAGCATACCCCAGCGATTGCGTAATTGCTGCAGTTGTTGCGGCGCAATGCCGTTGATATCCTCGTCAAATATACGCACCGTGCCGCGTGCCGGATGATTCAAGCCCAGCATCTGTCGCAGCAATACCGTTTTGCCGGAACCGGAGCCGCCTACCAGTGAAACAATTTCGCCCTGATTGATTGTCAGGTTCAGGTTTTCATGCACGATCACATCGCCGAATTGCGTGCACAGATTTTCGATCTGGATGATGGGCTGCGCGCCGGTTTGCGGTGTTGTCGATGCGCAATCCATGGCGCTGTCTGTCACGCTGCTCATCAAAACCCCACTTCGGTGAAGATGATGGCGAAGACGGCATCGGCCAGAATCACGATGGTGATGGCACTGACAACGGAAATCGTGGTGCCCTCACCCAGGCTCTCGGTATTCGGTTTGATGCGCAAGCCAAAGTGACAGGCGACCAGCGCGATCAGGCCGCCGAATACGACGCCTTTGCCCAGACCTATCCAGTAATTTGCCAGCGGTACCGCATCCGGCAATTCGCGGATAAAGTATTTATATGACAAACCCAGCTCCAGATTGGCTGCCACCATGCCGCCTATCAAGGCCATGGCATCGGTCCATACCACCAGCAGCGGCATCGAGATGGCGAGCGCGATGACTTTCGGCATCACCAGCCGGTAGCCATGCGGCAAGCCCATGACCAGCATGGCATCGAGTTCTTCGGTGACGCGCATGACGCCAAGTTGTGCGGTGATTGACGAACCGGAGCGCCCGGCCACCAGGATCGCCGCCAGCAAGGGGCCGAGTTCCCGGATCACGCTCATGCCGAGAATATTGACCAGGAAAACGTCGCCGCCGAACTGATGCAATTGCTGCGCCGACAGATAAGACAGCACCACACCGATTAAAAATCCCACCAGTGCGGTAATGCCCAGCGCCTGATAGCCGGTATGAAAGATATTGGCCGAAATTTCCTTCCACGGCCCGCGTTGCGGTTCCCTGGCGAAACGCCCGAGATCCATCGTCAACTGGCCGATCAGGCTGATGAAGCCGAGCAGATGATCCAGTATGTTGCGCTTGAGCTGCAATAGCGATGTCAGCGAATACCAGTATTTTTTCGGTGGCTTCTTCCACTCCAGCGGGCCGGTTTGTTCCAGCCGCAGGAAAAAATCTGCATGCTGCGGCACCAGCGTTAATTGGGCCGGGCGTTTTTTGCCCCATGCATTCCACAGTAATTGCGCACCTATGTAATCCAGTGCTGTTATCTGCGACAGATCCCAATGCACAGTCTCCGCCTTGCCCGCCGTCTGCAGCACGGCGGTAATGGCCGCCATTGTTTCGGGCGCGGCCAGCGCGCGCACCTGCCACGATCCTGCTGCGGTAGCGGTAGCGTTGTCGTTCGGTGTATAGCTGAGGGTAGGAGGCACAACGTTGAGCATGCATCGAGTGTAAGGGAGAAACGGGCAGGCGTCACGTACGCTGCCGTTTCGCCAGCCTGGTCATGCCGTTACAATGCGCACATGACATTGCCAGAACCATCGCTCCCGACCGCGCAACAACTGGCCGCCCTGTGCGGCTCCGACGCACAGAATATGACGCTCCGCATCGTTGCGGAAACCGGTTCGACCAATGCCGATCTGCTGGCCGAGGCGGCGCAACTGCAGGGACCGACCTTGTTGTGGGCCGGCGTGCAAACCGCCGGCAAGGGACGCGCCGGGCGCCGCTGGCATTCGGCGGCCGATGCGACGCTGACTTTTTCGCTGGCGTGGAAATTTGCGCTGCCGGTGCAGGCTCTGGCGGGTTTGTCGCTGGCGGTTGGTGTGACAGTGACGGAAACGCTGATCTCGTTCGGCGTGGATGCGCGGCTGAAGTGGCCGAACGATGTTTTGAGGAATGGCAACAAGCTGGCCGGCATCCTGATCGAAACTGCAGTGGATAAAACAGATCGGCAGTCGGTATGGGCGATCATAGGCGTAGGCATCAATCTCGCGAGTGCACAGGATTTAAGCACGCAGATCGGCCGGACTGTGGCCGATGCGTCGGGGCTGGAACGCACGGGGCTGATGGCGGCCTTGCTGGATGCATTCAGCAAGGCTTTGCCCCTGTTTGAGCAACAGGGATTCAAGGCGTTTGCGGCGACGTGGAATGCGCTGGATGCCTATGCGGGACAGGCAGTTAACATCCTGGATCAGGAAAAAATTCTGCAGCATGGAAATGCCGCTGGTGTGGACGAGGCCGGGCGCCTGTTGCTTGATACTGCGCAGGGGCGCATGGCGATCAGCGCCGGCGATGTATCGTTGCGGATAAGAGAAGAATAACCAAGGGATAAGGCGATGCTGTTATTGGTCGATGCAGGAAATACGCGTATCAAATGGGCGCTGGTCGATTGCTCGAGCGGACAGCAGACGCCCGGCAACTGGCATGCTGCCGGCAGCGTTGCGCGGGCTGAAGCGGCGCAACTGGCGCAGGCATGGAGCAGCTTCAACATCAGCCGCGTATTGCTGTCGAATGTCGCCGGCGCTGAATTGCGCAAGGAACTGGAACGGGCCGTGTTGCATGTTGCCAGCGACATCGCACCGGAATGGTTCGTCTCGACGCCAGAAGCGGGCGGCGTGCGCAATCATTATCGGAATCCGGCGCAACTGGGCAGCGACCGTTTTGCTGCCGCAATAGGCGCGCATGCCTTGTTCCCGCAGCGGCCGCTGGTGGTGGCGACCTGCGGCACCGCGACCACGATCGATGCGGTAAATGCAGATGGCGCATTTGTCGGCGGCATGATTTTGCCCGGACTCGGTTTGATGGCCTCGGCGCTGGCAAACAATACGGCACAGTTGCCGGAAGTAGCCTTGCATGCCAGTTTGACCCAACCGTTTGTCGACAATACGGAGGCGGCCATCGTCAGCGGTTGCCTGGCGGCGCAAGCCGGCGCGATCGAGCGCGCGGTGAAGGCGCAGGCAGAGGCGCATCCGCAAGACGCGCTTTACTGTATTCTGGCTGGCGGCGCGGCAGACCTGATTGCGCCGCATTTGTCGATTGCATATAAACGCGTCGATAATCTGGTCTTGATCGGTTTGCACACGGTGGCAATTCATACTCTTCCAACATGCTAAAAATCCTGTTCGGCTTCTTGTTATTGATCAATGGCGGCTTGTACGCGTTTCAGCAAGGCTGGCTGGACGCATGGTCGCCCGCCAGCCGCGAACCCTCGCGGCTGACGCAGCAATTGAATCCGGCTCAACTCAAGCTGATACCGTTACCTGCCGCCCAGCCCGCCGCTGTCGCGCCATCTGTCGTCAATGCGCTTGCCGCCGTCACACCTGTCACACCTCAAGAGCCTGAAGCGGAAAAAAATACGGCGCGTGCAGACAAGATTTCCAATGTGCTGGCATGTACCGAGGTCGGTAATTTCGATGCAGTCGAAGCCAAGCGCTTTGAAACGCAACTGGCGTCGCTCGCACTCGGTGAGCGTCTGACACGTCGCACGATTCAGGAACATGCGCGGCACATGGTCTACATGCCACCGCAAGCCAGCAAGGATGCGGCCGAGAAAAAGGCCGGCGAACTCAAGCGTCTGGGGGTGGAAGATTTTTTCGTGATCCAGGACGGCTCGCCACTGCAGTGGGGCATTTCGCTGGGAATATTCAAATCCGAAGAGGCGGCGCGCAACCATCTGAATGCCTTGAATCAAAAAGGCGTGCGCAGTGCGCGCATAGGCACGCATAGTCCGAGCGCCAATAAAGTCGCATTCCAGTTGCGCGGGCTGGATGCGACGGCCAAGAACAGCGTAGTGAAAATCAAGGGAAGTTTCCCGCGCCAGGAATTGCGCGAGTGCACCGGCCCGGTTGCGGGCTAGACGCTGGATTCGGTTTCGATGTGCAGCGGACAGGGTCGAATTTGCCCGGCTGCTGCCATCTATTCAGCCAAACGCCGTGCCCGTAATGCCGACAGACAGTGTGCGCACATGCAGGTTTTCGCGTTGCCGTCTACGTTCCGCAATATCTCGTTCGCTCTCGGCAGTGCCGTGCACCAGCAGCGCACCGTTGTGCTTGTATCAACCATACCGCATGAAAATTCAGCGCCGCATTGCGAACAATGGCTCATTTGTCATCCTCTTCTGAATCGAGGCAGGGGTTCATCTGCAGGGTATTTGTCAATCGGGCAAGGTGCATATGGGATATTTGTGGAATTAAAACAAAGAGCCGGGAAATGATCCGGCATTCGCTGTAAAATCGCGGTCATCTATTTTCTGAGCTAGCCATGACCGATATGAATGCCGATCTTACTGTAGTTTCGCCGCAAATACAGGCGCAAATCCTGGCCGAGGCGCTGCCGTATATCCGCAAATTCCACGGTAAGACCATAGTCATCAAATACGGTGGCAATGCCATGACCGAAGAGCGTCTGAAGCACAGCTTCGCACGCGATGTGATCCTGTTGAAGCTGGTCGGCATGAACCCGGTCGTGGTGCACGGCGGCGGTCCGCAGATCGACAACGCGCTGAAAAAAATCGGCAAGCAAGGCACCTTCATCCAGGGTATGCGCATCACCGATGAAGAAACGATGGAAGTCGTCGAATGGGTGCTGGGTGGCGAAGTGCAGCAGGATATCGTGATGCTGATCAATCATTACGGCGGCCAGGCAGTCGGCCTGACCGGCAAGGATGGCGGCTTGATACGTGCGCGCAAAATGAATATGCCGGATCGTGAAAATCCGGGCAAGTTCCTCGACATCGGTTTTGTCGGCGATATCGAAGCGATCAATCCTGCCGTCGTGAAAGCGCTGCAGGATGATGCCTTTATCCCGATTATTTCGCCTATCGGGTTCGGCGACGACGGCCAGGCCTACAACATCAATGCTGACGTGGTTGCCGGCAAGATCGCGGAAATCCTGCGCGCTGAAAAGCTGATCATGATGACCAACATCGCTGGCGTACAGGACAAGCAGGGCAATCTGCTGACTGACTTGTCGGCGCGTGAAATCGATGAAATGTTTGAAGACGGCACGATTTCCGGCGGCATGCTGCCGAAGATTTCCTCCGCGCTGGATGCAGCAAAGTCCGGCGTCAATACCGTGCACATCATCGATGGCCGCATCGAGCATTCGCTGTTGCTGGAAGTGCTGACCGAACAGGCGTTCGGTACGATGATACGTTCGCACTAAACAATATTTCATCCGTTAAAAAGGCGTGCCGGCTTGATAGTCGGCACGCCTTTTTTTCTTCTTGTTAAATACGAAATAAATGTATGGCAAGCAGCTTGAATCCTGAAAATTCAACATCGTAAATTCTTGGCAGTCCACTTGCTGTTGCTGGTTCCGGGAATTGGCAAACGCCCTGTTGCGAGAGACGAAAGCATATTGGGGGGAGCGTCGCCGATAGTGCTTGCCTGATCACATCTGTGCGTACACGGCATTCTCTTTGTATTGCGCCAGCCATTTTTCAAACTCGGCAGCAGGCAATGGGCGAGAAATCATGAAACCCTGTGCAATATCGCATCCCAGATCTGCCAGTAGTGTGTAAGCACGTTGATTTTCCACTCCTTCGGCGATGGTTTTCATCCCCATTTTGTGCGCCAGCGTCACAGCGGCTTCTACGATGTGTATCGCGCCTTTATCGTCGGGCAGTCTGCGCACAAAAGATTGGTCTATTTTGATGAGGGAGATAGGGAGCTGGTGCAAGTACTGCAATGAGGAATAGCCGGTGCCAAAGTCATCGATGGAAATAGTGATTTTTGCATTTGCCAAGCGGCTTAGTTCCGATATGGAGCGCGCGATATCGGTCATCAAGGCGCCTTCCGTTACTTCCAGTTCCAGAAATTGACCGCTTACATCGTAGCGTTGCAGCAGTTGCAGTACCAGATCCGAGAAGCCTGGTTGCAGCAGATTGCGCGGCGAGATGTTGACTGCGATCGCAAGATGGATATCGTTTTCCCGCCATTTCACAATTTGCTCCATGGCCTGTTCCAGGGCAAACTCGGTAATGAGATTGATGAGTGTGCTTTGCTCCGCACGCGGGATAAAAATACCGGGGGGAATGTTGCCGCGCTCCGGATGATTCCATCGCATGAGTGCTTCCACGCCGTGAATTTCTCCGGTTTTAATGGAGATTTTCGGTTGGTAATGCATGGACAGTTGCCCTTCTTTGAGGGCGCTCATCAGGTTGCCGAGGATGGATAGATTTTCCTTCGCGAAATTACTGATTTCCGGGCTGTAGGCAACGCAGTCCTGTACTTTTTCGTTGGCAGAGATCAGGGCTGATTCAGCCCGTTGCAGGTAGAGCTCGGGTGCTTGTATCACCTTGCTGAAGGTGACATAACCAAGCCGGGAATCGACATGAATCGGAATGGCGTTGAATTGATATGGTTGCTGTGCGCTTTTAATCAATGCTGCGAGCAAGGTATCGATTGCTTGTGCATCCCGGCTTTCTATCAGGATGCCTAATTGTTCTGGATCGATGCGATAGACGCGTGCCGTGTCTTGCAAGATGCTTTGGCAACGATCGGCCGATTGCAGGATCACTGCTTCAGTGATGTCGAAGCCAAATGCTGATTTCAGCTCCATCGTATTTTGCAGCGAGACCACGACAAGAGCATGCAGGTGCGAGGCATTTTTTATTTTCTGGATATCGGATAAGGCCTTCAGCAATGCATGGCGATTCGGCAGTCGGGTGACAGGGTCATGACGTGCAATCCATTTCAAGTGTCGAAGGTAAGACCTCACACTATCGCTGGCACCGCCGCAGGCTGTCCCGATCAATATAAAGAATCCGGTTCGATAGAGCCAGTTGATGGCGTTCTGTTGTTCTCCGGTGCTGACATCGATGGGCATAAAAGGCCCTAATGTGATGCCTCCAAGCAGTCCCACGATCAATCCGCCGCGTACGCCGAAGACAAATCCGGACAGCAGAATGGCCAGATACATTGAATGCGAATAAACGAATTTGATGCCCCCGGTAGCATAGACCAGAATATAAATGCCGGCTATCAGGATGGCGAGCAAGGGGATCATGGCAATCCGTATTGCGCGGATATATACGCTGAGCCATTCGAACAATTGTATGGTGTTCATCAGACATTCCTTCGGAAGGCAACATCATGAATCAGGGCATACCCTTGAATAGAGGATTGCCGTTTTGCTGAACAGCGTGCTGGAATCGAGATGACTTAATACAGTAGTGGAGTGCGTGAGCGCATGACAGTGATGAAATTCTCCAATATATGTTGCCATGGGAAAATTATTCTAGCAATTATTACGCCTGTTTTGAAATTTTATGTGCGGCAGCTTGTGCCAGGCTGACATGGCACAAGCCCGGAAAATTGCGTATTCAATATATTCTTTTCACTTCGTAACCGCGTTTTTGCAACAGGCTGGGTACGCCTTTGTCACCCAGCAAGTGCAGAGCACCAACTGCAACAAAGCTCATCTTGTCGGTCTTCAACAAGGCTTCTACCTTGTTTGCCATATTCGGATTGCGCTGGTCCAGCAAGACCTGCTGCAAGAATCTATCCGAGGCTGTTGCTCCCTTTTGCATTTCAAGCAAGGAATTTTCCAGTCCCCTGGCGTCTGCGTTCTGCCATGCAGCGATTAAAGCCAATGCTTTTTTCATTGCTTCGCCATTGGCGAGTTCGGCAAGATTTTCCTTCAGGTATTCTTCCTGCTCTGCGTCAGTCATGCTGTCGAACAGCGAGAGTTGATAGTCGGCTGTTTCCAGTTCCTGTATCGGTTTGTTCTGTTCTTGTGCGATCGAGATGAAATATTTTTCGATGCCTTGCTCGGTCGGGAAGCCATGGCGTGCCATTTCCTGTATCAGCAGCAGATTGGTGATCATCCACGGCTTCATGCGGGCGATGCTTTCAAATGGGATGCCGGCGCGTTGCAGAGCCTGGCGCAATTGCGCACTGCCGTCGGCGGATAGATGCCGGTTGACGGTTTGTCCATCGGGATAGATGCCGTGTCGCAGGATGGCCAGGCGCATAGCTTCCGTATCACGGATGTCGACTTCGATCACCAGTTTTTTCGCATCGGATAATGCGCGCGTCACTTGCGGCTCGAGTGGGTAGAATGCTGTCTGGCCGACGTGGATGGTGCCGAACAGATAACTGACATTGCCGCCATGGGTGGCGCGATACAGTGTCCCGCGCTGCGGAATCGTGTATTTCTGTACGCTAGCCGATGTTGCTGCGGTCTTGTCGGCGTGCGCACTTGCTGTGTACGGGCTTAATAATACGGTGAAAATAAAAACGACATAACGACGCATGCAATTCCTTAACTTGTATTGATAACCGACGTAGAAAACGATGCCCAAGCTGACCTGGCTGTTCGATCTGGATAACACGCTGCATAACGCATCGCATGCGATTTTTCCGGCGATCAACCTGAACATGAATGCCTACATCGCGCAGGTGCTGAACGAGGCTGGTGCGGCTTCGGATGAGGCGGCGGTGAATGCCGCGCGCGTCGCCTACTGGCAACGCTACGGCGCGACCTTGCTCGGTATGGTAAATCATCATCAGGTGCGGCCTGAAGATTTCTTGCGCGAGGCGCATCGTTTCGATGATCTGGCCGCGATGATACGTGCCGAGCGCGGACTGGGGAAATTATTGCGCCGTCTGCCGGGCCGCAAAATTCTGCTGACGAATGCGCCGCGCCGGTATTCGCATGAGGTGCTGCGGCATCTGGGTTTGCACAAGCATTTCGCCCGGCATGTACCGATAGAGGCGATGCGCGTGCATGGCCGCTTGCGGCCCAAGCCGTCGAAGCAGATGCTGCGCAAGCTGCTGGCAAAGGAAGGGATAAGGGCAGGGCGATGCGTGCTGGTGGAAGACACGGTGAGTCATTTGAAAGGTGCAAAATCGCTGGGCCTGGCAACCGTGTGGGTCACCCAGTATCTGGCCGCCGATTCGAGCAAAGGAGCAGTAACTGGCAACGGCGCAACAGTGGGGCATATAAAACGCCCTATTTATGTCGATGTCAAAGTAAAATCCGTAGGGCAACTATTCAGGCAGTTGCATCGATTGCGTTAGTCCGATTGTTTACTTACCTATAAATATAAAACCATGGCGACGACCAAACCAGGCGAACGCAAGCTGCAGATACTCCAGACACTGGCAACCATGCTGGAGCAACCCAAGGGTGAAAAAATCACGACGGCCGCTCTGGCTGCGCGCGTGGAAGTGTCGGAGGCGGCGCTGTATCGGCATTTCGCCAGCAAGGCGCAAATGTTTGAAGGCTTGATCGAGTTCATCGAGACTACCGTGTTCGGCCTGATCAACAAGATTGCCGAACAGCAGGAAAACGGCTTGTCGCAGGCGCAGGCAATCATCGCCATGCTGCTCAATTTTGCCGAGCGCAATCCCGGCATGACGCGGGTCATGATAGGCGATGCGCTGGTCAATGAAGACGAGCGTTTGCAGCTGCGCATGAATCAGTTTGTCGACCGCATCGAACTGGCGATCAAGCAAGCCTTGCGCGTGGCGGTTACGCAAGGCCAGGCGAATGAAGCGGAAGTCGCCGCGCGTGCGAATCTGATTGCCGGCGCGGTACTAGGGCACTGGCAACGTTATGCCAAGACCGGCTTCAAGCAAAATCCTTCGGCGCATGCTGCCGCCCAGATATCAATATTGCTGGCTTGAGTATGGCGCCGCGCCTGTCGATTTCCGCCAGGTGCTGAAAACCGACCGTTCGCCGCCGGTCTGCGCTTGCCGCTTGGTCGTACAATAGCGTCTTGCCCCGCATCGTTTTTTCTGACTTATGTCTCTGTTTGTTCCCGCCGATTCTTCCCACGATTGCTTTGCGCTGCTCGACGATTGCGACGCCAGTGCGGATCAGACGCGTTCGCGTCTTTATTCGGCGCATGCAGGCACCTTGTCGTGTCGGCACGCAGATCAATTGCCGGATTTGCTGCAGCAGATGCAGGCGCAGCTGTTGCAAGGTCGTTTTGCGGTTGCGCTGTTTGCCTATGAATTAGGGGCCGCCCTGCACGGTATTGCGCCGCACGAAGATGAGCCGCCGCTGGCTGAAATATTGTTGTTCGATCGTTGCGAAAAACTTTCCGCATCACAGGTGACAAGCTGGCTGGCGCAACAGGAGTCGACGACGCCGGCAGGAATCGCCAATGTGCATGCCGACATCGATCAAGCGGCCTTCGATGCCGCACTGGCGCGTATCCACGATTACATCGCGGCAGGCGACACCTACCAGGTCAATTACACCTACCGTTTGCGCTTCGATGCTTACGGCTCGCTGCATGCGCTGTATCGCCGCCTGCGCGAGCGCCAGCCGGTGCCGTATGGCGCACTGATTGCGTTGCCGGATGGTCGCGCAGTGCTGTCCTTGTCGCCGGAGCTGTTCGTGCAACATGAGCATGGCCGGCTGACAGTGCGGCCGATGAAGGGCACGGCGGCCGCCAGCGGCGACTTGCAGCAGGATCAAGTGTCGGCACATGCTTTGGCAGCTGACCCGAAAAATCGCGCGGAAAATCTGATGATCGTCGATCTCTTGCGCAACGATCTGGGACGGATCGCCGAAGTCGGTTCGGTGGTCGTCGATAAGCTGTTCGATGTGCGTCGCTATAGCAGCGTGTTGCAAATGACATCGACCGTGCATGCGCAATTGCGTGCCGGTCTGGCGCTGCCGGAGATATTCGAGGCGCTGTATCCCTGCGGTTCGATTACCGGCGCGCCCAAGCACAGGACAATGCAGATCATCCGCGAGCTGGAAGCCAGTCCGCGCGGAATTTACACCGGCGCCATCGGCTGGTTCGATCCGCCGCAGGATGCGCAGACCGTCGCTAATTTCTGTTTGTCGGTGCCCATCCGCACCCTGCAATTGCAGCCGCAGTCGCAGAATGAACAGCGTATTCGTCGCGGCGAAATGGGGGTGGGTGCCGGCATCGTGCATGACAGCCAGACGCAGGCTGAGTACGAAGAGTGTCGGCTCAAGGCTCGCTTCCTGACCGGCATGCGCGGCGAATTTGAATTGTTTGAAACGATATATGCCACGCGTGCTGAAGGGTGCCGCTATCTGGAACGCCATCTGCAGCGCCTGCAGCGATCGGCGGACTATTTCGGTTTTGCATTCGACGTGAGCAGCATACGCACACAGTTGCGCGATGCCTGCGCGGGGCTGGCGGAAAACCTTGCTTATCGCTTGCGGCTTGCCTTGCAGGCGGATGGCAATTGCACGATACAAACTGCGCCGCTGGCGACGCTGAAGCTGCCGGTCAATATTCTGCTGGCGAAAGATTGTACCGATGCCGGCGATATTTTCCTGCACCACAAGACTACGATCAGAAGCGGATACGACGCTGCATGGCGCGCAGCGGAACAGCAGGGCGCGTTCGACCAATTGTTTTGCAATAGCGCGGGGCAGTTGAGCGAAGGCGGGCGCAGCAGTATTTTCATCAAGCTGGAGGGTCGCTGGTATACGCCGCCTCTGAGCGCCGGCGTTTTGCCGGGCGTCATGCGCGCCGTATTGCTGGACGATCCGGCGTGGCAGGCGCAGGAAAAAAATCTGACGCTGGCTGACTTGCGCACAGCAGACGAAGTGATCGTCTGCAATTCCCTGCGCGGCGTGCTGCCGGCGCAGATCGTCTGGCCGGACTGAGACGAACACACGCCGACAAAACCTTATGCCGGCAATGTGACCCTGAAGCAGCTGCCCGGCTCATTGCGTGCGGTGTACACGACGTCGCCGCCATGCCGGCGCGCGATTTGCCGCACCAGACTCAAGCCGAGACCGACCCCGCCTTCGCGTTCGCTGGCGCCAGCCACGCGATAGAAGGGTTCGAAAATATTTTCCCGTTCTGCTGCCGGTACGCCGGGGCCGCCATCGCACACCTGCAACAGGACGGTGTTGCCCGGTGCTGTCGCCAGGGTCACGGTAATCGGCGTGTTATTGCCGTAGCGCTTGGCATTTTCCAGCAGATTGCGCACCAGACGGCGCAGCAGCCGTGCATCGCCGGCCAACTCGATGGCCTGTGCATCCAGTTGCGCACCGATGCGCGCGCATTCTTCGGCGAGCAGTGCAGTCAGATCTATTTTTTCAAATGTCTGTGTGGCGTCAGCGGTAGCATCGAGTCGACTGGCCAGTAAAATTTCATCGATCAATTGATCCAGCTCGCCGATGTTGCGCTTGAGCTCGCTGCGGATTTCCGGTTGTGCTTCCGGGCCCATCAATTCAATCGCCATGCGTATGCGCGCCAGCGGCGAGCGCAATTCATGCGAAGCGTTGGCCAGCAAGGCCTTCTGCGCATCGACCAGCGCTTCTATGCGGGCCGCCGAACGATTGAAGCTGCTTGCCAGACGACCGACTTCATCCTGCCCTTCCACTGCAATGCGCGTCGACAGTTGCCCGGCACCCAGCGCTTCGACACTGGTTTGCAGACGCTCCAGCCGACGTGTCAGGCGACGCACGATCGGATACGAGCCTATGCCTATCGCCAGCCCGATCAGGAGCAGCGTGGTGAAAAAACTGAAGGGTGGTTTGCGCCGCCCCGGATGCTGGCCGACCAGCCAGCGATTGTCCGGCAGTTTGACGGCGAATACCGGCGGCCCGCCACCCATCCAGCCGCTGACGGTTTGCGCTGCATCCAGCGGCGGCAGTTCGCGTCCGGCAGTCGCGATTTTTTCGCGCTTGGCTGAATACAGTGTGAGGTCGGCACGCATGCGCGATTGCCAGCGGGTGAGCGCCTGCTGTTGCTCTTCGTTGCTGGCTTCGGGAGGAGGCAGTACATCGGAGGCGATGGCGGCAAACGATTCCAGGCTGGGCCCGATTTGTCGTGCGTCTGCATTGATGCGCCATGCGGCAGCGAACAGCAGGCCGGCGACGGTCAGGCTGATCAGCATCGCCAGATAAATGCGGATATACAAACGGTGCGACCAGCTGAAACGTCCGCGCGTGCTTGATTCAGACATCCTGCGCCTTTGCAAATACATAGCCGGCACCGCGGACGGTGATGATGCGTTTGGGTTGTTTGGGATCGTCTTCGATGGCGGCGCGCAGGCGGCCGATGTGCACATCGATAGAGCGATCGAAGGCTTCCAGCGGTTCGCCCTTGACGGCATCCATCAGTTGTTCGCGCGACAGTACGCGCCCGGCACGTTCGGCCATGGCCGCCAGTAGATTGAATTGATAGGACGTGACCGGCTTGTCCTGATCATCGAGGCGAATCATGCGTGCATCCAGGTCGATTTCGAGCCGGCCAAAGCGCAGCACGTGTCCGTCGGTGGCTGGTGTGCCGTGCTGGCGTCGCAGCACGGCACGCAAACGTGCCAGCAATTCGCGCGGTTCAAACGGTTTCGGAATGTAATCGTCGGCGCCGAGTTCGAGCCCGACCACGCGATCCATGGGGTCACCCTTGGCAGTCAGCATGACGATGGGCAGGGCATTCAGCGGTGCCGGAAAGGCGCGTATCTGGCGACATACATCGAGTCCGTCTGCATCCGGCAGCATCAGGTCCAGCAGGACGATGGCGAAAGATTCGCCCGCGCTCGCGTGCTGCAACTGCTGCAGTCCCTCAGCGGCGGTGGCGCTGTGCTGCACATCGAAGCCGTTCTGGCCAAGATAGGTGGCGACCATCGCTGCAAGGCGCTGGTCGTCTTCGATCATGAGTAGGCGTTGGTTCATCTGTCTAGTGTAATTCCATTTCGCAGGCAACACGACAAGGGCCTGGTGAAACACTACTGCGGATCAGAGTAGAAGAGCAGAAATATAGGCGAGCTGGCAGCACACTGCCGCGTACAGCGTTTGCAGCGATACACTTTGTATCGCTGCAAACGCTGCGGCGGCAGAATGTCTTATTGCGGCGCTTTTGCTGCTTCGGCTGCCGGCTTGTGCTCATGACCGTGATGCGAGCGTGGGCCGTGACCGAAACCACGTTTATGTTTCTGCATAGTTTCCACTGCCTTGACACGCTGTGCCGGCGTCAGCACTTCTGCAGCGTCGGCAAAAGCCTGTGTCACCCGACGTGAACGCTGGTCGGCCAGTTTCTGCTCGGTCTGGCGCAGTTGTTCAAGTGCGCTGCGATCGATGGTGGCGGCTGACAGCAGCTTGCTGCGTTGTGCATGCAGGTCGCGGTTTTGCTGGCGCAAGGGTTGCAGATCGGCGAAAGCGGATTTGGCGATGACGCTCAACCTGGCTTTCTGTTCCGTGGTGGCATCCGGCACCAGACGGTGCAGCATGCGGTCGAAACGTTTTTCCGCATGTTCCGGACTCATCTTTCCGTGTTTGCCGGCGTGCCGTTCATGCTTCTCGACCTTGGCCGGTGCAGCCTGATTGTCGGCAGCGTAGCTGACGCCGGCCAGCGAGATGGCGCCGACGATGACGGCGCTTGCTCCTGCCATCAACAGACGACGGCTGCGCGAGCCGGAAGCTGACGACGATACGGATGGTGTGGTGTGCTTGTTCATTGAAACTCCTTTGTCTCGGTTGGCGCCTGCTACTTGTGCAGGCATGTTGTTACTGTAGGTGCGCTCTGTTGAGATAGCGCATGCGAGCGGTAAAGTTATGTAAAGGGCGGGGCACGCATAGTTGGTGCATGAATGCGCGCCAGTTTGGCTGTCGCTACGGTCCGCCGTGATGCCGGCGGAACTACGGAAGGTGTGGGGGACATTACCAAAGCGCATTGACAGGCAATGCGTCGAATCGGCTGGATGCCAGGACAGTGATGGTGATCAGCGAGGAAGTGCTGGTGCGGGCGTCAGCGCATGTTGTTGCAATGCATGGCAAAGTTTTACCAGGCCATCAATTGGGGAATGGCAGCGCCAGATGCGCTGATCAATCTGGGCAGGGCGCGCGAGGAATGCCAGCGTGCCCTGAGGTATGGCGTGCCGGCTAGTGTGCCTGCCCGCATACGCTGCAACTGGTATTGCGTGCGATCTTGATGCTGCTCCATTCCATCGTGCGTGCATCCAGCAGGAGCAGGCGTCCGGCCAGCGATGCACCTATGCCTGCCACCAGTTTCAATGCTTCCGCTGCCTGCGTGCTGCCGATGATGCCGACCAGCGGCGCGAACACGCCCATGGTGCCGCAATTGACTTCTTCAAATTGCTGGTCTTCCGGGAACAGGCAGGCATAGCAGGGTGCCTTGCCGCTACGTGTATCGAACACGCTGACCTGACCGTCGAACTTGATGGCGGCGCCGGAAACCAGGGGTACGCGATTGGCAACGCAGGCGCGATTGATGGCATGACGCGTCGCAAAGTTGTCGCTGCAATCCAATACCACTGATGCATTGCGGACCAGTTCATCGAGGCGTTCACCGGACACGCGTTCCTGCAAGGCGACGATCTCTATGGTCGGATTGATTTCTGTCAGCGTCTTCTGCCCGGATACAACCTTGGCCTGGCCGACGCGTTCCGTGGTGTGCAGAATTTGCCGCTGCAGATTGGTGAGATCAACCGTATCGTCATCTACCAGCGTGATGGTGCCTATGCCGGCAGAAGCGAGATAAAACGCTGCCGGTGAACCCAGTCCGCCGGCGCCGATGATCAATACATGTGCCGCCAACAGTTTTTCCTGTCCTTCGATATCGATTTCATCGAGCAGGATATGGCGTGAATAACGTAGTAGTTGCTGATCGTTCATAAATAATCCGGGCGTAATTCTTGGTTCTTGATCCGTCATGCATTTTGTGCGGGAACAGAGTCGCACTTATCAAAAAAGCCGCATCGCTGCGGCTTTTTTGTGTTTGCCTGCGACTACTTCTTGTCGCCGTTTTTCGGTTCGGTTTTTGATTCCGTTTTCGGCTGATTGATGCCGGCTTCTTTCTTCACTTCGACTTTCACTTTTGAAAGAACAACCGGCAAGCCTTTCAAATGATTCAAGGCTTGCGTCAGCTGGAAATCATCCTTGCTGCCGAATTCCAGTGGTTTGCGTTTTTTCTCCAAAGCGGCGATGCGCTGATCTTCTTCCAGCTCATCGAGGCCGGGGCGAGCGCTTTCTGCTTCCTTGTCCTTGTCGTTGGTCAGATGCTTTTGCAGATCGGCTTCACGCAGACGCAAACTGTTCAAGCCATCGCCTTCGGCGGTTTCATCCACCATCAGATCCGGGACGATGCCCTTGGCCTGAATCGAACGGCCGTTCGGCGTGTAATAACGCGCGGTGGTCAGCTTGACGGCGGTATCGGCAGACAGCTGGCGTATGGTTTGCACCGAGCCCTTGCCGAACGTTTGCGTGCCCATGATGGTGGCGCGCTTGTAATCCTGCAGTGCGCCGGCCACGATTTCAGAAGCGGATGCGGAACCGGAATTGACCAGCACCACCATCGGGATTTTCTTGATTGCATCAGGCAGCTTCGCCAGCGGGTCGCCGACAGCACGTGCGGCGTAGAATTCGCGGCGCGCATAGAAGCTGGCTTTGGAATCCGGCAATTGGCCATTGGTCGAAGTGATGACGACATCTTTCGGCAGGAAGGCAGCCGAGACGCCAATCGCACCCGGCAATACACCGCCCGGATCGTTGCGCAGATCGAGCACCAGACCTTTCAGGTTCGGTTCCTGAGCGTACAACGCAGCGATTTTCTTCGCCATGTCATCGACCGTAGGTTCCTGGAATTGCGCCACGCGCAACCACGCATAGCCCGGCTCCACTACTTTTGCCTTCACGCTTTGCACGCGGATTTCCTGACGCGTGATCGTGATGACGATAGGTTTGTCTTCATCCTTGCGCGCAATGGTCAGCGTGATCTTGGTATTCGGTTCGCCGCGCATTTTTTTGACGGCTTCGTCCAGCGTCATGCCTTTGACTGGCGTGGAATCCAGACGCGTGATCAGATCGCCTGCCTTGATGCCGGCGCGATAGGCGGGCGAATCCTCGATAGGCGAAATGACCTTGACGTAGCCGTCTTCCATCCCGACTTCGATGCCGAGGCCGACAAACTTGCCTTGCGTGCCTTCACGCAATTCCTTGAATGCTTTTTTATCAAGATAGGCAGAATGCGGGTCGAGCGACGACACCATGCCGGAAATGGCTTCCGTCAGCAGTTTTTTGTCTTCTACCGGTTCAACATAATCTGATTTGATGAGACCGAACACATCGGCCAGCTGGCGCAATTCCTCGAGCGGCAATGGATTGCCGGTACTTTTCTGCGCTATCGCGTCCAGTTGCGTACCCATGCCGATCGCGCCGGCAACCATGCCCAAACCGATCAATCCGATATTCTTGAGTTTCGTTCCCATGTTCACCTAATAGTTACCCAACCAAGTGGGTCAAACGCGCGACCTTGGTGCCGCATCTCAAAGTATAAACCTGATTGTTCATTGCCGCCGCTATTACCTGTGCTGGCAATGACATCGCCTGCTTTGACGGCATCGCCGGCATGTTTCAATACGGATTGATTATTGCCGTAAATCGTCATGTACTGGCTGCCGTGATCGACGATGATCAGATTGCCGAAACCGCGCAGCCATTCGGCAAAGATAACCCGGCCGGCGGCAATGGCCTTGACTTCCGTGCCTTCGTTTGCGCGTATGAACAAGCCTTTCCAGCTTGGCCCGTCACCGCGTTTGCTGCCGAATTTGGCAATCAGGTCGCCGCGTATCGGCAGCCGCAAGCGTCCGCGCAAGGCAGCGAAGGCACCATCCTGGACACTGGCATCGGGCGTGAGTTCATTTCTGGCGAGGGTTTTGGCCGGTGGTTCGTCGTCTTCGATCGCATTCGGGTTGCTAATTTTTCCGCTCGACGCCTGATCATCCGGTGCGCTGCGTTTTTTTGCCTGCGCCAGACGTTTTTCACGTTCTTCGCGCGCTCGCGCTGCACGTTCCTGGCGGCGTTTTTCTGCCGCCTCCGCCTCTGCCTTGCGTTGCTCCTGAATCAACACGGCCAGTTTATCCACCAGACTGGCGAGTCGTTGTTCGTCGCGCTCGATCTTGCCGACTTCCTTGCGTTGCGCGACCAGTTTGTTCGATAGTTGCGCCAACAGCGTGGCGCGTTGGGCTTTTTCCTTTTGCAGGATGGCGTGCTGGTCGCGCGCTTCGGCGGCGATTTCATCCAGCTCTTCCTTGGCGTTTTGCACGGCCACCTGATTGTCTTCGATCTTGGCCAGATTGGTGCGCAGTGCTTCGATCAGCGCTGCTTGCGCGCGCGAGATGTAACCCATGTATTGCAGTTCGCGGTTGATGCGATTCGGGTTGTCGCCGGAAAGCAGCAGCTTGATGCGATCTTCATTGCCGGCGACATATTGTTCGCGTAACAACCTGGCGAGCTGGCTTTGCTGCGCCTCGACAATTTTTTGCAGTGCGGCCTGTTGCTGCGATAACTCGTTCAGTTTGGCCTGGGTTTGCTGCTGCTCTTCGGAGAGATCCCGCAAATTGCGTTGTGCATCCGATATGGCTTCTTCCGACTTGGCAAGTGCGCTGGCGGCAGAACTTTTTGCAGTTTCCGTCTTGTCTATGCTGCGTTTGAGGGTCGTCAGTTTTTGCCGCAGATCGGCGCGCTCGCTTTCGGCGATTTTCTTTTGCTTGCTGCGATCAGTGACTTTTTGCGCCTGCGCCTGTACCGGCACGCCGGTCAGCAGCGCCAGCAAGACGACCGAAGCGATGATGCGCATCGCCGGCCATGCTTGCGTATGCAACTGGACGAGGATGCGCGTATTGCGTTTGATGCGTGATGAAAATGGAAGCCGCACGGAGTTTATAGCACTGCCCCGTGGCTGGCGGCAGCTTTGACGGCCGCTGCCAGTGATTCCTGATCACCCAGGTAGTAATGACGGATAGGTTTCAGATTTTCATCCAGTTCATACACGATAGGGCGGCCGTTCGGAATACTCAGCGAAACGATATCCTGATCGCTGATGTCGTCGAGAATCTTGATCAGGGCGCGCAGGCTGTTGCCGTGCGCCGAGATGATGATCTGCTTGCCGGCGCGAATGGATGGCACGATGGTGTCGTTCCAGTACGGTTCCACGCGCAGCAGCGTATCCTTCAGGCATTCGCCGAGCGGAATTTCTTCACGCTTCAGGGCGGCATAGCGCGGATCCTTGTACATGGTGCGCGGATCGTCTTCAGCCAGCAGCTTGGGTGGAATGTCGTAGCTGCGGCGCCATTGCAAGACTTGATCTGCGCCGTATTCGCTGGCGGTTTCGGCCTTGTTCATGCCCTGCAGCGCGCCGTAATGGCGTTCGTTCAGGTGCCAGTCGCAGACGACGGGTATCCACATCAGATCCATTTCATCCAGCGTGAGCCACATGGTGCGGATGGCGCGTTTCAGCACGGACGAATAAGCCAGGTCGAAGCTGAATCCTGCGTCGCGCAGCAGTTTGCCGGCGTGCTTTGCTTCAGCACAACCTTTTTCAGTCAAATCGACATCGGCCCAGCCGGTAAAGCGATTGTCGAGGTTCCATGTGGACTCGCCGTGGCGCATCAATACGATTTTGTACATGAGTCAGATAGGTAAGTAATGGTTTTTTGATGCAAAATGCCGAATCCGAATTGTATTCGGTCTTCTATTTTATAATGCGAACACTCTTTCAACTAATTGGATCACCGTGAAATTCATCATTGATAACATTTTCCTTATCGGCATCGTGCTGGTATCCGGCGGCGCACTGATCGCGCATACCTTGCAACGTACCGGTGCAAAAGTGACTGCCTTACAGGCAACACAGATCATCAATCAGGGAAAAGTTCTGATTCTCGACGTCCGAAACGCTGCCGATTTTGCGATCGGCCATATCCGCGATGCAAAAAACATTCCATTGAAGGAATTGAAAACCCGCGTCAGCGAGCTGGAAAAATTCAAGGAACGGCCGGTGATTGTGGTGTGCACCAAGGGCTTGCAATCGGCCAAAGCAACCGCACAACTGAAGAAGGCAGGCTACGCCAACGCCGCCAGTTTACTCGGTGGACTGGATGCCTGGCAATCGCAAGGTCTGCCTGTTGTCAAGTAAGGGGAAATAAATATGACTGCGCATGTAGTGATGTATAGCACTGCTGTCTGCCCGTATTGCACGATGGCGGAACGCTTGTTGACGGCCAAGGGCATAGCCAATATTGAAAAAATTCGCATCGATCTCGATCCTGTGCAACGCGCTGCAATGATGCAGAAAACCGGTCGTCGCACCGTGCCGCAGATTTATGTCGGCGATACGCATGTGGGCGGCTTCGACGATCTGAATGCGCTGGAGCGCCTTGGTAAACTGGATGCCTTGCTGCAAGGCGCCTGAAGTGGCGCGTATCTGCGGCATCGCAATGCTCATGTTGTAACCTGCCCGGAGGGCGCGCCCTCCATTTTTAATCTGACTGAAAGTGCTTCATGGCTGACGAAAATCTGCAACCCGTATTCCAGATCCAACGTGTATATCTGAAAGATATGTCGCTGGAACAACCTAATTCCCCGGCAATTTTCCTTGAGCAGGATGCTCCTGTGATTGAAGTGGCGGTGGATGTCGGCGCAGAGCAGCTGGCCGAGGGTTTGTTTGAGTCGACCGTGACGATTACGGTAACGGCAAAAATCAATGACAAGGTCGCTTTCCTGGTGGAAGCCAAGCAGGCAGGTATTTTTGAAGCGCGCAATATTCCGGACGAACAACTCGATCCCTTGATCGGCATCGGTTGCCCAAGCACGATTTATCCTTATCTGCGGGCCAATATCGCGGATGCCATTACGCGCGCCGGTTTCCCGCCTGTGCATCTGTCGGAAATCAACTTCGAAGTGTTTTATCAGCAACGTCTGGACGCGTTGGCGCAGCAACACGCTACCAACGGTTCCGGCCTCGTGATGCCTGACGGTTCGGCAGCAAAGCACTAAGTCCTACTTTGCAGATGCGTCGTTCGATGCATCTGCAACTTTCCCGATAATGTGTGAAGGTGATCGCATGAAATGGTCTTCTGCTGTTTTTGCAGCCTTGCTGGTTTCTACGCTGGCCATGAGCGCGGCGCACGCTGCCGAGTTCAAGTCGGTGGGTGCCAATCCGGCGGTGCTGTATAACGCACCGTCAGACCGGGGTCGTAAAATCTTTGTCGCACCGCGCGGCATGCCGGTGGAAATCGTGTTGACGCAGAATGGCTGGAGCAAGGTGCGTGATGCCGCCGGCGATTTGTCCTGGGTAGAAACCAGCGCATTGACGTCGAAACGCAACGTGATAGCGACGACCGCCAACCTGAAACTACATGCAGCGGCGGAAGATGCATCGGCAGTGGTGGCGACGGTCGACAAGGGTGTGCTGCTTGAATTGATGGCGCCGCCGGCATCGGGCTGGGTCAAACTGAAGCACAGGGATGGGCCGATCGGCTTTGCAAAAACCGCTGAAGTGTGGGGCGAGTAAAAAGCCACTGCAGAATCACTGCGGAACTATTGCAGAATAGATTACGTATAAGCGCAAACAGGGAGTGGCGGCACAGATTTTCATGAGTGTCGCTGCAGATTCTATTGTCCGTCATTGGGATGTGACATGCTGACGATGTGCGCCCCCTGTTAGTATTCTCACTCTTGTCTATCAAATCCAAAGCATGAATATCACAATACTTGGCGCAGGCGCATGGGGTACGGCCTTGGCAATGTCGCTGGCTGACCGGCATTCCGTGATGCTGTGGGGGCGCGATGCTGCTGCTATGCAGGATGCGGATCAGCGACGTGAAAACGCTGTCTATCTGCCTGGCTTCCGTTTGCCGGACAGCCTGTCCTTGAGCTCCGATTTCTCTGCTGCGATTGCGCATGTTGGAGCGGATGGCCTGTTGCTGGTGGCGACTTCATTGGCGGGATTACGTCCGCTGGCCATGCAATTGAAGCCGTATGCCATTCCAAACATTATCTGGTTGTGCAAGGGATTCGAGGCGGATACGCATTTGCTGCCGCATCAGGTCGTGCGCGAAGTGCTGGGGAATGACATTCCTGCCGGTGCCTTGTCGGGGCCGTCTTTTGCACAAGAGGTTGCGCAGGGACTGCCTTGCGCATTGGCAATCGCTTCCGATAACGCGGCATTGCGCGAACTGGTGGTCAGTGCCGTGCACGGGGCTAGCATGCGTATTTATTCGACCGACGATGTGATCGGCGTTGAAGTTGGCGGTGCGGTAAAAAACATACTGGCGATTGCCACCGGCATCATCGACGGTCTCAAACTCGGTATGAATGCACGCGCGGCGCTGATTACGCGCGGCCTGGTGGAAATCACGCGCTTCGGCGTCGCACTCGGCGGACGTACGGAAACCTTCATGGGCCTGGCCGGCATGGGCGATCTGATTCTGACCTGTACCGGCGATCTGTCACGCAACCGCAAGGTCGGGCTCGGTCTGGCGCAAGGGAAAAAACTGGAGCAGATCGTGACCGAGTTGGGCCACGTTGCAGAAGGTGTGCGTTGTGCGCAGGCAGTGCGCGCGCTGGCGACAGAGCGCGGTATAGATATGCCGATTACGCATGCCGTTGCGGCTGTCTTGTTCGATGGCGATTCGCCGCTGGAAACGGTCGGCCGCCTGCTCGCGCGCGATGCGCGCAATGAAACGGCCTGAGGTCTGCCCACGCCGAATCAGGCGGTGGGTGTTTTCAGTGCGGTAACAGCAGCAGCGTCAATAAAATCGACGAATCTTCCAGTGCGTGCAAGGCATGCGGTTCGCCGCCTGCCAGATACACCAGCTCTCCGGCGCGCAGGATTTGCGTGGATTGATGTGCGCGCAATTCAATCGCACCTTCCAGACACTGGATCGTTATTGGGCCGGGAACGGCATGTTCCGGCATGCCTTTGCCGCTCGGCAGCACCAGGCGCATCAATTCAAGTTGTGGTGTTTTGAAAAGCGCATTTGAAACGGAAGCGGTGATTCGTTCGCCTAGTGGCCGAATGTCGATCAACTGGCCGGATCGTGCGTGCGGTAGAGCCATCATCTTCTCCTCATCGTTATTCCAATGCCATCAAGCGCATGAAAATTCTCGCTATGCATTCCTTATAGCAAACAAATCGCGCCGGATCAATCGCCGGCCAAGGTCTGTCGGAACACGTTTTATGATTCGTCAGGTTCGGATAATTTGATTTTCAGCAAACGCTTTTGCACCTGGCGCTGGGCTGAAATCGATTTTTGATGTGGTCCGGCAACACGCTGTTTTGCCGCCAGCGCAAGATGATTGCGCGGCTTCAGTGCCTGTTGCGATGGTTCGATGCGGATGGTGAGTTTTTGCCGTTTGGCGAGTGCTTTGTTGGTCATGATGTTGACGGCGCGCATGCTGCCATGCGCGCCCCTGTCGATAATTGCTATCGATCTTACAGCAGGTAATTACAGCACGTAGCGCGACAAATCCTCATCCACCGACAAGGCACCCAGCCTTTCATTCACATAGGCGGCGTCGATCGGGAGCGTCTGGTCCGGGCTTTCGCTGGCAGAAAAGGAAATCTCTTCCAGCAGCTTTTCCATCACCGTATATAAACGGCGCGCGCCGATGTTTTCGGTTTTTTCATTGACCGAATACGCGATTTCCGCCATCCGCTTGATGCCATCCTGCGCAAATTCAATTTTGACGCCTTCGGTGGCCAGCAAGGCTTCGTACTGCTTGGTCAGGCAGGCGTCGGTGCCGGTCAGAATGCGTTCGAAATCGGCGATCGACAGCGATTCCAGTTCGACGCGGATCGGGAAGCGGCCCTGTAATTCCGGTATCAGATCCGAAGGCTTGGCGAGATGAAATGCGCCCGATGCGATGAACAGGATGTGATCGGTTTTGATCATGCCGTACTTGGTGTTGACGGTGGTGCCTTCCACCAGCGGCAGCAAATCACGCTGCACGCCGGCGCGCGAGACTTCGGCGCCGCCGTGTTCTGAACGGTTGGCGATCTTGTCGATTTCATCGAGAAAAACGATGCCGTTCTGTTCCACATTGGTGATGGCTTTTTGCTTGAGCTCGTCTTCGTTGACCAGCTTGCCGGCTTCTTCTTCGATCAGCAGCTTCATCGCTTCGCGGATCTTGATCTTGCGCGCTTTCTTGCGATTGCTGCCGACACCGGAAAACATGGATTTGATCTGTTCAGTCATTTCTTCCATGCCGGGCGGCGCCATGATTTCCATCGTCGGCCCGGCTTCGGCCAGTTCGATCTCGATCTCGGTATCGTCCAGCAAGCCTTCGCGCAGGCGCTTGCGGAAGGTCTGGCGCGTGGTGTTGTCGTTGCTGTGGTCAGGCGTGCTCGTGGCCGATGGATGAAAGCCGAAGTCGCGTGCCGGCGGCACCAGAATGTCGATCACGCGATCTTCCGCCGCATCTTCGGCACGTGCGCGCACCTTGCGCGTCTCGGCTTCGCGCGTCTGCTTGATGCCGATGTCGATCAGGTCGCGAATGATGGTATCGACGTCGCGGCCGACGTAACCGACTTCGGTGAACTTGGTCGCTTCGATCTTGATGAAAGGCGCATCGGCCAGCTTGGCCAGGCGGCGCGCGATTTCAGTTTTTCCGACGCCGGTGGGTCCTATCATCAGGATGTTTTTCGGCGTGATTTCATGGCGCAGCGGTTCTGCAACCTGCTGGCGGCGCCAGCGATTACGCAGGGCGATGGCGACCGCGCGCTTGGCATTGCCCTGGCCGACCACATGTTTGTCGAGTTCCGAAACGATTTCCTGAGGTGTCATATTCATGGTGTTCTTCGCAAAAGGGTGCGGGGGTGTTAATCCAGCGTTTCTATCGTGTGCGACAGATTGGTGTAGATGCAGAGTTCGCCTGCTATCGTCAGCGATTTCTTGACGATTTCCAGCGGCGACAGCTCGGTGTTTTCCTGCAAGGCTTTCGCGGCCGATTGCGCATAGGTGCCGCCGGAACCGATGGCGCCTATGCCGTCGTTCGGCTCCAGCACATCGCCGTTGCCGGTGATGACCAGTGTGGTTTCATGATCCGCCACCAGCAGCATGGCTTCCAGCCGTCGCAGCATGCGGTCGGTGCGCCAGTCTTTTGCCAGTTCGACCGAGGCGCGCATCAGATGGCCTTGATGCTTTTCCAGCTTGGACTCGAAACGCTCCAGCAAGGTAAATGCATCGGCGGTACCGCCGGCGAAACCGACCAGCACCTTGCCGTTATAGACCTTGCGTACCTTGCGCGCAGTGCCTTTCATGACGATATTGCCCAGAGTAACCTGACCGTCGCCGCCGAGCGCAACGACGTTGCCGCGTCGCACCGAGAGTATCGTGGTGCCGTGAAATTGTTCCATGCTTGCCTCTGAAATAGGAGTGGCTTAGGTGGTGAAAAACGGAATTAAAAATGAAATAACATCGTGCGAAAAGCGCGAGATTTCAAGAAAAATGGGGGCGGACGTTTCGATTGCAAGTCAAAATTACGTCTTGATTGCAGAAGCTCAGTTCTTGCGCGGCACGATACGTACGAGCTCGGCGACGCCCATCACATGACAGAGCGCGACGATGAAGTGATTGGCGTGGCGCAATTCGATGCTTTTGCCGCTGTTGATCAAAGGCGTCAGGCTGCCGAACAGGCGTCCGGCGGCATTGAAATCCATGCGCGTCAGACGGCTGCAATCGAGTATGACCGGATTATGCGTGTGTGCATGCACGGCGATGTTTTGCTCCAGTGTGTCGGTGCGGGCATCGATGACGACCGGCATCATGAAATGATCGCTGGGCGCGTCGTCCGGTTCGGCAGATTCTTCGGCGGCGGTGGCAACCTTGTTTTGTGGCGAGACGAAGGCCGGCGGCGATACTTCAAAGGTGACGCAGTAATCGATACTGGTTTCTTCAAAATCGGATTCGCGATTCAGCAAACGCAAAATTTCCAGCAGCAATAACCACGGCGCTTCGGTTTCATCGCGGCGGCCGACTTGCAGTATGGAACGGATTTTTTCTGCCAGTTCCGGTGCGCCGACCAGAATCAGGTTGTGGCCGGATTTTTGCAGCCTCTGCAATATGCTGAACAGCAGTCCGCAACCGACCGGATCGACTTCGCTGACACGGGCAAATTCGAGCTTGATGACATTGCTCATTTCGGCCATGTTCTTGATGCGCTCCAGTTGCTTGATGCTGCCTGCATCGAGCTTGCCGGAGAATGCCACGCTTGGCGTGGTGCTGGCGCGTGGCGCTGCGGGCTGCGCTTGGGTTTCGGCGCTGTTGCCGTCCACCCATGCGGGAGGCGACATTTCAAATTTGTTTGCGTACTCGATCGATAGATTCTCGAACAATGTGCGTTGCCCGGTGATCTGGTACAGATCGAACAGCATGCCCCAGACGGTCAGCGGTGTGCTGCCGAGCGCATCTTCTGCAATCGCGTTCAGCAGTATGGGCTCAACCAGATCGGTCTGGCCGTTGGCAAACAGGATGGCGGCCTCTTCAATGACAGGCGCTGCTTCGGAAGCCGAAATGGCAACCGGCCCGATTACTGTTTCTGCGCCCAGCAGGAAGGCGGTGCTGGCGCCCATGATGTCGGGCAGCATGGATGGCTGTTCAAGCGGCGGCGGGGTGGTGTCGCTGACGGGTTTGGTGTGGATGCGCGTATCTGGTCCGCGAACGTTGGTATTCATGAACTGGCTGGACGGGCCGGGCAGGGTATTGCCGCTGAATGGCAGCGGCTTGACGAATTCGGACGACATTTCGGACTCGATTGCATCGATCTTCATGGCCGTGGCGTGCGCCGCCTTGCGTTGCACTTGCTGCGTTTGTTCGTTTTCGTTCTTTGCATTGATGCGGGCCGCATTGTCGCTGCGTTTTTTTTGCGTAGACTCCTGCTCAGTCGACTTGCGCGCCGGCTGCTGGCTCTTCTTGCCAAATAGCGAAAAAATCCCCACGTCTATCCTGGTGAACAACGGCATGCACCGGTCAAATATTGACGGGTGCGCCAAGTTTATAAAATGCCGCGCTCGGGGTATTTGTCCGAGCGCGGCCGTGCCAAAATTTCCGCTTAAAGGTAACACATGCAGGCCGCACAAAGCGACTTGCAGGCTCCTAGTGTAGCCAAAAATCAGGCAAGCATCCTTAAAAACTTGTGCGAACGCCAACAATCAGGTTTCGACCCGGCAGTGGTGCGATTTCGCGCAACACTGAGGTGGACAAGCGGATATCTTCATTCAACAGGTTCTTGACGATGGCGAACCAGGTAATCTGGGTCGAACTGATGTTGTGCGTAAAGGACAAGTTCGCATCGACCTGGGTGTAGGAAGGCGTGACGAAGTTTTCAAAGCTGGCCAGCTTGTCTTGCTGTTGCGCGTGCAGGATTTTCACGCCCGAGCGCCAAGGGCCTTGACGATACCCGACTTCGCCACCGAAACGCGTGGCCGGTTGCAGCGGCAGATTGTCGAGGCCGGTCAGCTTGCCGCGCGAGGTATCGGCAAAACCGCGCAGCGACCAGCCTTCGCCGCGCAGGTTGTAGCTGATCTCGGCTTCTGCGCCGCGTATCGTGGCGCTGTTCTGCGACCAGAAGCGTTGGGTAAATTCACCGCCTGCAAGGCCATCTTCATCGACTTTGGTGCCGTCGGTACGGCCATAGATGAAGTTTTTCACGCGGTTCTGGAAGATGTTGGCTTTCCAGCGGACCAGCCCCTCGGTTTTCTGCAGGCTCAGTTCGAAGTTACGCGACGTTTCCTTTGTCAGATTGGCGTCGCCTATGTCGAAGGTGGCGGTCGATTCATGCGGGCCGTTGGAGTACAACTCCTCGATTGCCGGTGCGCGTTGCGCAACGGAGGCGGTAGCGCCAAGACCGTAGCCCGGGGTGAATGTCCACAGGCCGCCCAAGGAATACGAACCGAGGTTGAAGTCACGTTGCGTCAGGCCCGATACGGCATCGGGTGTGCGTTTGACTGATTCCATGCGTGCGCCGGCGCTGGCACGGAAAGGGCCGAAATCGCGCTCTTCCAGCAGAAAGCCGGCGATCGAATTGGTCTTGGTGAGTGGTACGGTTTCCGGCCCGCTGCCGTCGACGGCTAGCGCCGAGAATTCCGAATTCTCAGTTTGCAGGCCGAAGGTGCCGCGCCAGCCGGCAAGCGGCTTGTGCGTCAGTTCCAGTCGGCTTTCCAGTGCATTGTTCTTGAAATTGGTCGCTGGTGTGCCGTCTTGCAGATTTTCCGTATGTGCGTAATCGGTATGGCCCAGCTTAAAGCGTAACGACTCGATATTGTCGAACGGTTCCCTGATCAAACCCTCGAGATCGAAGCGCGTTTGTTTCAGGGTGATGAAGGATCGTTCTGCGGTTGGAATGCCGTAGCGATCGTCATTGACGCCGACCGAGGCGCCTATATGGCCCCAGTCCTGAATGTAGGATGCGCCGAATCCGATACTGTTGGCGCGCGCAAAGGAGTTGGGCAGGCGGCCGGAACCCAGAGCCGGATCGCTCAGGCTGACGTTGCCGGGGATCTTGTAATCGTCGGCATCGCGCAGATTGCCATCGATATGCAGGCCGATATCGCCGGCTGCACCGTCCACCGACAGCGACATGTTTTTCGTGCGATCAACCGTGCCGTAACGCAGTTCCGTTTCGCCGGTCGGCCTGGCATTGAGTACGGTGGGAATGCGATCGTTAATGATGTTGACCACGCCGCCGATGGCACCGGAACCGTACAACAGAGCTGCAGGGCCGCGCAGGATTTCGATCTGGCGTGCGGTCGATGCTTCGCCGCCGACGGCATGATCATTGGACAGGCTGGATGCATCCATGACCGACATGCCGTTTTGCAGAATCTTGACGCGCGGACCTTCGAGGCCGCGAATGATGGGGCGCGAGGCGCCGGCACCAAAGGCTGAAGCGGAGACGCCGAGTTCCTGCGAGAGCGTATCGCCCAGCGAATTGCCGAGTTTTTCGCGCAGCTCATCGCCGTATAGAACTTTGGCGGGGGCGAGAATTTGCGCGCCTTCGTCGTTATTGAATGGGGTGGAGGTGACGACGACGGCGGGCAGGGTTTGTTCCTGCGCTTGCGCAAAAACGGAATGAGACAAGGAGGCAAGCGTAGATAGAATGGCGCTTGCCAACAGGGTGCGTTGGGCGATCATGAGCTTCCTTGATAAAACGAATGAGAATGGCCATTGCCGGATCGCATGGCGATCGGACACGGCGGCACAAACAGGGGAAATCAGTTACGCAGCAGGTGGTGCGCGGGAAGAAAAGTGACAGAGGAAAGGCGCGTCCCATGAAGCATGGGCAGCCCACAGCGCCAGAACTTGCACGCTGGTTTGCAGAAGGGGAATAAACGGAAGTGCAGGCGCACTGTCCGCCAGTGCCATGCCATCGAACAAGGTGCAGGAGTGTAATTTTTCACCTGCATATTCGACAGCGGACTCCAGCGTCGAGCTGGAGCTTGATGCGGCAGATGCTGCGCCTATGGCTTGCATTGCATGCTGACGATCTGTTCTGTCGGCATGATCGATTCGATGCCGCAATCCCATCCATTGCGCAAACAATACGGCGACCACCAGCAATGCGGCGAAGCAAAGTCGGGTTGCGCTTGGTGTGCGTGATGAAAATGCAGGTTTCAAAATGACTCTTTGTTTATGCGGCGCGTGTGTCGTCAAATCAAATGCAGACAAAGACCAGGAGTATCGATCGACATGAACGACTATCACTCGACAAAATGCCGGCCAAAAATTGTTGTTGCCAGGGCGAGGTGCAAAATCTTGTATTGCAACAGAATTGCATTCTACGAAAAAACAAAGCGCGCGGATAGGGTGCCGCGCGCTTGTCTGTGAATTTCAGTGCAAATTAATTCCGAATGGAATCAATCGCCATACAGTTTCTGTTTCAATTCGCGACGTTGTTGCGCTTCCAGCGACAGCGTGGCGGTAGGGCGTGCCAGCAAACGCGGTATGCCGATCGGCTCGCCGGTTTCTTCGCACCAGCCGTAATCACCGGAGTCTATGCTGGCGATTGACTGCTGTACTTTTTTCAGCAGCTTGCGTTCACGATCGCGAGTCCGCAATTCCAGTGCGTGCTCTTCTTCAATCGTGGCGCGATCGGCAGGGTCGGGCACCAGCACGGTTTCGCGCAAATGCTCGGTAGTTTCATCTGCGTTCTTCAACAAGTCTTTTTCAAGCTGCTGCAAGCGGTCTTTGAAAAATGCGAGTTGCGCCGGATTCATGTAATCCTTTTCGCCCATCTTCAGGATTTGCGCTTCGGATAACAGGGTGCCGTCATTAGCGGCGTTCGGGGATGTTTTGCTTGATTTAGTTGCCACTTCGCGTACTTTCAAAACTACAGGTTGTTCAATTTTATCTGCTAATCGGGAGACGGTCTTTTTGCTGCTGCCTGCTCCTGATTGAGATGCGTCTTTATTCGGTGTTGCTGCCACTGCTGTTGTCTTGCGAGGACTTGCGGCAGTTTCCTTTTTAATTGGTTTTGCGACTGTCTTGCTAACCGGCTTTGCTTTGACTGCAGCTTTGGCCGCAGGTTTCGTCGCCGGCTTCACAATTTTCTTCGCGACGGATTTTGCCGCAACCGTTTTAGTTTTGGTAGCGACCTTGCCGGATTCTACCGCAGTCTTTGCCGGTGTTTTTTTCGCGACTTTGGATGCTGCTTTAAGCGCGGGCTTGATAGTCTTGGTTAATGCCTTGACGACTTTCCCTGCCAGGGTCTTCGTAGATGATTTCGCTACTGCTTTGCCGGCGGGTTTTGCACGCGCAGTCACAGTCGCCTTGGAGGCCGTTTTTTTTGTGCTTTTAGATTTTGTGGCAGTTGCGTTCATAGTCCCTTGTCCTCAATGAACCTTCACACCTCAGATCTTATCGTGCTCCGCGTGCGAATCGCATCTCTCGCATCATCCAGGCCGTTATACCCTGAGCTCAAAACCACGGTAGTTTATACTAAACATTGTTCCAATCCGAGAATAAAAGTTTCTTTTGGCAGATTCTGTCCGATAAACACCATTTTGCTCGAACGGCGCTCATTTTCACCCCATTTGCCGCCTATATCAGACCCCATGATCTGATGCACTCCCTGAAATACCACCTTGCGGTCGGCCCCATCCATCCACAGTACGCCTTTGTAACGCAGCATGCGCGGGCCGAATACCTGCACGATGCTACCGAGGAATTCATCCAGTTTTTCAGTATTGAACGGGCGCTCGCTCTTGAAGACGAAGGCGGCGATATTGTCACTGTGATGCGAATGATGATGATCGTGAGTGTGCTCATGATCCTGCGTGCAATGCGTCTCGCAAGCGTGATCGTGCGCATGTTCATGCTCTTGCGCAGCAATGAAGTCGGGATCAAGTTCCAGCTTGTCATTCAGGTTGAAGCCGCGCAGGTCCAGCACGTCGGCAATTGCCACACGGCCGAAATCTGCAGTGCTGACAGGCGCGCGCGGATTGATGCGCTTGATGCGTTCGGTCAGGATGGCTAATTCATCGGCGCTGACCAGATCGGTTTTGGACAACAGCAACTTGTCGGCAAAGCCGATCTGGCGTTGCGCTTCTTCATAGGTATCCAGCTGGTGCATCGCATGTTTGGCATCGACCACGGTAATGATGGCATCGACCAGATAATCGATGGCGACTTCTTCGTCTATGAAAAAGGTCTGCGCCACCGGGCCCGGATTGGCAAGGCCGGTGGTTTCGATCACGACATGGTCGAACTGAAGTTCGCCGTCGCGGCGGCGTTGCGCCAGTGCAGTCAGCGCCACGATCAGGTCGCCGCGCACGGTGCAGCAGATGCAGCCGTTGTTCATCTCGACGATCTGTTCGGTGCCATCCTGCACCAGGATTTCGTTATCGATATTTTCCTGGCCGAATTCGTTTTCAATCACCGCGATTTTGAAGCCGTGCGGCTCCTGCAGGATGCGATTGAGCAGTGTGGTTTTGCCGGCGCCCAAGAAGCCGGTCAGGATGGTAGTGGGGATGAGTGCCATGATGTTGGAATAATGCCTTGAATTTAATGTGCGCAATCGGCACACCATCCCTTGATGGTGAGTTCGATTTCGTGACTTTGAAAACCTTTGCCCAGTGTGGCTTGCAGCACCTTTTGCAATTGCTGGCGCAAGGTGGCGGCCGTTGGGTTGAGTTGCGTCTGGCTATCGGCGGCGAGCAATTTTTCATCGATGTTATCGATGCAGAAAACCTTGGCGCAACGCGTGCACTTGAAGTGGCCGTGTTGATGCTGCTGGTGCTGTATCTGGTTTTTACCGCCGGCTGCCAGATGTTCGGCGCCGGCGTTATAGCGGAATACGCGATCGTCGCCGGCGATCTTGTGCGCTAGTCCGGCATCAGTCAGCGCATCCAGCGCGCGGTAGAGCGTGACTCTGTCCATATCGACCAGCGTGTCCTGCACGTCCTGATGCGACAGGGCATACGGTGCGCCTAGCAGTGCGGCCAGCACCTTGATGCGGGCTGCGGTGGAGCGCAGCGAAGTGTCGCGCAACTGGCTTTCGGCCAGGGCTGGATAATCTGGGGCGGTGGATTTCTTCATGATGCTGCGGGTAATGAATAGTATGTTGATTATGCCGCAATTTGCAATTCAGTTGCAATCTATCCGTTTGTGCTCGCGCTTGCCCATAGTGCGTGCAGGAAATGCGACGGCGTTGCCGGATGCGATCAGGGTTTCTTTTTGGCGCGCGGATGGGCGGCGTCGTAGACCTGTGCCAGGCGCTGAAAATCCAGCGAAGTGTAGATCTGTGTGGCGGAGATGGATGCGTGTCCGAGCATTTCCTGTACCGCGCGCAGATCGCCGGACGATTGCAATACATGTGAAGCGAAGGAGTGGCGCAATACATGCGGATGTACATCCATCGGCAGGCCGACGGCTTGCCCATGCGCTTTCAGGCGCAACTGCAGCACGCGTGCCGAAATGCGTGTGCCACGTTCACTTAAAAACAGCGGGTGCGGATCGAGCTTGAGCAAAGTGTCGCGCACCGCCAGCCAGGCTTTGAGTGCATCGATTGCCGGCTGGCCGATGGGCACGCTGCGCATCTTGCTGCCTTTGCCGGTGACCATCGCTTCATGCGCATCGAAATCTATCCAGCCTGCCGATGTGTAGCGATTTTCCTGTGCATATTTAATATCCAGCCCCACCAGTTCGGAGACGCGCAAACCGCTGGAATACAGCAGCTCAAACATTGCGTGATTGCATAACTGCATGGTCGCGTCGGCGTTTTTGCCTGGGCTGTTTGAAGATACCAGACGCACTGCATCATCGGCCGCCAGTGCTTTTGGCAAGGGTTTGTTGCGTTTGGGCGCCTTGATGCCATCCACCGGATTGGAAGCGAGGGCATTTTGTTCGGACAGCCAGGTGAAAAAGCCGCGCCAGGCGGAAAGCTTGCGTGCGATCGAACGCGCGTTCAAGCCTTTGGCGTGCAGTTGCGCCGCAAATTTGCGGATCTGGAAGTGGCTGATGGCGGTGAGCGCTGCATTGCTGTCACTTGCCGTTGCCAGTGCAAGCAACTCCAGCAGATCGCGCCGATAGCTGGTGATCGTGAGGGGCGACAATTGCCGCTGACTGATCAGGTTATCGAGATAACCATCCAGATAAGCGTGATTGCCGGCCGCACTCACGATGACAATTTAGTCGAGCAGGCTCGACAGCGCAGCGCTGGCGGTTTGGCCGATATTGGTCAGGAAATCGGTGGCCATATCGGAGGTGAAGCGATGCGGATCGGATGAGCCGAGCACCAGCAAGCCAAAAGCTTCTGGAGCATCATCCAGTCGCAAGGGGAGCAAGGCCAGCGATTGTATCGAAGGCGCATCTTCCAGCCACGATGCGGCTTCAAAATCATTGTTGCCGCCGCAAAAAGGCGTCGTCAAACCATTTGAAAAAATACGTGAATCGGCGGAAACCGGCGCCGCAAACCACGTATGCGCAAATTCTTCCGCCACACCCCACAGGCGCAGCGTGACGTGCGGCACGGCGAAGGTGGTTTGCAGTCCGGTCGTCAGCGTATGCGGCAAATCCACATCGTTGCGTGCCAGCAGCAGCGAGCGCGTCCAGGTATGAAACTTGTGCGTGATCTGGTCATTTTCCTGGCCGATGCGGATTAGTTCCGCCAGGCGCAGTTCCATGATCTTGAACTTCTCGCGCATCACATCCATTTGCCGCTCCTGCAAGGATAAAGTGCGGCCGCCGAGCGGGCTCGACAGTTTTACCTGTGCCAACACTTCCGCATGCTCTTCAAAGAAATGCGGGTTGTTCAGTAAATAGTCGGCGACGGCGTTGGAGTCCAGTGGAGAAGTCATGTGGCTAGATAGGATAGAAAAATCGGTGTAGATGAAAGTGAGGCTGCATGCTTGCGCCATTTGCTCATGATTCTAACCGACATCCGTGGGCAGCAAGCAATTCTGCAGTAGCTGGTCAAAGTTCGATTTCGCCTTCGAACACCGTAACAGCCGGGCCGGTCAGCAAGACGGACGAGTGATCGCCTGCCCATGCAATCGATAATTCGCCGCCACGCGTTTGCACCTTGACCGGCGATGCCAGCAAGCCGCGTCGTATGCCGGTGACGACCGCCGCGCAGGCACCGGTGCCGCAGGCCAATGTTTCGCCGGCACCGCGCTCGAATACGCGTAACTTGATCTGGTGCGTGTCGATGATTTGCATGAAGCCGGCGTTGACGCGTTTGGGAAAGCGCGGATGATGTTCGATCAACACACCATCTTCGCGCACTGGTGCATGATCCACATCGGCAACCGCTTGTACTGCATGCGGATTGCCCATCGACAAGACTGAAATCCAGTGGGTTTCACCCTTGATATCCAGTGGCCACAAGGTGTCTGCGCCTTCCGCCTTGCACAACAGGTCGCTGGCGTCGAACGGAACCTCTTCCGGCGTCAGGATGGGCGCGCCCATATCGACGGTAATCTGACCATTGGCTTCGAGTCGCGGCTCGATCACGCCAGACATGGTTTCCACCTTGATGGCCTGCTTGTCCGTGAGTTTTTTATCGGTCACGAATTTGACGAAGGCGCGTGCGCCATTGCCGCACTGCTCGACTTCGCCGCCATCGGCGTTATAAATGCGATAGCGAAAATCGACGCCTGCGGCTTGCGGCTTTTCCACCACCAGCATTTGATCGGCACCCACGCCAAAGCGCCGGTCTGCCAAATGCTGCCATTGTGCCGGTGTGAAATGAATGGATTGATTGATCGCATCGATGACGACGAAATCGTTACCGGCGCCGTGCATTTTTGTGAATTTGATTTTCATGTGGCGATTATATAGCTGCGGTAGTCAGATATGGCAGCGCATGATTGGCTGTATCTGGCTTGCATCAGTAAGCTGGCGGCGCTTCATCCGGAGTATTTACGGCATAGAAGCTGGCTTCGCCGGCTGGGCGCGTCTTGAAGCGCTTGTGCGTCCAGAAATATTCGGCTGGCGCTTCGCGTGCGCGATCTTCGATGAAGGCATTCATCGCACGCGTGGCGGCGAGCATATCGTCACCCGGAAAATTTTCCCAGGCCGGATAAAATTTGACGGTCCAGCCGCGATAGTCGGGCAGGTAAGTGGCGACGACCGGAATCACCTTGGCTTTGGTGGCGGCAGCGATGCGCGCCGGTGCAGTCAAGGTCGCGGCTGATACACCGAAAAACGGGACGAACTCGGCATCCTTGGCGCCGAAATCCATATCCGGCAGCATGAAGAAGGGCAAGCCGTCGCGCATGGCGCGAATGATGGGTTTGACGCCTTCTTCGCGTGCAAACAGTTTGACCGGGCGAAAACGCGAACGCCCCTTGCGCAATACTTGATCGAAGACCGGATTGAGTTGCTGCGTGTAGATGGAACACAGCGAAGATTCCAGCATTACGGCAACGCCGGCCACATCCAGGCTGACGAAATGCGGGCACAGCAGTATCGTCGGACTGGCCTTGATGGCAGCCACCGGTACGCCCGGTTCGATCACGATCAGGCGGCGCAGGCGCGCTTCGGAAGCCCACCACAGGATGCCGCGCTCCAGCACGCTGCGGGCGTAGTTCTGAAAATGTTTTTTCGCGACGGCGTGGCGCTGTTCTTCACTCCATTCGGGGAAGCACAGACGCAGATTGATCAGCGTGATGCGACGGCGCGATTTTTTGTAAATAAACAGCAGACTGCCGATGGCCTCGCCCAGACGCGCGAGCAGCGGCAGCGGCAGCCAGTGCAACAGCCACATCAATATGACCAGCATTCTCATTGCGCAACCTTGCCGGCGTCGGTGGAAACCACTTCGCCCGGAGCAGCCACGCCGGCCGGTATCTTGTAGTGGTTATAACTCCAGAAATATTGCGCAGGACACATGCTGATCAATTGTTCCATGGCGGCATTGATTGCGCGTACCTGTTGTTCCGGTGTCAAGCCATCTGCCATATTGAAAGGCTGGAAGTGCAATATGTATCCCTTGCCGCGCGGCAGCCGTTCGGCGAACGCGAGTATCATCGTCGCGCCGCTCATTTCCCGCAGCTTGGCCGGCAAGGTCATCGTATAGGCAGGCTTGCCGAAAAAATCGGCCCACACGCCTTCGCCGTTTTGCGGCACCTGATCGGGCAGCAATCCAATCGCGCCGCTTCTTTTCAATACCTTGAACAGCGTGCGTACGCCGCTCAGATTGGCCGGCGCCAATGCCAGGTTATGCCGCGCACGGGCATCTTCGATCAAGGGTTTCAATGCAGCTTGCCGTGGCGGGCGGTACAACACCGTCAGTGGTATCTGTGCGGCGGCAGCCTGCGCGGAAATTTCAAAACAGCCCAGATGCGGTGTCAGGAAGATAATGCCGCGTTTGTCTGTGTGCGCCTGTTGCACTATTTCCCAGTTTTTGATCTGGACGGTTTTTAATACGCGTTCGGGTGCCGCGCACCAGACGAAGGGCAGTTCCAGTACATTCTTGCCGGATTCTGCAATGGCGGCCGATAAATGATCGCCAAAGCCGGCCTGGCGGATATTTTCCTGCAGGCGACGGCGGTAGGTGGGAGAAGCAAGGTAAACGGCCCAGCCGAAGGCGCTGCCAATTGCATGCAATATTGGCAAGGGCAGGTAAGACAGCAGGCGGAAAAGAAGAACAAGCATTGCGTCGAGCGTCCTCTTTTGCAAGAGACTTTGCCGAATTTTTTCAAGAGGCGTAAAATAGCACAAAGAAGCAACCGCCGAGTTAATGACAACTTGCGAGGCGGTATATAAATTTCGCTAAAGCGTCGCAGGTTCACTGAGTTGACCGCGACATTGCCAACTTTATGAAAGAACCTGCGATGGCTAATGATTTTCTGTTTACCTCCGAATCCGTCTCTGAAGGCCACCCAGACAAGGTCGCCGATCAAATTTCCGACGCGATCCTTGATGCAATTTTCCAGCAAGATCCAAAGGCACGTGTTGCAGCAGAAACACTGTGCAACACCGGTCTGGTTGTGCTGGCTGGTGAAATCACCACGTTTGCCAACGTCGATTACATCGAAGTCGCGCGCGACACCCTCAAGCGCATCGGTTACGACAATGCCGACTTCGGTATCGATTACAAGAGCTGCTCAGTGCTGGTCGCCTATGACAAGCAATCGCCGGATATCGCACAAGGTGTGGATGAAGGCGCCGGTATCGACCTGGATCAGGGTGCTGGCGATCAAGGCTTGATGTTCGGTTACGCTTGCGATGAAACACCGGAGCTGATGCCGGCTGCGATTCACTATGCACACCGCATCGTCGAGCGCCAATCGGAATTGCGCAAAGACGGTCGTCTGCCATGGTTGCGTCCGGACGCAAAATCGCAAGTCACCTTGCGCTACGTCGATGGCCGCCCGGTTTCCATCGATACCATCGTGCTGTCGACGCAACACGCGCCGGAAATGCAGCACAAGGACATCGAAGAAGCCGTCATCGAAAGCATTATCAAACCAGTCGTACCGGCTGAATGGCTGAAAGACACGCGCTTCCTGGTTAATCCGACAGGTCGTTTCGTCATCGGCGGTCCGCAAGGCGATTGCGGCTTGACCGGTCGCAAGATCATCGTTGATACCTACGGCGGCGCAGCTCCGCACGGTGGCGGCGCATTCTCCGGCAAGGATCCGTCGAAGGTCGATCGTTCGGCTGCTTACGCTGGTCGCTATGTCGCGAAAAACATCGTGGCAGCTGGTCTGGCTGAACGCGCACAGATCCAGATTTCGTACGCGATTGGCGTGGCTAAACCGACTTCGGTCATGGTCACGACCTTCGGCACTGGCAAAATCAGCGATGAAAAAATTGCACAATTGGTGCTTGAACACTTCGACCTGCGTCCAAAAGGCATTGTGCAAATGCTCGATCTGCTGCGTCCGATTTATCAAAAAACCGCAGCCTACGGTCACTTCGGTCGCGAAGAGCCAGAGTTCACATGGGAACGTACCGATAAAGCCGCAGCATTGCGCGCAGCCGCCGGTCTGTAATTGGCAGTTTGTAACTAAGTCGTAGTTGTACTTTGTGGTCGGATGAAATTCATGCAGAATTCATCCGACCATTTTGTTTTGAGAAGTGAATGTCTATTGTGAATATCGTCAGTCGCATCGCCTTACCTTTGCTGCTATTGCTGGGCTGTACTGCTGCGGCAAATGCCGGTGCAGGCGCTGCGATCACTGCGCCTGCTGTGGCGGCGCCGACCGAACTTGAGAAGTGGTGCCGACGTCTGGTGGTGCGCTTGCCTGGTATCACGAATCCGATGTGCAAGCGCAGTGCGCTGGCGCCGACCGGCGTCAATTCGCTGCAAGGATTTCCCCTGCTGGCACGCCAGATCCCTGCGGTTAAAAGCGAGGGCCATACTCATCCGCCGCTACGCGTGTTGCTGATGGGTGGTATTCATGGCGATGAACTGACTTCTTCCTCTATCGTGTTTCGCTGGCTGGAATGGATGCAGACGCCAGCCGCGCAACATTTTGAATGGAGTGTGGTGCCGGTCGTCAATCCCGACGGTTTGCTGGCGCCGCGCGCCCGGCGCATGAATGCGAATGGCGTCGATTTGAATCGCAATTTCCCGACGCCGGGCTGGCAACAGGATGCGCCGCGTTACTGGGCCGCCAGAACCAAAAGCGATCCGCGCCGTTTCCCCGGGCACGCTCCCTTGTCCGAGCCTGAGAGCCGCTGGGTACATGACGAAATGCTGCGTTTCCGGCCGGATGTGATTATTTCCGTGCATGCGCCTTTTGGCGTGCTGGATTTCGACGGTCCGGCGCAACCGCCGCGTCGCTTTGGCCGTTTGCTGCTGAATCGCGTAGGCGTATATCCCGGTTCTCTGGGCAACTATAGTGGGGTCCACAAAAATGTGCCGGTGATCACGATTGAGTTACCGAATGCACAAAAAATGCCATCGGAAGCGGAAGTGAAACGTATCTGGCTGGATATGCTGGGCTGGATACGCGATAACGTCGAGCCGCAGGGGGAAATCGCCAGAGTGCATTCCGTTTCCCTGCCGAATTTAGCGCCGCTGAAAAAATAATTTCCACCGGCCGAACATGGTCGCCGGCATGTTTTTAGATTAAAATAGCACCCGCATCAAGGAGCGTTGCGACAGATCGTTCGATCTGCCAGGCTTGATGCGGTCAGTACCAGCAACTGCGCTCACGTTTCTTTTTTTCTAACGAAAGGAGGGCGTGATGAACGCCGCAGTTATGACCACCTCTACCAATTTTTCCGATTATGTAATCGCCGACTTGTCCCTGTCCGTTTGGGGTGACAAGGAAATTCGCATCGCCGAAACCGAAATGCCGGGCCTGATGGCCATCCGCGAAGAATTCGCCGCAGCGCAGCCACTCAAAGGCGCGCGCATCACCGGTTCCATCCACATGACGATTCAAACCGCCGTGCTGATCCAGACTCTGGAAGCATTGGGTGCGAAAGTGCGTTGGGCATCGTGCAATATCTATTCGACACAAGATCACGCTGCTGCAGCCATCGCTGCGGCTGGCACACCAGTATTCGCGGTCAAAGGCGAAACACTGGACGACTACTGGGATTACACCCACCGCATTTTTGAATGGCCGAACGACGCCAAAGGCGCGCCGGTTTATTCGAACATGATTCTGGATGATGGCGGCGACGCAACATTGTTGCTGCACCTCGGCACCCGTGCAGAAAAAGATGTATCAGTCTTGAACAACCCAGGTTCGGAAGAAGAAATCTGCCTGTTCAATTCGATCAAGAAACATCTGGCAGTGGACGCGACTTGGTACTCCAAGCGCTTGCCACAAATCCTTGGCGTGACCGAAGAAACCACCACCGGCGTGCATCGTTTGTACCAAATGCACAAGGAAGGCAAACTGGCTTTCCCTGCGATCAACGTTAACGATTCCGTTACCAAATCCAAGTTCGACAATCTGTACGGCTGCCGCGAATCGCTGGTTGACGGCATCAAGCGCGCAACCGACGTCATGATCGCCGGTAAAGTTGCAGTCATCGCCGGTTACGGTGACGTCGGCAAAGGTTCGGCACAAGCAATGCGTGCCTTGTCAGCACAAGTCTGGGTAACTGAAATCGATCCTATCTGCGCATTGCAGGCAGCGATGGAAGGTTATCGCGTTGTGACCATGGAATACGCTGCTGAACACGGCGACATTTTCGTTACCTGTACCGGCAACTACCACGTCATCACGCATGACCACATGGCTAAGATGAAAGACCAGGCGATTGTCTGCAACATCGGTCACTTCGACAATGAAATCGAAGTCGCTGCGTTGAAGCAATACACATGGGAAAACATCAAGCCGCAAGTCGATCACATCATTTTCCCGGACGGCAAGCGCATCATCCTGCTGGCTGAAGGTCGCTTGGTTAACCTCGGTTGCGGTACTGGCCATCCGTCGTACGTGATGAGCTCGTCGTTTGCAAACCAAACGATCGCACAGATCGAGTTGTACGCGAACACGAAAAACTACCCAGTCGGCGTCTACACGCTGCCTAAGCATCTGGATGAAAAAGTCGCGCGTCTGCAATTGAAGAAACTCAATTCGCAGTTGACGACTCTGACGACAGAGCAAGCCGATTATATTGGCGTGCAAAAAACCGGCCCTTACAAGCCAGAGCACTATCGTTACTAAGCAGTCGGCGCGCGACAGCGCCGTGGCATATCGAGCTGGTGTTTGACAGAAGTAGCCGGGCCGCTTCACTGTGTATCAGTGAGGCGGCGATTTTCTGCCCTTGATTGAAAGGAAAAATCATATGCGCTTATTGTTAATCTGGGCGATCAATGCGGCGGCGCTGTTTGCGCTTCCTTACCTGATGACATCGATCAGGGTCGATGGCGTATGGACGGCGCTCATTGCAGCGCTGGTGCTGGGTCTGGTGAATGCCTTGATCCGGCCTGTGCTGGTCTTGCTCACCTTGCCGGTCACCTTGCTGACACTGGGACTATTCATTTTTGTGATCAATGCGCTGATGTTCTGGGGCGTATCGCAATTGGTGGGTGGCTTCCATGTCGCCGGTTTCTGGTCGGCGTTCGGCGGTGCGATCCTGTACAGCCTCATCTCGTGGATACTGTCCTCGCTCTTACTCCAAGAAACATGACACAACAAAACTTCAGCATAGAATTTTTCCCGCCCAAGACGCCGCTCGGCGTCGAGAAGCTGCGGGTGACGTGCGCCAAGCTGGCCGAGCTGAATCCGAAGTATTTTTCGGTCACCTTTGGTGCCGGCGGTTCGACGCAACACGGTACGCTGGATACGGTACTGGAAATTCGCGGTGCTGGTCACGATGCGGCGCCGCATCTTTCCTGCCTGGGTAGTTCGCGTGAAAATCTGCGTGCGATTTTGCAGGAATACAAATCGCACGGGATCAAACGTATCGTTGCCTTGCGCGGCGATCTGCCCAGCGGTTACGGCGCGATGGATGCCTCGTCCAGCGAATTTCATTACGCCAACGAACTGGTGGAATTCATACGCGCGGAAACCGGCGACTGGTTTCATGTAGAAGTCGCCGCCTATCCGGAAATGCATCCACAAGCCAAGTCGCCCGGCGACGATATCGCCAGCTATGTACGCAAGGTCAAGGCGGGTGCGGATTCAGCCATCACGCAGTATTTCTACAATGCGGATGCCTATTTCCGTTTTGTCGATGATGCACGCAAGGCCGGTGCAGATGTGCCGGTGACGGCTGGTGTGATGCCTATCACCAACTATTCGCAACTGATGCGCTTTTCGGATATGTGCGGCGCGGAAATTCCGCGCTGGATACGTTTGAAACTGGCCAGTTATAACGACGATACTGATTCGATACGCGCCTTCGGTCTGGATGTGGTGACGGATTTGTGCGAGCGCTTATTGGCTGGCGGTGCACCCGGCCTGCATTTCTATACGCTGAATCAGGCCGCAGCCACGCATGCAATATGGAGTCGTTTGAATCTGTCACAGAAGTAAGCCGGAGCTAATTTTGGGACTAAAAAAGCCGCGTACGCGGCTTTTTTTATGCGTGATCTTGTGCCAGCGTCATCGATGGCGTCATCACCATATCCAGCGCAATGTCATATGGATCGGCAGAAAAAAAGGTTTCTGCATTGGCGTAAGCGACGCCTATCGTATGTGGTCGCGGGACGGATGCCAACGTCCTGTCGTAAAAACCGCCGCCATAACCGAGTCGAAAGCGCTGCGCGTTAAAACCTACGCAGGGGATGATCAGCGCTTGTGGCTGCAGTTCGGTATGTTGATCTGCCGGCACGGCCGCGCCGTATCGGTCTCTGATGACGGGGTCGCCGGGCGTCCACGCACAGAACTTTAAAGGTGCGTTATCACTCACAACCACAGGCAGTGCGAGTTGCACGCCCAGTTCAGCGAGTGTTGCATAGGCGGTATTCACATCAGGTTCGCCGCGCATCGGCCAGTAAACGCCCACGGTATGGAGGCGTTTGATGGTCCACCATGCCATGATTTGTTCGACAAGTTGCTTATCCCAAAGCAGACGTTGCTCGGCAGTGATGGCATTGCGTGATGCGAGCAGGGTTTTGCGTAATTCAGTCTTGTTTTGCATGTATGCAGACACGGATGCAGCGGCGTCGCGTGCTATTCTAGTTATCGTTGCGGTTCAGTATAAGCGGGTCAAACGAAGGGTCACCGAATTCATGTTGTCGAATAAATTATTTTCTCGAATATTGCTGGTCGCGGTATCGGCAGTCTTGCTGTTGCCAGCGGCACATGCGCAAAAACGGCCTAATGGTTTTGCCAGCGACGACGATGCCTTTCTGGCGTTGCGCGATGCCTCGCGGCGCAACGATGCCGCGCGCGCCAGCGACATTGCAGCGAATCTGGGCAATTATCCGATCCCGTCCTACGTTGAATATTACCAGCTGAAACCGCGTCTGAAAGACGCCTCGGCAAGCGAGGTGCTGGCTTTCCTGAATCGTTACAGCGGCAGCGCCATTGCGGACCGCCTGCGCAACGACTGGTTGCTCGAACTTGGCAAGCGGCGCGACTGGCTCACTTTCGATGAACAGTATCCGCAATTTCAATTGAACGACGATACACAGCTGAAATGCTATGCGCTGATGTCGAAGGCTTTAAAAGGTATCAAGGTAGCAGATGAAGCGCGCGCATTGCTGAATGTGCCCAAGGATTTCGGCGAAGGCTGCATGGCGCTGATTACAACCCTGATGGAAACGAAGCAGTTTGACGAGAACGATCTGTGGGCGCAGATCCGCCTCGCATCGGACACGGGATCTACCGATTATGTGCGCCGCTTTGTACCGCTGACCGGTATCGAAGATGGTTCCCTGGTCGCCGCCATGGAAAAGCCTGCCTCTGTCGTGGCGCGTGGCGTCGGCTTTCGCCGTGTCCGGCATGAGGTATATGTCATTGCGCTGGGACGCATCGCCAGAAGCAATCCGGCGCAGGCGGCCGATATCCTGTCGAACAACACACTGTTGCTGAGCAAAAAACAGGAAGGATTCGCCTGGGGGCAGATCGCCTATCAGGCGTCGATGAAGCTGGCGCCGGAGGCAATGCAATACTGGCGCAAGGCCGGTGATGCACCGTTGTCTCTGGAAGCACATCAATGGAAAATTCGTGCCGCCTTGCGCGCGGGCGACTGGAAACTGGTGAGCGCCGGCATAGAAGCGATGCCGGCATCCTTGCGTGATGATGCCGCATGGGTTTACTGGCGCGCGCGCGCCTTGCGTGAAGAGGGTAAGGTCGAGGCTGCGAATGCACGCTTCCAGTCGATTGCACCGCAAACCAGTTTCTACGGCCAGCTGGCGCTGGAAGAACTGGGACAGAAAATTACGATTCCACCGCGTGCCTTGCCTGTCACTGAAGATGAAATCGCACCGATGACGAGCAATGCCGGTTTCCGCCGCTCCCTCAAGTTCTTCGATCTGGATTTGCGTTTTGAAGCTTATCGCGAGTGGAACTGGGAATTGCGCAAAATGAATGACAGGCAGTTGCTGGCGGCGGCAGAATTCGCGCGTCGCAACGATGTGCTGGATCGCATGGTCAATACGTCGGATCGGACCAAAACCGAGTTCGATTTTACGCAGCGTTTCCCTACGCCGCATCGCGACATCATGCAGGCAACGACGCAGCGTCAGGGCATGGAAATGGCCTGGGTCTATGGCTTGATACGTCAGGAATCGCGTTTCATCATGAATGCGCGTTCGCACGTGGGCGCTTCTGGCCTGATGCAATTGATGCCGGCGACTGCAAGACATGTTGCCAAGAAAATCGGATTGAGCGATTTTTCGCCAAGGCAGGTCAATGAAATCGAAACTAATATTCTGCTCGGCACCAGTTATCTGAACATGGTGTTGAGCGATCTGGAAGGTTCGCAAACGCTGGCGACTGCCGCCTACAATGCAGGGCCGGGACGCCCACGCACCTGGCGCTCGACACTGGTGCGGCCGGTGGAAGGGGCGATCTTTGCCGAGTCGATTCCATTTTCGGAAACCCGCGACTACGTGAAAAAAGTATTGTCGAATGCGACCTACTATGCTGCGATGTTCGAAGGCAAGCCGCAATCGCTGAAAGCACGTCTGGGCAATGTGGCACCGGCTTCTTTCGTGCCGACGGATTTGCCGTGATCAACATGCGTTGATCGTCAGGCGCATACGCTACCGCTGAAGCCATCCAATAGAATATTTTCTCTTGACGGGATTTATGCAAACTACAGAACTCGATCCAGCGCTGTCGCAAACACTAGACAGCACCGGGAAAAACGGTTTGAAACTGGTCATCGCCAACAAGAATTATTCATCCTGGTCCATGCGTCCATGGGTGGCGATGACGGCATTCAATATCCCGTTCCAGGAAGTTTCCCTGCTGCTCGATCGCTCGGATACCGCGATGCAGATTGCGCATTATTCGTCTGCCGGCCGGGTGCCTATCCTGCTTGCCGGCGAAACGACGATCTGGGATTCGCTGGCGATCTGCGAATATCTGGCAGAGCAGTTTCCGGAAAAGAAAATGTGGCCGGAAGATGTCGCGGCACGCGCACTGGCGCGTTCGATTTGTGCAGAAATGCATTCCGGCTTTACCGGTGTGCGCTCCGCGATGTGGATGAATATCCGCGCAAGGTTTCCCGGCAAGGGACGCACCATAGATGCTCAGGCAGATATCGGTCGCATCAGCGAGATATGGGAAACCTGCCTTGCCTTGTCAGGTCCCAGCGAATTTTTGTTCGGTGAATTCTCGATCGCCGATGCGTATTTCGCACCGGTTGTCATGCGTTTTCGGACCTATGACGTCGTGCTGGGCCCGGCGCTCGATGCCTACGTCGAACGGATTGCGGGGCATCCGGCGGTGGCGCAATGGATCAGCGGCGCGCTGGCTGAAACCGCGCGCATCGCAAAATACGATGTCTATCCTGATTGATTCCCGATTGAGTCCGAATCGAGTTCTTCTGAAATGAAAACCTATATCGTAGGCGGCGCGGTGCGCGATGAATTGCTGGGTGTCGCGGTCAAGGATCGCGACTACGTGGTGGTCGGTGCGACGCCCGAACAAATGATCGCGCAGAACTACACGCCGGTCGGCAAGGATTTCCCGGTATTCCTGCATCCGGTCACGCATGAAGAATATGCGCTGGCGCGCACCGAACGCAAGACGGCGCCCGGTTACAAGGGTTTCGTATTTCATACGGATGCCGGCGTCACGCTGGAAGAGGATTTGATCCGGCGCGACCTGACGGTCAACGCAATGGCCAAGGATGCCGATGGCAGGATCGTCGACCCCTTCGGCGGCAGGCGCGATCTCGAACAAAAAATATTTCGGCATGTATCGTCTGCATTTGCAGAAGATCCGGTGCGCATATTGCGCGTGGCGCGGTTTGCCGCACGCTTTCCGCAATTCTCGGTGGCGGCGGAAACCAATGCATTGATGCAGGCGATGGTCGCGGCAGGCGAAGTCGATGCGCTGGTGCCGGAACGTACCTGGCAGGAACTGGCGCGCGGTTTGATGGAGGTGCAGCCGTCGCGCATGTTTGCGGTATTGCGCGATTGCGGCGCCCTGCAAAGAATGCTGCCGGAACTCGATGCCTTGTGGGGTGTGCCGCAACCGGAAAAATTTCATCCGGAAATCGATACCGGGGTGCACGTGATGATGGTGGTCGATTACGCGGCCCAACACAATCTGGCGCTGCCAATACGTTGTGCCGCGCTATTTCATGATCTGGGCAAGGGTGTAACACCGCCGGAGATGTGGCCGCGTCATCATGGCCACGAGATGCAGAGTGCGAAGCTGGTAGAGACCGTTTGCCAGCGCCTGAAGATCCCTAACGATTGCCGCGATCTGTCGGTCATGACGGCGCGTGAACACGGCAATATCGGCCGTGCGCTGGAGTTGCGCGCAGCAACCATCGTGACTTTGTTCGAGCGTTGCGATGCCTTTCGCAAGCCGCAACGTTTCATCGACATGCTGCAGGCATCGGAATGCGATCATCGCGGTCGTCCCGGATTTGCTGACGTGCCGTTTCCGCAGAATGCGTATATGCAAAAGGCATTGGCTGCTGCGCAAACGGTCAATGGCGGCGAAGTTGCGGCCCTCATGCAGCAGCGCTGGCCGGATCAGCCGACGCGCATTCCAGAGGCCATCCGCGAGGCGCGGGTGAAGGCGGTGGCGCTTGCCATCAATGAAGTGAAAACTCCCAGCTAGCTGCCAATCGACAGCAGCCAGCCGCTTGTTTCCAGTGTATAAATTTTAGCGGATGAAGCGTCCATCCTTGCTGATCATCGTCATTTCAACAAATTCACTGCCGGTGTGATCGGTCGGTGCATAGCTGACCATCAAGCCGCCCATATCGAATTTCTGGATGGATTCCAGTGCACGCACGAAACCTTCGCGCGTCAGATTGCGACCTGCACGTTTCAAGCCCTCGACCAATACCTTGGCTGCCACAAAACCCTCCATCGCCGCGTACGACACGGTGGCATTGTTGGCCTTGGCAAGCGCCATGAATTCCTTGCCCAAACCGGTAGTCACCGAATTGGGTGCCGGTGTAATTTGCGACACGATCACGCCAGTGCCGGCAGGGCCAAGCTCTTGCACGAAGGACTGCGAAGAATTGTTCGATAGCGTCATGATTTGCACCAGGCTGCCCTTGGCGCGGATTGCCTTGATAATTGCAATGGTATGGGCAGAAGAACTGACGATGATCAAGGCGTTCGGGTTTGCTTTGACGATGGCATTGGCGGTTACCTCATAATCCGGTTTGGTGCGGGGGAAAGAGGCAACGATGGCTGGAATCATGCTGCGCTCATTCATCGCGCTGACGAAACCCGCCAGCCCATCCGTGCCAAAGGAATCGTCTACATGCAGCAGGCCTATGCTGCTTGAGCCTATGGTAGCGAAATGCTCGACGCCTTTCCTCACCTCATCCTGATATTTTGCGCGTACGTTGAATAACAGCGGATTGACGGGCGCATGAAAAACCATCGCGCCGGTACTGGGGGCAATCAGCGGGATTTTGTTGGCGGCCAGAATGGGGGCGATGGCTTCCGTGAGCGGCGTGCCGCGATTCTGGAATAGGGCAAACACGCGCTCCTTCTTGATCAGCAGCTCTGCATTCGCAGCGGCTAGCTTGGCATCGAACTTGTCGTCCAGTGTGAGCAATTCGATTTTGCGACCATTCACGCCGCCGCGGCTGTTGATGCTGGCGAGGTAGGCGTTGGCGCCTTCATTCATTTCTTTTACCGGGCCGGCGATGGTGCCGGTCAGGCCGACTGTCTGGCCTATCAAAATCCTGGTATCGGTCACGCCATCTTCTGCATAAGCGAGGCAGAAAAAATTGACGAAAATCAGACCGGCAATCAATGTACGCAAAGAATAGAACATGCTGTCTCCCTGAGGCGGCCGTGTGCGCATGGATGCGCTTGTCGGCTCATTATTGTGATGCTCGCGCCAGCATGCCATAGACGCGTGGTCTGGCGGCTGATTTTTCCATTATTGGCAATTTAATACGACATTTGTGTTGGTCGTTGCAACGGTGTGCGGACACAGAAATGCAGGGCAATGAAAAACGGGAAAAATCGGTGGGTGAAAGCAGGGGGGGGGCGGTATTTTCGGAGGGGCATGCATGCGCAGATGCGCATCAGGTCATGGGCACATGACGTCGGGTGGAAAGCGCGTACAGGCGTAATTCATCGCGTGTCACGCGACCATCGCGATTGGCATCGATTCTTTCAAAATCATTTACCACGCGAAACATTTTGGCAGCTTTGGCTTGCGGTTTGGTGAGGCTTTCAACGCGGGAGACATCTGTACCAGGGGCGGAATGTTGCGTTGCATTCAGGCGCGTTTCCTTTGCAATGGATGGTTGCAAAAATGCAACGTTGCCAAGTAGAGCCGCCATTAATACGATTGATTTTATGTGCATGATTGTCCCTTTGATTAACGCGGCCAGACAGAAATGCGCGCGCTGTCTTTATATTGAAAAGGCATTCGTCATGCTTCACCAATGCATTTACGCCTTGTTACATTTGGATATTAATTTTCTTCATAAGCATCAGCCAAAATCTTCGTTGGCGGTGCTGTACCTGATGTGTAATCTGAAACGGCTGGATGAAAAATTTCGTTTGGAGTGCAGAGAAATTCTGCTAGGAGGTATTGCCGTGGATTTACTTGATGCGATTACTGCGGCATCGGCTGCCGCAGTGGTGATTGCTGCATTGATTTATCGTTTGTAGCCAGACTTTGCCTGCGCCTGTGTTTACAGTTTCGGGATATGCAGCGTCTTGCTGATCATCAAAGTCCCGGACAGGACGAACAGCAAGGCGAACGGATGCAGTTCCCACGGGCCCAGCATCCAGATGTCGCCGGCAATTGCCGAGCCTATGCGTCCCTGCGATGCCAGCCATGCCAATATGCCGGTAATCAGCACGCTGGTGGGAATCGGCGTGCCTTCAAAATATGCCACCTTGTCGGCGCCTTCGGACAGGGTTTCTGCCGTGACGTTGTAACGTGCCAGGCGACTGACGCCGCAGCAGACGAAATAAATCATTGCCACCCAATCCCAGCCGCCGGTTAAGCCGGCAGCAAAACCCAACGTGACCGGCGCGAGGCCGAATGAAATGACATCGGCGAGCGAATCCAGTTCGCGTCCCATTGCTGAGTGCTGGCGACGCCAGCGAGCAATCTTGCCGTCCAGTACATCGAATATAAATGCGGCGGGAGCCATTGCTGCTGCCGCGTAAAAATGGGTGAGCGATTGGCTGTTCATATAGAGCATCGCGAAAAATACCGCAGCGACGCCGCAAGCCGCATTGCCCAGTGTAAAGAAGTCAGCGAGGTGAAAGCCGCGCAACATGGAAAAGTGTTTGCGTGGTGCTTTGGGTGAAGGCATTGCGTATCTCTTTGAAGTTTTTAAATAAATTCATGGCCGGATCGGCTGCAGCATCAGGGCTGCGAACGCGATGGACAATTTTGCCAGGGCAAGTATGTCATTGAATCAAAAAATTGTGCAGGGAAAATAGTCGCATACGGCTTCTGCAGACAAGCTTGCTTTCATGTTCAGGATTGCTATATTTTAATTTTTCATAAGTTGGCTAGCGCACATACAAGGCAGCGTTTGCGTCCTAGCCTGATATTTTTACGCAGGAGGACAATATGTTATTTGCTCACGATGTATTTTGTAAGGTGCCGCAACGCGCACTTGCCTTATCCATTTTTGCGGTCGTCTTGTCCTTGGGTTCGACTGCTGTACTGGCAGCTGATACCGCCACCAGTACTTATCAGCAAGAGCGTGCCGCCTGCCTGAAAGGGCAAACCTATGAGGATAAGGCGACTTGTCTGAAGGAAGCTGGCGCAGCACTTAACGAGGCCAGGCGTGGCCGCCTGAGTGAGGGTACGACCTCGCACGAGAAAAACGCGCTCATGCGCTGCAATGCATTGCCGGCGGCGGACCGCGAGGATTGCGCACGTCGCGTACGCGGCGAGGGAACGGTTTCGGGCAGCGTAGGAACCGGTGGCATTTATCGTGAAACCACCACGGTCATTGTTGGGCCGCAGCCGGCACCTGCGCAGCCTATGCCTATGCAAAACCAACGTTATTGATAGGCATTATGCTGGTTGAGGGCAGGCTACCGTACCTGCCTTCAACGGATGCAGGCTTCAAGCCCGGCTTGTGCCGTGCGTGCAGCAAGCTTATCCGGCAATGAAGTCGGCATATCCGCGTGCGCGCAGCTTGCATGCCGGACAGCTGCCGCAGCCATAGCCCCAGTCGTGCAATTCGCCGCGTTCACCGAGATAGCAGGTGTGCGTTCCTGTGCGAACCAGATTCAGCAAAGGCGTTCCGCCCAGATCCTGCGCCATTTTCCACGTAGCAGCCTTGTCTATCCACATCAACGGCGTTTCGATCTTCAGATTTGTCGCCATGCCGAGATTGAGCGCGGTCTGCAAGGCTTTCATCGTGTCGTCGCGGCAATCCGGATAGCCGGAAAAATCGGTTTCGCACATCCCGCCTACCAGCACGTCCAAGCCGCGGCGATACGCCACGGTGGCGGCGACTGTCATGAAAAGTAGATTGCGGCCGGGGACGAAAGTATTGGGCAGACCGTTTTCCAGCATCGCAATTTCGACATTGCTGGTTAATGCAGTATCGGAAATTTTTGCAATGAGAGAAAGATCGATCATGTGATCTTCACCTAGCTTGCTGTCCCATTCAGGTGAAAGAAAACGCATATTTTCCAGCAGGAATGGACGCACCGCCAATTCGATGGCGTGGCGCTGGCCGTAGTCGAAACCTATGGTTTCCACTCGTGCATAGTGCGTGAGCGCCCAGGCCAGGCAGGTGGTGGAGTCTTGTCCACCGCTGAAGAGTACCAATGCGCTATCTGCAGAATTCATCTGTTCCTTGTCAATCAAAAATCGATGGCCGCATTATATGCGTGGCCAGCCTTGCTTCGTTTCAGCTCTCAGGATTGCGGCGTGATCTTGGCGATGGTTTGCTCGATGAAATCGCCTGAGGGCTCGGCAAAACGTATGCGTACCGGATACCACTCTTTGCCTGGTGCAAACCAGATGTCGATTTTCTGACTCTTGTCGCTGCCTTTGACGAGCTTGCTGACCTTGATTGTTTTCAGGTCGCCCAAAGAGGTTTTGAGCGTTTCCGCTTTGCCGACCTTGAACGTCCACTGATCTGCATCTTTTTGTCCGGCGACCATCATGGAAATACTGGCGCCGGTCTTGAATTTTGCCGGCGTGCTGCGTGCCATGGTTGCGAGTTGCCAGACGACGCTGTTGCGATCCTGTTCGCCGCCCTTGATCGGATAGCTGGCATCGGATGCGCTGAAAGTGATGCTGCGGGTTTCGCGATTGAAGGTGGTGGTGGTCGGGTCCTTGCGCATGCGTTTCTCGGTGGAGGTGAGAGGGGCAAGGCCGTAGGCATCAATGGCTCCTTCGCTTTTTGCTTCAAGAATTTTCCCCAGCAGCATGGCCCGGGTCTCGGTGTTGATCGAATAGTGATTCTTGTCCTGGCGCCAATGCAGGATGGCGGTTCCATTCAAGGACAGACCGCTCTGATGTGCGTTGATGGTGTAGTGCAGATCAGCGGAGGCAGGTGGATTGGCGGTAAATTTTGCTGGCGCTTGTGCGGAAGCGACGAGTGGCGATGCGCTTATCGTGCCGGCAAGGATTAAATTGAAAACAAATCGGGGGAAAAATCGTGCGAAGAAACGGCTCATTGAATCACCAAAATAATAAGTGGTTGAAAATATCAGACTAATGTACTGCGGAAACGTTCAGGCTGGTCAGCGTCATGTCGAGGTAATCGCCATTGCTTTCGGTATAGCGCAAGCGCACCGGGTACCAGTTCTGCTCCGGTGCAAGCCAGATATCCAGCTTTTGATCATGCGAACCGCTGCGTGGTGCGCGCGCAAGATGCCAGGCCTGCGTGCTGATGCCATCGATGGTGATCTCTTCCAGGCCGAGCACCAGAATCTGCCAGGTTTCTGCATTGCGGGTGCCGGCCACGAATAGGTCGATGCTGGCACCGGGAACAAATTTCCCGCTGTCGCCGCGTCCTATGCCGGCCAGTTGCCAGATGATGCTGGCCCGGTCCTGTTCGCCGCCGCTGCGCGGATACGATAACGTGGAAGATGAAAAACTGATGGTATTGCGTTCGCGATGGAAGTGCGTATTGGTCTCTGCCTTGCGGAAGCGTTTTTCACTATACAGCTCGGGAACTATACCAGTGTCTTCTATGGTGCCGGTGCTCTGAAAGCGCAGGGCGGTAATGAAGAGCACGCCAAAATCGCCATTCACGCTGTACTTGCTGCCGTCGGTGTGCCAGCTGATGGTGCCGCTGCCATACATGGGCGCGCCTTCCGTCGGCGTTTTTTGCACATCGTATTTCAGATCGGCGGAAGGTGGTAGGTCGATGTTGTAGTGCACACTGTTTGGTTCTGTGTCGGCAGCGGGCATCTCTGTGGCTGTAGACGTGGCAATGTCGTCGCCGTTTTCGCTGTCGGGGAAATCTGCCCTTGCTGTTTCGCTGGCGGCCAGTGCCGGCGAAATTTCAGGCGGTGGTGAGAGACGTGGTCTTGGTGGACGCGGTGTGTGCCTGACGGGTTTGGGCGCGGCTTTTATCACGGGTTTGGGTGGCGGCGCTGTCAGCGTGGCCGTTATCACGGCAGTATTTTCCGGCGCATGCATGGCGGGAAAACGAAGCAGTCCGCCTAGCCAGCCAAGCGCAAGCAGATGCAAGAGCGCCGCCGCGAGCAACACGAACAGGCTGTGCGAGCGTCTGCTACGGTGTTCAGTCGGGGGAGGGGCCATCGTCATGGCGCCAGTGTAAACGCAAGCCGGTGGCTTGGGTGAGCAGGCAAGGCGAGCGAGCGTGCCAAACATCCCGATATTGCGATTGTCGGCGATGAATTGCACGCAATCAGGAAGTTCAGGAATGTCACGCCTATATCGCAAAGATCAAGGCCGGCGGCGCGATCGCCGCATTAGCATGCCGTTTACGCATCGTTCTCTGCTAAGCTGGAAACGAGAATGATGGCGCTGCGTCGCGTCTTTTGCAGATAGTTTTTCCACCTTGGAGGTGCTACATGACACAGCCCAATATGCCCAATCTTCCCGGCTTCGATGCCATGGCCGACACACTGGAATTCGTCAAAAAAATGTGGGGTGGCGCGCACGCATCGACGGGGATTCCCGGCATGGTGATGCCGACCCTGTCGCTGGATGAAATCAACAAGCAGATCGCCGATCTGAAGGCGGTGGAATCGTGGCTGAACATGAATATGAATATGCTGCGCGGCACGATACAGGCACTGGAAGTACAGGGGGCGACGATCTCGACCTTGCAGGCCATGGGCAAAACCATGGGAGCAACAGCGTTTGGCGCCGATGCACATGCAGATTCGGCGCCACCGGCCGGCACAGGCGCCGAGCATCCTGCGCATGCGGCCGATGCGGCGCATGTATCGGCAGACTGGTGGAATTTACTGCAGCAACAATTTAATCAGGCGGTGAGCGGTGTCATGGCGGAAGAGGCCCGGGCAACGGCCATGCACTCAGGCAAGCCGTCTGCAGCAGCCGCAGCAAAAAAAACTGCTGCTACATCAGAGGCAAAACCGGACAAGAAGCCGCGCAAGAAGCGCGCACCGCCCGCCAAACCGTAAGGCGTGCATCAGCTGAGCGGCTTGCCGGTCGCGGCAGTCGGCGTGGCTACGCGCAAATGGCGGGCAATCCAGATGGTGGCGATGCCGCAGGCAACGGCGATATAACCGACCGTATCGTAATGGACGATTTGTCCGTCCGGCGCACGCGTCATGATCAAGCCGGCCACCAGCGTCGCCAGTCCCGAGGACAGCATTTGCACCGAGGATGCCAAACTCATGAAGGTGCCGCGCACATGCGGCGCCGGCACCGCGCTCACCATTGCCATGCCCGGCACCATGCGGCCCGGCACGAGGATGAAGAACAGCGTGGAATTGATCAGTACCAGCCACCATGCAATCGGCACCAGATGCGTCGTGATCAGCAAGGGGATGAAGGATGCCAGCGCCACGCGCCGAAAAATTTTCAGTTTGCCGTGCTTGTCCGACATCCTGCCGATCAATTGCGAAGTGAAGAATGTCGCGGCACCGCCGCACAGATAGACCACGGTGATAAATGCTTCCGGCAAGCCGACGTTGGTTGTCATATACAAGGCAATATACGGAATCACCGTAAAGCCGGCCATCATCAGCAACGCAATAAACGCAAACGCAGTCAAATGGCTGGGTTCCTTCGCTACCGCGAAAATCTGCTGGAAAATATTGCCGACCCGGTTGCTGTGCAGATGCGCGGTCAGGCTGGGCAGTAATTTGTATCCGATGAGCCAGAATCCGGTAGCCAGCAAGACAATGAAAAAGAAGGGTGCGCGCCAACCGATGGCAGGGAAGGAAGAGGCCAGCAGCAAGCCCAGCGGTACGCCCGCCACAGTCGAGATGGAAAATGCCGTCATCACCGTCCCCATTGCCTTGCCGCGACGTTCGAATGGAATCACGTCCGCCACCATGGTTTGCACCAGTGCGCCCAGAATGCCGCCGAACGCGCCGGCCAGTGCGCGCGCAATCAACAGTGTGGTGTAGTCGGGCGCGAGGCCGCAACACAGCGTTGCGATGATGAACAGTGCGTACAGCGTGAGTATCAGTTTGCGCCTGTCAAAGCGATCGATATAGGAGGCAGCGAGCAAGCCGGAGGCGGCAGCGGTAAACGTGTAGGACGACAGCAATACGCCAAATTGATGCGTATCGATATGCAAGACCCGAATCAGTTGCGGCCCGAGTGGCATCATGATCATGAAATCGAGAATATGCGTGAACTGTATGCCGGCGATGGTCAGCAAAAACAGGCGTTCGTTTTTGACGACGGGTGTGGGTGATGCGGAATGCAAAGATGGTCTGCCGGTTAAGATAACGATGGTAAATGGATATGACTGCTTGATGCGTAAAACCCGATCTGAATTTTTGTGCAATTCGACAAAACCGGATTGATGCAGCCGCCAGTCTAGCGGGTTTTGGCGGCGGGCGTGGGAGGCGGCAATCCGGCTGAGGTCATGCAAATTACCCCTCACGTGTTTTCAGCAAGGCTCCCTGTCCAAGGCGGAATGGCGACATTGTCATCGGGATATTTCCTTTTCGAAAAACTTTGGCGACGAGTATCGGTATAGTAGAGGCCGTGCCCTGATATTTTTTTCATGCCATCAGGGCACAATTTATTTACCTGACAACAAACCAAACAAGGCTGATCGCATGCAATTGATGATGACGAAGTTGTTGAGTGCAGCAGTAGCAGATGCAATCATTGAGGTGCATGCATGATATGGTTTCTTGCATATGTGATGGCCGGTGCGTTTGTCGGCGTATTGGCTGGTTTGCTCGGTATAGGCGGCGGCATGACGCTGGTGCCGATTATTGCAGCCATGTTCGCGGCCCAGCATTTTGCGCCGGATCACGTGGTGCACATGGCACTGGCGACATGCATGGCATCCATCGTATTCACTTCCGGTGCAAGCGTGCGTGAACACCTCAAGTTCGATGGAGTCGATTTCAATATCGTCAAACGCATGACGCCGGGCATGGTGATAGGCAGCCTGCTGGCTACCTCGGTTTCAGCCTGGATTCCGCAACGCCATCTGGCCTTGAGTTTTGCCGTCATCGTATTTTTCGGCGCTACGCAAATCATGCTGAATAAAAAACCGAAGGCTGCGCGGCCGCTGCCGGCGGCCGGGCCGTTGTTCCTTGTTGGCATGGTGATCGGCATCATCGCCGGACTGGTGTCTGCCGGTGGTGCGTTCCTGACGATACCCTTCATGCTGTGGTGCGGCGTGCCGATGAAGAAAACCATAGGCACCGGCGCCTTGATGGGGATTCCGCTGGCGGTGGTCGGGACGATCGGCTACATCATTTCTGGCTGGAGCGTGCCTGATTTGCCGTCTGATGCAATAGGATTCATTTCCATCACAGCACTGGTCGGGATTGTGTGTGGCAGTGTGGTCACGGCACCGTTTGGTGCGCGGTTGGCGCAGCGATTGCCGGTGCCCATATTGAAGCGCATTTTTGCCGGCCTGCTGTATGTGCTGGCCGCCAAGATGCTGTGGACTTACTGGTAACGATAGACTGGCGTACTGACACGATCATTGATCGCGTCAGTACGAACGGGCTCAATTCTTGCGTGAAAACTTCTCTGCCAGCTGATTCAGCTTTTCGGCGCGCAGACGTTCTGCTTCTTCCAGCTTGCGCTGGGTTTCTTCCGCCAGGCGTTGCGCCTTGCGCTGTTCGGCATTCTTTTTAAAACGTTCTTTCAGGGTCGTAGTCGCATGTGTGCGATGCACATCGGTGACTTCATCGGCGTGCGAGCCATCCAGATTGAAACGTACGGTGGCTTTTTCCATGCCCTTCAGATAGCGGAGGGAATTGGTGTGTATGCCGAGCGCAGTACGCAAGGATTTCCGGCTGACATCAGGCGTTAGTGCAATCAGTTGCTTGTCGATGCCGATTGCAAGCGGCAGGAAATCGCCGAACACGGGAAAGTTCTCTTGAAGTTCCTTGAGCAGGATGCGCGCGGATTGAAACGGATTAGGGCTTGATTCGGTCGTCATGAACAGCAGTCGAGCAATGGGTGAGCTAGGGTCCGCAGGATATCACGAAGGCGCGAGATTGCCCGCTTTGTGCAGTTTTTATCTGCCGGCCGGCCGAAGAGTGTGGTCGCAACGTGTACAGTGTGCGCACGAATTACTTATTTTTCGATGAGATGTGAATGATGGTCGACGAAGGCGAGAAAAATCAGGACGAGCAGCTTGAACGTCCCTGGATAGTATTAAAAACCACCTACGATGTAGAAACGTGGATCGATCATCAAAATCGCTCCATCCAGCAATTGGGCAAAAGCAGCAAGGCCAGCGGCTGGGGAATTTGCTTCGGTTTGAGCGAAGGTGGCGAGATTTTCATGCATACGACAGCGGAGGGGGATGTGCTGCTGGATGTGACGCCGGAAGCCGAGTGGGTTGCGCCATTGATTGCAGCGGCGACGCAGGTCGCGGTGCCAAACACACAAATATGGGCCTTGCCGGGCGACAGGCTGACACAATTGGTATTCGGATTAAGCAGCCTGATTGCGACTACTAGGCTGGTGGTCGAGCATAACTTCAATCTGCGGAAGTATTAGGGCGATAGCGCCCCTTATGTGGGTTGTCAGAAAAAGAAAAGGGCGAACCGGCCATGCTGGTTCGCCCTTTTTACTAGACTGATGAGCGCCGGATTGGCGCTCATCAGTCGGGATTATGCTGCTGCAGCTTTATGGTGACGTTTGCCCAGATAGGTGCCGACGACGACAACGCCGATGGCGAGTACCAAACCTGGAATGCTCAGATGGGTATTGCCGAACAGGTGGAGCTCGTGGTGCGGTACGTTGGCTTCGATCCAGGGTACGACCGCGGTATCGGAGAACAGCATTTCGCCAGCCAGATAGCCGAGCAATGCGGCGCCCAGGGTGATGATGATAGGAAATTTTTCCATCAATTTCAAAACTAGGGTGCTGCCGAACACGATCAATGGCACGCTGATGGCCAAGCCAATGATCAGTAAGCCAATGTGGCCATTGGCTGCGGCAGCGACGCCGAGCACATTGTCCAGGCTCATCACCAGATCGGCGATCAGTATCGTTTTGATCGCACTCCACAGATTGGACGAGCCTTCGATGTTTTCTTCGCCGCCGTCTTCCGCCAGTAATTGCACACCGATATAAAACAGCAGAACGCCACCGACGAGCTTCAGGTATGGCAAGGTCAGCAATTGCAATGCAAAGATGGTCAAAACAATACGCAGGATAATTGCCGCGGCACTACCCCAGATTACAGCCAGCTTCTTTTGTTTGGGCGGCAGGGATTTGGCGGCCAGCGCAATGACGACCGCGTTGTCGCCGGACAGTACGATGTTGATCAGAATGATGTTGCCGAGTGCAGCCCAGAATGCTGCGGTGCTTATTACGTCCATGTCTTCCTCAAGGTTTATTAAGATAATGTGGCGGTCAACGTATGACCATGTTGTTGTCGATTATCAGAAAAATCTGAAAAATCTTTTTTGGCCACTACGTATTCATATGCGCGACATTGCGTTAAAAACGAAATGTCTGTGGTTCAAGATAAAACAACTCAAAAACCGCTGGAAGGAGTTGAATTGCCTAGGCAAGGTGGCTCCACTGCATAGCCGAAGGTTAACGCTGAGGAACTTAATAAGATGTGAAATATATGTTACGTTTCCGTTAAAATTGCCTTAAAAACAATTCGGAAATTACTGCCAATTTTTGGATTATTTTCTACGATTAATTTTGCGTCGAGATATTCGCAGATGCGCATGACCAAAGCGAGGCCCAGTCCCGTGCCTGCAGACCCTACCAGGGGCTTGGATAAATTCTTGTTTTGCAGGTGTGCCTGTATCGATGCCGGCAAGCCGGGGCCGGTATCCTCAACGATCACCGTGCGAGCGGCGATTCTGACGGTGACGGAACCTTGCTCGGTGTATTGACAGGCGTTGCGGATCAGATTGCCGATTGCTGCCGTGAGCAGCTCCTTGCGTGCAGTCACCAGAAAGTCTTCGCCTTCTTCAAAATGCAGCGTAACCGGCTTGCCTTCAATAAAATGCTGGCAGCGTGCGATCTCGGCGTGAATGACGGCCGCGACGGATGTTTCCGGCCGATTGATCTGGTCGGGTGCACGTGCCAGTTGCAGCAATATTTCAACGCACTCGTTTGCTTCCTTGGCCGCGCGCAGGATGCGGTCTGCTGGCGCATGCAGCGCCGCTTGCGTCGCAGTCTGTTCTAGCAAGAGTTCGGCGGCGCCGGTGATGATGGTCAGCGGGGTGCGTAATTCGTGGCTGACATCGCCGGTAAAAAAGCGCTCACGCGCCAGGAATTGCTGCAGCTCGGCAGTATGGGCGGCGAAAGCGCGCGCCAGTACGCCCAGTTCGTCGCGGCTGTTCAGTAGCGGCAAATCGGTATGGCAGCCTTTCTTGCTGACTGCTGCTGCCAGTTCAATAATTGGATCGACGAAGCCGCGCGCAATAAAGCTGCCGAGAAACAGCGATAGCGCCGCAAAGCCGAGAAAGCCGGCCATGATCATGGCGTAAATCACATGTTCGATGTTTTTGTATTCACTGGCGCGATCGACCACCACGTAGATGCCGGCATCGTCTTCGCCAACCAGAAGATGAACGGTTTTTCCTTCAAAATTCTTTTTTGCGACACCCAGCGGCAAGTCGCGCAAGTCGGATGGAATGGCCGTGCTGTGATAAAAACTTACATCGTGCGGCATCTCCACCGGCATGCCGCTTGCATGGCGGGGTGAGGCCCAGGCGGCAATGCTGCGTAAATGTTCATCAACCAGTAAATCTTCCGTGCCCTCGATGGCAACGGCGGCAACGACGCCAAAGAAAGTGCAGATTGCCAGCGCAAAAAAAAGGTAGGCGACGACGATGCGTCGTCGTAGCGAACTAGAGCGCTTCATCCGAACCGACCAGGCGGTAGCCTATGCCTTGAACCGTACGCAGCATGGCAAACGGATGTGCTTTGTCCAGTGCCTGTCGCAGTGCATGGATGTGCGTGCGCAAGGCATCGCTGTCGGGTGGATGATCGCCCCAGACTTCCAGTTCCAGCGTTTCGCGCGAAACGACTTTGGGTGCTTCCTTCATCAGGCAGCCCAGGATCTTGAAGCCGGTCTTGGTCAGCGTGATCGGCATGCCATCGCGTTTGACCTGATACGTCGAAGTATCGAATACCAGATCGCCGACGCTGAGGAAATTCGTACCCTGATTTTTACCGCGTGCGCGGCGTATCAGGGCTTTCAGGCGGACTTCCACTTCGAGCAGTGAAAATGGTTTGACCAGATAATCATCCGCGCCGCTGTCAAAGCCGGCGACTTTGTCGTCCAGCGTATCGCGTGCGGTCAGCATCAGCACGGGCGTATCGTTTTGCAATTCATCGCGCATCTTGCGGCATAGCGTCAGGCCGTCTATGCCGGGCAACTTGATGTCGAGGATGACTGCGTCGTACTCATGTTGTGCCGCTAGGGCAAAGCCCGCGTATCCGTTGGCGGCGCAATCGAGCACGTAGCCGCGCGGCTCAAGAAATGCATATAGGTTTGCGACAATATCGGCATTGTCTTCAATAATCAGAATGCGCATGGTCATGGAGGCGATGGTTCGCCTGTTGCCTCTCTAATGTTTGATTACTGCTGGAAAAACACACAGCGTGATGTCCGGAGGCCGGCCTTGATTGAGGCTGGCCGATTAAATAAGCAACGTTATTATGCCTGTGCGGGCGCAATGTTGTATTGCCTATCTTGGACGCAGCGGCTTGCTGGCGCTTGTCAAGACGGATGTTTATTGTTCGAGTAAGGGGTGCCGCAAGCATGGCTTGCGCTGCATCAATTCGGATTTTCCCTGATAATCGATACCATGAATGCCGTTTTCGCCGCCCTTGATTTTACCTCTCCCTCATCTGAACTGGCACGCCGCTTGATCGGCGTAACGGTCTTGATTGATGGTGTGGGCGGCCGCATAGTCGAAACGGAAGCGTACGATTTCACCGACCCGGCGTCGCACTGTTTCGGCGGGCAGACGCCGCGCAATGCTTCCATGTTCGGTCCACCTGCGCACGCTTATGTTTATCGTTCGTACGGCGTGCACTGGTGCATGAATTTCGTTTGCTGCGAAGAAGGCCACGGTGCCGGAGTATTGATACGCGCGCTTGAGCCGACGACAGGCATGGATATCATGCGTCAGCGGCGCGGTGTGGACGATGTACGTTTGCTGTGTTCCGGGCCCGGACGTTTATGTCAGGCGCTGGGTGTGACGCATCAACTCAATGGGGCGCCGCTGGATGCGCCGCCGTTCCAGCTGCTGCCGGCGACGGAGCCGGTATCGGTAGTGAGTGGCCCGCGTATTGGAATTTCGAAGGCGGTCGAGGTGCCGTGGCGCTTCGGTTTGGCCGGGTCGCGTTTTGTGAGTCGGCCGTTCAGCCGCAAGGGGAAGTGAATCGTTATCCGCTCTCTGCCGGACTCCCGTGAAGGCTGGAGTCTGGCTATTCAGTAACGCTTATTTTTTCGCCAGTGCCTGTTCCAGATCGGCAATCAGTTTTTTATCGTCAGGCGTTATTTTTGACGGATAGCTTGCAACCACCTTGCCGTCGCGCCCCAGCAGGATCTTGTGAAAATTCCATTGTGGCGGCTTTGCGCCGGCTTTCATCAGCGATTGATAAACGGGATTGCTGTTTGGGCCGATGACAGAGGATTTGGCAAGCATCGGAAATTTCACGCCATAGGTATTCTTGCAAAACTCGGCAATCTCCTTGTTCGCGCCCGGCTCCTGCTGGCCAAAATCGTTGGATGCAAAACCCAGCACAACCAAGCCTTGCGGCTGGTATTTCGCATACAGCTGTTCCAGGCCTTCATATTGAACCGTAAAGCCGCAATAGCTGGCCGTGTTGACCACTAAAACGACTTTGCCCGCGTACTGGCAAAGATTTTGTGGGGCTTCATCCTGCAGGCGCGGGACGACATGATTCAAGGTGGCGGGGCAGGCGGCCGGCGCAGCAGTTTGTGCGGATGCGGTATGTGCAGTGCTGAAGCAGACCGTCAGCAGCGCACCGCACACCAGTGTGAAGAGTGATTTTTTCATCTGATGGTTGATGTTGCAGTGAATGCCCCCATCTTGCACCAAGAAGGAATATTTGTCATGGGCGCTATGCAGCGCCGGCTCTTTATATTTTCTGTTTGATTCTTCCCTGCATTTCATTGTTTGCGCAGTGTGGCTGTGGCATGAGGACTGTTTATTGATCTGCAGAAAATAAAATCTGCTGCATTAAACAGTACTGTTACCAGATTTGTCATGGCCTTTGACTGGGTAAATGATGAATTTCTTGGTAGAATCAAGCACTTAACTCAATTTTTAAGGCGCGTATGCTGTACCCAGAATTGTTTAAATCCTTAGAGCAGGTTCGCTGGAACATGGAAACCGATATTCCATGGGATCAGTTTGACGGTTCCAAGCTCACTGATGAGCAGGCGCAAACCATACGCATGAATGCGATTACGGAATGGTCGGCCTTGCCCGCAACAGAAATGTTCCTGCGTGATAATCGCGACGATAGCGATTTTTGCGCGTTCATGTCGGTGTGGTTTTTTGAAGAGCAGAAGCATTCGCTGGTGTTGATGGAGTATTTGCGTCGCTTCAAACCGGAGTTTGTGCCGACTGAAGAGGAATTGCACAATGTGCGTTTCGAGTTCGATCCTGCGCCCGCGCTGGAAACATTGATGATGCACTTCTGCGGCGAAATTCGCCTGAATCACTGGTATCGCTGTGCATCCGAATGGCATACCGAACCTGTCATCAAGCAGATCTACAAAATCATCAGCCAGGATGAAGCGCGCCACGGTGGAGCCTATCTGCGCTACATGAAAAAAGCATTGATTGAAGTCGGTGACAGCGCCCGTGCTGCATTTGCCAAGATCGGTGTATTGATGGCTTCGGCACGCCGCACTGAAAAGCCTTTGCACCCAACCAATCTGCATGTGAACCAGTCCCTGTTCCCGAACGATACGGTGCAATCGCGTTTGCCTGATCCGGAATGGCTGGAACGCTGGCTCGATGGTCAGATCAAGTTTGATGGCGAGTGGGAAAAGAAAGTGGTCGATCGCATTCTGCACAATATGTCGCTGCTATTCGAGCGCACTTTTGGTTCGGTGCAGGAGTTGAACCGCTATCGCAAGGAAATCGTGACGCGCATAGCGGCAACGCAAGCGCAACCGGCCTGAGTTCGCTGGTTCATTAAAGAAAGCCGCAAGCAATTGCGGCTTTTTATTTGCCTGCCATCGCCGTTCCGATGCAAAATCGTTGCGGTGCAAGATCATTCATCGGGAGAAAATAATGCAACGACGTACCTTGCTGCGTGCTGTGGCTCTGCTCGGCGCACTGCCTGCAATCAGCTTTGCCAAAACCGGCCAGCCGGTCATCGAGGTGTATAAAACGCCAACTTGCGGCTGCTGTACGGATTGGATAGACCATTTGCGCACCAATGGCTTCAAGGTGAATGCACACAACGTGCAGGATACTGCACCGTACCGTGCAAAATTCGGTGTGCCTGCATCATTCGGCAGTTGTCATACGGGGGTAGTAGGCGGATATGCGCTGGAAGGCCATGTGCCGGCCAGCGATATCAAGCGCATGCTGGCGGAAAAACCAAAGGCCAGGGGTTTGGCTGTACCGGGCATGCCCATGGGTTCGCCTGGAATGGAGATGCCAGGTCAGCCCGCCGATGCCTATGATGTGTTGTTGTTCCAGGCGAATGGAAAATACAAGGTGTATCGGCATTACGCAGCGAAATAAATAAAAAGGACGTTTAAAAACGTCCTTTTCTCATTCTTCATTGCCATCCGTTTTTATCAGTGCTGGTGATGCTCGTCGCGCTTTGCTTCAGCCGCGCTGTTCTTGCCGGCTTCCACTGCGACGGTAACGTTAACTTTTCCGGCCTTTCTGAATGTCAACGTCAGCGGCAGCTTGTCGCCTGCTTTGAGCGGCGCCGTCAAGCTTATTAGCATGATGTGATAACCGTCGCCCGGCTGCATTTTCACTACTTCCTGCGCTTTCAACTCGATGCTGTCCACTTCGCGCATGCGCATCACGTGATCGGCGGTCATCGACATCGTATGGATTTCTGCTGATTTGGCGGCCGGTGATTGCACTGCAATCAAGGTGTCGCTTTGCCTGCCAGTGTTTTCCATTGTGAGATACGCGCTGCCGCTGGTTTGGCCGGCAACCGTGGCGCGCGCATAAGGATGCTCGATGCGGATGTCGCCCGCGCGATAATCATGCGCAAGCGCAGCGGAACTGAGCAGTAGCGCCAAAGTCGCGAGAGAAAGTGAGCGTAAATTCATGGAATCCTTCGACATGGAATGTGGCATCTCATCGATGCCGGCGTGAATGAAAAAATACGACGAGCTGCGCTTTGGCATGACTGTAGCTTAAACCCGGCAAGTATTTACTGCCCGCCGGAAAAACCGTTTTGCCGCCATGCTTCGTAGACCACTACGGCGACGGTATTCGACAGGTTCAGGCTGCGATTGTCCGGTCGCATCGGCAGGCGTATACGCTGTGCGGACGGGAAAGATTCGCGCAGTGCGGGAGCCAGTCCTTTGGTTTCGGAGCCGAAGACAAAGATATCGCCGGGCTGAAATGCCAGGCCGGCAAAGGGTGTGGAGCCATGCGTGGTCAGCGCAAACATGCGGGTTGGGTTCAAGGGCTGATCGACCGGAAACGAGTCGAGAAATGCCTGCCAGTCGCGGTGCACCTTCATCTGCGCGTAATCGTGATAGTCGAGGCCGGCACGGCGCATCTTGGCATCGTCCAGTGGAAAACCCAACGGTTCGACCAGATGCAATTGCGCCCCTGTATTGGCGCACAGGCGGATGATATTGCCGGTATTCGGCGGGATTTCAGGTTCGACCAGTACAACGTGAAACAAGACAATTCTCCTCGGCTGGCGGTGCGCCAGTACATTGCGGTATCGCAGTATTACAACAGCAGAGCGCGCATTTTAATCTGATTGCAGGCGACTTTACTTCGGCGGCGTGCGTGCGAAGACAAGATTGGTGACGCGCACTGCGCCATGACGTTTCAGCGTGGCGGCGATTTCGTTCAGGGTGACACCAGTGGTCATCACATCATCGACGACGCCTATATGCCGTCCCCGCACAAGTACGTCGGCATTGGCCGGCAAGACAAATGCATGACGCATGTTGCGATGACGTTCGGCTGGATGCAGCATCGATTGCATCAGCGTGTCGCGCGTACGTTCCAGCAATTGCGGCGCCAGCGGTATGGCAATCGCCCGCGCCAAGGGCTTGGCGATTTCCAGCGCCTGGTTGAAGCCGCGTTCGCTCAGTCTTTTTTCACCCAGCGGTACGGCGGTCAGCAAGGCGGGCATGGCGAAGGCTGGTTCACGCAATATCGCATCGCGCAACATGCTCGCAAACAGCGGCGCCAGCGCCAGCCGGTTGCCGAATTTGAGGGCCAGCACCAGGTGATCGACAGGTGCGGCGTAATCGCCGGCCACGATGGTGGCGTCGAAGGCTGGCGGATCGCCAAGACAGGCGCCGCAACGTTGTATCGGCGCACCGGTATGCGGAAGCGGGGATGCACATTGATGGCAACGCAGTGGAGTTTGATTGAAGAAGCGCTGCTCGCAGTCATCGCACAATGCCTGTCTGCTACTGAAGCCGCACAATGCGCACGACGATGGAAGGGCGGTCGGCAGACACCGAATGAAATGACGAGACCAATCGAAAAAACGATACAGCATCGCGCAGCTCCGCTCTCATGCGTGTAAACTTGCCTGCATTATGTCACTGAACCCTTCCCCTCCCGTGTCTTCCCCTCCTGATTCCAAGCTGAGTGCACCCATAGATTTGAACCGTGTACGCAGCCTGTTCGACAATCCTGCTCGCATAGTTGAATCGAACTTCCTGCGCCGCGAAGTGGCGGCCAGAATGCATGAACGCCTGGCATTGGTCAGGATTGCGCCGCAATACGTGCTGGATGCGGGTTGCGGCGAAGGCGCGGACCTGGCGACTTTGCAGAAGCACTTTCCAAAGGCGGCCATGCTGGGTCTCGATGCTGCTCCCGCGATGCTGGCTGCGGCCATGCAGGCACAGATGGCCGCGCTCTCGACAATGAACCGCTTGTTGCAGCAATGGTTGCCGGCTGGGATAGGGAAGGGCAAAGATCCTGCGGCCAGTATGCTGTGTGGTAATTTCGCACAATTACCGTTGGGCATGAATGCGGTCGATCTGGTGTGGTCGAATCTGGCCTTGCACTGGCATCCGCAGCCTGACCGCGTGTTTGCCGAATGGCGGCGCGTATTGCGGCAGGACGGCTTGCTGATGTTTTCCTGTTTCGGCCCCGATACCTTCAAGGAGTTGCGCGCAGCCTTTGCCGTTGCCGATAGCGCGCCGCATGCATTGCCCTTTGTCGATATGCATGATTTTGGCGACATGCTGGTCAACGCAGGCTTTTCGACGCCGGTGATGGATATGGAAACGCTGACGGTCACCTATGGCTCAGTCGAAAAGTTGATGGATGATGTGCGCGCCTGGGGCGGCAATCCGCTGGACACCCGGCGCCGGGGCTTGTTAGGCAGGCGCGCCTGGCAGCGGGTAGTGCAGGTGCTGGAGCAAAGTCGCCAGGCGGATGGAAAAATTCCGCTGACGTTTGAAGTTATTTATGGCCATGCTTTCCGTCCGGCACCGAAGACGAGAGCGAGCGGTGAATCGATAGTGCGCTTTGACTTGCCCAGAAAATAAAGATGCTTACACAAATGATATCGATTTTTGTATCGTGTAATTCCCAGATATTTTGTGTGACAGATCGCAAAAAGCTGCGCACTTGCTGCATTTGATCTGAAGAAGAACGCCGAAAGCCTTGCAGGGCGCGGATGTTGTCATTTGTTTTTATACTTGATAACACCGCCCTTTCCGACTTATACTTCGACGGTTTTGCGTGAGCGCGATTTGCGTCAGCGTGCTCGGCCGATGAAGTATCGGACTTGACTTTGGATGGCCCCGGTTGGTACGGTGCAATCGATCGATGGTCAGGGAATTGTCAGCTACACGATATTGAAGTGGGGTATTCCTTACGGAATACAAGAGGCGCATGTTCATTCAAGAGCTGCGTCAGGAGCTGGGGCAGGCGGTGGGCCCGGCAGTTAAACAGAATTCTTAATTTGGGCTTTTGAGGAAATCATGAAACATGCGAAGCGCCTTCAATCTTTGATGCTCGGTGCGTCGCTCCTGACGGCAGGTTTGCCGTCGTGGGCGGTGACTGATAGCCCGGGCGGCCCGGCAGTACGTCAGCTGAATTTCCATCAACCTGTGACACAGATCGCTGAACAGATCTATTCGTTGCATACGCTGTTGCTGGTTATCTGTCTGGTGATTTTCCTCGCCGTTTTCGGTGTGATGTTCTATTCGATCGTCAAGCATCGTAAATCGGTCGGCCATAAATCGGCGACTTTCCACGAAAGTACTGCTGTTGAAATCGCATGGACTGTTGTCCCGTTCCTGATCGTTATCGGCATGGCGCTGCCGGCAACCAAAACCGTGGTGGCGATGAAGGATACGTCGAATGCGGACATCACCATTAAAGCCACCGGCATGCAATGGAAATGGGGCTATGACTACCTGGCAGGCGAAGGTCAGGGCATCGGCTTCCTGTCCAATCTGGCTACACCGCGCGAACAAATTACCGATCCGACGCTGACCAAAAACGAAAATTATCTGATTGAAGTCGATAATCCGGTTGTGGTTCCAGTCAACAAAAAAATTCGTATCGTCCTGACTGCAAACGACGTTATCCACTCGTGGATGATTCCATCGTTCGGCGTCAAGCAGGATGCGATCCCTGGTTTTGTGCGCGATACATGGTTCAAGGCCGAGAAAATCGGCACCTACCGCGGTCAGTGCGCGGAATTGTGCGGCAAGGATCACGCCTTCATGCCTATCGTAGTTAACGTCGTCAGCGATGAAGATTACAAGATCTGGGTCGATGGCAAGAAAAAGGAAATGGCTGCCAATGCAGACGATCCTAACAAGACATGGACGGTGGATGAGCTGGTACAGCGCGGCGAAAAAGTTTATACCGCCAACTGTATCGCCTGCCATCAGGCAAACGGCAAAGGTGTGCCAGGCAGTTTCCCTGCGCTGGATGCTTCGCCTATCGTCACCGGACCGAAAGCGGCCAATATCCATATGGTGATGGAAGGCAAGGGCGCCATGCCGGCCTGGAAGCCTGTATTGTCGGATACCGAAATTGCAGCAGTGATTACCTATACCCGCAATCACTGGTCCAACAAGGCTGCGGAAAACATTGTTCAACCGGCTGAAGTGCTGGCTGCGCGCAAGTAATTGAATCAGGAGATTGAGATGAGCACAACCGCAGTCGATCACGCACACGATCACTCGCACGACCACGACCATGCGCACGATCATCCGCATGGCTGGCGTCGTTGGGTATATGCGACGAACCACAAGGATATTGGTACGCTTTACCTGTGGTTCGCTTTCACCATGCTGCTGTCCGGCGGTTTCCTGGCGATGCTGATTCGCGCAGAACTGTTCCAGCCTGGTTTGCAATTGATGCAGCCTGAGTTCTTCAATCAGCTGACCACGATGCACGGCATCATGATGGTGTTCGGCGCGATCATGCCGGCCTTCGTCGGTTTCGCCAACTGGATGATCCCGTTGCAAATCGGCGCGTCGGATATGGCGTTTGCGCGCATGAACAACTTCTCGTTCTGGCTGTTGCCGCCTGCTGCTGTATTGTTGGTTGTGTCATTTTTCGTACCTGGTGGCGCGACTGCTGCCGGCTGGACGCTGTACGCACCGCTGTCGACCCAAATGGGACCAGGTATGGACATGGCGATTTTTGCCCTGCATATCATGGGCGCATCGTCGATCATGGGCTCGATCAACATTATCGTCACCGTCCTGAACATGCGCGCTCCTGGCATGACCCTGATGAAGATGCCGATGTTTTGCTGGACCTGGCTGATTACTGCTTATCTGCTGATCGCTGTGATGCCTGTGTTGGCTGGCGCGATCACGATGACATTGACCGATCGTCACTTCGGCACCTCGTTCTTTAATGCGGCTGGCGGCGGTGATCCAGTCATGTATCAACACATCTTCTGGTTCTTCGGACATCCAGAGGTGTACATCATGATTCTGCCTGCGTTCGGTATCGTGTCGCATATCATTCCTGCATTCGCTCGCAAGCAATTGTTCGGCTATGCATCGATGGTGTATGCAACCGCTTCGATCGCGATTCTGTCCTTCATGGTGTGGGCGCATCACATGTTCACCACCGGCATGCCGGTGACAGCACAGCTGTTCTTCATGTATGCAACGATGTTGATTGCTGTGCCGACCGGCGTGAAGATTTTCAACTGGGTTGCAACGATGTGGAAAGGCTCGATGACATTCGAGACGCCTATGCTGTTTGCAATCGGCTTCATCTTCGTGTTTACCATCGGCGGCTTTACCGGCCTGATTCTGGCGGTAACACCGATCGACATCCAGTTGCAGGATACCTACTACGTGGTTGCCCACTTCCACTATGTGCTGGTGGCTGGTTCCCTGTTCGCCCTGTTCGCCGGTTTCTACTACTGGGGTCCGAAGTGGACTGGTTTCATGTACAACGAAACCCGCGGCAAGATCCATTTCTGGGGTTCGCTGATCCTGTTTAACATCACCTTCTTCCCTATGCACTTCCTGGGATTGGCAGGTATGCCGCGTCGTTATGCTGATTATCCGGCGCAGTTCACCGACTTCAACGTGATCGCATCGATCGGCGGTCTTGGTTTCGGCCTGATGCAGGTGTATTTCCTGTTCGCAGTGGTGATCCCATCGATTCGCGGCGGCACACCAGCTGCTGCCAAACCTTGGGATGGTGCAGAAGGTTTGGAATGGACTGTGCCTAGCCCGGCGCCGTTCCACACGTTTGAAACACCACCGACTGTTAAATAAATGGAGTGGCGGGCGCAAGCCCGCCTTCATATGACGGATCAAAAAAAGCGTAATTTGCGTACCGGCCTTATTCTGGCTGTCATCGCAGCGGGTTTCATGCTGAGCGTGATCGCAAAGCGCTTGTGGTTTAGTTAGGACGAGATGGAAAATCAGACAGAATCGACTGGCAAGTTGAATGGCCGTATGTTCGGCAAGCTGGCCGTGATTGCGGTGATGATGTTTGGTTTCGGTTATTTGCTGGTGCCGATCTATAAACAGATTTGCGAACTGACCGGCGTCAATATCCTGACCTCGCAAGAGATGAAGGTAAAGCCGATTGATAATTCGCAAATCGACAAGAGCAGAACCATTACGGTTGAGTTTGATGCGAATACGACGGGGCCATTCCGGTTTCGTCCGACGGTAAACAGCATGCAGGTACATCCGGGCGAAATGAGCCAGGTGTTGTACGAGGTAGTGAATACGCAGGCGCGCAGTGTGGAAGCACAGGCAATCCCAAGTTATGCACCGCAGCAGGCCGCCGCGCATTTCAAGAAAGTGGAATGCTTCTGTTTTCAGCAGGAAACGCTGGGGCCGAATCAGGCCAAGCAGATGCCGGTAGTGTTTTACCTGGATCCGGCCTTACCCAGGGATGTAAAGACGATTACCTTGTCCTATACTTTCTTTGAAGTTGCCAAGCCTGAAAAACAGGCGACGGTGACGCCGGCAACAGCAGGATAATGAAATATCGGCATAGCGTATCAGGCGAAGTCGAAATGGGATTTTTATTGTGGTGCTTGTGACCTTGAGTCGCAGTTGCCGTTGCATCGTAACTATTTGAATTTTGTATTGGGAGATGGAGATGAGTGCTCAACACGCGAATGCGCCCTATTATTTCGTGCCTGGCCCGTCCAGATGGCCGGCGGCGGCGGGTATGTCGCTACTCGCACTGATGCTGGGCGCATCCGCCTGGGTCAATGACGCCAGCTGGGGCTCGTATCTTACCTGGGCAGGCCTGCTGGGCTTTCTCTTCGTGCTGTACAAATGGTTTGGCGATGCGATCGGTGAGTCCGAAAGCGGCATGTATAACAAGCGCATCGATGCGTCCTACCGCTGGAGCATGAGCTGGTTTATCTTTTCCGAAATCATGTTCTTTGGTGCATTCTTCGGCGCCTTGTTTTATGCGCGCAGCATCAGCATGCCGTGGCTCGGCGATCTGGATCACAAGATTCTGTGGCCTGATTTTGCCGCACATTGGGGTAATGTCGGTCCTGCCGGTACGGTGGAAGCGTTCACGACCATGGGGCCATTCTGGATTCCAACCATTAATACTGCATTGTTGCTGACCTCTGGCGTGACCTTGACGCTCTCGCACCATGCCCTGCGCGAAAATCATCGCGGCAAGACAGCCTTTTGGCTGGCAGCAACGGTGCTGCTGGGTGCGGTCTTCATGGGTTTTCAGGTGTATGAATACATGCACGCTTACAGCGACCTGAACTTGAAGCTGACATCCGGTGTCTATGGTTCGACTTTCTTCCTGTTGACCGGCTTCCATGGTTTCCACGTGACTCTGGGTGCGATCATGCTGAGCGTCGTGTTGTACCGTGTCATGAAAGGTCACTTTACTGCCGACAACCATTTCGCGTTTGAAGGCGCGGCCTGGTACTGGCACTTTGTCGACGTGGTCTGGCTCGGTTTGTACGTGGTTGTCTACTGGTTGTAATTTGCGCTTGCAGTCATTGGCGAGACAAATAAAAAAGCCGCACTTCGGTGCGGCTTTTTTACGATTGCAAAGATGTGTTGTGCACCATGCAAAAGTCGGAATCGCTTTGTGCGGAAATCAGCGTATGCCGGTTGGCTGAATGTAACCCAACTTGTATGCAACGAGCACCAGGATAAAGAGGGTGATCGAAAAACCGACGCGCATTGCCAGCGCCTTGACGGTACGGTCGCTTTTCCCTTTGTCTTTCATTAGAAAGAACAGGGCTGATCCAAGGCTGCCGAGAATCAGGATAAAAGCAATGGCGACAACGATTTTCATGGCGGGCAGTTCGGGAATGGCATCAGCCTGGCTAACGCAGTGTGTATTGAGTGAAGTGATATTGTAATGCGAATCACCTTCCGGTTTAGGCTCATTCCATTTGTTGCTGCGGCGATTGCAGTGGCAATAGGTTTGTCGTTGGGACAATGGCAGACGCGGCGGGCAGTCGAAAAGCTGACGATAGCGGCGCAGTTGCAGGAAAGGCAGGCCGCGCCGGCAATACGGCTGGGGCCCTTGCTGCTGAGCCCGGAGGAGCTGGAATACCGCCGTGTTCTGGTCAAGGGAGAGTTTCTGCGCGATTGGCCTGTCTATCTGGACAATCGTCCGCACAATGGCGTCGCCGGGTTTTATTTGCTGATGCCATTTAAAATTGCGGCCAGCAATCTGCACGTGCTGGTTGCACGCGGCTGGATACCGCGCAACCCGGCGGACCGCACCAAGCTTCCGGCCATCGTGACGCCGGAAGGCGAGATTGAAATCGAGGGTACGGCGCATCGCTCGATAGGAGCCGTGATGCAGCTGGGGGTGCTGGATGCGCCGCAAGCACACGCAATCGTGCAAAATCTCGATATCGCCAGCTTTACGGCAAGCAGCAAACTGGCAATGCAGCCGATTTTTCTTGAGCAGTTATCCGATACACACGATGGCCTGGTGCGCGATTGGCCGCAGCCGTCCAACGGTGTGGACAAACATCGCGGTTATGCGTTCCAGTGGTACGCATTGGCTGCAATGGCATTCATTTTTTTTGTTGTGACAGGAATTCGACGTGGAACAAAATAAACACAAAGGGCGCTGGAAATTATTTCTGGTTATTCTTGCATGTGCATCGCCTATCATTCTGTCGTATCTGACTTACTACGTGATCAAGCCGCAAAGCCGCACCAATTACGGCGCTTTCATCGATCCGCGCAATTACCCGATTCCCGAACTTGGCACACGGGCCCTCGACGGCAAGCCGGTAGCGCTGGATGCCTATCAGGGCAAGTGGATCATGTTGCAGGTCGATGGCGGAGAATGCCCGGCAGCATGCGAAAAAAAATTGCATGACATGCGCCAGCTGCGCCTCGCGCAAGGCAAGGAAATGGAACGTATCGAACGCGTCTGGCTAATTACCGACGACAAGCCACTGGATACGATATTGATGCGCGAGTTCGATGGCACCCATATGTTGCGCGTCAAACCGGAGGCCGTGCGCGCATGGTTGCCGGTGGAAGAGGGCAGCACCATGACAGATCACATTTACATGATCGATCCGCTGGGCAATCTGATGATGCGTTTCCCGAAAGATGCCGATCCGAACAAGATCAAGAAAGATATCGTCAAACTATTGAAAGCCTCTTCAATTGGCTGATTCCGGCATGCTGTTTCAACTTGCCAGCAAGGGACTGTTCGTCGCCTTGCTGGCATTCGTGATCGTCTGGTCTTCCCGCGATCCGAACAAATATCGCAAGCTGGTATGGGTGACGATGTTCCTTACCTTTGACGTGATCATGTTCGGCGCCTTCACGCGGCTGACGGATTCCGGGCTGGGTTGCCCCGACTGGCCAGGCTGTTACGGCCATGCCAATCCCTTGCAGGCGCTGGAGCATATACGTGCTGCCGAAGCTCTGATGCCGGACGGCCCTGTGACTGTCATGAAAGCCTGGGTCGAAATGATTCATCGCTATCTTGCGATGGGCATAGGCGTACTGATCATCGCCATTGTGGTGATTGCATGGCGCTTCTGGTTGCAAAGCGGCCGTACGCTCACGCGTTTTTCGCCGCGTTACCCGATGCTGCTGCTGTTCTTTGTCTGTGTGCAAGGCGCGTTCGGTGCCTGGACCGTGACCATGAAGCTGCAGCCTATTATTGTCACGATACATCTTTTGCTCGGCATGGCTTTGCTCGGCATGCTGACCTGGGTGGGCGCGCGGCAGAAGGATCATCCATTCGTCGATGCGCGCGCGTTGACCTTGCGTAGGCCGGCTCTGATTGCATTGGTGTTGTTGAGCGTGCAGATCGCGCTGGGTGGCTGGGTCAGCACCAATTATGCCGCGTTGGCTTGCAGCGATTTTCCGCTCTGTCATGGTGCGCTGGTGCCGCAGATGGATTTTGAACATGGTTTCACGTTGTGGCGTGAGCTCGGCAAGACTGCTGGCGGCGATTATCTTCCCTTCGACGCGCTGACGGCGATTCACTGGACGCACAGAATGTTTGCGCTCGTGGTGGTGGCGGTGCTCGGCTGGACAGCATGGAAAGCCTTGTCGATTCCTGGTTTGCGCACCACGGCACGCGGTGTGCTGGCTGCGCTGGTCTTGCAAATCGTGATCGGTATTGCCACCGTTTCATTGAAGTGGCCGCTCGCACTTGCTGTTGCGCATAATGGTTGCGCGGCTTTACTTGTGCTGCTGCTGGTCATGTTAAACTACAAAGCTAGAATCCCGAGCCCAAGCGGGCAAAATCGTGAGCCCTATCAGATTGATTTGCGCTCATCGGCAGCATCAAAAGATAAAGCATGACAACCTTGATAGTCTCTTCCAATCGCATCGCCCAATACTGGGCACTGACCAAGCCGCGTGTGACGCAGCTGGCAGTTTTTTGCGCCGTGATCGGCATGTTTCTGGCAACCCCGGACTTGCCGGACTGGAAAATCGTCATCGCTGCCACAGCTGGCATCTGGCTGCTTGCCGGCGCTGCATTTGCGATCAATTGCCTGGTCGAACGCGAAATAGATTCACGCATGGCACGCACGGCACGACGTCCGATGGCGCAAGGTGAAATTACCGTACCGCAGACGCTGGTGTTTTCCGGCGTGATCGGCGGCGCCGGCATGTGGGTGCTGTACAACTTCGTCAATCCGCTGACGATGTGGCTGACCTTTGCCACCTTTGTCGGTTATGCGGTGATTTACACCATCATTCTGAAACCCGCCACACCGCAAAACATCGTGATTGGCGGTTTGTCCGGTGCGATGCCGCCGGCTCTGGGCTGGGCTGCGGTGGCAAACGATTTGCCTATGCAGGCATGGATCCTGGTTTTGATCATCTTCATCTGGACTCCTCCGCATTTCTGGGCGCTGGCATTGTATCGCCGTGATGAATATGCAAAGTCCGGTTTGCCGATGCTGCCGATCACGCATGGCACGGCCTTCACGCAATTCCATATCTGGCTGTACACGATTGCGCTGGTCGCCACCACGATGCTGCCGTTTGCCGTTGGCATGAGTGGCCTGATCTACCTGGTCGCGGCAGCGGTGCTCGATATCATTTTCATGTGGTACGCGTGGCAGGTGTATCGCCACTACACGGACATGATCGCGCGCAAGATGTTTACCTATTCGATTGTCTACCTGTCGCTGTTGTTTGCCGCCTTGCTGGTCGATCACTATTTGAGGTTTTGAAAAAAATGCGTTTACGTTTCCTGCTGACCATGTGCGTTGTCGTACTGGGCTTAAGCGCCTGCAGCGGCAAGGCGCCAGTTGCTTTCACCAATACCGATGTAACCGGACTGGCCTACGGCAAGGATTTTTCCTTGCCCGACCATAATGGCAGGCTGCGTACTCTGGCGGATTTCAAGGGCAAGGCAGTCGTTGTGTTTTTTGGTTTTACGCAATGCCCCGATGTATGCCCGACCACCATGCTGGAAATGGCTAATGTCATGACGGCGCTGGGACCGGATGCCGACAAGGTGCAGGTTCTGTTTGTCACGGTGGACCCGGAACGCGATACGGCAGAATTGCTGAAGCAGTATGTGCCTGCCTTCGATCCGCGTTTCCTCGGTTTGCGCGGCGATCTGGCAGAGACTGAAAAAACCGCCAAGGAATTCAAGGTGTTTTATCAGAAAGTGCCGGGTAAAACGCCGGGCAGCTATACCATCGACCATACGGCAGGCAGTTATGTGTTCGATACGCAAGGCCGGATACGTTTGTTCATTCGACACGGACAGGGCACGGAACCGATCGTGCATGATGTGAAAATCCTGCTGGCCGAGTAAGCATGCAAGCATAAAAAAAGGCGCTCGATTGAGCGCCTTTTTTGTTCATTGCTGCTGGATCATGCGAAAGCAGCCAGCGAACCTTTCATCTTCTTCAATGCCACGGTTTCGATCTGACGGATGCGCTCGGCTGAAACGCCGAATTCACTTGCCAGTTCGTGCAAGGTGGCACCGGAACCATCGTCGTTCGCCAGCCAGCGTGCTTCCACAATGCGGCGTGAGCGTGGATCGAGTTTCCCCAGTGCACTCGACAAGCCTTCGGTTTGCAGGCGATCGTAGCGCTGCGATTCCAGAACCCTGGTTGGCTCCTGCAAATCGGACGATAGGTAGGCGATTGGTGCAAACTTGTCGTCTTCATCGTCGGTCGGCGCTTCCAGCGCGATATCCCGGCCGGACAAACGCGTTTCCATCTCGATGACTTCTTCGCGTTTGACGTTCAGGGTTTTCGCCAGTGCTTCGACTTGATCGGGCGTCATGGCATCCAGGCCTGTTTTGTGGCTGCGCAGATTGAAGAACAATTTGCGTTGCGCTTTCGTCGTCGCCACTTTCACCAGGCGCCAGTTTTTCAAAATGTATTCATGCATTTCAGCCTTGATCCAGTGCATCGAATACGACACCAGACGTACGCCTTGATCCGGATCGAAGCGTTTGACGGCTTTCATCAAGCCGATATTGCCTTCCTGAATCAAATCTGCGTGAGGCAAGCCATAACCCAAGTAACCACGCGCAATCGATACGACCAGACGCAAATGGGACAGGACGAGCTTTTGCGCTGCGGCCAGATCATTGTCGTCGCGCAGGCGTTTTGCCAATGATATTTCTTCTTCGTGTGTCAGCATAGGCAGACGATTGACTGCCGAGATGTAAGCGTCAATATTGCCCAGCGCGCCAGAAAATCCCAAGGACATTATGTTGCTTGGTGAAATCATTGCGGTTGATGCAGATGTGGCTTTCATGCGTTCTCCTTGCTTTTATCCAGAATCGAATTGCTTGCGTTCTAAATCGTTTACACCACCTATCTTAGCACTCTCCTGGAATGAGTGCTAATGAGGGTTTTATACCAAGATCATAGCCATACACTATTGCATTTTAAATAATAATTGTACTTGCTTCAGGGATTTAGAGCCTGATTCGTGCCTGAAGTTGCGTCCGGCAGCCAACTTTTCAGGTAAAGATTTGTGAATTTCTTGAGCCAGCTATGCGGCAGCGTAGAAAGAACCGTGCCGTTATTGATGATTTTTCAACGATTTTCCGCTAGTGCGTGCTTACATTAAATAAAAAATTCAATTCCGCAAGGCAACAAGCCAGTTGCCGTTCTTATGCAAGGCGAGCCAAATGGCGTTGTACCGATAGCAATGCTCCGAGCAGGCCGAGGAAAGCACTGGCAGCGAGCATGAGCAGCGTTGTACCGGTATTCAGCGGCATCAGCCGGAATTCGGATGCATAGAGGCGAGCGAAGTCGGCGATGGCGGTGTTGAGCGGGTTCAAGGCGACGGCGACGGCGAGCAGCGCGACCGCGCCTGCAATCAGTCCAAGTAATGCGCCGGTGTAATAAAAAGGCCGGCATATGAACGCATCGGTGGCACCGACCAGACGCGAGACTTCGATTTCTTCGCGTTGCGTCATGACTTGCAATCGTATCGTATTGAACACTACGGCAACCACGACCACGCCCAGAGTTGCACCGAGGAAGAGCAGAATCAGACGCATCACTTGCAATAATGCCGCCAGACGTTCAACCCAGGCGGAATCGATCTGTACATATTCGACCCCATTCAATGCCTGCAATTTTCCGGTAATGGTCTTTATTTTTCCGGCGTCACCGTCGTTCTGGAAACCGGTCATTTTGACGACATAAGCATCCGGCAGGGGGTTGCTCCCGAGAGTGGCGATGGCGTCTTCGAGGCCGGTTTTATCTTTCAGCGTATTCAGCGCTTTTTCGCGCGGGATGAATTCCAGTTTGACCGGATGTTTGGCTTCCTGTGCGATGCGCCTGATTTCCGGCGCGAGGGCCGTTGCGCGTTCGCGCGATGCATCCATTTGCATGAAGACGCTGATTTCCGGCTCCACCGCCAGTTGCTCTGAAACAGGCCGGACGTTTTCCAGCAGGGTCAGACCTGCAAACGGCAGGGCCAGCGCAATCGATACCACCAGCACGTTCAACAGGAAGTTGCCAGGCGTCTTGAACAGATGGCGAAATGCATCGCCCAGCGCGAAGCGATGCTGTCTGAACCAGCTATTCATGCCGGCACCTGTGGAGTGGTTCTGCGCCAGCTTTCGATGATCTTGCCATGATCGAGATAAATCACGCGGGTTGCCGTATCGAGGAATTGTTCGTCATGAGTGGAAATGAGGCAGGTCACGCCAACCGCGTGAAAGGCTTTCAGTGCATCGAGCACCTTGTTGGCACTTTCACGGTCCAGATTGGCGGTAGGTTCGTCGGCCAGGATGATTTGCGGGCGATTGACGATGGCGCGCGCTATCGATACCCGTTGCTGTTCGCCGCCGGATAGCGTTTGCGGTGCAGATGCGGCCTTGTCGAGCAGGCCGACCTTGTCCAGTGCTGCACGTGCGCGCCGTTCGGCATCGGAGCGCGCGGCGCCGCAGACGATCAGCGGCAGCATGACGTTTGCCAATACGCTGCGATCCGACAGCAGACGCTGCTGCTGGAAAATCAAGCCGAGATTGCGCCGTAAATAGGGCAGGCCGGAATTTTTGATGCGGCCAATATCATGGCCGCTGACAATGACCGTACCTGCGCTCGGTCTTTCTATCGCGGCAATCATTTTCAGCAGTGTGGATTTGCCGGCGCCGGAAGGGCCAGCCAGAAATACCAGTTCGCCCTTGTCGACCGATAGCGTAATGTCGGACAGTGCAGTGACGTTCTGTGCGTACTTTTTCGAAACCTGGCGAAATTCAATCATCGATATCGATTAACCCAATAGTGCTTCAACAAATTCCTGTGCATTGAACGGCTGCAGATCTTCGATCTGCTCGCCGACGCCGATGAAGTAGACCGGGATCGGCCGCGCGCGCGCGATTGCGGCCAGGACGCCGCCTTTCGCAGTGCCGTCGAGTTTGGTCACGACCAGCCCGGTCAGACCCAATGCGTCATCGAAAGCCTTGACTTGCGTGAGCGCATTTTGTCCCGTGTTGCCGTCTATGATCAACAAAATTTCATGCGGTGCGGACGACATGCCCTTGGCAATCACGCGTTTGATTTTCTTCAGTTCTTCCATCAAATGCAATTGCGTAGGCAGGCGCCCGGCGGTATCGACCATCACGACATTGGTGCCGCGTGCCTGCGCCGAATGGACGGCATCGAAGGCAACGGCGGCTGGATCGCCCGATTCCTGTGCAATCACCGTGACGTTATTGCGCTCTCCCCACACCGTCAGCTGCTCGCGTGCAGCGGCGCGGAAGGTGTCGCCGGCGGCCAGCAAAACAGATTGATGGTGCGCCTGCAAATGCTTGGCGAGCTTGCCTATGGTGGTGGTTTTGCCGGCGCCGTTGACGCCGGTGATCATCATCACCAGCGGCTGGTGCTGTCCAAGTACCAGCGGTTTTTGCAGAGGCGTCAGCATCTCAAGCAGCAGGCTGCGCAATGCGGTTTTGACCTGTGCAGCCTCGGTCAGTTTTTCATTTTTGACCTTGCGTTTCAATTCGTTGAGCAGGAATTGCGTGGCATCGACGCCGGCATCGGACATCAGCAGTGCCGATTCCAGCTCTTCGTACAGATCCTCGTCAATTTTTGCGCCGACGAACAAGGTCGTCAGATTGGATGATGTTTTGGAAAGTCCGACCTTCAGTCGCGCCATCCACGATTGCTTTTGCTCGGCTGGCGTGACGGCAGCAACGATTTCCGTTTGCGTCTCCTGCGGAGCAGAAACGACCGGTATTTCCGGTGCGGGAGCGGGCGTCGCAGGCGACGTCGCCAGAGGGGCAGGTTCTTGCGTTTTTTTCTTGAAGAAACTAAACATCGGGAATGGGGTCAGAACAGCGGTCACAGGCGCTTGCCGGTATGTTGCAGGCGAGCGGATACAATCGACGTATTCTATCAGAGCGAAGGTCATGAAATTGAGTATCAGAACAATGCTGATGGCAGCAGCCATAATTTTGGCCCCGACCTTCGCCGGCGCGGCGCAAACTGAGGAATTCACGCTGAAAAACGGCATGAAGATTATCGTCAACGAAGATCATCGCGCACCGACGGTGGCGCACATGATCTGGTATCGAACCGGCTCGGTGGATGAGCGCAACGGTACTACCGGAACGGCGCATGCACTGGAACACATGATGTTCAAGGGGACGAAAAAGCTGAAGCCGGGCGAATTCAGCAAGCGCGTCGCCCAGTTGGGCGGGCGTGAAAACGCATTTACCAGCAGGGATTACACCGCCTATTTCCAGCAAATCGAAAAATCGAAACTGGAAGCGGTGATGGCGCTGGAGGCCGATCGCATGGTCAATCTGCAATTCAACAAGGCGGAATTTGCCAAGGAAATTCGCGTCATCATGGAAGAGCGCCGTTTGCGTACCGACGATCAGCCGATTGCGATGGTGCAGGAAGCATTGGCGGCGACAGCCTATGCTGCGCATCCGTATCGCAATCCGGTCATCGGCTGGATGGACGATTTGCAGCACATGACCGTAGACGATGTGAAGGCCTGGCATGACGCCTGGTACGCGCCGAACAATGCGACGATGGTGGTCTCCGGCGATGTCAATGCCAGGCAGGTGCACGCGCTGGCCGAAAAATATTTCGGTCGCTATCCGCAGAAAACATTGACGCGTACACGGCCGCAGAATGAACCGCCGCAGTTGGGCATCAAACGGGTGACCGTCAAGGCGCCAGCAGAAAATCCCTACGTCGTGCTGGCCTTCAAGGTGCCGGCTCTGCGCGATATCGCCAGGGATGATGATGCGTTTGCACTGGATGTACTGTCAGCTGTGCTCGATGGTTACGACAATGCCAGACTGGCGGCAAAACTGGTGCGTACCGACCGCGTAGCGAATGAAGTGGGCGCTTCGTATTCGGGTATTGCGCGCGGCCCGGTCATGTTTTTTCTGGATGGCGTGCCTGCCGCCGGCACGACGACCGAGCAACTTGAAAAATATTTGCGCGCAGAGCTTACCCGTATTGCCACCGAAGGCGTATCCGAAACCGAATTGAAGCGCGTGAAAACGCAATTGATCGCCAGTCAGATTTACAAGCGCGATTCGGTGTTCGGGCAGGCAATGGAAATCGGTTCGATGGAAATGTCCGGCCTGTCGTACAAGGATATCGATCTGATTATTGAGCGCTTGCGCGCGGTGACGCCGCAGCAAGTGCAAGCCGTGGCGCAGAAGTATTTCGGCGACGATGCATTGACCGTCGCCACACTGCTGCCTTTGCCTGTTACCGACAAAAAACCGGCATCGCCGCCGGCCGGCCCTCTGCGTTGATGCTGCCGGCCCTGCTGTGCGCTGTTCTTGAATACAACCCGCGTTTTCGGAGTTCTCATGTTTAAATTGATAGTCGGCCTCACGCTGTGCGCCGCATGCAGTATTTCTCAGGCTGCATTGCAGATCCAGTCGTGGACCTTGAGTAATGGTGTGCGCGTCTTGTTTGTGGAAAATCACACGATCCCGATTCTCGATGTCAGTGTCGATTTCGATGCCGGTTCGCGCCGTGATCCGGTCGGAAAATCAGGTACTGCAGCGTTGACGAATGCGATGCTGGCACGCGGGCTGCGCGCGCACACGACACAAACCGAAAACGCAAGCGAAGCAGCCATGAGCGAGGCGCAGATTTCGGATGCGTTTGCCGATGTGGCGGCGCAACGCGGCGCCCGTCTCGATGACGATCGTTCCGGCATTACTTTGAGGACACTGGTGAGCGAGCGCGAGACGGCGCTTGCCTTGCTGGCGCGCCTGCTGGCGCAGCCGAGCTTTCCGCAAGAATTTCTGGCGCGCGACAAGGCGCGTACAGTTGCCGCTATCAAGGAAAGCCTGACGCAGCCGGAAGCCATCGCCGACAAAGCCTTTGCGCGTTTGCTGTATGGCGCTCATCCGTACGGTGCGCAGCCGACAGTGGAATCGATCACGGCCATTACACGCGATGACTTGCTGGCCTTTCACGCTGCGCATTACGTGGCCAATCGCGCCGTGGTGGCCTTGATAGGCGACATCACGCGTGCCGATGCGGACCGGATCGCACTGCAATTGACGCAGCGACTGCCGCAAGGTGCCGCACTGCCGGATCTGCCTGCGGTGCCGGCGGCACAGGGCAGGGAGGAGCGGATTCCGCATCAGGCGACGCAGGCGCATATTCTGCTCGGCATGCCGGCGCTGGCGCGGCATGATCCTGATCACTTTGCGCTGACAGTCGGCAATTATGTATTGGGCGGCGGCGGCTTTGCTTCGCGCCTGATGCAGCAAGTGCGCGAAAAACGCGGCTTGACCTATGGCATCAGCAGCTACTTCAATCCGATGGCGCAGGCCGGGCCGTTCCAGATCGGTTTGCAAACGAAAAAGGAGCAGGCCGGGGAAGCGCTCAAGGTAACGCGCGATACGCTGGCCGATTATTTGCGCGAGGGTCCAAGCGCAGCAGAATTGAAAGCGGCCAAGGATAATCTGACCGGCAGCTTTGCACTGCGTATCGATAGCAATCGCAAGATACTGGAAAATATTGCCGCCATCGGGTTTTACCAGTTGCCGCTGGATTATCTGGATACCTGGAACGCCAAGATTGCCGCCGTGACGGCAGCGCAAGTCAAGGCGGCATTCAATCGCAAGCTGCAACTCGATAAATTTTCCACAGTGATTGTCGGTGGCGGGCTATAGATTGCACGGTGTGCTGGCATGCGTGCTGCGTAGTCATTACAATCCACGCTGCGCACACTTTCCCGCGCATCACTCAATCGCAAGCTACTCATGTCAAAAAAGCCGAACACCAAGCCCGCAGCCAAGCGCACACCGCGTCCGAAGATGACGCATCAGGTGCGCATCATAGGAGGGCAGTGGAAGCGCACACCGCTGGTGGTGCTGGATGTAGAAGGCTTGCGACCGACGCCGGATCGCGTACGTGAAACGGTATTCAACTGGATCAACCATTTGATCGATGGCGGATGGAGCCGGATGAAATGTCTGGATCTGTTTGCAGGCACCGGTGTGCTGGGGTTTGAGGCAGCCAGTCGCGGCGCCGCGCAGGTCGTGATGGTGGAAATGCATACGCCGGCAGTGCGGCAACTGGAAGCAACGAAAGAAAAGTTGCAAGCCGGGCAGGTCAGCATTGTGCGTGGCGATGCCTTGTCGACAACGCAGGGCATGCAGGCGCGTGCGGCGACGGGCTTCAATCTTATTTTTCTCGATCCGCCGTATCACCAGAATTGGCTTGCCAAAATATTACCGGCCTGCGCACCTTTGCTGGCCGTCGATGGCTTGATTTATATCGAATCCGAAGTCTCTCTGGTGTCCGATACGCCGCCAGACTGGCTGCAGGGTTGGGAAGTTGTGCGGGCCGATAATGCCGGCTTGGTTTTTTACCATCTTCTGCAAGCGAAAAAACTACCTGAAGTTCAGGCATAATGCGTTTTCAGTTATTTGCGGTGCCCATAGTGTCATGCTGCGCTATGCAGGAACAGGAAGCAAAATACCAACCTTGCCTCATCCGGCGCATGCGCTGCGTGTTTTTTCCGCGAGCTGACACTTAGCCACCCTACGGAGCAAAAATGGTCACAGCCATCTATCCAGGAACATTCGATCCACTTACGCGCGGTCATGAAGATCTGGTGCGTCGTGCATCCGGCCTGTTCGATAAATTGATCGTCGGTGTTGCCGATAGCAAGAACAAAAAACCATTCTTTTCACTGGAAGAACGTCTGACGATTTCCAATGAAGTGCTGGGTCATTATCCCAATGTGCACGTCGAAAGTTTTTCCGGCTTGCTGAAGGATTTCGTACGCAGGCACGATGCGCGCGTGATTGTGCGCGGTTTGCGTGCGGTATCCGATTTCGAATACGAATTCCAGATGGCCGGCATGAACCGCTATTTGCTGCCGGACGTGGAAACGCTGTTCCTGACCCCCTCCGATCAGTATCAGTTCATCTCTGGTACGATAGTTCGTGAGATTGCCGCGCTGGGCGGCGATGTATCGAAGTTTGTTTTCCCTTCAGTCGACAAATGGCTGAAGGAAAAAATCGCTGCGCAAGAGCAGGGATAGACTGGAATTGAGATTGTCATGGCACTGCTGATCGCGGACACGTTGAACGGGATTTCACAAGGCACTGCCTTGTGCCGGTCATCGCAGCGAGCGTTTGCAAGCGCTCGCTGTATTCGTCCTGATGCCGCTTATTCGTTTGTTCAGAGAGATGCATCATGGCTCTGCTGATCACGGACGAATGTATCAATTGCGACGTATGCGAGCCGGAGTGTCCGAACGATGCGATTTACATGGGACAGGAAATCTACGAGATAGATCCGGCCAAATGTACCGAGTGCGTGGGTCATTTTGATGAGCCGCAATGCCAGCAGGTGTGTCCGGTCGAATGCATTCCATTCAATCCGGCATGGCGCGAAAGCAGGGAAGAGCTGCAAGCCAAATATGAAAGGCTGCAGGCAGAACTCAAAGCCGTGTCATGAATGTCGGTAGTAATAAACAAGGGATCAGTGATGGTCCTTTTTTTATTGCATGCGTATTTTGATTTTGCCTGGCAATTATTCTGCGCTGACGACCTTGTTTCTGCCGCCTTGCTTGGCCAGATATAAAGCCTGATCTGCCTTCGCCAAGAATTGTTGCGCCGCTGCCGCAGTGTCTTCCTTGCGGCTGATTGCCTTGAGAGTAGACACGCCGATTGAAACGGTAGCGTGCAGGTTTCCACCAGTCGTGAGTGCAATCGCTTGGTTGCAGATACTCGCGCGTATGCGCTCTGCAACGGCAACGGCTGCATCCAGCGAAGCATCGATCAGCAAGACAACAAATTCTTCGCCGCCGAAACGGCCCAACGCATCGCTCAGGCGCAATTCTGCCTTGATGCGCGCCGCGACTTCGCGCAACACTTCGTCGCCGCCCTGATGGCCGTAATTGTCATTTACCTTCTTGAAGAAATCCAGATCGATGTACATGGCGGACAAGGCATAGCCGTGCCGCTGCGTGCGTCCAACTTCTTCCAGCAGGCGCCGTTCGACGTAGCGGCGGTTGTTGACGCCGGTCAGCGGATCGGTCAGTCCTATATGTTGCAGGCGCTCGTTGTTGATGACGTTCTCAACGCAGATCGCAACGATGGATGCGCGGTGCTGCAGAAAATCGCTCGCCATGCCGGAAGTGAAGCGCGTTGCGTCCAGACTGCCCAGACTGAGCCAGCCTATCAATGCATTGCGTCGTATCAAGGGCAGTACGGCGACGCTGTTGGGCCTTAATACCGTGTCGGGGAACAACTGGCGATGTTGGGTGCTGTGGTACGTGCCCAGCGATGCCTTGCGTGCCGGATACGCCATTTCATTGATGCTCTCTTCAATGAAAATCAGATTGGGATAATCGCTGACGTCGATGCGCAAATCGGTCAGGATGCGGCGAATTTCGGCATCGGGATCGATTAGCGCTAGTGTGACGACATCGAGCTCGGATGCTTCGGTCAAGGTATCGAATACGCTATCGATCAATTCCTGGAACGTATTGGCGCCGATGAACTTCAGGTCGAATTCCTGATAGCGCTGCATGATCTGCTGATTGCGATGTGCCTGCTCCAGCAGCAATTTCAATTGACTGCGCAACTGCGAATTTTCGGTAGTTGGCGTATTCGTCATGGCATCAGGGTGGGCGGCGTAGGCAGCGAGTGCGGCAGTAAAAAGTGCGAAGTACTGCGAAGTGCTGAATATTACGCTGATGCTTTCTGCATGGCAATTTTTATGCCTGTCCAGACTAGCCTGGATTGTGCTGAGTGTGCAGAACGCTGAGCCGGCATGCACACGTAACAGCTGAGTCAGGCAGCTGAAAAATCCAGTTCCATATCCACATTCTGTCCTACGCGCACAACTTGTCCTGCGCCAGTGAGCAGGATGGTATTCATGCCGAAGGCGATGCCGTCGTCAATTTTTGGATCGACGCGATAAGTGCGCAGGATATCCAGTGGGTCGGGACCGATTTCGCCAGTAGCTTGATCGATGGATGGTATCGGGCAGCGTGGGCAGGGCTTGACCGGCTTCAAGCTTGCTTCGCCCAGCTTGTATTGCTTGGCAAAATCTTCTTCAAACGGAGCTATATCGCCGAATACCATGCTGGGGCGAAAGCGATTCATCGGCAATGCCGAACGTCCTTGCGCCACCAGTTTTTCATTCAAATCGGCCAGCGATCCGGTACCGATTATCAACATCGGGAAGCCGTCGGAAAACAGGGCCGGTACGTCGAGCCCATCTGTCCATTGCTTGCTCGCGCTTCGTTTGGCGTCAGGGTGAAAACGCACCAGCCGGCAGGTGACGCCCAGCGCATTGGAAAACCAGCGCGCGCTCGTATCGTCGCAATCGTAGGCTTCGACCTGATCGTCCCATACCTGAACGCGTATGCGTTTTTCATCATCGGGATCGGGCAGGCCCAGCGGAATTTCCAGGCGCAACATGCCGGGCGCGCGCAGTTCCAGTGTATCGATACGGATGCGCGGTACGATCAAGGCCATTTTCGGATATTCGCGTTGCGTCAGTGCGTCGCCGTTTTCATCCACCACCATCCACTCGCGATCATAGATATGTTCGCTCATCAAACCGGCCGGCGTGAGCGTTGCTTCGCGCAGCGAAATGCCGGCGCAGGATTTGATCGGGTACAGATTGAGTTCGGTCAGGATAGGCATGGCGTAATAGGATACGTAAATGTGCAACGCCGGTCAGGCGAGAATGAAAATCACCTGGCCGGGCAAACAATTCAAACGGAATCGGACCGGGTATTAAACGTTGAACAGGAAATTCAGCACGTCGCCATCCTTGACGATGTATTCCTTGCCCTCGGCGCGCATCTTGCCGGCTTCTTTCGCGCCTTGCTCGCCTTTGAACTTGATGAAATCTTCATACGCAATGGTTTGCGCGCGGATATAACCACGTTCGAAATCGGTATGGATCACGCCTGCCGCTTGCGGGCCGGTGGCGCCGACTGGAATCGTCCATGCGCGTACTTCCTTTACGCCGGCGGTGAAGTAGCTTTGCAAACCGAGCAATGAGAAACCGGCGCGGATCAAGCGATCCAGGCCTGGTTCATCCATGCCCATGTCGGCGAGGAATTCTTTTTTATCGGCGTCTTCCAGTTCGGCGATTTCGGATTCGATGGCAGCGCAGATGGCAACGACAGGTGCGTTTTGCGATTTGGCATACGCGGTCAATTGATCCAGCAACGGATTATTGGTGAAGCCGGTATCGGATACGTTGCCGACATACATCGCAGGTTTGGCAGTGATCAGGCACAGCGGCTTGATCAGTTCCATCTCTTCCTTGTCGAGGCCCATTGCGCGTACCGGTTTGGCTTCGTTCAGATGCGGCATGATGCGTTCCAGGATCTCGACCAGCTTGGTCGCGTCCTTGTCGCCGGAACGGGCTTTCTTGTTTTCGCGATGAATGGCTTTTTCGACGGTGCCCATATCGGCCAGCGCGAGTTCGGTCTGGATCACTTCGATATCGTCGAGCGGGTTGATCTTGCCGGCGACGTGGATCACATTGTCGTCTTCAAAGCAGCGCACCACGTTGACGATGGCGTCGGTTTCGCGGATGTGCGCGAGGAACTGGTTACCCAGACCTTCACCTTTGGAGGCACCAGCAACCAGACCGGCGATATCGACGAATTCAACCGTGGCCGGCAGGATGCGTTCAGGCTTGACGATTTCTGCCAGCGCCTGCAAACGCGGGTCCGGTACTTCGACCATGCCGACATTCGGCTCGATCGTGCAGAACGGATAGTTCTCAGCAGGGATGCCGGCTTTCGTGAGCGCATTGAAGAGGGTGGATTTGCCGACGTTAGGCAGGCCGACGATGCCGCATTTGAGACTCATGATGTTGTGCTTTGCTGAGAGATGAATTAACCCGCTATTTTACCGTAGCGAGAGGAGTCTGCCGCGTTTGGCGGACGACTACTTGAGGCTGTGTGCAATTGACCGGATTCCGAGGTGCGGATTTGCTGCCGATTTACGCTTTATTTTTCGACCGTGTGCAGCTTCATGGCCGCCGCATTGAAGTTGCCTTCACATAGCAGGGGAATGATCGAAAGACTTTTGGCAATCGCCTCATCGATCAGCGGTTGCTCTTCCTTGCGTGGTCGGTGCAGCACAAAATCGACGACTGCCTGATTCAGGTTCAATGTGCGCGGATGGCCTATGCCTATGCGCAGGCGCCAGTAATCCTGTGTGCCAAGCGCGGCGGTGATGTCTTTCAAGCCATTGTGGCCGCCGGATGAGCCGCCTTTTTTCAGTTTGGCGATGCCGGGCGGCAGGTCCAGTTCATCATGCGCAACCAGAATTTCGTCCGGCAGGATTTTGTAGAAACGCGCCAGTGTTCCCACCGATTGTCCGGAGCGATTCATGAAGGTTTGTGGTTCCAGCAACCAGACTTCCTGTCCGGCGATCGTGGTTTTCGCCGCGAGCGCACTGTATTTGGATTCGCGCGACAGGGTGCAGCGCGGCGTCGCGCGCGCAAGTTCATCGACCAGCCAGAAGCCGGCGTTATGGCGAGTTTGTTCGTATTCCTGGCCGGGATTGCCGAGGCCGACGATAAGGCGAATAGGCATGGCGTCGTGAAAATTGGAAAACCTGATTATCGGGGATGAAACCGTCTTGTGTTCAGTCCCATCATAAAAAAACCCGCCACGAAGGCGGGTTCTTCAATTGCAGGGCAAGCCTGCAATTGCGAGATTACTTCTTGTCAGCAGGCGCTGCAGGTGCGGCAGCAGCGGCAGGTGCAGCAGCTGCTTCTTCAACTTTACCGGCAGGAACCGCAGCAGTAGCGATCGTCGGGTTGTCTTCACCGCCGTGGATCACTGCAACAACGCCTTTTGGCAATTTGATGTCAGCCAGGTGAATCGAGTGACCGACTTCCAGCTTGGCCAGATCAACTTCAACGAATTCCGGCAGATTGCCTGGCAGGCAGGTGATATCCAGTTCGGTTGCGACGTGGCTGATGATGCCGGCCTGCAGTTTGACTGCTGGCGAGATCTCTGCATTGATGAAATGCAGTGGCACTTTAACGTGAATTTTTTGTTTGGCATCGACGCGTTGGAAATCAGCGTGCAGAACCAGTTGTTTGTATGCGTGGACTTGGAAGTCGCGCAACAAAACCTGTTCTACCTTGCCATCCACTTCCAGGTCGAGAATCGACGAGTGGAACGCTTCTTTTTTCAATGCATGGTACAGCGCGTTGTGGTCGAGCGAGATATTGACCGGTGCTGCGGTACCACCATAAACGATACCAGGGGTGAGGCCTGCAATGCGCTGGCGGCGGCTCGCTCCGGTCCCCAGATCATTACGTGCAAATGCGATTACTTTCATGATGAACTCCAAATATGCAGGATGAAAATCATCCTGCGGTTAAATCCCCCGCGACCAGGGGATTTGAAAAGTGGTGCAGCAAGCTGAAGCAAACTGCACCAGGTCGGATATCGACGAATCTCGTCGCATCCTTGTTCTGCGTTGTTTTTACGTGCTTATTCGGCAAACATCGACATGACGGAATCGCCGGTGCTGATGCGCTTGAAGGTTTCAGCCAGCAGGCTGGCGCAGGACAGCACGCGAATTTTCGGGCAGGCCTTGGCAGCATCGGTCAGCGGGATCGTATCGGTCACCACCAGTTCATCCAGCGGCGAGTTCGTGATGCGTTCGATCGCAGGGCCGGACAAGACCGGATGCGTACAGTAGGCGACGACTTTCTTCGCGCCGCGTTCCTTCAGTACTTCAGCAGCTTTCGTCAGCGTGCCGGCGGTATCGACCATGTCATCCATGATCACGCAGTTGCGACCTTCGACTTCGCCGATGATGTTCATCACTTCCGATACATTCGCTTTCGGGCGACGCTTGTCGATGATGGCCAGATCGCAGTTCAGGCGTTTTGCCAGCGCACGGGCGCGAACCACGCCGCCGACGTCAGGCGAAACAACCAGCAGATCGTCGTAACTCTTGGCAACCAGGTCGCTCAACAGAATCGGCGATGCATAAATGTTATCGACCGGAATATCGAAGAAGCCCTGGATTTGATCGGCGTGCAGATCCATGATCAACACGCGTTCAACGCCGGCTTCCTGCAGCATGTTGGCGACAACTTTTGCTGAAATCGCAACGCGTGCCGAACGCGGGCGGCGATCCTGGCGGGCATAACCGTAGTAGGGGATGGCGGCGGTAATGCGGCCGGCCGAAGCGCGTTTCAGTGCATCGACCATCAACATGATTTCCATCAGGTTGTCATTGGTCGGTGCGCAGGTTGATTGCAAAACGAATACGTCTTTACCACGAACGTTTTCGTTAATCTCAACAACGATCTCGCCGTCGGAGAATTTGGAAACGACAGCTTTACCAAGCGGAAGGCCAAGATGCTTGGCAACTCCCAAAGCCAGATCCGGATTTGCGTTGCCGGTAAAAACCATCAGGTTTTCGAGTGCCATGGAAATTCCCGCTACAAAGTTAAATGACAGTAAAAAGCTGGAAAGCCGCCAAAGCCTGACGGTGACGTCTTGCGTTGGCGGCTATTGTTTTTTTCTTGCTATAGATATGAATGGCAGGGGAAGAAGGACTCGAACCTTCGAATGCTGGAATCAAAATCCAGTGCCTTAACCAACTTGGCGATTCCCCTACGCAACCTTTGTGTCTTTCGCATTATCTTCGCTTGTTTAGCGGCGGATAGTGCGAACGACGAATTCTGACTTTTTACGACTGCTGCATTTACGTTACCAAATAAGCGAGCGGATGATGCGTGATCGCTTTGGCTTTCCAGGCTTTCCATTGCGGCGGTACTGTTGCCAGTACTGCATCGACTTGTTGTTCTTCCTTAAACGGACAAAACACACAAGCGCCGGATCCCGTCATTCTCGCACCTCCGAATTGCTGCAGCCATTTAATGGCGTCGGCTATCGGCGGAAACAAGTTTGCAGCCACGACTTGCAGGTCGTTTTTACCGAAGCTTTCTTGAGCTCCGGAAAAGTCCGATATTTTGACGGGTTTCGTATCCCTTGTCAATTCCATTGAAGAAAATATCTGCTGAGTCGGTACCGACACGCCGGGTTCGATCACCAGGAACCAGGATTCCGGTGTGTTTACCGGCACTAAAGCCTCGCCTATACCCTCGGCAAATGCATTCTGGCCGAATAGAAAAAACGGCACGTCCGCCCCCAGTTGCAGTCCGAGCGCCATTAATTCGGCGCGCGTCAATCCGGTTTGCCAAAGATGGTTGAGGACGAGCAGCGTGGTCGCGGCATCGGACGAGCCGCCGCCCAGGCCGCCACCCATGGGCAGTTTTTTTTCGACGGCGATATCCGCGCCGGGAGTCTTGCCTTGTTTTTTTGCTTCCGTTTGCAACAATCTCGCGGCGCGCACGACCAGATCGCTGTCAGCCGGTACGCCTGCCAATTCCGTACTGCGATGTATGAGCTCATCGTCGCGTATGGAAAAATGCAGTACATCGCCGCGATCGATTAACTGGAATACGCTTTGCAGCAGGTGGTAACCATCTGCGCGTCGCCCGGTGACGTGCAAAAAAAGATTCAGCTTGGCCGGCGCCGGGCAGTTGTTGAGTGTACGAACCATATTCTTGTCTGGTATCAGTAAAAAGACGCTTTATTGCGTCTGCCAGTTATCGAGCACGATACGGATCGCGACCTTGCCGGCCTGTTCGGTCTGGCGTTCGAGATCGATGCGTTTCGGACGGCTTGGCGTTGCCGGCTGATTATCGTCCTGCCAGCTCTGGTATCGAATATGCCAGCCGTCTCTGGTCGTGACTTTGGTATTGGATGGCGAGGCAATAAAGGTCCGGTTGCCGGCATCGATGGCGTAGCCCTGCAACCAGCTGCGCAAACCGGAAACCGGCAAAGGCCAGCCTAGCGCCTGCTGTGCCAGCGCATCGGCATCCGCTGCGCTGCGGGGTGCCTGGCCGGACTGGGTCAGCGTGGCGCTATCCGGCGTAACAGCGATGGTGGCGAGGATCTGCCCGAGCGGCGACAGGATGGTGATCGTATTGCGCTCCTTGCTTTGCTTCCAGGTAAAGCTGACGTGTATCGCTTCATCCTTGTCGTCTTTTTGATATTGCACCGAGAGCCGGCCATCCAGATCCAGCGTTTCGCTATAAGCGCGCGGCATCGATGTTGCCGTGGTAAGGCCGGCGTCGTCAGGCGACTCCAATGTGGCGCATGCCGTCAATAATAATAAAGTGCCGAGCGCAATCGCCGTGGCGGCTTTATGTGTAAGAGCGCAGAGTGTGTCTCGCATGGGTGGGCCGGATATAAACATGGTGATGTGAGGAATGCAGGGAAATAATGTCTGCTGCGATCGCACTGGTACGGGAAGTGCGGGGCAAGGGGAGCGGTGACGGCAACTGCCGTCACGCCCTGATATTTACAATTTGGTGCGCAGACGTGCCAGTGTATTTTTCAGCATATCGCTTTGCGGATCTTTCTGGTTTGCCTCGCGCCACAATTGTTGTGCAGCCTCTTTTTCACCTTTGACCCACAGCACTTCTCCGAGATGCACACCAATTTCCACATCCGGACGTATGGCATAGGCGCGGCGCAGAAAATCCTCTGCTTCCCGCAATTTTCCGAGGCGGAAATACACCCAGCCCATGCTATCCATGATGAAGGGATCTTCCGGCGCCAGTTTCGATGCCTTTTCGATCAGCGCATGGGCTTCCTGCAAATGGATGTTGCGCTCGGCAAAGGAGTAGCCCAGTGCGTTGTACGCATGCTGATTGCTTGGCGCCAGCTTCATGATTTTGCGCAAGGCATTTTCCATCAAATCAAAACGGCCGGCTTTTTCTGCCAGCATCGCATAGTCGTACAGCAAGCCGGTGTCTTCGGGGAAACGCTCCAGACCTTTACTCAAAATTGCCAGGGCTTCCGGTACACGGTTGGCATCGCGCAATAGTTGCGCATCGGCGACGATGACCTGTATCTGTTCGCGCTGGCCTTCCGGTTTCAAATGATTGAGCAGATTGCGCGCGCCATTCAGGTCGCCGGCGCTGGCCATGATTTGCGCACTTCTCACTTGCGCATCCAGATAAGCCGGGCCAGGCTCAACTTGCGCCAGCCATTTGAGCGCAGCGGGAAAGTCCTTGCGGTCTTCGGAGATCTGCGAAAGGATCAGCAAGGCTTGCACCGGATCGCGTTCCTCGTCGGGATTGTCTTCCAGTTTCTGCAGATAGGTAGTCAGATACTTTTCGGCGCCTTCCCTGTCATTCATTTGCGCAGCCAGAATGCCCGTGGCATACAGGATCGTCAAATCGTCAGGCTGCTCCTGGAGCAGAATCTCGAATTGCTTGCGCGCCTGCTCGAGCTGCTTGTCATCGATCAGGGTTTTTGCGTAGGCGATACGGACGTCGCGGGATTTCGGATTTTTATCGAGAAAGGCGGTGAGGGTGTGCAGTGCGTCGACACTATTCGGCGTCGCCTGGGCCAGCATCAAGACGGCGATTTCCAGATCGGGTTTGATCTCCAGCGCCTTTTTCGATTCCATGCGTGCACGTGCCAGATCGTTTTTGGCAAAGGCTCCTTGCGACAGTGCAATATGCGTCTCCACCAGATTTTGATACGGTGCGGTCAGCTCTTCCAGCAGTGTAAAGGCGGCGTTCTTGTCCTTGGTGCGCACCAGCAGACGCTGTATTTGCAGAATCAGCAAGCCGCGTGCTTGCGGACGGACTTCCCGCAGACGTTCGGTGAAAATCGGTTTGGCTTCCGCCAGATTTTCTCCCAATACAACCAGGCCCAGGTAAAACTGGTTGGCCTCATCCGAGTGTGGCGCCAACTCGCGCCATAATCTGACGGCAGACAGGGCTTCTCCGGTTTGCTTGACGCTCAGGGCAATTTCCGCAGCGCGACGTGCGAGGCGAGGATCGCGCGTTTCCTGCGCGCTCACCAGCATCGTCACGTAAGCAAGCTGCCAGTCGCCGCGCTGGTAAGCCAGTTCGGCGCGCAACAACTTGAACAGCAGGTCTTCCGTCAGATCGACCGACGGCAAGGGATCGTCGGTCTTGTCCTCGACGGCCGGTTTATTATTTGCCGGCTGACTGGCTGCCGCTGGCGGCTTCTGGCCTTCTTTCGCAATGAATTGCGGTGGCTGCGCAGCATCGGCCGGCGCCAACGGTTCAGCGCGCAGATCGGCGCCAGTAGAGAACAGCACCGACAGCGTTACAATGGCGAGAGCATTTTTCAATTGAAGTCCAAGCAAATCGAGCAGGTTTTTATTCTACGCTGAACCGCTACGCTATGCGCGGCACGACGCAGTATAAACGCCAGTCTGAATCACCACGGAAGTTGTTGTCGCCATGCCTGAATTACCTGAAGTTGAAGTAACGCGCCGCGGCGTCGCCCCTTATCTGGAGGGGCAAGTAGTCAGCGGCGTTGTCTTGCGCCATACCGGTTTGCGCTGGCCTTTCCCTGTCGCCTTGTCGCAGACTCTGGCCGGGCGCACGATACGCAGCACCGGCCGGCGCGGCAAATATTTGTTGATCCATTTTGAACATGGCACCCTGATCATCCATCTCGGCATGTCAGGGCATATCCGTATTCTGCCCTTGGGCGTGCCGCCGCAAAAACATGATCACTTCGATATGACGGTCGGCAATCAGGTGCTGCGTCTGACCGACCCGCGCCGTTTCGGTGCGGTGCTGTGGCATGCTGCAGAAGAGGGTACGGTCGAGCATCATTTATTGCTGCGTACGCTGGGCGTGGAGCCACTGGAAGGTCTGTTTACTGCGCAATGGCTGTATAGTCAGACGCGCAGTCGTCGATCGGCGATCAAGCAAGTGTTGCTGGCGGGCGACATTGTCGTCGGAGTCGGCAATATTTATGCCTCGGAAAGTCTGTTCCAGGCGCGTATCAATCCGAAGACGCAGGCACATCGGATCAGCCTGCAGCGTTACGAACGATTGGCCCAGGCGATACGCGAAATTCTGGCCGCCGCTATTGAGCAGGGCGGCAGTACGCTCAAGGATTTCATAGGCGTCAACGGCCAATCGGGCTATTTCCAGCAAAACTATTTTGTCTATGCGCGCACTGGTCAACCTTGCCGTATTTGCAATGCGCCTGTCCGGCAAATCGTGCAAGGGCAGCGTTCGACCTTCTATTGTCCAAATTGTCAAAAGTGAAGACAGATGCTAGTGTCGCTCTGGTAGATGAGTCGACCCGGGAAAACTGCGGCATAACAACGGCACAAACGAGGTCCATGTGAGCAATCTGGTACAGAAATTTCAGCAGTACAGCAGCTGGCGCGATGACGTCAGGACTTCGCTTGAGCGTTATCGCGATTGCGTGCATGCCATCGATCTATCCGATGGCGCCAGCGATCAGCGCTTTGTGCAGATGCTATCGCGCCTGAACGAAGATAAATTGTCGATTGCCTTTGTCGCTGAATTTTCGCGCGGCAAATCGGAATTGATTAATGCGATCTTCTTTGCCGATTACGGCCAGCGCATTTTGCCGACCTCCGCCGGACGCACCACAATGTGTCCTACCGAATTGCTGTACGACGAAACCTTTCCGCCATCGATACGACTGTTGCCTATCGAGACGCGGGCCGAAGCGCAATCGACCAGCGACTTCAAGGCGCAGAGCCAGGTCTGGACCGTATTGCCGCTCGATACTTCATCCGGCGACGGCATGCTGGAAGCATTCAAGCAAGTCAGCCTGACCAAGCGCGTACCGATAGCCGAAGCGGCAAGCTACGGCCTGTATGACGAAACCGATCTGGACATGGTGCTGGGGGTGGATGAAAACGGCATGGTCGAAATTTCGCAATGGCGGCACGCGATCGTGAATTTCCCGCATCCGCTATTGAAGCAGGGGCTGGTGATTATCGATACGCCGGGTTTGAATGCAATCGGCACCGAACCTGAATTGACGCTGAACCTGATTCCGAATGCACATGCGGTGCTGTTCATTCTGGCGGCCGATACCGGCGTGACCAAAAGCGATATCGATATCTGGCGCAATCACATAGGCGGCACGGGCGCAGGTCGTCTGGTCGTGCTGAACAAGATAGACAGTATGTGGGATGAGTTGCGTACGTCGGGCGAAGTCGAACAGCAAATCGATATGCAGGTTGGCAATGTCGCGCAAATACTGGGTATTCCGCAGCGGCAGATTTTCCCGGTGTCGGCGCAAAAAGGCCTGGTGGGGAAAATAAATGCCGATGCGCCGCTGCTGGCGAAGAGCCGTTTGCCCGCGCTGGAAAGTGCATTGTCGAACGAGCTGATTCCCGCCAAGCAGGACATCATACGTGCGCAGCTGCTGGCCGAAGTCAAGGAACTGGCTGCTTCCAAGCAGGCGCTGCTGATGTCGCGTTCGCGGAATGTGGTGGAGCAATTGCTGGAACTGAAAAGCCTGCGCGGCAAGAATCAAACCATACTTGAACACATGATGAAGCGCATCGACATGGAAAAAACCGAGTTCGATGGCAGCCTGTTCAAATTGCAGGCCACGCGCTCCGTATTTGCGCGTTTGTCGAACGAGGTATTTACCCATCTCGGCATGGGTGTGATGAAGGATGAAATTCGCCACGCGCGCGATGCGATGGAGCGCAGCAAGTTCACCGCCGGTTTGCGTCAGGCCGTGAAGGAATTTTTCCGGCAGGCGCTGCACAATCTGGAGCTGTCGGCGCAGAAGACCGATGAAATCGGCGAGATGATGTCGGTCATGTATCGTAAATTTTCTACCGAACACGGACTGGCCCTGTCGACGCCCATGCCGTTTTCACTGGAAAAGTACAATCAGGAAATCATCATGATCGAAAAGCTGTATCACAAGCAATTTGGTGCAGCGACGATACTGACCACGCCGCAAGTCGTGCTGATGCAGAAATTTTTCGATTCGATCGCGTCGCGCGTCAGGCAGAGTTTTCTGCAGGCAAATCGCGATGTGGAAGCCTGGCTGAAAGTCGTGATGGCACCGCTGGAGGCACAGATAGGTGAGCATAAGCTGCAGTTGAAACGACGCAAGAAATCAATTGAAAAAATCCACCTGGCAACCGACAATCTGGAAGAAAAAGTGTTGGCGTTTGAACAGATGCAAACCGAACTCAATGTGCAACACGAGCAATTGAAACACCTGGAAAATGAGTTGAAAACAGCCATTCTGGCGCAGCTTGGTTTGTATAGAGCAGCGGCCTAGATGAAGCGTGTCGTCAGAGAACCAGAGGCAGGTGTAGTCTCTGCAGGTAAAAAAATAGCATCCACAACCACATCGGCGCAGGTAGCTGCGCTGGCCGATCCGACGTTTTCGCACGCCGTTATCCATTGGCAAAAACAGCATGGACGCCACGCGCTGCCCTGGCAGAATACGCGCGATGCGTATCGCGTCTGGCTGTCGGAAATCATGTTGCAACAGACGCAGGTCGCAGCGGTCATTCCTTATTACCTGCGTTTTCTCGCCAGTTTTCCTACCGTGGCGTCGCTGGCTGCAGCGCCATCAGAAGAAGTCATGGCGCACTGGAGCGGGCTCGGTTACTACTCGCGCGCACGCAATCTGCACAAGTGCGCGCAGGCGATTGTGAGCATGCACGGCGGTGTCTTCCCCAGCGATCCCGCCTTGCTGGAGCAGTTGCCCGGCATAGGGCGTTCGACCGCTGCGGCGATCGCGGCATTTTCCTACGGCACCCGCGCCGCCATTCTGGACGGTAACGTCAAGCGCGTATTCGCCCGCGTGTTCGGCGTTGAGCGTTATCCCGGCGAGAAGGCGGTCGAAAATGAGCTATGGCTGCGCGCCGTGGCTTTGCTGCCGGATGCCGGTGTGGAATCTTATACGCAGGGTTTGATGGATCTGGGTGCGACCTTGTGTACGCGCAATCGTCCATCCTGCAATCGCTGCCCTCTGGTGCAACGCTGTGTTGCCTATGCGACGGACAGAACCAGCGAACTGCCGATACGCAAACCGAAAAAAGCGGTGCCGGAAAAAGCCACGGCGATGCTGCTGATTATCGACGGCGATCAGATTTTGCTTGAACAGCGTCCGGACAAAGGCATTTGGGGCGGCTTGCTGTCATTGCCGGAAATGGATGCAGCGCTGCAGCCGGGGACTACTGATTTTGATATCGCGCTGATGCATGCGACGGCTGCGTGCGGAGTGCCGGCATCGGTGGAAAAATTACCGCAGTTTTCGCATACCTTCACGCATTTCAAACTGCATGTGACGCCGTATCGCATTGCGCTGGCACAGCGCCTGCAGAGCGCGGGACAAAGCAGTCATAACTGGTATCCGACCGAAAGAATGGCGAATGCACCCTTGCCGGCGCCGGTCAAAAAATTGCTGCTGGAAGTATTCCGCGCGCCGGATTTACTCTCTGAATAAAAATTTCAAACGATGTGATGCTGCTGCAGGTATTGATGGATGATCGTCAGGCGGCTTTGCGGATCATCGAGTTCAAGCAGCTTTTGCCGTGCCTTCATTGGTATCGGCAATATTTCGCTCCAGCGATTCGCTACCCATCCTGCGTCGTGCAACTGCAAGGTCTCGGGGAAGGGGGGGTCGAAATCGGCGCCTTGTTCCATCCGGCCTTTGGCATTGATGTCGCGGATGACGAGCGCCAGAGTATCGGCGCAGGTCTGATGCTGTTTCAATAGCACGCCACTGACGGTTTCCAGCATTTCAACACGTGCCGTCAGATGCTGATCTTTCTCTGAACGTGTCTCCAGAATGCGGAAGCGTGCGCCACCTTGTATGCGCAGCAGCAAAACACCGAGCTGTGGTGCATCCCAGGCGACGATGTGGGCCAGGCAACCGGTCGTTTCCGGTTTCGCAATGCCGCCAACTTCCGGCCCGGATTTGATCAGCACAATGCCGAATGGTGCTTTGCGCTTCATGCAATCGCGCACCATGTCTATGTATCTGGTCTCAAAAACCTTGAGGGGAAGAATGCCGTCAGGGAAGAGCACAGCATTAAGCGGAAACAGCGGCAGCCAGTTTTCGTTTTCAGGCATGGTCAAAATAGGACGCGGAATAAGGTTGGTGTGATGACGTCGGTATGAAGAAAAAACAGGTGTGCCCGGCATCAGTCCCTGGTGTCAGTCCAGTTCGCGATGCCGGACCAATACATGTTCAGACGGGCGAAAATATTGCGCCAGCTGTTCAACGATATAGACGGAGCGATGCTGGCCACCGGTACAACCGATGGCAACCGTAAGGTAACCGCGATTATCGTTCTTGAAGGCCGGCAGCCATTTCTCGACAAAGCCGCGTATATCCGCCAGCAGGGCCGTGGCATCCGGCTGCGCCTGCAGGAAATCCTGCACCGGAGCGTCGCGGCCGGTCAGTGGGCGCAGTGCTTCGTCGTAATGCGGGTTGGGCAGCGTGCGCACATCGAACACCAGATCGGCATCGAGCGGTACGCCAAACTTGAACGCAAACGATTCGAACAGTATGGTCAGCGGCGAATGATCGCTTTCGACCAGTCCCTTGATCCACGCCCGCAGCTTGTTGGCGCGCATGCCGGAAGTGTCGATGACGTGGCCGATCTCTTCTATGCCGGCCAGCATTTCGCGTTCTTCGTGTATGCATTCGGTCAGGGTGCGACGCTCCGTCGTGCTGTCGCTGGAAAAGCCGCGATGCGATAGCGGATGACTGCGGCGCGTTTCGGAAAAGCGTGCGATCAGGGAATCGGTTTTTGCGGTGAGGAACAGAACTTTTACATCGTGCCCCTGACTGCGCAACCAGGCCAGATCGGCAGGCAGGCCGAGCAGCGAACTGGCGCTGCGCACGTCCATCGAGACGGCCAGTGTTGTGCCATGTTCTTCAAGACGCTCCGTGACCAGCGCGCGTAACAGCGTAGGCGGAAGATTATCGACGCAGAAATAACCTGCGTCTTCGAGGGCTTTAAGCCCGACAGATTTGCCGGAACCGGAAATTCCTGTGATGAGAATGATGCGCATGGCAACAATCATACCGCAAGGAAAGGAAGAGGGTGGCGAGCCGCGTCTGAGCTTGCCTGCCTGCTTGCTGTTTACTCGTCGCTTTCCATCGCTTTTTGCTGGCGGATCATGAAATCCTTCAGCGTATCGATGCCGCGTAATTGCAATATCGTATTGCGCACGGCGGCTTCGAGCAGAACGGCCAGATTGCGGCCGGCTTCGACTGGAATCACGACTTTGCGTATCGACAGACCGAGAATTTCTTCGCTTTGCGAAGGCAGCGGCAGGCGTTCGTAGTTTTCTTCCAGCGTGCTGCGTTTAACCAGATGCACAATCAGCTTCAGCCGCATCTTGCGACGCACTGCAGTTTCGCCAAAAATCGTGCGTATATCGAGCAGACCCAGGCCGCGTACTTCCAGCAGATTTTGCAGTAATGGCGGGCAGCGGCCCTCTATCATGTGCGGCGCAATGCGGGCAAATTCGACCGCGTCATCGGCCACCAGGCCGTGATTGCGTGAAATCAGTTCCAGCCCCAATTCGCTTTTGCCCAGGCCCGATTCGCCGGTAATCAATACGCCGACGCCCAGCACGTCCATGAAAACGCCGTGCATCGTGATGCGTTGCGCCAGTTTTTTCGACAGGTAAACGCGCAGGAAATCAATGACTTGCGCGGCCGGCAGCGGTGTCGAGAACAGCGGAATATTCTTTTCGTCGCAGATCGCCATGATGTCTTCCGGCGTTTCCAGACCCTGCGCGATGATGAATGCCGGCGGTTGGCCGGCGACCAGTTCGGCACTGTGATGTGCGCGTGCTATCGGCGACAGGCGTTTGTAGTATTCGACTTCCTGATGGCCGAAAATCTGAATCCGGCCCGGATGAATCAGATTCAAATGGCCGACCTGATCCGCGGCCGACGTGGCGTCACCCAGGATCAGGCGTTCGCCACCCGGAAAACCGGCGAACCAGCCCAACTGCAGCGATTCGCGGTTATCGTCATAAAGTTGCTGGATGCTGAGCGGGATGGGCAAGGGCATAATGAATGCTGACGGAAACGAGGATGCGCGGTGGAAACCGGGGCGATGTTTAGTCGGAACTTTGCAGGCTGGGTTGCCAGGTGATCAGGCGCGCATGTACAGCTGCCGCATCTTCCGTGATCGACAGCAGGGTGCGGAAAGCTTCATCGGAAAACATTTCTGCCAGTTCGGACAGAATTTCCAGATGCTGTTGCGTCACATTGTCGGGTATCAGCAGGAATATCAGCAAGCTGACCGGTTGCCCGTCAGGGGATTCAAATGGAATCGGTTGCGCCAGCCGGACAAATGCCGCCAGCGGCGCCTTCAATCCCTTGATGCGCCCATGCGGTACGGCGACGCCATGGCCGAGGCCGGTCGAACCCAGGCGTTCGCGCGCGAACAGGTTTTCGGAGACGACCGAACGGGCGATGCCGCAATTATTTTCAAAAATCAAACCGACCTGCTCGAATGTGCGCTTTTTGCTGGAAACATCCAGGTCAAGTACGACATTACCGGGTGGGAGAATCTGGCTTAAATGGTTCATGGTGCAATGCACAAAAATGGACTCTGCCGGGAATTATAGGCCTATTCGTTTGTAATAGGGCTTGAATCGGGAAACGCAAGGGGCGGGTGCGCCGGATTGTTGTGCAATAGCCCCATTCTGTCAGGAATGTTTGCTTTTTGATTCATGTCGCGGATCACTGATCGCAGTGATTTCATGGTGTAAGGCGATGAATGCAATGAAATCGCGTCTGTTCTTGTGCTTGTCAATCACCTGACCATGCAAATTTTACAAATGCGTGACTATGACAACATCTGATTGGGTGCACCTCCGAAATGAAGGCGCAATTAGTATTAATCAAGCTATAATTTTTTCTCAATCACATTCGAAGTTTCCGAATAGCGTCATTGTTACAGTACTGGGCAACTGACGCAACTTATCGGATGCGATACCTTGTAGTCATGTGCGGCTTGCGCAAGCATAGATCGATAGTATTTTTCAACTTCACCTAATGATTCATTTGTTAAAACATCGTCTGCAGCATGCGCGCAATTTCCTGATTCTTCTCTTTGGCTTGTTGTTACTGGGCTGCGTGATGGTGATCGGCTCGATGGGTTTGCTCCTGTACTCGGCATTTTTGCGCCAGGATCAGCGCAAGCAGAACGCGCGCAACGTGATCACCCGCACGTTCCGGATGTACTTTGGGGTCTTGCAGTCCTTGCACATACTGCATCTGGATCTGTCGGATCTTGATTCCCTGCTCAATGATCGTGGCGTGATTCTGGCATCGAATCACCCATCCCTGCTGGACGCACTGCTCATCAATTCGCGTCTTTCAAATGTCGTGTGCATCATGAAAGAACAGGTGTTAAAGAATGTGCTGTTCGGGCATGGGGCAAGAATGGCCGGCTACATTCCGAATAAATCGATACGGGATATCGTCAATGCGGCTGGTGAAGAGTTGAAAATCGGAAGTCAGCTGCTGCTCTTTCCTGAGGGCACACGTACCCGAACCGCTACCGTCAACAAGCTGCAGGCTACCGTCGCGGTGATCGCAAAGCGAACCGGTGCTGATGTGCAAACGATATTGATTGAATCGGATTCCGGATTTTTGGGGAAGGGCTGGCCACTCTATCGTGTGCCTTCGTTCCCGGTCCATTTTCGGGTGCGGGTCGGACGCCGCTTTTCACCCACCGATAACGTCAAGCAACTGGTAGCTGACATGCAGGGCTATTTCGAGCAGGAACTCGCCAATTTGCATTCTGCTGCGCCATACACAAAACATTGCTGCGGATCGATGGAAGCGCAGCGTTAATTATTTTCAGCCAGGGTTTTTTCATGCAAGCATCTTCTACACATCTGGTTCTGATTCCCAGTTACAACCCGGGCAGCACCGTCTATGCGACGGTCGCATCGGCACGGCAGTTCTGGAATCCCGTGTGGGTGATAGTCGATGGCAGCAGCGACGGGTCTGCGGCCCAACTGCAGCGTATGGCGGAACAGGATGATGGCTTGCGCGTCATTGTGCTGCCTGAGAACGGCGGCAAGGGAGCGGCAGTGTTGCACGGTATGGAACTGGCGCAGCAGCAGGCTTATACGCATGTATTGACGATGGATTCGGACGGTCAGCACGATGCCACGATGATTCCGCTGTTCATGGAAAAATCGATCGCCCAACCGGGTGCGATGGTGCTTGGCGTGCCGGTATTCGATGCCAGCGCGCCCAGTTTGCGTGTAAAGGGACGCAAGATTTCCAACTGGTGGGCAAACCTGGAAACCTGCTGGGCCGGGATTGGCGATTCGCTGTTTGGTTTTCGTGTGTATCCGATTGCGCCGCTGGTCGAGATCATGCGCGCGCATCACTGGATGCGGCGTTTTGATTTCGATCCCGAAGCGGTGGTGCGTCTGTGCTGGCACGGTGTGAAACCTGTTAATGTAGCAGCGAAGGTCAAATATCTGAACGCGGACGAGGGCGGTGTGTCGCACTTCAATTATTGGCGCGACAACAAGTTGCTGACGTGGATGCATACACGCTTGTTTTTCGGTTTCCTCATTCGTTTGCCACTCCTCCTTTTGCGCAAGCTGACTACCAAATAGCGCACATGACTGGATGAATGCGGCCACGGCAGGCCCACTCCTGTTCAGCCTCCTGATTCTATAAAGCGATGTCCTTATGCCAGTTGTAAAAACTCTACTGATGGTTGCCGCAATCATCGTTTATGTATCGTTGAGTCACGCCGCGCTGTTGGTGCAGGATGCACACAGCATCTGGCGGCAGATCGCAGTCGTCATGCTGATTGTGCCGATTATCGGCATCGCCGGCTGGGCGACGGTCGCGGCATTGAAGCAGGCCGGAAGTGGTGCGCTTGTCAGGCGTGCAGCTGGATTGGCGATAGTGACAGCCATGAGCTACATGGCCTTTGCATTATGGGCGACGCTGCTGGTGCGGCTGGACTGGATTTACCTGATTCAGCATATCGCCTGCAATGCGATGCTGTGCTGGTTTTTTGCGCAGACATTGTTTGGTGATCGCACTCCCATCATCACCACGCTGGCACGGACGATACATCCCGACATGCCGGACGAAGTGGTTCGTTATACGCGCAAGGTGACGATAGCCTGGGCCATCTTCTTTGCCATGCAGGTACTGGTTTCGCTGATCATTTTTTATGTGGCGTCGATAGAAACATGGTCGATGTTCGCCAATATTCTTAACTGGCCCCTGGTCATTCTGATGTTTGTCGTGGAATACATATGCAGAAAGCGGGTCAATCCGGATTTCAAGCATGCGACGATCAAGGAAAGCGTGTCCGCTTATTTCAACAACAAAAACAAGGTTTGAAACTTTTCCTGTCGCTATAATCCTGCGCTTGAAAATATCATCAAAAAATGTCAATCCAAGGGAAAACAAATTTTATGTCGCAGGACTGGACTGAAAAGAAAGAGCGCGGCTCGATGGGGCTGTTGCGCTTCATGGTGAAGCTTGCAACTTTATTGGGCCGACGCGTGACGCGTCTGTTGCTGTATCCGATCGCACTCTACTTTTTTCTGGTGGTGGCGGATTCGCGCCAAGCCTCTGCTGCCTATCTGGCACGGGTGTTGGAGCGCAAGGCGCGCTGGTATGAAGTATTCCATCACTTTCACGTATTCGCCGGTGTGTTGCTTGATCGCGTCTACTTTTTGCAGAATCGCGTCGAATATTTCGATATCGAGGTGATGCAGGATGCCTATGATCAGGAAGCTGCCGAAACACGTGCCGGCGGCGTCTTTGTGATGGGTGCGCACATGGGCAGTTTCGAGGTGGTGCGGCTGGTGTCGCGCGCCAAGGCGGAACTCAAGCTGGTGCTGCTGATGTATGAGGAAAATGCACGCAAGATCGGTGCACTGATGGCGGCAATCAATCCGCAGGCGCAGCAGGAAATTGTCCCGCTGGGAAACCTGAGTGCGATGCTGACGGTCAGGGACAGGCTTGCCGAAGGCGGCATCATCGGCATTCTGGCCGATCGCACGCTGAGCCATGAGCGTAATTTTCCGGCCACCTTTTTGGGTGAGACTGCGTATTTCGCGGTAGGCCCTTTCAGGATGGCGGCCATGATGCGCAAGCCGGTTTTCCTGATGGTGGGCATGTATCGCGGTGGAAACCGGTATGAAATTCATATCGAGAAAATCGCTGATTTCAGTGATGATGAACATGGCGAGCGCCGTAACTCGCCGCAGGCCATCGATGCCGCCATCGCCAAATATGTGACCCGACTGGAATATTTCGCCAGGCTTGCGCCGTACAACTGGTTCAACTTTTACGATTTCTGGCAAGGAAACGCACGATGATGGCAGCGGCGGTTTCCCGGCAATACGATGTCGTCATCATGGGCGGGGGACTGGCTGGCCTGACTTTATCTTTGCAACTGAAAAAACGTTTCGCCGATATCTCTGTATTGGTCATTGAACGGCGTGCGCATCCTGTGCCGCTGGCTGCGCACAAGGTAGGCGAGTCGTCGGTCGAGATTGGTGCGCATTATTTCGATACCGTGCTTGGTCTCAAGGATCATTTGCATACGGAGCAACTGAAGAAGTTCGGTTTTCGTTTTTTCTTTTCCGACGGCCGGCGCGATTTCGATCGGGTGACCGAGCTGGGCGGCAGCCGTATTCTTCCTGCCTGCACCTATCAAATTGATCGCGGCATTTTTGAAAACAAGCTGGCCAATCTGGCACAGGATGCCGGTGTGCAGTTTGTTGATGGTGCCGTGATCCGTCAGTTCACGATCGGCGAGGAAGATACCCTGCATCAGGTCAGTTATGAATCCGACCGGCAGACGCTGCATGCCAGCGCGCGCTGGTTGATCGATGCATCGGGCCGCGCCGGTCTGATCAAGCGCAAGCTTGATCTGGCACAAGACAATGCGCACAAGGCAGGCGCGGTCTGGTTTCGTATCGGCAATCGCATCGACATCAACGACTGGTCCGAAGACGAAGCCTGGCTTGGCTCCTGCAATCCGCCGCATCGCTGGCTGTCCACCAATCACCTAGTTGGTGAAGGTTATTGGGTGTGGCTGATCCCGCTGGCATCGGGCTCGCACTCGGTCGGGATAGTCGCGGATGCCACCATGCATCCGGTCGAAAATATGAATACCTTCGAGAAGGCGATGGACTGGTTGAAGATCCATCAGCCGCGCCTGTTCGATCACCTTGAGGGCGAACGCGAAAATCTGCAGGACTTCGCGTTCTTCAAGAATTTTTCTTATGGTTGCAAGCAGGTTTTTTCCGGCGATCACCGATGGGCGCTGACCGGCGAGGCCGGCTTGTTTCTTGATCCGTTTTATTCTCCCGGCAGCGATTTCATTGCGATAGGCAATACCTACATCACCGAACTGATTGCGCAAGACCGCAAGCAGGCGCCGGTCGCGATGTATGCGGATTTTTATCAGCAGATCTATTTTTCGATGTATGAAACGACTCTGTCTGTATACGTAGATCAATATGCCTTGTTCGGTGATCCGGAAGTCCTGCCGCATAAAGTGTCGTGGGATTACGCTTACTACTGGGGCATCATGTGTCCGCTGTTCATACAGAATCGCCTGGTTGATATCCCGACCATGGGACGTTTGCATAAGCCGCTCATGCAGGTACAGAAAATCAATATCGCAATACAGGATTTTTTTCGCGCCTGGGGCAAACTCAGTCAGAAGCGCAATCCGGCACAATTGCTTGATCAAACTCAACTCGACTGGTTTGTCGAATTGAATCGCGGCTTGAAAGATCAGCTGGACGATGCCGGCTTTGCAAAGCGCATGGCGGACAATTTCCTACTGCTGCAGCAGCTTGCCGATGCGCTCATCGCACGTGCATGCAGCGAGCATCCGGATCTGCTCGCTTCTGCCGCCGGCATTGAACTCAAACGTGTGCTGGATGATATGCTGGAAGCGCCATATAGCGGCAAGGCACCGATGCTCTTTTCCAGCGGAGCGTATTGACCATGTCGGCGATTACAAACCATCCGGATATGACAAAAACACGGAAATGGCAGCCCAGCGCTTTCATCAAGGCGTCCCTTGTTCTGCATGCAGTCGCAGTCGCTACAGCGCTGGTATGGCCGCAGTCCATCGTCATCGTCATCGTCATCGCAGCATTGATCGCCAATCATGCTGCGCTTGCCGCTGCCGGACTCTGGCCTAAAAGTTCCTTGCTGGGCCCCAATACACTGCGTCTGCCGAGCGGGCGAGCTGAAGTCGCGTTGACGATAGATGACGGCCCGGATCCCGACGTCACGCCGCAGGTGCTGGACATACTGAAAGCGTACGGCATCCAGGCGACTTTTTTCTGTATCGCTTCCAAAGTGAATAAATATCCGGAACTGGCGCAACGGATGGTGGCCGAAGGCCATCACATCGAAAATCACAGCATGGTGCACCGGCACAATTTTTCGGTATCGGGATTGCATGGCATCAGGAAGGAACTTGCTGCGGCTCAGGATGTCATTGAAAACGTGACCGGCAGGCGGCCGCTTTTTTTCCGCGCTCCGGCGGGCTTGCGCAATCTCTTTCTTGATCCGGTATTGCATCAACTCGACCTGCAACTGGTTAGCTGGACGCGGCGCGGTTTCGATACGCGCGTACGCGATGCGCAAAAAATACTGGACCGCCTGCTGGACAATGCGCAAGCCGGCGACATCCTGTTGCTGCACGATGCCAATGCGGCGCGCGGCAGCAATGGACAGCCGGTCATTCTGGACGTGCTGCCGCAATTGATTGAGCAAATCACTAAACAGAACTTGCAATTCGTCAGACTAGAGGAAGGCATGCGCATATGAGAAATCCACGTTCCATGTCAGTTGAAGCTCCATTCATTTACCTGCAATAGATCATCTCCATGCAAGCTCTTGAATTAAAAAAATACACGCTAAGTACCTGCCTGGGTTTGGGGCTGGAAGCCAATTGGGCGAAACTGTCTACACAGCACGGCGGGCTGAAGCCGTGCGACTTTGAAACGATAGACCTGCCAACATTCATTGGCGAAGTCGAGGGTGTTGACGACGTGGTGCTGCCAGCCGCGCTTGTCGAATTCGATTGCCGCAATAATCGGCTGGCCCATCTCGCATTGCAGCAGGACGGTTTTGTCGATGCGGTACAGAGCGCGATTGCACAGTACGGGTCGGATCGCGTGGGCCTGTTTCTTGGCACCAGTACAGCAGGCATTCTGCAGACCGAGCTTGCCTATCGCCGGCGTCAGAGCGATGGCGCGCTGCCGGTGGATTTCCATTATGCGCAAACGCACAATACTTATTCGGTTGCGGCTTATGTCAGCGCACTGCTGGGTCTCACCGGCCCTGCGTTGACTGTTTCATCGGCGTGTTCATCCAGTGCGAAGGTATTCGGCAATGCCGCGCGCATGATAGAAGCAGGACTGATTGATGCGGCAGTGGTCGGTGGAGTGGACAGCTTGTGCCTGACCACGCTCTACGGTTTCAATTCCCTGCAATTACTTGCACCGACGCCAGCGCAACCATATGGCGAAGGGCGTAACGGCATATCGATTGCGGAAGGTGCGGCATTCGTACTGCTGACCAAACCGGCATCGCCACCTTCATCGGGCACCATCCTGCTGTATGGCGTCGGCGAATCTAGCGATGCGCACCATATGTCGTCGCCGCATCCCGAAGGATTGGGTGCACAGATGGCAATGAAAGCGGCACTGGATGCAGCCGGCATACAGGCATCGCAAGTCGGCTATATCAATTTGCACGGTACGGCGACGCCGAGCAACGACGCGGCAGAAAGCAAGGCCGTGAGTGCCGTTTTCGGCAACGGTACGGCCTGCAGTTCGACCAAGGGCGCGACTGGTCATACTCTGGGCGCGGCAGGTGGCGTGGAGGCGATTATTTGCGTGCTGGCGATGCAGCATGGTGTGACGCCGGCCGGCATCAATACGAAAAAAGTGGATGCCGGACTGGATGTCGATTATGTGCTGAGCAATCGATCCGGGCCCATCCATTACGCAGTCAATAACTCATTCGGCTTTGGCGGTTCCAACTGCAGCCTCGTATTGGGAATCGTGTCATGAGCGTGAAAGTATATGTACAGGCTATCGGCGCCATCGGCCCCGGTGCAAACAACTGGCCGGAATGGCGTGCGATCCTGCGCGGTGAGCTTGCGTATCAACATGCTGCCACGGTCAGCCCGACATTGACGGTGCTGCCGAGTGCCGAACGTCGGCGCGTCGGTGTCGGCGTCAAGATTGCCCTGGTGAGTGGACTGGAAGCGCTGGCCGCTGCAGATATCGATCCAGGCACGATGACGACAGTGTTTTGCTCATCAGGCGGGGATGGCGAAAACTGCCACCTGATTTGTGAAGCGCTGGCAGGCAGCGATCGCCTGATTTCGCCGACGCGTTTCCATAATTCCGTGCATAACGCGCCATCCGGCTACTGGGGTATCGCCAGCGGCGCGATGCTGCCGTCCACCAGCCTCTGCGCCTACGATGCGGGATTTGCAGTGGGTTTGCTGGAAGCGGCGGTTCAATGTTCGGTTGAAAAAAAGCCGGTGCTTCTGGTGGTCTACGACACTCCTTATCCTGAACCTATACACGGTGTGCGTCCGATCGCAGATCAGTTTGCGGTCAGTATGTTGCTGATGCCTGAGTCCACCCTGGCCAGCATGGCAGCGATCAAGCTTGATCTGTACAAGACATCGTTGACCACGATGGAAAACAGCAAGCTGGAAAACGTGAGAAGCGGAATTCCTGCTGCGCGCGCCTTGCCTTTAATGCAGTCACTGGCGCAACTTCCTGCGTCTGCAGCCGCTTCCGATATTTATCTGGAATATGTCAATGGGCAGTCGCTTCGCGTAAAATTTGGCACAGTCTGAGGCCATACCAACAAGGGAAGTACATCGGATACACGCTTGATTTTTATTGATGGAAGGGGAAAGATAATATGAAAAAACTGATCGGAATTGCGCTCGTCATGAGTTTGCTCGCGGCTTGTGAAACCATGCAAAAAAAGGATGCGACCGTCGCGCCTGAAACAAAAACTGCGGCCAAGGAAGAGCCTGCTCCGGCTGCATCGGCCAAGCCGGCAGCGCCGCAGAAAAAGTTGGGCCCCAAGGCACAAGCCAAAAAAGATGCTGAAGACAGGAAGGCCGCGCAGCAGGCTGCAGCCGCCGAGAAGAAAGCACAGCAAGCCGCAACTGCAGCAGCGCCCGCCGCTGCATCAGACGGCAAGACACAGGAAGTAAAAGGGATCAACGACTGGACCGGCCAGATTGTCGGCACGCCAATCGCCAATAGCAAATTTTCCCGACTGAAAATTGGTATGGGTATGAATGAAGTGACGAGTATCGCTGGTCAGCCTACCGATACCGGAACGCATATGACCGGCAAGGCATGGATTCCGTTTTATATGGGTGCCGGCCGTCATGAAACTATTTACTACTATAAAGGTTTGGGTCGTCTGACCTTTTCCGGTGGTGGTGGTGTTAGCACTAACAGTGGCTTGACTGTCATTGAATATGACAAGTCGGAGCGCGGTTTTCAATAACAGAATTGGCTGTTGAGTAAGCGCCAATAAAAAAGGCCGTTGAATCATGTATTCAACGGCCTTTTTTCAGTTCAGCGCAATGGCATATTCTTAAAGCAGTTCGGCCGATCCTTCTATTTCAACCAGCAGATCTGCGCGGCAGATATCGGCTTGCAGGTATGTTGCCTTGACATGAGCGCCTATACGGCGTTCCACGACGGCTTTGACTTTCGGCAAGTCAGCCGGATGGCGGATGTACACGATGTAATCGAGACTGCCCAGTTCACACTGCCGTCCGGTTTTTCTGCAGGTTGCATCCAGCACAGCTTCTACATTCGTCAGCGATTCCTCGGTTTGCGCGGTCACGTCACCCGCATGCAGCGTGGTGTGACCGACGATGCTGGCGGTACCGGATAAAAAGAGCAGGCTGGCATCGCCGATTGCGGCCACACTGGCACGTGAAAAAAGCGGGCTGCGCGGGCCATACTGCGCCGGATAATCATAGGCGCTGATCTGGCGCGGATTTTCTATCGGCTGCGACGGAATCCGTGCCGCGAGAAAAGCAATCGTCAAAGGCCCGGATGTCGTGCCCAGAGCACAGGCAGCCGGCACATTGCCGGCGCGTTCCTTTTCCTTTGCCGCGAACGCCTGCTGGCGGCCGAGGTTGAACTGGCGATAGCGTTCCAGCTCATGACTGACGCCGTTGATGTCGGCCATATAATTCCAGAAGCGCAGCACAAATGGAAAATCGAGCGATTCCAGTAGTGCAAAGACCTGTTCATACGCAGACCGGCTTGCCATCTGCAAGGGCGCGGCCTCAGCTGCATCGGCCACCTTGAGGAAGTCTGATTCGTCCAGCGTGATCACACCAAACAACAGCGCGTCATTGTGGCGATAGCGTATGTCGCCGCTCATTGCACTTTTCAATGCCGTGTCGGTGCGCAGGATTTCGTACAGCGCTTGCGGTCCTTCCAGGACCTGCATCATGACTGGCATGACAGGCAGGTCGACCGTATCGGCAATGTTGGAGGGAGGCTTTTCTGCAAAACACAATGTACCCAACAGGCCGCAAGGGTCGTCCGGCAAGGGCGTCATCGTGTTGCGATAGGAGACCTTAAGCATGCAATGGATGTCTGATGGTTGAAGGGGCGTACATGTGCAGTGAGCTCATATCAATGATGAATGGGTTTAAACGAGCCTTGTATAATAAAAGTCCAATGAAAATTACCAGCTTTGCAGCTTGTCTCTCATGTCTACTTCTTACTGCGTGTATGGCCACAGGGATTGTTAAAAGCAAGCTGGATGTTATTGAGGATGCGGCGTCTTGTAAAGCGCCAGTCAGAGTATTGATCGTTTTGTTACCTGGCGCATACGATACGCCGGATGATTTTGTGCAACAGGGCTTTGTCACTGCATTGCGTCAGCGCAAGGTTGCGGCCGATATCGTGATTGCCGATACCCATGTCGGGTATTACACATCGGAGCTGCTTGTTACTCGCCTGCATGAAGATATTGTTGTGCCAGCGCGCAAGAAGGGTTACGAAAAAATCTGGATGGTCGGTATTTCCCTGGGCGGTTACGGCTCGCTATTGTATGCAAGAGAGCACGGTGCGGATATCGATGGCCTCTTTCTGATGGCCCCTTTTCTGGGGAATCGCAGCCTTCTGGCAGAAATTGCGCACGCAGGCTTGTCGGGATGGCAGGCTGGCGATATACCGAAAGCCGATTACGACCGTCTTTTGTGGTCATGGATCAAGGGCTATAGTGACACGGCAATCTCTTCGCAAGCAAATTGGCCGCCGCTGTATATCGGCTACGGTACTGAAGACAGGTTTGCAGGCAGCAGCCGCATCATTGAAAAAGTATTGCCGCCCGGCCGCGTCACGACGACGGATGGCGGCCATGAATGGTTACCATGGCAGCATCTGTGGGCAGGATTTCTTGATCGCCCGCTTCTGCCGCGCTGTGAATGAATTCCCGTGTTTTATATACTACGCAGTGAGTTGCGCCATTAATAAACAGCCATGAATGAACCCACCATGACAAGTACAGAAACATCGACCATCAGCGCCGCACCGATCAGGACGGACATTGTCATCATTGGCGGCGGGCCGGCAGGTTCTACCGCCGCCGCCTTACTGGTCGAAAAAGGTTTCAAGGTCAGCCTGCTGGAAAAAGCGGTGCACCCGCGTTTTCATATCGGCGAATCGCTGCTGCCGGCAAACATGCCGCTGATAGAAAAAATGGGTCTGACTGAACAAATTGCTGCAATCGGCATGCAGAAGTGGGGTGTGGAATTCAATGCGATTGACCATGACATCAGGACCAATATCCAATTTGTCGAAGCGTGGGATAAATCGATGCCTTACGCCTATCAGGTAAGGCGTTCTGATTTCGATCACATCCTGATCAAGAATGCCAAAGCCAAGGGCGCAGATGTGGTCGAAGGATGTCGGGTGCGGGATGTCGCATTCAACAAGGATAATGTACAGATCAAGGCGCAAAACGATGATGGCAGTGTGCAGGAATACATCGCCGATTACGTGATCGATGCATCCGGTCGCGATACCTTTCTGGCGAACAAGCTGAAAACCAAGCAAAAGAACAAGAAGCACAGCAGCTCGGCGATCTACAGTCATTTCACCAATGTTGAACGGCTCGAAGGCAAGCGCGAGGGCGATATCAGCCTGTTCTGGTTCGAGCATGGCTGGTTCTGGTTTATCCCGCTGGCCGATGGCACAACCAGCATAGGTGCCGTCTGCTGGCCGGCTTATCTTGCATCGCGCAAGGTCAGTGTCGAACAATTCTTGATGGATACGATAGCCTTGGCGCCCAAGCTGGCCATGCGCATGAAGGATGCGGTGCGCGTCGGACATATAGAGGCGACCGGTAACTATTCTTATACCAGCAGCAAAAGCTATGACAATCGCTGCATGCTGCTGGGCGATGCCTATGCCTTCGTTGATCCGGTTTTTTCATCCGGCGTGTTTCTCGCCATGCAGAGTGCGTTTGTTGGCACCGAGGCTGTCACGACCTTCCTGCGCGATCCGGCGAATGGCCCCAAGGCATTGGCAAAGTTTGATCACCACATGCGTCGCGGCCCATCGATCTTTTGCTGGTTCATCTATCGGGTAACCAATCCTGCCATGCGCGCACTGTTTGTCGAGCCGCGCAATTTCCTGAATGCGAAGGCGGCCGTGATGTCGGTGCTGGCGGGGGATATTTTCTACAACAAGGCGATCTGGCCTTCGCTGTACGTCTTCAAGGGAATTTATTATATTTCGTCGCTGTTCAATCCCGCGCGCACACTGAAGGCCTGGCGGCGCCGGAAGATCAATATCCAGGATGTGGCTGGTCCCGCTGCATGAAAAAAGGCCGCTGTTGCGGCCTTTTTTATTCTGTCATCGAATAAGGCTAGATCATGCCGCCATTGATGGAAATGATCTGGCCGGAAATATACGCTGCATTTGGTGAAGCCAGAAAGCCGATCAGGTCAGCCACTTCCTCCGGTTTTCCCGCACGCTTCATCGGCACGATGTTCTGGATGGCCTTGTCATCGAAAGCTTCTTCTATCATGCCGGTCGCGATAATGCCGGGCGCGACGGCATTGACCGTGATGCCGCGGCTGGCCAGTTCCAGTGCCAGCGATTTGGTTGCCGAATGCAAGGCGCCCTTGGCTGCTGAATAGTTGACCTGGCCGCGATTGCCGGTCACTGCTGCAATCGACGAAACATTGATGATACGGCCCCAGCGGGTACGGATCATCGGCATTGTCAGCGGCTGCGTGACATTGAAAAAGCCATGCAGCGACACATCAATTACCGAGTGCCATTGCGCACCCGTCATGCCCGGGAATACGGCATCCGAATGTATGCCGGCATTATTCACCAGCACCTGGATAGGGCCGGCTTCCAGCAGGACTTCCAGCGCGACTTTGGTCGCTTCTGCATCGGTAATATCGAATACGGCGACTTCTGCGCTCCCGCCATCCGCAACGATGGCCTCGCAAATGGCCTTGGCCTTGTCGCGACCGCGATTGGCATGCACGATCACATGCAATCCGTCCGCCGCGAGGCGCTTGCAGATCGCTGCGCCTATGCCGCCGCTGCCGCCTGTAACGAGTGCGCGTTTCATGATGGTTTTGCTCCGGTGACCAGCGATGCATCGATGATGATGGTGGCACGTCCATCGAGCAAGGGTTTCTTGCTGTCGCGGCCATGTATCGCGAATCGGTAAAGGATGCAGTTCGGCTCGCTGTGCGTGCAGGTCACTTCTATCTGCAATGCTTCCTCGATGTCATCGAGCCGTGCTACGTGGAAAACGGTATTGCGCACGCTGGCCAGAAATCCGGCGCTGGGGCGAGCCATATCCTGCATGCCTTCCTGCGAAGTTGCCAGCAAGGCGCTGTGTACAGCCATTGCTTGCGCAGCATATTCGATGCCGTTGGCTGCGCCAAGCCGTTCATGCGCACGCAGCGGATTGTCGAGCTGCAAATGGCTGTCGGCAATCGCGACCAGGCGCTCCTGGTCCCAGGAGGCGACATGAGCGAGCAGGCACATGCTGCCCTGGTGCGGGATGTGCGCAGCTATCCAGTTGCGATCGATTTTCACGCGGCCTCTTTTTTGCAGACCAGCAGGATGTTGGCGAAGGGGGTGCCGGTATTCATCGGAATCGCCTTGACCGAAAAGCCGATGGCCGTGATATCGCGCTGCCATTCTGCGATGCTGCGGCAGAATGTCGGCAGCGTTTTGTGACCGCGTATCGATGTGACGATGTTATCGACCCAGTTGCTGATCTTGAATGGCAGGCCGCCTGCAGCATCGCCTACGCGCAACAAGAGCACGCCGTCTTGCGGCAGGCAGCCATGTACTTTTCGCAGTACATCATCCTGCGCAGGAAAGTCCACGTAATGCAGCACGTCCAAGATGACGACAGCGTCGGACGGCGGGAATTCAGCCGTGCACATATTGGCGACTTCAAAACTGGCGCGATTCGTAACCGGCTGTAATGCGCGCTGCGCGCGTTCTACATCGCGTGGCATCAGTTCTATGCCATGTACATGGGCAATCGCCGGGGCTGCGGACCAACCACTAGGCCATTCACCTTTTGCACATTGCTCCTGCGCCGATAATAGCCATGACGCAAGCAGACCCTGGCCGCAACCGATATCCAGTACCTTGATGTCGCTACTGCCTTGCAGCAAGCCCAGTTCCAGCATCCCTTTGAACACCGGATCGCGACTGAGTTTTCCATGCGAAAAGTGCCAGGCGAAACGGCCGGCCTGGCGGTAAGGACTACATGCTGTGTTTAAAAGTTGGTTAATTGCATCGCTACTCATGGCGCTCCTGAATCAGTAGGTGCAGCTTGCATGCTGCTGGAAAAAATGGCGGCAAAAACGAGTGCAAGGACAACACCGATGCCGACCGTGATGCCGATTGCATTGAGCACCGGTACGGATGAAAAACCGAGTACGCCAAAGCCGATGACCGTCGTGATATTGGCAAAAACCAGCGAGGCGAGGGTGGATGGCCTGATTTGCGGCATCGAGCTTACAACGCCGGTAAGCGGGTTCTTTACCGGCACCGTTGGCGGTTGTGCGAAAAACAATGCGTAGTTGGAACCGACGGCGACGATCAGCAGCAGGCCGATCAGATGCAAGATCGTCATGCGCTGCCCGGACAGTGCGAGAATCGCGGCAACTGACAGGACTGCAGTAATCAGCGGCACCATGACCCGCGCCAGTGCAAACAGCGATCGCAGGTTGAAGCCCAGCAGTACAGTCATCGCGAACAGGCCGCACAATGCGAGCAGGATGGCTTCCTGCATGTAACCGCTATACAGCTTGCCGGTCTCGGTTTTCAGATCGATAAAGTAGGCGTGCTGCACGCCTGATTGTTGCAATGCCTGCCGGATCAGCGCGGTATTGATAGGCTGGTCGCCTGCTGCAGTCAGCGGTATCAGGGCGCTGGTTTCGCCATTGCGTTCGATCAGCAATGAATCCGTTGCCAGCGCCATCGATGTGCCGACGAGGTTCTGGCGCGTGAGCAGTCGCGCCTTCAATTCTTCCGGTTGGCTGGCGATCTTCGCCAACTCTCCCACTGAAGAAACAAACGGCGCCAACAGTTTGACCTGGAACGGCAATCCTTCCACCGCCTGATTCAACCGTTGCTGCAAGACGTCCGCTTGCGGCAGCGCCGCCAGGCGGGCCTGCTGCGTCGCCAGGCTCGGTAGGTAGCGGCTTGGAGTCTCGAATGCAGCAAGTGTGCCGGCATCGACCATGGCGTTCAGTTGCGCGGACACTTTTTCCGTCGACTGCAGAACTGCTTCCAGACTGTTTTCTTTGACGACGATCAGATAGCGCACGTCGGGTGCGCCGACTTCCTTGCGCAGTTTTTCATCCAGATCCTGATCGGCTTTGCTGACCGGACTTAATGCGCTTAGTTCCGGTTCCCAGAGGTGGTCGCGATTGACCCATAGCACCGCACAGGCAAGTAGCACAATGATGAAGAAGCCCTTGCGCAGCAGTTGCAAGCGGTGCAGCGCTTTCTGCACAAACAGGCCGATGTGCGTCAGGTCGCGCACGACGAAATCACGCGGCAGCAGCGACGGCAATACGAAGCGCGTGACGAAGGCGGCAGATGTCAGCCCGGCGATGGTGTACAGACCGAGTTGCGCCAGCCCTGGAAATCCGGAGAACAGCAGGCAGCCGAAACCGGCCATCGATGTGAGTACGCCCAGCCGGATCGTCGGCCATGATTTTTTCGCCCAGTCGGCACTGTTTTTCGCGCTGCCTGACTGGATGAACAGATAAATAGAATAGTCGATTGCCTCGCCTATCAGGGTGGTGCCGAATCCCAGCGTCAAGCCATGCACGGTGCCAAAGCCGAGGCTAACCGCGACGGTGCCGGCCAGCACGCCGCTGAGTACCGGCGCCAATCCGAGCACGACGGCAGCGCCCGATCGATAGACGATGAACAGCAAGATCATGATCAGCGTCGCACTGATGATGGAAAACATCGTTGCTTCCTGCGTGATTGTATTGCGTGCATTGACGCCGAATACGCCGGGCCCGGTCATGACCAGTTTGGCGTTGGCAACTTGCGGCAGCGTGCCGGCAAGTTCGCCTTTGACCGCTTCGAATTTTTCCTTGATGTGATTGATGGCAGTTTCCTGACCGTCGGTGTCGGAGCCGAGTGCGCGGGTTTGCGCCAGCAGCAGCGCACGCTTGCCATCCCTGGCGGCCCACACGCCGTGCATCTTGCGTGCTTGCTGGCCGCCGCTGAACTGGGCGACCAGTGTTGCCATCTCTCCGGTAGGATCCTGCGGCAATATGTCCTTCACAATCAGGCCGGCTGGCGATGCCAGCAGGTCAATCGTGTCGGTCATCGCTTCGTGCAAGCCTGTGGTGGTAAAACGTTCCGGCGTGACAGTCGGACTGAGCAGATAGCGGTTGTTGAACAGATAGGCCCGATCCTTTTCCTGATTGACCGGTTCGCCGTTGTTGACCGAGATGAATTCATCATTGCTGCGCAGTCGCGTGGCAAGCGCCTTCGACAGAGCGGCCTGCGCTGACGGATCGGCACCTTCGATGCCGACAAGAATCAGGCGCGATACCATGCCGTCGCGCAGCTGCTCGACCATCAACTGCTGTTCCCTGGTCGGATCTTTCGGCAGGAATGCAGAAAGATCGGCAGTGAAGGTCGTGCGAAACAGGATGACTATGCCGATCAGCACGAGTACCAGCCAGATACCGATTGCCGTCCACGCGCGTTTTGGTGTCGGCAACACGTGCGTCGCTTGCGTCATGGCTTGATTTTTTCGATGGTGGTCACGGAACGGTCGCCATCGCCTTGCAGCACTTCGATTTCCCGCACTTCAGAATTGCTGCCGCTCAAGCGTATGCGTTTGACCTTTTGTTGTGCATCGTTATTGCTGGGCGTCAGCGTCATGATCCAGTTGTCGCGCGGGCCTTGCAGCGCGACGACGAAGTTGAATTCCAGCGATCGGCGATCGCCGGCCAGCGTGGCGCGTATGCTTTCGATCAATGCGGCCAGTTCCGGTGAGTCGCCCAGTTGCATCGTGTACTTGTTCTTGCCGCGTTCCAGCACCAGCGTGTCGCGGTCCAGCACCATGCGTTCCGGCTTCGGCTTGAAGGTGCGTTTTTCCAGCCGGTCCGGCGGCGTGAACAGCATTTCACCCGAGGATTCGACTGGGCGGTCCAGTTGGGCAATATACTTTTTCTCGGTGAAATTCACCTTGGCCGGTTTGGCTTGCGCCAGCGCGGTCATCAACTGTTCCATCGTAATGTTTGCAGCATGCGCCGCGCATGTGCCGGCCAGGAAAAATGCAAGGATTGCCGCCCGCAGGCCGATGGATTTATGCATTGAAAGCTCCTGTGACCGCGACGCGCTCACCCTGTTTGATGTCGAACTGAATGCTGCCATTGGGGTTCAGTGCGTAATGCAGTGTCAGTTCTGTATCAGGCAAAACCGGGCTGAGAAATTTGACGCTGCTGATGGTGCATTTTTGCAGATCCATCTGCTGCGCGACTGCAATCGCATGCAGCGCTTCATCGAGCAGCACCACGCCTGGCGTGATCGGCATGCCGGGGAAATGCCCGGCAAATGCAGGATGGTCGGGCGGAATGTGAAACGATAAGGTAGTCATGGCTTGCGTTCAGAAGAGGCGTGCTCGTTGCATAGCGTGTTCATGAATTCGGCCAGCGCGGCATGCGGCAGCTTGCCGGTTGCATTACGCGGCAGACTGTCCACCTTGTACAGCGGACGCGGCATGAAGGCGGGATCGATCTTCTCGCGCAGTGCGGCGATGATGTCGCTGACTTCCAGTGTGGGGGCGACAACAACGGCCGTGAGCCGGGTAACTTCGCCCGAGGTTTTCTCCGGCGGCATGAAGAAGGCGCCATCGACAATACCGGGGATCGCATTCAGGTGATGATTCAGATACGCGAGCGAACTGCGCTTGCCTGCTATATTGATCAGGTCGCTGATGCGTCCATGCAGCAGGAATTTTCCGTTGCTGGTGAGCTCGATGGCGTCGTTCATCGGCATCGGCGTTTCGACATGGCCACCGGAAATCCACATGCGCTGGTCGTTTTCATCCTGCTCCGGGCGGGGCGCCATTTTCAGCGTGGGAAACAGCACCCATTCCGGTGTGAGGGAGGGTTGCCTGGTCGCGATCTGGCCGGTTTCGGTGCTGCCGTAAATTTCCAGCAGCGGTGCATCGAAGGTCTGTTCAGCCTGCTGCGCCAGTTGCGGCGACAGCGGCGCGGTAGCCGAGACCATGACTTCAATTTTCGGCAAAGGCAGCGCTGAGCCGAGCAGAGAACGCAGGTGGACCGGCGTGGTGATCAGTACGCGCGGCTCAGGCACCTGCGCCAGAGAATGGCAGATGTCAGCCGGATAAAACGATTGCGCACTGGTCAATGAAAAACCGTTTGCCAGCGGCATCAGCACTGTCGATTCAAAACCGTACATGTGCTGTGCCGGCACTGTGCCCACCACGCTATAGTTCACGCCCGGTTCCAGCCCGAGCTGCCTTGCTTCCATCTGCACATTGCACACCAGCGTGGCCCATGTTTTGCGATGCGCGATCGGCAAGCCGGTTGAACCCGAAGTAAACACGTAGGCAACCAGGCGATCTTCTTCGATCTGCGGAATATTGAATGCGCGTATGCTGCTGCCGACCTGAGCAAAAAAAGAGGACGCAGGATAAGCAGTTTGCGGCAACGCGATCGCGCAATTCGACTGATCGGTGAGACATGCGGCATCCGGCGCAAAACTTAAAAGCTGACGGATGGTTTCTGCGGTCCGCGTCGATGGCAGCAAATTGACTTTTCCTGCCACCAGGATCGCGGACAGTGCAACGAGAAAATGATAGCGGTCGTGGCAATCGTTGAGGATGTGCCGGCTCGCCGGCAAAATCGTTGCCAGCTTTTCGACATCACTGAGGAATTGCGCCGCCGTGACCGGGGTGCCGTCGCGCCAGGCGACGATGCGGTCAGGGGAAGTGTGACTGAGTAGCGGAATCAATGAGGGAATCAATAAGGTCAATGGCACGCATCCTGTGATGTCAGCACAAGCGATGCGCGGCATGCGACTTATTGCGCTTTGTTAGCCGCAATATAATCGGACAGCGAGCGCAGTGAGCTGAAGATTTTTTCATTGTCTTCATGGTCGGCGCGCAACTGGATGCCGTAATTTTTTGATACCACGAGCGCTACTTCCAGGATGTCGATCGAGTCGAGTCCAAGGCCGCTGCCGTACAGTGTTTCATCCGGCGCGATGCTTGCAGGATCGACATCGAGATTCAAGGCGTGGACGATCAGTTTGGCCACTTCCTGTGTGAAAGCGTCGTTGGCGGCGGGCGTGGTGCTGATTGGGTTTGACATAGTGGTAATGGTCTCAGTTATGTTTTTGATCGGCGCTGATTATATAGTGCGCGCAGGCCGATTCTCGCTAAAAATAGTGTTTCAATCTGGAAAACAACGTTCCCGTGTCGTCCGTCTGTATAGAGTGAGAAATGAAGAGGGAAGTTGCAGCAGACGGTGATCAATCGCAAACGGATTTACTGGCGTGCATTGCGTGCATTGGATGGCGCCGTGCCGGTACTGAAATTGCTGCGCCACGGATTGATGTCGAGTCCGCCGCGCCGCGTATAGCGTGCGTAAACCGCCAGCTTTTGCGGTTTGCACTGGCGCATGATGTCCATGAAAATACGTTCTACGCATTGTTCGTGGAATTCATTGTGTTCGCGAAAACCGATCAGATATTGCAATAGCCCGGCCTGGTCGATTGCACCGCCGACATATTGAATCTGCACGCTGGCCCAATCCGGCTGGCCGGTCACAAGGCAATTCGATTTCAGCAGATGCGACACCAGTGTTTCCTCAACGACAGGCTCGTCGCGTGCCGCTACCAGCAGCGAAGGATCGGGTGAATATTCGTGTACCTCGATATCCAGCCTGTCCAGCAGCAGGCCGTCCAGTTCACCCATAGGCACCCTGGCAAAATTCTCCGGCATCGTCAGTGCGACTTGCACCGGCGCGCCAAAGCCGCCGCTCAGGTCTTCGCGCAGCAATTCCAGCAGGGCATCGGTGCCTCCCAGTTTGGTCTGGTTGAGCGAGTTCAGATACAGCTTGAACGATTTGGATTCGATAATATTGGGCGAATCGGCCGGCACGGTGATTTTTGCCATCGCCACTTGCGGTTTGCCGCGCATATTGAGCCACGATATTTCATATGCATTCCAGATATCCACGCCGAAAAACGGCAGCGTGCCGGACAAGCCGATTTCATCGCGCTTGTATTGGCGCGGGATGGAAAACAGCAGTGAGGGATCGTAATGCGCCTGGTAAGTCGTCGGCCTGCCGAGCGGCGATCCATCTGGTGTGTATGGTGTAGTCATGGATAGTTACAGAAACAGTTTGTAGACGGGATTGCCGGTTTCATCCCAGTGACGATAGCCCAATCCGGCCAGCGAGGCGCGGAAGGTTTTCATTTCTTTTTTCGGCACCTGTATGCCGACCAGAATGCGGCTGACATCGCCGCCTTCATTGCGGTAGTGGAACAGGCTGATATTCCAGTGCGGCGCCACGCTGTCGAGGAAGCGCATCAGGGCGCCCGGACGTTCCGGGAATTCAAAGCGATACAGCAGTTCATCATGGGTCAGATCGCTCTTGCCGCCGACCAGATGACGGATATGCCCTTTGGCGAGTTCATCGTGCGTCAGATCCAGCGTCTTGAATCCGTGTTTTTCGAAACGCTTGGCGATCTTGCCCGCCTCGTCGCGGTCGGCGATTTGCAGGCCGACGAAGATGTGCGCCTGCTTGGCATCGCTGAGGCGATAGTTGAATTCGGTCACGTTGCGCGGCCCGACCAGTTCGCAAAAGCGCTTGAAGCTGCCGCGTTCTTCGGGAATGGTCACGGCAAACACGCCTTCGCGCGCCGCACCGACATCGGCCATTTCAGCGACAAAGCGCAGGCGGTCGAAGTTCATGTTGGCGCCGCTGGCGATGGTGATCAGGGTTTCATTCTTGAGTGGTTTCTTGTCTGCCTGCGCTCGTTCGATATACGCTTTCGCTCCGGCAACGGAGAGCGCGCCGGAAGGTTCCAGTATGCTGCGCGTATCCTGGAAAACGTCCTTGATGGCACTGCACACTTCATCGGTGCTGACCAGAATGATGTCGTCTACATACAACTTGGCCAGGCGGAAAGTTTCTTCTCCGACCAGTTTGACGGCCGTGCCATCCGCGAACAGGCCGACGTCCGTCATCGTCACGCGACGATTGCTCTGTATGCTGCGCGCCATGGCATCGGAATCGACGGTTTGCACGCCGATGATCTTGATGTCCGGGCGCACGGCTTTCACGTAAGCGCCTATGCCGGCGATCAGGCCGCCGCCGCCGATGGGAACGAAAATCGCATGGATGGGCCCCGAATGCTGGCGCAGGATTTCCATGCCTATCGTGCCCTGGCCGGCGATGACATCCGGGTCGTCGAACGGATGGACGAAAGTCAGCTTGAGTTTTTTCTCCAGCGTCAGTGCATGCTGGTAGGCATCCGAGTAGGAGTCGCCGAACAGCACGACTTCACCGCCGCGCGCCTTGACCGCTTCGATCTTGACCGAAGGTGTGGTGGTTGGCATCACGATCACGGCACGGCAGCCCAGTCTGGCAGCCGACAGGGCAACGCCTTGCGCATGATTGCCGGCCGAGGCGCAAATCACGCCGCGTTTCATTTGCGCCGGTGGCAAATGCGCCATCTTGTTGTAGGCGCCGCGCAGCTTGAAACTGAAGACGCTTTGAATATCCTCGCGCTTGAAATAAATCTGGTTGCCGAAACGCTGCGACAGCGTTGGCGCCAGTTCCAGCGGTGATTCCACGGCGACATCGTAGACGCGCGCGGTGAGGATTTTCTTCAGATAGTCGGTAGTCATAGAGATCAATTTGATTGGCGCGGCATGCATAGGTTAAGCGCTGCGCAGGCGCTCATTATAATGGACGCCTTTATATCGTTGCATTGCGACATGCGTGTAGCGGAATACCCGCAGGCTTATATTGAGCAGGATGATCCGATTTGAAACATTTGATTCAGGCAAAACATGATTGACGCTGTTGTGCAATGGCTGCTGGCGGCCCTGGCTGCGCCGCAGATCGGCCTGTCTTCGGTATTTGTCATCAGTTTTCTGTCGGCGACCTTGTTGCCGCTGGGTTCGGAGCCCGCTGTGTTTGCTGTCATCAAGGCCAATATGACCCTGTTCTGGCCGGCGATCCTGGTGGCGACGGCCGGCAATACGCTGGGCGGCATCGTCAATTACTGGATGGGGGTCGGTGCGAAACAGGTTTTTGCCAGGGAAAAGCAGACGCGCTGGTTCGGCTGGTTGCAGCGTTTCGGCGCCAAAACCATGTTGCTGGCCTGGCTGCCCGGCATAGGCGATCCGCTCTGCCTGCTGGCGGGATGGCTGAAGCTGCCGTTCTGGCCCTGCGTCCTATATATGGCGATCGGTAAGTTTCTGCGTTATGTGACGATCAGCTGGTTGCTGCTGCATGTGCCGGATGGTGTTTGGCAATACCTGATTCACTTGTTTTGACTGTCTATCCGCGACAGATGCGCGTATCTGCTGCGGGACGGCCGGCTTTATCGTTCGCCGTGTTTGAAAAACGGTGTTTCCCGGGGCGTTTTGACAGCACACAGTTCGGGCAGGTTGCACTGCAATCAGCTAAAATGCATATTTAGCGTGAATGCAATCGACCACTGATGAACGCACCTGTACAAATCCAGAATCTTCTAGCCGATGCTCCCGGCGGCGCTGTGCCTACGCGTTTGCGTGAAATTCCCTATAACTACACTTCGTTTTCCGACCGCGAGATTGTCATGCGTCTGTTGGGCGAAGATGCGTGGAGCCTGCTCTCCGAGTTGCGTTCCGAACGCCAGACCGGCCGTTCAGCCCGCATGCTGTATGAAGTGCTGGGCGATATCTGGGTCGTACAGCGCAATCCCTACCTGCAAGACGATTTGCTGGACAATCCCAAGCGTCGTCAGGCATTGATCGATGCGCTGAATCACCGTCTGACTGAAATCGACAAGCGCCGCAAGAACGATCTGGCAGCTGCAGGCGACGCCAATGCCGAGCATCGCGCAGAGGCGGTAGAGGCACTGGTGCAGTCGGCGGTCAGGGCAGTTGCCGATTTTGGCGCAGAGTTCCGTCGCACCTACGATTTGCGCAAGCGCACCAACAAGGTACTGGGTCGTTACACTGCAAAAGACAATATCAAGTTCGATGGCCTGTCACGCGTGTCGCATGTGACCGACGCCACCGACTGGCGTGTCGAATACCCGTTTGTGGTGCTGACGCCGGATTGCGAAAACGAAATGGCCGGTCTGGTCAAAGGCTGTATCGAACTTGGTCTGACCATCATCCCGCGCGGCGGCGGCACCGGTTATACCGGCGGCGCGATTCCGCTGACGCCGATGTCGGCCGTCATCAATACCGAAAAACTGGAAGCACTGGGTGAGGTCGAGATGACCATGCTGCCCGGTGTCGACCGCGAATACGCGACGATTTATTCCGGCGCGGGCGTGGTCACCAAGCGTGTAGCCGATGCGGCGGAAAAAGCCGGCTTCGTGTTCGCCGTCGATCCGACTTCCGCCGAAGCCTCCTGCATAGGCGGCAATATCGCGATGAATGCCGGCGGCAAGAAAGCCGTGTTGTGGGGCACTGCGCTCGACAATCTGGCCAGCTGGAGAATGGTTGATCCGAATGGCGACTGGCTGGAAGTCACGCGTCTGGAACACAACCTCGGCAAGATCCACGATGCGCCGATGGCGAAGTTCAAGCTGGAATGGACGCATCCGAGCGAGAAGGGGCGCGTCAATCAACCCTTCAAAACCGAAACGCTGGAAATCGTCGGCCGCAGCTTCCGCAAGGAAGGACTGGGCAAGGACGTGACCGATAAATTCCTGTCCGGTTTGCCGGGCGTGCAAAAAGAAGGTTGCGATGGGCTGATTACATCGGCGCGCTGGATTCTGCACAAGATGCCGAAACATACGCGCACCGTTTGCCTGGAGTTTTTCGGTCATTCGCGCGATGCGATTCCATCGATCGTCGAGATCAAGGATTTTCTCGACGAACAAACCAAAAAGGGCGGTGCCATTCTGGCCGGCCTTGAACATCTGGACGAGCGCTATCTGCGCGCGGTCGGCTATGCGACCAAATCCAAGCGCGGCACACTGCCCAAGATGGCCTTGTTCGGCGATATCGTCGGCGACGATGAAAACGCCGTGGCGCAAGCCGCGTCGGAAGTGGTGCGCCTGGCGAATACGCGTGTCGGCGAAGGCTTTATTGCCGTCAGCCCGGAAGCACGCAAAAAATTCTGGCTCGATAGAGCCCGCACTGCAGCGATTTCCAAGCATACCAATGCCTTCAAGATCAATGAGGATGTGGTGATTCCGCTCGACCGCATGGGTGAATATTCGGACGGCATCGAACGCATCAACGTCGAGCTGTCGATCAAGAATAAATTGCAGTTCCTGGATGAGTTGCACGCATTTTTCGCCAAGGGCAATCTGCCGCTGGGCAAGAACGACGATGCGGAAGGCGAGGAAATTCCTGCCGCAGAATTGCTGGAAGATCGTGTGCATCAGGCCGAAGATTTGATCGCTGCCACGCAGGCACGCTGGTCGTATGTGTTGGGCAATCTCGACAAATCCTTGCGCGATGCGAAAGATGAATTGCTGGCGCTGGGCATGGAAAAATTGGGGTCGGCATTCGACGAACGTCTGGCCTTGCAGCCGAATGCCACGGTGTTCGATGTGGTGCAGGATAGAACCGTGCGTATTTCGTGGAAAGCGGAAGCGCGCGCTCCCTTGCGCCAGATTTTCAGCGGTGCTGCCTTCCGCCTGATCCTTGAAGAAGCCAATGCGATTCACAAACGCATTTTGCGCGGACGCGTATTCGTCGCGCTGCACATGCATGCGGGCGACGGCAATGTGCATACGAATATCCCGGTCAACTCCGATCACTATCAGATGCTGCAGGATGCGCATGCTGCAGTGGCGCGCATCATGAAGCTGGCGCGTTCGCTGAACGGCGTGATTTCCGGCGAGCACGGGATCGGTATCACCAAGCTGGAATTTCTGACCAGCGAAGAACTGGCTGATTTCCGCTCATACAAAAAACGTATCGATCCGGAAGGTCACTTCAACAAGGGCAAGCTGATGGACATGTCGGAGCTGAGCGCAGATCTGCGCAATGCTTACACGCCATCGTTCGGCCTGATGGGCCACGAATCGCTGATCATGCAGCAAAGCGATATCGGCGCGATTGCCAACAGCGTCAAGGATTGTCTGCGTTGCGGCAAATGCAAACCGGTATGTGCGACGCATGTGCCGCGCGCGAACTTGCTGTATTCGCCGCGCAACAAGATTCTGGCCACGTCTCTGCTGGTCGAAGCCTTTTTGTACGAAGAGCAAACGCGACGCGGTATCTCGATCAAGCATTGGGAAGAGTTTGAAGATGTCGCCGATCACTGCACGGTGTGCCATAAATGCCTGACGCCTTGTCCGGTCGATATCGACTTCGGCGATGTGTCGATGAATATGCGCAATCTGCTGCGCAAGATGAACAAAAAATCGTTCAATCCCGGCACCGCTGCTTCAATGTTTTTCCTGAATGCGACCGATCCGGCGACCATCAACGCCACTCGCAAGGTCATGATCGACTGGGGCTACAAGGCACAGCGCTTCGGCCACGATTTCTTCAAGAAGCTGGCGAAGAAGCAGACCGCCGCGCCCAAGTCCACGGTCGGCAAGCCGCCGGTCAAGGAACAGGTCATCCACTTCATCAACAAGAAGATGCCGGGCAATCTGCCGAAGAAAACCGCGCGCGCCTTGCTGGATATCGAAGACGATAAAGTGGTGCCTATCATCCGCGATCCGAAAACAACGACGATGGATACCGAAGCGGTGTTTTACTTCCCGGGTTGCGGTTCCGAGCGCCTGTTCTCGCAAGTCGGTCTGGCAACGCAGGCCATGTTGTGGAATGTCGGCGTGCAAACGGTCTTGCCGCCGGGCTACCTGTGCTGCGGTTATCCGCAACGCGGTACCGGCAATTACGACAAGGCCGAAAAGATCATCACCGATAATCGCGTGCTGTTCCATCGCATGGCCAATACGCTGAACTATCTGGATATCAAAACCGTCATCGTGTCCTGCGGCACCTGCTACGACCAGTTGCAGGGCTATGAATTCGAGAAAATTTTCCCCGGCTGCCGCATCATCGATATCCACGAATATCTGATGGAAAAAGGCGTCAAGCTGGAAGGCGTCAACGGCGTGCGTTACATGTATCACGACCCTTGCCACACACCGATGAAATTGCAGGACCCGCTGAAAACGGTGAATGCCCTGATCACTACGGTTGACGATCAAAAGATCGAGAAGAACGACCGTTGCTGCGGCGAATCCGGCACCCTGGCCGTGACGCGCCCGGACATTTCAACGCAGGTGCGCTTCCGCAAGGAAGAGGAAATGACCAAGGGCGCAGACAAGTTGCGCGCCGACGGCTTTGCCGGCGAGGTCAAGATTCTGACTTCCTGTCCTTCGTGCTTGCAGGGTTTGTCGCGCTACAACGATGATTCGGAAACGACCGCCGATTACATCGTGGTTGAAATGGCCAAGCATTTGCTCGGACCGAATTGGTTGCCTGAGTATGTGGCGCGCGCCAACAATGGCGGCATCGAACGGGTGCTGGTGTAAATGGCTGTTTGCGAGTTGTGTGAAGAGTCGGGCGGAGAAATTATTTTTCGCAACGAACAGCTGCGCGTGGTGCTGGTCGCCGATGCGAACTATCCCGGTTTCTGCCGTGTGATCTGGAATGCACACGTCAGGGAAATGACCGATCTGGCAATAGCAGACAGATCGACCTTGATGCGCGCGGTATGTCAGGTCGAAGCTGCGCAACGCGAAGTGTTACAGCCGGAGAAAATCAATCTGGCCTGTCTCGGGAATATGGTGCCGCATCTGCACTGGCATCTGATTCCGCGCTTTGCCGACGACGCGCATTTCCCCCATCCGATCTGGGCCGCCTCAGTGCGCCAGACTGCGGATGAAGTGCTGGCGCAAAGGCGCGCCTTGCTGCCGGCATTGCAGGCGGCAGTGATACGCTATGTATCCTGCGCAAGCTGACGCGCTGATATCAATTACAAATGCCAATTGCACAGGTGAAGCTTATTGACCTGTGCCCAATCTGAACGAGAGATAATCATGATCGGTTCCAAACAAACACCTGCCGCACCGCAACCGACCGGACTGACGGTACGCAAGCAATCGCGCGTACTGGAAGTTGAGTTCGACGATGGCGCCGCTTTCTCGCTGCCGTTTGAATTGTTGCGCGTATGGTCGCCGTCGGCGGAAGTGCGCGGTCACGGCCCGGGGCAGGAAACCCTGCAAACCGGCCAGCGCAATGTGGAAATCACCGCGGTCGAACCGGTCGGCAATTACGCGATCAAACCGGTGTTTTCCGACGGTCACGATACCGGCATTTTTTCCTGGGAATATTTGCATCATCTGGGAACGAACCAGGATGCCTTGTGGGAAGATTACCTGCGCCGCCTGGAAGCCGCCGGTTTCACGCGCGAAAGCGGCCGTGATACACCGATGAACAAGGCGGTCGTCAGCGGCAGCGGTTGCGGCAGTCATTAATTCTGCCTGTCGTGACAGGTCGTCCGACCATGCAATGGTGCCGTACTTGGGCTCACGTTTGCCAGAGCAAAAAATAAGACTTTACGCTTATTTCACATTTTCTTAACGCATGTATAATCTAGCTAAATAAGCTGCCAGCCATGACAAATTCAACACATTTCGGTTATCAAACCGTCGCTGAAGAAGAGAAGGTTCACAAGGTTGCCGAAGTATTCCATTCGGTTGCTGCCAAGTACGACGTGATGAACGATGTCATGTCGGCCGGCTTGCATCGCGTGTGGAAAGCTTTCACGATTGCCCAGGCTGGCATACGTCCGGGCTTCAAGGTGCTGGATATTGCAGGCGGCACTGGCGATCTGGCCAAGGCATTTGCCAAAAAGGCGGGGTCTACCGGTGAAGTCTGGCTGACGGATATTAATGAGTCGATGTTGCGTGTCGGACGCGATCGTCTGTTGAACAATGGCGTGATCGTCCCCACATCGTTGTGCGATGCAGAGAAATTGCCATTTCCCGACAATTATTTCGATCGTGTGAGCGTGGCTTTCGGTTTGCGCAACATGACGCACAAGGATGCAGCGCTGGCAGAAATGCGGCGTGTATTGAAGCCCGGCGGCAAGCTGCTGGTGCTGGAGTTTTCGAAGGTCTGGGAGCCTTTGAAAAAACCGTATGACGTTTATTCGTTTTCCGTGTTGCCGTGGTTGGGTCAGCGCATTGCAGGGGACGCCGATAGTTATCGCTATTTGGCCGAATCGATACGCATGCATCCTGACCAGGAAACGCTGAAAAAAATGATGCAGGATGCAGGACTCGCAAGAGTCGAGTATTTCAATTTAACAGCCGGTGTAGCTGCATTGCACACCGGAATAAAACTCTAGGAGATTGTAATATGAAGAAATTACTGATGGCCCTGGTAGTCGTGGCCAGCTCGATGACCTTGATTGCTCCTCAAGTGGAAGCCAAGCGCATGGGTGGTGGTGGTTCCTTCGGCAAGCAATCGCAAAGCTTCAAGCGCGCAGCGCCGCCACAACAATCGGCAACTCCGGCCAAACCGGCTGCAGCACCTGCAGCGGCAGGCGCAGCGGGCGCGGCAGCCAAACCTAGCATGATGCGCAACATCCTCGGTGGCGCATTGCTGGGCCTGGGTCTGGGCGCACTGTTGTCGCACCTGGGCATTGGCGGTGCGCTTGCCAGCATGATCAGCACCATGTTGATGGTCGGTCTGTTTGCATTCGCTGCGATGTTCATCTATCGCATGATCAAGGCCAAGAGCGCTGGCAATCAACGCAATGGTCTGCAGCCTTCGTTCCCGAATAACTTCTCGGAAAAAAGCAGCACGCCTGAAATCGGTTCGCGTATCGAGCAGCCTTATGGCCAACCTTCGGCATTGCAATCGGCAGCGCCTTTGGCATCCGGCTCAGCGTTTGGCGCCGGCAATGATGCAGCCAATGATTTGCCTGCAGATTTCGATGTGGAATCGTTTGTTCGCAATGCAAAAACCTATTTCATCCGCCTGCAAGCGGCATGGGACAAAGCCGATGTCAACGACATCCGCGAATTCACCACGCCAGAAATGTTTGCTGAGTTGAAAGCGCAATTGCTGGAACGCGGTGCGTCGGAAAACCATACCGATGTCATTTCGCTGGAAGGCATTTTCTACGGCGTTGAAACCGTAGGCGACGATTACATTGCCAGCATCAAGTTCACCGGCCTGATCAATGAAGGTGCCGGCGCGCCGACAGAACCGTTCAGCGAAGCGTGGAACCTGTCCAAGCCGGTCCATGGCGACGGCGGTTGGGTACTTGCGGGTATTCAGCAACTGTAATTGCACCATGTAGATAGTTAGCGCCGCCTGACGGCAAACTGCTAAACTTGAAGCCGCCCGTGAATAATCACCGGCGGCTTTGTTTTTTGCGTCACCATTTTTGCTTATGACTTCTTTTTCTCCCGCCAGCATTTTCCCCGCCGCCATCAATCACCTGCTTGCGCAGGAAGCATGGGCGCGCGCCAAACTGATTCCGCATGCAGGCAAGATCGCCGTACTGGATGGCGGCGTATTGGCTGCGCGCCTGAAAGTGACTGCCGACGGGATGCTGGAAGCGGCCGTAGCGGATGATGCGGCAACGGTCACCATACGTGTGCAACTGGCCGATCTGCCTGCCATCATGCAGAATCGCGAACGTGCTTTTTCCTACGTGAAGATAGAAGGCGATGCCGATTTCGCCAATACGATTTCGCAATTGAGCCAGGGTTTGCGCTGGGAAGCGGAAGACGATCTGAGCAAATTCGTCGGCGATATTGCAGCGAACAGAATGATGGGCGGTGCACGGTCTGCGCTGGACACGGTCAAGGCGCTGCATCAGTCAGTGACTGAAAACGTGGCTGAATATTTTCTCGAAGAGAATCCAATGTTGATACGTCCGCAAGCGGTGACTGAATTTACCGCCGATGTGACCAGATTGCGCGACGATGTGGCGCGACTGAGCAAGCGGATAGAAAAGCTGAAGGGCAGTAATCAATGATATTGAAATTCCTCCGCGTCCTTAAAATTCTGCGGGTCGCCATCCGCTATGGCCTCGACGACATCGCCATGTCCGGCTTGAGGATTCCGCGCACCACAAAATTATTGAATCAAATCATGTTCTGGCGCGACCTGACCGAGCCGCGTGGTGTACGCCTGCGCCGTGCACTGGAAGATCTCGGCCCGATTTTTGTCAAGTTCGGCCAGGTGCTGTCGACGCGCCGCGACCTGATGCCGATCGATATTGCCGACGAACTGGCGCGCCTGCAGGATCGGGTGCCGCCGTTTTCATCCGAGCTGGCGATTGCGCAAATCATCAAATCGCTGGGCGCGCATCCGGATGTACTGTTTGCGCATTTTGAGGCTGAACCTGTGGCTTCTGCATCGATTGCGCAAGTCCATTTCGCACGCCTGAAAAACGGCAGGGATGTGGCCGTCAAGGTGCTGCGTCCGGGCGTCAAGAAATCGATCGATGACGATGTGGCCTTGATGCATATCGTGGCCGGTCTGGTGGAAAAATTATGGGCCGATGGCAAACGGCTGAAGCCGAAGGAAGTGGTCGCCGAGTTCGATAAATACCTGCATGACGAACTGGACCTGATGCGCGAAGCGGCCAACGGCAGCCAGTTGCGCCGTAATTTTTCCGAATCCAAGTTGCTCGTTGTGCCGGAAATGTTCTGGGACTATTGCTCAACTTCAGTCATCGTGATGGAGCGCATGGTCGGTATTCCGATTTCGCAAACCGACAGACTGATTGCCGCCGGTATCGATCTGAAAAAACTGTCGCGCGATGGCGTGGAAATTTTCTTCACGCAGGTATTCCGCGACGGCTTCTTCCACGCTGATATGCACCCGGGGAATATCCAGGTATCGGTCGCGCCGGAAACCTTCGGTCGCTACATCGCGCTGGATTTCGGCATCGTCGGCACGCTCAACGATTTCGACAAGGATTACCTGTCGCAAAACTTCCTCGCCTTCTTCCGCCGTGATTACAAACGCGTTGCCGAAGCGCATATCGAATCTGGCTGGGCGCCGAAGGAAACGCGCGTCGATGAACTGGAATCCGCAGTGCGTGCCTGCTGCGAACCTATCTTCGACAGACCGCTGAGTGAAATTTCTTTCGGTCAGGTCTTGCTGCGTCTGTTCCAGACTTCACGCCGTTTCAATGTGGAAGTGCAGCCGCAACTGGTGCTGCTGCAAAAAACCTTGCTGAACGTGGAAGGTCTGGGCCGCCAGCTCGATCCTGAACTCGATTTGTGGAAGACCGCAAAACCGTATCTGGAAAACTGGATGAACGAGCAAGTCGGCTGGCGCGGCTTCCTGGAAAACCTGAAAGCAGAAGCGCCGCGCTACAGCAAGTTGTTGCCGCAACTCCCGCGCCTCGCGCATCAGGCGCTCACGCAGGCATCGGAGCCGCGGCAGGACAATACCGAATTGATCAGGCGTTTGCTGGAAGAGCAGAAACGTACTAATTTGTTGTTAGGCGTTGCGGTTTACTTTGGCGGCGGTTTGATTGCCGGCGGCATATTGACGTTGATGTTTTTTACTTTTGGTGGATGATGATAGGACGCACGGCCAACAGTGAGTGATTGTTGGCGGCAAGATGGCTTTGCCGAGATAGTGGTGTAGATGCTTGTTGGAATGTATTTGCTGGATGCACTTTATTTCATCCCATGTTCGACCGGGTTGCTACCGAATCGGACTGATTGGCGATGTGCCTGTTTAGAGTATTCACTCGAGAGCTCACTATGCATCTCAAGACTTTTCTTTTGTTGCCATTTCTTGCCGGCTCTATTTTCCTGTCCGGCTGCGCTTCATTTCCGGGGCAGTCGAAAGCGAGAGATGCGCTGGTTGGCTGCTGGTACGGGGAAGATACTCAAGCAAATCTTGAACCCCGGGTGGACTGGTTGATGAACCGGAAACAGGATGGAACGTTCACGGTTGAATTCCGGGCACGGGAGAGTAGTCAGAATCTGCCAATTCAGACGGAAGAGGGCTATTGGTGGCGCAATGGTGATACGTACACGACGATCACTACGATAGTTGCAGGCGAGAAGATGGATACCTCCAATCCTCAGTACACAGATGTGTACGAAATAATATCGAAAAAAAATAACGAGATCAGTTATTACCATCTTGAAACGAAGCAGACTTTCACAGCGAAGAAAGTTGCCTGCGACTACAAGGCTCCATAGCCTGGCTTAATAATTCACGGGTGTTTGCCGCGCTAAAGAGCATTCTTTGATGCTAAATATTGGCGGCGTGTTTTGAGCTTCAAGACATTGCACAAAATTAGCTAGCCTGTTCTGCTGGATAGCAAAAAAGGCTCTCTGTTCCGGGAAGCCACTTTTTTAGAAATCACCTCTGCTATTTGCTACAATTGCCCCGTTTTTTGAATCCCTGTAATCCCTTGCAGCTCTCTCCAGGACAAGATGGCGCTTCTCGAAATTCGCAATCTCACTCGCCGTTTCGGCGATAACACCGTAGTCGACAACATCAGTCTTTCGATTGAGGCTGGCGAGTTCTTCACTCTGCTGGGCCCGTCTGGTTGCGGCAAGACGACGCTGCTGCGCATGATTGCCGGCTTCGACGAACCGGATGCGGGGCAAATCCTGCTGGATGGCGTGGACCTGACCGGCGTGCCGCCTGAGCAGCGCGCGGTGCGTACCGTGTTCCAGAATTACGCCTTGTTCCCGCACATGACGGTGGCAGGCAATATCGCGTTTCCGCTGGAAATGGCGAATACGCCGAAATCCGAAATCAAGCAAAAAGTCGATGAAGCGCTGGAAGATGTGCGCCTCACAGGCTTTGCTGCGCGTTATCCGCATGAATTGTCTGGCGGCCAGCGGCAACGCGTGTCGATTGCGCGTGCGCTGGTGACGCGTCCCAAGCTGCTGTTGCTGGATGAGCCGCTGTCGGCGCTGGATGCGCAGTTGCGCGAGCAGATGCAGATCGAATTGATCAATCTGCAGAAGGAAGTCGGCATTACCTTTGTCTATGTCACGCACGATCAGGCGGAGGCGCTGGCGCTATCGCATCGCATCGCGGTGATGAACAAGGGCAATGTCGAGCAGCTTGACGAGCCCACGCGTATCTACAGTTATCCGCGCAGCCGTTTTGTGGCGGACTTTATCGGCACCTGCAATCTGTTTGACGGCACCGTGACGCAGATTGCAGGCGACATGATGTTGCTGGATGTGCCCGGCATGGGTGCGGTGAAGGCGCTGACGGTTGCCGGTGTGCAGGTTGGCAGCAAGGGCACGATTGCCTTGCGGCCGGAAAAAATCCAGGTTAGTGCCGAGATCGTACGCGGCGTGCCGGATGAAAATCACTTCGACGGTTACGTCAAAGAATTGCTCTACATGGGTGGCGTCACCGTCTATATCGTCGAGACAGAAGGCGGCGTGCGCATAGAAACCATGCTCGCCAATTCCGCCATCGGACGACCGCGTTTCTTTGAGGTCGGCGATACCGTCGATGTCGCATGGCGCGTCGATGCAGGCCATTTTTTACCTGAAACGGGCTATGTCTGACGCTGCTAAAAAATCATTGGGCGGCAATCTGGCGCATGGCAAGCCTTCGCTGAAGGCAGGGCTGGCACGCTGGCTGATCAGCGGGCCGCCGTTGCTGTATCTGATTTTCTTCTTCGCCGTGCCGACGCTGATTATGGCGTTTGCCGCCTTCCGTTATCCGGGCGATTACGGCGGACTCGCGCCCTTGTTCGACGAGAGCGGTGCGCTGGATCTGACGCTGGAAAGCTTCACGCCGTTTTTCTCCGACTTCGTCTATACCGCGATCTTTCTGAAGTCGTTGTTGTTCGCGATCATCACCACGCTGGTCTGTTTATTGATGGCGTATCCGCTGGCCCTGCTGATTGCGCGCAGTCCGAAAAAATGGCGCAACCTGCTGGTCTTGCTGGTGATCCTGCCGTTCTGGAGCAACTTCCTGATTCGCATTTATGCATGGATGATCATTCTGGGGCCGCAATCGGCATTGACGCGCGGTGTGAATATGCTGCTCGGCGTGTTCGGTTTCGAGCCGGTCAGCCTGCTCTACAGCGCGTTTGCCGTCATCGTCGGCCTGGTCTATGTACATCTGCCATTCATGGTGCTGCCGCTGTACGCCAATCTGGAAAAACACGATCCGGCCTTGCTGGATGCCGCGCAGGATTTGGGTGCCGGTGCGTGGCAGCGCTTCTGGCGCGTGACGTTTCCACTGTCGCTGCCCGGCGTCTATGCCGGTGCGGCCCTGGTCTTCATTCCTGCGCTGGGAATTTTTGCGGTATCCGATATTCTCGGCGGCACCGGCGGCATTATGATAGGCAATGTGATCAAGCAGCAATTCCTCGATTCGCGCGATTGGCCCTTCGGCAGTGTGCTGTCCATCATGCTGACGGTGGCGGCTCTGGCGGCAGCCGGTTTTGCGGCCCTGCTGGCAAGGCCGCGCAGGAGGGTGCATGCCTAAGTTCAGACAATCGCTCTGGTTGACGCTGGCGGCAGTACTGGTCTACGCATTCCTGTATGTGCCGCTGGCGATCGTGGTCATGTATTCGTTCAACGATTCGCGCCTGAATGCGGAATGGGTCGGCTTTACGCTGGATTGGTACCGCGTTCTGTTTGCGGATGAGGAAATGCTGCGTGCCGCCGGCAATTCGCTGATCATTGCGCTGGTATCGAGCGCGGTATCAACCGTGCTGGGAACGATGGCGGGTTTTGCATTGCATCGCTACAAAATCCGCGCGCTGCAGATACTGGTGCTGACGCCGATTGCGATCCCGGAAATCCTGGTTGGCGTATCGCTGCTGATTTTCTTCGTGATGCTGAATATCACGCTGGGCATGCTGTCGGTGATGCTGGCGCACATCGCCTTCAGTCTCGGCTTCGTGGCGATTGTGGTACGTTCGCGTTTGAGCGGTATGGACGAAAGCCTGACCGAGGCCGCGCGCGATTGCGGTGCAACGCCGTGGCAGGCGTTCCGGCGTGTAACCTTGCCGCTGATCATGCCGGGTGTGGTGGCAGGCGCCTTGATGGCGTTCACCCTGTCGATTGACGATTTCGTCATTACATTCTTTACGGCCGGTGCGAATACGCAAACCTTGCCTTTGCAGATTTATTCGATGATCAAGATTGCGGTCACGCCTGAAGTGAACGCCGTTTCCACGCTGTTGATGGCACTGACTTTGCTCCTGATTGTGATCGCGTCCAAACTGTCGCCTAACGCATTTCGTTCCTGATTCCTTACTCCGGATTTGTCATGAAAAAATTATTCTCCCTTGCTTCGCTCTTGTTGATCGCCGTTACTGCAGCCACCTCTGCACAGGCGCAAAACAAGCTGCATCTGTACAACTGGAATAACTATCTTGCGGCAGAAACCGTGCAGCGTTTTGAAGCCGCATGCAAATGCCAGCTGGTACAAAGCTACTACGGTGATAACGAAGAAATGCTGGCCAAGCTGGCGGCAGGCGCCAAAGGTTACGACCTGATCGTGCCGACCGGGAATGCCTTGCAATCGCTGATCAAGCAGGGTGCCTTGCAGCCTATCGACAAGAAGTTGCTGCCGAATTTCAAGAATTTGAATCCGCAATATCTGAATACCGATTTCGACAAGGGTAATCAGTATTCGGTGCCATATGCGTACACGATCACGCTGCTTGGTTACAACGAGCAAAAAATGAAGGAACTGGGAATTCCAGTGGATAGCTGGGCGGCGATTTTCGATCCGGCTATTCTGGCGAAGATCAAAGGCAAGGTTACCGTGCTCGATTCGGCCAATGAATTGATGGCCGCCGCTTTGAAGTATCTCGGCTACTCGGTCAACGATACCGATGAAAAGCACTGGCAGGAAGCCAAGAACGTGATCCTGAAAGCCAAGCCCTACTGGGCTGCATTCAACGGTACCAGCTACATCAAGGGTTTGACGGTGGGCGATATCTGGCTGGTGCATGGTTACTCCAGCGATATTTTCCAGGCGGATCAGGATGCGCAAAAAGCCAGCCGCAAATTCCGCATTCGCCACGCTTTGCCGAAAGAAGGCGCGGCGATGTCGCTGGATAGCCTGGTGATTCCTAAAGATGCGCCGCGGCCGGATCTGGCGCATCAATTTATCAATCTGATTCTGGACGGCAAAAATTCTGCCGAGTTGACCAATATGCTAGGCACCGGCAATCCGAATAGTGCGGCTTTGCCTTACATCAAACCGGAAATCGCCAAGAACAAGGAGATTTTCCCGGACAAGGCTGAAGCGGCCAAACTGGAAATGCTGAAAGATTTGAACAGCAAGCAACGCCGTGCATTGAATCGTATCTGGACGGAAATTCGTGCCAAATAAGCCGATGTTTGATGCCCGCCATCTTTTTCAGGCGGGTATTCCGTGCTGAAAGTGATTGCGCAGGATTTTATCCGGCACGAGTTTCTCGAAACGGTACGGCCGCTCTATCAAGAGCTGGTCGAAAAGACACGACAGGAAAAAGAGTGTATTTCTTACCATCTTTTTACTGATCAAAAAGATCCCGGTCATTTCATTTTCATAGAGGAATGGCCGGATCGCGCGGCGCTGGACGCGCATTGCCAAACCGAGCATTTCCGCCGTCTGGTTCCTTTGATCGATAGTTATCAGGCGCGGGAAGGGACTTTTCTGTTGATGGATGCCTTTTCTGCGGAAGTCGAGTGCTGAAGTAAAAAAGACAAGTGTGAGAACAGCGGCACGGCGAAAGTGCAGAATCACGCTCCCGGCTGCAAAGCGGCAGTAAATCGGGGCTGAAAACCTTTATAATTCAGGGTTTTGTAAGATTTTTGCGGGAATTTGTCATGCCAATTTATGCGTACCGTTGTGAAGCCTGTGGTTTTGCCAAAGATGCGTTGCAAAAAATATCTGATCCAGTCCTGACGGAATGTCCGCAATGCGGCAAGTCCACGTTCAAGAAGCAGTTGACCGCAGCAGGGTTCCAGCTCAAGGGTACCGGTTGGTATGTGACCGATTTCCGCGGCGGGCAGGGTGGTACTGCAGCGCCGGCGGTGTCGAGCACGGCGAATGGCGATGCGCCGGCGGCCACGTCCGAAGCTGCTGCGTCCGTACCGGCAGCGTCAATACCTGCGGTTGCCGCAACTGCCGTTTCTTCGGGTACGAAATCCGATTCTTGACGAATACACCGCGCCGCGACAATGCGGCACGATTTTTACGGTAGAACATCATGCGCAAATATTTCGTTACCGGCTTGCTGATCCTTGTTCCGCTCGCCATTACCTTGTGGGTGCTGAATCTCATTGTCGGCACGATGGATCAATCCCTGCTGTTGCTGCCGGCGCGCTGGCGGCCGGAGGCGGTCATCGGCTTCGCGATTCCCGGCCTCGGCACTATCCTGACTCTGCTGGTCATTTTCCTGACCGGTCTGGCGACGCGCAATTTCATCGGCAACCGCGTGGTCGCCTTGTGGGAGTCGGCGTTGAAGCGGATTCCGATATTCAATACGATTTATTCCAGCGTCAAGCAGGTGTCCGATACCCTGTTTTCATCGTCGGGCAATGCCTTCCGCAAAGCGCTGCTGGTGCAGTATCCGCGCCAGGGCTCGTGGACGATAGCCTTCTTGACCGGCGTGCCGGGCGGCGATGTGCGCAATCATCTGACCGGCGATTACGTCAGCGTCTATGTGCCGACAACGCCGAATCCGACCTCCGGCTTCTTCCTGATGGTGCCGCGCGCGGATACGATAGAACTCGACATGAATGTCGATGAGGCGCTGAAATATATCGTTTCCATGGGCGTAGTGACGCCGGAGCATTTTGATAAATCACAACTCATCGATCCGAAAAAAATTCATTCGGATCACCCGCAGTAAATAATATAGATCGTGTATTTTCAAGCGGTCGACAACACAGAACCTGAAACTGGAAATTGAATATGTCTATGCGAACCCAATATTGCGGCCTCACTTCCGAAGCGCTGCTCGACCAAACCGTCAGCCTGTGCGGCTGGGTCCACCGTCGTCGCGATCATGGCGGTGTTATTTTCATCGATCTGCGCGATCGCGAAGGTCTGGTGCAAGTTGTCTGCGACCCGGATCGCGTCGATGTATTCAAGGCCGCGGAAGCGGTGCGCAACGAATTCTGTCTACGCATCACGGGTGTTGTTCGTCATCGTCCTGAAGGCACCAGCAACAGCAACCTCACGTCCGGCAAGATTGAAGTGCTGGCGCATGCACTGGAAGTGTTGAATCCTTCCGTCACGCCGCCATTCCAGCTGGACGACGACAACCTGTCGGAAACCACACGCCTGACACATCGCGTACTCGATCTGCGTCGCCCGCAAATGCAAAACAATCTGCGCCTGCGTTACAAGGTCACGATGGAGGTGCGCAAATTCCTCGATGCGCAAGGCTTCATCGATATCGAAACGCCGATGCTGACCAAATCGACGCCGGAAGGCGCACGCGATTATCTGGTGCCGTCGCGTGTGAATGCCGGTCACTTCTTCGCGTTGCCGCAATCGCCGCAATTGTTCAAGCAATTGCTGATGGTGGCCAACTTCGATCGCTATTATCAGATCGTCAAGTGCTTCCGCGATGAAGATTTGCGTGCCGATCGTCAGCCTGAATTCACCCAGATCGATTGCGAAACCTCGTTCATGAACGAACAGGAAATCCGCGATCTGTTCGAAGGCATGATACGTCTGGTATTCAAGAATTGCCTGAACGTTGAATTGCCTAACCCGTTCCCGGTAATGGATTACGCGACCGCAATGGGCATGTACGGTTCCGACAAACCGGATATGCGCGTCAAGCTCGAGTTCACCGATCTGACCAGCATCATGAAAGATGTCGAGTTCAAGGTCTTCTCCGGTGCGGCGAATATGGAAAACGGCCGTGTGGTCGGCTTGCGCGTACCGGGCGGCGGCGCGATGCCACGCTCCGAAATCGATGCGTACACGCAGTTCGTTGCGATCTACGGCGCCAAGGGTCTGGCTTACATCAAGGTTAACGAGAAGGCCAAAGGCCGTGACGGCTTGCAATCGCCTATCGTCAAGAATATTCATGACGAAGCATTGGCAAAAATCATCGAGGCAACCGGCGCGCAAGACGGCGATCTGATTTTCTTCGGTGCGGACAAGGCCAAAGTCGTCAACGATGCAATCGGTGCCTTGCGCGTCAAAGTTGGTCACAGCGATTTCGGCAAGAAGAACGGTTTGTTCGACGATGAATGGCGTCCGCTGTGGGTTGTCGATTTCCCTATGTTTGAATATGACGAAGACAGCCAGCGCTGGTCGGCAACCCATCATCCATTCACCGCGCCGAAAGACGGCCATGAAGATTTGATGGAAACCAATCCGGGTAAATGCCTTTCCAAAGCCTACGATATGGTCTTGAACGGCTGGGAACTGGGCGGCGGTTCGGTGCGTATCCATCGCGCCGAAGTGCAAAGCAAGGTGTTCCGCGCATTGAAAATCAGTGCAGAAGAAGCGCAGCTCAAGTTCGGCTTCCTGCTGGATGCATTGCAATACGGTGCGCCTCCGCATGGCGGTCTCGCATTCGGTCTGGATCGCATCGTCACGATGATGACCGGTGCCGAATCGATCCGCGACGTGATCGCTTTCCCGAAAACCCAGCGCGCGCAATGTCTGCTCACGCAAGCGCCGTCGGAAGTCGATGAAAAGCAACTGCGTGAATTGCATATCCGCCTGCGCAATGTCGAACCTGTTGTAAAAGGCTGATTGCTTTTTGCGGCATAATAAAAAGGCGCGGAATTCCGCGCCTTTTTTATTTCAATTTGTTTTTATGCTGTCGTCATCTGCTATCCGAAAGTAACGATTTGCCATGAGCAGGCCTTACAAAATTCCCGAATCCGTTCTGGTTGTCATTCACACGATCAATCTTGAGGTATTGCTGATCGAACGTGCAGACAGGCCTGGCTACTGGCAGTCTGTGACCGGCTCCAAGGACAGCGTGGATGAACTCTTTCTGGAAACGGCAGTGCGGGAAGTGGCTGAGGAAACTGGTATTGCTGTGCGGAACTTGCCTTCCGAGCAAGACAAGCTGTCCTTGCCAAGCTATGTTCCGCTGGAAAATCTCACAGACTGGCAACTTTCCAACGTCTACGACATCTATCCTGTATGGCAGCATCGTTATGCGCCGCATGTGAAAAAAAATACCGAACATGTGTTTGGTTTGCTGGTGCCGAGTGATATTCCTGTGGTGCTGGCGCCGCGCGAACATTTGAATTTCATGTGGCTGCCATACAGGGAAGCCGCCGACAAATGTTTTTCTGCCTCGAATGCAGAGGCTATCCTGTTGTTGCCCCAGCATGTTGAAACCAGCCGTGTCGGCCATAAGTAGAGTAGGCGGATGCCATGGGTATTCCCGATTTTGATTTATTGAATAGTCAGGTCCAGACTGCATGAAACTACGCATTACGACTTACAACATACACAAGGGTGTGTCCTCGTTCGGGGCCCGGCCGCGCATACACGCGCTCAAGCAGGCCATCAATGCGATGCAATCGGATGTGCTGTTCCTGCAGGAAGTGCAGGGTCGCCACGATTTGCATGCCTTGAAACATGCAACCGATTGGCCGGAATTGTCGCAACAGGATTTTCTCGCCGGCGATTCGCATCAATGCGCCTACGGCATGAATGCGGTTTACGATCACGGCCATCACGGCAATGCATTGTTGAGCAGCTTTCCGATTTTATCGTCACGCAATCAGAATATTTCAGATCACAAATATGAATCGCGCGGCATTTTGCACTGCGTGGTGAGAGCGCCGGAAGCAGAAGTGCATTGCTTCGTCATCCATCTGGGCTTGTTTGCCGGTAGCAGAAAGCGCCAGACGGCTGCCTTGATCGAAGCGGTTTCGTCTTCGGCTGAAGCGGGTGCGCCTATCATCATTGCCGGCGACTTCAACGATTGGGGCAACCACCTGAGCGAAGAGTTACGCGAAACGCTGGGCGTGACTGAAGTCTTCGATGAAAATCTCTCGCGTCGCGGCTTCGGTACATATTTGCGCCAGTTGAGCGGTCGTGGCACCAAGATACAACCGGCACGCACTTTCCCGGCGGCGATGCCCTTTCTGCAACTGGACCGGATTTATGTGCGCGGCTTCAAGGTAGAATCAGCCGCAGTGTTGCATGGCACCATGTGGGGCAAGCTGTCGGATCATGCGCCCATCGTCGCGAACCTGCAGTTGAAATAATGCCTGCCTGATCGGCCATCGATAAGTTCGATAAAAAACGGACGACTGCATGCGTCCAAAAAATACACGGGCAATGTCACTCATGCCCGCCTTATCATTTACTGCCAGGTAGCCTCTACTTATGCGCTCGGTCAGCTTTGTCGGTCAAAACGATATCCAGCTTTTATATTGCGGCGCGGAATACTTCCCGGCGCTGATCGATGCATTCGATGCAGCCAAGTCGGAAATTTATCTCGAAACATATATTTTTGCCGCCGATGAAACGGCTGATGAAGTCAAGGCTGCGCTGGTGCGCGCAGCGCAGCGCGGCGTGATCGTCAATGTCATGACGGACTGGGTAGGCACCGGCAATGCGCAATCGAAAGTATTGCAGCGCGATTTTCAGGCAGCGGGTGTAGCGTATCGCAGCTTCAATCCATGGTTCGTGCGCGGCATCGCACGCATGCACAGGAAATTATGCGTGGTGGATCGTGTGGTGGCGTTTCTTGGCGGTTTGAATATCGTGGACGACATACATAATGATGACGACCCCCGTATCGTTCTGCCGGCGCCGCGCTGGGATTTCGGCGTGCGCATTAGCGGCCCGCTGGTAGCGACCATCCATTGGGAAATGGCAGTACATTGGGTGCGCCTTGGCAATCTTAGCTGGCGTACGCGCTGGGCTACTTACCGGGAGCAACACCGGTGCAGGCCGACAGATGCGCGCGAAGCGATGGTGGCAGGCCTGGTGGTGCGTGACAACTTGAACAATCGCCGCACGATACAAAATGCCTATTTGAAGGCGCTGGGCGGCGCACGCGCATCGGCCATGCTGGCAAATCCGTATTTCGCTCCCGGCAGGAAATTACGTAAAGGCTTGTCGTCGGCGGCATTGCGCGGCGTTGATGTCACCTTGCTGCTCGGCGTTGGCCAATATCGTTTTCAGGATGTGATTGCACGTTCGTTCTATCCCAAGCTGTTGAAATGCGGAGTGAAGATCGTCGAATACCGCAAGACGCAATTGCATGGCAAGGTGGCGGTGGTTGACGATAACTGGGCCACCGTCGGTTCCAGCAATTACGACGGCTTCAGTCTGTTTGTAAATCAGGAAGCGAACGTGGTGGTGCTCGATGCCGACTTCGCGAAAAAATTGCGTGCGCATATCGAGCGCGGCGTGGCTGATGGTGTACCGGTCGATTTATCCGAGTTCGACAAGATCCCCTGGTACAAGCGGTTTTTTTATCGCTTCGCTTACCAGGTCTATAAAAGCATGCTGCGCCTGATTACCTGGGGCAAATCAGCCGAGTAGCGTGATGGGGCAGCCGATTTTCAGTAAGCCCGAAAGCGCTGGATCAATAACTCGCACAGGCTATCGACTTCTTGCGGCGAGATGCGCAAAGCCTTGGAAACATGGTCGCCGGCTTCCATCCATTCCAGCGACTCAGTCTGGCCACGATATTCCTGAATCGCCTTTTCCACCACATAGTTGAGTGCGATCAAGGTGCGTACGACCGGAGAAAATGCCTTGTCAAACAGCACTTGCGGTGTGTGATGCATGCGTATGGCCAGTACTACTTCCGGCGCCAGCGACCAGCGTTCCGCCAGCAGTGCGCCTATGACCGTATGGTTGACGCCATGCCGCTCATCTTCCACCTGCAAAAATTCTTCAGCAGCCTTGCGATTGGCTTGCAGTAGCGTATCCAGATAGGTTTTCGGAAAGGCACCCTTCAATAAAGGAATACCAGTGTCGCAGAAGAGGCCGAAGCTGTATGCGATTTCAGACGATAGATTGCGCGTTCTTTTGGCCAGCATGCTGAGACCGATGGCGCGTTTTTCTGAGCCATCCCAGAAGCGTGCCATCATCTTGTTGCCGAAACCCAGCGATTTCTTGAGTATCAAGCCGGACATGATGGCATTGCATTGATTCAGTCCTATCAGGGTAATGGCTTCTTCCACGCTCGCAATGTGGCGGCCCAGATTGAAGAAGGCGGAATTGGCGATTTGCAGCAGGGTGCCGGCCATTGCCACATCGCGCCGGATCAGGCTGGCAAATTTTTTGCTGTTGGGATTGTCCTGCTGTATTTCGCGTTGCAAGGCCATCAGCAGCGCGGGGCGGGGTGGAATATTGTCCAGTGAAAAATCAGGCGCGAGCAGATGTGCCGGTGCAATATTTGGCGACTGCTTGGACAAAATTCCCCCTTTTATTTTTCCGGGCGCAGAGAGTGCCCGGAAGTTAGATTTTTATTGCAGTCAAAGTAACACCTTTCCTTTTGTAAAAGAGCGTAAAGAGTTGTCATTGAATTCATTTTTTCATAAGTTTGCATTTGCCGAATCCACAAGGCAAGAGCAGCCATGCATCCATGCAGCGTGGATTTTTTGCGCAGCGGTTTCTTGCCGGGGTGGCTACAATGATGCTTTGATAATGCAACTATGAGCACGCGACATGACGACAGAATCCGTACGCATAGACAAATGGTTGTGGGCGGCACGATTTTTCAAGACGCGGACGCTGGCGAGCGATGCCGTCGACAACGGCAAGGTCAGAATAGAGCGCGAACGCATCAAGCCGGCTCGCAACGTCAGGTATGGCGACCTGGTGCAAATAGATAATGGTTCCAGCGTATGGGAAGTGCTGGTGCGTGGCCTGTCGGATGTACGCGGTTCGGCCGAGATGGCGCAGAAGCTGTATGCAGAGACCGAGGAAAGCATCGTCAAACGGCAGCAGGAAGCGGATAAAAGGAAATTCTTCAAGGAACCGGGCATGACGATCAAGGGCCGGCCTACCAAGCGTGATCGGCGCCTGCTGGATAAAACGAATCAATAGGATTGTGGTCGACATGGTGCTGGTGAGCAGCATGCGATAGTATGGATTTTACAAATCAATTATCAGCCGTGAGGAGACATACATGGGTCAATACATTGCACCGTTGCGCGACATGCAGTTTGTGCTGCACGAATTGCTGCATGCTGAAGATGAATTGCAGCAGATGCAGAAATATGTCGATATCGATGCCGACATCATCAATCAGGTGCTGGAAGAGGGCGGCAAGTTCACCTCCGAAGTATTGTTCCCGCTGAACCGTTCCGGCGACCGCGAAGGTTGCAAGCTCGATCCCGTTACGCATGAAGTCACGCCGCCGGCAGGATTCAAGGCCGCTTACGCGCAATATGTGGCTGCCGGATGGCCGTCGCTATCGTGCGATCCGGAATACGGCGGCCAGGGTTTGCCCATGGTGCTGCAAAACTCTTTCTTTGAAATGCTGAACTCGTCGAATCAGGCGTGGACCATGTATCCGGGCCTGTCGCACGGTGCCTACGAATGCCTGCATGAACACGGTACGGCAGAACAGAAGGCGCTGTATCTGCCGAAGCTGGTTTCCGGCGAATGGACCGGCACCATGTGCCTGACGGAAGCGCATTGCGGTACCGATCTGGGTTTGCTGCGCTCGAAAGCGGAACCGCAGGCGGCCGGTTCTTACAAGATCACCGGCAGCAAGATTTTCATCTCCGCCGGCGAACACGACATGGCGCAAAACATCCTGCATCTGGTGCTGGCACGCTTGCCGGATGCGCCGGAAGGCACGCATGGCATCTCGCTGTTCATCGTGCCGAAATTCCTGCCAAATGCGGATGGCACACTCGGCGCGCGCAATCCGATTTTCTGCGGCGCGCTGGAAGAGAAGATGGGCATCCACGGCAATGCAACCTGTCAGATGAATATCGACGGCGCGACCGGCTGGATGATAGGCCAGCCGAACAAGGGCTTGAATGCGATGTTCGTGATGATGAATGCCGCACGCCTCGGCGTCGGCATGCAATCGCTGGGCCTGACGGAAGTCGCCTATCAGAATGCCCTGATCTATGCCAAAGACCGCCTGCAAATGCGCAGTCTGACCGGCGTGAAAGCAGCCGATAAACCGGCCGATCCCATTATCGTGCATCCCGATGTGCGGCGCATGCTGCTCACGGCAAAAGCCTATGCCGAAGGCGGTCGCGCCTTCAGTTCCTACGTTGCACTGCAAATCGATAGAGAACTGAATCATCCGGATGAAACGGTGCGCAAGGATGCCGCCGATGAAGTCGCCTTGCTGACGCCTATCATCAAGGCCTTCCTCACCGACAACGGCTGGATTGCGACGTCGGAGGCGATGCAGGTATACGGCGGTCACGGTTACATTGCCGAATGGGGCATGGAGCAATACGTGCGCGATGCGCGCATCAATATGATTTACGAAGGCACCAACACTATCCAGTCGCTGGATTTGCTGGGCCGCAAAATCCTGCTGGATAACGGCGCCAAGCTGCGCAAGTTCGGCGAAAAAATTCGCGCCTTCATTGAAGAAAACGGCACCGATGAAGCGATGTCGGAATTCATCACGCCGCTGGCCGATCTGGCTGAAAAAGTCACCAAGCTGACAATGGAAATCGGCATGAAGGCATTCCAGAATCCGGATGAAGTCGGGGCGGCGGCGGTACCTTATCTGCGTGTGGCCGGGCATCTGGTCTACGCCTACTTTTTTGCGCAGATGGCAAAGCTCGCTTTGGCCAAGCAGGATGACGGCGACAATTTCTACAAGGCCAAGCTGGCGACCTCACGTTTCTATTTCGCGCGGCTGTTGCCGGAAACCGCGATGCTGATTCGTCAGGCGCGTTCCGGTTCCACCAATCTGATGGCGCTGGATGCGGAGCTGTTTTAGGAGCAGTGCTTTAAGAGCTACATCAAGCGTTTGCATCGCTGCATGATTCATACTCCATTCACCAAGAGGTTCAGGTATGGCAAATTTCATCGTTAAAAAAGTAGCGGTTCTGGGGGCAGGCGTGATGGGCGCGCAGATCGCTGCGCATTGCGTCAACGCCAAAGTGCCGGTAGTGCTGTTCGACTTGCCGGGCAAGGATGGCGATCAAAACGGCGTGGTGGTGCGCGCGTTGGCCAATCTGAAAAAACTCAGTCCGGCGCCGCTCGCCAATCCGGATCACGCCGCCCTGATTGAGGTGGCGAATTACGCCGATGATCTGGAAAAACTCAAAGAGTGCGATCTGATCATCGAAGCGATTGCCGAGCGCATGGACTGGAAGCACGATCTGTACAAGAAGGTCGCGCCGCATATCGCGCCGAACGCGATCTTTGCCTCGAATACTTCCGGCTTGTCCATCACGGCCCTGGCAGAAGGTTTCGATGCCGATTTGAAGGCGCGTTTCTGCGGCGTGCATTTTTTCAATCCGCCACGCTATATGCATCTGGTGGAGCTGATCCCGACTGCCGCAACCAGGCCGGAGATACTCGATCAGCTGGAAGGTTTTCTGACTTCGACTCTGGGTAAGGGCGTGGTGCGCGCTTTCGATACGCCCAACTTCATCGCCAATCGCGTCGGCATCTTCGGCATGCTGGCAACGATGCACGAAGCAGAAAAATTCGGCTTGTCGGTCGATGTGGTGGATGACCTGACCGGCAGCAAACTGGGGCGTGCCAAATCCGGCACCTTCCGTACCGCCGATGTGGTCGGCCTGGATACGATGGCGCATGTCATCACAACGATGCAGAACACGCTGCAGGACGATCCGTTTTTTCCTGTGTATAAAACCCCGGAGATACTCACCAAATTGATAGGTGGCGGCGCGCTGGGACAAAAAGCCGGTGCCGGTTTTTACAAGAAGGTCGGCAAGGATATTTTGCGCATCGATCCGGCCAAGGCGGATTATGTCGCCGGCGGCGGCAAGGCGGACGATCTGGTTGGCCGCATCCTGAAGGAAAAAGATCCGGCCAAGCGCATGAAGGCGCTGCACGATTCGAGCAATCCGCAGGCGCAATTTCTGTGGGCTATTTTTCGCGATGTATTTCATTACATTGCGGTCCATCTTGAAACGGTGGCCGACAATGCACGCGATGTCGATTTTGCCTTGCGCTGGGGTTTCGGCTGGACGCACGGCCCGTTTGAAACCTGGCAGGCGTCGGGCTGGCAGCAGATTGCGACCTGGGTGAAGGAAGATATAGATGCAGGCAAGGCGCTCAGCAATGCGGCGCTGCCGGCGTGGGTATTCGATGGCCCGGTGGCGAAAAATGCGGGTGTGCATACGGCAAACGGTTCGTGGTCGCCGGTACAAAATAAATATGTGATGCGCTCGAATCTGCCTGTCTATCAACGCCAGGTGTTCCGCGCCGGACTGGTGGGCGATCAGGCGGCAAACGGCAGTACGGCCGGTACGACTTTCCATGAAGACGATTCGGTACGCATCTGGCATCAGGATGACGATGTATTGATTCTGTCCTTCAAGACCAAGATGCACGTGATCGGTTCCGAGGTCACTGCCGGCATAGGCAAGGCCATCGCAGAAGCTGAAAAAAATTACAAGGGTCTGGTGATCTGGCATGCCGATGCCGCCGAAGGCGGCGCCTTCTCGGCCGGTGCCGATCTGCAATCGATGCTGCCGCTGTTCATGTCGGGCGGCGTCAAGGCGATCGAGCCGGAAGTGCTCAAGCTGCAGCAGGCACATCAGGCGATGAAGTATGCCAACGTGCCGGTGGTGGCAGCCGTTGCCGGTCTGGCATTGGGCGGCGGTTGCGAACTGCTGCTGCATGCTGCAAAACGTGTGGCGTCCATTGAATCGTATATCGGACTGGTTGAAGTCGGCGTGGGCCTGATTCCTGCCGGTGGCGGCTTGAAGGAGGCGGCGGTGCGCGCGGCAAATGAAGCCAAAGGCAACGATATCCTGCAATTCCTCAAGCACTACTACATGAATGCGGCGACGGCAGCCGTATCGCGTTCGGCGCTTGAAGCGCAAACCATGGGTTATCTGAAGAGCGATGACATCATCGTCTTCAACCCATATGAATTGCTGCACATTGCGAAGACGCAGGCGCGTGCGATGTTCGATGCCGGCTATCGTGCGCCGCGCAAGACGCTGGTGCCGGTCACCGGTAAATACGGTCTGGCGACCATCGGTGCGCAACTGATCAACATGCGCGACGGCGGTTTCATCTCTGCACATGATTACAAGCTGGGACTGATGATTGCCGAGATTGTCAGCGGCGGCGATATCGAGCAGGGCAGCCTGGTAGATGAACAATGGCTGCTGGATCGCGAGCGCAAGGCCTTCATGGAATTGCTGAATAATCCGAAAACGCAGGAGCGCATCATGGGCATGATGCAAACCGGTAAGCCCGTCCGCAATTGAAAAGGGCTGACTAAGCTACTGCGCAAACCAATCTCAGCGCTGCGATGCTCGCCGTACTTAAGTACGGCTGCGCTTCTCGCACTGACCTTGGCTTGCTCGCTACGCTTATTCAACCCTTTTGATATCTAATAAGTTAAGTCCTATTTCAGGAGCAAGCAATGAGCAAACAACTTCAAGATGCCTACATCGTTGCAGCGACCCGTACACCTATCGGCAAGGCGCCGCGCGGCATGTTCAGGAATACGCGGCCCGATGATCTGCTGGTGCGCGTGCTGCAGTCGGCCTTGTCGCAAGTGCCGGGCCTCGATCCCAATTTGATCGAGGATGCGATCATCGGCTGCTCCTTCCCGGAAGCGGAGCAGGGTTTGAATATGGCGCGCATGGGCGTGTTGCTGGCAGGTTTGCCGAAGACGGTCGGCGGCGTTACCGTCAACCGTTACTGCGCATCCGGCCTGACCGCGATTGCGATGGCGGCTGACCGCATCCGCGTCGGCGAAGCCGATGTGATGATTGCAGGTGGTGCGGAGTCCATGTCCATGGTGCCGATGATGGGACACCATCCGGCGATGAATATGGGCATTTTCAAGGATGAAAACATAGGCATGGCCTACGGCATGGGACTGACTGCCGAACGCGTTGCCGAGCAATGGAAAGTATCGCGCGAAGCGCAGGATCAGTTTGCGCTGAATTCGCACCTGAAGGCATTGGCGGCGCAGCAGAGCGGCGAGTTCAACAACGAGATGGCCGCAGTTGATATCGTCGAGCGTTTCCCGAATCTGGGCAGCGGTCAGATTGATATCGCCACCCGCATGGTCAACATGGATGAAGGCGCGCGTGCCGATACCAGTCTGGAAGCGCTGGCAAAACTGCGGCCGGTATTTGCGCCCAAAGGTTCCGTCACCGCCGGCAACAGTTCGCAAACCTCTGACGGCGCGGGCGCGCTGATACTGGTCAGTGAAAAAATCCTCAGACAATTCAACCTGACGCCACTGGCGCGCTTCGTTTCATTTGCAGTACGCGGTGTGCCACCGGAGATCATGGGCATAGGACCGAAGGAAGCCATTCCTGCTGCCTTGCGTGCAGCCGGTTTGAAGCAGGATCAGATGGACTGGATAGAATTGAATGAGGCGTTTGCCGCGCAGGCTCTGGCAGTGATACAGGATCTCGGTCTCGATCCGGCCAAGGTCAACCCTATGGGCGGTGCGATTGCGCTCGGTCATCCGCTGGGTGCAACCGGTGCGATACGCTCGGCGACTGTCGTTCATGCACTGCGCCGTAAAAATCTGAAGTACGGCATGGTCACGATGTGCGTAGGTACCGGTATGGGTGCCGCGGGGATTTTCGAGCGCATGTAATTTCGGCAGTGAAGTGGCAGAGCGCCTGCCGGCCCACTTCCCCGGCCGGTATGCTCATTCTTGAGTCTGATGCCGGCATTTCCAGTCCCAAGGCGGATATCTTTTAATGTCCACCTTCGGCGGCCAGTGGACGCACCTTGTTGAATGTGAAATCAAATACATCCGGTCAACGGCATAAGGATGAGGATGTTGCTGCTACGCTTGTGGCAGCATCCCGTTCAAGTTGCAGACTGCGCACTTGCATCTCGCAAGCGCACGTTATTTCCCCAGCAGCGCCAGCGTATGCTCCCATTCCACAGTCCATGCGTACAAGAACGCATGCGTATTGAAGGACCTTTTTAAATGTGACATCGGTACCCGATACACATCATTCAATCCCAGCGCCAGCGTGACCGGATTCCACACAGTCTTGTTCCTGGCCTTTTTTCCGCTGCCTTTAATCCTTGCGCCCTCATCGCCGAATATGCCGCCGCCACTGGCCAGGGCTTGTTCCAGATCGATTTTTACCAGGCTGGAAAATGCGATCAACACCTCCTCCCTGTTGATGCCGACCTGTGATTCCCTGACTTCCTCAACTTTGACTGGTTCAGCCTCGCGCTTGAGTTTTTTGACCAAGTGCTCGAGATCCTTTTTCAGGAAACGCAACTCATGCAAAGCCCTGCGAAAGCCCGGTGGCGGCAGTTGCGTCACTATCTTGTAGGCGTCTTTCGTGATCGTGATGAGTACGTCTTCGCTGCCGGCGGCAAGTCGCCGCGTATCGTCCTCGAAAAAAATCGGCGCTGCATAACCACCGTTCGCATCACCGAACAGCGCCGGATAGGCGGCGTCATAATCCAGCCAGACGTAGGGCGTCAAGCCATGCTCCAGCATGCGCGCCAAGGTCCATGGCGTGCCGGTCTGCTGCGCCAGCCAGCCGCAAGCCTGTTCCGTTGTTGCGCGAAATGGTAGTTCGATGATCGTCATTTTTTTACACACGCCAAAAATTAATTACCTGCATGTGCGCCTGATGTCGCTTGCAGGAAGGTGCTCATCATATGCGAAAGTGGCAGGAACACTTCGGTTCATCATGGCGCACACATGTGTGCACGTTTGCAGTGCGTGGGTACCGGTATGGGGGCAGCCGGCATATTCGAGCGCATGTAGCCGACTGTTTTGCAAGACAGCCGGCTTGTGTAGTCTGTTTGCGCGATCTGCCGGGTTTGGCAGATCGCATCGTATCTACGGCAAAACTAGCGTGGTAGTTTTTTCAGATGTTGTGCCAGTGCGTTAAAAGCCGGCAGCGTCGTTGGATCGTTTGCCGCATTGCCGGCAACCGGGTGCGAGGCATAACGCACGATGACCATTTCTGCTTTCGGATCTATATGGATTCTCTGTCCATGTACACCGCGGGCCGTGAAAGCGCCGTCTTCATCATGCGTCACCCACCACATATTGCGGTAGCTCCAGCCTTGCAGTAGCGGGTATCCGCCTTTGGAAAATAACTCCTTGTCGCCGCCGCGACGTATATCGTCGACCACTGCCTTCGGTATGATCTGCTGCCCGTTGAACTTGCCGTTGTTACGCAGCATTTCGCCAAAGCGCGCCAGATCGCGCAGACCCGTATTCAATCCGCCACCGGCGAAAGGTGTGCCGATGGAGTCGACAGTGAAATAGGCATCCTGTTCTGCGCCCAGCTTTTGCCAGATGCGCTCGGACAGCAGTTCCGCCACTGAGCGCCCGGTCACGCGCGCGATGATCCAGCCCAGCACATCCGTATTGACGGTCTTGTAGGCGAAGGCCGTGCCATGCTGTCCTTGCGCTTGTATGCGCTGCAGCGACTCATAGTAATTGCGCGGGCCGGTGTAATCCTTCGGTTTGGGCAGTGGATTGCCTGCTTGCGCATGCGCCCAGACCTCGGCCTCCGGGTCTGCATAATCCTCGCTGTATTTCAGTGCCGTGGTCATGTCCAGTATCTGGCGCAAGGTGGCATTGCCAAAAGCGGATTGGGCGAGCTCCGGAATGTATTCGGCCACGCGTTTGCTGGCGTCAAGACGGCCTTCGGCGACCAGGGTCGCGCCGAGTGTGCCGATGACGGATTTCGTGACCGACATGGCACCATGCTGTCCATCTGCCTTCAGCACGCCGGAATAGTGTTCATACACGATGCGTCCGCGATGCAGGACCACGATGCCGTCCGTATAGTTGGCGGCGAGCGATTCCTTCCAGGTCATGGATTTGCTTGCGCCTATGGGCGTGAAGCGTATGGCGTCTATGTCGGCACGCAAGGTGCGCGGCAGCGGTACCGGCGCAGCCAGTCCGCGCGAAGTATTCACGGTCGGCATCAACTGACGGAAGTTGGATGCGCTCCAGCGCAAGGCCGGGAAGTTCCAATAGCTGCCATCTTCAAAACGGACGATGCGATCAGGCGGCGGTGGCGAACCGACCATCCAGCCGAGCCTGGCCGGATCACTGGCAAAGGCGTCAGGCGGCGCGGGCGTGTCGGCAGCCCACGTCGCGGGCATGCATCCGATACTGCAAAGGAGGAGCGCGCACGTCATGCGTCGGGAAAGATTATTGCGGGCCATATGCATTTCCTCTCAAAGTCACATTTTTGCCTGAATTTTTCAGGTGCCATGGATGAACCCGTACCGTGTTGTCGATGATGGGCCAACACTTGCATGCGTGCAGATTCGTGCAATCTTACTCCCGGAATCAGGATAACTTTGTTTATTGTGCGGCGGATGCCGAAGCATTGTTCCACGATGTATGCAAACTACGACTGACTGAAAATCCATCGGGCGAGAGCCATCGCTGAAAAGAATTCATCGAATCTGCACCGTGATTTTTCTCAACGGCTGATACGATACGCAGGATGGCAAGGCAGGTATATTTCTGAACCGGTGCCAGTCTTGCTAACTTCGTACACCTTCTCTCTTTTTTCGATTGCCCATGCTGAATACACTTCTGATTCTGCTCATCTTCCAAACCATGGGCGAAGGCCTGGTTTATCTGCTGGGGCTGCCGGTTCCCGGACCGGTCATCGGCATGCTGTTGCTGCTGGCTTATCTGATCGTAAAGAAAAATACGGCCGCCAAACTGGCGCCGACTTCTTCGCAATTGTTATCGCATATGGCTTTGCTGTTTGTGCCGGCAGGCGTCGGCATCAGCGTGCACGTGCACCGGATTGCCGAGGAGTGGATGCCGATTGCGGTCGCATTGATTGTCAGCACCGTGGTTTCCATCGTCGTTACTGCAGCAGTTATTCAAAGGTTGAAGAAATGATGCCGAACCTGAATACAGTCTGGGTTTATCTGGCCGGTTCGCCGCTGTTGTGGCTGACCGCGACTTTGCTGGCTTATCGCATCGCGAATCTGGTCTATGAAAAAACCGGTCGCAGCGCGCTCGCCAATCCGGTGGCAATTTCGGTGGCGCTACTGGTGCTGGTGCTGTATGTCAGCAATACGCCGTACAAAACCTATTTCGACGGTGCACAGTTCGTACATTTTCTGCTGGGGCCGGTGACGGTTGCATTGGCGATTCCGCTGTATCTGCAAATCGAAAAATTGAAGCGTAACTGGTTCGCCTTGCTGGCGGGTTCCTTGATCGGCGGCGCGGCGGCGATTACGTGTGCAATGAGTTTGGCGTGGGCATTGGGTGCATCGCGATTGACGATACTGTCGATGGCGCCGAAGTCGGTGACGATTCCGATTGCAATGGGGATTACCGAAAAAATCGGCGGCTTGCCGACACTGACCGCTGTGATGGTCATGCTGACCGGCATTTTCGGCGCTGGTATCTCGCACTACATTTTCAAGCTGATGAAAATTTCCGATGATACGACTTGCGGCTTTGCGTTGGGCGCCACTGCGCACGGCGTTGGTACTGCACGTGCGTTTCAGGTCAGTGAGGAGGCTGGGGCTTTTTCCGGCCTGGCTATGGGGCTGTCGGGGATATTGACGGCCTTGTTGTTGCCGTTTGTGCTGAAGCTGCTGGGCGTTTTCTAGGGTGACAGTGCCTCACGTCTGCAGACAAACGTGAGGCTGCAAGTTCCAGCTGAATTCTCAGCCGAATGCGCCGCCGGTCAGGAACAGATCGGTTGCGCGTGCGATGCAGACTATGAAGGTGGTAAAGCCGCAGGCAAAGGTCAGTACCAGCAACAGGATCAAGAGCCAGCCGGACGCAGATGAGCGCGCCGAGTTGGCATTGTGTCTGGCATCCCATTTCTTATCCGGCGTCAGGCCGATGACCATGGCTTCTATCCATCCGGCAAAGATGGAGATTGGGAATAGCGTCAGCAGAGTGATGCCAAGCGTATGCGGCCCTTGTGCCAGCACGAGCGCACAGACAAACAGAAAAAACGCGGCAACATAATTCCACGCCCAGAAATCCCTGAAGCCGTACAGATAGAAGCGATGTATGCCGGGGCCGCCGAGCACGACGGCGAGCAGGGTCGCCAGTGTCTTGTTTTTGTGAGAAGTATTGGTCATATTCAATGGCGTGAACGATAGCGGTTGACGTCGTTTGGCAAGATGGCAGTGCCCTGATTGCCCCACGCGTTGCGAATATAGGTAACGACTGCCGCGACTTCTTCATCCGTCATCGACTGGCCGAATGGCGGCATGCCGTATGGGCGCGGATTGCCGCCGGTGCTTGGCGCATAACCGCCGTACAGCACCATGCGTATGGCATTGGTGGCGACTGGCGTGGTGATGGCGCGGCTGCCGGCCAGCGCCGGATAAATCGACGGCACACCTTTGCCGGATGCCTGATGGCAGCTGATGCATTGATCTTCATACAGCTTGGCGCCAGCATCGATCATCGCCTGCTTGCTTTCTTCGCGCATGGTTTCAGCGGCCACCAGTGGTGCGGCGCTTTGTTGCGGCAAGGATTTCAGGTAGCCCGCCAGCGCATGTGCATCGTCCTTGTGCATGTGCTGCAAACTGCCTGCAACGACTTCAGCCATCGGGCCGCTGACGGAACGCTGCGGTGCCACGCCGGTTTTCATCAGGGCTGCCAGGTGTTCGACTTCCCAATTGCCGAGACTGGTTTCCTTGTCGCCGTTCAATGGAGGTGCGTACCAGTTCAGGACCGGAATCATGCCGCCGCCGAGTTCGCTTTTCATATCTGTACCGCCGAAGGAATCACGCGGCGAATGGCAGGCGCTGCAATGACCTAAACCTTGTGCCAGATAGGCGCCGCGATTCCATTCCACCGATTGCTTGTCCTCATTCGCATATTGACCGGGGCGGAAATACAGCGCGCGCCACACATATAACAGCGCGCGATTGTCGTAAGGGAAGCGCAATTCAGGCGCAATATTTTTTTTCTGTACCGTCGGCAAGGTTTGCAGATAGGCGAAGATTGCATCCGAATCGGCGCGCGTGACTCTGGTGTAATTCGTGTACGGGAAGGCCGGGTACAGCAGACTGCCGTCTTTCGATTTGCCATCGTGCATGGCTTGCCAGAAATCGGCATTGCTCCATTTGCCGAGGCCGGTTTCTGCATCCGGCGTCAGGTTGGAAGTGTAGATGTTGCCGAAGGGCGTGGGAACGGCGCGGCCGCCGGCATAGGATTCGCCGCCACGTGCAGTATGGCAGCTCATGCAATTGCCGATGCGTGCCAGATATTCGCCCTGCCTGATTTGTTCATCGGGATTGGCCGGCGGCACCGATGGCTGATCCAGATCGGGATTGCGGTTGCCCAGGATGAGCCAGATGGCGGCAATGATCAGGACGGTCAACAACAGCGCTAGGGTGCGCCACACATATTTTCGTTTCATCGTTTTCGTTGTTTCTGCGTTTTGCTTTTACGGTGCCAGCTTGCCGCATTCCAGCGGGAGTCTGGTTTTGAGTGCAGGAGCCGGCGATGCATCGGCCGGTACACGCTGCTCGGATAGCCAGGCAGTGACGGCACTGATGTCGGTCGCACTCATTTTCTTCACGATCTCTGCCATGCAATCCGGTGCGGCGGCATGACGCGTGCCGATTTTCCAGGCACCGATCTGACCCAGCAGATAGTCGCGCGGCAAGCCGATCAGGCCGGGAATCGCCGGTGCAGTGCCAGTCATTTTTGCGCTGTGGCAGGCGACGCAGGCAGGGATGCCTTTGGCCTTGTCGCCATCATGCACGAGCACGCGACCACGTTCGCGTTCGACCGGATTCGATTGCGTAGGCTGCGGCTCCGGATACGGCGGATGCTGGTCAGAAAAATATTGGGCAATCTCGCGCAGATAGGCATCCGACATGTTTTCCAGCATCGCCGTCATGACCGGATACGTGCGTTTGCCGTCGCGGAAATTGATCAGCTGGTTATATAGATAGCCGGCCGGCTTGCCAGCAATGCGCGGGTAATAGCCATCGCTGCCGGCGCGGCCTTCCTTGCCGTGACAGACGACGCAGGCGGCGACGCGTTGGGCGATGGTGTCGGGAATCTTGCCAGCGTCAACGCCGGCGGCGCCAGCGCTGCCCAGCATGAAACAAGAGATGACGATGGATGTGGCGAACGTGAAGTAGGTGGCGCGCATGGTGAACAGATCACTCATTTTATGGGTTTCCAGGCAAACGCCGGCTTGGCGACTTTGTACATTTTTTGATAATAATCTTCAAGCACACTACGGTAATCCGATGTGTTGCGGCGCTGCTGCTGATTGAATTTTCACCATGATACTGCAAGGGTAAAGGCGAACGTCCGTTTTATCCAGAATCAGAAAGGGAATAAAAAACCGGAGCAGTTTGAAAAAACGATATTGGAATCGGATCAAATTGATTCGATGCGCACGCTTGAAGTCTTCACGCGTTTTGTACCAGTTGGCCTAGTGTTGCCAGTGCGGCTTCGGTGCGTGCATCCCATGTATGACCGTAATTCAGGCGTATGCAATTGCTAAAACCCTGATGTGCAGAAAAAATCGGCCCCGGTGCAATGCTGATGCCGTGCGATAGCGCTTGCCGGTGCAGCGTCAAGGCATTGACCGCCTGCGGTAATTCCACCCACAGAAAATAACCGCCCTTGGGTCGCGTAGCTTGTGTGCCAGGCGGGAAGTAGCGCGCGATGGCTTCCATGAATTGCGTTTGCTGCAGCGCTAGCGTGTGTCGCAACTGGCGTAAGTGCCGGTCGTAGCCGCCTTTTTCCAGATAGGTGGCGAGCGCCGCCTGTGCCGGTGCCGAGGCGGCCAGCGTGGTGGTTAATTTGTGGCGGGCGACAGCGCGTGTATAGCGTCCCGGCGCCGCCCAGCCGACGCGATAGCCGGGCGCCAGGCATTTGGAAAACGACGAGCAGTGCATGACCAGGCCTTTGGTATCGTAGGCTTTGGCAGGCGTCGGCCGCTTGTCGCCGAAATACAGTTCGCCATATACATCGTCTTCGATCAGCGGGATGTCGTGCTGCGATAGCAAGGCCACCAGATCGCGTTTCTTTTCATCCGGCATCAGGCTGCCGAGCGGATTCTGGAAGTTGGTCATCAGCCAGCAGGCTTTCGGCTGGTGCCGTTCCAGCACGCGTGCCAGTGCTGCGAGATCCATGCCTTCGCGCGGATGGGTCGGCACTTCTATCGCCTGCAAGCCATTACGCTCCAGCGATTGCAGTGCTGCGTAAAAGGTTGGCGACTCAACCAGTACCGCGTCGCCGGGGCGCGTGACTGCCATCAGACACAGATTCAGGGCATCGAGCGCGCCGTTGGTGATGACGATTTCATCGGGCTGCACATGCAGGCCATCGGTCAGATAACGCAAGGCGATCTGGCGGCGCAATTGCGGATTGCCCGGTGTCAGGTCATCGACCGTGCTCCACGGGTCGAGTTGCTGCACGCTGGATGCCATGGCTTTTGCCAGTCGCGCCAGCGGGAACAGCAGGGGGCTGGGAAAGGCGGAGCCGAGCGGCACCACGTCACGCATTTTGGATGATTCCAGTACTTCAAACACAAGTTCGCTGATATCGACCGGAGAGGAATCTTCATCCGGTTGCGACGCCTGTTCCGGTTCCGGCGGCAATTTGCGGACATCGCCGACCACGTAATAACCGGAGCGCTCGCGCGCACGAATCAGGCCGCGCGCTTCCAGCAGGTAATACGCCTGGAATACTGTCGATGGACTGACGGCGCGACTGGCACTCGCTTGTCGCACGGACGGCAGGCGGTCGCCCAAGCGGAGTACGCCCTCCTGTATGGATAGGGCAATATCGGCGGCCAGCGTTTCGTACAGTTTCATGCAGTCTGTCTTTATCTGGAAGAGTGGTAGCGTACTTTCATGTCGCGGGCTGCGTGCATGATAAGACATTATTCAGACTCCCCGCCGCACAGTGGACTACAATGACGCCTGAAGCAGGCCAAGACAACCGCTGGCTGTCATTTCGGTGATGGCGGGAGGAAGGTCCGGACTCCATAGAGCAGGGTGACGGTTAACGGCCGTCCGCCGCGAGGCGAGGAATAGGGCCACAGAGACGAGCGTATTAAGTTACGGTGAAACGCGGTAACCTCCACCTGGAGCAATTTCAAATAGGCACGCGTTGACGTTGCTCGCGGAGCGTGCGGGTAGAAAGCTTGAGCCGTGGAGTAATTCACGGCCTAGAGGAATGGTTGTCATAGCAAATGGGCTTGCTCATTTGCCGTAACAGAATCCGGCCTATCGGCTTGCTTCAACTTATACAAAGGCGGTGCGATTGTTCGCACCGCCTTTTTCTTTGTGCAAGGCCCTTGTTGCGGTCGAAGTGCAATTGCCTTGTACGTGCAAAATCTTGTCATTCAATGCAACACACGATGCTGATAAGGTAAGCTAGATCGACATGCACGTTCGATGCATGATTTTAATAAAAGGAATTTCCATGAATTTGCACATTACTCTGGGCCCTCTGGTTTCCCTCATTGCAGGCGTTTTGATCTTATTGATGCCCCGTCTGCTGAATTTGATCGTGGCTATCTACCTGATTGTCATCGGCTTGATCGGCTTGTTCGGCACCGGCGCGTTCTTGAAGTAAGGGATCTGGCGGAACTGACACACGCGTTTTGCGTGATTGTTTTATCGTATTGACTACGTTGCTAGAGAAATGAGGCAATCATGACTATCCGGATAGCGTTTTTGTTCATTTGCACGCTGCTTCTTTCAAATACGCATGCGGCCGATATATACCAGTGGGTAGATGAGAACGGACGTACGCAGGTCTCCGATGTCGTGCCCGCACGGTATAAAAACGTGGCAACCAAGGTTGATACCAGCGCGTCGGAGTTGACTGAAAGCCAGCGTCAGGAAGCACGGACGCGTGCTGAGCGGGAAAAACAAAAGGCAAAAGAGGCTGCTCAGGCAATGCAGCCTGCCAGTCCGGTGCCCAGTGCCGGTCAGTTGACCCCGTCTTCTGGTATGCGCGAGACAGAATGCGAAGCATTGATGCGCGCCTATCGCGAGAGTCAGGAGTGTTTCGCACCTTTCGTATTCCGTGGGCCGGATGGCCGCCCGCGCCGAGGCGGTCGTGTGCGGGAAGAGGCATTTCTCTATTGCACCTCAGTTCCAGATCCCTCGCAGCAATGTGGGTCGCCGCCCCAGTATTTGGAGCCCTGAAAGCAAGTACGTAGGCTTGGAGAAATGCGGGGATGCTATTTCGTGTCTGACTAATCCCGACCTCAGACCGTTGCACCATTTCCCCGCTTTGTGTTGCGATATGCCGATAAAGCAGCACATGTTCAAGCTCATCACATAAATTCGCAGGAACTTCCTCCCCCTCTTTTACTGAATAAACACATGTGTTTATTTGATGTGTCACTTTCACTGTCAATCATAAGTGCTTAATTCTTAGAGCTATTTAACAAATGTGTTGCGTCAATGTAATGCGCTAAGTCATTGACTTCATTGAAAAAATCCTTGTTTTGGGGCCTGAATATCGCTTGACCGCGTATACAGCATCCTCTAAAGTGGGCAGCAGTGTGAAAAAGTGTTTATTTGTGGGTGTTTTTAGCCGCAAACAAAATGCACCTCACCATGCAATGCATACTAAAAAAGGATTTCAGGGTGTTTCAAGGCGCGTCTTCTCTCAATCTCGATGCTAAAGGCCGGATGACTATTCCAGCACGGCATCGCGACGCATTGCTTTTGCAATGCGAGGGGCGCATCACCCTGACCAAACATCCTGACGGTTGTTTGCTTCTCTTCCCGCGTCCTGTATGGGAAAAGCGTCGCGAGGAGATTGCCAAATGGCCGATTGCCGCACGTTCCTGGCAACGCATCTTTCTCGGTAATGCCTCCGATGTCGATTTCGACAGTGCCGGTCGCATCCTGATCGCGCCTGAGCTGCGTACCGCAGCCGGTCTGACGCGTGACGTGATGATGATGGGCATGGGTGGTCATTTTGAAATATGGGATGCGGCCAAGCTGGCTGAGAGCGAGTCGGATGCGATCGCTGCCGGTATGCCCGATGTACTAAACGATTTTTCCTTCTGACGCCGTGATGAATGTAGAAGCGGTGCAGCAATACCAGCACCGTACGGTGCTGCTGGAGGAGGCGGTCGATGCGCTGGCGCTGGACGGGGAACGTGCCAATGGCATGTACATCGATGGCACCTTCGGACGGGGCGGTCATAGTCGCCTCATTTTGCAGCATCTGGGTGAAAACGGCTGCCTGCTGGCGTTCGACAAGGATACGCAGGCGATTGCGAATGCCGCCACGATAGAAGACAAGCGTTTCGCTATCGTGCACGACAGTTTTGCAACCTTGAGTACGGCATTGGCAGATCGCGGTATAGCGCAGGTGAATGGGGTGTTGCTGGATCTGGGGATATCATCGCCGCAGGTCGATGATGCGGCGCGTGGTTTCAGTTTTCGTGCGGATGGCCCTCTGGACATGCGCATGGATACGACCAGAGGCATATCGGCAGCGGAATGGCTGGCAACGGAAACTGAACAAAAAATCGAGAAAGTGATACGAGAATATGGGGAAGAACGGTTTGCTTTTCAGATTGCAAAGGCGATTGTTGCTGGCAGGGCAGTCCAGCCAATTTCAAGCACACGACAGCTTGCCGAGATCGTGGCACGCGCCGTTAAAACCCGCGAGAAGGGCAAAGACCCGGCCACTCGTACCTTTCAGGCTATCCGGATTTTCATCAATCAGGAGCTTGAAGAACTCGAAGTAGTACTGAACGAGGCATATCGGCATCTGGCCCCGCATGGGAGATTGGTTGTGATCAGCTTTCATTCTCTGGAAGATCGCATCGTTAAACAGTTCATGGCTAGCAAAGCCAATGTGCCGCAGCCGGACCGCCGCCTGCCGATTCGTGCTGTTGATCTGCCGCAACCTGAAATGAAACTGATTGCCCGGGTAAAACCTTCGGCGGCTGAAATCAGCGCCAATCCGCGCGCGCGTTCGGCTGTGATGCGTGTCGCCGAACGTCTGCCGACTCCCGGAGTGGCGTCATGAGCGGGCGCATCAGTTTTTTTCTCACCTGCATTCTGGTCGTGTGCGCCTTGTCGGTGGTGAATGCGCACTATCAATTCCGCCGTCTGTTCATCGAACTTGAGCGTGCGCAGGCGCAGGCGCGTCAGTTGGATATCGAATGGTCGCAACTGCAGCTTGATCAATCCACGCTGGGCAAGCATTCCCGCATCGAATTCAATGCGCGTCGCGATTTGCACATGGTGCCGGTGTCGCCTGCCAGTACGCAATACCTGACGACGGGGGGGAAATGACGCGCACTACATCGCGCACTTCCCGCACCGCCGCATCCAAAGGCGTGCCGTTCGCTTCCAATCCGGTGCTGGCAACGAAGCTGCCGGCCTGGCGTTCGCGCGTTGTACTGTTTCTGATTTTCGCCGCCTTTCTGGCCTTGGCCGGACGTGCGCTCTGGTTGCAGGGCATGTCGACCGATTTCCTGCAAAAGCAGGGTGCTTCGCGTTATGCGCGCACGCTGGAATTGCCGGCTACACGCGGCAAGATTACCGATCGCAACGGTCAGGTGCTGGCTTCTTCGATTCCGGTGCGCGCAGTGTGGGCGATTCCGGACGATGTGCTGGAAGCACCCAAGGAAAAACTGCAGGCATTGGCAAAACTGCTGGATATGAGCGAGCGCGATCTGCGCCGCAAGCTGGATTCGGATCGCAGCTTCGTTTATCTGAAGCGCCAGGTTGAGCTGGATACCGTCGACAAGATACTCAAGCTCGGCATTGCCGGCATCGATACCCGCAAGGAATACAAGCGCTACTACCCGGAAGGTGAAGTCATGGCGCATATCGTCGGCTTTACCAATGTGGAAGACAAGGGACAGGAAGGCATGGAGCTGGCGTTCCAGAAAACCCTGGTCGGCGTCACCGGGAATCGTCGCGTCATCAAGGACAGGTTGGGACGTATCGTCGAAGATATTGAATCGGTGCGCGAGCCGCACGATGGCAAGGATCTGACCCTGTCTATCGACAGCAAGATTCAGTACATTGCATTCTCGGCATTAAAAGAGGCGGTTGAACTGCATAAGGCAAAAGCCGGCGGGATCGTCGTGCTCGATGCGAAAACCGGCGAAGTGCTGGCATTGGCCAATTTACCGACCTACAATCCAAATAACCGCTCGGTGCTGACCGGCGCGCAATTGCGCAATCGCGTATTGACCGATACCTTCGAGCCAGGCTCGACACTCAAGCCTTTCACCATCGCACTGGCGCTGGAAAACAAGCACATCACGCCGAACACGATGATCCAGACTGCGCCGGGAAGAATGACTATCGGCACGGCCACTATTGGCGATGCACATGCCGGCGGATTGTTGTCCGTGTCGCAGGTGATAGAAAAATCATCCAACATCGGTACCGCCAAGATCGCGCTGGAAATGCAACCGCAGGAAATGTGGGACATGTTTACTTCGGTCGGATTCGGGCAGCAGCCAAAAGTCGGCTTCCCCGGCGCGGTGGCCGGTCGTGTGCGCCCATACAAATCGTGGCGGCCTATCGAACAGGCAACCATGAGCTACGGCCATGGCATTTCTACTTCCTTGCTACAGGTCGCACACGCTTACATGATTTTTGCGCGCGATGGCGAAATGATCCCGCTGACCTTTCAGCGCTCCAGCGACCAACCCATCAGTCAGCGCGTGATCAGTGAAAAAAATGCGCGCCTGACGCGCGGCATGCTGGAGATGGCTGCCGGTCCGACCGGTACTGCACCGCGGGCGCAGGTGCCGGGTTATCGCGTAGCCGGTAAAACCGGTACTGCTTACAAGATTGAAAAGGGGAAATACGTAAAAAAATACGTAGCGTCTTTCGTCGGCTTCGCGCCGGTTTCCGATCCGCGCATCATCGTTGCGGTGATGGTCGATGAACCGAGTGTCGGCAAGCATTACGGCGGTCAGGTTGCTGCCCCGATATTTTCGACGGTGACGGCGAACGCATTACGTTCGATGAACGTAGCGCCTGATTCCAGCGTCACCAACATCATCATTCCGGTCGATGCCGCTCAGGAGAACATGTAATGTCCGCCCTGACGAACACCGCATTGACGGAAATTTTCGCATGGTTGCAAGCTGCGGCGCCAGCGGCCGAATTGGCCTCCGATTCGCGCAGCATAGGAAAAGGCGATGTCTTCCTTGCCTATCCAGGCGATGAAGCGGATGGTCGTGCCTATATTTCCGATGCCATCGAACGCGGTGCGCAAGCCATCCTGTATGACGCGGCCGGCTGCAACTGGGATGAAGAATGGAATGTGCCGCATCTGGCCGTTGACAATCTGAGAGCGTGCGCGGGCTTCATCGCCGCTGCCTATTACGGCCATCCGGATCGCGCGATGTTTACCGTTGGCATCACCGGCACCAATGGCAAAACCTCGTGCAGTCAATGGCTGGGCAATGCCTTGTCGCGTTTGGGGCAGCCGACTGCCGTGATCGGTACGCTAGGCGTGGGCATATTCAAGCATGGCGAACACGGCGCCTTCAATGTCACCGGCTACACCACACCGGATGCCGTGCTGCTGCAGCGCGAACTGGTGAATATGCGTCATGCGGGTGCTACTGCGCTGGCGATTGAAGCATCGTCGATCGGCTTGCATCAGGGACGCTTGTCCGGCATGCATTTCGATATGGCCCTGTTCACCAATTTCACCCGCGATCATCTGGACTATCACGGCGATATGGCGGCTTATGAAGCAGCCAAGACGATGCTGTTCGACTGGCCGGACTTGCGTCACGCAGTGGTGAATCTGGACGACGCCCTGGGTGTGAGTCTGGTCGAACGTTTGAAACGCAGGCAGCCTAGCATCGGCATCACCGGTTATACATTGACGAATCAAAGCGCTGCGGATATCGACCTGCTCAACGCCAGCGATATACGCAGCACGCATGCCGGCACCAGCTTCCAGCTCACATCGAAGTTCGGTGTGACGCAGCTTAAAACGCAGTTGGTCGGCGAATTCAATGTCAGCAATGTGCTGGGCCTTATCGGCATCCTGCTGGCAAAGGGCATCGCCTTGAGCAATGTGGTCACAGCAGTCGAGGCGCTGACATCCGTTCCCGGCCGCATGCAGCAACTCGGCGGCGGTGAAGCGCCGCTGGTCGTGATCGATTACGCACATACGCCGGACGCACTGGAAAAAACCCTGGCAACCCTGCGCGAGGTGGCAAACGAGCGCGGCGGTGCATTGTGGTGCGTATTCGGCTGCGGCGGCGATCGCGATGCAGGCAAGCGTCCGCAAATGGGCAAGGCAGCCATGGCTGCGGATCACATCATCGTGACCAGCGACAATCCGCGTCACGAAGAGCCGGCCAGCATCATTGCGCAAATTGTGGCCGGTATGGATGCCGGGAAAAATGCGCCGCACATCATGGAAGATCGTGCGAAGGCGATTCTGTATGCAGGCCGGCATGCAGCAAAACAGGATGTCATCCTGCTGGCCGGCAAAGGCCACGAGGCGTATCAGGAAATCAAGGGACGCAAGCAGCCTTTCCTTGATGCCGATCATGCGGCACTGGCTTTGTCTGCGCGCGTGATGCAGGGAGCGAACTGATGAAAGCCACCTTGAATCTGCTCCAGACCGCGATCAGGAATTCGACCGTGACCAGCGATGCCGCATTCGACGGCGTGTCGACCGACAGTCGCAATGTCGCCGCCGGCAATTTGTTCGTCGCCTTGCGCGGCGAACGTTTCGATGCGCATGCTTTCCTGCCGCAAGTGGCAGAACGCAAGGTCGCTGCTGTCGTTGCGGAAACAATTCCGGCCGGCTTGAATGTTCCTGCACTGATCGTGCCGGATACACGCATTGCGCTCGGCGAGATGGCTAGCTACTGGCGCCGGCAATTCAACTTGCCGTTGATAGGCGTGACCGGCAGCAATGGCAAGACCACCGTCAAGGAAATGATCGCCGCGATTCTCGATGCCGCGTTCGGTACTGACAATTATCTGGCGACGCGCGGCAACTTCAATAACGACATCGGCGTGCCGTTGACGCTGATGCGTTTGAATGCAACTTGCAAGGCAGCAGTGATTGAGCTGGGCATGAATCATCCCGGCGAAATCGCCGTGCTGTCGGCGATTGCGCAGCCAACTGTAGGACTGGTGAATAACGCGCAGCGCGAGCATCAGGAATTCATGGAAAGCGTGGAAGCTGTCGCGAAGGAAAATGGCGCAGTACTTGCCAGCTTGCCGGCAGATGACACGGCCGTGTTTCCGGCTGACGATCCATTTACGCCGCTGTGGCGTGGATACGCAGCACAGCGCAAGACGTTGACTTTCGGTTTTTCAGCCGATGCGGATGTGCGTTGCACTTATACCGCTAACGTGTTCGGCAGTGATATGTCGGTCACTGCAGACAAGCAAAAATTTACCATCGCACTATCGGCTGCCGGTGTGCACAACGTGCGTAATGCGCTGGCCGCGATTGCCTGCACACTGGCAATCGGTATTGCACCGGAGGCGATCGTGCGTGGCCTGCAAGCCTTTGCGCCGGTCAGCGGACGCCTGCAACGCAAGATTGCCGCCAGTGGCGCATTGGTGATCGACGATACCTACAACGCCAATCCGGATTCGGTGCGTGCAGCCATCGATGTGCTGGCGCAAACGGCATCGCCGCGCATTCTGGTGCTGGGCGATATGGGCGAAGTCGGCAACGATGGCCGTCAATATCACGAAGAAATCGGCGCCTATGCGCGCGCCAACGGGATTGAACATGTGCTCACGCTGGGTGAACTGGCGCGTCATACCGCCAGTGCATTCGGTGCCGGCGCGCAGCATTACGACAACGTGGAAACATTAAACGACGCACTCGCAGCGATCTTCGCGGCAGATGCAACGGTGCTGGTGAAAGGATCGCGTTTCATGAAAATGGAGCGCGTGGTTCAGCATCTACTCGGACAACAAACTCAGGAAGCCCACTAATATGCTGCTCTGGCTGGCACAACATTTCCAGGATGAAATCGGACCGTTGCGGGTCTTCAATTTCATTACCTTTCGCGCCGTGTTTGCGACCTTGACGGCGCTGGCTATCGGTCTGTTTTTCGGCCCAATGGTCATCCGCATGCTGCAGCGCCTGAAGGTCGGGCAAGCTGTGCGTACCGACGGGCCGCAAACGCATCTGATCAAAAGCGGTACGCCGACGATGGGTGGCGTATTGATTTTGCTGGCGATTGGTATTTCGACGCTGCTGTGGACCGATCTCAGCAATCGTTTCGTCTGGGTTGTGCTGATCGTGACGCTGGGTTTCGGCGCCGTGGGCTGGGTCGATGATTACCGCAAGGTGGTCTACAAGGATCCCAAGGGCATGGCCTCGCGTGAAAAATACATGTGGCAATCGATTATCGGTTTGTTCGCGGCTGTCTATCTGGCGTTTTCCGTTTCTGCGCCGAGCAATTCGCAATTCCTCGATCTGTTCGTCGCCTGGGTGCAATCGGGTTTCAGCATGGACTTGCCGCCGAAAGCGGATTTGATCGTGCCATTCTTCAAAACCATCAGCTATCCGCTGGGTGTCTGGGGCTTTATCGCACTGACGTATTTCGTCATCGTCGGCACCAGCAATGCAGTCAACCTGACTGACGGTCTGGATGGCTTGGCGATCATGCCGACCGTGATGGTCGGCACGGCACTGGGCTTGTTTGCCTACCTGACCGGCAGTGCGAATTACGCAAAATATCTGTTCATTCCGCATATCCCGGGCGCTGGCGAACTGATCATTTTCTGCGGTGCGATGGCAGGCGCAGGCCTGGCTTTTCTCTGGTTCAACGCACATCCGGCGCAAGTGTTCATGGGCGATGTAGGCGCACTGGCGCTGGGCGGCGCGCTCGGCACCATTGCCGTCATCGTGCGGCAGGAAATCGTGCTCTTCATCATGGGCGGCGTGTTCGTGGTGGAAACGCTGTCGGTGATGATTCAGGTGGCCTACTTTAAATATACGAAGATGCGCACCGGCACCGGCCGCCGCATCTTGCTGATGGCGCCGCTGCACCACCACTTTGAACAAAAAGGCTGGAAGGAAACGCAAGTTGTCGTGCGTTTCTGGATCATCACGATGATGCTGGTGCTGTTCGGTTTATCCACATTGAAATTACGCTAAGCGTATTAGAGAACCATATAAAGATGAATTACGCAGGTAAACATGTTCTGGTGCTGGGGCTCGGTGAATCCGGGCTGGCGATGGCGCAGTGGCTGGTCCGCTGCGGCGCGTCGCTGCGCGTGGCGGATACGCGCGCGCAACCGGATCGTTTGCCGCAATTGCGTGAACTGGCGCCGACGGCGGAATTCATTGCCGGCACTTTCGATGCTGCATTGCTCGATGGTATCGATTTCGTTGCCGTCAGCCCGGGCCTGATGCCTGAGCGTGAACTGGCGGCGCTCATTCCTGCTGCGGAGGAAAAGGAAATTCCGCTGTGGGGTGAAATCGAATTGTTTGCGCAGGCGCTGGCGGCGCTGAAGGAAGAAAAAAATTACGCGCCGAAAGTCATCGCGATTACCGGCACCAATGGCAAGACGACCGTCACCAGTCTGGTCGGCTTGTTGTGTCAGCGCGCCGGATTGAGCGTGCAGGTCGCCGGCAACATCAGTCCGGCCGCACTGGACAGGCTCGATCAGGCGGTGGCCGACGATCAATTGCCGCAAGTGTGGGTGCTGGAATTGTCGAGCTTCCAGTTGCACTTTACTTATAGCCTGCAGGCAGATGTGGCGACGGTATTGAATCTGACGCAAGATCATCTGGACTGGCATGGTGATATGGCTGCCTATGCTGATGACAAGGCGCGCATTTTCGGCAGCAACACGGTACGCGTACTCAATCGCGACGATGGCCGGGTCATGCAAATGGCTTTGCCATCTGCTGCCGTCATTACTTTCGGCGCCGATGAAGCAGAGCAGGCGAATTGCTTTGGCCTGGCCGATGAAAACGGCATGCGCTGGCTGTCGGTAGCCGTAGCGGAAGAAGAGCTGCCGCAAAAACGCCGCAAGAAAGAGAACGTCGAACTGGCGATCTCGACGAAAAAATTGATGCCGGTGGACGCACTCAAAATCCGCGGTCAGCACAATGCAATCAATGCCTTGTCAGCGCTGGCTCTGTGTCGCGCGATCGGCTTGTCGTTTGCGCAATTGCTGCATGGCTTGCGCGAATATCATGGCGAACCGCATCGCGTCGAGCACGTGATGACGATCGTCGGCGTCGATTATTACGATGACAGCAAAGGCACCAATGTGGGTGCGACGGTCGCTGCATTGAATGGTTTGGGCGTCAGCCAGGATGGCGCTACCCAGCATCTGGTGTTGATCGCGGGCGGCGATGGCAAGGGACAGGATTTTTCACCGCTGGCCGATCCGGTTGCGAAATATGCGCGCGCCGTTGTGTTGATCGGCAAGGATGCGGCAATTATCCGTGCTGCGATTGCAGCTACCGGAGTTGAACTGATCGATTGCACGACGCTGGAAGAGGCGACGCAGAAGGCGGCAGAGCTGGCGCAGACTGGCGACGCCGTGTTGCTGTCGCCGGCCTGCGCCAGTCTCGATATGTTCAGGAATTATGCGCATCGCGCGCAGGTGTTTGTCGATGCGGTGCGCGAAATCGGTTTGTCGCGTGGCGAGGTTGCACTATGAAATTCGCCTTCCCATCATTCTCCGGAGCAGCGGCAAAAAAAGCCGTGACCAGTCTCGACCAGCGCTCGAAGATGATGGCCTACGACCAGCCTTTGGTATGGGTCGTGGTGTTGCTGATGCTGTTTGGCATGGTGATGGTGTATTCGGCTTCGATCTCCTTGCCCGATTCGCCCAAGTACGCACGTTACGACAATGCGCATTTCGTGACGCGGCAGGCGATGTTTATCAGCGTATCGCTGATTGCCGGTTTGCTCGCTTTCCGCGTGCGGATGGAAACCTGGCAGAAACTTGCGCCTTACCTGTTCGTTGCGACGCTGATTCTGCTGGTGCTGGTACTGGTGCCTGGCGTCGGCAAGGGCGTCAACGGTGCGCGTCGCTGGCTGTCATTCAAGGTTTTCAATCTGCAGCCGTCTGAATTGATGAAATTGTTCGTCGTGCTGTACGCCGCCGATTACACGGTGCGCAAGCAGCAGGTGATGCACAAGCTGACCAAGGGTTTCATGCCGATGACGCTGGCGATCGGCTTCGTCGGCTTGCTGTTGTTGCTGGAACCGGATCTGGGCGCCTTTGGCGTGATCGTCTGCATCGCGATGGGCATTCTGTTCTTGGGCGGCATCAACGGTATCTGGTTCGGCGGCATAGGCGCGACGCTGGTCGGTATTTTCAGCATGGTGATCCTGCTGTCGCCGTGGCGCCGCGAGCGCATTTTTGCGTATCTGAATCCGTGGGAAGAAGAAAACGCACTCGGCAAGGCATATCAATTGTCGCATTCGCTGATCGCGTTCGGGCGCGGCGAGTTGTTCGGTGTCGGCTTGGGCGGCAGTGTTGAAAAACTGCATTACCTGCCGGAAGCGCATACCGATTTTCTGTTGGCAGTGATCGGTGAAGAACTTGGTTTTATCGGCGTTTTTGTGGTGATCGCGCTGTTCTACTGGATCATCAAGCGCTCGTTTGAAATCGGCCGACAGGCGATTGCGATGGATTTGACCTTCGCCGGCCTGGTCGCCAAGGGAATCGGTATCTGGATCGGCGTGCAGGCTTTCATCAATATGGGCGTCAATCTCGGCCTGCTGCCGACCAAGGGTTTGACCTTGCCGCTGATGAGCTACGGCGGTTCCGGCGTGCTGATCAATTGCATAGGCCTGGCGATTCTGTTGCGCATCGATTACGAGAACCGAGTGTTGATGAGGGGCGGCCGTATATGAAAAAGCTGCTGATCATGGCAGCCGGTACCGGCGGCCACATTTTCCCGGGTCTGGCGATTGCCGACACGATGCAGGCGCGCGGCTGGGAAGTGACGTGGCTGGGCACCGAGCACGGCATGGAGCGCGATCTGGTGCCGAAGAGCGGTATTGCGATGGACACGATTGCCTTTTCCGGTTTGCGTGGCAAAGGCTTGCGCCATACGGTAACTGGCGTGTTCCGCCTGCTGGCCAGTTTCGGTACCTGCTTCTCGATTCTGGCGCGGCGCAAGCCCGGCGTCGTACTGGGTATGGGTGGTTACGTGACGGTGCCGGGTGGCTGGATGGCGAAATTGCGCGGCGTGCCGCTGGTATTGCTGAATGCCGATGCCGCCTTGCTGTTATCGAACAAAACGCTGACGCCGATTGCGCAGCGTGTGTTGTTCGGTTTCCCTGCAGATTTTGGCAACGCTGCGGACAAGGCACTGGTGACAGGTAATCCGGTGCGTGCAGAAATCAGTGCGCTGATGCCGCCGGCACAGCGCTATGCGCAGCACAGCGGTGCCTTGAAAATTCTGGTGGTGGGCGGCAGTCTGGGCGCGCAGGCATTGAATGCGGCACTGCCGGCAGCACTGGCCTTGATCCCGACGGAGCAACGTCCGCTGGTGACGCATCAGTCCGGCAAGAAAAATATCGATGACTTGCGTGCGCGCTATGCGCAAGCCGAAGTGGCGGCGGAAGTGGTGGATTTTATCGACGACATGCCGCGTCGCTATGCGGATGCGGATCTGGTGATCTGCCGCGCGGGTGCCATCACCGTTTCCGAGTTGACGGCCGCCGGTGTTGCCAGCGTACTGGTGCCTTTGCTGGTATCGACCACCACGCATCAGCGCGACAACGCGCGCTGGATGGAGCAGCAACAGGCGGCGATTCATTTGCCGCAAAGCGGATTGACGGCGCAAGGTCTGGCGGACCTGCTGCAAAACATGACGCGTGAAAAATGTAAACAGATGGCCGAAGCAGCGTATGCAAACGGCCGGCGCGATGCGAATGCCGCCATCGCCGATGTACTTGAAAAGTTAGTGAAAAACACATGAAGCACAAAGTCAAAAATATCCATTTCGTCGGTATCGGCGGCAGCGGGATGAGCGGCATCGCAGAGGTGTTGCTGAATCTCGGCTACACCATTTCCGGCTCCGATCTGGGCAGCAATGCGGCGACGCGCCGCCTGGTTGAGCTGGGCGCCAAGGTGACACTCGGACATGCAGCAGAAAACATCGCCAGTGCCGATGCGATCGTGACATCGACCGCAGTGCAGCAGGACAATCCGGAAGTGGTTGCGGCGCGTGAAAAACATATCCCTATCGTGCCGCGCGCGATGATGCTGGCCGAACTGATGCGTTTGCGACGTGGCATTGCGATTGCCGGCACGCATGGCAAGACCACGACGACCAGCCTGGTCGCCAGCGTATTGGCCGAAGGCGGGCTGGACCCGACGTTCGTGATCGGCGGCTTGCTGAACAGCGCAGGCGCCAATGCCAAACTCGGTACCGGTGAATTCATCGTGGCGGAAGCGGATGAATCCGATGCTTCTTTCCTGAATCTGTCGCCGGTGATTGAAGTCATCACGAATATCGATGCCGATCATATGGAAACGTATGAACACGACTTTGAAAAACTCAAGCAAGCCTTCGTCGAATTCACGCAGCGCCTGCCGTTTTACGGTGTCGCGGTGCTGTGTCTGGACGATGCGACCGTGCGCGAAATCATGCCGCGCATTTCCAAGCTGATCACGACTTATGGTTTTCATGAAGATGCCATGGTGCGCGCTGTCGATGCCAAAGCGGTGAACGGCCATATGCAGTTCACGGTCATTCAGGATGGTTATGCACCTATGCAGGTGAGCCTGAATCAGCCCGGCATGCATAACGTGCAGAACGCTTGCGCCGCAATTGCGATTGCACGCGAATTGGGTGTGTCCGATCATGCAACGCAAAAAGCGCTGACCGAATTCAATGGTGTGGGACGCCGCTTTACGCGCTATGGAGAAATAAGCATTCCGGCTGTCAACGACAAACCTTCTGGCTCGTTTGCCTTGGTGGACGATTACGGCCATCACCCGGTGGAAACGGCAGCCACGATCTCCGCAGCGCGAGGCGCTTATCCGGGTCGCCGGCTGGTGCTGGCATTTCAGCCGCATCGATATACCCGCACACGCGATCTGTTCGAGGATTTCGTCAAGGTGTTATCGACGACCGACATGTTGTTGCTGGCAGAAGTTTATGCGGCCGGCGAACAGCCTATCGTTGCCGCCGACGGTCGTACGCTGGCGCATGCGCTGCGTGTGGCGGGCAAGGTCGATCCGGTATTCGTTGAGCACATAGTCGACATGCCGGCAACCATCATGAACATCGTCAGGGATGGCGATGTCGTGATTACGATGGGTGCAGGTTCGATCAGCGGTGTACCGGCCAAGTTGAAGCAGATGCAGGATCAGGTATAAACATGACGACAACAGTACAAAATTTGAAAGCGGAATTCGGCAAGGTCGGCGTGCTGTTCGGCGGCCGTTCTGCCGAGCGCGAAGTCTCGCTGATGTCGGGCAAGGGGGTGCTGGCGGCGCTGCAAAGCAAAGGCGTGGATGCACATGCCTTCGATCCGGCCGAGCGCAGTCTGGCTGAATTGGCAGCGGAGAAATTCGATCGCGTGTTCATAGCCTTGCACGGCAGCTATGGCGAAGACGGCACCTTGCAGGGCGCGCTGGAGCAATTGGGCATTCCGTACACCGGCCCGGGCGTGATGGCGTCGGCTATCTCGATGGATAAAGTGATGACCAAGCGCGTCTGCCTGAGTCATGGCGTGCCTACACCCAAGTTTACAGTGCTGGATGCAGAGACGACCAGTGCCGCACAGTTGCAATCGGTAGCAGCGGAATTCGGTTTGCCGCTGATGCTGAAAGCACCGCATGAAGGATCGACCATCGGTATTGCCAAGGTCGAAACGGCGGATGGCATGCAGGCCGGTTTTGACTTGTGCGCAAAGTACGAGACGGTGGTGTTGGTCGAGCAGTTCGTCAAGGGACGCGAGCTGACGGTGCCGGTGATCGGCAGCGGTCGCAACGCACGCGCCTTGCCCATCGTCGAGATACGCGCGCCGCAAGGCAACTACGATTACGAACACAAGTACTTCAGCAACGATACCGAATACCTGTGCCCGGCGCCTTTTGACGAAGCTTTCACGAAACGCGTGCAGGCATTGGCAGTCAGTGCATTCAATGCGGTGGGCTGCACTGGCTGGTCGCGCGTCGATTTCATGGTGCGCGAATCGGACAATGAGCCTTTCCTGCTGGAGATCAATACGTCGCCCGGCATGACCAGCCATTCGCTGGTACCGATGTCGGCCAAGGTGGCAGGCACCGGTTATGAGGATTTGTGCATAGAGATTTTGCGGTCCGCAAAAACCGAATTGAAACCGTCATCAAACAAGCAGTTACAAGAACAGGGACGATAGAGCGCGCTATGTGGCAAGACATCAAAATGCTGAATGCAACCGCCAATGCCCTGTTCGGGCTGGTTGCGCTCGCATTGATTTCCGCCTGCCTGTGGTGGGTCGCGCAAAGACCGTATTTTACGTTGAAGGTTATCCGCATCGAGGGCGCGGAACAGGCGCAATTGCGCCACATTAATCCGCTCACGGTGCGCAGTACGGCTTTGTCGCGCATCAAGGGAAATTTTTTCACTGCGAATCTGGAGTCGGTACGGCAGGCGTTTGAAGCCGTACCGTGGGTGCGCAAGGCGACCGTGCGTCGCGAATGGCCGAACCGTTTGACAGTGACGCTGGAAGAGCACACGCCGCTTGGTACCTGGGGCGAAGATGGACGGCTGCTGTCGACGAAAGGCGATGTATTTACCGCCAATCTGGCCGAAGCGGAAGAGGATGCGGAGCTGCTGGCATTCAACGGCCCGCTGGGCAGCGAGAAGGAAGTAGTCGCCAGGCTGAACGATTTGAATGCCTGGTTTGCGCCGATTGATGTCACGGCGGAATCGCTGCATCTGTCCGGACGCTATGCGTGGACGGTGAAGTTGAGCAATGGCGTGACGGTGGAGTTGGGCAGGGAAAAAAGCAGTACGACCTTGAAGGAACGTGTGGAGCGCTTGGTGGGAATTTATCCGCAATTGCTTGCACGCTTGCAGGACAGAATTGAAAGTATCGATATGCGTTATCCGAACGGTTTGGCCTTGCAGGCGCAAGGACTGAAAGTCGGATCTGAGAGTAAAAAAAAGTAAGCGGAAAAACATGACAAAAGACGCAAAAAACCTGATCGTTGGCCTCGACATCGGCACTTCAAAAGTAGTGGCCGTGGTGGCAGAGGTGATGCCGAATGGACGCCACGAGGTGATCGGTCTGGGCCAGCACGAATCGCGCGGTTTGAAGAAAGGCGTGGTCGTCAATATCGAGGCGACAGTCGAATCGATACAGCGTGCGCTGGAAGAAGCCGAATTGATGGCGGACTGCAAGATACGCAATGTGTTTACCGGCATTGCCGGCAATCACATACGCAGCTTCAATTCCAGCGGCATGGTAGCGATCAAGGACAAGGAAGTCACGGCGACCGATGTTGCACGCGTGATTGAAACGGCGAAGGCGGTCAACATCCCGACCGATCAGCAATTGCTGCACACGGTGCCGCAGGAATTCATCGTCGACAATCAGGAAGATGTGCGTGAACCAATCGGCATGAGCGGCATCCGACTCGAAGTCAAGGTGCACATCGTCACCGGCGCGGTTTCTGCAGTGCAGAACATCGTCAAATGCATACGTCGTTGCGGACTGGAAGTATCCGATCTGATTTTGCAGCCGATGGCATCGGCCGAAGCGGTGTTGACGCCGGATGAAAAAGAACTGGGCGTGGTGCTGATCGATATCGGTGGCGGCACGACAGATGTGGCGATTTTCACCGAAGGTGCGATTCGTCATACCGCGGTGATTCCGATTGCCGGCGACCAGATCACCAATGACATTGCAATGGCAGTGCGCACGCCGACGGCGGAAGCAGAAGAAATCAAGCTGCGTTACGGCATGGCCAAGCAGGTGCTGGCCGATCCGGGCGAAACGCTGGAAGTGCCTGGTCTGGGTGATCGCGGCACGCGCGCCTTGTCGCGTCAGGCGCTGGCGGCCGTCATCGAACCGCGCATCGAAGAACTGTTTTCGCTGGTGCATCAGGTGGTGCGCGAATCCGGTTACGAAGAAGTACTGTCGTCCGGCATCGTGCTGACCGGCGGCACTTCGATGATGCCGGGCATGGTGGAGCTGGCAGAAGATATTTTCCTGAAACCTGCGCGTTTGGGTACGCCCGAATACAACGGTCAACTGGCAGATGTAGTACGTAGTCCGCGTTATGCAACGGTGTTGGGTTTGTTACTGGAAGCGAAGAAGCAGTATTTGCGCGGACATATCGTCACGCGTCAGGATGGATCGGCGACCGCTATTTTCCGTCGCATGAAGGAATGGTTCCTGGGTAATTTTTAAGTTTTTGTTTTTAAGTTCAGTTATTTGTTTTTTTAAATTTTAATTTTGTATTAACCCGCAGTTAGCAGTTGCTAGTCGTCACACCGCGTGAGGATTAGCAACTGGAAACTGCAACTTCTTTAAGGAAATATCATGGAAATCGATATGCTCGAAAATGTGGCACAAGGAACCGTGATCAAGGTGGTTGGCGTCGGCGGTGCGGGTGGCAACGCGGTGCAACACATGATCAATAGAGGCGTATCCGGCGTGGAATTCATCGTCGCCAATACCGATGCGCAAGCGCTGCAATTGTCGAAGGCGCATAACGTGATTCAAATCGGTGAGACCGGTTTGGGCGCCGGTATGAAGCCTGCAGTCGGTCGTCAGCTGGCGGAAGAAACCCGTCCGCGTATCGAAGATGCATTGCGCGGCGCGCATATGGTCTTCATCGCAGCCGGCATGGGCGGCGGCACCGGCACCGGCGCGGCACCTATCATTGCGCAAATCGCGCGTGAGCAGGGCGCGCTGACGGTGGCAGTGGTTTCCAAGCCGTTTTCATACGAAGGCCAGAAATGCATGGACATCGCCGACGAAGGTCTGGAAGCGCTGAGCCAGCATGTCGATTCGCTGATCATCATCCTGAATGAAAAACTGGAAGAGATCTATGAAGACGACAGCATGATCGAATGGCTGCAACACGCCGATGACGTGCTGAACAACGCGGTGGCCGGTATTGCCGAGATCATCAATGTGCCTGGCCATATCAACGTCGATTTCAATGACGTCAAAACCATCATGGGCGAACAAGGCAAGGCAATGATGGGTACGGCAACGGCGCATGGCGTCGATCGCGCGCGTATCGCAGCGGAGCAGGCAGTTGCTTCTCCATTGCTTGACGGTATCGATCTGTCCGGTGCGCGCGGCGTGTTGGTCAACGTGACCGCCAGCCGTAGCCTCAAAGGCAAGGAAATCAAGGAAGTCATGGCAACCGTGCGTGCTTTCGCTGCACCCGATGCATCGATTGCGCAAGGTATCGCGTACGACGATGAAATGGGCGACGATATCCGCGTGACAGTTGTTGCGACCGGTCTGGGTCGTGCGCGTAAAGGCGTGCAACTGGTGCAAACGCCGATGTTGCGCACCGGCACGCATAATGAACCGATGATGGCCAACACCGGGATGCTGCACGGAAGCGCCCAGCCAGCAGCCTCGTTCGACGGTTTGAAGGCGCCGGCAGTATGGCGGCGTGAATCGGCGTCGGACACCGTGCGCGCACTGGAAAAGAACGGCATGGAAACTTATGACATTCCAGCCTTCCTGCGCAAACAGGCTGACTAAGCAGCCCGACTGATCTCCTGCTGATTTCTGCCGCGTTTTTCCTGTTGCAGGCAGGTGGTTTGATGCAAGTTGTCAAACTGCCTGCAAAAACAGGCAGAACAAGGCATACTTCGGTTTCTACGCCGCGCCCCGTGCGCGGCGTTTTCTAATCGGCACTGCCGTTAAAATTAATCAAAGGAATTCGCAATGACAATCAAAATTGGTGATCAGCTGCCAGAAGCGCGGCTCGCAGAGTACGTTGACGTAGCAAGCGAAGCTTGTTCCGTTGGCCCAAGCAAAGTGATGGTGCACGAAGCAACCAAAGGTAAAAAAATCGCAATTTTCGCAGTTCCAGGCGCATTCACGCCAACCTGCTCCGAAACACACGCGCCTGGCTACATCAAGGCAGCGGACCAGTTCAAAGCTAAAGGCGTTGATGAAATCTGGTGCATCTCGGTTAATGATGCATTCGTCATGGGCGCATGGGGTCGTGACCAAAAAGCAGCCGGTAAAGTACGTTTCATCGCTGACGGCAGCGGCGCATTCACCAAGGCACTGGGTCTGGAATTCGATCTGACCAAAGGCGGCCTGGGTGTACGTTCGCAACGTTACTCGATGCTGGTGGAAGATGGCGTTGTTAAGCAATTGAATGTGGAAGACAGCGGTCATCTGGAAGTGTCGACAGCGGAAAAACTGCTGGAACAGATCTAAGTTTTTCTGTTTCAGGAAATGCCGTCCGATTGAGAGATCGGGCGGCATTTTTTGTTTGGTGCGTGCCTTGGTAATAAAGTTGTTTCTTCGATGAGGCTCAGTTGCCGGGGGTAGCCCGGCGGCTACTCACTTTTCTTGCTTCGCCAAGAAAAGTAAGCAAAAGAAGGCGACCGCACAGCCGCTGCCCTCCGGGTTCCCGTTTATGCCGCGCAAAAAATGGGAAACGGGCGAAACTCGCTGCCCTTGCAGGGCGCCCCGCCGCTTGCAAGCGGCTACCGTTCAGCAGGCACGGAGCAGTGCTCCGCGAAACCCCTGTCCCACCTCAGACAACGCCCATTTCTCTTTCCATTTTCTGCACGGCACAAACGGCAGCGTCACAGCGGAGGGGCAGGTCCGGCTCGCCTGCGGCATTGCCGAACCCGAACAGTGATGGTAATGACTTGAAATTAAGCAGGATGTAATGGGTGTAAGCCCAAAATACTGGTTAACGATTCAGCATCCTTGCATCCCGCGCCCGATGCCGCAGGCGAGGAAGCATGTCGCCCCGCTGTGACGCTGCCAGTGATGCGATGCCGAAAATGGATCAAGAAGTGAACGTTGTCTGAGCGCAGCGAGTTTCGTTCACTTCCCATTTTTGGCGGTGCAGCACTGGGGAGCCCGTAGGGCCAGCGGCTGTGCGGTCGCCTTTCTTTGCCTTCTTTCTTTGGCGAAGCAAAGAAAGAAGGTGGCCGCCGGGCCACTCCCGGCAACTGAGCCTCCTCGAAGAAAACACCTATTAAGTAGAACACCACGCTCGAGTGGCACAAGCAAATCGTCTGTTGTTTTCAACACAAGCCCTCCACCATAGCCACGCGAATTCCCCTAGTGATTGCTATAATCCTCAGATGTTAAAACAACGCACCATCAAACAATCAGTCAAGTCCGTCGGCGTCGGTCTGCATTCCGGCACCAAGGTGGAATTGACGCTGCGCCCAGCCCCTGTCGATACCGGCATCGTGTTCTATCGCATCGATCTCGATCCGGTGGTGGAACTGCCCGCGCAAGCGCTGCTGGTCGGCGATACCCGCATGGCTTCCACTTTGCAGCAGGGCGATGCCAAGGTATCGACGGTCGAACACCTGATGTCGGCCTGTGCCGGCCTGGGCATCGATAATCTGTACGTCGATCTGACGGCGGAAGAGGTTCCCATCATGGATGGCTCGGCGTCGTCCTTCGTGTTCCTGTTGCAGCAAGCCGGTTTGCAGGAACAGGAAGCCGCCAAAAAATTCATCCGCATCAAGAAAACAGTGGAAGTGCGCCATGGCAGCGGCGACCGCGAAATCTGGGCGCGGCTGGAACCGTATGAAGGCTTCAAGCTCAAATTTTTCATCGAGTTCAATCATCCTGCCGTCGATGCCACCGGCCAGACTGCGGAAATCGATTTCAGCTTTGAATCGTATGTAAAAGATGTGGCGCGCGCGCGCACCTTCGGTTTCATGCAGGATATGGAAACCCTGCGCGGCATGGGTCTGATCCGCGGCGGTTCGCTGGAAAACGCGATCGTGATGGATGAATATCGGATTCTCAATACCGATGGTCTGCGTTACGACAATGAGTTCGTGCGGCACAAGATACTGGATGCGATCGGTGATCTGTATCTGGTCGGCTACCCATTGATTGCCAGCTACAACGCGCACAAATCCGGCCACATGCTGAACAACCTGCTGGTGCGTGCCTTGCTGGAGCAGCCTGAGGCTTATGAAATCGTCACCTTTGACCGGATCGAAGCGGCACCTAAAGACTATGCGCGCCAAGCCGGGCAGGAGTGGGTGCTGAACTGACGGCTTGTTGTCTGCAAGACAGTAACGTCACACCGCACACGGTACCGCTATTGTTCTATCGTCGCTGTTGAATGTGCTTCTGACTTTATTTTGCGCTGCGATGATGTTGCATCATCGATGCAAGTGCATTCTTCAAAGCCTGGTTGCGCGGTGAGTCTTCCAGGGCCGCATTGAGTTCGGAAAATGCCGAAATGGCTTGTGTCGGCAGCACCAAAGGAGCGGAAGCTGTTGATTTTACAAGTATTTTGCTTACTTGCACTTTAAGACGGATTGAATTAATCTGCCAACCCCGCTGCAGCAATTCGTCTTGCAGTTTTGGACATTGCTGCTTCAGTCTCGCAGCCAGTGCCGCGTTCGGTACGGATAGAACCAGCTGGTCTGCTTCAAATTGCAATACAGCGCAATGAACAAACATGGCCGGCAGTGCTGCTGCACAATCTTTTTGCAGTGTGGCCATCCGCGTGATGGACGGCATGAGCGCCGCCATCTTGTCGTGGGAGCGTAAAAATTCCGCAGCACCCTTCGCATTTTTTCGCGAAGGAGTGTTTTGCTTGAAAGGGGTAAATGAGGGTGCGCGCATCGTCATGAAACCTTATCACACCTCGCTGCCGACCGGCGAGGTCAGGGAGTCGCGATGCAGATTATTTTGTTGCACCCACGTTTTACCCATGCCAAATCCGTCACTCTGACGCATCGGCATCTGATGCTGGGCGTTGCCGGCCTTGTGGCGGCGATTTTGCTGATGACGTCTTTGCTGTTCTATCTGGTATCCAGCAATGCAGCGTATATGCCGTCGCCATTGCGTGAAATGTTCGCAAGCGGCGCGCAAGGCGACGAAGTACAAAAAGAAAAATTCCTCAAAGAAAATCTGGCCCTGATGGCGCGCCGTGTCGGTGAGATGCAGGCGCAGTTGATGCGTCTGGATGCGCTCGGCGAGCGCGTACAGGGCCTGGCTGGTGTCAAGCCGAGCGAATTTAATTTCCGTGAAATGCCGGGACGCGGCGGCATGGAGCCTATGGACAGCACGAGCAGTCGTGATCTGACCGTGTCCGAATTCAAGGCGCTGCTTGATGCGATGGCGCATGATGTCGAGCAGCGTGCCGATTACATGAATGTCATTGAATCAACGCTGATGACTGACAAGATCAAATCCAAGTTGCTGCCGACCAGCCAGCCAGTCAACGTCAGCTATAACGCCTCGACTTTCGGCCGGCGCCTCGATCCCTTTTCCGGGCGCAGCGCCATGCATGAAGGCATCGATTTTGCCGCACCTATTGGAACGCCGATTCGTGCTGCTGCAGGCGGTGTCGTGACCGTGGCTGAATTTCATCCGCAATACGGCAACATGATGGAAATCGATCACGGCAACGATATGATTACCCGTTATGCGCATACTTCACGACTGTTGATGCAGGTCGGCGATATCGTGCGGCGCGGCCAGCATATTGCCGATATCGGCACTACCGGGCGCTCGACCGGGCCGCATCTGCACTTCGAGGTGCGCATCAAAGGCGTAGCGCAGGATCCGCACAAGTTTCTGCTGGCAGGTGCCAATCAGGCCAGACTTGCGGCCAAGTGATGACGATAGTCAGGCATTTGAGGGTATCCTGCATGCAAAGCGCTTGTGTTGCTGATGGACGAGTGTCAATAAATCCGCATGGAACGCGTCAGATCGGCATCGCTTTCACCAAGTAGCTATTGTTTCCGGACTGATAAGCCCAATATGCCCGAAAGCACATGATAAAATCCACAATTTAGCCCAGCCCAATTTGATGCAGTCCAAGCGAGTCCGCTTGCTGTGTCCGGTTGTTTCAAGGCGCCTTTTTTAGAATCCAAGCATGTCATTACTGACTCAGATTTTCGGTAGCCGCAATCAGCGCTTACTCAAGCAATATCAAAAGACCGTTCGTGAAATCAATGCCCTCGAGCCGGCGATGGAACAGCTATCGGATGCTGCCTTGCAGGCCAAGACGCCCGAATTCAAGGAGCGTCTTGCCAAGGGTGAGGATATCGACAGCATCCTGCCGGAAGCGTTTGCCGTTTGCCGCGAGGCCAGCAAGCGCGTCTTGAAGATGCGTCACTTCGATGTGCAGCTGATAGGAGGCATGACGCTGCATTACGGGAAAATTGCAGAGATGGGCACGGGTGAAGGTAAAACCCTGATGGCGACGCTGCCGACCTATCTGAATGCCCTGACCGGCAAGGGTGTCCACGTCGTTACCGTCAATGATTATCTGGCACAACGCGATGCTGAATGGATGGGCACGCTGTATGGCTGGCTCGGACTGTCGACCGGCGTCAACATGTCGCAGATCGATCATGATGCCAAGCAGATTGCCTACAACTCTGATATTACATACGGCACGAATAACGAATTCGGTTTCGATTATCTGCGCGACAACATGGTCTACGATACGACCGATCGCGTGCAGCGCGACCTGCATTTTGCCGTCGTCGATGAAGTCGATTCGATTCTGATCGATGAAGCGCGTACACCGCTGATCATCTCGGGTCAGGCAGAAAACCATACCGAGCTGTATCACAAGATCAATGCAGTGCCGCCTTTGCTGACCCTGCAGATCGGCGAAGAAACGCCGGACGGCAAAGGTACGGTAGAAGTGCCGGGTGATTACACCAAGGATGAGAAAGCCCATCAGGTGCTGCTGACCGAAGCAGGACATGAAAAAGCCGAGCAGATCCTGACGCGCATGGGTTTGCTGCCGGAAGGCGCATCGCTGTACGACGCCGCCAACATCACTCTGATCCATCATTTGTATGCGGCATTGCGCGCGCACACGCTGTATCACAAGGATCAGCATTACGTGGTGCAGAACGATGAAGTCGTGATCGTCGATGAATTTACCGGCCGCCTGATGACAGGTCGCCGCTGGTCCGACGGTTTGCACCAAGCGGTGGAAGCCAAGGAAGGTGTGCGGATTCAAAACGAAAATCAGACCCTGGCGTCGATCACGTTCCAGAATTACTTCCGCATGTACAGCAAGCTGGCCGGCATGACCGGTACGGCAGATACCGAAGCCTACGAATTCCAGGAAATCTACGGCCTCGAAACCGTCGTGATTCCGCAGAATCGCCCGAACCAGCGTAAAGACCGTCAGGATCAGGTCTATAAATCGTCGGAAGAAAAATACGGCGCAATGCTGAAGGATATTCAGGATTGCTACGAGCGCGGACAGCCGGTTCTGGTCGGCACCACCTCGATTGAAAATTCCGAACTGTTATCCGGCATTCTGAGCAAGGCGAATCTGCCGCACAACGTGCTGAACGCCAAGCAGCATGCGCGCGAAGCGGAAATCATTGCGCAAGCCGGTCGTCCGAAAGCGATCACGATCGCGACCAATATGGCCGGTCGCGGTACCGATATCGTGTTGGGTGGTAACGTCGCCAAGCAGGTGCAGATCATCGAAGCCAATGATGCTTTGAGTGAAGCCGAAAAAACTGCGCAGGCGCAAAAACTGAGCGATGAATGGCAATCGCTGCACGACCAGGTCGTTGCTGCCGGCGGCTTGCACATCATCGGCACCGAACGCCACGAATCGCGTCGCGTCGATAACCAGTTGCGTGGTCGTGCCGGTCGTCAGGGCGATCCGGGCTCTTCGCGTTTCTATCTGTCGCTGGACGACGCCTTGCTGCGCATTTTTGCCGGCGACCGCGTGCGCGCCATCATGGATCGCTTGAAAATGCCGGAAGGTGAACCGATTGAAGCCGGCATCGTGTCGCGTTCGATCGAATCGGCGCAACGCAAGGTGGAAGCGCGCAACTTCGATATTCGTAAGCAATTGCTCGAATACGATGACGTCGCCAACGATCAGCGCAAAGTGATTTATCAGCAGCGTAATGAGTTGCTTGAGACGCAGGATGTATCCGAGCTGATTACTTCATTGCGCCAGGGCGTCTTTACTGATCTGTTCCGCACGTATGTGCCTGAACAGTCGATGGAAGAACAGTGGGATTTGAAGACGCTGGATGAGCTGATCCGCAACGAATGGCAAGTTGATTTTTCGCTGGCTGCCGTACTGCAAGCCGAGCCGAACATCACGGACGAAGAAATGCTCGAGCGTTTGCTGCAGGTAACCGATGCCGCATATGAAGAAAAAGTCGCCATCGTCGGCAGGGAATCGTTTGCAGGTTTCGAGCGCGGTGTGATGTTGCAGTCAGTCGATGCAAACTGGCGTGAACATCTGGCTGCACTGGACCATTTGCGGCAGGGTATCCATTTGCGTGGTTATGCGCAAAAGAATCCGAAGCAGGAATACAAGCGCGAAGCGTTTGAGCTGTTTGGCCAGATGTTGAATCTGATCAAGGATGCAGTGGTCAAGACGGTGATGACGGTGCGCATTCAATCGCGCGAAGAAATCGATGCAGCAGAGGAGCAGCTGGCGCAGGCGCATGTGGAAAACGTGCATTACCAGCATGCCGATTTTGATCCAGATGCAGCGCCGGAAGAATTGCTGGCACCGACTGCGCAGGCAAAAGAAGCAGGTTCGCAACCGCAGGTGAATACCATGCCTAAGGTTGGCCGTAACGACCCATGTCCTTGCGGCAGCGGTAAAAAATACAAGCAGTGTCACGGCCGTCTGGCCTGAGTCGGATCGTAACTGTTGCATCGTAGCTGTTGAAAAATGAAGGGCGGGGTGGTTTATCCCCCGCCCTTTTGCTTTGGCGGATCGCATTGCGCGCGATACGTTTACAATATGCATCTTGTTTTCAACCTCACATAGAAGAATTGCCATGGCCGTCAATCTCCCTCTTCCCGTTCCTGAAAAACTGACCGCAGTTGCCGGCATCGAACTCGGCCATGCCGAAGCCGGCATACGCAAGGCAGACCGCAAGGATGTACTGGTGATGCGGCTGGCGCCGACTGCAACGGTAACGGGCGTGTTCACGCAGAACCGCTTTTGCGCAGCGCCGGTGCAGGTCTGCAAGGAACATCTGGCTGCGCGGAAGATGGATGCGCCTATACGCGCATTGGTGATCAATACCGGCAATGCCAACGCCGGCACCGGCGAAGCAGGTTTGGCGGCCGCCAATGCAACATGCGCAGCGCTGGCCGAGCTACTGGCTTGCGATGCCGCGCAAATCCTGCCGTTTTCCACCGGCGTGATTCTGGAGCCCTTGCCGCTGGATCGTCTGGTGGCCGGTTTGCCGCAAGCGATATCCAATTTACAGTCCGATAACTGGTATAACGCTGCCTTGTCGATCATGACGACCGATACGCAGCCGAAAGCCGCTTCGCGTCAGGTCGCAATCAATGGCCAGACGATTACTCTGACGGGTATCAGCAAGGGGGCCGGCATGATCAAGCCGAACATGGCAACCATGCTGGGTTTCATGGCGACTGATGCGAAGGTGGCGCAGCCGGTGCTGGATCATCTGGTCAAGCAGGTGGCGGACCGCTCGTTTAACTGCATCACTATCGATGGAGATACCTCAACCAACGATTCCTTCATCGTGATCGCGACCGGTACCGCTGCTGTGGAAGTGACAGCGATCGATACACCAGAATATGCCGCCTTGTATGATGCGGTGCTGGGTCTGTCGCAGGAACTGGCGCAGATGATTGTGCGTGATGGTGAAGGCGCGACCAAATTCATTACCGTGACGGTGGAAGGTGGCAGGGATGTAGAAGAGTGCCGCAAGATTGCGTATTCGATTGCCCATTCTCCTTTGGTGAAAACGGCTTTCTTTGCCTCCGATCCGAATCTCGGTCGTATTCTGGCGGCGATCGGTTATGCCGGTGTTGACGACCTCGATGTGACGAAGCTGAATCTCTATCTGGATGATGTGTGGGTCGCCAAAAATGGCGGGCGCAATCCGGATTACAAGGAAGCAGACGGTCAGCGCGTGATGCAGCAAAGTGAAATCACGGTGCGCGTCAAACTCGCGCGCGGCAGCGCCGATGCAACGATCTGGACGTGCGATCTATCGCATGAATACGTGACGATCAACGCCGATTACCGTTCCTGAATACGGGCAATCTGCTTCAATATTAAGAGCGACGCTCATGACTCAACTCGAACAATTCCTCACGCGTGCCGAAGCCTTGCTGGGCCGTCTTGAATCCATATTGCCGCCGGCGCATGCGGTGCCGAACTGGGATGTCGGCATCGCATTCCGCTGGCGTAAATCCAGCGGCAAGGATGGCCGCGGATACCTGCAGCCGGTGGCGCATATTTCGCCGATCGCATTGAGTGATCTGCACAATATCGGCACGCAAAAGCAGCAGATAGAACAGAACACCAGGCAGTTCGTCGAAGGTTTGCCGGCAAATAATGTATTGCTGACCGGCGCACGTGGTACTGGTAAATCGTCGCTGATCAAGGCATGCCTGAATCAGTATGCGGATCAGGGTTTGCGCCTGATTGAAGTCGACAAGGACGATCTGGGTGATCTGGCGGATATTGTGGATATGGTGGCGGCCCGGCCTGAACGCTTCATTATTTTCTGCGACGATCTGTCGTTTGAAGAGGGTGAGGGCGGCTACAAGGCATTGAAGGTCGCGCTGGACGGCAGCATTTCCGCGCAATCGGACAATGTGCTGATCTATGCCACCTCGAATCGCCGCCATTTGCTACCTGAGCGCATGTCCGATAATGCCAGCTACAAAACGGATGACAACGGCGACCTCCATCCCGGTGAAACGGTAGAAGAAAAAATCTCACTGTCCGAACGCTTCGGCTTATGGGTGACCTTCTATCCATTCCGGCAGGACGATTATCTGGATATCGTCGCGCACTGGCTCACACACTTCGGCTGCAATGCGCAGCAAATCGAAGCGGCCAGGACCGAGGCGCTGCAGTGGGCCTTGCAGCGGGGTTCACGTTCCGGCCGGGTGGCGTGGCAATTTGCCAAGGATCACGCGGGCAAAGCGCAAAAATGAAGCTGTCGCTACGTTGCCATTGATTTTGTTTTATTCACTTCTTCCAAGTCTGCTGCATGTCTGAAAACAAAGCACTACCCATTGATGTTGCAGTCGGTATCCTGATGAAACCGAATGGCGACGTTCTGCTCGGACAGCGTCCGGACGGCAAGCCTTATGCCGGCTACTGGGAATTTCCGGGTGGCAAGGTGGAGACGGACGAGGCGATCATCGATGCCTTGAAGCGCGAATTTGTCGAAGAGCTGGGAGTGGAAGTCATTTCCGCAGAACCGTGGTGCGGCGTCGAGCATGTGTATCCGCATGCGCATGTACGACTGCATTTTTATATCAGCCGCAACTGGCGCGGTGAGCCGCAAAGTCTGGAAAATCAGGCTTTTGCGTGGCAGGGGTGTGTCGGTGTTGAACCCTTGTTGCCGGCCACTATCCCCTTGATTGAATGGCTGGACAAGCTGCGTTATCCGGGCTGACGCATGGTTTTTTAAGGCAGGGGTTGTGGCGGTGGCGGCGCGTCTTCATCGAAATCTTCCAGCGGATTTGCCACCGGGATTACGTATTTTTCCTCCGCCCATGCGCCGAGATCTATCTGTTTGCAACGGTTGGAACAGAAGGGCCGGAACTTGCTTGTTTCCGACCATTCAACCTTGGTGCCGCAGGTAGGGCAATCGACTATCGTAACCATAAAACCATCTAATCAAAAACTGCACAAACTCAGTTCAAAGGGCACATCGCCTTCAAACGCTTTTGGTTTCATATCGCCATCCTGTGACGTGAAACGTACCCACAGCATATACTTGTTGGCGGAAATTTCAGGAATCGCCCCCAGGTTTTCATCTATGTTCAAACGCAGCATCTGGTAAGTCTTGCCTTGCAACATCTGCTGATAACTGCCGGCTTGCGCAATCATTTTCACCGGACGGCCGGATTCGCGCAACAGGCGCAGCACCATGGCAATGGCGTCAAATAAAGCTGCCAGCGGAGTAAACCATTTATGTATATCGGCCAGACGCTGTTCGGCGGAATCATGTTGCCACGCGTAATAGGAGGGTAGATCGAACTCGCAGGCGCCGCCGGGTATGATGGTGCGGCCGCGTATGCTCATCAGCCATTCGTTTTCACGAATGTGCTGGCCGGTCTTGCCTTGCGAGGCGACGAGTGCCGTACTGATGCGTTCGATGTCGAACAGGATCGCGTCCAGCATCTCTGCTTCGACATTGGGATTGGACTTGAAGCCGAGCAGGGTTTGCTTTTGGCGTTCCAGTTCTTGCAGCAGATCTGATTTGAGATCGGCGCGACCGGCTACTTCCAGCATCTCGAAAATGGTGGACAGGGCGACGTGATGATGTTGCGGGTGGTCGTGACCGACAAAGAAAGCGAATTTCTCGTACAGGTCTTCCAACCGCAACAACGTGCGAATACGCTCGTTGAAAGGGTATTCGTAGACAATCAAAGTGGCATCCCTTAAAAGTTAAAGCCGGGCGGGTCGAGCTAATTGTGTGATTCTGAACGAAGCGGGGCCAAAATACAAATGCGCGGTCGATTTTGTTTTGTATCTGCTTGTATCAGACTTCCGTTCTTGTTCTTCCAGCGGAACTTCGTGGCGGATAGGACGTTCAGTTTCGCTAAGATTCGCCAGCCAGCGCCAGTGCTAGATACTGCTGATGCAGGCGCTGCACTTGCGGTAGCAGCGCGGCCGTATCGCTATCGTTGACGATGACGTCATCGGCGGCGGCCAATCTGTCTGCGCGCGGCACCTGTGTCGCCATGATGACGCGCACTTGCTGTTCGGTCAGCGTATTGCGCTGCATGACGCGGCGGATTTGAATGTCTTCCGGACAGTCGATGAGCAGCACCCGCGAAACGCGCTGTTTCCAGTACCCCGTTTCGACCAGCAGAGGGACGACGAACAAGACATAAGAGCCGCTTGCCTGCGCTGCAGCATGTTCGGATGCCGCGCGTATCAGCGGATGAATAATGGCTTCAAGACGCTCTTTTGTTGTTGGGTCCGCAAACACCGCCTCACGCATTCTGCTGCGATCCATGGCGCCTGATTCGGTGACGAATGCAGCGCCGAATGCGCTCTTGATCGCTGCGATGGCAGCGCCATTTGCAGCGGTCAGCTGATGTGCGATCACATCGGTATCGATCACGCTGGCGCCCAGCATTGCGAACAAATCTGCAGCCGTGCTTTTGCCGCTGCCTATGCCGCCTGTCAAGCCAACGGAAAATCGGTTCTTGCGAACGGAAACATTCATGGGCTCAGTAGAAGCCCAGATACGTTTGCGCCAGCGGTTTGCCGTACAGCAAAGTCAGCAGGCCGGCAGCGGCGAGATAGGGGCCGAACGGAATCGGAATATCGCGTCCGCGCTTGGCCAACATGATCAAGGCAATGCCGACCACGGCGCCCACTAGCGATGACAATAAGATGATGACAGGCAGCATTTTCCAGCCCAGCCATGCGCCCAGCGCCGCCAGCAATTTGAAATCGCCATAGCCCATGCCTTCCTTGCCGGTTGCCAGTTTGAACAGCCAGTAAATCAACCACAAACTCAGGTAGCCGGCTGCGGCACCGATGACGGCTTCTTCCAACGGGACGAAGGTAGCGTTCAGATTGACCAGCAAACCCAGCCACAGCAAGGACAAAGTGAGATCGTCGGGCAGCAGTTGCGTATCGGCATCGATAAAGGTCATCGCAATCAGCAGATAGGCAAATACCAGTGTCGCCAGACCGAGTGCGCCGCTGCCGAAATGCCAGATCAGGAATGCCGACAGCAAGCCGGTCAGCAATTCAACAACCGGATAACGCATGGAAATATGCGTTTTGCATGCGATGCATTTGCCGCGCAGGAAAGCGTAACTGAAGACCGGAATGTTTTCGACGGCGGTGATCTGATGCCCGCATTGCGGACATGCAGAGCGCGGCATCAACAGATCGTAGCGTTCTTCGTGCGGCAAGGGTTTGCCGCTTTCATGTGCGACGTAGTTATCCGATTCGCGCTGCATCATTTTCGGGATGCGATGAATCACTACATTGAGAAAACTGCCTATCAGCAAACCGAACACGCCAGCAACGATTGCGGGCAATACGCTACCCGCAGGCGCAGACCAAAGTAAATCCATCATCAGACCACAGAACCCAGTTTGAAAATTGGCAGGTACATCGCAATCACCAGGCCGCCGATCAGCACGCCGAGAATGACCATGATCAAGGGCTCCATCAGGCTGGACAGCGAAGCCACGGCCTCATCGACCTCATCTTCGTAAAAATCGGCAACCTTGCCCAGCATATTGTCGAGCGAACCTGACTCTTCGCCGATGGACACCATCTGCGTGACCATGTTCGGGAAGACATCCGAATTCTGCATTGCCACCGTGAGACTGGTACCGGTACTGACTTCGTTCTGGATTTTCTTCGTGGCATCCAGATAAACGGCATTGCCGGCAGCGCCGCCGACTGAATCCAGCGATTCCACCAGCGGCACACCGGCCGCGAACATGGTGGCCAGCGTACGGGTCCAGCGGGCAATCGTGGCTTTGCGTATCACCGGGCCGAAGACAGGTACTTTCAGCAGCAATCTATCCATGGTGCGCTGCATTTTCAATGAGCGCTTCCAGGATTGGAAGAACAGGTACAGGCCGGCAAACAGCAAACCGAAGATCAGATACCAGTAGGCAACGAAGAAATCGGAAATTGCCATCACCATCAAGGTCGGCGCCGGCAAATCGGCGCCGAAGCTCTTGAATACTTCCTTGAACGCCGGTACTACCCAGATCATGATGACGGCCGTGACGATAAATGCGACGGCCAGAATGGCGATAGGGTAAAACAATGCGGACTTGATCTTGGCCTTGATGGCGAGCGTTTTTTCCTTGTAAATCGCCAGCCGCGTCAGCAAATCTTCCAGTATGCCGGCCTGTTCGCCGGCGCCGACCAGGTTGCAGAATAGCGGGTCGAAGTAAAGCGGGAATTTGCGGAATGCCTGGTTCAGGCTGGTGCCGGTTTCCACGTCGGCACGAATATCCTGGATCAGTTTGGATACCGAGGGATTGTCATTGCCCTTGGCGACGATATCGAAGGATTGCAGCAGCGGCACGCCGGCTTTCATCATCGTGGCCAACTGACGCGTAAAGAGCGTGATGTCTTTTTCGGATACTTTCTTGCCGCTGCGATAGGTTTTCTTTTTGACCTTGGTCACCAGCACGCCTTGCCGGCGCAATGTTGCATTGACCACGGATTCGCCGCCGGCACGCAATTCGCCGCGCACGATTTTGCCCGATTTGTCCTTGCCTTCCCAGGCAAAAACGGCTTCCTTGGCGAGCGTTGCGCTTCCGACTTTGCGTGCTGAAGTTGCCATCCCTAGACCTCTTTATTATTCGTTGGTACAACCCAAAATTTCTTCCAGGCTGGTCAATCCCTGCTTTACTTTTACCAGGCCCGATTCGCGCAATGAGCGAACCCCGTCTTTTTTGGCCTGCGCCTCGATTTCCAGTGAGGTGCCGTGATTCAGAATGATGTGCTCGATTTCTTCGCTGATCGGCATGATCTGATAAACGCCCAGTCGCCCCTTGTAGCCGCTGCCGCTGCAACGCTCGCAACCGACCGGCTTATAAGGCAACCAAGTGCCGTCCAGATCGTCTTCGGCAAAGCCGGCTTCCAGCAAGGCTTCATCCGGAATGACGGTGGTTTGCTTACATGTACATAAGCGCCGGACCAGTCGCTGTGCGGTAATCAGGATCACGGACGATGCAATGTTGAAGGGCGCCACACCCATGTTCATCAAGCGGGTTAGCGTTGCCGGAGCATCGTTGGTATGCAGGGTAGAGAACACCATGTGGCCGGTTTGCGCGGCCTTGATGGCGATGTCTGCCGTTTCCAAATCACGAATCTCGCCGACCATGATGATGTCGGGATCCTGCCGCAGAAATGCTTTCAGGGCGACCGGGAAGGTCAAGCCCGCTCTGTCATTGACGTTGACTTGATTGACACCCGGCAAATTGATCTCGGCCGGATCTTCTGCGGTTGAGATATTGATGCCGGGTTTGTTCAGAATGTTGAGGCAGGTATACAGCGAAACGGTTTTGCCGGAACCGGTAGGGCCGGTGACCAGAACCATGCCGTATGGACGCTGGATGGCATTGAGCAGCGTTTCCTTCTGGTCCGGGTCGTAGCCCAGCGCTTCAATCCCCATCTGCGCCTGCGAGCCGTCCAGAATACGCATGACGATTTTCTCGCCGAATAGCGTAGGCAAGGTGCTGACACGAAAATCGATGGAACGGGTTTTCGACATCACCAGCTTCATGCGGCCATCCTGCGGCACGCGTTTTTCTGAAATATCGAGTTTGGAAATGACCTTGATGCGCGAGGCCAGCTTTTCCTTGATCGCCAGCGGCGGTTGCGCAATGTCGCGCAGCACGCCATCGACGCGGAAGCGGATACGGTAAAACTTTTCGAAAGGTTCGAAGTGAAGATCGGATGCCCCGAGATTGATTGCATCGACCAGAATTTTTTGCAGAAATTTGACGACAGGTGCGTCGTCGATATCGGCGGTCGCGCCATCGGCGGGTGCCGCCAGATCTTCTTCGGCGAAATCGATATTTTCAAGATCGTCGCCTATCAGCTCATTCAAGTCCTGTTCGGCGCTATGGCCCAGCTTCTCGATCAGCTTGAGCAAGGTAGCGTGGTCGACGATGATAGGTTCGACCGTCAACTGGGTCTGAAATTTGATCTGGTCCAGAGCCTGGGAATTGGTCGGGTCGGAAATCGCAATCAATACCTTGTTGCCGCGCTTGGCCAGTGCGATGACACGCTGGCTTTGCATCAGCTTCAGGTCGATGATCTTGTTGTCGGAGAGGTTGCTGCTGTTGAATGCCGCCAGATCAAGCAGTGGATAGCCAAAGGTCTGCGAGCAAAATGCCGCTAGCCGGGCACCGTTCATGATGTCGCTTTTCAGCAAAATATCGATGAACGGGATTTTTTCATTGGCTGCCTGCTTGGCAACCGTGTCTGCCTGTTGCGGCGTTATCTGTCCTGCCTGCAGGAGGGCGCGCGCAAGGCCGGACATCGTATTATTTGACGCCGAAGTAGGGAGAACTGCAGCCATGTAGTTACGCCGGAAATGTCAATTTGAACATCGAAGATGCGTTAGATAATGCCTATAAGCATCTGTTTTGTAAACATATCCGAGTGCCTGTTACCTTTTCACAGAGGAAAATGCAACGCTTGCGCCGAATTGCCTGTGCCGTGATCAACAGGAGACTGGGCGCAACAAATGGCGCCTGGTCTTTTAGTGATTGCGGTGTACGGCAAAAGAGCTCAGCTTGAGCAGGGCGTCCTTGAACTGGCTCTCAGGCAATCCGGCTATCGATGCGGCGGCGCGCGCTGCCGCTTCTTCGGCTTTGCGCTTGGTGTAGTCCAGCGCGCCGGATGTCGTAACGGCCAGCAAGACCGCATCGAAATGTTCTTCATCGCCGTTTTCAATACAGCTGCGCACCAGTTCGCGTTGCTCGGTGCTGCCGTGTTCCATCAGATAGATCAATGGCAAGGTCGCCTTGCCTTCGCGCAAATCGTCACCTACATTCTTGCCGATATCTTCCGCGTGACCGGAATAATCCAGTACATCGTCAATTAACTGGAAGGCGGTGCCGAGCGAGCGGCCGTATTCGGCGGCAGCTTCGATTTCATCTTCCGAAGCACCGGCGATCAGGGCACCGAGTTGAGCGGCAGCCTCAAATAATTTGGCGGTCTTGGAGCGTATGACCTGCGTGTAGCGCTCTTCCGAAATATCCGGATCGTGCATATTCAGCAACTGCAAGACTTCGCCTTCGGCAATCACATTGGTCGCATCGGCCAGAATTTGCATGGCGCGAATATTGCCGACGGTGACCATCATCTGAAATGCGCGCGAGTGCAAAAAGTCGCCCACCAGTACCGATGCTGCATTGCCGAACAAGGCATTGGCAGTCTTGCGGCCACGTCGCAGCTCGGATTCATCCACCACATCGTCATGCAGCAAGGTCGCCGTATGAATGAATTCGACCACGGCAGCCAGATCGTACTGATGGGTGCCGCGATAGCCGAGCGCGTTTGCCATCAGCAATACCAGCACAGGCCGGATGCGTTTGCCGCCGGCGCTGATGATGTAATCGGCGATTTGATTAACCAGTGCAACTTCCGAATGGAGTTTTTGGCGAATCACCGCATCGACAGCACTCATATCCGCAGCGATTGGTTGTATAAGCAGGTTTTGGGCAGAAGTTGTAGAAGAAGCCAAGGGTAAGCCTGATGAATGAGCATGAATGAGCGGAATTATACGACGACAAGTGCAGGGCGCGGCCCCCTGTTGCGGTCAAGGAACAGGCTATTCCTCAAAATACCCTTGTTTACAGTTTTTGACCGAGGCGGTAAGTCCATGTATAATTGGAGGTTTTCCCGATTCCGTCTGGATAAGTTCCGGCGATTCGAAGAGAGAAAAGTCCTTAAATCATTTGATGAGGTTTCACATGTACGCGGTCATAAAAACCGGTGGCAAACAATATAAAGTTGTCGCTGGTGAAAAATTTAAAGTAGAACAGATACCGGCAGACATTGGATCCGAAATCACCCTTGATCAGGTGCTCGCATTGGGCGCAGGAGAAACCATTAAGTTTGGTGCTCCACTGGTTGAAGGTGCTACGGTCCTTGCTACGGTTGTCTCCCACGGTCGTCACGATAAAGTGAAGATTTTCAAGATGCGTCGCCGTAAGCACTACCAGAAGCACCAGGGCCATCGCCAAAATTACACCGAATTGCAGATCGTTTCGATCAACGGCTAAGCCGCTGACTCGGACTAACCAGATACAAGGAGTCAGAAATGGCACATAAAAAAGGCGGCGGCACTACGCGGAATGGTCGTGACTCAGAGTCAAAACGACTGGGCGTTAAAGTCTACGGTGGTCAAGTTATCAACGCTGGCGGCATCATTATTCGCCAACGCGGTACCAAAGTGCACCCAGGCGAAAACGTCGGCATGGGCAAGGATCATACCTTGTTCGCGCTGACTGACGGCAAAGTTGCTTTTGTGATCAAAGGCGCGTTGCAACGTCAGTACGTTACCGTAGTACCTGCTTAAGTTTACTTAGGCACGCAAAGTAAGGCGAAAGCCTTCAATCGAAAGGCTCTGCCGTAGGTAGAGCCTTTTTAGTTTATGGCGACAAAAAATTATGAAGTTTATCGACGAAGCAAAAATCGAAGTCATTGCTGGTGACGGCGGCAACGGCGTCGCCTCCTTTTGTCGTGAAAAATTCAGACCTTTTGGCGGTCCGGACGGTGGCGATGGCGGTAAGGGCGGCAGCATCTACGCGGTAGCCGATCGCAATATCAACACGCTGGTCGATTTCCGCTACTCCAAAATGCACAAGGCGCGCGATGGTGAAAACGGTCGCGGCGCGGATTGCTACGGCAAGGGTGCAGACGATATCAAATTGCGCATGCCGGTTGGCACGCTGATCATCGACAACAACGATGGCGAGCTGATTGCCGATCTGACCGAACACGGCCAGGAAGTCTTGATTGCCAAGGGCGGCGAAGGCGGCTGGGGCAATATTCATTTCAAATCGTCTACCAATCGTGCACCACGCCAGAAGTCTGAGGGCAAGGAAGGCGAACGACGCGAACTGCGGCTGGAGCTGAAAGTGCTCGCCGATATCGGTTTGCTCGGGATGCCGAATGCTGGCAAATCCACCTTTATTTCGGCCGTCTCGAATGCACGTCCAAAGATAGCCGATTATCCGTTTACCACGCTGCATCCGAATCTGGGTGTGGTGCGCGTCAGCCACGAAAAGAGTTTCGTGATTGCCGATATTCCCGGTCTGATCGAAGGGGCATCCGACGGTGCCGGTCTGGGGATTCAATTCCTGCGCCATCTGCAACGCACACGTTTGTTGTTGCATATCGTCGATCTGGCACCGTTCGATAATGTCGATCCGGTCAAGGAAGCCAAGGCGATCGTCAAGGAACTGAAGAAGTACGATGAATCGCTGTTCGACAAGCCGCGCTGGCTGGTCTTGAACAAGCTCGATATGGTGCCGGAAGAAGAGCGCAAAAAACGCGTGAAGGATTTCATCAAACGCTTCGGCTGGAAAGGCCCGGTATTTGAAATCTCTGCATTGACACACGAGGGTTGTTCCGAGCTGGTCACCGAGATTTATGACTACATTGCCGTACAACGTCAGGCAGAACAGCGCTCGGAAGAAACGCCGCAGATGGTCGAAGCGGCACGTGGCATCGATTCCATCGATCCGGACGATCCGCGTTTCAAGATCATCGACTGACGCAATAGCGTTAAACGGATTGCCGGCAGCGGCAATCCGGCATCAAAAACCAAAACAATGCCGGATTACAAAGCATGGACTCTGCCATTCAATCAGCCAAACGTATCATCATCAAGGTCGGCTCTTCGCTCGTCACCAATGACGGCAAGGGACTCGATACTGCCGCGATTCAAAAATGGGCAGAGCAGATCGTTCAATTACGCGCCTTGGGCAAGGAAGTGGTGCTGGTCAGTTCCGGTGCCATTGCCGAAGGTATGCAGCGACTCGGATTCGACAAGCGTCCGACCGGCGTCCACGAGTTGCAGGCTTGCGCTGCAGTCGGTCAGATGGGGTTGGCGCAAATCTATGAAACCAGTTTTCGTCAGCATCAGGTACAAACTGCGCAAATTCTGCTGACGCATGCTGATCTGGCGGATCGTGAGCGTTATCTGAATGCGCGTTCGACATTATTTACATTGCTGCAACTTGGCGTAGTGCCCATCATTAATGAAAACGATACCGTCGTCACCGACGAAATCAAGTTCGGCGATAACGATACGTTGGGTGCGCTGGTGGCCAATCTGATCGAAGCCGATGCGCTGATTATTCTGACCGATCAGCGTGGCCTGTTCAGCGCCGATCCGCGCAAAGACCCGCATGCCACTTTCATTCATGAGGCACAGGCCGGCGATGTCGCGCTGGAAGCGATGGCAGGCGGAGCTGGCAGTAGTCTTGGTCGCGGCGGAATGCTGACAAAAATACTGGCGGCCAAACGGGCGGCATTGTCTGGCGCACATACGGTGATTGCCTGGGGACGCGAAGAGCAGGTATTGACGCGCTTGGCGGCTGGCGAAGCGATAGGTACGCAATTAACTGCGCAAACTGCGCAACTGACGGCACGCAAGCAATGGATGGCGGATCATTTGCACACGGCAGGCAGGATCGTGCTCGATCAGGGAGCCGTGCTGAAATTGACGGCCGAGGGAAAATCGCTGTTGCCTATCGGCGTGATCGAGGTGTCCGGCAGTTTCGGACGCGGCGATGTGATTACCTGTGTTGATCAGGCAGGCCGGGCAATTGCACGCGGCATTACCAACTACACCAGTTCGGAGGCTCGCCGCATCATGCGCAAGCCGTCGACGGATATTTTATCTATTCTTGGTTTTGTTGAAGAGCCGGAACTGATACACCGCGATAATCTGGTGTTGTTGTAAATCTGGCACCGCGTTCCGCAGTACCAAGATGCCAGCCGATTTCACCTGCCGTCGGCTGATGTCGTTTTCCCTAGATAGATTCCTGCCTATTCGTGCAGCATGTCGTCGATCAGGGTTTTACCCGACTTGATGCGTTGCAGTATGTCCTTCTCATTTCCCATGATAACCAGATTGCTGCACAAATAATCCTGCGCCAGCGCGGCATGCTGGCGATTGACTTTGCTGCGTACGATGCCTTCCCACTGGTCGCGGCGTGAGCGCGCCCACGTGCCATCGTCGCGTCCAAACGCATAGATTTTCTTTTCAAACGACGAGCAGCGTATGCCTTCATAACTGATGTTTTTTGCGCCGCCCTGACTGACCGCGACCAGCGTGTAGCGGATCACGCCATCTTTACCTATAGCCAGTGATTTGGCGTCCAGTGAAAATGTCTGGGTCGCAGTTGGTCCGACGTAGAAAGGCAGCAGATTTTCATCCTTGGGGGCGGGAGGCAACTCTGTCTGGATTTCTTCCCATGGCTTGACCTCCTCATCAGGGACGTTCTTGTTAAATTCCAGCTGCTGGGCAATAGACATCTGCGCCATTGCCAAAAGCACCAACCCGAACAGCGTTGGTGTCAGTTTGCGTGAGCGAAAGAAAGACTTATTCATTGTTAGGCTTGGACTGTTCAGTAGACGGTTCGTCGGTTTTGCGCGCTGAATGCGTTTGGCGCAGGTAGCGCGCCGTATTATGGATAGGCGCGGGATGTGCAGGGCGCGACAGGAAGCGGGAAAGCTCTTGCAGCGCACGCTGATAGACATCGCGTTTGAATTCAATCACGACGTCCAGTGGCACCCAGTAATCGTGCCAGCGCCATGCGTCGAATTCCGGGTGTTCGGTCAGGCGCAGATTGACGTCGCAATCGCGACCGACCATGCGCAGCAAAAACCAGATCTGTTTCTGGCCTTTGTAATGACCGCGAATTTCGCGCTTGATGAAATGATCCGGAACTTCATAGCGCAACCAGTCGCGGGTGCGTCCGATGATTTTGACATGCTCCGCCCGCAAGCCGACTTCTTCTTCCAGCTCGCGAAACATTGCCTGTTCGGGTGTTTCGCCGAATTTGATACCGCCCTGCGGGAACTGCCACGAGTGCTCGCGCACCCGCTTGCCCCACCACACTTCATTTTGGGCGTTGATCAAAATAATGCCGACGTTTGGGCGAAAGCCTTCACGATCCAGCATAGTGCACCTCAAACTTTCTGCGGCTAACGGTACCCTCAATCGAGAATTGGCTTCTATACAGCCTTACACCGTCGCGCGCACGATGACGTGCGAACAACGAAGACGGTAATCAATTGTGCGAACAGTGGGTGCATCAGCCAGCTAATCCTTTAAAATTGAGTTGATTATAACCCTCTCTCTTTTTAAAAAGAATTCATCGTCATGCGCGCATCCCGTTTTTTTATTTCCACTCTCAAAGAAGCCCCTTCCGACGCAGAAATCGTCAGTCATAAACTGATGATGCGCGCCGGCATGATCAAACGCCTAGGTTCCGGTATTTATACCTATATGCCTATTGGTCTGCGCGTGATCCGCAAGGTGGAGGCGATTGTGCGTGAAGAAATGAACCGCGCCCATGCAATTGAATTGCTGATGCCCTTGGTGCAACCGGCCGAGCTGTGGCAGGAAACCGGTCGCTGGGACAAGATGGGCCCGGAATTGATGCGTGTGAAGGACAGGCATGGTCGCGAGTACGCGATTCAGCCGACTTCGGAAGAAGTCGTCACCGATGTAGTGCGTAGCGAAATCAAATCCTATCGTCAATTACCGCTCAATTTTTATCATATCCAGACCAAGTTCCGCGACGAGCGCCGTCCGCGCTTCGGCTTGATGCGCGGACGCGAATTCACGATGAAGGATGCCTATTCCTTTGACCGCGACGCGGAAGGCTTGAAGCGCTCGTATCAAATCATGTTCGATGCCTACGTGAAGATTTTCAACCGTTTCGGCCTGCAGTTCCGTGCTGTGGCAGCTGATAATGGCGCCATCGGCGGTTCCGGTTCGCACGAATTCCATGTGATTGCCGATACCGGTGAAGATGCGATTGTGTATTGCCCGACTTCCGACTACGCGGCCAATATGGAAGCAGCGGAAGCGATTGCGCCAGCGGTTCCACGCGCAGCGGCAACGCAAGCGTTGACCAAGACGGCTACGCCGGGCAAAGCCAAATGCGAAGACGTCGCTGCATTGCTGAATTTGCCATTGGCGCAAACCGTCAAGTCCATCGTGTTGACGGTGGAAAAAGAAGACAAGGGTGTCGTCAGTAAGGAAATCTGGTTGTTGCTCCTGCGCGGCGATCATGAACTGAATGAAATAAAAGCCGCCAAGATTCCAGGCTTGACCGACTATCGTTTTGCCAATGAAGCAGAGATCGTCGAATGGTTTGGTACTCCACCAGGCTACCTCGGTCCTATCAATACGAAGAAGCCAGTCAACGTGGTGGTAGATCGCACCGTCGCGGCTATGAGCGATTTTGTCTGTGGTGCGAATGAAGTCGATTTCCATTTCACTGGTGTGAACTGGGAGCGCGATCTGCCGGAAGCAACGGTGCTCGATATCCGCAATGTGGTCGAGGGCGATCCGTCACCGGACGGCAAGGGCGTATTGGCGATCCAGCGCGGGATCGAAGTCGGCCACGTATTCCAGCTGGGTACGGCGTATTCCGAGAAGATGAAAGCGACTTATCTGGATGAAAACGGCAAACCGCAATTGATACAAATGGGTTGTTACGGCATAGGTGTCACACGCATAGTAGGCGCAGCGATCGAGCAGAATTTCGACGACAAGGGCATCATCTGGCCAGCCGCACTGGCCCCGTTTGAAGTGGTGTTATGTCCTATGGGTTACGACCGCAGCGAAAGCGTCAAGGCGGAAACCGACAAACTGTATGAAGCGCTGCTGGCAGCTGACGTCGATGTCATTCTGGATGACCGCAGTGAACGTCCCGGCGCCATGTTTGCGGATTGGGAATTGATCGGTGCACCACATCGCATCGTGATCGGCGAGCGCGGCCTGAAAGAGGGCACGCTGGAATATAAAGGCCGTCGTGACGCTGAAGCCACTGCGGTCGCGCTGGATGAAATGCTCGCCTTTGTGCAAGCCAGATTGGCGGCGTGATTGTTGCGATGCGACTGGCGATGACTGATATAGTCGCCGGGCTGCATGGCGACGGAAGGCGATCCTCCCATGTCTTGCTCGGACTGTCGCTATCTTTCCTGTTTTTGCTGACGGCTAGCGCGGCAGTTTTTGCCGGCAATCAAAAGGAAGAGGCAATGGCCGACTCGGTGCGCATGGCCTTGTCGCGTGCGATTTCCGATCCGAGTCCGCCGATTCCGCAATTTGCGGAGATCAAGGAACGCATCGAGTATCTGCACTGGCTGGGCGAGATGTCGGATCGGCTTGCCAAGCGTATTGCAGATCGGCAGGTGCGTCTGGAATTTCTGCGAACGGTCTGGTACGAAGCGCGACGTGCCGGGCTTGATCCCGCCCTGGTGTTGGGATTGATACAGGTGGAATCGGCATTTCGCAAATATGCGGTATCGCCGGTAGGCGCCCATGGTTACATGCAGGTCATGCCGTTCTGGACACGCGTCATCGGAGACGGCGATCGCAGCAAGCTGTTTCACATGCAAACCAATTTGCGTTTTGGCTGCTCGATTCTGCGCATGTATCTGGATATTGAAAAAGGCGATGTGTTTCTTGCACTCGGCCGCTATAACGGCAGTCGCGGTCGGGCCGAATATCCGAACGCGGTATTGGCATCCTGGAGAAAATGGGAGCACCATCCCTGATGCATGCGCATCGGGCCGGAATGGAGCGGCGGCAGCACTGGAAAAGATTAAGGACTGCAGCAGAAACAAAAACGCCCGCGCGATGCGGGCGTTTTTGTTTGGTACCTGAAAAATTATTTCAAGTGACCGGAGATGAGTTTGGTCATCTCGAACATCGATACTTGTTTCTTGCCACCAAATACTGCTTTCAGTTTGTCATCCGCATCGATCATGCGTTTGTTTTCTGGGTTTTGCAGTTTGAACTTCTTGATGTATTCCCACACTTTTTTGGTTACTTCAGTGCGCGGTGATGGTGTTGCACCGATAACCGCGGCCAGAACTGCGGACGGTGTTACTGGTTTCATGAACGCAGCGTTAGGCTTGCGTGCAGTCGCCGGTTTTTTAGCGGCTACTTTTTTTGCTGCCGGTTTTTTCACTGCGACTTTTTTCGCTACTGGTTTTTTAGCAGCTACTTTTTTTGCAGGAGCTGCTTTCTTGGCAGGAGCTGCTTTTTTAGCGACTACTTTTTTTGCTACTGGTTTCTTGGCGGCCGGTTTTTTGGCCGCTGGTTTTTTGGCTGTTGCCATCTTCAAACCTCCTTCACATTGTGTTGGGAAATTGCGCCACTTCACGCACCGCTAATAGTGGTGCGGATTTTCCTGCCACGCAAGTGTTTTTTGAGTGTTTCACGCGGTATTTGTAGGTTGCGCGCCACGCAGGGATCACAGGGAGAAAACGGCGGATGCAGCATTCGGACCATGCGATTCAGATTTGCCTGGTCCGAGCCGATGGATGAATGGAATTTTTCGGGGATTGAAGATAATCTTTTGCGTCGATTTCGCAGATGGAAAAATGCTGTCGGCGCCAGCGATCCAGAAATCGGCAGTGCACCATTGAAGTGTTCATGAAAACGCCGCAGCATGAAAAAAGCCCGGCGTCGGCCGGGCTGGAGCTGTCTTGTCAGGCGCGAAAATCAGCGCATGCCTGGCATCATGCCTTTCATGCCGCGCATCATTTTCATCATATTGCCGCCTTTGAGTTTCTTCATCATCGACTGCATTTGATCGAATTGTGCCAGCATGCGATTGACTTCCTGCACCTGCACGCCGGCGCCAGTGGCGATGCGACGTTTGCGCGAGGCCTTGATCAATTCGGGTTTGGCGCGCTCTTGCGGCGTCATCGAATTGATGATGCCTTCCATGCGTACCACCTGTTTGTCTGCCATGCCCATGTTGGCGCCGCTGGCCGCCTGCTGCAGTTGCGCCGGCAGTTTATCCATCAGATTGGACATGCCGCCCATTTTCTTCATCTGCGCGAGCTGCGATTTGAAGTCGTTCAGATCGAACTTGCCGCCCACCTTGATCTTTTGCGCCAAACCGGCTGCGGCATCCATGTCGACGCCTTTGCGCGCTTCTTCGACCAGTGCCAGAATGTCGCCCATGCCGAGAATGCGATCCGCCATCCGAACCGGATCGAAGGCTTCGAGGCCATCCAGTTTTTCTGCCACGCCGGCGAATTTGATCGGTTTGCCGGTAATGTGGCGTACCGACAGTGCCGCGCCGCCGCGCGAATCGCCGTCCAGCTTGGTCAGGACGATACCGGTCAGCGGTAGTGCATCGCTGAAGGCTTTGGCGGTGTTGATCGCATCCTGACCCAGCATCGCATCGACGACGAACAGGGTTTCGATCGGTTTGACCGCAGCGTGTATGGCCGAGATTTCCTGCATCATCGCTTCATCTATGCCGAGACGACCGGCGGTATCGATGATCAGGACGTCGTGATAATGCCGCTTGGCGTAATCCAGTGCCGCCAGTGCGATATCAACCGGTTTGTCGGTAATTTCAGATGGGAAGAAGTCGGCACCGACTTGTTCGGTCACCGTTTTCAACTGGCCAATTGCTGCCGGACGATAGACGTCGGCGGAAACGGTCAGGACTTTTTTCTTCTTTTGCTCACGCAGATATTTCGCCAGCTTGCCGACGGTGGTGGTTTTGCCGGCGCCCTGCAAACCAGCCATCAGGATGATGGCTGGCGGTTGGGTGGCGAAATTGAGTTGTGATGCTTCCGGCCCCAGATCGGCACCCATGATGGCAGCCAGTTCGCGCTGCACGACGCCGACCAGCGCCTGTCCCGGCGAGAGCGCGCCGATAACATCTTCGCCCATCGCCTTTTCCTTGACGCGGCCGATGAACTCCCTGACGGCGGGTAGTGCAACGTCGGCTTCCAGCAAGGCGAGCCGGACTTCGCGCAGCATTTCTGCGGTATTCGATTCGGTCAGGCGCGCTTCTCCGCGCATGGTTTTGACTGCTTTGGCAAGGCGTTGGGTGAGATTGTCGAGCATGGATGATGGCGATTAATGTAAGGGTGGTGCGTTAGAGGTAAAGCGCGGCGCGGCGAAACATACGCAGGCGACGCAGGCAAACTTCATTTTACCCGATGCGGTGGTGGATGACCGGGCTTGCAAGCGGATTACGCCGAAATGGCGGAATGCCGGACTTGCTGCCTGGGCTGTATGTTGTATAAGCGTTTTTTCTTGGCTGATGGTAATGTCGCAGTAATTATTTCGCGGCGGAGGAATATGCAGCCCTATATATCGCACGGCCGCGCAGCGAAATCCATCCCGGCAGGAAGCAGGCAATGTCTCCGGTGCTGGTTTGCGAATCACATGGTGTAAACTTAAACGATGTATACATACTTATTTGTTCTGGCGGCTTTTTGCTATGCGGTGTGCGCATGTCTGCCGTCGAAAAACCGCATGGCCATTTCGCTGGGCACCTTGTTCGGCTGGCTGCTGCATGGCGGCGCGCTGTGGGTGGACGTGGTGACGTCCGGTTCCTTGCGCATGGGCTTCGCGATCATGCTGTCCGCAACTTTGTGGATATCGGTTGCTGCTTACTGGCTGGAAAATCGCAACTTCAGCCTGGATGGCTTGCGCATCCTGGTATTGCCCTGTGCCGCAGTCAGCGTCTTGCTGCCGACGGTGTTCCCCGGCAACCTGATTCCGCTCGATGGCAAATCGGCGCTCTTCCCGTGGCATATCGCGATCGCGATGCTGGCTTACAGCACGCTGACCATTGCCGCCTTCCATGCGGTGTTGATGGCCTTGCAGGAATCCAAATTGCATACGCGGCAGAGTGCGCAAAAAGCCGGCTGGTTCGCGCTGGCGCTGGATCGTTTGCCAGCCTTGCTGACGATGGAGAAATTATTGTTCCGCCTGATCGGATTCGGGTTTTTCCTGCTGACACTGACTGTATTGTCCGGCGTGGTGTTTTCCGAAGAATTATTCGGCAAGGCTTTCAAGTGGGAGCACAAGACGATTTTCACGATGCTGTCCTGGCTGCTGTTCGGGATTTTGCTGGCCGGGCGCAAGTGGCGCGGCTGGCGCGGCAAGACGGCGCTCAGTTTTACCCTCACCGGTTTTACCACCTTGCTGCTGGCTTATGTAGGTAGCCGTTTTGTGCTGGAAGTGGTGCTGCATCGGAGTGTTGCATGAAATTGTTGTTGTGGGCAGCCATCATTCTTGCGGTCATCTGGATACTCCGCAGTAAAAAATCGTCGGCCAAGACTGATAATGCTGCGCCGCCACGCCCGGCAGACGACGCAGCAGAAGTCATGTTGAGTTGCGCGCATTGCAAGACTTACTTCCCGGCTTCCGAAGCCGTATTCGATTCTTCGCATACCGCATTTTGCAGTGTGGAGCATCGCCGCCAGCATGCGGCACATTAATACATGAAGCAGGCTACACCGGTTTTTGACGACGCCCGGGCGACCTTCTGGCGCACGCTGCAGACCTTCGCATTTACGCGCACCTTGATCGTGGCGGTCTTGCTCGTCTATTTCAGCTTGAGTGAAGCGAAGCTGTGGTCGGACAAGCAGCAGTTCTGGGAAGCATGTCTCGTCTATCTGCTGCTCGCCTCGCTGTTTGTACTATCGTCGCTGTATTGGCGGCGCCGCTTCATCCTGCAACTGGTGTTACAGATAGCGCTTGATATCGGTGCGATCACCTTTCTTTACTTATCGGCGGGCGGTATTAAAAGCGGCCTGGCAATTCTGTATCTGTTCCCACTGGCGGGTGGAGCGATTCTGGCGCCACTGGTGCTGGCGCTATTTTTTGTCTCTGCGGTGACCCTGATCCTGCTGGCGGAAAACGGTTATCAGCTATTGAATGAAAGCGCAGATATTTCATCTTCGCAGGTCGGTCTGTATGGTGCGGCGTTTTTCTTCATCATTTTCGCGATCAATCGACTGGCCGCCCGTCTGATCAAGCAGGAATCGCTGGCGCTGGGGCGCGGCAAGGCGCTGCATGTACAACAGGCGATCAATCGGCTGGTCATTGCCGATATGGAAGACGGCATTCTGGTGGTCGATCGCAAGGGACGAGTGTTGACGAGCAATCCCGCCGCGGCGCGCATGCTGGGCCTGGTCTTTCCGCATGAAAAAGCGTATGGAAAATTATCCGACATGGCGTGGTTGCGCCCTATCGCCGATGCCTATCTGGCGTGGGATGCGAAGGCTGACCTGCGTGCAACGACGCAGGCGAATGTGCCGACCTTTGTTTTAATCAAGCATATTGACGATACTACGCTGCAGGGCGGGACAACGGTCATGGGCGGCCGGCGGGAATTGATTACGCATCTGAAGCTGCGTTTTGCCAAAGTGGATGCCGACGGTGTGCTGGAAGACCGGGTCGTAATTTTTTTGCAGGATGTCACAGAAATCGAAAACCGTGCGCAACAGCTGAAGCTCGCATCCATGGGTCGCCTGACCGCCAGTATCGCGCACGAAGTGCGCAATCCGCTGTCGGCAATCGGGCATGCAGCTTCGCTGTTGAGCGAAGAAGAGCTGAACACAAGCCGACAGCGACTGCTGACTATTATTAGTGAAAACGTGGCGCGCCTTAACCGGATGATAGAAGATATCCTCAAGCTGTCGCGCAAGGCGCAGCAGTATCACGAGCCGCTTTGCCTCGGACTGTTGTTTGACGACGTGCTGGCCGAGTTGCATGAAATGCATGCGGTGCAGGAGGGGATGATTGCGATCGGCGATATGGCGCCGCACAAAGTGCGTTTCGATCCCTTGCATTTGCGCGAAATCGTCTTGAACTTGCTGACAAATGCGTTACGCTACGCGAGCGGTGCACCCGGCAGTATCCGGGCTTATATTGCTCCCGGCGTCGGACATAGACTTGAATTGCACGTGCAGGATGACGGTCCGCAGATTACCTCGGCTGTGCGCGCCCATTTGTTTGAACCGTTCTATACAACATCAAGCAAAGGCACCGGCCTCGGGCTCTATCTGGCGCGCGAATTGTGCTTGAATAATGGTGCGATGCTGAATTACGAATATCGCACCGATGATGAAAAGAATCTGCCTGCCGGGCGCTTCGTGATCACTTTTGGCAATAATGAAAACATCTAAGCATATGAATCGTAAAGGTTGCGTGCCATGACTTCTCCTCGCATCCTTGTGGTTGACGATGAGGCAGATCTGCGTGAGTTGCTGGAGATTACGCTCATCAAAATGGGATTGGACATCGATAGTGCCGCAACGCTGGAAGCGGCGCGCGACTATCTGGCGAAGACTGAATATGCACTGGTGCTGACCGATATGCGCCTGCCGGATGGTTTGGGCATCGAGCTGGTGCAGGAAGTCACTGCACAATACAAGAACACACCGATTGCCGTGATTACCGCCTTTGGCAGTGCCGACAATGCAGTGATTGCATTGAAAGCCGGCGCCTTCGATTACCTGTCCAAACCGGTCGGCCTGGAACAATTGCGCGTGATGGTACGTTCCGCCCTGCGCATCAGCCAGGGTGTCGCCAGCGACAAGGCGAATCAGAAAGCGATTGCGCCAACCGCGTTGCGCCTGATGGGGCAATCCGATGCGATGCAGGCCTTGCGCGCACAAATCGCGCGTCTGGCGCGCAGCATGGCGCCGGTGGCAATCAGCGGCGAATCGGGTAGCGGCAAGGAATTGGCCGCACGCGATATTCATGCACAGAGCGCGCGCAACGATAAACCTTTTGTGGCGGTTAATTGCGGCGCGATTCCGGAAGCACTGATGGAAGCGGAATTTTTCGGTTACCGCAAAGGCGCGTTTACCGGTGCTGCGGACGATAGGGACGGATTTTTCCAGGCAGCAAACGGCGGTACGCTGTTACTGGATGAGGTCGCCGATTTGCCCTTGGCGATGCAAGTCAAATTGCTGCGTGCCATCCAGGAGCGCTGCGTGCGCAAGGTGGGGGCGACGGTGGAAGAGCCGGTCGATGTGCGCATTATCAGCGCAACGCACCAGAATCTGCACGACTGCGTAGGCAAGGGCACGTTCCGCCAGGATTTGTACTATCGCCTCAATGTCATCGAGCTGCATTTGCCGCCGTTGCGCGAACGGCTGGATGATATCGGTTTGCTGGCGCAAGCCATCCTGGTCCGGCTTGGCAGCGGCGAGCAGGCTGCCTTGTCGCCGGCAGCATTGGCCGCGCTGTGCAGCTATTCTTTTCCCGGCAATGTGCGCGAGCTGGAAAATATTCTGGAACGTGCACTGGCATTTGCCAACGACGGCTTGATCGAAGTGACGGATCTGGCGCTGAAAGCATCACCTCCGCTGAATACTGCGCCTGTGTTGACGCCTGCCGCAGTCAGCCAGCCCATGCCGGATCAGGCTGAGCGTGAGATATCGACTCCGCCAGTACCGACCAGCGATATTCCGCAGTCCTTGCCCGATCATCTGGACGAGGTGGAGCGCGAGATCATTCGGCGCGCCTTGGCTAAAACCAGATTCAATCGAACGCAGGCGGCGGAATTGCTCGGCATCAGCTTCCGTCAGTTGCGTTACCGGATGCAACGATTGGATATCAATGCACCGGAATAAGGCTGCCATCCACGCATCCTTGCCGTTTCAGATCGATGCAAACGGTTGGGCGGCGGATGTTATGCGCCTGCCATCGCCGAATTTCGATCAGCGTGCGGAAGGAATGGACATTTCCTTACTGGTGATTCATAACATCAGCCTGCCTCCGGGACAGTTTGGCGGCCCGTTTATTGCCGACCTGTTCCTGAATCGGCTTGATTACGCTGCCGATCCGTATTTCGATCAGTTGCAACCCTTGCGCGTATCCGCTCATTTTCTGATTCGGCGCGATGGCACGGTCATGCAATTCGTATCAGCCAGAGACCGGGCGTGGCATGCAGGCGCATCTTCTTTTTGCGGGCAGGAGCGTTGCAATGATTTTTCGATCGGCATTGAACTCGAGGGCAGCGATTTCGAGCCATTCGAGGATGCACAATATGCATCGCTCGCATCGCTGACCGTGGCATTGAAACTGGCGTATCCGTTGCAGCATGTAAGCGGCCACGAACAGATTGCCCCCGGCCGCAAAACCGATCCCGGTCCGTTTTTTAACTGGGCGGAGTATCAAGCGCTTTATCGAAAAAAGTATGCGGAATTGCGAGCGAGTGCGGTGCAGGAACAGTTGCAAGGCAGGGCAGCGCTCGGTGATTTGCAGTTCTGCATAGTTTAAAAAATGCCTACTAGCAAGCCCAAACAAGGATATAAAAAAATATATCCGGAACGGGCAAGAAAGTGATTGCATCCCCGACCTGGTCGCACTAGAATTAGTGCAGATCATAACTTCCGCACTAGATGTAGTGGGTTTTGCCGATCTTCCTAAGGTCTGTTCAGCTGTTTGCTTCACCATAATTTGTCTATATATATACATATTATTAGCAGGGGCCCTGAGCAGATGTCACTCAATAAAAATTAAAACCAATAGAGTCCGTATAGACGTCGGGCGCAAGATGCGTCAGGCACGGTCGTCCATACAAAATACTTTCGCGAAAACGGCAACACCATGTTTTCTCTCTTACAACCAGCAGGACTATCGTTTTTAAAGGAGTTGTAATGCTCTCTACACAAGAAACTTCGGGCCAATCGCCGACGGAAATCAGCAACATCGCGCCTCTCGCGGTTGCCGCATCAACCCCTAGTGTCAATAGTGCAGCCTCGGGCGACTATCGCATCTTGCGTCGTAACGGTGCAGTGGTCGGTTTTGAGCCATCGAAAATTTCTATCGCGGTGACCAAAGCCTTTTTGGCTGTCAATGGTGGCCAAGGCGCCGCATCTGCGCGCGTCCGCGAACTGGTTGAGCAATTAACCGCGAATGTGGTGAATGCCCTGATGCGTCGCCAGCCGGCTGGCGGCACCTTCCACATCGAAGATATTCAAGATCAAGTCGAACTGGCTCTGATGCGTTCCGGCGAGCACGATGTTGCGCGCGCTTATGTCTTGTATCGCTTTAAACGCATGGAAGAACGCGCGCAGCAGCAAGCTGCCAAACCTGTCGTCGAATCCGAACATCAATTGCACGTTACTGAAAATGGTCAGCGTCGTCCGCTGGACATGAATCAGGTTCGTGATCTGATCACCGCAGCGTGCATCGGACTTGAAAAACACGTCGATGCAGACGCCATCCTGCGCGAAACAGTCAAGAATCTGTATGACGGCGTACCGGTTGAAGAATTGCACAAGTCGGCAATTCTGGCAGCGCGCGCGCTGATGGAAAAAGATCCTGCCTACAGCACCGTCACCGCACGTTTGCTGATGCATACCATCCGTAAAGAAGTGTTCGGCAAGGAAGTAGCGCAAGCCAATGCACCGGCAGAGTATCTGGTCTACTTTGCAGAATTCATCAAAAAAGGCATTGCAGCAGAACTGCTCGACGCCAAACTGGGTGAATTCGATCTGAAAAAACTGGCAGATGCACTGAAACCGGAACGCGATTTGCAATTCGGCTACCTCGGTCTGCAAACCTTGTATGACCGTTACTTCCTGCACATTGCCGATCAACGTATCGAAATGCCGCAAGCGTTTTACATGCGTGTTGCGATGGGCCTGGCGCTGAACGAAGCGAATCGCGAAGAACGTGCAATCGAGTTCTACAATCTGTTGTCGAGTTTTGACTTCATGAGCTCGACACCGACCCTGTTCAATTCCGGTACCCAGCGTTCGCAACTGTCGTCATGCTATTTGACAACAGTGGCCGATGACCTGGGTGGCATTTACGATGCTATCAAGGAAAACGCATTGCTGGCGAAATATGCCGGCGGTCTGGGTAATGACTGGACGCCAGTTCGTTCCCTCGGCGCGCATATCAAAGGCACCAACGGCCGTTCACAAGGTGTGGTGCCATTCCTGAAGGTCGTCAACGACACCGCTGTTGCGGTTAATCAGGGTGGCAAACGCAAAGGTGCAGTCTGCGCCTACCTGGAAACCTGGCACATGGATATCGAGGAATTCCTCGATCTGCGTAAAAACACCGGTGATGATCGCCGTCGTACGCATGACATGAATACTGCCAACTGGATTCCCGATCTGTTCATGAAGCGCGTGATGGAAAAAGGCGAGTGGACCCTGTTCTCGCCATCCGACGCACCGGACTTGCATGACAAAGTCGGCAAGGCATTTGAAGAAGCCTACACCGGTTACGAAGCCAAAATAGCGCGTGGCGAGTTGAAGCTGTTCAAGAAAATCCAGGCATTGGATCTGTGGCGCAAAATGCTGTCCATGCTGTTCGAAACCGGTCATCCATGGATCACATTCAAGGATCCTTGCAACATCCGTTCACCGCAACAGCACGTTGGCGTGGTTCACAGCTCGAACCTGTGCACCGAGATCACATTGAATACCAATGAATCGGAAATCGCAGTCTGCAACCTGGGTTCGGTCAACATGCCGGCCCATATGAAAGACGGCAAGCTGGATCACGTCAAGCTGCAAAAAACGATCCGTACCGCGATGCGCATGCTCGATAACGTGATCGACATCAACTATTACGCCGTCAATAAAGCGCGTGACTCGAACCTGCGTCACCGTCCAGTCGGCCTCGGCATCATGGGTTTCCAGGATTGCCTGCACATGATGCGCATTCCGTATGCATCCAACGACGCCGTGCAGTTTGCCGATAATTCGATGGAAGCAGTTTGCTATTACGCTTACTACGCATCGACCGAACTGGCAGAAGAACGCGGCCGCTACAGTTCGTACACAGGTTCCCTGTGGGATCGTGGCATCCTGCCGCAAGACTCGCTGAAATTGCTGGCTGATGAACGTGGCGCCCAATATCTGGAAGCAGATTACAGCGAAACCTTTGACTGGACACCGTTGCGCGCACGCATCAAGGAATTTGGCATGCGCAATTCCAACTGCGTCGCCATTGCTCCGACTGCGACGATTTCGAACATCATCGGCGTCTCGGCCTGTATCGAACCGACATACCAGAATTTGTATGTCAAATCGAACCTGTCCGGCGAATTTACCGAGATCAATGGATATCTGGTCCGTGATTTGAAAGCCCGTGGCTTGTGGGATGAAGTCATGATTTCCGATCTCAAGTACTTCGACGGCAGCCTGGCGAAGATCGATCGTATTCCGCAAGATCTGCGCGACATCTACGCAACGGCCTTCGAAGTTGAGCCTTCATGGCTGGTGGAAGCTGCATCGCGTCGTCAAAAGTGGATCGATCAGGCGCAATCGCTGAATATCTACATGGCTGGCGCATCGGGCAAAAAACTCGACGATACCTACAAGCTGGCATGGTTGCGCGGCCTGAAAACCACCTACTACCTGCGTACCATGGGTGCAACGCATACCGAAAAATCGACCTCCAAAACCGGCGCATTGAATGCAGTTGATTCCGGTGGTGGGTCGTCTGCTGCCGCGCAATCTGCGGCAGAGACGGATGGTCCGGCGTGCATATTGCGTCCAGGCGATGCCGGATTTGAAGAATGCGAAGCCTGCCAGTAACACAGGTATTCGAGACGTAAAAAATGACACTCTTGATGTTGTACTGAACTTGAGTTCGATAATGCTGACAAAGCCATATGGGGTTTTGTCAGCATGAACAGTTCAGCCGGCATCAGCACAATACGAATAAGGAAATAAATCATGCTAAGTTGGGATGAAGAAGCCAAACCTGCAGCGCCGCAAGCGCAGCCGGCCTTGCAACCGGCCTTGCAACAGGTACGCGATGCTGCCGCGCAACGCGTACAAGCTCAGGATGTCGCGCTGGACCCTACAGTGGTGGCTAGCCAGCCGACTGCTGCCATCGATCCAACCCGTCGCATGGACGCTGCCGACAAGCGCATCATCAATGGAAAGACGGACGTCAATCAGCTGGTTCCGTTTAAATACAAATGGGCGTGGGACAAGTATCTGGCCGGCTGTGCAAATCACTGGATGCCGCAGGAAATCAACATGCAGCGCGACATCGAACTGTGGAAAAATCCTAATGGTTTGACCGACGACGAACGTCGTCTGGTGAAGCGCAACCTCGGTTTTTTCGTCACTGCCGATTCTCTGGCCGCGAATAACATTGTGCTCGGAACTTACCGTCACATTACAGCGCCTGAGTGCCGCCAGTATTTGTTGCGCCAGGCATTTGAAGAAGCGATCCACACACACGCATATCAATATATTGTTGAATCGCTGGGTCTGGATGAAGGCGAAATCTTCAATGCGTACAACGAAATCGAATCGATACGCGACAAGGATCAATTTCTGATTCCGTTTATCGACGTGTTGACCGATCCGCATTTCACCACCGGCACCACAGAAAACGATCAAACATTATTGCGTTCGCTGATCGTGTTCGCGTGTCTGATGGAAGGCTTGTTCTTCTACGTCGGCTTCGCGCAGATCCTTGCGCTCGGCCGTCAAAACAAGATGATGGGTGCGGCAGAGCAGTATCAATATATTTTGCGCGACGAATCGATGCACTGCAATTTCGGGATCGATTTGATCAACACGATCAAGCTCGAAAATCCGCATTTGTGGACGCCGCAATTTCGCGATGAAATTAAAGCGTTGTTTTTACGCGCAGTAGAGTTGGAATATCGTTACGCAGAGGATACAATGCCGCGTGGAGTGCTTGGACTGAATGCTCCCATGTTCAAAGGTTATTTGAGATTTATCGCAAATCGTCGCGCGCAACAAATCGGTTTGGAGCCGATGTTCGAACAAGAGGAAAACCCTTTCCCTTGGATGAGCGAAATGATTGATCTGAAAAAAGAGCGCAACTTTTTTGAGACACGTGTCATCGAATACCAGACCGGTGGAGCGCTCAACTGGGAGTAGGAAAGTTGAGCAGCACCTTGAATATGCAGTCGCATAAATATGAATCACAAGACTGCAAAAACAGGAAAGGCAATAACCAAATTTAATGAACAGTAGAAGACCTATACGATCTCATCTGCTCAAGCCGCACCACCTGATTCAGTCAGGTGTGGCGGCTTTTTCCTTTAAAAAAGGTTTGTTTTTCGGAAACAGAATTCCAATGCCGGCATGATTGCTGGCGTTTTTTTTGGCTAATGCAGTAGCGTCGCTACGCAATACGCATAGTCATGTAAGGCTGAAGTGCTGCATAAGTGAGGGGATGCAGCAGTTCAGCTGGTGCCAAATTCATTAGCGCAAGCAAGAGTACGCTTGTGCCGATGAATAATCCGCCAGTTTCATCGCGATGGAACTGGCGGGTTTCCAATAGAAGCTTGATTTTTTCCATCACGTGAAGGAGAAACAAAATGGCAACAGCAGCAAAAAAAACAGCAGCCAAGAAACCCGCTGCCAAGAAAGCAGTAGCAAAAAAACCTGTAGCAAAAAAAGCTGCAGCTAAAAAACCAGTAGCGAAAAAAGCCGTAGCTAAAAAGCCAGTGGCTAAAAAAGCTGTAGCGAAAAAAGTAGTTGCCAAGAAAAAACCGGTAGCGAAAAAAGCCGTAGCTAAAAAGCCAGTGGCTAAAAAAGCTGTAGCGAAAAAAGTAGTTGCCAAGAAAAAGCCGGCAGCGAAAAAAGCCGTAGCTAAAAAGCCAGTGGCTAAAAAAGCTGTAGCGAAAAAAGTAGTTGCCAAGAAAAAACCGGCAGCGAAAAAAGCAGCAGCTAAAAAGCCAGTAGCTAAAAAAGCTGTAGCGAAAAAAGTAGTTGCCAAGAAAAAACCGGCAGCGAAAAAAGCAGCAGCTAAAAAGCCGGTAGCGAAAAAAGCCGCGCCTAAAAAGGTAGCAGCGAAGCCGGTAGCTAAAAAAGCCGCACCTAAAAAGGTAGCAGCCAAACCTGTCGCTAAAAAAGCAGCGCCGAAAAAAGCAGCACCGAAAAAAGCGGCCGCGCCTAAAAAGCCAGCCGCCAAACCGGCAGCAGTAGCTGCACCTGCGGTAAAAACGGTGTTGAATCCGGCAGCGGCATGGCCGTTTCCAACCGGCACCCGTCCGTAAATTCAGGTTCGCCTGGATGCGCCTGATTAAATTCAGGCACAATCCGCTGTGTGGCTTTATGTCGCACAGCGGATTTTTTTTAAGGAGTTTTCGTGCTGGACAGTATATTTACACTGATTATCGATACCGTTGCCATCGTGCTGGCAGGTGCCTTGCTACTTAGATTCTGGATGCAGGCGGTACGTGTTCGCCCGCCGATGGAGATTGCGCAGTTCACCTATCAGCTGACTGACTGGCTGGTGCGGCCGTTGCGGCGTGTACTGCCCGGTGCCGGCGGTTACGATTGGGCCAGCCTGATAGGGGCATTTCTGGTGGCGTTGATTGCCACTGCGTTTACAGTCTGGTTGCGCGGCGTCTTTTCGCCGCAGGCAGTATTGCTGCTGGCGCTACTGCGTGTTTGTCAGTGGGCGCTGTATGGTTTGATCGGTTTGATCTTGATTGAAGTTATTTTCAGCTGGGTCAATCCACGTGCGCCGCTGGCACCGTTTGTCCGTGCCCTGAACGATCCGCTGATGCGGCCTTTGCGTCGCATCGTACCTTTGCTGGGAACCATCGATTTATCGCCGTTGGTCGCGCTGATATTGCTGCAGATTGCGATTCAACTGGTGACCACTGCGGTAGGATCGTTGCTGTAATTTTTGTCACTGCTGACGGCTGGATGTGCCATCAGCAGTTTCACAGCGGCTCTTACAGTCGATAACCGAAGGCCTGATGGAAGCGCTCATCGATTTCGGCACGTGAGAGCACGTGGTTTTGCGGGCCCTGATGGGTAATCTTGATGGAGCCCATCAAACTGGCCAGGCGGCCGGTGGTCGGCCAATCAAGATTATTGGTCAAACCGAACAGCATGCCGGCACGGAAGGCATCGCCGCAGCCGGTTGGATCGACAACCTTATCCACCTTGACGCACGGAATTGCCAGACGCTCGTTATTGGTAAAAATTTCTGCGCCTTGTTCTCCGCGTGTGACGACCAGTGCGGACACGCGTTCTGCGATTTGCGCCAGCGACAGGCCGGTGCGCTCGGTCAATAATTCTGCCTCGTAATCATTCACCGCTACATAGGTCGCCAGTTCGATGAACTGCTTCAGTTCGTCGCCGTTAAACATCGGCAAACCCTGGCCCGGATCGAAGATGAACGGGACGTTCAAATCAGCGCATTGCTGCGCATGCTGCAACATGCCGTCGCGACCGTCCGGTGCGATGATGGCAACGGCGACAGGGCCGGCGTCTGCAACGGTGTTTTCATGCGCAAATGTCATTGCGCCCGGATGAAAGGCGGTGATCTGATTGCTGTCCGTATCGGTGGTGATGAATGCCTGTGCGGTATACGATGTTTCTATCGTCTTGATGCATTGTTGCGAAATCTGCAGTTTTTGCAGACGATCGCGATAATCTGCGCCATCCTGACCTATGGTTGCCATGATGAGCGGATCGCCGCCCAGCAGTTTCAGGTTGTAGGCGATATTGCCGGCGCAGCCGCCGAATTCGCGGCGCATCTCGGGGACGAAAAAGCAGACATTGATTTTATGCAGTTGGTCGGCCAGCAGCGCTTCAGAAAAGCGGCTTTGGAAAGACATGATCGTATCGAAGGCCAGCGAACCGCAGATTAATGATTTCATGGGTAAGAGAGGTAAATATAAATAATGGAAGCGGGAAATTGGTCGCAATCATACACCGTGCATGCCTTGAATGGCGCGGCAGGGTGATTCAGGGAAATCAATTCAATCAGACTGCTGCATTTGATGTGACGCCATGTTCAAGGATAAAACAGATAGACGCGATAACCGGAAGCCTTGATTTGCGTCAGTTCAAAAGACAGCTTGACGGTATGTTCGCTACTGGCTGCAAATCCGGCGCGCACTTCGGCTGCGCTCAGATAGTCAGCTGGCGCGAATACGCGACGCAACAAAGGTTTTTCGTTGGCATCGTTCAGCGTCAGTTCGATGTGCGGCCAGGTTTGCAGGCTATCGCTGTAGTTGCGTAGCAGCGTAGTGAGCACAAAGGTATCCTTGCTTTCGGCCAGGGTTTGCAACTCGCTGGATTCAATAGACACGGCGGCAATCTGCGCCGGCAGGTCGATGCGGCAGGAAAATACATCGCATAGCTGCGTCAGCAAGGGTTTGGTTTGCGGGAACTGGCCGGCAATCTGGTTGCGGAATAAATACGTGCCTTGTGCCAGTGCGGCAAGAAACAAAATGAGGCAGCCTATGCCGAGTAGCGCACGTAACTTGCCCCCCATTTTTTGCTTGCGGCGCGCGTGCTTGAGGAAGGCTGGCTCTTCTTCGTCTTCGATGTCCGCTTCATCCGGGGGCGGAGTGCTGCGGGTTTTTCCCTTGACGGATTTTTTGCTGTTGCGCCAGGGCTTGCGTTGCAAGTCCTCGATCGCCTCGTCCAGCTCGTCTGGAGCATTCGGATCGAACGACTGTGCGCTCTTTTCGGCGCGACTGAATTCCTGGGTGTCGCTGGCATCCTGCTCGACGTTGGCACCATGCGACGGGAAGTCGCGCGTGAAATCCAGCAGCGTCATGCGTTGCAGTGGGTCGTCCGCTCTGTGTATTGCTGCAGGTACAGTTGCTTCAATGTCGGATTCGATCGCGATGCCGGACTCAGGTTCGGATTCGGATTCAGTTTCGAATGCCGTCGGGATATCAAAATCAATTTTGTCGGATGCGAGATGCGCATCCGGCGTGGTGTTCGCCTCAACAACATCAGTCTCTGCTTCAGCCATGTCGTCAGATGCTGCGGGCAGGGGAGTTTCCATTGCCACGGCAGCCGGCGCGATGAATGCGGCTGGCGCTGCAGCAAAGGCTGCTGCCGGTTCAACAACTGCCGGTTCTGCATCGGTAGGAGGCAGAAGATGCTCGATGCCGTTGAAAATTTCCTTGCAGTGACCGCAACGTACCAGTCCTGCGCGCAATTTCAATTGATCGTGCACGACGCGAAACGTCGTCTGGCAGTGGGGACATTGCGTCGCGAGTGCCATGGCGTTTGCTTACTGCCCGTCTGGGACGGTGACGGGTGAGCGGCCGGCCAGTGCGACCCAGCCTTCCTGCTCTGCCCACACGGTCAAGGCGATGAACGGCGCATAGGCAGCGGCAACTTCATCAACCTGCGTGGCCAGTACGCCGGACAAGACCAGCTGGCCGCCCGGATTGACGCGACCTGCCAGCATGGGTGCCATCAGCTTCAAGGGATTGGCAAGGATGTTGGCGACCACTACGTCAAAGGTATGCGCATGTCCGGATGTTGCGAATTCATCCGGCAGGTAATAGGCAACATCGCAATGATTGCGTTCGGTATTGAATACTGCAGACTGAATGGCTTGCGGATCGATATCGATACCGATAACAGTATCAGCGTCGAGTTTTTTCGCAACCATGGCAAGAATGCCGGATCCGCAACCGTAATCGAGTACGCTCAAGCCGATCGGTGCGTGGGTTTCCAGCCACTCCATGCACAAGCGCGTGGTGGGATGGCTGCCGGTGCCGAAGGCCAGGCCGGGATCCAATTCCAGTACGAGTGCTGCTGGATCGGGTGCATCGTGCCAGCTCGGCACGACCCAGATATTCTTGCCGATATGTATCGGTTCGAATTGTGATTGCGTCAAACGCACCCAATCTTGATCGCCGACATTGCGTAAAGTGAAAGCGAGATCTGCAGCAGCGAGGCCTATGCTTTCTGCTGCTTCTGCAACGATTGCGGCTTGATCTGCTTCAACTGGAGTAAGCGCGACGACACGACTGCGTTCCCATGCGGCTTCGGTTGGCTCCATGCCAGGCTCGCCGAAGAGTGGTTGCTCGGCATCGGTGCCGAAGTCAGCATCTTCTACCGAGACCGATAAGGCACCGGCGTCGAACAGGGCATCGGATAGTGCCTCCGCATGCGTACGTGCGACTTCGATCACAATTTCGGTCCAGCTCATGCATACCCCAATTAATTTACTGTGCAGCCCATTATATGGGCTTAACGTGCCGGAAATGGCGGGTGAATAATGATTTCGCCGCAACAGCAGAGGTTTTCTATTGTTGCGGCGATGGTGCTGCGCGCCTTCAGGAAAATCAGGACAGGGCTGGCCTGTCTGACGTCATCCTAGGCTTTTGGTTCTTTTGGCAGATCAGGCTTGTTTGCCAGCTTTTGCTCGAGATAATGGATGTTGGTGCCGCCTTCGATGAAGCGGGCATCCACCATCAGTTCGCGATGCAACGGAATGTTGGTCAAAATACCTTCGACGACCATTTCCGACAATGCGATCTGCATGCGCTTGATGGCTTGTTCGCGCGTGGCGCCGTATGAAATCACCTTGCCGACCATCGAATCGTAATGCGGCGGAACGTAGTAACCGGCATATGCATGCGAATCGACGCGTATGCCAGGACCGCCAGGCGCATGCCAGGAAACGATCTTACCTGGCGATGGCGTGAACTTGAACGGGTCTTCGGCATTGATGCGGCATTCGATTGCATGACCGTTCAGAACGATGTCGCGCTGGCGATAACGCAGTTTTTCACCGGCGGCGATGCGGATCTGTTCTTGCACAATGTCGATGCCGGTAATCATTTCTGTTACCGGATGCTCGACCTGCACGCGGGTATTCATTTCGATGAAATAGAATTCGCCGTTTTCATACAGGAACTCGAAGGTGCCGGCGCCGCGATAACCCATCTTGCGACAGGCTTCGGCACAACGATCGCCTATGCGTTCTATGGTTTTGCGCGGGATGCCGGGCGCAGGCGCTTCTTCCAGTACTTTCTGGTGGCGGCGCTGCATCGAGCAATCGCGCTCGCCCAGCCAGATGGCATTTTTGTGCTCATCGGCCAGGATCTGGATTTCCACGTGACGCGGATTTTCCAGATACTTCTCCATATAGACTTCCGGATTGCCGAAGGCTGAACCTGCTTCGGTTTTGGTCATCGTCACGGCATTCAGCAACGCCGCTTCGGTATGCACCACGCGCATGCCGCGTCCGCCGCCGCCGCCAGCTGCCTTGATGATGACCGGGTAGCCGACCTTGCGTGCAGTTTGAATGATTTCCTTCGGGTCGTCCGGCAGGGCGCCATCCGAGCCGGGTACGCACGGTACGCCAGCCTTGATCATCGTCTGCTTGGCTGTCACCTTGTCGCCCATCATGCGGATGGATTCAGAACGCGGACCGATGAAGACAAAACCGGATTGTTCTACGCGCTCTGCAAAATCGGCGTTTTCAGAGAGGAAGCCGTAACCGGGATGAATGGCTTCGGCATCGGTTACTTCCGCCGCGCTGATGATGGCCGGCATGTTCAGATAGCTCAGCGTGGAAGGCGCAGGGCCGATACATACGGACTCGTCGGCCAGCTTGACGTATTTGGCGTCGCGGTCCGCTTCGGAGTGAACGACCACGGTTTTAATGCCCATTTCTCGGCAGGCACGCTGGATACGAAGTGCGATTTCGCCGCGATTGGCAATGAGAATTTTTTCAAACATAGTGGAAACGGGACTCGTCGTTATAGGATGGAATCAAATCAGCGGCTCGAAGGGGAGCGGCATGTCGCCGAACTCCCGCCTTCAGCTATTAGCCGATGATGAATAACGGCTGACCGAACTCGACTGGCTGACCATTTTCGACCAGGATTTCCTTGATAACGCCGGTGGCGTCCGCATCGATTTCATTCAACAGCTTCATTGCTTCAATAATGCAAAGGGTGTCGCCTTCTTTTACTGTCGAACCGACTTCGACGAATGTCGGCGAGCCTGGTGCGGAGGAGCGGTAAAAAGTGCCGACCATAGGCGACTTGACGACATGGCCTTTGATCTCGGCGACGACAGGAGCTGCCGCTGCGACAGGTGCGGCAACGGGTGCTGCTGCCGGGGCGTACTGCTGGCCACCTTGCGGCTGCATCATGACGACCTGATTTTGCGGTACCGGCGACGATTTGACGATGCGAACTTTGCTTTCACCTTCGGTGACTTCCAGTTCTGCTATGTCCGATTCGGCGACCAGATCGATAAGGGTCTTGAGCTTGCGTAAATCCATGTGCAATTCCTTGGAGAATTTAGTTTTTATGATTAAAGATGTCGGCAATTATAAGGCATTTGCCGACAAATGGTGGAAATTAGAGCTTTTTAAGCGCAAATGAGATGGCGGCTGTATAGCCGTCTGTACCTAATCCGCAGATCACGCCGACAGCGATGCCGGACAGATAGGAGTGATGGCGGAAGGCCTCGCGCTGATGAATATTGGAGACGTGCACTTCAACAAATGGCAATGCAACCGATGCCAAGGCATCCCGTAATGATACGCTGCTATGCGTCAGTCCGCCCGGATTGATGATGATCGCATCGATGCCTTCCTTGCCGGCGGCTTGAATGCGGTCTATCAGAACACCTTCATGGTTGCTCTGAAATGCAGTCAGCTTGGCGCCGGCCTGGCTAGCCTGTTCGGTAGCAGCGCGTTCGACGTCGGCCAGCGTAGCCGAGCCATAGACCTCAGGCTCGCGCGAACCCAGCAGATTCAGGTTCGGGCCATTCAATAAAAGGATGTTTTTTGCCATGGAGATGCAACTCCGTTTGACGATGATGGCCGCATTTTGCCGCTAAATGGCGTTGATTGGCAAGGAAAAATCTCGTCTTTACTCTAAAGAGAATGGATGTCTGCCCGTAGCTGCTCCATCTTCAGACGCCCAAGATATGTTTTTTTGACATCGCCGTTGGGGCCGATAATGACGGTGAAAGGCAGGCCGCCCGCCTGATTGCCGAACTGTCTGGATAACTCGGTGCCGGTCATTCCGGCAATATAAAGCGGGTAGGAAATTTTATATTTGGCGGCAAATTCACGAATATTGCTCGGGTTATCGATGCCGAGGCCCAGTATCTGTATGCCTTGTGGCGCCAGCTCGGTTTGCAGGGCGGTCAGTTCCGGCATTTCTTCCACACACGGCGCGCACCATGTCGCCCAAAAATTCACTATCAGTGTTTTGCCCTGCCATTGGGACAGCGCATGCATCTTGCCATCGGCATCTTCCAGTTGTTGGGCAAAGAAGGTCGCCACTGCTGGCGATTCAGGCGCAGCCGGTGTGTGATGTCGGTTCCCAAAGTAAATGCCTATACCGGCAAATACCAGGGCAAAGACACCAAATACAAATACATTGCGTTTCATTTCTGCTCATTTCCTTCTGTAACAAGAGCCCGTACGGACTCGATATCGGCGCGTTCCTGCCGGCCGGAGGGTGATTTTTTGACGGCGCCGCGCAAATCGTCGGTTTCATACAGTGCCAGGTGCACGCCTTCCTGCTGCCACATGAAACTCAGCGTTTCTACCGTTTCGTTGTGGCCCTTGAAGTGGGGAGATTCCGATACTTCAAAATCGATGCGCTTGTTCATCAGGTAAATTTCAACCTCTTTCGGGCTGTCAGCGAACAATTGCAGATGAATATCCGAATGCGCGCCGGCAGTGCCGTTCAAGACTGCGCCCGTCAGATGCGGCTGGAACGGCGCCAGTTCGGCCATCAGGCGCACAGCCAGAGTGCGTAAATGGAGTAGGCGGGCCGGTTGCGTGTCGCCGAAAAACAGTTCGTTATATAGACGCACCTCATCTTCAAGCAGTGCATTGTCGGGCAAGACATCGCCGCGAACCTTGTTGTTGCCAAGTATTTGTTTGGCGGCCTTGCGCTTGGCGGTGCCGTAGTCAACGCCGTCTTCGGCAATCATGCGGGCTGCTGCTGCGGCGATTTCGGCGCGCAGCAATTCGGTATCGGATAGGGAGCGGGTAGACATGGCGCGAATGATACTCCCGCCGACACAAGCCCGTCGTCAGGTAAAATCTCGTTATTCCAATCCGAAATTGTACAATGCATATTCATATACTTGGCGTTTGCGGCACCTTCATGGGTGGTTTGGCGGTGCTGGCAAAGGCTGCCGGCCATACGGTTACCGGTTGTGATGCCAACGTCTACCCGCCCATGAGCACGCAGCTCGAAGCGCAGGGCATCAAACTCATCGAAGGTTTTGGCACTGAGCAGCTGGGCCTGGAGCCGGACTTGTACGTCATCGGCAACGTCGTCTCGCGCGGCAATCCATTGATGGAGGAAATCCTCAATCGCGGTCTGCCTTATACTTCCGGCCCGCAATGGATAGGTGAACATATATTGCAAGGCAAGTGGGTGCTTGCTGTCGCTGGTACGCATGGCAAAACGACGACTTCCTCCATGCTGGCCTGGATACTGGAAGACGCCGGTTACGATCCCGGCTTCCTGATCGGCGGCGTACCGATGAATTTCGGCATTTCAGCGCGCCTGTCCGGCACCGGCAAGGAATCATCCTTTTTTGTGATCGAAGCCGATGAGTACGACACAGCCTTTTTCGACAAGCGCAGCAAATTTGTTCATTACCGTGCGAAAACCGCGATTCTGAATAATCTGGAATACGACCACGCCGATATCTTCCCGGATCTGGCAGCCATCGAAACACAGTTCCATCATCTGGTGCGCACCGTGCCCGGCCTTGGCCGCGTGATTGCCAACGCACGTGAAGAATCCCTGCAGCGTGTGATCGAGCGCGGTTGTTGGAGCGAAACCGAATGGTTCGGCAGCAAGGGACGAGACGGTTGGGCCATGACGACGCACGACGACGACACTTTCGATGTTTTCTTCAATGGCGAACTGCAAGGCACCGTGCAGTGGGCGCTGAACGGCGAACATAACCGCATGAATGCGCTGGCGGCGATTGCCGCCGCGCGCCACGTTGGTGTGTTGCCGGCGCAGGCGATTGCCTCGCTGGGGCAGTTTGAAAACGTCAAGCGCCGCATGGAATTGCGCGGCGTGGTCAACGATATCGCGGTATACGATGATTTCGCCCATCATCCGACTGCGATTGCGACCACGGTGGCGGGTTTGCGTAAAAAAGTTGGCGCCGCACGCATTCTGGCGGTGCTGGAGCCGCGCTCGAATACGATGAAACTCGGCACGATGAAACAAGCATTGCCTGGCAGCCTGCTCGATGCCGATCTGGTGTTCGGTTATGGCGCCAGCGGTAACGGCAAGGATGCGCTTGGCTGGGATCTGGCGGAAGCGCTGGCGCCGCTGGGCGACAAAGGCAGCGCTTTCAACGATTTGAATGCACTGGTAGCGGCGATTGCAAAAAACGCGCAACCGGGCGATCAGATTCTGGTCATGAGTAATGGCGGCTTTGGCGGCGTGCATCAAAAAATTCTGGATGTGCTGGCGCAATGATTTTGTATCTGCACGGTTTTCGTTCATCGCCGTTATCGAGCAAAACCAGTTTGCTGGCGGCACGCATGCAGGCGCTTGGGCGCGGCGATGAATATATTTGCCCGCAATTGCCGGCCTCGCCGCGTGCCGCGGTGGAACTTGCGCTGGAAATAGCCAGTAACATCGCACCAGCTGAGCTGACCTTGATCGGTTCCTCGCTGGGTGGCTATTACGCTACCTGGCTTGCAGAGAGATTGGGATGTCGTGCCGTTTTGCTCAATCCTGCCGTGCATGCGGCACGCGATCTGGCAACGCAGGTCGGTGTCAAAACGCAATACCACTCGAACGAACCATTTGAGTTCAAGGCTGAGTATATTGAAGAATTGAAGGCGCTGGAGGTGCAGCAAACGACGCATCCGGAGCGCTATTTCTTGATTGCCGCAACGGGCGATGAGCTGCTCGACTGGCGTGAAATGGTGGCGCAATTCCCGCACGCACGGCAACGCGTGATTGAGGGTAGTGATCACGGTTTATCCGATTTTGCACAGTACGCGGATGAGGTGCTGGCTTTTTGCGGCGTAGCTGCAGGAGCGGCGCAGTGAGGCATCAAGCGAGAAGCCGTGCGGTGTCGCAAGCGCAATGGTTTTCGCATGTGAATGGCGTCAGTCCGTCGCAGATTATGCGGCACTGGCTGACCGATACGATGTCGCTGACGAAGAAGCTGATCGCCCGTTGCGAATGTTTTCGCGTACAACGTCTGGCACAACGGCGGGCGCTGGCACTGCCGGATGAAGTGGCGGCAGTTGCGTTGCCGCGCCGCGTCAAGATACAGGAGCGCGAGGTGCTGTTGCGTTGCGATGAAAAAGCGATGGTCTATGCGCATACGATCGTGCCGCTTTCCGCTACCGCATCCGACTGGCCGTTTTTCGGACGCCTCGGCGAACGCTCACTGGGAACGACCTTGTTTGGCGATCCGCGGGTGTGGCGCGGCGAACTGGAATATGCACGTCTGCATGCGCAGCATCCGCTGGCGATGCGTGCAGCGGCAGCACTGGATATCCGCCTGCACGGGCCCTTGCTGGCGCGTCGCTGTTTATATAAGCGAGGCAATGGCCTGTTGCTGGTCACTGAAGTTTTTCTGCCGGAGATAGTCCGCCTCTGGCCAAACCCAAACGCATAAGGGTGCACTGAATAAATGAGTTATTGATTCCTGCGGTACGTGCAGAATCGATAATCAAGTGCACCTGTTCGACGAACTATTAAACAAGAAAAGTATTGAATGAATCTATTTTTTGACGAATCCGGTGACTTCAAGGCCGGCGTATCGATGTCGCAGCAAGGCGAGGCATTTCAGGTTGAAATGCCTTCTGGCAAGCGGACCAAAGTACGCGCCAAGGATGTGCTGCTGCAATTTGCGACGCCATCTCCAACCGAATTCATGGCGGATGCACATGCCATAGCAGAAGAAATCGATCTCGATTTTCTGTGGGAAGTGGCGGGGCAGGAAGAGTTCGGTTTCGCCGAATTGGGCACAGAATATTTTGGCCATGCACCCAAGCCGCATGAGGCTGCGGGTTTGATCCTGCGTTTGCATGCGGCGCCGATTTATTTCTACAAGAAAGGCAAGGGCCGCTACAAGGCCGCGCCGGAAGCATCGTTGAAAGCGGCGCTGGCTGGCGTGGAAAAGAAACGTCAACAGGCCTTGATTCAGGCGCAATACGTTGCAGAGTTGAAGGCCCATCGCCTGCCGGAAGCAATGCGTCCGCTGGTGCGGCAACTGCTGTTCAAGCCGGACAAGAATTCCATCGAGTACAAGGCGCTGGATGCCGCGTGCAGCGAATTGCAGATTGCGCCGCAGCGTCTGATGCTGGCCGTCGGAGGCATAGCCTCGGCTAAGGAACTGCATTTCTCCAAGTTCCTGTTTGAGTCTTTCCCTAAAGGCCTGGCATTTCCCGACATCACGATTCCCGTGCTGCCCGATTTGCCGCTGGCCGATGTACAGGCATTTTCCATCGATGATGTGACAACCACGGAAATCGACGATGCGATGTCGGTCACACGGCTGCCGGATGGCAATGTGTGCATCGGCATTCATATCGCGGCTCCGGGTTTGGGCATCAAGCGCGACGATGCGCTGGATGCGATTGCGCGTCAGCGTTTGTCGACCGTCTATATGCCGGGCGACAAGATCACGATGCTGCCGGACGAACTGGTCGATGCCTTCACGCTGGCTGAAGGCAAGGTTTGTCCCGCGCTGTCGCTGTATGTGACGCTGGACCCGGCTGACTGGTCGATGATTGTCAGCGAAACGCGTGCCGAACGCGTGCCGATTGCCGCCAATTTGCGCCATAACGATCTCGACGCCTATGTGACGGAAGAAAATCTTGCTGCAGATGTCGGCGATTATCCCTACAAGGACGATATTTCCCTGCTGTGGAAATGGGCGCAGGTGCTGGAGCAGGGCCGCATGGCCAAACGCGAAAGTTTCGGTTTGCGGCCGGAGCAGAATAATCGCGTCGATTTCAACTTCTACGTTGAAAACGATGTGGTCTCGATTCAGCGGCGCAAACGTGGCGCACCGCTAGACAAGATCGTGGCGGAGCTGGCGATCCTGACCAACAGCAGTTGGGGCAAACTGCTGCACGAACATGGCGTGCCCGGCATTTATCGCGCACAAGGCGGCGGTTCGGGCAACGGCTGGGCGGCGAAGATGCAGGTGCGCATGCAGACGCACGCCGCGCCGCATCAGGGCCTGGGTGTCGATCAGTATGCATGGAGCACTTCGCCTTTGCGCCGCTATACCGATCTGGTCAATCAATGGCAGATTCTCGCGTGCGTCGATAATGGAGTGACCGCACAACTGGTGGCGCCGTTCAAGCAACGCGATGCGGATCTGTTCGCAATCGTTTCCGCATTCGATGCCGCGTACAGTGCCTATGCTGCGTTCCAGGCCGACATGGAACGCTATTGGTGCCTGCGCTGGCTGAGTCAGGAGAAAGGTGCAGATGAAACCATCAAGGTCGAAGCGACCGTATTGAAGGAAGAAATACTGCGCCTGACCGATATTCCGCTGGTCATCAAATTACCCGGTATGCCGCAGGTCGCACGCGGTTCGCAAGTCCGGCTCGATCTGTTGCGTTGGGATGAAGTCGATTTGACGATAGAAGCGCGTCTGCTCGACATTACGCAAGATGCGAGCGAGATGCCGCAAGTCGAGCTTGATGAGGACATGAGCGAAGATCTGCTGGAAGGCGATGCCGAACCGGTGCCGGATGAGCAGGCCGCAGCTGAGGCACTGCAAAAGCCGCTGGAAGAATCGCTGGAAAAACCAGCATCCACTGCAGCGCCGGAATAAGCGATGGCAACTTGCTTAAATTCGGCTGGCGTTTGCCGTAGAATTCATCCCTTCTATTGTTAGCGACAGCCATTTCACGCGTGAAATCCTTACTCCAGAATCGGCCTCTTACCATCGCCGTCGCCGTGTCCGTGCTGGCGCATGCTGCGTTGCTGGCTGTGCACTTCACGGCACCGGAAGCGTTCAAGTTCCAGCCGACCGATCCCGGGCTGGAAGTGATACTGGTCAACGCCAAGCACGACAAGGCGCCGCTGAAAGCCGATGCGCTGGCGCAAGCCAATCTCGATGGTGGCGGTAATGCGGATGCCGGGCGTGCCAAATCGCCGTTGCCGGATTTGCGTAAAAGCGAAGATGGCGATAGCGCCAAGGCGGCCAGACGCAAGGTAGAAGAACTGGAGCGGCATCAGCAGAAGCTGTTGTCGCAGTTAGCCAGGAAAACCCCGTTCCGTGCGCCACAGGTGACGGATGTAGAGCCGGTGAAAGACCTGCCGCCACAACGCAATGCAACCGATATGCTGGATAGCGCCAAAGCCTTGCTGCGTCGCGAAGCGGAAATTGCGCGCAGTGTAGAGGACTACAACAAGCGGCCGAAAAAAACACAGGTAACGCCGAGTACCCGCGAGGTTGGTTATGCTGCGTATTACAAAGCCTTTCAGGATCGGATAGAAAAATACGGCACGCTGAACTTCCCGCAGAAAGACGGCAAGAAGTTATATGGCGATCTGATTCTCTTCATTCCGATTTTTCAGGATGGCACGATCTACATGAAGGATGGCGGGCCGCGGGTTGAGCGTTCTTCCGGCAATCCGGCGCTGGATCAGGCGGCATTGAATATCGTCCGGCGTTCCGTCCCCTTCGGTAAATTTCCCGAACATATGCGTTCCAGCGGCAAGGACGATGTATGGGAAATCATTACGCGCTTCAGCTTCACGCGCGACGACGCGCTGCAAACAGAGACACGAGGACAATGAGTGAGCACCATGACTGACCGCTATGCCGTGATCGGCAATCCGATCGCACACAGCAAATCGCCGGATATTCATGCGCGATTCGCCGCACAGACGCAGCAGGATATGCGTTACGAACATCTGCTGGCACCGTTGGACGGCTTTCTGGCAACAGTGCAGGATTTCGTGCGCAATGGCGGCAAGGGTTTGAATGTAACGGTGCCCTTCAAGCTGGAAGCGTATGCGCTGGCGACGGCGCTGACCGAACGCGCGCGTGCTGCCGGCGCAGTCAATACCTTGAAGTTCGATGGCGCTGAAATGCTGGGCGACAATACCGATGGCTTTGGTCTGGTCAGCGATATTGTGCACAATGCCAAGGTTGCGATCGCCAATAAATCGGTACTCCTGCTGGGCGCCGGTGGCGCGGCGCGCGGCGTACTCCTGCCTTTGCTGCACGAACAGCCGGCCAGACTGGTATTGGCCAATCGCACACACAGCAAAGCGCTGGATCTGGCGCATCGATTTGCTGCGCAGCCGCGTCTGAAAGTCAGCGCATTTGCAGATCTGGACGATTCCTTTGATATCGTGATCAACGCAACGGCGGCCAGCCTGGCATCGGAAGTGCCGCCGATTTCACCGCGCGTTTTTGCTGCGCATACGCTGGCTTACGACATGATGTATGGCGCACAGCCGACAGCCTTCATGCGCTTTGCGGCGCAACACGGTGCGACTGTGCGCGACGGACTTGGCATGCTGGTGGAGCAGGCGGCGGAATCGTTTTATCTATGGCGCGACGTACGCCCCGAGACCGCTGCGGTATTTGCAGAGTTGCGTGCGCAGCTCTAGATCTTGCGCGATCCGCGCTTCCACTTGAATCGATAAAATGAAAACTCTGCGCAAGCTGTTGTTCTGGCTGATACTGCTGCCGATTTTGCTGGTTTTGCTGATGCAGCTTTATTTCTTTTTGCAGATAGGCTGGTGGGTCAATCACAATCCCGAGTCGACCAGCTTCATGCGGCAGCAATTATCGGTCTTGCAGGACAAGAATCCGCAAGCGCAGCTCAAGCATAAATGGGTTCCGTACAAGCGCATTTCCAATAATCTGAAACGTGCGATCATCGCCTCGGAAGACTCCAATTTTTCCGGCCATGAAGGCATAGACTGGGGCGCGCTGGAAAAAGCCCATGAAAAAAATATCAAAAAAGGCAAGGTGGTGGCGGGCGGTTCGACCATCACGCAGCAACTGGCAAAGAATCTGTTTCTGTCCGGCGATCGCAGCTATATCCGCAAAGGGCAGGAAGTGGTGATTACTTATATGCTCGAATACTGGATGGACAAAGAGCGTATTTTTGAAATTTATTTAAATGTAGTCGAGTGGGGCGTCGGCGTTTTTGGCGCCGAAGCGGCCGCCCAGCATTATTACGGCACGTCGGCGGCTCAACTGAGTGCGCCACAGGCGGCGCGGCTGGCGGTCATGTTGCCCAATCCGCGTTTCTACGACACGCATCGCGGCACCGCTTATCTGGGACGTCGAACGGGATTGATTCTGCGTCGTATGGGTTCGGCTGAATTGCCGCGATAACAAAAGAATATGTCAACCGGAGTGGCTTGCCTGCCGTTGGACTTGTCAGTACACTTGCGCTGTTTTCGTTTCCGGAGACCCGTCTTGGGTAGTCCTTATTTATGTTGTCAGCCGTTTTTGACGGTCAATCTGCGAGATAGCGCTTAACGCTTACGCTCCCTAGCGCCTCTCGCCGATTCGGTGGGTGGTCGCGTCCTGGCCTGTGTAGTTTGTTGCATGGCCGCGTTCCCTCAAAATTTATAACCCTGTAGAGTTTGCCCTGCAGGATGAGTTGTGTGTTTCATCAGTAATGGCTGGTGTCTCTGGCGCGACCGGGAGAGCTAATGATTAATGTATTTGTATTGCAAAATGGCCGCCTGAATCAGGTCAACATCGACAGGCGCGAGGATCTGGAAAATTCCATGCCGGTATGGGTGGACCTGACCGATCCCAGCGACGAAGAGCGCGACTGGGTCAGGAGTATTTATGGCGTGACCTTGCCGGGCGAAGATAATTTCAAGGATATCGAAGCATCGGCCCGTTATTACGAAGCGGAAAACGGCGATTTGCATCTGCGTACCGATTTCCTGCTGGAGGAAGATGATGGTCCGTCGCGGGTCATTACCGTCGCTTTCATTCTGGCCAGGGATATGTTGTTCTCGCTGCATTCGGATGATTTGCCTATCTTCCGTCTGGTACGCATGCGCGCGCGCTCGCGTCCCGGCTCGATTGCCGATTACAAGGATGTCCTGCTTGATCTGTATGCGACCGATGCCGAATATTCGGCAGATGCGCTGGAAGGCGTGTATGAAAGCCTGGATGAAGTGAGCCGGGCGGTGCTGCAGGAAGAGCTGACCGATAAGGATGCTGCCAGTGCATTGAATGCGATTGCGCATGAAGAGGATTTGAACGGTCGTATTCGGCGCAACATGATGGATACGCGTCGCGCCGTCAGTTTTCTGATGCGTGGGCGCTTGCTGAATGCCGAGCAGTTTGAAGAGGCGCGGCAGATCATGCGCGATATCGAATCGCTGGACGGACACACCGCCTTCCTGTTCGACAAGATCAACTTCCTGATGGATGCAACGGTCGGTTTCATCAACATCAACCAGAATAAAATCATCAAGATTTTTTCCGTCGCATCGGTCGCATTTTTGCCGCCGACCCTGATCGCCAGTATTTACGGGATGAACTTCAAGGTCATGCCGGAGCTGGATTGGACCTTCGGCTATCCGCTGGCCGGCGTGCTGATGCTCGCTTCTGCCATTGCACCGTTCTGGTATTTCCGTCGTCGGGGCTGGCTCAAGACATAAAATGAATTATCCACGCGCATAATCGCAGAATGCGCGTGGATAATTTTTATTGACTCAACTGTGCAAATGCCTGACGCGCAGCCTGAATGCTGGCCTCGATAATTGCATCGTCGTGCTGTGCGGACACGAAGCCGGCTTCAAACGCCGATGGCGCAAGATAAACTCCCGCATCCAGCATGGCATGGAAGAAGGTGTTGAAATGCGCGACATCGCATTTCATCATCTCCGAATACGACTGCGGTTTTTCAGCGGCGAAGTACATGCCGAACATGCCGCCGACCGAATTGGCGCTGAAGGCGATATTCGCTGTGCGCGCCGCGGCACTCAAGCCCGCGACCAGTTTGCTGGTTTGTGTTGCCAGCGACTCATAGAATCCCGGTACCTGGATCAACTTCAGCGTTGCCAGGCCGGCTGCGACGGTGACCGGATTGCCCGACAATGTTCCCGCCTGATACACGCCGCCGAGTGGCGCCAGATGCTGCATCAAATCTGTGCGTCCGCCGAATGCCGCCACCGGCAAGCCGCCGCCGATGACTTTTCCCAGCACCGTCAGATCGGGCTTGATATCGTACATCGATTGCGCGCCGCCGAGCGCGACGCGGAAGCCGGACATTACTTCATCGAATATCAGCACGGCACCGTATTGCGTACAGACGCGGCGCATGGCTTGCAGGAATTCCGGCGTGGCAGGCAGTAGATTCATGTTGCCGGCAACCGGCTCGACGATCACGCAGGCAATCTGGTCGCCGATTTCCTTGAACGTATCTTCGAGTTGCTGCGGATTGTTATAGTCCAGCACCAGCGTGTGCTTGGCAAAATCTTCCGGTACGCCGGCGGAAGTCGGGTTGCCGAAGGTCAGCAAGCCGCTGCCGGCTTTTACCAGCAGCGAATCGGCATGGCCGTGATAACAGCCTTCAAACTTGATGATCTTGTCGCGGCCGGTTGCGCCGCGTGCCAGGCGCAGGGCGCTCATTGCCGCTTCGGTGCCGCTGGAAACCAGACGCACCTGTTCGATCGATGGCACCAGCTGGCAGATCAATTCCGCCATCCGGATTTCACCTTCGGTCGGCGCGCCGAAACTTAGGCCGCGTGTCGCCGCATCTTGTACCGCCTTGACGACGTCCGGGTGCGCGTGACCGACAATGGCCGGCCCCCACGAACCGATGTAATCGATGTAGCGCCTGTCGTCGGCATCCCAGAAGTAAGGACCTTCAGCGCGGGTAATGAAGCGCGGCGTACCGCCGACGGAACGGAAGGCGCGGACTGGCGAATTGACGCCGCCCGGCGTACTTTTTTGGGCGCGGGCGAAAAGAATTTCGTTATTGGATGACATGCGAGAACCGTGAAATGAAAAAAGAAGTTACTGAAGTGGCGGCGTGAGATCGATTTCTTCGTCAGATTCACGCGCCCAGAAATAGCGGTCGGGCACCAGCTTGCCCATGCCCAGACGCTGTGCATTGGCGATAGAGGCAACGGTGAATTCCTGTGCTTCGAATGTGGCTTCCGGAATGTCCAGGCCATTTGCCAGTAATGCCGCAATGGTTGCGGCCAGTGTGGCGCCGGCACCGCTGTATGAGCCGGAAATGCGTTGCCAGTTGTCGCGACGGATGATGCCGCCTTCATCGAACAGCGTGTTGGCAACGTCAGTCAAATCGGATGGCGTGCCGGTGACGAATACATATTCGCAGCCCATTTCGATCAAACGCATAGCATCGACTGCCATCATGTCTTCTTCTGACGGTTCGCGCCAGGTTTCAGCCATGCGTGCCAGTTCGACATTGGAGAGAATTAAAACGGTGGTTTGCGGGACCAGCAACTCGCGTATCGCCATCAGCATGTCTTCGCCTTCCGCTCCCTGATCGGGCAGCGAGGACAGGAAGGGATCGAAAATCAGCGGGATGTCCGGATAGTCGGAAACGATTTCTGCAATGGCGGAAACGTTTTCCACGCTGCCGACAGCGCCGACCTTGAAGGCGGCTACCGGCATGTCTTCCAGTACCACGCGCGCCTGATCGGATACCCAGTCGGCATCAATGATCTGCATGTCTTCGACTCGTGCGGTATCGCCGATGAATAGCGCGGTGACGACGGACAGGCCGTGGCAACCCATGGCGGCAAAAGAGGCCAGATCGGCCTGAATGCCGACGGCACCCACCGGATCAGTCGGGCCAAAGGTCAATATAAGCGGAGAAGTTTGGTTTTGCACGGCGGGTATATTAAGATAGCTGATTATGCATTTTACTTGAAGGGCTGTCTGCCGTGAGCATTAACGAAAATTCGAATGAACCGTTTCAAACCTGGATGTGCCTGATTTGCGGCTGGATTTACAACGAAGTCACCGGTTTGCCGGAAGAAGGCATTGCTGCAGGAACCCGCTGGGCCGATGTGCCGATGAACTGGACTTGCCCGGAATGCGGTGCACGCAAGGAAGATTTCGAGATGGTGGCGATCTAGTCGCTATTTTCGTCCGGTGTTGCGACTTTGGTATTTTTGTTGAAAAACCACGGGCATTGATTTGCACGGGGAGACTTGGCTTAAAGAATCTTGCTTTTTGTTACTGATGCACCTTATATTGTGGACACAGTTTAACGAGATGACTCATGACAATATCACTGGATAGCACAGACATGAAAATCATGGTGATCGACGATAGCAGCACTATTCGTCGGTCGGCCGAGATCTTTCTTGGTCAGGCAGGTTACAAGGTCGTGCTGGCGGATGACGGCTTTGATGCGCTCGCAAAAATGAACGATCACAAGCCGGCGCTTATCTTCTGCGATATCTTGATGCCTCGCCTCGATGGTTATCAAACCTGCGCGTTGATCAAGAAGAGTGCCAAATTTCATTCCACGCCAGTGATTATGTTGTCGTCCAAGGATGGCTTGTTTGATCGGGCGCGCGGCGCAATGGTCGGCTCAGATGCCTACCTCACCAAGCCATTCACTAAAGACAGTCTGCTCAAAACCGTACGCGAGTACACGGCAGAAGCAGTCGCAAAATAAATTTTGATTTAAAGGTTTCAGATGGCCATTCAAAAAATTCTTATCGTTGATGACTCTCCGACCGAACGTTATTTCCTGACCGATATTCTGGTGAAAAAAGGTTTCTCCGTTTCCACTGCCGAAAATGGCGAAGAAGCGTTGCTGAAGATCAAGGCAGACAAGCCGCAATTGATCCTGATGGATATCGTGATGCCGGGCCAGAACGGTTTTCAGATCACGCGCGCAATCACGCGCGATCCGGAAACGCAAGACGTGCCTATCATTATCTGCACCAGCAAAGGTCAGGAAACCGACCGCATCTGGGGCTTGCGTCAAGGCGCGCGCGACTACATCGTCAAACCGGTTGATCCGGCCGAGCTGCTGTCGAAAATTGCTGCCCTCGGGTAATCACCTCCTATGAGCCAGTCTACGTCGGATCTGCAAACGGGGAAGATATTCGCCAAAGCGGATGTCGGCACCCGCCGTACGCGCTTGCGCGAATTTCAGGCGCAATTGGTGGAGCGCATGCAAACTGCGCGCAGCGGCGAAGATACGCGCGTCAATCAACTCGGCGTGATGATAGGCGGTAATCGCTGGTTGCTGGATCTGCAGACAGCGGGCGAAATTGTTTCGGTCGGCACGATTACTGCCGTGCCGTTGACGCAGCCCTGGTTTCTTGGCTTGGCAAATATTCGCGGAAATTTGATCAGCGTGATTGATTTTGCCAGCTTTCAGGGGCAGGCACCGACAACGATAGACAAGGATTGCCGCATCGTGGCGTTTTCGCCGGCGCTTTCATTCAATAGCGGCTTGCTGGTGTCGCGTGTGCTGGGTTTGCATAACGTCGCTGAAATGGAACAGCAGACTGACGGCGAACAGTCCGCACCCTGGGTCAGCAAGCGTTATATAGATCGCGAGTCGCAAGTCTGGTGCGAACTGGATCTTTCTTTAGTAATACAAAACCCTCAATTTTTGCATGTTGGTCTATGAGTTCGGGAACGATAACTCGAACGCAGTATAAACAGAGTCAGGAGAACCAGTATGGCGTTTAAATTACCGCTTTCCAAGAACAAGAAAGAGGCGGCCGCACAGGGAGCGGATACCTACGGCGATATAGCGGCCGATACGACAACTCCTGTGGATGCCAAGGCGCTACGTGCGGCGCGCGCCAACATCAATCCCAACGCGACATACATCGGCGACGTTCTGCAAAAAAGCGGCGATATTCGTCTGCCCTTGATCGGCAAGCTGCCGCTGCAGAAACAGGTTCGTATTCTGCTGATCGCGCTCGGTTCCTCGCTGGTTCTGGGTGCTGTATTCGTGTGGCTGAACGCAGAGTATTCCGCACTGACATCGACGCAGACGCAGATCGCCGGCGACGCGCTGATGCACTCGCAACGGGTCGGCAAGGCAACGCCGAATGCGATTCAGGGTAACAAGGAAGCATTCAAGCAATTGGCTGACAGCCGCAAGGAATTCAATAACGACCTGGCGATTTTGTCCAAAGGTGGCGTCTATCAGGGCCGCGACATCAGCGCGCCTGATGCAAAAATGGAAGTCGCCTTGCAGGAAGTGCAAAAACTATGGGCCGGCTCCGACAAGGCAGCTGCCACGATTCTGAAACTGGAAGGCCCGCTGACAGGTTTCGGCAAGACGCTGGAAGTGTTGAACGGTATTTCTCCTAACTTGCTGGAATTGACCGAGCAGATTTCCACGCTCAAATCGCAAAGTGGCGCCACACCGCGTGAAATTGCCGCGGCCGGTCAACTGGTGATGTTGACGCAGCGTCTGGCGCGTAGCGCGAATGAGTTTCTGAGTTCCGAGGGTGTGAACCCGGAAACTGCCTTCTTGCTGGGCAAGGATACCAACACTTTCCGCGATATTACCGATGGCTTTCTGAATGGCAGCGAAGTTCTGCGCCTGACGAAAACAACTGAGCCGGATACGCGTGAAAAACTGGTCGAATTGCAGGCTGCATTTGCCGATTATCAAAAATCGATCGCGCAGATTCTGGGTAATCTGCAAAACTTTATCGCGGCGAAACAGGCGCAGGAATTGATCTTCAAGGAAAACGAAGCCTTGAAGCAGCGTTTGACCGACCTGCAGCAAAGCTATCGCACGCAGCAGGATTCCTTTACCTTGCCGTTCTGGCTGATGCTGGCCAGCGTATTTGTCGCTTTGCTGTCAGCCGCCGGTATTGCCTTGGTGCTGCTGCAGGATAGCCGCAACAGAACGAATGAAGCGGATGCACGCCGTGAAGAAGCTGAGGGTCAACGTCTGGAAGCGCGGAAGCAGGAAGAGGAAGCGAAACAGGCAAACGATCAGAATCAGGCCGCTATTTTGCGCTTGATGAATGAATTGCAGGAAGTAGCCGATGGCGATTTGACGGTACAGGCGACGGTGACCGAGGATATTACCGGCGCGATTGCCGATTCGGTCAACTACACGGTGGAAGAGTTGCGCGGTCTGGTCGGACGGGTGACGAACACGGCAGAGCTGGTTACATCGGCATCCAACACGGCGCAGAATATTTCAACCGAATTGCTGGAAGCGTCGCACAAGCAGTCACGCGACATTCAGGAAACCGGCCAGGCGGTACTGGAAATGGCGGTGCAGATTACCGACGTTTCAAAATCCGCCAGTGAATCGGCAGAAGTTGCGCGTCAGTCGGTGACGGCGGCAGAACAAGGTTCGCGTGCGGTGGAAAATGCGATCAAGGGCATGAACGAGATCCGCGAACAAATTCAGGAAACTTCCAAGCGTATTAAACGCCTCGGTGAATCCTCGCAGGAAATTGGCGAGATCACCGAACTGATTTCCGATATTACCGAACAGACCAACGTGCTGGCGCTGAACGCGGCAATTCAGGCCGCATCGGCCGGTGAGGCAGGGCGCGGTTTCTCGGTGGTGGCGGAAGAGGTGCAACGTCTGGCGGAACGTTCCGGCGAAGCGACCAAGCAGATCGGTGCGCTGGTGCGTACCATTCAAACCGATACCCACGATGCGGTTGCCGCCATGGAAAAATCGACGCAGGGTGTGGTCGAGGGAGCGAAACTTTCCGATGCTGCCGGTGCGGCACTGTCCGATATTCGACGCGTGTCGAATCGTCTGGCAGAGCTGATTCAGGATATTTCATCCGCGACCGAGCAGCAGGCGACATCGGCCAATGGCGTGGCGCAGAATATTCAAGGCATTCTGACTGTTACCGAGCAGACGCAAGAGGGTACGCAGCAAACTGCGCATTCGATTCGCGAATTGTCGAAGCTGGCCGAAGAGCTGAAAAATTCGGTTTCACGGTTCCGTGTAACGGCTTGATCCATTTGTCTTGATGCGTGTCTCGATCTCGATGCGTGTTGTTCGCGCGGCTGATTTGCAGGCATGCATTGATTTGAGGCCCAACAGCAATTGCGGTGATTGATCCGAGTGGCGATTGATCACCCCGCACCCGCGAGGCAGTCATGAATACCCCCAACTCCTCCTTGCCGCAAGGTGACAAGGATAATTTCGATACCGGCCCGCTGTCCTGGGTCATCGCTGAAATCGGCGAAGCACTGACGCGTTCCAAAGTCGCATTAGGCGAAGCCTTGACGCAAGATCCGGAAACGCAATCCACCACTTTGCGTCACGCCAAAACCTATCTGCATCAGGCACATGGCGCCTTGCAAATAGTCGATGTCGATGGGGTTGCCATCATTACCGAAACGGTCGAGGATTTATTTGATCGTTTTGACTCAGGCCAGCTGACCCTGACCGATGACAGCGTGCATGTGATTGCACATGCCTATCAGGCGCTGCTGGAATATCTGGAAGAATTGCTGGCTGGTTTGCCGCATCAACCGGTGCGCTTGTTCCCTTATTACCGCTCCCTGCTGCAAGTACGTGGTGCTGAACGCATACATCCAGCCGATCTGTTTTTCCCCAATCTGGCAATCCGTCCGCAATTGCCATCGGCGTCGATTGCATTGACGCCTGACGATTACGTCGCTTTGCGCAAACGTTTTGAACGCGCCTTGCTGATGTTCCTGAAGGAGGCGAATGGCGACGCTGCTCAGGCCAGCGCGAAAACCATGCGCGATATCGTCTTGCACGTCGAGCAGGCGCAAAGCACGCAGCAGGCGCGCAGTTTCTGGTGGGTCATGCATGGGTTTGCCGATGCGGTTTCTGCCGGTCAGGTGTCGAACGAACTGTATGTCAAACAACTGTTCGCGCGCATCAATCTGCAGATTCGTCGTTTAAGCGAAGGCTCGTCGAGTATTGCTGAAAGACTGTTGCGCGATGCGCTGTTTTTCATTGCGCGGGTTGAACAACCTTCGGCTGCCGCTCAGCAAATCCGTAGCGCCTATCAACTCGATGGCGTCGTGCCTAACGATTATGAGAAAAAACGTTATGGCCAGATCGATGCGCAGGCATTGGCAACAGCCAAGGAACGACTGACGCAAGCGAAGAATTTGTGGAATCGGATAGCCGGCGGTGATGCCAGCGTGGCGCAATCGTTTGAGCAGGAAATGAGCGGCTTGGCTGAAGCCGGCAATCACTTGAATGCACCGGCGCTGGCGAAGCTGTTACGTGAGTTGAGCGGCATTGCGCGTCATGCTGCGCATTCGCGGCCCGGCGACAGCCTGAGCCTGGAAATCGCCACCAGTCTGCTGTTTGTGGAAAATGCGCTGCAGCAGATCAGTCATCTGGCAGATGATTTTGCCGAGCGCGCCGATGCCGTGACGACACGTCTGCTGTCTGCCGTATCGGGTGAAACGATGACGCATACGGCGCAATGGCTGGATGACATGTCGCGCGAAGCGCAAGAACGTCAAACCATGACGGCACTGGCAGGCGAAATGCAATCCAGTTTGCGTCAGGTTGAGAAAATGCTGGATGAATATTTCCGCGAACCTGAACAGCGCGCCGGTCTGGACGGCATTGACAGCGTACTGTATCAAATCAGCGGCGCTCTGTCGGTGCTCGATTATGACGATGCAGTACGCGCCGTGCAGCATACGCAGGAAGCGGTACGTCGTTTTATCGCGGCAGAAGAAATACCTGACCTGGAAAAATTCCAGCAGGTTGCGCAGAACGTCGGCGCTTTGAGTTTCTTTATTGAAACGCTGCAACTCCATCCGGATGGAGTGAAAAATCGTTTCTCGTTTGACGATGAGCATGGCATTTTCCGCGCCAGGCTGACAGAAAAAAATAATGCGTCGAATGCGGTGCTGGACGTCGTAGTCGTTCCGGTATCGGAATTGACAAGCGCAATGCCGATTGTGCCGGATGCCGAAATTCCGGATTTGCCTACGGTAGAGAACGAGCTGGCCTTGCATCAGAAACAGTCGGAAGAGCTGGCGCACTCACTGGCGGCCGAGCCGGATAATTCCTTGCTGCAGGAGCAACTGAAGGAGTCGCTGGAGCAGGTGCGTCTCGATGCCACACTGGTGGACAACCCGGAAGCCAACGACAGGGCGCGCGCGGTAATTGACATGCTCGAGCACCCGGATTTTGTTGCGTCACCGGATGCGATGGAAGATATTGCACTGGCGACGGCACCGGCAAAAGTTGCATCGCATGTAAAAGAGATTGCGCCTCTGGTGGCGCCTGCAAGCGATGAGGCGATAGATGCCGAGCTGCTGGAAATTTTTCTGTCCGAAGCGGTGGAGGTACTGGATTGCGTCAAGCAGACGATTCCCGATTCGCGCAATGCGCCGCACAATCAGGAGTTTCTCACTACCTTGCGGCGTTCGTTTCACACACTGAAAGGCAGTGGCCGCATGGTTGGCCTGATGGCCCTTGGTGAAGCGGCCTGGAGCGTTGAGCAGGTATTGAATGTACGCCTGTCGGAAACACGTGGTGGCGATTCCGAGCTGTATGCACTGCTGGAAAATGCGGTGCAGGTACTGGATGCATGGGTCAACGATTTGCAAACGCAGGGTCGTTCCGATCGCAGCGGCCATGCGCTGATCAATGCCGCTGACGGGGTAAGGAACGGTACGGGCTTCTATTACGATGCATCGGATGAATTGCTGTCAGCGCCATCTTTTGACGAGGGTGCAGCAACGTTTGAAAATACGGCAGTTGAAGAGACGGTAGCTGACAGCGAGGGGGATCATGCGGCGGACTTCAGTAGCCAGGAGCCCCTGCAGGCGACGGAGCCTGAAGAGCTGCAGTTGAGCGATGAAGAGTTGGCGCAATTCCATCAATTCAATGCAAGTGTCGAGGACGCGTCCGCATTGGCCGCGGCAGAACCGATTTTGTCGGTCGGCGAGCTCGATCATTTGCAGATAGACGACATGCCGCTCGATGCCGCGCAGTTGCCGATTGCGGAGGTGTTGGATTTTCCCGGTCAGCCGCCTGCCATGGCGAGGTCGAATGACAACGTTAAATACATAGGCGATCTGGAAATCAGTCTGCCGCTGCACAATATTTATCTGGCCGAAACCGACGAGCTGGTACGCCTGTTGTCGCAGGATTTTGCCGAGTGGCGCCATGAGCCGGATCGTCACGTCAATATCCAAGCCGTACATGCTGCGCATTCATTGGCCGGCAGTTCCGCCACAGTCGGTTTCAAGCCTTTGCAGCAGATTGCGTATGCGCTTGAAGCGGTGTTGCAGTATCTGGCCAGAAAACCGGTCAAATTGCTGATCTCGGAATACGACACGCTGGAACATGGCGTGGAGCGGATACGTTTCATGCTGCAAATGTTCGCGCTGGGTGAAATGCCGGATGCGGAACCGGAACAGGTGGAGATACTGGAGCGCATGCCGGGAGATTTTGAATTCCGTGCCGCCCGGCCAGTACAAGTTGTAGCCGAGGCCCCTGCAGAAACAGAAGTGTCTGAACTCGCCGCCGATGTAGTGTCGGTCGCTGACAATGTTGTCGATATTTCAGCGGCGTTTGAGGCGGAGCCGGTTCATCTCACCATGGAGACGGAAGCCGCGCCGTTTGAAGAACCTGTTTATCCCAAAGATCATGACGAGCTGACCGATCCTGCGCTGACGATCAAGGATGAGATCGATACCGATCTGCTGCCGGTCTTCATCGAAGAAGGCAGTGACATGTTGCCGCAGATGGGACAGGCCTTGCGTGCATGGCAGCAGAATCTGGGTGATGTGGCATTGCCGCAATCCATCCTGCGAATTTTGCATACGGTCAAAGGCAGTGCGCGCATGGCGGGGGCGATGTTGCTCGGCCAGCATATGCACGAGATGGAAACGCGGATCGAAAACATCACGCATGCAGGCTATCCTTCTGCCGCTGCGCTGGAAGATTTGCTGGCGCGCCATGATCATGGGCTGCAGTTGTTTGAACAATTGCAAAACCCGGATGCGATCAGGCAACAAGCCCCTGATGCTGCCGGCACTGATGAAGAAAATACCGCAGCTGCTCCTGCTGCGGAAGAGTTGCCGCTCATTCAGAGCCTGATGCCGGTGACGGGCCATCGCACAGCCCCGATCGCAACAGAGACCACTGCCGCATCGCGGACGCTGGCGACAGCGGCACCGGTTCCTCTGGTGCGCGTGCGGGCCGATATTCTCGATCGTCTGGTCAATCAAGCGGGTGAGGTATCGATCTCGCGCTCCAAGCTGGAAACGGAAGTCGGCACCCTGCGTGCATCGATGGGCGAGTTGTCGGAAAACGTTATACGTTTGCGCGAACAATTGCGTGAAATCGAAATGCAGGCGGAATCGCAGATCACTTCGCACATGGGCGTATCGTCCGATCGCGAATTCGATCCGCTGGAATTCGATCGCTTCACGCGACTGCAGGAATTGACGCGGATGATGGCGGAAAGCGTCAACGACGTTGGCTCGGTCCAGCAAAACTTGAGTCGTACTATCGATAGTGCCAGCACCGATCTGACAAATCAGGCGCGTCTGACGCGTGATTTGCAACAGGATCTGATGCGGGTGCGCATGGTGCAATTTGCCAGTATCTCTGAACGTCTGTATCGCGTGACGCGGCAGACGGCCAAGGAAATGGACAAGCGCGTCAATCTGGATATTCGCGGCAGCGCGGTAGAGGTCGATCGCAGCGTGCTGGAGAAAATGGCCGGTCCGTTTGAACATCTGCTGCGCAATGCCATCGTGCACGGTATCGAGTCACGTGAAAAACGTCGCGTCGCCGGCAAGAGCGAAACAGGTGAATTGCGCATTGAAATTCGGCAAGAGGGTAATGAAGTCGTCATTCATTTTTCCGATGACGGCCAGGGCCTGAACCTCAACAGCATACGCAGCAAGGCGCTGCAAAACGGTTTGGTGAAAGCGGAGGATGCATTGTCCGATGCTGAAGTCACCGATCTGATTTTCCATCCGGGTTTTTCGACGGCGGAAGAAATTACCGAACTGGCAGGGCGCGGTATCGGCATGGATGTGGTGCGCTCGGAAGCGGCATCGCTGGGCGGCCGCGTCGCGATCGCCTCGGAGCCGGGCAAGGGTGCGTATTTCACTATCCACTTGCCCTTGACGCTGGCGGTCACGCAAGTGGTGATTCTTTCGACTGGCGGCAAAACCTATGCGATTCCATCAGTGCTGGTGGAGCAGGTTCAGCAACTGAAAAACGGTCCGCTGGCGACTGCCTACAACGAAGGCGCGGTGATGTGGCAGTCGCAACGTGTGCCTATGCATTACCTGTCGGCATTGCTGGGCGATACCGATGCCGCACCTGTCACGCAGCAATATTCACCTCTAATGATTTTGAAGAGCGGTAACGACAGGGTTGCCTTGCACGTCGATGAAATTCTCGGCAATCGGGAAGTCGTGGTCAAGAATATCGGGCCGCAATTGTCGCGCATGATAGGCATTGCCGGTGCCACGGTGCTCGGTTCGGGTGAAATCGTATTGATCCTGAATCCGGTGCCGCTGGCGCAGCGCGTCGCAAATGAAAATATTCGTGCGCCGCGTTTGACGCCTTCCGATGCGCCTGGCGATATGGGTGCGGTAGCCGAAATGGCGACGTTCGAGCCGGTGGCGCGTCGCGTCGAGCCGGTGCAGGGTTTGCGCACTCAGCATATCGTGATGGTGGTTGACGATTCGTTGACGGTGCGTCGCGTGACGCAGCGCCTGCTGACGCGTGAAGGTTATCAGGTAGTGCTGGCCAAGGATGGCGTAGATGCATTGCAACACCTGCAATCGGTTACGCCCGACGTGATGCTGGTCGATATCGAAATGCCACGTATGGACGGTTTTGATCTGACGCGCAATATTCGCAACGATGAACGTACCCGTGATATTCCTATCATCATGATTACTTCACGTACCGCCAGCAAGCACCGTAATTACGCGATGGAGCTGGGCGTGAATGAATATCTTGGAAAACCCTATCAGGAAGAGGCGTTGGTCAAGTTGATCGCAGGCTTCATCAAGAGGGAAATGCCGGTGAGTTGATCGCTGCGCATACGTAAAAAATCCCGCACATGTGCGGGATTTTTTATTCTGCATATTAATTTTATTCAATATGGGTGGCGACTTTTTTGAGCACTGCGTAACGCTGCAAGGTGCGTGCACGCGCTTCGTCATGCTGCACCAGCGGGCCGGGGTAATTATGGTCGATTTCGACTCCAGCCATTTTTAACTCCAGTGCCGGCGCACGCCATGGCGCATGAATATGCCGATCAGATAATTTGGCTAGTTGGGGCAGATAGCGTCGTATGAATTTTCCTTGCGGATCAAATTTTTCCGACTGTGTGATGGGATTGAAGATGCGGAAGTAGGGCTGCGCATCGCAACCGGAAGATGATGCCCATTGCCAGCCGCCGTTATTGGCAGCAAGATCGAAGTCGTTCAATCTCTCCGCGAAGTAGTGTTCGCCCCAGCGCCAGTCTATGCCCAGGTCCTTGATCAGAAAGGATGCCGTCACCATGCGCAAGCGGTTGTGCATGTAACCGGTCTGGTTCAATTGCGCCATCGCGGCATCGACCAGCGGATATCCGGTTTGCCCATCGCACCAGGCCTGAAACAGGCGCCGCGCATGATCGCCGCTCTCCCATGTGATCGCATCGTAATCCGCTTTGAATGCATGGCCGACTACGCGTGGATGCTGAAACAGGATCACGAAGTAAAAATCGCGCCACACCAGTTCCGACAGCCAGACTGCTGCACCACTGCCACCTGTGCCTGTACGCATCGCATCAAGTGCGCGCCGTACAAGGGCGCGAATGGAAACCGTACCGAAGCGCAGGTGCACGGATAAATAGGACGGTCCCTTGAGCGCCGGAAAATCGCGTGTCTGATCGTAGCGCTGCATGCGCGCGACAAAATCATCGAGCAAGTCCTGCGCGCCTTGCATGCCGGTCGGGATATTCAATGCAGACAGATTGGTTTTTTCAAAACCGAGTTGTGCCAGCGTCGGAATGTCATTGTCGCTGTCGGCTATGGAGGCAAAGCGGTCGCCGTATGCTTCGATTTCATAAGCCTGCAGACAGGCCGCATCCGATTCCGCATGCAATTTTTTCAGCCAGGCATTTTTGTACGGAGTAAAAACTGAAAAAGGTTTTTCAGTCTGCGTCAGTACCTCATTTTTTTCAAAAATGACTTGATCCTTGTACGTATGCAGTGAGCGGCCAGCGGCCTGAAGCGCAGCAGCCACTTTTGCATCGCGTGCCATCGCCTGCGGTTCGTAATCGTGGTTGGCAAATACCGCATCTACGTCCAGTTCGATGGCCAGTTCGGGTATGGCTGTTTCGGCCCATGCATGCCGTACCATCAGACCGCCGCCTAGCGCCCGCAAGGCCTGCGCTAGTTCCATCAAACTGGCGTGTATGAATTCGACGCGACGGTCGGCCCTGGGCAATGCATCCAGAATGGCGCGGTCGAAGATGAAGACGCAGTAAACCTGCCGGCTCTGCGTGAGCGCATGGTGGAGTGCGGCATGGTCAACGCTACGTAAATCGCGGCGAAACCAAACCAGTGTCTTTTCAAATCGGAGCATGGAGAACAAATACCCAGCAAAATGGCGAGAGGAAAGAATGCAGGAAAAAACCATGCTATGCACGGTTTGGAGCAGAAAATTCGTCCAAAACTGCTAAAATAAGGCCATGTCGAAGCAACGTAAGTCCAGCAAATCCCCTAGCGAGCCCGGTTCACCCTGGGAATCCCTCGATTTTTCTGCAACTCCTGAAGAATCTTCCAATATAGCCTCACGCAATGAGCTGAATCTGGCCGATCATTTCCTGATTGCGATGCCTTCCATGCTGGACCCGGTTTTCGGTGGCACGGTCGTGTATCTGTGTGAACATAATGCGAATGGCGCCCTGGGTGTGATTATCAACAAACCGACCGATATGACGGTGAGCGTTTTGCTCAGTCGTATCGATCTGAAGCTGGAAATCGCACCGGATAGACTGCCACTGGAAAAAACACCGGTGATGTACGGCGGCCCGGTGCAAGCTGATCGCGGTTTTGTGCTGCATGCGCCGCGGGGGAATTTCTCGTCGACGATGCCGGTTGCCGGCGACATTGCACTGACGACATCAAAAGACATACTCGAAGCGGTTGCTATGGGCGCCGGGCCGCAGCGCATGCTGGTCAGCCTCGGTTGTTCCGGCTGGGGCGCGGGTCAGCTGGAAGATGAAATTGTGCGCAACGGCTGGCTGACGGTGCGTGCCGATCCGGACATCATGTTCGATCTGCCGCTGGAACAGCGCTTCGTTGCCGCGCTCAAATTGCTCGGCATCGATCCGATGATGCTGAGCGGCGAGGCCGGCCATGCGTGACGACGATGGGGCTGCATCCTAGTGGAAACCGTACTGGGTTTCGATTTCGGCTTGAAGCGTATCGGCGTGGCAGTTGGCAATACCTTATTGAAGCAGGCGCAACCGCTGACGATCATCAGCGCGGCGACCAACGACGCAAAATTTGCGGCGATCGCCGAGCTGGTCACGCAGTGGCAACCCGCCTTGTGCATCGTCGGCCTGCCGCGCCACCCGGATGGCGCAGAGCATGAAATGACAGTGCGCTGCCGCCGCTTCGCGAATCAATTGCATGGACGTTTTGACGTGGCAACGGTGCTGGTGGATGAGCGTTATTCATCCGCAGTGATTTCTCATCAACGCGGCGATCTGATCGACGATCAGGCAGCTGCAATCATCTTGCAACAATACTTCGATGACCATACCGAATCCAAATCCTGAACTCGACGCCGAAGCCTTGTATCAACAGCTGGCGCAACAAGTAAAAACCGGCTTGGCAAAAGCCGAGAACGTCGCCATCGTCGGCATTTATTCCGGCGGCGCGTGGCTGGCAGAACGCCTGGCAGCGGAGCTGCAACTGACTGAACGTCTGGGCTTTATCGACGTCTCTTTTTATCGCGATGACTTTGCGGAAAAAGGTTTGCGTCCCGACATCAAACCTACGCAGATTCCATTCGATGTCGATGGCGCCACCATACTGCTGGTGGATGACGTGCTCTACACCGGCCGCACCACGCGCGCGGCGATCAATGAACTGTTTGACTACGGCCGCCCGGCGCGCATCATGCTGGCGGCATTGGCTGATCGTGGCGGTCGCGAGTTGCCGATTGCCGCTGATTTTGTGGCGCAGACTATTTCCATTCCAGACCAGCAATCGCTGGTACTTCAACGGGCCGACGACGGCCGCTTTTCCCTGACGGTGGATCATGCTTAATCCGCAATTGAATAAAAACGGTGAGTTGCAACATTTGCTCACGATAGAAGGACTGCCAAAGTCCAACATCATTCACATCCTCGATACGGCATCGTCGTTTGTCAGTATCGGCGATCGCGAAGTGAAAAAAGTGCCGCTGATGCGCGGCAAGAGCGTATTCAATCTGTTCTTTGAAAATTCAACGCGCACGCGTACTACATTTGAAATCGCGTCGAAGCGCCTGTCGGCCGACGTGATCAACCTGAATATTTCCGCATCGAGCTCCAGCAAAGGCGAATCGCTGCTCGATACGATAGACAATCTGGCCGCAATGCACGCCGATATGTTTGTCGTGCGTCATGCGGAATCGGGTGCTCCCTATCTGATCGCAAAACATCTGAGCGATACCGGGCAATCGCATGTGCACGTCGTCAATGCCGGCGATGGCCGTCATGCACACCCGACCCAGGGTTTGCTGGATATGTACACGATCCGTCACTACAAGAAGGATTTCAGCAATCTGACGGTTGCCATCGTCGGTGACATCTTGCACAGCCGCGTGGCGCGCTCCGATATCCATGCGCTGACGACTTTGGGTGTGCCGGAAGTGCGCGCCATCGGTCCGCGCACCTTGCTGCCGAGCGGGCTCGAGCAAATGGGTGTGCGTGTTTTCACTGACATCGACAAGGGTTTGAAAGATGTCGACGTCATCATCATGCTGCGCTTGCAGAACGAGCGCATGAGCGGCGCCTTGCTGCCGTCGGCACAGGAATTCTTCAAGAGCTACGGTTTGACCACAGAGCGTCTGGCGCTGGCCAAGCCGGATGCGATCGTCATGCATCCAGGCCCGATGAATCGTGGCGTCGAAATCGAATCGGCAGTGGCGGACGGCAAGCAGGCAGTGATACTGCCGCAAGTGACATTCGGCATTGCGGTGCGGATGGCAGTGATGAGTATTTTGGCGGGAAATTAAAAGATGAAAATCCACATCAAGAACGGCCATCTGATCGATCCGGCCAACGGCGTCGATGCAAAACAGGATGTCTTTATCGCAGCAGGAAAAATTGTCGGCATAGGACAAGCGCCGGAAGGGTTTGTCGCCGCCAAGGTGATTGACGCCAGCGGTCTGGTGGTCGCGCCCGGTTTTGTCGATCTGAGTGCGCGCTTGCGCGAACCCGGTTACGAGCACAAGGCCACACTGGAATCCGAGATGCAGGCGGCGATACAGGGTGGCGTTACCAGCTTGATCTGTCCGCCGGATACCGATCCGGTGCTGGACGAGCCGGGCTTGGTCGAGATGCTCAAGCACAGAGCCAAATCCTTGAATCAGGCGCATGTCTATCCGCTCGGCGCCTTGACGATGGGCTTGAAGGGCGCAGCGCTGACCGAGATGGCGGAGCTCACCGATGCCGGCTGTATCGGTTTTGCGCAAGCCGATCAGCCGATACTCGATACCACCGTGCTGTTGCGCGCGATGCAGTACGCGAAAACGTTTGACTACACAGTCTGGTTGCGTCCGCAAGATCCACATCTGGGTCGCAAGGGCGTGGCGCACAGCGGACCGGTTGCCTCGCGTCTGGGTTTGTCCGGCGTGCCGGTCATGGCCGAGACAATCGCTTTGCATACGATACTGGAACTGGTCCGCGTCACCGGCACGCGCGTGCATCTGTGTCGCATGTCCAGTGCAGCAGGACTGGAGTTGGTACGGGCGGCGAAGCAGGAAGGTTTGCCGATCAGCTGCGACGTGGGCGCACACCATATTCACCTGACTGAAAACGATATCGGCTTCTTTGATTCCAACGCGCGCCTGACGCCGCCTTTGCGCAGTCAGCGCGATCGCGATGCGATACACCGCGCTCTGCTGGACGGCACCATCGATGCCATCTGTTCCGACCATACGCCGGTCGATGATGATGAAAAACTGCTGCCTTTCGGCGAGGCATCGCCAGGCGCTACCGGGCTGGAATTGCTGCTGTCGCTGGCCTTGAAGTGGGCCGAAAATTGCGCCGATCAAGACAAGCAATCGAGCAGGCAATCGTTGGTGCAGGCGATCGCCAAGATCACCGCCGATGCTGCTCGCGTAGTCGGTCTGCCGTCAGGGCAGTTGGCGCTTGGCAGCGTGGCCGATATCTGCCTGTTCGATCCGGCAGCGCGTTGGACGGTGGCTGCCAAAGCACTGGCCAGCCAGGGTAAACATACGCCTTTCCTCGGCTATGAATTGAGTGGGCAGGTGAAGACGACGATCGTGGCGGGCCATATCGCGTATCAACGCTAGGTTCTCGTTGATGATGCAGATGTATCTATTCCTTTGCTCGCAGGAGCGTGCATGATCGTTGTGCCGTTTGTGCGCGTGATGCTGCATTTGTTGCGTGGCCTGGCTACTGCGGCGTTCATTTTCCCCTGGGTCGCGGCGGCAAGCCACGATAGACTCAGTCAAAAATGGGCGGCAGGCTTGTTGTCCATCCTGCGCATCAAGGTGGATTTGCTGCCCGGCGCAGCGCCGGTACATCCTGCGCTGATCGTGGCCAATCATGTTTCGTGGCTGGATATATTCGTCATCAATTCGCAGCAGCCATGCCGCTTTGTTGCAAAGGCGGATATACGCAACTGGCCGGTGCTGGGCTGGTTGTGCGCGCAAGGCGGCACGATCTTTATTGCACGCGGCAAGCAGCGCGAAGTAAGACGGGTGTATGCAGGCCTGGTGCACAGCATAGAAGCCGGCGAGCGCATTGCATTTTTCCCCGAAGGTACGACGGTCGCGCAAGGCGGGCTGTTGCCTTTTCATCCGAATCTGTTTGAAGCCGCGATTGAAGCGCATGTGCCGGTGCAGCCGTACGCCATACGCTATGTGGATGAGCACGGCAATCTGCATGCAGCGGCAGATTTTATTGGCGACATGAGCTTTGTCGATAGCATGCTGCTGATCATGAAGACGCGCAAAATGACGGCGCAACTGATCGTGCTGCCGACGATAGATACAGCCGGTACGCACAGACGCGAGCTGGCGCAGGCAGCGCGTGCGGCCATTGCAGATACGCTCGGCTATGTCGAACGTGCGGAGCAGGCGGCCTAGTTTTTTTTGCCCGGCCGCTGATGCTGCGGACAAGCCACCTGTATGGTCGTTCTATCCTGCAGATTGACAGCGGTCAGCTTGCCGCCCCATACACAGCCGGTATCCAGGCCCAAGAGATTGGGTCGCATCAGCAAGCCTAGTGTAGACCAGTGACCGAATACAACGGTGCTATCGGCGGTTTTGCGATCCGGACAATCGAACCATGACAGCAAGCCGTCCGGCGCATTTTCTGCGGCTTCGGTGGTTTTGAAATCCATGCTGCCATCCGGCCGACAAAAGCGCAGGCGCGTCAATGCATTGACGATGCAGCGTAAACGATCCGCGCCTTGCAGATCATCGTCCCAGCGTGCTGGCTCATTGCCGTACATCTGCTGCAAAAACGCTACCCAGTTTTCACTTTGCAATACAGCTTCCACTTCACGTGACAATGCCAGCGTTTGTTGCGTACTCCATTGCGGCAACACGCCGGCATGCACGCACAAATGCCCATCCTGTTCCAATGCCAGCGGTTGATGGCGCAGCCAGGTCAGCAATTCTTCACGATCGTGTGCCGCGAGTATGTCATCGAGAGTGTCTGCATGGTGCGGTTTGCGCAAGCCGCAGGCGACTGCCAGCAAATTCAAATCGTGATTGCCGAGCACGATGCGGGCACGCTGTCTCAAGCCATATATATGGCGCAGTGTCGCCAGAGATTTCGGGCCACGATTGACGATGTCGCCGACGAAGACCAGTTGCGCCTGCGGCGTGATTGCATCGATTTTATCCAGCAGCGCCAGCAGTTGCGTGTGGCAGCCCTGCAGGTCGCCAATTGCGTAAGTAGTCATGAATGGACAGAAATGAGAGTGTGATGCACATAGTAGCCTGAATGGAATCAGACATTGCGCGCATGTACCGCTTCAGATCGGCAGGTGATTGCATTGCGGCATATTCGCATTATAAATAAGGCCGCACGATTCGGTACTCATTGCGTACCGATCAGGTTTTTTCAATCGTCCTGCAGTGCCGCCGCCAGAACACGTGCAACGTGCAACGCGCTTTCATGCGTACCGTCGGCAATCTGATGCCTGCAACTGGTGCCGTCCGCAACGAAGATGGTGCCGCTTTCAGCTTGGCGAATGACAGGGAAAAGAGACAGTTCGCCCATGGCTTGCGAGGCTGCATAATGCTCGGCTTCATAACCGAAGCTGCCCGCCATGCCGCAGCAGGAAGATTCGATGACGGCGACGTCGAGTTGCGGAATCCACTTCAGCACGGTTTGTACCGGATGCAAGGCATCGAAAGCTTTCTGGTGGCAATGGCCGTGGACCATCGCCTTCTGCGAGGCCAGCGGTTTGAGGTCCAGTGCAAGCCGGCCAGCCGCATGTTCATGCACGAGGAATTCTTCAAACAGATAAGCCATATCGGCAAGTTTTCTGGCTTCTTCGCCGTATCCGTAATTAAGAAATTCATCCCGCAGCGACAGCAGGCAGGACGGCTCAAGGCCGACGATGGCAATGCCACGTTCGACAAACGGTTTCAATGCATCGAGTGTGCGGCGCGCTTCCTGTTTTGCCTGTTCGACCAGGCCGGCCGACAGATAAGTACGGCCACAGCAAAGCGGACGTTCGCCAGCCTGTACATTGAAATGCACGGTATAGCCTGCCGCTTCCAGTACGGCTTGCGCGGCGGCCGCGTTCTCCGGCTCCATGTAGTTGTTGAAGGTATCGACGAACAGCAGCACTTCCTTGCCGGTCGCTGTGTGGTGGATGTTCTTGCGACGGGACAGGAAGGACCGCTTGAAGCGCGGGAAGGCACGTTGCTGCGCCAGGCCCAGGCGGTTTTTCAGCCAATTCGATAGCACCGGAATATCGTTGCCCATTGCCAGCAAGCCGCCGATTTTGCTGGCGAGCGGAGCATAGCGCGGCATGAAGGCGATCATTTTTTCGCGCAAGGTGCTGCCGTGTTTATTTACCCATGCAGCCCGTGCCTCGATTTTCATTTTTGCCATGTCGACGCCGGTTGGGCAATCGCGTTTGCAACCCTTGCAGGAGACGCACAGATCCAGCGTGTCTTTCACATCCTGACTGGCCAGACCTTCTTCACCCAACTGGCCGGACAGGGCCAGACGCAGTGTATTGGCACGGCCGCGCGTCAGATGCTTTTCATCCTTGGTGATGCGATAGCTCGGGCACATGGTGCCCGCATCGAATTTGCGACAGTGGCCATTGTTGTTGCACATTTCAACTGCCTTGGCCAAACCGCCGGTACGGTCGTTGCCGGTGCCGGGCGCGGTTTCCAAACCGCTGGCCGGATCGCGCGTGACGTCCCAGGCCGACCAGTCCATCTGCGTCTTGACAGGCAGTTCCTGATAGCCGGGCGCAAAACGGAAATTGCTTTTGTCGTCCATCTTCGGTGGCCGCACGATCTTGTCCGGATTGAAGCGATTGTCCGGATCGAACAGGTTCTTGATCTCGCTGAATGCATGGTTGATGTGCGGGCCGTACTGCCACGCCACCCATTCGCCGCGACACAGGCCGTCGCCATGTTCGCCTGAATAGGCGCCCTTGTATTCGCGCACCAGCGCCGATGCTTCTTCAGCGATCTTGCGCATGCTGGCAGCGCCATCGCGACGCATGTCGAGGATAGGCCGTACATGCAGCGTACCGACGCTGGCATGGGCATACCAGGTGCCTTCGGTATGGTATTTGTGGAACACTTCAGTCAGGCGATCGGTGTATTCGGCCAGATGCACCAGCGGCACTGCGCAGTCTTCGATAAAGGAAACGGGTTTGCCGTCGCCTTTCATGCTCATCATGATATTGAGGCCGGCCTTGCGTACGTCCCACAGGGACTTTTGTTCATTGGCATCGACCATGTTGACGACAGAGCCCGGCAGGCTGAGATCGCTCATCAGGTCTGCCAACGCAGCGAGTTTTTCAAGCAGGCCTGCCTTGTCGTCGCCGGCGAATTCCACCAGCAGGATGGCCTGCGGGCTGCCAACCAGCGCTTTTTCTATCACCGGGCGGAATGCCGGATTATTCAGCGAAAGATCGATCATCGTGCGATCGACCAGTTCAACCGCAGTGGGATTCAGCTTGACGATGTGCTGGGCGGCATCCATGCCCTTGTAAAAAGTCGGGAAGTTGATCACGCCCAGCACTTTGTGTTTCGGCAAAGGCACGAGCTTCAGCACCAGCTGGCGGCTGAAGGCCAGCGTACCTTCGGAGCCGACCAGGATATGCGCCAGATTGGCGCTGCCGTCATCGGTGTAATTGCGCGGGTTTTGACAATCGAACAGATCGATGTTGTAACCGCCTACACGACGCAATACTTTCGGAACGCGTTCGATGATTTCCTGCTGCTCGCGCGTTGCGATGCGCTGCAGGCGTTCGACTATGTTCTGCAGGCGCGCAGTTTGGGCCATGTTGGCCAGTGTTTCAAACCGTCCTTGCGTGCCATCGGCGAGCACGGCATCGATCGCCAGCACATTGTGCACCATGTTGCCGTATTCGATGGAGCGCGAGCCGCAGGAATTGTTGCCGGCCATACCGCCTATCGTGCATTGTGCGGCAGTGGATACATCAACCGGAAACCACACACCGTGCGGTTTGAGCCATGCGTTGAGATGATCGAGCACCATGCCCGGTTCTACGGTAACGGTGCGGTTTTCCGGATCGAAATCGACGATGTTGTTGAGCCATTTGCTGCTATCGATGACCAGCGCTTCACCAACCGTCTGGCCGCATTGGCTGGTGCCGCCGCCGCGTGCCAGGATGGGTGCATTTTCCGACCGTGCGATATCGAGGCATAGCAACAGATCGGCCTGATCGCGCGGCACCACGACCCCGATCGGCATGATCTGGTAGATCGATGCATCGGTTGCGTAGCGGCCGCGGTCGGCATTGCCGAACAATACATCGCCGCGTAACTCCTTGCGCAAACGTTTTGCCAGTGGACTGCTGCCAGGTGTATTCGATGGAACAAGGTGAATCGGCTTGACAGGCATTTTCAATACATCCTTTTCTGGAACGGACAGCAAGTCCAAGCTACGCGGCGTGCGCTTGTACACGTCTCACATCAGGCGGCAATTTTCAATGGCGGTATGGCGTGTGCTTCCAGGTATTCCATCGCTGCAACCACGCCGCTGCCGGCCAATTTGACGCCAGCCAGTTTCAAGCCCATTTCAACACCGGTCAGCGACGCCATCAGGGACAAATCGGATGCTTCGCCCAGGTGGCCGATACGGAACATCTTGCCTTTTGCCTTGCCCAGGCCTGCGCCCAGCGACATGTTGAAGCGTTCGTAAATGATGCGACGTACCACATCGGCATCCACACCTTCAGGCATGACTACGCCGGTCAATACTGGCGAATAAACTGCCGGGTCGGCACATTGAACTTCCAGACCCCAGGCTTTGACTGCTGCGCGGCATGCTGCGCCCAGACGCTGGTGACGTTCAAATACATTTTCCAGGCCTTCGGACAGGATCATGTCCAGCGATTCGTGCAGTGCATACAGCAGGTTGGTATTTGGGGTGTAAGGCCAGTAACCGGTTTTGTTCATCTCGATGATTTCATGCCAGCCCCAGAATGCGCGTGGCAGCTTGGCAGTCTTGCTGGCTTCGAGTGCTTTCTTCGATACTGCATTGAAGCTGATGCCTGGTGGCAGCATCAAGCCTTTTTGCGAACCGGAAACGGTAACGTCCACGCCCCATTCGTCGTGACGATAATCGGCCGATGCCAGACCGGAGATCGTGTCGACCAGCAGCAGCGCAGGGTGGCCTGCGGCATCAATCGCCTTGCGTACTGCTGCGATGTTGGAGGTGACACCAGTCGAGGTTTCGTTATGGACGACGCAGACTGCCTTGATGTCGTGCTTGGTGTCGGCGCGCAGACGCGCTTCTATCATGTCTGCCTGTACGCCATGACGCCAGCCTTCGTAGCCCGGCAAGCCGATGAATTCCGGTTTGATGCCCAGCGCTTCCGCCATTTTTTTCCACAAGGTTGCAAAGTGGCCGGTTTCGAACATCAAGACGTGGTCGCCAGGGCTCAGGGTATTGGCCAGTGCTGCTTCCCATGCGCCGGTACCGGACGCAGGGTAAATAACCACTGGCTGGGTGGTTTTGAAAATCTTTTGTATGCCGGACAGGACTTTCAATCCCATTGCGCCGAATTCAGGGCCGCGATGATCGATCGTCGGATAGCTCATTGCGCGCAAGAGACGATCCGGTACTGGGCTAGGGCCTGGAATGTTCAAAAAGTGACGGCCTGCTGGGTGAAAGTCGAGCTTCAACATTTAATTCTCCTGAAGAAAACTTCGCATTATTGAATATTGCATACAAAATACTTTATCAGAGTGATTTTGATTAGTAAAGCCATTTGCATCAATTCAGGCTTGCTTTTGCTGTTTTTTGCCGCATCTTGTAGTAGTTGGGAATACTGGCACACCGTTGCAGGCTCGATCTTTGAATCTTGCGGGAGCGCTTAATGAAGGCTGGCGATCATGTTGTATGACGCACTGCGTCACAGCGTTTGCAATTAGATTAAAATAGGAAAAAATCAAATCGGAATTAGAATGCAAAATACATTGGGTAGTGGTGAAAATAGCAATGGCGGTCCACTCTTGCCAAGAGTGGAACGGCAGCGTTTGCACGATGCCGTGGTTGAGCATTTGCAAAATCTGATCATCGAAGGCGTGTTGGCGCCGGGCATGAAACTGAATGAGCGCGAAGTATGTGAGCGTCTGGGCATTTCGCGTACGCCGTTGCGCGAAGCGATGAAGGTGCTTGCTTCGGAAGGCTTGATCGACATTGCGCCGAATCGTGGCGCGTTCGTATCGAAGATGAACGACAACGAAATCTGGGAAGCGTTTGAAATGATGAGCGGCCTGGAAGCCTTGTCCGGCGAGCTGGCAGCGGAGCGTATTTCGCCGGCTGAAATTGCCGACATCAAGGTCTTGCACGAAGCGATGCTGGTCTGCCGGGCGCAGAACGATTTGCCCGGTTATTACAGTCGCAACCAGACGATACACAACAAGATTAACGAGGCAGCACGCAATTCCATGTTGCGGCAGATTTATCTGTCGATCAACCGGCGTTTGCTGGCTTTGCGTTTCAAGTCGAACTTCCAGGAAGCGAAGTGGGATCGTGCGATTCATGAACATGATGAAATGATCAAGGCGCTGGAGTCGCGCGACGGCAAGCGGCTGGCAGCAATTCTCCGTCAGCATTTGCTCGACAAGCGCGATTCCGTGATGGCGGATTTGCGTGAAACCGCTGAGCACGCGGCAAACGGTGGTGTCACAAGCGGCGGCATCATGGCGACAGCCAAAAAATAATCATCGGACACAAGAAAAAAGCCTGGCGCATTGAGCGCCAGGCTTTTTTGTTTCTGACTCCTGACGATATTTTTAGCCGTCTACAGCGACCGCCGTGCCGACAGGCTGGCGAAAACGTTTCCATGCGCTGCTGACCAATGGCCAGAGCAATAAGATGAGTGCCAGCGTCATGATCGTGCCGACCAGACCGCTACTCCAGAATACGGCCAATCCGCCCTTGGACCCCACCATCGTTTGGCGGAACGCATCTTCAGCGCGATCTCCCAGCACCAGCGCCAGCACCATAGGCGCCAATGGGTAGTCCAGCTTCTTGAAGATATAGCCGACGATACCGAAGACCACCATCAGCCAGATATCGAACTGCGCGTTATGCACGGTAAAGGCGCCGATTGCACACACCACCATGATGGCCGGCGCAATAATCGAAAACGGAATCCGCAGAATGGCAGCAAACAGCGGCACCGTGCTCAGCACCACCAGCAAGCCGACGATGTTACCCAGATACATACTGGCAATCAGACTCCAGACGAACTCCTTCTGTTCAACGAACAGCATCGGCCCCGGTTGCAGTCCCCAGATCATCAAACCGCCGAGCAGCACGGCAGCGGTGGCCGAACCTGGAATCCCCAGCGCGAGCATAGGCAGCAATGCGCAAGTGCCTGCTGCATGCGCTGCAGTTTCCGGTGCCAGTACACCGTCGATCGCACCTTTGCCAAACGCATCAGGATTGCGCGACATTTTTTTTGCCATGCCGTATCCCATGAACGAAGCCGCAGTGGCACCACCTGGCGTAATGCCAAGCCAGGAGCCGATGATGGATGAGCGCAGCAGCGTCATCCAATAACGCGGCAACATCGCCCAGGTCTTGAACACAACCTTGATATCGATGTCTGCCTTCTTGCCCTTGAATGCCAGGCCTTCCTCCATCGTGATCAGGATTTCGCCGACGCCAAACAAGCCGATCACCGCTACCAGGAAGTCGAATCCGCGCAACAGTTCAGGGAAGTCGAAGGTCATCCGCAGTTGCCCTGATACCGTGTCCATACCGACTGCCGCCAGCAGGAAGCCGATGCACATGGCAATGATGATCTTGGCTTTAGGTTCCTTGCCCATGCCGATGAAGCTGCAAAACGTCAGGAAATACACCGCGAAAAATTCCGGTGGGCCGAAACGCAGCGCGAACTTGGCAACCAGTGGTGCGAGGAAGGTAATAATCAGGACGCCGAACAGTGCACCGAAGCAGGAGCCGGTAAAGGCTGTGGTCAGTGCCTGTCCGGCCTTGCCCTGCTGCGCCAGCGGATAGCCGTCGAAGGTGGTCGCCACCGACCATGCCTCTCCCGGAATATTGAACAGGATCGAAGTAATTGCGCCACCAAACAGGGCACCCCAGTAAATACAAGACAGCAGGATGATGGCCGATGTGGGGTTCATCGAGAAAGTCAGTGGCAAAAGAATGGCAACGCCGTTCGGTCCGCCTAGGCCGGGTAGTACGCCCACCACGATCCCCAACAGAATACCGATGAGCATCAAGCCAATATTTTGCCAGCCGAGAACGTGGCCGAAGCCTTGCATTAATGAATTGAGCTCTTCCATGTTTTTCCTTAGAAGCCTAACCAGTTTTCCAGAGGGCCTTTTGGCAAGGGCACCTTGAACTGAATTTCAAATATGAAAAAGAACGTCAGCATCACGCAGCTCGATATGGCGATGCATTTCCACCAGACGAATTTGCCGAGAAAATACATGAAGGTCGCGATGAAAATCGTCGACGCGACATAGATGCCGAGATACTTGATGGCAAAAACGAATACCAGCAGCGGCAGCAGAATGACTGCCACCATGCGCGCCTGCTCGACTTCCAGAAAAGGAGTTTGATCGTTGTTGCGGATGGCATGTATCAGTACGACTACGCTGGCAATCATCACAATGATGGCCAGGCGCATGGGGAAATAGCCGGCTTCCGGGCCGTATCTTCCCCATCCCGCACCTAGCTGGTAATTACTCCAGCTGACAATGAGCGACCCCAGTATCAGTGCAATGGAAACGATGACTTCGGCGGTACGGAAGGAGATAAGTGTGCGTGAATGTTCTGTTGTTGCGGCGGGTGATTCGGGAGTATTCATGTTCGCTAATCCGGAAAGTGATTCAATGACCGTGCATGCAATGCAGCCATGTAGGCCATCGAATCAAGGTGATGAAGCGAATTATTTCGCGATGAGGAAACCTGCATCCTTCATGATTTCACGGTGTAGCTGTTCGTCTTTTGCCAGGAATGTGGTCAAGGTAGTGCCGCTCATGAAATCGGCTTGCAACGCGTTTTTCTCGAGGTAGGCTTTCCATTCAGGTGTCTCTGTTACCTTTTTCAGCAGGTCGACGTAAAACTGCGCTTGTTCCGGTTTGACGCCGCCCGGCATCATGAAGATGCGGATCATTTCATAATTGACGTCGAGTCCTTTTTCCTTGCAGGTAGGAATGTCTGACCAGGCTTGCGTTGCCGTTACCTTGGCGGTATATGCAATGCGCTTGGTAGAAAATACGCACAGCGCCTGATGCTGGCCGGCACGCCATTGCGAGACGGATTCGGATGGATTATTCGTGTTGGAATCGATGTGCTTGCCGGAGAGCTGAGTAGCTGCTTCACCACCACCTTTGTAAGGGATGTACAGAAACTTGGTACCGGTTTTCTTTTCGATCATCATGGTGATCATGTGATCTTCACGTTTGGAGCTGGTGCCGCCCATCTTGAATGTGTCCGGTTTTTGCTTGACGGCAGCCAGATAGTCACTCGGGGTTTTGTAGCCGGCTTCGGTGTTGGTCCAGAGCACGAATGCATCTTGGGCAATCACGGCAATCGGTGTCAGGTCACGCCAGTTGAAGGGGAGATTGGTCGCCAGCGGTGTGGTGTAAATCGATGACGATGAAACGATGATCTTGTTAGGGTCACCCGGCGAGGCTTTCATATCCAGCAAACCTTCCGCGCCGCTTGCGCCCGCCTTGTTGGTCACGATGATCGGCTGCTTCATCAGATTGTGCTTGGTAATGATGCCCTGGATCGAGCGCGCCATTTGATCGGATGCACCGCCTGCGCTGAATGGCACGACCAGTTCCACCGGTTTGCTGGGCTCCCAGGCTGCCGCGCTCAAGGCAACGCACATCGAGGTGAGGAAGAGTCCGGTTTTCATCGGCTGAATAAGATTTTTTTTCATGCTGCTGTCTCCTTTGTGTGGGCGGAATAGCCCTTTTTTGTCCGTCTCCTGCATCAGCTGCGCACTTCGTGGCACGCATTCTGAGTTTGCTTCCTGCTAAAAAACGGGCGGTTGCTGGCTGCAATTTTGTCGTTTTAAAGCAAGGTGTTCCGATAAAGAATTTAACTACCGCTATTCCAAATAATACATTTAGAATATTGAATACAATATACATTTTAAAAAAAATGTCAATTATTCGGGCTTATAAAACGATCCGGCATCTTGAATAATCAGCCTGACCTTTAGTGTCAGTAGCTGCCGGGCGAACTTTTATCTCATTCTGTGGAGTAGCCATGCACGATTTGGCAAAACTGAAAGCCCCTTCCATCGCCCGGGTCGGCGATCCGCTTGCATTAGTTAGTACGCCGGCACTTTTGCTTGATCTCGATGCTTTTGAATTCAATCTCTGCAATATGGCCGCCCTGGCCAAGCGGAATGGGCTGGCGCTGCGACCGCACGCCAAGGCGCACAAATCCAGCACCATCTCCAGAGCGCAAATTGCGATGGGGGCAGCCGGCATTTGCTGCCAGAAGTTGAGCGAGGCCTATCCTTTTGTACGGGCCGGCATTGACAATATTCATATCAGTAATGAATTCGTCGGTGCCGATAAGGTGGCAATGGCAGTGGAACTCGCCGGTCTCATCAAATTGAGCATTTGCGTTGACCATGTGGCGCAGGTCGATGCGATAGGCAAGGCGGCCAGCGCAGCTGGCGTCATCATCATCGTGATGCCGGAAGTGGATGTCGGTCATGGACGCTGTGGCGTCGACAGCAATGAGGCCCTGGCGGCACTGGTCGATCGCATTGCTGCCTATCCCGGCTTGCAGTTTGGCGGCCTGCAAGCCTATAACGGTGGCATCCAGCATCTGGCGACATGGGAACAGCGTCGCCTGGAAGCGGCGCGTTCGGCTGATCGGACGGCGCAATATATCCAGTTTCTGGAGGCGCGCGGAGTGCGCAGTCCGGTCGTGTCGGGTGCCGGAACCGGTACCGTCGAGTTCGATGTGGCCAGCGGCGTCTATACGGAAATGCAGCCCGGTTCCTATATTTTCCTGGATGGCCATTACGGTTCGAATGAGTGGGCTGGCGAGTATATGCCGCAGCATGGGCTTTTCATCCTTTCCACGATCATGAGTACGGCCAAGCCGCACAAAGCCGTATGCGATGTGGGCCTTAAGGGCGTAGCGGTCGATTCCGGACTGCCGAGAGTGCGCGCGGGCGACTACGAAGACAAGCTGCGTTATGTCACGGCCAATGACGAACATGGCATCCTGCAGGTGGCTGCGGACGATATGCGCGATCACCTGGGCAATCGCGTCATGCTTATTCCGGGTCATTGCGATCCGACCTGCAATCTGCATGACCAGTTCGTCTGTTTCAGGGGCGATGTGGTGGAAGCCATCTGGGATATCGATGCGCGCGGTTTGAGTCATTAAACAAACGCGCGATGCGTTACGGCGGCGAAGAATAGGCAAGGCAGGTATTCAACAAGCAATGCACAAACAGGAGAACAGACTATGAGCGAAGCGGAAAAAACAGGCGAAGGACGGGTGCATCTTGCCATCAAGGATGGGGTTGCCGCCATTCTGTTCGACCGCCCGCAAGCGCGCAATGCGATGACGTGGGCGATGTACACCGAACTGGGTGAGATATGCGAACGTATCCGCGCGGATAGCTCAATACGGGTAACCACCTTCCGTGGCGCCGGTGGCGAAGCATTCGTCGCCGGTACTGACATCGAACAGTTCCGCAACTTCAGCTCGGGCGAAGACGGCATTGCCTATGAACGTATCGTGGATGAGCGCATAGGACAGATCGAGGCCTTGCCGATGCCGACGCTGGCGATCGTGGATGGCTGGGCGATCGGCGGTGGACTGGCGATTGCAGCAGCGTGCGATTTTCGTATCGCCACGCCTGCTTCGCGTTTCGGCATCCCAATTGCACGCACGCTGGGAAACTGCCTGTCGATGGCCAATATCGCACGCGTGGTAGCCGCATTCGGCGTTGGCCGCGCCAAGCGAATTTTGCTGCTGGCGGAAGTGCTGGAGGCAGATGAATTGCTTGCTGCGGGTTTTGTCACCGAGGTGGTGGAAGCAGCAGCGCTTGATGCTGCAGCAGACGCATTATGCAAAAAGCTCGCGAGTAATGCGCCGATCACGATGCGGGTATCGAAGGAAGCGATACGTCGTCTGACGCAGGCCGGTTTGCCGGATGGCGAGGATTTGATTCGTGCATGTTACGGCAGCCGCGATTTCAAGATCGGTGTGCATGCTTTTCTGGAAAAGCAGCGCCCGCTCTGGAGCGGCAGCTGAACCTTGCGAATCATGAACACGTAATACGGACTACCTACCCTATAAAAGGAAATGAACATGGCTGGACCATTGAACGGCATGCGCGTCATCGAGCTGGCCCACATCATGTCGGGCCCTATCTGCGGCATGATGCTGGCCGATATGGGCGCCGATGTGATCAAGGTCGAGAAGACGCCGGACGGCGACGACTCCAGACGTTTTTCACCTGTGCTGCCGTGCGGTGAATCCGCTTCCTTCATGATCGTCAACCGCAACAAGCGCGGCATCGGACTGAATCTGAAAATGGAAGGAGGGCGCGAAGTCTTGCGTCGCCTGCTGGCAGATGCCGATGTCGTGATCGAAAATTATCGTGCCGGCACGATGGAAAAATTCGGCCTCGGTTACGAGGCGCTAAAGTTATTGAATCCCGGCCTGATTTACTGCTCCATTTCCGGCTTCGGACGCACCGGCCCCTATGCAGACAAGGGCGGCTTCGATCTGATTGCGCAAGGGATGAGCGGCATGATGAGCATGACCGGCGAAGAAGGCAGGGCGCCCATCAAGGCAGGGTCGCCAGTGGCCGATATCAACGCCGGCATTCTTGCCGCATTAGGCATTGCGGCAGCTTATGCAAACAAGCTGCGCACCGGCCTCGGGCAGGTAGTCGATACTTCCTTGTTTGAAGCCGGATTGCAGCAGATGTACTGGCCGGCAGCGAATTATTTTGCCGATGGCACCATCCTGCCCAAAATGGGTTCCGCTAATTCAACCAGCGCGCCGTATCAGGTATTTGCATCCAGCGATGGCTGGATCAATATTGGCGCGGCGAATCAAAACAATTACGAGCGTTTGCTGGAAGTATTGCAGATGCCGGCGCTGGCAGATGATCCGCGCTTTCGCACCAATGCCGACCGCATGGCCAATCGCGAGGCGCTGGTGCAATTATTGAACGAACGCCTGGTGACGCGCACGACGGCGCAATGGATGGAGAAATTCGATGTGGTGGGTTTGCCGGCCGGCCCGGTATTAAACGTGGCGGAAGCGATGGCGCACGAACAGGCAATTGCCCGCGACATGATAGTGGAAACGCAGCATCCGGTTGCCGGCTCCGTCAAGGGGCTGGGTTTGCCTATCCGCTTCTCCGATGATGCCGGCACCTCGCAGCGGCCTGCGCCCTTGCTGGGTGAACATACGTTCAAGGTTTTGCTGGAGCTTGGCTATGGCGAAGAAGAAATCCTGGCGCTGCAGCAGCAACAGGCTGTTTTGCTGCGTTAGCGCTGCCGGCATTTTCCGCTCGCGCCGCGCGGGCCAGGAAATTCAATTCCCACATTGAATTTCCTTCAGAGAACAAAAACACCGATAATCTCCTGCTGTGTTTTTAATTAATTGAAACTAGATGATGCGTTGCAGGTCGAACCGGGGCGCCGCTTTTTTGCCGCACGGGAAGCATCACTGCTGCCACATCAATTTTCTATATGGATAGTTCAATATGCTGACTCTCTCGCAAAGTATTTTCAAGGCTTACGATATTCGTGGTGTCATCGGTTCTACGCTGGATGCCGATGTGGCGCGCGCGATTGGCCGTGCGTTTGGCAGCGCGGTACGAGCCAAGGGCGAGCAGGTCGTGGTGATCGGCCGCGATGGCCGCTTGTCCGGTCCTGAGCTGGCGGCAGCGCTGGCCGAAGGTTTGCAGGCAGCAGGTCTGGATGTGGTTGATCTTGGTGTGGTCGCCACGCCCATGCTGTACCTCGGCACACATGTGCTGGATGCGCAATCCGGCATCATGGTGACCGGCAGCCATAATCCGCCCGACTACAACGGTTTCAAGATGGTGCTGGCAGGCGAAGCGATTTACGGCGATGCGATACAGGCCTTGTATCAGGCCATCGTCAACAAGGAGTTCAGTGTAGGCGCCGGCAGTTACCGCACTTACGATATCGCAGACGCCTATCAGCAGCGCATTGTGGACGACGTCAAACTGGCGCGTCCGATGAAGATTGCGATCGATTGCGGCAACGGTGTAGCGGGCGCTTTTGCCGGTGACCTGTACCGCGCACTCGGTTGCGAAGTCATCGAATTGTTTTGCGAGGTGGATGGCACTTTCCCGAATCATCATCCCGATCCGGCGCATCCGGAAAATCTGCAGGACCTGATACGCTGCCTGCAGCAGACGGATGCTGAAATTGGCCTGGCTTTCGATGGCGACGGCGATCGCCTCGGTGTGGTGACCAAGGATGGACAAATCATTTATCCGGATCGGCAATTGATGCTGTTCGCACAGGATGTATTGACGCGTCATCCGGGCGAACAAATCCTGTACGACGTCAAATGCACGCGCCATCTGGCACCGTGGATTACCGAACGTGGCGGCAAGCCGCTGATGTGGAAAACCGGCCATTCGCTGGTCAAGGCAAAAATGCGCGAAACCGGCGCACCGCTGGGCGGCGAGATGAGCGGCCATATTTTCTTCAAGGATAGATGGTACGGTTTCGACGACGGCATGTATGCCGGTGCGCGCATGCTGGAATTGCTGAGTCGTGAAAAAGATCCGTCGGCTACCTTGAATGCCTTGCCGCAATCGGTCAGCACGCCGGAACTGCAATTGCAGTTGAAGGAGGGAGAGAGTTTTCCACTGATCGCCAAACTGCAGAGCGAGGCGCAATTTCCCGGTTCCGATCACATCATCACGATAGACGGCTTGCGGGTAGAGTATCCGGACGGCTTCGGTCTGGCGCGTTCCTCGAATACCACGCCGGTGATTGTGATGCGCTTCGAGGCGGAGTCGCAGCAGGGCTTGCAGCGTATTCAGGCAGAATTCAAACGTGTCATTACGGCGGCAAAGCCGGATGCCGTCATGCCTTACTGATGCAACACGTATTCAGCGTAATCGGCACCATGCCGGTTGCGTAATTGCCCGGCAGGTGAATATCTGCCGGACAATCGCATTTCAGATAAGCAGTCGTCGTGCCGAAACGGCATAATACGGCTGATGCAATTCCACTTCCGATTTTCCTTGTTGATTCCTCTGATGTTGCCCGTACCGGGCGACCTGTTTCGATGCGCCTGATTTATTCCCTTGCCTGGTGGTTTGCATTGCCCTTGGTATTGCTGCGCCTATACGTGCGTGGCCGGAAGGAACCCGGCTACCGCCAGCACATTGCGGAACGCTTGGGTTTTTATCGGACGGATGCGAATGTTCGTTCTTCGCCTGTATTGTGGGTACACGCAGTTTCGGTCGGCGAAACGCGCGCAGCACAACCGCTGATTGATGCCTTGCTGGCCGCTTACCCGACACATACTCTGCTGCTCACGCATATGACGCCGACCGGTCGTGCGACCGGCAAGGCCTTGTTCGCTGCGCAAGCACGCGTGGTGCAGAGTTATCTGCCATATGACACCGGCTGGATGGTGAGGCGCTTTCTGCGTCATTTCAAACCGAAGTTGTGCGTGCTGATGGAAACCGAGGTGTGGCCGAATGTGATGGCGCAATGTGCGCAGCAGGGCGTGCCGGTGGCGCTGGTGAATGCGCGCTTGTCCGGGCGTTCGCTGGCAAAAGCCTTGCGCTTCCCGACCCTGTTTGTTGAAGCGGCCAAAGCGATGTCCTGCGTGGCGGCGCAGACTGAAAGCGATGCCGCTCGCATACGACAACTCGGTGCACCGGCCGTACACGTTACAGGCAGCATCAAGTTTGATGTGACGCCGCCGCCGGACATGCTGCAACGTGGTGCGATGTTGCGCCAGCAGCTTGGTTCGCGTCCCATTCTTGTTTGTGCCAATACACGCGATGGTGAAGAAGCGTTGATTCTGGATGCCTGGCTGCAGCAAAACAGACCGGATGTTTTATTGATGCTGGTGCCGCGTCATCCACAACGATTCAACGAGGTGGCGCACATGGTCAGCGCACGGTCTTTGCATCTGGCGCGACGTTCCACGAGCGGCGATGTGGAGATCGGTGCGGACGTCCGCGTTTTTCTGGGCGATACCATGGGCGAGATGTTTGCCTACTATGCCGCCTGCGATGTGGCGTTTGTCGGCGGCAGCCTGCTGCCGCTTGGTGGTCATAATCTGATCGAAGCCAGCGCAGTCGGCAAGCCGGTATTGATAGGGCCACACACGTTCAATTTTGCCGATGCCGCCGACAATGCCATCGCTGCCGGCGGCGCCTTGCGGGTGGCGGATGCCGCGGATCTGTGCGTGCAAGCCATGCGCCTGCTGGACGATGCCGCCACGCGCATCGCGATGGGTGAACGGGCGCGGCATTTTGCACAACAGCATGGCGGCGCTACCGTGCGCACCATGGCATTGCTGACGCCGCTGATCAAATGAGCGGTGCATTACAATCAATTTCATTGCGGAGCCTGTATGAATGCAGAACATGGCGTGGCATTGCCTGTGCCTGAAGAACAGCTTGAATCGAATGTCCTGGCCGGAACGCAATACAAACGCGTGCTGAAGACGACAGAAGAGCAGGCGCAAGAGACCGCGCTGCCGGTGGATTTTCGCCGCGTGCAGCATGGGCACGGGCCTTGTTCCTGTTGCGGACCGTACAGCGAATAAACGGCATTGCATCCAGTCATGTGCAGTCAGAACAGACACTTCAACTGGCGTCGCATGTCGGCGCCGGATATGGCGGCAGTTGCCCTTATCGCGGCGCAGGTGCATCCGGATTATCCGGAAGACGAGTGGGTTTTTGCCGAGCGTCTGGCGCTTTATCCGGATGGTTGCCTATTGCTTGAGGCGGGGAAGCAGGCTGCGGGTTATGTCATCAGTCATCCATGGTGGGAATGCCAGCCGCCAGCCTTGAATTCGCTATTGCGGGCGCTGCCGGCCACACCTTCCACCTATTACATTCACGATGTTGCGCTGCTGCCTGTCGCGCGCGGCCTTGGTGCTGCGTCGCAGCTGGTCGATATATTGATGCAGCTGGCGCAGACTGCCGATCTGGCCACGATGTCGCTGGTCGCCGTCAATGACTCGCAGGCCTTTTGGGCACGCCACGGATTCGCCTCGATTGAGGATCCGGCATTGCAGGAAAAATTACACAGTTACGATACGGCAGCGCGCTTCCTGACCAAGGAAGTCGCGCGCCGCTGATCTGTTTTGCTTAGTAGCGATGAGGATTGTTCGGGCGGCGATCGTAACGATTCGGTACGCCATCGCCGTCGCGATCATGGCGATAGTGATTGCGGTAATGTTTATGATGGTGCTTGTAGTAATGCCGATCGACATACACAGGCTGCGGCTGTACATAGATCGGGCGCGGCTGTACGTAGACAGGTTGCGGTTGCATATATACGGGACCAGGAACGCCGATATTTACACCCACATCGACCCGTGCCATCGCCGGCGTAGCGGCAAACATCAGCGTTGCAAGCGCCAGGACACTGGCTGAAATGGTAAGCGTTTTCTTCATGGTTCATCTCCTTGATTGATGGCTCCATTAAATACCAGAGGCGCATCCATAACCAGAGCTGAAATGGTAAGGTTTGTTACGACTTGTATCAGACCTGCGCACATCACCATGTTTTGTACGGCTTTTGACTTAGCGAGGATTTGCTTCCGCGCAGCTGGCGGCCAGCCACAGACCACTGGTGTCGGCGTGTTCATCGACGGCCACGCCACGCACGGTGCCCCTGAATTCGGTTTGTCCGGTAAAGCTTTCGGGGGTGTTCAGGGTCGCGACGGTTTTTCCCTGACCGCTGACCTGCTTGCCGGAGCAGGCAAGGTCGGCACTGTAGCGGTTTTCAATGCGTGTTGCATTTCTGGCCTCGCAGCCCGATTGAGTATGGTAAAGATACGGAGGAATGTTTTGCTCCGACATTTCTTTCGTCACGCAAACTTTGGAATTGGCCGTGCCATTTTTTATCTTGGGCATCTCAAAACCGTATTGCCGTGCCAGATTGCTCAAATTCTGCATTTGATCGGGTGGAATCTGTTCCGCCAATGCCAGCAGCGGAGAGCTGGTGCTGATTTCCCACAGGCCCGGCCGCATTTTATTTTCGGTGGCCTGTGCAGATGACGCCAGAAGGGCCAATAGGGATAGGAATAAAAATTTCTTGTGCATGAATTTTTCCACAGTCTTGAATCTCATGGGGTCTGAGTGCAAATGGGGCTGGAGGTTCCTGCGCAGGAGGCAGATTCTGGCCATCGCATAAAATCGAGTTGAAAGAAAAAGGGGAAGCCGCTTGCGCGACCTCCCTTTTTTACCGGCAGCGACTGTTATTTGGTCGTTGCCGCAACGGTATTGCTTTCTGTCAGACCACCGCCGAGAGAGCGGTATAGGTCGATGGCATTCGTCAGGCGCAGCAAACGTGCCTGCACCAGATCCTGCTCTGCCGAAAACAGTTCACGCTGCGCATCGAGTACATCCAGCGAGCTTGCAATGCCGTTCTGGAAGCGTTGATCTGCCAGTTTCAAGCGCTCTGCCTGCGCTTCCTGTACACGACGCTGCGCATCGATTTGTTCTTCGAGCAGATCGCGTGCAACCAGTGCATCCGACACTTCGCGGAAGGCGCTTTGTATGCTTTTCTCGTAATTGGCGATGGCAATGTTCTTGCGCACTTCGCTCAAGGTGAGATTAGCGCTGTTGCGGCCGGCATCAAAGATCGGCAATACCAGTTGCGGCGCAAATGTCCACGCACGCGTGCCACTGTCAAACAGATTGGACAGGGTGCTGCTCGCAGTCCCGACACCTGCCGTCAATGAAATGCGCGGAAAAAAGGCGGCGCGCGCCGCACCGATATTGGCATTGGCTGCCAGCAGCGATTGTTCAGCACTGCGAATGTCGGGACGTTGCGTCAGCAGATCGGATGGCAAACCAGCCGGGATGTCGGTCACGATGTTTTGTGCAGACAGCGGCTGTGCTTCCGGGAAACCGGTCAATGGCTGGCCAACCAGCAGCGTCAAGGCATTCAAGGCTTGTGCGCGCTGGCGTGCCAGCGTTACTTGCGCGACGCGAGCGGATTGCAGCAGGGCTTCGTTTTGACGCAGATCCAGTGCCGAGCTTGCACCGACTTCAAAGCGTTGCTTGGCCAGATCATAAGCAGTGCTCCGGCTTTTCAGCGTGCTTTGCGCCAGCGATTGCTGTTCAGCGAAGGCGCGCTCAGCCAGATAGGCTTTGGCAACTTCCGCTACCAGACTGATATGTGCTGCGCGCTGTGCTTCTTCGGTGGCCAGATAGCTGGCCAGAGCCGCATCGTTCAGACTGCGTACGCGGCCGAAGAAATCCAGCTCGAACGACGCCAGGCTCAGGCCGACCTGATAGGCGCTGCTGACTGAATCAACACCGATGGGCGAAATAGAGGCGGGCGTGCGTGCACGTGATCCGGTGAAGGTGCCATTCAGGTTCGGCAACAAATCGGCCGATTGAATGTTGTACTGCGCACGCGCTTCCTCTATGCGCAAGACAGCAACACGCAAATCGCGATTGTTGACGAGCGCAGCGCCGATCAATGCTTGCAGGCGCTGATCAGGGAAAAAGTTGCGCCAGCCGGTTTCATAGGCACGCTGCTGCTTGTCGGCAGCGGCAGATGCCGCCGGATAATCAGCCGCAACAGGCGCGTCGGGGCGCGTATATTTCGGCGCCATCGAGCAGGCGCTCAGCACGCTTGCTGCCAGTACAGTCAAGGTAAGTTGCTTGATCATAATTCTTCATCCTCATTGCGTTGCTTGTGTCCCGCGTACATGCGGCGCTGGCGGTCGCTACCCTTGAAGAAGGTGCGCACTACCACGAAAAATACAGGTACCAGGAACACTGCCAGTACGGTTGCCGTGATCATGCCGCCCATCACGCCGGTACCGATGGCGCGTTGACTGGCCGAGCCGGCGCCGGAGGCAAGCACCAGCGGCAGCACGCCGAGGATGAACGCCAGCGAGGTCATGATGATAGGACGGAAGCGCAGGTGGACTGCTTCCAGCGTTGCCTCTATCAATCCCTTGCCTTGTGCCTGCAAGTCCTTCGCAAACTCGATGATCAGAATCGCGTTCTTTGCAGATAGCCCCACCACCGCGATCATCCCGACCTTGAAGTACACGTCATTCGGCATGCCGCGCAAGGTGACGCCGAGCAGGGCGCCCAGAATCCCGAGCGGCACCACCAGCATTACCGAGAACGGAATCGAAGTGCTTTCATACAGTGCTGCCAGCACCAGGAATACGGCGATCAGCGATAGCGCGTACAGGGCGGGCGCCTGATTACCCGAAGTTTGTTCCTCCAGCGATTGGCCGGTCCATTCATAACCTATGCCAGCCGGCAGTTTCTGCACCAATGCTTCCATTTCCTTCATCGCATCGCCGGTACTGAAACCGGGTTTGACGCCGCCGGAAATCTTCATTGCCGGATAGCCGTTATAGCGTATCAACTGCACCGGGCCGGTAATCCATTTCGAGGTAATGAAGGATGAGAACGGCACCATGGCGCCAGTCGTACTGCGTGCATAAAGCTTGGTCAGGTCGTCCGGTTGCAGACGGCGCGGCGCATCGGCTTGCACGATCACGCGTTGCTGACGTCCCTGATTCGGGAAGTCGTTGACGTAGGAAGAGCCGAGCGAGGTCGACAACACGCTGTTGATGGTGGCAAACGGAACGCCGAGTGCATTCGCCTTGTCGCGATCGATGTCGAGTTGCAACTGCGGTGCATCTTCCAGTCCTTCGGGACGTACACCTGCCAGTATCTCGCTTTTCCCTGCCATGCCGAGCAACTGATTGCGCGCAGCGACCAGTGCATCATGACCGAGGCCGGCGCGATCCTGCAAACGGAAGGTGAAGCCCACGGCATTGCCCAGTTCGCGGATCGGTGGCGGATTCAGCGGAAACACGATGGCATCCTTGATCTGCGAGAACGCACCGAAGGCGCGACCTGCAATCGCATCGGCCGTATCTTCCTTGCCGCGTTTGCTCCAGTCTATGAACGGTGTAAAGACCAGCCCGGCATTTTGTCCATTACCGGAGAAGCTGTAGCCGGAGATCGAGATCACGTGCTCGACGGCAGGCTGCTTCATGTAATATTCTTCGATTTGCTTCAGCACTTCCAGCGTGCGCCCGCTGCTGGCGCCTGCCGGCAATTGAACGTTGGTGATGATGTAACCCTGATCTTCGCTCGGCAGAAAGGATGCAGGCAAGCGCGCATACAGCAAACCGACGCAAGCGACGATGAGACCATACAGAATCATGTAGCGCGTGGTTTTGGTCAGCATCTTGCCGATGAAACCCTGGTAGCGTAGGGACGTCTTGTTAAAGACGCGGTTGAACCAGCCGAAGAAACCGCCTTTTTCGTGGTGATGACCTTTTTCCACCGGTTTCAGGATGGTTGCGCAGAGTGCGGGTGTCAACGTGAACGCCATGAGTGCCGAGAACACCATCGAAGCGACCATGGACAGCGAGAACTGACGGTAAATTGCACCGACTGCACCGCCGAAGAATGCCATCGGGAGAAATACTGCGATCAGCACCAGGGTGATACCGATGATGGCACCGGTAATCTGCCCCATCGCCTTGCGGGTTGCATCGCGCGGCGACAGACCTTCTTCGCTCATGATGCGTTCGACGTTTTCCACCACCACAATCGCATCGTCGACGAGAATACCGATCGCCAGCACCATGCCGAACATGGTCAGCACGTTGATCGAAAAGCCGAACACCAGCAGGGTGGCGAACGTTCCCAGCAGCGCAACCGGCACGACGATGGTCGGAATCAGGGTGTAGCGGATGTTCTGCAGGAACAGGTACATCACGAGGAACACCAGAATAATCGCTTCAATCAGGGTCTTGACGACTTCCTCAATCGAGATCTTGACGAACTTGGATGTGTCGTACGGGATCGTGTAATGCACACCAGCCGGAAAGTACTTCGCCAGCTCTTCCATTTTCTTGTGCACGGCGGTAGCAGTGCCCAGCGCATTCGCTGTCGGCGACAATTGCACGCCGATGAAGGAAGTCGGGTTGCCGTCGAGGCGGCCGGAGGTCTGGTAGGACTGGCCACCCACTTCGATGCGTGCGACATCGCGCAGGCGCACCGATGAACCATCCTTGTTGGCGCGCAGGATGATCTTGCCGAACTCTTCCGGACTGGTCAGTTGACCGTTGACGACCACCGTTGCACTGATCTGCTGCGAGCTTGGGCTAGGCAAGTCGCCCAGCGTACCGCCGGCTACCAGCGCATTCTGTGTATTGATTGCCGCCGTGACTTCGGCCGGTGTCAGGTTGAGACCGACCAGTTTGTTTGGGTCGATCCAGATCCGCATTGCACGTTCGGTACCGAACAACTGTGCCTGGCCGACACCTGGTACGCGTTTGACTTCGTTCAACACGTTGCGCGACAGATAATCGCCCAGTGCGACCGGATCGAGTCTGCCGTCGGTTGACGACAAGCCGATAAACATCAGGAAGTTGCTGCGCGCCTTGGCGACTTGTACACCTTGTTGCGTGACAGCTGCCGGCAAACGCGCTTCTACCCGTTTCAGGCGGTTGGAAACGTCGACTGCTGCCAGATCCGGATTGGTCTCCGGTGAAAAGGTGACGGTGATCTGAACCTGACCGTTGGCTTGACTTTGCGATTCGACGTATTGCAAACCGTCGGCGCCGTTCATTTCCTGTTCGATCAGACTGGTGACACTATCGTCCAGCGTTTGTGCGGTTGCGCCCGGATACGTCGCGGTGATCACGATGGTCGGCGGCGCGATATTCGGATATTGCGAGATCGGAAGACTGGTAATTGCCAGGGCTCCGGCCAGCATGATGAAGATGGCCAGCACCCAGGCAAAAACCGGGCGGTCAATGAAAAATTTACCCATTACGATGCTCCCTTACTTCGACTTGGCTTGTTCTGCGGTCTTGGCTGCAGGGGCGGATGTGGCTGGATTGGCTGCGGGAGCAGTCGCATCGGCTGGTGCAGCTTTTTTCCATTGCACCGGCTTGACCGTTGCACCTGGCTTGATTTTTTGCAGACCCTCAACGATGACTTGATCGCCGTCTTTCAAGCCATCGCTGATGACCCATGAGTCGCCGCTGGCCGCGCCGGTTATGACGGGACGGGAAACAACCTTGTTCTCTGCGCTGACCACCATGACGGCAGCGCCATCCGGTGTGCGGCTGATTGCTTGTTGCGGTACGGTGATGGCGTTTTCATTGATGGCTTGTTCAACGCGCGCACGGACGTACATGCCAGGCAATAATTGACGATCCGGATTCGGGAACTCTGCACGCAAGGTGATTGCGCCCGAGCTTGCATCCACGGTCAGATCGGAAAACAGCAATTTCCCCGACTGTGCATATTCCTGGCCATCTTCGGTGATCAGCGTCACCTTGACTTGTCCCTTGCCAGCGCTTTTCAGCTTGCCATCTGCCAGTGCACGCTGCAGTTGCAGGATCTCGGTGCTGGACTGTGTCATGTTGACGTAGATCGGATCGATCTGTTGTACAGTCGCCAGCGGTGTCGCTTCGTTCTGTCCGACCAATGCGCCTTCCGTTACTTGCGCACGGCCGATGCGGCCGGAGATGGGCGAAGTCACGGTGGCGTACCCGAGCGACAGCTTCGCGGTAGCGCGCGCTGCCTTGGCGGCGGCCAGATCTGCCGCAGCGGTTTTCTGCGCGGCGGTCACATCGTCAAATTCCTGTTTGCTGATGGCATTGGTTTCGACCAGCGGTTTGTAGCGATTGGCTTTCAATTCAGCCTGCAGCAGCGTTGCTTCCGCTCTGGCGACAGCTGCGTCGGCGCTGTTATAAGCGGCCTCGAATTGTGCCGGATCGATCAGGAAGAGCGTGGCGCCAGCCTTGATGTCGCTGCCTTCGCGGAAGGTGCGTTTCAACACGACGCCGGGAACGCGGGCGCGAATTTCAGCAATGCGGGTCGATTCCAGGCGCCCCGGCAATTCGTTCGTGATTCCCAGTGCTGATGACTTGATGGTGACTACTGATACTTCGGTTGGCGGCGGTGCGGCTGCCGGGGCGTCGGATTTACCGCAACCGGCGACTGCGAATAATATGAAGAGGCTAGCGCCAAGGCTGGTCAGACGGGGAAGTGAACTCATAAGCATCTCGCACGGTTGGTAGTTTATGCCGCCAGACATCGGCAGACTGAAGATCGGTATGACGCAACATATAAAAACAACATCAGTTTTCAGCGATGATCCACTAAAACTGTTTTTGCTGCTTTGCGGTAAGTGGGATATTATTATACATACATGCTTGTATGTATGTATGGGTGAAAAGCAATTTTTATTGCAATATTTGATCATATAAAAAGAAAATATGTCAGGGAGTTCAGGAATTTTATGGCGCGATGTACGAAGGAAGAAGCACTGGAAACCCGCAGTCGCATCATCGATGCGGCGGAGGAGGTGTTTCACGCGCGCGGTCTGGCTCAATCCTCATTGAGCGATGTTGCACTGGCAGCAGATGTGACGCGCGGTGCCATTTACTGGCACTTCAAGAACAAGGGCGATTTGTTTGATGCGATGTGCGAACGCGTGCGTTTGCCACTGGAGGCGCTGGCGGCCACGCCGTTTGAACAGTATGCGCATGATCCTTTGGCGCATCTGCGCAATACCTGGGTCGCGTTCATGAAAAACGTTGTCAACGATACGCGCTCACGCAAAGTGCTGGACATTATTTTTCTGAGGTCGGAACTTGTCGATCGTGATGATCCGATCTGGGTGCGCCAGCAACATTGCTATGAAAAAGGTTTGGATAATATGGAGCGCATCCTGAAGGAAGCGGTCGCACTCGATCAGCTGCCGAAAGATCTGGATACGCGCTTGGCGGCGATCAGCCTGCACAGCCATGTGATCGGTCTTTTGATGAACTGGCTGTTTTCACCCGGCAGTTTTGCATTGGCGGAAGTTGCGCCAGCCGTGATTGACGGTTGCCTGGAAAGTCTTGCTTGCGCTACGTCCCTGCGTTTGAAAACCTAGTGCGGCGTATCTGCAGCCTCTTTACGGTTGTGTCAGCAAGGTATTGATTTGCACCAAATCCTGTTCCTGCAAGGTGCCGGCCGCCGATTTCAGGCGCAGGCTGTTCATCAGCGTGTCGTAACGCGCTTTCGCCAGATCGCGTTGCGTTACATATAACTGTTGCTGTGCATTCAGCACATCGATGTTGATGCGTACGCCGACCTGATATCCCAGACGATTTGATTCCAGCGCTGACAGGCTGGATATTTCAGCAGCTTCCAGGGCCTTGACCTGCGCCAATCCGCTGTTGACTCCAAGATAGGCTTGCCGTGCATTTTGTGCTGCGGCACGGCGCGCCGTTTCCAGATCGGAGCGTGCCTTGTCTTCCAGCGCGATGGATTGTCGTACGCGGCTGGTCACTGCAAAACCGCTGAACAGGGGAATCGACCATTGCACGCCAACTGAATTGGTCGGGCCGGTGCCGCTGTTCAAGCCTTGTACGGTAGTGTTGCGCTGGTTCGAGTCGCTGCGGCTGGCGACCAGATCGACAGTCGGATAATGGCCGGCGCGATTGCGCGTAATGTCGCGTTTGGCGATTTCCAGCGCCAGCTGCTTGCTGGCCACATCGAAATTCTGTTGTTCCGCACTGCTCACCCACGGTTCCATCTGCGCCGGTTGCGGCTTTTGCAGTGCTACGCCGGTGCGCAGTGGCGTCAATTCTGCGGCTGGCTTGCCGATAATCTGCTGCAAGACTGCGCGTTTGATATCCAGATCGCTTTGCGCGGCAAATTCCTGCGCAGTGGCCAGATCGTAGCGGGCCTGCGCTTCATGCGTGTCGGTGATGGTAGCAGTGCCGACTTCAAAATTGCGTTTGGCCGATGCCAGCTGTTCGCTGATGGCGGTTTTCTGCGCCTGCAAGGATGCCAGCATATCTTGCGCCGCCAGGACATCGAAGTATGCTTGCGCCACGCGCAGGATCAAGTCCTGCTGCACGATGGCGAATGCGGCTTCGCTTGCAGCGACCGATAGTTTGCTTTGTTCATACGTTTGCCAGGCCGCAACATCCAGCAAGGGTTGCGACAGCGACAGCGTATATCCGTGCGATCTGGTGTTGGCCGTATCATCGCGGCTGACACGTTGATACGATCCGCTCAAACCAATCAAAGGCAGAAGATTGGCGCGCCCTTGCACCGAAGCTTCCTGGCCGGCGCTCAGATTGGCGCGCGCACTGGCATAGACGGAATCCCTGACCAATGCATCCTGATAAACCTGCAGCAGATCGGCTGCATGGACTTGTAGCGAGAAAACTGCACCGGCGATCAGCGTGACGAGCGTGGCATTGCGCATTGCATTTCCGGTGAGGTAGTCGAGCGCCTGAATAATAAAATGGTGCTACGTTTAATAGGTTGGCATTGCTGGATCGACTTGCTGCGCCCATGCATGGACGCCGCCGGTCAGATTCGTCACGTGTGTATAGCCCTGGCTTTCCAGAAAATGCGCCACCCGCATGCTGCGCGCACCGTGATGGCAGATGCAGACGATAGCCGCATCCATGTCCAGCTGCGCCAGCTGATCCGGGATCGTGTTCATGGGGATGGAAATCGCACCCTCTATCTTGCAGGTCTGGTATTCCCACGGTTCGCGTACATCCAGCAGGACGCGCGCCTTGCCGGAGCCGTCAGCGAGCAATGCTGCCAGTTCCGGCGCGGTGATGTGCTGCATCGCGATTCCTAGAACTTGAACTGCGATGGAACGACTGCATTGCGCAGTGGCTTCACTACTGTTTCAAACAGATTGACGGTGTTGTAGCTGATGTCCGATACGCGCGTGATGAGTTGCGCGGTCATGGCAGGCGCATCGCCGACAATCGCGAACAGGCGGCCACCGACCTTGATTTGCGCCAGCAAGGCTTCCGGTACTACCGGCAGCGAACCCGAGACCACGATTACATCATAAGTCGTGTTGGCGGCGGTATAGCCTTGTGCGCCGTCGGCTTCGACCACATCGACATTGCTGACGCCGCAATCGGCCAGATTTTGTTGCGCCAGCGCTTTCAGTTCCGGATCGATTTCCAGCGTGGTGACGTGACGTGCCTTGTAGGCCAGCAGCGCAGCCAGATAACCTGAGCCGGCACCGATTTCCAGCACGTTTTCATGTTTCTTGAGCGCCAGTTCCTGCATGATGCGTGCTTCCAGCTTGGGCGTCATCATATGTTCGCCGTGCGGCAGCGGGATTTCGCTGTCGGCAAATGCCAGCGCACGATACGCCAGCGGCACGAATGCCTCACGCTTGACGATCACCAGCAATTCGAGGACGTCCTGATCCAGCACATCCCAAGGGCGAATTTGCTGTTCTATCATCAGGAAACGGGCTTTTTCAATGTTCATTTTGTCGGCTCTAGGTAACTAAATAAGAAAACGGGCATTTTAGCAAATGATCGCGTGTGCGCTACGCAACACCGCCCGTCTCAACGAATCGAGTCGGCTAAGCGTTCCAGGGAAGGGTGCTGTTACGACAAGGCGGTGTGTTGCGGCAGGCAAGGGAATCAACTTGCCAAGGCTTCCGTAATGTAAGCGTCCGCCCGCGTAGCGTCAAGCCTCGTGCCGACACGATCACTGTAAAATCGCGTCTTCTACACACTTGCGGCACCGACTTGATGGTTTTTTTGAACGAATTGCCGAATGACTAACTTGAACTGCCGCCCCGATTGCGGCGCCTGTTGCACCGCGCCGTCGATTTCGTCGGCCATCCCCGGTATGCCGAACGGCAAACCGGCCGGGGTGCGCTGCGTGCAGCTGGCCGACGATTATCGCTGCCGGATTTTCGGCCAGCCGGAACGGCCTCTGGTGTGCAGCAGCTTGCGGCCGCAACAGGAAATGTGCGGTGCGACGCGTGAAGAAGCGATGATTTATCTGACGACGCTGGAACGATTGACGGCGGCGTAAGTCGGAACAAAGCGGTTGGGCATACGGCAGGCTTCCGTTGCGGCAATACTGGTTGCGTCGAGCAAAATCGGCACAGCCGCATGCGCTCTCGTGGTAACCTTTGACCCCGCTGCGAACGCTGGCTGAGGCATGCGCCGCATGACTGTCGCATGGATAGATCGAACACGTTGTAGCCCGTACGGCGTCATAACCGGCGGGTTTTTTATTACCAACTTCATTTCCTTACTTTTTACATCGTACATTTCCATGGATACAATTCTCGCGCTCAAAGTCATCATCATGGGCATCGTCGAAGGCTTGACGGAATTTCTGCCCATTTCATCGACTGGACACTTGATACTTGCCGGCAGCCTGCTGGAATTCACCGGCCCCAAGGTCAAGGTGTTTGAAATCGCGATCCAGACCGGCGCCATGCTGGCCGTGGTGTGGGAATACCGCGTGAAGATTGCCGCCGTGCTGGGTGGTTTGTTTACCGAACGCCGTGCACAGAAATTCGCCGTGAATATTGTCGTGGCATTTTTGCCGGCAGCACTGCTGGGGCTGGTATTTGCCGGCGCGATCAAGGAAAAACTGTTTGCCCCGGTTCCGGTGGCGATTGCCTTCATCGTCGGCGGTTTTGTCATCCTGTGGGTCGAGCACCGGAATAAAAACCGCGTGCATGCCGAGCGCGTGCAATCGATCGATGACATGACGCTGCTCGATGCCTTCAAGGTCGGCTGCGCGCAAGCCTTCGCGCTGATTCCCGGCACCAGCCGTTCCGGCGCCAGCATTATCGGCGGCATGATGTTCGGTCTGTCGCGCAAGGCGGCCACTGAATTTTCCTTCTTCCTGGCGATTCCGACACTGATGGGGGCGACCGTTTATTCGGTCTATAAAGACAGAGCCTTGCTGTCGATGGCCGATATTCCCCTGTTCGGCCTCGGCGGACTGGCAGCATTCGTTTCCGCCTTCCTGTGCGTACGTTGGTTGCTGCGTTACATCAGCACGCATGATTTCACCTTCTTTGCGTATTACCGCATCGGCTTCGGTTTGTTCATCTTGCTCAGTGCGCATTACGGCTGGGTTGTGTGGGCAGAATAAGCCGCGACGATGAATAACAGGCAGGATGATCTGGGCGCGCAGGCGCTGCACGTACTGGAGTCGGTATTCGGTTACTCGTCGTTTCGCGGCGAGCAGGCCGAGATTGTCGATCTCGTTACACGCGGCGGCGATGCGCTGGTGCTGATGCCGACCGGCGGCGGCAAGTCGCTGTGCTATCAGATACCTTCCCTTCTGCGCGATGGCGTCGGCGTCGTGATTTCGCCGCTGATCGCCCTGATGCAGGATCAGGTTGATGCGCTGGCTGAGGTCGGCGTACGCGCGGCATTCCTGAATTCCACCCAGACCTTTGAAGAGTCGTCGCGTATCGAACGCCGCTTGCGCAGCGGCGATCTCGATCTGGTGTATGTCGCGCCCGAACGCCTGATGACACCGCGTTGCCTCGACATGCTGGAAGCGTCGAAGATTGCGCTGTTCGCAATTGATGAAGCGCATTGCGTATCGCAATGGGGGCATGATTTCCGTCCCGAATATATACGGCTGTCGATTCTGCACGAGCGATTTCCGAACGTCCCGCGCATCGCGCTGACGGCGACCGCCGATCATCAGACGCGTGAAGAAATTGCCCACAGGCTGCAGCTCGACAATGCGCGCATGTTCGTGTCGTCTTTCGACCGGCCGAACATACGCTATCAAATTGTAGAGAAGGCCAACGGCCGCAAGCAGGTGCTGGATTTCATCGAGAGCGAACATGCGGGCGATGCCGGCATCGTATATTGCCTGTCGCGCAAGAAAGTGGAAGAAACGGCAGAATTTTTGCGTGAAAACGGCATCAGTGCCTTGCCGTATCACGCCGGCATGGACTTCGCCACACGCAGCAAAAACCAGGCGCGCTTTCTGCGCGAAGAAAGCATCGTGATGGTTGCCACCATCGCCTTCGGCATGGGCATAGACAAGCCGGATGTGCGTTTCGTTGCACATCTGGATTTGCCGAAAAGCATAGAAGGCTATTACCAGGAAACCGGTCGCGCCGGCCGCGACGGCGCTGCAGCGAATGCCTGGATGGCTTACGGTTTGCAGGACGTGGTGCAGCAGCGCCGCATGATAGACGAATCGGAAGCCGACGAAACCTTCAAGCGCGTGCAGGGCGTCAAGCTCGACGCCATGCTGGGCTTGTGCGAAACCCTGTATTGCCGGCGCCAGCGCCTGCTGACTTACTTCGGCCAGTCGTCGGCACCGTGCGGAAATTGCGATACCTGCTTGAATCCGCCGCGTTCTTTCGATGCGACCGTTGCGGTACAAAAGCTGCTGTCAACGATATACCGTGTCGATCAGCGCTTCGGTGCGATGCATGTGCTGGACGTCTTGCGCGGAGTGGATTCGGACAAGGTGAAGCAATGGCAGCACGACCAGGTTTCCACTTTCGGCATAGGCTCCGACCGCAGCGAGGCGGAATGGCGGGCTATTTTGCGCCAGTCGATTGCGCTCGGTCTGGTGGCGGTTGATCATGAAGCGTACAGCGCCTTGAAGCTGACCGATGCTGCACGTCCGGTATTGAAGGGCGGCGAGAAGGTGCAGTTGCGCGAATATCAGAAACCCGTCAAATCCCGGCGTACAAGCAGCAAACCCAAGGGTTTTATCGAAACCGATCTGTCGACAGAAGAGCAGGCGATCTTCGAAAAATTGCGCTGGTGGCGCATGGAAACGGCACGCACGCACAATGTGCCGGCCTATGTCATCTTCAACGATGCGACCATGCGTGAAATTGCCAAGACACAGCCGGCTACTTTGGCCGATCTGCGCGGCGTCAGCGGCGTCGGTGAAAAGAAACTGGAAAGCTACGGCGCGGATATCGTGGCCTTGATTGCAGCGATGTAGTTCAGCCGCCGTGTTTTTCTGAATGGAGAAACATGCCGGCGCATAAAAAAGAGACGCACATGTGCGTCTCTTTTTATTGTTGCAGTTTTGCAGAGCCTCAGTCGCGAATTTCCAATGCACGATTAAGACTAAGTGCTGCCAGCGATCCGACGGCGCCGGACAGCAGGTACAGGCTGACATAGCCCAATCCGAAATGTGCGGACAGGCCCAGCGCGACCAGCGGTGCGAAGCCGGCGCCGACCAGCCAGGCCAGATCGGATGTCAGAGCGGCACCGGTATAGCGATACTTGGCAGGGAAATTCGCGCTCACCGCACCAGCGGCCTGGCCGTAAGACAAGCCGAGCAGAATGAAGCCGACGATGATGAAGAGGTTTTCACCGAAGATGCCGCCATTCATCAGCATCGGCACGAAGGCGCTGAAAATACCTATCAGTACGGCCAGTACGGCCAGCGTGGTGCGGCGACCGACGCGATCGGCAATCAGGCCGGAGGCGATGATGCTGCACATCGCCAGACCGGCGCCTATCATCTGGATTTCGAGGAACTGGCTGACCGAACGGTCCGAGTACAGCACGATCCACGACAAGGGGAATACCGTCACCAGATGGAACAGGGCGTAGCTGGCGAGTGCGGCGAGTGCACCGATGATCAGGTTGCGGCCTTGCGAACGTGTTATCTCGACCACATTGGCCGGTTCCAGTTCGCGTTCATCCAGCAGGCGCGAATATTCCGGGGTCGATACCAGACGCAGGCGGGCGAACAGGGCCACCACGTTGATCGCGAAGGCAACGAAGAATGGATAACGCCAGCCCCATTCGAAGAAATCCTGCGGCGACAGCGTATACAACATATAGGCAAACAGGCCGGCGGCGAGGATAAAGCCTATCGGTGCGCCCAGTTGGCCCAGCATCGCATACCAGCCGCGCTTGTTCTGCGGTGCGTTCAGCGCCAGCAGCGACGGCAGGCCGTCCCACGATCCGCCGATCGCCACACCCTGGCCGCAGCGCAGCAGCGCCAGCAGGACGATGGCGGTGGTGCCGAGTTGCGCATGGGATGGCAGAAAGGCAATGCCGGCGGTCGAACCGCCGAGCAGGAACAGCGCCAGCGTCAGTTTCGCTTCGCGGCTGAAGCGGCGCTGGATTTCCATGAAGATCACGGTGCCCAGCGGCCTGGCGATGAAGGCGAATGAAAAAATGGTGAATGCGTACAGCGTGCCTTCGAGTTTTGAGGCAAAAGGGAAGAACACGGTGGGAAAGACCAGCACCGAAGCGATGGCGTAGACAAAGAAGTCGAAGTATTCGGAAGCGCGGCCGATGACGACGCCGATGGCGATTTCACCTGGATCGATATGTCCGTCGCGGGCGTTGATATTGCGCGGGCCGTTACCGATTGAGTGCGGCGATTCCTCTGCAGGCGCCGTTTGATCATAATGTGTTGAGATAGACATGATTAGCGGCACTCCTATCGGTTAAATATTTCATTATTTGAAGCAGTACACGTTTGTTTATTGGTATTTCTTGCGCTAGGACAAAACGTCCTATCTGCATATGTGCACATTACCAGTAAACTAACAGGTTGTTCATCTTACCTATTCCACGCATGAATTCCTTGATTTCTCGTCGCGGGTTACTCCTTCGCAGTTTGCTTCTGTTGCCGCTGCTTCTTCTGGGCGGATGCGATTGGGTGTTGCTCAACCCTTCCGGTGACATCGCCGCGCAGCAGGGACAGCTCATTATAGTTTCAGTGCTGCTGATGCTGCTCGTCATCGTGCCGGTGATCATCCTTACGCTTATCTTTGCATGGCGTTACCGGAAAAACAATACCTCTGCCAAATATGAGCCCGATTGGGATCATTCCACCAAGCTGGAACTGATCATCTGGGGCGGTCCGCTGCTGATCATCATTGTGCTCGGTTTGATCACATGGGTCAGTACACACAAGCTGGACCCGTACCGCCCGCTGGATAGGCTGGATGCAAATCGTCCCATCTCTGCTGCTGCCGAGCCGCTGACGATCGAAGTCGTCGCGCTGGACTGGAAGTGGTTGTTTATCTATCCAGAGCAGGGCATCGCCACCGTGAATGAACTGGCGACGCCTATCGATGTGCCGGTACGCTTCAAGCTCACCTCATCGACGGTCATGAACTCCTTCTACATTCCCGAGCTGGCCGGCCAGATCTACACGATGGCCGGCATGGAGACGCAATTGAACGCGGTCATCAACAAGCCGGTTGAGTCGGAAGGTTTCTCTGCCAACTACAGCGGCGCCGGTTTCTCGCACATGCGTTTCAAATATCACGGCATGGATGTTGATGATTTCAATCGCTGGGTGAAGAAAGTCAAGACAGAGGGCGGCAAGCTGGATCGCACCGCCTACCTGGAACTGGAAAAACCGAGCGAGCGCGAACCTGTGACTTATTACAAAACAGTCTCTTCCGATTTGTATGGCGCGATCCTGAATCGTTGCGTCGAAGCAGGCAGCGTCTGTATGGATCAGATGATGCGGGACGATGCGCATCGCGCCAAGACCGCACCGCGCAAAGGCGCGAAAGTAGAAGCAGTAACCGACGCGAAGCAAGAATCGCATAACGAGGCGGCAGACCATACTGCTGCGCACAGCGAAACCGCCAAGGTTGCGGCCAAGCATTCTCATTCCCATAAAGACTAAACGATGCAAGACCATACTGATCTGACGAAGCTTATCTTCGGCCGGCTGAGCTGGGACGCTATCCCGTTCCACGAGCCAATTCTTTTGATAACTTTTGCGATGGTGCTTCTGGGCGGCGTTGCGATGGTTGGTGCTCTGACGTATTACCGCGTCTGGGGCACCTTGTGGCGCGACTGGATTACCAGTATCGATCACAAGAAAATCGGGATCATGTACATGATTCTCGGACTGGTGATGTTGCTGCGCGGCTTCGCCGATGCATTGATGATGCGCGCTCAGCAGGCGATGGCCTTCGGCGACAACGCCGGCTTCCTGCCACCGCATCACTACGATCAAATCTTCACCGCGCACGGCGTGATCATGATTTTCTTCGTGGCGATGCCGCTGGTGACCGGTCTGATGAACTACGTGGTGCCGTTGCAAATCGGTGCGCGCGACGTGGCGTTTCCATTTCTGAATAACTTCAGTTTCTGGATGACGAGTTTCGGCGCCGGGCTGGTCATGGTGTCACTGTTTGTCGGCGAATTTGCCAAAACCGGCTGGCTGGCATATCCGCCGCTGTCGGGCATCCTGGCGAGCCCGGATGTGGGGGTTGATTACTACATTTGGGCGCTGCAAGTTGCCGGGGTTGGGACCACGCTGTCCGGTATCAACCTGATCGCGACCATCGTCAAGATGCGCGCGCCTGGCATGGACATGATGAAGATGCCGGTGTTCACCTGGACGGCCTTGTGCACCAACGTACTGATCGTTGCATCCTTCCCGGTGCTGACTGCTGTGCTGGCAATGCTGTCTCTGGACCGCATGGTAGACACCCATTTTTTCACCAATGATGGCGGCGGCAATGCCATGATGTACGTGAACCTGATCTGGATCTGGGGTCACCCTGAAGTGTATATTCTGATTCTGCCATTGTTCGGCGTGTTCTCGGAAGTGGTGTCGACGTTCTCGGCCAAGCGCATCTTCGGTTATACCTCGATGGTGTACGCGACTGTCGTTATTACGATCCTGTCCTATATGGTGTGGTTGCATCACTTCTTCACGATGGGCTCGGGGGCGAGTGTCAACTCGTTCTTCGGTATCACGACGATGATCATTTCGATTCCGACCGGCGCCAAGGTATTCAACTGGTTGTTCACGATGTACAAGGGCCGCATCACGTTCGAGCTGCCGATGATGTGGACTATCGGTTTCATGATTACCTTCGTGCTTGGTGGCATGACAGGTGTGATGCTGGCGGTGCCGCCAGCCGACTTTGTCCTGCATAACAGCCTGTTCCTGATCGCTCACTTCCATAACGTGATTATTGGTGGCGTCGTGTTCGGTGTGTTCGCCGCGATCAACTACTGGTTCCCGAAAGCATTCGGCTACAAGCTCGACGTGTTCTGGGGTAAATGCTCGTTCTGGTTCTGGCTCGTCGGTTTCTGGATGGCTTTCATGCCGCTGTACATACTGGGCATGATGGGCGTAACACGCCGCATGAGCCACTTCACTGATCCATCGTTGCAAATCTGGTTCCAGATTGCAGCCGTCGGTGCGGTGCTGATTGCGCTGGGCATAGCCTCGATGCTGATCCAGTTCTATGTCAGCTTCAAGCGTCGTCATGAATTGCGCGATGTGACGGGTGATCCATGGAATGGTCGTACGCTGGAGTGGTCGACTTCGTCGCCACCGCCGGACTACAATTTCGCGTTCACGCCGAAAGTGTATGACACCGATAGCTGGAGCGACATGAAGAAAAACGGTTACCAGCGTCCGCTGCAAGGCTTTACCGAGATTCACATGCCGAAAAATACCGGCGCAGGCTTTATCATCTCGGCCTTGAGTGGAGTGTTAGGCTTTTGCTTGATCTGGCAAATGTGGCTGCTGGCTGGTATCAGCTTTGCAGCAGTGATAGCCGCGATCATCATCCACACCTTTAACTACAAACGCGATTACTACATTCCTGCGGACGAAGTTGCCCGCACCGAAAATGCTCGCACCAAACTGTTGGAAAGCCATGTCTGAGATCACTGCCACTTCTGCCGATATCAGCGCGATGAGTAACGCTGACGCAAGCACGCGTTATTACGTCAAGGAACATCATCCGGAATCCAGCACTTCGCTTGGTTTCTGGATTTACCTGATGAGCGATTGTCTGATTTTCGCCTGCCTGTTTGCGACCTATGCCGTGCTGGGTCGCAGCTATGCCGGCGGTCCGACCGGTGCCGAATTGTTCGACTTGCCGCTGGTGGCGATGAACACCGCTTTCCTGCTGGTGTCGTCGATTACCTATGGCGTCGCCATGCTGGAAGCGTATCGCAATCGCGTACGCAGCACCCTGATCTGGCTCGCCATTACCGGTTTGCTCGGTGCCGGATTCCTGGCGCTGGAATTGTATGAATTCAACCATCTGATCCATGAAGGTGCAGGCCCGCAAACTAGCGCCTTCCTGACGTCTTTCTTTGCATTGGTCGGTACCCACGGTTTGCACGTTACCTTCGGTATCATCTGGCTGATCGTATTGATGTTCCAGGTCGGCAAATTCGGCTTGAATGTTGAAAACAAGCGTCGCCTGATGTGTCTGTCCATGTTCTGGCATTTCCTGGACGTGATCTGGATCGGCGTCTTCACCTTTGTCTATCTGATGGGAGTACTGCCATGAGCGATCATCACGCAACAACAGCGCACGGCGCAGATCATGATCATCACGATGAGCATGCTCACGGCAGCCTGAAAAGCTATGCGATCGGTTTTGTACTGTCGGTCATCCTGACGGCAATTCCGTTCTGGCTGGTCATGAACAATGTGCTGACGAGTTCCGGCACCACCGGTATTGTCATTCTCGGTTTTGCCGCCGTGCAGATTGTCGTGCACATGATTTATTTCCTGCACATGAATACCAAGTCTGAAGGTGGCTGGTCGATGCTGGCGCTGATCTTTACCGTGGTGATTGTGGGGATTGTGCTGGCCGGTTCGCTCTGGGTCATGTATCACATGAATAACAACATGATGCCGGGCATGCACGAGCACGGGCATGACATGCATCGTGCCGTGCAGCAGTCAAAATAAGTCATGCCATGACAGATGTCACGGAGCAGGGCAGCAGCATCGGTTCGCACTCCGAACCGGTCGCTGGTCCCCCTCGCTCCGGCTCCCGACTGATCTGGCTGCTTGTCATCGCCAGTCTGCTGTTCACTCTTTTTGCCGCACTGGGCACCTGGCAACTCTACCGTCTGCAATGGAAGCTGGCGCTGATTGAACGTGTCGAGCAGCGCGTGCATGCCGCTCCTGTTGATGCACCACAGCGCGAGCGCTGGTCACAAGTCACCGCGACAAGCGACGAATACCGTCATGTACGTGTGAGCGGTGTTTTTTTGCATGAGCATGCGGTCAAGGTTATGGCCGTGACCGAGCTTGGTAGCGGTTTCTGGTTGTTGACCCCGCTGCAAACTGCCGACGGCAGCATCGTGCTGGTCAATCGCGGCTTCATTCCTTCTCTTTCCTACGTTGAACCCAAGCCTCCTGCGACCGAAACTGTGGTCAGCGGGTTGTTACGCATCAGCGAACCGGGCGGTGGCTTTTTACGCGAGAACGATGCCGCCGGTGGGCGCTGGTATTCGCGTGATGTGACAGCGATCGCAGCGGCACAGCGCCTTTCCAATGTAGCGCCTTATTTTATCGATCAGGATGCGCGCCCGCAGAGCAGGGAAGCATCGCCGGCAGATCATGCCGCCGTGCCGCCGGTAGGCGGATTGACGGTGATTTCGTTCAACAACAATCATTTAGTCTATGCTCTCACCTGGTACGTACTCGCCTTGATGGTGCTGGCGGCGTGCTGGTGGGTGCTGCGTGACGAACGTCGCCGCCCGAACTGACAGTCTGGAGCGGGAAAGAAACATGCTGGGAAAAAACGGAATGGCCGTGTCGGGTGTGGCCATGAACAAGCTGCCGCCATCGGCTGCGCGCGCCGAGCATTCGGCAGGACGCAAGAACATGCTGCTGCTGATCCAGTTGCGCTGGATCGCGGTCATTGGCCAGATCACGACGATCGCCATTGTTACCCTGGGATTCGGCATCCAGCTGCAATTGCCTTACATGCTGGAAGTGCTGGCCTGTCTGATTGCCTTCAATATCGCCAGCCATCTGCGCTGGCATGAACGCAGCACGGTCAGCAACAAGGAATTGTTTTTTGCCTTGCTGGTGGATGTGGCCAGCCTCACCCTGCAACTGTACTTCAGCGGCGGCGTCACCAATCCGTTTGCCTTCGTCTACCTGCTGCAGGTGATCCTGAGCGCGGTATTGCTGGAGGCATGGTCAACCTGGATTATCGTGGCCCTTACCAGCGCCTGTCTGGCCGGTTTGGCGGCGCATGCGAATCCGCTGATTCTGCCGCACGATCACAGCCTGCGATTTTTCAGTCTTTATGTGCAAGGCATCCTGATCTGCTTCGTGCTGAACGCCGTGTTGCTGACCGTATTCATCACACGTATCAGACGCAATTTTCACGCCGGCGATGTGGAACTGGCGGCTTTGCGGCAGCGTGCTGCAGAAGAAGAACATATTGTGCGCATGGGCCTGCTGGCGTCCGGGGCGGCGCATGAACTTGGCACGCCGCTGGCAACGGTGTCTGTCATTCTGGGCGACTGGCGGCGCATGCCTGTCGTCGCTGCAAACGCCGACCTGCAGCAGGACATTGCCGAAATGGAAGCGCAACTGCAGCGCTGCAAGAGCATCGTCAGCGGCATCCTGTTGTCTGCGGGCGAAGCGCGCGGCGAGTCATCGGCGCAAACCACGATTGTTACCTTTCTCGACGACCTCGCTGCTGCCTGGCGCGCCAGCCGGCCGATCGCCATCTTTCTCTACGAAAATCGCATCGAACATGATCTCGCCGTGGTGTTCGACTCCACCCTGAAGCAGACGATTTTCAATTTGCTCGACAATGCGCTGGAAGCGTCGCCGCAATGGCTGCGTCTGACGGCGAGCGGCAACGAAGATACACTGATCATAGAAGTAAGCGACGCCGGCCCGGGTTTTCTGCCGGAAATTCTGGCAAATTTGGGCACGCCGTATCAGTCGACCAAGAATCGTGTCGGTGGCGGCCTTGGCTTGTTTCTGGTGATGAATGTTGCACGCACACTGGGTGGTACGGTTACTGCGCGCAACCGCGAGGAAGGCGGCGCGGTCGTGCAGCTTTCGCTGCCGCTGGCTGCGATCATGTTTGAAGAAGAGGAACGGGATGTCGGTTGAACGTACGCTGCTGATTATTGAAGACGACGGCGCGTTTGCCCGTACGCTCGGACGTTCATTCGAGCGCAGGGATTACCGCGTGCTGCTGGCTTCCAGCCAGGATGAAGCAGCTGCCTTGTTGCAGCAGGAGAAACCGGCTTATGCTGTCGTCGACCTTAAACTGAACGGCCACACGTCGGGACTGGCCTGTGTGCAAATGCTGCACAAGCATGATCCCGCCATGCAGATCGTGGTGCTGACCGGCTTTGCCAGTCTTAATACGGCGGTGGAAGCCATCAAGCTCGGTGCCTGCCAGTATCTGGCCAAACCGTCCAACACCGATGATATTGAAGCTGCTTTCAGTCATGTGGCCGGCAACGTCGATGTGGAGCTGGGCAATCGTTCGACGTCGATCAAGACGCTGGAGTGGGAGCGTATCCACGCAGTGCTGGCGGAAAGCGATTTCAATATTTCCGAAGCAGCGCGTCGTCTCGGCATGCATCGCCGTACGCTGGCGCGCAAGCTGGAGAAGCAGCGCGTCAAATAAGCAGGATGATGCCGGGACCGGTAAAAAATGCGTTGCAGTTCAAACAAGCGGCACAGCGATGCCGCTTATTTTTTTTCGAATACTAGATCCCACACGCCGTGCCCGAGCTTGATGCCGCGATTTTCGAATTTCGTGACCGGGCGGTAATCAGGGCGCGGCGCATATGCATCCGCAGTGTTGCGCAAGCTTGGTTCGGCACTCAACACTTCCAGCATCTGTTCCGCATATTCCTGCCAGTCGGTTGCGCAATGCAGATAGCCGCCGGTCTTGATACGTGACGAAAGCAGTTGCACCAGCGGCGGCTGGATCAGGCGGCGCTTGTTGTGACGTGCCTTGTGCCAGGGGTCGGGGAAGAACACGTGCACGCCGGCCAGCGATGCCGGTGCAATCATATTGGTCAATACTTCAAATGCGTCATGCTGGATGATGCGCAGATTCGTCAACTCCCGTTCACCGATCTGCTTCAACAGGCTGCCTACGCCCGGCGTATGCACTTCCACACCGATGAAATTTTTCTCCGGCATGCTGGCGGCAATTTTTGCCGTGGTTTCGCCCATGCCGAAGCCGATTTCAAAAATGGTCGGTGCCGTGCGACTGAAGGCCTGATCGATATCCAGCGGCGCCTTGGCATAGGGGATGAAGAATTGCGGCCCCAGTTCCTCGATGGCGCGCGCTTGCGCGGTTGACAGGCGTCCCGCACGCGTGACGAAGCTGCGTATGCGGTGTTCGGTCGGATCGTAAAAAAGCGGCTTGTTTTGTCCGTCGTCGGATTTGGTATCGGTCATGCGAAGTGTTTGGTTAGTACTGCAGATTGAGAGCGGATTAAGTGCAAATTAGGCAAAAATGTCGCTGTTAAAAAAGTGTGAATCGAAGCGCGAATCGAAGCGCCTATCGGCCAGATGTCTGGAGTCTGGCTGGAGCGGGTAGAGGGGATCGAACCCTCGTCTAAAGCTTGGGAAGCTTTCGTTCTACCATTGAACTACACCCGCAGAAGCCGTCATTTTACGCGGGTTTGCACGAGATTAGCGAACTGCGGGCTATCCGCGTTATGGGTTGAACTACAGATCGCGTTTCAGACCTGCCAGGCGCCGTTGCTATATACAAGATCATCATCGAGATAGACGGCTTGCGTGACTGCAAAGACATCGACGTGGTATCTGGCGGTCGCCCGCTTGATGATGGCTTTGTTATAGACGCCGTGTTTGGCGCCCAGCGACAGATGGATGCCGCACATGCGCTCATAGGTGCCGATATCGCTGACGGTACGTTGCTGCGTAAAGGCACGGTTCATGCCGAAGCCGAGCTCGCGCAACCACACTTCGCCTTCATCGGCACGGATATTGGCGAGCACCTGGTCGAACTCAGGCGTCGAATCGATTACATCGGTGACGCGGCCTTTGGTGATGACCAGGGTGATGGGTTTTTCTGGCTGATTGACTTGAAATGCGGTGTCGCCAAAAACAAAAATACGTACGCGCCCATTCACCGCCTCCAGATCCTGTGCTTCGGTAAACACTTCGCCGATCGGAAACTGGCCGCCCACATTGTTCATCTCGCTGTAATCGCCGATATTCAGTTTTGCGGATTCAAACGGAGAGTCAAACACCAGGCGTTCGCCGCCGCTGTCGACAACGCCAAAGCTGGCACGGTCGATACGTGCCTTCAATGCTCGGCCAACGCCGCGATAGTAGGCCGAGTCATAGGCCAGGGATTCAATGTAATACAGTGCTTGTGATCCTGTCATGCGCGATAAATGCGGATGCTCTATTACCTTGAGCGAACGCTTGAAAAGTTCTATCCGTATCCGAAAAGCTTCAAGGCGAAAATTTGTCGATTGAATCAGCACCACCAGATCATTTGCAGCCAGCTCGGCAAAGGCGGCGAGTACGGCATCTGCAGATATCGTATCGAAATCGATGAAGGTCGCCGTCGGCAGACAACGTTTATACGCTTCAGTCAGTGCAAGTGCGAGTTCGCAGCGGGTATCGAATACGATGATTGCCGCGTGCGGCGCCTTGTATTCGATGGCCAGTGCAAGAACGTCGCGAAGATGGTTTTCTGCTGCAACTATGGCGTCTTCATTGATTGAGTCGAGAATGAGTGCTGCGGGTATTTCTTGCGGTATGAGGGAAGTCATCAAGTTCTGGTATTGAGAAGTAGCATCTGCCACGGTACAAGACGAAGTCTTCACGATCGGACAGTGCGCTACTGAACCAGCATTTTAAACGATGATGGAGATGGAACCGCCCGTATGGAAATCAGCGAGGCATCGTTTCTTGTTCCAGGGGCGAAATGGGAGTGGCCAATGCAGCACGTCGTTCGATCTCGTCCACCATGCCCAGAAACTGTTCCGAAATATTCTTGCGCATCAGATCGGTAGCAAGAAAACCCGGTACAGCCACACCTGGCTCTATCGTCCCCGTCCAGCGCAAGGCGTAGAGATCATCCGCTATCTTTTCGATTTCATAGTGACCTTCCAGCCGTTTGAGATTGCCTTTCAGCAGACGAACCTGAATGGCGGAAGAAGGATGTTCAGTCACCTCCACCGTAACGTCTATCGGAAAATGAAAGAACCATAGACGTGCGTAACCTGATTGTTCGATAACAGCGACCTTGCCTTGCCGTTCGATCAGCCGGCTTTTTTTCATGCCGGGGATAAATTGCGCCAAGTGGTCATAATCAGTCAGGGTATTCCATATCAGAGCGAGCGGTGCCTTGACCGTGGTGCGTACGCTGACTTGTACGGCAGTACCGTATTGCGTGGCTTCAACTGAAAATTGGTTTCTTGCATTGGTTTCGTTTGCCGCATGCGCATAGTTTGCTGTGCCCATATGCGCCAGCACAAGGATGGATAACATCCAGGCTGCGACAAGATGCGATTTACCATCCGTCATATATTCGTCTTTGGCTAAAGGAAGGCGGAAAGGTAAAAAATGCATGCGGTTATATTACGCCAAGGTATAAAGGATGGCGGGCGCAAGTTGTAGCAGTGCGCATCGATGTTGAAGAGAGCGTTGTTGCGTAGAAAAAGTGTTGAATGGAAAGAAAATGAAACGAAGCAAATTTCAACAGACTTATACAGCTGGCTTGCTCGCTTTATGCGTAACTTTGCTTGTCTCATGCGCACCGGAGACGCGCTTGCAGCAGCCTGAAAAAGGCACCGAGCCTGTTGCTGCCTTTACTGAAAGTGATTACCTGCAGGCGGAAGCACAGGGCAAAAAAATATTCCGCGTCAATGCGCAGCAATCCCTGCTGGTGCTTGAGGTGCGCCGTGCCGGTGCATTTGCGCGATTCGGCCACGATCACGTGGTGGCCAGTCATGATGTAACTGGCTTCGTGTCGCCAGTGGATGGCAGAGCCGACTTGTCTGTCCCGCTAGAAAAACTCGTGATTGATGAAGCTGCTTTACGCGTTGAGGCTGGATTGTCGACGCAACCCACTCAGGAGGATATAGAGGGTACGCGGCGTAATATGCTCAACAAGGTTCTGGACGTGGCGCAGTTTCCACTTGCGTTGATTCATATTGAGCGCAAGAGTGCAGAGAGTGCGCTGGCTGTAACGATTAAATTACATGGCATTAGCCGCTCGTTTGAGGTTCCGGTCGAGATGCAGGCAACAGCTGAGGGTTTGCTTGTCAGCGGAAAAATGCACTTTAAGCAATCCGATTTCGGCATCGTGCCGTTTTCGATCTTGAATGGCGCGATCCAGGTGCAGGACAGGCTGGACTTGCGCTTTCGTATTGTCGCCGGCAAGTTTTAGAAACTATCTTAGTCGCTGTTGGCTATGCAATTTCTGCCGCGCTGCTTGGCTTGATACAAACGCTTGTCGACTTCTTCGATGAATCTGATGGGATCATCTTTATCAGTCGGGATGATGGTGCCAACGCCGAGGCTGACAGTAATCATCGGAATCACCTCTGATTTTTCATGCGGAATTTTTTCCTTGCAGATCAATGTGCGGCATCGCTCGGCAATATTGATCGCATTCAGCTCATCGGTTTCCGGCAACACCAGTATGAATTCTTCACCGCCAAAACGGGCAAAAAAATCACGTGATCGTCGGGTTGCTGAACTCAAAATATTCGCTACACGTTTCAGGCAATCGTCGCCCTGAATATGGCCGTAGTGGTCGTTGTATTGTTTGAAGTAATCGATATCCAGCATGATGACGGAAAGCGGCTGATGATTGAGTTTGGCATTGGCCCATTCGGCGGCCATGATGGAATCGAACATGCGCCGGTTGGCTACGCCAGTCAATCCATCCTTGAAGGATAGTGTCTCCAGCTCTTTTTGCAGATCGATGAGTTTGGCTTCGGTTTTCTTGCGCTCGCTGATATCGAACATGAAGCCGATCAGCGCTTCGACCTCGCCATCGGCATTGCGCATGACGTGCACCACATCACGTATCCATACATAGTTGCCGTCCTTGGTGAGGGCGCGATAATCTGCTTCATGATCGGTGCCGTCTTTGGATTGGGCCACGCAAAAATTAACGACCCATGCACGGTCTTCCGGATGCATTCTGTCCGCCCAATCCTGCGCGCTCACCCAGCTCGATGAGGACCAGCCGAGCAGTGCTTCTATCTGCGGGCCGATGTAAGCGAAGGTCATGCTTTTCCAGTCGATCTTCCAGGGAATCGCCTTGGTGGATTCGAGCAGGGTTTTGTAGACGGCGTGGTCTATGCGTGCAGTATCAGTCATGGCGGTGCTTTTGCGCTGTGGTCGGAAACCGTGAGCAAGATGTTTGCCCGGTGCTTGATGGCAACTTTAGCATGTGCTGATCCGGGCTGGCACATAAAAAAACGCCCGTGCACCATCAAGGCGGTACGGGCGTTATGGCAGCCGGTGAACGGCCTGCCGTTAAAAGAAGATTATTTGGCCGTCGATGCTTTCACATCAGCGTGTGCTTCGGCTTTCTTTTCAGTGGTATTGGCGTGAGCCTTGGCTTTTTTATGGTCAGCTTTGGCATGTGCTTTTGCTTTGGAAGCATCTGCTTTTGCATCGGTCTTGGCTGCTGCAGCATCTGCTTTGGCATCAACTTTGGCTTCCGATTTTTCAGCTTTTGAGACGGACTTCTCTGCCTTGACTTCCGCTTTTACGGTAGCAGGTGTGCTGGCTGGAGCAGGTGCTTGTGCAAAGGCGACGGAGGCAAACAGACCGGCAACCAGGGTAGCGATTAATTTGTTCATTGTTGTGCTCTCTCTCAAGTATTAAAGTGCGGATTGATCTTCATCCGTACATTCCTTAACGTCAGTTGTGAACTGTGGTTGACGATAAATGCAGTTGTTACACTTTGTTTCATCTGCGCCAATTTTCTTGAAACGCACTTTGTAATGTTTGTAAGGAAACTAATGGCAAACGATGGCATGCTTGCGTAATAAAGAAGGGGCGACTATTTCCATGCGCATTTTGATTGTTGAAGATGATGCAGTACTCGCAGCAGCCTTGACGCGTGCACTGACGCAGGCCGGCTATGCGGTCGATTATGCCGATAACGGTGAAGATGCCAATCGCGCCTTGAGCAATGATGCTTATGCGCTGGTGTTGCTGGATATTGCGCTGCCGAAGATGGATGGTCTTGCCGTGCTGCGACGTTTGCGCGAGCGCAAATCGCGCGTGCCGGTATTGATACTGACCGCGCGCGATACGCTGGACGATCGCGTGGCAGGGCTCGATCTGGGCGCCGACGATTACATGACCAAGCCGTTCGATCTGCCGGAGTTCGAGGCGCGTGTTCGTGCACTGATAAGGCGCGGACAGTTCGATGCCGGCAAGAGCCTGACGCATGGCGGATTGCGCTTCGATCTGGAAGCGCATCGCTTATTCCATAACGACGTGCCGGTGGAATTGTCGGTGCGCGAACTGGCAGTGTTTGAAGTATTGCTGTCGCGCCAGGGCCAGGTCGTGACCAAGGAACAGATGGTAGACAGGCTATTCGGCTGGGGCGACGATGGTGGCAGCAATGCAATCGAAGTATACGTACATCGTATGCGAAAAAAACTCGAACCCTACAACATCACGATCCGTACTGTGCGCGGCATGGGCTATCTGCTTGAAAAATCCGGTGAAAAAGAACGCTCGGAAATCTGAACGCAATCCGACTTTGCGCAGCAGATTGCTGCGTCTTGTGCTGGTTCCGCTTTCTCTGATCCTGCTGATCGATATTGTCGGCAGCTACTTTGTCGTGCGTCACGTTGCCAACGATGTGTATGACGTCGAATTGAATGAAATTGCACGCGAAATGCTGCTGCATGTCACGCACAACAAGGGCGAGATGGGATTCGATCTGGCACCGGAAGCCGAGCGTACGCTGCTGCTCGACAAGGAAGATCAGGTGTATTACGCGATACGCACGATGGACGGTAATCTGATCGCCGGCGATCCGACGCTGCCGGTGCAGACGGTTATCAAGAGCGGCAAGGACACGGCCTATTACGATGGCGTATTGCAGGGACAGTCGGTACGTGTCGCGCTGTTGCGCGGTCAGCCCTTGCTGCATCCGGCCACCGAGCTAGTCATGATTCAGGTGGCCGAAACGCAGGTCAAACGCGATCGTCACGAACGCGCCTTGTTGATCCAGCTGATCCTGCCGCAGGTGTTGCTGATCCTGATTGCCGGCATCCTGATCTGGCGCGGTGTGGCGCACGGTCTGGCGCCCTTGCGCAAATTGCAGCAGGAAGTCGGCATGCGCTCGCATCTGGATCTCAGTCCGATTGCCGCCGACAATGTGCCGGGAGAAGTGGAGCCGCTAGTCGGTGCAGTGAACGATCTGATGACGCGTGTCGATGCAGTGCTGGGCTTTCAGGGGCGCTTCATCGCCGATACTGCGCATCAATTGCGTACGCCGGTTGCGGGCCTGAAGGCGCATATCGAGCTGGCCCTGCGCGAGAACGATCTGACGCAGGTCAAACGTGCCCTGGGCCATCTGTATACGAGTGCCGAACGCTTGTCGCGACTGGTGTCGCAACTGCTTTCTCTGGCGCGCAACGAGCCGAATAATGTGGCAGTCAATTTTGCACCCTTCGATCTCAACCAGCTGGCGCTGCGTGCTGCGCAGGAATGGGTGCCGCTGGCTTACAAGAAACAGATCGATCTGGGATTCGATACGGCGGGACAGCCGGTGCTGTTGAATGGCGAAGCGGCGCGCGTCACCGAGATGATCAACAATCTGGTCGACAACGCCATTCGTTATACACCGCCCGGCGGTCGCGTCACTGTGCATGTACGGCAGGACGAGCATGCACATCTGATCGTCAGCGATGACGGTGCGCGCATTCCGGTGGAAGAACGCACGCGCATCTTCGAGCGTTTCCATCGTTTGCTGGGATCGCATGAAGAAGGCAGCGGCCTCGGGCTTGCCATCGTGCATGAGATCGCTACCCTGCACAATGCAAGCATCACGCTGGAAGACGATGTGGATGGCGTGGGCAATACGTTTACCGTTTCTTTCCCGGTGTCGCATGCGCCAGGCTGACGACGACCTGTAAGTATTTTGTAATACTGGTGAAAGCGAAATGTAATGTTCGCGAAAGTACAGCGTAAGCGCCGGTCTTTACTATGGAATGGTTTTCACCATAATCATAGAAGGAGACAGAAATGCTTGCGATATTAAGCGATTCAACCATGTGGGTGGCGCTGTTCCAGATCGTCATCATCAACATTCTTCTGAGCGGCGACAACGCCGTCATCATTGCACTGGCATGCCGCTCATTGCCGCCGAAAGAACAAAGAAACGCCTTCCTGATCGGCACCGTTGCCATCGTCATTCTGATGACCGCGTTGACGGCCTTTGCTTCCTACCTGATGACCATTCCATACGTGGAAGTGGCCGGTGCCATCCTGTTGCTCTGGATCGGTATCAAACTGCTGCTGCCTGAAGAAGAGAATGAAAATGTCAGCGCCAGCGACAACTTCTGGGGCGCGGTAAAAACCATCGTCATCGCCGACATCGTGATGAGTCTGGACAATGTGCTCGGCATGGCAGGCGCCGCCAACGGCCATATGGGCCTGCTGTTTGTCGGCATGGTCATTACCATTCCGCTGATCCTGTTCGGCAGCGCAATGCTGATGCGCTTGATGGAACGTTTTCCCATCATCGTTACGCTGGGTGCAGGTCTGCTTGGTTACGTGGCTGGCGAAATGGCCGTGGAAGATCCTGCACTCAAGGGTCTGATCGCCAACGCGCATTATCTGGAAATTGCCTTGCCTATTCTGGGGATATTGATTGTGGTCGGCATGGGGAAGCTGCTGAGTGCCAGACACACGCTTGCTGTGCCTACCGAAGGTTGATGCAGTGCAGACAAGCGATAGACCATTTCAGATAGCGTTACATCAAGGAGATAAATCATGAGCAAGCTTCTGGTACCAATCAATGACAGCAACGATATCGAATGCGCACTCAAACACGTCATAGAACGCCATCGTACCCAGCCCGGCACGCTGTTTCTATTGAATGTGCAAACCCCGATTTCAAAATTCATCACGCGCTTTGTGAGCCGCAAGCAGGTTGAAGAGTTCCATCAGGAAAACGGCATGCAGATATTGCAGCCGATGATAGATGGCCTGGACGCTGCCGGTGTACCGCATCAGGAGCGTGTTGTGGTTGGCCACAAGGCGGAAAGCATTGTGCAGTTTGCCCGTGAACATCATTGCGACCAGATCGTGGTACCCAAGCATAAAAGCGTTTTTGAAAATCTCGGCCTAGGCTCGGTTGGCAGCCAATTGCGACAGTTGATAGGCGCGGAAGGCATCTGCGATATCAGCGAGGTGTATTAGCGCAATATTCATCCTGTGTGTATCAGACTCAGTCCTCAAGCTGGGTCTCTTGAGCCTGGCGTAAGCCGGGCTTTTTTTATGGCAATTCACGATTGTCTGCGGCTGCATGACGATAATCGGGCAAGAAGCTGACGAAAACGACGGCGACAAAAATAATCCGGCTCGCCATATCGTCACTTTCATGCGCCACCGCATCCCTGCCGGCATCGATATAATGCTGACAATTCTGCGTTCTCCCTGAAGGGAATACGCATCTCGCCAGCCTATTCATCAAAATGATTTCAAATAAATATAAAAAACTGGGGTGGAACATCCTGTTGCTCGGCGCTGCCTTGCTGTCAAGCGCTTGCAGTAGTCTGGTGCAATACCATGTCAATGCGCAACTGCCGCAGTACAAAGAGGACAGCGGCTACAGTGTCAGATCGGTGAATCTGGCGCCCGACGCCAGCAAGGTGTTTGTGGTGATCATGTTCTCCGGTGGCGGTGCGCGCTCGGCAGCGCTTGGTTATGGCGTGCTGGAAGAGCTGGCGCGCAACAAGTTTGTCGCCGATGGCAAAACCCGACGCCTGTTCGATGAAGTCGACCTGGTGTATGGCGTATCGGGCGGTTCGATACTGGGGGCGTATTACGGCTTGCATGGCGAGGGTGTGCTGACGGATTTCAACAAGCGTTTTCTCGAGCTTGATTTTCAGGACAAGATCATTAGCCGTGTGATTTCGTTTTCCAATCAGTGGCGTCTGACTTCGCCGCGTTTCGGTCGCTCCGATTTGCTGGAGGAACAGCTGGATGAAGTGTTGTTTGACCATGCGACATTCGACGATCTGGTGCACAAGCGCCAAGGCCCATTTGTGATTGTCAGCGCCACCGATATGGCCTCGGGCGGGCGCTTCGATTTCATTCAGGAGTCCTTCAATTTTCTCTGTTCGGATTTAAGCAAATTCCCGATTGCACGCGCGGTGGCGGCGTCGAGTGCAGTACCGCTGGTTTTTTCGCCGGTGACGCTGTGGAATTACGCTGGCAGCTGCGACTATCAGGTGCCGCCGACGATACGGGAGGCAGTTGCCAGCAATCAGCGTGGCAGGGCTGCAGCCGCATCGCGTGCGCGTAGTCAGGAGCTGCTCAGTTACCTTGATCGCGAGAAACGCCCCTACGTTCATTTACTGGACGGCGGCTTGTCTGACAATCTCAGCATACGCGGCATTCTCGATCTGGAAGCGTTGATCGGCAGCCAGGCGGTGCAACGCGATTTCCGTCTGGCAGAAATGGAAAAGCTGGTCGTGATTGTCGTCAATGCACAAAACGATCCGGATAATCTGATCAATCAGAGTGCGGATGTGCCAGGCTTCATGGATGTGGTGCGTGCGATCGGCGATATTCCGATTGCGCGCTATACGCAGGAATCGGAACGTGCGATGCAGTCCACCATCGATCGCTGGCGCGAGTCTGCGCAAGCCAAGGCAGAACAAAATGGAAGCGTGCCGCCATCGGTGTATTACATTAATATCGGCCTGAAGAATCTGGCGGATGAAAGCAAGCGGGCAGAGCTTCTTAATGTACCGACTTCCTTGTATTTGCCGAAGAAAACCGTCCGGGAATTACGCTCTGCGGCCACTTCTTTGATGCATGAATCGCCGGACTTTCTGAAGTTGCTGGAAGACATCAAGGCAAAGCGTAGCAATTAATACCTGCAGCAATTAGATTTCCTGTCGCGGTAGCGCGCTTCCACAGCGGAGACGATGTATGAGCAAGGATGACGAATTGCAAAAGGCGATCCTGAACAATATTCCGGATCAGGCCTGGCTGAAGGACAAGGATTCGCGCTACATCCTTGTCAACGATGCTTTTTGTATTGCGTGCCGTTTGCCGGAAAGCGAGATTCTGCACAAGACACCGGCTGAAGTGTGGCCGCCGGAGTGGGGCAATGAATACATCGAAACCGATCGACGCGTGATGCAACAAGGCGAGCGTTTGCGCTATGAAGAACAACGTTACGCCGAAGACGGTACGCTGCACTGGTATGACACGATCAAGACGCCGATACGCAACGAGCAGGGTGAAGTGATAGGCACCACCGGTATTTCGCGCGAGATTACCGACAAGAAAAAAGCCGAGCAGGAATTGCTGGCCTCGCGCAGCCAGTTGCGTGAACTCTCGGCCTATTTGCAATCGGTGCGCGAAGAAGAGCGCACCCGCATCTCGCGCGAGCTGCACGATGAGCTGGGGCAATCGCTGACGGCGATACGCATCGGTCTAGGCGTGATTGAAAAACGTCATGCGCTGCAGGATGAAGAATGGCGCAGAGATGTGGAGTCGCTGAAGAAAATTGCCGACTCAACCGTAGAATCGGTGCAGCGCATTGCAGCCGATTTACGGCCGTTCATTCTGGATGAGCTGGGTTTGCTGGCGGCCATCGAATGGCTGCTGGAATCATTCTCCGAACGCAGTGCAGTGGCATATGAGTTGAAACTGCCGAGTCCGCCGCTGGATTTCAGTCGTGAAGTCAACACCGCAATCTTTCGCATACTGCAAGAGTCACTGACGAATGTCAGCCGGCATAGCCAGGCCACGTTTGTCATGGTCGAGCTGCAGCAACAGAGCGATAGCGTGAATCTGAAAATCACCGATAATGGAAAAGGCATGGATGCTTCCACCCGTGCGCGCCGCAAAAGCCTGGGCTTGCTCGGCATGCGCGAGCGCGCATTCATGCTGGGTGGCAATCTGACGATACACAGTACGCCGGATGCCGGCACCACGATAGAGGTGCGCATCCCGCGCAGCAGCGCGACCACGACAGGAGAATGAATTGATTCAAGTATTGATCGCCGATGATCACGCCATGATACGGGATGGCTTGAAGCAGATTATTTCTTTCGCATCGAATATGGCGGTGGTAGGCGAAGCCGCCGATGGCGAAGAAGTGCTGCAGAAAATTCGTGCGCTGAAAGTGGATGTGCTGGTTTTGGATATGTCGATGCCGGGCAAGAGCGGGATCGCCCTGATACAGCAAATCAATGCATTGAAGCCGGAGTTGCCTATCCTGATCCTGAGCATGCATCAGGAAAGCCAGTATGCGGTGCAGGCGATGCGCGCAGGCGCGTCCGGCTATATCACCAAGAACGCGGCTTCCAGCCAGCTGATAGACGGCATACGCAAGGTGGCCGAGGGCGGTACTTTTGTGTCGCCGGCGATTTCCGACAAGCTGATCAAGCAATTGCAAAAGCCGGAGCAGGAATTGCTGCATACCAAGCTGACGGCGCGCGAATTTCAGATATTCAATATGCTGGTGGAAGGACATTCGGTCAACGACATCGCGAATATCCTTACCCTGAGCAATAAAACCATCAGCACGCACAAGGCCGCCATCCTGCAAAAAATGGAAGCGGCGACCACGGCCAATCTGGTGTACTACGCGGTCAAGCACGGTTTGATCAATGAAGGTTACGACCAGGCCTGAGTTCAGGTAATTTTCACCTAGGGAAATCCCTAGATGCGAATCAGGCGAATCTGATTTGCAGTGCGTTAAATCCGGCCTATGCTCATTTCTCAAGAACCTGATTTCTGGAGAAATGATGAGAACAACCCGTCCCGTAAGTTATGCCGAAAACGGCATGGTCGCCACGGCCCATTACCTGGCGACCGGCGCGGCACTGGATGTGTTGAAGGAAGGCGGCACCGCCGTTGACGCTGCGATCTGCGCGGCAGCCACGATGAGTGTCGTATTGCCGCACATGATAGGCATAGGCGGCGATGCATTCTGGATGATCCACGATGCAAAATCGAATACGCTGAGCTCATTAAACGGTAGCGGCACCTGCGGCCAAAACATTTCTCTCGACGATTACAAGGGGTTGGATGCGATCCCGCATCGCGGCCCGCGTGCTGCAATCACTGTGCCGGGTGCAGTGGATAGCTGGGGCCTCGCCCATGCACGTTTTGGTACGATGCCTTTATCCCGCTTGCTGGCACCGGCAATTCGTTATGCTCGCGAAGGCGTGGCGGTCACGCAAGATGTCAGCCGCTGGATTAGCGATGATGCTGACGTGTTCCGTCAGGATCCTGGCTCGGCTGGAATCTTCCTGAAAAACGGTGCAGCCTATCAACCGGGTGAACGCCTGCAGCAGCCTGCATTGGGCGATACGCTGGAAGGCATTGCGAAAAACGGCACACGCCATTTTTACGAACACACCGCACACTCCATCGTCAATTATCTGAAGAGTCAGGGCGGTTTGCTGACGCTGGACGATTTCCACCAATATCGCGCCAAGTGGGTGCAACCGATCTCGACGACTTATCGCGGATTTCAAGCCTTCCAGGTGCCGCCACCATCGCAAGGGATAGCCGGCTTGATGATTTTGAATTTCCTCAATGGTATCGATCTGTCCGGTCTGGATGAAAATTCGCCCGAGTATTACAACGCGATGATTCAGGCGATCAAATGGGCCTTCAACAAACGCGATCAGTATCTGACCGATCCTGAGTTTTCCGATATTCCTGTCGAGCAATTGCTCGATCCTGCACTGGCGAATGCCGAACGTGCCGAGTGGCTGGCCGATACCAAACGTACACACGAAAATCGTCCTGGCGGCAGCGACACCACCTTCATCAGCATAGCTGACAAATACGGCAATGCAGTCGGTCTGGTGCAAAGCCTGTACTTCGATTTTGGCGCATGTGTGACCGATCCTGTCTCCGGTGTGTTGATGCAAAACCGCGGCAGCTTCTTCTCGTTGCAGCCGGATCATCCGAATGTATTGAAGGCCGGCAAGCAAAGCGCATCGACGCTGATGTCCGGCATGCTGTTCAAGGATGGCAAGCCTTATATGGTCTATGGCACGCAAGGTGGCGAAGTACAACCGCAGACGCAGACTTCGGTTGCAACTCGCGTAGTCGATTTCGGTCTGAATGTACAGGAAGCCATCGATGCGCCACGTGTGTTGTACGGCCGCTCGTGGGGCGATACCTCGAACAAGTTGTTGCTGGAATCGGCTGCGCCGGAGGCAACGTTTGATGCCTTGCGTGAGCAGGGACATCCGGTGGAAGCGGCGCAGTGGCCGTTCCCGCGTATGGGTACTGCACAGGCGATTCGCTTGCCGGGGCCGTGGTCGCCATTTTTTGAAGGCGGTGCAGATCCGCGTGGCGAAGGAATTGCATTAGGTTTTTAGTTGTTTCATCCAGAGGAGATGGTTATGGAGATGGACCTTTTAATACACAATGTTCGCGTGTGGGATGACAAACCACTGATGGACATTGGTATCAAGAATGGGAAAATTGTCGCAATAGAAGAAGGCATTACAGCCTCGGCGACAGATGCAATCGATGCAGAAGGCCGTGCCGTTATTCCAGGCCTGGTCGAACCGCATTTGCATCTGGAGAAAGCATTCCTGCACCGGCGTCTGCCGCCGGTACTTGGCACGCTGGAAGAAGCGATACGCGTCACCGGCATCCTGAAGAGCAAACAGGAGCGCAATGACGTGCTGGATCGTTCACGCCAGGTGCTCGATATGGCAGTCAAGAACGGTACGGTTGCATTGCGCGCACATCCTGACGTTGATTTGATTCAGGGGCTGATCGGTGTGGAAACAGCGCTCGAGCTGCGCGATGAATACAAGGATCTGATGGATATTCAGATCGTTGCATTCCCGCAGGAAGGCATCATCAAATCCCCCGGCACCACCGACTTGATGGAAAAGTCGATGAGCATGGGTGCCGATGTGGTCGGCGGCTGTCCATACAACGAGCTGTCATGGGACGATACCAAAAGCCATATCGACATCGTGTTCGAGATGGCGCAAAAGTATGATGCACCTATCGATCTGCATGCGGATTTTTCCGATGATGCAAGTGATCAGCGTTTTGCTTCGGCGGCTTATGTTGCGCAAAAAACTATCGATACCGGTTATCAGGGCAGAGTCTCGCTCGGCCATGTCACCAGTCTCGGTTCGCTCGATCCGGATGAATTGAAGCCGGTAATCGAATTGCTGCGCAAGGCCGATATCAGCATCGTGACCCTGCCGGCTACGGATCTGTATCTGGGCGGTCGCAACGATGTGAAAAATCGCCGTCGCGGTTTGACGCCGGTGCGCGCTCTGCATGAAGCGGGCGTCAACGTCGCCTACTCATCCAACAATATACGCAATGCCTTCACGCCATTCGGCAAAGCGGACATGCTGGTCATCGGCAATATGCTGGCACACGCGATTTCCTTTGGCACGCCGGTACATCAGGCGGCGGTTCTGGATATGGGCACTATCAATGCCGCACGTTCCATCGGCATCGGTGAAAACTATGGCCTTGCGGTCGGCAAGCAAGCCGATCTGGTGATACTGGATACCTATCAGGTAGCCGATGCCTTGCTTGATATTCCTGCGCGTTCATGGGTGATCAAACGCGGAAAAATAACCGTGGTCACTCAGCATAAAAGCACGATACATCGTCACGGCTGTTGTGGCGCACACGATCATGGCGCCAAGGACCATGTCTGCGAACCCGTCGCAGCCAAATAACAAATATTCACTCAATAAATCAGGAGACAAGCATGAAAAAGCCACCACACGCAGTTGTAGCATCCTTACTCGCAGTCACCACCGTCCTTATGGCGCAATTGCCCTGGCACTTGCCAGTCTGGGCGATCTTTATCAGCTGGGCAGGTACCTTTGCGATGGGCGGCCCAAGCACTGCCAATATGAAGCGTATCTGGGCGACGCTTCCGGTTGGTTCGATCACCGGTTTTCTGGTTGTTACCGGTTTTGGCATCGCCTCGAAGAATCTTTCCGGCACCAATCTGCTCATCGCAGAATGTGTAATTTTGTTCTGTTTAAATTCAGCAATGATATTGATGGCACGCTTCCCCGTCATTAGCTTCGTGCCTGGCATGTTCTTTGGCTTTGCGTCCTACTTCGCGACGATATTCGGCGGCTTCGGCCCTGTACCGAAAGATCCACTGTCGGCACTCGGTGTCGTACTCGTGATGAGTTTCCTTGGCCCTATCTATGCCTGGATCACAGCCAACTTCTCGCATCGTCATGTACCGCTGGAAAATACCTTCCCGAAATCAAACGCTACAGCGAATAATCACGTACAGCAAAAAGTCTGATTCGTCCTTGAAAGCACTGCCAGGTCTCAAAACTTGGCAGTGCTTTTTTTTGTGCAGAATAAAAGCGGAAGACTTGCTGTTGAGTGTTATCGCGCATTCGGATACATTCGTTTCGTTGCGCACGTGATTTAACAAGATAGACAAGCGCGTAGCGACTAGCCGAGGATGTGATGGTCGGTACGCATCTTGTCGCCATAATTTATACGGAGACAAAATGAAAAACAGGCTTTTCCCCGGTATGACGAGAAGGGATTTTTTATCTGCCTCAGGTGCAATGGCATTGGGTTCGATGGCGCCGCTATCGATGGCGCTGGAAGCCAGGCCGAAGAGTGTGCTGGCTACCTCGACCAAAGGCATGGTGACCAGTCCGCATGAGCTGGCTACCAATGCCGGGCTGGATGTATTGAAGTCAGGCGGCAATGCGATCGAAGCAGCGATTGCCATCGCAGCATGTTTGAACGTGACCTATCCGCATTTCTCCGGTTTCGGCGGCGATGCCTTCATGATCATCAGCGATCGCAACGGCAAGGTCAGAACCTTGTCCGGCATCGGCCAGGCGCCGGCGATCCTGCCGCAATACAGCGGCAGTACCATTCCGGTGCGCGGGCCGGCTTCCATGCTGACCACGGCAGCCAACGTCGATACGCTCGGCAAGGCCTTCGACATCAGCAGTAGGGAACTGGCAGGCAGCAAGAGCTGGGCAGAATTGCTGAAACCGGCGATCGGCTTTGCGCGTGACGGTTTTCCGGTATCGCCGTCGGAACGTTTCTGGATGGATTTCCGCGAAAAGGAAATGAATGCGCTGCCGGGCGTTGCGCAATCCTTCATGATCAATGGCAAGGCTCCTGAAATCGGCCAGTTATTCAAGCAGCCGCAGTTGGCCGATACGCTGGAGATGCTGGCGGTGCGCGGCTATCGCGATTTTTACGAAGGCAAGCTGGCGGAACGCATTGCGAAAGGCCTGAAAAGCGCAGGCTCGCCATTGACGGCGTCCGATCTGGCAAAAACACAGGCGCGCATAGAACCGCCTTTGCGCGTCAATTACCGCGATGGCGTATTGCTGGCGAACCAGCCGCCGACACAAGGTATTACCACGCTGGAAATCATGGGCATCCTCGATCGTTTCGATCTGAAGAAAATTCCGGAGGGCAGTGCAGACTATTATCACGTCGTCGTGGAAGCGGTGAAGCGCGCTTTCATCGACCGCAATCAATACGTGGCCGATCCCGAATTTGTCAACGTCCCTTCGGCCAAGCTGCTGTCGAAAGCACATCTGGACCAGCTCGCCGGCAAGATTCAAATGCAACAGGCGCTGCCGTGGCCGCATGTCTTCAAGAACGGCGATACCGTGTATATCGGTGCGACCGATGCGCAAGGCAATTCGGTATCCATGCTGCAGACGGTTTATTTCGACTGGGGCAGCGGCATGATGGCGGGCGACACTGGCATTCTGTGGCATAACCGCGGTGCATCCTTCAGCCTGAAGGCGGACAGCCTGAATGTGCTGCAAGCGGGGAAACGTCCTTTCCATACACTCAATCCTGGCATGTATCTGAAGAATGACAAGCCGCACATCCTGTATGGAACGCAAGGTGCAGATGGACAGCCGCAAACGCTGGCGACTATTCTGACCAGGATGATCGATTACGGCATGGATCCGTTGACGGCCTTGTCGAAACCGCGCTTCCTGCTCGGAAAAACGTTTTCGGATACGCGGGATTCACTGAAGCTGGAAAAAGATGCGGGTGAAAAAGTATTTGCGGAACTGGCGCGACGCGGTCATGAGATGAGCGTGATTCCTGCGCAAAGTCCATTGTCCGGGCATCCGGGTGCGATTGTGATCGATCAGAAGAGTGGCACCTTCTCTGGCGCACATGATCCGCGCAGCGATGGTCGTGCCTTGGGTGTCTAGCTGATGTAAAAAACTGCCGGCTCAGTATCCGGTCTGAGCCGGCAATTAAAAAAGACAGGCTCTATGCCTGTCTTTTCATTACTGCGAATTACTTAACTGCTGGGGCTGCGGCAGCAGCAGGTGCTTTTGCTTTCTTTTTGCTGGTTTTGTGTTTTTTTGCATGCGTTTTTGTTTTTGCTTTGTGTGCTGTTGCGTGTGCAGCGGCCGGAGCAGCAGCTGGCGCTGGTGCAGCAGCAGGTGCCGGAGCTTGCGCGAACGCGAAGGAGGCAAACAGACCAGCAACCAGGGCAGCGATTAATTTGTTCATGTGAGTGCTCTCTCTAAAGTTTGATGAAATAGTGCGAACTGTTTGTCAGTTCGTACGTACATAACGTCAGAAAAACATTGCGGTTGACGCATACATGAAAATATTTTGCATAGATTTTTAGCCCTGAAATGCCTATGGTGGCGTGAAGATTTCGTTAAGATGGATGGCCTTTTTATTTTGAAAAGCACCTTGGCTTTTTCTCATCGCTTCTACGGCATTTGCAGCATCTGTTTCACTTGAGTGTCACCGCAGGCTTGTCCTGATTTATACAAAATAAAAATCATCGCGCACGCATCAACGGTGAGCAGCATTTCCCAGCATTGCTACGTCCTCTTGTAAAAAATCGCCAGGCTATTCTGGCCGCTTGCGGCTCGCTACCCTGGTAACGGCCGGCGTGTGCGCAACAGTGGCTGTGACCATGTTGGCGTTGCGCTGAATCATTCCACCGTTTCCCATGCATTTGCCTTCTTGCGCATATCCAGCATGCGCCGGTAACTGCGCCCGCCCAGCCACAGGCTCAAGGCAATGGCGGCGCAAACCAGTTGTCCTGCTGCCAGCGATACCGGCGAATGCGACAAGACAGGAGCGATGACGCCGGCAACCAGTGCACCCAGCATCATCAATACGAAGGACTGGCAGGACGCGACGATGCCGCGAATATTCGGGAACAGATCCAGCACCATCAGCGTGACGCCGGGCGCCACCATGGACATGCCGAAGGTATAGAAAAACAGCGGGGCGACCGACCACGGCAGCATGGGTGGATAGAGAGCGTGATAGATCACATTGAACACGCTGGCGCCGACCAGTAAGGCAAAGCCGATCAAGACCTGACGCCCGAGCGGGATGTTGCCGGCCAACCGGTTGGCGCTCAATGCGCCGCAAAAAATCCCCGCCACTGTCGGTACGAACTGCCAGCCGAACTGATCCGGCCCCAGGCCAAGATGCTCGACCAGAAAAACCGGCGCCGCCGCAACATACAGAAACATGCCGGCAAAATTGAAGGCCACTGCGCCAGCCTTCAAATGAAACAGCGGTGAGCGAAACACGCGTTTATAGCTTTGATATAGAAATTGCGGATTGAAGGGATGGCGTTTTTCTGGCGGCAATGATTCCGGCAAGCGTTTGTAGCAATACAAAAGCAGCAGCACTGCATAGGCAAACAATGCCAGAAAGATCGCGCGCCAATCCATGCGTTTGACGATCCAGCCGCCGAGCATAGGCGCAATCGCCGGTGCAATCGAAAAAATCATGGTGACCAGCGACAGCAGTTTTTCCGCTGCGGCTCCTGCATACAGATCGCGGATGATGGCGCGGCCGATCACCACGCCGGCGCCGGCCGAGATGCCTTGCAGCATGCGGAAGGCCCACAGATATTCTATGCTGTGCGCAGCAGCGCAGCCCAGCGTTGCCACTGCAAAGACGGCCAGTGAAACCAGAATGATATTGCGACGGCCGAAGGCATCCGACAAGGCCCCGTGCCACAGGATCATCACGGCAAAGGAAAGCAGGTAAGCCGTCAGCGTTTGCTGGACTTCAAGCGCACTGGCGCCGAGGGAGGCCTGTATGTTGGGGAAGGCCGGCAGATAGGTATCGATCGAAAACGGACCCAGCATGGACAGGGCAGCCAGCATGATGGCGAGTGCGCTGCTGGTGATCGCAACTGTGGCGGCTGGGCGGATTGATGGCTTAGGTGCGTCTGGCATCGGTTTTACTTTTTTCTTCGTGAGCAAATCGCATGACCGATGTGTGGTGAGTGAATCAAAATCAGCCTGTATGCAGGTGTGATCTGGCGATGCTTATATGCCGCCCATGCACAGATATTTTATTTCCAGATATTCGTCGATGCCGTACTTCGATCCTTCGCGACCGAGGCCGGATTGCTTGACGCCGCCGAAGGGTGCCACTTCATTCGAGATCAAGCCGGTATTGATACCAACCATGCCGTATTCCAGTTTTTCGGCGACGCGCCAGACACGGCTGATATCGCGTGAATAGAAATAACTGGCGAGTCCGAAGTCAGTATTGTTGGCCGCGGCAATTGCTTCGTCCTCTGTTTTGAACTTGACGACGGCTGCGACCGGGCCGAAGGTTTCTTCATGCATGATGCTCATGTCGTCGGTGATATTCGACAATACGGTGGGCTCATAAAAGTGTCCGCCCAGCGCATGTTTTTTTCCGCCGGTCACCACGCTTGCCCCTTTTTTGACAGCGTCGCTGACATGTTGTTCGACTTTTCGAATTGCCTGATCGTCTATCAGCGGACCTTGCAACACGCCTTGCTCGAAACCGTTGCCAACCTTAATCCTGGCCGCGCCTGCGGCGAGCTTTTGCACAAAGGCATCGTAAATAGATTCGTGCACATAAAAGCGGTTGGTGCACACGCAGGTTTGGCCGGCATTGCGATATTTGGATTGCAATGCACCTGTGACTGCTGCATCCAGATCGGCATCATCGAATACGATGAACGGGGCATGGCCACCGAGCTCCAGGCCGATTTTTTTGACAGTAGGTGCGCATTGCTCCATCAATATGCGTCCGACCGGTGTTGAGCCGGTAAAGGACACGTGACGCACGATCGGGCTGGCACACAGGGTCTTGCCGACGACAATCGAATTTTCTGCATCTGCCGTGATCACATTGATGACGCCGGCCGGCAAACCGGCACGATGCGCCAGTTCCGCGATGGCGAGCGCTGACAAAGGGGTTTGTTCAGCCGGCTTGATCACAATTGTGCAACCGGCAGCAACGGCTGGCGCGACTTTGCGCGTGATCATCGCAATCGGAAAATTCCACGGTGTAATCGCTGCACAAACACCTATCGGTTGCTTGATCGTGAGCGTGCGTTTATCGCTCCAGGTCGACGCCATCACATCGCCGCTGACGCGCTTGGCTTCTTCGGAAAACCATTCGATAAAACTGGCGCCGTAAATCACTTCGCCTCTGGACTCAATCAGCGGTTTGCCCTGTTCGGCCGTCATCAGGATCGCCAGGTCATCTGCGTTGGCGATGATCAGGTCGAACCACTGGCGCATGATGATGGCGCGTTCCTTGCCGGTTTTTGCCGCCCATGCAGGAAACGCAGATTGTGCCGCCCGGATGGCCGTTTCAGTTTCTTCTGCGCCCATGTTGGGCGCGCTGCCGATGATGCTGCCATCTGCGGGATTATTGATATCGAAGTTCGTCGCGGCTCCTGTCCATGTCCCATCGACGTAGGCCAGATTGCGCAGCAGGGAAGGATCTTTCATCTGGAAGGGATTACTGGCAGCACGCAACATGAAGTTCTCCTGTATCGCAAAGTGAAAAGGATAGCTGAATCATCGCAATTGCGCCGGGAAGGACTTGAATGAAGCGCTGGCTGTGCACAAGGGCGGCTGGAATTTTATGGCATGGGCATGGGTGGCCGCGTTTTGCTGCGCACCGTACACTATCGACAAATCTGTGGATGATGTGCTCGTGGGAAGTGCTCACTGGCCGTACTACGTATCCTGCGCGAGCGCTCCTGACCGCATGGCGTCAGGAGACTTCACTCTCTATTTTTCAGTCACTGCTGAATAAATGGATTTATTCAGCAACATCGGTTTTGGGTTTGGCCTGCTCGCGACGATTGAAACCGGCCACCATATCGAAGCGGAACAAGCGGCATTCCAGTGCGCCGTTGAAGAAAGGCGTTTTGCGCGCTTCTTTCAAACGCAATAATTTCGGCAAGCCGAGATCAGCGGTAAAGAGAAATACTTTCCAGCCGGCGAAGCGTTGCTTGAGCGTGGTGCCGAAGGCGCTGAAAAATTCCTTTGCCATATCGTCATCGGCAATCGTGCTGTCGCCGCGTACGCCTATCCGTTCGCCATACGGTGGATTGGTCAGCAGGATGCCCGGGGTTTCGCTCGGCGCCTTTACTTCCTGCGCTTCGATCTGCTTCAGCGGCACCTCAAAGGTGATGCCGGCCTTGTTCAGATTGCTGCGCGTCATGGCCACCATGTCGCCGGAAATATCGCTGCCGAAAATCGTCGGTTCGGCCGGGATGGGATTTGCCTTGACGCTGTTCTTGATCGCCGACCATTCTTCCTTGCTGAAGCCGGCGAATTTTTCGAACGCGAAATTGCGACGCAAGCCGGGTGGAATGCCAGCCAGCATTTGCGCTGCTTCCGCCAGGATGGTGCCGGAGCCGCACATAGGATCGAACAGCGTCATGCCGGGCTTCCAGCCGGCAGTGCGCAACAGGCCGGCTGCCAGATTTTCACGCAAAGGCGCATCGCCGGTATCAAGACGCCAGCCGCGTTTGAACAGGGCTTCGCCGGAAGTATCGAGATAGAGCGTGAAGGTGCGTGCATCGAGAAAGCCGACTACGCGCATGTCCGGCATCTTGGTGTCGACCGATGGACGTTCGTTGTAGATATCGCGGAAACGGTCGCAGATCGCATCCTTGATTTTCAAGGTGGTGAATTCCAGGCTGCGCAACGGTGATTTAATCGCGGTGACGTCGATACGTATCGTGTGATGCACGGCGAACCAGTCTTCCCACGGTTGTGCCAGTGTCAAATCGTAAATATCGTTTTCTGTTGTGTAGCTGGCGTGTGCCATGCGCATCAACACGCGTGAGGCGATACGCGAATGCAAGTTGATGCGATAGGCGTCCTGCAGCGTGCCGGAACAATGCACACCGCCCGGAACCTGCAAATGCACCTTGAGCGTGTTGCCGCTGCCGGGTGCTGCTGCGATCTCGTTGAGTTCTTCGGCGAGGGCGATTTCCAGGCCGCGCGGGCAGGGGCAAAAATAGGAATGTGGTGCTGACATGAGGGGGACCTTTTATCCGTTATGAAAATAGACGCGCGACCGTATCGTGACGATACGCCGTGCGAACTGTTGCTGCTGATTGTGTCTGTGTTGCGGGTGTTTGTACTGCTTATTTCTGAAAAGCGCGTTCGACGAAATCAAGCCTGTCCTGGCCCCAGTATGCTTCGCCGTCCACCACATACCATGGCGCGCCAAATACGCTGGCTGCCATCGCATCGTTGGTGAACTGCTCGTATTCGTTTTGCACGGCGGCAGTTTCCGACGATTTGAACAGAGCCGCGCCATCGTGTCCGGCTGCATTCACCAGTGCAATTAGAATGTCTGCATCCATGATGTTTTTGTCTTCCGCCCACAAGGCGCGCATCACGGCGCTCGTCAAATCGAGTGCGGCATCGGTGCCGTGTGCGAACTTGGCGGCGATGATGAGCTTGGCCGATGGTTCGCCCGACACCGGGAAAAATTTCGGCTGCGGATTCAGGGGCAGGTTCAGGTGTTCGCTCCAGCGCTTCAGTTCAAGCAGGCGATAGGCCTGACGCTGCGGAGGACGCTTTGCCAGCGGCAAACCGCCGGAGACACTGAATAATTTCGGCAGGTCGACAGGCTTCATCTCGATGTGCACATCGTATTGCCTGGCAAGCGCGATCAGGCGCTCGTGCCCAAGATAAGACCAAGGCGATTGCGGTGCAAAATAGTATTCACAGACCTTGGTCATGACATATCCTCAAATCAGAATGGTTTGACGACAACAAGAATGACGATTGCCAGCAGTAGTACGACCGGTACTTCATTGAACCAGCGGTACCATGTGTGACTACGCTTGTTGGCACCGCGTTCAAATTTTTTCAGCAGCGAGCCGCAGGCATGGTGATAGCCGATCAGTACGACGACCAGCGCCAGTTTCGCGTGCAGCCAGCCATTGCCGGGTCCCTGGCCGAAACCGTAAGACAGCAGGGCAAGGCCGAATACCACGGCCGGCAAGGCCAGGATCGTCGTGAAACGGTACAGCTTGCGCGCCATCAGCAACAGCCGTGTGGTGCTGGTCGTATCGGTTTCCATCGCCAGATTGACGAAGATGCGCGGCAGATAGAACAGGCCGGCGAACCACGCTATGACAAACACGATGTGCAGCGCTTTAACCCAAAGCATGTTGTTTTCCAGGTGAAGATTTCAGTTTGTTATTCAGTTGCGTACTTCGCCGTGGTGCAGCAGGGAATTCGTGGGGCATTGCTCCACGCCTGCGTAACGGTACCGCTTGCAAGGCGGTACTCCATTGCATGCATTATTCACGTACTTCGCCATGGTGCAGCAGGGAATTCACGGGGCATTGCCCCGTGCCTGCGTAACGGTGTTGCCTTGCAAGGCAACACTCCGTCTGCATGGCACTATTCACGCACTTCTCCATGCCCGAATACGACATATTTCAGCGAGGTCAAACCATCCAGGCCAACCGGGCCGCGCGCGTGCAGCTTGTCATTCGAGATGCCGATCTCCGCTCCCAAACCATATTCAAAACCGTCGGCAAAACGCGTCGATGCATTGATCATCACCGAAGCTGAATCGACTTCGCGCAGGAAGCGCATCGCCCGTGTGTAATCCTCGGTGACGATGGAGTCGGTGTGCTTCGATGAATAGGTATTGATATGGTCGATGGCTTCATCCATGCCGGCAACGATCTTGACGGACAGGATAGCGTCCAGATATTCGGTGCTCCAGTCTTCCGCGCTGGCTGTGGCCAGATGCGCATAGCCTTGCAGTATGGCGCACGCTTCGTCGTCGCCGCGCAATTCCACATCCCTGGTCGCATACAGCTTGGCCAGTGCCGGCAGGATGCTCGGTGCAATCGCCCGCGCCACCAGCAGAGTTTCCATTGTGTTGCAGGTGCCGTAGCGATGGCATTTGGCATTGAATGCAATATCCAGCGCCTTGGCAGGATCGGCCTTGTCGTCGATATACACATGGCAGATACCGTCCAGATGCTTGATCATCGGCACCTTGGATTCCTTCATCAGGCGTTCGATCAAGCCTTTGCCGCCGCGCGGCACGATCACATCGACGTATTCCGGCATCGTGATCAGCTCGCCGACGGCGGCGCGATCGGTGGTTTCGACTATCTGTACGGCATCGGCTGGCAAACCGGCGCCGGCGAGACCTTCACTGACCAGTTTTGCGAGTGCCTGATTGCAGTGGATCGCTTCCGAGCCGCCGCGCAAAATGGTGGCGTTGCCGCTCTTGATGCACAAGCCTGCCGCGTCTACCGTCACGTTCGGCCGTGCTTCGTAAATGATGCCGATCACGCCCAGCGGCACGCGCATCTGGCCGACCTGGATACCAGTCGGACGGTATTTCATGTTGGATATTTCACCGATAGGATCGGGCAGGGCGACGATCTGCTCCAGGCCTTCGGCCATGGTGGCGATCGCCTTGTCGGACAGCGTCAGGCGATCCAGCATGGCCGGCGCCAGACCGCCGGCACGTGCAGCTTCCAGATCTTTCTGGTTGGCGGTGCGCAATGCGTCCGCATCGCGCCGGATGGCCGCGGCGATCAGCAATAAAGCCTGATTCTTGGCCGCCGTATCGGCCTTAGCCATCCCGCGCGATGCCTTGCGGGCGCGCTGGCCGACTTCTTTCATGTATTGCTTGATGTCCATTTTGCTCAGGAATGGTTGGTACTTCGATTGATCAATGGATAAAAACTGAAACTGTGAAACGAATTCTATATGGCGGCATGCTGTGCGATCGCAAGTACTCTTGCCTGTCCTGCTAGCCGCGTGCGATCTTCAATCCCAGTTGCAGCATGGCATCCCAGGCATCGCCGGAAAACTTCTTGGCGCGCAAACCTTTCACCATCTTATCGATTTGTGCGGCTTCCTGCAGTGCGCTTTCCAGCGTCGCCAGTTTCAAACGACGCAAGGCCGGTTCGATCAGCCGTTCGCGCGGGCCCCAGATGCGATGTTCTTTCGTCAACTGGCTCAAAGGGCGGCCTTGCGCCATGCCGGATTTCAATTTCAGCAGGGTGCGGATTTCTTCGGCCACCGCCCATAACACCAACGGCAGCGCTTCGCCTTCGCCTTGCAAGCCTTCCAGCATGCGTACCAGACGGACGGTGTCGCCGCTCAGCATCGCTTCATTCAGCTTGAAGACGTCGTAGCGCGCCACATTCAGGACCGCATCATGTACCTGCTCGAAACTCAGCGGACCTGCCGGATACAGCAGTGCAAGTTTCTGGATTTCCTGATGCGCGGCGAGCAGATTGCCCTCGACCCGTTCGGCAATGAAATCCAGGCATGCACGATCGGCGTTTTGTCCTTGCGCTGCCAGCCGCACGCCCAGCCATGCCGGCAGTTGCGCGCGTTCAACCAGCGGAATATCGATGAATACGCTGGCCTGCTGCAGGCTGGCCACCCAGGCTGCTTTTTGCGTCGCCCAATCCAGTTTCGGCAAAGTGATCAGCGTGACGTTATCCGGGCTGAGCGAGGCTGCATAATCCTGCAAGGCCTTGCCGCCGTCCTTGCCCGGTTTGCCCGTCGGGATGCGCAGCTCTATCAGTTTCTTGTCGCCGAACAGCGATTGCGACTGATTGGCGGCCAGCAGTTCGCCCCATTTGAAACTGCGGTCGACCACCAGCACTTCACGCTCGGAAAAACCTTGTGCGCGCGCTGTCTGGCGTATCTTGTCGGCCGCTTCCAGAGCCAGCAGATGTTCATCGCTCGTGATGACATACAAGCCGGCCAGCGGCTTGGTCAAATGCGTGGCGAGAGCATCAATGCGCAGTTGCATTATTTCGCAGTTGCTTGGTCCGCCGGCTTGATGGCCGCGATCCGGCGCAGGATCTGCTGCACCAGATCGGATTGCATGTCGCGATACAGCATGGCTTCCTCGGCTTCTTTTGCCAGTACCTGATTTTCGTTATAGCTGATGTCGCGCTTCAGTGAAATCTGTGTCGGCGGCAGCAGTTCGACATTCTTGTTGTCGCGCACGCGTATGGTCACGCGGTAGTACAGCACGTATTCACGCACACGGCCCTGGCTGTTCAGGGACAGGATGACTTTTTCGCGGAGTTCATTCGTGAGGTCGAGAATGGCTTCCGCCTCTTCCGGGCTTTGCTTGATTTCCAGTTCGCCGCTGCCGCGTATATAACGGCGCAGTTCGCTACCCAGCGTCGATGTTTCCGGTACGGCGATATACATCGATTTGAAGGGCAGGTCGTTGCCGAGTATAGTCCCGCGCAGCTTGAAGCCGCATGCGGACAGCATGACGGTGGAAGTCAGCGCAATGCAGAGAAGACGGCGATTTTTTTGCATGGATAATCCTGCCTCTATGAATACTTCAACTCGATACTGTGGACTTTAACGCCATCGATCATGCAACGATGTTGACCAGTTTTCCCGGCACCACGATGATTTTCTTCGGTGTGCCTTCGATGAATTTCTGCACCGCTTCGTTTGCCAGCGCCGTCGCCTCTATCGTGGCCTTGTCGGCATCCTTGGCGACGACGATACTGCCGCGCAGTTTGCCATTCACCTGAATCATCATTTCGATTTCAGCCTGTTCCAGTGCGCTGGCATCGACTTGCGGCCATGCTGCATCGAGTATATCGCCATGGACTTTGGCAAAGCCGAGTTCCTGCCACAGTGCGTGCGTGATATGCGGTGCAACCGGGTTCAGGATGCGCAGGAAAATCGACAGCCCTTCGGCGATCACCGCGTTGGATGCAGCGCTATCGTCCAGCTTTGCGCCCTCCAGCGTGTTCAGCATTTTCATGCCGGCGGAGACTACGGTGTTGTACTGGATGCGTTTGTAATCGTTGTCGGCCTGTTGCAGGATTTTGTGTACTTCACGGCGCAATGTTTTTTGCGCATCAGACAATTTGCTGAAATCGCCTGTCGTTGCTGCAGCAATGCGTGCAGACTGATTGTATGAATACGTCCATACACGGCGCAGGAAGCGGTTCGCACCTTCGACACCGGCGCCCGACCATTCCAGCGTCTGTTCCGGTGGCGACGCGAACATCGTAAACAGGCGTGCGGTATCGGCGCCGTACTGATCGATCTGTGCTTGCGGATCGATGCCGTTGTTCTTCGACTTCGACATTTTTTCCGTGCCGCCGATTTCCACTGCTTGACGATCGCTGTTCAGGATGGCCGAAACCGGGCGACCCTTGTCATCGAGTTCGAGTTGCACATCGGCCGGATTGAACCAGGTTTTCTTGCCGCTGGCGTCTTCGCGATAGTAGGTTTCGTTCAGCACCATGCCTTGCGTGAGCAGGTTGGTGAAGGGTTCGTCGAATTTCACCAGGCCGAAATCGCGCATGACCTTGGTCCAGAAGCGTGCGTACAGCAGATGCAGAACAGCGTGTTCGATGCCGCCGATGTACTGATCCATCGGCATCCAGTAATCGTTGCGGCTGTCGACCATGGCGTCGTTGCTGTTCGGCGAGCAATAGCGCATGTAATACCACGACGAATCGACGAAGGTATCCATCGTGTCGGTTTCGCGACGCGCTGGTTTGCCGCATTTCGGGCAGTCGCATTTGAGGAAGGCTTCGTGCTTGTTCAGCGGGTTACCGCTGCCGTCCGGCACGCAATCTTCCGGCAATACGACCGGCAAATCTTTTTCAGGCACCGGCACCGCGCCGCAATCGGCACAGTTGATCATCGGGATCGGTGTGCCCCAGTAACGCTGACGCGAAATACCCCAGTCGCGCAGGCGATAGGTGATTTTCTTTTCGCCCAGACCGAGTTCTTCCAGATCGGCGGCGATCGCATCGACTGCCTGCTGATAATTCAAACCGTCGTATTTGCCGGAGTTGATGCAGCGACCGTTTTCCTTGTCTGCGTACCAGTCGTGCCAGGTCACTTCGGAAAAGGTTTTGCCTTCTACATCGATCACCTGATGGATAGGCAGCACGTATTTTTTTGCAAATGCAAAGTCGCGTTCGTCGTGCGCCGGCACGCCCATCACGGCGCCATCGCCATAAGTGATCAGCACGTAATTGCCGACCCACACTTCTACCAATTGGCCGGTCAGCGGATGCTTGACGAACAGGCCGGTCGGCATGCCTTTCTTTTCCATCGTTGCCATGTCGGCTTCGATGACGCTGCCGAGTTTGCATTCGGCGATGAACTCGGCCAGTTCAGGATTGCTTTTTGCGGCGAAAGTTGCCAGTGGATGTTCCGCTGCGACGGCGCAAAAGGTCACGCCCTTGATGGTATCGGCGCGGGTGGTGAAAACCCACAGCTTGCCGTCGTTGAGCAGTTTCCCGTCGTCCTTGATGTCGTGCGTGAATGCAAAACGTACGCCGGTTGATTTGCCTATCCAGTTGGCTTGCATGGTGCGTACGCGTTCCGGCCAGCCGGGCAATTTATGTTCAACGTGATCGAGCAATTCTTCTGCGTAATCGGTGATACGGGCGTAGTACATCGGGATTTCGCGCTTTTCGATCAGCGCGCCGGAGCGCCAGCCGCGACCGTCGATGACTTGCTCATTGGCGAGCACGGTCTGATCGATAGGATCCCAGTTCACGCTACCGGTTTTCTTGTAGATGATGCCTTTTTCCAGCATCTTCAGGAACATCCACTGGTTCCATTTGTAATATTCAGGCTTGCACGCCGTCATTTCGCGCGACCAGTCGATCGCCAGGCCCATCGACGCCATCTGCGTCTTCATATGCTCGATATTGGCGTAAGTCCATTGCGCCGGCGGTACATTGTTCGCCATCGCAGCGTTTTCCGCCGGCATGCCAAACGCGTCCCAGCCCATGGGCATGAGCACGTTGTAGCCGTTCATGCGCAGATAGCGGTACATCACGTCATTGATCGTGTAATTGCGCACATGGCCCATGTGCAGTTTGCCGGATGGGTAGGGCAGCATCGAGCAGGCGTAGAATTTCTTCTTGTCCTTGCCGTTCTTATCCTTGGCGTGTTCGACCGCCTTGTAAGCGTTGCTTGCCTGCCAATGGTCGTGCGCCGATTTTTCTACGTCGGCGGGGCTGTATTTATCTTGCATGACGGATGGAGCCAAAAGTGAGGGTGAATGTAGATACGAACCCGTGATTATACTGGTTCGCTCACCCGGATGGCGCGTCGGTGGCGGGGTAATGTCGACAGGAATCCTGCCGGAGTCAGGCTAACTTCAGTTCCAGCGCGGGATTTTCGCCGTAATCGGCATAGCGTTCGTTGATTCCTTCGATGCAGAAGGCGATATCTTCGAGAATATGCGGTGCGTTTTTGCGCAGGATGTCGGCGTGATCGACGACGATCAGCAATTTTTCATGCGGCTTCAGGCGGAACCGTGTCATACCGTCTTCGTCGCGCAGATAGCTGAGACAATCGACCCAGGCATCCATATTGCAGCCGTAGAAATCGGGGAAGCCGAATGCCGTTATGCATGCAGCATGGAAGTCATTCCAGTCGGCGATGGTTTCGCCATTCAAGTGTACGACGGGCATGATATCTACTTGTGTGCGGGCGGCACGTCGGTGACGAAGCCCAGTTTGGTCAAGCCATTGCCTTGCGCTGCCGCCATCACCTGCGCAATGACTTCATAGCGGGTACCCTTGTCGGCGCGCAGTTGCAATTGCGGTTGTGGCTGCTGTTTGGCGGCAATGGAAAATCTGCTCGTCAGTTCGTCCTGGGTGACGGCATCGTTGTTCCAGAAAATCGCACCTTCGCCATTGATGGAGAGCGAAATGGTGGTCGGCTCGGTCGGCGCCGGCGCCGATTGCGCACTCGGCAAATCGAGCTTGATTGCATGGGTAAACAACGGTGCGGTGATGATGAAGATCACCAGCAGCACCAGCATCACGTCCACCATGGGTGTGACGTTGATATCCGCCATCGGTGCAGGCTGTTTGTTGTCGCTGAATCCGCCGAATGCCATTTTTGCTCTCTTATTTTCCGACGCGCGTACCGGTCGTCAGGTAGGCGTGCAAATCGTGCGCAAATGCATCCAGTTCGGCCAGCGTGATGCGATTGACGCGCGTGAATGCGTTATAGGCCAGCACGGCCGGAATCGCCACTGCCAGACCGAGCGCCGTCATGATCAGGGCTTCGCCGACCGGGCCGGCAACCTTGTCGATTTGCACGGTGCCGGATGCGGAAACCGCCACCAGCGCATGGTAAATCCCCCACACGGTGCCGAACAGGCCGATGAAGGGTGCGGTGGAACCTACCGAGGCCAGCAGCGTCAGGCCGTTTTCGAGGCGGGACGAGACGCGATTGATTTCCTGACGCAGGGTGCGCGTAATCAATTCGCCTGGATCGGTATTGGCGTTGAGTGAATTGGCGTGCGGCTTGATGTTGGCGGCCTCGGCGCTTTGCGCGGCCAGCGGCGTATAGACGTTTTCGCTATCGGCCAGTCGGATGGCGGCGATGGCGTCAGGCAGCGTTGGCGCCTGCCAGAAATTTTCCAGCGCTGCGGCGCTGCGGCGGATGCGCCATGCGCTCCAGCCTTTGGACAGGATGTAATACCAGCTGAGTATCGACATGATCAACAGCGCATAAGCGACCGCGTGCGACACCGCATCGCCCTGCGCCCAGTAATGCGACAAACCCAATCCTTGCTCTGCGACTGTGGAGTTCATGTTTTCGATCTGGATAAGTCAGGTTGCGATTGATCGGTTGCCAGCCTGCGTCTAGCGCAAACCGAGCACATCCTGCATGTCGTACAAGCCGGTTTTCTTGTCGGCCAGGAAACGTGCCGCACGCAGGCTGCCGTGCGCATACGACACGCGGCTCGACGATTTGTGCGAAATTTCGATGCGTTCACCGTCGCCGGCAAACAATACCGTGTGGTCGCCGATGATGTCGCCGCCACGCACGGTGGCAAAGCCGATAGATGACGGATCGCGTGCACCGGTCACGCCTTCGCGCGCCCACACGGCAACATCGTTCAGTTCCTTACCCAGCGCACCGGCAATCACTTCGCCCATCTTGATCGCGGTGCCGGACGGTGCGTCGACCTTGTTGCGATGATGCGCTTCGATGATTTCGATGTCGTAGCCTTCGGAAAAATTCTTGGCGGCCATCTCCAGTAACTTCATCGTGACGTTGACGCCGACACTCATATTCGGTGCAAACATGATGGCGGTTTTTTCTGCAGCGGCGGCGATTGCTGCCTTGCCTGCTGCATCGAAGCCGGTGGTGCCTATGATCATCTTGATACCGTGCGCAGCGCAGTACTCAAGATGCTTCAGCGTTCCTTCCGGACGTGTAAAGTCGATCAGAAAGTCGGCATTTGCCAGGCCTTTGGCCAGATCGGATTCGATCAGTACGCCGGACGGTTTGCCCAGAAATGCGGCCGCGTCGATGCCGATCGCCGGCGATGCGGCGATATCCAGTGCGCCGGATAGCGTTGCATCGGCAGCATTCAGAATGGCCTCGATCAACATGTGACCCATGCGGCCGGATGCACCGGCGACTGCGATTTTCATTTGATTCATGCTTGAAAGACTCGGTAAAAAATGTTCTGTGAAAAATTCGCCTGGTAGCGAGTGCGGGAAACCTTACTTGCCGGCTTCCTTGGCCTTGTCGGAAATACGATCCAGATAATCTTTTTCAGTCGGCAAATCGCCGCCTTCAAAATGCGATACCAGCTTGTCCTTGAAGAAAACGGTCACGCGGCTGGTCGTGATCTCGCCGTTGCCCTTTTGCAGGCGGAAGGCATAATCCCAGCGGTCGGCGTGGAACAGGTCGTTCAGCAGGGGTGTGCCGAGCAGGAAAATCACCTGATCCTGCGTCATGCCTTCCTTCAACTGAGCGACCATTTCCTGCGAGACAAAATTGCCTTGCTGGATGTCCGGGCGGTAAGGACGGAAAATACCGAGGAAGCGATTGGTGCGTTTGGTTTGCACGCCGGTTGCGCCGCTCGTGGCGACCGGAGCGGCGACTGGCGTTTCAGTAGCAGCCGGCTCAGCGACTGCAGTGGAAGGCGTTGCGGCTGGCGGTGCCTCTGCTGCCACCGAGGCGGCGGAGATTGCTTGTTCTGCCTGAGTCGGGGCGGGCGTTGCTGCGATTGGTTTGGCCGGTTTAGCCTTCGCTGCGACTGGAGCCGCGTCGTCCATCAAGGGATTTTTCGATGCACAACCCGTGACGAGCGTTGCCAGTATTAAACAAAATGAACCAGTGACAGCTGAGGCACGATAAAAACGGGATGGCAACTTTTGCATAGGGAATCTCAAGGGATTGAGCAATTTTACGAAAACGCTATATGATAAGGCAGATATCCTTTAACTGAGCAAGAACATGACCAACAATCCATGCGAACTAAAAGCCAGCGGCCTGAAAGCCACGCTGCCGCGGCTGAAAATCCTTGATATTTTTCAGACTGCCGAAGTGCGCCATTTGAGTGCTGAAGATGTCTACAAGATGCTATTGGCGGACAATCTCGACGTCGGTCTGGCCACCGTATATCGCGTGCTGACCCAGTTTGAACAAGCCGGCTTGCTGCATCGCAATCACTTTGAAACCGGCAAGGCCGTTTTTGAACTCAACGAAGGCTCGCATCATGACCATCTGGTGTGCCTGACTTGCGGCAAGGTAGAAGAATTTTTCGATGCTGAAATCGAAAAGCGTCAGGAAAAAATTGCGCAGGAACGCGGATTTGAAATATCCGATCACGCTCTGGCGCTTTATGGTCATTGCAAGGATTGCCGGAAAATCAAATAAGAGCAGCGTGCATCGCATGGTAAAAAGCACGCCTCCGGCAAGGGACGCGTGCTTTTTTATATCCCGATCATGGCAAGGATGCTGCTTTAACCATGCGTATGGCTGAGTGCGTTCGACAGCAGCTTGGCGGTAATGTCGACAATCGGAATGACCCGCTCGTATGCCATGCGCGTGGGGCCGATCACGCCCAGCGTGCCGACCACCTTGCCGTTGACGGTGTACGGCGCCGTCACTATGCTCATCTGATCCATGGGCACCAGATTCGATTCGCCGCCGATGAAGATCTGTACGCCAGTCGCCTTGTTGGAGACGTCCAGCAATTGCATCAGACTGGTTTTCTGTTCAAACAGGTCGAACAGTTTGCGCAGCGAGACCATGTTCGAGGACAGATCGCTGACGCTGAGCAGATTGCGCTCGCCGGAAATCACCAAGTCGTCGCTATTGTCGTTCATCGCATCGCTGCCTGCTTCCACCGCAGCTTGCATCAGGCGCGTCATGTCGTCGCGCAAAGCCTTCAATTCGCCTTGCAAACGTATTCTTACATCGTCGAAACTCAGGCCGCCGTAATTCTGGTTGATGTAGTTCGCAGCCTGCACCAATTGCGCCGGCGAGTAATCGACATCGGTCAGCAAGAGCCGGTTCTGCACGTCGCCGCCCGGGCCGACGATGACCAGCAGTATGCGTTTTTCCGACAGCCGCAAGAAGTCGATTTGCTGGAACACCGATTCGCGCCGCGGCGTAATCACGATGCCGGCAAATTCGGATAGCGAGGACAGAATGCCTGCCGCATTGGCAATGATTTTGTGCTGGGAGCCGGTTTGCAGCGTGGCTTGCAGCTTGGATTCCAGCGCGCTTTCGTCTATCGCTTGTACGGTCAGCAGCGTATCGACAAATACGCGATAGCCGCGCGGCGTCGGCACGCGGCCGGCGGAAGTGTGCGGGCTGGCGACGAAGCCCATTTCTTCCAGGTCGGCCATGATGTTGCGTATCGTCGCCGGCGACAGATCTAGGCCGGAAATCTTGGAAAGCTCGCGCGAACCGACCGGCTGGCCGTCCGCTATATAGCGTTCGACCAGAGCTTTCAGCAGTGTTTGTGCGCGGTTATCGAGTTGCATGGTATGCGTATTGTAATGAGTGGCGGCGTCAGGCGGCAAGCTTGCAGCCTACACGATGTGAACCGTTTGCCGGCATTTACATGCGGGCGGCTGATATTCCTTGTCGCACATGGTCATGCTGCCATTATGCGCGTTTCAGCCATGCATCGAGTTCATGCAGTGTGGTAACGCTGGCGGCCGGCACGATATGTTCCGGCAGGGTGCGCTGAAAACGATTCATCCACACCGCTTGCAGACCGGCGTTTTGCGCACCCTGAATATCCAGCAGCGGATCGTCGCCGACATAGACCGCTTCGTGCGGGGCAATCGAGAGCGCGTCGCAGGCGGCGAGAAAAATCTCCGGATGTGGCTTGGCGCTGCCAAATTGATGGGCGGCGATCGAGTATTGAAAATGCCGGGAGATGCCGATGGCCGACAGATCGGCAAAACCGTTGGAAACCGAGCCCACCATAAAGCGCTCGTTCAGGCGCGCCAGTCCCGGCACCACATCGTCGAACGGAGTCACTGCATTGCGTGCCTCGGAAAATACGGCCATCGCCTGATCGACCAGTTCATGGTTTTCACTGCTCAGGCGGCAAGCGTGCGTCAGGGCGGCATGGCGCAGGGCCCATACATTGAATTGATATTGCGGATCGGTAGGCAACAATTCCATGCGTAGCTCGCGCAATTCCGCATTGCTGAAACGCCGGGTTACGCCGGGAATGTGCAGTGCCAGCCAGTCGTACAGCACAGCCTCGGCCTTGAGCAGCGTCGGCGCCAGTGGCCACAGCGTGTCGTCCAGATCGAAGAGGACGGCTTTGATGGGGGAAGGATAGGCAGGGGTGGGCATAAAGGAAATATAAGGCGGACAAAATTATTCGCGCGGATGCTGCATCGCATAGTGCAAGAGAAAGAGGAATTATGGTCTAATCTGCAGCATGTTGCCGACCTCACACTCCTACACCGCCTCGTCTTTTCAAACCATCGCGATTTTTGCCAAGCAAAAACCCAGCGAGACTGTGCATTCAGTGGACGATATTACCCAGTCATTGACGCAGATAGCCGAAGCGCTGGCCAAGACGGGGCGCCGCGTGGTGTTCGGTTCGCAAACTGCCGAGCGCTTTAGTCTCGGCAGCTATGAAGCGCTGGATCTGGCGCAGATCGGCGAACTGGCCGATGTAGCGATCATCGTCGGCGGCGACGGCACCATGCTCGGCATTGCACGTCAGTTGGCACCACACAAGATACCGTTGATCGGCATCAATCAGGGGCGGCTCGGTTTCATGACCGATATCTCGCTGGAAGACATGATGCCGGTGCTGCAGGATATGCTCAACGGCAAGGTCTCTTCCGAAAAGCGCAGCCTGCTGCAGGGCACGCTGACGCGTAACGGCGCTGTCATGCATCACACGCTGGCTTTCAACGATGTCGTATTGTCGCGCGGCTCGGGTTCAGGCATGGTCGAATTGTGTGTGCACGTCGACGGCCACTTCATGTACAACCAGCGTTCGGACGGCTTGATCGTTGCTACGCCTACCGGTTCTACGGCGTACTCTCTCTCTGCTGGCGGTCCTTTGCTGCATCCCAGCCTGTCGGGCATCGTGCTGGTGCCGATTGCGCCGCATGCCTTGTCGAATCGCCCTATCGTGGTGCCGGATGCAAGTGAAATCGTGATCGAAGTGGTAGGCGGGCGCGATAGCAACGTCAACTTCGATATGCAATCGGTGGCGCGTCTGCTGCACGGCGATCGCATTATCGTCAAAAGATCCGACCATGCGGTTACCTTTCTGCATCCCGAGGGCTGGAGTTATTACGATACGTTGCGCGAAAAACTGCACTGGAACGAATATCCATCGGTGCAGGGCCGGTTAAAATAAGGCTGCCGATTGAGTATGCCGGGGCGTATGCGCCGATTTAATTGAATACTCTGATGTGCCGCTCGCTGCTGTGCCGGGCCATGCAGCACAGCCGAACCAACGGGAAGATTCCAACCACATGCTGCGCACGCTTTCCATTCGCGATTTCGTGATCGTCGATGCCATCGAACTTGAATTTTCATCCGGCTTCTCGGTATTTACCGGCGAAACGGGTGCTGGCAAATCGATTTTGATCGATGCACTGGCACTGGCGCTGGGTGGGCGTGGCGATGCCAGCGTGGTGCGCGAAGGTGCGGCCAAGGCAGATATCACGGCCGAATTTTCCGCCAGCACAGAACTTGATGCCTGGCTGGCAGAAAATGAATTCACCAACGAAGAAGGCGGCGCCTTGCTGCGTCGCGTGATCGACAATGCCGGTCGCTCGAAAGCCTTCATCAACGGCATTGCTGCCACCGCCACCCAACTGCGCGAACTGGGTGAAAAACTGGTCGATATTCATGGCCAGCATGCGCATCAGTCGCTATTGAAGCAGGACATGCAGCGCGTGCTACTGGATAACCAGGCGGGCTTGCAGGAAGAAGTCAAAGCCGTAGCCGGCGCCTATAAAACCTGGCGCGCCCTGGCGCGACAACGCGAAGAATTCGAAACAAATGCCAAGAACGTCTTGCTGGAACGCGAGCGCCTGGAATGGCAGGTCGGCGAACTGGAAAAACTCTCGGTCAAACCGGGCGAATGGGCTGACATCACCAATGAACACAGCCGCCTGTCGCACGCCGCCAGTTTGATTGAAGGTGCGCAGGATGCGCTGACGCTGATTTCCGACGCCGAGACGGCACCCATGCTGTCGCAACTGTCCTCGCTCAATATCCGTATCGGCAAGCTGGTCGATCTGGATGCCGGTTTGCAGCCGGTGCTGGATGCGCTGGAACCAGCGCGGATTCAATTGCAGGAAGCGGTGTACGCGCTTAACGATTATCTGAGCCGGGTCGAACTCGATCCGGCGCGTTTGCGTGAAGTAGAAACGCGTCTGGAAAACATCCATTCCGCTTCACGCAAATTTCGTGTGGCGGCGGACGATTTGCCGCAGGAACTGGAAACGCTGTCCGCGCAATTGAAGCAGCTGGCCGATGCCAGCGATCTGGATGCCTTGCGCGTGCAGGAAGAAAAACTGCAGGCCGCCTACATGGCAGCGACGCAAAAATTATCGAAGGCGCGCAGCAAGGCTGCCAAGGCGCTGGGCGATGCCGTCACGGTCGCCATGCAGGAACTCAGCATGACCGGCGGCAAATTCGCCATCGCCTTGCAGCCGTGCGAGCCGGCGTCCTATGGTGTGGAACAAATCGAATTCATGGTCGCCGCGCATGCCGGCACCACGCCGCGGCCGCTGGCCAAGGTGGCATCGGGCGGCGAACTGGCGCGCATTGCACTGGCGATTTCCGTGATCACATCCAGCGCCACGGCAACGCCTACGCTGATTTTCGATGAAGTCGATAGCGGCATCGGCGGCGGGGTGGCGGAAGTAGTCGGCCGACTGCTGCGCCGCCTGGGACAGGACAGACAGGTTTTATGCGTCACGCATTTGCCGCAAGTGGCGAGCCAGGCCAATCAGCATTTTCAGGTCAGCAAGCAAAGCAACAATGGCAAAACCGCCTCGTCCATCGCAGCGCTGGACGATCATGCGCGGGTGGAAGAAATTGCCCGCATGCTGGGCGGGCTGGAAATCACCGCAACCACGCGCACGCACGCACGCGAATTGCTCGCAAGCTGAGCAAGCCGGGCTGAGCAAAGACTCGGCCGGTCGCTCAACTTTTCGCTATCCCATCGATTACTCATATTCAGAATATTCATATTTAAAGCGCCATGTCATTTCATACCGAACCACCGTACACCCATGGCAGCCTGCCGAAAACCGCTGTCTTGCTGGTCAATCTCGGTACACCCGATGCGCCGACGACTTCTGCGGTACGTGCTTACCTGAATGAATTCCTGTCCGATCCACGCGTGGTTGAAATTCCGCGTGTGATCTGGTGGTTCATACTCAAATTGATCATCCTGCCGTTTCGCTCCGGAAAGTCGGCCAAAAAATATGCGGCTATCTGGAGCAATGAGGGTTCGCCCTTGCGCGTGCATACGGAAAAACAGGCCAAATTGCTGACCGGTTATCTGGGCGCGCGTGGCCATGAAGTCCGGGTCGAATATGCGATGCGTTACGGCAGCCCGTCGGTGCCGGAAGTCTTGCGCAAGTTGAAGGCTGACGGTTGCGACCGCATCCTGGTGTTGCCGGCCTATCCGCAATATTCGGGTACGACTACGGCCTCGATTTTCGATGCGGTATTCAAGCACTATGCACAGGAACGCAATGTGCCCGAACTGCGTTTCGTCAAGCATTATCACGATCATGAGTCTTATATTCGCGCCTTGCAAAAGTCAGTGCTTGCTCACTGGGATATGGCTGGGCGTCCGGATAAATTAGTGATGAGTTTTCACGGTGTGCCGAAGCGCAGCTTGCTGTTGGGCGACCCGTATCATTGTGAATGTCACAAGACTGCGCGGCTGCTGGCCAAGGAGCTGGATTTGACCGAGGATCAATACGTGGTGACTTTCCAGTCGCGTTTCGGCAAGGCGGAATGGTTGCAGCCGTACACGGCGCCGACCTTGCAGAAGCTGGCAAAAAGTGGCGTTAAACGGGTGGATGTGCTGTGCCCCGGCTTTACCAGCGATTGTCTGGAAACGCTGGAAGAAATCGGCATTGAAGTGCGTCGTGATTTTCTGCAGGCGGGCGGCCAGGATTTCAACTATATCGCGTGCTTGAATGAAAACGATGCATGGATCAAGGCGCTGGCGCAAATCGCAGAGTTGCACATGATAGGCTGGCCGACCATCCTGTCGCCGGCCTTGCATGAAGAGCGCAATGAAGAGGCGCGTATTTCGCTGGCGGAGGCGCAACGTCTGGGAGCGCAGCAATAAGGAAGGGTGGGCGACTCTGGCCGGGCACAGAATTCGCAGATAGTAGAGCTTATGTAAAGCTCTACCTGGCAAATTTCTTGTTGCAGGAATGGCGAAAAATATTACCTGTGCCTCTTACAGTTCTGTATAGCAGATGAGGGCAACGGCAAGCGTGGCATAGGTAATGAGAGCGATGTAGATAAGGGGCAGGTTCACGATGAGCTCCTGTAGACAACGCCGACGGAATCAGACCGCTGTTTATCTACAGCGTAGTCCAAGCGGCGTAAAATGCCATCCCATGGAACATTGATTTTTGTAACAACGGCCTCGCAATGGGCGTGCAACGGCGATATCATGCGCGTTTCGCGTATTCATCAAATTCCACCGTAATACCCCTTGAAATAATGTGGGATAACCCCATGTGGAGTGTCGCATTGGCATTTTTTGTCATAACCCATTGATTGTTGGAGATTTTTTCATGCAAGACCAGGACAAATACGCAGAGCAGGCGGCAGCGATGGAAGATCCGGCGTCGGTTGACGCTACGGCCATCGTTCCTACGCTGGAAGAGCAGCTCGCGGCATCCCAGCTGCAGGTGCAGGAATTACAGGACAGCTTTCTGCGTGCCAAGGCTGAAAACGAAAATTTCCGCCGTCGAGCGCAGGAAGATGTGACCCGCGCGCATAAGTTTGCGATTGAAGGCTTTGCTGAAGCGCTGGTGCCGGTAAAGGACAGCCTGGAAATGGCTTTGCAGGTGGACACACCATCGATCGCATCGCTGAAAGAAGGCGTGGAAATGACGCTCAAACAATTGAGCGCCGCGTTTGAAAAGAATCGTCTGCTGGAAATCAAGCCGCAGCAGGGCGACAAGCTGGACCCTATGAAACATCAGGCGATTTCAGTGGTTCCTGCCGATCAGGAAGCCAATACCATCGTCAGCACGCTGCAAAAGGGTTATCTGATTGCAGACCGCCTGCTGCGTCCGGCATTGGTGACGGTTGCACAAGAAAAATAACTTGAAAGCATCGTTTCACGCCACATATTGATTTCATCCAATCTTAGTTAACAGACATTTAAGGGAAATACCATCATGGGCAAAATAATCGGTATCGATTTAGGCACGACCAACTCCTGTGTAGCCATCATGGAAGGTGGCAAACCGAAGGTCATCGAAAATTCAGAGGGTGCGCGTACCACGCCATCCGTTATCGCCTATCAGGAAGACGGCGAGATTCTGGTTGGCGCACCGGCCAAACGCCAGGCAGTGACCAATCCGAAGAACACGCTGTACGCAGTCAAGCGTCTGATCGGTCGTAAATTCGACGAAAAAGAAGTGCAGAAGGATATCGGCATGATGCCGTATCAAATCGTCAAGGCCGATAATGGCGACGCATGGATTTCAGTGCGCGACAAGAAACTTGCGCCGCCGCAAATTTCTGCAGAAACCCTGCGCAAGATGAAAAAAACCGCTGAAGACTACCTCGGCGAAGAAGTGACGGAAGCGGTCATTACCGTTCCAGCTTACTTCAACGACGCGCAACGTCAGGCGACTAAAGATGCCGGCCGCATTGCCGGTCTGGACGTCAAGCGCATCATCAACGAGCCGACTGCGGCAGCACTCGCCTTCGGCCTGGATAAAACCGGCAAGGGCGACCGCAAGATCGCCGTGTATGACCTGGGCGGCGGTACCTTCGATATCTCGATTATCGAAATCGCAGACGTTGACGGTGAAATGCAATTTGAAGTGTTGTCGACCAACGGCGACACCTTCCTTGGCGGTGAAGATTTCGATCAACGCGTGATCGATTACATCATCGACGAATTCAAGAAAATCAATGGCCTCGATCTGTCGAAAGACGCGATTGCGCTGCAACGCATCAAGGCATCGGCCGAACGCGCGAAAATTGAATTGTCATCGTCGCAGCAAACTGAAATCAATGAGCCGTACATCGCGATGGCGAACGGCGCACCTGTCCATCTGACGATGAAAATCACGCGTGCCAAACTGGAATCGCTGGTTGAAGAGTTGATCAGCAAAACCCTTGTGCCGCTCGGCATCGCAATCAAGGATGCCGGCGTCAAGGTATCCGACATCGACGACATCATTCTGGTCGGCGGTATGACCCGTATGCCTAAGGTGCAAGAGAAGGTAAAGGAATTCTTCGGCAAGGAGCCACGCAAAGACGTCAACCCGGATGAAGCGGTTGCAGTCGGTGCAGCGATTCAAGGTTCGGTCCTGTCCGGCGATCGTAAAGATCTGTTGTTGCTCGACGTGACGCCACTGTCGCTGGGTATTGAAACCCTGGGCGGCGTGATGACGAAGATGATTCAGAAAAACACCACGATCCCGACCAAGTTCAGCCAGGTGTTCTCGACCGCTGACGACAATCAGCCTGCGGTAACCATCAAGGTGTTCCAGGGTGAACGTGAAATGGCCGTCGGTAATAAAGGTTTGGGCGAATTCAATCTGGAAGGCATTCCACCATCAGCACGTGGCACGCCGCAGATTGAAGTGACCTTCGACATCGACGCCAACGGCATCTTGCATGTCGGCGCGAAAGACAAGGCAACCGGCAAGGAAAACAAGATCACCATCAAGGCAAACTCCGGTTTGACCGAAGAAGAAATTCAAAAGATGGTGCAGGACGCCGAAGCCAATGCGGAAGAAGACAAGCGTTTGAAGGAAGTCGCAGAAGCGCACAACCATGGCGACGCACTGGTGCATTCGACCCGCAAATCGCTGGCTGAATACGGCGACAAGCTGGAAGCCGGCGAGAAGGAAAAAATCGAAGCAGCCATTGCCGAGCTGGAAGAAGCATTGAAGGGCAGCGACAAGGCCGCCATCGATGAAAAATCCGCAGCCTTGTCGGCTGCTGCGCAAAAACTCGGCGAAAAGATGTATGCCGATATGCAGGCGCAGCAAGCTGCCGGTGCAGCAGCGGGTGACGCACATGCGGCAGGCGCCGATGGTCAAGCTGAAGCCAAGGCGCAGCATGACGACGTGGTGGACGCCGACTTCAAGGAAGTGAAAGACAAGTAATTTGTTGGTCAAGCGACTTGGATTATTCGTACACAAGTTGCCTGACGCTTCGCGAAAGTTAAACGAAGCGCATTGATTTGTAATTGTCTGAAGTCGCAAGACTCGCCGGGTCTAAGGTTGAAAAACCTCGACTCGGCGTTTTTGCATAGATAAGTAGAGAAAGAAACAGGGTGCCTACAGATGGCAAAACGTGATTTTTACGAAATTCTTGGTTTGGGAAAGAATGCGTCCGATGAGGAAATCAAGAAGGCGTATCGCAAGCTTGCAATGAAACACCATCCGGACCGTAATCCGGATAGCAAAGGTGCGGAAGATAAATTCAAGGAGGCGAAAGAAGCCTACGAGATGCTGTCCGATCCGCAAAAGCGCGACGCCTATGATCGTTACGGTCATGCCGGCGTAGACCCGAACATGGGTGGCGGCGGTGGAGGCGGCGGGTTTGCCGATGCCTTCGGCGACATCTTCGGCGATATTTTCGGCCAGGCCGGCGGCGGCCGCGGTGGTCGTGGCGGCCCGCAGGTTTATCGCGGCGCCGATCTGCGCTACAACCTGGAAATCACGCTGGAACAGGCGGCGCACGGTTACGACACCACGATACGCGTGCCTTCGTGGGATAGTTGTGAAACCTGCGATGGCAGCGGTGCCAAACCGGGTACTTCGCCGATCAACTGCACCACTTGCGGCGGGCATGGTCAGGTACGCATGCAGCAGGGTTTCTTCAGCGTGCTGCAAACCTGCCCGAAATGTCATGGCAGCGGCAAGATCAATCCGTCGCCGTGTTCTGCCTGTAGCGGTGCCGGCAGGATCAAGCGCAATAAAACGCTGGAAGTCAAAATTCCATCCGGTATCGACGATGGCATGCGCATACGTTCATCCGGCAACGGAGAACCGGGCATGAACGGTGGCCCACCGGGCGATCTGTATGTCGAGATTCGCATCAAGCAACATGCGATGTTCCAGCGCGAAGGCGACGACCTGCATTGCGAGATTCCAATCTCGTTTGCGAAGGCAGCGTTGGGCGGTGAAATCGAAGTGCCGACCCTGAACGGCAAGGCATCGTTCACGATTCCTGAAGGCACGCAGTCGGGCAAGACTTTCCGTCTGCGCAGCAAGGGTATCAAAGGCGTACGTTCTGGCTATGCCGGCGATCTTTTTTGCCATGTGGTAGTGGAAACGCCGGTCACGCTGACTGAAAAGCAAAAGGAATTGTTGCGTGAATTCGAATTGCTGACTATCGAAGGCGGCTCCAAACACAGCCCGCAAACCAAATCGTGGAAAGACAAGGTGAAGGAATTCTTCGAGTAAGAAGAATATACGTTTGTCGCAGCAATACCCATGCCGGTCGATTTTTCGACCGGCATTTTTTTTGTTGATTGCCGGGGCGCAAGCTTCTATGCTGGCTTCACCATCATCCAGGGAGATGTCATGAAAGCCTTGAAAGCCATCGCCAGCATATTGGCCATATGCAGTGCCGTGTTCTTTGCTCATGCTGCCGCCGCAGTCGAACTGGCTGGCGTAAAGCTCGATGACAGCGCCAGGGTTGGCAATCAGGACCTCAAGCTGAATGGTGCGGGCATACGCACTAAATTAGTGTTCAAAGTCTATGTCATCGGTCTCTATCTGTCCGAGAAAAAAACTGCCGTCGCTGATGTGCTGGCGGCGCCCGGCGCGCGGCGCGTCACTATAACGATGTTGCGTGACGTCGGCAGCGAAGAGTTCGGCAAGGCTTTTGCCGCCGGTATCGAGCACAATACCGACGCTGCAGAACGTGCTGCACTGGCTGCTTCGATGGCGAAATTCAATGCAATGTTCGCTACGGCTCCCGAGCTCAAGCAGGGTGATGTATTGCATCTGGACTGGATGTCCGGCAGCGGCATGGTGGTGTTGCTGAACGGCAGGAAAATTCTCGAACCGATAGCCGACGCGGCGTTCTACAACGCAATATTGCGCATCTGGCTGGGAGCCAGACCGGTAGATGACAAACTCAAACGGCAACTGCTTGGAGAGCAATAAGCGGCAATACCGCTCGTCGGCCATGGGAAAATCCGGATAAAATGTGCGCTTATCGCCGGTATATCGTTTACCTACCGGGTTTGCAGTGTGATGGATAGAAATGACAGACAAAAAGAAGGAAGTCCTCCCCTTGGAGCAGCTGTTCCAGAAAAATCGTGCATGGGCAGCAGAAAAAGTGACGAAAGATCCAGATTTTTTCGTCAAACTTGCAGCACAACAATCTCCGGAATATTTGTGGATAGGCTGTTCCGACAGCCGTGTTCCGGCGAATGAAATTGTCGATCTGGCCCCGGGCGAATTATTTGTGCACAGAAATATTGCCAATGTCGTCGCGCATTCGGATCTCAATTGCCTGTCGGTACTGCAATTTGCGGTCGACGTACTCGGCGTCAAACATGTGATCGTATGCGGTCATTACGGTTGTTCGGGCGTGCATGCGGCGATGCTGCGCAGGCGCGTCGGCTTGGCGGATAACTGGTTGCGGCATGTGCAGGATGTGCATCAGAAATACGGCCGCTATCTTGGCGATGCGCTGCCGACGCAGGCGCAGCACGATCGCTTGTGCGAGCTGAATGTGATTGAGCAGGTTGCCAATGTCTGCCGCACGACCATTGTGCAGGATGCATGGGAACGCGGGCAGGAGCTGACAATACACGGCTGGGTCTACGGCTTGAAAGACGGTTTGCTTGGCGATCTGGGCGTGACGATCAATTGTGCAGATGCGGCGGATGAAAAATTGAAAAACAGTTTTGCGCGTTACGAAACCGAAGATGTGATGGCTTATTCATAAGCGACTGTTTTTCTTAATATTATCTGGCGCTCAAGCCAGTCTGGAGACGCCATGAAATGGGAAGGCAATCGCGAAAGCGACAATGTTGAGGATAGACGCGGCAGCGGTGGCGGTTTCGGCGGTCGTTCGATCGGCATAGGTACCATCGTCATTGCCTTGCTGGGTTCGTATTTTCTCGGTATCAATCCGGCCACCATCATCAGCCTGTTGAGTGGCGGCGGTCCGGTGCAGATGCAATCGCAGGAGCCGGCGCAAGGTCCGCCGGCAAACGACCAGATGGCGCGTTTCGTCGCCACGGTGCTGGCCGATACAGAAGATACCTGGGGCCCGATTTTTCGCGCCAGCGGTGCGAACTATATCAAGCCGAAACTGGTGCTGTTCACCGGCCAAACACCGACCGCCTGCGGCACCGGCGACACGGCTTCCGGTCCCTTCTATTGTCCGGGCGATCAAAAAATCTATATCGATCTGGCCTTCTATCAAACCATGCGCGACCGCTTCCGCGTCTCCAGCGATTTCGCCCAGGCTTACGTGATTGCGCATGAAGTCGGACATCACGTGCAGCACATCAGCGGCATCACGGAAAAAGTTGAGCAGGCGCAGCGCAGCGGTACGCAAAAACAGGCGAATGCGATTTCGGTCAAGCTGGAATTGCAGGCGGATTGTTTTGCCGGTGTGTGGGCATATCACGCCAATCAGGCGCGCAGCATACTGGAAGACGGCGATGTGGAAAGTGCATTGAAGGCCGCCAGTGCAATCGGCGACGATACCTTGCAGAAGCAGGCGCAAGGTCATGTGGTGCCGGATTCATTTACGCATGGCACCTCGGCACAACGCGTGCGCTGGTTTCAGCGCGGGATTGAAGGCGGAGATTTGAATAGCTGCAATACCTTTGCCGCCAGACAGCTTTAATTAAAATCATGCGACTGTGGAAATGCTGAAGCAGGTCGCGTGAATTGAGCAGGAGAGAATAAATGGAAGATCCAGAACTGGCAGTATTGCGCATCGAGATCGACAAGATTGATGCGCATATCGTTGAACTGTTGGCGCAACGCTTCAAGATTACCAATCAGGTTGGCTTGCTGAAGGCGCAGAAAAAATTGAGTGTGATTGATCCGGAACGCGAAGCACGTCAGGCGCAACGCTATGCCGAGCTGGCAAATGAATGTGGCATGAAGCCTCAGGTGGTGCAGAATCTGTTTCGCGGCATTATCGACGAAGTCGTTAGCAATCATCGTGCGATTGCCATGCAAGCGGCATTTCAGTAAAACGCCGAATACAGCAAGGATGCAGCTTCCTTGCGGCATCAAGTCACGTTGATCATTTCAGAGAGTGTTGCCGCTCGTGGAAAAGGCTGCAACACTCTCATCAGATCTTATCTGCTTCAGAAACAGTGTTCGGGTGCCGGGAAAGTGCCTTCCTTGACCTCGCGAATATAGGCGCGCACTGCACCTTCAATACTGGTCTGACCTTCCATGAAGTTTTTCACGAAGCGCGCCTTCTTGCCGGGGAAGACGCCGATGAAATCGTGCATGACCAACACCTGACCGGAACAATCCGGGCCGGCGCCTATGCCTATGGTTGGCATAATCAGCAGATCGGTGACTTCTTTCCCCAGACTGGCCGGGATCGCTTCCAGTATCAGTAACGACGCGCCAGCGGCTTGCAATGCCAGCGCATCGTCCTTCAATTGCTGGGCGGCTTCGGTGGTTTTCCCCTGTACCTTGTAACCGCCGAAACGATGTACCGATTGCGGCGTCAGACCCAGATGCGCGCAGACGGGAATTTCGCGTTCGACCAGGAAACGCACGGTGTCGACGACCCAGGCACCGCCTTCGAGCTTGACCATTTGTGCGCCGGCCTGAATCAATTTCACTGCATTTTGAAATGCACTCTCCGGCGTTGCATAGCTGCCGAATGGCATGTCAGCCAGCAGCAGCGCAGTCTTGTTTCCGCGCGCCACGCTGGCAGTGTGATAGGCAATATCGTCTATCGTAACCGGCAAGGTCGAGTTGTGTCCCTGGCAGACCATGCCGAGCGAATCGCCAACCAGCAGAGTTTCGACGCCGCACATATCCATCAGTGAAGCGAAGCTGGCGTCGTATGCTGTCAGCATGGTGATTTTTTCACCTTTGGCACGCAGCGCAAATAGCGCTGGCACGGTGACCGGCTTGCTACGTCCGGCGGTTTCATTTTCCTGCAGATAGCTGGCCATACTTATTCTCCACGGCTAAAAAATTCACGCTTGCCGCGCATGTTTGCAATGCGTGTCAGCAAGAGTGCGAAATCTTCGTCATTATCGATCGGATTCAGATGTTCGGTATTCACGATCAGCAAAGGTGCGGCTTCGTAATCGTAAAAAATACGGCTGTAACTTTCGCACAGCCTATGCATATACGTTTCGGAAATGCCGGCTTCCATCGGTATGCCGCGTTTCTTGATGCGATCGATCAGTGTTTGTGGTTCGGCCTGCAGATAAATCACGAGGTCGGGCAAGGGCGCTTGCGGACGCAGGTGATCGTACAGTTGCTGATACAACGCCAACTCGTCATCGCCCAGTGTCAGGCGGGCAAAAATCGGATCCTTGTCGAGCAGGAAATCTGACACGATGCGGGCATCGAATAAATCGGGCTGTGCCAGATCGCGCAATTGATTCAGGCGCTGGAACAGGAAAAACATTTGCGTCGGCAGTGCATAGCGCCCGGCATCGCGATAGAACTTTTCCAGGAAGGGATTTTCTTCCGGCCGTTCGAGCAATGTTTGCGCGCCGAGTTGCGCGGCCAGTTTGCCTGCCAGCGTGGTTTTGCCGGCACCGATGGCACCTTCAACGACGACGTATTTGTACTTTTCAAAATCCATAATGATTTTATCTGCTGTTTTGGTTAGCCATGCTGCGACGGCATAGTGAAATTTTACGCAAGTTCAGGCGCGGAAAATGAAGTACACCGCGCCGACCAGACACAGTGCAGCCCATACATAATCCAGCTTGAACGGCTGGTCCATGAAGATGATCGCGAACGGGACGAATACCGTGAGTGTAATCGCTTCCTGCATGATTTTCAGTTGCGCCAGACTGAACTGTGTATACCCGATGCGGTTGGCCGGTACCTGCAGCAGGTATTCACACAGCGCAATGCCCCAGCTGATCAGCGCGGCGATCCACCACGGCTTGGACGACAAGCCCTTCAGATGAGCGTACCAGGCGATCGTCATGAAGACATTGGATAGTGTGAGCAGGCCGACAGTCTGAACGATTACGGGAATTTGCATGGCGTTCTTAACGTGTAGGCAGTCTGGTTTGCAATGAAGGTTTTACGTGCACAGGCAGCAGCGATTTCGTTTGATCTCTCACGCGATTGTTTCAGGCAATTTTTTGTATCACCTGCATTGCCACGCCGGGCACGAACTGATGTGCCGCGCCCTGGCCGGGAATGTGGATAAAGGGATCGATTTGCAGTAGCGGAATCAGGACAAACGCGCGGCTGGTCATGCGCGGATGCGGCACTGTCAAAGTGGGGGTGGCGATGCGTTGATCGCCGTACAGCAAAAGATCCAGATCCAGCGTGCGCGGCGCATTCTGATACGAACGTTCGCGTCCGGATTTTTGCTCCAGCGTCAGCAGGGCTTGCAGTAATTCTTCGGCCGATAAATCGGTGGCGATGCGCGCGACGGCATTGATGTAGTCGTCGCCGTCAGCATCTATGGGCGCAGTGCGGAACAATGAGGACTGGGCAGTGACGCGCGTTGCAGGCAGGGTATCGAGCGCCAGCAGGGCTTGCCTGACATGGTCCGATGCTTCGCCCAGATTCGAGCCTATGCCGATGTGGGCGACGATCTGCCTGCCTGTCATTCGCTTGTTCCTGCTGTACCTGCAGCAGGTTTGCGCGCACGGCTGCGGCGGCGCGGGCGTTTTTTTGCCGGCGCTTCATTGGCCGTCGCAGGTTTTTTGGCGAGCAGCTCTTCGCGACCAGGGCCGTCGGCGGCGATGAACGCGGTCCACCATTCGCCAATTTCACTATCGATTTCACCCGAGGCGCAGCGCAGCAGCAGGAAATCGTAACCGGCACGCAGGCGCAGGTGTTCCAGCAATTTGTATGGCGTTTTGCCGACGCGGCGATCGAAGCGCGGTTGCATGGCCCAGATATCGCGCATGTCGGAAGCGATTTTGCGTTGCAATGCGAGCTTGTCGGTTTGCGTATTCAACACGTCGTCGGCGGCCAGGTGCAAGGCGGGAATCGGATATTCGCCCGCAGCCTGGTAGGCGTTCCACTTTTCCAGCACCTGATGCCACAGCAGCGAAGCGAACAGGAAGCCGGGCGAAACCGGCTTGCCCTGCTTGACGCGTTCGTCAGTACTGGCAAGAGCCAGCCGCACGAATTTTTCACCCAATGGTTGTTCCAGCACGACGTCGAGCAGCGGCAACAAGCCGTGATGCAGGCCTTCCTTGCGCAATTGCTGCAGGCAGGCGAGGGCGTAGCCGCTCATCAAGAGCTTGAGCATTTCATCGAACACGCGTGCGGTCGGCACATTGTTGATCAAAGGCGCCATGATGGCGATCGGTGCACGTGTTTCGGGGGCGATGGCAAAGTTGAGCTTGGCGGCGAAGCGCACGACGCGCAACAGACGCACAGGATCTTCGCGGAAGCGCGCTTCCGGCACGCCGATGATGCGCAGCGTCTTGTTGCGGATGTCGGCGATGCCGCCGTGATAATCGAGCACCGTCTGTGTCGCCGGATCGTAATACATCGCATTGATCGTGAAGTCGCGCCGCAATGCATCTTCATGCTGTTCGCCGAAGGTATTGTCGCGCAGTACACGGCCGTGCTCATCCTTGGGCGCGCCCTCGGAGGAGGAGCCGCGGAAGGTGGTGACTTCCAGCAAGTCCTGGCCGAACATCACGTGCACGATCTGGAAGCGCTTGCCGATGATGAAGGCGCGGCGGAACAGTTTCTTGACCTGTTCCGGCGTGGCATTGGTCGCGATGTCGAAATCCTTGGGTTTGACGCCGAGCAGCAGATCGCGCACTGCGCCGCCGACCAGGAAAGCCTTGAAGCCGGCTTCCTGCAAGGTGCTGGTAACGCGAATGGCATTGGCCGAAACCAGCTTCGGATCGATGCGGTGTTCTTTCGCAGTCAGCGTGACAGGCTGCGTGTGATCGCCTGTTTTCTGTTTGGTGCCGAGGATGCGACGGATGAACTTTTTAATCATTGAATAGGTTGATGATCGGCCAGCCGTGCGCTTGAGCGTGCGCAGTCAGCAAGGCGTTGGGGTTGGTGGCAATCGGGTCGGTGACGATGGAGAGCAAGGGAATATCGTTTTGCGAATCGCTGTAAAAATAGCTGCGCTGGAAATCATCCAGTGCAAGGCCGCGCGCTGCCAGCCAAGCCTTGGTATGTGTGATTTTACCTGTACCGGAGGTCGGAATGCCGAGCAGTTTTCCGGTTAATTCGCCATTTTCCGTGAATTCAGGTTCGGCAGCGATCAAATGCTCGACGCCGAAGGCCTGGGCAATGGGCGCCGTGACAAAGCGATTGGTGGCGGTGACGATGGCGACCAGATCGCCGGCGTCCTGATGTTTCTTCAGCAAGGCGTGCGCTGGCGGTAGCATGGCCGGTTGCACGACCTGCTGCATGAAGTCCTGGTGCCATGCGTCGAGCTGGGCGCGCGGGAATTGCGCCAGCGTGCCGAGGGCAAATTCCAGGTACTCCGCCGGGTCCAGCGTGCCGGCCTGATACTGGGCGAAAAATTCGGCATTGCGTTTGGCAAAAGCATCCGGGTCTACCACGCCGGTGCGGGCCAGAAACTGACCCCATTCGTAATCGGAATCGATGGGGATCAGCGTATGGTCGAGATCAAATAAGGCCAGGTTTTTCATGGATTGATTTCATTTTCCCGTTGCAGCAGTTCGCGCAGCAGGGGCAAGGTGATGGGTCGTTTTGTTTCGAGAGAATATTCATCGAGCGCGTCCAGCATCGCCGACAAGGAGCGCATATCGCGCGCAAAATGGTTGAGCAGGTAGGGTAACACGCCAGGCGACAACGTCAGGCCGCGCGCCTCGGCAGCATGTGTCAGGGCGGCGATTTTTTCTGCATCGCTCAAACCGTGCACCTGATAGATCAGGCCCCAGCCGAAGCGGGTACGCAAATCTTCCCGCACTGTCAGCGTCGCGGGGGCGGCGTTACCGGCCGCCAGCAGGCAGCCGCCCTGTTCTCGCACTTGATTGAAGAGCGCGAAGGCGGCGATTTGTGCTTCCGGCGACAATTTGTGACTATCGTCGAGCAGATACAGCGTCGTCGCAGGCTGGTACGCAAAGGCATCGGCGCTTGCATCGCCGGGAATATACAGCGCGGTATCGGTGCTCGCCAATGCGCGCAGCAAATGGGTTTTGCCGGAACCGGCATCGCCCCACAGATAAACGAAACGTTCATCCAGCCCGCCGGGCTGGCCTTGTGCGAGGCGCTGCAGCAGCTGGATCAGCTCTGCATTGGCGCCGATGACAAACGATGTCAGGGTTTGCGGTTTTTCGGCAGGTAAATCAAGTAGCAACTGCCTCATGCTGGCTTCATCATATTGTTATTGTTAAAAATACAGTTTATTTTTGCTCTATGTGCGCAGGAACAGGCTTGTACCATCGGTTTGCCGCAAGTTCCCGTGCATATCCTCGTCTATTTTTCCGTTTTGATAAAGAAAGTGTCATCAAATGAGGGAGGAGGGGGAGCGATTTGATAAAATACCGCTTAGCCCGAATTATAGAGCCTGAATCATCCAGTTTAAAAAGTGCAGATTACACCGCGATGACTTTTGTTCATCGCAATGCTGATCCGGCACTTTGTTGATAACTGATCGTCAGGCTAGCCATCCGGCCACAACTGTCTATTTTACTGCCTCTGCTGCCTATCACATCATGAGTTCCACTTCCAATATTTCACTTTCCTACCGCGACGCCGGTGTTGACATCGATGCGGGGGATGCGCTGGTCGAAGCGATCAAGCCTTTTGCCAAACGTACGATGCGCGAAGGCGTGATGGGCGGCCTCGGCGGTTTCGGCGCCATGTTTGAAATCAGCAAGAAGTACAAGGAGCCGGTACTGGTATCCGGTACCGATGGCGTCGGCACCAAACTCAAACTCGCGTTCATGCTGAACAAGCACGATACGGTCGGTATCGATCTGGTCGCGATGAGCGTCAACGATATTCTGGTGCAGGGCGCGGAACCGCTGTTCTTCCTCGATTATTTTGCCTGCGGCAAGCTGGATGTGTCGATCGCGACCGATGTCATCAAAGGCGTGGCCAAGGGTTGTGAACTGGCCGGTTGCGCACTGATAGGCGGTGAAACCGCTGAAATGCCGAGCATGTATCCGGACGGCGAATACGATCTGGCCGGTTTCGCAGTCGGCGCAGTGGAAAAATCGAAAATCATCGACGGCACCAAGATCGTGCCGGGCGACGTGGTGCTGGGTCTGGCTTCGTCGGGTGCACATTCCAACGGTTATTCGCTGGTGCGCAAGATCATCGCCGTGGCGCAACCTGACTTGAACGCCGATTTCCACGGTCGCAAGCTGGCCGACGTATTGCTGGAGCCGACGCGGATTTACGTCAAGCCTTTGCTGGCGCTGATGGCGTCCATGGAAGTCAAGGGTATGGTGCATATCACTGGCGGCGGTCTGGTGGAAAACATTCCGCGTGTGTTGCAGCCGCATCTGACAGCCGTACTGGAAAGCAGCGCATGGGACATGCCGCCACTGTTCAAGTGGTTGCAACAGCATGGCGGTGTCGCCGATGCAGAAATGCATCGCGTCTTCAACTGCGGCATCGGCATGACCGTGATCGTGGCGAAGGAAAATGCAGCAGCGGCGATGGCGCAATTGCAAGCGGCCGGTGAAACCGTGATGCAGATAGGTGAAATTCGCGCACGCGAAGAAGGTCAGGCGCAAACCATCGTGGTGTAAGCAACAGAACTGCAAGAATGAAAAAACGGCTGCAACGCGATCGCGTTGCAGCCGTTTTTATTTGTCCCGACATTTTTGACGTCAGTGTCGGCAATGATGCGGGTGTGCTGCGGCGATCCAGCAATATCGGTCACGGCGAGCGCAGATCTTTGAGCAGGGTTTCGGTTCTGTAATCGGGCGGCGGCGTCAGCAGACTCACTATGACGATAGTCAATATGCCGGCTGGTACGCCGAATACGCCGGCCGAAATCGGCGCGATATGGAACCATTGTGCGGCGACCGAGCCACCCAGTGTCGGATGGGTATGGAACATGTAATACGCGCATACAAAGAAACCGATCAACATGCCGGCGATCGCACCCTGCTGGTTGGCGCGCTTCCAGATCACGCCCAGCGCCAGTGCCGGGAACAGTGCCGATCCCGCCAGCGAAAATGCGGCACCGACCAGCGACAGAATATCGCCTGGCTTCAGCGATGCAACGTAGGCCGCCACCAGCGCCACCATCAGCAGCAGGAGTTTGGAAACCGTCACGCGTTTTTGCGTGGTGGCAGTCGGGTCTACGGTTTTGTAATAGATGTCATGCGATAGCGCATTTGAAATCGTCAGCAGCAAGCCATCGGCAGTCGACAGTGCTGCCGCCAGACCGCCGGCGGCGATCAGACCGGAAATGACATACGGCAGGCCGGCGATTTCCGGTGTCGCCAGCACCACGATATCGACGTCCATCACAATTTCCGCGAGTTGTACGATGCCGTCCCGATTGACGTCGTTGATGCTGACCAGCGGATGTATCTTGTCGATATTGGCCCAGTAGGAAACCCATTCCGGCAATCTGGAAAAATCGCTGCCGACCAGCGAGGTGTAAATATCGTATTTGACCAGCACGGCCAGCGCCGGAATCGTGATGTACAGCGCCATGATGAAAAAGAGCGTCCAGAACACCGAGTCGCGGGTTTCCTTTACCGACGATGTCGTGTAGTAGCGCACTAGTACGTGCGGCAAGGCCGCCGTGCCCAGCATCAGGCAGAACACCAATGCCATGAAATTATTGCGTTTGATATCTGAAGCTTCTTCTGTATCGCCGGGGAAGGGCTCGGTATGCCGGGTCGGCGGTTTCGCCAGTTCCCGATTCGCTGCGCGGTCTTCTATCCAGCGCCGTTCGGCTTCCTCCGGATCTTTCGGATAGGTTGCCAGCTCACGCGCGGTCTGCTTGATTTCAAGCAGCGGTGCATTGCCGAGCTTGAGCGCCTCCAGATTGTGCTGAATTTCGGCGCGGCCGCTTTCCCACGACTCCGGCAGCATCTGCAGTTTCTCATCCAGATCCTGCGCACGCTGGTGGAAAATGGCGCGCACGCCTTTTTCTTTCGGGTCGTTGATCAGGACCGTCTCGCGTTCGCTCAACTTGGCAATGGCCGAACCGTAGGCGATAGGCGGGACTGGGATATTTGTGTGTTTTACCGACAACCATACTACCGGGATCATGTAGGCAATGATGATGATGATGTATTGCGCAACCTGGGTCCATGTCACGGCGCGCATACCGCCGAGGAAGGAGCAGACCAGTATGCTGGCGAGACCCAGAAAAATACCGACGGAAAAATCGACGCCGGTAAAACGCGAGGTGATCAGGCCTACACCGTAAATCTGCGCCACGACATAGGTGAAGGACACGATGATGGTCGCGATCACCGCGATAATGCGCACCACATTGTCGCTGTAACGTCCGGTATAGCGGGCCGCGAGATAATCGGGGATGGTGTACTGACCGAACTTGCGCAGGTACGGCGCGATGAGCAGTGCAACGAGTACGAAACCGCCGGTCCAGCCCATCAGATAAGCCAGTCCGTCAAAGCCCCATAGATACAAGCCACCTGCCAGGCTGATGAAACTGGCGGCTGAAATCCAGTCGGCAGCCGTTGCCATGCCGTTGAAAAAAGCCGGTACGCGACGGCCCGCGACATAGTATTCCAGCATGTTCGAGGTGCGGCTGATGACGCCGATGGTGGCGTACATCACGATGGTGCAAAACATGAAGACATAGCCTATCCATGCACGCGGAAAGCCTTCGCGTTCCAGAATCGCCACGGCAAACAGGAATAGCACAAAGCATATCGTGAACAGCGCGTAATAACGCATCAGACGACGGAAGAAGGCTTTAGTCTGCATGTTCACTATCGCTTTTTTCGCGCAGGTAGGTTTTGTCGAGAGCACGCATGCGCAGCGCGTAGATGGCAATGATCGCTACATAAATCAGGATGCTGCCTTGCGCTGCCATGAAGAATGAAATCGGCCAGCCCAGCAAGGTGTAGGCGGACAGCGGACGGGCAAAGAAGATCGCGATAAAGGTGACGGCGAACCACGTCAGCAGCAGCCACAGCGTCATGCGTCGTGTGCGCTGCCAATAACGGCGCGCGGGATCGGATTGCTGTTTTTTTGATTTTTCAGCCATATCAAATGCTGTCATCCCACGGAGTTTCGGTCGGTTCCAGACGCAGGATGACGCGCATCAGGCAGCCGGGGCGTTTCTGATCCTGACAGCGCGGATTGTTGAGAATCTCGATTTCAGCATTGTGCTGTAGTGCGATTTCGCGAACGATAGCCAGCCCCAGCCCGCTCCCTTCGACGTTGCTGCCGAGGATGCGGTAAAAGCGCTCGAAGATATGGCCGCGTTCATGCGGTGCGATGCCGGGGCCGTTATCTTCGACTTCCAGAAATGCCAGTCCAGCTTGTTGATCGATACGCACGCGCACTGTTGCATTACCGCCTGCCGGTGTGTAGCTGAGCGCATTGTCGATCAGATTGTTCAACAGTTCATGCAGCATGGTGGTGTCGCCTCTTACCATCACCGCTTCATCCGGCTGCTCGAAACCGAGATCGATTTTGCGGGCGAATGAAGTCTGCACCCAGTTCTGTACCGTATCGCGCGCCAGTTCGGACAGCTCCAGTGTCTGCATCGGTTTGGTCTGCGGCGTCTGATTTTCTGCGCGTGCCAATGCAAGTAATTGATTCACCATGCGGGTGGCGGAGGTGGAACTTTTTGCCAGTTGTTCCAGCGATTTGTGAATTTCGGCCTGATCGGTTTGACGCAAGGCCAGTTCGGATTGCATGCGCATGCCGGCCAGCGGCGTTTTCATCTGATGCGCAGCATCGGCGATGAAGCGTTTTTGTACCTTGATGCTTTGCGACAGGCGTTCCAGCATGTCATTGAGCGAGCCGACCAACGGAATGATTTCTTCCGGTACGTGACCCGAATCGATAGGACTCAGATCATCGGGTCGGCGCGCACGTATGCGTTGTTGCAGTTCTGCCAGTGGGCGCAAGCCGCGCGTGAGGGCAAACCAGACCAGCACCAGCGCAATCGGCAGGATGATGAATTCCGGCACGATCACGCCCTTGATGATCTGATTGACCAGTTGCGAACGCTTGTCCAGCGTTTCCCCAACCTGCACCAGTGCCATGCGCGGTTCTATGCTCAGTTGCGGCTCGACCTGCGTCTTGTGCAGATCGACATAGATGTAGGCGATGCGCACTTCGGTATTGTGGATGAAGTCGTAACGAAATTTGGTTGACCAGGGAGCCGGTACTTCTGCATCTTTCGGCAAGGGCATTTCCGGATCGCCTTCCACGAAGATGTCATGCGCATCGCGTATCTGGTAATAGATATTGTCGACGTCATCGGCATGCAGAATGTCGATAGCCGGGCCGGTCAGACGCGTCACGACCTGGCCATTGACTTCCTTGACTTGCTGGGCGACGACCGTGACCTTGTCTTCCAGCGCGCGATCGAAGGGTTCGTTGGCGATGGATTTGGCAACCAGGTAGGTAATGGCGATGCTGAGCGGCCACAGTAGCAGCAGCGGTACCAGCATCCAGTCCAGGATTTCGCCGAACAGCGAGCGCTGCGTGCGCTCTTCGTGCGGGGCTGTCGTGCCCGGATTCGATGCAGTTGCATCGACGTCGGGTGCGTTCAGTCGGTGAGTGTCAGGCATCGCCGGGTCAGCGTGGCGGCGTGATCGTATTGGGTGTCGCTTCGGCGAATTTTTCGAGGCAGTAGCCGAGGCCGCGCACGGTGGCGATGCGCAAGCCGCCGATTTCTATTTTCTTGCGCAAGCGATGGACATACACTTCGATCGCATTGTTGCTGACTTCCTCGCTCCATTCGCAAAGATGGTCGACCAGTTGCTCCTTCGATACCAGACGACCGCTGCGTTGCAGCAGCACTTCCAGCAAGCCGAGTTCGCGTGCCGACAATTCCAGCATCTGATCGTTGATGTAGGCTATGCGGCCAACCTGATCGTAGGACAAGGGACCGTGCTTGATCACGGTCGGCCCGCCGCCTGCGCCGCGTCGGGTGAGTGCACGTACGCGCGCTTCCAGTTCGGATAGTGCAAACGGTTTGGCCATGAAATCGTCGGCGCCCAGATCCAGTCCCTTGACGCGCTGTTCGATTGAATCGCCTGCCGTCAGTATCAATACCGGCAAACGCGAATTGCGTGCGCGCAAACGCTGCAACACTTCGAGGCCGGACATTTTTGGCAGGCCTAAATCGAGAATCAGCAAATCGAAATCTTGTGTAGACAAGGCCGAATCGGCTTCCACACCATTTTTCACGCAATCGGTGACATAGCCCGATTGACGCAAGGATCGCGTCAAGCCGTCGGCCAGCACACTGTCGTCTTCGGCAAGCAATATACGCATAGGGGAGGGAGAGGAGAAGTTGCTCTGTAGTCTATTGGGTTTCGTCAACAGCGGCAAGACAAGTGTTGATGGGTGATTTTACGACAGGGCCCGATTTTCTGTTTTACGATTTTCCGCCGATGGCGAGGAGTTTGACGGCCTGCTGCGACAAGGCGTCTGCGGCGGCATTTTTCCGGCGCGGGATCCAGATCAAGGCAGGGTTCGCCAGTTGCGCAAGCAGTTGCCTGGCCCGCATGCGGTGATGACTCAATACGGCCGCACCGTTTTCCGCCTGCACATCGTCCAGCACGACGCGACTATCACCGTAGATCACGAGCTTTGCCGGCCGAACTTCAAGCGCTGCTTGCAGTACCGCGATCAGCGCGAGGTATTCCGCTTCGCTGCTGTCGCCCTGACCGGCTGCGAAACTGATGCGGGTCAGTTCGCCATTCGGATTCTTGAGCATGCCGCCTACGCCCATTTTTCCAGGGTTAGGATGGCTTGTTCCATCGAACCAGGCCAGCCACGCCGCCGGATCGGGCAGGGCGGCGTTTCTTTTATAGGCGCGCGCATCTGCCGTCATTTGTTTACGATGGGCGATTTTTGTCGCGACGTTGGCTTTTTGCTGTTTGCGACTGGAGATCAGTTCGACAAGAGACTGGTTTCCTGCTGCCATTTGCAGGATTTTCCGCAGGGCGTCCTCGGTCGACAGGGCCATATTTTTTGCCAGCCGACGGCTGCTTGCGCGCTCTTTCTCGTAAGCGACTTCTAACAGCTCTTCCAGCTTGGGCATGATTGTCGGATGGGAATTGATTGGATTCACTCCTATCTTACGTGGAAAGGCCGGGATGATTAAAGCCCTTGAACAGGTCGGGAAAATATTTAAAAGTTGCTTTTTAGATCATTTAAAATAAAACATCAAGAAGGCGCTTGCATAAAGCACTGTTTTTTTATACAGTACGGTTTCTGGTTGCAGATGCTGCTTCCAAGCCATTTTGTTTCAACACCCAACCGTCGAAAGAATCCTCATGGACGATAAAAAAACCGCACCGAGCTCGGACAAGAGTAAAGCACTCGCCGCCGCACTGGCGCAAATCGAAAAGCAGTTCGGCAAAGGCTCGGTCATGCGCATGGAAGACGGCGCAGTCGTTGAAGAAGTACAAGTCGTGTCCACCGGTTCGCTGGGTCTGGATATCGCGCTTGGCGTCGGCGGTTTGCCGCGCGGCCGCGTGGTTGAAATCTACGGTCCGGAATCGTCGGGTAAAACCACGCTGACGCTGCAAACTATCGCAGAAATGCAAAAATTGGGTGGCACCTGCGCGTTTATCGATGCGGAGCATGCGCTCGACGTGACCTATGCACAAAAGCTTGGCATCAACCTGTCGGATTTGCTGATTTCGCAACCGGATACCGGTGAGCAGGCTTTGGAAATCTGTGACGCGTTGGTACGTTCCGGTGCGGTTGACCTGATCGTCATAGACTCGGTTGCCGCCTTGACGCCACGCGCTGAAATTGAAGGCGATATGGGCGATTCGCTGCCAGGTTTGCAGGCACGCTTGATGTCGCAAGCGCTGCGCAAGCTGACAGGCAGTATCAACCGCACTAATACGCTGGTCATTTTCATCAACCAGATCCGCATGAAAATCGGTGTCATGTTCGGCAATCCGGAAACCACGACCGGCGGCAATGCATTGAAATTTTATGCTTCGGTTCGTCTGGATATTCGTCGTACCGGTTCGATCAAGTCGGGCGATGAAGTCATCGGTAATGAAACCAAGGTCAAGGTCGTCAAGAACAAGATCGCACCGCCATTCAAGGAAGCGCATTTCGACATTCTGTATGGCGAAGGCACATCGCGCGAAGGCGAGATTCTGGATCTGGGTTCGGATGCAAAAATCGTCGAAAAATCCGGTGCCTGGTATAGCTATAACGGCGAACGTATCGGCCAGGGCAAGGACAATGCGCGCAATTATTTGAAAGAACGTCCGGAACTGGCGCGTGAAATCGAAAACAAGGTGCGTGCTTCATTGGGCGTGCCTGAGCTCGGCGCGATCAAGTCGGATGAACCTGTTGCGAAGAAGGCTTCCGCCAAGGAAAGCAAGGAAGCCAAAGAACTGAAAGAAGTCGAGTAAATAGTTCGGCTGAGCCGGTATTGCTGGATGTCGATTTGATGATGGTTTTTAACGGGCGCCCGCGCTGAAGGACTCATATGGCAAAACTGCAAGTGAGTCTGAAAGCGCGGGCGCTTCGCTATTTATCGGCGCGCGAACATAGTCGTCAGGAACTGGCGCGCAAACTGGCGCGCTATGCGCAGGAAGGCGACGATATCGAAGCCTTGCTCGATGCGCTGGAAGCAGCCAACTTCATGTCCGAAGCACGTTTTTCCGAGTCGCTCGTCAATCGGCGGGCGGCGCGTTTCGGCAATAGCCGGATTTTATCCGAGCTGAAAAGTCACAACATCGATCCCGACTCATTGACAGAAATAAAGGCCGCACTGGCACAGGATGAGGTCGCGCGCACGCGGGAAGTCTGGTCAAGAAAATTCGGCGTTGTGGCAAGCGATGCAAACGGTCGTGCAAAGCAGATGCGCTTTTTGCTGCAGCGCGGATTTTCCCATCGGGCGATACAGGCAGCGATGCGCGCTAAAGAAGAAGACGAGGATTGATAAACTGGCGTCATTTGCGCACAGCTTGTCGTGCAGGATTGAATGTCATTCACAGCATGCAGGGTTTGCATGTTCGCTGCAGCGGCAATTTTTTCAGACGATCGCTCATATCCAACGCACACTGATCAATGTGCATCTGTTTTATCCCCCTTATTATTTCCTTGACTCTGCTGCTCTGATTTCTAATCAGGCCGAAGGCGGATGTGTATTTCTTTGAAAAATATGATCATTGATCTACGAGCCGACTTGCTGCATACCGCTCAACTGGCGTCTATCCACTTCACACTTAAATGGCATTCTTATTGGTTTTCAATGACTGCGTGTGATTTAAGTGGGGAAGCGCACAGACGGCCCAGGCGTATTCAATTATTTTTAGTAACAGTGACAGTATTTTTTATTGCTGCTACATGAGAAAGGATATCCGAATGAAAACGATACAAAAATGTGCATTTGCCGCGATCTCTTCGGCGGTATTGTTAAGCACGCTTGGCTGTGAAGGCATGTCCAGGCGCGACCAGAGTATGGCTATCGGAGCAGGAGCAGGTGCGGTAGGTGGCGCAGTTCTCACCAACGGCAGCGCGCTTGGCACAATCGGCGGCGCGGCTGTCGGGGGGGTGATAGGCAACGAAGTTGGCAAAGATAAAAGATAAGTAAAAAGTAAGTAATCAACAATAAATTTTGAGGGAAAGAAAATGATCAAATGCAAAAAAGCTGTAGTTGCCGTATTGGCGATGGGGATGATGGCCGTGGCTCTGGGTGGATGTCAGAAACAGGAGGGCCCGGCAGAAAGAGCTGGTAAGGAAGTTGATCAGACGGTCAATAAGGCTGGCGAGCAAATTGAAAAGGCTGGTGAAAAAATCCAGAACGCTGCAGAAGATGCCAAGAAATAAATATCAGTCTGGTGGGTGCCATGACGATTGCATGGCGTCATCAGTGTGGGGGCCGGATAAAGAAGCTGTTCTTTTAAAGGTCATACATAAAAAAATGGATGCTGGTGCTTGCGAGAGTGCACCGGCATCCATCTGTTCGAATTGTGGCGATGAGCCATCTTGTCAATTAGCCGCCGTGGAAGCCCTTCAATAAATCTTTTTTAGGTTTATTAGGGTCTATGGTGGAATCGTTTGTTCTTTCCGGAGAGTCCAGCTTGTCGCTTTCTTCTGCAGCCTTGCGAAGACGGACTTGCACGTCTTTTGGCGGTGTAGGCGACATATTGTTTAAGCCGGATTCGTGAGTGGAAACATCAGGTGACGGCGCTGGAATGTCTGCATCGTTAGAGTCGGTGCGTGCCTTTGGTGGGCTTGCGGTGACGCTCTTCCCGTTTTCTTTATCTGTGCTGATAATCTCGTTCTTGCTGGGCATGATGTCCTCCTATCAGGATAGAAGACCGATTTTATGCACAGAATTTTATTAGGTAAATCAGACAAGCATCCAATCCTGCGTAGGATTAGAAGAGTGTATTGCTGCGGGCATTATTTGAGGTGAGGCAATTCGCGGCAACGCTGATGAGCGTGGCTAGCAGGCGTGGAAATAAAACATGCATTGATAAATTTTCTGCGAGCATGGTCGTCCTTTATGGGCGAACATGCTCGCAGCAGGATCAGTGATCCATCAATGCCTTGACGTGAACGGCGGTGCTGGAAGCCAGACCTTCCAGACTGTAACCTCCTTCAAGGATGGAAACCACGCGACCGTCGCAGCAGTCGTCGGCAATTTTCATCAACTCGCGCGTTACCCATTCGAAGTCGTCATCCTGCAGATTCAAACCGGCCAGTGGGTCCAGATGATGGGCGTCGAAGCCGGCAGAAATGATCAATATCTCAGGATTGAAGGCGCGAATGGCCGGCAACATTTTTGCCGCAATCTGTTCGCGGAACATCGCAGAATCGCAACCGCGTGGCAGAGGTACGTTAACGATGTTGTGCGAGATGCCGGTTTCTGCTTCCAGGCCGGTGCCGGGATAAAAATGCGACTGGTGGCTGGATGCGTAGAACAGTTCAGGGCGATCGTAAAATGCAGCTTGCGTGCCGTTACCGTGATGGACGTCAAAATCGACGACGGCAACACGTTCCAGTTTATGCACGTCATACGCATAGGCTGCCGCGATGGCCGCCTGGTTGTAAATGCAAAAGCCCATGGCCTTGTTCGGTTCGGCATGGTGGCCGCATGGACGGGTAGCGCAAAATACATTGCGTACTTCCTTGCCCATCACTGCATCGACACCCGCGCAGGCGGCGCCTACGCAACGCATGACGGCTTCCAGCGAACCTGGCGACATGACAGTATCGCCGCCATCCAGCGGCATGTAGCCCTGGTTGGGAGAAGCGTCTTCCACATCCTCGACGAATGCTTCGGTATGGATCATCAGCACTTGCTCACGCGTGCCCATAGGCGCATCACGCCACTCTGCAGCATCGAACTCGGGTGTGTGCAAGGCGCGCAATACGGCTTTCAGACGTTCAGGCGATTCCGGGTGGCTGGGGCCGGGTTTATGGTTCAGGCAGGCTTCGTGGGTGTAAATCAATGTCGTCATAATCATTATCGATGGCGGAGGCGATCCGTCATCAGCTCCATTTTTAAAAGCGGGTGGAGGGGCGCAACGTGGGCGGCCCGGTATGTACATCATTGTCATTATAGAGGTCGATTGCTTCAAAGGGCGATAGCATGGCCAGGTAGTACGCAAACGCATGCAGAGCCGACATGTAAGGCTGATTATCTCAAGGCAGCGGTGGCGGTTTGACTGTGGCTTACCTCTCATTTTTGTTAAATGAGGTGAAGATGCATTTCATGAAAAAGCAGATTACATGTGGCAATTGCTCTCATCTGTTTCAAAACTGTAGAAAAATTGCGTCTGGACGAGTGCGAATGCGCATTAATCGGCAGGAGTGAATAGTTTTCGTGGGGAAAGAAGATATCATTTGATCTGATATCAAAAAGAAAGTATTTCTGACCCGATCAAGAGATAATCTGCAGCACGATTGTTCACATGCATTAGCAAGGAATATTTGTATTTTCAACGTAGCCTGCATAGTCCGTTAACCTTCCACGTTTATGACGCATCACGTCGCGCTGCAATTCGCCGTCAAGACCGATACGGGATTGGTGCGTGCGCACAATGAAGATGCTGTCGAAATCAACGTCGAGCATAAAATCGCGGTGCTGGCGGATGGCATGGGTGGCTACAATGCCGGCGAAGTAGCGAGCGGTATTGCCACCTCGGTATTCGTGGCGACGCTGGAGCAGCGTCTGCAGCAACAAAGGCGAGGGCGGCTGAGTAGCAAGTTTTTACAGGGTTTGATGGTGGAGGCCGCTACGCTGGCCAATGCGCACATCTTGGAAGCGGCACGCATTCAGCCGCAATTCAGCGGAATGGGCACCACGCTGGTGGCCGCACTATTTCATCATGACCGCATTGTCCTGGCGCACATCGGCGATTCTCGCGCCTATCGATTCAGGCAGGGTAGCTTGCAGCAGCTGACGCGCGACCATTCTCAATTGCAGGAACAGATAGACGCGGGTTTGGTCAGCCCCGAATGGGCGCGTTTCGCACCGAACAAAAACCTGATTACGCGCGCGCTCGGCGTTGCGCAGCAAATCGATGTGGAAGTAAACGACTACCCGACAGAAAACGATGATATTTATCTACTGTGTTCTGACGGCCTCTCCGACATGCTGTCGCATGAACAGATGATCGACATTCTCAAAAGCAATTATTTCGATCTTGATTTATTATGCGACACCTTGGTTGAGGCTGCGAATAACAACGGGGGGCGCGATAATATCTCGGTTGTATTGGCAAAAGTGCAATCAAGCTGGGTAGTGCCAACCAGTTTGCGTGTACGCTTTCTTGCTTGGCTGCGATCAGCCTTGTCTTCGCCTTGAGGTAGATGGCACGCATCTTGATATATCCCTGCAGGAGTTCATATTATTTGCGTTGATATATTGCAGCGCGAGCCGGAAACGCGCGTACATGTGCGCTTGTCCTTACCATTTGATACAGAAAAAGAAGTCGGAAAATAGAAATGGCCACGATTATTTTGGCAAGGGACGGCGTCACATTGCAGGAGCTTCCGCTCCTGAAAACACGCATCACCATAGGACGCAGAACCTACAACGATATCGTGATCGACGCGCCTGGCATCAGCGCCGAACACGCAGTGATTATTACCACCCCCACAGAATCGTACTTTGAAGATCTCGGCAGTACCAATGGCAGCCGTCTTAACGGCCAGCCGGTAAAGAAGCATCTGCTGCAAGGCCGGGATGTGATCGAACTCGCCACACATACCATCCAGTACCGGATAGAAGACAGCGCTTATAGCGACTCGTCCATTTTGGTGCCGCCTGAAGAAAGCAGTCCCGGTGCATCCCGATACAGCGTCCCGCCATCGCAAAATGAATCTGTAGCAGGCCGATCCATAGGCACTATCAAGGTACTGAGTGGTGTCGCCAAAGACAAGGTCATTGCGCTGACCAAGGTGCTGACCACCATAGGCCGTCCCGGCGTACAAGTTGCGGTGCTGACCAAGGGCGCAGAGGGTTACGGCTTGACCCACGTCGAAGGCGACATTTATCCGCTCGTCAACGGTGTATCGATAGGCATGCAAACGTATCCGTTGAAGCATGGCGATGTCATCGCCTTGTCTGGCAGCGAAATGATGTTTTTGTATTGATTCGTCTCTTTTCTGCAGGTGGCTTGCGCGTCTGAAGCCTGTGCCAATTTACGTTCGGCAGACCAATTTTTCCTTCTAAAGTGACAAAAATTGGCTGACTCCAACCAAAATTGTTACTTTTTGTGTCTTCCGTTTGTGAAAAATGCATGATATCCATCGATATTGAGCTGGCACACCGATTGCTCCATGGTGATCGTGGCAGAAACCTGCCCTCTACCCAAACAGGAGAAACAAATGAAATCGATGAAAATGATTAAGAAAGCACAAGCCGGTTTTACGCTGATTGAATTGATGATCGTTGTGGCGATTATTGGTATTTTGGCTGCAGTGGCTTTGCCTGCATATCAGGATTACACCGTGAAAGCCAAGGTACAAGAAGCTGTTAGTCTGGCTTCGCCGTCGATGACTGCTGCTGGCTTGGCATGTAGCGAGCAAAGCATCCCTACCGCGGCTACAACTGATTTGAACACATCATTGGGTCTTCCTGATGCGATTAAAATCACTGGTACTTATACAAAAACGGTGGTGGTTGGAAATACTGCTCCAGATGTATTAACTGTAACAATCACGATGAGAGATATCGGTACTGCGGTGAAAGATGGCGAAAAAATTGTTTATACCGGAACGTGTGGTGAAGCCGGGTTGAAATGGGCTGTTGCAGCTGGCAGCCCTGCCATCAATGTAAAATATTTGCCTAAAATCTAGGCAAGTATAAATATCTGATCCTGACCTGCTATGCCCTACAGGTCAGTACAGATGCTAAAAAAGGCACCCTTTCAGGGTGCCTTTTTTCATAAGGTGTGCGATGGGAGATGCCGTGAGCCATGTTAGACCTGTAGTGATGCCTTTTTGGCGAAGCCTCTGGGCTTGCGCGCTAGCTGTTGGCTGGTTGTTGCCGAATCATTACCGTCCATGGCTTTCATTTCATACGGATACGTGGATTGCATTGATTTGTTCCATCGCATCAGTTGCCGTTATCTTGCGCGTGCGTGTCCCTGTGATGTGGCACCGAATAACGGTATTGGTCGCGTTGTTGCCATGCATAGTATGGATTCAGTATGCATTTGGCATTGTGCCTATGATAGGCAATGCCTGGATTTCCACTGCCTATTTACTGGGTTTTTTATTGGCTCTTCTGACCGGCGCACGCTGGGAAGCGAGCAATCCCGGTCAGTTCCTTGATTCGCTCTTTTTGGCAATCGGTGTGGCTGCCTTGCTGTCTGTCGGTTTGCAATTGCACACGTGGCTAGGACTGGACGGATTGGGCTTATTGTCTATGGGCGGGGCTCCTGTGCGGCCTCATGCCAATTTCGGACAGCCGAATCAATTGGGCACTTTTTTATTATGGGGATTGCTGGCCGTAGCATGGGGCTGGCTGCATAAACGTATTAGTGTTTGGCCGGTGATGTTGATGTCGGCTTATCTATTGTTTGGCATTGCATTGACTGCATCGCGTACTGCCTGGATAGGCGTCTTTTTGTTGGTATGTATTAGCTGGTTTTGGCGTAGCCTCTGGCGAAACTCCAGGCTGCCATGGATAGTTAGCGGTTTAGGTTTTTATTTTGTAGCCTGCGTTGTGCTTTTGGGGTGGTTGCAATATAGCTCTCATATGCAGGGCGGAGGTGCGGTAGATATTGCGGATGTAGCTCGCATGAGTGGTGGAACTCGTCAGTTGGCATGGGTCGTTTTTGCAGATGCTTTATCGCAGCAGCCATGGTTTGGCTTTGGATGGAATCAGAGCGGATTGGCGCAGATGATGGTGGCGGCTGAGCATCCACCAACAGGCAGTTTTTTTTCATACTCGCACAATCTGTTTTTTGATTTGTTTTTGTGGTGCGGCATTCCCTTGGGACTATTGATCTCGGGGGCACTACTCTGGTGGTTCTGGAAGAGATTTCGCGCTGTCCGGACGGCGGAAAATGCAGTGCTATTTCTTTTTCTGCTCATCGTCGCCAATCACGCCATGCTTGAACTACCGCTGTACTTTGCCTATTTCCTGCTTCCTGTGGGAATGATGATGGGTGTGCTGAATGTACGCTTGGGTGCGCAGCCGGTGGTTTATACAAGCCGATGGATTTTCTTCGCTATCTGGCTGGCTGCCACGATCCTTTTAGGATTGATTATTCGGGATTATTTACGGGTTGAAACCAGCTATCGCATACTGCGCATGGAGTGGGATAACTTCAGTATGTCGAGACCGCATGGGCCGCCGGATGTATTGCTTCTGACGCAATGGCAAGACTATATGCGTTATGCTCGGTTTGAGCCCAAGGCAGGCCTGACAAATGAAGAGCTGGACTGGATGCGTAATGTGACCGGCTTGTATCCCAATATGATTTTCTTCAACAAGATTGCAACGGCAATGGCCCTGAATCAGCGTCCTGATGAAGCTGCATTGTGGTTGAAAAGACTATGCAAACTGGCGCCTGAAGGTCAATGTCTTTTGGTGAAGAAGGATTGGGCCAGGCAATCGCTGAAAAACCCGGCAATGGCGGCTGTTCCCTGGCCGATTGAGGCTGGGAAATAAGCCGATAATTTGCAAGTGGCTTCGTACAATGTATTGGTGAATAGAAAACACCCCATTAATGGGGTGTTTTCTATTGCATTCAGTACGTGGGCACGATTCCACAGCATTTTGTAGAGGCTATGTGGCGGCGGTCCAATCTCCCGACTTCCCACCATGCTTCTCCAGCACTTTAATATCCATCATCATCATTCCCCTATCCACCGCCTTGCACATATCGTAAATCGTCAACAAGCCGATTTGCACGGCGGTCAATGCTTCCATCTCCACTCCGGTTTTTCCAAATGTTTCTACCTGCGCGGTGCAGTGGATACTGGAGTGCGTCGTATCGATGGAAAAATCAACCGTGACGCGCGTCAGTGCAAGAGGATGGCATAGCGGAATCAGGTCGCTGGTGCGTTTTGCAGCCATGATCGCGGCAATGCGGGCGATGCCTAATACGTCACCTTTTTTCGCCGTGCCGGATTCAATGATGGCGAGTGTTTCCGGTTTCATGCGGATAGTCCCGCTGGCGACGGCGATGCGGTGGGTTTCATTCTTGCTGCCGACATCGACCATGTGTGCCTGGCCGGTGGCATCGAAATGAGTCAGGCCGTCGTTGGTAGTAGAAGTTTTGTCGTGTGCAGTCATGATGATGAAAATATGTCTGTGGCTGGAAGAGTGGAACGTTTGCGATGAGCGGGTATCATAGCATCGTGAAACTGAAATCCTTTCTTCCTGCTGATATTTCTCTACCGCGATTCCCTGTGCGATCTGCGATGCTGGCGGCCTTGCTGGCTGTGTGCGCCTTGCCGCCTGCAATCGCGCCTTCGGCTGCGTTCGCGCAGTCCTTGCCCAGCCTCGGCGATACTGAACGCGAAGAATTGTCGCCGTTAATGGAGCGCAAGCTGGGCGAGCAGATCATGCGCGATATTCGGCGTAATCGGGATTATCTGAATGACGAACCCTTGCAGGAATATCTGAACGGGCTGGGCAACAGCCTGCTTGCAGTACGGCCGGAAGCGCGCGGTGAAACGCAGTACGATTTTTTCTTCTTCGCGGTGCGCGATCCGATGCTGAATGCGTTTGCCTTGCCGGGCGGTTTTATCGGCGTGCATTCGGCGCTGGTGCTGGCGGCGCAGAATGAATCCGAGCTTGCCTCCGTGATGGCGCATGAAATCGGCCACGTTGCACAACGCCATATCGCCCGTATGCTGGGCAAGCAAAAGCAGGATATGCTGATTCCATTGGCTGCGATGGTGCTTGGTGCATTGACGGCAACGGCGAGCCCGGATGCCGGCATAGCGATGATGATGGGCGGGCAGGGGCTGGCGATACAGCGACGGCTCAACTTCAGCCGCGATGCAGAACGCGAGGCGGATCGCGTCGGGCTGGACATCATGCGCGAAGCCGGTTTTGAAACATCCGGCATGATCAATTTTTTCGGACGCCTGCAGCAGGCAAGTCGCAACTATACCGATTCGGCGCCGCCTTATCTGCGTTCGCATCCGATGACGACCGAGCGCATCGCTGATATTGAGGCGCGCACGCGCGATCAGCGTTACCGGCAGCATGCGGACAGTCTGGATTTCCCCTTGATCCAAGCCAGAGTCAAGGTTCTGCAAGATCCATCGCAGCAGGGCATGCTGGATGCAAGAGCCGCATTCGAGCGGCAGTTGCAGCAGAAAACACGCACGACAATGATTGCAGGGAAATATGGATTGGCCTACGTTGCGCTCAGGCAGGGCGATGCGAAGAAAGCGCAGAGCATGCTCAACGATGCGCAGGCAACATTGAAGGCTGGTTCACCGGCAGCCAGGAATGTCGTGCTGAGCAGTCTGGCGATCGATATCAAGCTGGCCGCGCATCAGCCCAAGGAAGCAGTGGAAGAAGCGGAACGCGCACGCCATCAGTTTCCTCTGTCGCGCGGGATTGCGCATCAATATGCGGATGCGCTTTTTGCAGCAGCACGCTATGACGATGCGGTGACATTCCTGCGCGATCAGACGCAGCTATATCGGCATGAGCCGCAACTGTACGATAGGCTGGCCAAAACCTATGCCGCATTGAGCAAGCAGGCGCAGCAGCATCTGGCATTGGCCGAATCGTATGCCTTGAACGGGAGCTTGCCGGCGGCGATCGATCAACTGTCGATTGCACGCCGCGCGCCGGACGCGTCGTTTTATGATTTGTCGATTATCGATGCGCGTGAGCGTGAGATGAAGGCGCAGCGACTGGAAGAAATTCGGCAGGAAAAAGAAGGCTGAGCGTAAAGCGAAAACGCATTTGCATCTCACCTCAAATCAGATGGAGGCCTGGGGCGTGCGCGTGAAGTTGAATTGTTTATCGATAGCGGCTTCCAGGATGTAATCGAGTACTACCCTTTGGCTGCCGGATCGCAGCGACAATTCACCGCTGCTTCCGCGCTGTTCCAGCCACAGCATCAATTGTTCGTCAGTGACAGGCTGCTCATTCAAACTCAAATCGTTCAGACATTGTGCCATGTCGCGATCATCCAGCAAGGCAAATTTTCCATCGCCTTGCAGAAATAATCTTCCCTGTTCGCTGAGCCAGCCTGCCGTGATATTGGGCATGTGTTCACCGGTTTGCAGTACGAAGCCGGCTGCCGGTTCGGTATGCACAACGTAGGGCGTGACTTCCAGTTCGACGTACACACGTTGCGGTCCATTCTGGAAATACCAGCGGTCTTGCGCATCATGAGTGTAGTTGCGATTGATGAAGCCGATCAGGGCCGGATGCGTGATTCTGTCGCCGGGCAGCTTGTGCGTTTGCGCATGTTCATTACGCATGCGCCAGTTGCCGCGCGCATCGAGTGCCAGCCAGCCGTAGCAGTGCGGCACGTTCGGCCATTTTGTCAGCGCTTGCGTAACGATGTCATCCATCTCGCATCCTCAATCAGGCGGCTTGCAGAAAGCTGGTCATGCGTTGCGGCAGCCAGTTCAATTGACCGAAGGGTGCGCCGACGGTAAAGCCCACATGGCCGCCGTGCGCAGGCTGTTCCAGCGTGATGGCCGTTGCGGCGCTCGCAGGTAAATACTGTGCCGGTAAAAAAGGATCGTTGCGCGCGTTCAATACCAGTGTTGGCACGGTGATGTCATCGAGTACGTATTTGGCACTGGCACGATGCCAGTAATCATCGGTGTTCAGATAGCCATGCAAAGGGGCGGTGACGACATTGTCGAATGCGTACAGATCGCGGGCATTCATCATTGCATCGCGATCAAACAAGCCGGGAAACTGTTTGAGTTTATCCAGGCATTTCGGTTTCAAGGTTTGCAGGAAAATACGGGTGTACAGCATGTTGAAGCCGCGCGACAAGGCTGCGCCGCCGCCGGCCAGATCAAGCGGAGCGGAGATCGCGCAGGCGGCATCGACAATCTCCGCCTGATGTTGCGATTCGCCCAGCCAGCGCAATAGCGCGTTGCCGCCCAGCGACACGCCAGCCGCATAAAATTTGCCGGCGCCATGCGTGCGGGCATGCGGTGCGAGGCGCCGCAATATCCAGTCGATTTCCCTGGCGTCGCCGGAATGATAAAAGCGCGGGGCGTGGTTCGGTTCGCCCGAGCAGCCACGAAAATGCACCACCGCTCCCGACCATCCCAGGCTTGCAATGTGCGCCATCAATGCACGTGCGTAATGACTGTCGGATGAACCTTCCAGACCATGAAACATCACGATGAATGGCTGCCCCGTCTTGCCGTCGACAAAATCCAGATCAATGAAATCGCCATCCGCTGTATCCCATCGTTCGCGCCGGTAGGCGACCGCTGGTTTTGCGATGCATTTTGCAGGGTAGATGGTTTGCAGATGGCCGCCGGGCAGCCAGCGTGGAGCAGGGTAGATCATCGAGGCAATCGTGGCGTGATGTGGATGGAGGCAGGGATGTCAGGACGCGGGTGTCATGCAGCGGTGCATGGCAAACGAAAGTTGGACAAGAGGATGCCCGGATCAACCATCAATGCAGCACATTATTGGTCGCCAGCTCCGATTTTGCCTTGCCGGGCGCCGTCGATGCATGATGCAGGACGAGACGCCAGCCGAGTGGAGTTTTCGTATAGACATTGGTTGCCAGGATATGCACGTCGCGTTGCGCACCCTCTATCGTAAATACGGCTTCGATCAGATTGTGTACCGCGCTCATCATGTTTTGCGAGGCATGCAATTGCAGCGGGCGTATGTGCACGCCGCCACGGGTGAAAATTTCTTCCCATGAGGTACGGATCGCGGCATAACCGATCAGGCGCGTGCCATCGGGATGAATGCAGACGATTTCTTCATCGTCTGCCCATAATTCCATCAACGCTTCCAGATCGGCGCGACCGATTGCGTCGTACAAGGCATTTTCGATGTCGTCTGCCGTGCCGAACTGCTTGCGTATTTTTGGCATGATGGTCTATCAGTGACCGTGTACGACCGCGCCGGGTTTCAGGCGATAGACGGTACCGCAATACGGGCATTTTGCTTCGCCGTGGGAAAACTCAAGGAATACGCGTGGATGCGAGCTCCAGGCTGGCATTGCCGGGTTGGGGCAGTAGGCCGGCAAATCCTTGCCGTCGAGTTCGATTGCGGACGCGTTGGGCGTTGCTTGTGTCATTTCATTCTCCGAATTGCTGTGTTGAACTGGTTAAACAGGTGAGATTGTTGCAGATAGTAAGGGGAAGCGGGGTGCTCGTATAAAAAATAATAGCTCCCCGCTGTCGGCGATCAGACGATCGTCAGCCAATGGCTGTATTGTGGCGCGCGCCCGGCGACGACATCGAAAAACAGGGTTTGCAGTTTTTCGGTAATCGGGCCGCGCTTGCCGTCGCCGATGGCGCGATTGTCGAGTTCGCGTATGGGCGTGATTTCGGCTGCGGTGCCGGTAAAGAATGCTTCGTCGGCGCAATACACTTCGTCGCGGGTAATGCGTTTTTCCACGACTTCAATGCCGAGGTCGCGCGCCATCGTCAACACCGAGTCGCGCGTGATGCCGTCGAGGCAGGATGCCAGGTCGGGTGTGTAAATCTTGCCCTTCTTGACGATGAAAACGTTTTCACCCGAACCTTCCGACACGTAGCCGTCGGTATCCAGCAGCAGCGCTTCGTCGTAACCGTCGGTCAGCGCTTCCTGATTGGCCAGGATGGAGTTGATGTAATAACCAGATGCCTTGGCGCGCACCAGCGAAACGTTGACGTGATGGCGGCTGAAGGATGAGGTTTTGACGCGTATGCCTTTATTGATGCCGTCTTCGCCCAGATAGGCGCCCCACGGCCAGGCGGCGATGGCGACATGAATGGTATTGCCTTTGGCGGAGATGCCGAGTTTTTCGTCGCCGATCCAGACCAGAGGACGCAGATAGCAGCTTTCCAGCCTGTTTTCGCGTACCACTTGCAGTTGTGCCTGCATCACGGTTTCCTGATCGAAGGGGATGTTCATCTGGAATATTTTTGCCGAATTGAACAGCCGTTCGGTATGTTCGCGCAGGCGGAAGATCGCCGTGCCTTGTGCAGTTTTATAGGCGCGCACGCCTTCAAATACCGCCATGCCGTAGTGCAGCGAATGGGTCAGCACGTGCACAGTTGCATCGCGCCAGTCGATTAATCGACCATCTTTCCATATTTTCCCATCGCGATCAGCCATCGACATGTTGATATCTCCAGTAATTTTACGAGACTTCGATTTTAACGGATTCAGCCAGAGCGGAAAAATCCTCCGCAGTCCGCAGCGCCGGATAATGTGACTTTATCCGGTCAGCCGCCATTTTTTTCGTATCAAAATTGAATCTATTCGACATATGGCCTTCTAAGCCATGACTTTGCCATGATCAAATTTGATGGTCAAACCGGCAATTTCCTCTCTTCCCGCTTTTTTCGCACCGAACATTGGCATGCAGCCAAGGGTTTTGCGCCATCCGGTGCGGTAAAATAGCGGTCTTTCGTCCAACCTGATAACGATTACTCATGCAATTCAAAAGATTGAGCGATTTGATCGCGTGTAATGAACTGAAGGGCAAGCGCGTATTTATCCGTGCCGATCTCAATGTGCCGCAAGACAGCAAAGGCAATATCACCGAAGACACGCGCATACGCGCTTCAGTGCCGGCGATTCAGCAGGCGCTGCAGGCGGGTGCTGCCGTGATGGTGACTTCCCATCTGGGGCGTCCGGTTGAAGGCGAGTTCAAGCCGGCTGATACGCTGGCGCCGATTGCGCAGCGCCTGAGCGAATTGCTCGGCCAGCCGGTTGAATTGAAACAAAACTGGGTGGATGGCGTGGATGTTGTGCCGGGCCAGGTCGTCCTGCTGGAAAATTGCCGCGTCAACAAAGGCGAGAAAAAGAACGACGATGTGCTGGCCAAAAAAATTGCCGCACTGTGCGATGTCTATGTGAACGATGCATTCGGCACGGCGCATCGTGCCGAAGCGACGACGCACGGCATTGCGAAATATGCGCCGGTCGCCTGCGCTGGCCCTTTGCTGGCCGCCGAGCTGGATGCCTTGGGCAAGGCCTTGCACCAGCCTGCCAGTCCGCTGGTGGCAATTGTCGCCGGCTCGAAGGTATCGACCAAGCTGACCATTCTGAAAACGCTGGCTGACAAGGTGGATAATCTGATTGTCGGTGGCGGCATTGCCAATACTTTCATGCTGGCTGCCGGTTTGAAAATCGGCAAATCGCTGGCGGAAGCGGATCTGGTGGGCGACGCGAAAGCAATCATGGAGATGATGGCAAAACGTGGCGCATCGGTGCCGATTCCTGTCGACGTGGTGTGCGGGAAGGAGTTTTCGCCGACCGCTGTCGCGACCATCAAGGATGTGGCGGATGTCACCGATGACGACATGATTCTGGATATCGGCCCGAAGACGGCCGACATTCTGGCGAAGCAGATTGCGCAAGCCGGCACCATCGTCTGGAATGGCCCGGTCGGCGTATTCGAATTTGACCAGTTTGCCAACGGCACCAAAACACTGGCGCATGCGATTGCAGAATCAAGGGGCTTTTCAGTGGCGGGCGGTGGCGATACGCTGGCAGCGATTGCCAAGTACGATATCGCAGACAAGATAGGCTACATCTCGACCGGTGGCGGCGCTTTCCTCGAGTTCCTAGAGGGGAAAACCTTGCCGGCTGTCGAGATTCTGGAACAGCGCGCCACCAGTTAAGACATAGTCTTATCGCTTGAAAACGTAGTACGGATTATTGAACACCCATTTGTCGTGTATGCGATGAATGCAGAAGCCGCTGCTGAGCAAGCGCGCGGCGTTTGCAGGAATCGTCAGCTCGACCAACCCACATTTACTGTTTTTGGAGAATTACCATGCCTCTCGTATCCATGCGTCAATTGCTCGACCACGCGGCTGAAAATGGCTACGGCCTGCCAGCGTTCAACGTCAACAATCTGGAACAGGTGACAGCCATCATGGAAGCGGCGGATGAAGTCGGCGCGCCGGTGATCATGCAGGCTTCGGCCGGTGCACGCAAATATGCGGGCGAGCCCTTCCTGCGTCATTTGATCGCAGCAGCGGTGGAAGCCTATCCGCATATTCCGGTTGTCATGCATCAGGATCACGGCCAGACGCCGGCAGTCTGCATGGCGGCGATTCGTTCCGGCTTTACCTCGGTGATGATGGACGGCTCGCTCAATGCGGATGGAAAATCCGTCGCCAGCTATGAGTACAACGTTGAAGTATCGCGCAAGGTGGTCGAGTTTTCGCACGCCATCGGCGTCACGGTAGAGGCGGAACTGGGCGTGCTCGGTTCGCTGGAAACCATGATGGGCGACAAGGAAGACGGTCACGGCGCCGACGGCAAGATGACACGCGAACAGTTGCTGACTGACGTTGAGCAGGCGGCAGATTTCGTCAAGCAGACGCAATGCGATGCGCTGGCCATCGCCATCGGCACTTCGCACGGCGCATATAAGTTTTCGCGCAAGCCGACCGGCGATATTCTGGCGATTGAACGCATCCGCGAAATCCACTTGCGCATTCCCAACACCCATCTGGTGATGCATGGTTCGTCATCGGTGCCGCAGGAATTGTTGGCGGAAATCCGCGAATTCGGCGGCGACATGAAGGAAACCTACGGCGTGCCGGTGGAAGAAATCCAGATCGGCATCAAGAATGGCGTGCGCAAGATCAATATCGATACCGATATCCGTCTGGCGATGACCGGCGCAATCCGTCGTTATCTGATGGAAAATCCATCCAAGTTCGATCCGCGCGATTATCTGAAGCCTGCCAAGGAAGCTGCGAAACAAGTGTGCAAGGCACGTTTCCTCGCTTTCGGCTGCGAAGGTCAGGCGGCAAAAATCAAACCGCTGCCTTTGGAAAAAATGGCCGAAAAATACAAGAGCGGCGCATTGGCGCAAATCGTTCAGTAAGCGCATTGGGTAAATATATTTAGCAGTGCAACCTTTAGCAGTGTAACTACACTTCGGCGATTCCAGTAATCGCCGTTTCAGATTTATGGAAACGCTATGACCAGTCTGTATCAGTCCACCATTACTTCATTGCCCTTGCTCGGCCGCGGCAAGGTTCGCGAAAATTATGCCGTAGGCGACGACAAGATTTTGATCGTCACCAGCGATCGCCTGTCGGCCTTCGACGTCGTGATGAACGAAGCGATTCCTGACAAAGGCCGCGTGCTGAACCAGATGTCCGATTTCTGGTTTGAAAAGTTGAAGGACATCGTGCCGAATCACCTGACCGGCATCGCGCCTGAATCGGTGGTGGCGCCAGATGAAGTGGCGCAGGTAAAGAATCGCGCCGTCGTTGCCAAGCGTTTGCAACCGATACTGGTGGAAGCAGTGGTGCGTGGTTACCTGATCGGTTCCGGCTGGAGCGATTATCAAAAAACCGGCGCTGTCTGCGGCGTGCAATTGCCGGCAGGTTTGAAGCAGGCGGAGAAACTCGCCGAGCCGATTTTCACTCCCGCTGCCAAGGCCGAAATGGGCGAGCACGATGAAAACATCACCTTCGCCGAAATGGAGCAACGCATAGGCAAGGAACTGGCCGGCAAGATTCGCGACGTCAGTATCAAGCTGTACAAAACCGCTGCCGATTATGCGGCGACGCGCGGCATCATCATCGCCGACACCAAGTTCGAGTTCGGCCTGGACAAGGACGGCACCCTGCATTTGATGGATGAAGTATTGACTGCCGATTCATCGCGTTTCTGGCCTGCCGATTCGTATGCAACCGGCATCTCGCCACCATCGTTCGACAAGCAGTTCGTGCGCGACTATCTGGAAACTCTGACTGAGTGGAAAAAGACTGCGCCTGCACCAACCCTGCCGGCCGATGTCATCGAAAAAACCGGTGCCAAGTATCGCGAGGCACTGACCCGTTTGACTGGCGAAAACCTGAAAGGCTGATATGGCGAATGCACCTTTGATAGGCGTAGTGATGGGATCTTCATCCGACTGGGATGTGATGCAGCATGCAGTCGCGATCCTGAAAGAATTCGGCGTTGCACATGAAGCGCAGGTGATTTCTGCGCATCGGATGCCGGATCAGATGTTTGCCTACGCCGAGTCCGCCCGTGCGCGCGGTGTGCGCGCCATCATCGCCGGAGCCGGCGGTGCGGCGCATCTGCCAGGCATGCTGGCTGCCAAAACCATCGTGCCGATTCTGGGAGTGCCTGTGCCTTCCAAATATCTGCGCGGCGAAGATTCGCTGTTGTCCATCGTGCAAATGCCGAAAGGCATTCCGGTTGCCACTTTCGCCATCGGCGAAGCGGGCGCTGCAAATGCGGCGCTGGCAGCGATTGCGATTCTCGCCACCACCGACGACAAACTGGCTGCCAGTCTCGAACAATTCCGCGTCAAGCAAACGCAAATCGCTGTAGAAATGAAATTACCCGTATGAGCAAGAATGAACTTTCCCCTTTGAATCCTTCCGCAACCGGAACCTGGCTGGGCGTGATGGGCGGCGGCCAGCTGGGCCGCATGTTCGCGCACGCTGCGCAGCAAATGGGTTTCAAGGTGGCGGTGCTGGAACCGGCATTTGACTGCCCGGCCGGCCATGCTGCCGATCAATTGCATAGCGCCGACTATACCGATGTCGAAGCGTTGACCAAGCTGGCATCGCAATGCGCGGCAGTGACGACCGAATTTGAAAACGTGTCGGCGAAGAGTCTCGCATTCCTGGCCGAGAGCACCTTCGTTGCGCCATCTGCTTCGTGCGTTTCCATCGCGCAGGATCGTATGGAGGAAAAGCGTTTCTTCATCGAATGCGCGATTACTTCCGGCGTCTTCCCGGCCTCGCACAAGGAAATCAATTCCGCTGCCGATATCGATGCAGTGCCTGACGATTTATTGCCGGGTATTTTGAAAACCGTACGCATGGGTTACGACGGAAAGGGCCAGGTGCGCGTCAAGACGCGTGCCGAATTGCATGCAGCGTATGGCGGCATGGATGGCGTCGCCTGCGTGCTGGAAAAAATGCTGCCGCTGGCCTACGAGATTTCCGTATTGGCGGCCCGCGGTGCCGATGGCAAGGCGGTGGTGTATCCGATTGCGGAGAACGTGCATCGAGACGGCATCCTGTTTACCACCACGGTACCGGGCCCGAACATCGGCAAGGAATCTGCCGAAAAGGCACAGGCAGCGACGCTGGCCGTGATTGAGAAGATGGGCTATGTCGGCGTATTGTGCATAGAGTTTTTTGTGCTCACGGACGGTTCGCTGGTCGTCAATGAAATGGCGCCGCGGCCGCATAACAGCGGTCACTACACGATAGATGCCTGCGTCACCAGCCAGTTTGCGCAACAGGCGCGTGCAATGGCGCGCCTGCCATTGGGCGACGTGCGCCAGCATTCAGCGGCAGCGATGCTGAATATCCTGGGCGACATCTGGTTTGCAGGCGATTCGGATGAGGCACGCGAACCGGCGTGGGATCAGGTGCTGGCTTTGCCAGGCGCCAATCTGCATTTGTACGGGAAAGATACTGCGCGTCGTGCACGAAAGATGGGCCATATTACTTTCGTCGCAGCGACGGTGGCAGAAGCGCAAGCCAATTTGCGTCAGGCCTGCGCCATTCTCGGCATCGCGGCTTGAGCATTGAAAAAACCGGCGATGTCTGAATCATTGGATCTGTCAGCGATTGCAGATGCTGCGCGCCGTCTGGAGCGCGGCGAGCTGGTCGCCTTTCCCACCGAGACTGTGTACGGACTTGGTGCGGATGCGGAAAATCCGCTGGCAGTTGCCAAAATCTATCAAGCCAAAGGCCGTCCCTCGAATCATCCTGTGATCGTGCATCTGGCGCCGGAAGCCGATATTGCCTATTGGGCGAAGGATGTTTCGCCGGAGGCACATCAATTGATCGCCGCCTTCTGGCCCGGTCCGCTGACGCTCATACTCAAGCGGGCGACACATATTCCCGATACGGTTGCCGGCGGTCAGGATTCGATCGGTTTACGTTGCCCATCGCATCCGGTTGCACAAGCCTTGCTGCGCAATTTCAAACAGGGCAAGGGCGGTATAGCGGCGCCTTCAGCGAATAAATTCGGTCATGTCAGCCCGACGACTGCACAGCATGTGCGCGATGAATTTGGCGACGATACGAATGGCTTACTGACATGTGTGCTCGATGGCGGGCAAAGTGATGTCGGTATCGAATCGACGATAGTCGACATGTCGCGCGGCCGTGCAGTATTGCTGCGTCCCGGCCACATCAGCGCGGCCCAGATCGCTGCTGTGCTGGGTGTTGCGCCCTTGCTGCCGGATGCTGCTGCACCCCGCGCTTCCGGTACGCTGGAATCGCATTACGCACCGCATACGCCGGTGGTATTGCTTGAGCGTGAACAGATGCATGCAGCGCTGCAGAAATTGCATGCACATGGCAAACGTGTCGCGCTGATGCGTTACTCTTTTTCGGATACCGTGGCGCTGGCGGCAAGCATATTACTGCCTGCCCAACCCGCTCTGTATGCGCATGATTTGTACGCTGCCTTGCGTGCAATGGACGATGCACATGCCGACGTCATCATGGTGGAAGCACCGCCGGATGATGATGCATGGAACGGTGTTAATGACAGATTGCGTCGCGCGGCGCACGACTCGTCGGGGATACTGTTGAAATTGCTGCAGGATTGATGCGCAGCCGGCCCGGCTGAAACAGATTTACAGCAATTTACTCGCCATGAAACGCCCGCCGTGGAACACCAGCGGTTCTTGCGGCGATACATCGCAGGATTCCACTTCGCCGACAAAAATAACGTGGTCGCCTTCCGGATAGCGGCTGCGGTTATGGCACTCAAACCATGCTGCAACACCCGATAGAATCGGCAGGCCGGTTGGCGACAGCGTGAAATCCACACCTGCAAAACGATTCTTGCTGGGGCGTGCAAAGCGATTGGCCAACTCGGCCTGATCGGCAGCCAGAATATTGATCACATAGTGGGAATTGCCGGTAAAGACAGGCAGACTGTTGGCGGTTTGTGCCAGACTCCACAATACCAGTGGCGGATTGAGTGAGACGGAATTAAAGGAACTGGCCGTCAAGCCGAGAAAACTATCGTCTTCCAGCCGTGTCGTGATGATGGTGACGCCGGTGGCGAATTGCGACAATGCATCGCGAAAATGGCGTGCGTCAAATACAGGTGTTTTGTTTGAAGAAGAAATAGACATCGGTGATCCAAGGAATTTCGATCATTATGCCCAAAAAACAGGCATTGATGGCGAAACGCCGCATTGTCGATGCGCTTATTACGTAGAATCAGGTTTGAGGAGAATCCCTGCATATGAATCTTTTTAATATCTTGCGCCAGCATGTCGCCGCACAACCGGAAGCCATTGCTTCGCGCTCCAGCCGCCGTATCGTCACATATAGAAAATTCTGGTCACGCATCGAGCGCGCAACGGCGCGCCTGAAGGATGAATGGCACGTCAAGCCCGGCGATACGGTCGTGTATTGGGGACAGGGGCATCAGGATGCATTGATGCTCTATATTGCGGTCGCGCGTTGCGGCGCAAAACTGCTGCCGCTGGAACATGCGCCGCTACATCAGGATAGCAGCGCCATCCTGCAGAAAATTCCAGCCGTGCTATTGCTGCATGACGATGAAACGATATTCGACGTGCCGCCTGCGGCATCTGTTGTGGCGAACTTGTCGTCGCTGATCGCGACGCGCTGTCACCATACGCCGCCAGTGGCAGAAGATGTGCAGCAGCCCAGCCTGCTTTCACTTGTGATCGGAAAAGACCATGTGCCACAAGTGGAAGAGCAAAGCCTGCACCAGCTGACAGGTGCTGCATCGGCCGATGCCACGCGCACATTCAGGATTGCAGAAGCCTTGTTCGACGCGGATATTTTTGCTCCACAGGTTTTGCCCGTGCTGGTCGCCGGCGGCACCATCCTTTTTCGCTGATGCTTGTTGTTAACAGGCTCTAGTTTTCTATGCACGCTTGCCGGTTTGCGCTAAAGTCATGGCATACAGACACGGCATTTACTAATGGAGCAATGGTATGGCAACAGAAATCGCAACTCTGGGCGGCGGATGTTTTTGGTGCACGGAAGCCGTCTTTCAGCAGATGAAAGGCATCACTGCAATCGAATCCGGTTACACCGGCGGTCAGGTTGTTAATCCCAGTTACGAACAAATTTGCGAAGGCACTACCGGCCATGCGGAAGTGGTGCGTTTGACTTTCGATCCTGCCGTCGTCAGTTTCCGCGAAATCCTCGAAGTATTTTTTACCATCCACGATCCGACTACCTTGAACCGTCAGGGTAACGACGTCGGTACGCAATATCGCTCGGTGATTTATTACCATACGCCTGAGCAGCAGGACATGGCCAGGCATGTCATGTCGGAAATGGCGAATGTGTGGGATGCGCCTATCGTGACGGAACTGAGCCCGGCTGAAACGTATTACAAGGCCGAGGATTATCATCAAAACTATTTCCGGCAAAATCCATTGCAGGGTTATTGCGCGTTTATTGTGGCGCCCAAGGTTGCTAAATTCCGGCAAACCTTTCGCGACAAAATCAGAGCGGATATGTCCTGATATTTTGAAGTAGGCATGCCTCTCATGGGGGCCTTATGCATATCGAAGAATCGGTCAAGCTGGATTTCAAGGATGTACTGATACGTCCCAAGCGCTCGACATTAACGTCGCGGCTGGAAGTCGATATCCGGCGTGAATTCATTTTTCATCATTCGCGCCAAACATATCGCGGCATTCCCATCATTGCATCGAATATGGATAGCACCGGCACTATCGAGATGGCGCATGCCCTGGCGCCACATCAGTTGTCGGCGGCTTTGCACAAGCACTATTCCATCGACGATCTGGTCGCCTTTTTTCAGTCGCTGCAACATTCTGCGCATGCTGCCTCGACGGCGTTCTATTCGATGGGCATCAGCCCATCCGACTACGATAAATTCACCGCGGTGATGGCGCGTCTCGACAATGCCATTGAATATGTCTGCATCGATGTGGCGAATGGCTATACCGAAGGTTTCATCAATTTCGTCAAGAAGGTGCGCAAGGAGTTTCCGCATCTGACCATCATGGCCGGCAATGTCGTGACTGGCGACATTACCGAAGAACTGATTCTGGCCGGTGCCGATATCGTCAAGGTCGGCATAGGCCCGGGATCTGTCTGCACAACGCGCAAGATGACCGGCGTCGGTTATCCGCAATTGTCCGCCGTGATTGAATGTGCCGATGCTGCGCATGGGCTGGGTGGGCAGATTTGCGCCGATGGCGGCTGCGCAGTGCCCGGCGATCTGGCCAAGGCCTTCGGCGGCGGCGCCGATTTCATCATGCTGGGCGGTATGCTGGCTGGCCATGACGAATGCGCCGGCGAGGTGGTGGAGCGCGAAGGAAAAAAATACAAGTGCTTCTATGGCATGAGCAGTCGTGCTGCGATGGAAAAATATGCGGGTGGCGTGGCCGAATACCGCGCAGCCGAAGGCAAGGAAGTGCTGGTCGACTATCGTGGTCCGGTCGTCAATACCTTGCAGGAAATTCTCGGCGGTGTGCGCTCTGCGTGTACTTATGTGGGCGCGCACAAGTTGAAGGAATTGACGAAGCGTACGACCTTCATTCGTGTGACGCAGCAGTTGAATGAAGTGTTCGGCAAGTCCTGATGCATGCAGGCGCGCACAATAAAAAAGCGGCCCTGGCCGCTTTTTTATTGTAAATGCAAGGTTCAAAAAACCTGGACTGCTTCCATCCTGTTTTCGCGCAGTGGCTGCTTGCCTTCCGGATGGCGGCTTTTAGACAAGGTGCCGCTCAAGTCCGAAATGAGAGGTGTGCCCTCACACGGACGGTTGGGGAAGTACGGTGGCTGTATTTTCCGGCGCAGCACGTTCGGTTTCCTCTGCCAGCTTGCGCAATACATGCGCCGCAGCGACCAGCCCGAAGGATGCGGTGACGACCATCGCGGAACCGAAGCCGGCGCAATTGAGGCCGGTGATGCCGGCTGGTGTGTCGCTATCGATGTCACATGCTTCTTCGCTTTCCGGGAAGCGCAGCGGTTCGGTCGAAAATACGGCATCGATGCCGAACTTGTTTTTTGTTCCGCGCGGGAAGCCGTGTTCGGCGCGCAAACGCTTACGCACTTTGGCCAGCAACGGTTCCTGTTCGGTGCGGCACAGATCGAGCACGGCGATTTTTGTCGGATCGATTTGTCCGCCTGCGCTGCCTATGGTGACGAGCTTCAAGCCATGTTTGCGGCAATACGCAATCAGTGCCGTTTTGGCACGTACATTGTCGATCGCATCGATGATGTAATCGTAGTGGTACGCGCCTATCATTTCATCCAGATTATCGGCACTCAGAAAATCCTCGATTTCCGTCACTACGCAATACGGATTGATTTGTTCTATGCGTTCTGCCAGTGCGGTTACCTTGGCTTTGCCCAGCGTGTCGGTCAAGGCATGGATTTGCCGGTTGACGTTGGATTCCGCCAGATTGTCCAGGTCGATCATCGTGATCTTCCCGATGGCGCTGCGCACCAGCGCTTCGACTACCCAGGAGCCGACGCCGCCTACACCGACCACGCAAACATGCGCGGCGCGAAAACGCGTCAATGCGGCGGGACCATAGAGGCGTGCAATGCCGCCGAAACGGCGCTCGAAATCGATTTCTGGAACGACGGGAGTGAGGGGGGCAGGCTGAGAATTCATGCCGTCATTTTAACGGACGCCGGCCTCAAGCTGTTTTCTATAAATTATTTTGCAGAAAAAACATCTTCTATTTGCTGCTGCGGCAGGATGTACAGCGACGAATTATTTACGGTATTCTCGGGAATGGTTGAGATGGATCAAATGAAGCAGGCACCGCATCCCGTAGGCTTGCTTCAGGCCACAAGCTAAAACAATAGGGTAAATCAAATGAATATGCTGTTCGATACTGCACCGGATTTCGATCAGCCGGTCGATGTGCTCAAGCACTGCCATGGCCGCATACGCAAGCAGTTGAGCACTATGCAAAAGCTGCTGGTGCATTTGCCTGCCGCCGGATTGACGGCGCAGGCGCAGCAGGCCGCCAGCGCCGCATTGCGCTATTTCGATAACGCAGCGCCGCATCATCATGCTGATGAAGAGCAGGATTTATTGCCGATGTTGCGTGCGACGGCGGCAGATGACGATCTTGCAGTGTTGAATCAGGTAGCCACGCAGATCCTGGATGAGCACAGGCAGATGGAGGCGGCATGGTTTGCGCTGGCACCTCAATTGAGAAAAATTGCAGCGGGTGAAGCGGCCGAATTGTCGGCTGAACATGTGCAAGGCTTTGTCGAAATGTATACCGCGCATATGGAAAAGGAAGAGTCCTTCATTACTCCTATGGCGCAACGTCTTTTCAATCAGGATCAGATGCTTCAACTCGGTAATGCCATGCGCGTGCGCCGTGGCATTCATGCATAAAGGAAAAAATTTCATGTCGATTGCAGATATACGTACCGATTACGCGCAAGCCGATTTGTCCGAAACGGATACCGCCGCAGATCCCGTCACCCAGTTTGCAAAATGGTTCGATGAAGCGTTGCATGCGGAAGTGCCTGAACCGAATGCGATGGGTGTTTCCACCGTGGGCGAAAACGGTCGTCCGTCTTCGCGCATCGTACTGATCAAGGATTTTGATCAGCGCGGCTTTACGTGGTTCACCAATTACGACAGCCGCAAAGGCCGGGAACTGGAAAAAAATCCCTATGCCGCGCTGCTTTTTCACTGGATTCCACTGGAGCGGGAAGTACGTATCGAAGGACGCGTGGAGCGGGTGTCGGCTGAAGAAAGCGAACAGTATTTTCAAAGCCGCCCGGTTGGGAGCCGCTTGAGCGCCATCGCATCCGCGCAAAGCGCGCCGATTGCAGATCGTGCGGCGCTGGAAGCGCAATATGCAAAAGTAGAGGCGCAGCATGGCGACAGCACGCCGCGACCGCAGCATTGGGGCGGCTATCGCCTGAAACCGGAGTATGTTGAATTCTGGCAGGGGCGCCGTTCGCGTCTGCACGATCGCATTGCCTATATCTTGCAAAAAGACGGGCAGTGGAAGCGGCAAAGGCTGCAACCCTGATAACGGTGTTTTCCATCGAAACTGATGGAAAACACCCAAACCTGGCGCTGCGTTTAACTTGAGTATTGAATGTGGCGTTTACTTCGCGAGCGTATTGCATTCCGGCAGTGGCGGAATGATGCCCCACTCGACGACTACCGTAGGGCCGCCGGGTTTTTTGGTCCACGGAATTTCCAGCGTACCGTGCTGCGTGCTCTGCGCCATCAAGGCGATCACTTCATTATCGATCTGATCCGGATTGACCTTGCTGCGGTTGATTGCAACCAGCATCCCGCATTTGTCTGCACGCTCTTCATTCACCCATGGCGATTTGCCGAAATCGCCGTCGATCAACACCTGTACCTGAGGGCCGATATGGGTGGCGATATTGCCGCCCAGCCAGGTATCGGATGCCACTAGCTGCAAGGGCGTTTGCATGTTTGCCTGCCACGCGGCATGTACCTGACGCGACACTTCTGCGCCGGGGAAGGTGGCGCGGCTTGGGCGACCGGATTTGTCGGCCAGCGGTCCGCGTGCCAGGCCGTAGCCGGCGGCGCCCAGCACCTGCATCACCACCACCACGATCACGGTCTTACGCAATAGCGCTGCATCATCGCCGCTACGCAAAAACCAGAACGAGAAGAAGCCGAACAGTATGAAGAAGGTCGTTGCCCAGTGCGCTGCCAGTGGAATTTTCATCGCGCCGGCCACAATCATTGTCAGCGCCAGTGGCGCCAGGCCAACCAGCAGCAGGAAGAAGCGATCGGAGGCGGCCAGTTCGCTGGCGATTGTTGGCGGACGAGCAGATTTTGGCGTCAGCTTGTACTGGCGTGCTGCCCAGATGGCGATGATGACGAGCGCCAGTATCATCGCGGCGATGCGTCCCAGATTGGTCAGCGCGAAACTGAATAATTCCTGCAACTCCAGCCAGTAGCTTGCCTGCGGCACCATCTCGTTGCCGGCGTAGGCGATCGGACCAGCTGCCTGCTGTTTGAGCCACAGCAGATGCGGCGTCACCATCGCTATCAGGATTGCGGTGGCCAGCGCGATGCCTTTCCAGGTACGGGCACGCAGCAGGTGGCCGGTAAGCAGCAGGTACAGGAAGAAGGCAGTGAACTGGATCAGCGCGCTGTATTTGGTCAGGAAGGCGCACGCGCAAAAGAAGCCGAGCATGGCCCAGGCGCGCATGCTGTCATAGCGTGTGGCACGATAAAACATCCAGATCGCACCGGCGACCGACCATAGTTGCATCGTGTTGTGATTATTCATCACGCCGCGTACGGTGAAGTAGGCGACCAGCGACACCAGCAGCGTCGCGATCAGCGCACGGCGTTGCGTGGTCATTTCGCAACCCAGTTTCCAGACCAGCCACAAGGACAGCACGACGCTGAGTTGGCCGGTGAAAAAGGTCAGCCAGACCGGGCGGCCGAAAATCGATACCAGCCCGTACAATATCCACGAAGGCAGCGGCGGATGCTTGTAATATCCCCATTCCAGCCCGCTGGCCCAGACCAGCTCTTCCATATTGTCCCAGTCAGGCGCGCGATGGCTGAGACCGGTGAAGACGCTCCACAACAACAGATGCAGCAATAACAGCAGGATGACCAGCGGCACGATATTGTCGGCGCTGGGGGAAAACAGTCGCGTGAATTTGCCGGACGAAGAAGCTGACTGGAGTGGCTGATTTGGCATTATCGATAAAGAGTGGTTATGTACGTCGGACAGCGAAACAATTCCGGTTTGGCAATCGTATAGGGTGATGGTGAATTATAATCGTTGACCTGAATGCCCCGCGAATTTTTTACCCATGTAACCATGCCCATATCCTTGATTCTCGCAGAGTTTTACCCGGTTCTGCCACTTCGTCCAGAAAGGTTGTTTTCATGGTGACATTGAGCGCACTGCCGCAACATCGTCCGGATCATGCCCTGATTTCCTGCGTGATTCCGGCGTACAACGAGGCTGCGCATCTGGCGGCATTTTTGCGGGATTTGAGAATAACCCTCGCGAGCTTTGCTGCGCGCTATGAAATCATCGTGGTCAATGATGGTAGCAAGGACAATACGGACGAAGTGATGGCGCCTTTGCTGAAGGAAGCAGGGCTGCGCTACATCAGTTTCTCACGCAACTTCGGCAAGGAAGCGGCGCTGTCGGCCGGTATCGATGCGGCGCAGGGCGATGCGGTGATCCTGCTGGACGGCGACTATCAACACCCGCTGGAGCTGCTGCCGGAAATGATGCGGCTGTGGCAGGGCGGCATCGATATGGTGTACGGCGTGATCAGCGATCGCAGCAATGAATCGAGACTGAAGCGCTGGGGTACCGGCATGTTTTACCATTTGATGGAATCCGGCGCGCCGATCACGATTCCGCGCAATGCCGGCGATTTCCGTTTGATGGACAGGCAGGTGGTGCATGCATTACGCCAGCTGCCGGAACGCAATCGTTTCATGAAGGGCTTGTATGCGTGGGTAGGTTTCAGCAGCATTGCCCTGCCGTTTGTGCCGAATGAGCGCGCGACCGGCGTTTCCAGTTTCAGTTATCGCAGCCTGAGCCGACTGGCATTGGCCGGCGTGACGGCGTTCACCACGCTACCTTTGCGCATATGGAGCGGCATCGGTGTGGTGATTTCCATCATTGCGATTCTGTACGCATTCTGGATTGCAGGCGAAGCCATCCTGTTCGGCAATGATGTGCCGGGCTGGTCGACCTTGGCTGCCGGTTTGATGTTCTTCTCCGGCATCCAGCTGATTTCCATCGGCGTGCTGGGCGAATACATGGGCCGCGTTTACGACGAGGTTAAAAAACGCCCCTTGTATGTGGTTGCGCATGATATCGATAACGGCCCGCTGACGACGACAGACAAGAGTGCACATGCGCCTGATTGAACTGTTGCGTGTGCTGCGCTTCGGTATCGTCGGACTGGTCGCGGCGGCGGTGCATTACTGGGTCGTGATTGCGCTGGTCGAGCTGGTGGATATCGCGCCTTTGCGGGCAAACGTAGGCGGTTTTGTGGTGGCGTTCTGGGTCAGTTATTTCGGCCACAGACACTGGACCTTTGCCGACGCTGTTGCCACGCATGCACAGGGTGCGCATCCATCCTTTCTGCGTTTCCTGATGGTGGCATTGCTGGGATTTTGCATGAATGAATTGTTGTTCTATTTGCTGCTGCGCTACGCCGGCTGGCCGTATTATCTGGCGCTGGCGTTCGTGGTTTTCACCGTGGCCGTCATGACCTATGTCCTGAGCCGCTTGTGGGCATTTCGTCACGCAGCACAACCATGACAAATATCATGACACCGATTGCATTGTGCTCCGACGATTACGCGCAGAATCCCGGCATTGATGCCGGGATTCTGGAATTGCTTGCGTTGGGCCGTCTCAGCGCAGTCAGTTGTTTCAGTACCTCGCCACGCTGGCCGGCGGCCGCACCAGCCTTGCGCGCTTTTCGCGAGCAGGCTGATATCGGTTTGCACTTCAATCTGACGGAAGGTTTTGGCAGTGCGGCCCCCAGTTTGCATGCGGTGATTTTGCACAGTTTTTTGCACATTATGGATTTGCGTCATGTGGAGCGGGAGTTGCAACGGCAGCTCGGTGCATTTGAAGCGGGCTTCGGTCAGCCTCCGGATTTTATCGATGGGCATCAGCATGTGCATCAATTACCGGGTGTACGCCGGATTGTACTGAAGCAGATCCAGCAACGTTATCCAGGCCACCCCATATGGGTGCGTAATACGGTGCCGGCGAATCCAGCATGGCGCGGCAAACCGCAGATACTGAAATATCTTGGCGGTCAGTCGCTGGCGACTGACTTGCAGGTCGCAGGCATTGAGAGCAATCGCGGTTTTGCCGGTGTGTATGGCTTTGATCAGGAAGATTACGGCTCGTGCTTCAAGGCGTGGCTGGATGCGGCACAGCCGGGCATGCTGATGATGTGTCATCCTGCGACGACACCTTATCCGGATGATGAGATTGCATTGCAGCGCGTGGTTGAATACAACTTCTTCCGCTCGGAAGAATACGCCACGATGCTTGATGCTGCTAGCCTGAGGCTGGAGCGTTTATCGGCTGTGTTCTGACTTTATCGGCCGTAACAGGAACCGTTGCATCCATATCAAACAGGCCCTATGGGCCTGTTCTGTTTTGGCGGGCGATATCTGCAGGTCTGATCTTCAGTGTAAAAAGCGAGCCGGAACCAAGCGGCGTATTGGGCGACCTACGATATCGCGAAAGCGCGGGCTGTGAATGCAGATTGCGCCGATGAAACCGGCCAGACACCCGAGTACCGTGTCGAAGAAGCGCGCCTGAATCAATAGCGAGGGTGATCCGTTGCCCAAAGTTGCGGCCTCGGCCAGTAATATCGTCAACGGTGTGATGAAAATCGCTGCAAAGCCATAATGCCGGACGATCGCCATTTCAATGACGAAGGCCAGCATCATCATGATCAGCGAGATGCTCCATTTTTCCAGTGGCAGCAAAAGCAGGCCCCAGGCGACTAGCAGTCCGATGCTGGTGCCGACGATGCGCTGCAATTGCTTGTTCCATACCGCGCGAAGCGTGTGTCCCTGTATGACGGCTAGACAGCTAATAGGCACCCAGTACGCTTTCTCCAATTGCAGTGCTTGTGCCAGTGCCAGCGATATGCCGACGAAGGCGCCTATGATCAATGAGTCGAAAACGATGAAATCAAAAGTCGGTGGTGGCAGCGCAGGTATTGGTTCAGCCGGTCGCAGGCGCAAGACGTAGATACTGTAGAAAAACGCGATCAGGCAGGCCAGCAGGCATCCCAGTGTCAGCAGTCCTACTTGTCGCGGGAGATCAATGAATTCGACTGGCGAGTACGCGCCTATCGCTGCCGCCATGATGAAAAACAGGCTGCCTGGAGGCCCCAGGCCGTAGAAACGGCAGAGCATAGTCACCAGCACTGTAGTGAAGGTGAGTATCGGTACCAACAATGCCGGGAAAAAATGCGCCATGACGCCGAACGTATAGCAGGCCGCCATGGAAAATGCGCAGGCCATGATGGATACCATGCGGTGATGCAGCGGGGTGCTCGGAAGATACAAAAACACCATGCCGCCTAGCGAGGAAACCAGACCGAATTCCAGATGATTGAAATAGGCACCGATCAGCAAGGGCAGGCCGGAAGAAAGCGCGGTTGCGAACGGCATTTGCCAGAGGCGATCACTGGAATTGATCTTCGCAAGCTGATGCAGCTCCGTTTTCAGTAGAGAGATCAAGCTGTTCCATTTATCTCGCAATTGCATCGCTCATATACCTTTTTCGTTATTTTTTCGCCATCCGGCGGTTAGCGTGCGAGCTGATCGTTCATATTCATAAGGAAGGAATATACGCCGTTTGTCTGCTGGCTTGAGCCATTTGGCTTTGCCTGCTGCGGACACACAGAATTTGAAGCCCGCGCATAGCGTCGCTGTCTCTCAGTGGATTGCTCAGGTCTTAAACCCATGCCAATACTGGCGCTTTGGGCAAAAAAAATCCCAGCCGATAAGGGTTGGGATTTTCAATATTGGTGGAGGCGGCGGGAATCGAACCCGCGTCCGAAAGTACTCTACAGACAGTTCTACATACTTAGCACTGCCATTTAATTTAACCGGTACAACGCGGACGTGCACGCTGTGTACAAGCGAGTTACCTATTATTTAGTGCGATGCCAAGTAACCCGGCATTACACGAGTCCCTGTAAATGACTCTACAGCTTTTAAGGGCCCACCCCAGGGACGAGGTGTTGTAGAGCTAACAGCAATTAAGCTGCTAGTGCGTACGAGTTATCGTTTGCAGTTAAGTTTTTTCAGGTTGTATTTACGAGGTAGCCCGCCCTCGGTATGCCCTGCGCTGCTTTGCAACCCCCGTCGAAACCAGGTCGCCCCCAAGCATTACCATTGTAACGCAATAGATGGGGCACTTCATTATTGATTCAAGTGCGTTGATGCGATCCTTTTATTGCGCTGAGCTGGAGGATAACGGTGATTCAAACTCAGGATAGCTGATCCAGAAGATCGAACAGCTGTTGCGGCGATTCGACCAGAGCATCGGCATTCCACGTGGCGGGTGCAGCTTCGCCGCAATAGCCCCATGCAGCCGCGATGGTTGTCATGCCGGCCGCCTGGCCCGCTTGAATGTCGCGCAGGTCGTCGCCGACATACCAGCAATGTTCCGGCTGAACGCCTATGCGTTTGGCAGCCTCGAATAATGGAGCAGGGTGCGGTTTCGCGTGTGCGGTGGTATCACCGGAAATGACGCAGGCCGCATGATGCAGGCCGATCTGGGGTACCAGTTGATCGGTCAGCTGTGCTGCCTTGTTCGTGACGATGCCCCAGGCTATGTTTTTTTCCTGCAAGTTCGATAGCAATTCAGAGATGCCTTCAAACAAACGGCTATTGACTGCGATTGCCGCTGCGTAGTTGCGCAAAAAATCGTCGCGCAGTTCTGTATATTCCGCATCTTGCGGTGTGATGCCGAAGGCAACGCCTATCAAGCCGCGTGCACCGGCAGATGCGACGGGGCGTAATAATGCGTAGTCGGCAGGTGCGAGGCCGCGTGTAACGCGCAATTGATTGACTGCCTCCGCCAAATCAGGTGCGGTATCGGCAAGCGTGCCGTCGAGATCAAACAGAATGGCCAGAGGGGTAGGTAATTTCATGCGGACTCAATGTGCAGGTCGAAGGAATAAACGCTTATCGCACGAGCAGCGATAAGCGTTTTGCTCTGATGTTGAAAGTCAGGCGGGTTTGCTGCACGCAACCAGATAATTGACGCTGGTGTCGTGCGTGAGCGAATAGATTTTCGTCAGCGGGTTGAAGCCCATTCCTCTGAGAGTATCGACTGTCAGGCCGGCCTCGCGTGCAAACCGGGAAAGTTCGGCTGGCGTGATGAATTTGGCGTAATCGTGCGTGCCTTTGGGTAGCAGCCGCAACAGGTATTCTGCGCCGAGCACGGCATGTAGATACGCTTTTGGATTGCGATTGATGGTCGAAAAAAATATTGTCCCGCCAGGTTTGGCAAGTTTGGCAGCGGCGGCAACGATGGCGGCAGGGTCGGGTACATGCTCGAGCATTTCCATGCAGGTAACAATATCGAATTTGCCAGCTTCACGCGCGGCCATGTCTTCGGCTGCAATCAGTTCATAGCGTACCTGTACACCAGATTCCAGGCTGTGCAGGTCGGCGACTTTAAGGGCTTTTTCGGACAGATCTATACCTGTCACATTGGCGCCTTTTTTTGCCATCGATTCGGTCAGGATGCCGCCGCCGCAACCAATGTCGATCACTGTTTTGGCTGCCAATGGGGCAAGGCTGTTGATCCACTCAAGACGCAAGGGATTAATTTCATGCAAGGGACGGAATTCCGATGTGGGGTCCCACCATTGATGGGCCAGATCGCTAAATTTTTTCAGTTCTAAGGGGTCGGCATTCATGGGCTAAATGATAACTTGAAAGTGGGATGCGCGCGCTGATGTCGCCAATTGAAAAAATGAATGAATCAATGTGCGAAAAAAAACCCCGCAGCAGCGGGGTTTTTGATTCGTATGAAACGAATTATTTACGTGTACCGACTACTTCGATTTCTACGCGACGGTTTTGAGCGCGACCAGCAGCTGTTTTGTTTGTAGCAACTGGTTGTTTTTCGCCTTTACCTTCGGTGTAGACGCGTTTTGCATCGATACCTTTGCCAACCAAGTAGCCTTTAACAGCTTCTGCACGACGGATCGACAGTTTTTGGTTGTATGCATCGGAGCCAATGGAGTCGGTATGACCAACAGCGATGATAACTTCCAGGTTCAAATCTTTGAGCTTGGATGCCAGATCGTCAAGCTTGGCTTTGCCGTCCGGCTTCAATACTGCCTTGTCGAAGTCAAAGAATGCATCAGCTGCAAACGTGACTTTTTCCGAGGTAGGTACTGGAGCTACTGCTGGAGCTGCTGCTGGAGCCGGAGCTGCTGCGGCTACCAATGCACCGTCGCAACCTGCAACGGAATCGGCTGGAGTCCAGTAGCCAGTGTGCCAGCACAGACCTGTGCCGCTACGGACGATCGTGCCGTTGCCGGCTTGAGCGTACGCGCTGTTTGGGGTAGGTGCTTGGATGTCGGTTTGGGCTTGGGCTGACATTGCAACGACTGCGGACGCAGCGAAGACGAGTTTTGCAAATTTATTCATATTTCTTTCTCCTCTCGAGTGAGATATCCGCAGATAAACTGCGCAAATTACGTGAATGACATCGGATTTGGATACTAACACGCGCTTCAACAACTACATGAAACTTATTGTTCGCATGCAATAGTTTAACTTGCTACCATTTTGCCACAGCAGTTGCGTCAACGAACCTTGTTAAATTGGCTTATTGCCATTTCTTTAAAATCGTTGTGTTTATACAACGGTCTGTCAGGCAATGTTCTCTTTGCAAAACATTGACCTTTGGATATGGAAAACGTTCATGTTTTGAGGAAATTTTAATTAATTTAACTGCATGTTTATTGGGTTTTTCCGTGAACCTCGATCAAGACGCGGCGATTGGGTGCCAGGCAGGCGATGAGTTTTCCGTGTGGTAATTTTTCATCGCACAATTTGATGCTCTGAGTCTCGCCGGCGCCGAGTACATTCATTCTGGCGCTGACTCCTTTGGTTTTCAGGTAGTTGGCAACCGATGCCGCCCGTTTTTCCGAAAGAATTTGATTGGACCGGCTGGCGCCCAGATGGTCGGTATGTCCCGTGATCGTGATCCCGTCAATTTCCTTGCATTCGGCAAGGATGGGTAAAACTTTTTGATTAATCTGCTGTTTTGCGGCCTTGTTTAGTATTGCCTTGTTAAAGGCGAAGGTTTGGTCGCTTGCAAGCGCGAGTGTGGCGTTGCACGACGGTTTTGCTGCCAGCGGCATCGATTGCTGCTCTTTTTTCAGGCTGTTTGCCATTTCCGGTGCGGTTGGATTGGGAATGGGCGACGCCAAAGCGCCATCGCATCCTGCAACGGCATCGTTGGGGGTCCAGAAGCCGGATCGCCAGCAAAGGCCGTAATCATTGCGCGTAATGGTGCCGCGACTATCCTGATTATAGGAATGATTCGATGGGGCCTGGATGTCTGTGGTGTTTTGTGCTGCAACATACGATGACGCGGCGCCGACCAGTAGACCTAAGGCCAGTTTGTTAATCATGTTTTTCTCGTAGTGGAATGGTGTTCAGGAAACAAGGCAGATCTCAGCAGTCAGCATTTAAACATATTTTTCTGAGAATCAGTCGCAGCAATGGCTATCGTTTGTAAAGTTCCCGCGATGCCGAAAGCGGGAGAAGGGGCCTCTGCCGTGTTAAAATCTACGATTTGCCGGATCGTGCGTATTTCCTGTGTATTTGAATTGCATTGGAATATTAATTCGCCGATTTTTCATTATCAAACCCTAGCCAAAGACCAGACGAACGCCAATGGATCAATTCGCTAAAGAAACAATTCCGATTTCGCTTGAAGAAGAGATGCGCAAGAGTTACCTCGATTACGCCATGAGCGTCATCGTAGGGCGCGCATTGCCTGACGTGCGTGACGGCTTGAAGCCGGTACACCGTCGGGTTCTGTTTGCGATGCATGAAATGAACAATGTCTGGAATCGCCCGTTCGTCAAATGCGCGCGCGTGGTCGGTGAGACGATGGGTAAATACCACCCGCACGGCGACGCGTCGATCTACGACACGCTGGTGCGGATGGCACAGCCATTTTCGCTGCGTTACATGCTGGTCGATGGCCAGGGTAACTTCGGTTCGATCGACGGCGATAACGCAGCGGCTATGCGTTACACCGAGTGCCGCCTGGACAAGATTGCCGGCGAACTGCTGGCCGATCTGGACAAGGAAACCGTCGATTTCGTACCGAACTATGACGGCAAGGAAAAAGAACCGTCGGTATTGCCGACACGCATCCCGAATTTGCTGATTAACGGCTCGTCGGGTATTGCGGTCGGTATGGCGACGAATATCCCGCCGCACAATATTACGGAAGTCATCGATGGTGCCCTGCATGTATTGCGCAATGCAGAGGCGACGATTGATGAACTGATCGAAATTATTCCGGCGCCGGATTTCCCGACGGGCGGCATTATTTACGGCGTCTCCGGCGTGCGCGATGGTTATCGCACCGGCCGCGGCCGCGTCGTGATGCGCGCAAAAACGCATTTTGAAGAGTACGGCAAGGAAAATCGTTCATCGATTATCGTCGACGAACTGCCGTATCAGGTGAACAAGAAGTCGCTACTGGAGCGTATCGCCGAACTGGTGCGCGACAAGAAGCTCGAGGGTATTTCCGATATTCGCGATGAATCCGACAAGTCGGGCATGCGCGTTGTGATTGAGCTGAAACGCAATGAAGTGCCGGAAGTGGTGCTGAACAATCTGTACAAGCAGACTCAGTTGCAAGACACCTTCGGCATGAACATGGTGGCGCTGGTCGACGGTCAGCCCAAGTTGCTGAACCTGAAGCAAATGCTGGAATGCTTCCTGTCGCATCGCCGCGAAGTGGTGACGCGTCGCACCATATTTGAATTGCGCAAGGCGCGCGAACGCGGTCACGTGCTGGAAGGTCTGGCTGTTGCGCTGGCGAATATCGATGATTTCATCGCCATTATCAAAGCGGCACCTACACCGCCGGTAGCGAAAGTCGATTTGATGTCGCGTGCCTGGGATTCGTCCGTGGTGCGCGAGATGCTGGCACGTACCGGTGAAGAAGGCGTCGGCGGCGTCAATGCCTTCCGTCCAGAGAATCTGCCCAAGCACTACGGCATCCAGCCTGACGGCTTGTACAAATTGTCCGACGATCAGGCGCAGGAAATTCTGCAGATGCGTCTGCAGCGCCTGACCGGTCTGGAGCAGGACAAGATCGTCAATGAATACAAGGAAGTCATGTCGCAGATCGCCGATCTGCTCGACATCCTGGCCAAGCCTGAGCGCGTCACTGTCATCATCACCGACGAGCTGACCGTAGCGAAAAATGAATACGGCATCGGCAACAAGGATGAGCGTCGTTCGTCTATCGAATTGAATGCAACCGATCTTGGCACCGAAGATCTGATCACGCCGCAGGATATGGTCGTGACCCTGTCGCATACCGGTTACATGAAATCGCAGCCGATTACCGAATATCGCGCGCAAAAACGTGGCGGACGCGGCAAGCAGGCGATGGCGACCAAGGAAGACGACTGGATCGATCAGCTGTTCATCGCGAACACGCACGATTACATCCTCTGCTTCAGTAATCGCGGTCGCATGTACTGGCTGAAAGTGTGGGAAGTGCCGCAAGGTTCGCGCAACTCGCGCGGCAAACCTATCGTCAATATGTTCCCACTGCAGGATGGCGAGAAAATTACCGTGATCCTGCCGGTCTCCGGCGAGAATCGTACCTTCCCGGAAGATCGCTATATTTTCATGTCGACCAGCCTCGGTACCGTGAAAAAGACTTCACTGAGCGATTTTAGCAATCCACGCAAGGCCGGCATCATCGCGGTCGACCTGGATGACGGCGATTTCCTGATTGGTGCGGCGCTGACCGACGGCAAGCATGATGTGATGCTGTTCTCCGATTCCGGCAAGGCCGTGCGCTTTGACGAAAACGATGTGCGCCCTATGGGCCGCACGGCACGTGGCGTGCGCGGCATGAATCTGGAAGAAGGTCAGCAAGTCATCGCCTTGCTGGTGGCAGAGAACGAACAGCAATCCGTCCTGACGGCGACTGAAAACGGTTTCGGCAAGCGTACGCCGATTACCGAATACACGCGTCATGGCCGCGGCACCAAAGGCATGATCGCGATTCAGACCAGCGAGCGTAACGGCAAAGTAGTGGCAGCAACACTGGTTGATGCCGCAGACGAAATCATGCTGATTACGACCGGCGGCGTACTGATTCGTACACGTGTCGCAGAAATTCGTGAAATGGGTCGCGCAACGCAAGGCGTGACGCTGATCGCGGTGGAAGATGGCACCAAACTGAGCGGCCTGCAACGTATTCTGGAATCGGATATTGAAGAAGACCAATCCGGTACGGAGGAAGACGAATAATGAAGCGTGTGTTTAACTTTTCGCCGGGACCGGCTGCGATTCCACAGGAGGTAATCCAGCAGGCGGCGGATGAGATGGCAAACTGGAGAGGCTGCGGTTTGTCAGTAATGGAAATGAGCCATCGCGGTCGTGAATTTACTGAAATTTTGGCAACCACCAAGGACGATTTGCGTTCCTTGATGTCGATACCCGACAACTACAAAATTTTGCTGATGCAGGGTGGCGCCATCGCCGAGAACGCAATCGTGCCAATGAATCTGGTCGGCATGAAATCGCAGCCGGCGACCATTGATTTTGTTAACACCGGCCACTGGTCGGTCAAGAGCATTGAAGAAGCGCGCAAGTACGCGAATGTAAATGTCGCGGCCTCATCGGAAGATAAAAACTTCACGTATGTGCCTGCGCGTGATACCTGGAAACTGACGCCTGATGCCGCGTATGTGCATGTTTGCACGAATGAAACCATCGGTGGCGTTGAGTTCGACTTCACACCGGATGTCGGCAATGTGCCGCTGGTGGCTGACATGTCGTCGAATATCCTGTCGCGTGAAATCGATGTCTCCAGGTACGCCGTGATTTATGCCGGCGCACAAAAAAATATCGGCCCTGCAGGCTTGACCATTGTGATCGTACGCGATGACATGCTTGGGCATGCGTTGCCTATCTGTCCATCCGCTTTCGACTGGAAGCTGGTCGCCGAACATGACTCCATGTTCAATACGCCGCCAACCTATCCTATCTATATCGCGGGCCTGACCTTCCAGTGGATGAAGCGTCAGGGTGGCGTTGCTGCGATGGAAAAAGTTAACATCGCCAAAGCGAAACTGCTCTACGATTATCTGGACTCGACCGATTTCTATGTGAATAAGGTGCCGGTAGCGAATCGTTCGCGCATGAATGTGCCATTCTTCCTGCATGATGAATCCTTGAGCGCGAAGTTTTTGGCCGAAGCAGGGCAGAACGATCTGGTGCAGTTGAAAGGCCATAGTTCGGTCGGCGGCATGCGTGCATCGATTTACAATGCAATGCCGATTGAAGGCGTGCAGGCGCTGGTCGATTTCATGAAGGTATTCGAGAAAAAATACGGTTGATTTTCATTCCAATCAAAATCTGACGTGCTTGCATAGTGAATATATGACGACGGACGACAAGCTCAAACCGCTGCGTGAACAGATCGATACGATCGATGCGCAAATTCTCGATTTGCTCAACAGGCGTGCCCGCGTGGCGCAGGAAGTCGGCCACGTCAAGGCGGAAACCAATGCACCTGTGTTCCGCCCGGAGCGCGAAGCACAGGTGTTGCGCAGCGTAGCTGAGCGCAATCCCGGCCCCTTGCTCGATACGGATATTCAAACCGTTTTTCGTGAGGTGATGTCGGCTTGCCGTGCGCTGGAAAAACGCGTCACGGTTGCCTATCTCGGCCCTGCAGGGACATTCAGCGAGCAGGCGGTGTATCAGCAATTCGGCCGCGCGGTCGAGGGCATGCCGTGCGTATCCATCGATGAAGTGTTCCGTGCAACGGAAGCCGGTACTGCCGATTTTGGCGTGGTGCCGATTGAAAATTCTTCCGAAGGCGTGATTAATCGTACGCTCGATTTGCTGTTGCAGACCACGCTGACCATCAGCGGCGAAGTGTCGATTCAGGTGAATCATAGCCTGATGACCCGTTCCGGCAACATGAGCGGCATCAACAGTATTTGCGCGCATTCGCAGGCATTGGCGCAATGCCAGGTCTGGCTCAACCAGAACTACCCGAATATCGAACGGCGCGCGGTGGCTTCCAACGGCGAGGCGGCGCGCTTGGCTGGTGAAGATGCGACGGTGGCGGCCATCGCCAGCGAGATCGCCGGACAAAAATACAATCTGCAAGTCGTCAAGGCGCATATACAGGACGATCCGCACAATCGCACGCGTTTTGCTGTAGTCGGTCGCTTGCATACTGCGGCCAGCGGCAAGGATCAAACCTCGCTGGTGTTGTCGGTGCCGAACAAGGCTGGCGCTGTTTACAATCTATTGGCACCTCTGGCGAAACATGGCGTGTCGATGACGCGCTTCGAGTCCCGTCCTGCGCGCATGGGCACGTGGGAATATTATTTCTATGTCGATGTGGAAGGTCACTTGAAAGACAGCAAGGTGGCCGACGCACTGAAGGAACTCAAGGATAACGCCGCATTTTTCAAGGTGCTGGGTTCGTATCCATTCAGTTTGTAATTTTTTCGTGCTGTTGTTCCAGATGCGTGTCTGCCGGTAAATCAGGCACCGCCCATCCTGGCAATAGATACTCTTGCTCTGGAATCCTTTATGTCTATTCAGTTCGGCCCTGATTATGTTCGTGCGATTGCGCCTTATCAAGGCGGCAGACCGATTGCTGAAGTCGCGCGCGAATTCGGCCTCGACGAAGCCAAGATCGTCAAACTTGCATCCAATGAAAATCCGCTCGGTATGCCTGAATCGGCAAAAAAGGCGATGGCGCTGGCAATTGCTGATGCGGGTCGCTATCCGGATGGCAACGGTTTTGAATTGAAAGCGGTTCTCACTGCAAAATATGGTGTGCCTGCGGAGTGGATCACACTCGGCAACGGCAGCAACGATATTCTGGAGCTGTCGGCGCATGCTTTCGTGCAGCCGGGGCAATCGGTCATTTACGCACAATATTCATTTGCCGTTTATCCATTGGCCACGCAGGCCGTCGGCGGACGCTCACTGGTGGTCGCCGCGAAGGATTTTGGTCACGATCTAGAGGCGATGATCGATGCGATCGAAGACGATACGCGTTTGATTTTCATTGCCAATCCGAACAATCCGACCGGCACCTTTATTCCCGGTCATGAGATTGAATCCTTCCTGAAACGTGTGCCGCCGAATGTCGTTGTCGTGCTGGATGAAGCCTATACCGAATTTCTTGCGCCTGAACTGCAATACGATTCGATCGCATGGGTAGCGCAGTATCCGAATCTGCTGGTGTCGCGCTCGATGTCCAAGGTCTATGGTCTGGCAGGTTTGCGTATCGGTTACGGCATTGCGCAACCGGGCATTACCGATTTACTTAATCGTATCCGCCAGCCTTTCAATGTGAATTCGCTGGCGCAGGCAGCGGCAATTGCCGCGCTGAACGATACGGAGTTTGTCAAAAAGAGTGCGGAGCTGAATGCGGCGGGTTATCGCCAGTTGACGCAAGCTTTTGATGCATTGAAGCTGAGGTATGTACCATCGTGCGGCAACTTCGTGCTGGTCAAGGTCGGTGACGATGATGGCGCCGGGGCGCGCATCAATCTGGCTCTGTTGAAGCAGGGTGTGATCGTGCGTCCGGTTGGCAACTACGGTTTGCCACAATGGCTGCGCATCTCGATCGGCCTGGAAGAAGAAAACGCGATATGTCTGGCGGCTCTGAAAAAAGCGCTGGCTTGATTGTTTGCAAACTAATTCGATCAACTACTTTCCTTTGCCTCCCGTGCTAAAAAAAATCGTCATCTTTGGAGTGGGTTTGATCGGCGGATCGTTTGCGCTTGCCTTGCGCAAAGCCGGTGCCGTGGAGCAGGTCGTCGGACTTGGCCGTAGCACTGCATCGCTGTTGCGTGCGAAGGAACTCGGCATCATCGACGTCATCGGCACTTCGCTGGAAGAAGCCTTGCAGGACGCGGATCTGGTATTGCTGGCCGCACCGGTAGCCCAGACTGAATCCATTCTTGCTGCGATCAAACCCTATTTACAGGCTAAAACGGTGGTGACCGATGCCGGTAGCATCAAAGCCGAAGTGGTGGCTGCGGCGCGTCGTGCACTTGGTGAAAAGATGGCCCAATTCGTCCCCGGTCATCCCATCGCAGGATTGGAATCGACGGGTCCGGATGCTGCGATAGAGAGTTTGTACGTCGGCAGGAAAGTGGTATTAACACCGCTGCCCGAGAATACGGACGAGCGGATCGCATTGGTGGCGCAAGCCTGGCAGCAATGCGGCGCCGTCATCCATCAATTGACGCCGGAAAATCACGATGCGGTTTTTGCCGCAGTCAGCCATTTGCCGCATTTGCTGGCTTTTGCACTGGTGGACGATATTGCACGCAAGCCGCACGCTGAGTTGCTGTTTCAATATGCGGCCAGCGGATTTCGCGATTTCACGCGGATTGCTGCCTCTTCGCCGGAAATGTGGCGTGATATCAGCCTGGCCAATCAGACTGCAATTCTGACTGAACTCGATGCATACATCGCGCAATTGACACGTTTCCGCGAACAATTGGCCGCAGGCGATGGTACTGCGATGCACGCGATGTTTTCCCATGCACAAAGTGCGCGCCAGAACTGGCAGCGCAATATTGAAGCGGCTGAAATACAGCCAAAACCAGACAACGATGAATAAACACTATCCGCATTACCTCGATCTGCAACCGGCCATGCATGCCAAAGGCGTGGTGCGTTTGCCAGGTTCCAAAAGCATTTCCAATCGCACCTTGCTATTAGCCGCTCTGGCGGATGGCACGACGCATATCAAGGATTTGCTGGCATCGGACGATACGCACGTAATGCTGATGGCGCTGCAAAAACTCGGCGTCAAATGGGAGCAGATCGGCGAGTCGCAGGATTACGTCGTACATGGTGTGAGCGGCGTATTTTCTGTGCATCAAGCCGATCTTTTCATGGGCAATGCAGGGACCGCCATTCGTCCGTTGACCGCTGCCCTGGCAGTAACCGGTGGTGATTACACCTTGCATGGTGTATCGCGCATGCACGAGCGTCCTATCGGAGATCTGGTCGATGCCTTGAATGCTATCGGCACGCATATCGAATACACCGGTGAGCCGGGTTATCCGCCGCTCCATATCCAGCGTGGCCGCATACATGCGCAACGTATGCAGGTGCGCGGTAATGTTTCCAGTCAGTTCCTGACGGCCTTGCTGATGGCAGCGCCATTGATGGCGCGCGAACAGGATGTCACCATCGACGTGATTGGTGAATTGATATCCAAACCGTATATTGAAATCACCTTGAATCTGATGCGTCGTTTCGGTGTGGCAGTACAGCGCAATGGCTGGCAGTCATTCACGATCAAAGCCGGGCAGCGCTATACCAGCCCGGGCAATATCCATGTCGAAGGCGACGCATCGTCGGCATCCTACTTCCTCGCCGCAGGAGCGATTGCCGGCGGTCCGGTCCGGGTCGAAGGTGTGGGCAAAAATAGTATTCAAGGCGACGTGCGCTTTGTTGAGTCCTTGCAGCAGATGGGCGCGACCATCACGATGGGCGACAACTGGATAGAGGCGGAATCCAATGGCGCATTGCGCGCCATTGATGCCGACTTCAACCATATTCCCGACGCTGCGATGACGATAGCTGTCGCAGCCTTGTATGCCGACGGCACCAGCACCTTGCGCAATATCGGCAGCTGGCGTGTGAAGGAAACCGATCGCATCAGCGCGATGGCGATTGAATTGCGCAAACTGGGTGCGATAGTTGAAGAGGGTGAGGATTATCTGCGGGTAACGCCGCCAGCCGTGATTCAACCTGCCGCAATCGATACCTATGACGATCACCGGATGGCCATGTGTTTTTCGCTGGCGACGCTGGATGGCGCCATACGCAAGGGTAGCAAGATACGTATCAACGATCCTCAATGTGTGGCAAAAACATTCCCGGACTATTTCACTGCCTTTGCCAAGGTCACGGAAGATAGTTTGTTTTAATCATTTCCGGCGACAGCGGGTAAAGCGTCGCGGACGATGTTCCCTTTTAATTTTGAATCGGCATCCGGGTTGTGGCTCGGTTGCGGATGAATGGATTGCGACATGACTTCATTTCCTGATATCCCCGTTATCGCCATTGATGGCCCGACGGCTTCCGGCAAGGGCACAGTGGCGCAGCTGGTGGCGACGCAACTGGGCTTTCATTACCTCGATTCGGGCGCCCTGTATCGCCTGACGGCTTTGTCCGCGCTGCGGAATACGGTGGCGCTCAACGAGGAGCAGGCCCTAGCAAAGCTGGCGGAAACGCTGCAGTGCAGCTTCAGGGAGGGTGACATTTTTCTTGCCGACGAGAATGTAACGCTGGCGATACGTGCTGAGGAAGTAGGTAATGCAGCCTCGAAAATTGCCGCTTTGCCTGCATTGCGTCAGGCTTTGGTGGCTTTGCAACTGCGTTTTCGCGCTGCGCCGGGCTTGATTGCGGATGGGCGCGATATGGGAACCGTGATTTTCCCGGATGCCGGTCTGAAAGTCTTTCTGACCGCGAGTCCCGAAGCGCGCGCCCAAAGACGTTATAAGCAATTGATTGACAAGGGGTTTTCTGCTAATATACAAGACCTTCTGAAGGATTTGAACGAACGGGATGCGCGCGATGTGAATCGGGCTGTCGCTCCGTTAAAACCTGCAGAGGGCGCGTATTTGCTGGATACCTCGAATTTGACCGTGAGTCAGGCGGTGGAACAGGTACTAGGCTGGTATGCCGATATGAAGAAGGCTGTATAGAAATTGTTGCAAAAATAATTGTTGTACCCGTTGTCTGCCAGACGCAAAGTCGGGCAGACGTTGAAAAACCTAACCCATTATTCGCTTCCTTTTGTTGTTTGTGTATGCAAGCAGTAACTGGATATACCCGAATTCTGGTCAACTTGTTTAAACCTATGACTACTGTTGTCACCTCCACGCAAGATACCCCTGTTGGCATGGAAAGTTTTGCCGCTCTTTTTGAAGAATCGTTGACTCGCCAGGACATGCGTTCCGGTGAAGTGATTTCGGCTGAAGTCGTTCGTCTCGACCACAACTTCGTGATCGTGAACGCCGGCTTGAAATCGGAAGCATTTATTCCAATCGAAGAATTCAAAAACGACAATGGCGAACTCGAAGTCAACGTTGGCGACTTTATTTCCGTCGCAATTGAATCCCTCGAAAACGGTTTTGGCGACACCATCCTGTCGCGCGACAAGGCTAAACGCCTGGCGTCGTGGCTCTCGCTTGAAAAAGCGATGGAGTCCGGTGAAATCGTTATCGGTACCGTTAACGGTAAAGTCAAAGGCGGTCTGACCGTTTTGACCAATGGCATCCGCGCATTCTTGCCGGGTTCGCTGGTCGATACACGTCCTGTCAAGGACACGACCCCATTCGAAGGCAAAACCCTCGAATTCAAAGTCATCAAACTCGATCGCAAGCGTAACAACGTTGTGTTGTCGCGCCGCGCTGTCATCGAAGCATCGATGGGCGAAGAGCGTCAAAAATTGATGGAAACGCTCAAAGAAGGTACGGTAGTTACCGGTATCGTCAAAAATATCACCGACTACGGCGCGTTCGTGGATCTGGGCGGTATCGATGGCCTGTTGCACATTACCGATCTGGCATGGCGTCGTGTGCGTCACCCATCGGAAGTGCTGACTGTCGGCCAAGAAATCACAGCCAAAGTTCTCAAGTACGATCAAGAGAAAAACCGTGTTTCGCTGGGCGTCAAGCAATTGGGCGACGATCCATGGACCGGTTTGTCACGTCGTTACCCACAAGGCACACGCCTGTTCGGTAAAGTCACCAACCTGACCGACTACGGCTCGTTCGTTGAAGTTGAACAAGGCATCGAAGGCTTGGTTCACGTTTCCGAAATGGACTGGACCAACAAAAACGTGGCACCAAACAAAGTTGTCCAATTGGGCGATGAAGTTGAAGTCATGGTTCTGGAAATCGACGAAGAACGTCGTCGTATCAGCCTCGGCATGAAACAGTGCAAAGCCAATCCTTGGGACGACTTCGCAGTCACCCACAAGAAAGGTGACAAAGTCCGCGGCGCGATCAAATCGATCACCGACTTCGGCGTGTTCATCGGTCTGGCTGGCAACATCGACGGCCTGGTTCACCTGTCCGATCTGTCCTGGACGGAAACAGGCGAAGAAGCTGTTCGTCGCTTCAAGAAGGGCGATGAGCTGGAAGCAATCGTGTTGGCAATCGACGTGGAACGTGAACGCGTATCCCTCGGCGTTAAACAACTCGAAGGCGACCCATTCAACAACTTCGCTGCCATGAACGACAAAGGCGCGTTGGTTACTGGTACCGTTAAATCGGTTGAGCCTAAAGGCGCAGTGATCCAATTGTCCGAAGAAGTTGAAGGCTACTTGCGCGCTTCCGAAATCTCCCGCGACCGCGTGGAAGATGCTGGTACACACCTGAAAGTTGGCGACACTGTTGAAGCTATGGTGATCAACGTTGACCGTAAAGCACGCGGTATCCAACTGTCGATCAAAGCGAAAGACAATGTTGAAACGCAGGAAGCAATGCAAAAAATGTCGTCGGATTCGAACGCTGCATCCGGTACGACCAGCCTCGGCGCATTGCTCAAAGCTAAGCTCGATAACAGCAAGAACTAAGTTCAGCATCAATGACAAAGTCGGAGCTCATTGCTCGTTTGGCTGAGCGTTATCCGCAACTGGTAGCCAAGGATGCGGATTACGCAGTCAAAACCATCCTCGACGCAATGTCCGACGCCCTGGCGACCGGACAGCGCATCGAGATCCGTGGTTTTGGCAGCTTTGCACTCAATAGCCGCCCGCCGCGTATCGGTCGCAACCCGAAGTCGGGTGACAAGGTGATGGTTCCGGAAAAACGGGTGCCGCACTTCAAGCCTGGCAAGCAGTTACGGGAGCGAGTGGATGCGATGGTAGGGCAACCGATCATTGAAGACTGAGTTGTTTGCAGCGAAATAAGAACGGCATCTTCGGATGCCGTTTTTTTTTACGCCATCCGAAGATGCCGTTTTTTCACGTACAATTTCGCTAGTTAAAGTTATATCGATTTGGTCGGCGTAAAGGCCATCCATTCCGCCTAAATAAAGGAATCAGCATCATGAAGATCCTGTTCAGAATCCTTGCCCTCATATTCTTCATCATCTTTTTCGGCTTCGCCCTGAAGAATACGGACGAAGTGACATTGCGTTTTTTTCTGGGTTACGTAATTCAGGGACCGCTGGTTTTATTGCTGCTGGGGTTTTTTGTTGCCGGCGCAGTGCTCGGCGTGTTGGCCATGTTGCCTATGGTGTTCCGTTCGCGCAGGGAAGTAGCAAAGAACAAGAAAGCACTGGTGGCCATACAGGATGAGGCGCAGGCGCAACTGCAGGCCAAATCCCAGCCGCCACAGCCGGATGCGGTGACGCCGCTCTAAGTGGCGGGTTTTGCCAATTTGATCAATCAATCATGAATACGACATTGCATGGAATTTGAAAACTGGTGGTTGCTCGCTATCCCCGCTTTTTTTACCCTGGGCTGGATTGCTGCACGCGTGGATATCAAACAACTGGTTTCCGAGTCGCGCACTTTGCCGCGCGGCTATTTCAAGGGTTTGAATTTTCTGCTCAACGAGCAGCCCGACAAGGCGATCGACGCTTTCATTGAAATCGTCAAGCTGGACCCGGAGACTGTCGAGCTGCATTTCGCTCTCGGCAATCTGTTTCGTGGTCGCGGCGAGACTGAGCGGGCGATTCGCGTCCATCAAAATCTGCTTGCACGTCCCGATCTGCCGCAGGAGCACAAAGTGCATGCGCAGTATGAATTGGGGCAGGATTATCTGAATGCAGGTTTGCTGGATCGTGCGGAAGAAACCTTCAACCTGCTCGTCGAGACGCAGTACAGTGCGCAGGCACATCGCGCCCTGCTGGAAATCTATCAGCGTGAAAAAGAATGGACGCGCGCCATCGAAGCGGCCGGTGCGCTACAGGAGTCGGGCGCCGGCGGTCGGCAAAAGGAAATTGCGCAATTCTATTGCGAGCTGGCGCAGGATGAGCTGGTGCATACCCACGCCGATGCCGCCATTGTGCTGCTGGAAAAAGCACTGGCTGCTGATCGCAAGAACGTACGGGCAACGATGCTGATGGGCGATGCCTTCCTCGCCAAGGATGATATCGAAGCCGCGCTGCTGGCATGGCGTCGCGTGGAGCATCAAAGCGTGCCGCATGTGGCGCTGGTGGCGCAACGCTTGATGGATGGTTATCGTGCCGTCGGAAGGTCGCAGGAAGGCGTGAACCTGCTTAAATTCTATCTGGCCGAAGCCTCTTCCATCGATTTGCTGGAAGTCGTGTTTCAGGCTGTGCTGGAGCTGGAAGGAGTGGATGCAGCGACGCAAATGGTCAGCGATGAACTGCGCCGGACGCCGACCTTGCTGGGACTGGACAAGCTACTGGAAGCACGTTTGCTGGATGCGCCGCCGGAGATGCGTTCCGAGCTGTCGATGGTCAAGAATCTGGTGCACGGCTATACGCAAAAACTGGCGCGCTATCAGTGCAGCAATTGCGGTTTCAAGGCGCGCCAGTATTACTGGCAATGTCCCGGCTGCAGCAAATGGGAAAGTTATCCGCCGCGCCGCACTGAAGAATTGAATGTCATGAATTGACGTGCACATGGCATTGCTCATGACCAATACCATGCCTGCCAAGTACTCATGCCAGTGTCATCACTGGCATTTTTTTATCCCCTCGATTACGAAAACTCACCTGTTTATGGGAAGGTCAGCCCATTGAATTGCTGCTAGAGTTCCAGTCGATTTATTGTTTTATAGGCAATAAATCCAGGCATCATGCCTGTCTTTTCTGAGCTTTTTCACCAATAAACTGGAGACATTTCATGTTGAATAAATTATTGCTGGTGCTTGCAGGTTTGTTCGTTTCTATCAGTTTTGCGTTTGCGGATGTTGACGTCAACAAAGCCGACCAGGCTGCGCTTGACGGTATCAAGGGCATAGGCCCGACAACCTCGAAGGCCATTCTGGAGGAGCGCAAAAAAGGCGGAAATTTCAAGGACTGGAATGATCTGCAGACACGCGTGAAGGGTATAGGCGAGAAGAGTTCGGAGAAATTTTCACAAGCTGGCTTGACCGTGAATGGCGCTGCCAAATCAGGGCCTGCTGCAGGTAAAACCGATAAAGCCAAAAAGGCAGCAGAACCAAAAAAGACTGCCAAGCAGTGATCTTCAAGAGGTCGTTGTAAGGAAAATTCCAGGCGTGTGAGGACTGATGGCCCTGACGATAACAATCGCCAGGGCTTTTTATTGCGCGTACCGTTTACAATCGGATTAGTACGCGCACTGGCGCAGTCGATTAAAATGACATTCTTCAGGAAAAATTCTATCTCCCTTATGCAATATTTGACTATCGAAGACACCATCGGCAACACGCCGCTGGTACAACTCAAGCGCATGGACGGCGAAGAGTCGGCGCGTCGCAACAACGTCATTCTCGGCAAGCTGGAGGGCAACAATCCAGCCGGCTCGGTAAAAGACCGGCCAGCCTTGTCCATGATCAAGCATGCTGAAGAGCGCGGCACCATCAAGCCAGGCGATACCTTGATCGAGGCAACCAGCGGCAATACCGGCATCGCACTGGCGATGGTTGCGGCGATGCGCGGGTACAAGATGATCTTGCTGATGCCGGAAAATTTAAGTGAAGAGCGTCGTCAGGCGATGGCTGCGTATGGCGCGAAAATTGTGCTGACGCCGAAAGCGGGCGGCATGGAATATGCGCGCGATCTGGCAGAGCAAATGCAGAAAAATGGCGAAGGCTTGATCCTCGACCAGTTTGCCAATCCAGACAATCCGCGTTCGCATTATGAAACTACCGGGCCGGAAATCTGGCGTGATACCGGCGGGAAAATCACGCATTTCATTAGTGCGATGGGCACTACCGGCACCATCATCGGTGTCTCCGAATACCTGAAGGAAAAAAATCCGGACATCAGGATCATTGGCGTGCAGCCGGAAGAGGGTTCACAGATTCCCGGTATCAGAAAATGGCCGGAAGCCTATCTGCCCAAGATTTACGATGCAAGCAAGGTCGATCAGCTGGAATATGTCAGTCAGGGAGTTGCCGAACGAATGGCGCGACGTCTGGCAATGGAAGAGGGAATTTTCTGCGGGATTTCTGCGGCAGGCGCGTGCGAAGTCGCGCTGCGAATTTCTCAGACTGTTGAAAATGCGACGATCGTATTCGTCGTCTGCGACCGTGGCGATCGCTATCTTTCAACAGGCGTCTTCCCGGCCTGAGCCGGGAAGAATCGAACCAGGTATCGAGTCAGCGTAATAATACGCTGACTGTTTTTATTCTGCCTGCTCTACCGCCACGCCATCCTTCGGCTTGAACTGTTTGTCGCTGATACGGAATTTATCGCGACGATCACCCATCAGGATACGCAAATCACGAATGCTCAAGTCGCTTACTTCGTGCATGCGAATCAACAGCGATGCGCCTACCGGCAAGCGGCGATGGCGGATTTTGCTGATGACTGGCGGTGCGACTTCCAATGCGCGCGACAAGGCTGCATCGTTTTTCAGGTGCAGTTTTTCAATCAACGAATCCAGCAAATGATTGGGATCATAGGCAACCTGATCGGCGAGTCGGTTGCTGGTTGTTTGGCTATCTGTAGTAGTCATAATGTCTTCGATTCAAAGTGTCAAAGGAGGATGGGGAAATGCAAGCTACTGCAATTTCATCGGCTACTATTGGAGCGTTGTCACGTTGGTAAAGTTGCAAACGAAGATGCATTTTTTCAATATTACATATGAAAAAATTAACCATGAGCAACCAATATAGCAAAAAATTCCAAAAAAGCAATTAAAACTAGATGCTCTTTTTATATCTTCTATGTCTATATAGTGAGGCAAGAGTTCCCGAAAACAAGCTTTCTTTTTACAACATGATTTGGCGAGCGTAATGCTTTACTTATTTCATTGCCAAATAGGCAATTTATCATTGTAAATTCAAGCGATTTCAATGATGACAGCGATGTTAATTCTGCCCGGATCATGGTTCAGGGTTTGCTCAAGCCCAATTGTTGCCAGCCTTCCAGTCCCAGTTCGCGCAAGGTTTCCATGTTTTTTTCAAAGATGGTTTCTGCCTGCGGAAATGCTTCTACTGCACTTTCAATGCTGGATTCCCGCAATAAATGCAGGATCGGATATGGCGAACGGTTGGTGTAGTTTTCAATATCGTTCGCGCCAGTGCCGGCAAACTGGTAGTGCGGATGAAAACTGGCAATCTGGATTTCTCCATCCAGCTCCAGTTCTTCAACCACCCCGTCGGCGGTTTCCAGAAAATCGTTGTAATCCAGGAAATCCTGCAATACATCAGGATGTATCAGCAGGGTCGTATCGATCTCGGCGGGATCTGCGGCATGTAAAGTCTGCAGTTCAGCTTCCAGATCGTCCAGCAATGCATCCGTGTTTCGGGCCGTACTGACGACATAGCGGATTTGATTTTTGACGTGCACTGCTTTGGCGAACGGACACAGATTCAAACCGATGACAGCCTTTTCAAGCCAGGTTTTGGTCGCGGCGACAATCGCGTCATGTGATGCTGGGAGAGTAGACGTATGCATTTTGCTCATTTCTATAGAGACTCTATTTTAAACGTTTGCATCCATTGCCGATTTTGTGAGCGCAGCAATATTGCGAAATCAATTGCAGATGCAAAAATGATCGCTACGAGCGTGGTAGATCGGCTATTCTTGCCACCGTTAAGCACTGCGCTTCATCCAGACATTTTTATCAAGAGCACAATTCATGGCCCTCAAATCCACCATTTTCAAAGCTGATCTGCAAATTGCCGACATGGACCGGCAATATTATGACGGTCACATGCTGACGATTGCACGCCATCCTTCTGAAACCGATGAGCGCATGATGGTGAGAATTCTGGCCTTCGTATTGCACGCAAGCGAAGCGCTGGCATTCGGCAAAGGTTTGAGCGCGGATGACGAACCGGATTTGTGGCGCAAGGATTTGACCGGCGCGATTGATCTGTGGATAGAAGTCGGCCAGCCGGATGAAAAACGCATCATGAAAGCCTGCGGTCGTTCCAGCCAGGTCATCATTTACAGCTACAGCAGCATGAGCAATATCTGGTGGACTCAAATCGCCGGCAAAGTGGAACGGGCGAAAAATCTGAGTGTATTCAACCTTCCTGCCGCGACCAGTCAGGCGCTGGCCAAACTCGCGCAACGCAATATGCAGTTGCAATGCACGATACAAGATGCGCAAGTCTGGATCAACGGCGATGGTGAGTCGCTGCTGATCGATTTACAGACATTGAAGGCGCCGGCAGCTACTGCACGATAAGGCAGCGAGCGCGAAACGCGCGTATTCACCCTCGATAGGGTTTCAGTAATTGCGTGCCGCACGCACTGCGCGGCTCAGGTCGATCACCGACATTGCATAAAAAAAGCTGCGATTGTATTGCGTGATCGCAAAAAAGTTGGGTGCGCCCAGCCAGTATTCGCTGGCCTCGGCACCATTCTGCAAATCTACCAGACCGAACAGCATGTCGGACGGTGGTTCTATCGTCGGCGTGACGCCCGCAGCCTTTAATTCCGCCACGCTGAATTTTGCTTCCAGACCCTGGCCGATAAAACGCTGCCAGTTTTCCGTCATATCCACGGTGGCGGGAAAGACCGTAGGCTCGCCGGTGCGCCAGCCGTGCTGCACCAGGAAGTTGGCGACGCTACCGATCGCATCGACCGGTGAGTTACGCAGATCGATATGACCATTGCCGTCGAAATCGACGGCAAATCTACGTATGCTGCCGGGCATGAATTGCGGCCAGCCGATGGCGCCGGCATAAGAACCCAGCAATGAAAACGGATCGATTTTTTCGTCGCGCGCGAACAGTAAGGTGTTTTCCAGCTCGCCGCGGAAATAAGCCATGCGTGTGCTGCGATTCGGTGTGTCGGGGTAGGCAAATGCCAGCGTCGTGATGGCATCCATCACGCGGAAGTTGCCGGTATTACGGCCATACACGGTTTCCACGCCGATGATGGCGACGATGATTTCCGCCGGGACGCCATACAGTTTTTCGGCGCGCGTCAGTGCATCGGCATAGGTATTCCAGAAGGCGACGCCGGCATCAATGCGTACCGGCTCGACGAAGCGGCTACGGTAAGCGGCCCAGTTTTTCGGCTTGCCGGGCGGTGCCGGTTTCATGAGCTGGATGGCGCTATCGACGTAATGCGTTTTGCTGAGAGTGTTTTGCAGCTCCTTCTTGTCGAAGCCGTTCTTTTCCACCATCTGGTCGATAAAGTCCGCTACATCGCGCCATTGGTTGAAGTTGGCGAATTCATCGCCTTGCACCGGTTTGACAACTTTCTTTGCCTTGACCGTGGTCTGCGGTTTCTTGCCGCCTTCATGGGCAAAGGCGCAGCCGCTGAGGGCGAGAACGGAGGAGAGTGCGAATAGCGAAGCGCGGCTGGAAAAAAAGGAAGATGTCATCGGGATAGCTTCAATAGTGTTTTGAGTTTGGACAGCACGTCTGGCAGCGAAGATTTCTCAAGCGGACGGTAACGTGCTGCTTCATACAGGATCAGAAAATTCTTGAGGGCTTGTTTCTGCTCTTGCGTGAGTGTGGAAGCAGAGCTCAGCAATCGTCTGGAGTAAGAACGTGGCCCTTCATGCGGATGACGGGGATAACCCCATTGCGCCATTTGTTTGCAGAGCTTTGCATAGCAGGCATCGATGGGGTCGATTTTTTTGCGATTGGTACTTAATACGAGTGCAATCAGCAACATGATCGCAGCGCCGAACGCAAACATCCATGCCGTCATCGCGCGCCAGTCGATGTTACCGAAGCCCAGCGTGCGTAGCAAACTCTTTTGCTGTTCCGGCGTGTAATTCAATACCCATTGATTCCAGCCATTGTTGACGGCATCCCAGCGAAAGCGCATTTTTCGCAGCCATGAATCGGGGCTAATGTTCACATTGAGCAGGCCGCCCAATGCTGTCGTCGTCGCGGCACCGGCAAGGTTGCGCTCGATCCGCTCGGGCGCAACGGCGGCAGTCGGATCTACCCGCAGCCAGCCGCGTTTTTCTATCCAGATTTCGGCCCACGCATGCGCATCCGATTGACGTACGGTCATGTAGCCATCCACGGGATTCATCTGCCCGCCCTGATAACCGGTCACGACACGTGCAGGGATATTCATCGCCCGCATCAGCACCACGAAAGCGCCCGCGTAATGTTCGCAAAAACCGGCGCGAGTGGAAAACAGGAATTCATCGACGCTGTTACGTCCCAGCAGTGGTGGTTGCAGGGTATAGCTGAATTTTTCCTGCCGGAAGAATTGCAGAACCTTGTTGAGCAGCACCAGATCGTCGCCCGAGGTCTTGCGCAGCTCGGCGGCGAAGGTTAGTGCCTGCGGGTTGTAGCTTGCCGGCAGTTCCAGCCACTGTTGCAAGGCAAGCTGGCTTTCATTCGGCTGCAGAGTGTAGTCCAGATAGGACGCCACATCGTAACGGACGCGATCTGCAATCGGGCGTTGTGCAACCAGTTGAAAATCGGGTGTGATGCCGCTGCGGTTGTTGGGCAATTGCGGTGCAGACTGCGGCAACTCCAGTGCAAACAGCCAGCGGCGTGAAGTGGGTTCCTGCGTGACTTGATAGCGCACAGGCTGGCCGCGCGGCTCCCATTGCAGCGGCGGATTTGCCTGATTGCGCGGCGACTGCCGACTCCACGTACGGCCGTCGTATTGACCGAGCACGATGCCGCGCCAATACAGCCTGGCGTTGTCCGGCGCCGGATCGATGAACTTGACGCGAAAGGCAATCTCGCCGGATAGCGCAAGCTGCGAGATATTTCCCGGCGCCATGCTGTCGGACAAACCGCTGCGTGCGGAGTTGGCCGCGCCAGGCATGCCCCACAGCGGGCCTTGTATACGCGGGAATAACAGGAACAATATGATCGTCAGCGGCACCGCCAGCGCAAAGATCATTGCACCCAGCCGCAGGCGCTTACGCAGTGGCGGTACCGCGCCGGTATATTGGAACGACAGTTGTGCGGTCAGGATCACAATCACAGCCGCGCTCATCAGCAAGGCGGTGACGATGGTTTGCGAATAAAAGAAATTTGTCAGCAGCAGAAAAAAACTCAGAAACACGACAACAAACAAATCGCGGCCGGCATGCATCTCCAGCAGCTTGAATGTGAGCAGCAGCACCAGCATCGCCACGCCGGCATCCTGGCCGAAAAACATTTTGAAGCTGAGGTATACGCCGGCCATTGCGGCCACGGCTAACGGCAATAACAGCCAGCGCGGCGGCATGCGATTGCCGCGAAAGGTGATCCAGCCGCGCCACAGCATCAAGGCAATGCTGAGGCAGGTAATCCACAAGGGCAGGTGCAAGGCATGCGGTGCCAGCACCAGGCCGCAAGCGAACAGCAGGAGCAGGGTATCGGCCTTGTCGCGCGACATCGGGCGTGTGGAGAATGGAAAAATCCTGTGCAGAAAACTCATGCTGCACGCTCCGACGTTCGTTCGAATAGCGCCAGCGCGCTCAGGCATGCAGCCTGATGCGCCGGTCCGATAGCCGGCGGGAAGTCGCTGTTGCCGAGACGGAAGGCATAGGGCAGGCCGCGCATTTCTGCCGCCAGCACCCAGTGCGTCATGCGCGACAGCTTCAATTCCACATCCATAGTCCGGGGCAATGTCGCATAGTCGATGGCCAACTCGCTGCTGGCGCCGCCCTCAAACTGTTTGGTCACCAATGCACCGCCGTCGATGCGTGCAATTTGCCGCCATGCCAGATGGCGTATCGAATCGCCGGCCTGGTAGGCGCGTATGCCGGCGAAATCGTCATGACCGACATGGCCGCGGCCATCTGCTGTTTCATCTTCATGCAAGGGCAGTGGCGGGCCGTCCTCTTCCGGCTGCGGATAAACCAGCACGCGCATCGCTGGTTGCCAGTAACTCCAGGCGCGCAACAATCCCAGCGGGAAGCGTGTCTGCAAGCGGATGCGCGGCGCATGGCACCAGCCGCGCTCCTGCGTGGGTGCGCTGAGCATGACGATATTGCTGCTGTCGGCGGCAATATCGGTGACATGCTCGCGCACGGGCAAATCATCGCCGATGAAAGCCAGCCAGATCGCATAGCGGTCATGCTTGCGGCGATTTTCCAGATGCAATTCGAACTGTGCATCGGTGCCGGCGAACACGGCTGGCGCACGGCCCGGGCGCAGATAAAGATGCGCTAGATTGCGGAAGGTCAGATGCATGTCGACGATGGAGCAGCCGCCCAGCAAAAACGTCAGTGCAAAACCGAGGCTGAGGCTGTAGTTGACCGAGCACAGGAAAAGCACCACCAGCATCACACCGAACGTGAGGCCGGCGCGGGTAGGCACGATGAAGACGCGGCGCTGATTCAAAAATACTTCGCCGACTTCCGCATCGCGCAGCCTGAACAGCCAGCGGGCCGTCCAGTGCTGAAACATTTTTTGCAAAGACTTGATCATGAATTCTGCGTGTGCATGCGCGCAGAATTAAACGCTGACCGATTTCATCAACTGCAGCACCAGATCGCGGCTGCTCAAGGCGCTGCCGGCTACCGATTTCAAGGGACGCAGACGATGGGCGGCGACTGGCACCAGCACTGCTTGCACGTCTTCGGGGATCACGTGATTGCGTCCTTCCATTGCCGCCCATGCGCGCGCCGCCTGCAGCAAGGCTATCGTTGCGCGCGGACTCAAGCCTTCGGCGAACATGCCGTTCTGGCGCGAGGCCTGTGCCAGCGCCTGGATGTAATCAATCAGCGAAGCCGACGCATGAATTTTTTTCAGTTCGGCTTGCGCAGCAAGCAGGTCAGCCGGCTGCATGGCCATGCGCATGGCTTTCAACAGCGTGCGCCGGTCTTCGCCCATCAGCAGGGCGCGCTCGGAAGCTGCATCCGGGTAGCCGAGTGAAAGACACATCAGGAATCGATCCATTTGCGATTCCGGCAAGGGGAAGGTGCCGATCTGATGCGTCGGATTCTGTGTCGCGATGACGAAGAAAGGCTGTGGCAGATTGCGTGTCACGCCGTCGGAAGTCACTTGCCGTTCTTCCATTGCTTCCAGCAATGCGGATTGTGCTTTCGGCGTGGCGCGATTGATTTCATCGGCCAGCAACACTTGCGTGAAGATGGGGCCGGGGTGAAACACGAAAGCGTTCTTTTCGCGATCGAAGATAGAAATGCCGACCACATCGGCCGGCAGCAAATCGCTGGTGAACTGCTGGCGGTTGAATTGCAGGCCGAGCGAGATCGCCAGTGCATGCGCCAGCGTGGTTTTGCCGACGCCGGGCACGTCTTCGATCAATAAATGGCCGCCAGCCAGCAGGCATACCAGCGCCTGGCGGATTTGGGTGTCCTTGCCGACGACAATTTCACTGACCTGTTTTGCAACTGCATGCACTTTGGCGAACATGGATTCTTCCGTGGACGGTTTGAAGAGTGGCGCAGCCTGTAGATCGCGCGCCGGGCAGAATTTGTAATAGCCGTCAGATTTTATGCGAGATTGACTTGCTCTGGAGTATGTCGGGCGAGCGATCAATCCTGTTTTTGCTTGCGCACGACAAACCAGCCGGCCACCACGGTAAAGGTGGCGACGATTCCGGCCACGATCCAGAAGCCGTATGCGTGCTCCGCCAGCGGTATGCCACCGACATTCATGCCCAGCAAGCCGGCGATGATATTGATCGGCAGTGCCAGCACCGTGACGATGGTCAGTACATAGAGGCTGCGGCTGTTTTCCTCATTGACCTGGGCGGCGATTTCTTCCTGCAGCAACTTGATGCGTTCCTGCAGCGAACTCATGTCGCTCAGGACGACGAAAAATTCCTCGGTCGATTGACGCAATTCCTGCGTATCGCGTTCGGCTACCCAGCCCGGCGGCTTTTGCAGCAGGCGAAACAGGGCGGCCGGTTCCGGCGCCAGCAGACGCTGCAGACGCACCAGTATGCGTCGTAGCGCGCCGAGATCCGTGCGTTGCTTGTTCAGGCGGCCGGCGAGCAGACTGTCTTCCACCTTGTCGACCCGTGCCACCGCATCACGCACGATCCTGACCAGGACGTCGGCCTGATCACGCAACAGGTGTACCAGCAGTTCCACCGATGAGCGTATGGCATCGCCGCGTTCCACCGCCTGTCGCAAACGCTCTATCGATTTCAGCGGTGTGCGGCGCGCGCTGATGACAACATGTTGCGTCACGCTCAGCCATAAGGTTGCGGTGTCGGCGGAATCCAGCGAGAAGTTGTGCAGTACGTCATTGACGACCGCAATCAATGTGTCATCGGCCAGTTCGATGCGGGTCGAGCGCGAGCCGTCGTGCAGTGCCTCATTGAATTCATCGGCGACGTGTGCGTGCTCGCTCATCCATTTTTCGCTGGCGGTATTGCTCAGATTGAAATGCAGCCAGATGAATTCGCCGGGAGCGCGCTCCTGCGGATTCTTCAGCCACGCCAGCGCTGCGGCGGAACTGAGCAGCATTGCCTGCGTTTCATCCTGCGTTGTGGGGCCGAACAAATAGCCCCAGATCAGGCCGGATTGATCGGAGCCATAGCTCAAGCCGCTGGTGACCATCATTGCCGCTCCGTAGCGAAGGTCGGCATGCCGGGATAGAGAAGGATAGGAGGACGATGCACAATAGATAATTTTTCTGACAACGCAGCGCGCTTAGCAGCTGAAAAGGCGCTGTACGGTAATTGGTCGGAGTCATTTTCACGCCAGACTCCGTTGGCGCTGCAAAGCTATGCTGCGCCCGGGATATGACATGGATATGACAATCGGGAATGGCTGCCAGCCTGCAATCTGCAGAATGCAGGCATGCTTTGCTTCGGGCAGGGCTGCGAGCGAGTAAAATAGCGGCTTGCTTCCCTCAGATAAAGTCACGCATGTCCATACAATGGTACCCAGGCCACATGAACGCCGCCCGCAAGAAAGCGGCGGAGGCCATGGAAAAGGTCGATATGATCATCGAAGTGCTGGACGCGCGCGTGCCGCAAGCCAGTTGCAATCCGATGATCGAAGAATTGCGCACGTTCCGGCAGCGGCCTTGCCTGAAGATCCTCAACAAGAGTGATCTGGCTGATCCCGCCGCAACCCAGCAGTGGCTGGATTTTTACAATAAACAGAAAAACGTGCACGCCGTCGCACTGAGCTGCAAGAAACCGTCCGATGTGGCGAAGATTCCTGCCCTGAGCATGAAGATCGCACCGCATCGCGGCACCGCGCTCAAACCGTTGCGCATCATGATCATGGGCATACCCAACGTCGGCAAATCGACCTTGATGAATGCCTTGCTGAAAAAGCGTGTTGCCAAGGTCGGTGATGAACCTGCCGTGACCAAGATGCAGCAGCGTCTTTATCTCGGCAATAACATCGTGCTGACCGACACGCCCGGCATGATGTGGCCCAAGATTGCGTATCCGAGCGATGGCCTGATGCTGGCCGCCAGCCATGCGATCGGCAGCAATGCATTGATCGAAGAAGAAGTCGCGACTTTTCTTGCCGATATCATCCTGGCGCGTTATCCCGCGCTGGTGGCAGCACGTTATGGCATGAAGACCGAAGGTATAGATGGTGTCAGTGTGATCGAAGGCGTGGCTGTACGTCGCGGTCTGCGCATCAAGGGTGGCGAACTCGATCTGGAAAAAGCCGCGCATATTTTTCTGCAGGATTATCGTACCGGCCTGCTGGGGCGTATCAGCCTGGAGACACCGGAAAGTCGCGTCGAGTTGCTGGCCACCTTCCAGCCACCGCCATCGTTGAGCGATGTGGCAGACGAGAGTGCAGAAGATGCGCCGGAAGAAAATCGTGACGATGCAATTTCACGCCGCCGTTAAATAAGCCTCGGCAGGAAATATCAAAAACCCGCAAGGTATAAAACTTGCGGGTTTTTTGTTGGATGAGGTGCGGCTGCAATATGGCCGACAACATTTCATCCTTGCGTGATGGGTCAAGTCTGCAGGCAAGGGAGAATGTAGGTCGGGCTCCATCCTGGGTACGGTAACAAGACGTGTTCGGAAGTTTTGTTACGTATCCGGCGGTTCATTCGCTGACATTTTCTTCATTCGTGTTTGCCAATGCATCGACTTGCAGAATGGCGGGTGAGCTGCCTGTCATGACGACGTAGTGAGATTTTTCCGATTCCGGTACTGCCGGTGCAGCCTTGATGCGATAGACGGAAAATACGGCGAACAGGCTGAGTACCAGCGCAAAATAAAGCATCAGACTTTCCGGGTTCAGGATATCCATCATGGCGCCGGCAACCGTCGGGCCGATGACCGCGCCGATCCCGTGCAACAGCAAGAGGCCGCCGGTCACTTCAAGTACGCGGGATGGATCGATCAAATCGTTAACGTGCGCAACGCTCAAGCCGTACAGCGTAAAGACAAAACCGCCGTAAAGAATGCCGATCAGAATCAGTGTCTCTTCCGATGCTCTGGAGAAGAAAAAGCCGAGTGTCGCCAGACATGCGCTGCCGATACAAATCCATAGCATGAGGAAGCGTCGATCATGCCGGTCGGAATAATGTCCTACCGGCCATTGAAAGAGCGCACCACCCAGAATGGTCGCCGCCATGAAGGTGGCAACGCCAAGATCGCTAAAGCCGACAGCCTGCGCATAGACGGCGCCCATGCTGTAGAGAGCGCCATTCAATAAACCGGAAGCGATCGCGCCGACAAATCCGAGTGGCGAAATCTTGTACAGATTACGTAAGCCAAGTTGAGGCGGCGCGACGGATACCGGTTCCTTTACCGGTGTCAGCGTAATCGGCAGCAGGGCAAACGAAAAGAGCACGGAGACCAGTGCAAATTGTACGAAGCCATTTTTTTCTCCTACCAGAATTAGCCACTGCCCCAGGGCCAGTGCGATAAAGGTCACGGACATATAGATGGAAAATACCTTGCCGCGATGATTGCTTGGTGCAAGTACGTTCAGCCAGCTTTCAATGACGATGTAAAGTCCGACCAGACAAATTCCTGTTATCAGACGCAAGGCACCCCAGAACCACGGGTCTACCCACAAGGCGTGCAGGATGGGAATGGTCGATGCGATGGAAGCCATGGCAGCAAACGCGCGTATATGTCCTACGCGCCGGATGATGGCAGGGCAGAGATAGGTGCCGAGAATATAGCCGACAAAATACGCCGACATGATCAGCCCGGTCACCACGGTCGAAAAATCCGCCATGACCGCGCGCAAACCGAGAACGGAAAAAAGCAGGCCGACGCCAACTACCAGCAAACCGGCACCGCTAAGCAGTGAAGAGAGCGGTAGCAATAAGCCCGCTATTGCCTGTCCTGCCGAAGAGTTTTTCTCCATCTAGTATTCAATCATCCGTAAAGTCATTTTGATGTTATTTCCCGTATGCGCCGGCGCAATTCTCTTTCCTGTCGCTGTTCTTCATCCCAGTCTTCGCGGATCGCACGCCACAGCGATACCACCATCAAAAGAATCACGAGCGTAAATGGCAGCGCGAACAGAATGGTTGCCGTCTGTATGGCCTTGAGGCCGCCAGCGAGCAACAGGCTGATGGCGATGCCCGCAACCAGTGCACCCCATACCATCTTGATTTTGGCAGAAGGGTCGGGATTGCCGCCCGTACTCATGATGCCCAGTACCAGCGTGGCCGAATCGCCCGAAGTAACGAAGAACACGAATACCAGCAGCGTCGCAACAATGGACATCAGCATGCCCAGAGGCATGGCGCTAAACATGGTAAAGAGAGCTGTCGATACATCGGCTTTGACTGCATCGACGATAGGCACATGCCCCCAAATTTCCATATATAAAGCGGTCCCGCCGAATACCGAAAACCAGATGAATGCAGCGAGTGAAGGGGCAAGCACGGTACCGATAATAAACTCGCGTATGGTACGGCCGCGCGATACGCGGGCAATAAACAGCCCGACAAATGGCGACCACGAAATCCACCAGGCCCAATAAAACAATGTCCATCCACCGACCCAGCTGCTGTCGCGGAAGGGTGTCATGCGCAAGCTCATGCGGATAAATTCGCTGAGATAGGAACCGAGCGTATTGGTAAGCGTATCGATGATGGCAACGGTAGGGCCAAGCAGGAAGACGGCAAGAGTCAGTGCGGCAGCAACCACCATATTGACCGTGGAAAGCAGCTTGATGCCTTTGGCGACTCCGGTAACGGCAGAGGTGACGAATACCGCAGTGGTGACCAGAATAATGCCGACTTGCGCTGTCTTGCTGACCGGTAGTCCGAATACGGCTTCAAGGCCGCTATTGATCTGCAGCGCACCCATTCCCAATGAGGCGGCAACGCCAAATGCGGTGGCGACTATCGCGAGGACATTGAACAGCCCTGACATCCGTTGAATCGGCGCCCACGGTAAAGCCTTGGTCGATTCGCTGATGAGCGCAACGCCCTGGCGGCGATACTGGAAGAAGGCAATCGCAAGCGCGACAATGCCGTACACGGCCCATGGGTGCAGCCCCCAATGGAAGAATGCATAGCGCATGGCCGCGTTAGCCGCTTCCGGCGTGCCGGATTGAATGCCGGGCGGAGCGGAAGAATAATGAGAGATCGGCTCGGCCACGCCCCAGAACACCAGTCCGATACCCATGCCGGCAGCAAAGAGCATGGAGAACCAGGCGCCGATGGAAAACTCCGGCTCATCGTCCTCGCCGCCAAGCTTCAAGTTTCCATAGCGACTGACAGCCAGAAAGAAAGCGAATGCAACGAGGGCCAGAACAGTCCAGAGATAGAGCCAGCCAAAATTTTTGGTAACGCTGACCAGAGCTGTGTCGAACACGGCGCTCAGCGATAAGGGTGAAAAAATTCCCCACAGCACGACCAGTAAAATCAATCCAGCGGAGAAAATCAATTGCATATAGGCCTCTGTGCATGCTGTTGAGGAATGCTTGCCGGCGCTTGCAAGGCTTGCATCAACATTCTAATCGCTGTCGGCAGAATGATGATCGGTGAGATGCAAATGGTTTGAAGAACATGGCACAAGCGAACGGGGAAATGTTGTCGAAGACGGTCATGCAAAAATTAAAAACATCAGATGCAGCAAGAATGTCTGATGGCAATCGCCTGCCATCTTCCGATGGTCGTTCCAATAGAAAAATCCCGCAAGGCTCGCGCTTTGCGGGATTTTTTTAAGCTTGAGAGGACTGAGACTTGCTCAGCCCTGCAGAGCCGGCATTTACATCATGCCGCCCATGCCACCCATGCCGCCCATACCACCCATGTCGCCGCCAGCTGGTTTGTCTTCAGCAACTTCAGCAACCATGCAATCGGTGGTCAACAACAGCGCAGCGATCGAAGCAGCATTTTGCAATGCCGAACGCGTTACTTTAGCTGGATCGAGAACACCCATTTCAACCATGTCGCCGTAAGTACCGTTGGCTGCGTTGTAACCGAAGTTACCTTTGCCTTCGAGTACTTTAGCTACTACGACGGATGCTTCTTCACCGGCGTTTTGCACGATCATGCGCAGTGGCTCTTCCATTGCGCGCAACACGATGCGGATACCAGCTTCCTGATCCGAGTTGTCGCCTTTGACATTGATGTTGGCGCGAGCGCGCAACAGTGCAACGCCGCCGCCAGGAACGATGCCTTCTTCGACTGCAGCGCGAGTAGCGTGCAATGCATCTTCAACGCGTGCTTTTTTCTCTTTCATTTCAACTTCGGTAGCTGCTCCGACTTTGATGACTGCAACGCCGCCTGCCAATTTGGCAACGCGTTCTTGCAGTTTTTCACGGTCGTAGTCCGAAGTTGCTTCTTCGATTTGAGCGCGGATTTGTTTAACGCGTGCTTCGATCGTGACAGCTTGGCCGTTACCGTCGATCAGCGTGGTGTTTTCTTTGCCGATTTCGATACGTTTAGCCTGGCCCAATTCTTCCAGCGTGATTTTTTCCAGTGTCAGACCAACTTCTTCAGCAACGACTTGGCCGCCGCTCAAGATAGCGATGTCTTCCAACATTGCTTTACGACGATCACCGAAGCCTGGTGCTTTAACAGCACAGGTTTTCAGGATGCCGCGGATGTTGTTCACAACCAGAGTTGCCAGTGCTTCGCCTTCGATGTCTTCTGCGATGATCAGCAGTGGACGGCCGGCTTTAGCGACTTGTTCCAATACCGGGAGCAGGTCACGGATGTTGGAGATTTTTTTGTCGCACAACAGGATGAACGGATTTTCCAGAATAGCGGTTTGCTTTTCCGGGTTGTTGATGAAGTATGGCGACAGGTAGCCGCGGTCAAACTGCATACCTTCAACGATATCGAGTTCGTCGTTCAGGGATTTGCCGTCTTCAACAGTGATGACGCCTTCCTTGCCGACTTTTTCCATCGCTTCAGCGATACGCTCGCCGATCGAGTAGTCCGAGTTCGCCGAGATCGCGCCAACTTGGGCGATTTCTTTGGTCGTTGTGCAAGGCTTTGAGATCAGCGCCAGTTGTTCAACAGTCGCTGCAACAGCTTTGTCGATACCGCGTTTCAGATCCATTGGGTTCATGCCGGCTGCAACGTATTTCATGCCTTCGCGAACGATCGCTTGTGCCAATACGGTTGCAGTGGTGGTGCCGTCGCCTGCGTTGTCGCTGGTGCGGGAAGCCACTTCTTTCACGAGCTGCGCGCCCATGTTTTGCAATTTGTCTTTGAGTTCGATTTCTTTAGCAACCGAAACACCATCCTTGGTAACGGTAGGCGCGCCGAACGAGCGTTCCAACACCACGTTACGGCCTTTAGGGCCCAAGGTTACTTTAACTGCGTTGGCCAGAACGTTGACGCCTTCGACCATCTTTGCACGGGCTGCGTCGCCGAAAATAACTTCTTTAGCTGCCATGTTATTGCTCCTGAATATACGTTGAGTGATTACATATCACTGCGGGATGACGCCATGTTTCGATCGCTGCAGCAGTGCCGCGCGCTCGAAATTCCGGCATCACTTTTGTACGATTGCCATGATGTCTTCTTCGCGCATCACGAGAACTTCGTTGCCGTCGACTTTGACAGCCTGGCCAGCATATTTACCGAACAACACGCGGTCGCCGACTTTCACGTCGAGTGGGCGAACTTTGCCGTCGTCGAGGATTTTGCCATTGCCGATAGCCAGAACTTCACCTTGATCAGGCTTTTCAGCAGCTGCTTCAGGAATGATGAGGCCGGACGCAGTTTTTGTTTCCTGGTCGAGGCGCTTGACGATGACGCGATCGTGCAAAGGACGAAGGTTCATACAAACTCCTTAGTTTTCAATAGGTTATGGTGATTTGCGGCATGGGCTGCAAAGCGTGCTTTACAGTGCATACCTGCCGCACTAGAAAGTTGGTCAGTCGGGGAAAGTTGTTAGCACTCTCTTCCGGTGAGTGCTAAGTATAGGGACGGTTGTTCGATAATTCAAGTGAGGAATGGCAAATATAAAAGTCTGTTTGTTGATTTTTTTGCAGAATTGGTCCTCTCTAACTGATCCATCTTCCACTGTCTGGCGAAGGCCGTAACCCGGCCATACGACCCTTCATATCCCAATGCACACAAGTCGATGCGTATCTGTTTCAAGGTCCGACGTTGCTTGTGTGACTTTGTTGCCTCGGTCTTTAACAAGCTGAAAGCTTGAACGCGCATTTGTCGAGAGAAGTCGGGGAACGTCGATCACTCCATATCTCTTACTCACTTTGGTAAGTGGGATTGTGTTCTACACGTAGGTCAGTTTCGATGTAAATCAACATACACAACCGTTGAATCCGCAGCCGTTAGCAGACAGGCTGCTATGATCCTATGTAATCACATGATGATAATTACATTGTCATGTTTCGCAAGGCATGAAATCTCGCAGGTGTTAGTAGTTAATGGACAAGCACAGTCAGACAATCAAATTTTTCAGGGAACGCATCCCCGCATTTGCCTGCGTTCCGGGATGCCACGATTGCTGCGGCCCGGTGCTGGCGTCCAGCGTTGAAATGGCACGGCTGCCGCGCAAGAGTGAACAGGAGCAGGACGCCGCACTTGCCGCATTGAGCTGCCCGCATTTGGGAGCCAGCGGCTGCCAGGTATATGAGGAACGCCCGCTGGTCTGTCGACTGTTTGGAACGACGCCGAGGTTGGCCTGTCCAAATGGCAGGCGGCCTGAAGTAATGGTTGCTCCTGAAGTCGAAGAGGGGGTCTATCGCTATTTCAAGCAGGTACGCCACGTATTGGTGTGATATCTCGTTTTTAGATTAAGGATTTTGGTAACAACATATGTCGCTACATTATTTGCGCCTGTTCAGCAGCAACAAGCGCGACAACCGAGTTGATCGCTGCCTTGGCAACATGCTGCGTCCCCACATCACATGACGAATCCCAGTCCCTTCGAAGTGCTGCTTCGGAAAAGTGGAGGCAAGCCCTTTGTCTTTGATAACGATGACATGCGCACGCTGCATTTCGACCATCAATACATACAGAGCGCGATGTCGATTTCCGCACCGGACAAGCTGCTGCTGAGCTACACGCGGGCCATGATGGGCTTCCTGTTGTTCCAGGCGGCGCCAAAACACATCTTGATGGTTGGTCTGGGCGGTGGATCGCTGGTCAAGTATTGCTATCGGCATTTTCCTTCGACTCGCATCACCGTATTGGAGCTGCACGCTGAAGTCATTGCGTTGCGCGACCACTTCATGATCCCGGCTGATGACCAACGCCTGAAAATCATCCAGGCTGACGCCGCTGTATATATGCGGGATCAGCAAGAAGGCATCGCTGATGTCATTATGCTGGATGGCTTTTCTGCCGATGGGCCAGCGTCCGAACTAGGTACGAGTGATTTCTATCAAGCCTGCCTGCGCAGTCTTGCTCCGCAAGGCGTGCTGGTATCCAATTCGTGGGACCGCCCGACCTCCATGGTCCCGGCTATTGCAGATGCACTGCAAGAAACCGATTGGCGTATATGGTGGTGCAGGACCGATGACAGCTATAACTACATCGCCTTTTTTGTCAAAGGAAATGATGTAGGCGTATTTCGTTCGATGCTGTTCAATCGCGCGCAAAAATTGGATCAACGCTTTGATCTGCAGCTAGCGAAACTGACGCCTTCTTTCCAGCTGGTCAATCATTTTTCGACAGAAACGTGATGGCTTATGTTTTCGGCGTAATGCACCGTGTGCCATACCGACGGCATACCATCTTGGGCTGAGTCTTGGCACATCGGCGCTATGCCGATCCGGTACTTCAACTTGAAGTCACGCAACTTTAATGGTTCAAACAAAGTAGCCATGGCAGCGTCCTTTCTGTTGCTCAGGGCGGCGATGTTGCATTGTCTCGCGTGTCGTCGATTGATGCGGATCAAGGAAGTCATGCAACGTGCAAATTACCTATCGGCTTGATTAATCCGGGTAAGCGCAGTTTGAATGGGTCAAGTACACACAGGTCACGCTGGGTGACTTGAAGGCGAAACTGAATCTGACTCCCGCGCAAGCTTCCGCTTGAAGTATCTGGGCTGCTGGTGTCTTGGGGGTGCCCATAAGCAATTCGGTGAGCGCAGAGAAGGTTGCCATCAAACGATGCGGCATTGCCTGCTTGCACGCGGAAACGACTTGGATGCAAGCCCATTTGGTGCAGCTCGAAGCTGCACAGATCCGCACCAAAACTTTTTACGATGTTTTGGACTCCAATCAAAAAGACCATCTTCGACCTATTCTGGCATGTGATGTATCACAGGGTTTCCGGGCCTCGCGGCGAATGATTCAATCGCTGGATTGAGGCTGCGCATGCAAGATAATTCGAATTCCACAATTTCTGGTGGATGCGATCATGAATAAGCAAATATTGAAGCGCGTCATGTTTCTGGGTGCGGCATTGCTGTTGGCTGGAAGCTCTCTCCCGGCCTTCGCGCAGGCGCATGGTGGAGGTCGTGTTTCCGGCGGTATGGGCGGCATACATTCCGGCCTCTCCCATCCGAATGGCGGTCACCCAAGCGGCGGTCATCCAAACGAAGGCTGGCGCGGCGGCGGACGGCGGTACGGGAGAGCCCCGATTTGGTGGGGTGTCGGCTTGGGAATTGGCCTGGGATGGGATCTTTCCTATTATGGTTACCCATATCCCGATTACTACTATTATCCAGCCCCACCTGCAGTGATTGTTGATGGCGTGCCCGTCTATCAAACGGCACCGTCATCCACTACTACCCCGGCAAATGCGAATTGGTACTACTGCGCATCGGCGCAAGCTTATTCTCCCTATGTGAGTCAATGTCCGGAAGGCTGGCAAGTCGTTCCAGCCATTCCGCCAGCGCCGGCTCCTGGAAAATAAGATGCAACTTGTTCACCATCGGCAAGCGTATTTCTTGCATAAGAGGAAAAAAGATGAAATCTATTAATGCACCTTTAATGAGTGCCATGCTGCTGGTGCTGTTGGCTGGATGTGCAAGCGCACCAACCGGTCCAAATATTGCAGTGATGCCGGGCGCGGGAAAGAGCTTCGAACACTTTAAGGTCGACGACATCGTCTGCCGTCAATATGCCGCCAATCAAACTGGCGGGGCGACGCAATCCGCCAATAATAAAGCGGTAGAAAGTGCCGCGATTGGCACCGTGATCGGCGCAGCGGCGGGAGCAGCAATCGGTGGCGGTCACCGGGGTGCCGGTACTGGTGCCGGCGCAGGCTTGCTATTCGGCAGCGCAGCCGGTGCCAACGCGTCACAGTATGGAACGTACGGCGCCCAGCGTGCGTACGATATTAGCTATGCACAATGCATGTACGCGAAGGGTAATAGTGTGCCGATGATTCGTTGATCCGGCATTGATCTCAAAGAGATTCACTGACAGCTGGAAGTAACGTGCTGTCAGTGAAGCAAGGCTTTCAAAACCGATTTGACATGGATCATATAGCCTGCCTGTCGGTGAACTATGCTCAAACTCACGATGAACTTACATCGCTTGCTTGATGTTTGACCTTCCTGTCCACTATTTCAGGGATAACTATTATGTCTATGCGATCGCCATACCTTCTCCTCATTCTGGCACTGACGCAAATCCCGGCAGCGGGCGCAGCGCCGAGCGAAGTGTCCTCTGGACAGGCCACCTATATTTCAGGCGGCATTGGTTCGGACGAAGCTGCAGAAATGAGATCGATGGCTTCCCGGTATGCGTTGGAAGTCGTGTCTGTGGTCAACACTGAACCACGGGAAGAATACACTGCCGATTTCCGTATTCTTATCAGAGATAAGGTCGGCAAGACGGTAGTCGATGCCATGTCGGAAGGACCGTTTTTTCTCGCCAATTTGCCTGATGGAAGTTATCAGGTCGAAGCGATACAGGATGACGTTCGCAAATTGCAGAAAGTCCTGATAAAAAAAGGAACGCATCGACGTCTGGTATTCGTATGGCCGCAATAGAAGCGTGTTTCAACAGGCTTGCCGATGGTTCTGATCGCAGCAGCCTGCCTTGGAGAATGGCGGCACGATGGAGAGCTCACAATTAGTATTGTTAGCGTGGGCTGAAGTCGAGACTTGCATGGCAGTGCGCAATAGACGATCTTGAATATTCATTCAAGATTTTATTTGCCGGTCACGCCAGAGCTGTCGCTCCGCGCCAGTAGAACTTGTTGCGGGTAAGCCAGCTTATCAGCAGCGCGGCAAGCAAGGTCGCCGTCGCGGCATACGAGAAGGAATGTGCGCCGAACCGGTCCAGAAGCATGCCTCCCACGAGGCTGCCGGCACCGATGGCTGTATTCCAGACCGTAGTTGTAATGGATTGAGCAACGTCCTGCGCCGGGCCTGCCGCGTTGGCTATCGCGGTCACGAATAAGGTTGCGACCCCGCCGAACGCGAAGCCCCACAGTCCTACCGAGACGTAGACGACAGAGGGGGAGGCAGGAAACAAGACAAACAGGACACTTGCAAACAGAAACAGCGCAGTACTGGTCAATGCCAGTTGACGCAACCAGCGGTCTACGAGAATACCGACCAGGAGCAGCCCGACGAGCGAGGTGCCGCCGAAAACCAGCAGTATGAAGTCCGTGCGTTGCACCAGCTCTGCTAAAGCCAGGAGAGGCGAGATATAGGTGTAAAGAATGCTGTGCGCGAGAACGTACAGGAGCATGGTTGCCATGACAGGCCGCATGCCGGGGAGTACAAAGACGCCGGCGACGTTCTGGCGCTTTTCCTCGCCGTTCGTTGGAAACGCAGGCAGTTTCGCCATGATCCAGAAGATCAGCAATAGAGCGAGCGCGCTGATCAAGCCGAATGCAATGCGCCAGCCCACGAAATTACCCAAAAAGGCCCCTATCGGGATGCCCACAGTGAGGGCGAGCGGCGTGCCTGCCATGGCGATCGCAATCGCACGGCCTTTCTGGCTTTCAGGAACCATGCGGGCTGCATAGCCGGCAATCATTGACCACACCAGTCCGGCAGCAACGCCGCCCAGGAATCGGGCCACGAAGATGACTGCCAGGTTATCGGATATCGCGGTGATGGTGTTGACGATGCCGAAGCCGGCAATGGCGATCATCAGAAGCGTGCGGCGATCGACGCCCTGCGTCGCAGCAGCGAGGGGAATAGCCGACACCAGCGAGCCGAGTGCGTAGACGGTGATCAGTTGCCCCATCAAAGCCTCGGAGCTATTCAGGCTGGCTGCGATCTGCGGCAGCAGGCCGGCTGGCAGTACCTCTGTGAGAATGACGATGAAGCTCGCCATGGTCAAGGCAAGGAGTGATGATAGCGGCAGCTTTTGCTTTGCGGCCTTGGCCGTTGCTTCCAGGTTGATATCTGCTTCGTTGTACGTAAATTCGGTTTTCATGATTTTTTGAGGGTCGGTAGAAGCACAGCAACCCATCGGGTTTCATGCATGCAGAGCCGCTTGGCGACCTGCCTTTCAGATAATAAAGGCTTATGCCGATCAGAGTGAGGTGTGACTAACCGTGCTGAACGAGTACATGAAGTACTCTTGCACATTTCACATCCTGTGGCCCGGCAGCAGGCATATGGCACTCATGCCTGCACTTCGTTGCCAGCGATTCAAAAACGTTCTGGATGCCCCAGTTTTCTGCGGCTTAAAGACTTGGTACAAGATCAATTGTTCGATTGGAAATCTTGGATCTTCCTTGGGAGGATAGTACTAAGGATTTATTTTCTGCAGCTTTTCCAGCAAGCTTGCATCGGATACTTCTCCAAGGCGAGAGTCTACCAGCTTGCCGTTTGCATCAAAAAAATACGTCGAAGGCATCCCTTTCAGTTCAAATTCCTTCCCGGCGGCACCCGATACATCCATGAGTACATTTTGCATCGTCAGCTTGTTTGATGTCAGAAACTGCTCAATCTGTAACTTTGATTCACCCTGGTTGATAAACACAAAATTAATGTCGGGGTTCTGTTGCTGTGCCTTTTCAAACGCGGGCATCTCTCTCTGACAAGGGGGGCACCAAGTTGCCCAAAGATTGATGACCGTTGGCTTGCCGTCAAACCTGGCCAGATAAACCTCATCCCCATTCATTGATTGAAGTTTCAAATCGGGAATAGGGGACGGGTCCTTGGTCAGTGCTGCCAAGGCGATCGTCCCGCCTATCCACACCAAACTGGAACCGAACATCACGAGGAGTAGTGGCTTCCTCAAGTAAGGTTTTCCTTTAATCAGCAGAAGTGCGTATGCCCATGCAGCTATCACGCCCGCCTGCGCGTTCCAGCCGCCGTCGCGGATGTCAATAATGTCTAATGGACTGGAGAGATAAGCTGTTTTGTACTGAATGACAAATGCGATGCGAGCCGACAGTACCGCGACCATGAGGATCCAGAAAAAATGATTTTCGATGGTTTTTTCAGTACCCTGGTCCACGCGTCTCGCAATGAGATTGCCGAAAAAAACTGCTGCAGCAATCAAGATAAGCGAGTACGGCACCGCAAGCGGGCCGATTTGTAAAGATGAGGTCATCAATTTCCATCGAAAGTGGGCGTACTGAAAGTACTGTTTCGTTTGTATTTCAACGACTGATCAGATGATGCACGGTTGTGCCGTACACCGATTGACAAGAGAGCTGCTCTCGTTACGGATTTACATATAAAGAAACTGCCGTTACAGCGATTACAAATATCGTAACGATTATTTCCACGTTGTGTTCATACATTCTTCACAGGCATCCTGGCGTGCCGCATCGCCTTTAGACAGTATACCAAGCAATATGCGAAGGAACATATCAGCTATGAGAGTGTTTTGAATTTACTAATACCCTTGAGTTTTTGTCATTGATCTCCGTACTCTGCCGGCGAGGCTTTTTGCAGCCTGCACCCCTGTCCGATCCGGGACGCAGTGGTCGCGTTGACTTTGCACACGGAAATTACGCTGATGCATGATCAGCGTCTGTCCAAAATGCAGTATTTGGATTAACTTGGTCACTACGGGGAATGCGGAAGAAATAAGGGGAGGCGAAAGATGTGTTTTCACTATTTTATATCGTATGGTAAACATACTGGAATCCTGATTTGCTGAAAGAAAAAAATGGGAATTGATTTTGATGTATTGGCCTTGCTGGGCAGCGGTTCTCTGCTGTTGATTTATTACCTGCTGCTGCTGGTTCGTGTGAAACGCGATCCGGAGTTCACCGTGCACTCCATCAATCGCAAGGCACGTGCGCAGTGGGTGAAGGATGTCATGAAAAACTACGGTAAAAAGGATGTGATGGCGGTGCAGACCCTGCGTAATTTCAGCATGTCGGCTACGTTCAAGGCATCGTCTTCCATTCTGCTGATTCTTGGTACCCTGACACTCTCCGGTCAGGCTGAAAATATGGCGAAAACCTGGCATGTGCTAGATGTGGTTGGTTCCCGTTCTGCCGACCTGTGGGTGCTCAAGATCATGTGTCTGCTATCGGTATTGCTGATTGCATTCTTTGCCTTTGCGATGTGCTTGCGGGTATTGAATCATGTGGTCTTCATGGTCAATTTGCCGGAAGAAGATGCACAGGGTTCCTTGTCGCCAGTGCGGGTGGGGCAGCGGCTTAATAGTGCCGGCTCATTTTATACTTTGGGCATGCGGGCGTTTTTTCTGGCGGTGCCACTGACATTCTGGCTGTTTGGCCCCTTGTTTTTATTCTTGTCGACGGTCGGATTAATCGTTGCGCTTTACCATCTTGACCGCAATCCATTAGCGGAAAATATCTGAATATTTGAGAGAAGGAAGTCGGCATGAAGACAAGAATAGAGTGCGATACTTTCGGTCCGATCGCAGTCAATGATGAACGCTTGTGGGGTGCGCAAACGCAGCGCTCGCTGGAGCATTTCAAAATCTCGACCGAGCGCATGCCGCAGGAGTTGATCGTTGCACTGGCCGAAGTCAAGCGTGCGGCTGCGCTGGTCAATCTGGGGCTGGGAAAGCTGGACAGGAAGAAAGCCGATGCCATCGTCAGCGCAGCAGAGGAGGTCATTGCCGGTCAGCATCCGCATGAGTTTCCACTCGCAGTGTGGCAAACCGGCTCCGGCACGCAAACCAATATGAACATGAACGAGGTGCTGGCCAATCGCGCTTCAGAATTGCTCGGCGGCGAACGCGGTGAAAAACGTCTGGTGCATCCGAACGACGACGTTAATCTCGGACAGTCATCCAACGATATTTTCCCCACGGCGATGTATGTGGCTGCCAGTGTCAGCGTCACGCAAAAACTGCTGCCGGCGATCCATGCCTTGCGCGTGACGCTGCAGCGCAAGGCGGAAGAGTTTGCCGATATTGTCAAGATCGGACGCACGCATTTGCAGGATGCGACGCCGTTGACTCTGGGGCAGGAATTTTCCGGTTATGTCGCACAGTTGCATCATGCCGAACTCGGGATAGTGGTGTTGCTGCCGCCTTTGCATGAGCTGGCGGTCGGCGGCACGGCGGTCGGTACCGGTTTGAATACGCATCCGGAATTCGGCACCCGCGTGGCAGCCGAGCTGACGCAGCGTAGCGGCGTGCATTTCAAAAGTGCGGCCAACAAGTTTGCGGCGCTGGCAGCGCACGATGCGCTGGTCAGCGTGCACGGCGGCTTGAAAACGCTGGCAGCCAGCATGATGAAAATCGCCAACGATGTGCGCTGGCTGGCTTCCGGGCCGCGTTCAGGTTTGGGTGAGCTCAGCATTCCCGAGAATGAGCCTGGCAGTTCCATCATGCCGGGCAAGGTCAATCCGACGCAAAGCGAAGCGGTGACGATGTTGTGTTGTCAGGTATTCGGCAATGATGTCGCACTCAACTTCGGCGGCGCATCGGGAAATTTCGAGTTGAATGTTTTCAAGCCCCTGATGGCGCATAATTTTTTGCAAAGCGTACGACTGCTGAGCGACGGCATACACGGCTTCGATGAACATTGTGCGCAAGGTATTGCTGCCAATCGCGAACGCATCGCCGATCTGATGGCGCGCTCATTGATGCTGGTGACGGCTCTGACACCGCATATCGGTTACGACAAGGCGGCGCAGATTGCCAAGCAGGCGCATCACGACGGCACGACCCTGAAGGAAACGGCGCTCGCGCTGGGCTTTGTGAGTGGCGAGGAATTTGATCGCTGGGTGCAGCCGCAGGACATGATACATCCATCCTGAAGTCACTCGAGGTGAGCGCGCGCGGTATTCCGCCAGCATATAGCGGCAGGTGAAATTAATATAAAACGGCCCCGGCAAGTGATTGCCGGGGCCGTTCTTCCATATCAGCGGCTGATGACAGCAGCCGGACCACAATACTATAGGCTTGCGCCGTGGGTCTTATTTTTTGACGGCATCCAGGCAGCGTGTTTTTTCAGCGCCGGCCAATGCATCGCACTTCTCTTTTTGCACATTGGCATTGGCATCGGCCTTTTCTTCACGTGCATCCTTGCGCGCTGCGGAAATTTCCTTGCTTGCCTTGGCATCGGCTACCGCTGCAGTTTTGGCAGCCTTGGCTTCCTTCACGCAGACGTCCTTGTTATTGCCGGTCTGATCGTCGCATTTTTCCTTGGCGAGTTCATAGTTGGCATCGGCAATGTCCATGCGCGCTTTTTTATGCGCCTTGTCGGTGCCTTTGTACGTTGCTTCGGCTTCGGCAACGGTTTTCACGTGAGTCAGCTTGGCTTCTTTTTCACAGACATCCTTGGCATTGCCTTTGTGGCTTTTGCACGCTTCTTTGGCTACCTTGTAATCGGCATCCGCTTGTTTCTTGGTGGCGTCATACGTTGCCTTTAATTCGGCTGGCGATGCATGCGACGCCGCGACAAAACCAAAGCTGGCTGTGGCGAGTAGGAGCATGGAGAGGGTTTTATTCATGGTGTATGTCCTTGATTTATTTTAATGAAATCCTGCAGCGTAAAGGCACATGCAGAGATGTAATGCACGCTCTGGTTTTTAGAAAAAACGCTTGTCGTCGCGATTACGTTCTTCAAACGCCTTGATTTGCTTTTCAGCTTCATCTTTATTGACGCCATATGCTTCCTGGATCTTGCCGACGAGCTGATCGCGTTTGCCGGCAATCGTGTCAAGGTGGTCATCTGTGAGTTTGCCCCACTGCTCTTTGACGCTGCCCTTGAGTTGTTTCCAGTTACCTTCGATAACGTCCCAATTCATATAATTCTCCTTAAAGAATTCCAGCGTTACGGCGAAAGTGCCTGCGTTTTATTACGCAAGGTTCGGGCCAGCTATTTAACTCATAAGAATCAACAGCTTATAAAAACAGCATTATTTATTTGCAAATATTCCCGGGCACATTGCAAACGCTACATGTGAGAAAACAGGAGTCGCCTTGTCGGGGAAAAGGAAGTGTTGGAAGAAGTGCGTACCTGATGGAAAGTGTTCGGCAAGGATGGTGCGCCGGATGCCTTCTGGTTTTCCTACGCTTGTATCAGTTCATTTCCTATAGGCCTTGGTTTTTGAGGCTGTTACGATGCCTCACGGATAAAACACAATAATCTGTTCGTAATGCAAGGCAGCGCGGCATTACCTTTTTTCATTACTATTTTCGAAGAGGCATATCATGGGTAAGTATTTTCTTGCTTGGCTTTTTGGTGTGCCGGTAGTTGTTCTGGTGCTCATTTATCTGATTTTTTAACTCGACGCCAGCGAGGGCCGGTTTTTTAAACAGCCAGGCCGATTTTTCAGAGAGCAAAAAACCCGCAAGCGCGGGTTTTTTGCTCTATTCTTTTTAAAGAATGAAATGTTCCAGAGTAAAGAAACGAGCGAGCTTCGTTGATTGATGGAAAGCGTTTTCACTCAGCATGGATGCTGCTATCCTGCTCTTGAATAAACAATAATATTTCAGGCAAACATGCAGGGCCTGCAGTGATCGCGAAGCATGATCAGTTGCATGAATCATGCCGGCGCACAATTTTTACACTGAACTTCACACAGAAATAAGTGCCATACCGCAGCCTGCAGTGCGGGCAGACAATGCAGCCCTCAGTACTGGATCGATTTTTTCAGCATCGTCTTTCAGCATCATCCATTACCTCATTCGCAGCGGAGTAAATTCATGTTTCTATCGTCGGGATATCGCAAGTCCTTCAACATCTTGCTTGCGCCTTTTCTGGCTGCCTTGTTCATCACTGCTGTCGGCGTTTTTGCCATCTACAACGCAACGCAGGATTGGTGGCTGCTGAATTATCGGCTCCAGGATCTGCTGCCGATACGCACGCCTGTAGGCATTATTTTCATCGTGACCGGATGTGCGCTGGCATTGCGTTCCCTGCATATCGTGCATGGAATGGCCAGAACGATGGTAACGGTACTGGCCTCTGCGCTGGCGCTGCTGGTGGCCTGGGCCGGTGTGTCGGTGTTGCTGCGATATTTTTTCGGTATCGATGTCGGCTTGGAATACCTGTTTGTAAAAATGGGCTGGGTAGACAACTTATGGATCAAGCAGGCGCCGCTCACGGCATTCGGGTTTGCGCTGGCTGGCGTGGGTCTGTTGCTGCTGGATTATCGTACTTCCGGTGGCCACTATCCATCCGAATACGTGGCATTCACGCTGGTTGGCGTGATGGGCATTCCCCTGATCGGCCACCTGTACAACGTGATGGCGGTCGATGTAGCGGATGCTGCCCGCGCGATGCTGCCCTTCATCTCGGTTACCTTCCTGATTCTGGCGCTGGGCATGTTGTCTGCACGCCCCACGCATCGGCTGATGAAACTGTGGAACAGTACGTCGCCTGGCGGGCCGATTCTGCGTCGCCTGCTGCCTAACAGTCTGCTATTACTTGTCTTCCTCGATTTTGCAATCAAATGGGGTGTGAGAAATCATTTGTACGATCAGGACAAGGCGTCGCCGCTCTTGATACTGCTCAGCGGCACGGTCTTGTTCATCATGTTTTGCCGTACTGCTGCGCTACTGAATCGCGAATACGAAGACCGCCAGATCGGTGAAGCTGCACTGGCGGAAAGCAATGCCTTGCTGCGTGCGGTCAGCGACAACACGCCGGATGCCATTTTTGTCAAAGACCGCAATGGCCGCATGATTTTTGCCAATCCCGCCAAACTGCGTCTGCTCGGCAGGGAGCGCGAAGAAGTTATCGGTTTGCGCAGCGAAGAACTCTATCTGGACAAACAAGATGCAGAACGCGTCATCGCAGAAGACCGGAGCGTGCTAGAGAGCGGCGAGCCCAGGACATTTGAAACCACGACTAAATATGTGCATGGCGTACGCACCATGCACTCGACCAAGGCGCCGTGGCTGGATGCCAACGGCCGGCTCATGGGGCTGGTCGGCATCAGCACCGATATTACCGAGCGCAAGCGCATGGAAGATGCGCTGAAGGCGCATGAAACGCAACTTGAAGCGCTGGTGGCGGCACGCACGATGGAAGTCAGCGAACTGATCGGCCATCTGGAAACCACGCGGGAAGAAGAAAAACGCGCGATTGCACGCGAGTTGCACGACGATCTGGGCGCCGCTCTGACGGCTTTGAACATGCATCTTTCCCTGATTTTTCAGCAGATGCCGGCAGAGCCTAAATTTACCGAACGTTCATTCAAGATCAAGGCCTTGCTGAGCTCGATTACCGATGCGACGCGACGCATCCAGAATGGTTTGCGTCCGGACAAGCTGGATGTCTTCGGCATCAAGATTGCGATTGCCGAACAGGCGGCGGAATTCGAGAAATATACCGGTGTGGTCTGCAATGTGAATTTGCCGGACGACCAGCTGACGTATGCCGCGCACGTTGATATTGCATTGTTCAGGATCGTGCAGGAAGCCTTGAACAATATCGCCAAGCATGCCAAGGCGACGCACGTCGATGTGGTGCTGGACGATACCGATGATGAAATCGTTCTCACGGTGCGCGACAATGGAATCGGCATTCCCCAGACCAGGCCGAACAATATGATCACGCACGGCTTGCGCGGGATGCGTGAAAGGGTGGCTTATCTGGGCGGCACCGTCAGGATAGGCGGGGCTGAAGGAAAGGGAACGACGATCGTTATCACCATTCCGAAGACGGCAGAAAATACCGGAGAAACGTCAGAAGCGGCGCTGGGGGAGAGTCATTGAAGCGGCCATGCCGGCATGGATGGCTGGTCCGGATGCCGGACTGAGTTTTTTCTTTTATTCACTACGCGGCGATCAAAGATGTCCCTGACATTCGTAATTGGCGCTGCTCAAATCTCTTACCAGATCGAACAACTGCGGAAACTCGGAAGTCTTGTCGAAAAAATGATCGACGCCGTATTGACGGCCGACGCGACGAAAGACTTCCGTCGAATTGTTGCTGCAGATGATTTTGACCAGATCAGATGTTCTGCGCTCCGATAACTGGCGCAACAGGTTGATGCCATTGCCTTTCTTGAGCTGTATATCAACGATCAAAATATCGCAGGGCTGCATGTCCAGCTGCTTCAATGCATCGCTTTCCGATTCCGATACGCCGCTGACCACGACGCCGGGAATCATCGTCAGATTCTCTATCATCAACTCCCGTACATCGAGCGAATCTTCCACCAGAAAGATATGCAGTGGATTGCAGCCTGCATCTACCGAAATTTTTGTCGTTTCATTCATATTTGAACCATATATGCAGCCAGCGGTTGGCAATCCGGATAAAAAGCAAGTCCATCACAGAACTTGATCTAATCGATCAAGTTCTGTTTGATGGCGTAATAAATGATTCCTGCATTGTTTTCCATATTCATTTTCTGCAAAACACGCGCCCGATAGGTGCTGACCGTTTTCACACTGAGGCAGAGCTCATCGGCGATCTTGGTCACGCCATGACCCTGGCATAACTTGTAGAAAATCTCGTACTCGCGTTTGGACAGGGTTTCATGCAGCGGCTTGTCGGCGTTGACATCGACTTCTGCCGTCAGCAATTCCGCCACTGTATGGCTGATGTATTTATGGCCGCGCAAAATGGTTTGAATCGCCGTCACCAGCTCTTCCGCCAACGCTTCCTTCTGCACATAGCCGCTGGCACCGCTGCGCAGGATCTGCACCGCATAGCGACTCTCCGGATGCATGCTCAGGATCAGTACCGGCAGTTCCGGTTTTTCACGCTTGATCTGTTTTAATACTTCGACGCCGCTTTTGTCCGGCATATTGATATCGAGCAAAACGATATCCCAATCCTGTGCCCGAACCAGGCGTATGGCTTCCTGCGCAGTGGCGGCTTCGCCTTCGATACACATGTCCGGTACCTGTGCAATGAAATACTGCACGCCGGCGCGAACTACTGCGTGATCATCAACTACCAGAATTTTTATCATGATGAATGAGCGTTCCTCCTGCGAACGCTAATTGCGAGCTTGCATATTGTATGGTTGCGGATGGCTGATGGCATCATGCAAAAACAGCTTGCTCTGATATTCATTGAGACGATTGTAAAGCGTTTTAAGGCTCACTCCTAGCACCTCGGCGGTCAGTGTTTTATTCCCGCCGCAGTGGCCCAGCGTGGCGCAAATCAGACGCTGTTCCGCATCGGCCAGCTTGCTGCCTAGCTGTACCGTGACGCATTCGCCGGCATGATCGCTGACGCCGGTTTTGCCCGGGTCTATTCCAGGCCGGATATCCAGTTCCTGATCGGCAAGAATGTAGGCGCGATGCACAACATTTTTCAATTCACGCACATTGCCGGGCCAGCTGTATTCATTGAGCATGCGATACGAAGCTTTTGAAAAATACTTGCTGCTTCCATCTTCCGCATTGAATTCGTCGAGAAAGAGTGTGGCCAGCAGGCGTATATCTTCGCCGCGTTGACGCAGAGTGGGCACATGGATGGGAAACACCGCCAGGCGGTAGAAGAGATCGCTGCGCAAACTGCCGTTGGCCATCGCTTCGTGCGGATCGCGATTGGTGGCGGCAACGACGCGTACCTTGACTTCGGTTTCCTGCTCGGCGCCGATGCGATAGAAGCGGTTGGTTTCCAGTACGCGCAGCAGCTTGACTTGCATGTCGAGCGACATCTCGGTGACTTCATCGAGAAACAGCGTACCGCCGTCGGCGCGCTCAAAGCAGCCTTTTTGCATGCGTATCGAACCGGTGAAGCTGCCGCGTTCATAGCCGAACAGTTCTGCTTCTATCAATTGCGGCGATACGGCGCCGCAATTCAATGCGACAAAGGCCTTGTCTTCTGCCTGGCTCATTTGATGAATGACGCGAGCCACCAGCTCTTTGCCGGTGCCGCTTTCGCCGACGATCAGCACATTGGCGCTGGTTGGTGCGACCTTGTTTATCATCTGGAACAAATGGCGCATGGGCTCGGATGTGCCGTAGAGATCGCCACAATGATCGAGTTTTTTGAACAGGGAAGTTGCTTCCTGCAACTGGGATAGCGTCTTTGCGCCCGGTATGGCGGCAGTGCCGCATACGCTCAATCCGTCCGACATTGGCTTCTCCTCTGTGAAATATGATGCAAGTTTTACAGGATCGATTGTGCGCGGATTGAAAAATTTTCAGAATCGGCGGTTTTCCGATTCTCTTGTGGGATTGCGCTTACACGGGGGGAGGTCTGGTGAAATGCGGATTTATGTGGCCATCCATACGGCACTTTGCTGGCGCACGGCATCGCTCAGCGAACCGCTTTTTTCATAGCTGGCGCGTAACCAGTCGGCGTCCGATTGGCCCGATAGCACACGCTGGCGCAGCAATTCAATGGCGTCAGTGGTGCCTAATTCCTCGGCGACATCTTTCAGCAATTCAAAGGTTTGCAGAATATCGTCCTTGATCGACGATTGCGTGCCGGTGATCGGATTGATCAATGCACCATTCAAGCCAAAGCGGCAAGCCTGAAAACGATTATAGGAATAGGTCAGATAGGTATCCTGTGTCGGTTGCAGCTCTGTCTGCGCAAAGTAGTATTTGCTCAGGGTTTGCGCGTAGGCGCCCAATGCGACTGCAGTCTCTATGGCCAGTGGCGTATCGCAGACGCGAATTTCGACCGTACCGTATTCCGGCTTGGGACGTATATCCCAGTAAAAGTCCTTCATGCTAGCGACAATGCCCAGATGCGACATCTTTTCGAAATAGGTATTGAAGGCTTCCCAATCGCTGACGAAAGGCATGGTGCCGCTGAGCGGAAATGCATTGATGCTGGTCAGGCGCGAGGATTGGAAGCTGGTGTCCACGCCCTGGTAGAAGGGCGATGATGCAGACAGCGCGATGAAATGCGGTATCTGGCGCGCCAGCAGGTGTGTCAGCCGGATGGCATCATCGCCGCTGGCGCAGCCGATATGAATATGCTGGCCGTATACGGTGAATTGCTTGGCCAGATAGCCATACAGCTCGGATACCAGGCGATAACGATCGGTCGGATAAATTCTCTGGTCTTCCCAATGCTGGAACGGATGCGCGCCGCCACCTGCCAGGCCGAGATTGAGCTTGTTGGCAGCCGTTACCAGTAAGGTGCGCATGGCCGTAAATTCCGCCAGCATCTCGACATGATCGGTATGCACGGCAGTGGCAATTTCTATCATGCTCTCGGTGATTTCCGGCTTGATATCGTAGCCGTGCTCGGCCTTGTTGATGATCTGCAGCAGATCGTCGGAACCGCGCGTCAGATTGTAGTCGCGCCGGTTGACGATTTGCAGTTCCAGTTCCACGCCCATGGTCAGCGGCGTCGAGTTGTTGAATTCCAGCATAAAAATTTTCCTTGATCAGCTTTTTGCTTCGCCCGATGCCACCAGCGCGTAGCGGGTGCAGATCGGGCCCAGTAGTTCCAGGATGACGAGTATCGAGACCACCAGCGCGCTGAGCTGTGCACCGAACTGCGGATAGTAGCCTACTGCATGTTGCACCATGATGATGTTGAAGCCGGATAGCGGCACCAGGCCGAGGCCGAGCAGCGCGCCCTTGCGCATGGTCACACCATTCAGCCGTGCCATGCCGGTAGTCATCGCCATCGCGATGAACAGGCGCAAAAGGATGAAGGCGAGTGCAGCCGGCCATAGTGTGAGCAAATGCGACAGCTCCAGCTTGGCGCCGGCAAACACGAACAGTGCGACATAAAACAATCCGCTGAACTGGCTCAGATCCGGTTCGACAATTGCATGGCGTGCATCATGGCTGCGGCTGGCGATGCCGAAGACCAGCAACGCGATCAGCGCAGACAGGTTCAGCATCACGGCAATGCCGACCGTGCTGGCGATCAGCGCCAGTACCAGGATCAATTGCGCCTGACCGTCGCGACCCAGCCATTGGCCTATCCATACCAGCAGGCGGCTGATGATCCAGCCCAGCGCTGCCGAACCCAGCAGCAGATACAAGGGATGCAGTATGTAACTTTCCCAGCCTGCTTCATATTCGACATGCACGGCAGCCAGACCCATGGAAAAAACCACGAAGGCCAGCGCATTGCCGATGACGACAATATTCAGCATGCGTTCGGTCAACTGACCTTCCGCCTTGACCTCACGCACCACGTTCAGAATCACTGCCGGTGAGGTGGCCATGCCCAACGCAGCCACCATGCTGGCAACCAGTTTGGTGACGCCGAATTGCGTGAGCAATATGAACAATGCGATGAAGGTTGTGACACTCAATGCCACGCCGGTAATGAGCAAGCCGCGTTCGCGCAGCAGCCATTTGTAATCGACGCGGCGCCCGAGTTCAAACAGCACCAGCCCCAGTGCAAGATCGACCAGCAGACCGATTTCACTCAACAGCGGTACATCGATCAGATTGAGCGCAGAGGGGCCGATCAGCAAGCCGGTCAATACATAACCGGTGATCGCAGGCACTTGCGGAAATACGCGGCGCAATAAATGCGCACCCAGTACGCCGGCAATCAGCAGTACGCCGGTTGCGGTCAGCACATTCAATGCATGCGGCAGGATCGGAAAAAAACTATGTGATGTCATGTTGTTCCCGGCAAATTAAATATCAAGCGTTTCAAGCGAGTTGAATGACGCATAGTGTTGTGGCAAGCCATTCTGTCAACATTGTTGGCAGTACAGCATGGCGACCGGAAGACGGGAAGCTCAGCTTCATTCGCGGATTTTTCCGGGCGGCTCACATGCTCTATTGCAAGTGTCATCCGGTTTTACAGTGCCGTGATGCATGTATGCATCATCCGGCAGTGCGGCGAAAAGACAGTGTGTTAATTAACGGAGATACCGTTTTATAAATTTGAACTGCGGAAAGTGTAGCAGCAGTTATGTAAAAAAGTCGCGTACTTTTTTACAAGGCCTGGATAGCTAAAGTCATGAAGTCGCGCAGATTATAGAGGAATTGATCGTCTTCCCTGTCTGCGCGACTGATAGATGCGTTTAATGCAATTTCACGCGCGGCGATGTTTTGCGGTGCAGCCAGTGTCCCAGCGTATCGGCAATGGTGCGTATCAAGCCGTGCAGCGCCATCAAATGCATGCGATACAGCGACAGATACAACATGCGCGCCATGATGCCTTCGATGAATAGCGTGCTGCCGATCAAGGGCCCCATCAAATTACCGACTGCATCGAAACGGCCCAGCGATACCAGCGAACCCAGATCGCGATATTCAAACGCAGGCAAAGGCTGCTGAGCGAGTCGTTTCTTGATGGCATTAAACAAAAAATCAGCCTGCTGATGCGCGGCCTGGGCGCGCGGCGGTATCGTGCTGTTTTTTTCCGGCCACGGACAGGCGGCGCAATCGCCGAAAGCAAAGATATCGGGATCGGTTTCGCTTTGCAGCGTTTGCGAGACGACGATCTGACCGAGCCGGTTGACTGCCAGGCCGAGCTCGCCGAGTATTGCCGGTGCGCGTATGCCGGCTGCCCATACTGTCAGATCGGCAGGAATGCTGTCGCCATTCGCGAACAGCACGGCATCTTTCCGTACTTCCGATACTTTGGCATCGGTCAGCACATCTATCCCCAGCTTGTTCAGCAGCGCGGTGGTCTTGACGGAAACGGGTTCCGGCAGACCGGACAGGATGCGCGCCCCGGCCTCGACTACGGTGATGCGGATATCGTGCAGCGGATCGAGTTGATGCAAGCCGTAGGCACCGAGTACTTCTGCAGTATTACGCAACTCTGCCGATAGTTCGACCCCGGTTGCACCGGCACCGATGATGGCGATATTGAGTTTCGGATGTTCCTGGCCCGCATGCGTGCTGATCGCGTGTTCGGCGCGCATGCACATGCCTATCATGCGTCGGCGGAAATGCTCGGCCTGGCTCAGCGTGTCGACCGCGATCGCATGTTGTGCCGCGCCCGGCACGTTGAAGAAATTGGTGACGCTGCCGATCGCGAGTATCAGCGTGTCGTAGGCAATCTCGCGCTCCGGCAGCAGCTCGATGCCATCCTCATCCGCCAGACTGGTGATGGAGATGGTTTTGCGTGTGCGATCCAGTCCCTTGAGTTCGCCTTGCTGGAACACGAAACGATGCCAGCGCGCCTGCGCGGCGTATTCGAGTTGGTGCGTGTTGGCATCCATGCTGCCGGCTGCGACTTCGTGCAGCAGGGGTTTCCATATATGCGTCGATGAGCGATCGACCAGCACCACGCTGATCCTGCCGCTTTTGACCAGCTTGTTGCCGAGCGCGGTGGCCAGTTCGAGTCCGCCGGCGCCGCCGCCTACGATCACGATGCGATGCGGTGCGTCGCCAGTGCCGGATCGTTGCCGAGTGGTAGTCGTGTCTGCACTTCCTTCAATGTGGCTGTTAGTCATGAATGAAACTCCCCAATGCTGTTTGAAATTCTTTGCAAACGTGCGGGGCGGGATCGCATGCGATCCGGGCCTTGTTGATGCGATGAAACAAGCATAAAGCATATTGATTGCATTGCAACTGTTTCGATTCGCTTCGATTGCGATTCTGCAGTTCAGTCGAAGGCGAAATTGTAGAACAGCGAGAGTGCGCTGCTGGTGCCTGCTTCGCCTTCTAGCGTGATGCGCGGCGTCAGCGTATAGCGCAGCAACAGCACGCTGCTGGCGCTTTCCAGTCCCTGCTTGTAGCTGACATAGAGCTTGGACGATATTTGCTTGCCGAGCATGACGATGCGTTCCTGCAGATTGCTATCGCTGCTGCCTATGCTGAAATCGTCGAGCCCGAATGCGGTGGCGATTTGCGATTGCAGTCCTCCTGCCGCACCTTGCGTCAGCAGTGAGCTGGCCGCGCTTTGCAGCGCACCGAGATCACTATCGCTGGTGCCGGACAAACCGCGCCCCAGCACCAGCCATGACAATTTCTCGGCATCAGGCACTGTCGGTTCGGACACCAGCGTAATGCGGGGCGACAGTACCGTGCCGCGTACCGCGACGCCGGCTTCGACTTCCTGTCCGCGCCGCATCGCCAGAATATCGAGGGCAGGATTATTCAGCGGGCCGCTGAAACGCAGCAAGCCTTGTTCAATCGCCAGTTCGCGCCCGTAAGCCTTGAATGTGCCGGATGCGATGCGCAGGTTGCCTTGCGCACGCAAGTTGTCGCCGGCGCCGGCCAGCAGATGCAACTGCCCAACCAGCAGCGCATCTATGCCGCGTCCGTGCAAACGGATGCCGTCGCCGAGTCCGATTTCAATATCGAGTGCGACGACGGCTTTCTTGCCCTGGCTGTCGCTGCGGCCGGCAATCACGACATCGTCCGACAACGTGGGTGCATCGCTGGCGCTGATATCGACGAAGCCGGAATTGACTTCGAATTTTCCGTTCGCCTTGGCGCTGCCGTCGCGCCAGCCAACCACGCTGTTGCCGCTGATGACCAGCTTGCGATCGGAGCGATCGATCAGCTTGTAATGCTCGGCCTTGATGGCAAGCTCCAGCGCCAGCTGTTCGCGCACCAGACTGAGTGGGCCGGAAATAGTCAGGCTGCCCTCATTTTGAAAACCGAGATTACTGATGAGGAGTTGGTCGTTCCTGAATTCGCTGCGCAGCGTGCCTTGTTTCAGATCGATGCCGGTGTCGGTAAAACGCAGGCGCAATTTGTCGGCAGTGACGGGGCCCGTAAGTTGCGGTTGTGCGAATGTGCCGGCGAGCGTGACATCGCTTTGCAAGCTGCCCTCGGTCATCAGGGTGGGAGAAATCATCGGGCCCAGCCATCCCAGCGTTGGTGTATTGATGCGCAAACGGCCGGACAGCGGAGCATTCGGTGCGATGGAAAATCGCGTTGCGCCGCCTATGCTGGTGTTGAGGCTGACGTCTATCTGCCCGCTTTGCCTGCCGTCGGCCAGCAAGCGCCCGGTGACGCGTCCCTTGCTGGCGCTGACCGTTGCGTTCAGGGTATTCAAGCCCAGCGCGATGGCAGCATTGTTGTGCATCACTATATCGCCGCTTTCACGCCGTACGCTGAATGTGCCGTCCGCCTGATCGTACAGGTTCAGATTCCATGCGCCGGCCAGTTTCAGATCGCCGGCGATAGCTGGTGCCGCTTGCAGAGAGCGCAGCAATGGCGCGATCTGTACATGCTCGAATGTGCCGCGTGTCGCGATGCCGCGTTCATTGCGGATGAACTGCTCAATCGCAATGTTGGCATAGTCGCTGTTGAGTGTGAAATGATCGAGCTGCACCACCTTTTGCGACACCAGCAGCGTGGCGGGTGCGGCCAGTTTCGCGGTCACTTTTCCGCTTGCATTCAGCGTATTGATGGCGCCCTGCCAGCGCAGTTCGCGCTTGCTTGACTGCAAGCCGCCGCGGGCAGTCAGTTGCCAGTTTTGTTCGCGTTCCAGCAGCGTGGCGCTCAAGGCATGCTGGCTCGTGCTGCCGCTGACATCCAGCTTGAAACTTTCTGCCCGCAGGCGCTGGCCGGTAATGCCATCGGCACGCACGGTCACGGCAATGGGCGCATTGGCAGGCAGTGCAAATTGCGTTTGCGCGCTCAGGGTGGCGATGCGTTCTCCGCCCGCATTGATGCCGTGCGCAGTGGCATGGACATTGGCGCTGTTGAGCAGGGATGGGCTGCGACTTGCATCAAGGTTGAGTGCGACATCGGCCTTGCCTTCTGTGCCGTCTATCTGCACCGGTCCGGGCAGGCGGATTTGCCTGCCCTGCCATGTGGCGACGATGCGCGGTTGCTGTACCTTGCCGCGGATCTCGCCGTCTATCTGCAGTGCACCGCCAAAACCGCTGCCGAGCTGGGCAAGGGTAGGCGCGTGCAATGCAAACACGACGCGGGCATTGTCATCTGCCAGCTTGCCTTGTGCAGTGAGACGATTGTCGCCGGCGTTCAATAACAGTTTCGATACCAGCAGCGTATCGCCGTGCAACTGGGCCTGGACTTCACCGCTTAATGGCTGGCCGGCGAGCTGACTGTCGCGAATGTGCAATGCAATATCGGTTTCCAGCGTCGGCAATCGCGCGCCGCGCAATGAAAAATCGCCATTGATGCGCAGGGCAGGCAATTGCGGAAAGTCGCCCAGATCGCGCAGCTGGAAGTTGCGCACGATGCCCTTCGCGTCAAAGGCCTGTTTGCCGTTCAGCGCATAATGTGCAGACGCATTCATTTCGCCATTGCCTGCACGCAGTTCCGCTTTACTGATGGTGATGCCTTCATCCGCGATGAGGGCTTGCGCATTCAGCGTCAGTTTGCTTTTTTTCAAAGGCTCGCTCAGGGCCAGCGTGAAATTCTGCTTGCCGTCCGCATGACGCATATCGAGGCTGCCGCTGAGCCTGCTTGCGCGCATGCGGCTATCCAGCTTTTTTACATCGAGCGCATCGGTTTGCAAATTCAAGGTGAGCGCGCCCTTGGCGTAATGTCCATGGCCTTCAAGTTTGCCGGCGCTTTGGTTCGTGCTGCCGAGTTCGGCGAGGATGCGCTTGAAACTGAATAGTTCGTCGTTTTGCGCGAAATCGATGCGCAGTTTTTTGAGTGGCAGGCGTGCGTCGTTCAGCAAGCCGGCGGCAGTATTTTCCACCGTCAAATTACCGCTGCCGTTTTCAGCTGCACTCAATTGGATATGCAGTGTCGTCTTCGGCAAGTCGGTATTCAATACGGCCAGATCGAGTGCTTGTGCGGTCAAATCGGTTGCGCCCAGTAACTGCTCGGCAAACGGGCGCAGGATGGCTTGCCCTTTTACCGTCGCCTGGCCGATCTGCAGATTGATGGCGGCAGCGAGCTCCTGCAGTGAACCGCGCAGGTCGAGCTGTCCGTTGGCGCCGATATTACGATTGTCTATGTGCGCTTCGCTATAGCTGGCAATCGTCGCCTGCAAGGCATATGGCTTGCTCGTTGCAAGCGTGACCTGACCCTGGAAACTGCCATCGAAGGCAGCGCTACTGGCCGTGCCGCGCGCACTGAGCTGATCCAGATTCAAGACATAGCGTTTGCCGTCAAAATCAAGATCGAAAGCAAAGGCGCCCAGCGTGACGACATTGAGCGGACCCCAGCCGATTTCGCCGCCGCGGACTTTTACCTTGTCGATCTGCAGGCGCAGCGGCAGCGAGATGCTGTCCGGCAGCTTCGCGGCTTCCTTTACCTGATCGATCTTGTTGACGATGCCGAGCTTGCCGATTTGCAGCGCGGTGACATGCAGTTTTCCTGTCAGCAGTTTTGTCAGTTGCGTGTCCAGTTGTATATCGTCGAGCACGATGTTCTGGTTTTCCAGTTGAATGCCGAGCTGGCCGATATGCAGTGAGCCATTCAAGTGACCGCTGACATCACGGGTTTGCAGTACACCGTTCGACAATGCGGCTGCAGTAGACAGCGCGAACTGGGCGCCGCGTTCGCTATTGAGCAGCCATGTCAGGCCAGCGCCTAGCGTGATAGTGAGTGCGGCGAGTAGCGGCAGCCATATGCGTCGCGTACGCCTGGGCAGGTTTGCAGGTGCCTGGTCGGGAGTGTTAGAAACCATAGCCAATCGAAAAGTGTATGCGTGGTTCGTGTGTTTCGTGACCGTAAGCGAGATCGAGATTGACCGGGCCGATCGGGCTGCGCCAGCGCGCGCCGACACCGCTGCCCTGTTTCAAACGAAAACCGTTCCAGGTATCGGCGGCATTTCCGGCATCGGTAAACACGGCAGCACCCCATTGCGGCGTGATGTTATATACCAGTTCCGCGCTGATGACTGCGCTGACCGTGCCGCCGACGATGGCGCCGTTTTGCGCCACACCCAGAGTGTTGTAACCATAACCGCGTACGGTTTGATCGCCGCCGGTGCGGAACAGCAAGTCGCCCGGCACGGTATCGCGATTGGCGCCGAATACCTGACCGACCTGGCCGCGCAGCACGGTTTGAAAGTTGCCATAGTTGCGCGATAGCCAGGTGGCACGCCCGACCACGCGCGCCAGACTTTTCTTGTTGGCGAGTCCTGCCGGGCCTGCGCTTAATTCTATCGATGCTACATAGCCGCCGCGACGCGGTGCGATCAGATTGTCGAGGCGGCGCCGGGTGTAGCTAAAGGAACCAATCAGCGCTTCGCGATTGGCGGCATAGACATCGCCTATGCGTTGCTGATCCGCGAGGAAGGTAAGTGCCCAGACTTTTTCATCGTTCTTGTCCGGACTGGTCAGGCGGGCGCCGGTCAGAATTTTATTGTTGATCTCACCCGCATTGTCCGTGTATTCGTAATGCGCTCCCAGGCTTGGATGCCAGCCATTGCTGATTGCCGGCAGATAGACATCCGCACCCAGTAGTCGCGCATCCTGGTCGACCCGTATTTGCGATTCCAGGCGCCAATCGCGGCCGAGGAAGTTCCGGTTCAACCATTTGATCTGCCCCCTGGCGCCGGAGTCTGTCGAGAAACCCAGGCCCAGCGACAGGCGCTTGCGTTCGTTTTCATTCAGGTCCAGGCGGATCGGCACATTATTCGGCTGTGCAGGATCGATATCGACAGTCGCAAAGGCTGAGCGAAAATAGCCGGTGTCCTGCACACGTGCCTGCAGCTCGTTGAGTTTTTCCTGCGAATACGGCTCACCCGGCCGGATCGGATTCAATTCATCCACCATGCTGCGTGCATAGCGCTGCAAGCCTTCGATCTGCAATGTGCCAAAGGTAAAGGCGGGGCCGGAATCGACTGTCAGCGTCAAGATTGCGCTATTGGTATCGGGATCTATGCGCGCCTGGCTGTGCGTGATGGCGGCGGCTGGATAATCCCTCACCAGCAGCGCTTTCAGCAGCGAACTTTTGGCTTCATCCCATGTTTTTTGCCGAAACACGTCGCCGACAGGCAGACTCCATTGCCGGCGCAGGCGTTCTGTTCGTTGCGGATTTGTTTGTATGACATCGCCGCCGAAAACAATCTCTACCGAGTTGATCGTCGTCGACGCGCCCGGCACGATAGTGAAACGCACTTGCCACGGCGTCGTCTGCTGATCGAATTCCTGGGTAATGGCGGGAGAGAAATAACCTTCAGTCGCCAGCAGCGAGCGTATCTGTTCCGGCGCAATATCGACCAGGCGCTGCACTTCGTCCGCGTTCATGTCATCGGCAGACAGGCGTCGGGTGATTTCCAGATTGTCGGTCAGCAAGGAGGTGAGACTGCCCGCGCCGTTGATGGCAACCGCATACTGGGGTGCAGCCTGCACCTGCAACGGCAGGAAAAAAGCAAACAGAAGAGCGCACAATGCGGATTGCCAGGCCAGGCTTGGGTGGAAAGTGAATCGTTTCAGCACAATAGTGTAGGCAAGTTCGGGAATAAGGGCGAAATCGCCATGGCAAGGCAGCCATACCGTTCAGGCAAGCGGTAAGGTATGACAACTGGTTTGTCCGGACATGCAAGAATATCAGCATTTGCCTATAAGGGATCGGCAGAGTCCTCGTGTTGGGACCAAGCTTGCCGGTTGCCGGCAATATCCCTATAGTGGGCGCACAGCAGAATCATGGAAGCAGCAGATGAGTAAATCGCAAGAAACTAAAAAAGAAAAAGAAACAACACAGGCGCATGAAATACGGCCCGGCCAATCGATCGAGCTGCTGAAGGAATTGCATATCCTGACGCGCGACGGCAAGCTGAATCAGGATAGCCGGCGCAAGCTCAAACAGGTGTATCACCTGTACCAGTTCATCGAACCCTTGCTGCAGGAAATCCAGAACGATCATCCCGACATCACGCTGGCCGATCACGGCGCGGGCAAATCCTATCTCGGCTTTATTCTGTACGACCTGTTCTTCAAGGAGCGCAAGGACAATTCGCGCATCTACGGCATAGAAACGCGTGACGAACTGGTGCAGAAGTCGGAAGCGCTGGCGAAGAAACTCGATTTCCCCGGCATGTCCTTCCTGAATCTGTCGGTCGCCGAATCGATCACCTCGGATAGACTGCCGGAAAAAATTGATGTCGTCACTGCACTGCATGCATGCAATACCGCCACCGACGACGCGATTCATTTTGCCTTGCAGAAGCAGGCAAAATTCATTGTGCTGGTGCCGTGCTGCCAGGCTGAAGTTGCATCAGTGCTGAAAAAGAACAAGGGTAAGACGCTGGCAAAGAATGCATTGACTGAAATATGGCGCCATCCGCTACACACGCGCGAGTTCGGCAGCCAGGTCACGAATGTATTGCGCTGCCTGCAACTGGAAGCGCATGGCTATCAAGTCAATGTGACCGAGCTGGTCGGCTGGGAACATTCGATGAAAAATGAATTGATCATCGCCAGTTACAAGGACTTGCCGCGTAAGCGGCCTGGCGAAAGATTGCAGGAAGTGCTGCAAACGCTGGGACTGGAAGAAATGCAAACACGCTTTTTTACCGGCACGAAAGCAGAGCAGCCGTAGTCACTGTCGCACCATCAAGTTCTGTATCGAATCAGGGGGATTATCTGCGTTGCGTCATGTGACGCAGATAAGCCAGCAAATCATCCATCTGCGACTCGCTCAATACCTGCTCTGAAAATCCCGGCATCGTCATTTGCGGCCAGCTGCGCACTGCTGACGGATTGCGTATGTATCGACGTAAAAAATCACTCTGAAAATACTCGGTAGGATTGAAGGGCAGATTCAAATCCGGCCCGACTTTTGCATCGCCGCCGCCGTTGATCTGATGGCAGGCGGCGCACTGCATGGTGTAAATATGCATGCCACGATATTCGGCGCTGTCGGCTGCAATGGAGGCTGCAGGCAGAATTTGCGGATAGCGATTTTGCAGCGGCGTCACTGCACTGATTGCAGCAATCTGGTACGGCCATAGTTCGGGTGTGATGCCGCTTTTTTCCGGCGCCAGCCAGACCAGATAAAACGGCCCGGCGCTGCGTCCGCCAGCCTTCAATGCCGGCCATGGCGCATTGGCAGGTTCGATCGCGAGCCACGGCTGTGCACCGCCGGACAGTAATGCCGTCGGGATATTGGCGACGAAGCCATCTTCCGCCTTGAACTGCAGTACCTCCACGTCACGCACATTGCGCAGGATGGACAGCAAGGGCAGGGCGCGATATTTCATCGGCTGCTTGTAGGCGGAGTCGGCTGGGACTTCTATCGTGCGCACATCCGGATGTCTGAGCAAATCGGCACGCGCCAGTCGCTGCTGTTGTTTGCTGAACGAGAGTTCCAGCACCGGTTCTGCCGCATGTGCCGGATTGCCGGCGGTACAGAGCAGCCATGCGGACATGCACAGCAAGCATGCACGAACAGCGGGAGAGAAGAGGGTTTTCATATGGCGCAGAGTTTGCAGATGAGGTCGCTGCAGTATAGCCAAACTTCTCGGTACATTTGTTTTGCGCGCCAGGAGGGGATGGCATCTGTTGCCGTGAAAGCTCTTTATACTAGATGGCATGACATGGTTTCTTTATTTGCTCGAATGCCGTGATGGCAGTATTTACACCGGCATTGCGGTTGATGTGGCGGCACGCTATGCCGCGCATGAAAAAGGCAGGGGAGCACGTTACACGCGTTCGCATCCGCCGCGCCGCCTGCTGGCAATCGTTGAATATGCAGATCGCTCCACTGCCTCCAAAGCCGAATATGCAATGAAGCGTTTGAGTGCAACGGAAAAACGCAGCTTCTGCCTGCAGCGCAATGGCTTGTGGAACTTGCACTTGCACTTGCCTGGCGCTGCAGTTGATTCCGCAAGCCGAAGCCATACCTCCGAAAGAATAAGTGAAGGATCAAGCAAATGAGCAAGCAATTTTCCATCGCCTGCGAGCGCAACCGGCAACCGATACTCGATGTGTTGAAAGATGAGCTCGCCGCTTGCACGCGCGTACTCGAAATCGGCAGTGGCACTGGTCAGCATGCAGTGTTCTTTGGCGCACAGTTGCCGCAGCTGATGTGGCAAACCAGCGATCTGGCGCAGAATCATCCGAGCATTCACGCATGGATGCAGGAAGCCGGACTGCCGAATGTGTTGCCACCCATCGTGCTCGATATGACGGATGCAGCATGGCCGAGCGAACGTTTTGATGCCGTCTTCACTGCCAATACCTGCCACATCATGGCGTGGCCGCAGGTCGAGGCCCTGTTCGCCGGTGCCGCGCATATTTTGCCGCCGGGCGGAAAATTATGCGTCTACGGCCCCTTCAATTACGCAGGGAAATTTACCAGTCCCGGTAATGCGCAATTCGATGCCTCTTTGCACGCGCAAGCGGCGCATATGGGGATACGTGATATCGAAGCCATGCAGTCGCTGGCGCAAGAGCATGGCTTCGTCATGCAGGCAGATCATGCAATGCCTGCCAACAATCGCCTGTTGGTGTGGCAGCGCAGCTGATGCAATCTTATTTGGCTGCAGGCAGCGAGGTATCGGTTTTGCAGCCCTTGTAACTGACGCCATTCATTTCCAGCAATGCCGTATCACCCTTGTTCCAGAATGTCGTGCTGCCATCCGCGTAGCGCGCACCGGAACCGGAAATCACTTGCGGCAATGTCAGGCTGCGGCCGGCCAGCAATATCTGCACCTTGTTCGCTTCAAACTTCGCAATAAATTCAAGCTCATCGCACTTGAATGCGACACCTTTGCTGGCAAGCGGGGGTGCAACCGTATTTGCATTGACGACGCGCTCCACCATGATGGTGAGCGGCTTCTCCGCTTCATTGAACAAAACCGGATGGGCTTCGGTCGAAGTCCACAGCAACTCGTCCTGACTATCCAGTATCGATGCGCGCACCACATAGCGATGGCTTCTGTTGATGGCCGACGGGATATAGCGCAGATTGAACTGGGCGGGAACTTGCACTCCGGGACGCAATGTCTGCTGGGCAATGAATACGCCGCTTTTATCCGCACGACTGACGTCTTCCAGGTTCACGACTATCTTGGAGTCCGGTGGCAGTGCGATGCGTTCGCGGTACATGACGCTACCCGTCACATTGCCGGAAAGGGCGGGAAGATTGTCCGGCTTGAGTTTTTTTGCGCAGCCTGTGGCAAGCAGGCATGCAGCCAGCAAGGCAATCAGGGAATAATTTCTTGTCATCTTGCGGTCCTGAAAAATGATGGGTGAATAGATTGATTACATTGATTGATGAATAAACTGATTGAACGTTCAGTTTAACGCGTAAGTGCATCGGCTTTTCCGGCTACTTGACTGCATTCTGTCTGTATCGATATCTTGACGGGGCAGGTATGCGCCAGTAGTCTCTGCCTTGCTGTATCGAGAGATAATGAAGCAGGCTGATGCATTTCCATTCTTTCAGCAAACATTCAAGTTACTTTCAAATTTACATTCAATGCATATAGCACGGCTTTCCAAAACAGTTTTTCTCCAGTTTTCTCTTGCGACATCCATTATTGTTTTTGGCACTACGGCACAGGCTCAGGAGCCTGACGTGGAAAGCTGTTCGTCCAAACCGGGTGTCAGGGCGCTGAAAAATTATCCGGACGTATTCAATTTCTATTACGAAAACGATATGTTCACGGGGACCGACCATAATTACACCAGCGGGGCGAAGTTTTCGTGGATATCGGCCAATCTGGAAGATTACATCAACGATCCCTGTCTGCCAAAATGGGTGCGACATCTGAATCAGGTTTCGGAAAAGGTGCAGCCAGGGGCTTTTGATTCACGCAATATGGTGGTCAGTCTGGGACAGGCGATGTATACGCCAACCGACAAAGTGCGTAGCGACCTGATTACCGATGATCGCCCTTATGCAGGCTGGCTGTATCTTGGTCTGGCTTACAACGCGCGCGATGATAGACACATGGATACGGTGGAGATCGATATCGGCATGGTCGGGCCGGCCTCGCTGGCACGGGAGTCGCAGAATTTCATACATAAAGTGCGCGGCATAGATCGCTTTAACGGCTGGAGCAATCAACTCAATAACGAGTTGGGAATCCAGTTCGTGAAGGAAAGAAAAAAGAGGATCTTGCAGATCTCCCATCCGGGCGGGCCGAAGATCGACGCCATTACGCATTACGGTTTCAGCCTGGGCAACGTGAAGACATATGCAAATGCGGGTGTGGAATTCCGGATCGGAAGTTATCTGCCGAACGATTTCGGGACTTCACCGATCAGGCCTGCCAGCGATAGCAATGCGCCCTTGCCGGTGAATGTGTCGCGTCGCCTGTCCGACGGTGGTGTGCATGCATTTGTTTCCGTGGATGGACGTGCAGTGGCGCGCGATATTTTTCTCGACGGGAATACTTTTTCCGACAGCCACAGCGTATCCAAGCGTTATTTTATCGGCGATGTGGCGGCAGGTGTGGCCTGGCAGTGGGTAGGCGGCAAGATCACCTATGCCCACTATTTGCGCAGCAAGGAATTCCGCGGGCAAAAAGATGCGCAGAGTTACGGCTCTATCACACTGAGTCTTGAATACTGACGCGCAGTTTTTTCAATGACGGCTTTTATCTGCGCCGCATGAAAGTCGTGGAACCCGGTCAGGTGCCCGTCGGCAGGCCTTCAAAAAATTCCACCGCGCCGGTTTCCAGCGAGTATTCGGCGCCAACGATCAGCAAGCCTTCATTCTGAATCAGGTTTTCCAGCAACTCCGAACCATGGCGCAAATGATTCACCGAGGCGCGTATATTGGCACGCACTGATTGATGCACCAGCGCTTCGTGGTCGTGCTTCAATTCGGTTTCAAGCAGCGTGGCAACCGAAGGACGAATGCGATCGACGATGGACTTCAAATTGCGCGATTGGTTTTCATTCGGACGCTTCAACTCTTCCAGCGTGGCCAGAATGGCGCCGCAATGCGAATGTCCGAGCACCACCACCAGTTTTGTCTGGTAGCGTTCGGCAGCAAATTCGACACTGCCGATTTGCGAAGGCGCGACAATATTGCCGGCAACGCGAATCACGAATAAGTCGCCCAGTCCCTGATCGAACACCATTTCAGCCGGTACCCGCGAATCGGAACAGCCGAGAATAATGGCGAACGGTTCCTGACCGTTGGCTACTTCCTTGCGACGTGCGCGACTGGGGGAGTGGTCATCGTTGTGAATATCGGTCACGAAGCGATAATTTCCTTCGCGCAAGCGTTCCAGTGCTTCTTTTGCTGTATGCATCATCTTGTTTTTTCCTAGTATTTTTATTCTTGTTCACTGCCTGCCGCGTCAAAAAAGTGGCGCACACATGCTGAATGTTCAGTACTTTAATGCATTCGATAATGCTTTGCGTCGAAAAATTTTCAAGGCTGGATGCGGAATGCATGACTGCAATGCTAGTCAGGACAAGGTCGTTCATGCGCATCTAAAGATGTGCGTAGCATGGGGATGCTGTCAGAAAACAGTAATTTATGAAGAGATGATGAAAATTGCTGTGTGTTCGATGTGACAGCGGCCGATCAGAAATCGAATAATTCACCGATCAAGTCTTTTTTGTTCTTCTGGCCATAACCTTCTTTCTTATAGCCGAGCAATTTTTCCTGCCGTGCATTCTTGCGTTCGCTGCGATGACGTATTGCGGGTGCTGCTTCCGTCACTGCATTGGCGGAACGCTCTATCAGTTTGTCGAGTTCACCTCTATCCAGCCATACGCCACGGCATTGCGGGCAGTAGTCAATTTCAATCGCGTGTCGATCCGACATGATCAAATGCATGTCGCTGCAAATGGGACATTTCATTGTTGCGCCTTCAAGAATGAACACGCCATCCCGGCAGGGATGCGCAATCAAGACAACAGGAAAACAATCAATGGGTGCCGTTGATCAAACCGGGCAATTGCTACAGGATGATGAACAGCAAAGTCATGCCCAGCAAAAGCCGGGGTTATGTTTTTACGCCTGTTTACCCGCGTTCCAATAGGAAGCAGGCTAACTGTACGACTACTTTTTTCTATTGAAAAGTCGAATATAATCAATTTTTCATTCGTAAAAACTGTATATATAGAGGCGCCATGAGTACGATGAATTACAAGCACCTGCATTACTTCTGGGTGGTTGCCAAAGCGGGCGGTATCGGGCGTGCAAGCGAACGTCTGCACCTGACGCCGCAAACCATCAGCGGCCAGATCTCGCTGTTTGAAGATGTGCTCGGCTATAAATTATTCAATCGCATCGGGCGACGGCTGGAGCTCAACGATGCCGGGCGCGTGGTGCTCGGCTATGCGGATGAAATTTTTACGCTAGGCGAAGAGTTGCAGGAAGTACTGCGCTTCCGGCCGGGCGGCTGGCCGCTGCAATTCCGTGTCGGTGTTGCCGATGCCGTGCCGAAGGCCATCGCCTACCTGTTGCTGGAGCCGGCGATGGAGTTGCCTGAATCCCTGCGCATCGTGTGCCGCGAGGGCAAGCTGACCAATCTGCTTGCTGATCTGGCGGTGCACAGGCTGGACATCGTGATTGCCGATAGTCCGATGCCGGCGAATATCGATGTGCGCGGTTATAACCATTTGCTGGGTGAATGCGGTGTGACCTTTTTTGCGACGGATGAGCTGGCGAAAGAATACGAGAAGGGTTTCCCGAAAAGCCTGGATGGCGCGCCTTTCCTGATGCCGGGTGAAGATGCCGCAGTCAGACCGCGTTTGATACGCTGGTTTGAAAAAGAAAAAGTGCGGCCGCGCATCATAGGCGAATTTGACGATGGCGCTTTGCTGCAGGCATTCGGCGGCGCAGGAAAAGGCATTTTTGCGGCACCGTCCGCTGTGGCGGATCAAATCATCAAGCAATACGGCGTGACGGAAATCGGTCGTACCAGCCTGGTCACCGAGCAATTCTATGCAATCTCGGTAGAGCGGCAGTTGACGCATCCGGCGGTTGTGGCAATCAGCTCTGCTGCACGCGAAAGTCTGATTCGGTAAGCGTCATCAGATGAGGTAAGGCATTTGAAAATACAAAGAGAACGATGAAAAAGAGGATGATTGATTCATCCTCTTTTTTATTTTTAAAATGGATAGTGTCACGCCATCAGCGCGACTGCTATCGGTGTCGGCAGGTATTCGGCTGCTGTTGTGGCTGTTGAAGAATTTTATTTTGAGGATGGTCGGGCAGGCGCCTGCAATTTTTCATGTGCTTGTCTATCCAGGATATGTTCCGGCTGGACACCGATGCCGACCGCATACGCTGGAATCTTGCGTAATGCGGGCCAGCGATTCAATAGTTTTAACGGCCAGGGAATCGTGAGTGCCTGCTTGCTCTGCTTGCCGATCACTGGCACCAGTACGCGGTTCTGGATGGTGACTTGTACCGCTTGCGTGATGCGTGCCGGAAACAGGCGTCGACTTTGAACCTGCTTAAGTAGAGGCGTCAATGCCTTTGCCTGCACCTGCGGATTGGCGAGTGACTTGGACAAAATATTGGCAGTCGCAACCGCATCCTGAATCGCCAGATTGATACCGACGCCGCCTACGGGTGACATCGCATGCGCGGCATCGCCTATGCACAGCAAGCCCGGCTTCCACCAACGTTCCAGTCTATCGACAGTCACACTCAGCAATTTGATGTCATCCCAGCTTTGCAGGGATGACACGCGATCTGCAAAGAGCGGTGCGATAGCGGCCAGCTCGGCATGGAAGCTTGCCAGCCCGCGTTCGCGTATGGCGGCGATGCCGCCTTTCGGAATTACATATGCACATTGCCAGTAGCTGCCGCGATGCAGCATGACAAAAAACTGCCCCGCGCCCAGCCGAGCTCCGGTGCTGGATGGATCGCCTGCCGCCATCGGCAGGCGCATCCACAGGACATCGATAGGCGCGCCGAGATCGCGTACCGTGAGTTCGGCTGCCTTGCGCACGGCTGAATGACGGCCATCGGCACCGATGGTCAGGTCGGCATTGACGAGCAGGGGGCCGTTAGCCGTCTCGACGTGCACGCCTGTTACGTATCCATGCTGTTCTTGCAGCGTAGTCGCTTCGGCATTTTGCAACAGACGAAAATGAGGATAGCTGACAGCGTGATCGCGCAGGAAATCCAGAAAGTCCCATTGCGGCATCAAGGCGATGAAATTGCATTGCGTGTGCAGACGTGAAAAATCGGCGATCGTTAATACCTGGCCTGCCACGCTGATACTCAGTTCGTATGCCTTGTCATGAGGGCGTTGTAAAAACGCCTGCAGCAAGCCGAGCTCATGCATGATTTGCAGCGTGGACGGATGCACGGTGTCGCCGCGAAAATCGCGTAAAAAATCGCCGTGTTTTTCCAGCACGATGACATCCACGCCTGCCCGCGCCAGCAGCAAGCCCAGCATCATGCCGGCCGGACCACCGCCGACAATACAGCAGCGCGTATGAAGTTCATTCGGCATGCATTCCCTTTTTGAAAAAAGAATATGACTAGGATGCCGTTTTTTGCCTGCGGCGTGGTGTGATTATGCGGATTGTTTCAACTGAAAGTAAAGCGGAAGAGTGCGGGAATGGGTACGGCGGAGCAGTGAGCGGATCAGCCTTGCAATGCATGGAATGTTCAAGAATTCCCATGCATTGCAAAGCGGATCCGGTTTTTCCAGGAACAAATGAATTTACTGGAACGAACCTGTCTTGGTTGTGCTGAAGGGAACCACGGTGATATGGGCCGGTTCGCTTGAATCTTCCGTTTCGACGTCTGCATCGTCCTGCTTTTCCTGTTCTTCAGAAGCATGCAGAAGATGGGCGTCCGGAATACGTCTGACGTGGGTCAGGAAGTTCGGGTTATTGAGTTCATCGTGATTGTTGTACATGTCGATTCCTTATCGAGTGCAGCTTGCGAGATTCGGCAAGCGCAGGGGTTGTTATCGCATGTCGCGGTTTTGCACTTGGGCAAAATCGATGCGCGACCCGAGTGGCAAGAATAAAAGAGCCGGTATGGATTGGCGATCAGAGACCATCCCAAAATTTTGTAGGAATGCTCTGACGAAGGTGCTGCGAAAGTGCAGCGAAGGCGTAACGAAAATGCAACGAAGCTGCAAATTCATTGCTGAGTATACCGCTTCATACGTTTGCGCGTATTTCACTGCGGGTGGAATGGAAGCGCGTACGCTTGGCGAACGATGTCGGAATCTACGATGGAGACCAACGGGAATGCTGCGCTGGTTTTCAGCGCAGCGCGATGATAGTGGATTTCTATGCCGGAAGGAAATGATTCCGGATTTATTTCAGTGTTGCGTCTGCCTGTCTAATTTGCATCATCGTCTTTTGCTTCCGCCTCGCGCCTTTCCTGCCGCCATTCCATGGTTGTTTTCAGGATCAGCGTCAGCAGCGCCATACAGGCGAGCAGGGCGGCAGCGGTAAAGGCGGCGGCAGTCTTGTAATCGTTATTGAGTTGCTCCACCAGCAAAGGCAGCGTCAGGGTTTGATTCATGATCGTGCCGGACACCACTGCGACCGCGCCGAATTCGCCGACTGCCCGTGCATTGGTAATCACGGCACCGTACAGCAAGGCCCATTTAATGTTGGGCAAGGTCACATGGCGGAAAATCTGCCAACCGGTGGCGCCCAGCGACAAGGCGGCGATCTCTTCCTCGGTGCCCTGTTTTTGCATCAGCGGCATCAGGATGCGGGCGATATACGGTGCCGTCACAAAGACGGTCACCATGATGATGCCCGGCCATGCAAACATCAGTTGAACATCTTTTTCATACAGCCATTGGCCGATTACGCCTTCCAGTCCATAGACCACCAGATAGCAGAAGCCGGCGACCACGGGCGAAGTCGCATAGGGAATCTCGACCAGAGTAATCAACAGCCGACGGCCGAAAAAATCGTAATGCGTGACGCACCATGCGAGCAGGATGCCGAACACCAGATTGATAGGCACGGTCAGTACTGCAGCCAGCAGTGTCAGGCCGAGCGCATGCCGCATGTAATCTTCACTGAGATTTTGCCGCAGCAGTTCCAGGCCGCCGCTGAATGCCTGCGTGAAGATCAGGACCAGCGGTACGATCAGCATCAGTATCGTCAATACGATGCCGAGACCGATCAAGATCCACTGATGTGTGGAGGTCGGACGTTTGATGGTGGATGCCATGTTATTTTCCTCCCGCTGTTTTGAAAAGCCGTCCCTGCACAACCTGCAGCAGGAACAGCAATAGCAGTGAGGCCAGCAAGACTACGGAGGCAATGGCCGCCGCCGCCGGGTAGTTGTATTCCTGCAGACGGACGAACAGCATCAGTGATGTGACTTCGGTCTGGAAGGGGATATTCCCGGCAATCATGATGACGGCGCCGAATTCACCGAGGCTGCGGATGAAGGCTTGCGAGGAACCGGTAATCAGGGCGGGAATCAGGGTCGGCAAAATCACGCGCCAGAAAATCTGCCACTTGTTTGCACCCAGCATTAGCGCCGCTTCTTCCAGCTCGTTCTCCATGTCTTCCAGGACCGGTTGCACCGAACGTACGATGAAGGGCAGGCTGGTGAAGATCATCGCCACGACGATGCCGGGGAATGCATAAGAGATTTTGATGCCGAAAATGTCAAACCACTGACCGAGCCAGCCGGTAGGCATGAACAAGACGGACAGCGTCACGCCAGCGACCGAGGTTGGCAGTGCAAACGGCAGATCGACTAGTGAATCGATCAGGCGACGGCCAGGGAAATCGTAGCGTGTGATGATCCACGCCAGCAAAAAGCCGATGAAGGTCACGATCACGGTGGAATAAAACGCACCCATCAGCGTGACTTTATAACTCTGCAGCACGCGTGCATCGGTAATTGCGAACCAGTATTGATCGAAGCTCATACCGCTGACGTAGACCAGCAGCGCCGAAATCGGTAGCAGAATCACCAGGCTGATATACAACACCGAAAAACCGAAGCTTATCGAGAAGCCCGGCAGGATCGGCGTGTTGCGGAAGAAGCGGAGAGACGAATTCACAATAGGGTGCTCGGCGGCAGTGAGGCGTTACGATAAAACGCGATTCGGAAAACAAAACGACCATCCAGATGGCGGATGGTCGCGTGGAAGGTGGCATTGTAAACCACCGTCATCCAGTCTGACAAAGAACTATGCTGGTGCAACAGGATCGCTGCTGCACCAGTTGCTGTCTTAGTTCCGTTGACTGAGTAATTGATCCAGCATCGCGCCGCCGGCGAAATGTGCAGCCTGAATCTGATCCCATGAGCCGAGCACCTTGGTTGGATCGATCAAGCGTACTTTTGCGTAACGATCCGCCACTACTTTCGCCACATCCGGATGGTGCACGCGATAGTTGAAGGTGGTCAGCAGCAATTGGATTTCACGCGAGTATTCGTAGTTCAGGTAGGCCGTGGCAACCTTGCGGGTGCCTTTTTCATCGACGACTTTATCGACCACGGCAACCGGGAATTCAGCCAGCACGGAAACGGGTGGAACGACGATTTCGTATGCGCCGGATTTGAACTCATCACTCTTTGCGATGTTGATCACTTCCGATTCAAAGGTCAGCAAGGCATCGCCCTGATTGTTTTGTGCAAATGCCACGGTGGCGCCACGGCCGCCGGTAGGGAAATTCACGACATTGTGCAGCAGCTTGCCGACGAATTGCTTGGTCTTGGTCTGGTCGCCCTTGAATTTTTCATTTGCGTACAGCCATGCGCCGAGATAGGTGTAGCGTGCATTGCCCGAGGTTTTAGGATTCGGGAATATCACTTTCACGTCGTCGCGTACCAGATCGTCCCAGCTCTTGATGTTTTTCGGATTGCCTTTGCGCACCAGGAAAGCGATGGTGCTGTAGTAAGGCGAAGCATTGTTTGGAAATGCTTTTTGCCAGTCTTTGCTCACCAGGCCGCGTTTGGCGAGGATGTCGATATCGGTCACTTGATTGAACGTGACGGTATCGACCTTTTTACCTTGCAGGATGTCTTGCGCCTGACGCGAGGTACCGGCGAACGATTGGTCGATTTTCAAATCCTGACCAGTTTGCGCTTTCCATTGGGCCTGAAATTTCGGATTGATGGCAGCAAAGACTTCGCGCGCGACGTCGTACGACGCATTCAGTATCGGTTTGTCCTGCGCCTGAGCAGCGCCTGTCAGCAGGGTCGCCGCAGCGGCTGTGAGTAAAACAACTTTTTTGAACATAAACTACTCCGTGTTTGCGTAAAAATTCGTGGCAGGGAAATGATCGCCTGGTCGCTATACTGCGTGTCGGCAATGATGTGAGTTTGGAAAACTTCCCGAGTGGAAAGAAATATATCAAACATCCTTATTCGCTCCAACGATAGTTTTCGCATGTGATCATGCGAAAAAAGCATAAGGGGCGGTTTGTGGGATTGATGTGGGGTTTTCTTCGTCGATGTTCAGTTGTCGGGAGTCTGGAGATGTTTCTCTGTCTTGTTTTAGTGATGGCTGAAACGGTTCTTTCTTCGATGAGGCTCAGTTGCCGGGGGTAGCCCGGCGGCTACTCACTTTTCTTGCTTCGCCAAGAAAAGTAAGCAAAAGAAGGCGACCGCACAGCCGCTGCCCTTCGGGTTCCCGTTTATGCCGTGCAAAAAATGGGAAACGGGCGAAACTCGCTGCGCTCAAACAACGCCCATTTCTCTTTCCATTTTCTGCACGTCACAAACGGCAGCGTCACAGCGGAAGCTGCAGGTTCGGCTCGCCTGCGGCATTGCCGAACCCAAATCGTGATGGTGATGACTTGAAATTAAGCAGGGACGTACTGGGTTAATGGGTTTAAGCCCAAAACACTGGCGAACGATTCAGCACCCGTGTATCAAGCGCCCGATGCCGCAGGCGAGGAAGCGTGTCGTCCCGCTGTGACGCTGCCAGTGATGCGATGCCGAAAATGGATCAAGAAGTGAACGTTGTCTGAGCGCAGCGAGTTTCGTTCACTTCCCATTTTTGGCGGCGCAGCACTGGGGAGCCCGTAGGGACAGCGGCTGTGCGGTCGCCTTTCTTTGCCTTCTTTCTTTGGCGAAGCAAAGAAAGAAGGTGGCCGCCGGGCCATTCCCGGCAACTGAGCTTCATCGCAGAAAGAACCGCCTCAGTTAAGACTAGAAGTTGGCAAGACAGAGAAACACCTCTGGACCCCCGACGACTGAACATCGACGAAGAAAACCCGATATCAATACTCACAAACAAAAAAACGCCCCGAAAATTCGAGGCATTTTATATATCTACTGCAGCTGCAAAAGCATCAGCCATTAAAAATAACTGATGCAATCAAATCAAATTAACCCAGATTTTTCGCAACGAAATCCCAGTTCACCAGCGCCCAGAACGATTCAACATACTTCGGACGCGCATTGCGGTAGTCGATGTAGTAAGCGTGTTCCCATACGTCGCAGGTCAGCAATGGGGTGTCGGCGCCGGTCAATGGGCAGCCGGCGTTCGAGGTGTTGGCCAGATCGAGCGAGCCGTCGGCTTTTTTCACCAGCCAGGTCCAGCCGGAGCCGAAGTTGGTGACGCAGGACTTGGTGAATTCTTCCTTGAACTTGTCGAAGGAACCCCATTTGGCGTTGATAGCGTCAGCTACCTTGCCGGTTGGAGCGCCGCCGCCGTTTGGTTTCAGGCCGTTCCAGTAGAAAGTGTGGTTCCAGACTTGTGCTGCATTGTTGAATACACCGCCGGAAGATTTCTTGATGATGTCTTCGAGCGATGCGTTTTCGAATTCGGTACCCTTGATCAGGTTGTTCAAATTCGTCACATAGGTCTGGTGATGCTTGCCATAGTGGAATTCGAGTGTCTCTTTGGAGATATGTGGAGCAAGTGCATCCAACGCATAGGGCAGTGCCGGCAGGGTATGTTCCATGGTCGTCCTTTTAGGGGTTAAAAATGAGATGTTCTTTTTGAAAGGGCTTATTGTAAGACGGTTATGCAATGCTTGCACACGACGCAAGTCAATTTCCATGAACGCGGCTTGTGCGGCGCAGGCGAAAGCAAATAGCGAGGCTATGGCTGCGTTCATTTTGCCCCGCTTTCATTGCTGCCTTACTCCAGGGTTTGCTGCACGCTGGCAATGCCGATCTGCGCGCTACCCTCCGCCAGTCGCACCGTAACATTCTGTCGCGGCCGTAATTCCTGCGGCGCTCGCACGATGTTGCCTTTTTCATCGCTGACGATGGCATAACCGCGTTCCAGCGTGCGTTGTGGATTGAGCATTTCCAGTTGTGCGGAAAGTGCGCGCAAACGCTGCTCCTGTGTGGCGCTGCGTGTCTTCATCTGATTGCTCAGGCGCCGTGCGTGTTCGGCGACGCGAGCGCGCTGGATGCGCGTGTCCGGCAACTGCGTCAGCCAGCGATTACGCAAATGGGCCAGCGCAAACTGCGCCTTGCCGAGCGGAATGCGGGTAGCGTGTCCCAGACGCGCCTGCAGATTTTGCAGTTTCATCTGCTTGTGCGCGATCGTGGCCGATGGGCTGATCAGGCGGCGCGACAGCCAGTCCAGCGTTTGCGCGGTATCCGACAACTGTCTTTTCAGTGCGCGACGCATATCGTCGGCCTCGGTTTGCAGCCGCGCCAGCCATTCCGTTCGTGGCGTCGCTGCCAGCTCTGCTGCCGCAGTCGGTGTAGGAGCGCGCACATCGGCGGCGAAATCGGCAATCGTGAAATCGGTTTCATGGCCGACGCCGACGATGACGGGGATATCGCAGCCGACGATCGTGCGGGCGACGATTTCATGGTTGAACGACCACAGGTCTTCTATGCTGCCTCCGCCGCGACATACCAGCAGCACATCGCATTCGGCGCGCGCCGAAGCGGTGGCGATCGCCTGTGCAATCTTGTTGGCAGCGCCTTCGCCTTGTACCGGCGTTGGATACAGGATGGCGCGCACATGCGGTGCGCGACGCTGCAGCGTCGTTAAAATATCGCGCAGCGCAGCGGCTTGCGGACTGGTGACGATGCCTATTGTGCGGGCAAACAAAGGGAAGGGACGTTTGCGCGCAGGATCGAACAAGCCTTCCGCCGCCAGTTTTTCCTTCAACTGTAAAAATGCTTCGTACAGATTGCCGACGCCGGCGCGCCGTAGGGCTTCCACGCTCAATTGATAATCGCCGCGCGGTGCATACAGTGTGACCAGCGCGCGCACTTCTACCCGGTCGCCTTCGCGTGGCATGAAATCGGCATATTGGGCACGACCGCGAAACATCACTGCACGTACCTGCGCCGCGTCGTCTTTCAGTGTGAAATACCAATGTCCGGAAGCGGCGCGCGTGAAGTTGGAAATTTCGCCGGCTATCCATGTGAGCGGAAAGCTGCGCTCCAGCATGCGGGAGACCGCCTGGTTCAATGCAGAGACGGTGAGCACGTTTGGTGTCGGCGTCTGGTTCGGATTTGGATAATCGATAGCCATGGTTTTTTTACTTGAATTTACGTAATGCTCAGCGCGCCGGCCGTGCTTTGTATAGGCTTGCGGCGCCTTCGGCCACCAGCAAGAATACGGCAATCCAGATGGGAATGTAGGTCAGCCATTCGTGCGGCTTGATGCTTTCTCCCAGCAACAAGGCGACCAGAACCAGCAGTACAGGTTCCACATAACCGAGCAAGCCGAACAGGCTAAGACGGAGCATCTGGCTGGCGACCATATAAAAAATCAGCGCACACGCACTGAGTACGCCGAGCAGCGGGATCAGCAGATAGAGTAATGGATATTCGCCCAAGGCAGTAAAGCCGACATCTCCCGCATGGATAAACCACAAGCCTGCCGGCAGCAGCAGTGCCATGTCCAGCCATAAACCGCCCAGATTGTTTGCGCCCATGCGGCGGCGTAACACGAAATACAGCGGGTAGCCGAAGGCCACTACCAGCGTTTCCCATGAAAAACTGCCGACCTGGAACAGTTCGTTGGCGACACCGCACATGGCGCAGAACGCTGCCAGTTTCTGCGGCCGGGAGAGGCGGTCCTGATAGACGATGCGTCCGGTCAGCAACATGGTTAACGGGAGCAGGAAGTAGCCGAGCGAGACATGCAGCGCGCGGCCATGCAGCGGCGCCCACATGAACAGCCATAACTGGATGCCAAGCAGCGCAGCGGAGGCAAGTGCGCCGACCAACAGCAAAGGCTGACGCCGGATTCTTTGCATCAGCGTGTGTATCAGTTGCTGGCGGCCGCAAGTCCAGATGAAGATGGTCAGGAAGGGAAAGGTCAGCAGCGTGCGCCAGCCGAAAATCTCTTCGCCGTCAAGCGGGGTCAGCAGCGTCGAATAGAAATACAGAACGGCAAACAGTGTCGAGCTGAGCACTGAAAAAACAATACCTTTGGACACTGCAACTCCATCATCAATAGGCCGGATTATTCGAGCGCTCAAGTATAAGGATTTCTTTGCGGATATCAGCGTGTATTTGGCAAAATTGCCACCTTTCGCAGGACCTATCATGATGGCTGGCTGGATTTGCGCTGTTCATGGCCGGATTTGTATCATGTCAAGGCAAGGCTACATGGCCGTACGACGCTGGCTTCACATGACCGGCTTATTGCTTTATGATGGGAGGCTTACTAAAAGCAAGGGACGATCTCTCAAGGCGTAAAAAATGCGCTGTTGACGAAGAGGCAGGATAGTAGTTGGCCGCCGAATTTCGATTCCGGCTGTTGATGCCAACAAGAGTATGCGGCTTCCAGAGATGGAGGCCGTTTTCTTTTTTCGTCCCGATGGATTGGGTACGCGAGCCCGAACCTTGTTTCGGGTCTTCGCTTCTTTAATCGCCTGGAGCAATATTCCACCAGGCATGTAACTTTGCCGGGCGCGACATTAGCAGGAGCTGTGATGGATTACGAAATACCGGAATCATTGGTCAATGTATTGTTGGGGATGATAGAAGCCGAATCTCCTCTGGCAAAACGCCTTACCGAACATGGTGTATGTCACGGTAACATGATCGTGCCCAGCAAGTTGTTCGACGCGGCTGCGCTGAACAGCTTGTACAATTTATGCAAGGTACAGGACGAGCGCGCGCTGATGTTCCAGTTGCTGGCGCAGGACAATATTCTCGGCGCGCCGCAAGCGCGCAAAATTCCCAGCCTCGACAAGCTGGTGCCTGGCCTGGCTGCCTACCTGTCACGCGATGTGATCGACGGCTGGCTTTACAAACGCAACAAGGACGGCGTACTGCTGCCGTGGCTGGTGCATAGTCTGCGCTATGTGGTGCCGGATCTGGGTGCACCTTATGTGGTGGTCGATCTGCTGGCCAACACGATGCCGGCTGCCAACAAGGAAACGTCGTCCGATTACCGGATGCGCCGTTCGGGCATGACGAATGCGATCGTGATTAATAATCACGATATCGCCAACCGTACTATTCCCGAGCTGCTGACCGAACGCGGCTACTTCAAGGAGTGCGCCGAATTCAAACAGGAGTACGAGGCGCACGCCAAGTCTTTTCTCAAGTACCAGACGAAATTCGGCGCGCAGTTTGTGGCGCGCCATTCGGCTTTTTACAATGATGAAAAATCCCGTTTCCATTTGATGCGTATACGGGATGGCGTTTCCGCGAAATGCGTCAACGACGAAGAGATGCTGGATCGCCGGTTTGAAATGAGTGCGGATTGCGCATTCTGGCGCGACGCTGGTTTCGAAGTCGGCTTTGAAAAAATTCCGCTGCACTGCTATCTGTACATGTTCCATCTGGAACTGCACCAGAATATCTGGGTGCACGTGCAAAATCTGACGGCATATCAATACAAGCCCGAGTTGCGCGACAAACTGATCCTGCCAGATCACCATCGCGATCTGATCGACATCCTGACGGCCGACATGACGGTGCTGATGGAGGATATCGTCGAAGGCAAATCGGGCGGCACCACCATTCTTTGCAAGGGCGCGCCTGGTTTGGGCAAGACGCTGACCGCTGAAGTGTATTCCGAAGTCGTCGGCAAGCCGCTGTATCGGGTGCATTCCGGTCAGCTCGGCATCACCGCCGCTTCGGTGGAACACAATCTGTCGCAGATCTTGCGTCGCGCCGCCCGCTGGGACGCAATCCTGCTGCTGGATGAAGCCGACGTGTACATACGCTGCCGCGATAATGATCTGCAGCACAATGCGATCGTGGCGGAATTCCTGCGTACGCTGGAATATTTCAATGGCCTGCTTTTCATGACCACCAATCGTATTCAGGACGTGGACGACGCCATTCTGTCGCGCTGTATTGCGACCATCCAGTATGAAACGCCGTCGAAGGAGGATGCCATGCGTTTATGGAAAGCCTTGTCTGGGCAATTCGGCGTCGAATTATCGGACCAGCTGATCGATGCGCTGAGCAACACCTATGCAAAATCGAGCGGCCGCGACATCAAGGAATTGCTGAAACTTACTTCCAAGTTCTGCAAGAGCAAGAACATCCCGTTCTCTGAAGAGACTTTCAGGCAATGTGCGATGTTTCGCGGCATCCATTAAGTATGCTGTCATGGCAGGCGGGCATGATGCTCGCCTGCGGATGGAAATTAACGCGATCATGCACAGATGTGCACAGCTTCATTTTTGTGCAGCGTAAAAAAACGCTTTGAAATCAAGTGCTTTGCGTTCTTCCACGCAGTTGCACACAATGTTATCCACAGAAAATGTGCACAAGCTGCAGCTCCCGGATTCTTGGCCAGTGAAAAGAATTTCATGGATTGCTCCGATGACGGTTAACATGTCGTAGCGATGTATTCCAGCCGTTTCGACGCCGCTGGAAACTTGCTCTCGTTGCGCCAAACCGTTACATTCTCCATCCATACTTACTTGAACCAAAGAAGGAGCTTCCTTTGCTCGCCATTATTCATGCAGCAGGCTGGCCGATCTGGCTGCTGCTGATCGCTTCCGTTATTGCCCTGACCCTGATCATCGAACGCAGCCTGTATTTACGCCGGCGCCGCATCCTGCCACCGAGCTTGCTGGAAGAAGTGGTGCGGGTTTATCACAATGGAAAAATTGACGCGAACGTGGTGGCGACGCTGGAAAAGAATTCGCCGCTAGGCCGCGTGCTGGCCGCCGGCCTGCGTAACGTAAATGCGCCGCGTGATGTGATGAAGGAATCGATCGAGGAAGCCGGGCGCGGCACTGCGCATGAGCTGGAGCGTTTCCTGACAACCTTGGGAACGATCGCCACACTGGCGCCGCTGATGGGTTTGTTCGGCACCGTGGTCGGTATGATCGAAATTTTCGGTTCGCAAAATGCGACCGGCACCGGCGCCAATCCGACGCAACTCGCACACGGGATTTCGATTGCGCTGTACAACACCGGTTTCGGCCTGGCGATTGCGATGCCATCGTTGGTGTTCTACCGTCACTTCCGCGCGCTGGTCGATAGTTTCATCATCGACATGGAACAGCAGGCTGTGAAGTTCGTCGACACCGTGCACGGTGCACGCAAGTAAGCCACTGGAAAGAACCGCCTCATGAATTTTCGCAAAGGGCAGGGTCGCGAAGATCCCGAAATCAATCTGATCGCGTTCATCGACGTGTTGTTGGTGATTCTGATTTTTCTGATGGTATCGACCAGCTACAGCAAGTTCACCGCTTTGCAGATTACATTGCCGACCGCCGATGCGGAAAAAGCAATGGAGCGTCCATTTGAAATCAATGTCATTGTTGATGCGCAGGGCCGGTATGCGATCAATAACACGCGGGTCGCGGTGCAGAATCCGGAAGCCCTGGCCGAAGAATTGACTGCGGCGGCAGCGGCATCCGGTAAAGCCAATGTGGATCCGGTCGTCATCATTGCGGCCGAGGCCACTGCCACGCATCAGAGCGTGATCAATGTGCTGGAAGCAGCGCGTATCGCCGGCTATTCCAAAGTGACTTTCGCGGCGCAGGCCAGCGGTAAAAAGTAAGCCTTGTCGTTTTATCGCTGTCGCCTGCTGCGACAGTGTCTTTCATTCACGGAAGCGTGCTCTTGGCCCTGCAACGTTCTAATCTCGAAGAATTTTTTAAGCGGACATGGGCGCGGCGCGGTCTGGCGGCCTGGCTGTTGTGGCCTTTATCCTGTCTGTTCGGCGTGCTGTCTGCCCTGCGTCGCCTCTGTTATCGCCTCGGGATTGCCAAAGCACAGCACATGCGGGTACCGGTCATCGTGGTGGGAAATATTTTCGTGGGCGGAACCGGTAAAACACCGCTGACGATCTGGCTGGCGCAGACATTGCGGCAGGCGGGTTTTCATCCCGGTGTAATTTCGCGCGGCTATGGCGCCAGCAGCGATGTGCCGCGCGCGGTCACGCCGGATGCACTGGCGCAGGACGTGGGCGACGAACCCTTGCTGATTGCACATCGCACGCAGTGCCCGGTGATGGTCGGACGCGATCGGGTTGCCGTTGCGCAGGCCTTGCTGGCAGCACATCCGCAAGTCGACGTGATTATTTCGGATGACGGCTTGCAGCATTACCGTCTGGCGCGCGATATTGAAATCATGCTGTTCGACGGGCGCGGTAATGGCAACGGCTGGTTGTTGCCGGCCGGCCCTTTGCGCGAACCGGTATCGCGGCGGCGTGACTTTACCGTGATCAATGGCTCGCCGGAGGAAACGGCGATGCCGCCGGATGTGATTCAAATGCGTTTGTCCGGCGTGATGGCTGAGCCTTTGGCCGCGACCAATCTGCCGTCGGAAGATTTGCCGTCGCGCGCGTTGCGTTCGTTTTCTGCCGCTACCACCGGCTTTTCTCCGGCGCGGATACTGGCGGCTGCCGGCATCGGCAATCCGGAACGCTTTTTCGCCCAGTTGCGGGCCGCCGGCCTGCAGTTTGACGAGATGCCATTGCCGGACCATTACGATTTTGTCGATAATCCTTTTGCTGCCGTGAATGCGGATGTGATTCTGATCACGGAGAAGGATGCAGTAAAATGTCGGCAAAACGATGCACTAAGAAACGATCCGCGTGTGTGGGTCGTACCTGTAACTGCGCATCTTGATGATGCGTTCGCTGAACAAATTGTGGAGAAACTCCGTGGACACTCGATTGCTTGATATTCTGGTTTGCCCGCTCTGTAAAGGCCCGCTTGAGCATGATAAAAAAACGCAGGAACTGATTTGCAAGGTCGATAAGCTCGCCTATCCGATCCGCGACGGCATTCCCATCATGTGGGCCGATCAGGCGCGCGATTTGCAGACGCCTGCAGCCGGCTGAGGCCGGCCGTCGCCCTTCCGGAATCGCCGATGTCTTTTACCGTCATCATTCCCGCCCGTCTCGCTTCTACCCGCTTGCCGAATAAGCCGCTGGCCGACCTGGGCGGCAAGCCGATGATTGTGCGGGTGGCGGAACGAGCCATGCAATCCGGTGCGTCACGCGTCATTGTGGCGACCGATCATGCCGATATTTTCGCCGCATGTGTGCAAAACAATGTAGCCGTGCAAATGACACGCACCGATCATCCGTCCGGCACCGACCGCATAGCGGAAGTGGCGGCAGCGCTCGGTTTGTCCGATGATGCGGTGATCGTCAATGTGCAGGGTGATGAACCACTGATCGATCCCTCGCTGATTGCCGCCACCGCAACCCTGATTTCGCACGAGGTGCCGATGGCAACGGCGGCGCATACGATAGACGACATTGCCGATGTCTTCAATCCGAACGTGGTGAAAGTCGTGCTGGATAAATCTGGACGTGCGCTGTACTTCTCGCGGGCGACGATACCGTGGCATCGCGACGGTTTTGCGCAGGGCAGGGAACAATTGCCGGCAGCGTATGCGCCGCTGCGCCATATCGGTTTGTACGCATATCGGAATGCCTTCCTGCAAGCGTATCCTCAGCTTGCTGTGTCGCCGCTGGAACAGATTGAAGCCTTGGAGCAATTGCGCGTGTTGTGGCATGGCGTGCCGATTGCCGTGCACGTCACGCCGCATGCGCCGGCAGCGGGTGTGGATACGCCTGAAGACCTGTTGCGCGTGCGTCGTTATTTCACGCAGTGATGGTACGTTTTGCTGCGGTGCAGCAAAGGCAAAAAATGGATTTGATATAATTTTGTGGTAAGTTTCGTGCAAAGTTCATAGCGTAAATCTATAAATCACGTCTATCCTCCGGTGCCGTTATGGCACCTTTCGGTAATAGAATTCAAAACTCGTTTTAGGAAAAATTTCATGCGCCTCATCCTTTTAGGAGCGCCTGGTGCCGGTAAGGGCACGCAAGCTGGTTTCATCAAAGACAAATACAATATCCCGCAAATTTCCACTGGCGACATGTTGCGCGCTGCGGTCAAGGCAGGTACTCCATTGGGCATCGCTGCCAAAAAAATCATGGACGAAGGTGGTCTGGTATCGGACGACATCATCATCGGTCTGGTCAAGGACAGATTGAAGGATGGAGATTGTGCAAACGGCTATCTGTTCGATGGCTTTCCGCGCACCATTCCGCAAGCAGATGCAATGAAAGATGCCGGCGTCGCCATCGATTACGTGCTGGAAATCGATGTGCCGGACGAAGCGATTGTCGAGCGCATGAGCGGCCGTCGTGTGCATCCTGCATCCGGCCGTACTTATCATGTCAAATTCAATCCGCCGAAAGCGGCAGGTCGTGATGATGTGACCGGCGAAGAGCTGATCCAGCGCGACGACGACAAGGAAGAAACGGTCAAGAAACGTTTGTCCGTCTATCACGATCAGACTGAAGTGCTGGTTGGCTATTACAACAAGTGGGCAGAATCCGGCCAGCCGGGTGCCCCCAAGTATCGCAAGATCGCCGGTGTCGGTCCGGTCGATCAAATTCGCGACAGCGCCTTTAAAGCGTTGGAAGGCTAAAGAAAAAGCGGACCATGTGTCCGCTTTTTTCATGCCGGCTCATTTATTTTCGTAGCCGCTTGTTCTGGCAGTTAGTTCGCTATAGCATTAAACCGTATTGATGCATCACCAGACTCAGCCAGCCCTGGCACCCAATAATAAAAAGGGCGACGGAAAGTTTTGCAGTACGCAGTTCGCAGGACGTTTTTTAAATGTCTGTCGTAAATGTCGTAGTGGTTAACTAAGTCGTTAAAAAATTGGAGGAGTCGATATGGCATCAAGCATTTGGTTCGCCATTGCATGCGGCGTCATTGCCGTCATCTATGGTTTGATCTCACGCAGCTGGATCCTGAAGCAGGATGCCGGCAATCCCCGCATGCAGGAAATCGCCAGCGCGATTCAAACCGGTGCTGCAGCCTATCTGGCGCGGCAATACCGGACGATCGCCATCGTCGGTGTCGTGCTGTTCATCATCATTGCTGTAGTGCCCGGTCTCGGTCTGACGACTGCAGTCGGGTTTCTGATCGGCGCCGTGCTGTCCGGCGCATGCGGTTTCATCGGCATGAATGTGTCGGTGCGCGCCAATGTGCGGACTGCGCAGGCTGCCACCAAAGGCATGAACGAGGCATTGGATGTCGCGTTCAAGGGCGGCGCAATTACCGGCATGCTGGTAGTCGGTCTGGGTTTGCTCGGCGTGGCGATTTTTTATCTGATACTGACATCTTCTGCACGTCATGGCCTCGGTTATACCGTCAGCCTGCATGACGTGATCACGCCGTTGATCGGCCTCGCGTTCGGCGCCTCGCTGATATCGATTTTTGCGCGACTTGGCGGCGGTATTTTTACCAAGGGCGCAGACGTAGGCGCCGATCTGGTTGGTAAAGTCGAAGCAGGTATTCCCGAAGACGATCCGCGCAATCCTGCGGTGATTGCCGATAACGTAGGCGACAACGTAGGCGATTGCGCCGGCATGGCTGCCGATCTGTTCGAGACCTATGTGGTGACGCTGATTGCAACCATGCTGCTCGGCACGCTGGTGATGAAGGGCATGGAATTGCAGGCTGCAATTTATCCCTTGCTGCTGGGCGGCGTCTCCATCATTGCCTCCATCATCGGTTGCTCGATGGTGAAGGCGAAGCCGGGTAAAAAAATCATGTCGGCTTTGTACACCGGATTGTGGTGGGCGGCGGGTTTGTCGCTGATTGGTTTCGCCATCGTGACCTGGATAGTCATTCCGCCGGAATTGCGTGTCGCGATGATGGGTTCCGCGGTGGTCGGCATAGTGTTGACCGGCCTGATGGTCTATATCACCGAGTATTACACCGGCACCGATTTCAAACCGGTGCAGCACGTGGCGCAGGCATCTACGACAGGTCACGGCACCAACATCATTGCCGGACTGGGCGTGTCCATGCGTTCGACGGCGTGGCCGGTGGTCTCGGTCTGTGCCGCCATTCTGTCTTCATACTGGTTGGGCGGCTTGTACGGGATTGCGATTGCGGCCACTGCGATGCTGTCGATGGCTGGCATCATCGTCGCACTGGATGCCTACGGACCGATTACCGATAACGCCGGCGGCATTGCCGAAATGTCCGGCATGCCGGAATCGGTGCGTGCGATTACTGATCCGCTCGATGCCGTCGGCAACACAACCAAGGCGGTGACCAAAGGGTATGCAATCGGCTCGGCCGGTCTGGCAGCGCTGGTGCTGTTTGCCGATTACACGCACGCGCTGGATTCGGTCGGTAAAAGCACATCTTTCGATCTGTCGAATCCATTGGTCATCGTCGGCCTCTTCATCGGCGGCCTGATTCCCTACCTGTTCGGGGCGATGGCGATGGAGGCGGTAGGGCGTGCTGCCGGTGCGGTGGTGATGGAAGTGCGGAGACAGTTCCGCGATATCAAAGGCATCATGGATGGCAGCGGCAAGCCGGAATACGACAAGGCCGTCGACATGCTGACAACAGCCGCAATCAAGGAAATGATCATTCCCTCGCTATTGCCGGTAGCGATACCAATACTGGTCGGCATGATCCTGGGACCGGCGGCGCTAGGCGGCTTGTTGATGGGCGCAATCGTGACCGGTATCTTCGTGGCGATTTCGATGACCACCGGCGGCGGCGCCTGGGATAACGCGAAGAAATATATTGAAGACGGCCATCACGGCGGCAAGGGTTCCGAAGCGCACAAGGCCGCGGTAACCGGCGATACGGTTGGTGATCCCTACAAGGATACGGCCGGGCCGGCCGTCAATCCCCTGATCAAGATCATCAACATCGTGGCTTTGCTGATGGTGCCCTTGCTGCCTGCGACAGGTCTGCAGGCCATCACCGGACACGGCAGCGTCATTGAGACGACGATCATCGTACCGGCGACAACGATCGTGGTTCCCGTTACGGAAATTGTGGTGCCGGCACCGATCAAGCCCTAGTGAAATTTCTTGCTCATGACAAAGCAGCTTCGGCTGCTTTTTTATTGTCTGAATCGAAAGTGGCGCAAGTGCAGGATCAGCTATTCCCCCTTGCTTCAATCACGTTCATCCCGGATTTATTTAACAAATAAAGCAACCCGACCTTCTTTTTCCATACGCATCCCATGCACCCAGCGGCTTCTTCCTAGTCTTAAAAAGTGAAATTAAGCTTGACAAGGATCATAGATATTTTAAACTGACATGTCAGATATGGTCTGAGCTTATAGCAGAGATGATTAACAATTTACAAAGGAAGAGATTTAAATTGAGTTTGTGACGTTCAGGATTGATCAATACTGAAGAACCTTCAGTCTAGTTATGCCCTCCCCATTTTTACCCCGAAATGCAGCAGGAAAACTATCTCCCTCGTATACGTAGTCGCACCACAGCCTCAATCTAGACAGCACACATCATGAATATGACTGTATCCGCAACAAATTGGCTCATGGCATTCCTGCCCTTACTGTTTTTATTGGTATTAATGCTGGGTAGAAAATGGGGGGTGGCAGAAGCCGGCTCTGTTGCCTGGTTGGCCGCAGCAGCAACAGCCTGGTTTTTTTTCGATACGCCGGCGGAAGTAATCGGCTATGAAACTGTGAAAGGCACATGGAGCGCCGCTAAGGTACTGTACGTCGTTTGGGCATCCATTCTGATTTATGAAGTGACGAATGAAGGCGGTGCCTTTGAACCGCTACGTCAGGGTATTACCCGCATTCTGCCAGACCCACTGATGCAGGTGCTCGCATTCGGTTGGGCCTTCGCATCTTTTCTGCAAGGCGTTACCGGCTTCGGTGTACCGATTGCGGTTTGTGCGCCGCTGCTGGTAGGTATCGGCGTACGTCCACTCTATGCAGTGATCATTCCCCTGGTTGGGCACGCATGGAACAATACATTTGGTACGCTCGCGGTAGCTTGGCTGGGCCTGAATCAGGCAGCGGACATGAGCCCAGCCTTGGCGACTGAGACCGCGTTTTATGCTGCCATTTTTACCTGGGTACTCAACTTTTTTGGTGGTTTGCTGGTTTGCTGGGTATATGGCAAATCCTCGGGCGTACGCAAGGGACTTCCCGCGATCCTGGTTTTGTCTGCATTGCAAGGTGGTTTGACGCTCGTGCTGGCGCAATGGAACCCTACACTCACTGGTTTTATTGCTTCAACCGTCGCGTTCATTGCCTTGTTCTTCGTCGCAAAACTGCCGGGCTATCGTCATGCAAAACCTGCGGACAGCGTCATTTTTGAAGACTCCGTGCGTCAAGGAAAAGGCATCGCTCCTGCACCACATCCGACTTCAAGTGGAGAGCGTACGGCAGCAGCGCCCAGCATGACGCTGAACCAGGCATTCATTCCTTACTATGCCTTGCTGATTATCACTTTCGGCATCCTGTTGATTGCACCGGTCAAAGCGGCCTTGGCTACATTTTCAATCTCACTGAGCTTCCCTGAGACTGTCACCGGCCTGGGCTTTGTACAAACGGCATCGCGCGCATCCTTTGCTCCGCTGATTGATGCAGGAACCTTCCTGCTGTTGGCTGCCGTAGTTGGCTATATCTCATTTGCCATGATGGGTTGCATGCGCTCAGGGGCAATGGGACGCGTGCTATACAACACGCTGGATAAAGCCATTCCATCAACCGTTGCCGTGATCGCCTTGATTGCCATGTCCAATATCATGGCAGGCTCAGGTTCTGTCTTCGTGCTTGCCCAAGGCGTTGCAGCAGTGACCGGCACTGGTTATGGTTTCCTCGCACCGCTCGTTGGCGGGCTGGGCTCCTTCATGACCACCTCCGCCTTGGCGTCGAATATTTTATTCGGCGGTTTTCAACTCTCCACAGCAGATGCAGTCGGCCTGAAATCATCAGCCATCCTCGGCGCGCAAACCGCTGGAGCTGCTGCTGGAAACATGATCGCGCCAGGTAACGTATTGCTGGGCACAACGACAGCAGGCATTCTCGGTCGTGAAGGCGAAGTGCTGAAGGTAACCATCCCGCTATTCATGATCGTTGCGGTCATCATTGGCGTCATCGTATTTTTTGTTGCTTAAGGAGTAAGGCATGTCCAAAGAAATCATTTGGCTCATCATCGCTGGGATTGCAGCATTGATCGCGGCGCCGCTTATTTATCTCGGCCTGCATAATCAAGTACGCATATTGCTTGCCAGCGGTTTTGCGCTGTTTACTTTCTCTATGCTGATCACGCCTTTCCTGTGTATCACCGCCAAGAAAAAGTAAACACATCCGCATCATTGCTTTTCTTCCTGTGAGGCCGCATTCATATCTGCCAGTGATTCTGGCGATAAGGATCCGGTCTTTTTTTATCCAGCAAGGAAAAGGTCATTCCTGTTGCAACAAAGTTCGTGGCTGCATATGACTTCGTGATTTTCCCTCGGCTTAAAACACAGTCCTCATCAATCGCCTGGCGAATCCAGGACCTTGTCTTGAAACAAAATTCACGCTGCTCACAAACGTAGTCCGTGCATGAAAGGAGTTTTGCAAGCAAATACAGCATCAATGGCGTATCGGCTGCCAAAGAAGACATCAATTATTTTTGATTAATCATGCAGTTGCTCGCCGCTACTATGCGTATCGGGAACATACTCGGAGGAGAAGAGGCAATCCGGGGACTGGTGAGCGATCACTCAATCGTGCAGATCAGTACGGCAGTCATTTTTGCAACAAGAAAGTGATAATGCCCAGTGGTGGCGATGTGCATATCGGATCACATCGCCACACTATCTACCTGAATCTAGATTAGAAACATGCCAGCAGCAACAGCGGTTGGCAAAATGGCGCCGGCCAACAGGCCGCCCAGGCCGATTGCACCATCTTTAAACCCGTCGCGGAGCAAGGCAACACCAGCCGGATTAGGCGCATTGGCAATCACCGTCAAACCGCCGCCGGCAACCGCACCGGCAACCAGCATGTACTTGGCTTGATCAGTCATGCCTTCAATCAGCGAACCCAGATAGGTCAGCGCCGCATTGTCTGTAATCGCCGTCAAACCCAGTGCGCCGAAGAACAAGGCTGTTGGTTCCAGGCTGGACACAATAGGTTGCAACCACCATTGCTGCATCCCGCCGAGGACGACCAGGCCTGCCAGGAAAAAACCGACCAGCAAGCCTTCTTTCAGAATGAGCGTGTTTTGATACTGGCTATATGCCTTGGTAAAACCGAGGAAAAACAGAAAGATAGCCAGGAAAATAACCGGATGATGTGCAAACACAACCACGCCACCCAAAGCCAGAAAGTGAACGAGGCTTACCGAAAATGGCATCGCATCCTTGGCAGATTGTGCCGTATTGGCTGGTTCGTCTGTGAGATGCGAGCGCAATAGAAACGTAATCGCAGTGGTATTGATCAGAACGGCAACCGCCGCTTTCCAGCCGAAGGTGCTCGCCATGAATGCGCTGTCCCAATTCCACGTTGCAGCCACCATCAAGACCGGTGGCGCAGCGAAAGAGGTGAGAGTGCCGCCTATGGATACGTTCACAAACAAGACACCCAGGGCACCGTATTTTTTCCATTCCGGCGTACCTTCGCGAAATACCAGCGGTGCCAGCATGAGTGCTGCCAGTGTCATCGCGGCAGGTTCTGTAATAAACGAACCGATCAATGGAACCATGCCCAGACACAGCCATACACGTGCAACGGCTGTGCGTATCGGCAAAAGCGTAGCAAGAATGGATACGAATCCCTTGATGGCTTCCAATACCGGCTTGGAGGCAGCGATCACCATGATGACAAATACAAACAATGGCTCCGTGTATTGCCGGGATTCCGCATATTCGATAGCCTCTTTCCCGCCGACGACAAAAGCCATCACCACGATGAGAACAAATGCCCATAAGCCGAATACCACTTCAATTTCGCCAAGAAGATGAAACAGTCCTGCGTGTTTTTTGCTGCGATCAGCAATACGTTCGAATGACTTTGCCGCAAACGTATGAATCAGCGCGAGCGCAAAAATGACCGCTGCGATTAGATTGATGTTGTCCATATACTGTCCTGTCTCATTAATTTATTGCGAATGATGGAGATTGTGATGCCCAAAATTGTTCTGTATATTGCTACTCGCTTCCTGTGACAGGCCAAACAATACGGTCATGTCTCACTTGCTTTCGACAAGCTTTGCCTCTGCGGCCTGAAAACAGGACAGAGCAAAGCGATGGCTCAAGGCATCAATACAGAAAATAATCAGGAATCAAAGAGAAACGCTTTGCAGAAAGCTGAGCGTCAGGCAAGAAATGCCGGAAAGGGTATCGGTTCATGGTCGCAATAATCCCGCGTGGCGGCCCGACCATCGCATAAACCTGTCTCGCTGCACGATGCAGCGCTACACCCATATTGATCTTACCTGAGCGAGCACCCATACGCAATCCCGAGCATGGACAGGACAAAGAAGCAAATAAGAAATTGCGAGTGTACTGGAAGCTTGCCAGTCGTTTCCGCCACAGCGGACTAGCCATTTCAATGACTTGATATGGTCGCCAGGGAGCAGCTAGACAGTTCCTCTGATTTTCCGAATGCTATCGAGTATTATTTGCGGCTGAACGCATACTGCATGAGGCCTTGTGCCTGCTTTTATATAAGCCGTGAAAAAGAGGGCGTAACACTATTTTTGATGGGTATCCATATCTCATCACACAGATTCTGAACTAGGAGAACTTTAATGGATGAAAAAATCCGTATTGGGGTTGCCGGATACGGTAACCTCGGTCGCGGGGTCGAAATGGCGATCGCACGCAACCCTGATATGCAACTGGTCGGCGTTTTCAGCCGGCGCGATCCCGCTAGCATCGAGCTTTTGACCCAGGCTGTACCCGTCCATAAATTCGACGATATCGAACAGTTTCGCGACCAGATTGACGTGCTCATTCTGTGCGGCGGATCAAAGAACGATCTACCCGAACAAGGCCCAGCATTGGCTACCTTGTTCAACACGATTGACAGCTTTGATACGCACAATAAAATTCCGGAATATTTCGCCGCGATGGACAGTGCCTCATGCGTTGGCGAGCGCACATCCATCATCTCGGTAGGCTGGGATCCGGGCGTGTTCTCGCTCAATCGTCTGTTCGGCGAAGCCATTTTGCCAGAAGGCGAAACCTATACCTTCTGGGGTAAAGGTCTAAGTCAGGGGCACTCGGACGCAATACGCCGCGTGCCGGGCGTCAAGGCCGGTGTGCAGTACACGATCCCCTCGGCTGAGGCGATGGAACTGGTACGCAGTGGCAGCCAGCCCCAACTGTCGACACGCGAGAAACATACTCGCGAGTGTCATGTTGTACTCGAAGCCGGTGCCGATGCCAAAGCGGTGGAACATGCCATCGTCAGCATGCCGGACTATTTCGCCGACTATGACACGACTGTGCACTTCATCAGCGAGGAAGAGTTACGCAGTAATCACTCTGCCATGCCACACGGAGGCTTCGTTATCCGCAGCGGCCAGACAGGGGATGGCAGCAAACAGGTAATAGAGTATTCGCTCAAGCTCGGCAGCAACCCTGAATTCACAGCCGCCGTACTAGTCGCTTACGCCCGCGCTGCTTTCCGCCTCCACAAAAAAGGAGTGCACGGAGCGCACAGCGTGTTGGACATCGCTCCAGGCCTTCTGTCACCCAAAAGTCCGGCTCAGTTGCGCAAAGAGTTGCTCTGATCCCTGGGATACGGAGGCATTCACTCATCAGTTTTTGCGAGGGAAAGAAACCGTAGACTCATATAACAGCACACTTACGTCGGTCGAGGACTTTTCCTCACCGACGTGATTTTTGATGGCAATCAAAATTATGGCCTGACTCAGTTTCTCAGGCAGTAGCAACTCCCGCATCTCGGCAGCTCTTTTTGTCAGCGCACGCATCTCCCTCAACAGTTCAAGCGGAAGCTCAACACTGTCGAGCGTTGCTTGGCGCGCCCCATCCCTCCCGATCTCTGTTGGTGGAGTATTCTGTAGTGGTCATGTCATCTTGGACATTGCGTTAAGTTTTTGTTCGCCCACGGCCGGCGCGAGCCCAATCATTTGCAAATCATCATTCCTCAATCAATTTGTTATCAATAAATTCAAAGACTTGTATAAATTTAGATTTGTATTTCTTTTTCCCCCGGACGCTACAGCAGCGCACAGGCGAATTACACTGGTTCACTGTTTGTCTTTTCCATCTGCGAAATCCTGCATGATTAAATCGTCCCTTGTTATTTGCTTATTGACTGCCTTGCTGGGTGGCTGCAGCAGTTTGCCGCCGGACCATCATTTCGCGTCCAGGCATGCTGCTCCTATCGAGCCGGAAGGCAGTAGCGGCTATATCGAAAAGCATGGCTGGATCGCCAGAAAATTCATGGTGGTTGCTGCCAACCCGCTTGCTGTCGATGCCGGTTATCAAATGCTGAAGGTAGGCGGTTCCGCGGTGGATGCCGCGATTGCCACGCAAATGGTATTGGGATTGGTCGAGCCGCAATCGTCGGGCATAGGTGGTGGCGCCTTCATGCTGCATTTCGATGGCGACAAGGTACAAGCTTTCGACGGGCGTGAAACTGCGCCGGCGCATGCGACTGAAAAACTATTTCAAACTGCCGATGGCAAGACGATGCCCTTTCAGGAGGCCGTAGTGGGCGGTCGCTCGGTTGGTGTGCCGGGAGTATTGCGCATGCTGGAGCTGACGCACAAACAATATGGCAAGTTGCCATGGTCTACGCTGTTTGCACCGGCGATCCGACTGGCGACCGATGGCTTTGCCGTCAGTCCGCGCCTGGCCACCTTGCTTGAATCTGAAACGTATTTGAAAAACGATCCGCTTGCAGCAGCCTATTTTTATGATGCGCAAGGCAAGCCGAGGCCGATCGGCTATCGATTGAAAAATCCGGCGCTGGCCGCGACGCTGCAGAAAATTGCGCGCGATGGCGCCGATGCCTTTTACAAAGGCCAGATCGCACGCGATATCGCTCGCAAGGTCACGCAGCATCCAGATAATCCGGGTAGCTTGACGACGCAGGATATGGCCGCTTACCGGGCCAAAGAGCGGACGCCGGTTTGCAGCGACTACAAGGCGTGGACAGTGTGCGGCATGCCGCCGCCATCTTCGGGCGGAATTGCGGTGGCGCAGATGCTGGGCATGCTGGAAACGAAAGACATGCGCGCGCTGGCACCTATCGATGGTGTGCTGAATGCGGATGCCGTGCACCTGTTTGCGGAAGCAGGGCGCCTGGCTTATGCGGATCGCAATCGTTATATTGCCGATCCCGATTTCATCCCGTTGCCGGACGGTGGCGTACGTGCGCTGCTGGATAAAAAATATCTGGCCCGGCGCGCTGCGCTGATAGGCGAGCGATCGATGGGACAGGCGCAGCCGGGTATGCCGTTCGGACAGCAGCTTGCATGGGGAAACGATGCTTCACCCGAATTGCCCTCGACCTCGCATATTTCCATCGTCGATGGTGAGGGCAATGCATTGGCGATGACGACGACGATAGAAAACGGTTTCGGTGCGCGCCAGATGGTAGACGGTTTTCTGCTGAATAATGAGCTGACCGATTTTTCGATGGAATCGGCCGATGCCGATGGCCCGATAGCCAACCGCGTGCAGCCGGGCAAGCGTCCGCGCAGTTCGATGGCACCGACCCTGGTATTTGAAAAAGGTTCGAAGAAACTGGTATTGGCGATAGGCTCACCCGGCGGTTCTGCCATCATTAATTATGTGGCCAAGGTGTTGATAGCCACAATGGATTGGGGCTTGAATGTGCAGCAGGCGATCAACCTGCCGAATATCGGCAGCCGTAACGGTCCGACCGAACTGGAGCAGGGACGTGTACCGGCAAGCCTGATTGCGCAATTGCAGGCCAGAGGTCATGAGGTGCAAGTGGTGGAACAAACTTCCGGCCTGCACGGCATCATGCGTTTGCCTGTGCATGGTGAAGAGGTCTGGTTTGGCGGCGCCGACCCGAGGCGCGAAGGGATAGCGCGGGGAGATTGAGTCGCGCTGCATCGGCACCACGGTCAATGTGCGCAGACTTGCCCGAAACTGCAAACCCCTTAATAATCGCTCTCTATGCAAAATCAAAAGAAAATCGGCCTGGTACTGACTGGAGGGGGAGCAAGGGCGGCATATCAGGTCGGTGTACTGCAATCCGTATCTGAAATATTGCGCGAGGCAGGCTGGGCACCCGAGCGTAATCCTTACGACATTATTTGCGGTACCTCGGCCGGCGCCATCAATGCCACCGCGCTGGCTTGTCATGCGGACGATTTTTCTGCCGGCCTCGACAAGGTCGTGAGCGTGTGGGAACACTTTACAGCCGAGCAAGTATATCGCGCCGATTCGCTGGGCGTCCTGCGTTCCGGTGCGAAATGGCTGTCGCTGCTGTCCTTCGGCTGGTTGATGCGGCAATGGAAGGCCAATCCGCCCAACTCCCTGCTGGACAATACGCCTTTGGTCAGCCTGCTGAATCGCATGCTGAATCTGCCGCGTCTGGACGCGGCATTGATGGATGGCAAATTGCATGCCCTGGCGGTGACCACTTCTTCCTATACTGCCGGCAAGCACATCACCTTTTATCAAAGCGAAGCCGATATCGAGCCGTGGGTACGCACGCAACGGGTAGCGATCCGCAGTCAGATCGGGGTCGAGCATTTGCTGGCCTCATCAGCGATTCCATTGATTTTTCCGGCAACCCCGATTTACTGCGAAGGGCGGCGCGAATATTTCGGCGACGGTTCGATGCGGCAAATGGCGCCGATTTCGCCCGCCATTCATCTGGGGGCCGACAAGGTGCTGGTGATAGGTGCCGGACGCTTGCTGGAACCGGCTATTGATTCAGCCGCCAACGCGCAGTATCCAAGTCTGGCGCAAATCGCCGGTCATGCGATGTCCAGCATCTTCCTCGACAGTATCGCCGGCGATATTGAACGCTTGAACCGCATCAACCAGACGCTGTCCTTGCTGACTGATGAACAAAAAACCAAGACACCCTTGCGTCCGGTGGAAATGCTGACCATCGCGCCATCCGAGCGGCTCGATACCATCGCCAGCCGTCACATCGGCAGTCTGCCGCGCCCCGTACGCATGTTGCTGGCGACCATAGGCGCTACCGAAGTGCGCGGCGCCGCGCTGGCTTCCTATCTGTTGTTTGAAAAAAGCTACACCTGTGAATTGATCGCATTGGGTCGCCGTGATGCGCAAGCGCACAAGAATGAAATCCTTGGTTTTTTCGCGACGCAGAAGGCTTGAATGTGTGCAAAAGTCTTCATGAAAGGCCTGGGAAATAAGTAGATATGTCACTGCATACGGGTTGATTCGGCAAACGCAACACGTTACTCTCGGGTATGGGATGTAGCCGGATTGGCTATATTTATTGCTATCTATTAAGGAATTTCGGTGAAAGTTAAATTAATCACACGTTTTTTCCTGTTTTTCGCTACATTATTACTTTCCTACAACGCTTTTGCCTTTGATTCTGGTGCACTGGGAATCGTGCAAGCGACGGATTTGCCGCCAGAGGCGCGACAAACTATTGCGTTGATTCGGCAGGGCGGCCCTTTCCCGTATGAGAAAGACGGCTCCGTGTTCGGCAACTATGAAAAGATTTTGCCGCAACAAAGGCGTGGGTATTATCGTGAATACACCGTGAAAACACCGCGTACCCGCAACCGGGGCGCAAGGCGGATGATTACTGGCGGTGAAAAAAACAGGCCGCACGAATATTATTACACCGCTGATCACTATAGAAGTTTCAAGCGGGTCGTAGAGTGAAGTGTTCGTTCGGATGTTAATAATAAAATTGCTGGATATGAGGGATAAATGAGTTTGTTTAAAACCGTGCCGTCAAATGTAGTGCAATCGATCCGGGCTTTCCGCGTGGCCGATCTGCAGGCTGAGGCCGCACAGCTCGAGCAGCATTTCCTGTACGCGCATTGTGCGCATGCGACCACGAAACAACAGGTGCTCGCGATCATTGCTGAAGCCTTCCATTTTCCACGTCATTTTGGCAAGAATTTCGATGCACTGTCGGATTGCCTGACCAGTCTGGCGCACAAGGCGGGGCCGCAACCGGGATTCCTGGTGGTGCTGGAACAGTTGCCGAATACACCAAAATTCGACAAGGAAGCGCGCGAAACCCTGTTGGATGTATTTCGTGATGCGGCTGATTTCTGGGCCGATAAAAAAATCGCATTTCGAGTGTTTTACTCCTTCCAGTAATTTTCCCTTGATCCCGCCACTTCGTGGTGGCGGCTGATCTGTTGTCCGCTTCCTTGCTTTTCCCTCCTTGTTTCGCTATCTGAGCCATCCCTTCCGGACATTTTTATCCGTATTTGTCGCGCTCGCTTGAAATCAGGTAAGGCCGCGGTACGGTACAATGCGCGCCATGAGAAGAATCGTTATTCTGATTTCCGGACGCGGCAGCAATATGGAAGCCATTATCCGGGCTGCGCAAGATGAAAAATGGCCGGCGAAGATAGTCGCGGTGGTCAGCAATCGGGCCGATGCGAGTGGTTTGCAGTACGCTGCCGAGCATGGCATTCCAGCCATTGTGGTGCCGCACAAGGACTATGCGACGCGCGAAGCATTCGATGCGGCGCTGCAAAGCCGCATCGATGAATTTGCGCCGGATCTGCTGGTGTTGGCCGGATTCATGCGTGTGCTCACCAGCCGTTTTGTTACGCATTATGCAGGCCGGATGCTGAATATACATCCATCGCTGCTGCCAAGTTTTGTCGGTTTGGCAACGCATCGCCAAGCTTTGGCGGCGGGCGTCACCATTCACGGTGCAACCGTACATTTCGTCACTGCCGACCTGGATCATGGTCCTATCGTGGCGCAGGCGACGGTGCCGGTACTGCCCGACGATACCGAAACAACATTGGCTGCGCGTGTGCTGGAGCAGGAGCACATCATTTATCCGCGTGTCATACGTGCTTTTGTCGAAGGACGCGTATCGCTGACTGATGGCATTGCGCACATGGTTCCGGACAATAACGAGCCATCGTCTCACTAATATAAACAGCAGTACCAGCAAGACATTTTATGAAGGAATTACATGAGGTTGCCTCCCGCGATCATTAACAATACGGAAGAAGTGCTGCGCGAAATATTGCGTTTTACCGGCCCGGCTGACAGCACGCTTTCGCGCTATTTCCGCGATCATCCAAGACTGGGTTCGCGTGAACGCGGCGTGGTTGCCGAAGCAGTATACGGTTTGCTGCGCAACAAGGCGGTGTATACGAGCTTTGCCGAATCCGGCAACGGTCCGACCATGCGCCGCATGACGCTGCTAGGATTGGCCGATGCCGTCGGCGTGGACGCGCTGGGTGGTTTGTCGGAAGAAGAAACCGAATGGTTGAAGCACGTGATGCAGATCGATCGCACCTTGCTGCCATCCCTGTTGCGGGCGAATCTGCCGGAATGGCTGTTCGACAAACTGGTGGCGCGCGACGGCGAAGCGGCAACGCTGGAATTGGCATATGCGATGAACCAGCCGGCACCGCTGGATTTGCGCGTCAACGCGATCAAGGCGACACGTGAAGATGTGGTGGCGGAATTGGCGCAGGCGCCGATACTGTGCGAGTTGACGCCGTTTGCGCCGCTAGGCATACGCGTCATCAAAAAACCGGCCTTGCAAAATCTGCCCTTGTTCAAGAGCGGTGCGATTGAAGTGCAGGATGAGGGTAGTCAGTTGCTGTCGCAAATCGTTGGCGCCAAACGCGGTGAAATGGTGGTCGATTTTTGTGCCGGCGCCGGCGGCAAGACGCTGGCGCTGGGTGCAACGATGCGCAATACCGGCCGTTTGTACGCATTCGATATCTCCGAAAAACGCCTGGCCAAGCTGAAACCGCGCCTGGCGCGCAGCGGTTTGTCGAATGTGCACCCGGTGCAGATCGCGCATGAAAACGATTCCAAGGTCAAACGTCTGGCTGGCAAGATCGATCGCGTGCTGGTTGATGCACCATGTAGCGGACTCGGCACCTTGCGTCGCAATCCCGATGTGAAATGGCGTCAGACACCGCAATCGCTGGTGGAGTTGAATGCAAAGCAGGCTTCGATTCTGGCTGGTGCGGCGCGTCTGGTAAAAGCCGGCGGTCGTCTGGTGTATGCAACCTGCAGTATTCTGGATGAAGAAAACGAAGCGATTGTCGAGCAGTTCCTTGCCTCGCGCGAAGACTTTGCACTCGTACCCATGAGTGAAGTATTGGCTGAACAAAAAATAGATCTGACGATGGATAAGTATCTGAAGCTGTCGCCTGCCGAGCATCAGACGGATGGGTTTTTCGCGGCGGTACTGCAACGTAAAACCTGAACGGACAAATGAACCAGAACCCGCTCACCACACTCTGGGTCGATTTCCAGACGGATCTCGGCATCCCCGATTTGCGCTGGCAAATTCTTGCCGTGGTGCTGTGCTTTGCGCTGGGATGGCTGTTGACGCGTGTGGTGGGCGGCGTTCTTGCCGCGCGCGATGCGCAGAAAAATATTGCAGCCAAGCCGGATGCGGAACAGTTTGCGCGGGTGTTGTGGCCCTTGCTGACGCTGGTGCTGTTAGGCGTTGCCAATCTGGTATTGGCGCACTGGCTCAGTGTCGATTTGATGCGGGTGGTCTTGCCATTGTTGGCATCGTTTGTGCTGGTGCGCCTGGCACTTTATATCTTGCGACGCGTGTTTGCGCGCGACGGCAACGATGGCAGTTTCATCCTCTTGTTCGGGCGCGCTTTCGCAGGTCTGGTGTGGACGATCGTCGCTTTGCACATCACAGGCTTGTTGCCGGATATTGCCGAGTTTCTGGACAGTACGCTGATTCCGTTAGGGCGCAACAAAGTGTCGCTCCTGACGATGTTGCAAGCCATATTGTCGGTCGGCGTCACCCTGCTGCTTGCGTTATGGATATCGGCGCTGCTGGAAGAGCGCTTGATGAAGTTCGGCTCCATGCATTCCTCCATGCGCGCAGTATTGTCGCGCATGAGCCGGGCTATCCTGGTTCTGATCGCTTTGCTGGTCAGCTTGTCTATGGTGGGAATCGATCTGACCGTGCTGTCGGTATTTGGCGGTGCGTTGGGCGTCGGGCTGGGTTTGGGTTTGCAAAAACTCGCCAGCAGTTACGTTTCCGGATTCGTGATTTTGCTGGAACGCAGTCTGTCGATTGGCGATACGGTCACGGTGGATAGATTTACCGGTCAGGTAATACAGATCAATACCCGCTATACAGTGTTGCGTGGCGGCGATGGCACGGATACGGTCATGCCGAATGAAATGCTGGTTTCCAACGTGGTGCAAAACGTTTCACTCACGGACCGCTTGTTGCTACTGACGACCAAGGTCACGGTGGATTACCGCACGGATATCGATCTTGCCTTGCGCCTGCTGGAAGAGGCAGCCCTGAATATCGCGCGCGTGCGCAAAGGGCCGGATCGCACGCCCAAGGCAAACATGACTGCATTCGGTGCCGATGGCATCGATCTGCAACTCGGTTTCTGGATTGCCGATCCGGAGAATGGTCGGGTTGGGGTGTTATCCGATGTCAATCGGGCAATCTGGCGTTCATTTCAGGTGCACGATATCAATGTGCCATTCCCGCAGCGCGAAATAAGATTGATTGATGAACAATATCGTGCGGTAAAAGAGCATTTAAATGCAGATGCCCGCCGTTCCACTCCCGATTCTGCACCCTAAAAAGGGTACAATTCTCCTCGAAATTTTTATTAGTCTCGTTTTTAGACGGACTGACACCATATAGGCGATACCTTTTGTTCATGGCATTCACAATGGAGCCACAATAATGTTAGATGTAGTACTGGATTTTCTGTCCAACGGCCTGACCGGCGCGAGCGGCTGGACAGTGTTTTTCTATGCACTTGCCGTGACGCATATCACGATTGCGGGTGTAACGATTTATCTGCATCGTTGCGCGACGCACCGTGGGCTGGATCTGCATCCGATTCCAAGTCATTTTTTCCGTTTCTGGTTGTGGCTGACCTCCGGCATGGTTACCAAGGAGTGGGTCGCGATTCATCGCAAACACCACGCCAAATGCGAAACGGAAGACGATCCGCACAGCCCAGTCACACGCGGTATCAAGAAAGTGTTTTTTGAAGGTGCCGAGTTGTATCGTGCCGAAGCAAAAAACATGGAAACGATGGAAAAGTACGGTTACGGTACGCCGGACGACTGGCTCGAACGTCATGTTTATACCGGCCGTAGCGCGACCGGTATCGTGTTGATGCTGATTATTAACGTCATGCTGTTCGGCGTGATCGGCGTATCGGTGTGGGCATTGCAAATGGCCTGGATTCCAATTACTGCGGCCGGCATCATCAACGGCATCGGTCACTACTGGGGTTATCGCAATTACGAATGCAGCGATGCAGCGACCAACATTTTCCCGATCGGCATTTTGATTGGTGGCGAAGAGCTGCATAACAATCATCACACCTTCGGCACTTCGGCCAAGCTGTCGGCGAAATGGTATGAGTTCGATATCGGCTGGATGTATATCCGTATGCTGGAAACAGTTGGTCTGGCCAAGGTGAAGAAGGTTGCGCCTGAACCAAAATTCGAACACGGCAAAATGCACCTGGATTTCAACACGCTGCAATCCGTTATCTCGAATCGTTACGATGTGACGGCAAAGTATGCGAAATCGCTGAAGCTGGCATGGCATGACGAAATCGAGCATCTGAAGGAAAAGGCAAATCTGGAATCGGGTTTCCTGAAATCCACCAAAAAACTCCTGCATCGCGAACCGGCCAAACTGGAAGCGCCGCACAAGGAGCAGTTGACGCAATTGTTCGCACACAGCAAGGCGCTCAAGACCATGCACGAAATGCGCGTGGAACTGGGTGCAATCTGGGAACGTTCGCACGCCAGCCGTGACCAGCTGCTGCATCAATTGCAGGATTGGTGTGTGCGCGCCGAAGCGTCGGGCATTACCGCACTGCGCGATTTTTCCTTGCGTCTGCGCAGTTACGCATAAAGAGGTCAGTCAGTACACGCATGCAAAAAAGCCCGGTTATCCGGGCTTTTTTTATGATGTATGCAAGCGCTATTGCATATGACTACCTTGCTTCTCGTTGTGCATCAGAATTCATCTGCCGCTCTGTTGCTGCTGCATGATTGCGGCAATGGTGCGCTCATCCTTGTCGGCACTCTGCATCAGTCCGCCAATCACGCCCAGTTGATCGGCGTGATTTCTGTTTTGACTCATCTTCCACTTTCCTTCAATCCGCGTGATCTGCAATTCCAGGCCGACGATGTGCTTGAGGCGTTCGTCGATATAGGAGGGCGGAGCATCGCTCATTTTCCATGGCGTCTCCTGCTGCATTTCAAATTTTTTGGTAAGTCGGCCAACCATGCCGCGCAGCCAGCGCGCATCGTCATGGACGATGATGCGACCATAGACATGGACTACTGCGTAGTTATAAGTGGGCACGACTTCGTGTGTCGTTTTCTTGGTTTCATACAGGCTGGGCGAGATGTATGCACTCGGTCCCTGGAAGATCACCAGACTGTCGGCGTCTGATAAATTTGCCTGCTGCCAGACGGTGTTGGCACGCGCGACGTGGCAATACAGGCTGCCGTGCGCACCTTGCTCAGTATCCAGTTCAAACGGCAGATGGTTGGCTTCGATGCCGGCGTGCGTATTGGCAATCAGGATGCCCAACGGGGATAGCGTGATGAGCTCATATAGCCTGGTGTGATCGGTCTGTGCAAAATGTTGGGGTAGGTACATCGTATCTCCATGCCGTTGCTTCAACTGAAATCATATCGGTAAAGGAGAGTTCCAGGATGATTGCCTGTCTCAAATTTTGAGTTAATACTGAAGACTGGCAAGAGCGCACTATGGATATGCAATTCAAGCCGCTGTTGCGGCGCCTGTTTGTGGACACGACTCGCAGGTATAAAAAAAGCCGCTCATGAAAGAGCGGCTTTTTCTTGAAACCTGAAGATCGATTACTTGATCTTGGTTTCTTTGTATTCAACGTGCTTGCGGACTTTCGGATCGAACTTGATGATCGACATTTTTTCCGGAGTCGTACGCTTGTTTTTGGTAGTCGTGTAGAAGTGACCCGTACCGGCGGTCGATTCCAACTTGATTTTGTCGCGGCCAGATTTCGCCATGATGGTTCCTTAAATATTCTGCTAGTTAGACTTTTTCGCCACGAGCACGCATATCGACTAATACGGCATCGATGCCGATCTTGTCGATTACACGCAGACCGGCGTTGGACAGGCGCAGGGAAACCCAGCGATTTTCCGACTCAACGAAAATGCGGCGATTTTGCAAGTTAGGCAAAAAACGACGTTTCGTTTTGTTGTTTGCATGGGAAACGTGGTTGCCAACCATCGGCCCTTTCCCAGTGACTTGGCAGACACGTGCCATAGATGTGCTCCTAAAAGAATTTCCGAAATTGGAAAAAAAGTGAGTATATCCAAAAAATCCAGATTATTCAACGACTTGCGTAAATTAATTGTGTCTTACTAGTTTAATTTATTTAACAATTTGAGGGCTGTAGCGTAACAATGCTTGCCCTTGGAGCCGGCGCTACTTGCGGCAGGCGGTGGCTTGGGCAGCAATGTGTATGCAGGGGCTTACAGTTGGCCGTGTTCGGCAAATGAATATACCTGTTTGCCTGCCACCACAAAATGATCGAGTACGCGCACGTCTATCAGCGTCAGTGCCTGTTTCAGCGCCTGGGTCAGGGTGTGATCGGCCGCGCTCGGCTCGGGTGTGCCGGATGGGTGATTGTGGGCCAGGATCACGCTGGCGGCATTGTGTGCCAGTGCAGCCTTGACGATCTCTCTTGGATATACGCTGGTATGTGTCAAGGTGCCGCGAAACATTTCATCGCACACGATCAGACGGTTCTTTACATCCAGGAAAAGAACGGCAAATGATTCATATGCGCGGCCGCTCAACAGCAGTTGTAGATATTGCTTCACGGCTTGCGGAGAATTCAGTGCGACGCCGGCTTGCAGTTCTTCGCAGAGCGAACGTCTGGCCAGTTCGAGCACCGCCTGCAGTTGCGCGTATTTTGCCGGTCCCAAACCATTTATTTTTGAAAAATCGTTCAGCGTCGCGGAAAACAGCCCGTTCAGTGAACCGAAGTGCGTCACCATATCGCGGCCCAGATCGACCGCGCTTTTGCCGGTTACGCCAACACGCAGGAACACGGCCAGCAATTCGGCATCCGACAGGATCGCAGCGCCATGCCGGATCAGGCGTTCACGGGGGCGCTGCTCTTCCGGCCAGTCTGTAATCGCCATAATTTGTCAGGGCAATGCTGCGTTGATGAAAGGTGTTTATCTGTTTTGATGATAGACAGGCTGGAAGGCGCAACGTGGCTTAAAATAGCGACTATCGTGCAATCCGGAATTTTAATGTCAAATTTACCACATTCTATTGTTGCCGAAACGGCCTATCTGACCCTGCATTACCGTCTGGCTTCAGTGGACGGCAACGATATCGTCAGCACGTTTGCGGATAATCCGGCCACCCTGCAATTGGGGAATGGTCAACTGGCGCCCTTTCTGGAGGCATGCCTGATCGGCTTGGCGGAGGGCGCGCGTCAGACGTTTGAGTTGCCACCAGAACGCGCCTTCGGTTCGCGCAATCCTGAATTGGTACGTCCGGTTTCGCGTAAGACACTGGATGAAAATTCCGGCGCGGGCGAGCAATATGCGATCGGCGATATGGTGGAATTCGCGGCGCCGGGTGGCGGCAAGTTTGCCGGCGTGTTGCGCGAGATAGATAGCGATACTGCAGTGTTTGATTTCAATCATCCGCTGGCGGGACAGGCATTGACGTTTGAAGTCGAAATTATCGGCATACTGTAATCGCACAATGAATCATGCTCTGGTCTGTGCACGCACAGTGTGCGCAGGCATTTAAGGATAAAGATGGATAAGGAAATTTTACTGGCTCAGCCGCGCGGTTTTTGCGCCGGTGTGGATAGGGCGATCGAAATCGTCGAGCGCGCACTGATCGAATTCGGCGCGCCGATTTATGTGCGCCACGAGATTGTGCATAACGCGTATGTCGTTTCCGATTTGCGCAACAAGGGTGCGATTTTTATTGAAGAGCTGGAAGATGTACCGGCCGGTAATACCGTTGTTTTTTCTGCGCATGGCGTATCGAAAGCGGTGCAGGCGGAAGCAAACGAACGCGGCTTGCGCGTATTCGATGCGACTTGCCCGCTGGTGACCAAAGTGCATATGGAAGTCGAAAAAATGCGTCGCGACGGCCGCGAGATTGTCATGATAGGGCACGACGGGCATCCGGAAGTCGAAGGGACGATGGGACAGACCGAAGACGGCATGCATCTGGTTGAAACAGTGGAAGATGTGAAAAAGCTTCAGGTCAAGAATCCGGAACTGGTGTCGTACGTGACGCAGACTACCTTGTCGATAGACGATACGGCCGATGTGATTGCCGCACTGAAAGCAAAATACCCGCATATCTCGGAACCGAAAAAAGCCGACATCTGCTATGCCACCACCAACCGGCAGGAAGCAGTCAAATTCATGGCGCCGCAAGTCGATGTCGTGATCGTGGTCGGTAGCCCGAACAGTTCCAATTCCAACCGCCTGCGTGAAGTGGCGCGGAAAAAGAATGTGCCGGCTTACATGGTCGACAATGCCTCGGAGATCAATCCGGCATGGTTGCAGGACAAGCAGCGTATCGGCGTGACAGCCGGTGCTTCCGCACCGGAAGTGCTGGTGCAGGCGGTGATCGATAGGCTGAAAGAATATGGTGCGAAAAGCGTGCGTACGCTGGAAGGCGTGGAAGAGCATGTCGCCTTTCCGCTGCCTAAGGGGCTGACACGCAAAACCGCAGATGCCTGATTGGCGTCGTCGGCGCACTCCGTCTTGCGCGCGAGACTTGTACTGTTGGGCTGCATCCGGGCTTCGGTATAATCCGGCCAGCGTTCTGCATGCATGCGATTGCTGTCCTTGCCATTCATCTTGCCAAGGATGAGATGCGGCACCCCTGAGTCGGGTGCCGTTTTTGTAAGTGGAACGATTATTGCGATGATGTTTTGTGCATGATCGCAACATGACGTGAGTGTCGACACAACTTGCCGGCAGATACTTGATAGAGATTGCTTCAGGAGACAAGCACCCCATGGATATTTTTATCCAGCAAATCATCAACGGCCTGGTTCTCGGCAGCATGTATGCATTGGTCGCCCTCGGTTATACGATGGTGTACGGCGTACTCAATCTGATCAATTTTGCACACGGCGATGTCTTGATGATAGGCGCGATGGCTGGCCTGACCATCCTCAAGATGCTCAATACGGTAGCGCCCGATTTGCCCGGTGTCGTCAAACTGATCATCGCGATACTCGGCGCGATACCGGTATGCGTGGCGGTCAACGTCCTGATAGAGCGGGTTGCCTATCGCCGCCTGCGTAATGCGCCGCGTCTGGCACCCCTGATTACGGCTATCGGCGTTTCCATTTTGCTGCAAACCTTTGCCATGATGATCTGGGGCCGCAGTCCGCTGCCATTCCCGCAAGTGATGCCGGGCGAGCCGCTGCACATTCTGGGCGCGCTGATTTCGCCGACGCAGGTGATGTTGCTGATCCTGGCTGCAGTTTCGATGTTGTTGCTGGCTTTGCTGATTGAAAAAACCAAGCTGGGTCGCGCGATGCGCGCCACGGCGGAAAATCCGCGTGTGGCCGGATTGATGGGCGTGGATTCCAATCGCGTGATCGTGATGACCTTTGTCATAGGCGCTACGCTGGCAGCGATAGCCGGCGTGATGTGGGCGGCCAACTATTCATCCGCACAATTTGCGATGGGCTTCGTGCCTGGTCTGAAGGCGTTCTCGGCCGCCGTTCTGGGCGGCATCGGCAATATTTACGGCGCCATGCTGGGCGGCATCCTGCTGGGCCTGATTGAAAGTCTGGGGGCTGGCTATATCGGCGATCTGACTGGCGGTTTCCTCGGCAGTCACTACCAGGACATCTTTGCCTTCGTTGTGCTGATCATCGTGCTGACCTTGCGTCCGTCCGGCATCATGGGCGAGCGCGTGCCGGATCGGGCGTAAGGAACATCATGTCCAATTATTTCGACGTCAAAAACAATCCGCGCAAAGCTTATTCCGGCATGCTCGCGATCCTGGCGCTGGCGCTGATCTTCCCCTTCATTGCGCAACATTTCGGCAATTCGTGGGTGCGCATCATGGACGTCGCGCTGCTTTACATCATGCTGGCGCTCGGCTTGAATATCGTGGTTGGTTTTGCCGGTTTGCTCGATCTCGGCTACATCGCGTTTTATGCAATCGGCGCCTATCTGACTGCGCTGCTGGCGTCGCCGCAATTCGCCGTGGTGCTGGAGTCCTTCGTCAATCAGTATCCGGCCATCGGCAATACATTGCTGTGGGTATTCGGTCCCGAGATTGCACAGAACGGCATTCATTTATCGCTGTGGGTGATCGTGCCGCTCGCGGTACTGGTGGCCGGATTTTTCGGTGCGCTGCTTGGTGCGCCTACGCTCAAGCTGCGTGGCGATTATCTGGCGATAGTCACGCTGGGTTTCGGTGAAATTATTCGCATCTTCATGAACAACCTGAACGGCCCGGTGAATATCACCAACGGACCGCAAGGAATCAACATGATCGATCCGATCCGTATCTTCGGCGTATCGCTGAACGGCGAAGAAGGATCGGCCTCCACGGTCATGCTCGGCAATTACGCGATGCCGTCGGTGAATGCCTACTATTTTCTGTTTCTGATCTTGTGCATCGCCATTATTTTCATCTCGGTGCGTTTGCAGAATTCGCGTCTGGGGCGTGCTTTTGTCGCGATACGCGAAGATGAAATTGCGGCCAAGGCGATGGGTATCAATACGCGCAACGTCAAATTACTGGCATTTGCCATGGGTGCATCTTTCGGCGGTGTCGCCGGCGCGATGTTTGCATCGTTCCAGGGTTTCGTATCGCCGGAATCCTTCTCGTTGACCGAATCGATTGCGGTATTGGCGATGGTCGTGCTGGGCGGCATGGGGCATATTCCCGGCGTGGTATTGGGCGGCATGCTGCTGGCGGCATTGCCGGAGGTTTTGCGGCATGTGGTTGAGCCGCTGCAAAGAACGCTATTCGGCGAAGTCTTGATCGATGCGGAAATCCTGCGTCAACTGCTGTACGGGCTGGCGATGGTGCTGATCATGCTGATACGTCCTGCAGGTTTGTGGCCGGCGCCCAAGAATGAAGACCGACCGACTGCGGATACGGACACGGCGAGCAAGTCGACCGATGTCGTGGCCGTATAAGGGGATGTCATGACGCCTATCCTCAACCCGCAGATCATTCTCAACATCGCCAATGTCAGCAAGCGCTTCGGTGGCTTGCAGGCGTTGACGGATGTGAACGTCAAAATCATGCAAGGCCAGATCTATGGGCTGATCGGCCCCAACGGTGCCGGGAAAACCACTTTTTTCAATGTGATTACCGGCCTGTATCAAGCCGACAGCGGCAGCTTCGAGCTGGCCGGCAAAGCGTACTCACCATCCGCGCCGCATCTGGTGGCCAAGGCCGGCATTGCGCGTACCTTCCAGAATATCCGCCTGTTTGGCGAGATGACCGCGTTGGAAAACGTCATGGTCGGTCGTCATGTGCGCACGCACCAGGGCTTGTTCGGTGCGGTGTTTCATCACAAGGCGGCGCGGCAGGAAGAAGCTGCGATTCGTACACGTGCGATGGAACTGCTCGCCTTCGTTGGCATTGCACAGTTTGCCGAACGCACGGCGCGACACTTGTCGTATGGCGATCAACGCCGGCTGGAAATTGCCCGTGCGCTGGCGACCGATCCGCAATTGCTGGCGCTGGACGAACCGGCGGCAGGCATGAATGCAACTGAAAAACTCGGCCTGCGTGAATTGCTGGTCAAGATCAAGGCGGAAGGTAAAACCATTTTGTTGATCGAACACGACGTCAAGCTGGTCATGGGTTTGTGCGACCGCATCACGGTGCTGGATTACGGCAAACCGATTGCAGAGGGCGTTCCCGCCGATGTACAAAAAAATCCGGCGGTGATAGAAGCCTATCTGGGAGGTTCGCACTGATGGCCGCTACCGTGCTGAAGATTGCCGGACTAAAGGTCGCTTACGGCGGCATCCAGGCTGTCAAGGGTATCGATCTCGAAGTCAGGCAGGGCGAATTGATTACGCTGATCGGCGCCAACGGTGCCGGTAAAACCACGACCCTGAAAGCCATCACCGGCACCTTGCCCGAATGTCGCGTCGATGGCCATATCGAATATGCCGGCCAGACTATCAAAGGTTTGGGTTCCTTCCAGTTGGTAAAGAAAAAACTGGCGATGGTGCCGGAAGGTCGCGGCGTATTTACCCGCATGTCCATCCAGGAAAACCTGCTGATGGGTGCTTTCACGCGCAACGACAAGCAGGGCATCGCTGACGATATGGAAAAATGGTTTGCCGTCTTCCCGCGCCTGAAAGAGCGTGCTGCGCAAATGGCCGGTACGCTGTCCGGCGGCGAGCAGCAAATGCTGGCGATGGCACGTGCCTTGATGAGCCATCCGAAACTATTGCTGCTGGATGAGCCATCCATGGGTTTGTCACCCATCATGGTGGAAAAGATTTTTGAAGTGATACGCAGCGTCGCCGCGCAAGGCATCACGATTTTGCTGGTCGAGCAAAATGCCAGACTGGCCCTGCAGGCGGCTCATCGCGCTTATGTAATGGAATCCGGATTGATCACGATGCAGGGCGATGCGCAGCAGATGCTCAATGACCCCAGAGTCAGGGAAGCGTATCTGGGCGAAGCCTGATATCTGACAGTTTTTCCTTGCTAAAAAATCACGATATATCGGCAGTCCGTTCGCACTTTGCGGATTTCACGATCTTCTGTTTTGCCCATTTCTCCCGGTCACTGCTCATTCTCACAGAGTACTTCCCTCTAAAATTCGATGTGCGACGCCAGCTGGCGTCGCGTCGCTGCGCCTAGACAGCCAACGCCTGTCGCGCGTTCGCACTCTCAAATTAATGGGTAACAGGCTCTAAGCAAGTACGATTTTTTTAATCTCTTGACAAAGAATTTTAGGTCGCCTAACTTATGCATAAATCTGACATGTCAGTAATCAGCGCTGGCTAAGAATCAGATAAATAAATATTTAAAAAAAACACTAGGAGACACCTATGAATCAAATTAAAACGACGACTTCGTCTTCGGGGTCAACAAGGTGGTGGCAACTGTTCTTCGGGATTGTCGCCATGATGGCAATTTCCAGTCCGCAGTATGTCTGGGCATTATTTACTTCTGAGCTAACCAAAACCCTAGGCGCAACCTTGCCGCAGGTTCAGGTGACGTTTGCCATTCTGATTGTGGCGCAGACTTTTCTGTCGCCATTTCAGGGCTATCTGATCGATAAATTCGGTCCGCGCATGCTCCTGTCTTGCGGTGCTATTTTGACTGCGCTCAGCTGGATCCTGGCTTCCGGCGTTACCGGTATCTGGGGTTTGTATCTGACCTACGGTTTGCTGGGTGGGGTCGGTACCGGCATTATCTACGTTGGCGTTATCGGGCTGATGGTGCAATGGTTCCCGGATAGACGCGGCTTCGCAGTCGGTATGGTGGCGGCAGGTTACGGTTTTGGCGCCATCATGACCACGTTTGCCATTTCGATGAGCATCAAATCGTCCGGCGTCGCCAGCACGCTGGTCATGTTTGGTGTGATCATTGGCGTAGTCGGTCTGGCTGCAGCACAAGGCATGCGTCGACCACGTGCGGACGAGGTCGCCGAGCATGTCAAGAAAGTGAAACTGGAAAACACCACGCGCGAATCGTCCTATCACTATAAGCCGACCGAGATGCTGCAGAAACCGGTGTTCTGGTTGTTGTTTGTGATGATGACGATGATGTCGACTTCGGGTCTGATGGTCATTTCGCAGATGGGTGCTTTCGCCAAGGACTTTGGCGTGGCGGATGCATTGGTCTTCGGTATGGCAGCATTGCCGCTGGCATTGACGATTGACCGTATCTGTAACGGTTTGACGCGTCCATTCTTCGGTTGGGTATCGGATCGCATCGGTCGTGAAAATACCATGCTCATCGCTTTCGGCCTGGAAGGTGTGGCGATGACGCTGTGGATTATGACAACCGATAATCCTGTGTTGTTTGTCTTGCTGTCAGGCGTGGTGTTCTTCGGCTGGGGTGAAATTTTCTCGCTGTTCCCGTCGATTCTGACCGATACCTTCGGCACCAAGCATGCAACCACCAACTATGGTTTCCTGTACATGGCGCAAGGCGTAGGTTCGGTACTGGGCGGTCCGCTGGCAGCGTTGATGCATGACGCGACCGGTTCGTGGACACCGGTCTTTGTGACAGTGATCTGCATGGACTTCGCTACCGCACTTCTGGCTTATTTCGTGCTCAAGCCGATGCGCAAGAAATTCCTCGCAAAAAGCGAAGAACTTACAGTGGCAGCCGGTTTGGCTCCAGCGTTCAAGTAACGCTGGATAGTAGTACCGGATTTTCAGGGGATGGATAATGCATCCCCTGAATTTCTGTTTTGGGAATTGCATCTCTCTGTGCAATTCATGTTTTTATTGTTTAGTAAGGTCGAATTATGCTTAATACAACCCACGCTACTCGTGGTATGGCCGTTGCGCCGCATTCTTTGGCAGCGCAAGCTGCTCTGTCCGTTTTACGTAACGGAGGCAACGCGATTGAAGCGATGGTTGCTGCCGCATCGACTATTGCAGTGGTTTACCCTCATATGAACGGTATAGGCGGCGATGGATTCTGGGTTATCTCAGAACCTGGCAAGCCTGTGCAGGCAATCGAAGCATGTGGCGTTGTAGGCGCCGGTGTGTCGAGAGAGTTCTATAGCAGTCGTCAATTGACCAGCATTCCGATGCGCGGTCCGATTGCAGGCAACACGATGGCTGGCACGATTGGCGGCTGGCAGGAAGCCTTGAATATCAGCGCGACCTGGGGTGGCAAACTGCCATTGGCAAATCTGCTGCAAGACGCGATCTATTACGCAGAAGCAGGTATTCCTGTAACCGCATCGCAATACGCAAGCACAAGCGCCAAGTTCGATGAACTGGTCATGCAGCCCGGCTTTAGCGACACCTTCCTGGTGGATGGAAAACCACCGCAGGCTGGCAGCCTCTTCAAGCAGCCGCGCATGGGTAAGACCTTGCGGACTCTGGTCGCTGATGGTCTGGATAGCTTCTATCGCGGTGCATTGGCCAATGATATCGCTGCGGATCTGGCTGAGATCGGCAATCCGATCACGCTGGGCGACTTGCATGCCTATCATGCGCGTACCTGCGAACCGGTTCATCTGCAGCATAGTCTCGCCGACATTTACAATACGGCGCCGCCAACGCAGGGCGTGGTTTCGCTGATTATTCTGGCGATCCTGGACAAGCTGAATCTGGCGCAATATCAGCAGGACAGCCCGGAATATATCCATTTAACCGTTGAAGCGACCAAGCAGGCTTTTGCCATTCGCGATCAATATGTGGCCGATCCTGCCTACATGAAGGTGGATCCGCAATCTCTGTTGGCGGAAGAGTTCCTGGCACCGTATGTGGCGAAGATCCGCATCGACAAGGCACTGCCGTGGGGCAAAGGCAAAGGACCGGGCGATACCATCTGGATGGGTGTGATCGACGGCGAAGGACGCGCGGTTTCGTTCATTCAAAGTATCTATCACGAGTTCGGCAGTGGCGTCGTATTGTCGCGTACCGGCATCAACTGGCAAAACCGCGGTTGCTCGTTCTCGCTGGATCCAAACAATATCAATTCATTGGAGCCGGGCAAGAAACCGTTCCACACGCTCAATCCTGCATTGGCGCGCTTTAAAGACGGCCGCACGATGGTGTACGGCACGATGGGTGGCGACGGCCAGCCGCAAACGCAGGCAGCGGTATTTACCCGTTACGCGGTCTTCAACCAGGCGGTACAACAGGCGGTTACTGCGCCTCGCTGGTTGCTCGGCCGTACCTGGGGCCAAAGTTCGGAATCGCTGAAAGTGGAAAGCCGCTTTACCGACGGTCTTATCCGTCGCCTGCGCTCACTGGGACATGATGTCGACGTGCTGGGCGAATTCGATGAACTGGTTGGTCATGCTGGTGCGATCGTGCGCGATCCATCGGGCGTGTTCGCTGGCGGAGCCGATCCGCGCAGTAACGGTACGGTTGCAGGGTTTTAAGTAGGAATTGTTGGGGTAAGTCGCTCTTGAGCACGCTGTGGTGATGTCATACCGCAGCGTGTTTTTTTTTGCCGGATGCGCTCTTACATGCCGCCCATGAACTGCAGCGTCTTCCTTGTATATTCTTCCACGTAATCAATCAGACGATCCGAGGCATCGCGTGCGGCGACCTCGTCGTTGGCGGCAATGGCGCGTGCAATATGTGCATGCAGTTTGGTCACGCGAGACAAATCGCCAAAGCGTTTGAAGTGCAGATACCAGAAGCGGCGGGTTTGCGCTTCGATCGGTCCGATTGCATAGGCGACGTATTTATTTTGTGCGGTCGCGATACTCAACGCGTTGAATTCCCTGTCTGTCTCGATGAAAATGGTGCTGTCGTTCTCTTCTGCGGCGCGGTCGAAGTCTTCTGCCAGTTTCGCAAATACGCGTCGCTGATCTTCCATGGCCAGACGCGCAGCGCGGCCGGCGATGATTTTTTCCAGTTCTCGTCTTACCTCGATCATGTTCAATTGATCTGCCAGATCGATTTCCGAAACGATCACGCCCGAACGCGGCAGAATTTTTACACTCCCTTCAATGGCAAGACGTTGCAATGCTTCCCGCAACGGTGTGCGACCGAATCCCAGAGAGCGGTTCAGCGCTTTCTCCGATATCTTGCTGCCTGGCGGGAGCTTGAGTGTGACGATCATTTCTTCCAGGATGCGATAAGCCATCTGAGCCTGGTTTTCACCATTCGCCTCCATTTCCGACTGCAATGCCTGTATTTGTTCTTCGGTGATCATTCGGCCAACCTATTGAATAGCGTTTCTACGCAACATTTCATGGTAACAATTCCTGATTATACGATTCGTTTTTCTCCGTACAAAAAATAGTATGGTTGGCGTTGTTTTATATCGCAATCAAAAAATGCCCCGGCCTGATAACACTGAAGATTGAACGCCTAGGTATCTCCGCTTCTGGACAGTCGCTACCAACGGCGAACGTCCGGCATCGCAGGCAGGGCGTCGCAAACTGGAAGTCCGCTTACTGCGCAAAGTGAACATTTCCCTCGCCGGGCAGATGTGACAAACTCCCTTTTTAGATTGATGCTTTGCGAGGAATACATGGAAATTCGACGGTTCAAAATTGGCGATGAGTCTGCGTTGTTTCGCGTCTTCTTCTCGGCCATTCATGTAATCGCATCACGCGATTACACCCGCGATCAAATAGAGGCGTGGGCTCCAGCTGACCTTGATCCGAAGCTCTGGGAGAATCATGTTAGAGATATCCGCCCGTTTGTAGTGGAAGCTGACGGCGAAATAGTTGGTTACGCTGACGTTCAGCCGAACGGTTACATCGACCACTTCTTTGTGTCAGGCTCTCATCCCCGTCAGGGAATAGGTAGCCTGCTAATGAACCGTATTCATGAAGAAGCCAGCTTGCTTGGTATTGACGAACTTACGTCGGATGTAAGTAAGACTGCTGAACCCTTCTTTGTGCTCCACGGTTTTCATGTGGTGCAACGAAGGTTTCCGATTCGCGGCGGTGTAACTCTTCAGAATGCACTGATGCGGAAAGAATTGAAGCGGCGAACATGAGGGCTCTCGGAAGGTGCTGGAGGAACTGGATGTGCTGCGTTTGATGCAGATCTGGTTTTTCGACAAAGCTTGTAAAAAGCCGCTGCATTTGCATGCAGCGGCTTTTTTACGAGGTGCTCACCAGATGCTGAGCGGGATTCGACCAGTGTGCAGCTGCCTGCAGGATCAATAACGGAAGAGACGATTGTTTTCAATACGTACGCGATTACCTACGCGCAAATCGCCTACGCTGTCGAGCAGCATCGTTTGATATGCGCCGTTATCGAGACGGATGCCGACTTGATAAGCATCCCGTACCTGCTGATTGTTTCTTTGAATCTGGTTGCCGACCAAGGCACCGCCAACCACACCTACCGCAGTTGCTGCAGTGCGACCTGAACCGTTGCCGATTTGATTGCCCAGCACACCACCAACCACGCCGCCAACTACTGCGCCGGCACCGATGCCGTTGTTGCCTGTGCTTTGCTGGACGATCTGAATTGAATCGACCACGCCATATGCGGAATTATAGGCAGGCGCATTGGACATCTGGTTCTGGTTTTGTGATTGTGGATACTGATTGGCTCCAGGGTCGTTGTTATACGGTCCTGCACAGCCGGCGAGAATAAAGACAGAAGAAAGTGCAATGGCAATAATGCCTGTATTGGTTTTCATGATGACTCCATTTGTTAGTATTTTTTGAAGGGACAAAATGAGGGTAATGAGAAATGCGGGAATGTTCAGTGCGGTAGCGCACCGAATTTCGGTTTTCCAATAATGATTTTTGCAAAGGAAAAGTTGCGCCCGGATATCTGCGTAGTGCAGCGTGCCAGGCAAGCGGACTCAGGAATCTGTTCAGGAGAGATGCAAAAATGGCGACAAACTTGCTTGTCGCCATTTTTGTTCGTGCCATGCCTTATAGCGTGGCGTTTACTTCGTCATTCTGATTGATGTGCGGATCAAGGAAGCGTTCCAGGCTGTCATCCAGCTCATCAAGCCAGGCAGTATGGTGTACCGGCGCCATCGTGCCGGTAACAACAGAGCGGAACGGTTTGTCGCGATAGGTGAGAATGCTCTCTTGCTTGTCGCGCAGCCATTGCTTCAACAGTTCGGCAACCTGTTCGGCTTCAAAGCCGGGGTAGTCGGTGCGATCCATCAAGTCACGTACATAGGCGGTTTGAAAATCCACGGCATCACAGGGATTGTCCACTGCATCTTCGCGCTGGCCCCAGTCCTGAATGTCGGCTTTCATGCTAGCCATATCGGGTAATGTGGCGTTACCAAGCATGATGTCGCGCGTGTACCAGGCTTGTGCGTCGAACATATTGAAAGTGTAGTACTGGTCCTGCATGCCGAGATAGAACAGGCGTGGATTGTTCTTCCACACGACGCCTTTGTACAAACCACGCGGATACAAGCGATTGTGCGATTTCAGGCGCAACTCTTCCGGCAGGAATGCGTATTTGTGCTGATATCCGGTGCACAGTACAACGGCGTCCACATTTTTATGCGTGCCATCCTGGAAGTGGGCAGTCTTGCCTTCAAAGCGCGTTACCAATGGCACTTCACGTATGCCTTGTGGCCATTTGAAGCCGAGCGGAGCGGAGCGATAGCTGATGGTGACAGAACGCGCGCCGTGCTTGTAGCATTGCACACCGATGTCTTCGGCCGAATAGCTGCCGCCGACGAGCAATAAATCCTTGCCCTTGAACTGATCGGCGCCACGGAAATCATGCGCATGCATGACGGCACCGGGGAAGGTATCCAAACCTTTAAAGTAAGGCACATGCGGTGTCGAGAAATGGCCGGTGGCGACGACCAGATAGTCAAAGGTTTCGGTGTACGTATGCTGTTTGCTCAAGTCTTCGACCGCAACTTCAAAAGTCTGGGTGTTTTCATCAAACTTGACCCAGCGCGTGACGGTGTTGAAGCGTATGTACTGACGCAGATTGTTGCGTTCCATGCGACCTTGTATGTAGTCAAACAATACGGCACGCGGTGGATAGGATGGAATGGGACGACCGAAATGCTGGTCGAAGGAATAATCGGCAAACTCCAGCGCTTCCTTGGGACCGTTGGACCACAGATAGCGATACATGCTGCCGTGCACAGGTTCGCCGTGTTCATCGAGACCGGTACGCCAACTGTAGTTCCACAAACCACCCCAATTCGAGCGTTTCTCAAAACAGACGAGTTCTACGTCGTGCTTGCTGTGGGATAGGGCGGACTCGAAGGCGCGCAGCTGCGCCAATCCACTCGGTCCAGCGCCAATGATTCCAATGCGAATCGTCATATATTTTCCTTTTATTCTCGTTTTTTAAAACCGGACGGCACGTTCTGACAAAGAAGTGCACCGTAGCGAGTGTTTCCTCACAAACGCATCGTTGCGGAGTCGCAAGACAGTTGAGTTGTGCTCATGGCTGAGGAGAACGTGGACATCGGCCGATTGCTGACGCAACGGGATGCGGCGAGTAGGGCGATACAGGCAGCCTACTCGATTCCATGTGAAATGATTTCAGTTGAAATCATTTCACATTAAAACATAATTGGCATTGAAATTGCAAGCAACTGTGGATATTTGATGTGATTATTGTGACAATTGTCTTTAAAGTTAATTATCTTTTTTATAAAACAAATTAACTTCTTGTCATGCTCTCGTTCGAGGGCTTGAAGAGGGAAATGCAAGATGTGGCTCGTTCAGACAGGCGCAATGGCGGGCGTTGCGAGGCAGTTTGAATGAAAGTTTCGGAAAGACACAAAAGCAAGGGCTGCATTTGTGTAAAGGACTATGACTTGGGTATTTGGTCCCGCCGACAGGAATCGGACCTGTATCTAGCGCTTAGGAGGCACTCGTTCTATCCATTGAACTACGGCGAGACGCGCGAAAGCGAGGCATGTTGCTTACTTCCGCCCGGGATTATAGCTGACGAAAGTGCAAAGAATGGCAGGATAGCTGCCGCTATCGGTACAATGCGGACTTCATTCTCGATTTACTCTTTTTAATTGGTCGCCTGCAATCGCACGCAGACCTCACATCCTCAGGCATTTATGGCAGTCATCTCCCTTTCGAACGCGCAGCTCGCGTTCGGCCACGTCCCGTTGCTCGATAAAGCGGAATTTTCTCTGGAAGCCGCCGAGCGCGTGGGCTTGATCGGCCGTAACGGCACCGGTAAATCGTCTTTGCTGAAAATTATCGCCGGCACGTCGAAGCTGGATGACGGTCTGTTTGTCATGCAGCAGGGCATCAAGATCGCCTACGTTGAGCAGGAGCCGCACTTCTCACCTGAGACGTCCGTGTATGACGCAGTCGCTTCCGGCATGGGCGATATGCAGGCTTTGCTGACGGAATACGATGCGCTGACCGGCCAGTTTGGCGGTGACGACGACGATGCCCTGATGGAGCGCATGCACGACATTCAGGTCAAGCTGGATGCGGCCGATGCATGGAATTTGAATCACAAGGTTGAGGCGACATTGGATCGCTTGAATCTGGTCAAGGATTCCCTGATGGGCACCTTGTCCGGCGGGATGCAAAAGCGCGTTGCGCTGGCACGTGCACTGGTGAGTGCGCCTGACGTGTTGCTGCTCGATGAGCCGACCAACCATCTGGATTTCACATCGATTCTGTGGCTCGAAGGTTTGCTGCGCGACTACAAGGGTAGCGTGCTGTTCATTACCCATGATCGTAGTTTTCTGGATAACGTGGCGACGCGCATCATCGAACTGGATCGTGGTCGTTTGCTGTCTTTCCCCGGCAACTTCACTGCGTATCAAGTGCGCAAGGCCGAGCAACTGGAAATCGAAGAGGTCGAGAACGCCAAGTTCGACAAATTCCTTGCGCAGGAAGAGGTCTGGATACGCAAGGGCGTGCAGGCGCGTCGTACGCGTGACGAAGGCCGCGTGCGTCGTCTGGAAGCATTGCGTCTGTCGCGCAGCGCACGGCGTGATCAGCAAGGCCAGGTCAAGCTCGATGTCTCGTCCGGTGATCGTTCCGGCAAGATCGTGGCCGAGCTGGAAAATATCAACAAGGTCTATGGCGACAAGGTGATCGTCAAGGATTTCAGCGCGACGATTCTGCGTGGCGATAAAGTTGGTCTGATCGGTTTGAACGGTGCGGGTAAAACCACGCTGCTGAAAATGATCCTGGGCCAGGAAGATCCGGATTCGGGTACCGTCAAGCAAGGCACCAAATTGCAGATTGCATACTTCGATCAGATGCGCGCGCAGTTGAATGAAGAAATGAGTCTGGCCGACACCATCGCGCCGGGTAGCGACTGGGTCGAGATCAACGGCCAGCGCAAGCACGTGATGACGTATCTGAACGATTTCCTGTTTGCACCGGAGCGCGCGCGTTCGCCGGTCAAGTCATTGTCCGGCGGCGAACGCAATCGTTTGCTGCTGGCGCGTCTGTTTGCCAAACCGGCTAACGTACTGGTGCTCGATGAGCCGACCAACGATCTGGATATCGACACGCTGGAACTGCTGGAAGAATTGCTGGAAGATTACGAAGGCACCGTGTTCCTTGTCAGCCATGACCGTACCTTCCTCGACAACGTCGTCACGCAAGTGATCGTCGCAGAAGGTAATGGCCTGTGGCGCGAATATATCGGCGGCTATACCGATTGGGAGCGTGTGCGTCCTGCGACCACGCCGGCAGGCGCACCAAAAAGTGCAGTAAAAACGGAAGCCGTATCGCCGCAAGCCGCGCCGGCTGCCAAACAGAAAAAGCTGAGCTACAAAGAGCAGCGCGAGATGGATGCTTTGCCGGTACTAATTGCGCAACTGGAAGAAGAACAAAAAGCTATTACCGAAAAACTGGCCGATGCCAGCATCTATACCAAGCAGGCAGATGAAGCAAAACGCTTGAACCAGCGTTTTGCGGAAATCGATGGCTTGTTGCTGGAAGCGCTGGAGAAGTGGGAAACCATAGAGGCGCGCGCGAAAACGTAATGCGTGCAATTGCCGTTCCTGCTTGCGCAGGGACGGCAATCTAGTTCAAGCGTCCGATTGCATCTTTCAATTCAGGCAATCTGGCGCGCAATTCCGTTGCATCCATCGCGTACGGACGTTGCTCCAGATAGGCTTCGATATCCTGCACCGCAGCTTGCGGACATTCCAGATTGGCATACGCCAGACCACGATCGCGCCGTTCGGTAATGTCACGCGGCAGCAAAATCAATAATCTTTCCTGCACTTCCAGCAAACGCTGCCAGTGCTCCTGTTGCATGAACAGCAGTTTCAGATTGCGCAGCATGCGTACCAGAATATCGCGTGGGCTAGCCGCGTCGAGATAGGCGTTGAACTGGAAATCATCCGGAAAATCCTGCTCCAGGATATAAGGTTCGACGCGCTCTTCCAGCTCTTCGCGCGACAGGCTGGAGCCGTTGAACGGATCGAGTACAACCTGCCCCGATTGCACCGACAATTTCATCAGGAAGTGACCGGGGAAAGAGATGCCTTGCACTTCCAGATCGATCTGTTGCGCCAGTTCCATATACAAAATCGCGAGCGAAATCGGAATTCCGCGTCGCGTGCTGAGTACACGGTGCAAGTAGCTATTGTCGGGATTGTAATAGTCGTTGACGTTGCCGCTGAAGCCGAGCTCATTGTAAAAATAATGATTCAGCATGCGCAGCTTTTGCAGATGCGACGCATCGTCCGGCAAACGCTGCTTGAGTTTGGCGGCAAGCGTATCGACTTCTTCTTCCAGTGCCGCCAGATCGAGGCCGGGTTCGGCATCCTGTGCAATCGCCAACGCAGCTTCAAACAAAGGGATGCTGTCGTCCTGCTGCACCAGCGTGGAAAAGTATTCGAGAGTTTTGATCGTCATATGCCTCCATCATAGCGAGGATGCTGCGAACGTGCAGATGCGCGTTCAGCTTGCTGCGATCAGTGTGCTATCCGCTTGAAATCACGAAAGCGAAATCCCATGGCCAGCAAGGCGCCGAAATAGCTGATGCCGCATGCCGCCAAAACCGCCAGCAATGCGCCTACGCGCAGCAACGGAGATGCACGCAATGCCACCCAGTCGAAATGTCCGGACGTCCACAAGGCAACGCCCGCCATCAGGAACAGTGCGCCCACCAGCCGAATGAAGAAGGTGCGCCAACCGGGCAAGGCCGAATAAATTCCGCGCCGTTTCAATCCCCAGTACAGGAAAGCTGCGTTCAAGCATGCACCCAAACCGATCGACAGCGCCAGTCCTGCATGCGCAATCCACGGCACAAAAATCAGATTCATTAATTGTGTTGCAATCAACACACCGATCGCAATTTTGACCGGAGTTTTGATGTTTTGTTGTGCATAAAATCCAGGCGCGAGAATCTTGACCAGAATCAGGCCGATCAGGCCGACGCCGTATGCAATCAGCGCTCTGGACGTCATGGCAACAGATTGCGCATCGAATTTTCCGTAATGAAACAGCGTTGCCGTCAATGGTTCGGAAATCGTTGCCAGGCCGACTGCGCAAGGTAGGGCGAGCAGGAAGGTCAGGCGCAAGCCCCAATCCAGCAGCGATGAATATTCGGCCGTATTGCCCTCGAAATTAGCCTTCGACAGGCTGGGCAGCAGGATAGTCCCCAGCGCCACGCCTAGCAGGGCAGTCGGGAATTCCATCAATCGATCGGCGTACGAGAGCCAGGACACGCTGCCGCTTTCCAGACGCGAGGCAATATTCGTGTTGATCATCAAACTGATTTGCGCTGCCGAGACGGCAAATACTGCCGGCCCCATTTTGCGCAAGACCTTGCGCACGCCGGCATCGCCCAGGCTGGCGAACGGATTTTTTGAAATTCGCGGCAGCATGCCGATTTTCATCAGCGCGGGAATCTGGATCGCCATTTGCAGAATGCCGCCGACCACGACGCCAATTGCCATCGCATATATAGGTGTATGCAGGTAAGGCGCGAGAAAAAGCGTGGCGAGGATGAATGACAGATTCAGCAGGACGGGAGTGAAAGCGGGAATTTTGAATTCGCGCCAGGTATTCAGAATGCCGCCACTGAGGGCCACAAATGACATGAAGCCGATGTAAGGGAACATCACGCGCGTCATCCAGACCGAGGTGTCGAATATGGTGGTGTTGGCCGTGAGTCCGGTCGCAATCAGATAGACGATGACGGGTGAGGCGGCAATGCCGATTACGCATGTCAGCAGCATTGTCCATATCAAAACGGTGGCGACGTGATCGACCAGGCTTTTAGTCGCTTCCTCACCTTTCTGGCTTTTGTATTCCGCCAGAATCGGCACGAAAGCCTGTGAAAAAGCTCCTTCGGCAAATAGGCGACGTAGCAGATTGGGAATGCGGAAGGCAATATTGAACGCATCGGTATAGGCGGATGCGCCAAATGCACGGGCAAACAGGATCTCGCGTATCAATCCTGTCACACGAGAAACCATCGTCATGCCGGATACTGCCGCGAGCGTTTTGTGCAAGTTCATGGAGCGGGATTATAGCTGGTCGGCAGGCAACGATGGCAGCCGGATTTCGAGGAGGAGCCTCGTGCCCGATGCTGATTGCATGTTTTCTTCAAGGCAAGGGCGCAGTGCCGATGGTCATTTTTAAATGGAAAATCGGCAATGAAGGCATCTTGCCTTTATAATAAGGTCAGTTGCATTGGCACCACTTGTTGCAACAAGCTTGGAGACAGATCAGCATCTATTTGCCTGATTCACAAAATGCCGCTATAATCCGAGGCTTCACAGAATTCTGTCTCACTAATGCGTGTTTGCGAATGCGCGTCGACCCTGTTTTAGGAAATAATATTCATGGCAAATACCGCACAAGCACGCAAACGCGCTCGTCAAGCAGTCAAACAAAACGCTCATAATTCGAGCCAGCGTTCGACCTTGCGTACCGCAGTTAAGGCAGTTCGCAAAGCAATCGAAGCTGGCGACAAAACTGCAGCAGCTCAGGTTTTCCTGGCGTCTGTTTCGACGATCGATCGTATCGCCGACAAAAAGATCATCCATAAAAACAAGGCAGCACGTCATAAAAGCCGCCTCGCAGCTGCTTTGAAAGCGCTGGCTTAAGCAAATTTATTGTCGCTGTAGCAATTGCAGCGATCAGTAATAAAAACCCCGCATGATGCAAATCATGCGGGGTTTTTATTGTTCGAGCCCTTGTTCTGGGAGCATCCTGCTGCAAGAGTCGGTGCTTCCTTGCTGTTTATCTTCCTTTCGGCAAGCCATCAATCGTGCTGCCCGGCTTGATGTTCTTTTGCTTGAACCAGCCTTCGTTCATTTCCAGCGCATAACGCACCGGTTTTTTGGAGCAGTGTGACTCCAGACTGTGCGGTTTCATATTCTCGATATTCACGATCTTGCCATTGTCATCAATAAAGGCGACGGAGAGCGGGATCAGGGTGTTCTTCATCCACATGCAAACGCCGGCCGGCGCACCGAAGAGAAAAATCATTCCTTCATTTTGCGCCATGCTTTCGCGAAACATCAAACCTTGCTGGCGTTCGGCTTCGGTAGCGACCACTTCGGCCTTGATTACATGCATGCCGGCAGTGAGGGGAATAACCGGAAATTTCTGGCCCGGCTGCGCCGATGCCGGGCCGGTAGAAAATATGGCAGCCAGAGCGAGAGCAGCAGCGCAAGTGGAAAGGGATTTATTCATGAGTAATGTCTGGGTAGGTGGTCGGGATGCAGCACGAGTGTAATGGAAAAAAATGAAGCGGGCGTTTGTGCGTCTGGTCCTGAATGTCTTAAAGCCCCAACTCTGCCGCAGACACTTCGCGCCATTCACCGGGCAATAGCGGATGCGACTGCAGGGAAATCGGGCCGATCGCAATCCGTATCAGTCGCAAGGTAGGTAGGCCAACTGCGCCAGTCATGCGTCGCACTTGCCGGTTCTTGCCTTCTGCCAGTGTTATGGCGAGCCAGCTGGTTGGCACTTGGGCGCGCTCACGTATCGGCGGATTGCGTGGCCATAGCCAATCGGGTTCCTGTACCCGCTTTGCCTCGCACCCTTGGGTAATGAAATCACCCAGATTCAGCGGTGCGCGCAATCGCGCTAGTGCTTCGGCTTGCGGAATGCCTTCCACCTGCGCCAGATAGGTTTTTGTCTGTTTGTGATCGGGGTGGCTGATCGCGTGCTGCAGTTTGCCGTCATCCGTCAGCAGTAATAAGCCTTCGCTGTCTGCATCCAGTCGCCCGGCAGGGTAAATGTCGGGAATGTCCAGATAATCGGCCAGCGATGCGCGTGTCGGATGCGGTGAGAATTGGCACATCACCTGGAAGGGCTTGTTGAACAGAATCAGAGACATGGTTGATGGTTTGGTCGAAAGTGCGGGTGCGCCAGATGAAGGGAATGGCGAACGGCGATGAGGTGGAATCTTAAAGAGATTTTGCAAGATGCGATATCAAAACCGGCATGTTGATCTGCATAGCAGGCCTTGGCTTTGCAAATCGGCTGAGTAAGAAATCGAATGCAGATCGCAGGCTCAAAAGTGTCGGCGTCCGGATTCGGCTATGAAATGATCGCCAATATGGTGTAAATGCAAAGAGTTGCCGCTTTGATCCGTCGGCAGTAGTACTCCAAGTTTGCTTGTGCCGGTTTTATTTCTTTAGCAATAAAAAAACCCCGCCTGAGCGGGGTTTTTCGTGAAGCTCCTTGAATTAAGGAGCTTGAATGTTGGAAGCTTGCTTGCCTTTAGGGCCTTGCGTGACTTCGAACTGGACTTTTTGACCTTCTTTGAGAGTCTTGAAGCCGTTCATCTGGATTGCTGAAAAGTGTGCAAACAAATCTTCACCGCCGTCATCCGGAGTGATAAAGCCGAAGCCTTTAGAATCGTTGAACCACTTGACTGTACCTGTTGCCATAAAAAGCGTCTTTCTATATAGACTTAATCACACGAGCCGCAAAAGAAAGAAGCCTCGACTACCGTTGCCCCTCCTAAAACCTGCTCACTTCATATTGACAGCTAATGTTGTCAAGCATGTCAATAAGATTCATTCTTTACGCAAAAAATATAAAAGTCAAGATTTTTGGCGGTGCTGTTGTATGTTTATTTGATGAGCTTAAAACACATGCTCTTGAATTTCTGTGTTTGATCGTCATCTGCGTCTTCAGAAGAAAACGCGTAAGATTAAATTTAATTTGTATCCCTGTTCTTCTGGGCATTGTGCACACGGTCGAACGTATTAGAATAGACCTATGGCAATTAAGCATGATGATGGTACGGTCCTTATGCGGCAAGAGCAAAAACTCAAGCCGCCGTCTATGTATCAGGTGTTATTGCTGAACGATGATTACACGCCGATGGAATTCGTCGTGATGATTCTTCAGGAATACTTTAGTAAAGATCGTGAGACAGCAACGCAAATCATGCTCATGGTTCACCGCGACGGAAAGGGTATTTGTGGCGTGTATCCAAAGGATATTGCGTCTACGAAAGTTGAGCTGGTTTTGAACCACGCCCGAAAAGCGGGGCACCCCCTGCAGTGCGTGATGGAGGAAGTATGATTGCGCAGGAATTAGAAGTCAGTTTGCATATGGCGTTTGTCGAAGCGAGACAGGCGCGCCATGAATTCATTACCGTCGAGCACCTGCTCCTGGCCTTGCTGGATAATCCTTCAGCAGCCGAAGTATTGCGTGCCTGTGCGGTCAACATCGATGATCTGCGGAAAACGCTGACTAATTTCATAGGCGACAATACCCCTACGGTACCTGGCGCGGCAGAAGTCGATACCCAACCTACACTTGGTTTTCAGCGCGTGATTCAGCGTGCGATCATGCACGTCCAATCTGCTTCTAACGGCAAGAAAGAAGTGACCGGTGCGAATGTACTGGTTGCCATTTTCGGCGAGAAGGATTCGCATGCCGTTTATTATTTGCACCAGCAGGGTGTAACGCGACTCGACGTGGTGAATTTCATTTCCCACGGCGTGCGCAAGGATCAGCAGATCGATGTGCAGAAAAGCTCTGAAGGTGCGGAAGACACGCCTTCTGCAGAAGGTCAGCAAAAAGAAAGCGCACTTGATCAGTTCACGCAGAATCTGAACAAGCTCGCCACCGAAGGCAAGATTGATCCCTTGATCGGACGCGAAGGCGAAGTCGAGCGCGTGATTCAAACCTTGTGCCGTCGCCGCAAGAACAATCCATTGCTGGTGGGTGAGGCAGGCGTGGGCAAGACCGCGATCGCCGAAGGTCTTGCATGGCGCATCACGCAAGGCGAGGTACCGGAGGTATTGCAAAACGCGGTCGTCTATTCGCTGGATATGGGCGCGCTGCTGGCTGGCACCAAGTATCGCGGCGACTTTGAGCAGCGCTTGAAAGCGGTGCTCAAACAACTGAAAGACAACCCTAACGGGATTCTTTTCATCGATGAAATTCACACCATCATTGGTGCAGGTTCGGCATCGGGCGGTACGCTGGATGCATCCAATTTGCTCAAGCCGGCTCTGTCGAATGGCCAGTTGAAGTGCATAGGTGCGACGACGTTTACCGAATTCCGCGGCGTGTTCGAGAAAGATCATGCCTTGTCGCGTCGTTTCCAGAAGATCGATGTGAACGAACCTACGGTGGAGCAAACCATACAAATTCTGCGTGGCTTGAAATCCCGTTTTGAAGAACATCATGGGGTGAAGTATTCATCTTCGGCCCTGGTCTCTGCAGCCGAGTTGGCGGCGCGCTTCATTAATGATCGTCATTTGCCCGACAAGGCGATTGATGTGATCGATGAGGCTGGCGCTGCACAACGCATCCTGCCGAAATCGAAACAGAAGAAAACAATAGGCAAGGCCGAGATCGAAGACATCATTTCGAAGATCGCCCGTATTCCTGCGCAAACGGTTAATCAGGACGATCGATCCAAATTGCAGACGATCGAACGCGATTTGAAAAACGTCGTGTTCGGTCAGGATCCGGCGCTGGAAGCGCTTGGTTCGGCGATCAAGGTTGCGCGTGCCGGTTTGGGTAAAACCGACAAGCCGATTGGCTCCTTCCTGTTCTCCGGTCCTACCGGGGTCGGTAAAACCGAGGCAGCCAAGCAGCTGGCCTTCATCATGGGCATCGAACTGATACGTTTCGATATGTCGGAATACATGGAGCGCCATGCGGTTAGTCGTTTGATCGGTGCGCCTCCGGGCTATGTCGGATTTGACCAGGGCGGTTTGCTGACCGAAGCGATCACGAAGAAGCCGCATGCGGTTCTGCTGCTGGATGAGATTGAAAAAGCGCATCCGGATATTTTCAATATCCTGTTGCAGGTGATGGATCACGGCACCTTGACGGATAACAATGGTCGCAAGGCGGATTTCCGTAATGTGATCATCATTATGACGACGAATGCCGGTGCCGAGAGCTTGCAAAAACGTTCGATCGGTTTTACCGACAAGAAGGAAGCCGGCGACGAGATGGCGGATATCAAGCGCATGTTTACGCCTGAGTTCCGCAATCGCCTGGATGCCATCATCAGCTTCCGTGCGCTGGATGAAGAAATCATTCTGCGCGTAGTCGATAAATTCCTGATGCAGCTGGAAGAGCAATTGCACGAGAAAAAAGTGGAGGCGATCTTCACCGAGAATCTTCGCACTTTCCTCGCCAAGAAAGGCTTTGATCCATTGATGGGCGCGCGTCCGATGTCACGTCTGATTCAAGACATGATACGCAAGGCGCTGGCTGACGAGTTGCTGTTCGGTCGTCTGGTGACGGGCGGCAAGGTGACGGTTGATCTGGATGAGAAGGATCAGATCAAACTGGATTTCAGCGAAGGCGATACGGCACCTCCCACTGCAGCTCAGGAAACGATAGAAGTCGAATAAGACTGAAAACGGTGCCAAATAAAAAGCCCGAACCACATCATGGTTCGGGCTTTTTCAATTGGGCCTGCAAACAATTCCTGCCGCGACGGGTTGGCTAGGCTGCTATCGACTTTTATGCCGGAGTACGCAGTGCGGCTGCACATTCCCGTATCAGGGCCGGGCCGCGATAAATCAGGCCGGTGTATAGCTGTACCAGCGACGCGCCGGCGTCTATCTTGGCCTGTGCGTCTGCGCCGGACAAAATTCCACCCACGCCGATGATAGGCAGGGCGTCGCCCAGTTCTGCCTTCAGTGCGCGAATCACGGCGTTGGATGAGGCAAAGACCGGGGCGCCCGACAGGCCGCCGGCTTCTTCCGCGTGCTTCATGTTCTTCACCGCTTCGCGGTTGGTCGTGGTGTTGGTGGCGATGACGCCATCCATCTTGTGCCGTAATAGCGCTTGCGCGATGGTCTGGATCTGTTCCGTATCGATATCCGGTGCAATTTTCAAGGCAATCGGGACGTAGCGCTGATGCTGATCTGCAAGCCGCTGCTGCGCTTCTTTCAGTTGTGCCAGTAGCGCATCGAGTTCTGATGCGCCTTGCAGTTGCCGCAGGTTTTTAGTGTTCGGCGACGAGATGTTGACAGTGACATAGCTGGCATACGGATACACTTTTTCCAGGCAAATCAGATAGTCATCCACTGCGCGCTCGATAGGCGTGTCTGCATTCTTGCCGATATTGAGCCCGAGTATGCCTTCCTTGTTTTGATAAAACCGCGATGCCTGGACATTGGAGACGAAGGCATCGACGCCGCCGTTGTTGAATCCCATCCGATTGATGATGGCGTTTGCTTGCGGCAGGCGAAACATGCGCGGCAGGGGATTGCCCGGTTGGGCGCGCGGCGTCACGGTGCCGACCTCGATAAAGCCGAAACCCAGCGTCGCCAGGCCATCGATATAAGCACCATCCTTGTCCAGTCCGGCGGCCAGACCGACCGGATTAGGGAAGGTAATGCCCATCACGGTGCGCGGATCGCGTTCCGGCTTGGCGATTGCAGAAGTCCATCCCAGCGATGCAGCACGACGCAAGGCGGGCAAGGTGAGGTTGTGCGCTGCTTCCGGATCAATGGCGAATAAAAAGGGGCGGGCAAGGGCGTAGAGGAATTTTTCGGACACGGTAGCGATCAGGTTGGTGAGTCAAGGACGGCCAGGCCGACTGCAGTATGTGCGGTCGGTTTTGCATGGCGCATTTTAACGTGAGATGCGGGGACGGCCTAGGGTAGTGCCTGCCATTCGCCTTGCCGCAGCGCTTCCAGTGGCTGAAAATTTTTCTTGTACGACATCTTCGGGCTTTCCTCTATCCAGTAACCGAGATAGACGTATGGTATTTGCAGCATTCTGGCTTGCTCGATTTGCCACAGTACGTTGTAGGTGCCGTAGGAGGCGTTTGCTTCGTCAGGATCGTAGAAAGTATAGACCGACGACAGGCCATCATCCAGCACGTCGATAATGCTGACCATGCGCAGCGTGCCATCGTCCTCGCGGAATTCCACCAATCGGGTATTTACTTTACTTTGCAGCAGGAATTGCGCGTACTGCTCACGGCTATCCTGATCCATGCCGCCGCCGGCATGTCGGGCTGCCTGATAACGCAGATAGAGATCGTAATGTTCAGCCAGATAAACCAGTTTGGTCACCGAAGTTTGCAGGTCGCTGTGCCGGGTTTGCGCCCGCCTCTGGCTGCGATTGGGTATGAATTGATCGACCACGATACGCACCGGCGTACATGCCTCGCAGCCATCGCAGTGGGGGCGGTAGGTGAAAATTCCGCTGCGACGAAAGCCGTTCTTGACCAGTTCGCTGTAGACATCGGCGTTGATTAAATGTGCAGGAGTGGCAACTTGCGAGCGTGCCTGGCGGTCATCCAGATAGCTGCATGGATAAGGGGCCGTGGCATAGAACTGCAGTGTGGAAAATGGAAGTTCTTTAGGGTGCGTCATGATGGCAGGCTTGGACGGATTCGACGACTATATTTATATCAGACAGACGCTGTCATGTAAGCATGATTTCTAATTGACCTCAAACATGGAAATTGGTTTCCAGTCCATGATTTGTGGTGCCGCGATAGCTTGTCGCAAAAGGGAAATAAATTCAGCACGCGAAATCGGCATTGCGCCAAGCGATGCCAGATGGGCTGTCTGCTGCTGGCAGTCTATCATCGAAACTCCATGACTTCCGAGGAAGCGTATGAGATAGGCCAGAGCTATTTTTGAGGCGTTGGTGACGCGTGTGAACATGGATTCACCATAAAACATGTTGCCGATACTGACGCCGTATGCGCCGCCAACCAGCTCGCCATCGAGCCACAGCTCGGATGAGTGCGCATAACCCAGGCGATGCAGGCGGGTATAGCCGGCGATGATGTCGTCCGATATCCAGGTGCCAGCCTCGCCGTTGCGAGGCCCCGCGCAGGCCCGCATGACGTCTTCAAACGCGTGATCGAAACGAATTTGCCAACGGCCGTTGGTCATCATGCTGTGATCAATTTTCTTCAGCGTTTTTTTCAGGCTGGCGGAGATTTTGAAATCCTGAATGAAAAGCACCATGCGCGGATCGGTGCTCCACCACAAAATCGGCTGACCTTCGGAGAACCACGGGAATATCCCGTTTTGATAAGCGAGCAGCAAGCGTTCGGCAGAAAGATCCGCGCCGGCAGCCAGCAAACCGGCTGCGCCATCGGCCTCGGTGAGCGCGCTGGACACATTGGGGAAGGGTTCGTCCGCTTCCAGCCACGGGATCATGACATATCCCTGTTTTGGTTCGTTATTGTGAGCACTCTTGGTGCGCAATGCCTGAGCTTTCCTGGTTGCAAAAAATTACCTTTTAAAATCATGCACTTGAGAAAAATCACCAAAATGGAATGATTTTTGCTCTTGTGGTGCACTTACTTTATTTGTCTGCACATTAATCGGGAGGTTTTGCATGGATGCACTTAAACATGGCACTGACGCATTATTCATCATGCTCGGTGCGATTATGGTTTTAGCCATGCACGCAGGTTTTGCTTTCCTTGAGCTTGGGACGGTACGCAAGAAAAATCAAGTCAATGCCCTAGTCAAAATATTAGTCGATTTTGCGGTATCGACGATTGCCTATTTTTTCGTTGGGTACAGCGTTGCCTATGGCGTCAGTTTTTTCGGCAACGCCGAAGTGCTGACGCAGCGCAATGGCTTCGAGCTGGTCAAGTTCTTCTTTCTGCTGACCTTTGCAGCGGCCATTCCTGCCATTATTTCCGGCGGTATTGCAGAGCGTGCGCGCTTTCATCCGCAACTGCTGGCGACGGCGCTGATCGTGGGCCTGGTTTATCCGCTATTTGAAGGCATCGCATGGAATCAGCATTTCGGTGTGCAGGCATGGTTGCAAGCGACGTTTGGCGCAAATTTCCATGATTTTGCCGGTTCGATTGTCGTGCACGCAGTGGGTGGCTGGATTGCCTTGCCGGCGGTGTTGTTGCTGGGCGCGCGGCGTGGGCGTTATACGAAAGAAGGCGGGATTGCAGCGCATCCGCCTTCCAGCATTCCCTTTCTGGCATTGGGCGCATGGATACTCACGATAGGCTGGTTCGGCTTCAATGTGATGAGTGCGCAAACGATGGAGCAGATGAATGGCCTGGTTGCAGTCAACTCATTGATGGCGATGGTGGGCGGTACGCTGGCCGCGTTCCTGGCGGGGAAAAATGATCCAGGTTATGTGCATAACGGCCCGCTTGCGGGATTGGTTGCCATATGCGCGGGTTCCAACATCATGCATCCGCTGGGTGCGCTTATTACAGGAGCGATTGCCGGCTTCGTCTTTGTCGGCATGTTCAGCCTGACGCAAAACAAATGGAAAATCGATGATGTGCTGGGCGTCTGGCCTTTGCATGGCTTGTGCGGCGCATGGGGCGGTTTGGCTGCCGGGATTTTTGGCCTGAAAGCATTTGGCGGTTTGGGCGGCGTATCGTTCATGTCGCAATTGTTTGGCACGGTGCTGGGAATCGCGATTGCCTTGACAGGCGGCACGCTGATCTATGGCGGACTGAAACTGACGATGGGTTTGCGGCTGGATGCAGAGCAGGAATTCAATGGCGCAGATTTGTCGATACACAATGTCAGTGCGACGCCGGAGCGAGAAACTTACTGGTGACGTATTGCTGATGCAGGCAGGGTAGATGAACGACGGCGACGACCCTGTCGCGCTATCCTGGCCTCGGGCGTGACACGACTAATCGATGTTCAGCGCTTCAGGGTAGGGCGCGGGTTTCAGAATGTCGTAGGTATGGAAGCGATAGGTGTCGCCATTTTTTCGTGCTGCGTGGTCGGCCAGAAAGAATTTCAATGTATGGCTGACGGTTTGGAATGCGATCTCGTCCCATGGAATCTCATCGGCGGCAAACATTTTCACTTCCATGCTTTCTATGCCTGCCTGATAGTCCAGATCCAGCAAGGTTGCGCGATAAAACATATGGACTTGATGCACGTGCGGCACATTCAATAGTGAAAACAGTTCATGCAGCTGAATGTTTGCACCGGCTTCCTCCACCGTTTCACGGATGGCGGCTTCGGCCGTGGTTTCATTATTTTCCATGAAGCCGGCCGGCAGCGTCCAGTAGCCGCGCCGCGGTTCTATGGCGCGTTTGCATAACAGGATGCGCATATCGCCGTCCTCATCCCATACGGGAATCGACCCCAGCACCATCTTCGGATTCTGGTAATGAATGGCGCCGCAATGACTGCATACATAACGCGGCCGATTGTCACCAGCAGGAATGGATAGTGAAACGGGATGAGCGCACTCGGAGCAAAAATTCATGGAAATAAAATCGTGTAAATACGTATGTGTAGGAGTGTTGCCGAGCTTGTTTCAAGTGAAGAAGTGTATCACCGAGTAAAGTATCTGCAATTAAGATTGCTTTGCGCGCAGATACTCTATATACTTCATATCTTCAGACGCGGGGTGGAGCAGTCTGGCAGCTCGTCGGGCTCATAACCCGAAGGTCGTAGGTTCAAATCCTGCCCCCGCAACCAAAGTCTTACAAGTCTTATATAATCCCGCTCATCAGTACATCTCCTCTAAACGGGCGTCGGACAGCAATATCAACTGGTTCTCTAACCGGGCAGCATCAGTAGATGCATGTCGTTGAATAACTTCTGCACATTACAACTAAACAGTCGTAAAAAAATCGTAAATGAATATTGCTGAGGCGAAGAAGGTCCTCGAAACGGCGCTACTCTGCGCTCACGAGCCACTGTCCATTAACGACATGAAGAAGCTTTATGTCGAAGGCGATGCAGACGGCCAGATTGATGCTGATGCAATCAGGCAAATGCTTGATGAATTGCGCGACGATTGGGCTGACAAGGGAATCGAAGTGGTCAGTCTTTCGACTGGTTGGCGTTTCCAAAGCCGACCAGAGATGAAAATTTATCTGGAACGGCTGAATCCGGAAAAACCGCCCAAGTATTCGCGCGCCACACTTGAAACACTCGCCATCATTACCTACCGTCAGCCCGTCACGCGCGGCGATATCGAAGAAATTCGCGGTGTAACCGTTAATTCGCAAACGATCAAGATGCTGGAAGATCGCGGCTGGATCGAAGCCATCGGTCATCGTGATGTTCCCGGCCGGCCCGCCTTGTTTGCCACGACCAAGCATTTTCTGGATGATCTCGGCCTCAGCTCTCTCGATCAATTGCCGCCACTGCAGCAAGTAGAGAAAGGCGATATGCAAGGCGATGTATTGCTGGAAATGCAAACACTGGAAGCGGAAATACAGGCGCATCTGGATCAAACCGCAATCGATTTTGCCGATGCTGCGGCGACTGAAGGCCTTGTCGCCGCCAATGAAACCGCCGATATCGAAATAACTGAACTTTCCATCGCCGCTGACGCTGCAGATAGCGCCGACGATGCCGTAACGGATACAAGTGCACCCTCGGTTTCTGAATCTGAAACCATCCCCGCTCATGCGGCGCCCGACTTGACGGTTGTTGACGTCACAAGTCAAGATAACCAAGAAGTGAATAATGAATCGTCCAACGAAAAATAATACCTCTGATACACCGATCAATGAGGCATCGCCAGCAGAGCATGCAGATCGTACAGAGCCTGAACAAAATGCGGCAGCACCGGATGAAAATAATGCCGGCAAGCCGGTAAAACGAGGTTTGCGCGGCCCACGCACTTTGCGTCGTGCCCGTAATGCACCACGCAGCGGACCCGCTAATCATGATGCTCCGGAAGAACAAAATGCAGCAGTAGAAGGAGTGGAAGCGCACGCTGCGCCTGCACCTGTTTCGGGGGAAGTGCGCAGAGAGCGCAACCCGCGTCGCGATGAGCGTCAGCCTGGTGCAAAAGGACCGCAAAAATCGAGTGGGAAATCAAGTGGCGCAGGCCCGAATCGCGGCAACAAGCCGCATTCCAGAGGCGGCGATGCGGATGACGTATTTTCCTTCGTTACCTCGGAAGCATTTGATACGCTGGCTGGTGACGATGACAAGGCTGGTGGTAAGCGTCGCCCTGAACAAAAAAGCGTGCGTCGCGATTTGACGGCTGACGATGATGCGCCAAAATTGCACAAGGTCTTGGCGGAAGCCGGGCTCGGTTCGCGTCGCGATATGGAAGAGCTGATTATTGCCGGCCGGGTTTCGGTCAATGGAGAACCGGCGCATATCGGTCAGCGCATTCTGCCGGCTGATCAGGTGCGTATCAACGGCAAACTGATTCAGCGCAAAGTAAGCAACAAGCCGCCGCGCGTGTTGGTGTATCACAAGCCGGCAGGTGAAATTGTCAGTACCAACGATCCCGAAGGCCGTCCATCGGTATTCGAGCGTTTGCCGACGATGAAGGCGGCCAAATGGCTGGCCGTTGGTCGCCTCGATTTCAATACCGAAGGTTTGTTGTTGTTTACTACGTCCGGTGATCTGGCCAATCGCTTGATGCACCCACGCTATGGTATTGACCGCGAATACGCAGTGCGTACCTTGGGTGAACTGGAAGAAGGCATGCGGCAGAAATTGCTGGCAGGCGTGGAACTGGAAGACGGTTTGGCGCAATTCTCCAAAATTGCCGATGGCGGTGGCGAAGGCGTCAACAAATGGTATCGCGTGACTATCGGTGAAGGCCGCAATCGCGAAGTGCGCCGCATGTTCGAAGCGATAGGCTTGACCGTCTCGCGCCTGATTCGTACGCGATACGGTACGCTGACCTTGCCAAAAAATCTCAAGCGTGGACGCTGGGAAGAAATGGAAGAGCACGCTGTGCGTGACTTGCTGGCAATGAGCGGGCTGGAGAAAAAATCTGTCGATGGCGCACCTAAAGGACGCAATAGTCCTGCCGATCGACAAAATGGTAATCGTGCGCCGCGTGTGGATAATGGTATGGGACTGCCGCGCAGTCCAAGCCAGTGGGGCAATCTCGGCGGACAAGGCCGTCCGCAAGGACAGAATGGAAAGCCAGCAGGAGGTCGCCAAGGTCAAGGGCAGCCGCGTAGTCGCCAGCCTGATCCTTTGCAAACTTCACTCGGCTTTCCAGGTATGGGGCAGCCGCGTCGCAGCAATGGCCCGAATCGTGGCCCGAACGGCAACGGGCCATCGCGTGGCAATGGTCCGCAAGGCGGTCAGGGTGGACCGCGCCGCCGTTCCAAAGTTTAATCTTTTACATCGTTCGCACGGCCAGTCGACAGACTTTGTTGGGCCGGATGAGTCGATTGTTAACTGCCTGAATTGCGTGTCGCAAGGATTCCTGCATTGCGGTGCATAAGGTAATCAACTATAATTCGGCAGTTAACAAAGGTCGCCAGTCAAAAACTTATGTTTTTGGCATTGAATTTGGTGGTCAGAATGATAAAAAAGATGGGCAGATGCCCATTTTTTTTTTGTTAAACAGTTTGCGTTGTTGTATTCGATTTCGGCTGCAGGATGGCCGCAATTGACGTTATTCGGAGAATTCCTTTGCAGTTGTCGGCGCTGATTGAAAAAACCGTAGTGGGTATGGGTTATGAACTGGTCAATTTTGAACAGGCGGCCCGGGGCTTGGTGCGTGTATATATAGACTTTACGCCGGAAGACGCGGATAAAGGTTCAATCACCGTAGAGGACTGCGAAAAAGTCACGCACCAGTTGTTGCACGTATTGACGGTTGAAAATGCCAATTACGAGCGGCTGGAAGTGTCGTCGCCGGGCTTGGACAGGCCGCTGAAGAAGCTATCGGATTATGTGCGTTTTGCTGGTGCCGAGGCGCTGGTGAAATTGCGTATGCCGATGCCGAATGCGGCCAATCGCAAATCGTTCCAGGGCATTTTGCAGGAACCGGTAGGCGAGACACTGGCGTTGGAATTCGAGGGAAACGAGGGGCCGGCGAAGCTTGAATTTACGCTCGCTGATGTAGACAAGGCACATTTGGTGCCGCAAGTGAATTTTAGGAGTCGCAAAGCATGAGTCGCGAAATTTTGCAGTTGGTTGATGCGCTGGCGCGCGAAAAAAACGTTGATCCAGACATCGTATTCGGAGCGCTGGAGCACGCGCTTGCGCAGGCGACCAAGAAACGCTACGAAGGCGATGTCGATATTCGCGTCTCGATTGACCGCGACACCGGTGAATTTGAATCTTTCCGTCGCTGGCACGTTGTGCCTGACGATGCAGGTCTGCAATTGCCGGATCAGGAAATTCTGCACTTTGAAGCCAAGGAACAAATTGGCGATATCGAAGTAGATGACCATATCGAAGAGCCGATTGAATCGGTTGAGTTCGGTCGTCGCTTTGCACAAGATACTAAACAAGTTGTTTTGCAACGTATTCGCGATGCAGAACGTGAACAGATTCTGGCTGACTTTCTGGAACGCGGCGATTCGCTGGTGACCGGTACCATCAAACGGATGGAGCGCGGCGATGCGATAGTCGAATCCGGCCGTATTGAAGCGCGTTTGCCGCGCGATCAGACGATTCCAAAAGAAAACCTGCGTATCGGCGATCGCGTCCGTGCCTATATCTTGCGTATCGATCGCAATGCACGCGGCCCGCAAGTAATTCTCTCGCGCACTGCGCCGGAATTCATCATGAAGCTGTTTGAACTCGAAGTACCCGAGATAGAACAAGGCTTGCTGGAAATTAAATCGGCAGCGCGTGATGCAGGCGTACGCGCCAAGATTGCAGTATTCACCAGCGACAAGCGCATTGATCCTATCGGTACCTGTGTCGGCATGCGCGGTTCGCGCGTGCAGGCTGTTACCGGCGAGTTGGGCGGCGAGCGTGTGGATATCGTGTTGTGGTCGGAAGATCCGGCGCAATTCGTCATTGGTGCACTGGCTCCGGCCAACGTTTCTTCCATCGTTGTGGATGAAGAAAAGCATGCGATGGATGTTGTCGTTGATGAAGAAAACCTGGCGATCGCCATCGGTCGCGGCGGCCAGAACGTGCGCCTCGCATCGGAACTGACCGGCTGGCAAATCAACATCATGACAGCTGAAGAATCAGCCGATAAATCGCAGCTGGAAACTGCTGCGACCCGCATCCTGTTCATGGAAAAACTCGACGTCGATCAGGAAGTGGCTGACATTCTGGTAGACGAAGGTTTTGCTTCGCTGGAAGAAATCGCCTACGTGCCTATCGGCGAGATGCTGGATATCGAATCGTTCGACGAAGATACCGTCAACGAATTGCGCAACCGTGCACGCGATGCTCTCGTAACGGAAGCGATCGCCTCCGAAGAAGGCATGGAAGGCATGGACGAAGCACTGGCGAATCTGGAAGGCATGGATCGCATAGTTGCAGGAAAGCTGGGTCTGGCGGGCGTCAAGACACTCGACGCGTTTGCTGGTCTGGCTTATGACGAATTTGGCGCAATTCTGGCTTTGCCTGCAGATCGCGCACGTCATTTGATTGAAAATGAATTTAAAGATGTGACAGACGAAGAGATGAAGCTCATCGATGCCAAATACGATGATCACGCCAAGGCGCTGCAAGCCAAGGTGTGGAGCCTCGCGGAAGCGAAATAATCCACGAAGGTTGTTTACATCTAACGTGTTACATAGAAAAGAGGACTGAATGGCGAGTAACAACGTAGCCCAATTTGCCACCGAGCTCAAGATGCCAGCGGATGTGCTGCTCACGCAACTGCGGGACGCTGGCGTCGAAAAGAGTTCCACGTCCGACGAGTTGTCCAAGGCTGACAAGGACAAGCTCCTTGATCATCTGCGCCGTGCACATGGTGTCGCGCCTGATGGCGAGAAAAAGAAAATCACGCTGATGCGCAAGGAAACCACCGAGATCAAGCAGGCGGATGCCACCGGCAAGTCGCGCACGATTCAGGTTGAAGTTCGCAAGAAGCGCACCTTTGTAAAGCGCGATGAACCAGTGGCTGAAGAAGCGCCGGTAGTCGTTGCTGCGCCAATTATCGATGAGGCAGAAGTCGAGCGTCGCGCCGAAGAGTCGCGCCGCCATGCAGAGTTGATGGCGCGTCAGGAAGCGGATTTGCGCGAGAAGCAGGAACGTCTGGCCAAACTGGAAGCAGAAAAAGAAACGCAAGCCAAGGCTTTGAAAAAAGCTGAAGTCGACGCGCAAAAAGCTGAAGCTGAAAAACCTGCCGAGGTCAAAGTCGATGAATCTGCAATTGAAGAGAAAAAACGCGTAGCTGCTGAAGAAAGCAAGAAAAAAGCTGCTGCAGCTGCGAAGGAAGCGGCCAAGGAAGCGAACGAAAAAGCTGCAGCAACTGAATTGGCCCGCAAAGTAGTGGCCGATGAAGTAGCGCAGATCAAGGCGATGATGAATGCGCCGCGTCGCGCCATCAAGGCACCAGAGCCGGTTGCGCCAGTCGCAAAGCCTGCTGCCGCAGGCACCTTGCACAAACCTGCTGATAAAAAGCCGGGCGAGAAAAAAGACGAAAAGAAACCTGCTGTTGCTGCAGACAAGAAGTCGATCAAATCGGCCAATGTCTCGTCGACCTGGCAGGATGATGCGAAAAAACGCAGTGCCGGCATCAAGACCCGTGGCAATACCGGCGGTGGTCGTGATGGCTGGCGTGCAGGTACCAAAGGCCGTCGTCAATCGCATCACGATGACCGCGAAAGCAATTTCCAGGCGCCGACTGAAGCCGTTGTAAAAGACGTGCAGGTACCGGAGACGATTACCGTCGCCGAACTCGCGCACAAAATGTCGGTGAAGGCATCTGAAGTCATCAAGCAATTGATGAAGCTTGGTCAGATGTGCACGATTAACCAGGTGCTCGATCAAGAAACAGCAATGATTCTGGTCGAAGAAATGGGGCATGTCGCCCATGCAGCGAAACTGGATGATCCGGAAGCGTTGCTGGAAATCGGTGAAGAACATGCCGATGTGGAAGCGTTGCCACGTGCACCGGTTGTCACCGTCATGGGTCACGTCGATCACGGTAAAACTTCGTTGCTGGATTACATCCGCCGCGCCAAGGTGGCAACCGGTGAAGCGGGCGGTATTACCCAGCATATCGGCGCTTATCACGTTGAAACACCACGCGGCATGATCACCTTCCTCGATACACCAGGCCATGAAGCATTTACGGCCATGCGTGCTCGCGGTGCGAAAGCAACCGATATCGTGATTCTGGTGGTTGCAGCCGACGATGGCGTGATGCCGCAAACCAAGGAAGCGATTGCGCATGCGAAAGCTGCCGGCGTGCCTCTGGTGGTGGCGATCAACAAGGTCGACAAGCCGAGCGCAAACCTGGATCGCGTCAAGCAGGAACTGATTGCGGAACAAGTCGTGCCGGAAGAATACGGTGGCGATTCGCCATTCGTTCCTGTCTCCGCCAAAACCGGCGAAGGCATCGACGCCTTGCTCGAACAAGTATTGTTGCAAGCTGAAGTGCTGGAATTGAAAGCGCCGGTCGTTTCACCTGCGCGCGGTCTGGTGGTTGAAGCCAAACTCGATAAAGGTCGCGGCCCGGTTGCCACGATTCTGGTTCAATCCGGTACCTTGCGTCGCGGCGATGTCGTGCTGGCAGGTTCGGCTTACGGTCGTGTTCGTGCAATGCTGGACGAAAACGGCAAGAGCATTAACGAAGCCGGTCCATCGATTCCAGTCGAGATCCAGGGTCTGACCGAGGTGCCGAATGCCGGTGAAGAAGTCATGGTCATGGCTGACGAACGCAAAGCGCGTGAGATCGGCTTGTTCCGTCAAGGTAAATTCCGCGACGTGAAACTGGCGAAACAGCAAGCAGCGAAACTGGAAAACATGTTCGAGAACATGGGCGAGGGCGAAGTCAAAAACCTGCCTATGATCATCAAGACCGACGTACAGGGTTCGCAGGAAGCGCTGGTTGGCTCCTTGCAGAAACTGTCTACCAGCGAAGTGCGTGTGCAGGTTGTGCATGCAGCGGTGGGCGGCATTTCCGAGTCCGACGTCAACCTGGCGGTCGCCTCGAAAGCGGTCATCATCGGCTTCAACACGCGCGCTGATGCGTCAGCTCGCAAACTGGCAGAAGCCAACGGCGTTGATATTCGCTACTACAACATCATTTACGATGCGGTAGACGAGATCAAGGCAGCGATGTCCGGCATGTTGTCGCCAGAGAAGCGCGAACAGGCCTTGGGTCTGGTCGAGATTCGCCAGGTTATTCTGGTCAGCAAAGTCGGTGCGATTGCCGGTTGCTACGTGCTCGAAGGCGTGGTCAAACGCGGTGCATCGGTACGCTTGCTGCGTGATAACGTCGTAGTCTGGACGGGAGAACTCGATTCGCTGAAACGCTTCAAGGATGATGCAAAAGAAGTCAAATTCGGCTTCGAATGCGGCTTGACCTTGAAAAACTTCAACGACATCAAAGAAGGCGATCAGCTCGAAGTCTTTGAAGTTCAGGAAATCGCGCGTACGCTTTAATCGCCTTATACGGGGTGGCTCATCGGCCGCCCTTGCTCTATCATGATCGCATCGGCTGGCTTCCCGCTTGTCGATGCGAAGTTATTTTTGCTTCCCTGTTGTATCGAAGAAATTTATGGCCAAACATAGTAAATCCATCCCCGGGCGCGGCTTGCGCGTTGCAGATCAGATCCAGCGTGATCTGTCTGAAATCGTCGCGTTCGAATTGAAAGATCCACGCGTCGGGATGATCACGATTACCGAAGTGCAGGTCACACCTGACTATGCGCACGCCAAAGTATTCTTCACGATGCTCAGCGACAATAAAGACGAGATCAAGAACACGGTATCGGGCTTGAGTGCCGCTTCCGGTTATATTCGCGGCCAGTTGGGCCGTCGTTTGTCGATTCATACCTTGCCGGAACTGCATTTTGTGCACGATACGTCGACTGCACGCGGCATTGAAATGTCCAAGCTGATCGATGAAGCGAACGCAACGCGCGCCAAGGATGCGGACGAGTAATTTGTCCGTATTAGTGCTGGCCGGTCTGGCGCCAGTTGCTTCGGTTTCATTTTCCCATACGTCGAACCAGGCAGACTTTTTTGCCTGATAGACCCAATCGCATTTCCCTGCTTCCCTCATGGCGACAACTCAAAATAAAAAAAAACGCGTGCCGGTTCATGGCGTTTTGCTACTCGACAAGCAAGTCGGTGTATCGAGCAATGATGCCTTGATCAAAGCCAAATGGTTGTTGAATGCGCTCAAGGCCGGGCATACCGGTACGCTTGATCCATTTGCAACCGGCTTGTTGCCGCTGTGTTTTGGCGAAGCGACCAAGTTCGCACAGGATTTGCTCGATGCAGACAAGACCTATGAAACGGTCGTGCATCTGGGCGTGACCACCAACACAGGCGATACCGAGGGTGAAGTAATTGCCACGCATGCCGTTGACATCAGTCGGCAGCAAATCGATGCGGTGCTGGCGCAGTTTCGCGGCGATATCGAACAAGTGCCGCCCATGTATTCCGCACTCAAGCGCGACGGCAAACCTTTGTATGAATATGCGCGTGCCGGGATCACGCTGGAGCGCGAAGCGCGTCCCGTCACCATCCATTTGCTGGAGTTCGTGGATTTCCAGGCGCCATATCTGACTTTACGCGTGCGTTGCAGCAAGGGTACGTATATACGCGTGCTGGGCGAAGACATTGGCGCGGCATTGGGATGCAGCGCACATTTGAATGCCCTGCGGCGTATTCAAGTTGGCGATTTGCTGATAGCCCAGGCGATCACCATCGAAGAGCTCACCGCCAAAGATGCTGATGCACGCATCGCTGCGCTGGCACCGGTTGATGCATTGTTGACATCGTTTCCTGCGCTGCATTTGTCGGAAGAGCTGGCCAAGCGCTTCTTGCATGGCCAAAGATTGGCTTTGGGAAAAGAGAATATTGTGCTGCCTGAAGGTGAGGGCAGAATGCGTATTTATCGTGAAAGTGATGGGCAATTGCTGGGAACGGGATTGATGCAGGAATACAGCATCCTGGCACCTGAGCGCCTGATTTCTACTGTGGCGACAGTTGCCGGATAAAACGGTTTCTTTTTGTAAATATCGTCTTGGCTAGGGCGCTCCCGTCTGTCTCAGCTTCATCTGTTGTCTTCCCTTGTTCCCAAAATACGCACAAGTCCTTGACAGGGAAAGGTTTGTCGGGCCTTGACATGGTCGGCTGTGCTATAATATGCGGCTATCCAAATTCTGCACCACCCCCAACCGCTAAACACACCATGTCAAATTCAAAACGCGCTATTCGTAACATTGCCATCATCGCTCACGTTGATCACGGCAAAACCACGCTTGTTGACCAATTATTGCGTCAATCAGGCACTTTCCGTGACAATCAGCAAATTGATGCACGCGTGATGGACTCCGGCGATATCGAGAAGGAACGTGGCATCACGATTCTGTCGAAAAACTGCGCGGTTGAGTACAAAGGTACACACATCAACATCGTTGATACCCCAGGCCACGCCGACTTCGGTGGCGAAGTGGAGCGCGTGTTGTCGATGGTTGACAGCGTGCTGTTGCTGGTTGATGCGCAAGAAGGTCCGATGCCGCAAACGCGTTTCGTGACGCGCAAGGCTTTGGCACTCGGTTTGAAACCTATCGTTGTGTTGAACAAGATCGATCGTCCTGGCGCACGCGCTGAATGGGCAATCAATGCAACCTTTGAATTGTTCGACAAGCTGGGCGCAACCGAAGAGCAACTCGATTTCCCTATCATCTACGCTTCCGGCCTGAACGGCTATGCTGGCCTGACCCAAGACGTCCGTGGCGGCAGTATGGAACCATTGTTCGACGCGATTCTGGAACACGTTCCGGCACGTCAGGACGATCCTGATGCACCGCTGCAATTGCAAATCACTTCGCTGGAATACTCTTCCTACGTCGGCAAGATCGGTGTCGGTCGTATTCTGGCCGGTCGCGTCAAGGCCTTGCAGGATGTGGTCTGGATGAACGGTCCGGATGACAAGCCAACCAAGGCACGTATCAATCAAGTGCTGACATTCAAAGGCCTGGATCGCGTACTGGTAGATGAAGCGCTGGCTGGTGACATCGTACTGATCAACGGTATTGAAGAAATCGGTATCGGCACCACGATCTGCGCACCGGATCACCCGAACGGTTTGCCGATGTTGAAGGTTGATGAACCGACGTTGACCATGAATTTCATGGTCAACAACTCGCCGCTGGCTGGCCGTGAAGGCAAGTTCGTGACCACACGCCAAATTCGCGATCGTCTGGAACGCGAATTGAAAGCCAACATGGCGCTGCGCGTCGTACAATCGGAAAACGACGATTCGACCTACGAAGTGTCGGGTCGCGGCGAATTGCATCTGACCATCCTGATTGAAAACATGCGTCGCGAAGGCTTCGAGCTGGCTGTGTCGCGTCCACGCGTCGTGTTCAAAATGGTCGATGGTGTACGCCACGAGCCGTTTGAAAACCTGACTATTGACGTCGAAGAAGTCAACCAGGGCGGCGTGATGGAAGAGCTCGGTCGTCGTCGCGGCGATCTGCAAAACATGGAACCGGACGGCAAAGGTCGTGTGCGTCTGGAATATCATATTCCTGCGCGTGGCCTGATCGGCTTTCAGGGCGAGTTCATGACATTGACACGTGGTACCGGCTTGATGAGCCACGTGTTCGACGACTACGCTCCGGTTGACGTATCCAAAGGTGAGCTCGGCGGCCGTCGCAATGGCGTGCTGATTTCGCAGGACGACGGTGCTGCCGTTGCCTACGCAATCTGGAAACTGCAGGATCGCGGCCGCATGTTCGTCAGCCACAACGATCCAGTGTATGAAGGTATGATCATCGGCATCCACTCGCGTGACAACGATCTGGTTGTGAACCCGATCAAGGGCAAGCAATTGACCAACGTGCGTTCGTCGGGCACCGATGAAGCGGTGCGCCTGGTACCGCCTATCGAAATGTCGCTGGAATATGCAGTTGAGTTTATCGACGACGACGAACTGGTTGAAGTCACACCGAAAAGCATTCGTTTGCGCAAACGTTATTTGAAAGAACACGAGCGCAAAAAAGCAGGCCGTGACGCTGCGTAATGATTGATTTGAATAGCGCCTCTTGAGTGAGGTGCCAACAAAAAAGCCCGCTGATATTTAAATCAGCGGGCTTTTTTTATTTTCTTGAGCATTTTTTGCAGAGCAGACTTACTTCAGCGCCTTCAGGATATCGGCAATACTGCCGAACATTTCATCGATCTGCAATTTGCTGATGATCAGCGGCGGCGACAGTGCAACGATGTCGGCGGTAGTGCGTGTCAGCAGGCCTTTGTCCCAGAACGCCTTGTTGAACAGATCGTAGGCGCGTGCGCCTGGTTTGCCGCTGATGCCTTCCAGTTCTATTCCCGCTACGAGGCCGAGGTTGCGTACATCCTTGACGAAGGGCAGGCCTTTCAGGCTGTGTGCAGCATCTTCAAAATAGGGAGCCATATCGGCGGCGCGCTGGAACAGCTGCTCTTCCTTGTGCACCGCCAGTGTGGCAATTGCCGCAGCGGCTGCCAGTGGATGGCCAGAGTAGGTATAACCGTGGAAGAATTCAATCGTATCGGCAGGCGCAGCGTCCATGAATACATCGTGTATCTGTTGCCGTACGATGACGGCGCCCATCGGTACGGCGGCGTTAGTCAGACCTTTCGCACAGACGATCATGTCCGGTTTGACGTTGAAAAAATCGGCCGCAAATGGCGTACCCAGGCGGCCGAAGCCGGTAATGACTTCATCGAAAATCAGCAGGATGCCGTACCTGTCGCAGATCGCACGAATTTTTTCCAGATAGCTTTTCGGCGGCAGGATCACGCCTGTCGACCCTTGCAGGGGTTCGACGATGACGGCGGCGACGGTGGATGGATCGTGCAAGGCCAGCAGACGCTGTTCCAGCTCGTCGGCCATCTCCGCACCGTGCAAAGGGAGGCCGCGCGAGTAGGCATTTTTTTCGATGTTGAGCGGATGCCGCAAATGATCTACGGCAGTCAGGCCGGGGCCGAATTGTTTGCGATTGCCGGCGATGCCGCCGACTGCAGTGCCGCCGAAGCCGACGCCGTGATAGGCCCGCTCGCGCCCGATCAGGCGCGTGCGCCCGGCATCGCCGCGCATGCGATGGTAGGCGAGGGCGATCTTCAATGCAGTGTCGACACCTTCCGAGCCGTCGTTGCAGAAGAACACTCGATTCATGCCGTCCGGCGCAATCCCGGTCAAGGCCGTTGCTGCTTCAAATGCTTTGGGATGTCCTATCTGGAATAGCGGCGCAAAATCCATCTGTGCAGCCTGCTGCTGCACGGCTTCCACGATTTTAGGATGGCCGTGCCCCGCATTGACGCACCACAAGCCGGCGGTGCCATCCAGAATCTTGCGCCCATCGTCGGTGGTGTAATACATGCCGGATGCGGACGCCAGCAGGCGCGGCTTGGCCTTGAACTGGCGGTTGGCGGTAAACGGCATCCAAAGATGAGCGGTGTCCAGAAGCTGAGCCATGTGCACCTTCTTTCGGTAGACGGGGAATCAGCATGGTAGTACGTTTTCCAGCAGGACGTAAGCCGGGCAAAAACAATCGACCGGAATCTGGCAGGCCTCATCCCCCAAGAAATGAGATAGCAACTACTTGTCTCACTTAGCGGCAGAAAGATACGGAGCTATTTTTTCGCTATCCGTTTGAGTACACGCATCAACCCGCCAACCAGCGGCAATTTTTCATACAGTTCTTCTGCGGCATCCCAGTAATCGCGGTGGGTATTCACGCGACCATCGGCATCGAAACGCAAATGTGTAGCTCCGCGTATGCATTGCTCATCGCTGGAATAACGTCGCATATGGAATAGAAAATTCCATGTCATGAACGCATCGTCACCTTGCAGAACCGTATTCGTTACAACAAAACGAGGGTTTTCTACCTGGCTGAACATGTGTATGAAGATGGGGCTGATTGCTGGCAGTCCGCATACTTCGCTGAAGGGATCCTTGAAGGATGCATCAACTGCATAGATTTGCTCCAGCTGATGCTGTGCCGCTTCAATGCTTAGTGTTTCGAAAAATTGTACGACACGGCACAGGCTGTCTGTATGGTCAACTTTGATATTCATCACTTCATTCATAATCCCGTTCCCTTGTGTATCAACCAGAAATAAAGCCGGTAAGGCAGCAGACGCAGGATGCGCAAGAGGTTGGTAAAGCGACGTGGAAAGTGTATATGGAACTGGCCACTTTCAAGTCCGTGCAGCAATTCCTGTGCTGCTTCATTGGCCGATATCATGGCCGGCATGGGGAAGTCGTTGCCTGCGGTCAGAGGCGTTTCGACAAAGCCCGGATTGATCAGGTAGACGCCTATGCCGCGCGGATGCAAATCGATATACAGTGATTCGCACAGGTTGATCAATGCCGCCTTGGTCGGGCCATAGATCAACGCTTTCGGCAAGCCACTGTAACCGGCGACCGATGCAACGATTCCTATGCCGCCGTTGCCTTGTGCCAGCAATGTCGGCAGCACTAGGTCGAGACAGTTGTAGGCGCCACGTATGTTCAGGTCTATCAAACGATAGGCTGCCGCCAGGTCAAAGGAATCGGCGCGCATTTCATGGTAGCCACCGGCGATGATCAGTACCAGATCGATGCCTTGCCACTGCTGCATGATTGAGGTATGGGCCGCAGATACACTCGCATGATCGACGATGTCGAGCACGGCGATCAGTGCATTTGGATGACCGTCTGCAACCATTGCCAGTAATTCAGGGCGGCGCGCGGAAAGTGCCACGCGCGCACCTTGTGCCAAGAGATTCTGGGCGGTTGCCGCGCCTATGCCGGTCGAGGCGCCGATGAGCCATACGCGTTTGTCATGCCAGTTTGAAATCTGTGGATTCATCTAAGTCTTTCGGTTTGCAACAGGAGTCGGCACATCAAGGGCGCTTGCTAAAGGACAGCGTCACATCGCCCAGATGGAAGCCGAACTTGCTCATCGCTGCACGGTTCAGCATCACGCGATCATCCATCAGATACATCCAGTCGTTGAACTGCACGTCATATACCTTGCCGTCGACAGGCAGCGCCAGCACATATTGCCAATGCAGGACATTGCCTGCGGTAATGCCGATGGCTTCGCCGACGACATCCGGTGCGGTTCCTATGTAACGGTCGGGCGCCACCTTGCGCAGCGTCCACACGCGTTTTTGCTTGCTGCCGTCCGAGTAGCTAAAGTCTTCATCCAGCGTGCCTGTATCGCCGACCCAGGTACAACGCATCACTACGGTAAAGCGCTTGACGACCTTGCCGGATCTGTCCTGGAACATGCCCCACGCATCCAGCGTGCCATTGAAATACTGCTGCAAATCCAGCTTGGGCTTTTCATTCGCATAGTGTGAGGGTTCGACCGGGCTGGCACAGGCGGCCAGCAATACTGTAGCGCACACTGCAAAAAGATATTTCAACTGATTCATAATCATCTCCGGCTGATTGGTGTGGGGGGTACAAGACAATTCATACATCACGCAATGGGGCGCGCGCCAGTATGCTGGCCGCTGCCAGTTTCAGCGCGCAGGGCAGCAAGGCATACGCGACAGACAGCGCATGGGTACCCGTGCTGTCTGCGGTGCCGGGGACGTAACCGAGTTGCTCGAGCAAGGGAAGCGAGATGCCGGCTGCCAGCGCCAGATTCATCTTGGTGGCCCAGCTCCAGGCGCCGAAATAAGCCCCTTCGCGCTGGCCGCTGTGTCCGGCGCGCCCTATGACTGCCGCCAGCAATGCCGGTGGCAAGGCCAGGTCGGCGCCCAGCGTCAAGCCGGACAGCACGCAGATCACGGCAAACGGCAGTGCAGCGCCAGCCGGCAGACCGTAAGCCCAGATGAAGGCGGCGGCTGATAGCAACATGGCGCACAGCCAGATGCGGGCTTCGCCATGGCGTCTGGCCAAGGCGACCCACAAGGGCATGGAGCAGGCAGCAGCCATGAAGTACAGGACCAGAAACAGGCCTGCGTACTGTGCCAGTTGCAATTGATCCTTGGCGAAAAACAGGAACAGTGTGGCGGGTATCGAGGCGGCAATGCCGTTGACGATCAATACTGCGAACAGCCAGCGAAAGCGCCGGTTGTGCAGGGGTTCCAGCATCGCAGACCAGCCCGCATGCAGAGCTTGTGTAGTGGCCGGCTGCGGTGCTGACTTGAGCAGGATGGCAGCACAAATGAGCAGGGTGATGATAAAGATCGCGATCAGCCCATCGAAGCCCAGCCAGCCTGTCAGCAAGGCTGCCAGTATTACACCCAGCAAGCCGCAGGCTTCACGCGTGGCGGTCAGGCGCGAGCGTTCCGCCAGTTTTTGCGTCAGTGCTGCGCCCCAGCTTTGATGGGCGATCGTCGCCAGGCTGAAGCCGAGGTAGACCAGCAGCAGCGTGCACAGGAACCACAGCAAGGCGGCGTCCTGCAGCAGCGCAGGTGGATGGAATAGCGCCAGAAAACCCAGTGCCAGCAAGGGCAGGGAAATCAGTATGAAGCGCCCATAGCCGCCATGATTCCTGCGGCGATCTATCCACAAGCCTATCAACGGGTCGATGCATGCATCGAATACACGCGCTGCCAGCAAGGCCCCGCCGATCAGGGTCAGCGACAAGCCGAAGCGTTCCGCATAGAACTGCGGGACGTACACATAGATAGGCAAGGCAACCAGGGCCAGCGGCAGTCCGAATAAACCGTAGGTGAAAAATGAAGCGGTAGTGAGCCTGGCCATCAGCGCGGCGCCGCATCGGCCAGCAAGGCGTTGCGCAATTGTGCGGCAGTGGTTTGGGGATCCAGCCAGATCGCAAAGAAGGCATGACTGAACTCGGCATCCATGATCTCGCCGATGAATTTTCCGTTCAGGTAAAAGCGTGCGCCTTCATTGGGTAGGTAGACGCCGGATAGATGCGTGCCTTCGTTGACGTCCGGGAAGATGTTTTCCATGGCAGCTTGCCAGCTGGCGCGCTGTTGTGCAGAGCCTAGGCCCAGCTTGCGCATTTCATCTTCGCTAGCGGCGGCAATTTTCTTGCCTTGCAAGTTGCGTGCGTAACGCAAATCCAGCACCAGTTTGGCTGCCGCCGACGCTTGGGCGCGATAGCCTTTATCGCCTACCCAGAGCGCGGCATCATAAATCTTCAGGCCGAACCAGCGGAAGCTTCCCTGACCTGCTAGGCGCGCCTGGCCTATTTCTTTTTCTATATGCTGGGGCGCTGCAGGTTCTCGCGCCAGCGCAACCGTCCACATCAGCGTAAAGAAGGCCAATAGGAGTACGTATTTTCCGGTCCGTACGGCAGGGCTGTGCAGGCTCATGTTTTTTTCAGCGTGAATTGCACGACATCTATGCTTTTTGCGCGGAATCCCGCTTCGCAATATGCGAGATAGAATTCCCAGGTGCGCAAGAAGCGGTCGTCGAAACCCTGCGCACGTACCTGCTGCAATTGCTCGGAGTAGGCGCTGCGCCATTCTTTGAGTGTGCGCGCATAGTCCAGACCGAACTTGAATTCATTGGCGACCCGCAGCCCGTGCTGTTCAGCCTGCTGGCGAAAGACTTGTGATGATGGCAGCATCCCGCCCGGGAAAATATATTGCTGAATGAAGTCTGTACCCTTGCGATAACGCTCGAACAGTTCATCGGCAATCACGATGGTCTGTATGCAGGCGCGACCATTTTTTTTAAGGTTGCGTGCAATGCACTCGAAATAGCTGGGCCAGTACGCTTCGCCTACAGCCTCGAACATTTCTATCGAAGCAATCGCATCAAATTGTCCGCTCGTATCACGGAAATCCTGCAACAGCAATTGCACTTGATCGGCCAGGCCGGCATCAGTCAAACGCTGATGTGCATAATGCAGCTGTTCGGTCGACAGCGTCAAACCGGTTACATGTGCGCCTGCTGTAGTACTGGCCAGTTCGGCAAAGCCGCCCCAGCCGCAGCCGATTTCCAGCACGCGTGCATTCGGCGGCAGTGCCAGCTCGTTCAGGATACGGTGATATTTTGCATTCTGGCCTTGTTGCAAATTATCTGCATGGCCATTGGCAAAGAGCGCACTCGAATAGGTCATGGACGGATCCAGCCACAACCGGTAAAAGTCATTGCCTATGTCGTAATGCGCGTGGATGTTCTTGCGGCTGCCCGCGCGCGAATTGCGGTTGAATAGATGTTTGATTCGGTACAGCAGACTGCCCCACCAGGTGCCGTACACAATCGATTCGATTTCCGCGCGATTGCGTACGAACAGCTCTATCAGGCCGGGCAGATCGTCCGTCGTCCAGTGTCCATCGATAAATGTCTCCGCAAATCCTATATCGCCGGACTTCAACGCAGCATGGCAAATATCCCAGTTTTTCAGGGTCAGCGTGACGGGATGCGTATGGTCGCCAAACTGCTCGATCTGGCCGTTCGGAAGCTCCATGCGCAAGGCACCATGCTCGATTTTACGCATCAGTTGCAGGATGAATTTAACCTCCGCAGGCAAGTCTATAGACGTGCTCGCGCCGGCACCTGCAGTAACGATGATCGCTTGTTGTTTGATTGATTGAGTATTCATCGACTCAGCTCTTTGGATGGTGGATGGGGTTTTCTGAAAAATGGCACGCGCTTGAGCCACAGGCGCAGTGCTTGCCAGTGTATTTTTGCGACGACGCCCAAGGTCATCAGCGGATACAGACAGAATGCTCTGGCAACAAGCGCGTCCGATAATGGGTAGGCGGAACCGGCAATGCTGGTCAATATCAAGGGGCCGGAATTGTCGTCATGATCTATGCGGGCGACATTACGTTCGACCACCGTGCCATCGATTTCTTGCGTTATGCACAAGAAGCGAAAGCGATAGCAGCCATCTACTGCACAAAATGGCGAGACATGAAATATCTTGCGTGCCGTCAGCTCTATTCCATAGTTCATGGCGCTGCCTGTATCGAGCAGATATAAATGACGCTCGCCGAACGTATTGCACACTTCGGCCAGCACGGCGCGCAGTTGTCCATCCTTGCGATGGCAAAACCAGAATGACACAGGATTGAATACATAGCCCAAGACACGCGGAAATGCCTGCAGCCAGATTTCACCATCGGCGTCATCTATGCCTTCGTTTTTCAGCAGCGCATCCAGCCATTCGAGCAAAGGCTGTCTGCCATCGCCGTGATCGCTGTCCCAGAAGGACAGCACATTGAAGCGGTTGTGCGAGAAAAATCTGGCTGGCTGCACAGCAGCCTGTGCCATTGCACGCAGGGGCAGGCGTATGAAATACACGCCATAGTTGAAGGCGTGGCGCACCGGGCGCAGGCGCGTGTGCCTTACCTTGCCAAAACAGAGTTGTGCGACAGGCATAATGGATTTCATGGTTGCGTCCATGCAAGTTCAGGCGGCTGAGCGCGTCAATGCAGTGTCGTCTGCCACGCTGCCTATGGCTTGCGCCACAGACAGGCCGGACTTCAATCCATCTTCATGGAAGCCATAGCCCGTCCACGCGCCGGCAAACCAGGTATTTTGTTCGCCCTGTATTGTCGCCAATTTCCCTTGGGCCACAATCGCCGCTTCATCGAAAACCGGATGTGCATAATCATAGCTGGCGAGCATGCTATTCGGGTTGGGGGCATGAATAGGATTGAGCGACACGATCACGGATTGCTTGAACGGTAGTGGCTGCAATTGGTTGAGCAGGTAATGGACGCACACCCTGGGTTCGCTGCCTTGTTCGCTTTGATAATTCCACGCAGCCCACGTCTTTTTATTCGCAGGCAGACAGTCGGTATCCAGATGCAATACGGCGCGATTCGGTTGGTATTTTATGGCTGACAGGATGGCCTGTTCATACAGCGTCGCATCCTTTAACAGTTGCAAGGATTGATCGCTGTGACTGGCCATGACAACATGATCGACCAGATGGATGCCATTGCCGGCTTCAATTTTGATCTTGGTGACATTGCCCAAGGTATTGCGGGTGACCGATAGCACTGGCGTTTTCAGAAATTTTTGCGGAATCTGCGTCAGCATTTTTTCCACATAATGACGGGCGCCGCCCTTGACGGTTTGCCATTGCGGCCTGTCATTGACTTGCAGCAAGCCGTGGTTGTGGCAAAAACGGACAAACGATGACAGCGGAAAAGCCAGCATCTGTTCGGTCGGGCAAGACCAGATGCAGCCTGCCATGGGCAGCAGATACCAGTCGCGAAATTCCCTACTGTAACTGTGTGCTGCCAGATAGGTACCCAGGGAGCAATGTGATCCATCGTGTGCGCCGGACAAGGCGAGTTGGGTGGCATGTTTGTTGAAGCGCAGGATATCCCGCAACATCCGGTGAAAACGCGGGTTCAGCAGGTTGCGCCTTTGCGCAAACACGGCATCGAGATTGCCGCCGGCCCATTCCAGCATCCGCCCCTGCAAGGGCAGCTTGACTGAAAAGGACATGTCGGTCGTCACGGTTTCAACCTCCAGTTCGGCAAACAGGCGGACCAGGTTTGGATAGGTGCGGTGATTGAAAACCAGAAAGCCGGTATCCACACCATAAGTGACATCACCCAGCGTAACGTCGACGGTATGCGTATGACCGCCAAAATAGTCGTTGGCTTCAAACAGTGTTACGTCGTAACCGGATTGCACCAGGCGGTAGGCGCAAGACAATCCGGCAATTCCCGATCCGATAACAGCGATTTTCATGCTGGTGATTCCTTGTTATGAGTCCACTAAAGTGCCAGGCAGCAATTAATGCGACTGACGATGTCCTTGCTTATTTTTTAACAACATCGCGATGTTGTTAAAAAATAAGCTTTTGAAATTGCATGCCGTCAGGTAAAAGGCGCATCAAGCAATTGTTGATATATGCTGAGCGCAAACGCATTTTATGTCAATATATTGTCTAGGACAAATTATAGACTTAATTAAGCGCTAAAATAGCGTCTTGATAGAGATTCCGGCTTGCTGAGCCACGGACTCATTTCGAATTGAAAAATACCGATTGATAAATACGCACGTACAAGAATAGGCATGTGAATTTTTATGCAGATAACGATGAGTATTGGTGCCGTTGAGCGCGATACCGGTTTGTCCAAGGATGCCTTGCGCGTTTGGGAACGCCGTTACGGTTTCCCGACCCCGGTACGGGATAGTTTGGGTGAGCGTGCCTATCTGCTCGATCAGGTGGATAAATTGCGTATCCTGAAGCGCCTGCTCGACCAGGGGCATCGTCCCGGGAAAATCATCCATTACGGAATGGAGGAATTGCAGCAACTGGTACAGCAGTCGGTGCTGGCTACTGCTGAATCAGTCAGCGCAAGCGACGCCACTCTATCGACGCTGCAAGGCTATCTGGACTTGTGCAAGACTCACCAGACCGAGGCCTTGCGCCACGGGCTGTCGCAGGCGCTGTCGCGTATGGGACTGGAGCGTTTCATTGTCGAGTTGCTGGCACCGCTTAATCGACTGGTGGGTGAGAGCTGGGCCAACGGCACCCTGCAGATTTTTGAAGAGCATTTGTATACAGAGTCGGTACAAGTCGTCATGCGCGCAGCAATTTCCTCGTTGCAGCTGCCAAGAGGGAAAATACCTGCTGGGCCACGCATCCTGCTGACGACGTTGCCACTGGAACAGCATGGCCTCGGCTTGCTGATGGCCGAAGCGATCTTTACGCAGGAAGGGGCGAGTTGCATTTCGCTGGGCGTGCAAACGCCCATCATGGATATCATTGGGGCAGCCCAGGCGCAAAACGCAGACATCGTCGCGCTATCCGTCTCGGGTGCGATGAATCCCCGTCTAGTGCTCGAAGGCTTGACTGATTTGCGCGGGAAATTGCCTGTCAGTACAGAGCTTTGGGTAGGTGGAGATTGCCCGGTACTTGCCCGTCGCCCACCAGAGGCTGTATATGTGCTGACTCATCTTGCCGACATCTCCGCCGGCTTGAGTGCATGGCATGCCAGGCATCCCGTCTTGACGTATTAAAATGTCAAAGTAATCCATGTCGTCGCGAAGCCGGGATGTCTGGCTTTCATATTGTTAACCATATCAACCGGAACACAACCAGCGCGATGATTAGACTGTTATATGTAAGCGCAAGCCGCAGCACTGCCGAAGCTTTGAAGAATGACCTGTCCGATATTCTGGAATCGTCAAAAAAGAATAATCAAGCCCTGGGGCTGACCGGAATTCTGGTCCACGGCGGCGGCATGTTCATGCAAGTCCTGGAAGGACCGGATCACCAGATATTCAGAAAATATACCGAGATCCTTGATGACAGGCGACACGCTGATTGCCGTATCGTTCTGATTACAACCACAGAAGAGCGTGCATTCCCGGATTGGGCCATGGCGGTCCTGGAAATTTCAAATCATGAATTCAAAGGCATCCAGGAAATCATCGCTAGCCATCAGGAAACAGTGGATGTAAAAGCCTTCAGTTTAGTGATCCGCTCTTTCATGAGCAGGCTGGCGGGAAAATGAAGTGCCATCTTCGTGCCTGCCTTTAACAACACCATAAAAAGACGGATATGTTCTCTATTGAAATCCTGATGCAGGCCGTGATGGAATCCAGGGATGGCATCATCATCGCAGACGCGCGTGCTCCTGATCACCCGGTGATTTTTGCCAACCCTGCATTCGAACAGTTATCCGGCTACGACCTGGAAGATATCCTGGGGCGTAACTGTCGTTTTCTGCAGGGAACGGACCAGGCGCAAAGAAACATCAGCATCCTTGCCAATTCCCTTGAGAAGGGCGAGCACAGTATTGTGACTCTGCGAAATTACCGCAAGGACGGTTCATTGTTCTGGAACGAGCTGAGCATATCCCCGGTGTTTGATCAGTCCAGTGTCCTTACGCATTTCATCGGCATCCAGAAGGATGTCACCGCGCGCGTAGTCCTTGAGCAGCGCTTGCGCAAGGAGCGCAGGTTGCTGGAGCGCGACAAGGAAAATCTGGAACAACTGGTCGTGCATGACACATTGACCGGGATATACAGCCGTAAATATTTCGAGGATCAGTTGCGCACAAGATGGGATCAGTTGATCGATACGCAGGAAAATCTGGTCATGATGTTTATCGACGTCGATTACTTCAAGGGCTTCAATGATACTTACGGCCATATTGCCGGCGATGATGCCCTCAGAAAAGTCGCCTCGATCCTGGATGATTCATTGCGTCGGGACAGTGAATTTGTCGCCCGCTTTGGCGGTGAAGAATTCATCGTGCTGGCAACTGAAATGACCGCAGAACAGGCGATCATGCATGCCGAGAATTTATGCCGGAGTGTGCGCGATCTGGATATTCCTCATGCGGCTTCGCCACACCAGTTCCTGACGATCAGTTGCGGGGTGGTCCGTATGAAGCCGAGTTCTATGGCTCAGCCCGAAGTGCTGTTAGAGCAGGCTGACAGCGCACTGTATCAGGCCAAGGCAAGGGGGCGTAACCAGGTTGCAAGTTACGAACCATGAGATCGCTCAAGGAAAGTGCACTCAAAATGAGACTACAACTGCATCCTACTGAAAGGGAAATCATCAAATGACCCCCATACATCCATCTCCGACAGAGCCATCGTCTAGTGCTGCCGGTTGCAGGGAGTGCAAGAAAGAGACGGATCTTGGTTTTGATTTTTTATTCGCTTACCAGCCTATCGTGGATGTCCGCACGCGTTCCATCTATGCACATGAAGCATTGGTACGAGGGCCGAACGGAGAGTCTGCCTACTCGGTACTTTCGCAAGTCACTGATGCCAATCGCTATTCTTTTGATCAGGCGTGTCGGGTCGAGGCGATTCGTGGCGCGGCCGCACTGGGAATGAAGGAATTATTGTCGATCAATTTTTTGCCGAACGCCGTGTATCGGCCGGAAGCCTGCATACGCAGTACCTTTGAAGCGGCGCGACTGTATGATTTTCCTATCGAGCAAATCATTTTCGAAGTGACCGAAGGCGAGCAAGTGACGGACAGGCCGCATCTGGTGAACATCTTCCGCGAATACCGGCGCTTCGGTTTTCGTACCGCGATTGATGATTTTGGCGCCGGTTATGCAGGCCTCGGTCTGTTAGCCGATTACCAGCCGGATATCATCAAGATAGATATGGAGCTGGTGCGCGGCATCGATAGCAGCAAGCCGAAACAGGCAATCGTGCATGGCATCGTGTCCATCTGCGCAGCACTGAATGTGCGCGTGCTGGCGGAAGGGATAGAAACGTCGGCCGAGCGCGACTTCCTGTACAGTGCGGGGATAGACCTGATGCAGGGTTATCTGTTTTGCAAGCCGGCGTTTCAAGCCATAGGTATCATAGAACCGTCGTCGTGGGCCTGAAGGTGCGATCAACAAACGGCGTTTGATCCGTCACCGCCTATAATTCCGCACAATTCAAACTCCGCAGAAACCTTGAAATTCGCACCATAAGCAAATGAAACCCGTAATTGACAAGAAAAGGCGCGTGAGTGTTGCGCCGATGATGGATTGGACCGACCGCCACTGCCGCATGTTTCATCGGCAGATTACGCGCCATACCTGGTTCTATACCGAGATGGTGACAACGGGCGCCTTGCTGCATGGCGACGTGTCGCGTCATCTCGATTTCAACCATGAAGAACATCCGGTCGCGCTGCAATTGGGCGGTAGCGAGCCGGCCGATCTTGCCAAAAGCGCGAAGCTGGGCGAGCAGTGGGGTTACGACGAAATCAATCTGAACTGCGGTTGCCCGTCCGAGCGCGTGCAAAAAGGTGCGTTCGGTGCCTGTCTGATGAACGAGGCGACGCTGGTTGCAGATTGCGTCAAGGCGATGCGCGATGCCGTGCAGATAGACGTGACTGTCAAGCATCGCATCGGTATCGATGACATCGCTTCCTACGATTTCGTGCGTGACTTTGTAGGCACCGTAGCGGAAGCCGGTTGCAACACCTTTATCGTGCATGCGCGCAATGCGGTACTCAAGGGTTTAAGTCCGAAAGAAAATCGCGAGATCCCGCCTTTGCGTTATGAATTTGCATACCAGCTCAAGCAGGATTTTCCGCAACTGGAAATCATCATCAACGGCGGCATCAAGACGCTGGCAGAAATTGACACTCATCTTGCGCATGTCGATGGCGTAATGCTGGGTCGCGAGGCGTATCACAATCCGTATTTGATGAGTGCGTTTGACGCCCGTTATTACGGTGATACCGCGACGCCAAAATCACGTGTCGAGGTGCTGCATGCGATGTTGCCTTATATCCGCGCGCAACTCGAACAGCATGGCAAAAGCGAAAAGGGTGGCGGCTTGAGATTGAACAGCATCACGCGCCACATGCTGGGCTTGATGGCAGGCCTGCCTAACGCGCGCGCGTTCCGGCAAAGCTTGTCCGACTCCAAAAAACTGGCGCTCGGCGATCCCGATTTATTGCTGCAGGCACTGGCGCGCATGCAGCTGCCGACAGCGCAATAGCAACAGCCTGGCGCGTCTTTTCTCCCTGCATTTTCTGATGTGCAGCCTGCGCCAGGCACTGATGTTTACACTGGATCAAACGTGTAAGTTTGACTGATCGTGTAAATTTTACGCACACTACTCCTCTAATTTCCTTTCCGCTGAATTATTCGAGAACCTTCTCCATATAGTGTGGTCAAGAAGATAACCGTGTTGTTTCCAGGCAGCTGCCTGAGAGCAATTCGGATACATGATTCATATATTGAATTTTGTCCGCCGTGCATGGCAAACAGCTTGCATGGAATTACGAATCTTGTTCCTGAAAGGAAATCATGATGAAGACATTACCCAATAGTTCACGCCTTGCCCTTGCTGCTGCAGTATTAACGGTCTTGTTCACCAGCGCCTGCGAGCGCCGTGCACCAAGCGATGCCACCGGAACTGCACCAACCGAATCGCCAGCTCCCGCTACCAGCGGTGTAAGCCCTGCACCGGCGATGCCTGAAACGGCGCCAGCCGCACCGGCTGCGCCTGTTGTGGGAGACAGCAAAACGCCTGGCACCATCATCGATGACACGGTGATTACCACCAAGGTGAAAACTGCACTACTGGCTGATTCGGATATCAAGGGCCTGGATGTCAATGTCGATACATCGCATGGTGTTGTTACGCTGAGCGGCGCAGTGAACAACCAGACGCAAATCGATCGCGCAGGAAAAATTGCCGGCGATACGGAAGGCGTGGCTTCGACCATCAATAATTTGACCATTAAAAAACAGTAATGATTGTGGATCGGTTCAGGCGCGTTGAAAAGATGAAAGCGCCTGATTCCACATTACTCTGTCAAACAATCCGGTGCAGAACGATCGGATAGTACAAATAAAAACAGCGTGTATCGAATTGATACACGCTGTTTTTACGTTTGGAAAATGATTTACTTGCGCTGCGCGTCGCTTGCTGCGTCTTGCACCTTTTCGCCGCCACGTTCCACGTCCTTGCCGAACCCCTTGAAGGTATTACATGCGCTCAAGCCTATGCTTATCGAGAGTATGCACATGATGGAAATAATTTTTTTCATGATACTTTTCCTTTCAGGTTGGATGGATAAGCGTAGCAACGCCTCCCTTGTTTTCCGTATTTCAGCTTTATAAATGTTCTTGTCGCCTTCCCCGATTTGTTCAGGCAACGTACAAGCTTGGTACATTTAATTGTCATAAAGTTCACTAAAAAAATGAGCCGTGGCAATGGATGTAACAGAGTCATCGCCTAGCGGCGACCGATGATAATCCCCAGCAAGGTGCCAAAGCCGATTGCCAGTGCCAGCGACTGCACCGGTTTTTCCTTTACATAATCAGTGGTTACCTCAACGCCGTGATTGAATTGCTGGCGTGCTTCATCTGCAATGCCTTTGGCCGCATGGCGCAATGAACTGAATTTGGCGAGAATGCGATCGTGGGCTTCGTGCAATTCCACATCGGTCAGTTCGGCGGCATGTGCCAACAGCGTGTCCAGATCGGTTTTCAGCGTTTGCAGATCGTTGCGCAAGGTTGCGCTGTCCGGAGTATTTGCGATCATGTTTTTTCCCTTGTCAGCGGATAGGGTAGGAGAATTGGCGCTCATGAGTAATTCCTTTCAGTGGTTGAAAACAGAATCTGTAAAGTATGTGTAGCGCAGCACCACCTCAGTAGATGAGCATGCCGCTTCCTTGCAGGTAAAAAGAATATCAAGGCCAGGGGGCGGGAGTGACGTTGATATACTGCGGCCCATTTTCTGCCGGTTCGGGTATCTCTGCATTGCGCTCGCCCAGACTCAGGTCATGCGCTGCAAGTTTCGTAATTTCTTTTCTCGCAGCCTCAAAATCGGCCGGCGACAGCTGAGGGCTGTGATCGGGGCTGTGCGCGACAGCCCAACTCACCAATTCTTCAAAGCGCTGTTTCAATTCAATATGAAACAGGCCCGGCTCATTCTGGTTCAACATGGTTTTCCCCTATACAAATGATGTGCCGATTTTCATCTGGTCAAAAGTCAGACCATGCTGAGATGGAATGATTCGGCCAAAAAGCATTTATTTGCTGATTTTTTCATTTATTTGGGTAATTTTTTTGAGCAGCAATGTTGTCGAAATGCGCCATCCATTTTCATTTTTGATTATGCAGTTTGCTGTGTATTCAATGCCTTAAGGTATGGCACTCATCAATGTGCATCAAGCTGCCTGTTTTTGTGGCGCAAATTGACAAACGGATGCGTACTGCCAGTGCAGTTACGCAGGGAACTTTAAGAATAATTGCCCTATCTTATTGACGGTTTTCAATTATTTTTCGGTGTGCGCTATGAAACGAATCGATCAGGCAATCAGCGAACTGGCCACCGCATTCTGCAAACTCGAACGCCACGACAGGCAGTTGTATATCAATGCCTTGCGATCCCTGGTCGCACTCGCTGTTTCAGAAGAAAAACTGGAACGTATCTCCAGCATTGAGAACGACATGCAATATGTCGGCCGAATATTTGCCAATACACGTAGAGCCAGGGTGACCGTAGAGGGCGAACAACTCCCTTTCCCATGCAGACGCAAAGGCGATCGTCGCACCGCTTCCCGTTAATGGCTGGGCCGAATCGTATCGGTTTTACTCAATACATCTGAGCCTTACAATCCATGGGTCCTGTGTCGATCAATTTGATACTTACGTTTCAACGAAAAAATCGCAGCAAAATTCAAAGTGAACTCACCGCCATGCTTGTCCAGCATAGGCACCGCGCCTTCAAGATGTGCCTGCTCTGGCTATGCGTAGCTGCGAGCGTTTTCCAGGCCCTTGAGCGCACCCTGAATAGAAGACTCTCTTAGCGACGTCTATGGACACTTGTTTCGCAAACGATGCGCGTTATGTGCCCGTAGAAAGGCTGCGATCCGAAACGGCTGCATCCATGTCCAAAGGCGAATAAGAAAGACGATAAAGAAAATGGAAAAATCACCATCCGACACGGTGAGTTGAGAAAATTCGGCATGTTGATAATGACGGTGGCACCCAGCATCAAGGATGCAGGAAAAATGAAACAACTCAAGTCAGGCGACAAGCAATGAATGGCGATGCACGCGGAGGTGTTTAATAAAACGTTTGGGTATTACTAGGAGGGGGGGAGATCGTTTAAATAAAACGAGGAGTAGAGTGCAGCGACGTTTTTGTCACGTCAGAAACACGAAAGGGTCTAGATTTTCATCTAGACCCTTGTGCATTCGTGGTAGGCCGTGCGGGATTCGAACCTGCGACCAACGGATTAAAAGTCCGCTGCTCTACCAGCTGAGCTAACGACCCGAAAGAAAGCTATTATAGAGAACACTTATAGCCTGTGTCAATCACATCTCTACTTTTTATTCATTAGTTTATTTGTTCGGTTCCGATTGCCGTTTCAGCAGGCGTGTTCACTAGGTACGGCAGATAAAATTGCGTGGGTATGCGCCTTGCGAGACAAAAAAAATCGCCCGGCCAGCGAGCGATGAGATGATCAATATTAAAAAAATGTCAGCTTTGCGATCTGTTTCCTGCTTCGCGCAGCATTGTCTTATTTAAAATTGGCCAGGCGTTCTTTTGCAGTCTGTGCTGCCGGAGTATTCGGATACTGGGCGACCAGTGACTCCAGCGCTTTTTTCGCGGCTGTACGATCTTTCAATTCCGTGTACGAGCTGGCGATGTTCAGCATGGCGTCTGCAGCCTTGGGGTTGGCCGGATACTTTTTCAGCAGCGCTTGTTGTGCCGCGATCGCATTTTTATAATCGCGTTGCGCATAATAGGCATTGCCGATCCAGTATTGCGCGGAAGGGGCGTATGCGGATTGCGGATAGCGCTGGATGAAATCGGTGAAGGCTGTGCCGGATTTTTTATAATCGCCGGCCTTGAACAGGGCGAGCGCATTGTCGTACATGCGTTGCTCCGACAATTCCACCGACGCTTCCTGGCCATCGACGGCGACGATTTGCGGTTCCAGCTTGCGCAGGCGATTATCCAGATCGACGTAGAAATCCTTCTGCCTCTGCTGTGCATTGGCGACTTCATTCGACAGAACTTCAATCTGGCCGCGCAGACGCGCGATCTCCTGCCTCAATTGTTCGTTCTGATTTGCCAGTTCGAGTACTGCAGTGGATTCGGCCTTGCTTTGTTGTAGCGCATCGACCTTGGTACGTACATCGAGAATGGCGCGGCGTGCTTCGTCGTCGCCGAACAGCGCGGCATGCGCTGACAGCGACGCACAAGAAAATGCGGCCATCAAGGCCGCAATCAGGGTTTTTTTAATCATCGCCATTCAGATTAATAAACGATATCTGCACGGCGGTTTTCTGCCCATGCTGCTTCGTCGCTACCCAATGCTTTTGGTTTTTCCTTGCCCAGCGATACGGCTTCCATTTGCGACTCAGGAACGCCTAACAGGGACATGGATTTACGTACGGCTTCTGCACGCTTCTGACCGAGAGCCAGGTTGTATTCTGCGCCGCCGCGTTCATCGGTATTGCCTTGGATGATGATTTTACGAGCCTTGTTGCTTTGCAGGTATTTGGCGTGATTTGCCACGACTTGCTGGTATTCAGGTTTGACGACGTAGCTGTCGTAGTCGAAGTACACGCTGCGCTTGGCCAATACACCTTGTGGATCGTTCAGTGGATCGCTCGATGCGTTGACGGTGCCGACGGAGCGCGGATCTACCGACGAGCCTGTACGGTCTTCGATCGGTGCCTTGTCGTCCAGTTTGGTGGACGAGCATGCTGCCAGCAGCACGGCGGTCGACAAGATAAAAACTGATGTAATGGTGCGCATTTTATTCCCCTAGGTGATAAGCGTTCGAATGTTAATTAAATCAATTGACGTGCATTATTTCATAAACGGGCCCCATGTGGGCTCACGTATGTCGCCAGCCTGAGTGGTCAGGCGCTGTTTAACCTGACCATCCACCGAAACAACCGCCAATGTGCCGCGGCGACCGGATTCGGTGGCGTACATCAGATATTTTCCATTAGGCGAAAAGCTGGGCGATTCGTCTTTGACGGTATCGGACAGGCGTTGTTCCTGACCATTGCTCAAATCCAGTATAAATAATTGAAATTTCCCTTCGCGACGCGAAATATAGGCCAAAAATTTACCGTCTGGCGAGATGCGCGGGCTGATATTGTAGCTGCCGGCGAAGGTCACGCGGCGCGCTTCACCGCCGTTGGAGCCCATTTTATAGATTTGCGGCCCGCCGCTGCGGTCGCTGGTGAAGTAGATGCTTTGGCCGTCGGCCGAGTACTGCGGTTCGGTATCGATACCGTTGGAGTTGCTCAGGCGGCGCGGGCTGGTGCCATCGGCATTGACGACGTAAACCTGGGTCAAACCGTCGCGCGACAGCGCCACTGCCAGCCGGCTGCCATCAGGCGACCAGGATGGTGCGGAATTGCTGCCCTTGAAGTTGGCTGCCACCGTACGTTTTCTGCTGACCAGATCCTGGATATAGACGACCGGTTTTTTATTCTCAAAGGAGACATAAGCGACCTTGGTGCCGTCCGGCGACCATGCCGGCGAAATAATAGGTTCGTTGGAGCGCAGGGCGACTTGCGTGCCTTCACCATCGGAATCGGCAATCTCCAGACGGAATTCCTTGCCAGCCTTGGTCACGTAGGCGATGCGGGTAGCAAAGGCGCCACGTATGCCGGTCATTTTTTCATAGATGTCGTCAGCGATCTTGTGCGCGGAAACACGGATGAACTGGGGCTGGTTGGCCAGCGCCAGCGACGACAATTGAGCCTGCTTGATGGTATCGAACAAGCGGTATTTCACATCGAAGCGGCCGTCCGGCAGACGCGATACGCTGCCGACCACCAGTGCATCGGCGCCGCGCGATTTCCAGTCGGCAAGATTAACCTGTGAGTTTTCCGTCAATACAGTGCCGGTATCGATGACCTTGAAATAACCGCTACGCAACAGATCGGCCTTGATGATGGCGCTGACCTGATGCGGCGCAATCGATTCGTCGCCGAAGGCGGCAATCGCAATCGGAATCTGGTTGGCGCCGACGCCGGCGATCTCCACCCGCAATTGCGCGTGAGCGAGACTGGTAACGAACAAGGCAAGGATCGCGAATGAGCGTAAAAAAGAAGTCTTTGTCATGGGTCACTGATCTTTCGGTTTGTGAACGACGGTCAAGCGGCCGGGGACGCTGCCGGATTGATCGGGAGGAAATGGTTGCGAGCGTTCGATCGCGCGTTTAACGGCTTCATCGAAACCGGGCAGACCCGAAGATTTGCGCAGATGCAATCCACGCAGCGATCCGTCGGGCAGCAGTTCGACATCGTATTCGACCTGAGGATTCCCACTTAATTCAGGCGGCACGTTAAATACCGTGTTTGAGCGGATCTTTGCCCGGATTTTATCGGCATATGCACCGTCTGCGCGGCCGCTGCCTTGCGATTTGGCCGCCTGGCCGGTGCCGCCGCTACCGACTGCGCCAGTCAGGCGACGCATTTCTTCGGCCCGCACCTTGTCGCGCATTTCGGCATCACGCTGATCCTGCAGACGTTTTTTGTCTGCTTCCGCTTTTTTCAGCTGTTCGGCTTTTTTGTCGGCCAGCTGCTTGTCGAGTTTTTCCTGTTTCTCTTGCTCGGCCTTTTGCTTCAGCTTTTTCTCTTTTGCTTCTTCGGCCAACTGGTCCTTGCGTTCCTGTTCTTTGCGCTTCTTTTCTTTTTCCAGCGCGATATCGATTTTGGGCGGCGGCGGTACGACGGGCTCCACCTTCGGCGTTTCCTTGACGACAGGCTTGGGTTCCGGCTTGGGTTGCGGAACAGGTTCAGGTTCCGGCGGCAGCGGAGCGGCTTCTTTCGCCTGCATATCCCAGATTTCCGCTTTCACCGCGACCGGCGTTTCGCTCTGCCAGTCTATGCCGATCCAGAAAAACACCAGCAATGCGACGTGCACTGCTGCCGCCAGCGTGATGGCACGCCAGCGACCAGGTTCTTTCGGGACGATATACGGTGAATGTTCAGTCATAAAGCGGTGTTCACTTGGTTGCCAACCCTACACGGTTGATGCCAAGTTTTTTGGCTTCCGAGATGGCTTGAATCACCTCGTCATATTTAATGTTCTTGTCGGCGGCAATCATGACTGCGATATCAGGATTGTCGGCGTGCAGCGCCTTCAATTTTTTACCCAATTCGCCGCGACCTACAGTTTCGGTAGATGCTGCTGCGCCTTTTTTACCTTTTACAGAGACCGTAGCCGATGCATCGGCTTTCAGTTCTATGCTGATATATTCAGTCGGTGGCTGTGTGGATTTGGCGGCGTTCGGCAATTCGATTTCGCTCGGATTGACCATAGGCGCCGTCACCATGAAGATTACGAGCAGCACCATCATCACGTCGATGTAAGGGACGACGTTGATTTCGGATTTGAATTTTCTGTTGCGTCCGCCGCGCATGCTTCCGGATGAAAATGACATTGCTGCAGTCCTTAGCGCGTCTGGCGTTGCAGAATATTCGAGAATTCTTCCACGAAGCTTTCAAAGCGCATCGCCAGTCTGTCGATATCGTGCGAATAGCGGTTGTAGGCAACCACGGCCGGGATTGCCGCGAACAGGCCGATCGCAGTGGCGATCAGGGCTTCTGCAATACCCGGTGCAACGGCGGCCAGCGTGGCTTGCTGGACGTTTGCCAGTCCGCGGAAGGAATTCATGATGCCCCATACGGTGCCGAACAAACCGACGTAAGGCGAGACCGAGCCGACCGAGGCGAGGAAGGCGAGATGCGATTCCAGACCGTCCATCTCACGCTGATAGGCTGCGCGCATCGCGCGACGGGCGCCGTCCAGACGTACGCTGGCCTGGGTCGGGTCATTGGAGGCGCGGGACTTGTTGAATTCGCTCATGCCGGCTTCGAATATGCGCTCCAGCGCACCGGTCGAACCGCTGCTTTTGCGGCGATTGGAGGTGGCGTCCTGATACAGCGCATTCAAATCGCCGCCCGACCAGAAGGCGCGTTCAAATTCCTCGGTTTGTGTGCGAGCGTTCTTGATGGCGAACATCTTGCGGAAGATGTAAGTCCAGCTCATGACGGACACGCCGACCAACAGTGCCATGACAAGTTGTACAAGAACCGAAGCGTTGGCGATTAGATGGACGAAGGAAAGATCTTGAGTGACGGTCATGGAAGTGTGGTTTAGTCGAATGTTGTCAATTGTATGCGCAACTGGCAGAGGGCTGTACGATTTGGTTCTGCATGTACTTCATATATATATGTGCTTCCTGGGCCGCTTGCCGGCAACAATTTCTTTGGCGTTCTGCTACAAGCGGACATCACGATGATTCTAATTGTTGAATAGCGTGCATGACTTCCTGCGGAATTTCGCTGGGCCTGAAGCGCACAGCATCTACGCAGCAGACCTTGATGCGTCCGGTAGCCAGCAATTCCTGCTGCTCGCCGTTGATGCGCCAGGCTTGCTGCACGAATTGTACAGAAGCGCGACCCATCTTTTCGACTACGACGGTCAATTTCAGTTCATTATCCAGTTTCGCCGGGGCGTGGTAATCGACGGAGGTGCTTTTGACGACGAACATGACGCCGTGGGTTTCCGTCATGATTTGCTGGTTGATGCCGGCGCTGCGCAGCCATTCCGTGCGCGCCCGCTCAAAAAATTTCAGATAGTTCGCATAGAACACGACGCCGCCGGCATCGGTATCTTCATAGTAGACGCGGATGGTCCACGTAAAATTTGACAGCATCGGTTGACCTTGAAGTGGCAGCGCCAGGCGGCATTGCCATGATTATCTGCGGATGCGCAATTATCGATGAGTTTGATTGGACATGACAAGTTTGTTCCCGGTCATACCCATTCTGCTTCTTGATCGAGATGCCTGGTTAATCAGGTATTGCGCTTGATGAGCAAGGGACCAAAGCCTTGGCAGGTCGGCATGATTTCGATGTGATTGATATTCACATGCGGTGGCAAAGTCGCGATCCAGTAGGCTGTATCAGCGATATCGCCAGGACTCAGAGGTACCGTCCCTTCGTAAACCTTGGCTGCGGCCGCGTCGTCACTCAGACGCACATTCGAGAACTCCGTGCCGCCAGCCAGGCCTGGTGCGAGGTTGGTTGCACGTACGCCTGTGCCGACCAGATCAGCCCGTAAATTGAGCGTGAACTGCGCGACGAAAGCCTTGGTCGCACCATATACATTGGCACCGGGATAGGCATAGGCACCCGCGCTGGAACCGATGTTGATGATGGTGCCGCGATTGCGCTTGAGCATATCCGGCAAGACCAGACGGGTGACGGTGACCAGACCTTTGCAGTTGGTCTCTATCATGGTTTCCCATTGTTCCAGCGATGCGGTCTGTGCAGGCGCGACGCCCAGAGCAAGGCCTGCATTGTTGATCAGGACGTCTATCTCGCGCCATTCGGCAGGTAGTGACTCCAAAGCAGCGGTGATGGAATTTTTGTCGGTCACGTCCATTGCGATGGTCAAAACGGCAGCGCCCAGTTCTGCGGCGAGGTCGTCCAGACGGTCTTTGCGACGTCCGGTGGCAATGACTTTGTGACCTTGCTGTGCAAATTTCCGTGCCATTTCAGCGCCGAAGCCTGAGCTTGCGCCTGTGATCAAAACAATCATGGGAATTCCTTTAAAACAAAAATGAGGCCGGCGAAGGCGTTCATATAAAACGGCGTCTGATAAAAAATGTGCGTGGCGAAGATGTTTCGCTCACGCACATGTTCATCTGATTACTTGGCTGCCTGTGCGCGCTGAATCAGGAAGCTGGTCAGCAAAGGTACAGGGCGGCCAGTCGAGCCTTTGGCCGCGCCGCTTTTCCAGGCGGTGCCGGCGATATCCAGATGCGCCCACGTGTATTTTTTCGTGTAGCGCTCGAGGAAGCAGGCTGCAGTGACTGCGCCGCCGGCCGGGCCGCCGATATTCGCCATGTCGGCAAAATTCGATTTCAACTGTTCCTGATAGCTGTCCTCGATAGGCATGCGCCATGCGGTGTCGCCGGAGGCCTTGCCGGCTGCAAGCAGTTCGTTGGCCAGCGCATCGTGCGCGTCGTCGCTGCGGGTAAACAAACCGGAATTGTGATGGCCGAGCGCCGTGATGCAGGCGCCGGTCAGTGTTGCGACGTCCACTACGGCAGCCGGTTTGAAGCGCTCGACATAGGTCAGTGCATCGCACAGCACCAGACGGCCTTCGGCGTCGGTATTCAGGACTTCAATGGTCTGGCCGGACATCGAAGTAACGATGTCGCCGGGTTTGGTGGCGCTGCCGGACGGCATGTTTTCACAGGTCGGAATGACAACGATGACATTGAGCTTCAATTTCAATTCGGCGATCGCGCGCATGGTGCCGAGCACGGAGGCTGCGCCGCCCATGTCGTATTTCATTTCATCCATGGCCGCGCCGGGTTTGAGCGAGATGCCGCCCGAATCGAAGGTGATGCCTTTGCCGACCAGAACGACAGGCGCATCCTTGGCTTTGCCGCCCATATGTTTGAGCACGATGAACTTCGGCGGTTCGACGCTGCCGTTGGTGACGGACAGGAAGCTGCCCATTTTCAGCGCCTGCAATTGCTTGCGATCCAGCACTTCGACCTGCAGCTTGAATTCCTTGGCCATTTTTTTGGCTGTATTGGCCAGATAGGTCGGCGTGCAGACATTGGCCGGGAGATTGCCCAGGTCTTTGGTCAGGTCTATGCCGTTGGCTTGTGCGACTGCTTGCGCGATAGCATCTTTGGCGATAGCGGTTGACGCAGCGCTGACTGCAAAGACGATTTTTTTCACGCCGGCAGGGGCAGGTTCTTTTTTGCTTTTCAGACTGTCGAAGCGATAGGCGGCGTCGCGCGTGTTGAGTATGGTGCAGCGTATGCTCCATGCCGCGTCGCGTGCGGCAACTGCGTCCAGCGGCAGGGCGATGACGGCCTCACTGGCACCCAGCGTGGTAAATGTGCGTGCCACTGCCTGCACTGCGGATGAAAAATCCTTTTCGCTCACGGCGTCGTCCTTGCCCAGACCGACTAGCAGTACACGTTCGGCAGCGACGCCGCTAACGCCGCGCAACAGCAGTGTAGAACCAGCTTTGCCGGAAATGTCGCCGGACTTTAATGCGGCACTGATGCCGCCCTTTTGGTCTAATGCCTGAGCGGCGGCTGACAGCTTTTTGTTCTCGAATACGGCGACTGCGATGCACCCCGTCTTGATACTGGCGATAGTGCTTTTTGCGTCTAATGGTTTTATGCTAAAGTCCATGCGTTACTCTCCTTGTCGATCCACGATTATAGCCTTCCAATGATTTTTCAGCGCGCGCTCCGACGCGATTTGCTCAGTACCGCTGGCGCCGTCTTCACTACCCTTTTTACTATTACGATCACTGTGATGCTGATTCGTATTCTGGGGCAGGCTGCTGGCGGCAAAGTCGCGTCTGCCGATGTGGTGGCACTGATCGGTTTTTCTGCGTTGAATTACTTGCCCATTATTCTGAATCTGGCCGGCTTCATGTCGGTACTGCTGGTCGTCACGCGCAGCTATCAGGATTCGGAAATGGTGGTGTGGTTTGCATCCGGTCTGAGTCTGGCGCGCTGGATTCCGCCGGTCCTGATGTTCGCGCTGCCTATCGTGGTGATGACGACGCTGCTCAGCCTGTTTCTCACGCCGTGGTCGAACCAGCAAAGCGCCATCTACAAGGAGCGCTATGCAAATCGCGAGGATATTGCGCGCGTTTCGCCGGGTAAATTCCAGGAATCATCCTCATCCAATCGCGTTTTCTTCGTCGAAGGCGTAGCTGGCGATGCGACCAAGGTGCGGAATATTTTCGTCAGCAGTGAGCGCAATGGCAAAACCAGCGTGGTAGTTGCGAAGGAAGGCACGGTCGAAATAGATCCGGCTGGCGACAAATTTTTGGTCATGCATCAGGGTCGTCGCTACGATGGCGTGCCGACACAATCTGATTTTCAATTGATGGAATTCGACCGCTACGGCGTGCTGGTGTCTAGTCAATCGAAGGCAATGGTGGGTGATACCACGGCACGCGCGTTACCGACGCAGGAACTTTTGCGTAATCGCAGCAATTTCAATGATGGCGAGTTGTTGTGGCGAGTATCCTTGCCGTTGATGGGCGTCTTGCTGATGCTGCTGGCGATCCCGCTAGGTTTCGTCAATCCGCGCGGCGGGCGTTCGGCCAACCTGCTGATTGCATTATTCCTGTTTGTTTTTTACAGCAACATGTTGAGCTATGCGCAGGCAACCGTGGTGCAAAGTCGCGCTTCATTCATGATGGCATGGTGGCCGGTGCATCTGGTGGCGATGCTGGTGGCGGTTATATTTTTTGCCTGGCGTTTGAATGTCAATAGTCGCTACCATCCGCTAGTAGTGTGGGCGATGATCAAGCGTGCGTATTTCACACGGCAGGTGGCAGCATGAGAATCCTGCAAAAATATTTCGCGGCTGAAATCGGTCGCTCGGTGATCTTTGTATTGATCGCATTTCTGGCACTGTTCGGCTTTTTCGACCTGATTGCAGAGCTGAAGGCGGTAGGACACGGCGGCTACAAGATTCAGCATGCCTTGCTGTTTGTTCTGTTGTCGATGCCGGGCTATCTGTACGAGTTGATGCCGATTGCCGCCTTGATCGGAACCATCTGGACGCTGTCGCAATTTGCCGCGCGTTCCGAATTCACGATCATGCGGGCATCCAGCATGTCAACCGGCATGGCCGGCTTGATGCTGATCAAGATCGGTCTGGTGTTTGCCGTCGTCACTTTTGTGGTCGGCGAATTCCTGGTGCCTGTTTCCTCGAATATGGCAGAGAAGATCAGAACCCTGAATCAGGGAGGCTCGCTGTCGCAAGAGTTTCGTTCCGGCCTGTGGACCAAGGATGTGATCCGCTCGAACGGCCAGGACGGCGAAGCCATAGGTTCACGTTTTTTGAATGTGCGAACGGTCCAGCCTGACGGCCAGTTGACCGACCTGAAAATTTACGAATTCAACCGCAATTTCCATCTGACTGCCTTGATTACGGCGGCCAAGGCAGATTACCAGGGCGACAATACCTGGCTGCTGTCGAATGGATCGCAGGCGGAGTTCGGTGAAACGGAATTGATGGGCGCCGCTGTGGCGACCGACATTACCACTGCCATTTCGACCAGGAAGTTTGCCAGCAAGCCGCTGATATCCGAAGTCACGCCGGAAATCCTTTCGGTGGGATTCTCCGATCCGGCAAAAATGTCGGCCTACGATCTGGTGAATTACACGCAATACCTGGCGGAAAACAATCGCGAAACGGCGCGTTATGAAATCGCCTTATGGAAAAAAATCGTGTATCCGTTTGCAGTATTCGTGATGATGGCGCTTGCCTTGCCGTTTGCCTACCTGCATTTCCGTTCCGGCGGCGTCAGTTTGAAAATTTTTACCGGCATCATGATAGGCGTCAGCTTCCAGCTGATTAACAGCCTCTTCTCGCATCTGGGTTTGCTCAATACCTGGCCGCCGTTTGCCACGGCAATTCTGCCTAGTTTGTTGTTCCTGCTGGCTGCAATCGGCGCCTTGTTATGGGTCGAGAGGCATTGATGAAGCAGACGCGTCGCGCCCTGGTGCTGTTTGCGCATGGCGCGCGCGATCCGCGCTGGGCGGAACCCTTTCAGCGTTTGCAGTCTGCGGTGCAGATGCAGTCGCCCGAACTGACCGTCGCGCTGGCATTTCTCGAATTGATGTCGCCGCGCTTGCCGGAACTGCTGCCGGCCTTGATCGCCGACGGTATTGAGGAAATAACGATAGTGCCGGTATTTCTCGGGCAGGGCGGTCATGTGCGGCGGGATTTGCCAGTGCTCGTCGACGAATTGAAAACGCTGTATCCGGACGTGTCGTTCAGGATTGCCGGCGCAGTGGGGGAAGATGCGCAGGTATTGCAGGCGATGGCGACGTATTGTCTGGGTACGCTGGAGTAATTGCGCGTTTGAATGTGGAACCGCAGCTCGACGGCGGTTCCACTTATGTACTACTTTTTTGAAGTGCTGCGTTTAGCCAGCGCTTCTCCTATCATCACCAGCACTGGCCCCTGACATTCTCCCAATCCCTGTTCCAGTTCGCGCAATGTGATGCGCATGATGCGCTGACTTTCCAGACTGCAGTTTTCTACCACCACCACCGGCAGCTTGGGCGAGCGACCTTGTTCCAGCAGTTTTTGCGCAGTGATGATGGCTTCGCGACCACCCATGTATTGAATCAGCGTATCGCAGTCCGGCAGCGTCAACTGATCGGGCTGATTCGGTGCCGTGCTGGAGGTGAAGAAGGCAATGCTGCGGGCAATGCCGCGTTTGGTCAGCGGCTGCTGCGTGGCAGCCGCAGCAGCGAACGCAGTGGTAATACCGGGCACGACTTCGACGGCAATGCCGTGCGTTTCCAGCGCCTGCAATTCCTCATCGGCGCGCCCGAACAGCATGGGGTCGCCGCCTTTCAGGCGTACGATCAATTTGTATTTTTCCGTACATTCGATCAGCAACTGATTGATGGCGATCTGTGCAGTGGAGCGCTGACCGCTGCGTTTGCCGACAGAGATTTTTTCTGCCTGCGGACACAGTGTCAGCATCTCGGGCGTGACCAGCGCATCGTGCAGTACCACGTCGGCTTGCGCCAGTATGCGTGCGCCGCGTACGGTAATCAGATCGATGGCGCCGGGGCCGGCACCGATCAGATAGACTTTCCCGTACGCTTTTTTCTCTTGCGGCATGCAGCTGCCTTATGCGAGGCGAATCATGCCGGCTGCAACCGTTTGATGCGTGACTTCATCGATCAGGATGAAGGCGCCGGTCGAACGGATGGCATCGTAGGCATCGGCTGCCAGCGCTTGCTGCACATTGATCGTCACGCTGGCGATGCCGTTGAGTTTGACTTCATCGGCAACGCGTTTTTCCTGCGTGTTGATGTCGAGCAGCGATTCGATTTTCGTCACGCGTGCACCTACTTGCTGGGTGGTGTGCTTGAGCCAGTATTTGCGACGCAGATCCAGCGGTTCTTCCGACAGCCAGCACAGATCGGCATGCACGGTTTTCAGTAACTCTGCCGGACGGCTTGCAGCCGACAGCATGTCGCCGCGTGAAATGTCTACATGCTCTTCCAGCAGCAGGGTGATCGATTGGCCAACTACCGCTTGTTCGATCGAGCCATCAAAGGTTTGTATGTCCTTGACGGTGGCAGTCTGACCGCCTGGTTGTACCACCAGCTTGTCGCCTTTGCGCACTTTGCCGGCTTCTATGCGTCCCATGTAGCCGCGGAAGTCATCGGCTTCGTGGCCGTTGTGACGCGCCACCAGTTGCACCGGGAAACGGAAGGGTTCGTCATGCGATTCATCGTAGACGCTCAGCGACTCCAGCAGCTCGATCAGGGTGGGGCCCTGATACCAGCCCAGCTTGTCGCCGCGCGTCACGACGTTGTCACCAGCCAGTGCCGACAGCGGAATCGGATGGATATCTTTCAAGCCCAGTGTTTTGGCAAACTCGGTGTAGGCGGCAACGATACGGTCATAGACTTTTTGATCGTAGTTGACCAGATCCATCTTGTTGACCGCCACGATTACGTGTTCGATCTGCAGCAGATGTGCAATGGTCGAATGGCGCTTGGTCTGGATCAGCAATTCCACGCTGCCGTCGTCGCCCAATTTCACTTTCGATACGTCGATCAGAATGATCACCGCATCGGCGGTCGAAGCGCCCGTCACCATATTGCGTGTGTACTGTTCATGGCCTGGTGTATCGGCAATGATGAATTTGCGTTTCGGCGTGGCGAAGTAGCGATAGGCGACGTCGATCGTGATGCCTTGTTCGCGTTCCGCTTCCAGACCGTCGGTCAGCAAGGACAGATCGATGGTGTCGCCGACTGTGCGTTTATGCTTGGCGCGCGACATCGCATCGAGCTGGTCGGCGAAGATGCCTTTGCTGTCGAACAGCAGGCGGCCGATCAGCGTACTCTTGCCGTCATCGACGGAGCCGGCGGTAATGAAACGCAGCAAGCCGCGTTCGGCCGAGTTGCCGCCAATGCGGGAAAAAGCTTGTTCTGCAAGGACTGCATTCATCAGAAATATCCTTCTTTTTTACGTTTTTCCATCGACGCTTCGGACGTTTGATCATCCATGCGCGTAGCGCCGCGTTCGGTAATTTGGGTAATGGCGGTTTCCGCGATGATGGCGTCTACCGTATCTGCATCGGATGAAACCGGGCAGGTGCACGAAATGTCGCCGACGGTACGGAAGCGTACGGTTTGCATTTCAACCGTTTCGCCTTCTTTCGCCGGTGTCAAATTGGTCAGCGGCACCAGCAGGCCATTGCGCGGAATCACCTGGCGCTGGTGCGCGAAGTAGATCGACGGCAATTCCAGTTTTTCGCGGGCGATGTATTGCCAGACATCGAGTTCGGTCCAGTTCGAGATCGGGAACACGCGCATGTTTTCGCCCGGATGTACACGGGTGTTGTACAAGTCCCAGAGTTCCGGGCGCTGTGCCTTCGGATTCCATTGGCCGAAGTCGTCGCGGAAGGAAAAGATGCGTTCCTTGGCGCGCGCTTTCTCTTCATCGCGGCGAGCACCGCCTATGCAGGCGTCGAATTTGTGTGCGGCGATGGTTTCCAGCAGGGTCACGGCTTGCGCTGCATTGCGCGAATCGGTTTGCGGATTGCGCAGGCGTACGGTGCCGCGCTTGATCGAATCTTCCACTGAGCCGACGATCAGGCGTTCGCCCAGCTCGGCCACGCGCTTGTCGCGGAAGCTGATGACTTCGTCAAAGTTGTGGCCGGTGTCGATATGCACCAGCGGGAATGGAAATTTACCCGGACGGAAGGCTTTTTCCGCCAGACGCAGCATGACGACGGAATCCTTGCCGCCGGAAAACAGCAGCGCAGGATTGCTGCACTCGGCTGCGACTTCGCGCATGATGTGGATTGCTTCGGACTCCAGCCAATCGAGGTGCTTGCTGCTGGCGGCATCGAGGAAAATCTTGTCAACTGCTGTGTTCATCTTGTGGTTCTCACGCTGTAGTAGATACGGGTTTGATTCTGATCAGCTTGCCGTCAACGACGTGCAAACCGCATTCCTTGGATTCCGGGTTTTCCCACCACCAGCGACCTGCGCGTACATCTTCGCCAGGCTGTATGGCACGGGTGCAGGGTTCGCAGCCTATGGATGGGTAGCCTTTGTCGTGCAGCGGGTTGTACGGCACCTGGTTGCTGCGGATGTAATGCCAGACATCTTCTTCCGACCAGTCCGCCAGCGGATTGAACTTCACCATGTCGTGCGCGTCATCCTGTTCCTGCACATGGAGTTCGGCGCGCGTACTTGATTGCGCGCGGCGCTGGCCGGTAATCCATGAACGATTGCCTTGCAAGGCGCGATTCAAGGGTTCGACCTTGCGGATGCGGCAGCACTCCTTGCGCATGTCCACGCTGTCATAAAAAGCATTCAAACCGTTTTGCCTGACGTAGGCGTCAACCGCTTCCGGCTGTGGACGATACAAGGCGACCTCGACACCGTAGGTTTCCTTGATGCGATCGAGCACGCTCAGTGTTTCTGCATGCAGGCGGCCGGTTTCCAGCGTGAAAATCGCGATCGGCAGTTTGCTGCGCAGGATCATGTCGGTCAGCACCTGGTCTTCTGCTGCCAGGCTGGAAGCGAAAACGGCGGGCGCAAACTGATCCGCCACGTGCTGCAGCGTTTCTTTCGTGGTCGCAACCAGCGCGGCGAAATCAGTTTCGTTCATTTTGGTGCCACTGCCTGACGGTCCACGCGACGGAACAAAGGTGTTTTTTTATCCCACGACTGTTGATAGCTTTCGGAAAAATCGCTCAAGCCCTTGAGTGCATCATTGGCGTCGCGATCTGCACGGATGGCAAACGAGTTGAAGCCGACGCGCTGCATGTAAAACAACTGGTCGCGCAGCACATCGCCGACCGCGCGCAGTTCGCCCGAGTAGCCGTAACGCATGCGCAGATTGTAGGCAATCGAATAGCCGCGACCATCGGCAAATTTCGGGAAATCAATCGCGATCATCGAAAATCTGGCAGCGTCGTCTTTCAATGCTTCCGGACGTTCGTCGCTGGCGAGCCAGACGCCGATATCGTCGCGTGCTTCCAGTTGCGCGCGTTGCGCCTGCCATACGGAGAGCGGCACGATGACCTTGCCGGCGGGAACGAAAGCGTCTTCCGGTTTTTCGGTTATTTGCTCTTCCGTGCCTGCCACGAGTTCCGTTTTCAGGCGCAGCAATGTCCAGTCGTCTTCGCCAACAACGGCTTTATCTTTGATGATGTTAAGCATATGCATCTTCTCCTGTAGCTTGCACAACCTTGATCGGTGTGGCGTACACATGTTCCTTGAACGGTGCGACGCCTATGCGACGGGCAGTGTCGATGAAGCGTTCATCTTCGATGCGGTCGCGTACGTAAACCTGCAACAGACGTTCGATCACGGTCGGCATTTGATATGCCGAGAACGATGGGCCGATGATCTTGCCGATCGAGCTGGTATTGCCTTGCGCGCCGCCTATCGATACCTGATACCACTCGGCACCGTCTTTATCGACGCCGAGGATGCCGATATTGCCGACGTGGTGATGGCCGCAGGCGTTGATGCAACCGGAAATATTCAATTCGATATCGCCGATGTCATGCTGGAAATCCAGACTGTCGAAACGTTCGGCAATCGCTTCTGCGATCGGTATCGATTTGGCATTGGCCAGCGAGCAGAAATCGCCGCCGGGGCAGCAGATGATGTCGGTCAGCAAGCCGATATTCGGCGTTGCCAGGCCGTGCGATTTTGCGGCTTCCCATACAGCGTACAGATCGGCGATGCGGACGTCAGCCAGCACCACATTCTGTTCATGCGTGACACGCAATTCGCCGAAGCTGTAGCGGTCGGCCAGCTCGGCCATGAAGTCCAGCTGCTCTGCCGTTGCATCGCCAGGCGGCACGCCGGTTTTCTTCAATGACAGGACGACGGCTGCATAACCGGGAACTTTGTGCTGTTTGACATTGCGGCTCAGCCAGTTTTTGAAAGCCTTGTTTTCCGCCTTGTTCTTCTCGAATTCTGCGTCGGTCGCCGGCAATGCTGCATACGCAGGCATGGTGAAGAATGCCGCAACGCGATTCAATTCTTCTTCGGTCAGGGTGCCGGGGCCATCCTTGATATCCAGCCATTCCTGCTCGACCTGACGACGATATTCGTCGATGCCGATGGCCTTCACCAGTATCTTGATGCGCGCCTTGTAAATATTGTCGCGGCGACCGTACTGGTTATAGACGCGCAGAATCGCTTCAAGATAAGTCATGACATGCTGCCACGGCAGGAATTCGCAAATTACGCTGCCGAGGATAGGGGTGCGGCCCATGCCGCCGCCGACCAGTACGCGGAAGCCGATTTCACCCTGTTCATTCTTGATGACGTGCAGGCCGATGTCATGCACGGCAGTGGCGACACGGTCTTCGACCGCACCGTTGATGGCGATCTTGAATTTGCGCGGCAGGTAGGCAAATTCCGGATGGAAGGTGCTCCATTCGCGGATGATTTCCGCATACGGACGCGGATCGATGATTTCGTCGGTGGCGACGCCGGCCAATTCGTCCGAAGTGGTATTGCGGATGCAGTTGCCCGAAGTCTGGATTGCGTGCATTTCCACCGAAGCCAGTTCGGTCAGAATGTCCGGCGTTTCTTCCAGATTGATCCAGTTGAACTGGATGTTCTGGCGCGTGGTGAAGTGACCGTAGCCGCGATCGTACTTGCGGGCGATATGGCCGAACATGCGCATCTGCGCCGACGACAGCAGACCGTAGGGAACGGCGACGCGCAGCATGTAGGCGTGGCGTTGCATGTAGAGACCGTTCTGCAGACGCAGAATGCGGAATTCGTCTTCTGCCAGTTCATCCGACAGGCGGCGACGCACCTGATCGCGATATTGCGCGATGCGTTCCTTGACGATTTGATGGTCGTATTGATCGTAGCGATACATCTTGTATTCCTCAGTAAACTAACTTCACGGCGACGGTTGTCAGCACACTGGCCAGCAACACGCGCAGCACTTTTTCAGGTATGGTTCGCGCCACCAGCGAGCCCAGCGTGATGCCGGGCACGGAGCCGAGCAGCAGCATGGCAAGCAGTTCCCAATTGATTGATCCGAGCCACCAGTGGCCGAGGGCCGCGATGGCGGTCAAGGGCACTGCGTAGGCGATATCGGTACCGGCAATTTCGGCCGGTGTCAGGCGGGGATAAAGCAAAACCAGTATGGTGGCACCGATAGCACCGGCGCCAATAGACGAGATTGTAACCAATGTGCCAAGAATTGCACCGGAAACAATTGTCGCTACGACCAGTTTTCCACCTTGAATTTGTCGCCCCGGATGTGCGTTCATCCAGTGTTGCATGCGTGTCCTGAATATCAGCGCGATCACGGTCAGCATGACCGAGCCGGCGATCGAGTAACGGATGATCTGGCCGATCTCCTGATCCAGGCCGCCGAAGTATTTCAGTGTCAGCGTGGTCAATACGGCAGCTGGCAGAGCGCCCAGGCACAAATGTTTGACGATATGCCAGTGCACATTGCCGCGATAGCGGTGGGCAAAGGTGCCGGCGACCTTGGTGGCAGAGGCAAACGCGAGATCGGTGCCGACCGCCACTGTGGGCGATACGCCGAACAGCAGTGTCAGCAAGGGCGTCATCAGGGAACCGCCGCCGACGCCGGTCAAACCGACCAGCAAACCGACAGCAAAACCTGAAACGATATAAGAAACAGACATAAGACCCCGCGCAAAGTAGGGGAAATAGTAATAAACTTGAGCCTTATTCCAAACGACTTAGTAATTATTTGCTTATATGTGTTTTCGATATAAGCAATGATGAAAAATGACTGAAATGCTTTTCAGTCGAAAAAACATGAGGGGAAGGCATGAATCTCCACCAACTTCGCTTTGTGCGCGAAGCCGTTCGGCAAAATTTCAATTTGACGGAAGCGGCCAAGGCGCTGTTTACGTCACAGCCCGGTGTGTCCAAGGCCATCATCGAGCTGGAGGAAGAGCTGGGCGTGGATATCTTTTCGCGCCATGGCAAGCGCATACGCGGTCTGACCGAGCCGGGCCGCGCGGTGCTAAAGTCGGTCGAAGCGATCATGCTGGAGATAGAAGGGCTGAAACGCATAGGCAATGAATTCGCGGCGCACGATAGCGGCAGCTTCACGATTGCCACTACGCATACGCAGGCGCGTTATTCGCTACCGAAGGTAGTGCAGGCATTCACGCAGAAATTTCCCAAGGTGCGTTTGTCTTTATTGCAAGGCAATCCGAAGCAGATTGCTGAAATGGTCTTGATGGATCAGGCGGATCTGGCGATTGCGACCGAGGCGATTGCCAATATGGACGGCTTGATTTCCCTGCCTTGTTATCAATGGGAGCATCAGGTGGTGGTGCCGCTCGATCATCCTTTGCTGAAATCGAAATCGATTACGCTGGAAGAATTGGCTGCTTATCCGATCATTACCTACGATAGTGCATTTGCCGGACGCAACAAGATAGACCATGCGTTCAATCTGCGTAATCTGAAGCCTGATATCCTGTTGGAAGCCATTGATGCCGACGTCATCAAGACCTATGTCGAGCTTGGCATGGGTATCGGGATCATCGCCGGCATGGCCTTCGATGCCGAGCGCGACAAGAATCTGCGGGCGATCCCGGCCGGCCATTTGTTCGGCACCAATGTGTCGCGCGTGGCGCTGAAGCAGGGCGCTTATTTGCGCAGCTATGTATTTACCTTCATCGAGCTGTTGACGCCTACGCTCAATCGCAAGCTGGTGGAGCAGGTATTGAGCGGCGACAAGGATATGTACGAGCTATGACATTCAACATGGCACAGATGAATATGAACGATTTAATCAGGAAGTAAACGAAGCATGATCAAACCGGTCAATACCGATATGGCAGCGTATTACGCGCGGCGCAACAATTTCGACGAAGAGGATGTAGAGAATCCTGATGGGATAGATGCGCTCGACGACATCATGGACAATTTGCGCGATTTGATGACGGATCAGCATGTGCTGGAACTGGCGTGCGGCGACGGTTACTGGACCGACGAGCTGGCTGAATACGCTGCTTCGGTGCTGGCTACCGACATCAATCCATCCTTGCTGGAGCACGCCAGGGCCAGAGAACTGCCCGAGGAAGTCGTGCAGTTCGCGGTTGCCGATGCGCTCGATCCGCAAGTGGAAGGCACGTTCACGGCCTGTTTCGCCGGCTTCTGGTGGTCGCATGTCAAACGTCAGGAGCAGGTTGAAGTCATAGCACGCATACGCAAGATCATAGGTAAGGATGGCTTGTTGGTGCTGGTGGATAATTCGCAAGTCGATACCGAAAAAACCGTGATTGCGCGTACTGATCAGGAAGGCAACACTTACCAGATTCATACCCTCCCGGATGGCGAGCGTTACGAAATCCTTAAAAATTACTATACCAATAGCACCTTGCGCAAACGCCTGGGGCCCTTGTTAAGAGATATGCGCGTTCATCATTTTGAACATTACTGGATGCTGACTGCGCGTTTGCGCTAAGACGAAAAACAGGAGCATGACGTGAGGTCAACCCGAGCCACTGCCGCCGTCGAGCGGCTGAAGGAACGCAGCGGTAATGACGGCTACGCGATGGTGCGTAATGCCGATGAATCGTTTTATCTGGTCGATCATTCCGGCGCTGCGCCGGTGAAGTTGTGCGAACGCATGGCGCTGGACGAATTCGTCGCCTTCGTCAAAGCCTACGGCCCGCAAACGCCAAGACGCCAGACCAAGTCCGATATCGCTTTTGAAAAGCAGTTGATTAAAAAGAGCTGACTGCCAACGGCGCTGTAATCCAGACTGTGGCGCAGCACTGAGCGTGAGCTGAAAGTAATAGCAACAACGCAATCACCTTATTTAAGTACGAGTACATTCAAATCATGAGAGACGAACGCCTCAAGCTCATTGACAGCATTATTATCGACAGCGATTTCGGGATATGCACATTGAACATCGTTGATCCTTTGTCGTGGACGGAAGATGAAACTCATCTCGCTGACCTGCAGGCAAAGATCAATAATAGTTTGCAGTATGTCGAGAGCAGCGAGATTTATCTCGACTATCCCGTTTCGCGCGGATTGGACATGGTCATACATATCCAGTTTATCTATGCGCCGAACGAAGAAGCAAACCGGTTTCTGGAAGAGGCGCAAAACGTGCTGGGCGATGCCGGCTATGAATTAAGTTTCGGCCCATTGGGTAGCGATTACGCGAGTGAAGCAGACGAATAAATTGCTCGTGTAAGTAATTGGTAAGTATTCGGTAAGTATCATCCGGCAAGATGCGGTATTCTTCTTTTTCTGAGGCGTAACATCCGTCGCCTTACCCTTTGCACATCAGCTTGTGCTGCTTGTTGTTTAAGCTGTATCACAAGTTGGTGCGTGATTACTTTTTATAAGGATAGCACCATGAGACAAGTATCTCGCGTCAGCAAAGTACTCTTTTGCGCGATTGCAGCAGCCAGTTTTTCAGTGAGTGCGTTTGCACAAAACTGGCCTAACTCGACGGTCACCGTCGTCGTGCCATGGCCTCCGGGCGGCCCATCCGATATCGCAGCCCGTCCTATTGCCAAGCGCCTGACAGAAGATTTGGGCCAGCCTTTCGTCATTGACAATCGTGGCGGTGGCGGTGGCAACATCGGTAGTGCAGCAGTTGCGCGCGCCCCAGCCGACGGCAATACACTGTTGATCACCTCCAGCGCACCGATCGTGATCAATCCTAGCCTGTACAAAAAAATGGCCTTCGATCCAAGCAAGGATCTGGTGCCTATCACCAATCTGTTGCGCGTACCGCTGGTGCTGGTTGCCCACCCATCGGTTCCTGCCAACAATCTGAAAGAGCTGATCGCCTACATCAAGACACAGCCGCAATTTTCGTATGCATCGGCTGGTAACGGCACGCCGCAGCACATGACGGGTGAATTGTTCAAGAGCGTGACCAAGCTGGATATCACGCACGTACCTTACAAAGGTTCGGCACCGGCAATTTCCGATCTGCTTGGCGGTCACGTGCCTATCATGTTCGACAGCATGATCGCGATCATGCCGCATATCAAAAGCGGCAAGGTCAAAGTGATCGCTGTCTCCGGTGCGCAACGTTCCCCATTGATCCCGGACGTGCCAACCTTTGCTGAATCCGGTTTGCCGGCAGTGGTTTCCTACGCCTGGTACGGTTTCTTTGCGCCAGCCGGCACACCGAAGCCATTGGTTGCCAAGATCAATGCCGAAACGCTGAAAATCATGAAAGAACCTGCATTCAAGAAAATTCTGGCTGATACCGGTTCGGATTATGTTGGCGATACACCTGAAAACTTCGCTAAATTCGTGAAGGAAGAATCGGTGAAATGGGCGAAAGTCGTGAAGGACAGCGGCGCGACCGTAGACTGATCTTGCGCGTTCACGCGCTGCCTGATGGCAGCGTGTGCCAGCGTAAACTGAAATGCCCCGCGTAGGTAAGCGGGGCATTTTTGCATTCCGGGTGCAGCTTCGGTTTGCTGCAGAAGACTTAATCGATGGTGGCAATCACCGGCGTGTGGTCGGAAGGCTGCTCCCATTTACGCGGCACTTTGTCGATCACGCAGGCACTGCAGCGTGCTGCCAGCGGTGCCGACAGCAGAATGTGATCGATACGCAAACCGCGGTTCAGGCGAAATCCCATTTGCCGGTAATCCCACCAGCTATACAATTTTTCCGGCTGTTCAAACATGCGGAAGGCATCGGTAAAGCCCATCTCCTGCAGACGCACGAAGGCAGCGCGTTCCGGTTCCGAAACCAGCACCTGACCGGCCCAGGCAGCCGGATCATGCACGTCGCGATCTTCAGGTGCGATGTTGTAGTCGCCGAGCAAGGCAAGTTCGGGATGCTGTTGCTGTTCCTGCGCCAGCCATTCATGCAGGGCTTTGAGCCAGTTCAGCTTGTAGATGTATTTGTCCGAATCGGGCGACTGGCCGTTCGGGACGTAAGCGCACACGATCCGTATGCCCTGGATGGTGCCGGCGATAATACGCTGCTGTTCATCGTCGAGCAGCGGATTATTTTTCGTCACATCGGTAATCGGATGGCGCGACAGGATGGCCACACCGTTGTAAGTCTTCTGTCCGGTAAACGCGACCTGATAGCCGGCAGCTTCTATTTCCGCAACGGGAAATTTTTCATCGACGGTTTTGGTTTCCTGCAGGCAGAGCACATCGACCGGATTATCGACCAGCCATTGCTGCACTTGCGGCAGACGAACCTTGAGAGAGTTGACGTTCCAGGTAGCGAGCTTCATGGGAGGTAATGCCTTTTTGCTGAAGAATGATGTTGATTGCGCAGAAGTGTGCGCAGGGATCAGTCGAATTTTACAGTAGCCAGCAGGAAGAATGCTCAGACCGCAAACATGCCTTCAACGAAATGGGCGATGGCCAGCTTCAGTTTTTCCGGCGACAGATCGGGTTCCCGCAATGCGCGTATCGCCAATCCTTCCATGAAGCATTGCATGGAGAGCGCACGCGATTGCGCGATTTCCACAGACAAGCCTTTGCCGCCATCGGCCACACTGGCGCTGAGCCAGTTGCCTATTTCATTGCGCAAGTCCTGGTCGGAAGTAGCGAAGGCGCTTGCCAATGCGGGATTGCGGCTGGCTTCGGCCGTCATTTCCATGAACAGTGCGGCATTCATGATGCGCGGATCGGCGGTACGCCATTGCGTAAAAGCTTCGTATGCGGCGGCAGCGAAATCCGGCGCGTAATATAGACTGCGAATGGCAGTGCGGCCATTCGCAACTTGTTGCTCGACGATGGCGAGAATGATGGCGTTCTTGCTATCAAAGTAGCGATAGATCAGGCTCGGACTCATATCCGCAGCCTGCGCAATCAGCGCCATGCCGGCCGCATGGAAACCCTGCTCGATAAAACACGTCTGCGCTGCATTCAGAATGCGCTCGCGTTGCAGTTCGGCGCGCTGCGTGAGTTTCGACGTAGAGGAGGGCAGGCTCATTGCGTGCCTTCCTCCCAGCCGCCGCCCAGCACCTTGTACAAGGTCACGCGATTGCCTTGTTCAGCCAGTTGCGCTGCGACCAGACTCTGTTGCGCGGTGTAAAAGGTACGTTGCGCATCCAGCAGGATCAGGAAACTGTCGCGACCATATTCATAGCGTGCTTTCGACAAGTCATAGGCGTGGCTGGCAGCATCCAGCAGCGCCTGTTGCGCCTGGCGTCGCTGAGCCAGGGTGCTGGTCAGCGCCAGCGCATCGGCCACTTCGCGGAAACCGGACTGAATGGCTTTTTCATAGCGTGCGAGGGCGATGTCGCGATCCGCAGTCGCGACTCCCAGATTGGCGCGCAGCGCGCCGCCATGGAAAATAGGCAGACTGATTTGCGGCACAAAGCTCCAGAATTTCGTGCCGCTGTCGAACAGGCCGGATAGCTGGTTGCTTGCGCTGCCGACACTGCCGGTCAGCGAGATCGACGGGAAGAAGGCCGCGCGTGCAGCGCCGATATTGGCGTTGGCGCCACGCAGTACATGCTCGGTCTGCCGCACGTCAGGGCGACGCAATAAAACCTGCGAAGGTAGTTGCGCCGGCAACGGTGCGATACCGCTGACCTTCAGATCAAAACCCTGCGGCAGCAAACTGTCTTCTACTGGCGCACCGACCAGCAAGGTCAGGGCGTTGCGATCGGTTGCGACCAAACCGGCGTAGCGTGCCACATCGGCACGTGCGGTTTCTATCGTGGTTTGCGCCTGGCTCAGATCAAGGCCGGAGACGGCGCCGGCCCGATGACGCTTGACGACCAAATCGTAGGCGATCTGCTGATTATCGAAAGTCGCCTGCGCGATCCGCTGCGATTCCAGATCGGCCGCGAAGGTCAGATAGGTGTTGGCGATTTCGGCAATCAGACTCAGCTGGGCGCTACGTTGTCCTTCTTCCTGCGCGAAATATTGTTCCAGTGCCGCCTGACTCAGATTATGGATGCGTCCGAACAGATCCAGCTCGAACGATGCGCTCAAGGCCGCGCTGTAGTAATCGCCGGCATTGGCAATATTGCCGCCGCTGCGATTGCGCGCCACGCCGCCATCCAGCGCCGGAAAGCGCTCGGCATTTTGAATCTGGTACTGCGCACGTGCGCGTTCTACATTCAGTACAGCGACCCGCAGATCGCGGTTGTTGTGCAGCGCGCGCGCGATCAGTTCTTCCAGTTTCGGGTCAACGAAAAAATCGCGCCAGCCGATATCCGGTGTGGCTTGTTCCTTTGTTGCAGAAGTCTCGCTGGAGACATTCTGGCCGGCTGTCGCAGTGTTGGGCGGCAGTGGCCACTCGGCTGGAATGGCTGCATCTGCTTTCGGCAGTTGCGGTTCCAGCATCGCGCAGCCGCTGAGTGCCAGTGTGATGGCGAGTGCCAGCGTGGAGAGAAGTGGTTTAGTCATGAGATGGTGCTCCTGCTGCTTCAATAGATTCGGCAGCTGTGGGTGCAGGTGGTTTCGGGCGCATGAACAGGCGCTCTACCAGCACGAAGAACAAGGGAATGAAGAAAATGCCTAGCAGGGTGCCGACTATCATGCCGCCGACCACGCCGGTGCCGATCGCGCGTTGTGCGCCGGAGCCGGCACCACTGGCAAGCGCCAATGGCAATACGCCGAGGCCGAAGGCCAGCGAGGTCATGATGATGGGGCGTAGACGGTCACGTACTGCCCGCAGTGTGGCTTCAATTAATTCCATGCCGCTATCGAGGTTGGCCTTGGCAAATTCGACAATCAGAATCGCGTTCTTGCTGGTCAGCCCCACCGTGGTCAGCATCGCCACCTGGAAGTAGACGTCGCGTTCCATGCCGGCAAGTGTATTCGCCAGCACCGCACCGAGAATACCCAGTGGCGCCACCAGTAGCACGGCTGTCGGAATCGTCCAGCTTTCATACAATGCCGCCAGACACAGAAACACGATCAGCAGCGATAGCGTATACAGCAGCGTGGTTTGCGAACCGGCCTGCCGTTCCTGATAGGACAGTGCAGTCCATTCGATGCCGAAGCCGGCCGGCAATTGCGCTGCCAGACGTTCGATTTCGTTCATGGAATCGCCGGAGCTGACACCAGGTGCGGCTTCGCCCTGAATCTCCATTGCCGAGACGCCGTTGTAACGTTCCAGACGCGGTGAACCATATTCCCAGCGTGCGCTGGCGAATGCCGAGAAAGGTACCATCTGGCCTTTATTGTTACGTACCGACCACAGCTTGAAGTCATCCGGCACCATGCGGAACGGCGCATCGGCCTGCATGTAGACACGCTTGACGCGCCCACGATCGATGAAGTCATCGATGTACTGGCCGCCCCAGGCGGTTGACAGCGTGGAGTTGATGTCGGCAATCGACAATCCCTGTGCGCTGGCTTTTTGCGTATCGATATCGATACGGAACTGTGGCGAATCTTCCTGTCCATTCGGACGCACTTTAGCCAGTAATTTGTTTTGTGCAGCCGCGCCCAGCAACTGATTGCGCGCTTGCAGCAAGGCTTCGTGGCCGAGATTGGCGTTATCCTTCAGGAAGAAGCTGAAACCGGCAGCAGTTCCCAACTCAGGGATCGCCGGCGGCGCAAATGCAAACGCAAATGCGTCCTGGATCTGACTAAAGGCACCCATGGCGCGACCGGCCACTGCATCGATTTGCGATTCAGGACTGGTGCGTTCGCTCCAGTCCTTGAGCTTGATGAAAGCCATACCGTTGTTCTGGCCGGTACCGGCGAAGCTGAAACCCTGCACAGTAAATATCGATTCGACGACATCCTTTTCGTCTGTCAGGAAGTGGTGTTCGACCTTCTTGATTGCTTCCAGTGTGCGTTCTTGTGTTGCGCCAACCGGGGTTTGGATCAGTGAAAACAGGATGCCCTGATCTTCGTTCGGCAGGAAGGAACTAGGCAGGCGCACGAACAGGAGCACCATCACGACGATCAGGGCAAGGAAGATCGCCATGAAGCGTTTGCCACGGCCGAGTATGCCGCGTACGCCATTCTGGTATTTAGTGCTGCTGCGTTCAAAATTGCGATTGAACCAACCGAAGAAACCGGTCGTCTTGCCGTGCTCGCCTTTTTTTACAGGCTTGAGCATGGTGGCGCACAACGCTGGTGTCAGCACGACCGCAACCAGCACGGACAAGGCCATTGCCGACACGATGGTTGCCGTGAATTGCCGGTAAATGATGCCGGTTGAACCACCCAGAAAAGCCATGGGCACGAACACCGCAGACAGTACCAGCGCAATCCCGACCAGGGCGCCGGTAATCTGGTCCATCGACTTGCGGGTTGCTTCCAGCGGCGACAGGCCTTCCTCGGTCATGATGCGCTCGACGTTTTCGACCACCACGATCGCATCGTCGACCAGCAGGCCGATAGCCAGCACCATCGCGAACATGGTCAGCATATTGATGGAAAAGCCGAGCACGGCCAGGATGCCGAAAGTACCCAGCAGCACCACCGGTACGGCGATGGTCGGGATCAGGGTGGCGCGTATGTTCTGCATGAACAGATACATCACCAGGAACACCAGCACGATTGCTTCCAGCAGCGTGGCGACAACGCCCTTGATCGATACCGAGATGAACGGTGTGGTATCAAATGGCACAACAGCGGCCAGGCCGGCGGGGAAGTAGGGCTTGAGTTCCTCCAGCTTGTTCTTGATGCCGACTGCAGTATCCAGCGCATTGGCGCCGGTAGACAGCGAGATCAGCACGCCGGTGGCCGGCTTGCCGTTATAGCGACTGATGGTTTCATAGCTTTCCGCACCCAATTCCACGCGTGCGATATCACCCAGCTTGAGCGCTGAGCCATCCGGATTGCTGCGGATGACGATGTCGCGGAATTGCTCGGGCGTCTGAAGGCGGTCTTGTGCCGAGATGGTCGCGTTGAGTTGCTGGCCGGGCGCAGCTGGTGCGCCGCCGAGCTGGCCGACCGCAACCTGGGCATTTTGCGCTCTGATGGTGGCGATGACCTCGGTAGTCGCCAGCTTGTAAGTATCGAGCTTGTTGGGATCGAGCCAGATCCGCATCGAATACTTGGAGCCGAACACTTGGATATTGCCTACGCCGGGAACACGACTGAGAGGATCGACCAGATTGGCTGCCACGTAATCGGAAATATCATCCTTGCCCATGCTGCCGTCTTCGGAAACGAAACCCACCACTTGCAGGAAACCGCTGGCAGCCTTGCTGACCACCACGCCCTGACGCTGTACTTCCTGCGGCAGCAGCGGCGTTGCCAGCTGCAGCTTGTTCTGCACCTGAACCTGAGCGATATCCGGGTCGGTTTTATTGTCGAAGGTCAGCGTGAGTTGTGCGCTACCGGTGGCAGAACTGGTGGCTGACATGTAAATCAGTCCATCCAGTCCCTTCATGTTTTGTTCGATGATCTGGGTTACCGAATTTTCGACCACTTTGGCCGACGCACCCGGGTAGGTTGCCTGAATGCTGACAGTAGGCGGGGCGATAGTTGGGTACTGCGAGATCGGCAGAGTAAAAATCGCCAGTCCGCCTGCCAACATGATAATGATGGAGAGGACCCAGGCGAAGATCGGGCGATCTATGAAAAAGCGTGCCATATGGTTCTCCGCTTAAGGCTTAGAGGTTGCCGGCGCGGACTGCGCTGGCGTTGCAGCGGCAGCGCCGCTTGCCGCTTGTGCTGCAGGTGCGGCTTCTTCGGTGGCGGTGACCGGAATGCCAGGCTGAATTTTTTGCAGGCCGGCGACGATCACACGATCCCCGGCAGCGAGGCCGTCTTCCACCAGCCATTTGTCACCGATGGTGCGACTGACACTGACTGGACGCAATGCAACCTTGCCATCCTTGTCGACCACCATGGCGCTGGTATTGCCCTTGGGATCGCGTGCGATCCCTTGTTGCGGCACCAGAATGGCATTCTGCCGCACGCCATTGCCTATCAGGGCGCGCACATACATGCCGGGCATCAGGATATTGTCAGGGTTGGGTACGGTCACGCGCAAAGCGAAGCTGCCGGTACCGGGATCGACCGTCACATCGGCGAATGCCAGCTTGCCGTCATGCTGGTAGCGGCTGCCGTCTTCAAGCACGATCTGCACCGGCAAGTTGCCGGATTGGGTCAGGCGGCCGGCTGCGAGTTCCTTGCGCAACTGCAGTAGTTCGCTGCTGGATTGCGTCAGATCGATATAGACCGGATTGAGTTGTTGTACGGTTGCCAGTGCCGCCGCCTGGTTGGCGGTAACCAGCGCACCTTGCGTGACCGACGATTTGCCGATGCGACCGGTAATCGGCGAAGTAATTTGTGCATAAGCCAGCGTCACGCTATTGCTTTGCAATGCGGCTTGCGCAGCGGCCACATCAGCTTTGCTTTGGCTTAATGCCGCTTCGGCATTTTCGTTGTCCTGTCTGCTGACGGCATCGATCTTGACGAGTTCAGCGGTGCGCGTGGCATTTAATTCGGCCGATTTCAGTGTTGCCTGCGCACGTGCCAGACTTGCCTTGGCGCTGGCGTAATTGGCCTGATAGATTGCATCATCGAGTTGATACAGCGGCTGTCCGGCCTTGACCTGGGCACCTTCTGTAAACAACCTTTTCTTGATGATGCCGTTGACTTGAGGCCTTACCTCGGCGACCAGAAATGCATTGGTGCGGCCGGGCAGCTCGCGCGTCAGGCTCACTTCTTGTGCCTTGAGGGTTACGACGGTAACGGCAGGGGCGCTTGGCGCCGGTGCGGCAGCTTCTTTGTTTCCGCATCCGGAAATAGCGACGGCACCAAGCATCACAGCAAAGGTTGCAAAGCGCGGCAAGTTTTTGATTGGCGACATAGGGACCTCTAGATTGAAAAAGCACGCCGGATACGCGGCGGCAAAAATTGACAGGGTGCATGATAACACAAAGAGTGAACGATCATTCTTTTTTCTGGTTGCGTTGAACATGGGAGATAATCCTGTTCACAAGGCGTCGCAAATAGTGGGTAATCAGCGCGGTAAAGCCGGATTGCTTGCGGAAACACGTGACATCCGGCAGATTTTTACTCGGCAGGAAAGTTGTTTGTTGAGGATGGAATGACAGGGCTCTGTCATGCTGACTTCTCTGACTTCTCTGACTTCTCTGACTTGCGATGATTGCAGCGTCGAATTTTGCATTTTGACAAGGTGATTGCCGACGCGCTCCCTTCTTGTTTTTCTATTTTCCAGGGGCGTTTTGCACAACTCTATCGGTACGGGGCGCTTGCGCTTGCCTCGCTTGCCCAAAACAGGCGCTTGCCGTAAAATTCACGCACCATTTCGTCTCACGTAACTGGCGAATCCGACCGATCACATCGTGTCGTAAGGTGGGCCTATCCACCGTGAAGCGTGAGATTTTATTGCCGTGCGCCTGGGTAGCCCGAGTGGAATGCAAGACCGAGGCTGCCTGCGCGTTTTATTTCGGCCTTCATTCGATCCCGGGTTTGTTGCTTTGTTTTGCATGTCGCTGCAGTTCGATATTCGATTCTGCCGTGATGTGTCGTGATGCATACATTAAGGCTTCTTGCCCATTTTTGAACGATTGGAGTGATTCATGTTTTCAAAAGACCAGACCCTCGCAAAAACAGATACTGAACTGTGGTCGGCGATCCAGCAGGAAAATACGCGTCAGCAGGATCATATCGAGCTGATCGCATCCGAGAATTACACCTCGCCTGCCGTGATGGAAGCGCAAGGTTCGCAACTGACGAATAAATATGCCGAAGGTTATCCGGGCAAGCGTTACTACGGCGGCTGCGAGTATGTCGATATCGTTGAACAACTCGCGATCGATCGCGTAAAAAAATTGTTCGGTGCTGAAGCTGCCAACGTACAACCGAATTCCGGTTCGCAGGCCAACCAGGGCGTGTTCTTTGCTGTCCTCAAACCGGGCGACACCATCATGGGCATGTCGCTGGCAGAAGGCGGCCACCTGACGCACGGCATGGCATTGAATATGTCGGGCAAATGGTTCAACGTGGTTTCCTACGGTTTGAACGACAAGGAAGAAATTGATTACGAACAGATGGAACGTCTGGCGCGTGAACACAAGCCGAAGATGATCATTGCCGGTGCATCGGCTTATGCGCTGCGCATAGACTTCGAGCGCTTTGCAAAAATCGCGAAAGAAATCGGCGCCTACTTCATGGTCGACATGGCGCATTACGCCGGTCTGATCGCTGCCGGCGAATATCCAAATCCGGTGCCGTTCGCCGACTTCGTTACCTCGACCACGCACAAATCCTTGCGTGGTCCGCGCGGCGGCTTCATCCTGATGAAGGCCGAACACGAGAAAATCATCAACTCGGCAATTTTCCCCGGCATCCAGGGCGGCCCATTGATGCATGTCATCGCCGGCAAGGCAGTGGCATTCAAGGAAGCGCTGGCGCCCGAGTTCAAGGTCTATCAGCAACAAGTCCTCAAGAATGCAGATGCATTGGCCAAGGCCTTGATCGCACGCGGCTTGCGCATCGTTTCCAATCGCACCGAATCGCATGTGATGCTGGTCGATCTGCGCGCCAAGAAAATCACCGGCAAGGATGCAGAAGCATTGCTGGGTTCCGCGCACATCACGACCAACAAGAACGGTATTCCCAACGATCCGGAAAAACCGTTTATTTCTTCCGGTATTCGTCTCGGCAGCCCTGCGATGACCACCCGTGGTTTCAAGGAAGCGGAAGCGACCAAAGTCGGCAATCTGATCGCCGACGTGCTGGATAATCCGAACGATGCAGCAACCATCGAACGCGTGAAAGCCGAAGTCAAGAAACTGACTGATGCCTTCCCGGTTTACGGCTGATGGATTGTTGATTTAAAGTAGTTCGTGCAAGCAAGGCGATTTTCCGCATGAATGGAAAACGCAGCAAAATGGCCTCGTCGCGGTTGCATACCCGATGAGGCCATTTTGGAATGTCGGGTACGAGTAGTGGTATTTGCAGTCGCATTATTGAGCCGGTGAAAACAGCCGGGCATGTGTTCAAGGTTTCGCTGATGTAACGAGCTGGAAGACAACGATCTACAAGACAACGATCCATAAGGCCGCGCACTGCAATGAAATGTCCTTTTTGCCAGCACGACGATACTCAGGTTCTGGATACGCGCATCTCGGAAGAGGGCGACAGCATACGCCGTCGTCGTCGCTGCGTGAGCTGCGACAAACGCTTCACAACCTACGAGCGGATTGAATTGGCCATGCCGGTCATCGTCAAGAAAAACGGCAGCCGCACCGACTTCGATCCGAAGAAGTTGCAAGCCAGCCTGCAGCTTGCCTTGCGCAAGCGCCCGGTTTCTGCGGAAGCCGTTGATGCGGCCATTCACCGCATCGAACAAAAACTTCTTTCCAGCGGAGAGCGGGAAGTTGTTTCCGGGCAGATCGGCGAACTGGTCATGCGCGAATTGCAGCGCCTCGACAAGATTGCCTATATCCGCTTTGCCTCGGTGTATAAAAGTTTTGAAGATGTGGCGGAGTTTCAGGATGCGATTGCCGAAGTGGGGCGAGAGCGCAAACCTCCATCCAAATAAGCAGATGCAAAATGGCCCGCGATGCGGGCTATTTTTTTGCGACATCATACTTCACGTATCTACTTTTTTATTTCCTATAGTTTAATCACAGGAGATAGAAATGAGCATACTTTCGCAAGCCCACTTTCACAACGAAGAAGCAGTCTATGCGTTTGTAGAGGCGGGAATCTGGCCGCAAGGCCCGGTTTGCACTCATTGCGGCGGTCTTGCACCGTTCGGTGGCAACCGTAGTGCTGTTTAAGTAGACGAAACTTTTATTGGCCGCGACTTTAACAAAAAGCCGAAAGGCGAGAAAAAAGGTCGTGGTTACGACCACAAGAACAAAGTGCTGTTGCTGGTTGACCGCTCGACCGGACAGGTTCGCAGTATGGTTATCGATAACATCAAGGCGACCACCATTACATCGATCTTGATTGCCCACGACGCCCACTTGATGACCGACGAGGTCGTCCAGTACAAAGGTGCGCAAAATTACTTTGCTGAACACGGGTTTTACCCATCACGGTAAAGGCGAGTATGCTTCCAAGATTGATCGCACCATTCACACCAACACTATTGAAGGCTAATTTTCGATTTTCAAACGCGGCATGAAAGGCGTGTATCAGCATTGTGGCCATAACCATTTGAACCGCTATCTCGCTGAGTTCGATTTGTGTTACAACAACCGCGTTGCACTTGGCGTCAATGACAAACAGTGCGCAGACAATTTGCTGCGTGGCGTGGCCGGCAAGCTGTTGACTTACGAAAGAACTAATTAACGAAGAGAAATCAAAGGACTTCGGTTGCCAAACACCTACAAGCTGACGAGAGCGGGGATATATTTGATCGGGCTCTATCGATCATCACGCCAAAAACTGCGCTAGATAAAGCGGCGGCCAAACCACGACCGACGCGAGGCAGGCCCCCGAAGGAGCCTGCTAGTTAGATTAATCGAAATTGAACGTCAATTGGCCCGGTGCCGAACGCCAGTGTTGGCATACGCTTTCCCATTTTCCGAACCGGAACCTGGGATAGGCATGCACAAAGACATCCTTTACCTTGAGATATAGATTGGGCGGCATGATGCCTCCTTCTATAAAGAGGTTAAAGGCAATTCTTGTCCACTGTGTCCTTTTAAAGTACACTACAAGGACTATCTGGTAGATAGCAGTGGCAGACAGAGGCACGCCTTAACGCGCTGTCTTTCTCACCACCGCCCTCATTGACTGCTCCGCCAAGAGTTGTTCGTCAATGAGGGCGTTGTTTTTTCCGGCCCATGCTCGGTGAGTTCGATGATGGGAGTCAGGGCCGAATCATCTTCTCATTGCTGTTCTCCCACACCTTTAATTATGAGTTCAACCGTCGTTTCGTCGTCGTCATAAACTTGGCTGACGTTCATGGCAAAGGTCTTGAACCAACGAAGTCGTTTTTCTGCAGGCCACTTCTGACCGCGTCCCGGTATCTTTTCCAGTAAGGCCAGCAGTAACGGATCAAGATTCAATCCGACATTGCTGCCACCGGTTTCTCCTTGCCCCCCATTTTTGTTATGTGTCTGATTGGCCGGAGGAGCATTACCGTCTAAAGCTGGAGGCGGTGGCGTAACTTCCGCATCGCTCGCCGTGATCATTCCTCCATCTACCGAAACAATCCCGGTGATACGAAGATATTCAACGAGCATCGCAAGCTGGTCCTTGTATTCTGGCGCCGCTCCGGCCTCTTCCGCTAAGAACGCGACAGCTTCATCCAGCGACAGCGGACGAAATGCGAGTTTTGGAAGAAGTGCCGTACAAAACCAAGTTTTACGGATTACCGGGGCAAGTTTGATTGCAGCTTTCTCGCCGTCCCACCTATATCGGTCCGCATATGCAAATGCCTCTTCGCAAGGTACGTTCTGCAACTTCACGCGAGTTAATAATCCAGATTCGAGAAAAAATGGATTGCAAACCGAGATGGTGCCTGGATGAAGGCTGGCGATTTTAGATACGTCATCGTTGGAGACTGGCTTTCGTTCTGGTCCACTGGCGGCGGTAGTTGCGCGAAGGATGCCTAGCTGTTTCAGAACGGTGGCACGATCGGTCGGCAAAGCCTTATTCAATTTGGGGCGAGTTGTTCGTGCGGTTCGCGCAGTCGTGCGGGCCTCTGCCTTCTTGGCAGCGTCAAAATCTCCCTCTTTATGTTCAGCCATACTTGCCTCCTTGCGATCGATTTGGCAAGTGTATCGCAAACCAAAAGAAAAGCACAAGCACTAAATGTATTGAAGCTCAACTCTTGCATCATTGTTGATGTAAGTAATTGATTATTAAGTGCTTATTGTTGCTATTGAGTTGAGTTAGTCTGCTAATTTGCAGTTAATTGTTAGGGGTTTGCATGGTCTGGTTCTTCAGAAAAGCTATTCGCTTTGGTGGTTGGGTACGTCAAATATAATATCGCCATTTTTTTTGGAATAAAACGACGCTGATCTTTCATGTCCCAAACGTGAACGCAAAGATGCATCCCATATTGATGGGATACGAAAAAATATAAATTATTGCAACAATCGTCCCTACTCAAAAACCTCTTTTCTGTTTGCATACCCTTATTCCGAATGGGTGCAATCATCGATGGAAGGTGCGACATGATGACATCAGGCGAACACGGATTTTCCATGATCGAGGTACTGATCTCGGTTTTCGTGTTGACTGCCGGTGTAATCGGCGGGGCAGGCATGCAACTGACGGCCTTGCGTACCGCGCAGCAATCCGCCTTGCAAACCCGAGCACTTTATCTGGCCAGCGATATGGCAGACATGATGCGTGCGAATGGTGCGCAGATGCAGCGGGGCGACAGCGAGAATCCTTATCTGCAGGTCGATCATAAAGTGTCGACCACGCCGCACCGCCTATCCGATTATTCATGCTATGACGCAGACGCACATTGCGATGCGGAACAACTTGCGCGTTTTGACATTGCGCAGTTGCTGCAACAGCTGGATGCAGACTTCCCTGGCGGCCGCGTGCGCATCTGCCGCGATGCCTTGCCGTGGAATGCAGTAGCCGGACGTTTTGCCTGGGAGTGCACGGCGACGGCGAGTTCAGCTGCAAGCGCACCTGTCGTGATCAAGATCGGCTGGCAGGAAAAAGATCGTACTGGCAATGCGCTTGAAGATGCTGCGGCAGCAGCGCCAGGGATGGTATTGACCGTCGCAGGCTATGCCAAATGACAAGACGGCCTGATACGCGCCGGGCGCAAGCTCTGCCGCATCAGCAGGGCTTGACGCTCATCGAACTGATGATAGCCATCACCCTGGGTTTGTTTCTTGTGTTGACAGCGATAGGCTTGCTGGTAGCGAGCAAGGCCGGCTATGTGATGCAGGATCAGCAGGCGCACATTCAGGAAACCGGACGTTACGCGATCGAAATTCTATCGCGTGCAGTGCGGCAGGCCGGTTATGAAAACTGGCATAGCGCCACCATGCCCGCGCAGGTAGAGGCTGCGTTCAGTGCCAGCATTATCGGCAAAGATGCCATGACGCTGAAGAAAACCATGCCGGAACTCGATTCGCTTACTTCGACGGATGTCGTCAACGGCAGCGATGTGCTGGCCTTGCGTTTTTTCGGTGACGACGCTGACGGCGAAGAGGGGGCGATCCTGAATTGCGCCGGCTTGCCGGTTGCAGCGACCAGTGCGGCAACAGGCATCGAACAGGAGCGGGGCTGGAGTATTTTCTTCGTCGCCAAGGATAGTGCCGGCGAACCCGAATTGCGTTGCAAATATCAATCAAAAACCAGCTGGAATGCAGATGCTATTGCGCGTGGGGTGGAATCCTTCCAGGTCTTGTACGGTCTGGATGCAGACGGTGATGGCGTAGCGGAACAATTTCTGAATGCCGATGGGCTAAATGCTCTGGACGCTCAATTGCTGTTAAGCGGAGAGAACGCGCTGGCACGTGCCGGTGATTTCAATCGGCAGACGCACTGGAAAAAAATCAGCGTGATCAAACTGGCTTTGCTGGTGCGCGGCTCGCAAGTTGCGCGCGACGATGCGCTCAAAAGCGAGTACGACCTGTTCGGCGCTGCCTATGGCGACATGCATGCAGCCAGCGACAAAGGGACACGGATCAGTGAAAGTACATTGCCGGCTGCTACAAAAAACCGTATCAGAAAAGTGTTTACGCACACGATTCAATTACGCAACGCTGCGGCGGGTAGCGGCGCATGAAGATCTTCCTGTTCGCCAGCCGTCGGCCGCAACAGGGCATGGTGCTGTTTTCAGTATTGCTGATTCTTTTGATGGTTTTATTGCTCGGTCTTGCCTCGGCACAGATCGCCATGCAGAGTGAAAAATCATCGCGTAACGACAGGGACAGGCAGATTGCATTTCAGGCGGCGGAAGCGGCCTTGCTGGACGCAGAGACGGATATCGAGCATTCGCCGGATATGGCCAGATCGCGCAGCCATCTTTTCTCGCACTCCAGTGCGCTGGGTTTTCCGGATGAGGCAAGTGCGGCATGCGGTAGCGGCGCACAGAATCCCTATCTCGGACTATGCCGTCATGCTGCGGAAGGAATGGTGCCGAGCTGGCACAGCGTCGATTTTCTGGATGATGCGAGGGCCACGACAAGCTCCGTACCATACGGGCAATTTACCGGCCGCGCTTTTCACACGGCGAACGGCTCTTTACCGGGCAGGGTGCCGCGTTACATCGTTGAATTGATGCTATACCGCAAACCGGGTGAGCGCAGCGATGTACCCAGTTATTTTTACCGGATTACCGCCATCGGTTTCGGTACGCGCGAGACGACACAAGTTGTCTTGCAAACGGTTTATCGCAAAGCTCATTGATGAGCCCCTTACGCATGCGCAGCAGATGCCGGTTCAACATGGTGCTGATTCTGCTGGCGGCACTCTCGTATTGCGCCAGCGCCGCCGTACCGGAAGTCACGCTGGAAACCGATCCGATGACGATATCCTGCGTCGCGCAAGGAGCGGGAACCCTGACAGCATCCGGCGCTGCTGTATCGGCAACGAGCATTTCCGATGCCGGCATTTACCTGTATCAGGCTGCATACAATGCAGCAAACGGGAGCGGCAGCCTGAAAAAATTCCGCTTAGGGTTTGACGGCGCAGACGGCGCCGTCCGCAAAGCGTCTACCGCCGATTGGGATGCGGCAGACATCTTGACGGGCACGTCGTTGCCAGCGCAACCGGTTCCCAATCTGAGGCGCATCTATACCGCAGGATTGGCAGCAGACCAAAAGCTGCGCACGATGCCATTTTTCTGGAGCGAATTATCCGCTGCACAGCAAACCATGCTGCATACATTCAACGGCCTCGACGACCAGCTTGGAGCAAAGCGTCTGGATTATCTGCGTGGCGGACGCCGGTACGAACTGGGGCAGGCAGATGGCATTTTTCGCGCACGGGATCGCCTGCTGGGCGCGATTGTGCATGCTGCGCCGGTATTCGTCGGTGCTCCTGATGCTGCTGTGCGAGGGGCTGATTATCAGGCGTTTTACGATGCCGTCAAGACGCGGCGTTCCGTCGTCTATGTCGGCGCTGCCGATGGCATGCTGCATGCGTTCGCTGCTGATACCGGTGAAGAATTGTTTGCCTATATTCCGCAAGCCTTGTTGCATCGCCTGGCGCAATTGACGGCCGTCGATTACGTCTACCGTCCTTATGTGGACGGCGCGCCTGCGGTTGCGGAAGCACGCCTCGGCCAGCAATGGAAGAGTGTGCTTGTTGCCGGCATGGGCGGCGGTGCGCAAGGTGTTTTTGCACTGGATGTGACACGGCCGGAACAGTTCGAGCGCGGTCTGGGTGTGCTGTGGGAATTTACCGATGCGGACGATGCAGATATCGGCCATGTACTCGGTGCTCCGCTGATAGCAAAATTCAAGGTAGGCATCAGCAAGGGCGTATCGATTTACCGCTATTTTGCGGTAGTGGCCAGTGGCTTGAATAATTACCACGACGATGGTGCCGGAAAATTCAACGCACAGGGATCCAGTGCACTGTTTCTGCTGGCACTGGATAAAGCCGGGGCGGATAAATGGATAGCCGGCGTCAACTATTTCAAGTTCCTTGTTCCGATCAGCGACAAGGATATGGCCAATGGCTTGATGGCGCCCTCGGCGGTACTTGCAGCCGACGGTGCGGTGAGCCATGTCTATGCCGGTGATTTGCAGGGCAATCTCTGGCGCTTCAATTTTTCCGGCAATGCGCCCTGGTCGAACGCTCTGGGTGCTGTTCCGCTCAAGCCATTGTTTGCCGCCAGCGATGCACAGCGGAACCGGCAGCCGATTACGCAGAAAGTCCAGGTCGTTTTTGCTACTGAGGATGCGTATCTGGTCTTGTTCGGCACGGGGAAATTTCTGGAAGGTAGTGATCTGGATAGGAGTCGTTTCAAAAGCCAGTCTTTTTACGCCATCCTCGATGTTCTGGACAACAAGACGGTAATGCGCAGCCAGCTCACAGAGAGAAAACTGGCGGCAACAAATGCCGGTGGCAATACGCTGGAAATCAGCGGTAGCGCTGTACGGTACGGTGCGCCAGATGTGGCGGAAAAAGGTTGGTATGTCGATTTCCCCGATGCGCACAAGAGTGGCGAGCGCAGCATCGCCAGTGCGCACATCACGGATGGCAATCTGTTTTTCAACACCTACCTTCCTGCCGATGATCCTTGCCGGCAAGGGAGCGGACGTTCCTACATGCTGAACGCGCTAACCGGCTTGTCGGCCTATGCAAATCCCGTCCCCTATTTAACTCCTGCCGGAGCGCTGTATCCACCCCTGCTCATGGCGACCATGGCGGAGCAAGCGCCCGCACGCGAGGCAGGTGGCAAACGTCGCGTGAAGAAAAAACTGGGGTTGCTTGATCCGGCAGCAGAAAACACTGCGGAAGCCGCCGCAGAAGCCGCACAGCCCGGGCAGAAAAACACGGTTGAATATTTCATGACTGCAGGCCGCCTGAGCTGGCGCGAACTGGTGAACTGGCTGGAGTTGCGTGCATCCGGCAACAGGAAATAGGAGCAGATATGCGATACAGACTTGCACAGGGTTTCACCATGATTGAATTGATGGTCGTACTGATCATTGCCGTGATTCTGGCGGCGATTGCCATCCCGTCTTATCAGGAGTCGGTGTTGAAAGCGCGGCGCACCGAAGGGCGCGCCGCGTTGATGAAGGGCATGCAACAACAGGAACGCTATTACTCGCTGCACACGACGTATCTGGCGTTTTCATCATCTTCCACCGATGCGGAAGCAAAAAAATTCAGCTGGTTTTCCGGCGAAAATGCAAAAGCGAGTTTCTATGAAATCAGCGCACAAGCCTGTAGCGGCAAGACGATACGCGACTGCGTCGTGTTGATTGCGCAGCCCGGCACCGGCAAGGTTAATTCGTCTTATCGCGATCCGGTGTGCGAGGCGCTGAGCTTGAGCAGTAGCGGCGAAAAATCTGCCGGCGCGGATCGTTGCTGGTAAGACCATGATTTCAATTCCCTCCAGGCATGCGCATGGCAGCGGATTTTCCATGGTCGAAGCGATGGTGATTTTGCTGATCGTTGGTATTTTGCTGGGGCTTGGTATTCCGTCTTTTCACACCATGCTGCAAAACCAGCGCTTGACGACGGCCGCGAATGCCTTGTTGATGGCCGTTCATCTGACGCGTTCGGAAGCCATACATCGCGGCCGGCGGGTGGATCTGGTACCGGCCGGGGATGGCACGAAATGGAACAAAGGCTGGGTAATTTTCATCGATGAAGATAACGACCAGCGGCTGGATCCGAATGAAACCGTCATCTATTTTCACGGCGCATTGCATGAGGATGTGCGGATCACGCCCAGCTTCACCGATTCGAAAGTACAATATATTGCATACAACGGCAGTGGACGCACGCGCACCAATGCGAATAGCCAGACCTCGCAGGCAGGAAACTGGCTGCTTGAGTCGGGATCGCAATCGCGCAAGGTCGTGATCAATTTTCTCGGGCGCGCGCGTGTATGCAATCCGCAGAAGGAAGCGTCAAGCTGCTGAACAAACAAGCCGGACATACTTCGGGTACGGTATCGATTCATCTTCCTAAGCAAAGACTCTTGTGGAAATACATAGCGATGTACAAGGCATACGCCTTGCGTTGGAACTGGCAGCCAGGGGCATGTTCACGACTGCGCCCAATCCGCGCGTGGGCTGCGTCATCGTCAAGGAAAATCAGGTCATAGGCAGCGGTTATACACAACCCGTCGGTCATGCGCATGCAGAAGTGCAGGCGCTCAATGATGCGGCGGACAAGGGCTACGATGTGGCGGGCGCGACCGTCTACGTGACGCTGGAGCCGTGCAGCCATCATGGCCGCACGCCACCCTGTGCCGATGCGCTGATTCGTGCGCGCGTGGCGCGTGTGGTGGTGGCGATTGCCGATCCGAATCCGCTGGTTGCGGGGCAGGGTTTGGCGCGGCTGGAAGCGGCAGGGATTGAGGTTGCGTGCGGCGTACTGGAAGCAGAAGCGCGCGAAATCAATATCGGTTTCCTGTCGCGCATGCAGCACGGCAAACCATGGGTGCGGATGAAATCCGCTGCCAGCCTGGACGGCATGACTGCTCTGCATAATGGAATCAGCCAGTGGATCACCGGCGATGAAGCGCGTGCCGACGGACATGTCTGGCGTGCACGCGCGTGCGCCATCCTGACCGGCATCGGTACGGTGATGGAAGACGATCCGCAACTGACCGTGCGTGCCATCGATATACCGCGCCAGCCACAACGCATAGTCATCGACAGCCAGTTGCAGATCAGCCCGCATGCGCGCGTATTGAGCGGTGGTGGCACCTGGATCGTTGCGGCGCAAGCTCAGCCGGCGAGGGAAAAAATCCTGCGCGATCTCGGCAATGAAGTCATCGTTTTGCCAAACGCAGACGGCAAGGTAGATTTGCCGGCATTGATGCTGGAACTGGGACGGCGCCAGATCAATGAGCTGCATGTGGAAGCCGGTTTCAAGCTCAATGGTTCATTGATACGCGAAGGTTGCGTCGATGAGTTGCTGGTTTATCTTGCGCCGACTTTGCTGGGCGATGCGCAACGCATGTTCAATCTGCCGGTGCTGGAGTCGCTGGAACAGAAAAAAAATATGACTTTCCATGAGGTCAAGCAAATCGGTGCCGATTTGCGTATCCTTGCCCGTTTCATCTAACTTATTTGCTCATCATGTTTACTGGAATCGTCGCCGCTGTCGGCAAAATCACTGCAATTTCCCCACTTGGCGACCAGACTGCCGGGCATCGCCTGACGGTGGATGCCGGCGGCCTGCCGCTGGCCGATGTCGCGCTGGGCGATTCCATCACCCTGAATGGCGCCTGCATGACCGTGGTGGCAAAAACGGAGAGCACATTCGAGGTTGACGTGTCGCGCGAAAGTTTGAATTGCACTGCCGGTCTGGATGCAATCGGCGAAGTCAACCTGGAAAAGGCGGTGACCTTGTCCGAACGCCTGGGCGGGCACCTGGTATCAGGCCATGTCGATGGTCTGGGCACGGTGCAAAAATTCGAAGCGGTGGGCGAGTCCTGGCTGCTGGCAGTCAAGGCGCCGAAAGAGCTGGCGAAATTCATCGCAGTCAAGGGTTCCATTGTCATCAACGGCATTTCGCTCACGGTCAACACCGTTGCAGACAGTGCGGATGCATGCGAATTTTCAGTCAACCTGATTCCGCACACGGTGCAAGTCACCACGCTCAAGCACTTGCAAACCGGCAGCAAGGTCAATCTGGAAATCGATTTGATCGCGCGTTATGTTGAACGGATGCTTGCAACGTCTCAGTCTGTATAAATCAATTTAATCAAATTGCGCGCCGCGCAAAACGCGTCATGCGAAGAGCAGATGCTGCATGCCAATTTTGCGCAAAAGAATCGCTTGCCGGATTAATCAAGTTTCTTCATTCTGCTGGCGCTGGTATTGGTGCATCTGGGTGCGCCAGTTTTTCCTTGGCAATTTGTTTGCTGTGATCGGTACCGATGAAGAGGTACATCGCAGGAACAACAAACAAGGTGAAGAGTGTACCGATAGAAAGACCGGTAAAAATCACCAGACCCATCGCATGCCGTCCCGCAGCACCTGCACCGGAGGCAATCACCAGTGGCACCACACCGAACACCATGGCCGCAGTTGTCATCAGGATAGGGCGCAAGCGGATGCTGGCAGCTTCTTCAATAGATTCACGCTTGCTCTTGCCGGTTTTTTGCAATTGATTCGCAACTTCGACAATCAAGATGCCGTGTTTACTAATCAGGCCCATGAGTGTCACCAGCCCGACCTCGGTGTAAATATTCATCGAGGCGAAACCAAGGAAGATGAAGATCATGGCGCCAAACAATGCCAATGGCACTGAGACCAGAATCACGACAGGATCGCGGAAGCTCTCGAACTGTGCAGCCAGCGCAAGGAAGACGATGATTACCGCAAATATCATCGTCACAAGGAAGCCGCCTGATTCCTTGATGAACTGGCGTGACTGACCCGAGTAATCAACGTAGTAACCGCCAGGTGCCACCTCCTTGACTGCGTCACGCAGTATCTGCAGTGCCTCTCCTTGCGATGCTCCGGAAACGCCGGAAATCGTCGCCGAGTTAAGTTGCTGGAAGCGGTTGATGGATTCCGGCACGACATCGTATCGAATGCTGGCGATGGTGCTGGCCAGAATCAGGCCTGCATTCGGTGTCTTGATATAGAAGTCGAGTACGTCGTCAGGATTCAACCTGTCAACTTGCAGAACTTGCGGGATTACCTTGTATGAACGTCCGGCAATCGAGAAGTAGTTGACGTAACCGCCGCCGAGGCCGGCACCGAGTGCGGCACCCACATCCTGTTGTGTCATGCCCAAAGCGGCGACCATATCGCGATTAACCACGACTGTCGCCTGTGGTTGATCGATCTTCAGATCGGCATCCAGAAAATAAAACTTGCCTGAAGCCTGTGCTTTTGCAAGCACCTGCTGCGCAACGGTATTGAGGTTCTGGAACGGCTCGGTGCTGCTGATCACAAACTGTACCGGCAAGCCTGAAGCACCAGGCAAGGCCGGGAACTGGAAGGCCGCGACGCGTGCGCCGGCGATTTTATTCCATTTTTCTTGCAGATCAAGTTGAATTGCATGCGCGCTACGCGTGCGTTGATCCCATGGTTTCAGTAGCACACCACCGATACCGGAATTTATGGAAGGAACACCGGTTAGCTGGAACATCTGGCTGTATTCAGGCGCGGTTTTGGCAATCTTGAAAACCTGTTCCGCGTAGGTTTGCATCTGGTTGGCCGTGGCTGTCGGTGGACCGACTACCTGCGACAATACGATGCCCTGGTCTTCTTCCGGCGCCAGTTCGGATTGCGCCATCTTGAACATCACCATCAGCAAGATGCTTAATATTGCGCCCATCAAAATCAGTACCAGCCAGGTATCCAGCAGGGAGTGCAACAAGCGGCGATAGCTGCCCTGTACGCGTTCAAAGATGTGATTGATTCTTTTGGCAAACTTGCCTTCATCCTGACTAGGCTTGAAGAAGCGTGAGCACATCATCGGCGACAGAGTCAGTGCAACGATGCCCGATACCGCGACTGCACCTGCAAGCGTAAATGCGAATTCAGTGAATAGCGCACCGGTCAAACCGCCTTGAAAACCGATAGGAACGTACACTGCAATCAACACGATGGTCATCGCGATAATCGGGCTGCCCAGCTCTCGCGCCGCGATCAGTGACGCTTCCCATGGCGTCTTGTGTTCCTCCATCATGTGCCGGTCGACGTTCTCGACAACGATAATGGCATCATCAACTACCAGCCCGATCGCCAGTACCAGCGCCAGTAGCGTCAGCAAATTGATCGAATAGCCAAGCATCAGCATGACGAAGAAGGTACCGATCAGCGATAGCGGCATGGCAATCACCGGTACCGCAACTGCCCGAAAACTGCCGAGGAAAAGATAAATGACGATAGTCACAATGAGCAGCGCCTCTACCAGGGTCTTGATGACCTCTTTGATGGAAGTGCTGATGAATTCGGTGGAATCGTAGACAATTTCGCCGGTCACGCCTGTCGGCAATTGATCGCGCAATTCAGGAAAGGCTTCGCGCACACGTTTGGCGACATCGAGTACATTGGCTTCCGGTGCAACCTTGATACCGATAAAAACGGAACGCACACCGCTGAACGCAACATTGAAATCATAGTTTTCAGAACCTAGCGTCACCGTTGCCACATCTTCCAGACGGACAATGGAGTCGCCACTGCGCGACACAATGAGTTTCTTGAACTCTTCCACGGAATGCAAATCGGTGCCGGCTGTCAGCGGTACAGTCACCATCTGACCTTTCGACACGCCGAGCGCAGCCAGATAGTTATTATTTGCCAGCGATGCGCTGATGTCGGCAGGCGTCAAGCCGTGACCAGCCAGTTTTTTCATATCCAGCCAGGCGCGCAAGGCGAAGAGCCTGGCACCGAGCAGCTCGGCATTTTGTACACCCTGTATTGAATTGAGCTTGGGGGTAACGACGCGTGACAGGAAATCGGTGACATTATTGGTCGGCAAGGTATCGCTATAGAAGCCGATATACATCGCATCTGTCGTTTGACCAATGGACACGGTCAATACCGGCACTTGTGCTTGTACCGGCAATTGATTCTTGACGGAGTTGACCTGGCTGCTGATCTCGGTCAAGGCGCGATTGGCATCGTAATTCAGACGCAAGGTAGCCGTAATTGTGGAAACGCCGCTGGTGCTGGATGACGATAGATAATCGATGCCTTGCGCCTGTGCGATAGCGCCTTCCAGCGGTTGGGTAATGAAGCCGGCAATGGTTTGTGCGTCAGCACCGAAATAGGCCGTGGAAATCGTCACGACGGCATTTTGCGTCTTCGGATACTGATTGATAGGCAGGCTGAAGAGCGAGCGCATGCCGAGCACGACCAGCAGGAGGCTCACGACTATGGCAAGGACCGGCCGGCGAATAAAGATGTCAGTGAAGTTCATGAGCGGGCCTCACTTCTCTTGCGGAGAAGGGTTCGGATTGTTCTCCGGCTGTATCGTGTTATCAATGACCACCGATGTGCCGTTTTTCAATTTGACCTGACCGCTGGTGACGACTTGCTGGCCTTCCTTCAGACCTTGCAGAATCGCGACCTGATCACCGCGCGTTTCACCGGTAGTCACGAAGACTTGCTGCACAACCAAACCGGTAGTGGCCGCCGGTGTTGCAGGCGCGGGAGCTTTCTTGTCGCCCGCTTTTCCTTCAGTTGTTTTTTCTCCGGCTTCTTTCACAATGAAGACTGTCGAGCCGTATGGGTTGTAGGTGATCGCTGTTTGCGGCAAGGTCAGATAATTTTTCTTCTCGCCGACATCGACATTCGCGTTAGCAAACATGCCCGGCAATAATTGGCGCTCGGCATTCGTCAGCGTGGCTTGTATCTGCAAATTACTGGTGGTTGTATCGATCTTCGGACTGAGGGCGGTGATCTGGCCTGAGAAAGTCTGATCGGGGAAACCATCCGTAGCGACGTTGACCTTTTGCCCCAGGGACAATTTGCTGACCTGTTTTTGCGGCAGGTAAAAAGTGACGTAGATGGGATTGATTCGCTGCAGGGTCACAACCTTGTCGCCAGGATTCAGATACTGTCCTGGATTGACGGTCGTGATACCGAGTTTGCCTGCGAACGGTGCGCGTATCGTTTTCTTTGCGACCAATGCGGCTTGTTGTGCTGCCAGCGCGCGTTTTCCTTTCAGATCGGCAATGTCGCCATCCAGTTGCGCCTGACTAATCGCTTGTACTACGAACTGCTGTTTATCCCGTGCCAATACACTGGCCGACAATTCGGCGGCGGCCTGCAATGATTGCAATTGCGCGATATCGGCATCGGCATTCATTTGCACCAGCACGGCACCAGCTTCGACTTCCTGCCCCGATTTGAAATTAACGTTGCTCACCAAACCGGCTATCTCGGTAGTGACATCCACGCCGCGTACCGCGCTGAGCGTGCCTACTGCTGCCAGCTGAGGTTGCCATTCGAGTAAGCGTACCGGCGCCGCCGTCACTGTCTGTGGACTAGGCTTGGGCGAGGAGGCAATCAATTTCTGAATATGCAGATAGAAGCCCAAAGCCAGTGCGGCAACCAGTACCAACACCGCTAGCAACATGATGATTATTCGTTTTTTCATGGTCATCTTTCAAGACGGTTCATGTATCGATTTTTCAAACTATGTGCAGATATGGGCGAGCGTTACGGCGAAGGCGCTTTGGCGTCGGGCATCATCGAGCTCTCAATGGTTGTCGTCGCTGGTACCTCGGCTAATTCTGTGCGATTCCACCAGCCGCCGCCTAGCGCCTGGAATAGTGCTGCGGTATCGGCATAACGTGCAGCCTGTGCCTGTGCCAGAGAGATACGCGTCTGCTGGTAAGTGCGCTGCGCATCAAGCAAGGAGAGATAGCTGATCGCACCGAGTTTGTATTGACCGGACACCAGATCAAGCTGTTGGCGAGCCATTGATGCCGCTTCATCCTGGGCTTGCAAGGTTTGCGCATCACTATCCAGTGCCTGCAAGGTGTTCGCCACGTTCAAGAAAGCATTCAGCACCGTCTGTTGATACTGTGCTTGCGCCTGTTCGTAGGCAGCGATTGCGCCGCGTTTTTGCGCGCGTAATGCGCCGCCGTTGAAAATCGGTTGTAACAAGCTACCGCCTATGCCCCATACGGCGCTCCCGGCAGAAAACAGGTTGCCGAATGTCAGGCTTTGCGAGCCTGCACTACCGCTTAAGGTAATTTGCGGATACATATTGGCAGTGGCGACACCAATTTGGGCGCTGGCTTGATGCAATAAGGCTTCGCTGGCACGTATATCGGGACGTTGACGTATCAGTGATGATGGCAAACTCACTGGCAGGTCTTGCGGCAGTTGTATCGATTCGAGTGAGAATTGCGGCAACCCGTCATCGTTCGGCAAGCGGCCTGCATATACGGCCAGCTGATGGCGTGTCTGAGCCAGTCCTTTTTCCAGAGCCGGCAACGTAGCTCGGGTCTGTGCCAATTGCGTCCGCTGTGCCAATACAGTTGAACGAGCGATGGCGCCGAGTGCCGCCTGATTCTCGACGATGGTCAGTGATTTTGACTGGGCATCGATTACCTCGAGAGTAGCCTGTATTTGCGCGCGCAATGAGGCTTCCTGAACTGCTGTTGTCACAAGATTTGCCGTCAAACTCAGGTATGCAGCTTCGACCTGATAACGCTGATAGTCGATAGCAGCTTGCAGGCCTTCGAGGTCGCGCCGCGTGGCGCCGAATACATCCAGTGTGTAGGAAACGTTAACCGAGGCGTTATACAAGGTATATATTCCGCCACCCGGTATGCCGCTCGTGAGGGGCGAAACGCGTTGGCGTGTCGGGCCGATCTGGGCAGAGACATTCGGAAAAAGTTTGTTGCCCGCATCCGCATCATAAGACGCCTGCGCCTGACGGAGCGCCGCCTGGGCAGAGGCAAGTGTCGGGCTACGTGTCAGCGCCGAGCGAATCAGGCGATCCAGCGGTTCCGAACGAAATATCTCCCACCACTGGGCAGGAATGTCTTGCCCGTTGATGAAACTTTGAGCGCTCCCGGCAATGCCGGAAGCACTGGCCGTCTGCGCCGGTAGCGGGTTTGCGGTGTAAGGGCGGCTCGCATCCGCTATCTTGGGCGCTTCGGGCTGTTGAAAATCCGGGCCTACAGCGCATCCCGCAAGAAGCATCACGCTAATACAGGTCGCAATATATGTTCGATGCAATGCTGTCAGGCGGGCAGTGGAGTTCATACCTTTTTCCGGGTAATTTGTTGCGATACGTCAATCATCATGACGACGAGTGACCATAGTTTTTTGCACAATAAAGAGAGGTGGGTACGTGTTTTTAGGAATGCGCATTGCGTACGGTTTGCATACGCGCCTGGTATGACCGCACACTGCGTCCGACGTGTTCCAGCTCCTGCTTTTGAACAGGAGAACTGGATTCGGGTCGGGAATTGCATGTTTACTGCTGACGCGATACTGGTGCGATTGGCAGGGAAAGTGGCGCTTGGAATGGCCGCCTGTTGCGCGATGGCGATGTCAGACCCGGCACCCAGTGTTGTGAGTGAGCTGCCCTTGGCGCGTAACTGAATACGTTCGATCTCTGGCATGCAAGGCTCATTGTTTGACGATGAACGCAGACGATCCACTGGTAAATCGCGACTGCCCAGGGAGCGTTTCCCGGAACTGATGAGGCAATATTATCTCGACAATTTTTAAATGAATATACGCCCAAACGGGTAATTTGTTTCGTCAGTTACCGAACGTTCGATGCAATTAAATAGCAAGAGGTGACTGTATCAATGCTGTATGGAAATTTATTGCCTATGCCTTTTCCTTTGCTTGGCAATAGGTAATTGATCGCGCTGGTTGCCGTTGAGTAAACACGTTTGATTGTCGATGTGAATATTGTGTCGCCCCAGCTGAAAAATAAACTTTCTTTACGGATTTTTCTATGTCTGGCGGCTCAACGAAATCTTGTCTATTGCCCTACTGCTGTTAGCCATTGCTGCATCAAATCGTCGGATGTTTTTCCGGTACGGCTCAGGTGTTTCAGCATGTGCTCGCAAGCGAGCCCATGCTGATCCTTGCAGCTTTACTGTCGGTATATATCATCCTGGTTTTTTGCACGAAAACCTGATGCATTCGCGTCCTGACGATAAGGCGGCGTAGCAGCTTGCCTATGACTGCGGAGTCGCCTGGGCTGGCTCCAGCAATGAGGAACCGCCATCTCCGCTAGATGCTGCCTTGCTGTTTCCCCCTGCAGGGGAGCGCGTGCCGCAAGCACTGCGTCATGTGAGGCGGCAGGGTTGCGCATGCGCGTACTATTTCCCGCTGCATGGTAAATCAACCCTGCAAGCGCAGAGCCAAGGTGCCAGCGTCGAACTATCTGAAGCAATGTCAGGTCATCACTCCATATCGCCGAATGCAATGGCCGAGACGACGACGTTCATGACGGTGTCTTCAAAGATGCGTTTTCCCTTGTCGTTGCCTGCGGCACCTGCGGCTACCATCAAAGGCAGCAAATGGTCTGGATGTGGCTGCACCTGTCGTGCATGCGGCGCCTCCTGCCAGTGCTGCAGCAATGTATTGCGCGCCGCTTCTTCCTGCGTCGCCATATTGGCCAGCCAGTCATCGAATTGTTGCGAGGCCTCCCTGAATGCCGGATTGAAGCCGCGCATATTGTGAAAACTCATGCCGCTGCCGATGATCAGCACACCTTCTTCGCGCAGTGCTTGCAGCGCCTGGCCGGCGCGTAGATGCGTGGCGGGATCGAGTCCTTTTTTCATCGACAATTGCACCACCGGCACATCGGCGTCTGGATACATCACCTTCAAGGGAATGAAGACGCCGTGATCCCAGCCGCGTTGCGTATCGAGGTGCGCCGGCAGGCCGGCTTCAATCAGCAGATTTTGCACGCGCGCGGCCAGCTCCGGTGCGCCGGGTGCGGGATAGGTCAACGCATATGTATGCGCCGGGAAGCCTTGATAATCGTAAATCAGCGACGGCTGAGGATTGCTGCCGACGGTGAATTCGTCCTCTTCCCAGTGACCGGAAATGATGAGTATCGCTTTCGGGCGTGTGCCGACAGTGGCGTCCACACCGCGTAAAAATTCCGCCATGCGATCCCACATATGCGGATCACCCGGCCAGTCCATGAAAAAACATGGGCCGCCGCCATGCGGGATGAAGAGGGAGGGTAATTTTTTGCTGTCCATGCTTTTCTCCGTAATCCTTATACTCAGGCTAAAGGCGGTGTCTGATTTTCTTGTCCTGCCGTGATGCGCTCCTTGAACGCGCCTATGAATTCGCGATAGGCCGGCTGCAGTTTTTCAAACAATGGATCCTTGCGGTGCTTGAGCATGACTTCACCGAATAGCTTCATGCCTAGCGCCAGCGCCGCAGCAGTGTCGGTATCAGTTAATTGAGCGGACTGAACTCTATCGATGATGTTGAACAGGTCATCGTGGTTGCCGACTTCAAACTGCACGGGAGCATGCAGATCGCTCTCCGCATGCTTGCCGCCCAGGTATTCCAATGTGACGCGATAATTGTGTGCGCTCATGCGATTTCCTTTTCAGATGACTCCAGCAACAAGGAGAGTTTGTCAGTTGTCTTGGCCCATTTTTCATGCTCCGCCAGCGCAGGCTTGGACATCGTGATGCGCTGCCAATCCGGATGCGCGGACAGGGTGCGATTCAATGCCAGAAAATGCACCTGATCCGCCGTTAGTTCGCGGTCGCCGACAATCGCCCCGACCGGGCATTCGGCGACACACATCGAACAGTCTATGCATTCATCCGGATTGATCACCAGAAAATTCGGCCCTTCTATGAAACAGTCCATAGGGCAGACCGTGACGCAATCCGTATATTTGCACTGGATGCACGGTTCCGTAACAACAAAAGTCATGCGATCTCCTTTATACGCATCACTATATTCATATTCTTATCATTGATAAATATGCTATTTTTATAAACATTGTCTCTATATTGTTGATAATGGATATTCTCAATTGCATGAAAACCTTTGTCGCAGTGGTGGAGGCCGAGAGCTTCACCGCCGCCGGTACGCGTCTGGATATATCGAAAGCCCTGGTATCGAAGTACGTCGGCATTCTTGAAGATCATCTCGGTACGCGCCTGCTGAATCGCACCACGCGTCGCCTCAGCCTTACCGAATCCGGTCTGGCGTATTACGAGCGCTGTCTGCAGATTCTGGCCGACGTGGATGAGGCGGAGCAGGTGGCGGCGCAGTCGGCGGCCATGCCGCGCGGCACCTTGAAGGTGGCGATGCCGGTTTCATTCGGTACCGTGCGCATTGCGCCGCTGTTGACCGAATACATGAGGCGTTATCCCGAAGTCCGGCTGGATATTGCATTGGCAGACCGACGGGTCGATCTGATCGAGGATGGCTACGATCTTGCCATCCGCGTCGGCAACCTGCCGGAGTCGGGTTTGATCGCCCGCAAGCTGGCGACTGACCGTATCGCCTTGTGCGCGTCGCCGGCATACCTAAAAGCGCACGGTACGCCGCACTCACCAGAAGAACTGAAGAAGCATGCCTGTCTCAACTACAGTTATTCCAGCAGTGGTGATGAATGGGTTTTCGGCAGCGGAAAAACGCGTGCAGCAGTGCACATCGACGGTCCCATGCGTGCCAATAATGGCGACATGCTGCGGCTGGCCGCGCTGGATGGCGCAGGCCTGATCTGGCAACCGCATTTTATAGTTGCCGACGATTTGAAGGCAGGGCGACTGGTGGAGTTGATGAAGGATGAAAGCGGTACAGAGCTGGGTATTTATGCGATTTATCCGAGTCGCAAGCACCTGTCGGCAAAAGTACGCACCTTCGTTGATTATCTAGTCGCGTGCATGGCCTGATTTCCAACCCTGTTGCTTCGTTCGGGGCGCTGCCGGCAAGTACAGCACCTTGCTATGGCATCAACAGCAGATCAATATATTCCTCTGCAATAAAAAAGGCCGCCCCCTTGTCAGGAGCGGCCTTTTTATTCCTTATTTACGTCATTGCTGACGTAAATGCGGGCAGATATTAACGTTCGCCGAATGGACGACGGGTTGCGCCGCCTGCATCGCTGGTACGCGGGCCTTTGTTGTAGCCGCCTTCGTTGCGTGTTGCATTCGGTTTGCTGAATGTACGCTGACCTGGTTTAGCCGAGTTGCCACGGTTGTCGCCTGGTTTCCAGCCGCCCGGTTTGTGATTCGAGCGTGGTGCCGAAGCAGTACGCTTAGGTTCAAAACCTTCGATCACCGAGACAGGAATCAATTGCTTGATGAAACGCTCGATGCGTTTGACGTTCATGCTTTCTGCATGGTTGACCAGCGAAACCGCGACACCGTTACGACCTGCACGACCGGTACGACCGATACGGTGTACGTAGTCTTCAGGAAATTTCGGCAAATCGTAGTTGAACACGTGCGTGATCGCAGGAACGTCGATACCGCGTGCGGCAACGTCGGTTGCAACCAGTACACGGATTTGACCGCGACGCAGGCCGTCGAGTGTACGGTTACGTGCACCCTGGTGCATGTCGCCATGCAAGGCAGCTGCAGCGAAACCGGCGATGTTCAGACGATCAGCGATGGTGTCTGCATCACGTTTGGTCGCGGTGAAGACAACAGCCTGGTCCATGGTTTCGTCACGCAGCAAATGATCGAGCAGGCGATTCTTGTGCGACAGATCGTCGACAAAGTGCACGCCTTGCTTGATGTTTTCATGCTTGGTGGCGGAACCGGCGATCTGGATGACCAAAGGATCTTTGGTGATGCGTTTTGCCATGGTGCCGACGGTGCCGTCGAGCGTCGCCGAGAACAGCATGGTTTGACGACCTTCCGGTGTTGCTGCAACGATTTTTTCGATGTCATCGATAAAACCCATGTCCAGCATGCGATCGGCTTCATCCAGTACCAAAATTTGCAATTCCGAGAAATCGATCTTGCCCGATTCCATGTGGTCGATCAAACGACCAGGCGTAGCTACCAGGATCTCTGGGTTCTTTGCCAGCAATTGCATTTGTTTCGGGTAAGGCATGCCGCCGAGGATGGACACAGCTTTGACACGTTTCATGAACGCGCCGTACTTGTCGGTCGAGGTGGTGACTTGCAAAGCCAATTCGCGGGTTGGGGTCAACACCAGCATTTTTGGTTGAGCAGCTTTAAAGCGTGGACGATCGCCGCGTGAGCGAGCTGATTGCGCTTCCTGATTTGGCGTTCTGCCGCCTTCAGGTTGCTGTTGTTCGGACTGAACTGCAAACTTGTGCAGCGCAGGCAGCATGAATGCCGCTGTCTTGCCGGAGCCTGTTTGTGACGAAACCATCATGTCACGGCCTTCGATCGCGGCAGGAATCGCCTGTGCTTGCACGCCGGTAGGGGCGGTGTAGCCGGATTCTGTCAATGCCTTGATGATGGACGCGTGGAGACCTAGTGATTCAAATGTCATTATTTTCTTTCGTAAAATCAGCGCAACAGCGAGCGATCACGGATTGTGTCCATGATGGCGTCAAGAAATTGCGCAAAAATGCAAAGCCAACCAACGAAACAGAAACAGCTGTGAAAACTCTGAGAGATTTCGGCACAAAAGCTTTGCGCCGGGACGGTGTATAAATTTCAACACCAGAAGGCGGGGGGCTTTATCGTTAATGCTAACGGTTCGCAATGCTGCAAAAGTGCTTCGCCTGTTGCAAAGCACAGCGCGCATTGTAACGGATAGGGGCCCGGATGTCGAGGGCTTTCTGGAAAGGCGCAATGGGAGGCGATAATGCGCGCGTCTGGAATGGCTGATGCAGCCTCGCAAAAAGCCGGGGTAAAAATGAAAAGCGGTGATGAAGAAACAGCGCTACTGCGCGATGCGCACTGCAAAAACAATGTCTTTGCAGTGCGGTCGATACTGAGAGGTCGTTTACTCTGCGTCGGGTGCGTACATCACGTGCGAAAAGCCGCCGTCGACGTAAGTGATTTCACTGGTGATGCCGGCGGATAGATCGGACAGCAAGAAGGCGGCGGTATTGCCGACGTCTTCAATCGTCACATTGCGACGCAGGGGCGCGTGAGTGGCAACGATGCCCAGCAGCTTGCTGAAATCCTTGATGCCGCTGGCAGCCAGAGTCTTGATCGGGCCGGCGGAAATGCCATTGACGCGCACACCCTTGTTGCCCAGCGATTCAGCCATGTAACGCACGCTGGCTTCGAGCGAAGCCTTGGCCAGCCCCATCGTGTTGTAGTTGGGGGTGGCGCGTACCGAACCGAGGTAGCTCAGCGTCAGCAGAGCGGAGCCCGGCTTCAACAGCGGCAATGCGGCTTTGGCCATGGCCGGGAAGCTGTAGGCAGAAATGTCGTGCGCGATGCGGAAGGATTCGCGCGACAGACCTTCCAGAAAATCGCCGGTGATTGCTTCGCGTGGTGCGAAACCGATCGAGTGCACCAGACCGTCGAGCTGACTCCAGGATTTACCGAGGTCGGTAAACAATGCATTGATTTGTTCGTCGCTGCTGACGTCGCAATCGAAAATCAGTTCACTATCGAATTCCTTGGCGAAACCGATAATGCGATCCTTGAAGCGCTCGCCTACATAGGTGAATGCGAGTTCAGCGCCTTCACGTTTGCATGCTGCTGCAATGCCGTATGCGATGGAGCGGTTCGATAACAAACCGGTAATGAGAATTTTTTTGCCTTGCAAGAATGCCATGAACGACTCCGGTGGTTCTTCGGGAATGGGTGTGGAATGGGCAAGATTGTAGGGGCTGGCGGGAACAACGGCAACTTTTGTGACAATTCTCTCTGTTTTTGGCGGATTTGTTGTCTCTATCCCTGGCTTTGTCCGGGCGGGATAACGTTTCTGTAGAATAGCCGGAACGTCAACATATGCGCAGCATCGTTCGCTATGCTGACGTTTGTTTTTCCGCCGTACTCCAGCGATACCGAACCTGTTTTTTGCAACAGCAGGACAGGCCGGCAGCAAACACCAATGACAGGCGAATGGCTAAATCACTTTTTTCTTTCTTGCTGATCTGTTTTCTCTCGCAGGGCGGCAGCGCGTTTGCCGCGCACGCATTTTCTCTTTACGACACGCCGAAGTATCCGGCCGAATTTACGCACTTTGATTACGTCAATCCGGATGCGCCGAAAGGCGGTGAATTGTTTCTCGCCAATCCGGATCGCCGCACCAGCTTCGACAAATTCAATCCGTTTTCTATGAAGGGCGTATCGGCGGCTGGCGTATCCAACCTGATGTTTGAAACGCTGACGGTCGGCTCATCCGATGAAGTGGCAACCATGTACGGCTTGCTGGCCGATGACATGGTGCTGGCGCCGGATCGCATGTCGATGACGTTCAGGCTCAACCCCAAGGCGCGCTTCAATAATGGCGATCCTGTGCTGGCCGCCGACGTCAAATACTCCTTCGACACCCTGATTGCCAAAGGGGCGCCGCAATTCAAATCCATCTTTGCCGAAGTCAAACAATGTGTGGTGCTCAATGAGCGCACTGTGCGTTTCGATTTCAAATCGTTGAATCATGAATTGCCACTGATTGTAGGTGGCGTACCGGTGTTTTCGCGCAAGTGGGCTGCCGGCACCGCTTTCGATCAGATCCAGTTGACGCCGCCTGTCGCCAGCGGCCCGTATCTGATCGATCGCTACGATAGCGGGCGTTCGATCAGCTACAAACTGAACCCTGATTACTGGGGGGCAGATATTCCGGCGCGCAAGGGCATGTTCAATTTCGGCCGTATCAATTATCGTTTTTATAAAGATGATGTGGCGCGACTGGAAGCTTTCAAGGCGGGCGAATTCGATCTGGTGGTGGAATACAGTGCCAAGAATTGGGCGCGCAGTTACAAGGGGCCGAAATTCAGCAGCGGTGAAATTATCAAGCGTGAACTGACGCATTCAAACGGTGCCGGCATGCAGGGCTTCGTGATGAATCTGCGGCGACCGCAATTCCAGGATGTGCGCGTGCGGCGTGCACTCGATCTGGCGCTGGACTTTGAATGGATGAACCGGCAACTGTTCTTCGGCTCGTACAAGCGGATTTATTCCTTCTTCAATAACAGCCCGATGGCAGCGACCGGCCTGCCGTCGGCTGATGAGCTCGCGTTGCTGGAGCCGCTGCGCAGCAAACTCGATCCTGTCGTCTTCGGTCCGGCACCGATCCCGCCGCGCACTGATCCGCCGCGTTCGCTGCGTGCCAATTTGCTCGAAGCGGTGGAACTGTTCCGTCAGGCCGGCTGGACGTATCGCGATGGCGCCTTGCGCAATGACAAGGGCGAACCTTTTGCATTCGAGATCATGGATGACCAATCGGCCCTGTCGCGCGTGATCAGTGTGTACGTGCGCAATCTGCAAAAACTGGGCATACAGGTGACGCAACGTACGGCGGATTACGCACTGGTGCAGAAACGCATGGAAGATTTTGATTTCGACATGACCAGCATCCGCTTTCCCGATGTCAGCAGCCCCGGCAATGAAATGTTCGACATGTTCGGCTCCAAGGCGGCCGATGAAAAAGGTTCGAGCAATGCGTGGGGCTTGAAGGATCCTGCAGTGGACCGGCTGGTCGAGAAACTGGTGGCGGCAGACAGCCGGCGACAGCTGATCGCTGCTGCGCGCGCGCTGGATCGCGTATTGCTGCACAAGCATATCGTCGTCACGCACTGGTATTCGTCCACGCATCGGGTTGCCTATCGCGATCGCTTCGGCATTCCGGCGGCAACGCCGCTTTACTATCAGGCCGACCCCTATGTGATTTCCAGCTGGTGGGAACGGAAAGCAAGATGAGGATACTGCGATGAATATCTGGTCTTACATAATCAAGCGCGCATTGCTGATGCTGCCGACCCTGCTGGGTGTGATCGCGATCACGTTTGCGGTGATCCAGTTTGTGCCGGGCGGCCCGGTTGAACAGGCGCTGATGGAGTTGAAAGGACAGGTCGGCGCAGGTGAGGCGACTGGCGGCGGAGCGTCGCAATATCGCGGACGGCAAGGCATAGACGCGGAGCGGGTGGCGGAAATCAAGGCGCTGTACGGTTTCGACAAGCCGGCCGGTGAGCGCTTCTGGCAAATGCTGAAAGGCTTTGCCACCTTCGATCTGGGGCAAAGTTTTTATCATCACAAGGATGTATGGGATTTGGTGGTATCCAAACTGCCGGTGTCTATCACGATAGGGATGTGGACTTTTTTCCTGACCTACTTTATTTCAGTGCCGCTGGGAATTGCCAAGGCGGTGCGCGAAGGCAGCCGCTTCGATAGCATCACCAGCATGATGGTGCTGGTCGGTTATTCGATTCCCGGCTTTATCCTCGGCGTGTTCCTGCTGGTGATGTTCGGCGGCGGCAGCTTCGTCCAGTGGTTTCCCTTGCGCGGCTTGACCTCGGATAACTGGGAGCAATTATCGCTGCTCGGCAAAGTGCTGGATTATCTGTGGCACATCGCCTTGCCTGTTACTGCATCGGTAGCGGGATCGTTTGCGGTGATGACGATGCTGACCAAAAATACCTTTCTCGATGAAATTCGCAAACAGTATGTGTTGACTGCTCGCGCCAAGGGTTTGAGCGAAAACGCCGTGCTGTACAAGCATGTGTTTCGCAATGCGCTGATTCCGTTGGTGACGGGTTTTCCGGCTGCCTTCATCGGCGCATTTTTTGCCGGCAGCCTGCTGATTGAAACGCTGTTCTCGCTCGACGGTCTCGGTTTGCTGTCCTATGAATCGGTGATACGGCGCGATTATCCGGTGGTGATGGGTACCTTGTATCTTTTTACGCTGATCGGTCTGGTGGTCAAATTGCTGGGCGACCTGTGTTACGTATGGGCCGATCCGCGCCTGCAGTTTGAAAGCCTGAACCGATGAATGCGACTGTCTCTTCAACTGTTGCAGTGCCCGCTGCCAGGTCGGTGTCGCCGAGGCAGCGCGTCTGGTTGCGCTTCAAGAAAAATCGACGCGGTTACTGGAGCCTGATTGTCTTCAGCATACTGGTGGCGATCAGCCTGCTGGCCGAGCTGGTGTCGAATGACAAGCCGCTGGTGGCACGCTACAACGGCGAATTGGTATTCCCTGTTTTCACCACCTATTCGGAGAAAAAATTCGGCGGCGATTTTGAATCGCAGGCAGATTATCTCGACCCGTTCATACAGGAACAGTTCAAGAAGGATGGCAACTGGGCGATCTACCCGCTCAATCGCTATCACTTCGATACGCTGAATTATTTCGCTACGTCGCCGAATCCGGCGCCGCCTTCTGCCGAGAACTGGTTAGGCACGGATGACCGCGGCCGCGATGTGGTGGCGCGGCTGCTGTACGGTTTTCGTGTCTCGGTACTGTTCGGTCTGGCCTTGACGTTTACCGGCGTGTTGCTGGGATTGCTTACCGGTGCGATTCAGGGTTACTTCGCGGGGAAAACCGATTTGTTCTTCCAGCGTTTCATGGAGATATGGGGCTCCATGCCGGAGCTTTATCTGCTGATCATCTTCGCCTCTATTTTTCAACCCAGCATCGGTCTGCTGCTGATTCTGCTTTCGCTGTTCGGCTGGATGGGCTTGTCCGATTATGTGCGCGCGGATTTTTTGCGCAACCGGAATCTGGAATATGTGCAGGCAGCACGTGCGCTGGGTTTGAGCAATGGTCAGATCATCTGGCGCCATATATTGCCAAATAGTCTGACGCCGGTGGTGACCTTCTTGCCGTTCCGCATGAGCGGCGCGATTCTGGCGCTGACCAGCCTGGATTTTCTCGGCCTTGGCGTACCGGCTTCGACGGCCAGTCTGGGTGAATTGCTGGCGCAGGGAAAAAACAATCTTGATGCATGGTGGATAGCCTTGTCCACTTTTGTCGTGCTGACGATGATGCTGCTCTTGTTGACCAATATTGGGGATGCCTTGCGCAACTCGCTGGATGTGCGGAGGAAGGCATGAGTTTGCTGGAGATTCAAAACCTGCAGGTTTCGTTTGATACTAGCAAGGTCGTCAACGACGTCAGTTTCAGCATTGCTGCCGGTGAAAAATTCGCGCTGGTGGGCGAGTCCGGATCGGGCAAGACTGTCACTGCGCTGTCCATTCTGCGCCTGAATCAGGATGCAGCTTACGCCGGCAGGATACTGTTTGAAGGGCGGGACATTCTGCAAAGAAGCGAAGCTGCCATGCGTGCGGTACGCGGCAAGGATGTCGCGATGATTTTCCAGGAGCCGATGACGGCGCTCAATCCGCTGTTTACGATCGGTAACCAGATTGCCGAAGTATTGATGCTGCATGAAGGCCTCAGCGCCAGAGTCGCCGCCTTGCGTGCAATCGAGCTGCTCGATAAAACCGGCATTCCGGAGCCGCAGCGTCGCGCACTGTCGTATCCGCACCAGCTATCCGGCGGTCAGCGTCAGCGCGCGATGATCGCCATGGCGCTGGCGTGCAAGCCCAAGTTGCTGATTGCGGATGAACCGACGACTGCACTCGATGTGACGATACAGGTGCAGATCGTTGAATTGCTGAATCAGTTGCAGCGTGAAGAAAACATGGCCGTGCTGATGATTACGCATGACTTGAATCTGGTGCGCCATTTTGCCGATCGCGTGGGCGTGATGGAAAAAGGATGCCTGGTCGAAGTGGCGACAACGAAGGAGCTGTTCGCTGCGCCGCGCGAAGCCTACACGCGAAAATTGCTGGCGAGTCAGCCGCAGCAATTGGTCAATACACTCAACGAAACGGCTACGCCCTTGCTGAGTGCCGAGCATGTGCGCTGCACCTTCGAGATCAAGCAAGGCTGGTTCAAGACGAAGCCATTTGTGGCGGTCGATGACGTCAGCGTGCAGGTGCGTCCCGGTGAAACCCTGGGCATTGTCGGCGAATCGGGCTCCGGGAAATCGACTTTGGGCCTGGCTTTGTTGCGCCTTTCAAGCGCCAGGGTCAGCGGCGCAATTACATTTGACGGCATGCCGCTGAATGCGATGCAGAGCGATGCCTTGCGGCCTTTGCGTGCGCGCATGCAAATCGTGTTTCAAGACCCGTTTGCTTCGCTGTCGCCGCGCCGCACGATCGAACAGATTGTTGGTGAAGGCCTGGCCCTGCATCAGCCGCAACTCGGTACTGCCGGCATACGCAAGGCCGTAGCCGATGCCTTGCTGGAGGTCGGTTTGCCGCCCGAGATCATGACGCGCTATCCGCATGAATTTTCCGGCGGACAGCGGCAGCGCATTGCGATTGCGCGCGTGCTGGTGCTGAAGCCGGAGCTGATTTTGCTGGATGAACCGACGTCTTCACTCGATGTCTCGGTACAGCAGCAGGTGTTGCAGTTGCTGCTGGAATTGCAGAAAAAATACGGCCTGGCCTATATTTTCATCAGCCACGATCTGGCGGTCATACGCGCGATGGCGCATCGCGTCATGGTCATGAAAGACGGCAAGGTAGTGGAAAGCGGAGTGACGCAGGCAGTGTTGTCGCAACCGACGGAAGCTTATACGCAGCGATTGCTGGCAGCTTCCGTCTATGCGGCGACGGATGAAGACGTGGCAGCCGTGCAAGTCTGACGCAATTTCCTTATTTGATGATGGCCCGGTTTGATTGGGCTGTGACTATGCTGGCCTTGGTCGCAACGGTTTTTGATTTGCTGTTGTTGCTCACCTGTTTGCGGCTTGATGCGGCAGGTTTTGCCTTGCTGGCAGTGCGGAAGGGTATATGTAATTCCAGCTTCTGGCCATGCGCCAGTTTATCGCCGCGCAAATTGTTCCAATTCTTGATTTGCGCAATCGTCACCTTGTAACGGTTGGCGATCGAGGTAAAGCTGTCCTGCTTCTTGACGGTCACATGGATGCGTTTTGAATCCGGCGCATCGGGCGCCATCGCCAGTCTTGCGTTATCTGCGACTTCTTGCGTAATGTCTTTTTGCGCTGTGCCTTCGATGCGCGGCACCAGTATCGTCGAGCCGGCTTTCAGCACCATTTTCGGCGGGATATTGTTGACTTCGCGAATGACCTGCGGTGTCGTATGGAATTTGGCGGCGACTGTTTCAATCCGCTCACGAGCATTGGTGATTTTGTGCGCGGTCCATGAGGACAGGGCATGGCTCCATTTGGCCAGGTTAATCTTGAATTTTTCAGCATTGCCTTGCGGCAGAAGAATTTGCGTATTGCTGCTGCCGGTAATGACAGGTCGATTGAATTGCGGATTTAGCGCCTTGAATTCGTCCATCGGCAATTCCGCCAGCTGTGCAGCGAGTTTGACGTCGATGTCGCGGGTTTTTGCCACGCTGACGAAATAAGGCTGGTTATCGACCTTCAGCAAGCTGATGCCGTATGCATCCGGTGTGGCGATGATATTTTTGACGGCTTGCAGCTTGGGCACGTAGTTCTTCGTTTCAGCCGGCATGTAGGCCGAGAGGCTGTTGAAATCCGTTCCTACGCCTGCTGCTTCGGCTTTCTTGATGGCGCGCTGTACGGAACCTTCGCCCCAGTTATAGGCAGCTAACGCCAGTTGCCAGTCGCCGAACATGCCGTACAGACGTTGCAGATAAGTCAGTGCCGCGTCTGTCGATGCCAGCACGCTGCGACGTTCATCCTTGAACATATTCTGTTTCAGGTTGAAGTCGAGGCCGGTGGACGGAATGAATTGCCACATGCCGGCGGCCTTGGCGGTCGAATAGGCTTGCGGGTTGAACGCGGATTCGATGAAGGGCAGTAATGCCAGCTCGGTCGGCATGCCGCGTTTTTCCAGTTCTTCGACCACGTGATACAGATACAGCGATGCGCGTTTGGTAGTGCGGCCGATATAGTCGGGCCGCGAGCTGTACCAGATGGTCTGGTTGATCACCAGTTGATTGTCGACCAGATCCGGAATCGCAAAACCCTTGCGTATGCGGGCCCACACATCCACATCGCTGGCGACGACAAATTCGCTTAGCGGATCGTTGGCAAGGCTGGGATCGTTCTGCAAGGCGGCATCCTGTGCCCAGCTGCTGTAGGAATACGGTAGCGACAGATCGCTGGCAGCGTGCGAAATGCTGGAAATGCCCAGCAGGAAAATACTGGCAGTAACAAGTTTGAACGGTACTTTAAAATCGGCTCTAGGCATGGGGTCTCGCTAATTGACCGACCCATGATCAGCCGGTAGAAAAGAATAAGTGACGAGTGTAAGTAATGCGCATTTTGCGCGTCAAGACAATTTACATAAGGATTGTTGCCTGGCGCTGCATTTCCCAATGGAAATGCGTGCCAGAGACATAACTTTTCGTGCCCGCAAGCACCATAATGGGGTTTAGCGGAAGTCGTTTTTCCATGCGCGCAGGGCGGCAAACACGGCAACCGGACCCTTGTCGTTCTCGTTTACGCGACCTGCGGCGATCAATTGATCGGCAATCGCCGGTTCACGCGCGCGCAGGAAAGGATTGGTCGATTTTTCCAGGCCGATAGTGGATGGAACGGTAGGTATGTCGGCTTCGCGTTTTGCCTGTTCGGCCTTGAAGCGGTCTGTCAGTGCCGCATTATCCGGCTCTGCAGCCAGCGCAAAACGCAAATTGGATATGGTGTATTCATGCGCACAATACACTTTGGTATCGTCCGGCAACGCTGCCAGCTTTTCCAGCGACGTGAGCATCTGCGTCGGCGTGCCTTCGAACAAACGTCCGCAACCTCCGGCAAATAAGGTGTCGCCGCAAAACAGCCAGCCTTGCTCCGCTGCGACATAGGCGATGTGCCCCAGCGTGTGGCCGGGCACGGCCAGTACCGACAAATGCAAATTCAGTTCCGGAATGTTCACGGCATCGCCGTCATCCAGCGGGTGTGAGACGTTGGCAATCGGGTCCTTGCGTGGTGCAAAGACCGGCACGTTGAAATGCTGCAAGAGTTTTGGCACGCCGCCAACATGGTCAGCATGATGATGTGTCAGTAGAATAGCGACCAGCGACAGCTGGTGTTCTTCCAGTGCAGCCAGAATCGGCGTCGCATCACCCGGGTCGACCACGGCAGCGTGTACGCCATCGTGGATAATCCATAGATAATTGTCGTTAAAAGCAGGAACGGTCAGTACACTCAACATACGCATGCAAACATTTTCATCAGAAAAACCCATTATATCTCTAGGCTCATGGCTGGAGACTGCGGCCGGCAATTATGTGCGGAATTGGGAGCATGCGCGTCTGGACGAACTGACCGTCGATATTTTCGGCTTTAACGCTACCCAGCTCGGCTTGCCGCAGATTCAGGCATTGCGCGCCAGCCGCATGCCGCATACATGGTTGACCGATACGAACCCGCCTGCGCCAGCTCAGGCGAGCGAAGAGCGGCGTGTTGTCGTGATTGAAGATTTTGAGGATTTGCCTTTTGCCTCCAGCAGCATAGACTTGATCGTGTTGCCGCATGTGCTGGAGTTTGCCAAGGAGCCGCATCAGGTCTTGCGCGAAGTCGAGCGTGTGTTGATCCCGGAAGGCCAGGTCATCATTTCCGGCTTCAATCCCTACAGCTTGTGGGGCGCGCGGCAGCTGGCCGGGCGTTTGAGCGAGAGTTATTTTTTGCCGGAGGAAGGCGAATTCATCAGTCCGACGCGTTTGAAGGATTGGCTGAAATTACTGAACATGGAAGTCGGCGACGGTCATCTCGGTTGCTATGCACCCCCGTGCGAAACAGAAAAATGGCTGCATCGTTTTTCCTTCATGGAAAATGCGGGTGACAAGTGGTGGCCGTTTCTGGGCGCAGTGTATGTGGTTCAGGCAATCAAGCGCGTCAAAGGCATGCGTCTGATTGGGCCGGCATGGAAAACACAAAAGGCCACCGCGCCGCAAGGCGTGCCGGCTACCAACAAAACATCGATCAATAGAAAATAGAGTAATTAGTCAGCATGGAAAAAATTGATATCTTTACCGACGGCGCGTGCAAGGGCAATCCCGGCCGCGGCGGTTGGGGTGCGCTGCTTGTCATGGGCGAGCGCGAGAAGGAATTGTTCGGCGGCGAACCCGGCACCACCAATAACCGGATGGAACTGAAAGCAGTGATCGAAGCCTTGAATGCCTTGACGCGTCCATGCGAAGTGATAGTGCATACCGATAGCCAGTATGTGCAAAAAGGCATCAGCGAATGGATACACGGCTGGAAGGCGCGCGGCTGGAAAACTGCCGCCAGGGCGCCGGTCAAGAATGTCGATTTGTGGCAGGCGCTGGACGCCGCACAGGCCAGACACCAGATCGAATGGCGCTGGGTGCGCGGTCATAATGGTCACGTCGGTAATGAACGCGCCGATGCACTGGCCAATCGCGGCGTGGAAACGGTGAGCCCGACTTAATTGCGGGTTTGGAATGCGGAATATTCTGCATGCAGTTGTATTGATTTTGCGTGATGGCGTGGCAGCGATTGTCACTGTTTTCATGCGCAAGACATTGTTAATCCATTTTTGAATACTGATTGAATATGCGACAAATTGTTCTCGATACCGAAACGACCGGACTTAACCCACGCTCCGGCGATCGCATTATTGAAATCGGCTGCGTTGAATTAATCGATCGCCGCCTGACCGGCAACAACTTTCATCACTACATCAATCCGGAGCGGGATTCGGAAGAGGGCGCACTTGCAGTGCACGGCTTGACGACCGAATTCCTCAGCGACAAGCCGAAGTTTGCCGAGATCGTTGACGAATTTCGCGACTACATCAGCGGTGCCGAGGTGGTTATTCACAATGCACCGTTCGACGTCGGCTTTCTCGATGCCGAATTGAAGCGCGTCGAGATGCCGCTGTTCAAGGATCATGTCGGTGGAATCCTCGACACGCTGCAGCAGGCCAAGGAACTGCATCCGGGCAAGCGCAATTCGCTCGACGCATTGTGCGACCGTTACGGCGTATCGAATGCGCATCGCACCTTGCACGGCGCCTTGCTGGATGCGGAGTTGCTGGCTGAAGTCTATCTGGCGATGACGCGCGGCCAGAATAGTTTGAGCATGGATCTTGGCGGACAGGATGTCGACAGCGATGGTGTCGCGCTGGAAGTCGTGGCGATTGCTGATGTTTTATTGCAGCCGGCGACGGCAGAGGAACTTGCCGAACATGAGTTATCGATGCAGAGTCTGGACAAGGAAGTCAAAGGCCAGTGCCTGTGGCGCGCAGCAGTAAATTGATACACGCATGCTTTTGTGAGATAATTTGCGCCGCTTCGGGAGGTTAGCTCAGGGGTAGAGCGATCGCCTCACACGCGATAGGTCACAAGTTCGAAACTTGTACTTCCCACCAGAATTCTGTGGATTGATCTGCAAACAAAAACGCCTGACGGTTTCCCGTCAGGCGTTTTTGTTTGTGCAAGAGATTATTGCCGGATCATGGTTTGCCCGTACTCACCCGCAAAAATCCAGCGGCAAACGGCGTGGAAAATGCTGGCCCTTGCCGGGGTGATCCGCATCGCGCAACGTGCGCCAGGTGTAGGCAAGGGCAGCTTCGACAGCGGTTGCGGCATCTTCGCCTAATGCCAGACGGCCGGCCAGTGCGCTGGCGAGGGTGCAGCCTGAGCCGTGGTAACTGCCGGGCAGGCGATCGCAGGTAAAAGTTTTGCTGCTGCCATCGCGGGAATACAAGCGGTTATGTACTTCTTGTTCATCGCCGTGGCCGCCGGTAATCAACAGGTTTTGGCAGTAAGGCAGCAGTTTTTCTGCACATTGATCGGCTGTACCTTCCGGCAGTTCGGCCAGGATGCGGGCTTCCGGCAGATTCGGTGTGGCGAAGCTTGCCAGCGGCAGTAAACGTTCACGCATCGCATAGCCGACTTCATCCTTGCCCAGTGCACCACCACCACCGGCGCGCAAGACCGGATCGCAGACGATAGGGATGTTCGGCAAGCCGCGCAGTATTTCCGCAACGGTATCGACCATTTCAAGCGAACCCAACATACCGAGTTTGACCGCGGCTATTGTCAGGTCGCTGGTTACTGCGCGTGCTTGTGCAAACACCCATTCTGGATCGAGTACACGGAAGTCCAATACGTCTACCGAGTTTTGTACTGTGAGTGCAGTGACGGTGGGCGCGGCATGGCAGCCTTGCGCCATGATGGCTTCGATGTCGGCTTGCAGGCCGGCGCCACCGCTAGGGTCGTGGCCAGAGAGACAGAGAACGATAGGACGTGCAGTATTCATGGTGCAGATTCACTCTTTCAACAGGAATGCATCGCTGGTCGCAGATGCAGGAAAAATAGTGGTGCAAGCGAACATAATGCAAGACTCGCTGCAGCGAGCATTATAGCTTCGACCACTCGTTCAGAGGGGAATGACGGGTTTGTGCGGAAAGGCGTTGTGCGACTGAATTATGGGAAAAGATTCTGTTTGCGTATCAACGCGGCAACTTCGATAGCGGGCATGGGCAATGCAATATAGTTGCCCTGGATTTCGTCGCAAGCCAGTGTTTGCAATATCTGCAATTGCTCCGCAGTTTCCACACCTTCGGCAACCACGCGCAAGCCCAGTGCCCGCGCCATTGCTAGCGTTGCAGTGAAGAAGGTTGCACCATCCGGTCCTCTGCCCAATTGCGCAGTAAATGCCTGATCGATTTTGAGCGCATGCAGATCGAGTCTCTGCAACAACGGCAGGGATGAGTATCCGGCGCCAAAATCGTCTATCGACATTTTGACGCCCATTCTGCTGATGGCAGACAGTTCTTCAAAAATGTCGCCGGCGTTGCGCATCATCGCGGATTCGGTCAATTCTATTGCCAGCATGGCGGCTGGAATTGCGTGTTTTGCCAGATGTTCAGCAAGCAGATTCTTGACCTTGCCATCGTGAAACTGATGAGCGGATATGTTGACCGAGACCGGCACTGCGTGGATTCCCTGCGCCCGCCATGCAGCAAGGTCTGTGCACACCTTGTCGATGACGATGGCGCCGATTGCATTGATCACACCGGTTTCTTCCGCCAGCTCAAGAAAATCATGGGCCGCGATCAGGCCGCGCGTCGGATGCTGCCATCTGATCAAGGCTTCCATGCCGAGTAGCGCACCTGACGATGCAGCAACACGCGGCTGATAGTGAATCAGGAATTGATCTTCCTTGAGGGCAAGCAGCAGTTCCTGTTCGGTATTGAGCCGCATCTTGATGCTTTCATACAGCATCCGATCGTAAAAACGGAACTGTCCCTTGCAATTTGTTTTTGCGGCGTACATTGCGATATCCGCGTTCTTGATCAAGGTTTCGATGTCGCTGCCGTCGCGCGGGAACATGCTGATGCCTATCGAGGCACCTATCCTGTTTTTCTGCGCGGTCATATCGCGAGAGAGATCGAATGGTTCCTGCAACACCTGGTTAATGGCATACGCAATGTGCGCGACTTCTTCTTCGCTGTGTATAGCTTCCAGCACGACGGTAAACTCATCGCCGCCGATCCGGATCACCTTGTCGCTGGCCCGCACCACGGATTTCAGGCGTGCTGCCACCGCGCACAGCAATTGATCGCCGGCCGAGTGACCGAGGGTGTCGTTGATATTCTTGAAGTCGTCCAGGTCGATGAAGAGTATGGCAAGTAGCGTAGCGTTCGTTTGCGCAGTAGCCAGTGCGGTCGGCAAATAGTTCAGCAGCCAATGGCGATTCGGTAGGCAGGTAAGGCCATCTTCAGTTGCCAGGCGCGACATCTCGCGCTCATGGCGTTTGGATTCACTGATGTCACGCAAGGTAATGGCCAGACCGTTTTCGGCACGAACGATTTTTCTTTGTACCCATTCCGCTTGGATCGGGCTTCCTTCCGGGATGCGATAGTCGTCTTCGTAAAATCCTTTTTCCATTGCGAGGCGGTAAGTGTTCATGACGCGTTCTAAAAAATCGCCGGTGTGGAAGTCGGATACTTTGGCGCCGAGAAATTTTTCTTTGCCGAGGCCGAAAAAGGAGGCGCCTTTTTCATTGCAGTCGACGACCTGGAAATCGGTAATGAAGCCCTTCCTGTCGCGCTCGGAAAGCAGGATGTAAAAACCTTCGTTGCCGCCTTCCGTGGCAAGACGATATGTTTCCTGGATGGTTTTTGCCTGTTGTTTGCGCCATGCCAGGCGGATGGACATCAGCATTGCGATGATGGAAAACAGAAATAGCAAGCCGCTGCCGGTAATCGCGATGTTGCGGTACATGTGCAGATTGCGTTCATACGGCAGGAAGATATCTTCACGATCCAGTCCTACCAGTGCAAAAAATGGATAAGCGTTTAATTTCTGGGTTGCGGTGAAACGTGTTCTGCCGTCGGAGAATGGCTGGGCACTGTTGGTTGCAGGATCGAGATATTTGCTTGTAATAGCGGGCATATGAAGAACAGGGCTATCGCGCTCTTCATTGCCGATTTTGGAAATGCGTTCAATCCCATCTTCGCCAATAAAGGCAAGGATGCCGTTTTGTCCGAGTACCTTGTCATCGGAAAATAGTGTGAAAAATTCCGGCGTTATACCCATCACCAGAACGCCGCCGAATACACCGCCTTCTTTTTCAATCCGGCGCGTCACTTGTATGATTTTTTCATTACTGAGCCGGCCGATGACAGGGCTGCCGATGCGTAGTGCGCTGGATGTGTTTTCTTTGTGAAACTGAAAATATTCACGATCCCTGACAGTAAACATCCTGGTGATGGGAACCGTGGTCGTGGCTGGCTCGCCGTTTTCGTTGTAAATTGCAAGCGATGCAAATTGTGGAATATTGAGTAAACCGCTCCGACTCATTTTTTCGAAATTCAGGGAGCCATTGGATCTTTCCCAACTGTATTTGATTTGCTGCGCCAACAGATCCAGTTGTTCTATGGTTCTGGTCAGGTATTGCGCATAAGCGCTTGAAATGGAAATGGCTTGTTTTTCCGCATTCTCTTCCAGCTGCTTTTTGTCGCTGGCCAGTTTGGAGAGCATGATGCTCCACAGCAGAAGCGTCAGCAACAAAGCCAGTAGCGGCCACAGAATGATGAAACGAAGATTGCGCCGAATGAAAGCGGCCCTTGTCATTCTATGGTGCGGATAATCCCCTGAAGTTTTCCCGAGCATGGCAATGGATAGGCTGAACGTAGATTTTCAGAAAGGGAAGAGATCAGTCGACTATGGTTGCAAAATGCAAATCTGTACGGATTCTTGATGAGTAATATGAAATTTCAGAATTGAAATGAAGGTTCTAAACGGAACCGTCGAAAGAAAACTTTTGTTTTTATATGCGCAACACGCACTTCTTTGAGTACGATTATTGGCTGTTGCTTTGAATAACCATGATGCCAATCTGGATTGTGGCTGGCTAGCTAGTGTAGTCATTCGCAATATCCGCTGATATCCCATGGATATGGTATATCAGCGCAAAGAGAAGATAGAAGAAAACTTGTGATTAGGCAATATATTACTGGTTGCGCGATGGAGTGAGTGCTTCACAATGCGACGCATTGCAATATTCACTTGTTTTTGATTTAACAAATCCACTTGATGAATAAGCGCCTCTGTTGCCGCCAACTGACGGGGCGCGGTACCATGAGGGCGGAAACGTCGCCCATATTTTTACGGAGAGAGATAGATGTCAGTTCATTTGATTGAGGCAGTCCGGTTTAACGATGCAGGCGATAGGGTGGAAATGGTGCGGTGGGGACGAGGGCGGCGCAAGGGCGACGGCTCTCCCGGCTGGGAAGCAGTTACTGCAGAGCAAGATGTTAATTTGGTCGTCGATGCACTGCATTTTGGCGATGAAGTGGCGACGGCATTCAAGGTGGGCGGCGATATGGTGCTGGGACCTAGAGTGCATATTGTCATTCATCAACATGGTATTGAAGATATCGATACGATCGATCACGATGTACCGGGCCGGACTTTGGCCGATTTGCCGCGATTTTAAGCGTTCGTCATCCGGCGGCGTCAACATGAATGAAGATGGGAAGTGTGTATGGGTGGGGATTTAACAACGGATGAATTTGATGCACTGGCGCAAATAGTTGCCGGCCCGCGACAGGGGCGGCCATCGGCTTGCGTGGCGCGCAATACCAAGCGCCTGACCGGTCTCAAATATATTGCGTATGCAAAAGACGGCAGCCTTTCCCTGACGGATAAAGGCAAGCAGACGCTGTTTGTCAAAGCCTGTATTGAAGGCTTGCGCGCTATTGCCAATGATACGCAGGCAGTGCTTAAATCCGACGTGGCAACCTTTTTGGGCAAGAAGGGTCATATTGTTGCGACCGAGGCGGGCGGCGGTTTCGAGATTACGCAAAAAGGCCGGGAGTGCCTGGCCGATATCGACAGCAATCGCAAGTAATTTTCGCAGGGCCTGCATGCGGCCGTGATCGTGCACAGAGCATTCGCTTTGCAAGATCATGTGTTCATGCAGGACGTAGTCATTATTTTCAAGCACCTAGCTGAAGGTGCTTTCAGTCGGTTTGGATAGGCGTAACTGATTTTCTGCTTTGTACAAGAGGGAAAGTTACATGAAATCTGATTCGCATTCACGGCAATACCTGCTGCGCGTTTCGCGAGCGGCAGGATACTTGCAGTCACTGCCTGTGCATACGGCGGCACATCTGTTTTCTGATCCCATGTAGACGCTCCTCTTGATACCTGTGTGTATCGGGATAGCGGCTGCTTGCAGTGTTTTATCCTTGCCCTGTCGGCGTTCAAATATGGGCACTCATCGTAATTGTTCAGATAGGGCGACAGCAATGAATGATCGAAACAATAATCTCGTTACCGGTTCCTTCCTCTCATCGAACACGGCAGAAGCCGGGCAGTCCGATGCGGCGCTACGCATTCTGAAACATCTATTGCGCAATTTTCCCGGTACGACCGGCGTACGCCTGCTGGCTGACAATCATATTGAAGTCAGCACACCCCAATTCACGCTGCTGATCAAGGATACGGTTGTCTTGCGCCGGCTGATATTCAGCCGCAGCCCATTGCCGCTGGCCGACGCCTACATCAACGGCTTGATCGATGTGGAGGGAGACCTGTACGCGGCGCTGGGATTGAAACAATATTTTCAGTCGTTTGATTTTTCACTGGCCGTGCGTTGGGCGCTGTTGCGCGACGCCTGGCGTTTGCCGGCCAAACCGAAAAGCCTGGCGGGCACGCCATTCGACGCTGGGGATTTTTCGCATCGCCATTCAAAAGGCAGCGACCAGGCAGCCATCGCGTTCCACTACGATGTATCGAACCTGTTTTATAAATTGTGGCTGGATAAGCAGATGGTCTACTCATGCGGCTACTTCGAATCGAAAGACGATACGCTGGAGCAGGCGCAGGCACACAAGCTCGATCATATTTGTCGCAAGTTGCGTCTGAAGGCCGGTGAACGCTTCCTTGATGTTGGTTGCGGCTGGGGAGCGATGGTGTGCTGGGCTGCGCGTCATTACGGCGTACGGGCGCATGGCATCACCCTGAGCCAGAAACAGTACGAGTATGGGCAGGCACGCATACAGGCGGAAGGCCTGGGCGATCTGGTGACAGTGGAGTTGCGCGATTATCGCGATCTGGAAGGCGAGGCGGTGTACGACAAGATTTCCAGCATAGGCATGTTTGAACATGTAGGGCTGGCAAATCTGCCGCTGTATAACGCCACCATCAAGCGTGTCTTACGACCCGGCGGGCTTTTTCTCAATCACGGAATTACGCATGACGAAGAAGGCTGGCAACGCACGATCGATACCGAATTCATCAATCGCTATGTATTCCCCGATGGCGAGCTGGATACGGTCAGCAATATTCAGCGCCGGATGGAAAAAGCAGGTTTTGAAATCCATGATGTAGAGGCGTTGCGTCCACACTATGCGCTCACACTCAGGCATTGGGTCAGCCGGCTGGAAGCGCACCGCGAAGAAGCGCTGGAATATGTCAGTGAATCGGCTTATCGCGTCTGGCGTTTGTATATGGCAGCCTGTGCATTGGAATTTGAAGCAGGCGGCACCGGCATTTACCAGATACTCGCGTCCCATCCGGGCGGCGCCGAGCCTGCTGTGCCTTTAACGCGCAAAGACATATATGCATAATTCGCGCATATTTTATTGACTATTCTTTGTGCTCATATCGTAGAGCTGCCTACTATTTGAGCAGTTGGATGATGATGATTTGATCAAGATCAAACTCTGGAAAAGTTGATGCGATACCTTGGTATCGTTCTAATCAACTTCGGAGTAAGCGTGAAAAAATCAGTATTGGCACTCGCATTATGTTCTTTGACAGCACTCAGTTCGCAAGCTTTTGCACAGCAAGTACAAGAAGGCCCTTGGTTGGTGCGCGTGCGTGCCGTCCATCTCGATCCAGCAAATAAATCCGATCCTGTCGGCGGTACTGGCGCAACGAATCGTTTGACCATCAATTCCAAAACCATGCCGGAGCTCGACATCAGTTATTTCTTCACGCCTCACTGGGCAGCAGAACTGATATTGACCTATCCGCAAAAACGCAAGGTATCGCTGGATGGCGCAGAAATTGGCACGTTCAAGAATTTGCCGCCGACGTTGCTGATGCAATACCATTTCACGCCGGGAAAAGCGATTAGTCCGTATGTCGGTGCAGGTATCAACTACACGCGTATTTCCAGCGTCAAACTGCTCAACGGCACTGCCCAACTGGAAAGCAGCAGTGTCGGCCTGGCATTGCAAGCCGGCGTCGATTTCAAGATCGATAAAAAATGGTCATTGAATCTGGATGTGAAAAAAGTACAGATCAGAAGTGACGTGAATACGGCTGCAGGCCAACTCAGCGCTGTGAAAATCGATCCGTGGCTGATCGGCGTGGGTGTTGGTTATCGCTTCTAAGAAGCGCGAAGAGCAATCTGAGGTTTGCTTTTCGCTATCTTTGTAGTGCGAAGGATAGCAAAGTAGAAATTGAAAAAGGGCTTACGTTCGCGCGTAAGCCCTTTTGTATTTTGCGACTCGGTTTCCGCATAGCCGTATCGGCTGATATTTTCTGTAAGATGCGTCTCAATCCAGTGAATTCTTATAGCTGTTCAGCAGTAATATGCAGGCAGTCTTGACGACGTTTGATCAGATCAAGGAATGATTAGTAATAATGACTGCTCGTATAGATACCTTTGTGGCACCGCCCTGTGTCGATGACATTGAAATCCTCTATCAGGATGAAGCGTTATTACTGATCAACAAGCCCAGCGGGCTGTTGTCTCTGTCGGGAAAAAATCCGCTCAATCTGGATTCGGTGCATTATCGTCTGGTGCAGCAGTTTCCGACGGCGCTGATGTTGCATCGACTTGATTTTGGTACTTCTGGTGTGTTGATTGTTGCCCTCAACAAAATAGTCGCGGCGAATATCAATCGACAATTTCAGATGCGTACTGTGGTCAAGACCTATCAGGCGGTGTTGGCTGGACGGATGGATTCAGATGCCGGTGACATCGAGCTGCCGATTGCCAAAGACCCGGCCAATTTCCCGAAACTAAAAATTTGTCTGACGACAGGCAAGACTGCCAGCAGCCATTTTCAGGTTCTGGATCGACAGAGCGGGCCGGACACTACTCGGGTAGTGTTCACGCCTCTTACAGGGCGTACCCATCAGTTGCGAATTCACAGCGCGGGTGTGGGGCATCCCATTCTGGGTTGCGACCTCTATGGCACGCCAGAGAGCCAGCAGATGGCCGACAGACTTCTGTTGCACGCCACTACCGTGGAGTTCGATCATCCAATCAGCGGCGAACGGTTTTACGGCCGCAGTGACTGTCCGTTTTGATTCTGGATAGGAGTAGCGTTGATTGGCGTCTCGATTGTGAGTTACGCGAGAATTTTTAATCGCACGACGATTTCGCAGGCGGACATTTCTTGTGAGACTACGCTTGCGCACCAAACGCGCAGCACAGGCTGAAGTGCAGTGGCGATGGAAGCAGACCGGGGAAATGCAAGTATGGAAGAGAAGTATTAGGCGCCACCTAATATCGAACTGATTTGGACAAAAGAAAAGGGCCTAGTTTTTCAACTAGGCCCTTCATATTCTGTGGCTCCCCGACCTGGACTCGAACCAGGGACCTGCGGATTAACAGTCGAGGAACTGGAAGGTTTTGGTACCAGTTCTACTATGAGGAGCGACCTTCAGTTCTAACGATTTCTTTGCGCCATTGGGTCATGAATGGGTCATTTAGTTTACACCATACCTTATCACTTTAACGGTTGCGCATGGGCAGTCACTCGTGAAATGTCTTCATGTTTTATAACTACAGAACCAGTACCGACCCAAAAAGCACAATGAGAACTTCCGCATGTGATTTGTTTCGCGCGAACTGGGGTAGATTTTGATGTCTCATAAACGAAAACTTGAGCTCCCGTTTTGTTCTCAAAATCTTTAATCTCGCGTTGTGCTTGTTTCTGTCCAGCATTTTGCGAGAGCAATGCCATCAAGAGTATGACTACAAGCAGAATGAAAATCCCTCCCACGTATATGGATAGATCTGTACTCTTATCGGCTAGCCAAAGTAGTATGCCTGGCGGTTTAGCCGCAGCACTTTTTTGTTGCGGATCCTTCTTACTGTCGCGGTACTTCTGGAGAAACTCTTGCAAACGCTTTGCTTCTGTTGTGGAGGAAATGAGGGCAGCAAAGCCAATAATAAAAAGTAGTCCGGGTATGGCCAAGAAGGTATAAGCCATAGGCACTAATCCGAAATTGACTATTGAAAAAAATCCAATGTAAAGTGATCTATCTATACTCAAGGTAAACAAGGGAGAATCGACGCCAAATCCCTCAAGGTAGCCTTCAAAATATGTAGCCCCCAATAAATATAATGCAGCTGATAAAACAGGCAGAACGGTTAACACGGTTTGCAAACTTAATTTATTCATATATGCCCTAAGAGGTTTTATGAAGAACCACTAACTCCAGACGTACTATAAATGTGACAAAAGTTGTTTATTGGTCGATAGCCCAATAAGATTTGGCGATGGATGCTCCTGCTAATGCTTTAAGGAGTCGATAAACGATCTGAATTGTTCTCTCAATATCCCGGTATCCAATATATTGAGTAGAGGAGCGAGATTGTGCGGCGTCAAAAGCAATCGACCTTTTTCTATGATTGATTTCGCATTCTCCAGGCTGCTGTCAACAGTTCCTGCCCATTTTTTCCAATACGCTAGTTGTTCGTAACTGAGCTGGTCAATCTCGACATTCTTAAAAGCCTTTAGGTTTTCTTCGAGATTTATAACTACGATTTGGCACAGATTATTCTCAGGATATAGAGCTTCAATTCCTGATAGTTCACCTATTGGTTCATTAAGGTAGTGGGGACGTTCAAGTTTCTTTTGTTGAATTACTTCTAGGTTCTCAACTTCTTGTTCTGTTGCTAGTCTTTGTGAATATAGGATATTTGATCTCGACTTGGCTAAGGCGGACATCCTCTGTGATATCTCATGGGGAACCTTAGTGTTTGAAATTGAAAGACTCTGGCTATGTTTGTGTACCCAGTTGGCACCTTTATCGCCCAACTTGACGGCCTGTATCTTGGCTTCTAATTCACTTACCTGGTGGCTAAAACTCCATAACAGCTCACGGTTTTCTTGCTCAGTTATGTCCCGGTCGAATTGCTTTGTCATGATTTCAAAGTCAATGCCGAAATAAGTTTTTCCGCAGTCTTTTCCAATGTTGGTCTCAATTCCTAGGACTGTCGTAACAATGTATCCCTTGTTGTGTGGTTTATGGCAGTTTGATAATCCGCACCGTATCTTGTCTGGAAAAGAATAACGTCCAATAACTGCATCAAGTTTATGCTCCGCAGGATTCAAGCTTGCCGCAAAGCCAGGACGTGAACTGATATCTTCCCAGTCCTCAATCTTGGTTAGGCCTTTGTTGGTGCTTATGGTGATCATTTCAGTACCTTAGTCCAGGGGTCGGATGTTGCCTAATTGTAATCTGTTGCAAATCAATTCTGGCGGAAAAATCTGTTTCCTCTCCGATGATCTCGGCTGCGCCGACTCCCCCCCTCTGGGGTCCTCATAACCAGCGATCAGGGCCACGCCATGGACTTTTTTATTTTGGACGGCCCGTAAGCTAATCCAGATACACCTTCAAATAGATGCAAGATTATTCCGAATGCGTTGACTCCAACGCACTACAAGACAGTCGCGCACCCTGAAATCATTAATCTGTAATCAGGTACAAGATTGCGCTATGCTCGTTACTCAGTTTTGTACTCATAGAAGGTGCACATGAAGATCGTTTGTTATTTGCGAGTCAGTACCGTCAAGCAGGGTCTGAGCGGTCTCGGCCTGGATGCACAGCGGCAAGCAGTGGAGCAGTACGCTAGTGTGACTGGTGCGCAGATCGTCGCCACCTTTACGGAGACCGAGAGCGGGAAGCTCAACACAAGACCTCAGTTAGAACAGGCTCTGCATTTGTCCAAGGTCACGGGCGCAACGCTGGTGATTGCGAAGCTGGACCGGCTGAGCCGCAACGCGGCCTTTCTGCTGACGATGAGAGATGCTGGAGTGAAGTTCATAGCTGCTGACATGCCGCAAGCTAATGAGCTGACTATCGGCATCATGGCACTCGTTGCACAGCAAGAACGGGAAGCAATCTCCAAGCGGACCAAAGAGGCTCTGCAAGCGGCTAAGAGGCGAGGGCAGGTGCTTGGCAATCCCAATGGCGCTGCAGCTCTGCATCGTGCATGTAAAGGCAATACTGCTGGTCTGGAGGTCATCAAGGCGAAGGCTGCTCAGCATGCGCTCAACCTCAAGCCCGTTATCGAGTCACTTCAAGGAATCGGGATCACTTCATTGGGTGCTGTTGCGGCGGCGCTTAATGAACGCGGTATGCTGACTCCACGAGGTGGCAAGTGGCACAAGTCTTCGGTCAGTAATCTGCTCTCACGAATCTCGTAGTTCCTAAGAAGTGGGGGTTAAACCCCTCCTATAGCATAGGAAGCCCTTACCTCTATCTCTCAAGACAAGAATTCTAAGACTAGTTAAATGGGGTTTAACCCCACCTGTAGCCCCAGAAACCATCGACCGGTCACTCGGCCAGATCGGATATCTACCTCGGCATTAAAAACTGCCCAAATAGAATTTAGTAATGCGCCAACAGACGCTCTTCCGGTTACTCGGTGGAGCGTTTTTCATTTGGGCCGCAAAAAGCACATTCCTGATTCTATTCAACAGCTCGCAGTGGGTTCGGGGGTTAAACCCTACCTCTAGCAGAAGAGTGCTCAAAATCTAGTTCAGTTTTCTGAGGGATGTCTTTCCGTTATTCGATGGAAAACAGACGTTAAACCCTACCCGTAGTAACTAACAGCCGTTCGCTTCTTCTCCCTTTTTATCTGGAGGCATATTCCCGCATCAATCTCCGCAGTACCTCAATCCACTTCACCCTTCCACCTAACCAATCCACAGGAATTAAATGAAACGAATAAATGCTGCAAAAGGAACGCGCCGACGAAGCTTTCTTAGTAATCACAGTACCGAGGTCCAAATAACTTGGGCATGTCGAGTAAGCACAGAACATCTAGAGCAACGAGTTTCCTCAACTACGATCATTCGAAGGGCGATCAGTCTGTACAGCGAACATCTTGAGAAGCTTCTAGAAGAGCCTTCGAGTGGCCCTGCGGTTACTCACGAGAAGCTGCGATTGCGGATCGCCAATAAGTCTGAGGAGTCGCGGGTGAGCGTTTCTGAGGTGCTAACCGGAGAGTTACGAAGTCTCCGCAGCATGGAGTCTGCAAAGGTTCTTACCCAGCCGAAGTTGATAGATATCTTACGTGTAGAACTTCGAAGTAAATCCCAACCAATAGCAGCACGCCATTCAATTACCAATCCCTTTATCTCTCAGCAATAAATGGCACATTCATTCAAGCACTATCCAAGTAACGAGGCGAACTACTGCCCCTCATTTACTTATCCGCATCATTCAACGCCGTATCTGTTCATCGCAACAAAGGATGTAGATACCACTGCCTCAAAGTTGAGCGGTCTATTCGACAACCTAGAGTCAGCTCGGAGGAAGACCCGAAGCCCCGATCTTCCAGTGGTGGCACTTCAGATTCTTTTAGAAATAGCCAAGCGTCCGGAGACACCTATGGCTGACTTACAGACAGTGGTGCGACTCAGTCAACCCGCCATATCGAGGAACGTGAAGAAACTCGGAAAGGGTAGCCCTTCTAAGCGGGGTGCTGGCCTACTGGAGTCCTACGAAGACCCTGATTATGGCAAACGAAAGCTAGTCAAGCTAACCCCTAGTGGAAAACGGTTTATCAGGGCACTGACACAGGGCTAAGGCATCTGGTTTACAAACGGCTAGAAGGACTGGAGGCCATTCTTTAAAGGCATACAAACCCGTTCAACGCGTCTATATGCCGCCCACAAGCCTTTCCCAAGCCTTCAAACGTTCTTCTCTCCTGTCTTTGTGGCGGGAGGGAACGATCAATCACCCATCTAGGAATTCACATGAAACCTTGCAGGCTAATCCACTGTGCCGCCGAGGCTGGTGGGTACGGAACACTTTGCTACACCCACAAGAGACGCTTCAGGCGTCACGGCCATCCAGAACAGGACTCCATCACGGTCCAAGAATTGGAGCCACTGCGTAAGAGAATCAAAGCGAGGATGGCACATAACAGAACTAATCCCACTTGGCAGCTGCTGCGTGATAGGTGGTTAGCCATTGAGAAACATGCAAAGCGTCTCACGGCGAGTTTTGACAGTGGATCGCCTTTCGATTCACATGAGAGAGAGGCGTGGATGAATATCGAACAGATAGCTTCGCATGCTGAAATCAATGACGTGATTGAAGTTAGTCTTGCGATGTATCTCCTGCAAGAAGAGCGTCCAGGTCGCTTTAAGTCAGACCTCGCATTCAATAGTCAATTGGTGCGTCGGGTTCGCAGCCTAGCTCCATGCAATACAGCGGAGTACATCGATTACAAGACGGGTAGAACGAAGCGCGTCTATCGAGATGCGAAGCCAAGAACGATTGCGATTGTTGCTCACGTCTTGAAGGAGACTTTCGGGGTCGCTGGGCTGACTGTAAGCCGCTTAGAGCGATCTGAATTAAGCAAGCATAGGCAAGAGCTTGCTGCATTGCACGCTGCTCTGGGAGACCTCCATTGAGCGTTGACGATAGATGGTTCAACGCCTTCAGAACTTCCTGCAATGAGACTGTCCAGCAATTGATTCTACGAGTAGTAGAGAGTGTGGAGGCGTTCGAGGTGATAGAAGAATATAGGACGCGACGGAGAAAGGCAGCAGACCATCAGACTCTGATCCGTCAAATTGAATCATTGGTATGTGATGCGATCCTTGAAGATTTAATCAATCATGGTTCCTGGTTGATGGTTTCTCTATCCAAGCAGAATCTACGCGAGGATGTTCGTTATCGATCCGCTGTTATGAGCAAAACCTTATCGCGTGTCTTGAGGTGCTTGGGACCTGACGGCGTTGGCGTATTGGACATTTGCTTGGGGCGACGTGTGCATGGTGAGCCGAATAAGGTTACGACCTTTCGTCTCAGCGGTACATTTAAACAGCACATAGCGTCGCATCAGTTCACTCCCCGAGACTTCGGTGTAGATCATTTGCAGGAGGTCGTCATTCTCAAGGGTCATAAAGATGTCACTTCAAAGAAGGCAAAGTCTCTGCCATACGAAGACACTCCTCAGATTGAGCGGTACAGGCACGACCTCCGAAGCATCAACGCATGGATCGAGGAGGCAGATCTCCAGCTGAACTCAGATGGAGTAACCACTGTTCCTTATGACAGGCGGTTGCGGAGACTTTTCAACAACGGGAGCTTCAGTGATGGAGGGCGACTCTTCGGCGGATTTTGGATGGCAATGAGTAAGGTGAATCGACCGCAGATTAGTCTGGATGGAAAGCCGATGATCACTTTGGATTATAGCCAGATGGGACCCCGAATTCTTTATGGTCTAGTTGGTCAGCCATTTGACGATGGAGACGCTTATTCATTGCCCGATATGGAGACGTATCGCGACGGAGTAAAGAGGATGTTTGGAGCGATGATGTTCTATAAGAAGCCGATGCGACGGTTTCCAAATGGCCTGGATGAGTTTGTCGGGAGTGGTATCAATGCAAAGCGAGTGAGTGACGCGATACTAGCAAAGCATCCATTGATCAAGCACCTGTTCTATGGTGGTCTCGGTCTATCGTGCATGTTTAAGGAGAGTGAGATATTGATCGAAGTCCTGCTCCGATTGAGGGACCTCCGTATCGTTGCTCTTCCTATTCACGATGCAATCATGGTCAGTGAAGATATGGAGGACATAGCCACTAAAGTCATGTTGGAGGTGTTCAGAGCTAGGACTGGGATTGATGGACTGGTGAAGGTCGAGACTAATCAGTAACTCTACAGATATCCAGTGAAGGAGCTTGATGGACTACAAGTCTTAGCACTGGATATCTGTAGTTACCACTCTATATTTTTATCTATGTATGTACACACCACAGTCCAAACTATTCATAAGAAACTGTAGATAGCTATATGAACCTTGGAGTGCTCCTTTAGTGGGGCTCATAAGGAGATACTACTCGACAGTGGAAATAAAAATTCATTGCCGGGAAAGATTTACGCGTAGTAGTGTTGTAGGTTAGGGCATTGGCTCGTTGAATATTCTAGGGACTACTTCAAGCAACGAATCTGTTGCTAGTGCGAAAACGATGGACATTGCGGTTGAGTGGCAATCCCGATCAGTAGAATTTTGGTACTTTTAAAACGAAAGATTTGAACAATGGCATTTCAAGATGACGTTCGGTTAGCTGTACAGGAATACGTCGAGAATCATCTCCCCGACGATCAGTTTTACGCGAAGTACTTTGGGTTTATTTCAGATGTTGATCTAAGAACCCGTTTAGAAGAAGAATTCCGTTCTGCCCGATACATTTACAAAATGCTGGAGGGCATGCAAGCGAAGGATTGGCTTCTCACTGCGCAAGTGAAAGTGCAGATTTTGCTATATGCATCGATATATGAAGCTGTTCTTCATCACGTACTATTTAAAAACTATGCCGATTCCCCTTCGGTGAAAAATCTTCTTTTCTATGAACATCGCAAACCTATTAACATCTCAGGGGACTTAAAAAGTAAAATTCAAAGCCATCATCAACCGTCCGGAGCCATAAAAGTCTACGAGATCGAATTAAAGGAGATGGATGAACGGAAAATAGTGTTCGAAGATAAGGCAGATGCAGCATTGGCTTTAGGCCTTATCGACCTGAAAATCAGAAATATTGTCTGCAATGTTTATAGTCTAAGAAACGCTATTCATCTTCATGCGGAGCTTCGCAGAGGTATTGTGTACGGCATTGCTGAGGCCAGAGAAGCCTATCATTATCTTCAAGGATTCTGCCAGCAAGTTGCCGCAAGGCTGACCGTCGACGGAAAAGTGGCACAGCAGTCTGCGAACCAGGTCGTTACTTAATCGCTCGTCGGACAAGCGTAAAGGCTATTTCGCATAATCTACTTAATCGCGCGATCGAATGCGCCTAGTTTTCTGAGGAGCATTCTAGTGAGATACATTGACGCGGCCTTCAAGCAGCTATCTTTCGCATGGAAGATTTACGATTATGCATTGCGAGATAAGATTGATCTGTCGGATCTTGACCGATCAATAACGTTTGAAGAGAACGGAATGGTTCTCGTCCTCCCTGATCGGATTTTTGAGAGTCCAGAGGAAATGATTATCGCGCTGGAAAATAATCTGTCGGTTGCTTTTGGCGCGGCTGCAATAACGCTTAATCGTTGTAGAGAAGAAGCTAATATCGGGCTACCAAACCCAATAGAATCAGAACAAGATCAATTTGTATCGATCATCTACCAGATCCGAAATGCTTTCGCTCATGATATTTCTGAGCCCTGTTGGAATATTACCCAGGAGCGTTACGCAAGAATCTACGAATTTGGAGGCATTGCTATCGACTTAACAAGCGTCGGGACTAAACAATTTGAGTATGCAGATATAGGTGGTCCAGATGTCCTTTATTGGCTAAAACAATATGGTGATGAACATATTTGGCGCTGAGTTGAATATTACTATCGTTGTAGCATGGCGAAAGATGTTGTGATGTAATCAACTCGCTATCGGACGAAGAGCGACAAATGAATGTTTGCTGGATGCTGACACTATACCGTTGGCCAGCATATGCCGAAGATAGCTTACGCGATGTGTCCCTTCAATAAGATGTAATGGTTTTCCGCATTCATTTTTCCCCTTGTTTTTTAATCTTCGTGCATCTATGAGGATAGGTGGAAATGGAAATGTCTTGGTGTGTGACATTGCCTGAAAAATAATATAGTCCTGGTTCTTCGCCGAGAAGTGGTCGTATTGGTCTCCCCACCAATCCATGACCTCGCCTTGGAAGAAACGTATCACGTCATTTGCTTGATGCGCGGTGTACTGCTCGATTGTAAATACATACTCTTCTAGTACGAAATCTGGATAGAGAGTATTGAAATGTTCGAAGTGGTCATATACAACTTGCCGATAGAACTGCAGGAGCGCTTCATCCTCGGGAAGATTCAGGCGGGTGCGATATTGCTCCCATTCTTCCTTATCCCAAGTATCGAAGCCAATAGGTTTCAGCGTTTCTGAGAGCATTGCAGCAGACCTCTCTGAATATGTGCGTTTAAATGACTTTAATAAAAGGTTTTTTCCGATCAATGCCGGAATAATAGTTTATCCAAGTCGTTGCAGTAAATCATGAGGCTTAAGATGTGTGTACCGCTTAAACATTGTTAGCGTTTTATGGCCCGTGATTGTTGAGATCTCCATCATTTGAATCCATTTTTGAATAATCTGCTGGTAGCTTCGCCGTAGATTGTGAAACCTTAGACCCTCAGTTTAAACATTGGGTTACTAAGGTTGTTTTCTCGGCATTTGCAAGGTCGGTGCGTAGCTTCGGCTAGGATCACGCAACACAGACAGGAAAAACCATGCAAGACAGAAGCATTATGGCTCCAGACCTATTGGCAGCTATGCGTTGGTTTGTCGCCAACCTAAGCGATCCGGCTCAGTCTCCGCTCTTGATGTCGATAGATCACTCTCCATCCGAGCAGATTGATGGCTCGGAGTGGCACCACTCGGTTCTAGTCATTTCCCAGAATGGTGAGCATCAAGCATTAGCTGATGAACTTGGGACAACGCTCAACCCATCCACTCATACCCTGAAGCAGTGGAAGGACGCTAAACAACCCTACAAGAAACACTTTCACCAAGCGTTCTTCCAGACCCTAAAGGATCACCCGGTTCTGGTGCTGACTTCATCTATCAAGGAGAGCGCAGTAATTCAACATGAAGCAACATTCGCTGATGCCTTGGGAATCACGGAGTGCTACAGGCGAATGACTCACAATGGGAAGTCCAAGGTGGAGTTTGGCCCTTACACATGCTCAGATAACGACGCGCTACAGACACTCGTGGTTTCGGATAAACACGCTCCAATGGCAATTCATGTGTCTCACTACATGCTGCGCGTTCATGCACACCTACAGGCAGCAGTAAGTGAACGCATGGGACGAACAGATGTTCCCGTTTGGTTTCAGGTCATGTCGGACAAGCCACCTAATGACTTCATCGGCCCCTATGCTGAGTTGATGTGGTTACTCCTTGGTGGCCCGACGACTCAAGGAAGGTTTACTTGGGGCGGGTTTGCGGGTGCTGAGGATCAGCCGATAGACCTTCTCGCCGATAACCTTGCAGGGCTGATGAAAGAGATAACGCAAAGCCCCGACCTTTATACATACCAAAGTTCACCACTGCAGCCGCCCATTAGCGGAGTGTTCTGTTGGGAACGTCTTGAGTAACGGCTATAGCTTTTTTGCCAGTTCCACCCACTCATCGAAGTTAGTTCTCGCGGGTATCCCCCAATTGTTTGCGCTACCGGTCCAAATCTTTCTCATTCCTAGTGGTCGAATCTCTGCCGCCATTTCGATCAACTCTGGTAGAGCCCCCCAGAGTGTCTCAACGGTTTGTGAGTCCGGCACGATGCCATCATGTACTAAGTTATTACGTTTATCGCGAACCTGACGAAGAGCTTCGTGGCATTCCTTGCTGATGATTTTGGAAAGAAGAAGGAGCTCTTGCTTTGCCCAAATATTATTCAGTTGATTTTTTTGCTTAAGATACTCGTGGCGCTTGGAAACACGAACGGGAAAGGCACGCTTGTTCTTCACGTAGTGCTCTACCCATAGGTGCTCCGTAAGCTGCTCAACGGAAATCCAAAGGTTATTAAGTGCGTCACTGTTATTTCGATACACCATCGCTGTGTAGCCGTTCAAGAGAAAGAACGGAGAGAAGTTGTGGATAGCTTTGACGACTTGTTGCCCCTGACAATAAGCCTCCTGTATATCTGCCATCATCAACACCCTGGGAAACATTAGAGGCGATAGCCGTTCACTTATGGAAGCAGAGTTCGACCTCAAATTCGAATGAATGGATGGTATGAAGGCGAAAAGTCTTGAAGCGTCTTGCAAAATACCGATGACAAGGCCTTTCGAGTGAAGTACCTCTGTATGGACACCACCTAGCAAAAGACTACAAAGAATCTCGTTAAGCTTTCTAATGCCATCAACATTGCTTGGGAAGTCGTCACATTGGGGAATCGCTATGGCCCCGTCATAGCTGATAAGTGCGGGCAATCCGCTCGGAGTACCTAATGGGAGAATTGCAACGACTTCTGCCAGCTTATTGCCAGCGTAGGAGTTCCCATTGACTTGGTCGAGGGTGACATTCAATCCAGAGTCTTCATCGCGATGCACGGCTGTATATGGGAGCAAATAGGCCATCCATGCGGGGTTATAAGCTGGAACGCTGGAGACAGGTTGTGTGTAACCAGGAGGTGCATCTTCCTGTTTAATCCAATCACCCTGATGCCAAACGTATGAATCGTTGGGCTTTGGTTTAATGTCCTCAGACAGTGTTACTGGGATGTTACGGTTGTATGGAGTAAACGGATCAACGCCATCCTCAAACGCAAAGAGTTGTCCCGTCTCTGTATCTTGGTAGTTCTTCATCTACTCTCCGCTTTTGACAAAGGAATAGAAGGACTTGGGATAATCTCCAAGTCTCTCCATGTTAGCGGCTCACGTTTACTTCAATGTCTATTAAACCCACTTTTCGGTGGTTGAGTCGTAAACGTTGCTAGCGTTTTTTACCAACTCAATTCCGTGCAGCGCATCTGTCTTGTTGACGTAAGATTCCGAGCTGTCAGCGATTACTTTGTGGTTTCTTGCGCGAATGTTCCAACGCCATTGGCCCGAAACATCTTTATATAAATAAAAATACGGGTAACTTAAATCAGCCAAGTTTTTCTCCCTCTTGTGACCTCTTGCGAATGCAAAAGGGCCGTGTCATGCGGCAATCTATTGTATTAGTGTTGCAGGGAGTTATCCACAGAGCGACATGCTGCTTTGACCACTCGCCCCTAGCTCTGCAATACTTTTGCTATGAAGGTTAGCCAAGCCGGGTTAGCAGGTCTGATGGTTTCAGATGGGTGTATCTCTTGAGCATCGAGAGCGTCTTATGCCCAGTAATAGTTGAGACCTCCATCATATTGAATCCCTTCTCGAATAATCTACTTGTAGCTTCATGCCGTAGATCGTGGAACCGCAGTCCTTCAATCTCACATGCCTTGCAGGCTTGGACGAAATCATAAGTGAGCGTGTCGCAGTGCATATTTAGCATGAAGGGACTTGGAAGGTGAGGAAGGGCTACGAGAGCAATCACAGCACGGGACGACAACGGCACTGTTCTGGCTGTCCCGTTTTTGGTGTCATGTAGATAGATCATGCGCGCCTTGAGATTTACATCATTCCATCGAATGCCTACGAGTTCACTTCTGCGCATCGCTGTCTCAACAGCAAGGATGATGATCGAATGCAGACGCAGATTGCCTACCGTTATGCAGTGTTGAAGTAGTAAGTCCTCCTCGCCATCTTCTAGTCTCCTATCTCGACCTCTGCTAACTTTGGGCTTTCTAAAAGCTTTAACTGGATTGGAGAGCGTCTCCAGACCCCAGTCCTTTCTAGCGACTTCATAGAGATGCCCGATAAGAGCAAACTCAATGCGTAAAGTATTCCCAGATATCCCTGCTAGCATGCGGCGGTCGCGGTAGAGGGCTAAGTCAGCTCCTCGTATCTTGACGATTGGGAGCTCGGCCATTGGGTTCTTAAGCCACCTTTTGATAAGAGCGGTCTCGTGTGCTGCGCTCTTTTTGGACGGAGTGACTTCTAAGAGATAGCGGAGGAGTGCATCGTGAAGAGACAGCTTACTGGCTTCTCTAAAGCACTCTCCATGACCTTGCTTAGTTATCTGCTCAACGGAGGTCGCCCATGCAACTGCATCGGCTTTAGACGTGAAAGTACGACTAGCTTCAGGATAACCTTGGAGTCGAACTCGTGCTTGATATTGGAGTGGTGCGCGTTTTCTTATCTGTGCCATTTAGCGGCCTCCTAGATTGGAGACCCAATGGCGCGAAAATGGCGCAAGAGCTGAAATAGAAAAGGGCCAGCACGTAGCTGACCCTTCATATTCTGTGGCTCCCCGACCTGGACTCGAACCAGGGACCTGCGGATTAACAGTCCGTCGCTCTACCAACTGAGCTATCAGGGAACAGAAGCGAGATTATAAGATGTTTCTTACTCGCTTGTCAAAGCTTGTGCGATAAATTTCTTTGTTCCGTTTGATCGTGACCGCAGAAATTTGCCGCAGGCGAATATTAAAGAACTTTCGCGATTGCCGCAATGACGTAATCGATGTTTTTTGTATTCAGCGCTGCAACGCAGATGCGGCCGGTGTCGACAGCGTAAATCGAGAACTCATCGCGCAGACGATCCACTTGCGGTTTTGTCAGGCCGGAGTACGAGAACATGCCGCGCTGTTCGGTGACGAAATCGAAGTTGTGCGCAGGAGCCTGTTCCTTCAGCTTCTGTACAAACGCTTGACGCATTTCGCGAATGCGTACGCGCATGCCGGCCAGTTCTTCTTCCCACAGTGCGCGCAATTCTGGTGATGCCAGAGCGGTTGCGACGACTTGACCGCCGTGGATAGGTGGGTTGGAGTAGTTGGTGCGGATGACGCGTTTCAATTGCGACAGGACGCGTGATGCCTCTTCTGCGTTGCTGGAAACGATGCTCAGTGCGCCAACGCGTTCGCCGTACAGCGAGAACGATTTGGAGAAGGAGTTCGATACGAATACCGGGCCGCCTGCTTCAGCGAACTGGCGCACGACTTTGCCGTCGGATTCGATGCCGTCGCCAAAGCCCTGATAAGCCATATCGAGGAATGGAATCAAACCGCGTGTCGTGACAACGTTCAGAACTTCCAGCCATTGTGCGTCGTTCAGATCGGCGCCGGTTGGGTTGTGGCAGCAAGCGTGCAACAGAACGATCGAGCCGCTAGGAATCGATTTGAGTGTGTCCAGCATGCCGGCGAAATTTACGCCGCGGGTTGCTGCGTCGTAGTACGGATAGTTGTTGACGGTGAAGCCGGCCGACTCAAACAGAGCGCGGTGGTTTTCCCAGCTTGGATCACTGATCCAGACTTGGGCGTTAGGCGCAAAGCGTTTCAGGAAGTCAGCACCGAGCTTCAATGCACCTGTGCCGCCGATTGCTTGCGCGGTCACTGCACGTTTGTCCTTGACTACTGAACTATCGGCACCAAATACGAGTTCCTGCACTGCTTTATCGTAAGCAGCGAGGCCATCGATAGGAAGGTAGCCGCGTGGCGACAGTTTTTCCATCAATTGCGCTTCGGCTTTGCGTACGCATTCCAGCAGCGGCAATTTGCCGTTGTCGTCGTTGTAAACGCCGACACCTAGATTGATCTTATTTGGATTCTTGTCGGCGTTAAACGCCTCGGTAATGCCAAGAATCGGGTCACGGGGCGCCATTTCAATGGCGTTAAGGAGCGAAGCAGGGATAGGTGCGTTCATCGTGATAACATCAAAAGTTAGCTGCAAACGGTCGTTTTGCAGTGGGGTTGTGTGGAGCGCAAGACCATAAGTCTTGCGGAAAATGCGACTCACTATTTTACCAAAGGTCGGATTTAAATAAATGACTGATTTATCCCAAGTTGCTGATTCCGTTGATGAATCGAAAATCGTCACCTTCCCGAATTCCCCGTTTCGACTTTACCAGCCGTTTCCTCCGGCCGGCGATCAGCCGACTGCGATTGCGAAACTGGTGGAAGGCATCGATGATGGCCTGTTTTATCAGACCTTGCTGGGCGTAACAGGTTCGGGCAAGACTTATACGGTTGCCAATGTCATCGCCCGTATGGGCCGGCCGGCCATTGTTTTTGCGCCGAACAAGACGCTGGCGGCCCAGCTTTACAGCGAATTCCGCGAGTTTTTTCCGCAAAATGCGGTGGAATATTTCGTCAGTTATTACGATTATTACCAGCCGGAAGCCTACGTTCCGCAACGCGACTTGTTCATCGAGAAAGATTCCTCGATCAACGAGCATATCGAACAGATGCGCTTGTCCTGCACCAAATCGCTGATGGAACGGCGCGATGTGGTGATTATTGCAACGGTCTCGGCAATCTATGGTATCGGTAATCCGAGTGAATACCATCAGATGATTCTGACCTTGCGCGCCAAGGACAAGGTCAGCCAGCGCGACGTGATCGCCCGTTTGATCGCGATGCAATACACGCGCAATGAAGTCGATTTCGGTCGTGGCACTTTCCGCGTGCGTGGCGATACCATCGATATTTTCCCGGCAGAACATGCCGAGTTGGCCATTCGCCTGGAAATGTTCGATGACGAAATAGAAAGCCTGCAGCTGTTCGATCCGCTGACTGGCCGCGTCAAACAGAAGATTCCGCGTTTTACGGTTTATCCCGGTTCGCATTACGTGACGCCACGCGCCACCGTGCTGCGAGCGATTGAAACCATCAAGGATGAATTGCGCGAGCGGCTGGATTTTTTCCGCAAGGAAAACAAGCTGATTGAAGAACAGCGTCTCGAACAGCGTACCCGCTTCGATCTGGAGATGATGCAGGAAATCGGCTTCACCAAAGGCATCGAAAACTATTCGCGCCATCTGAGCGGCGCCAAGGCAGGCGATCCGCCGCCAACGCTGGTGGATTACCTGCCGCAGGATGCCTTGATGTTCATGGACGAATCGCATGTGCTGATGGGACAACTCAACGGCATGTACAACGGCGATAGGGCGCGCAAAACCAATTTGGTTGATTACGGTTTTCGACTGCCGTCGGCGCTGGATAACCGGCCGCTACGCTTTGACGAGTTCGAGGGAAAAATGCGGCAGATGGTGTTCGTCTCCGCGACGCCGGCTGATTATGAAAATACGCATGCCGATCAAGTGGTCGAGCAGGTGGTGCGGCCAACGGGCCTGGTTGATCCATTGATCAGTGTGCGTCCGGCCTCGACCCAGGTCGACGATCTGATGTCTGAAATCACTGATCGCGTGAAGAAGCACGAGCGTGTGCTGGTCACAACGCTGACCAAGCGTATGTCGGAACAATTGACGGAATTTCTCAGCGATAACGGCATCAAGGTGCGTTACCTGCACAGCGATATCGATACGGTCGAACGGGTGGAAATCATTCGTGATCTGCGTCTTGGTACCTTTGATGTGCTGGTCGGTATCAACCTGTTGCGCGAAGGCCTCGATTTGCCGGAAGTGTCGCTGGTGGCGATTCTCGATGCCGACAAGGAAGGCTTCCTGCGTTCCGAGCGCAGTCTGATCCAGACGATAGGCCGTGCTGCACGCAACCTGAACGGCATGGCAATTCTCTACGGCGACAAGGTGACCGATTCGATGCGACGGGCGATAGACGAGACCGAGCGTCGTCGCGCCAAGCAGGTGGCTTTCAATACTGCAAATAACATTACGCCGGTCGGTATCAAGAAGCACATTCGCGAGTTGATCGATGGCGTCTACAGTCAGCAGGACGCGCGTGAAGAGTTTAATGCGGCGCAGGAGCATGCGAAGTATGAGGCGATGAGCGAGAAGCAGGTCAGCAAGGAAATCAAGCGACTTGAGAAGCAGATGCTCGGCCATGCAAAAAATCTGGAATTCGAAAAGGCGGCGCAAGTGCGTGATCAATTGCGGATATTGAAGGAGCAATTGTTCGGTGCGCCGGGCGAAGACCATATCGTGCCTGCTTGATGGACACAAGGCGATGACGAATCGTCGTTTACCTTGTGTCGCACAGTGTTGCGGCTACAATCGCTGCTTTCGCCTTTCCATATAAATCCATGTCGCACACTATTCCACCGTCTTTTATTGCCATGCTGGATGCCGCAGATGCGTCGTGGCGGCCGATTTTGCTGGCAGGCCTCGATGCAGTCCACAAGATCTCGCCGGATTATTTGCCGGCATTGGCGGCGGACGAGTATTTGCCGGATGGTGGTCGACTGTTTGCTGCTTTCGCGCAGCCGCTGGATGCGGTGCATTACGTACTGGTGGGGGAGGGACCGTATCCGCGTGCAGCCAGTGCGACCGGCGTCTGTTTCATGGATGGCGCAGTCAGTTCCCTGTGGTCGGAAAAAGGTTTGTCCAAGCAGGTCAATCGTGCGACCTCGCTGCGCAATTTCATGAAGATGCTGCTGGTGGCTGACGGTCAATTGGCGATAGAGCAGACGACAGGCGATGCACTGGCTGGTGTCTCCAGCAAGGCGCAGGCAGCGCCTGCATCGATCATTCAAACCTTGCCTGAGTTGCAGGCCAATCTGACCCGACATGGTTTTTTGCTGCTGAATGCAGCGCTGGTTTTTCGCACGCATGTGCCGCCGGTGAAAGAAGCCAGGGCGTGGCTGCCATTTTTGCAAACGGTGCTGGCTGCATTGGCGGATCGCGCTGAAGATGCAGGTAAAACGTCGCCTACGCTTGTCCTGTGGGGGAAAATCGCCGTGCAACTGGAGGCGTTTCCTGAGAGTGCGCGTTTCCCGAAAAAAGTTTCCGAACATCCGTATAACCTGAGCTTTATCGGCAATCAGGTCATGCAGGATTTATTCGGTGACATGCAGCTACTGAAAAAGAAGTCTGCTTAAATCAAGCTGAGCTGGCGCAAATCTTCAGACTCGGCACGCTTTTTCAGTTCCTCGGCAAACAGCGAGTTTTCCAGTGGTGGTGTGGTGAGTGGTTTGCCGGCGACCTTGTTGTCTTTCGCCAGCAGTCGCGCAATCATCGTTTCAAAAAAAATCGGTAGTGCCTGCGGATCGTCATGCGCATGAAAATGCTGGCGGATCACCATGCCATCCCACATTCCCGTCAGGAACAGGGCTGTTTGCGCTGCATCCAGCGACGCATCAATCTGTCCACGCGCTTGCGCGATGCGTAACAGATTGCTCAAGCCCATGATCCATTCCGCCTCTATCTTGCGCAGCACTGTGCCTACGCGCTTGCTGCGCATGCCTTCTGCATAGACTTCCGTCATCAGGCTGGCGTCACTGCCGGCGCGATAGCGTTCGGCAAATAGTCGCGTGGCTGTACTCAAGGCATGTTGTATGGATGCGGCATCGCGCATTTGCAATAGCATGGCGCGCGCTTGCCGCCGTTCGTCTTCCACCATTGCTTCAATGATGGCTTCCTTGCCTGTGAAGTAGCGATAGACCGCACCAGGGCCGAGACCGGTTTCGGCGCAAATCTGCTGCATGGAGGTTTGATGAAAGCCGGTTTTACGGAAGCATTTACCTGCGGCCTTGAGAACTTCGATCCGTTTTTTGTCAGCTTTTTGGGTGGGAGACTGCGGGGTCTTGGAAATGCGTGTGGCCATTACGGATAAGGGAAACGAAGTTTCAGTCAATTAACGAGAACGCTATTATAAATTGAATGTTCGCTCAAACCTAGTTTGTCTCGTGGGTGTGTAACGGTTTTGTGCTTTGCCAATTTTATATTTGCCTCTCATCCCGAATTTCATCGTCGTGCCCTGGTCAATTTAATTGATTGAGCAATCGTTCAAATTTATTGTTGTGACGGGCACGGGTTGAGGGCGAGTCTATTGGGCTGGGGTTGCGTTTATTGCCTTTGCTGCAATTATTCTGCGGGCGAAAAATATTCGTCTTGGTGACGCTGGTCAAGGCTGATGAGGCGGCTTCCCAATAAAATAGGATATTGAGATATGGAGTGCGCTTTGCGCGCTTGGTCAGGGTGGGTTGCGGTAAGCAGCTATCTGACAGATTCGGTCAAATTTGTTATACTTGACCAAATTGATCAACAACTCGGGTTATTCCACCCGGTTGGTTCTGGAGGCGGGATTTCATGCGTTTAACGACTAAAGGCCGTTTTGCCGTAACAGCCATGATTGATTTGGCATTGCGTCAGGGCAATGGTCCTGTCACGCTCGCTGGTATCAGTCAGCGGCAGGAAATTTCCCTGTCGTATCTTGAGCAGTTGTTCGGCAAGTTGCGTCGCCATGAAATCGTGGAGTCGGTACGCGGGCCGGGCGGTGGCTATAACCTGGCACGTCGGGCTGAAGATGTGACAGTGGCCGACATTATTATTGCAGTAGATGAACCCTTGGATGCCACACAGTGCGGCGGCAAGGAAAATTGCCACAGCCCTGAGCATGAACATGGCGGTCGTTGCATGACGCATGACCTGTGGGCAACATTGAATGCGAAAATGGTGGATTATCTCGATTCAGTCTCTTTAAAAGATTTGGTTGACCAGCAAAAACAAAAGGTTTCCGAGCAATGCGTGGTGGTTGTGCATCGTAATCACGCAGCCGTTTGATTATTGGAGTTTAAAAAAATGAATGCCCCCTTAGATAAAAGCCTGCTTGATACGATCAAGGCGCCGCACTTTCCAATTTACATGGATTACTCGGCGACGACGCCTATCGATCCACGGGTTGCCGACAAGATGATTCCGTACCTGCGCGAGCAGTTCGGTAATCCGGCATCGCGCAGCCATATGTATGGCTGGACGGCGGAAAAAGCGGTAGAAGATGCACGCGAACAAGTTGCCAAGCTGGTCAATGCCGATCCGCGCGAAATCATCTGGACTTCCGGCGCGACGGAAGGCAACAACCTTGCAATCAAAGGCGCTGCACAATTCTATAAAACCAAGGGCAAGCACATCATTACGGTAAAAACCGAGCACAAAGCCGTGCTGGATACCGTACGTGAACTGGAGCGCCAGGGTTTTGAGGCAACGTATCTGCAGCCGCAAGCCAATGGCTTGATCACGATAGCGCAGTTGGCGGAAGCGATTCGTCCTGACACGATTCTGGTGTCGGTCATGTTGGTCAACAATGAAATCGGTGTGATTCAACCTATCGACGAAATTGGCGAGCTGTGCCGCAGCAAGGGCATTATTTTCCATTGCGACGCTGCGCAGGCAACCGGCAAGGTAAAGATCGATCTGGAAAAATCCAAAGTCGACCTGATGACTTTTACCGCGCACAAAACCTACGGTCCTAAAGGTATCGGTGCCTTGTATGTGCGCCGCAAACCGCGCATCCGTATCGAAGCGCAAATGCACGGTGGCGGCCATGAGCGTGGTTTGCGTTCCGGCACGCTGGCAACGCATCAGATCGTCGGCATGGGCGAAGCCTTCCGCATCGCGCGTGAAGAAATGGACGAAGAAATCGTTCGCATCACCGCATTGCGTGATCGCCTGGCCAAAGGCCTGATGGATATGGAAGAGGTCTATATCAACGGCGATATGGATCACCGTGTACCGCACAACCTGAACGTCAGCTTCAACTATGTTGAAGGCGAGTCGCTGATCATGGCGATCAAGGATCTGGCTGTTTCTTCAGGTTCGGCTTGTACTTCGGCCAGTCTGGAACCATCTTATGTATTGAGAGCGCTGGGTCGTAGCGATGAATTGGCGCACAGCTCGATTCGTTTCACTTTCGGTCGCTTCACGACGGAAGAGGATGTTGATTTCACGATCAAGCTGATCAAGGAAAAAGTCGCCAAGCTGCGCGAGTTGTCGCCGCTGTGGGATATGTATAAAGACGGGATCGATATCAGCACGATCCAATGGGCAGCGCACTAACATCGTTCTCATTCCTGTTGCTGGGCAGCAGGAAGAAGGCTTAACAAGGAGTATCAAAATGGCTTACTCAGACAAAGTTCTCGATCACTACGAAAATCCGCGCAACGTAGGCGCGTTTGACAAGGGTGATGAAACAATCGGTACCGGTATGGTCGGTGCGCCGGCTTGTGGCGACGTGATGAAATTGCAGATCAAGGTCGGCGCTGATGGCGTGATCCAGGACGCAAAATTCAAAACCTACGGTTGCGGTTCGGCGATTGCATCGTCTTCGCTGGTGACTGAATGGGTCAAGGGCAAGACGCTGGATCAAGCACTGTCGATCAAGAATACGCAAATTGCCGAAGAGCTGGCTTTGCCGCCGGTGAAAATTCACTGCTCGATTCTGGCGGAAGATGCGATCAAGGCAGCCGTGCTGGATTACAAAACCAAGCATGGCGTGGCGGAAGCTGAAAAAGCAGTTTGAGTTTGTTTGCTTCGTGCAGCATGCAACAAGGCTGTGTGCTTCAACGACTATCTGTTTAAGCGGAAACTATGGCTATTACACTGACTGAAAAAGCGGCGAAACATATCAACCGCTACATGGAACGACGCGGCAAGGGCATAGGCCTGCGCTTCGGCGTGCGCACGACCGGTTGCTCCGGTCTGGCCTACAAGCTGGAATATGTGGACGAAAGCGCGAGCGAAGACAGCGTGTTCGAATCGCATGGCGTCAAGGTATTCGTCGATCCGAAAAGTCTGCCGTATATTGATGGCACCGAGCTCGATTTCGCACGCGAAGGCTTGAATGAAGGTTTCAAGTTCCACAACCCCAACGTCAAGGACGAATGCGGTTGCGGTGAGAGTTTCCGTATTTGACGCATACCTGCAGGGCCTAATGGCTGGCAGCAGAATTGATGTCCTGATTGAGCCTGTCGAAATTGTGCAGGCTCTTTTATTTGATACACCGAACATCCAGCAGCGATGACGTCTGCACAGCAGCCAACAAAATGGCAGACGGATAGCCCAAGTATGCAAAATCACTTTGATCTTTTTCAGTTGCCGCAACGTTTTTCACTCGATGCGCGTGCGCTCGACCAGGCTTATCACGAAGTCCAGAATCAGGTGCATCCGGACAAGTTTGCCAGTGCGCCGGACGCAGAGAAGCGGGTCGCCATGCAATGGGCAACGCGTGCGAATGAGGCATACACGACACTGAAAAATCCGTTCAAGCGTGCTGCTTATTTATGCGAACTGAACGGTGTTGACCTGCAAGTCGAATCCAATACCGCGATGCCGCTGGCATTCCTGATGCAGCAGATGGAATGGCGCGAAGCGCTCGACGATGCGCGCGCTCAAAAGAATAGAGATGAGCTGGAAGCGCTGGAAACGGCCATCCGTACTGCACGCAAGACCAGCCTGGAAGAAATCGGCGTACTGCTGGATGGCGATGATTTTGCCGGTGCTGCCGGATTGGTGCGGCAACTGATGTTTCTGGAAAAATTTTCCGCTGAGGTGTCACATGCGCTGGATGTGCTGCCGGACTAGCAAGAGGTGTGCTGTAAACTGCGGTATCCGGGTGTGATCATGCACAGACTATGAGCGTTGCCATGCATGAAAAATGGCAACGATTTACTTGAGATAAGTTACAAACGAATATGGCTCTTCTTCAAATCGCCGAACCCGGCATGTCCACCGCACCGCATCAGCATAGACTGGCGGTCGGTATCGATCTCGGCACCACCAATTCGCTGGTTGCCACGGTACGCAACAGCATTCCCGAAATATTGACCGATGAAGAAGGGCGTTCGCTCTTGCCGTCGGTTGTGCATTACCTGAAGAATGGCAGTGCGCATATCGGTTACAAGGCACAGGCCGCGCAAAATATCGATCCGAAGAATACGATCGTTTCCGTCAAGCGCTTCATGGGACGCGGCTTGAAAGATATCGCGTACGCGGAAAACCTGCCTTACGATTTCCTCGATACGCCCGGCATGGTGCAGCTGAAAACCGTCGCCGGTGTAAAAAGCCCGGTTGAAGTATCGGCAGAAATTCTCGCCACTTTGCGCCAGCAGGCTGAAGATGCGCTGGGCGACGATCTGGTCGGTGCCGTGATTACGGTGCCGGCATACTTTGACGATGCGCAGCGTCAGGCAACCAAGGATGCGGCCAAACTCGCAGGCCTGAACGTATTGCGTTTGCTCAACGAACCGACGGCGGCGGCAATCGCCTACGGCCTGGACAATGGATCGGAAGGCGTGTTCGCAGTCTACGATCTGGGCGGCGGCACCTTCGATGTCTCTATCCTGAAACTGACCAAGGGCGTATTTGAAGTATTGTCTACCGGCGGCGATTCGGCTCTGGGTGGCGACGATTTCGATCATCGCCTGTTCTGCTGGATCATCGAGCAAGCCGGACTGGCTCCACTCTCCGAGATAGATACCAGTGTGCTGATGGTCAAGGCGCGCGAAGCGAAGGAACTGCTGTCGTCGAAATCGGAAACGCTGATCGACGCCGTATTGACTTCCGGCGAAGAAGTCCATGTCACTGTGACCGCTGCAGATTTTATCCAGATGACGCAACATCTGGTGACCAAGACCATTACGCCAACCAAAAAGGCACTGCGCGACGCTGGTTTGAGCGTGGATGATGTGGATGGCGTGGTGATGGTAGGCGGCGCCACGCGCATGCCGCACATACGCAAGGCGGTCGGTGATTTTTTCCAGTCGACGCCATTGGCGAATATCGATCCCGATAAAGTAGTGGCGCTGGGCGCTGCAGTGCAGGCCAACTTATTGGCAGGAAATCGCGCTGCTGGCGATGACTGGTTGCTGCTGGATGTGATTCCATTGTCGTTGGGTATCGAGACGATGGGCGGTCTGGTGGAAAAAGTCATCCCGCGCAATTCGACGATTCCCTGCGCACGTGCGCAGGAATTCACCACCTTCAAGGATGGTCAGACGGCGCTTGCGGTGCACATTGTGCAGGGTGAGCGTGAGTTGGTAACGGATTGCCGCTCGCTGGCAAAATTCGAATTGCGCGGCATTCCGCCTATGGCCGCTGGTGCAGCACGCATCCGTGTGACTTACCAGGTGGACGCGGATGGTTTGCTCTCTGTCTCTGCGCGCGAGTTGCGTTCGGGTGTCGAAGCGTCGATCAGCGTCAAGCCATCCTATGGTTTGGCCGACGATCAGATCGCGCAGATGCTGCAGGATTCCTTCAAGTCGGCTGATGTCGATATGGCTGCACGCGCATTGCGCGAGGAGCAGGTGGAAGCCGAGCGCATCGTGCTGGCAACGCAGTCGGCGCTGGATGCGGATGCGAGCCTGCTGTCGGACAATGAACGCGAGGATATCGTCGCGCTGCTGGATAGCGTCAGGCAGGCTGGTAGCGGCACCGATCATCTGGCCATCAAGGCTGCAGTCGATGCATTGGCGCACGGCACGGAGGAATTTGCCGCGCGTAGAATGGATAGGAGCGTGCGGTCTGCGCTGTCCGGCAAGAAACTGGATGAGATTTGATCCATCGTTTTGTGCCTGTTATGGCGCAAGATTGCCGACAGCAAACATATGCACTACAGCCTGAGTAATTTTTCAGGGCAATAACATTTAAACTTTCGAGGTAACCAAGTGCCGCAAATTGTTGTTCTTCCCCACCATGTCTTGTGCCCGGATGGCGCCGTAATTGATGCACCAGCGGGTAAATCGATATGCGACGTCCTGCTGGAAAACGATATCGATATCGAACACGCGTGCGAAAAATCCTGCGCATGCACCACGTGTCACGTGATTGTGCGAGAAGGATTCAGTTCGCTGAATGAGGCGGAAGACAAGGAAGAAGATTTGCTGGACAAGGCGTGGGGGCTGGAAGCAGCATCGCGTCTGTCATGTCAGGCGATTGTTGCGGAGGAAGATCTGGTGGTGGAAATTCCACGTTACACGATCAATCACGCCAGTGAAAATCACTAAGGAGTCTTGCGATGAAATGGACAGACACGATCCGCATTGCGGAAGAGCTGCATGATAAATTTCCGGATATCGATCCGCTGACAATACGCTTCACTGATCTGCACAAGTGGGTATGTGAGCTGGAAGACTTTGACGACTTGCCTGCGCATTCAGGCGAGAAAATTCTCGAGGCGATCCAGATGGCATGGATAGAAGAAGCGCAATAAAACTGTCGCAGTGCTTTTCAGCTCAGGATTGAGCTTGAATCAGCGCAGTGATCAGACGAAAAAAGAGCGACCATTGGTCGCTCTTTTTTATTTGGTTTGCCTGGATCAGCGTGCGCGCAAATAGCCATCGACTACGCGAACACGGTCGCCGGTACTCCAGTTCGGTTGGTTGTCGTAAGGGAAGGTGCGGATCTTGCCGTCTTCCATGCGCACACGCACTTCATACGTCGATGCAGTACGCGTACGCTTTTCGATTTCGTTACCGGCAAAGCCGCCGCCGACTGCACCGGCTACTGTCGCCAGACTGCGACCGCTGCCGTTACCGATCTGGTTACCCAGCAAACCACCCACAACCGCACCGCCTACTACGCCGACACCGCTAGGCTTGGCTGCGGTTTGTACCGAGCGTACTGACTCTACGCGGCCGCAGTCGTAACAGACTTGCGCCTGTGCCACCTTGCTCGGTGCTGATTCGCGTGCCTTGGCGCGCTCCGCAATGCGGCGATCCTCTTCTTTCAGGCGTGCCTGGTGGGCTTTTTCATCTTCTGTTTTTTGCGCTGCCATCCGTGCTTCGTTTGCACGTTCTTCTGCAGCTTTTGCTTCTGCAGCCTTTTCGGCAGCCTCTTTGTCGAGGGCTGCAATCGCTTCTTTTTGTGCGCTGGCGCTATTTGAGTTCGGCAACATTCCGGTCATGGCGGCAACACCTACCAGGCTGACCAGCAGGACGCCGATAGCGGCTGCGGCAACGAGCGGATGAATACGGTTTGAATTATTCTTGGTTTCCATAACTTGCTCCTGATGTGGGTGATTCCACGTTGTATTGATGTGGGCAAAGTATTACGCTCTCCGGCGCAAATAAAAAGCGCAAACCTGTGTCAGATGTAAGCTGATGTAACTAGGAGTAGTGAAAGTCTTAATTAGTTGCCATAAAAAAAGGACTGCCTGAGCAGTCCTTTTTTCTTGCGGCAACTTAGTCTTCGCGTCGCAGATGCGGAAACAGCAGCACGTCACGGATATTCGGCGAATCGGTGATGATCATCATCAGCCTATCGATACCGATACCACAACCGCCGGTTGGAGGCATACCGTATTCCAGTGCGCGTATGTAGTCGGCGTCGTAATACATCGCTTCTTCATCGCCGGCATCTTTTGCTGCAACCTGCGCCTGAAAGCGGGCGGCCTGATCTTCTGCATCGTTCAATTCGGAGAAGCCGTTGGCGATCTCGCGACCCACCATGAACAATTCGAAGCGCTCGGTAATGCCGGCGACGGTATCCGATGCGCGCGCCAATGGCGACACTTCAACCGGGTAATCGATGATGTAAGTCGGCTCCCACAGTTGTGCTTCTGCGGTTTCTTCAAACAAAGCCAGTTGCAGTGCACCGAGGCCGGAATGTGCGTGCGGCTTCACGCCGAACTTCTTCAGTTCCGCCTTGATGTATTCGGCATCATGTAATTGTTCGTGCGTGTATTGCGGTGCAAATTTATTGATTGCGCCAACGATGGTCAGACGGTGGAACGGCTTTGCCAGATCCAGTTCACGACCGCCGTAGGTCAGGGTTGCCGTACCGTGCGCATCGATAGCCGCCTGGCGAATCACGGCTTCGGTGAAGTCCATCAGCCATTTGTAATCGGTGTAGGCCGCATAGAATTCCATCATCGTGAATTCCGGATTGTGACGGATCGAAACACCTTCATTACGGAAGTTGCGGTTGATTTCGAACACGCGGTCGAAGCCGCCGACTACCAGACGTTTCAGGTACAACTCAGGTGCGATACGCAGGAACATCTCCATGTCGAGCGCATTGTGATGGGTGGTGAAAGGCTTGGCTGCTGCGCCGCCGGGAATCGTGTGCAGCATCGGCGTTTCCACTTCCATGAACTCGTTCTTTTCCATGAAGCGACGAATCGATGAGATCGCGGCAGTACGCGCCTTGAAGGTACGGCGCGTGTCTTCGTTCATGATCAGATCGACGTAACGCTGACGGTATTTGGTTTCCTGATCGGCGAGGCCGTGGAATTTATCCGGCAACGGGCGCAGAGATTTTGTGATCAGGCGCAGTTCAGTCACCTTGATTGTCAACTCGTCAGTCTGGGTTTTGAACAGCGTGCCGCTGACACCCAGGATATCGCCGAGGTCGTAGTGATGCAGTGCAGCCATCGCCGCTTCGCCGGTCAGATTCAGCGTTGCATAGATCTGGATGCGACCATCAGCCTTTGGACCGGATGCATCCTGCAATGTGGCGAATGCCGCTTTTTTACCCGCCTCACGTTTCAACATCATGCGGCCTGCCAGCACGACGGTGACAGGCTCTGCTTCCAGTTCTTCGCGTGTCTTGCTGCCGTATTTTTCCTGCAGGTCCGCCGCCTTGTGTTGCGGGCGGAAGTCGTTAGGGAAGGCGATGCCTTGTTCGCGCAAGGCGCTCAGCTTGGCGCGGCGCTCGGCGATGATTTTGTTTTCGTCTATCGGTAGCGATGCTGCGGCGTCGTCGTTGTGCGTAGTCATGGAAACAATCTGTGAGGTAAATGCAATTAAAAGTGAAGCAGTGGCAAATGTGCTGATGAAGGCGGATGAAGGTGAACTAAACGCCTTGCTTCAGCGATGCGGCAATGAAATCATCCAGATCGCCGTCGAGCACGGCTTTGGTATTGCCGGTCTCGAAGTTGGTGCGCAAATCCTTGATGCGAGACTGATCCAGCACGTAGGAACGGATTTGATGACCCCAGCCGACGTCGGTCTTGGAATCTTCCAGCTTTTGCTGTTCGCTCATGCGGTTGCGCAATTCAAGCTCATACAGCTTGGCCTTCAGCATATCCCATGCTTCAGCCTTGTTGCGATGCTGCGAGCGGTCGTTCTGACACTGCACCACGATGCCGGACGGGCCGTGCGTCAGACGCACTGCAGAATCCGTTTTGTTGATGTGCTGACCACCAGCGCCGGATGCGCGGTAGGTGTCGAGGCGCACGTCGGCCGGGTTGATATCGATCTCGATTGAATCGTCGACTTCCGGATACACAAACAGGCTGGAGAAAGATGTGTGGCGGCCATTGGCGGAATCGAACGGCGATTTGCGCACCAGGCGATGTACGCCGGTTTCGGTGCGCAGCAGGCCGTAGGCGTATTCGCCTTCGACTTTCAGCGTGGCAGTTTTAATGCCCGCGACCTCGCCATCGGATTGCTCCAGGATATCAACCTTGAAGCCCTTGCGTTCGCAATAACGCAGGTATTGGCGTAACAGCATCGAAGCCCAGTCCTGCGCTTCGGTACCGCCGGCACCGGCTTGAATATCAATAAAGCAGTTGTTGGCATCCATGGGGCCGCTGAACATGCGGCGGAATTCCATGCCTTCTACGATCTTGAGCAGTTCTTGCGAATCGGCTTCAATCGCGACGATCGTGTCTTCGTCGTTTTCTTCGCGCGCCATCTCGAACAAATCGTGCGCGTCTTTCAGCTCAGCATCGACTTTGATGAGGGTATGGACGATCGCTTCCAGCGATTTTTTTTCTTTGCCCAGATCCTGGGCGCGTTTTGGATCGTCCCAGACTTTCGGGTCTTCCAATTCGCCGTTAACCTGGTCTAGTTTCTCTGACTTGATATCGAAGTCAAAGATACCTCCGAAGTTCGGTCGCACGATCGGTAAGATCGTCGAGCAGGGATTCGAGGGAGTTTAAGCGTTCTGCTTCCATGATGTTCTTTGCGGGGAAAACCGGGAATTATACCTGAGCGTTACTTCTTGATATGGATCATTCGTACAGAGCCGGTAATGTGCTTTCATGCTGAATATGCAGTATTCACGTCTCTTCCTGCGGGCAGTATATGGCGTAAAGCATGGCGATGACGGAACCTATGTCCTTGTTTTTTATGAAATAGTACAAGGTTCGATGGTCGCGTCGGTAGTCGACGATTCCCTCTTCGCGCAGGCGGGCCAGATGCTGGGAAAGGGCGGTTTGGCTGATATCCAGGTGTGCCAGGATATCGCTGACGCAACGTTCGCCTTCGATAAGCAGGCAAAGAATCAGCAATCGACTCGGGTTGGCGAGATTTTTTAGAAATGCGGCGGCATCCTCCGCATTTTTCTTCATGTCGCGTATGTTCTTGTCCATTTTTTCAGCAGTCATGCGAGATATCTTGACTTATTATATTAGATAAGTCTAATATTAGAAATACCTAAATTGATGGGAGGAAGCATGAGCAAGGATTATCAGGCTGTCACATCGGACATTGTTGACTATATTCGGCAAATGAAACCATTGATTCCGGGGACCATGAAAGGATTTTACGAGATGGCCGCGGCGGCAAGCGCCGATGGTGCACTCGAAAAAAAGACCAAGGAATTTATCGCATTGGCAATCGGTGTGGCAATTCGTTGTGATGGATGCATAGGTTTTCACAGCAAGGCGCTGCGCGATCTGGGTGCCACCCGTAATGAAGTTGCCGAAGTGCTTGGCATGGCAATTTACATGGGCGGTGGTCCTTCGCTGATGTATGCGGCGGATGCCTTGCGTGCGTATGACCAGTTTGCGGCAGCTAGTTGAATATCAAGGAGAGCACGATGGCAGTATCAATCAGGAAAGTGGCACCGCAGAACATGCAGGCTGAGCAGGTATGTTTGATTCTCGATGTACGGACCGAGGCCGAGCATGCGATGACAGCGCTCGAGAAAGAACATATTCATTTGCCGCTGGATCGGCTGCAAGCGCGCGAGTTCATGCAGGAGCAGCAGCTGGATGGGGGCACGCCGCTTTACGTTCTGTGTGCTGCGGGTGCGCGTGCAACGAAGGCGGCCGAGATGTTTGCGCAAGCCGGTTTGAACAATGTGCACGTCATTGATGGCGGCATCCAGGCGTGCAAGGCGGCCGGATTGCCATTGATTATTCGTCCGGGCATGTCACTGGAGCGGCAAGTGCGGATTGTTGCCGGCAGTCTGGTGCTGCTCGCTTGCGTGCTGGGTACATGGGTGCATCCGGGATTCTACGGAATCGCGGCAGTGGTTGGTGGCGGACTGGTGTTTGCCGGCATTACCGACTGGTGCGGGATGGCAATGCTGCTTGCAAAAGCACCCTGGAACCGATCGTCGAAACGGAGTTGACCGGACACTGATTTTGGATGGTAATCTGTCCTGCATGCGGGGTAAGCAGGCAGGTATTTGAATGAGCGGGTATCTGCCGCGTCGATGTATGCTCCCGATTTGTGATGTAGTTCAAATAAATATGATGCAGGGGAGCAGTCAATATGGAGCGAGCGCGACGAGCTTCAGTCTTGTTTGTCATGAGCCTTTTATTGACAGCGTGTTCGACGATGGATACGGCGTCAAACAAGCACGGCGAGGTCAAGGGCACCTCAATCAGCGGCAGGGAAATGGGGCAGTCCGATACCAACCGTATTGCCACGCTCGGCATGCGGAGCAACCTGGACAGCCTCTATCTGTTGATGGAAAAACTGTACCGGCGCAATCCTGCAGAATGGAAAAAGACTGCCGCCAGTCGCGATGAAAGCATCAAACGCGTGCGTGATGCGATTGAACAGCGGCAGCCGTGGCCGGAATTGCGGGGACAGCGCGATATCAAGGCCTTGTCGCTGGCGCTGACGCCGGAATTCAACGGCGATCGCGTGGCCGCTTTTATTTATGCCTCTGCCGACATGATCATTACCGCACACGACGGCAAGACGGAATTCTTTCTGGTCGATGGTCTGGACGCCCAGCATTTATACAATGCAGCGCGCAATATCGAAATTGCGGTCTGGCTGTTGGGTAACCGCCGCAATCCCGAGGGTAAGATATTGCTGCTGTCCGACGACATGGGCGAGAGCGGGCGCAATCTGAGCTTCCAGCGCGAATTCGGCAAGATCGTCGGCCGGCTCGATTTGCTGGCCGTCTTTATCACCGAAAAATACCGGCGTGCCGGCATCAACTATGTGCAGAACATGATAGGCGGATCGTTCCTGCAGTTTCTGCCGGTGCGATGAATTGGAGCGGGCATCTGCATTTGCTGCACATGCCGTCCCTTATTCACTTGCCTCTCGCTTGCAGCATCAAGCCGCTTCAGCATGCTCGACCAGCAACTGGACGCGGGTTCTGCCATTGAATTCATTGGCGTCCAGCCGGTAGGCAACTCTGGCGGTGGCGGGCAGCGAATCGATATGGCCGAACCAGATGGCATCGAATTGCTGGCCGTCTTTTTCCAAGGTCAGTTTCAGGTGTCTTTCTTTCAGAATCCGCTGATTGACCACGCGGAATTCGTCGCAGAATAGCGGCGGCGCAAAGCCTTGTCCCCACACTTGCTCTGCCATCAATTCGATGAATTGCGTCGTGAAGTAAGCCGGCTCCAGCGGTCCGTCGGTTTCGATCACGCGCTCCAGCTGATTCCGGCTTAGCCAATTTTTTCCAACCGCTTCAAATGCCTGTGTGAACGCTTCCAGCGATTCTGCGCGTATCGTCAGGCCGGCTGCCATCGCATGGCCGCCGAATTTATCGATCAGCGTCGGTGCATGTTTGGATACCAGATCCAGCGCGTCGCGCAGATGGAAGCCTGCGATGGAACGACCGGAGCCCTTGATCCAGCCATTGCCGGCATCGGCAAAGGTGATCGTCGGACGGTAGAACTTGTCTTTCAGACGGGACGCGACGATGCCGATCACGCCCTGATGCCAGCTCGGATCGAAAATGCTGATCGTGGTGCTGTCGTGCGGATCGAATTTATCCAGCAACAGTAGAGCGGTGTCCTGCATGTTGGCTTCGATGGTGCGGCGTTCACGATTGATTTCATCAAGCTGCTGCGCGATCGCCCAGGCGCGGCCTTCGTCGTCGGTGGTCAGGCATTCGATACCGAGCGACATGTCGGACAAACGGCCGGCCGCATTCAGGCGCGGACCCAGTGCAAAGCCGAGATCGAAAGGCGAGGCGCTGCGTGCTTCGCGCCCGGCAGCGCGGAACAGGGCGGCGATACCTGCATGCATGCGGCCGGCACGCATGCGCTTCAGGCCTTGCGCCACCAGGATGCGATTGTTGGCGTCGAGCTTGACGACGTCGGCCACGGTGCCGAGCGCGACCAGATCGAGGAGGGTATCCAGCTTGGGTTGTGTCTGCGCATCGAAGATGCCGCGCTTGCGCATCTCCGCGCGCAAGGCCAGCAGCACGTAAAACATCACGCCGACACCAGCCAGATTCTTGCTCGGGAAGCCGCAGTCCGGTTGATTCGGATTGACGATCACACGAGCCTTGGGCAGCGTGTCAGCGGGTAAATGGTGATCGGTGACAACGACGTCGATGCCGCGCCGGTTGGCTTCTGCCACGCCGTCTATGCTGGCGATGCCGTTGTCGACGGTGATGATGATATCCGGCGACTTTTCGTGCACGGCAAGCGCCACGATTTCTGGCGTCAGGCCGTAGCCGTATTCAAAGCGGTTCGGCACGATGAAGTCGACGATGGCGCCCATCGCACGCAAACCGCGCAAGGCGACTGCGCAGGCGGTGGCGCCGTCGCAATCGTAGTCGGCAACGATAACCAGTTTCTTTTTGTCGGCAATGGCATCGGCCAGGAAAACGGCGGCGACATTGATGTGCAGCAAACCGGGCGGCGGAATCAGTGCGCTCAGTTCGCTGGTCAGTTCCTTCAGATCGAGCAAGCCGCGCGCTGTGTACAGTCGCGCCATGACCGGATGCACGCCGCTCTGGCGCATGCGTTCGGCGTCGCGAAAGGGGTAGGGGCGGGTAGTAATGCGTGTCATGCGACTAACCGTGCGAGCGAAGGTTTGCACCAGAATTTGCGCAGCGATGACTTGCCTAGCGAGAAGCTGGAACAAGCGGTGTTGTGACTGAGTGTGATAGTGAGTTTGTCGAGCTGACCATTTTTAATGGCATCTAGCAAAGGTGCAAACCATGCGGCTTCCATGGCTTGAAAACGCGTGAGCCATTCGGACCAGTCGCCGGCCAGTGCGGGCTCTATCAACTGATCGAGTACCAATAAACCGTGTTGCGGTTTTGCATTGATCATGTCGACCGCCGAGGTGATGGCGATTTGTCTACCAGCCTGTGCTGCAAAGGGTTTACGCGCATTTGAGAAAGTGAACGTTTCTTCAATTTTTGTGGGCGCAGCCGCTGTCGTGCTGGATGCGCCGCCCCACAGCCAGATCGAATTGACCGGCTTCAGGCCGCGGGCTTCGCGCTGCTCATTGATGGCATGCGCGTGCCAATGCATCTGGATTTCGTTTTGCAGCCGTCGCCAGTCGCGCTCATTCGGCCCCTTCGGCATCCAGATGTCGATGTTGTGGCCGCAGGCAGCATCGGGTGTGGATGTTTGCAGTGCGGACCAGTCATCGGCGCGCAGAAACCATGTCTGTGCATCGCCGTAGCGCAGCGTCTTGCCGGATTCTTCAAATAGCGTGTGGGTGATCTCGAACAGCGCGCGTCCATCAGCTTCGGATAATTGCAACTGGCGCGGATCGGTCAGCACCAGATGATCGCGCGCGATATGCAGATGCACAGCTTGCAGGATGAACCAGGTGCCGGGCTCCGCTGGCAGTGCCATTGTTTGCATGGCACTAATGGCCAGCGCCGGGCTGCTGCTGTTATCGGCTTGTTCTGCGAGGCCGAACTGCTGCGCCAGCCAGTATTCATGCGGCAAGGTGCGGGAAAAACCGTCGGATACCTGCCGTCCCGAGACGCTGGCGTGTGCCAGCAGGGTGGCCAGTGCGGGCATCTTCAGTTCGCGCAGCAAGTCGCGCGCCAGTTCTGCCGGCGGCATGGCAAAGGGTAAAAGGAGTTCAAGTTGAGTCATGCCGCGATTGTAGGGCAAATGTTGTGCCTGCTGCTGTCGCGTGCATGTGTTGCAGATAAGTTGCGCATAAAAAGGCCACCCGAAGGTGGCGTTTTTAAAATGGCGCGAGAGGCGTAGTTTAGTGGGTGCGAAGGCCGCCGTGATGGCGGCATGCCTGTGCGTTCTTCTGCCGCGAACCGTCGTGGCAGCGTACGTGTTTTTCTGTTTTGTTGTGGCCTGCAGGCATGACGTGATCCTTGTATAGTTCGCGGTCATTTCGCATGCCAGGTCCTGGCTGCCAAGGTTCGCTATGGCGCATCTCATCGCGCGGCGGTGGGTAATTCTGTGCTTGTGATAATGGGCTGAATACGGTGAGCAGGGCAGCAATGGCAAATATCTTTTTCATTTTCGGCTCCTTTTTATCTGCGTGGGAAAGCATGATGATTATGTTGCCGAATCCTTGCTTTTTCGATTCCACAAAGACGCATTTCCTTGTAGGCGAAATGGAAGGTAGCGGGTATATCCATGCTTTGCGACAAGCTTTGTTGATTTAAGCCAAGTGCTTGGCAATCAAGTCGGGTGTGCAGCGGTGATTTTGAGGTCAGGGTTTTGCTGATGCCTGGCAATGTATGGCAAACTGCGTGCTGCATTCAGGAGCCTTCATTGAGCATTATAAAAAATCTATCTTTCGAGTGGCTGGTCGGCATACGCTATACGCGCAGCGGTCGCCGCAGCGGTCGCAACAGTTTCATTTCATTCATTTCGCTGATTTCTATGGCCGGCATAGCCCTGGGCGTGGCGGCGTTGATTATCGTGCTGTCGGTGATGAACGGTTTTCAAAAGGAAGTACGCGATCGCATGCTGTCGGTGCTTTCGCATATAGAAGTATTCGAGCCGTATGGCGGTTTGCCGGACTGGCAAGCCACTGCGCGTGAAGCTTTCATGAACAAGGAAGTGCGCGGCGCCGCGCCTTATGTCGATGCGCAGGCGATGATGACGCGCGATGAAACGCTGCGCGGGGTTGCAGTGCGCGGTGTGCTGCCGGATGAAGAACCCAAGGTGTCCGATGTTGCGTCGCAGGTCAAGGAAGGCAGTTTGCAAAATTTGCGTTCCGGCGAATTCAATATCGTGCTGGGCAATGAACTGGCGCGTAGCATGAATGCGCGATTGGGCGACAAGGTGACGATGATTGCGCCACAAGGGCAGGTCACGCCGGCCGGTGTGATTCCGCGTCTCAAGCAGTTCACGGTGGTCGGCATATTCGATTCCGGACATTTTGAATACGACTCGACGCTGGCTTTCATCCATATCGACGATGCGATGAAAATGTTCAAGTTGAGCGCGCCATCCGGTTTGCGTCTGAAAATAGAAGACATGCAGCGCGCACCGCAGGTTGCGCTGGATTTGTCGCGCACCCTGAGCGGCGACTTATTGATACGTGACTGGTCCAAGCAGAATCGCAACTGGTTTGCTGCCGTGCAAACCGAGAAGCGCATGATGTTCATCATCCTGACGCTGATCATTGCGGTGGCCGCATTCAATCTGGTCTCGACGCTGGTGATGACCGTGACCGACAAGCAGGCCGATATTGCCATCCTGCGTACACTGGGCGCATCGCCCGGTTCCATCATGAAAATCTTCATGATTCAGGGAGCGCTGGTGGGCTTGATCGGTACGGCGATAGGCGTAGGCGGCGGGGTGCTGATTGCGGCCAATATCGATGTCATCGTGCCTTTCATCGAACGTATACTGGGCGTGCAGTTCCTGCCCAAGGATATTTATCTGATCAGTTCTCTGCCATCCGATTTGCGCTGGCCCGATGTCTGGACCATAGGCGGCGTGGCAGTGGTGCTGGCATTTCTGGCGACGCTGTACCCAAGCTGGTGGGCTGCCCGCGTAAAACCTGCGGAGGCATTGCGTTATGAGTGAACATGTACTGGCTTGCCGCGATCTTGCGAAAACTTTCACGCAAGGGAAATATGCGGTCGATGTATTGAAAGGCATCAACCTGGATATCGTCAAGGGCGAACGGGTGGCGATCGTCGGTGCTTCTGGTTCGGGCAAATCGACACTGTTGCATTTGCTGGGCGGGCTGGATACGCCGAGCGCCGGTTCGGTGACTTTGCAGCATCAGGATTTTGCCAGCCTGGATGAAAAGACGCGTGGCAATCTGCGCAATCGTTCGCTGGGTTTCGTGTATCAATTCCATCATCTGTTGCCGGAATTTTCTGCTCTGGATAACGTCGCGATGCCGTTGATGATACGGCGCATACCGCGTGAGCAAGCACATGAGACGGCGCGCGCGATCCTGGCGCGTGTCGGTCTCGAACATCGCGTCACGCATGTGCCGGGTGAATTGTCCGGCGGTGAACGCCAGCGCGTGGCGCTGGCGCGCGCACTGGTGACGCAGCCGGCCTGCGTATTGGCCGATGAGCCGACCGGCAATCTGGATCGCCACACGGCACACAAGACTTTCGATTTGATGCTGGAGTTGTCGCGTACGCTGGGCACGGCATTCGTGATTGTCACGCACGATATCGAACTGGCGACACACTGCGACCGTATCCTGCGTTTGTCGGAAGATGGCTTGCAGCCTTATAGCGATTGAATGTATCCGGTGTCTGGATCGATATGAATGATGTCCGCGTCTGCTTCCATCGTTTGATTGCCGTTCACTGATATGTGGATCGATACGCACTGTCATCTGGATGCGGCAGAGTTCGCGGCTGAAGAAGATGCCATTGCGGCGAGCGCCTTGCAACAAGGCGTAGCGATGATCGTGATACCGGCCGTCGCGCGCGATAACTTCGCCACGGTGGCAGCGCTGGCGCACAAGCATGCCAATTGCACGTATGCGCTCGGCATCCATCCGATTTTCGTGCCGCAGGCGCAGGAAGGCGATCTTGCCGCCATGCGAGTAGCGGTCGAGGTGGCGATGAACGATAGTCGCTTTGTCGCCATCGGCGAGATAGGCCTGGATTTTTTCATTCCGCTGTTGACGACGCCGGAGATGCGCGAGAAGCAGGAATTTTTCTATGTCGAACAACTGAAGATCGCGCGCGATTTCGGTTTGCCGGTGTTGCTGCATGTACGCAAATCACAGGATAGTATTTTGAAATACCTGCGGCGCATCAAAGTCGCAGGCGGCATTGCGCACGCATTCAACGGCAGTGTTCAGCAAGCCGAGACCTTCATCGGTCTGGGATTCAAACTCGGCTTTGGTGGCGCGATGACCTTCACTCGTGCATTGCAGATACGGCGTCTGGCGGCGACTTTGCCGCTCGCATCCATCGTGCTGGAAACGGATGCACCCGATATTTCTCCTGCCTGGCTGCATCCACAACGCAATAGCCCGGAACAATTGCCGCGCATAGGTCAGATACTGGCCGAGTTGCGCGAGATGCCTGTTGCTGCGATTGCGGACATCACGTCTGCCAATGCGCTAGCCGCGATGCCGCGACTGGCTGCCCTCACGTAAGCCGCTGATGCGCAGCGCGATCGTCGGCTTTGTCGTCGGTGCCGCCTGGCTGCAGATGCAAGCGTCGCTGCCGCATTATTCGATCATCGTTTGTCTATTCGGCACCGCATGCCTGTTGGCGGTGCTTGCCCGTCGCAGCTCTACGCATCAAATCAGGATGCCTTTGTTTGCAGGCATGGGGGCGCTGCTGGGTTTTGTGTGGGCGGCGCTGTTTGCACAGTATTACCTGGCGGCGGAATTGCCGAAAAATCTGGAAGGCCGGGACATCACGGTAGTGGGCACGATAGACAGCATGCCTGCTTATTTCGAGCGCGGCGTGCGTTTCAATTTTGCAGTTGAAAAAGTATTGCCGGTTGAAGGCGTGACGCCAGTCATTCCATCCAGACTGGCCTTGTCCTGGTATTCGGCTTTCCATGCAGATGAGGTGCAGGAGCTGGCCGATGTTCAGCCCGGCGAGCGCTGGCAATTTAACGTGCGCTTGCGCCGTCCGCACGGCAATGCGAATCCGCATGGCTTCGATTACGAAATGTGGTTGCTGGAGCAAAATATTCGGGCGACTGGCTATATACGTCCAGATCAAGCCGGCTTGAAGAATGTGCGGCTGGATAATTTCGTCTTCAGTTTCAATAATGTCGTAGAGCGTTGCCGTAGCCGCTTGCGGGAGCGGGTACAGAATATTCTGCGTGATAAGCCCTACGCCGGTGTGATCGTGGCGCTGGTGGTGGGCGATCAGCGGGCCATCAGCCAGACGGATTGGACCGTGTTCAACCGCACCGGAATTTCACACCTGATTTCAATCTCGGGATTGCATATCACCATGGTTGCCGCCTTGTTTTCCGGGCTGATTTTTGCGCTGTGGCGCCGCTCGTTTTTTACGACGGCGCGTTTGCCGCTGATACTGCCGGCACAAAAAGCCGCCGCATTGGCTGGCATGCTGGCGGCGACTGTCTATGTATTGCTGGCAGGCTCGGGTGTGCCGGCGCAACGCACGCTGATCATGCTCACGGTGGTGGCGCTGGCCTTGTGGTGCGGCCGCATTACCAGTGTTTCGCACGTGTTGTGCCTGGCTTTGGGGCTGGTGGTTTTGTTCGACCCGTGGGCGGTGCTGGGTCCGGGCTTCTGGCTGTCGTTCGCTGCGGTGGCGGTCATTCTGTATGTCAGCGTCGGGCGTGCCGCTGCCAACGGAGATGCGGAACAGCCGCGCTGGCGAGCCGCGTTGAAGAGCGCCACCTTGACGCAGTATGCGGTGACGCTGGGTTTGGTGCCGTTGACGGTTCTACTGTTCGGCCAGGCATCGCTGGTGAGTCCACTTGCCAATGCTGTTGCGATCCCGCTGGTCAGTTTTCTGGTGACGCCGCTGGCGCTGCTCGGCAGTGTGTTGCCTTCTCCGCTGTCGCTTTGGTTTCTGGGCTTTGCACATTTTCTCGTGGCTGAATTGGCGCAGGTACTGAACTGGCTGAGCGGTTTTCCGCTGGCAGTGTGGACGATGCCGATTCCGGACTGGTGGATGTTTGCACTGGCGCTGATCGGCACGATCTGGATGCTGGCGCCGCGCGGCTGGCCGGCACGCTACCTCGGTCTTTTCGCCTGGCTGCCGCTGGTGTTGAATACGCCTGCGCATCCGCGTGCGGGAGAAATGTGGGTGACGGCATTTGACGTCGGACAAGGCATGGCGCTGCTGATAGAAACCGAAAAGCATCGTTTCCTGTATGACACTGGCCCAACGTATTCGCCGGAGTCGGATGGCGGCAAGCGCGTGATCCTGCCTTATTTGCACGCACGCGGCATCAATAAGCTGGACGGCATCATGATTACGCACAGCGATACGGATCATGCCGGCGGCGCTTTGTCGATCATGAAGGAAATCAAGGTCGGACGCGTCTCATCTTCGCTGCCGCTGGATCATCCGATAGTGCGTGCTGCGCCGCTACATGAGCGCTGTAGTGCCGGGCAATCCTGGCATTGGGATGGTGTCGATTTTGCATTGCTGCATCCGACGGTAGCCAGTTACGACAGTGAAAAATGGAAGCCGAATGCCCGCAGTTGCACCTTGAAAGTAACGCTGAGCGGACTGGCCATCCTGCTGCCCGGCGATATCGAAGCGGTGCAGGAGGCCGAACTGACTGCAGGCAAAGGCGCTGAACTGGCGGCGAATGTACTGCTGGCACCGCATCACGGCAGCGGCACATCATCGACATTGCCATTCCTGCAGGCGGTGCAGCCGCAACTGGCATTGTTTCAGGTCGGCTATCGCAATCGGTATCGCCATCCCAAGCAGGAAGTCTTTGAGCGCTATGGCGAATTGGGTATCGGGCGTTTGCGCAGCGACGAGGCGGGCGCGATTTCCCTGCGTTTCGGTTCGGCGATAGGGGTCAGCGAATATCGCCGGGAGCATGCCCGGTACTGGTATGGGCGGTGATAATAAGTACAAGACGCATTTGGCACCCGGCAAAGTGAGCAGGCATGCGTATTCGGCACGATTTGCAAAGATGCCTGTTAATTTCCTCCGGAATCGTCGGAGAAAGGTAGGGGTTTGGGGTATAATTTGAATTTCCCGCACGTGCCGTTTGGCACCTTCCGTAATGACCAAGTTTGTATTCGTAACTGGCGGTGTTGTGTCTTCCCTTGGCAAAGGGATTGCCGCCGCCTCTCTCGCCGCGATTCTTGAATCCCGCGGCCTCAAAGTCACTCTCCTCAAGCTCGATCCGTATATCAACGTCGATCCCGGCACGATGAGTCCATTCCAGCACGGTGAAGTCTTCGTTACCGAAGACGGCGCCGAGACGGATCTGGATCTGGGTCACTATGAACGTTTCATCACTGCGAAAATGCGCAAGGTGAATAACTTCACGACCGGCCAGATTTACGAATCGGTGATCCGCAAGGAGCGTCGTGGCGAATATCTGGGCAAAACCGTCCAGGTCATTCCACACATCACCAATGAAATCCAGGATTACATCTATCGTGGCGCCGAAGGTTTCGACGTTGCATTGGTGGAAATCGGCGGTACTGTCGGCGATATCGAATCGTTGCCATTCCTCGAAGCGGCGCGTCAGCTGAGCCTGCGTGCCGGCCGCAACGCGGCGGCCTTCGTTCATCTGACATTGGTGCCGTATCTGGTATCGGCGGGTGAATTGAAAACCAAGCCTACCCAGCACAGTGTGCAAAAACTGCGCGAAATCGGTATTTCGCCAGATGCCTTGTTGTGCCGTGCCGACCGCCCGATTCCGGATGATGAACGCGCCAAGATTTCACTGTTTTCCAATGTGCCGGAAGACGCCGTTATTTCGGTGTGGGATGCGGATACGATTTACAAGATTCCGCAAATGCTGTTCGACCAGGGTCTGGATCGCATCGTCTGTGAAAAACTTGCTCTGTCGCCGAAACCAGCTGATCTATCGGTCTGGACCAAGCTGGTGTATGCGCTGGAAAATCCCAAGCATAATGTCACCATCGGTATAGTTGGCAAGTATGTCGATCTGACCGAGTCGTACAAATCGCTGACCGAAGCATTGCGTCACGCCGGCATTCATACCGAAAGCCGCGTCAATATCGAATATCTGGATTCTGAAGAAATCGAAGTCACTGGTCCGCAATGCCTGGCCAAATACGATGCGATTCTGGTGCCTGGCGGCTTCGGAAAACGCGGCGTGGAAGGCAAGATTGCTGCTGCCCGTTTTGCGCGCGAGCATGCGATCCCCTATTTCGGAATCTGTCTGGGCATGCAGGTTGCACTGATTGAATATGCACGCAATGTGGCCGGCCTGAGCAAGGCGAATTCGACCGAGTTCGATCCGGATACCGAGCAACCGGTAGTGGCCTTGATCAATGAGTGGCAGAACCACGACGGCAAGGTTGAGCGTCGCGATCTGAATTCCGATCTGGGTGGGACCATGCGTCTGGGTTCGCAAACCTGCGCGGTCAAGCCGGGCACGCTGGCAGCAGAAATTTATGGCAATGAAGTAACCGAGCGGCATCGTCATCGTTACGAAGCGAATAATCATTACCTGAGCCGCGTTGAAGATGCAGGTTTGGTCGTGTCGGCACGCACGCCGACCGAATCATTGTGCGAAATCATGGAATTGCCGCGTACCGGCGAGCATGCGCATCCCTGGTATGTCGGTGTGCAGTATCATCCGGAATTCAATTCAACGCCACGTGATGGACATCCTTTGTTCATTTCGTTCATCAAGGCGGCACTGGCGCACAAACAGGCTGAAGAGTCGAAAAAAGTGGCGTGACGAACCAGCGGCTCGGTCCTGTCATTCACATGATGACGGCCTTGCGAGTTGCTGCAGTCGAGCCAAAATCGTTATCAAGAAATTTGCTGATTAGGGAGAAATAGATGAGTGCAATTGTTGACATCATAGGCCGTGAAATTATCGATTCACGCGGCAATCCAACCGTCGAATGCGATGTGTTGCTGGAGTCAGGCGTCATGGGCCGTGCATCGGTGCCGTCCGGCGCCTCTACCGGCTCGCGTGAAGCGATCGAGTTGCGTGATGGCGACAAGAGCCGCTATTTCGGCAAGGGCGTGCTGAAAGCCTGCGAAAACATCAATACCGAAATTTCCGAAGCCATCATGGGTCTGGATGCGAACGAACAAGCTTTCCTCGACCGCACACTGATCGATCTGGACGGCACCGACAACAAGGCACGTCTGGGTGCGAACGCCACGCTGGCAGTCTCGATGGCGGTGGCCAAAGCAGCAGCTGAAGAATCCGGCTTGCCACTGTATCGCTACTTCGGCGGTTCAGGCGCGATGCAAATGCCCGTGCCTATGATGAACGTCATCAACGGTGGTGCACACGCAAACAACAACCTTGATCTGCAAGAATTCATGATCATCCCGGTCGGCGCACCGAGCTTCCGCGAAGCCATCCGTTACGGCGCTGAAGTATTCCACACGCTGAAAAAAATCATCAACGACAAAGGCTTGCCGACCTCGGTAGGCGATGAAGGCGGTTTTGCACCATCGGTTGAAAATCACGAAGCGGCGATCAAAATGATTCTGCAGGCGATCGAACAAGCCGGCTACGAGCCAGGCACGCAAATCGCGCTGGGTCTGGATTGCGCAGCCAGCGAATTCTACAAGGATGGCAAATACCATCTGGCCGGCGAAGGCATGTCTCTGTCGAGCGCCGATTTCACCAATCTGCTGGGCACCTGGTGCGACAAATATCCGATTATCTCGATTGAAGACGGCATGGCCGAAAACGATTGGGAAGGTTGGGCGACACTGACCAACGCGCTGGGCAAGAAAGTTCAGCTGGTTGGCGACGATCTGTTCGTCACCAACACCAAGATTCTGCGTGAAGGCATACAGAAAAATGTTGCCAATTCGATCCTGATCAAGATCAATCAGATCGGTACGCTGACTGAAACTTTCGCCGCCATCGAAATGGCCAAGCGCGCCGGCTACACTGCCGTGATCTCGCATCGCTCGGGCGAAACCGAAGATTCGACGATTGCCGATATCGCTGTCGGCACCAATTCGCTGCAGATCAAGACTGGTTCGATGTCGCGTTCGGATCGCACGGCAAAGTACAACCAGTTGCTGCGCATAGAGGAAGATCTGGGCGATATCGCCAGCTATCCTGGCCGCAATGCGTTTTACAATCTGAAGTAAATCAATATCGGTCATGCGGCCTTGCTGCATGACCGGATTTGCCATGTAAATGTCCGATGCGCCTCATCATCCTTTGTCTTGCAGCGCTGGTATTGCTGATTCAGTTCCCGCTGTGGCTGGGGAAGGGCGGCTGGCTGCGCGTATGGGATCTGGATCAGCAAGTGATCGCTGCACAAAAGAAGAACGATGAATTAAGAGCGCGCAATGCGAAGCTTAATTCCGAAGTGCAGGATTTGAAGGAAGGTACCGGCGCAGTCGAAGAGCGCGCCCGTTACGAACTCGGCATGATCAAGGAAAACGAGATTTTCGTTCAGGTCCTCGACCCGAACAAGAAATCCTCATTCGTTTCCATTCCACTCCCAAAGATTGAACCAAAAGAAAAACGCTGAGAAATTTTCTCTGGCGTTTTCCCTGATGTTTTCTCCGATGTTTTCATGCATCACACCTTGCCGAATAGCTGTCTGATGAAGACAGCAAGTGCTTAATGCTTGTGCGGACTGGCTGAAATCAGCGCTTCCACCGGTGATTCGCTTGCGAACAGGTGTGCGCAATCTACCGGGTCGAACTCATAGTGCTGGCCGCAGAAATCGCAATCGACGGCGAGTTTGCCCAAATCTTCCAGTGCCGAATCAACTTCTGCCTGACCGAGCATTTTCAGCATATTGCCGACTTTTTCACGCGTGCAGCTGCACAGGAAATGCGGATGCTGCGGCTCGAACACACGGATGGTTTCTTCCCAGAACAGACGACGCATCAGGGTTTCGACATCGGTTGTAATCAATTCATCCTGACGCAGGGTGGATGCCAGCATCACCGAACGATCCCAGGTTGCCAGATCGTTTTCGCCGGTCGGTGCGATACCGCCTTCATGCGGCAGTTTTTGCAGCAACAGGCCGCGCGCAGCCCGGTCGTCGGCAGCCAGCCACAGTCTGGTATCGAGCTGCTCCGAACGCAGCATATAATTTTCGATCACTGTGGCAACGCTGTCGCCATCCAGCGGAACGATGCCCTGGTACGCTTGCTGGCCGGGTAATTTATCCTTGGGATCGAGCGTGATGACAAAGCGGCCTTCGCCTTTCACATTCACCAGATCCGACAGCGTGGCGTCGTCGCTGATGACGGCATCGTCTGCCAGCTTGGCAGTGGCGCGCAGATTCAGCTCCGAATCACATTCGACTACCAGCAAGCGCAATGGACCATCGCCATAAATCTGCATGATGATGGCACCGTTGAATTTCAGATTGGCCGACAGCAGCGCTGCCGCCGACAGCATTTCACCGAGTACGGTTTTTACTGCAGCGGGATAATCGCGTCGTGCCAGTACATGCTTCCATGTGTCCGAAACATCGACCAGTTCGCCGCGCACGGTCGCGTCCTCGAACATGAATTTATGCAAAGTATCTGTCATGCTTATCCTATTTTCTTCAGTGTATTTTTAAAGTCGCGACTGCGCGCCACGTAGCTATCGGCAATGCGCTGCAGATTGGCGACGTCGTTCTCGTTCAATGTCCGTATCGCCTTGGCGGGAGCACCTATGATCAGCGAGTTATCCGGGAATTCCTTGCCTTCGGTGACCAGCGCACCGGCACCGACCAGGCAGTTTTTACCTATCTTCGCACCATTCAGGATGATCGCCTGTATGCCGATCAGCGAGCCTGCGCCTACCGTGCAGCCGTGCACCATCGCCTGATGGCCGACGCTGACATTGTCGCCCAGTGTCAGCGGAAAACCGGGGTCGGCATGCAATACGGCGCCTTCCTGCAGATTGCAGTTTTCACCGATCGTGATGTCTTCATTGTCGCCGCGTACGGTAACCTGAAACCAGACGCTGGAATTGGCCTTGATGGTGACGCGTCCGATGATCGTTGCCGAATCGGTAATGTAGGCGGAAGCGTCAATATCGGGAGCGTGTTCGCCTAATTGGTAGATAGCCATGAGTTCAGTAGAATGAATGGTTGCCGGTCGATCCCCTGACCGGGTTTAATTGAGCCAAATGGGGACGAATTCCCGAATTGGAAGACTCGCTTCGCTGGTATCGTCGCACTTCTGCTTGCAAAGGTATTATTTTACGTTACCCACATGAATAACCCCATTTCCCATCCCCTGGTTGCCGATATCCTGGAATTGCGCCTGCTGGCCCTGCATTGGGCCGGCGTAAGCGATCCTGCATGCAAGGCTGGCGGCGTCATCGCCATGGCTGACGCCTGGCGGACACAAACGCTGCGTCTGGATACGCTTGCTGTCTTGCTCGCGCAGCAAGCAATACCGGGTCGTCCTGCCGTGCCGGAACTGATTTCTCCCAAGTTCGTCAAGCATAGATCAATGCGCACGGTGGAAGGGCGGGCGGCGATGATCCATGCGCTGACGCATATCGAATTCAATGCCATCAATCTGGCGCTGGATGCCGTGTGGCGTTTTGCCGGGATGCCGGCTGCTTACTATGCAGACTGGCTGCAGGTTGCGGCCGAGGAAGCGCTGCATTTTTCCTTGCTGTCTGCGCATTTGCAAACGCTGGGCTATCAGTATGGCGATTTCCCTGCGCATAACAGCATGTGGGAAATGGCCGATAAAACCAGGGACGATATTCTGGCGCGCATGGCGCTGGTGCCGCGCACGCTGGAAGCACGCGGCCTCGATGCCACGCCATTGACGCGCGCCAAGCTGGCGCAGGCCGGAGATCAGGCGGCGGCGGAGATTCTGGATATTATCCTGCGTGATGAAATCGGCCATGTGGCGATCGGGAACCGCTGGTACAACATGCTGTGCCATCTACGCGGGCTTGATCCCATCCTGACCTATGCCGAGCTGTCCTTGCAATACAAGGCGCCGGTATTGCGCGGTCCCTTTAATATGGAGGCAAGGCGGGCGGCAGGTTTTAGCGAACTTGAATTGAGTACCTTGTTGCACGACCCACTGTAAAGTGTTTCTTTTTTATTATTGTTACACCTTGTTACTGCATGGATGAAACTTGATTGAGCATTCATAGTCATATGGCAAGATTGCTGTTGATGCAATCGAATGCGCCAAGAATGCAAACGAAGCTGGCTTGAAATTGTTGGTTTTAGGCATTTTTTCGTATAACTTCATTAAAAGGGAAAATCATGAATGCAAGCAAAACTCTTACCTCCATACTCGCAGTGAGTTTGTTGATCGCAGGTCTGGCCGCCTGTCAGAAAAAAGAAGAAGTCGCTATCGATAAAGGCTCGGCAGAAACCATGGGCCAGAAAGTTGACGAGGCTGCTGCCAGCGCAAAACAAAAAATGGACGAGGCAGCTGCCAAGGTAGCTCAGGAAGCCGAGAAGGCCAAGACTGAAATCAGCCAGGGCACGGCCAATATGACAGATGCCGCCGGCAAGAAAGTCGAAGAAGCTGGTGTGAAAATGCAGGATGCGGCCAAAGACGGCAGCAAGTAAATAGTCATTCCCGGCGCGTCTATGGTCGACGATCATGGACGCGCTTTGTTCGCGTTTTGTTGTTTACCGCTGGATTGAAAGATAAGTCGGTATTCAATGAAATCTGCATGGGTATTTTGTTGCTGCGTATATAGCTCTCGCAGAACGCAAAACCGATCAGTCAAACTTTTCCAGGGCAGGTAAAATGCGTGCTCGTCATGCATGATTTTTTTCCGCGCGTGCATTCTCGTTTCTACCGCTACCTTTACCGTTTCCTACCGCCTTGCGCATGAAGTCTTCGCATTCTGAATTTATCCCTATTCGTGGCATGCAGTATCACATCCGGCATTGGGGCGATCAGCGCGCACCCATGCTGTTCATGCTGCATGGCTGGATGGATATGTCGGCTTCCTTCCAGTTTCTGGTGGATGCATTGCAGCGCGACTGGCATGTGATTGCACCGGATTGGCGCGGCTTCGGTTTGAGCGAGCGTGCTGCAGCGCCTTACTGGTTTCCTGATTATCTGGCCGACCTCGATGCCATCCTCCAGCATTACGCGCCTGAACAGGCGGTTAATTTGCTGGGCCATAGTCTGGGTGCGAATGTGGCCGGCATTTATGCCGGCGTGCGCACAAGCAGGATAAACAAGCTCGTCATGCTGGAAGGATTCGGCATGTCGGTGACGCAGGCAGACGAGGCGCCTGCGCGTTATGCAAGTTGGCTGGACCAGGTGCCGGGCACTCCCAAGCTGCACAGCTATGCAACGGTTAACGGAGTTGCTGCGCGCCTGCAAAAAAACAATCCGCGTCTCAGCGATGAGCGGGCGGCATTTCTGGCAAGCCATTGGGCGGCGCAAAACGAGAGTGGCAGTTGGGACATATTGGCCGATCCGTGGCACAAGCTGCCGAATCCGAATTTGTATCGCGTCGATGAAGTGATGGCTTGCTGGCAAGCGATTACGGCGCCGACGTTGTGGATAGAGGCCAGTGATAGCGAACTATTGCGAAGAATGGGGTCCAAAGAAAGCGCACGCGCAGAGATCGCGCGACGTATTGCTTATCTGCGTAATGCCACCATTTTGACAGTACAGGATGCGGGACACATGCTGCAGCATGATCAACCGGAAATTGTCGCGAGCGCCGTCGAAAAATTTCTCGATTAGCTTGCACCGGCATTCATTTTGCATTGCAGCAACTCACCTCTATACGCGTACAATCTCACTATATTTCTGTTTCTTGAGAAAATTTGAATAAAACAAACATGCTCAACGCTGATCTTCATTCGCACTCCAATTTTTCCGACGGAACCTTGACGCCGGCGGATTTGGCTGCGCGCGCGAAGGCACATGGCGTGGATGTATGGGCGATGACGGATCATGATGAAGTGAGCGGCATTGCAGAAGCGCGTGTCGCTGCGACAGCGCTGGATCTGCCTTTTGTGCCAGGGGTGGAAATTTCCATTACCTGGGCCGCGCAAACCGTGCATATCGTCGGCCTGCAGATTGACGAAAAGAATTCCGCGCTGGTGCAGGGCCTTGCAGCCACACGCGGCGGTCGTGAACAACGTGCGCGTGAAATTTCCGCGCAGTTGGCAGCGGCGGGCATTCCGGATGCATTTGAAGGTGCGCTCAAGTTTGTCGGTAATCCCGACCTGATTTCCCGTACGCATTTCGCCCGCTACATTATCGAATTGGGCTTGAGCAAGGATTTGCACGACGTCTTTGCCGACTATCTGGGCGAAGGCAAGCCCGGCTTTGTCCCGCATCGCTGGGCGACCTTGCAGAATGCGGTGGAATGGATACGCGGCGCCGGCGGTATTGCAGTGATTGCGCATCCGGGACGCTACAAGTTCAGCGATCTTGCATTCGATGCCCTGTTCCAGGAGTTCAAGGATCTCGGTGGCGCCGGCATTGAAGTGACGACCGGCAGCCATACTGTCGATCAATACGACTATTACGCAAAAGTAGCAAAGACTTACGGCTTTCTGGCGTCGCGCGGCTCCGATTTTCACGGGCCTGGCGAATCGCGCATCGATCTGGGCAAGTTGCCGCCATTGCCGCACGGCGTGACGCCTGTCTGGCACGACTGGTAATTTTCAGCAGCTTGGGCTGTTTCGGCAGCCAAAATGCAAGCGCTGATACTGATCTTGCATTATTCTTGCCCTCTTGAAATTTGCTCCTATGGCCTTATTTACCAATCGCGATTAATTCCTCTGGAGACTATTGAATGAAACGAATTTTCCTCTTCGTTGCAACGAACATTGCCGTCATTGCGGTGATGTCTATCGTATTGTCGTTGCTAGGCGTAGATCGCTTTATTTCACAAGCCGGCTTGAACCTGCCCATGCTGCTGGTGTTCTCGCTGGTCGTCGGTTTTACCGGCTCCATTATCTCGCTGTTGATCAGCAAGCCCATGGCGAAATGGTCGACTGGTGCGCGCGTTATTACGGCGCCTTCGTCGAGTACCGAGTTGTGGCTGATCGATTCCGTGCGCAAATTGTCTGACCGCGCCGGTATCGCGATGCCGGAAGTTGCGGTCTACGATGGCGAGCCGAATGCATTTGCCACTGGCGCATTCAAGAATTCTGCCCTGGTGGCAGTATCGACCGGTTTGTTGCAAAGCATGACGAAGGAAGAAGTGGAAGCCGTGCTGGCGCATGAAGTAGCCCACGTCGCCAACGGCGACATGGTGACGATGACGCTGGTGCAAGGCGTGGTGAATACCTTTGTCGTGTTCCTGTCGCGCGTGGTTGGTTACTTTGTTGATCGTGCTATTTCCAAGGACAATAATAGCGGCCAGGGTATCGGTTATACGGTCACAGTGATCGTGTCGCAGATCGTGTTCGGTATTGCGGCTTCGGTAATCGTTGCATGGTTCTCGCGTCACCGCGAATTCCGCGCTGATGCCGGTGCGGCCAAATTGCTCGGCAGCCCGCAACCGATGATGAAGGCGCTGGCGCGTCTGGGTGGCATAGCGCCGAACAGTCTGCCGGAAGGCATGGCGTCAATGGGGATCAATGACAAGCCCGGTTTTGCCGCCTTGTTCTCCAGCCATCCGCCTATCGAGCAACGGATCGCCGCACTGCGCAGCATGCAATAAAGCGGCATTCGCCCCTAATCAGAAAGGCATACGGCGGTGATCTGATGGTTGCCGCCATTCTTATTCTCTATGAGCCAATTTTTTCAGATACACCCGGACAATCCGCAGGCGCGCCTGATCAGTCAGGCCGTGGAGGTCATCAAAGGCGGCGGCATAGTCGCATTGCCGACGGACTCCTGTTATGCGCTGGTCTGTCAACTTGACGACAAGGATGCGGTGGCGCGTTTGCGACGTATACGCAATGTCGACGACAAGCATCATCTGACTTTGTTGTGCCGCGACTTGAGCGAGATTGCTCAGTATGCGAAGGTCGATAATCAGCAATACCGCCTGCTGAAAGCCGCAACGCCGGGCGCCTATACCTTTATTCTGGAAGCGACGAAGGAAGTGCCGCGTCGTCTGAGCCATCCATCGCGCAAGACGATAGGTTTGCGCGTACCGGAAAATCGTATTGTGCATGCAGTGCTGGAAGAACTGGCGCAGCCTTTGCTCGGCACTACCCTGATTCTGCCGGGTGAAGACGAGCCGCTGACCGATCCCGATGACGTGCGCGATCGCCTGAGCAAAGTCGTTGATCTGATCATTGATGGCGGTGCCTGCAGTTTTATACCGACGACAGTGATCGATCTGACCGGCCCCGAGCCTGTGCTGCAGCGGCAGGGACGCGGCGATGCTGCACCATTCGGTCTGTAAACGATTGATCGATCAATGCCGGCTCATGCGGCCGGTTCACGCCGATTTCTTCCTGCTTGCAGCCGTTTCTGCAGCAAGCAGGATCTCCGATTGCTTTCCCTGCAGCAAACTGCAGCACTCCCTCTGATAAAATCCTGCCTATGAACGATCTTATTCAAACCTTTGCCGTTTATGCGTTGCCGATTGTGCTGGCTATTACGCTGCACGAAGCCGCGCATGCGTATGCGGCAAAATATTTCGGCGACACGACGGCGTATGCGCAAGGGCGCATGAGTCTGAATCCGATCAAGCATATCGATCCGATCGGCACCTTGCTGATTCCTATCGTGCTGTATTTTGTCGGCAGTCCCTTCCTGTTCGGCTATGCGAAACCGGTGCCGGTCAATTTCGGCAATCTGCGTAATCCGAAAAAACAAATGGCCTTTGTTGCACTGGCAGGGCCGGCGGCGAACCTTGTGATGGCATTGGGGTGGCTGATATTCGGGATTCTTCTGCATGCCGTCAACACAGGTGAAGAATTTTTCATGCGCATGGCGCAAGCCGGTGTTCTGACCAATCTGGTTATTTTCGCCTTCAATCTGTTCCCGGTTCCTCCGCTGGACGGCGGGCGTATCATGACCAGCCTGCTGCCGCATAAATACGCCTACAAATTTGCACAGCTGGAACCGTACGGCTTTTTCATTGTGCTGGCACTAATGTTTTTGAAGGTGCTGCATTACTGGATGGTGCCGGTGATGACGATTGCAAAAACCGGTTTGGTATTACTGGTTTCCCCTCTTACTTTTTTATTGAACTGAACTATGTCTATTGATCGCGTTGTTTCCGGTATGCGTCCTACGGGCGCGATGCACCTCGGCCACTATCACGGTGCACTGAAAAACTGGATCAAATTGCAATCCGAAGTGCCTTGTCTTTTTTTTGTCGCCGACTGGCATGCCTTGACGACGCATTACGACGATCCGAGCATTATCGAGAGCAGCACATGGGAGATGTTGATCGACTGGCTGGCTGCCGGCATCGACCCTGCCAAATCGAGTCTGTTCATTCAGTCGCAAGTCATCGAGCATGCGGAACTGCATTTGCTGCTGTCGATGATCACGCCGCTGGGCTGGCTGGAGCGTGTGCCGACTTACAAGGATCAACAGGAAAAACTGTCGGAACGCGATCTGGCGACTTACGGTTTCCTCGGTTACCCATTGCTGCAGGCCGCCGATGTGCTGATCTATCGCGCTACGCAGGTACCGGTGGGCGCCGATCAGATTCCGCACATCGAAATGATGCGCGAGATCGCGCGTCGCTTTAATCACTTGTACGGCAAGGAAAAAGGCTTTGAAGAAAAAGTCGCCGCGACCTTGCAAAAGCTGAGTGGCAAGCAAGCCAAGCAATACAAGGAATTGCGTACGACGTATCAGGAGCAGGGCAATGCCGAGGCTTTAGGCTGGGCGAAAACCCTATTGGATAGCGTGCAAAGCATCAGCGAAACTGATCGTGAACGCTTGTTCGGCTATCTGGCCGGTACGCGCAAACAGATTTTGCTCGAACCGCAGGCACGGCTGACCGAATCCTCTCGCATGCCGGGACTGGATGGTCAGAAGATGTCCAAGAGCTATGGCAATTCGATTACCTTGCGCGAAGACAAAGAGAGCCTGACGAAGAAAATCCGCACGATGCCGACCGATCCGGCGCGTGTGCGCCGTACCGATCCGGGCGATCCGGAGAAGTGCCCGGTGTGGCAGTTGCATCTGGTGTATTCCGATGCGCCGACCAAGGAGTGGGTAGTCAAAGGTTGCACTTCCGCCGGCATCGGCTGTCTCGAATGCAAGCAGCCGGTGATCGACGGCGTGCTGAAAGAGCAGGAGCCGATGCGTGAACGCGCGCAGAAATATATCGACGATCCGTCGCTGGTGCGCGCCATCGTTGCCGATGGGCGCGACAAGGCACGTGCGCTGGCGCAGGAAACCATGCGTGAAGTGCGCGATGCAATGGGTCTGGGTTACAAGTGACGGCCTTGCCCGGCTCCAGCGAAGCGGTACATGCAGGCATGGAGCGAGCGTCTGCATGGGTAGCGCGTTTCGCACATCTGATCCCGCCTGGCGAAGTGCTGGATCTGGCATGTGGCGCGGGGCGCCACAGCCGTTTGCTGGCGGGACAGGGATATTCCGTACTGGCAGTAGACCGTAATGCAGAGTCGCTGGCGCTGGCCGCAGGTGCCGGCATCCAGACCCAGCAGGCGGATCTGGAAGCCGATAATCCCGGACAGGACTGGCCGTTTGCCGATGAGCGTTTCGCCGGCATCGTCGTGGTGAACTACCTGCATAGACCTCTGTGGGCGGCCTTGATCGGCAGTCTGGCGCTGAACGGCATCCTGATTTACGAAACCTTTGCGTTGGGCAATGAGCAGTTTGGCAAGCCGTCGAATCCGGATTTCCTGCTGCGACACGGTGAATTGCTCGAAATCGCTCGCGAACACGATTTGCAGGTAATCGCCTATGAAGATGGCTATGTCAACGATCCGAAGCCAGCCATGGTGCAAAGAATATGTGTCATCAAGAGTCGGCTCAGACCGGCGCCGGAAAATCTTCGTTTAATTTGATATTCATTCACAGCAAGACTGCACCATACAAGCGGACGATCCGCTACAATCTAATAATCTCCAATTTTTCGTTCACACTATTATGATTCAGGGCAGCATAGTCGCAATCGTTACTCCCATGCACGCTGACGGCGCACTCGATTTACCGGGACTGCGTAAATTGATTGATTGGCATATCGCAGAAGGCACCGACGGTATCGTGATCGTCGGTACCACAGGCGAATCGCCGACCGTTTCGGTTGATGAGCATTGCGAGCTGGTCCGCGTCGCGGTCGAACATACGGCCAAGCGCATTCCGATTATCGCCGGCACCGGCGGCAACTCCACATCGGAAGCGATCGAACTGACCCAGTTTGCCAAGGATGTCGGCGCGGATGCATCGCTGCAGGTCGTCCCTTATTACAATCGCCCGACGCAAGAAGGCATGTATCAGCATTTCAAGAAAATCGTTGAGGCAGTCGATCTGCCGGCGATTCTTTACAATGTGCCGGGCCGTACCGTGGCCGATATGTCGAATGAAACCATCCTGCGTCTGGCGCAGATCCCAGGCGTCATTGGCGTCAAGGATGCGACCGGCAACATCAGCCGCGGCATTGACCTGATGCGTTTGCGACCAAAAGATTTTGCCGTCTATTCCGGCGACGATGCTACTGCAATGGCCTTGATGCTGTGCGGTGCAAACGGCAATATTTCCGTGACTGCGAATATCGCGCCACGCGGCATGCATCAATTATGCGATGCGGCGATCAATCAGCGCGTAGCCGAAGCGATCGCCATCAACAACAAGCTTGTCCCTTTGCATAACAAGTTGTTCATTGAACCGAATCCGGTGCCTTTGAAATGGGCGATGGCAGAAATCGGCCTGATTCCATCCGGCATGCGCCTACCTATCGTGCCGCTGGCAGCGGAATACCACGATATCGTGCGGGCGGCGATGCGTGAATCGGGTGTATTACAATAAGCCCCGATTTAACGGAAGCCCTGACACTGGCCGCTAAACAGACTTTTTAAGTATTCACAATATTACTCGGAAGATTTCTTACATGGCTCAAAGCAGCTTCGCAAAACGTGGAATGATTTACGTGCTCGCGCTCACCAGCCTGGCTGGATGCAGCTCCATCAGTTCAATGCTGGAACCGAGTCGTATCGATTACAAAAGCGAGGTAAAAAAGACGCCTACGCTGGAAATCCCGCCCGATCTCACACAACTGCAACGCGAAAATCGCTATACACTGCCGGACGCGAATCGCGGTACGGCAACTGCATCTGCGTACAACGCGCAGCAGGGAGCGCGTCCGGCTGAACAGGCTGCGACGGTTGCTCCCAAAGCCTTGTCCGATGTGCGCGTAGAGCGCGACGGTTCGCAGCGCTGGCTGGTCGTCAATCAGACGCCTGAGGCGCTGTGGCCGCAGATCAAGGACTTCTGGCAGGACAACGGTTTCCTGATCAATCTCGAGGCACCGCAATCCGGTGTGATGGAAACCGACTGGGCAGAAAACCGCGCCAAGATTCCGCAGGATTTCATACGCAATTCACTCGGCAAGATTTTCGATTCGCTGTATTCAACCGGTGAGCGGGACAAATTTCGTACCCGCCTGGAACGTCGCGGCGATGGTGCAACCGAAATTTATGTCAGCCATCGTGGCGCTGAAGAAGTGCTGACCGGTACGGACAAGGAAACCACAGTCTGGACTGCACGCCCTTCCGATCCGGATCTGGAAGCCGAATTCCTGTCGCGCCTGATGGTGCAGCTTGGCGTCGAGGGCACGCGTGCCAAAGCGGCTGTTGCGAATGTCGTAGCGCAATCGTCGCGTGCAAAACTGGTCAAGAATACTGCCGGCAACTATGTGCAGGTAGAAGAAAGCTTCGATCGTGCATGGCGTCGTGTCGGCCTGGCACTGGATCGTGTCGGCTTTACCGTCGAAGATCGTGACCGTACACAAGGTCTGTATTTCGTGCGTTACGTCGATCAGGGCGATGATGCAAAAACGACCGAGAAAAAAGGCTTCTTCGGAAATCTGTTCACCTTCGGCTCCAAGGCTGAGAAAGACAAGGCGGCTGCCAAGTATCGCGTGTCCGTCAAGGGCACTGCCGATTCGAGCAGGATTTCCGTGTTGAATAATGAAGGCAAGCCGGAAGTTTCCAAAACCGGTGAAAAGATTCTCACTTTGTTGAATGAGCAATTGAAATAATATTTTTGTATGGATGCGACTGACGAGGTTTGCGCTTGAAATTTGCCAGCCTTGGCAGTGGCAGTGAAGGAAACGCCTTACTCATTTCTACCCAATCCAGCACGACACGCACTACCGTCATGCTGGATTGCGGCTTCGGCATTCGGGAAACCGAACGTCGCCTCGAACGACTGCAATTATTGCCAGCCGATCTGGCCGGCATCATCGTTACTCACGAACATCAAGACCATGTAGGCGGCGTATTCAAGTTCGCACGGCGTCATCGTTTACCGGTCTGGCTTACCTTTGGTACTTATCAGGCGACACGAGATCGTTGTGACGACGTGGAAATCCATATATGTCGAGATGGTGCTGCTTTTGCAATCGGTGATCTGGAGCTGTCGCCTTATACGGTGCCGCATGATGCGCGTGAGCCGGTGCAGTATGTGGCGAGCGATGGTGCGTTGCGACTGGGCGTATTAACGGATGCCGGTCATGCGACTGCACATTTGATTGAAGCACTGGCAGCTTGTGATGCCTTGATGCTTGAATGCAATCACGATATTCAGATGCTGCGGAATTCCGCTTATCCACCATCGCTGAAGCAGCGTATCGGCGGAGACTACGGGCATTTATCGAATCAGATGGCTGGTGAAATTTTGAGTGGGCTGGATAAATCTCGACTCAAACGCGTAGTCGGTGCGCACCTGAGTCTTAAAAACAATACGCCCGAGCTTGCAAGGGCCGCCTTAACCGACGTAGTAACAGAGCATATCGAGGTGATGATCGCATGCCAGGAAGAGGGCTTTGCTTGGCTGGAAGTTGCGGATCGTTAAGATGGGACTGTGCTTGTGTTGCATGATGTATTTGAAAAAGACATAAAAAAAGCCGACCATCAGGTCGGCTTTTTCATCCAGGAAACTGGATTATTTTGCAGCTGGTGCTGGCTCAGCAGCAGGTGCAGCAGGTGCAGCTTCAGCAGCTGGTGCAGCAGGAGCGGCTTCAGCAGCAGGAGCGGCTTCAGCAGCAGGAGCAGCTGGTGCAGCAACTTCAGCAGCTGGTGCAACTGGAGCTTCTTCTTTTTTGCTGCAAGCGGTCAAAGCGATAGCCAACAGGGATGCGATCAGCAGGGATTTTGTCATGATTATCTTTCAATAATAGTCAGGGTTGATATTAATTTGCGATGAATAATTACCGGTAATTATCGCTCTATAGGGTGCTTCGTACGTATTTCGAACCATAATGCTGCGGTGCGATGAAACGAAACCTTCCTAACCGATAATTATAGCGCTTCTTTTTGCTTATGGCACAACAGTTTTACATTTTGGTAAGTATAAGGTTTGCATGATGCTTTATGGCAAAGATCAAAAAATCATGCACGCATCATGCCGCGCCGGATACTTCCGTCAATTTCGCTCTTTTGCCGCTATTGTAAAGTGAGCCAGCCATCCTGATGCCAGGTGTGCAGGGCCTCGATTACGTCTGGCGATGCCCTTGCAAGCAACGCGGCAGACAAGGAACGTTCATTGGCCAAAACCTGCAGAATGGTTAAATCTTCCGGACCCACCTCGAATGAGGTGCCATTAATAAAGATGTAATTGTTGTGATGCAGCATTTGCGTTTTGCGGGAAAGCCGGACGCCATTTTTCTTGGCTTTTTGTGCAAAGCGGGCGGCTGTCAATATCGGTTCAGGCGCATCGAAATAGATGTGCGCCTTGGGTTCGGATAAATGCTCGCCCAGAAAAAGCGCAATATCCTCCGGCGTGAAACTCACTTTGTTCAGTTCAGACGTAACGCGTGTCAGCATCGCGCGGCTGATTTCCGCCCGCTGCTTGGGTACTTTCAACTCAGGGTCGGCATAACGTCCGGGCAAATCGATCGAGTCGATCATCGACTCCAGGAATGCTTCACCCAATTCCTGATAGGACGGTGCGCGGAAGCCTATCGAGTAGGTCATGCACTCATCCATGGCGACGCCTTCATGCGCGTACTGCGGCGGCAGGTAGAGCATATCGCCGGGTGCGAGGATGAATTCCTGCTCGGCTTGAAAATTCTTCAGGATCTTCAACGGCATCCCATCGACCAATGTCAGATCGGTTTGCGCGCTGATGCGCCAGCGTCTATGGCCGTGCGCCTGCAATAGAAAGACGTCGTAGGAATCGAAGTGTGCACCGACGCCGCCGGTTTCGGTCGCATAGCTGATCATCAGATCGTCGAGACGTGCATCCGGCACAAAATCAAACTGCCGCATCAATGCATCCACTGCATCGTCGTGCAGATTGACGCCTTGCACCAGCAAGGTCCAGTTTTTCTGCTTGAGTGGCGGAACTTGCTCAAAAGGGCCACTGTCCATCTTCCATTGATTTTTATGCTGTGTAATCAGGCGCGATTCCACTTCATCGCTCTTGATCAGATCAAACAGTTCTTCGCGTGACAGCAAGGCTTGAAAGGCAGGAATGGCCTGGCGAATCAGCAAGGGTTTCTTGTGCCAATAATCGCGCAAAAATTCTGCGGCGGTGATGCCGCCTAAAAGAGTCAGTTTTTTCATGGCGTCATTATATATTGTCGACTAGTCTGTACAGAGTGAATGCGGCGTATTCATGGAATATTCCGGCGGGTATAATGGCGGCTACATAAAATGAAAGGATCATCATGAAGATTGCCAAAGATACGGTCGTGACCGTGGATTACAAATTGTCGGACGCTCAAGGCGATTTGATTGAAGAAAGCCGTGACCCCATGGTCTATCTGCATGGCGGCTATGAAAACACGCTGCCAAAGATTGAAGAAGCGCTGGACGGCAAGGAAGTCGGTTTTGAAGACACCATTCAGGTCGAGCCGCATGATGCCTTCGGCGATTACGATCCCGACCTGGTCAAGATCGAGCCACGCGGTCGTCTTCCGACACCGCTGGAAGTAGGCATGCAGTTTGAAGGTTCGCCGGAAACCGAAGATGAAGATGAGCAGCCGCTGATTTTCACCGTCACCGATATCGCCGATGATAAAGTGGTGCTGGATGGTAATCATCCACTGGCCGGCATGGCCTTGCGCTTTGCATTGAAAGTGACCGACGTACGCGCAGCGACGGAAGAAGAAATCGCACATGGTCATGTACACGGTGCGCATGGCCATCATCATGGATCTGACGATGATGAAGGCGAAGAGGGCGATCATTTCCGCACGCATCCGGTACATTGATAACTGGCTGTACGGGGTCGCTGTGCAGGCACAGCGACCGGCAATAAAAAAGGATGCGTTTAACGCATCCTTTTTTATTGCCGGTATTTCAGGAACATGCGAATTTCTTGCCGCTCCTATCGATGCACAGTCTGCACCGACAATGCAGGGTTGATGGCGGTGAATAGTTGCGGCAGTGCGGAGTCGACCGAAATTTTGCGCCATGGCGTGTCGGCGCGGAAGGTGCCTATATTGCCGTGCCAGTCGATGTTTCTGGGGGCAGATACCTGATGCGCATTCTGATCGCTGTGAACGATCAGAATGCGGCCTGGAAATTTTGCGGCAAACGCCATGATTTGACGCCGGATATTGGCATAACCCTCACGTTTGTTGTCCGACGAGAAAAACGATGTGTGTTCTGCCGGCACAAACGGATTGCCATCGCAAAACAGCACGATGCCATCCAGCTTGCCGATTTTTGCCGTCAGGAAAAGCCGTTTCAGCCAATCTGTATTGGCAATCTGCCGGTCTTCAAATTCACTGTTGCGGCCAGCTGCATTCAAATAATTATTATTGTTGGATGGAAGGTTAATGGTCGCAAACATCACGTCATTGATGCGCCAGCGCATATTCTCTGCATACATGCGGAATTGCGGCATCGACGATTGACGAATCAGGGGAATCTTGCTGTCACCCAGAGAAAATTCATCTGCGAAGAACAGATCGCGCAAACGGCTGATGCGGTCGGTCGCAATGGAACGATTCTTCGCGTTGACGCATTGCGCCCAATCGCTGGCGGTGATGGAAACGACCAAGCCGTTCTTTGCGCTATTCAGCAAGGTGCGGCGATTCTTGTATACGGTATCGGTGCATGGCTCATCGACTGCCTTGATGCCGTTGGCGACGACGAATGCCAGATTGTCGGCATCGCTTTCGGCAATCGCATTGCGTACCGTGGCTTCGCCGTTCGCTGCCTTGAGCTGTTTTGCAATGACACCGAAGCTGAACGGACTTGCCGGCGTGCCATGCGCCCATGGCGCTTGCAGCAACACGAGGCATGTTACGCAACGGAAAACGAATGCTTTCATTTTTCCCTGTGCTGATTGCTCAGCTCCTTGAGTCTGTAAAGTGCATCCAGCGCGTCGCGCGGCGATAGCGCGTCCGGATTGATGTCCGCCAGCGCTTCGTCCAGCGCGGATGGCTGCTCCATTGCAGTTTCCACATCGGAGGTCGGGAGCAGGTGATCGGGGTCGGCAAACAGATCGAACTGCGGCGTAGCCTGCATCGAATTCGCTTCCAGCGTGGCCAGATGTTTGCGTGCGGCCCGGATCACTGCTTGCGGTACGCCTGCCAGTTGCGCAACCTGCAGGCCATAACTTTGCGATGCAGGACCGGCCTGTACGGCGTGCAGAAACACGATGCTGTCCTTGTGTTCCACTGCCGACAAATGCACGTTGGCTGCAGAAGGATGGACCTCCGGCAACTGCGTCAGTTCAAAATAATGGGTGGCGAACAAGGTAAAGCTTCTGGTGCTGTCGATCAAATGCCTGGCGATGGCCCAGGCCAGCGCCAGACCGTCAAAGGTGGAAGTGCCACGCCCGACTTCATCCATTAACACCAGTGAGTTTTCCGTCGCGCCGTTGAGGATGGCCGCCGATTCCGTCATCTCGACCATGAAGGTCGAGCGGCCGCCAGCCAGATCGTCGGCTGCACCTATGCGTGTGAAGATGCGATCGATCGGGCCTATGGTGGCGCTGGTGGCCGGCACAAAACTGCCGACATAGGCCAGCAGGGTGATGAGCGCGACCTGCCGCATATAGGTCGATTTACCACCCATATTGGGACCGGTGATCAATAGCAGACGTGACTCATTGTTGAGCAGGCAGTCGTTGGCGATAAAGCGCTCGATGTGGTTCTCGACCACCGGATGGCGCCCCTGTTCTATTGCAATCGTCGGTTCGGCAATCAATTGCGGTGCGCACCAGTTGTGTCGCAATGCGTGTTCGGCAAGTGCGACCAGCGTATCGAGCTGTGCCAGCGCATGGGCAATGTTTTGCAGTGTGCCGATATGTTGCGCCATCTGCTGCAGCACCTGATCGTACAGATATTTTTCCCGCGCCAGCGCACGCTCCTGCGCCGACAGGGCCTTGTCTTCAAAGGCTTTCAATTCCGGCGTGATGTAGCGTTCGGCATTTTTCAATGTCTGGCGACGGCGATAATCGTCCGGCACCTTGTCGGTCTGGCCGTGTGTGACCTCGATATAGAAACCGTGCACCTTGTTGTATTCGACGCGCAGATTATTGATGCCGGTACGCGTACGTTCGCGCGTTTCCAGATCGACCAGGAATTGCCCGGCGTTTTCCGACAGCCCACGCAACTCATCCAGTTCTGCATCGAAACCGCGCGCAATCACGCCGCCGTCGCGCACCATGGCTGCCGGCTCCAGCGCAATCGCGCGTTCCACAAGATCCAGGCATTCGCTCGGCGTGGCGAGCGCATCGTGTATGGTTTTCAGCAGTGGTGCATCGGCATCCTGATTGCACATGGAAACGTAGGCGCGCAATGAGGGCAGTTGCTGCAAGCCGCCGCGCATGCCGGCCAGATCGCGCGGACGCGCCGATTGCAGCGCGATGCGAGTGGCAATGCGTTCGACATCCGGTACCGATGCCAGCGTGGAGGCAAGGCCGGTGCAGGCATCGGTGCGCATCAGGGCATTGATCGCGGCATGGCGCGCACGAGCTACTGCCTGATCGCGTCGCGCATGATGCAGCCAGTGCCGCAGCAGGCGCGAACCCATCGCCGTGCGGCAGTGATCCAGCAGCGAAAACAGCGTCGCGGAATTGTTGTCTTGGCCACGTATGGTTTCGGTCAACTCCAGATTGCGGCGGGTGGCGGCATCGAGGCCGATGAATTCGTTTTCGGTTTCCACCGTGAGCGCGCGGACATGTTGCAGGCCTTTGCCCTGCGTGGCTTGCGCATAACGCAGCAAGGCACCGGCAGCGCCAATGGCGGCACTCAGGTGCTCCGCACCGAAGCCGGTGAGGGTGGACACCTTGAGTTGTTCATGCAAGGCCTTGCTGCCGTGTGCTATATCGAAATGCCAGTCCGGTACGGTCGTATTTTTTGCCAACGCATAATCGGAATCCGGGCCGTCTATGCTGCCCGGCAATAGAACCTCGGCCGGTGCAATGCGTTCCAGTTCATGCTTCAGACGCGTAGCGGCATTCTGAATGTCGGTGGTAAATTCCATCAGCTTCAATGCACCGCTCGCCATCGATAACCAGGCCAGACCGATGGTGATCGTCTTGCGCTGCGTCGTGCTGTACAGCGCGAGCAGCGGCTGTTCGGATTTTTCCGGCAGCAGATCGGAATCGCTCAATGTGCCCGGTGTAATCACGCGCAAGACCTTGCGTTCCACCGGCCCCTTGCTGGTAGCCGGATCGCCTATCTGTTCGCATAGCGCAATCGATTCGCCCAGCTTGACCAGTTTGGACAGGTATTGATCGACGGCGTGAAAAGGCACGCCGGCCATCTTGATCGGATTGCCGTTCGAGGAGCCGCGTTGCGTCAGCGTGATGCCGAGCAGGCGTGAAGCCTTTTCCGCATCCTCGAAAAACACTTCATAGAAATCGCCCATCCGGTAAAACAGTAGCGTTTCCGGATGCTCCGCCTTGATGCGCAGGTATTGCTGCATCATCGGAGTATGCTTTTCGTTCGCTGAGGGAGGACTTGCGTTTGTGCTTGCCGACGACATAGTGGATTCCAAAGTTTCTTTCAGTGATTTTGCCTGGGTATTTCAGCCGGTATAGCTTGAAATATGCCAGGCAAAAACAAAGATGCCATTGTATTCGACGAGATCGATTTTGTTGGGTGCTGCGATGTAAAACCTTGCATGCCTATCCTGCAGCGGCTGCGCCATGGAGACGCAGCCGCTGCAGTTTATCGGCCGCGGCCGCCCGAGCGGTGCGGCGCAGCCGGACGTGCATTGGCATTGCCGCCGAAGCTGCGCGCCTGACCATTGGGGCCGCTTGGCTTGGCGCCAGGTGCCTTGGCGGATTTGGCCGGTGCATTGCCACGTCCTTGTTGCGGTCTGCGGCCCGGTGCGTCGTTGCTGCGGCGCTGGATCGGTTGTGGTTTGGCATTCAGATCCGGTTCAAAACCGACGATCACTTCCGACGGCAATTTGCGCTTGATCAGTTTTTCGATGTCTTTCAGCATGTCCAGTTCATCGACGCATACCAGCGATACTGCTTCACCGGTGGCACCGGCGCGGCCGGTACGACCGATGCGATGCACGTAATCTTCCGGCACATTCGGTAAGTCGTAGTTGACGACGTGCGGCAGTTGATCGATGTCGATACCGCGGGCGGCGATATCGGTGGCGACCAATACCTGCAGGCTGCCATCCTTGAATTCGCTCAGCGCACGCGTGCGTGCGGACTGACTCTTGTTGCCGTGGATTGCCATGCCGCTGATGCCGTCTTTTTCCAGTTGTTCGACCAGTTTGTTGGCGCCGTGCTTGGTGCGAGTGAAGACCAGCACTTGCGACCAGTTATTGGTCTTGATCAGATGCGCGAGCATAGGATGTTTTTTGTCGCGATCCACAGGATGGATTTTCTGTTCGATGACTTCAACGGTGGAATTGCGACGTGCAACTTCAATCATGGCAGGCGAATTCAGCAAGCCATCGGCCAGTGCCTTGATCTCATTGGAGAAGGTGGCCGAGAACAACAGATTCTGGCGATTCTTCGGCAGTACGGCGAGTACGCGACGAATGTCCTTGATAAAACCCATGTCGAGCATGCGGTCGGCTTCGTCGAGAACCAGGATTTCCACCTTGCTCAGGTTGACGGTGCCTTGCTGCATATGGTCCAGCAAACGGCCGGGCGTGGCGACCAGAATATCGACGCCGTGCTTCAGCAACTTGATTTGCGGATTGATGCCGACGCCACCGAAGATAACAGCGGAGTTCAGATTCAAATACTTGCTGTAAGTGCGCACGCTTTCTTCAACTTGTGCCGCCAGTTCGCGGGTAGGTGTCAACACCAGGGCGCGGATAGGGCGTTGTGCGGAAGCCGATGCATGCGGTGTGCCGCTGGTGGCAAGACGGTGCAAAATCGGCAGGGTAAAACCGGCAGTTTTTCCAGTGCCGGTTTGTGCACCGGCCAGCAGATCGCCGCCGGCCAGTACGGCCGGGATCGCCTGTGCTTGAATCGGGGTAGGGATGGTGTAACCGTGTTCGGTGACGGCGCGCACAATTCCATCGGCGAGGCCGAGGTCAGTAAAGGACATGAAAACTCAATAGAAAATTATCGGCCTGTCGCCGCAGAGGGCGCCAGTCGCAGGCAAACGGATTGGGGGTGACGTCAAGAGACAGCGGCAAGGTGACTGGAGATATGCCGCGTGGGGCGAGTATAACAGCAGCGGGCTGCTAGCCGGGGAATAGTTGCCGGCTAGCGGGATGGCTCGATTATTTTGCGAACGGGCTCAGCAGTGACACCATTTGTGCGAATACTTTCGGTGTGCCGGCCAGTACATCACCCTTGTACAGGTAGTCGGACTCACCTTCAAAGGTGCCCATGATGCCGCCGGATTCGGTGATCAGCAGCGAGCCGGCTGCCATATCCCATGGCAGCAAACCTTTTTGAAAGAAACCGTCGATTCGTCCGCAAGCAACATAAGCCAGGTCGAGTGCAGCGGAACCCGGGCTGCGCAGGCCGGCGCAGTTTTGCGTCATGATCTTGAACATTTTCTGATATTCATCGATGTTGTCGGTGGCGCGGCACGGGAAGCCGGTGCTGATCAATGCATCGGCGATCTTGTCGCGTTTGGTGACGCGTATGCGTTTCTCGTTTAAATAGGCGCCGGCACCTTTGGTGGCGGTAAACAAATCGTTGCGAGTCGGGTCGTAGACGACGGCTTGCGTGATCTGGCCGCGTTGCTGCAAGGCGATCGAGACGCAGTATTGCGGAAAGCCGTGAATGAAGTTGGTGGTGCCGTCGAGCGGATCGATGATCCAGACATTGTCGTTATCATCGTGCAGATTGGCGGACGCGCCGGATTCTTCGGCCAGAATGGCGTGATCCGGATAAGCGGTTTTCAGAACCTCGATGATCGCCTGTTCGGCAGCCTGATCGACTTCGGTGACAAAATCATTCGGATTTTTTTCCGTGACTTTAACGCGATCGAGATCGAAGGATGCGCGATTGATGATGGCAGCGCCACGGCGAGCAGCCTTGATCGCCGTATTAAGCATGGGATGCATAGAGATTCCGTTAAAATGGCGACGCTGTCGCGTGAGCGAGAGCTATCCACCTAAATTGAAATTAATGAGCGATGCGGTATGGAGCTGCCATTTCGACATGATTCCTACCGCGCAATGTCGCTATTTTAAATGAACCTGCCACAAACCGACATGTCTCTTTTCAATCGCCTGCGCTTTGTGCTGGTCGAAACCAGCCGTCCAGGCAATATCGGTGCGGCAGCGCGCGCCGTTAAAAACATGGGTTTTTCCGAACTGGTACTGGTCAATCCGCGCTTTCCCGATGCAGCGATGCAGGAAGAAGCAATTGCTTTTGCCAGCGGGGCACAGGATATTCTGTCGTCGGCACGGATAGTCGGCTCGATTGAAGAGGCGCTGGCGGATTGCAACTATGCCGCAGCGGTGACTGCACGCTTGCGCGAATTTTCGCCACCTGTCATTACGCCACGAGAACTGGCGACGCGTCTGGCCGACGAGACTGGCTTGCAGGCGGCCGTGATATTCGGCAATGAACGTTTCGGCTTGCCGAACGAGATTGTGGAAAAGTGCAATGTGCTGATCAACATTCCGGCCAACCCGGATTATTCATCGCTGAATCTCGCGCAGGCGGTGCAAGTGCTGGCGTATGAGGCGCGCATGGCGGCCATAGTCGATGCGCCGTCGGCAGCCAGCAATATTGGTTTTCAGGGAGAAGCAGCGGGTATGGCGCAAATCGAGGGCATGTACGCGCACCTCGAACAGGCCTTGGTGGCGATAGATTTTCTCGATGCCGACAATCCGAAGAAGCTGATGCCGCGCCTGAAACGCCTGTTTTCCCGTACGCAGCTCGAAACGGAGGAGGTCAATATTTTGCGCGGGATTGCCAGGCAAATTTTGGCGAAGCAGAAGAACGCCAAATAAGAATTGAAGTAAGGAACTGTCCCGCTGTTCAATTCCAGGTGCGCATCAAGCCGACGGCCAGGCCTTCCAGCGCAAAATCATCGTGCTCAAGATCGACGCGGATAGCTTGGAAGTCAGGATTTTCCGGTAATAGTTCAATCAAAGAGCCAGTCTTCTTGTAACGCTTGACGGTGACGTCATCGCCCAGACGTGCCACCACGATCTGACCGTTCTTGGCGCTGTCGATTTTTTTCACCGCCAGCAAATCACCATCCAGAATGCCGGCGTCGCGCATCGACATGCCGCGTACTTTCAGCAGAAAGTCGGGTTTGGCGGAAAACAGCGATTTGTCGACGTTATACGTGGCTTCGATATGCTCCTGCGCCAGAATCGGCGAACCGGCCGCCACGCGTCCGACCAGGGGCAGGCTCAATTGCATCAGTGCGGGATGCGGCAGCGATAGTTGCGAGCCGCTTCTGTCCGATCTTGTGCCGCCCATGTCGCGCAGACGTATGCCGCGCGAAGTGCCGGGCGAAATTTCAATTGCGCCTTTGCGTGCCAGGGCCTGCAAATGTTCTTCTGCAGCGTTGGCAGAACGAAAGCCGAGTTCGGTGGCGATTTCTGCGCGTGTGGGTGGAAAGCCGGTGTTTTCTATGGCGTCGCGAATCAGGTTCAGGATTTGTTCCTGGCGGGCTGTCAGTTTGATCATTGCATGCGCCTTGCGTGAGTGATGCCTTGCTGTGAGCTGTTTATATAAACAGTCTGTATTTTTATACAGTGCATGCTTAAACGCAAGCCATTTGCCGATTTATCTACAAGGTCAGCGTGGAAAATTGCGATAAATACCTGAAAGCGTTGAGTTTTCTGCCCTCTGCGCGTATGATTACCGGTTTTCCTCTTCCCACACTCGTCTTGACGCCGGGGTGGGCAATCTTCAATCCGTCCAAAAGGAGCTTACATGCGTCATTATGAAATCGTATTTATCGTCCATCCGGATCAAAGCGAGCAAGTGCCTGCAATGATCGAACGCTACAAAGGCATCGTCACCGCACGCGGTGGTGTTGTTCATCGCGTGGAAGACTGGGGCCGCCGTCAAATGGCGTACCTGATCCAGAAACTGGCTAAAGCCCATTACGTCTGCCTGAACATCGAATGTGACGGCGAAACGCTGACAGAAATCGAAACCGGCTTCAAATTCAACGATGCCGTTCTGCGTCATCTGACCGTGAAAATGAAGAAGGCTGAAACCGCGCCATCGCCAATGATGAAGGCTGTGCAGAAGGAAGATGCTGCCAAGAGCCATCGCACCGAGGCACCTGCTGCCTAATTACTGCAACGACGTATCAGGAGAGTGAATCAGCTTCAGTTTGTAGCCACCATCGCCGAGCGTGAAATACTGCGCTATACCCCGGCAGGCGTCCCGATAGTGTCAGCAGTTTTGCTGCACAGTTCGCAACAAATCGAAGCAGGTGTTCCACGATTGATCGAGTTTGAGATTGCCGCGATTGCCGCGGGAGAAATTTCAGGCAGATTCAATCAAGCCGAGTTAGGCGGAACATTTCAGTTCACAGGTTTCCTGGCACGCAAGAGCCGTAACAGCAAAAGCCTTGTTTTCCATCTCACAGATTTCGAGACCCACATTTAGATACAGGAGCCCAAAATGGCATTCGGTAAAAAATTCGACAAAAGCAAAATGAAAGAAAAACGCAAACAACAAAATCCTTTGTTCAAGCGTAAAAAATTCTGCCGCTTCACCGCTGCACACGTAGAACAAGTTGACTACAAAGACGTGGACACACTGAAAGACTTCGTTCAGGAAAACGGCAAAATCATGCCAGCACGTCTGACCGGCACCAAAGCGATTTATCAACGTCAAGTCGATACAGCAATCAAGCGCGCACGTTTCCTCGCGCTGTTGCCGTACACCGATCTGCACAACGCATAATTAACGACTGAAATAGGAGAAAAACATGCAAGTCATTCTGTTAGAAAAAGTCGTTAATCTCGGCAATCTTGGTGAAATCGTTAAAGTAAAAGACGGTTACGCACGTAACTTCCTGATTCCACAACGTAAAGCTCGTCGTGCGACGACCGCTGCCGTTGCTGAATTTGAAGTCAAGCGCGCAGAACTGGAAAAAATCGCAGCGGAAAAACTGGCTGCATCGCAAGCGCAAGGTGAAAAACTGACCGGCCAAACCGTTCAAATTTCGCAAAAATCGGGTGTGGATGGCCGTTTGTTCGGTTCCGTTACCAACGCCGATATCGCCGTAGCGTTGACCAAGCAAGGTTTTGCTGTTGAAAAAGCACAAGTTCGCATGCCAACCGGCCCGTTGAAAGTAACCGGCGACCACACCGTTGCTGTTGCATTGCACACTGACGTTGTCATTGAAGTCACGATCACCATCGTTGGCGAACACGCTTAAGTTTATTTAAAGCATGTCTGGCACTCGTTGCCTAGAAAAAGCCGGGTTTTCCCGGCTTTTTTATTGCCCATTTTCTGAAAGCGCACACCTCTAGCAGGTATAATTCGCGCCATGAACAACCGTGCCGATCCGCAAGTAGATTCCCTTCGCGTTCCCCCGCATTCGATAGAAGCCGAGCAATCCGTCCTCGGCGGCTTGTTGCTGGACAATGCGGCATGGGACCGTATTGCAGACTTCGTCCATCAGGACGATTTTTACCGTTACGATCACCGCATCATTTTTCAGCACATCGTCAGACTGATCAATGGTTCCCGCCCCGCCGACGTGATTACGGTATTCGAGGCCTTGACCAATAGCGGCAAGGCAGAAGAAGTAGGCGGCGTCTCCTATCTGAATGCACTGGCGCAAAACACGCCGTCTGCCGCCAATATTCGCCGCTATGCTGAAATCGTGCGCGACCGTGGCATTCTGCGCAAGCTGATCACCGTCTCGGATGAAATTTCCGGCCAGGCTTTCAATCCGCAAGGCAAGGAAGTCAAGCAGATGCTGGATGAGGCCGAGTCCAAGATCTTTGCGATTGCGGAAGAGGGGTCGCGTGGCGCCCAGGGTTTCCAGGAAATTCAACCGCTGTTGACGCAAGTCGTTGAGCGTATCGACGAACTGTACAACCGCGACAGCACCAGCGATATCACCGGTGTACCGACAGGCTTTGCCGATCTGGACCGCATGACGTCCGGCCTGCAGCCGGGCGACCTGATCATCGTCGCCGGTCGTCCTTCGATGGGTAAAACCGCATTCTCGATCAATATTGGTGAAACCGTCGCAATCGAAAGCGGCTTGCCGGTTGCAGTCTTCTCGATGGAGATGGGCGGTACACAATTGGCAATGCGTATGCTGGGCTCGGTCGGACGACTGGATCAGCATCGCTTGCGTACGGGTAAATTGGCCGATGAAGACTGGCCGCGTCTGACGCATGCGATTCAAAAGATGAACGATGCGCAGTTGTACATCGATGAAACGCCGGCATTGAATTCGATCGAATTGCGCGCCCGCTCGCGGCGCCTGTCGCGTCAGTGCGGCAAGCTCGGCTTGATCATCATCGATTACCTGCAACTGATGTCTGCCAACTCTTCCGGTGAAAACCGGGCAACGGAAATCTCAGAAATTTCGCGTAACCTGAAAGGTTTGGCGAAGGAGCTCAATTGTCCGGTGATTGCACTGTCACAGTTGAACCGCTCGCTGGAACAGCGTCCGAACAAGCGTCCGGTGATGTCAGATTTGCGCGAATCCGGCGCGATCGAGCAGGATGCCGACGTGATTCTGTTCATCTATCGCGACGAGGTTTACAACCCGGATTCGCCTGACAAAGGCACGGCGGAAATCATTATCGGCAAACAGCGTAACGGTCCTATCGGCAGCGTGCGCCTGACCTTCCTGGGTCAATACACGAAGTTTGAAAACTATACCGGTTCGGCTGCCTTGTATCAGGGCGACTAATTCAATATGACCGATATGACCTCAACTGTAATCATTTCATTTCGCCCGGCCGGCAAGGCCTTGAGCGAACATCGTCGCATTTCAATATTTTAATATTCAAAGAGAGCAATTATGTTTGGACGACTCCTGCCGAAAGAAGGCAAATTTTTCGATCTCTTCAACGAGCATGCAGAATTTTGCGTCAAGGGTGCCAAGGAGATGGTCGCGTTGATGACCAATTTCGACGATCTGGAAATCCGCGTGCATGCGATTGAAGGTATCGAAAAGCAGGCCGACAAGGTAACGCATGCGACACTGGATGCGCTGCATAAAACCTTCATTACCCCTCTCGATCGCGACGATATCCATCAGTTGATTACACGGATGGACGACATCCTCGATCTGCTCGAAGATGCGGCGCAAACAATCTCCTTGTATGACATCAAAGCCATCACGCCGGAAGCCAAGCGTTTGGCCGAACTGTGCCTGGCCTGCACCGAAAAGGTCAAGGCTGCGGTTGGCTTGTTGCACAACATGGATAACTCGCGCGAAATTCTGGCCATCTGTGAAGAAATCGATCGCCTGGAGTCGGACGCCGATCACGTGATGCGCGCTGCGATGTCCAAACTGTTCCGCGAAGAACCGGATGTGCGCAATCTGATCAAGCTCAAAGCGATCTATGAATTGCTGGAAACCGTCACTGATCGTTGTGAAGACGTCGCCAATATCATCGAAGGCATCATCGTCGAGAACGCTTGATTCATTGAGCGTAACGTTGGCGTGCCTTGCCGTTGTTTTATAAATGACGCGCAAGGATGTCTTGTAAGTTTCTCGGTTGCTGGTGTATTTGTCAGCGACATACGCAGATAGAACAAAGAATAAATATCCATGCAAACTCTCCACATGAGCCTTTATGTCCTGGCCTTTTTGATCATATTGGCTTTGGTATTCGATTTCATGAATGGCTTTCATGACGCGGCAAACGCAATTGCGACGGTGGTATCAACCGGTGTATTGAAGCCGCAAACCGCCGTGATGATGGCAGCAGCTTTCAACTTCATTGCGATTGGTGTGTTTCACCTCAAAGTGGCGATGACGATCGGCACAGGAACAATTGATCCCATTGTGATTGATCACTACGTTGTATTTGGCGCATTGGTCGGTGCGATAGTCTGGAATGTGGTGACCTGGTATTTCGGCTTGCCGTCCTCCTCGTCGCATGCATTGATCGGTGGTCTGGTCGGTGCAGCAGTGGCCAAGGCTGGTACCGATGCATTGATTTCCTCCGGCTTGATTAAAATCATCGCCTTTATCGTGCTGTCGCCATTGCTCGGTTTCCTGTTCGGTTCCTTGATGATGGTGCTGGTATCGTGGTTGTTCGTCAGATCGACGCCGCGCAATGTGGATCGCTGGTTTAGAAGACTGCAATTGTTTTCTGCCGCAATGTACAGCCTGGGTCATGGCGGTAACGATGCGCAGAAAACCATGGGGATTATCTGGATGTTGCTGATCGCGGCGGGTGTATCGACCGCAGCCGATCCGCTGCCATGGTGGGTCATTATCAGTTGCTACACCGCGATCAGTCTGGGGACCTTGTTCGGCGGCTGGCGTATCGTCAAAACGATGGGGCAGAAAATCACCAAGCTGAAACCGGTCGGTGGTTTCTGTGCTGAAACCGGCGGTGCGATTACCTTATTCCTGGCAACTGCGTTGGGTGTGCCGGTTTCGACCACGCATACCATTACTGGCGCGATCGTTGGTGTCGGTGCATCGCGGAAGATGTCGGCAGTGCGCTGGGGTGTCGCAGGCAATATCGTTTGGGCGTGGATATTCACGATTCCTGCGGCTGCCTTTATGGCGGCGATTGCGTGGTGGTTGGGGACGATGATTTTGTAATCATTTCCGTTTAATAAAAAAGCCGCTTTATGCGGCTTTTTTATTGTCGTTTTGGTCCGGAATTTGTTGTATTGATGTTTGGTTTTCTTTGATCAATCTTGGTTTGCCGGGTGTGGCCCGGCGGCCACTTACTTTCTTTGCTTCGCCAAAGAAAGTAAGTAAAGAAAGGCGACCGCGGAGCCGCAGCCCCTGCGGGGTTCCCGTCTGTGCGGGGCAAAAAATGGGAAGCGAACGGAACTCGCCTTCGGCTCAGACAACGTTCACTTCTTTATCCATTTTCTGCCCCGCACAAACGGCTGCGTCAAAGCGGATAACAACCATAGCCTCTCTGATTTACAGAAGCAACGCACATAACGTGAAACAGCAAAGCTGTTGCTTTTGACTTGCCCGCATCTGACGTTGCCAAGTCAAGTGATCGTTAGACGGATAAAGAGCACAAACTTGTCTGAGCCGTAGGCGAGTTTGTTTGTGCTCCCGGCTGGCGATTGCTTGACTTGGGTACCCGCTTTAGCGGGCAACGGCTCCTGCGGTCGCCTTCTTTTGCTTACTTTTCTTGGCGAAGCAAGAAAAGTGAGCGGCTGCCGGGCCGCCCCCGGCATACCAAGCGTGATCTAAGAAATACAAGTATCAACACCAACAAACCAAAATCAACAAACCAAAATCAACAAACCAATAAAAAAAGCCTGCTAATCCAGCAGGCTTTTTTGTTACCACCGAAGCAGCGTGTGCTTACAACACTTCGCTCGCATGATCCGCCAGACGCGAACGCTCACCACGCGCCAGCGTGACATGACCACTATGTCCCCAACCCTTGAAGCGATCAACGACATAAGTCAAACCGCTCGAACCTTCAGTCAGGTAAGGCGTATCGATTTGCGCGATATTGCCGAGGCAAATGATCTTGGTGCCCGGACCTGCACGGGTGACCAGTGTTTTCATCTGTTTCGGCGTCAGGTTTTGCGCTTCATCGATGATCAGGAACTTGTTGACGAAGGTGCGTCCGCGCATGAAGTTGAGCGACTTGATCTTGATGCGTGAACGGATCAGGTCCTGCGTCGCCGCACGGCCCCATTCGCCAGCATCGTTGTCGGACTTGTTCAGCACTTCCAGGTTGTCGTCGAACGCGCCCATCCACGGCGACATCTTCTCTTCCTCCGTACCCGGCAGGAAACCGATGTCTTCACCGACCGGCACCGTCACGCGGGTGACGATGATTTCGCTGTAGAGCTTGGTTTCCAGTACTTGCGCCAAACCTGCTGCCAGTGCCAGCAAGGTTTTACCGGTGCCGGCCTGACCGAGCAGCGTGACGAAATCGCATTCCGGATCCATCAACAGATTCAGTGCAAAGTTTTGCTCGCGGTTGCGTGCGGTCACGCCCCATACGCTGTTCTTCATATGCGCATAATCGCGCAGGGTCTGGAGAACCGCCGTCTTGCCGTTGATCTGGCGCACCTGGCCGTAGAACGATGCTTCGCCATTCTTCGGTTCCATGTAGACGAACTGATTGACTAGCATCGTCGGCACGACGGGGCCGCTGAGGCGATAGAAGGTGTAACCGGTACCGTGCTTGTTTTCCTGCCACGATTCCATGCCCTTCGCATGTTTGACCCAGAAATCGTCCGGCAATTGCATGATGCCGGAATAGAGCAGGTCGGTATCTTCCAGTACGTGATCGTTCAGATACTCTTCCGCCGGCAAGCCCATCGCGCGCGCCTTGATGCGCATATTGATATCTTTCGATACCAGCACGATAGGGCGTCCCGGGTATTGCGCTTCCAGTGCGCGTACTACGCCGAGAATCTGATTGTCGGCCTTGCCCATGGGCAGGCCTTCCGGCAGCGTCACGTTCTGCAATTTGGTCTGGAAGAACAGGCGGCCTTTGGCATCCTTGTTGCCGAGTTTCGATAAAGGGATGCCTTCATCGATGGCATTTTCCTCGACGCCGCTGACCAGTGCATCCAGCGAACGCGATACCTGACGCGCACTGCGTGCGACTTCCGACATGCCCTTCTTGTGATCGTCCAGCTCTTCCAGAGTCATCATGGGCAGATAGACGTCGTGTTCTTCAAAGCGGAATAGCGATGTCGGATCGTGCATCAGCACGTTGGTATCCAGTACAAACAATTTTTTAATGCCGGATTTGTCGACCGGACGGCGGACGCCAGATTTTGGCGCCAGTGCGACGGTTTGTGCGGAGGCTGCACGCGGCTTTTCAGCCGGTGTTTTGTCGACAATTTTGGCGCGGACCGGGGCCGGCGCAGTGTGGCTCTGGCGTGCTGTCGGCTCAATCAATGTCAGTGCTTTGACAATCTTGTCCTTATCCGCCTTCGGATAGTCTTGCGGTGACAGCAGTGCAGCAGGCTTGGTCGGTAATTTAGGCAGGGGCATCAGGACCTCGATCTAGAAAGTTGGAAACATTGCACATACAAACAACGATGATGCACAGGCGAAAAGCAGGGACGGAGGAACGGATTTGAAAACGGTTGAGGAGAGGACGAAAGCGGAGGAGGTACAAATCAAAAGCAAAAAAGCCGTTTGGGAAGGCTCATGGCCTAATCCGCAAACGGCTTTCTTGGCGAAAAATTCTTTTGAATTCAATGGGTTCTACAAACCTAGGTAAGAGCCTTCACAAACTCCAGTACTTCATCGATGTGTCCAGGCACTTTCACTCCACGCCATTCTTTCACCAATTTGCCCGACTCGTCAATAATAAATGTAGAGCGTTCGATGCCGCGCACTTTCTTGCCATACATATTTTTCATCTTCATGACATCAAACATCGTGCACAAGGTTTCATCCGGATCGGAAATCAGTTCAAACGGCAATGCCAATTTTTCCTTGAAACCTTCGTGCGAACGGATGCTGTCGCGGCTGACACCAAAAATTTCGGCATTGGCAGCCTGAAACTGCGAGTACAGTTCGCGGAATTGAATTCCTTCCGTCGTGCAACCCGGCGTATTGTCCTTGGGATAGAAGTACAGGACGATTCTTTTCCCTTTGTAATCAGATAGTTGAAATGTCTGATTGCCTGTCATTGCGGCGGAAAAATCCGGCACATTCCGATTGAGTGCGGAAGGGCGCTCTGCCACGGCGATGTCTTGATCCATTTTTATCACTCTCTTAGTCGATGGTGTCGGCGCTATGCGTATGGCGCATGATGGACGAGCGATTCTTTGTCATTCCGGCATGTATTTAAAAATACATAATGCGGCCAAAAACAAAGATGGGGGCGAGATTTTATCCTTCAAGCAATGAAATCTGAAAATGCTGTTTTATTTGCATCGCCCGCACACGAACTCAATCCTGATTGAGCACCTTGATAAAGACAATCATTTTTGACCTTGGTTCAGCCAGCTTGCGAATGCGGTGACAAGCGGAAATTCATGCGTCAAATATCAGAGCCAGCGCGACCTTGCGGCCTTCTGCCATCAGAATGTTGTAGGTGCGGCAGGCGGCTTGATTGTCCATGCATTCGACACCTATGCGGCGCGCCGTCAATGGCGCAGTCAGGCGCGGATGCACGAAACGCTGGCGCGTGCCGGTGCCGAGAATGACGACATCCGGCGTGATGGCGTTGATCTGCTCGAAATGTTCGACTGTCAGGGCATCGAAGGAATTCACCGGCCACGGTGCAGGGGCAATCTCGGGCAGGACGATGAGGCTGTAGTTGAACGGAAGCAGATTGATTTCAACGCCGTTTTCATCGTAAGCAGTAACAGTCTGGTATTGCTGGGTGACGGTATTGTGGAGCTTCATGACGGTATAGGCGGAATATGAATCGGGATCGCAGGTGCGTATTTCCGATAGTTAGAAGATAAAGAACGCTTATTGTAACGTTTTCAGCCTTTAATCAGTCTTTATCGATTGATAAAATCAGTCGCTTTCGGCAAAATGGATCTCTTTCGCCGTGTAACATTGCGGCCGTCATTTTTCGCCGGTGTCGAGTTGTCCATCTTGCATGGATGACTTGAAGGGCCGGCGTTTCTATTAGGGCTTATCCGATAGGCTCTGAAAAATAACAAGGATATGTGCTGTGCGACCGATTCAAAAATCGAAAAAACTGGCTGACGTTTGCTACGACATCCGCGGCCCCGTGCTGGAAAAAGCACGCCAGATGGAAGAAGACGGTCACAAGATCATCAAGTTGAATATCGGCAATCTGGCCACTTTCGGTTTCGATGCGCCGGACGAGATTGTGCAGGACATGATCCGCAACCTGTCAAATGCGTCTGGTTATACCGATTCCAAAGGCTTGTTCGCGCCGCGCAAGGCGATCATGCAGTACTCGCAGGAAAAGAAAATTGCCGGCGTGACGATAGACGACATCTATCTCGGCAACGGCGCTTCCGAATTGATCGTCATGAGCATGAATGCCTTGCTCAATACCGGCGATGAAGTGCTGGTACCTTCGCCTGATTATCCTTTGTGGACTGCCGCGGTCAGCCTGTCAGGCGGTACGCCGGTGCACTATGTGTGCGATGAACAGGCCGACTGGTTCCCGGATATCGACGATATCAGGAAGAAAATCAATTCGAATACCAAGGCCATCGTCGTCATCAATCCAAACAATCCGACCGGTGCCTTGTATCCGGTGGAGTTGCTGCAGCAAATCGTCGACCTCGCACGCGAACATCAATTGATCGTATTTGCCGACGAGATTTACGACAAGGTTTTGTACGATGGCGCCAAACACGATTCGATCGCTTCACTGGCTGATGACGTGTTGTTCATTACCTTCAACGGCCTGTCGAAAAATTACCGTGCCTGCGGCTATCGCGCCGGCTGGATGATCGTTTCCGGTGAAAAGCGTTATGCCAAGGATTACATCGAAGGCTTGAACATGCTGGCCTCGATGCGTTTGTGCGCCAATGCGCCTGGCCAGTACGCGATTCAAACGGCACTGGGCGGCTACCAAAGCATCAATGATCTGGTCGGCCCGGGCGGACGCCTGACGCGTCAGCGTGATCTTGCGCACAAATTGCTGACCGAAATTCCGGGTGTGACTTGCGTTAAACCGAAGTCGGCCCTGTACATGTTCCCGCGCCTTGATCCGAAGATGTACCCGATCAAGGATGATCAGGATTTTGCCTATCAATTGCTGGCCGAGGAAAGCGTATTGATCGTGCAGGGCACGGGTTTCAATTGCCCGACGCCTGATCATTTCAGGGTAGTCTTCCTGCCGAATTCCGACGATTTGACGATAGCGATCGGCCGTATAGCGCATTTCCTCGAAGGTTATCGCAAGCGGCTGGGTTGAACGGTCATTTTATTAGTCGCCGCGTTTGCACAGCTTGTGAGCGCATATTGCAACTGACATCTTTTATACAGAAATTATGAAATCCATCAAAGTAGGTTTGTTAGGTGCAGGCACTGTCGGTGCAGGAACATTCAATATCCTGAAGCGCAATCAGGAAGAAATTTCCCGTCGCGCCGGTCACAAGATTGAAATCGTCATGGTGGCCGATCTGGATGTGGCGCGTGCCAAGGAATTGGTCGGCAGCGCCGATTGCGAAGTGGTCAATGACGGCAATCTGGTGGTCAACCATCCCGATATCGAGGTCGTGGTCGAATTGATAGGCGGTTACGGCATCGCGAAAGATCTGGTCTTGAAAGCGATTGCCAACGGCAAGCATGTGGTCACTGCCAACAAGGCTTTGCTGGCGGTGCATGGCGATGAAATTTTCAAGGCGGCGCAAGACAAGGGCGTGATGGTGGCGTATGAGGCGGCGGTTGCCGGCGGCATCCCCATCATCAAGGCCTTGCGCGAAGGCTTGACGGCCAATCGCATCGAATGGATCGCCGGCATCATCAACGGCACCACCAATTTCATCCTGTCCGAAATGCGCGACAAGGGTCTGGATTTCGACACCGTTCTGAAAGAAGCGCAACGCCTGGGTTATGCCGAAGCCGATCCGACTTTCGATATTGAAGGCGTCGATGCAGCACACAAGGCAACACTGATGGCTTCGATTGCATTCGGTATTCCGGTGCAGTTCGACAAGGCGCACATCGAAGGCATTACCAAACTGGAAGCCATCGACATTCGCTATGCCGAACAACTCGGCTACCGGATCAAATTGCTGGGTATCGCCAAACGCACGCCGCAAGGGATTGAATTGCGCGTGCATCCAACCCTGATTCCTGTCAAGCGTTTGATTGCCAATGTGGAAGGCGCGATGAATGCCGTGGTGGTGCAGGGCGATGCCGTGGGAGCAACCCTGTACTACGGCAAGGGCGCTGGCGCCGAGCCAACCGGTTCCGCCGTGATTGCCGATCTGGTCGATATCGCGCGTCTGGCCGATGCCGATCCGGCCCATCGCGTACCGCATCTGGCATTCCAGCCGAATGCAATGAGCGCGTTGCCGATACTGCCGATTTCCGAAGTCACGACCAGCTATTACCTGCGCATGCATGTGTCCGACAAGCTGGGTGTGCTGGCGAATGTCACCAGCATCCTTGCAGAATCGACCATTTCGGTGGATGCCATGCTGCAGAAAGAGCCGGCGCTGGGCGAATCGCAAACCGACATCATCATCCTGACGCATCAGACGCAAGAGAAAAATGTCGAAGCGGCGATCAGGAAGATAGAAACCTTGCCGACCGTGCATGGCAAGGTCACTAAAATCAGGCTTGAACATTTGAGCTGAACGGATAAAAAGGCGCTCGATAGGGCGCCTTTTTTCATGGCGCCATGCCCGTATGGTTTGCAATACGGTAAAACATCGACTCCCGGTGTAGCGGTTTGCGGCAAAAGGTCGGCAAAACCGGGATGGAGCAGGGTGTGCAAGCTATAATGGCGGTTGCTTTCATTGCTATTTATCCTATACCACGACATGCAATATATCTCGACCCGCGGTGCGTCCGCCCCCCAGTCCTTTTCCCATATCCTGCTTGGTGGCTTGGCGCCCGATGGCGGACTGTATCTGCCGGCTGAATATCCGCAAGTCACGGGTGCAGAACTCGATGTGTGGCGTACGCTGTCCTACGCCGATCTGGCGTTTGAAGTGCTGAAAAAATTCGCTACCGATATTCCGGAAGCGGATTTGCATGCGCTGGTGCACAAAACCTATACCGCGGACGTATATCGCAATGTGCGCCACGGCGAAGAAGCTGCACGCATTACGCCTTTGCGCCTGGTAGAGGAAAAAGACGGCAGCAAACTGATGCTGCAGGCCTTGTCGAATGGCCCGACGCTGGCCTTCAAGGACATGGCGATGCAATTGCTCGGCAATCTGTTCGAGTACACGCTGGCCAAACAACATGCGGAATTGAATATTTTCGGTGCAACGTCCGGCGATACCGGTAGCGCGGCGGAATACGCGATGCGCGGCAAGAAGGGCATACGCGTCTTCATGCTGTCGCCGCACAAGAAAATGAGCGCCTTCCAGACGGCGCAGATGTTCAGCCTGCAGGATCCGAACATTTTCAATATTGCCGTCGACGGCGTATTCGACGATTGCCAGGATATGGTTAAAGCCGTCTCCAACGATCACGCATTCAAGCAGCAGCAGAAAATCGGCACCGTCAATTCGATCAACTGGGCGCGTGTGGTGGCACAGGTCATTTATTACTTCCGCGGCTATCTGAGTGCGACTACCAGCAACGAACAAAAAGTATCGTTCACTGTACCGTCGGGTAATTTCGGCAATATCTGCGCCGGTCACATCGCGCGCATGATGGGTTTACCCATTCACCAATTGGTGGCTGCGACCAACGAGAACGATGTGCTCGACGAGTTTTTCCGCACCGGCGTGTATCGCGTGCGCAAATCGGCTGAAACCTATCACACCACCAGTCCGAGCATGGACATCAGCAAGGCATCGAACTTCGAGCGTTTCGTGTTCGATTTGCTGGGTCGCGATGGCGAGCGCGTGCGCGCCCTGTTCCAGAAAGTGGAAACGCACGGCGGCTTTGACCTGTCCGGCAAGCCGGGCAGCGATGGCGACGAGTTCAAGAACATTGCGCAGTTCGGTTTTGTTTCCGGCAAATCGACGCATGCAGACCGCCTGGCCACGATACGCGACCTGCACGCCAAGTACGATCTGATGATAGACACGCACACTGCGGATGGCGTCAAGGTCGCACGCGAACACCTGACGCCGGGCATCACGATGATCGTGCTGGAAACCGCCTTGCCGGCCAAATTCAATGAAACCATACGCGAAGCCCTGGGCCGCGATGCCGAGCGTCCGGCCGGTTTCGAGAATATCGAGGATTTGCCGCAACGTTTTGAAGTGATGACGAATGATATCGACAAGATGAAAGCGTTCATCACCGCGCATACCGGTTTGTAAAATCAGGATGTTTTCTGCAGCTGAATACACCTGCATTTACAATCGTTTTATTATCAGATTATCGAGCCGAGCATGACTGAACCCAAACCGCTGTTGAGCGTTGCTGAAGCACTGGCCTTCCTGTTGTCTTCCGCAAGACAAATGACGGAAACGGAAAACCTGCCGACGCTGGAAGCGAACGGTCGCATTCTCGCTATTGCACAAAGCTCGCAACTGGATGTGCCGCCGGTAGACAACACATCAATGGATGGTTATGCGGTGCGTGCTGCCGACTGCGCCAGCGGCGCGGCCGTGCTGCGCGTCAGCCAGCGCATACCGGCAGGACATGTCGGTCAGCCTCTGGAAGCCGGTTGTGCCGCACGTATTTTTACCGGTGCGATGATTCCGCAAGGCGCAGATGCAGTCGTGATGCAGGAAGTGTGTGTCGCATCGAAAGAGGGCGCTGACGATCTGGTGACCGTCAAGCACGCGCCGCAATCCGGCGAATGGATACGGCGCGCCGGTGAAGATATCCAGGCCGGCAGCGTGATTCTGCATGCAGGCCAGCGCTTGCGCGCACAGGAAATCGGACTTGCCGCGTCGGTAGGTTTGGCGACATTGCCGGTGGTGCGCAAGTTGCGCGTCGCCGTCTTTTTTACCGGTGACGAACTGGCGATGCCGGGCGATGCACTCAAGCCGGGAGCGATTTACAACTCCAATAAATTCACCCTGCGCGGCCTGCTGGAAAATCTGGGCTGCGATATTACCGATTACGGCATTGTGCCGGATACGCTGGCAGCGACGCGCGATACCTTGCGCCGTGCGGCAGCGGAGCATGATTTGATCATCACGTCCGGCGGTGTGTCGGTGGGCGAAGAAGATCACATCAAGCCGGCAGTGGAAGCCGAAGGGCATTTGAACATGTGGCAGATCGCCGTCAAGCCGGGCAAGCCGCTGGCGTTTGGCGAAGTCGATCGCGCAGAAAAATCCGGCAAGGAAAACGACACGGCATTCTTCCTCGGTTTGCCCGGCAACCCGGTTTCGAGTTTTGTCACCTTCCTGCTGTTTGTGCGTCCGTTTATTCTCCGGTTGCAAGGCGTGCAGGATGTGGCGCCGCGGGCATATGCAATGCGGGCCGATTTCAACTTGCCGAAAGGCGATCGACGCAACGAATTTTTGCGTGCGAAAATCAATATGGAAGGCGGCCTTGATCTGTTCGCCAACCAGAGTTCCGGCGTGCTGACTTCCACCGTGTGGGGCGATGGCCTGATCGACAATCCGCCGGGCAGAGCGATTGCGCAAGGCGATATCGTGCGCTTTATTTCATTCAGCGATTTGATGCATTGATCCATTACGAGTAAAGCAATATGAAAATTCAACTCAGATTTTTTGCCAGCGTGCGTGAAACGCTGGGTGTGACGCAAGAGTCGATTACGGTGCCGGAGAGCGTGACTACAGTTGGCGATGTGCGCGTATTTTTGCAGCAGCGCGGCGGTCTATGGGCCGAAGCACTGGCAGATGGCCGTTCATTGCGGATGGCCTATGATCAGGAAATGACCAATGCAGAGACGCCGATAGCGGATGGCGGCGAAGTGGCTTTCTTCCCGCCTGTCACCGGCGGTTGAATGCGGCAGCTTATTGCAGCAAGCAATAAGCAATTGAGCAATACGGAGTAAATCAGCATGGCGATACGCGTACAAACCGAAGATTTCGATGTCAGCAAGGAAGTGGCGGACTTGCGTGCGAACAGCCCGCAGGTCGGGGCTGTCGTTACTTTCATCGGCACTGTGCGCGACATGAACGATGGTGCCAGCGTGGCCGAGATGGAGCTGGAGCATTATCCCGGCATGACGGAAAAAGCATTGCAGAATATCGTTGAGCAAGCCAAGTCACGCTGGCCGATTTTTGACGCTTTGGTGATTCATCGCATCGGCCCTTTGCTGCCGCTGGAACAGATCGTACTGGTTGCCGTGACGTCGGCACATCGTGGCGAAGCGTTTTCCGCCTGCGAGTTCATCATCGATTACCTGAAAACAGAAGCACCATTCTGGAAAAAAGAGCAAACGCCGGACGGTGCGCGCTGGGTGGACGCGCGGGAAAGCGACGACACGGCGCTGACGAAATGGCATGGGGAAGGCCCGCTGTGAGCTGGCTGGCCGTCGGCTTCGGCGCGGCACTTGGCGCATGGTTGCGCTGGGGATTGAGTGTTTGGTTCAATCCGCTGAATGCCAATATCCCATTGGGAACGCTGATGGCCAATCTGGGCGGCGGTTACCTGGTCGGGATTGCCGTCGCTTTCTTCACCGGTCATCCAGGCGTGCCGCCGGAATGGCGGCTGTTTGCGGTTACCGGCATTCTCGGTGGGCTGACGACCTTTTCCACCTTTTCTGCCGAAGCCGTTCTCTTGCTGCAACGCGGCGACTATCTTTGGGCGCTGGGGCACACGATGTTGCATCTGCTAGGCTCGATTCTGTTCTGTATTGCAGGCTTTGCCACCTACAAGGCATTTACCTGAATTTGATTCAGCGCAAACCAGGCGTCTGAGATTTCCGTCACACTCGCTGCATATGGCGCAATGCCATACTTGAAAAAGGGTCGTGTTGACCCAATTTCTCTCTGCATCAATGATTTACCGAAGGAGAAATGCAATGCGTCTCGATAAATTGACCACCAAGTTGCAAGAAGCCCTCGCTGATGCCCAGAGTCATGCAGTCGGCAACGATAACCAATACATAGAACCAGTCCACGTACTTGTCGCACTGCTGAGTCAGGACGACAGCAGCACGCGCTCGCTGCTGCAACGCGCGGGGGCCAACATCAACGGCATGGTGACAGCGCTGAAAAGCGCGCTGGAGCGCCTGCCCAAAGTCTCAGGCACTGGCGGCCAGGTGCAGGTCGGCCGCGATCTGACCTCGCTCCTGAATCTGGCGGACAAAGAATCGCAGATGCACGGCGACGAGTTCATCGCCACGGAAATGCTCTTGCTGGCACTGACCGAGGACAAGTCCGAAGCCGGCAAGATCGCGCGCGAGAACGGTTTGACGCGCAAGGCGCTGCAAGCTGCGATCAAGGCGGTGCGCGGCAGCTCGAAAGTCGATTCGGCCGAAGGCGAAGGCCAGCGCGAAGCGCTCAAAAAATACACGATGGATCTGACCGAGCGTGCACGCATCGGCAAGCTTGATCCGGTCATCGGCCGCGATGATGAAATCCGCCGCACCATCCAGATTCTGCAACGTCGCTCCAAAAACAATCCGGTATTGATCGGTGAGCCAGGCGTGGGTAAAACCGCCATCGTTGAAGGTTTGGCGCAACGCATCGTTAACGGCGAAGTGCCTGAAAGCCTCAAGGGAAAACGTGTGCTGTCGCTCGACATGGCATCGCTGCTGGCTGGCGCCAAATATCGCGGCGAGTTTGAAGAGCGCCTGAAGGCGGTATTGACCGAGCTCGCGGAGGACGAAGGCCAAACCATCGTCTTCATCGACGAGATGCACACGCTGGTCGGCGCCGGCAAGGCCGAAGGCGCAATGGACGCAGGCAATATGCTCAAGCCGGCATTGGCGCGCGGTGAACTGCACTGCGTCGGTGCCACCACGCTGGACGAGTATCGCAAATACATCGAGAAAGATGCTGCGCTGGAACGCCGCTTTCAAAAAGTGATCGTCGATGAACCGACGGTGGAAGCGACCATCGCCATCCTGCGCGGCCTGCAGGAAAAATACGAAGTCCATCATGGCGTCGACATCACCGATCCGGCGATTGTCGCAGCCGCAGAACTGTCGCATCGCTACATTACCGACCGCTTCCTGCCTGACAAAGCTATCGATTTGATCGATGAAGCGGCGGCCAAGATCAAGATCGAGATCGATTCCAAGCCGGAAGTAATGGACCGGCTGGATAGACGCGTCATTCAACTGAAGATCGAACGCGAAGCGATCAGGAAAGAGAAAGACGAAGCGTCGCAAAAACGCCTGGCCCTGATTGAAGAAGAAATCGAAAAACTCGGTCGTGAATACGCCGATCTGGAAGAAATCTGGAAAGCCGAGAAAGCAGCTGCGCAAGGCAGCCAGCACATCAAGGAAGCGATAGAGAAAGCCCGTCTGCAAATAGAAGAGGCGACGCGCAAGAGCGATTGGCAGCGCGTGTCTGAACTGCAGTACAAGACGCTGCCGGAACTGGACGCACAGCTGAAAAATGCCGTCACCGGCGAAGCCAGCGCAGGCAAACCGCAACTGGTACGCACCCAGGTCGGCGCGGAAGAAATCGCCGAAGTCGTCTCGCGCGCAACCGGCATTCCTGTTTCGCGCATGATGCAGGGCGAACGCGAGAAGTTGCTGCAGATGGAAGACGCATTGCACAAGCGCGTGGTCGGTCAGCATGAAGCCATCGTTGCCGTGTCGGATGCGATCCGTCGTTCGCGCGCGGGTCTCGGCGATCCGGATCGTCCTTACGGTTCATTCATGTTCCTCGGCCCAACCGGCGTCGGTAAAACCGAGCTGTGCAAGGCGCTGGCGTCCTTCCTGTTCGATACCGAAGATTCGCTGGTCCGCATCGACATGAGCGAATTCATGGAAAAGCATTCGGTGGCCCGCCTGATCGGTGCGCCGCCGGGCTATGTCGGCTATGAAGAAGGCGGTTACCTGACCGAAGCCGTGCGGCGCAAGCCGTACTGCGTGATCCTGCTCGACGAAATCGAGAAGGCGCATCCAGATGTGTTCAACGTCCTGCTGCAAGTGCTGGACGATGGCCGCATGACGGATGGACAAGGCCGCACTGTCGATTTCAAGAACACCGTCATCGTGATGACATCGAATCTGGGTTCGCATAAGATTCAAGCGATGGAAGGCAACGAGCCGGCATTGATCAAGATGGCGGTGATGGCGGAAGTGCAATCGCATTTCCGACCAGAATTCATCAACCGTATCGACGAGATCGTGGTATTCCATGCGCTCGATGAAAAAAATATCGGCGCGATTGCCAAGATCCAGCTGCACACGCTGGAGCAACGTCTGCAACGCATGGATATGTCTATGGATGTATCGGAAGATGCATTGCAAAAAATCGCAGAAGCCGGTTTCGATCCTGTGTATGGCGCACGTCCGTTGAAGCGTGCAATTCAGCAGCAGATCGAGAATCCATTGTCCAAGGCTATTCTGGAAGGAAAGTTCGGACCGAAGGATGTGATTTCGGTTGATGTGAAAGATGGCGAACTGGAGTTCGCCAAAGCGAAGTAATGAAAAAGCCCGTCATGTAAACATGGCGGGCTTTTTTACATATTCCTTCAATGCTCAGGCCGGACGCGCATAGCTGACGGTAAGCATTTCCCACTGATGCCCATCGGGCTCATTCCAATAGACGATGCTGCCACCGTGTGCGGTATCGATTTGAAAATCAGTTCTCCCATGTACGTGGCTGCGGTAAGGAATGCCTGCTGCCTTGATGCGTTCGAGGATGGCATCGAAGGTTTGCTGCTCCACGCGGAAACAGTAATGCAGCATCGGAATCGGGTCTGCCCATTCATCAAAATCCAGCGTCAGGCTATTGCTTGCATACACCGGAGCGAAGGGTCCGATACCTGTTTCCGACCACGGTACTCCCAGCAGTTCGGCCAGCAGTTTGGCCGACGCCAGTTTGTCGCGCGCCGGCACCATAAGATGATCAAGATGGATAGACATTGCGCTCTCCTGTTTGTGGTAGCCATGCATACATGATGTTGGGCGATCAGCTTGCTATCGTCATCAAACTGGCATTGCCGCCGGCTGCCGTCGTGTTGACGCATAGCGCACGTTCATTGATCAGTCGCCATAAGGGAATCGCATGTTGAAAATTCGTCGTCACGACAGGCGCGATGGCGCCATCGCGTGCCGCCAGTGCCGTGCGCAAAGCGGGCGCATGCTGTTCGCGTTCAAGCAGGGCCAGCCGCAGATCGCGACAATCATGTTGATGTTCGATGATCGTCATGCCGGCGCGTAATCGCGCAGGAAGATCGTTTGGTACAAGCATGGCAGTGTTTTGCAACAACACGACTTGATTACCTGTTGCATATACGGCTGCCAGTTGATTCAGCAATGCCGGGGTCGTCTCTGCCACGCAAAGTACCGAACCGCGCGCGACAAAACGCAAGGTATTCAGTTCGCCGGTTGGCCCTTGCAAGTGCAGAACTTTTCCATACAGGCTATTGCTTGAATAATGACGGATCAGATCGCTGAGTTGCTGATGCCTGTGTGCCAGACTCCATGACAACAACTCTGCCAGGACAAGCTGCATCTGCTGCGTTTCCGCTGTGTGTTCCGTATCCTGATTTTCCATATTGAGAAGTGCTCCAGCTTCTCGTTGCAAGCGCTTCAGATAGAGCGGGCCGCCAGCCTTGGGGCCGGTGCCTGATAAACCTTCACCACCGAAGGGCTGCACGCCGACGACAGCACCGATGATGTTTCGGTTCACATAAATGTTGCCGACGTGTGCGTGATCGACGATGTCGTTGATGGTTTCGTCGATACGGGAATGTACGCCCAGGGTAAGCCCGAAGCCGGTCGCATTGATATCGCGGACCAGTTGCGGCAGATCGTCGCGGCGATAGCGCAGTACGTGCAGCACGGGGCCGAATACTTCGCGCTGCAGATCGCTCATGCGATCGATTTCAATGATGCACGGAGCAACAAAAGTGCCTTGCGTGCTTGTGGGCGGCAACGTCAGCTGTTTCAGGTTTCTTGTGCTGCGACCAGCCTGTTCTATGTAAGCCAGCAGATGTTGTTGCGCTTCTGCGTCTATGACCGGCCCGACATCCGTCGCCAGTTGATCGGGTCTGCCTATCTGCAATTCCTCAAGTGCGCCATGCAGCATGTTCAGGATTTTTTCTGCAATATCCGTTTGCAGGCACAACACGCGCAAGGCCGAGCAGCGCTGCCCGGCGCTATCGAAAGCGGAGGTAATGACGTCGCGTACGACCTGCTCGCATAAAGCGGATGAGTCAACGATCATTGCATTCTGACCGCCGGTTTCTGCAATCAATGGAATGTCGCGCCCTTCGGTAATGCTGCGTTGTTCCAGAGTGCGATGGATGATGGTTGCTACTTGTGTGGAGCCGGTAAAGACGACACCGGATACGCGTGCATCGGCGATCAGTTGTGCGCCGGTAGTTTCGCCACGGCCGGGTATGAAGAACAGCACGTCTTCCGGCACGCCGGCCTGATGCAATAGTTGAACTGCGCGGAAGGCGATCAACGACGTTTGTCTGGCTGGTTTTGCCAGTACGGAATTACCTGCTGCGAGTGCGGCACTGACTTGGCCGGTAAAAATGGATAAAGGGAAATTCCACGGACTGATGCAGGCTACCAGCCCTAATGCCTGTTCCATTTTCGCTGTTGTAATCTGCGCGCTGTAATAGCGCAGAAAATCAATGGTTTCCCGCAATTCGCTTATCGCGTTCGGCAAGGTTTTTCCTGCTTCCCGTATGCTCAGTGCGATGAGTTCCGCTGCGTGTTGCTGGAACAGTTCAGCGGCGTTTAGCAGTATGCCTGCACGTTCAGATGACGCAGTCTTCTGCCATTTTTCTGCACCGGATATCGCGAGTGCCAGCGCACGTTCGACGTCATCGGCATTCGCTTCGACGGCGGTGCCGAGTACGTCGCTGTGATCAGCGGGATTGCGAATGCTTGTTGCGGTAGTCGATGATGCGTTGCCGGGCAGGGGCTGTGCATGCCATTGCTGTTTGCTGTATGCATTTAAAGCGGAACTGAGATAACGCAGCGCATGTTCATCGCTCAAATCCATGCCTGCCGAATTGCGCCTTTGCCTGCCATATAAATCAACAGGCAAGACCAGAGCAGGGTGTGGCTTGCCGCCGGCTTGCGTAGCGAGTACGACCGGATCTTGCAGCAAAGAGGCAATGCTTACCTTGTCATCGACAATCTGATTAACAAAGGATGAATTGGCGCCGTTTTCCAGCAGGCGCCGCACCAGATATGCCAGCAGTGTTTCGTGAGTGCCGACTGGGGCGTAAATCCGGCAAGGCACGTTCAAATGATCGGTGCCAACGATTTGATCGTACAAGGTTTCGCCCATGCCGTGCAGACACTGGAATTCGTAATCGCTGATGTGCATCGCTTGCGCATGACTGTAAATCGTCGCCAGCGTCAATGCGTTATGCGTGGCGAATTGCGGGTAGAGCACCTTGCTGGCGGCCAGCAGTTTTTGCGCGCACACCAGATACGAGAGATCGGTATATGCCTTGCGCGTATAGACCGGATAAGCGGACAAACCATCGACCTGCGCACGTTTTATTTCCGTATCCCAGTACGCACCCTTGACCAGGCGCACCATGAATTTTCTTTTGCTGCGATGCGCCAGATCGATCAGGTAATCGATCACGTAGGGGCAACGTTTTTGATATGCCTGCACGACAAATCCGATGCCGTCGAATCCTTCCAGTTCCGGAGCGAAGGCCAGCGCCTCCATCAGATCCAGCGACAGTTCCAGGCGGTCAGCTTCTTCCGCATCGATGTTGATGCCGATGTCGTATTGCTTTGCCAGCAGCACCAGGTTTTTCAGGCGGGGCAGCAGTTCCTGCATGACGCGTGTGCGCTGCGACCTTGCATAGCGCGGATGCAATGCCGACAGCTTGACTGAAATCCCCGGGCCATTCTTGATGCCGCGACCGTTGCCGGACTTGCCGATAGCGTGTATCGCCGCTGTATAGGATTGATAGTAGGTGGCGGCATCCGCTGCCGTCATGGCGGCTTCGCCCAGCATATCGAAGGAATAGCGATAACCGTGCGCTTCATGATCGCGGCTGTTGTCCAGCGCTTCTTCTATGGTTCTTCCTGCGACGAATTGATTGCCGAGCATGCGCATGGCCAGATCCACGCCTTTGCGGATCAGCGGTTCGCCGCCTTTGCTGATCAGGCGTGTCAGTGCTGCGACCAGACCTTGTTCGCTGACGTTGCCGGCCAGTTTGCCGGTCACCAGCAAGCCCCAGGTGGCCGCATTGACGAACAGCGATGGCGATGCGCCCAGATGACGCTGCCAGTCACCCTTGCTGATCTTGTCCGCAATCAAACGGTCTGCAGTCTCGTGATCGGGAATGCGCAATAGCGCTTCGGCCAGGCACATCAATGCCACGCCTTCCTCTGAAGACAGCGAGAATTCATGCATCAATGCGTCGACGCCGGAAGAATGGCTACGTTTGGTGCGCATGCTTGTTGCCAGGCAGCGCGCCAGTGTCTGGCTTGCGGTTTGCAATGCGGGATCGGTGTTTGCCTGCTTCAGCAAATCCTGTACGGCGCTTGCTTCATCGCGGAAATATGCACTGGTGATGGCATCGCGCAGCGGCGTGGCCGTAGCGATAACTTCGGCGGCGAAGCTGGAAAAGGGCGGAGTAGCGATGAGTGTAGACATAGACGCACCCTGTTTGAATGAGTCATCCTGCTCCATCTTACATGCAAGTCATGCGTGTGTTGCGGCGGTAGATCGGAATACGAATACAGGGTGCAATCCCTCAGAGCTTCGCTTTCTTCGCAGGTTTCGATTTACCGGAACTGTTGAAGGCAGCTGCCTGAAGAACCAGCACCTTGAAGGCGGCTCCGTCAACTTCTTCGCCTTCGTGGATGTCGATCGCGCGGCGTGCGTTGCCGTCGAGGCTCGCGTTGAAGAGACTGGCCGGGTCTTTCAGCGACGCGCCCTTGGCGAAGGTAAGCTTCACTTTATCCTTGTAGGATTCGCCGGTGCAGATGATGCCGTCGTGCGACCAGACCGGCGTGCCCATCCACTTCCACTCTTCGACGACGTCAGTGTCTGCTTCCTTGATGAGCGTGCGCATTCTGGCCAGGATTTCTCCGCGCCAATCACCGAGTTCAGAGATTTTTTTCGAGATGAGTTCAGAGGCAGATTGTTCCTGGCTGGCGCCGGATTTTTTCATGTTCTTACCGTGGCGAGTGGAGTGAGAAATACTTGATCAGATTTGCGCTGCGTAATAGGAGCCAGTTGGCGGGCTTGCCAGCATTGGCGTAACGAGGCTGAATTTTTCAGGCGGGATGTTTTTCAATGACGCTTTATGTGCGGACACCGAATCCCAAGCTTCAATGAGAATGAATTCATTGGGCTTATGCTGATTTTGAAGTAGCTGGCATGATGCGCAACCCTGCGATTGTTCAACGAGCGGAATAATCGAGACAAGAAATTCGCGTAGCGATTTCCCCATGCCATCTTTGGCGACAAATGTATTGATACGCGTAATGCTCATGGATATCTCCTTGCAACTGTTATCGAAGGATTCCGGGATGCGCGGGTTGCCGGGTTGGATGATTTGGTGCTCGATTCTTTGCACTATTCAACCTTTGGATGCCGTCGAAGATGTAGGGTTCTAGTGTAGCCGTTCCCGCGACCATGGCTATCCAGATAGATTGCAGGCTATTAGCCCAAGCCACCTCGCTAGCCCGGAATCTCGGGTTCGACCAGTGTGGCAAGTTGCGCCAGAGATTCCTGCCAGCCGAGATAACACATCTCGACGGGAATAACTTCAGGTATCCCTGCCTGCACGATATTGATTTCCGTTCCGCATGACACTTGCCGTAAAGCCACTGTCACCTGAATTTCACCAGGCAAGTTCGGATCATCGAATTTATCGGTGTAGCGAATTTTCTGGTGGGGAACAAGTTCCAGATACTCGCCACCGAAAGAATGTCCGTTTCCGTTAGTGAAATTCGAAAATGACATCTTGAAAGTTCCACCGACCTTGGCTTCCAGATGGTGAACCTTGCACGTAAAACCGTAAGGCGGTAGCCACTTTGCCAGTGCGTCGGCATCCAGAAATGCACGATAAACACGCTCCGGAGGGGCGCGGAGCACGCGATGTAATTGTACGGTACCTGTAGGCATGGTCATTCTCCTTTCAATGCGGTTTTGATCCGGCTTTGAGCAGATAGTAGATGCTAAGGGTTTGTATGAGTTCCGCCTGAAATATGAGGTCAGAATTAATTAAATTTGTAATTAATTCTGACTGTTGCCTATTTGAATGTTGGGTTGATAAAACGTTAGCCCACCACTTTTTTGCTTCTTTTAGTTTGTGGAGTTATAAATTTTTTTCGCTATCACGCTTAGCAATACCATCTAATACCGACTTAGGCAGACTGTCATACAGTGCCTCAACTCGTGCTGGAGTAGAGATCATTGTCTCAGTAATTAGATTTACCAGATGGAATAAATGCCCAACAATTTCCGTGTTATCTGCGTCTATTTGGCCAGGGTGTACGGCATTGTTACCAATTACGCGTACGACATCGAGAGATTTTTGAACGATAGGTGGAAGTCCTTTTTTTACTAGGGTTCCGATATCAGAGTTAATATTTTTCCCTTCTCCACCCAAGTGGAGGCACAGTTTTTGAATCGCTAGTCGAAGAAGTGCTGCAGCTGCTTTTGGTGAAAGTGCTGCAATGGTTGCAGCTTCATGATAGTCAGCTGCTACGTCAGCCGGCATGTCTTGATTTGGTAGTGGTGCATTTCCTCGATTAGGGTCAATCATTGAGGTCCCGCGCCAAAGGGTAGCTTCACCACAATGCTCACAAAGAGACGATGCTAGCCAGTCTCCACTAGAGTATTGATTATTGCCTCCTAGCGATTTGTCGCTTACGGAGTATTGGTACTGACGGGAAAGAACACCGCAGTGCGGACAGGTAAAGGATTTTAATGAACGTTCCGGAGCAATGTATTTCATATTGTATAAGCGAAGGTTAAATTGGCTTTGTGATACTCAATTTGGTTTATACAGCAAAAGTGATTGATAACATGATGCTCGCTGGATACATGCGACATGTTTCAAAAACTGTATACTTATGAACAAGTGCGTTTGTAAATACTGCAGCGTCTGGTATGACTCTTAAAGCAACTCCACACTATCCAGATTCAAATAACAACTCTCCCGCGTAGTCGTCACGAAATCCGCCAGATAAGGTTTCTCCGAGACTTCCGGCAAACAAGCCGCATACAAGCGTCCGGTCAAACCATCTGCAGTGATCCGTTTGGCTTTCACATAATCGCGATTCAAATAATTCTGCGCAGCCCACACCGGTAGTGTTGCAATGCCGCGTCGGCTGGCGACCAGTTGCAACATCGCGACGGTCAATTCTGTCGTGCGACGTTCGACTTTTACACCTGCTGGTTTTAATACCTGTCGCACTACGTCGAGCATGTCGTCCGGCACCGGGTAGGTAATCAATGTATCGCCGATGAAATCTTCTGCAACTAAAAATTCCTTGTCGGCCAAAGGATGATCGTGCGCGACCAGCGCGACGATCTCGAAGCGGAATAGTGCGTGGTAGTCGACGGTTTCATCAGTATCGATCTCGGCCACGATGGCGACATCGGCTTTATGTTCATACAGCAAGCCAACCGGGTCGGCCTGGAAGCCGGAGACGATATCCAGCTCCACTTCCGGCCAGCGGCCGCGGAATACATCCATCGCCGGCATTAACCAGTCGAAGCAGGTGTGACATTCGACAGCGATGCGTAACTGGCCGGCGACACCTTGTGCGAGTCGTACCAGATCGCGTTCGGTTTCCGCGACTTGCGGCAGGACGGTATCGGCCAGTTTCAGCAAGCGTTCACCGGCTGGCGTAAAGCGCACCGGCACCGACTTGCGTTCGAACAATTGCGTGCCGTGGTGATCTTCCAGTTGCTTGAGTTGATGCGAAAGAGCGGATTGGGTCACGTTCAAGAGCGAAGCGGCGCGCAGCAGATTGCCGGCCTCACGCAGCGCGATCAGGGTTTTGAGGTGGCGGAGTTCCAGGATTGATTGCATGGCATTCTTTGTATGAATTAAATTCAAGATGATTCTTAATATTTATCGTTTGAATCATAGACCTTGCAAGTCCAAACTGGCAAGCCTCGAAATCGTTATTGGAGTTAAGGTATGTCAAACGCGGCAAAGGCACACATCCTGGGTTTTCCGCGCATAGGTGCGCAGCGTGAGTTGAAGTTCGCCGTCGAATCGTTCTGGCGTGGCGACACCGATCTGGCAGCGTTGCAGCAAACCGGAAAAACCCTGCGCCAGCGCCACTGGGCGGTGCAGGCTGATGCCGGTCTCGATTTTGTGTCGGTAGGCGATTTCGCCTGGTACGACCAGGTGTTGAATACGCTGGCTTTGCTGGGCGCTGTGCCGACGCGCTTTAAGTTCGATCCGAAGAAACTCACGTTGGCTGATTACTTCACGCTGGCGCGCGGTAATCCTGAGCACTTCGCGATGGAAATGACCAAATGGTTCGATACCAACTATCACTATCTGGTGCCTGAATTTACGGCGGACGTGCGCTTTGATGGTGGCGTCGATTGGCTGTTTGAAGAAAACGCTGAAGCCGTCGCGCTCGGTCATAAAACCAAGGTCACGCTGGTTGGCCCGCTGACATTGCTGTACCTCGGCAAGATCAAATCCGGCGTCACGAACAAGCTGGATCTGCTGCCGCAAGTCATCGCCGGCTATCAAAACGTGTTGCAGAGTTTACAGGCTACCGGCGTGGAATGGGTGCAAATCGATGAGCCGATACTGGCACTGGAGTTGGCTGCAGTCTGGCGCCATGCGTTTGCGCCAACTTACAAGGCACTGAGTGCTGCTGCACCAAAACTGCTGCTGGCAACTTACTTCGATCAAGTGCGTGAACACAGCGCCTTGCTGCGCGAGCTGCCGGTGGCCGGTGTGCATCTGGATCTGGTACGCGGTGCAGGGCAGTTGGATGACTTCCTGAAAGACTGGCCGCAGGATCGCGTGCTGTCTGCCGGTATCGTCGATGGCCGTAATATCTGGCGTGCTGACTTGGATGCAGCGCTAGCCGCACTGAAACCTTTGCAGGAAAAACTTGGCGATAAGCTGTGGGTCAGCGCGAGTTGCTCCTTGCTGCACGTGCCAGTCGATCTGGCGCATGAAAACAAGCTGGATGAAGAGCTCAAGGGCTGGCTCTCATTCGCTACGCAAAAGGCACATGAAATTACGGCGCTCAAACGCGCGTTGAATGGCGAGAAAGATGCGGTGGCAGCGCAATTCAATGCAGCCGCTTTGGCGGTTGCAGCACGCAATACTTCGCCACGTATACACAATCCATTGGTGCAAAAACGCTTAAGCGAAATCAGCAAAATTTCTGCAGTGCGCAACAATGTATTTGCCGATCGTATCGTCAAGCAGCAGGCGCGCTTCAAGCTGCCTGCTTTCCCTACGACCAATATCGGTTCCTTCCCGCAAACCGCCGACATTCGTCAGGCGCGCGCGCAATACAAACGTGGCGATATCGGACATCTGGATTATCTCGAGCGTATGCGCGACGAAGTGCGCATGGTCGTGCAAAAGCAGGAAGAAATCGGTCTCGACGTTTTCGTGCATGGCGAGCCGGAGCGCAACGATATGGTCGAATACTTTGGCGAACAGTTGTGGGGCTACGGCTTCACCGCGAACGGCTGGGTACAAAGCTACGGTTCACGTTGCGTCAAACCGCCATTCATCTACGGCGACGTGTATCGCCCGGAAGCAATGACCGTCGGCTGGAGCGAATTCGCACAAAGCCTGACCAGCAAGCCGATGAAAGGCATGTTGACCGGTCCGGTCACGATGTTGCAATGGTCGTTTGTGCGTGACGATCAGCCGCGTGACACGACAGCGTTGCAAATCGCCTTGGCCTTGCGCGATGAAGTCGTCGATCTGGAAAAAGCCGGCATCGGCATGATTCAAATTGATGAGCCTGCATTCCGCGAAGGCTTGCCTTTGAAGGCTGCCGACTGGCCGCATTATCTGGATTGGGCGGTGAAAGCTTTCCGTATCAGTGCATCGGGTGTGCAGGACGACACGCAGATCCACACGCACATGTGCTATTCGGAGTTCAACGACATTCTGCCGTGGATCGCCGCGATGGACGCGGACGTGATCACAATCGAAACCTCGCGCTCGGATATGGAATTGCTGGATGGCTTCGGCGAGTTTGCGTATCCGAACGACATCGGTCCCGGCGTCTATGACATCCATTCACCACGCGTGCCGCAAGTGGAAGAAATGCAGCGACTGTTGCGCAAGGCACGCGGCGTGATTCCTGATGCGCAGTTGTGGGTCAATCCGGATTGCGGCCTGAAAACACGTGGCTGGCCGGAAACGACCGCAGCGCTGGAAAACATGGTGCTGGCGGCGCGTACCTTGCGCGCTGAAGTCGCAGCCGTGCAAAAAGCAATATCAGCTCCGACATAAAAGCACGCATGGGTTGATGCGCTTGAGCCTGTCAAGACGGGTACGTGGATATTTCCTCGTACCCGTTTTTTATTTCGGCAGCTTTTTATCGAGTATTTGGCAAAGACGGGCGCGACAGTGCTGAAACCGTTAATCGTAGGGTTTCAAGCCGGGAATTGTTAGAATGGCGTATTCCCGGAACTGCTATCTTTGCGCGGTCTCCATTCTTCCATTCTTGCCAGGTTAGACCTTCCCTATGTTGAGTTACCGCCATGCCTTCCACGCAGGTAATCACGCCGATGTACTCAAGCATCTGGTGCAGATCCAGTTGCTGAAGTACATGAATCAAAAAGATACGCCGTATATGTACATCGACACGCATGCCGGTGCCGGCGTGTACGCGCTCGACAGCAATTATGCTGCAAAGAATGCCGAGTTCGAAACCGGTATCGCCAAATTGTGGGATCGCAAGGATCTGCCCCCAGCACTGGCTGAGTACGTACAAGTTGTGAAGGCGCTCAACCCAAGCGGCAAGATGCGTTATTACCCTGGCTCGCCATATTGCGCAGACAGCATCATGCGTGAACAGGATAGATTGCGCCTGTTCGAGCTGCATCCGGCCGACAGCAAGCTGCTGGCCGATAATTTCCGCAAGCTGCAAGCGCATGCAGCCGAGCAGGGGCAGCGGCAAACCGTGCGTGGCAAGCGCATCATGATAGAGCGCGGCAACGGTTTTCAGGGTTTGAAGGCTTTGCTGCCACCGCCGTCGCGCCGTGCGCTGGTGCTGATCGATCCGCCATATGAGGACAAAACTGATTACCGCAGCGTTGTGCAAACCGTTTCCGATGCCTTGACGCGCTTCGCCTCCGGCACTTACGCGGTCTGGTATCCGGTACTCAATCGTCTCGAATCGCGCCAGTTTCCGGATAAATTGAAGCGCCTGACGGCAAACGGCTGGCTCAATGTCACCTTATCGGTCACCACGCCATCGCCGGACGGTTTTGGTCTGCACAGCAGTGGGATGTTTGTGCATAACCCGCCGTGGACGCTGGAGCCCATGTTGCGTGAGCTGATGCCCTATCTGGTGAAAACGCTGGGTGGCGATTCAGGCGCAGGCTTTACGCTGGAAAGCGGACAAACCGTGGCGACCTACACTGGAACGCGTCGCGTATAAGAGGCGCGTGCCGGTGATAAGCGGGAAATCACATTGCTCGGTAGTGATTGAGGGAAGGTCAATATAATTGTTTCTTTGGAAATATTGAAGAGTGATCAAGCATGCCAATTAACATAAATTTGCATGGAGTCATTATTTCCAATTGGAAATGGGTTTATCCTGAGTTCGTAAGAGTTTGCTGTAAAACAAGAATAAAATACGATAAAAAAGCATTTAATATTTGATCGAACGTCAGCAACAGTCGTTTTTCAAAGTTAAATCAGGCGCGATACGACTGATCCTCGCGTTCCAAAAATCAGAGAGCAGCATCTTGATGATCACAGATCTCAATCAGCACCTGCCTGATGAGCAACAAGCTCGCGTGAAAGAATTTTTTCTCGCACGCCAACCCATCTTAAACAGTGAGCAGAATCTGGTGGCGTACGAACTGCTGTTTCGTCGCGCCTTGTCCGGTCCCGCCAATGTGATTGACGATCTTGCCGCCACCGCCTCGGTGATTGCACACGCTTCCGAACTGGGTATTGTCAATGTGATCGGCACTTCGCTGGGATTCTTCAATGTCGATGCAGCCGTGCTGATGCGTGACTTTGTGAATTTCCTGCCGTGCGACAAGGTGGTGCTGGAAATCCTTGAGACAGTGGAAGTGACGCCGGAGTTGGTGGCGCGTGTGGCCGAACTGTCCGCCCAGGGTTTTACTTTTGCGCTGGACGATGTGATTTCCCACTCCGAAGCACTGCAAAAGTTATTGCCGCTGGTGAAAATCATCAAGATCGATATTACCGGCATGACTAAAGCCGAAATCGCCAAACTGGTCGATTATTTCAGGCGGGACGATAAATTATTGCTGGCTGAAAAAGTTGAAACGATAGAGCAGTTTCAGGATTGCATGGACCTCGGGTTTCATTATTTCCAGGGTTATTATTTTGCCCGGCCGGTTATTCTTTCAGGCAAAAAACTGGCGCCATCCCAGTTGGCCGTCATGCAGTTGATGGCGCTAATCATGGCGGATGCCGACACGGCTGAAATCGAAGCCAGCATCAAGAAAGATGCCTCGCTGGTGCTGACCTTGCTGCGCCTGACCAACACGCCCGGCCTGGGAGTGACGCGGCGCATCGATTCACTGAGCCAGGCGCTGACGGTGCTTGGCCGTCGTCAATTGCAGCGCTGGCTGCAAATTATCCTGTATGCAGAACACCACAAGGGCAGCCAGTTCAATTCGCCTCTGCTGCAACTGGCCACCACGCGCGGCAAGCTGCTGGAGTTGATTACGGAAAAATTGCGGCCCGGACAGCGAGCGATGGCGGATACGGCCTTTACCGTCGGTATCATGTCCTTGATGGACACCTTGTTCGGCCAATCGATGCAGCAAATTCTGGAGCAGGTTGCAGTGGTGGATGATGTCAGCAGCGCATTGCTGGCGCGCCGCGGATTTTATGGCGATTTGCTCAAGTTGGCGGAATATATTGAACAGATAGAAAAAACCGGTGCCTTGTTGGTGCCGACTTTGCAAAAACTGCAGCTCTCGATTGAAGATTTGTATGCCTTGCAGCTGGCCGCATTCGAGTGGAGTAATATCGTATCGCGTGCGTGAAGATAACGTAGTTGCAGTCCTAGTCGGCTCTTGTACTCATATTTGAACTGCAGCACCCGTTCCGCCTCCTGATATTTTCCCGCCCGATGTTCATTCACTTTGATCAACGCAGAATGTGCCCGCCGTAAACCGATGCGGGCAAGAAGTTAAAGTAGACCATGATGAATCAAGCTGTAAACACTGAAGACGACGATGAAGATGGCGGTGCACCGCCGATTCCTGCCGGCGCCAAAAATTACATGACGCCGCAAGGTCATCTGCGGATGAAGAACGAGTTGCTGAAACTGATAGACGTCGAGCGGCCGGAAGTGGTGCAAATCGTGTCGTGGGCCGCATCCAACGGCGATCGTTCGGAAAATGGCGATTACATTTACGGCAAGCGGCGTTTGCGTCAGATCGATGGTCGCATACGCTTTCTGACCAAACGGCTCGATCTGGCGGAAGTGGTTGATCCAACCGTGCATTACGGCAGCGAGCAGATTTTCTTCGGCGCCACTGTGCGCTATGAAACGCAGGCCGGTGATGAACATACGGTCACGATATTGGGAATTGATGAACTCGATCCGCTGCATGGAAAAATCAGCTGGATTTCGCCGGTTGCTCGTGCCTTGACCAAGGCGCGCGAGGGTGATTCCGTCACGCTGAAAACCCCCGGTGGCCTGGAAGAACTACTGATTCTGGAAGTGACTTATCCGGCACCTGCTGCCTGATACCAACAGGGTGGATGGCGGAAGTAACTAGCTTGTACCTTTGTGCCGCAGCAAACGGGTAACGCCGGGAATCCCACGCAGATTACGCATCAAACGCGCGAGATGCACACGGTCCTCGACCTGTACCGTAAAGTGCAGATAGGTAATCATGTGTTCTTTGTCTTCATCCATGCCGACGTGTGTGATGTTGGCATCGGATTCGCCGATTTCAGCCGCAACGCGGGCCAGAATCCCTTTTTCATTGCGTGCCAGCAGCGTGATGCCGCAATCGAAACGACGATTGATGTCGGCACCCCATGTGACCTCAATCCAGCGATCCGGCTCTTTCGAGCGCTGTCTTCTCGCTACATCACACTCAAGGGTGTGGATAGTCAGACCTTGATCGCGTTTCATCTGGCCGATGATGGCATCGCCCGGAATCGGCTGGCAACACGGTGCCAGCTGGACGGCAAGGCCTTCGCTGCCGTAGATGACGACCGGATCTATTTTCTTGTTTACCACTTCGCCATTGGCATCGAGCAGTGGGTGCTGCGATGGGTTGTCGTTTTCCAGCATGCCGAGAATGTGGCGCGCCACCAATGCTGCCATGCGTTTGCCGACGCCAATGTCGGCATACAGATCGTCCAGCGATTTGGCGCTGGATTCGTTCAGCAAACGCTCGATTACGGCGGGAGACAAATCGGGATTCAGATTCAGGGCGCTTAAGGCCTGTCCCAGCAGCTTGCGACCGAGGTCGATCGATTCGACCAGATTGATGGTGCGCAGATGATGGCGAATCGCCGAGCGCGCTTTGCCGGTGCGAACGAAACTCAGCCAGTTCGGATTCGGACGCGAGCTCGGCGAGGTGATGATTTCAACGATATCGCCGTTGCGCAATTCAGTGCGCAGCGGCACCTGTTCCAGATTGATCTTGACGGCAATGGTCTGATCGCCGACGTCGGTATGAATCGTATAGGCGAAATCCAGCGCGGTGGCGCCACGCGGCAGGGCGATGATTTTCGATTTCGGCGTGAATACATAGACGGAATCGGGGAACAGATCGACTTTCACATGCTCCAGGAACTCGGCCGAATCGCCGGTCTGCTTCTGGATGTCGAGCAGCGACTGCAGCCATGCATGCGTGCGCTGCTGCAGATCGTTCAGGCTGCCTTCATCATCCTTGTACAGCCAGTGTGCGGCGACGCCGGACTCGGCCACGCGATGCATGTCTTGCGTGCGAATCTGGAACTCGACCGGCGTACCGTAAGGGCCGATCAATGTAGTGTGCAGTGATTGGTAGCCATTCAGCTTGGGAATCGCAATGTAATCCTTGAACTTGCCCGGCATAGGCTTGAACAGTGCATGTAGCGTACCCAGCGCGACATAACAATTCGCGAAGCTGTCGACCACCACGCGGAAGCCGTAGACGTCCAGCACCTGCGAAAACGACAGGCGCTTGTTCAGCATCTTCGTGTAAATGCCGTACAGCGTTTTTTCGCGACCGTAGACTTGTGCCGGGATGCCGGTTGCGTCCAGCGTTTTGTTAACCGATTCGAGAATCTTGCTGACCACTTCGCGGCGATTGCCGCGTGCTGCCTTGACGGCCTTGCCCAGCGTTTTGTAACGCATCGGATACAGATGCGAAAACGACAGGTCCTGCAATTCACGATAAATATTATTCAGGCCGAGGCGATGTGCGATCGGCACATAGACTTCCATCGTCTCGCGCGCGATGCGGCGTTTCTTGATGGCGGACATGGAGCCCAGCGTGCGCATATTGTGCAGGCGATCGGCCAACTTGATGAGGATGACGCGTACATCCCGCGCCATCGCCAGCAGCATCTTGCGGAAGTTTTCCGCCTGCGCCTCGATCTGGCTTTGGAATTCAAGTTTCTCCAGCTTGGACAGGCCGTCGACAATATTGGCGACCGGCGCGCCGAAGCGTTCGATCAATTCATCCTTGCGTACGTCCTGGTCTTCCATCACGTCATGCAGCAGTGCCGCCATGATCGCCTGGGCATCCAGCTTCCAGTCGGCGCAGATTTCCGCGACAGCGATGGGGTGTGAAATATACGGTTCACCCGACATGCGCATTTGACCAAGATGCGCTTCATCCGAAAAGCGATAGGCTTCCTTGACCTTCTTCAATTCGGAAGGCGTCAGGTATTCGGCGAGCTTGTTGTTCAGCTCCGTGACAGACGCTACGCCGGAAACCGGTGCAGGCGTTGAAGCAGGGGATTTGTTCGTTGTAACTTTGGAGGCCGAGCGGTCGGGAACCGCTCGGTTATTGGGAGCGACGGATAGCGTTGAATCTGCAGGTGTCAGGCTCATTCTGATCAGTTATCAGCCGCATCGCGGTTAGCAATATAGGTTAATTAGCTTGGGACTTTTTTCAACATTTCAATACCGACGTGGCCAGCTGCGATTTCACGCAGGGCAATCACGGTTGGCTTGTCTTTTGCGTCAACCTTAGGCGTGTGGCCTTGCAGCAATTGACGTGCGCGATACGTTGCGCACAAGGTCAGTTGAAAGCGGTTTGGAATCTGTTTGAGGCAGTCCTCAATGGTGATGCGGGCCATATGTGCTCCTAAAAATACGATATCAGCTTAAATTGGCATGAATGCCCAATTGGGCGAACAGGGATGCGTTCCGGGTTGACTGCTGCGCGAAGCGACAGCGAGTGGCTTTAACAATTGCACTTAACTCGGCTAAAGCGACTGTAAACTCTTGATTGATAATAACATATTCGAACTCCGACGCGTGCGCGATTTCGCCGCCGGCAGCCAGAATTCGGCGTGTAATCACGTCATGATCGTCCTGGCCGCGTTTTTTCAGGCGTTCTTCCAATGCGGCAATCGATGGCGGCAGGATAAAGATGCCGACTGCATGCGGGAATTGCTTCTTCACCTGCTGCGCGCCTTGCCAGTCGATTTCGAGCAAAACATCGACGCCGGCTGCCATTTGTTCGGCAATCTGGATGCGTGAAGTGCCGTAATAGTTGCCGAATACCTCTGCCGATTCGAGGAATTCGCCTGCGCTGCGGCGCGCAACGAAATCTTCCGCCGAAGTGAAAAAATATTCACGCCCGTGCTGATCGTTCGGCCGTGGCGGCCGGGTTGTGTATGAAATCGACAACTTGATCGATGGCTCTTGCTCCAGCAAGGCGTTGACTAGGCTGGATTTGCCGGCGCCCGATGGCGCAACGACCAAAAATAAACTGCCGGAAGAAGTAGCTTGCTCAGACATCTGCGTCCCTGATTACGGTTTTAATGGTTAATTACAATACATGCAGCATGCAAGCGGCAGCGTCGTCGCGCCGCTTGCGCCGGATTTATTCCAGATTCTGCACCTGTTCGCGCATTTGTTCGATCAGCAATTTCATCGCCATCGAAGCGTCGGACAATTCCTTGAGCGCCGCCTTGGAGCCGACTGTATTGGCTTCGCGATTGAGTTCCTGCATCATGAAGTCCAGGCGCTTGCCGACCTGACCGCCTTTTTCCAGGATAACGCGGGTTTCGCCCAGGTGTGCGGACAGACGGGTCAGTTCTTCCGCTACATCGACGCGTATGCCGTACAGCGTGACTTCCTGACGGATTCTGTCCAGCGCTTCTTCACGGCTGATGGCCGGCTGTGCGGCGGCGTCCCCGTTTCTGACAGCCAGGCCCAGTGCCTCCTGCATGCGGTCGGTGGCTTTCTGCTGGAATTGTGCGATGACCTGAGGGATCAGCGGCGCGATGCGCAAGACGATTTCTTCCATATCGCTGACGCGTGCAAGCAGCATCGTTTGCAGGGCATTGCCCTCGCGCGCGCGGCTTTCGACAAACGCCGCCATGGTGGTTTGCATGGCCGCGATGACGTCGGCTTGCAAGGTGTCCTGGCCCATTTCAGCTTCTTCGATGACGCCAGGCCAGCGGAGTAATTCGCCGACCGACAAGGGCGCTGCATCGGTAAATTGGCGGCGCAGATCGGTTTGCAGTGTTGCCAATGCATTCAGGACAGTCGCGTTCAATGCTTGCGTGGTGTCGGTGGCAACTTTGCGGCCGAAACTCAAACGGCATTCAACCTTGCCGCGAGTAACGCGCGCCATGATTGCTTCGCGCAAGGAAGGTTCCAGCGCGCGCAAATCGTCGTTGATGCGAAATTGCAAATCGAGAAAGCGCGAATTGACGCTTTTGACCTCGATCGTCAATGTGCCGTTGCTGGTCTCGTGAGTGGTAACCGCATAGCCGGTCATGCTGCAAATGGTCAAAATCAGTTCCTCGGTTTTACTTTACAAAGTGGTGATTTATCCACACAATCCACAACGAGCCCTGTTGCCTGAGCCGGACGGGGAGACAAGAGGCAGACAATATTGCCATTTCAATTTTTGTCGCACAGCTATTCAATCTTGAATCAACGCGACTGAAACTAAACAGGACGACATGGCTGCGCAAAACAATGCTCCGTTACCGGATGGGCTGGAGATCGCTGGATATCGCATTGTAAAGAAGATTGCGTCTGGCGGGTTCAGTATCGTCTATCTGGCCTATGACGAAGACGGTAATGCGGTTGCGATCAAGGAATACCTGCCTAGCTCATTGGCGCTGCGTCAGCCCGGTGAACTGGTACCGGCAATTTCGCCGGAAAATCTGCCGGTTTTCCGCATCGGTTTGAAATGCTTCTTTGAAGAAGGCCGCGCACTGGCGCGCATCGCCCATCCGAATGTGGTCAGCGTCACCAATTTTTTCCGCGCCAACGAAACCGTTTATATGGTCATGGGTTACGAATCCGGCCGCTCGCTGCAGGATCACATCCTGCGCCGTCGCGACAAGGGCGAGAAACCGCTGGTATCGGAACGCTTCATCCGCAAGATGTTCAGCCATGTGATGAACGGTTTGCGCGAAGTGCATACCAACAAACTGCTGCATCTGGATTTGAAGCCTGCGAATATCTATCTGCGCGTGGATGGCACGCCTATCTTGCTGGATTTCGGTGCCGCGCGACAAACGCTGAAAGCAGATTTGCCGAAACTGTATCCGATGTATACGCCGGGGTTTGCGCCGCCGGAGTTGTACGTGAAGAACGGCAATCTGGGACCATGGACGGATATTTACAGCATAGGCGCGTCGATGTTCGCCTGCATGGTAGGTGCACCGCCGCAACCGGCTGATCAACGCAAGCTCAACGACAAGATGGATGGTCATTTCAACAAGCTGGAAGGCGTTTATTCGTCGGATTTGATCAAGGTGATACGCTGGAGCCTGATGATCGATCCGCTGGAACGTCCGCAAAGCGTGTTTGCACTGCAAAAGGCCTTGCGCGAACCGATTTCGGATAAACAGGGCGATGCCAAATTGCAGCAGGTCACACGCAAATTGAAAAGCATGTTCAGTGCGCTGGGCAGGAAATCGAATGCCCTCAGTACGACCATACAAGAAAACACACGTTAATCCTTACTCATTGCCGTAACTCTTATTCGACGACTCTATGCGATTCTCTGTTTATCAAGAAAGCCATATCGGCGGTCGCAAGAACAATCAGGACCGGATGGGCTACAGCTTTACACGCGACGCGCTGCTTTTGCTGGTGGCGGACGGCATGGGCGGCCACATCATGGGCGAAATGGCGGCGCAGATTGCGATGCAGACGATCGCTTCCCTGTTTCAGGAAAACGCCACGCCTTATGTGAAAAAACCGGAGCGCTTCCTTGAAGACAGTTTTTTTGCTGCGCATAGGGAGATTCATCGCTATCGCGCCATCAACAATCTGCCGGAAACACCGCGCACCACCATCGTTGCCTGCCTGATCCAGCACAACAGTGCGATGTGGGCGCATTGCGGCGATTCGCGTTTGTACTGGATGCGCGGCGGCCAGATTCTGGCGCGCACACGCGATCATTCGCGTATCGAAACCCTGATTGCGCAAGGCAAGGTCGATGCTTCGGAACGCGATACGCATCCGGACCGCAACAAGCTGTTCAACTGCCTGGGCGCGCCCAATATGCCTATCGTCGAAATTTCGCGCCGTGTCAGCCTGCAGGCTGGCGATGTCATGCTGCTGTGTTCAGATGGTTTGTGGTCGGTCTTGCCCGATCATGAATTAGCACAACGCCTGCACAGCAATACGATCGTGCGCGCCGTTCCCGAGTTGTTGACGACAGCAACCGCCATTGCCGGTAAAACCGGCGATAATGTCACCGCGCTGGCAATGATGTGGGAAAGCAGTGAAAACCTGCAAGGCAATAGCACCATCACCACGCATACGCTACCGATAGGCAGCGTGACCACCACGATCCAGGCGCCGCGGCATCAGGATCTGGAGAGCGCCGACACGTATAACGATTCAGAAATCGAAAAAGCGATTGAAGAAATCCGCAACGCCATCGATAAATCATCCCGTATCACTTCCAGGAATTAATGTCTCATGTCGTATGAAAATCGTCCCAGCGGGCGCGCCGCTGATGCCTTGCGCGAAATTAAACTCACCCGCAATTACACCAAGCATGCCGAAGGTTCCGTATTGATTGAATGCGGCGACACCAAAGTCATCTGCACCGCCAGTATCGAAGATCGCGTACCCGGATTTTTAAAAGGCAAAGGCCAGGGCTGGCTGACAGCGGAATACGGCATGCTGCCGCGCTCGACGCATACGCGCATGGATCGCGAAGCGGCACGCGGCAAGCAGTCTGGTCGCACGCAGGAAATTCAACGTCTGATCGGCCGGTCCCTGCGCGCAGCATTTGATCTGCAGGCATTTGGCGAACGTACGCTGCATCTGGATTGCGACGTCATTCAGGCTGACGGTGGCACGCGTACCGCCGCGATCACCGGCACCATGGTTGCCGCCTACGATGCTTTCAGCAAGCTGGTGGCGCAGAACGTGATTCCTGCCATCCCGCTCAAGCATTTTGTCGCGGCGATTTCGGTCGGCGTCTACAAAGGACAGCCCGTGCTGGATCTTGATTACGACGAAGATTCGGATTGCGATACCGATATGAACATCGTCATGACCGATGCCGGTCACTTCATCGAAGTGCAGGGCACGGCGGAAGGTGCGGCCTTCGATCGTGCCACGATGGATCGTCTGCTGGATCTGGCGCAAGACGGCATCCGCGATCTGATCGTGATGCAAAAACAGGCTTTGGCGATTGCTGCGTAAAATAGAGCTACGTCAGACCCGCAAGCTTGTTTTAATGTAATCGCCAAGGTTTTTTGCCTTGCATAACCCGGCTGCTGTTGATGCCGGGTTTTTTATATCGTTTTAATTTTGGATTGATTAGATTTCATGTCGCGTACCCTCATCCTCGCCTCTAATAACGCCGGTAAATTGAAAGAATTCAGTGCACTGCTCGCGCCCATCAATTTCGATTTGCATACCCAGTCCGAATTCAATGTGCCGGAAGCGGAAGAGCCACACGTCACTTTTGTCGAGAATGCAATTGCCAAGGCGCGCCATGCCGCACGTCTGACCGGCAAGTCCGCGCTGGCCGACGATTCCGGTGTCTGCGTCAATGCACTGGGCGGTGCGCCCGGCGTGTATTCCGCACGTTATTCAGGTGAACCGAAATCCGATCAGCGCAACAATGAAAAACTGATCGCCGATCTGGCCGCACATGCAGATAAATCCGCTTACTACTATTGCGTGCTGGTCTTTGTGCGTCACGCCGACGATCCGCAACCGGTGATCGCCGACGGTCGCTGGAATGGCGAAATGCTGGCAGAGCCGCGCGGGCAGGGCGGCTTTGGCTACGATCCGTATTTCTGGATTCCAGAGTTGCAAAAGACCGCGGCAGAATTAACGTCGGAAGAAAAGAACCGCCTGTCGCATCGCGGGCAAGCCTTGCGTGCGCTGATCGAGAAGTTGCGATGATCCCGATCAAACCGATAGGCAATGACGCTGCATTCAATCTCGATCACTCACAACCTGCACGCGCCGCCACCGCCTACCTTCAGCCCGGTGCGCTCAACCTGACTGCGTTGCCGCCGTTATCGCTGTACGTGCATTTCCCGTGGTGCGTGAAGAAGTGTCCGTATTGCGACTTCAATTCGCATGAGGCGACTGGTGGCTTTCCGGAAGACGAATATCTGTCCGCCTTGCGTGCCGATCTGGAACAGGCATTGCCATTGATCTGGGGCCGCAAGATTTACACAATCTTCATAGGTGGAGGCACGCCAAGCCTGTTGACGGCAAAGGGACTGGATCGCCTGCTCTCCGATATTCGCACTTTGCTGCCGCTGGATGGCGCAGTCGAAATCACGATGGAGGCCAATCCAGGCACTTTCGAAGCAGAGAAGTTCAAGTCGTATCGCAGCAGTGGCGTCAATCGTCTATCGATCGGCATACAGAGTTTCAATGCCAGACATTTGCAAGCGTTAGGACGGATTCATGATGGCGATGAGGCGCGTCGTGCGGTCGATATCGCGATGGCGAATTTCGACAACTTCAATCTTGATTTGATGTATGCCTTGCCATCGCAAACACTGGAAGAAGCGCGGCAGGATGTGCAGACTGCGATTGCCTTTGCGCCGCCGCATCTGTCGCTGTATCACCTGACGATGGAGCCGAATACCGTCTTCGCCAAATATCCGCCGGTGGTGCCGGACGACGATGCCAGTGCCGACATGCAAGACATGATTGCGGAAGAAACCACCGCTGCCGGTTATCAGCACTATGAAGTCTCTGCCTATGCGCAGCCGAAGCGGCAGGCGCGGCACAACCTTAATTATTGGCAGTTCGGCGATTACCTCGGCATCGGTGCCGGCGCGCATACCAAACTATCATTCCCGCATCGCGTGATCCGGCAGGCACGCTACAAGCAACCGAAGTCGTACATGGAACAGATGCGTCTTGGCAATCCGATCCAGGAAGAGACGGAAATCAGCCGTTCAGAGCTTGGTTTTGAGTTCATGCTCAACGCGATGCGTTTGACCAATGGCGTGGAAGTAAACCTGTTTGCCGATCGCACAGGCATGCCCTTGAACGCTATCGAGCGTGCATTGCGTGCAGCAGAAGACAAAGGCTTGCTGTACCGCGACCATAAAACGATCAAGCCGACCGAGCTGGGGCAGCGCTTCTTGAATGATCTGCAACAAATGTTTTTGGCCGAATAGGCGATAAATTATCGGCCGACAGCCTGCATTCCAAGGAGAGTTAGGTATAATGCGACCTCTTGGAAGTTGATGGGCATGGTCGCCGATAGTTTGCACGTCCTGTGCAGCGAGGTTTGAATCGGACCGATACAGTTCATCTGTCGATATCCAAATGGAAGCGTGGCCGAGTGGTTGAAGGCACCAGTCTTGAAAACTGGCGACGGTTTGCGCCGTTCGTGAGTTCGAATCTCACCGCTTCCGCCAGAAGTCCTTATTCTAAAAGGATTTAGGCGGTTATCTGCCTTCCTACACCCTTGGATCAACCTGTCGATGCAACTCTGCATCTCTCAAGGTATCGTCATGCCAGTGCGCTCAGCCAATCCAGAAAGATCCCAGTTTTTTCCGAGCAGTATCATTCTGGTATGAAGATCTTCACGAATCTGATTGCTGACTTCACATCCCAAATAGCGCAGGGTTTTGTCGCGTAGGTCGACATAAATCAAATCGTAATGCTTGTTAAGCGAGTGCCATAAGGCATGCGCGCCAGTGGATTGACGTGCGCCACTAATCAAGCAGTTTCCTGCGTCCAGCCACCATCGATAGATGGCGCTTGCTATGCCTCGGCGTTGATAGGCGGGCGCGTATTTGGAATGTGTCGCGCGCAGGTATTTGTCTTGGCGACGATTCAGTTCGATCAAACGATTAAAGACGGTATACCCTGCGAGGCGGCGGTTCTTCATGTCTTCGACATAGATATAATATTCTTCATCTGCCTCGCGATAACGGAAGGCTAGATCTGGAAGATTGATATCTATGCAGGGAAGATCGTAAAGAATATCGCCGGGCTTATTCAAGCGTCTATTGAGCGCATCGAGTTCTCTTTCCAGCTCGGAGGGTGGGAGCTGTACGTCTATGCGCAGTTCCATGATGCGCGCAAGCCAGAAAATATATGGATAGGGGAGGGCTAGGCTATGCAAGGTAATCTCCAAATGCGATTATGAAAGTCGATTTTTCAGGGGTGGCAACATGGCATCAAGCCAGGCAAGCGCCACCCCACCAACCGCTCATCAAGCGTTCTGGTTTCGACTTGGCACGGACCTGAGCACTTGCTTCCCATGCATCAAACTGAACGATCAATCCGGCATAGATGCCGTACCCTTCACCCGCTTGTATTTCCTCCATTGCCTGCAAGCTTTCACCAGCCTTGATTGTGCCGTGAGCAACCATGGTCTCCTTGGCCTTGATGCCCCAATTTGCTTCCAGATGTTTTTCGCAAAAGATGGCTGCGCCGGATTCGATTCCATTGCCGGCCCAGATGCAGTCAAGCCCAGTGATGGATCCATTCACTCGGATGCTTTTTTCACAGCGGAATGCGCCTTTGACCATGAGGTCTTGTCCGACAAACGTGTTGCCTGCAACAGACAGGTCACCGCCGCAAAATAATTCCCACTCGGCGCGCAAGTCGCCTCCGCAACGCAGGTTTTCTTGAACCTCAATGCCCCAGTTCGCCTTGATGTCTCCGCCAGCGTCCAGCATTCCTTCGCTGCGTATGCTGCCGGTAGCGCGGATATCTTCGCCGGCGATAATGGAGTGGCCGGCACGAATCCCGCCACCGGCACGTATTGCACGTCCGGCTCTGACAATCGAAGTGACTTCAATGTTGCCTTCTACTTCCAGTGTTCCGGCAAATACGATGGCTTCAGCATCAATGGCATCCACTTTTAATACGGCATTAGTAGGACCAAACTGTGTGAGTAGCCAGCAGGCGTCATCGACCCTGCCGGCACTGACGAGTGCATCCAGTAGCGGTTGGTAATCGCTGCCTTCCTGATGGTTGCGTAAAAACCAGCGAAATCCATCGGCACAGGGGCTCTTATGTTTAACGAAGTTTTTTGTCAGTTCCATGGCGACTTTGAGAGATGAAAAAAGTACAGCGCACGATAGGCTGTAGAAACCGGAGATGGGCGAAGAGAGAACCTGCTGTGCATGCGCAGCAGGCGCACGAACGGAAGCTCGGCAAGAACTGGCTTGCCGTAAATAATCGAAGACATGGAGTAAATCCCAAAGCGCGGCCTAAACTCAAGAAAGAGTTAGCCGCTATCGCGCCTGGCTTAAGCCCGGCGATAGATGAATTGCGCTAATGAGAGAAAAAAAGTATCGCCGGGCTTAGAAATCTGTTGTCGGCTGGAGGGCGTGCGTGATGCCCTTAAACCTGAGCACGTGCGAAAACGGAACAGTCATTAAAGACCGTTCTGATGCAAATGTGCCAAAGGAATAAACGAGGAGTGCCATAGGCGTAAGTATAGGCGATCCCGCGATATCGGGCAAACCATGGACTTTGTTGCAATACCCAGTCCCCTGAATGAGTATTCGCCACACAGTACCTGCGCCATGACGTCTAAGCGTACTAGCTCAGGGGAATGGTTCGCTATCGGCCAATAGCGAACTTGCAATCACTACCGCAAAAGCGTTGAAGTACGTGTGCTTGCAAGCAATGACAGACGTCAAGAAATGCTAATTAAAGAATAGTCTTTACCGATAGAACGGTTCGACCTTGCCTTTTAATTTAGTCATTAAGGGATGGCCCTTCCGATCTAGTGCCTTTCCGGCCGGGACTTTGACCCATCCCTCGCTGATGCAATATTCTTCAACATCGGAGCGCTCTTTATCGTTCAACTTAATACCGACATCGTGTTCAAATATGGCGGCGACGTAGTAAGGGCTGCGAGGATCGACGGAGAGTCGGTCAGGAAGTGATGGGGGGTGTGCAGTATCGTTCATGGCCACAATTATCAACTATAAAATTAAGCAAAACAAATTTTTCTTTGGTTGGCTAGTCACTTGGTAGTCGCTATCGGCCATGAACAGACTCTCGCCGTTTTACTAATGAATCGAGCCTGTTGTTGTCGTGGCTGAAGTAGTGCAAGACCTTCACTTCGACGATCTGCGATTCCACCTGTATCGGACGGGTCCCGTGAATAGCTGTAAATCTCAGTGTAGTGGCCTGACCCAAGGGAGGGCCTTGAGCTGTCATTCAGCATTGGCTGAATTTTCTCCATCATTTGGAGATGCCAGGGAAAATTCATGGCAAAAATGTAGCACATGGAATAAACGCTGAAACTAGCAAGCCACCAATCACCACAAACTGCGCTATGAGCAATGTCAACTTTTGGCAGTCTCTCGTTCATCAATACAGGTGACGATTTTCTTTAACGTGATTGCTCCATACACAGGGCATTACCGTTGTCTTTATATGTTCTGGTCAGTTGGTAAATTTTGTGGATGGACATCGATTACACATGCCGATTCGAACATTGGATTTTCGAATTGAAGGTCGCCGGCATGCGCGGCACTGCTTCTATTCCTGGCGTAGCCGCGTGGATTTGCTATCACGCGGCAATGACCAACCCGGTAATCGAAGGAGTCGTGTACGTGGCCGTGCAGCCAAAAATCTGCCTTGTCTAGCAGCGGTCCCAAATCACTGATGAAAGCAGCATTCAAGGGATTGCCTGCGTATCGTGGATGTACAGATAAGGGGTGCGGGCCGTGATGCGTCACTACAACTGTCTTCCCCTGATACGGTATCGCAAGTTGATGCTCTAACCATTGTCGAGAATATTCATGTTCCTTCAAGGCTCTGCTTGCGGTAAATAATCCATCTTCTGTGCGTATTAACCTGTGATCATTGAGGCAGCGTTCAGAATTTTCCATCAGAGCCTGCTGTGACTGACTGTTATCAAGACGGTAGTCCGTCCACAGTGTGGCTCCCAGAAATCGCACACCACCAAAATCGACGACATCGTTGTCCAAAAAATGAATGTTGGTGCCTTCGGTCGCTTTGCGTAAAGTAAGACGGGCCTGCTCAAATGATTCCCCATAAAACTCGTGATTGCCTGGCAGGTACAGAACTGGCACTGGCCAATTCTTGAACAAATCAATGGCTTGCGTTCCGTTTGCAATATCGCCAGCAAGAACCAATACATCCGCCCCGTCGGCAGGTGCAATCAGACGTTCGCCGGGGAAGTCTCGCTGAAGTAATTCGAGATGCAGGTCTGAAGCAAGCTGTATTTTCATTCTAAAGATATTCCCATAGAGTTGTACGCATATGCTTATCTTCGAAGTACCTGGAAAGCCCAAGCTCATCGAACACCAAGGAAAGCCATCATTTCTTAAATTGTAGCGGGCGCATAGAGGTAAGGGGGAGGTAGAAAGAATGCAGCCTGCAACAAAGGACTTTTTCGTTAATCAGAAACTGCTTTTATATCGTCAATACGCCGACCTGAAACTTTTCCCTTTTGTCCATCGCGTTTGCCAGTGATGTTGGAACGATGCTGCCAAATCAGGATTATTCCACACCACTAAAACGTTCTCGCTGTTGGACTTGGCTGCGGCCTGACTGTAATTGAAGCTGCCGTTCTGTACGTGCTGTTCGTCGGACACGATGTACTTGTCATGGTGGATGGCGTAGCTTGAAATCGTCCGCGTCGGGATGCTGCCGTTTACCAGCAAATTGAGGGCAGCGAGGTTCGCCTTTCCTTTATTGCCTTTTTCGTCGACCAGTACGCGGACATCGACCCCACGCTTCTTTGCCATGAGCAGCGCCTTTGCCACGGCGGGTGAGGTGAATGAATATGCAGCGAGACGTATGCTTTTATTCGATGCATGGATAAGCTTGAGCACAAGTTTTTCTGCGCCGGCATTGGGCGAGAATGCGCTTTCGATGAGTCCTGTGGCTGGAGCGGTTGTCGTTCTTGATTGGATTATCTGGGATAGTTCGTCTAGCAGGCTGGGTTGTTTCGCATACGTAGAAAACGGGATGAGAAGAGAAAGCGACAGCAGTATTTTTTTCATGCGACATTCTAACGGCTCGCACATGGTGGCGAGTTGAGCGCTGCGAATTATTCGCTATTAAATTGCAGCTGATCTTTTTCTTTAACGAAAGAGTTGCAAGCTGATTTGATGGAAGTCGTAGCTTTATTTTTCGTCGCCACGATTTTAAAAGTTGATTTGGGACATAAGTTATCCCCGGAATATGTGGATAGTCCTGTGGATAACCGTTGCGCTAGTAAGGTATGTCATTGAACTGAAAGAGATTTTCCTTTCTGCAAAATTTAGCTGCGTAGGATTGCACTGGCGCGCTTACCTGTTATCTGACGTTCAAATTCCTTTTGTCTGATTGGAATCCATGTAGCCATCACCTAGTATCGATTGCATGACTATTCATCAATCATCAATAAAGGAGAATTTCATGGCGAAGCAAGGCAAGACATCGTTTGAAAAGGCTGATAAACCCGGCGACAAAAAGAATGATTCAGGACAACAAGGTAAGCGTGACAACACGGAAACGCCGGATAAGAATCTGGATCCGGAATCTGAATTTGCAGTGAATGAATTGCGCGAAGAGCAGCGTAATACCCACTAAATAAATCCCGTAGCTTGCCTGTGCTGGATCCGGTAAAAATAAAAGAAGCGCAAGGCGAGTTTGCCTTGCGCTTCTTTTTTATTAATCTGCAAAAAATTACTGATAACAGAAGGGCATGTTCACGCGTCTTTTTTCATCTCATTAAAATTGTTCCCAATTGCCGCCAGCCGGTTCAGCGATCAGACGAGGGCGTGGTTCTGGAATGCTGCGATTGAGCGACTTGGTAGAAGGGCGTGTTTCGGTAACGACGAGCTGCTTTTTCTGTGAGGCGACAGCCAGTTGCCTGGACGTTGCGTTGCTATCGATCTTGAACACATCGACAGTGCGCTCCAGCTTGGCCGCTTGATCCTTGAGCGAAGCCGCTGCTGCCGCTGCTTGCTCCACCAGCGCTGCATTTTGTTGCGTGACCTGATCCATTTGTACTATGGCTTCATTGACTTGCTCGATGCCGCTGCTTTGTTCGTTACTGGCAGCCGTGATTTCGCTCACGATATCGGTCACACGTTTGACGCTGCTGACGACCTCGGTCATCGTCGCTCCGGCTTGTGCTACCAGCTTGCTGCCGATATCGACTCTGCCGACTGAATCATCGATCAGTACCTTGATTTCTTTTGCTGCTGTAGCGGAACGTTGTGCCAGATTGCGCACTTCTGTTGCGACGACAGCAAAGCCGCGCCCCTGTTCGCCGGCACGTGCCGCTTCGACCGCGGCATTCAATGCCAGGATATTCGTTTGAAATGCGATGCCGTCAATGACGCTGATGATGTCGGCAATTTTTCTGGCGGATTCGTTAATACCGTTCATTGTTTCTACAACTTGTCCGACAACTGCACCGCCTTTGATGGCAACTTCGGATGCGGATAATGACAGGCTGTTGGCTTGTTTGGCATTGTCGGCATTCTGCTTGACGGTGGAGGTGAGCTCTTCCATCGACGAAGCGGTTTCTTCCAGCGAGCTGGCCTGCTGTTCGGTGCGGCTGGATAGATCAAGATTGCCGGTAGCGATTTCGTCGGATGCAAGGGCGATGGTGGCAGTGCCGTTGCGTACTTCGCTGACGATGCCGACCAGGCTTTCGTTCATGTCTTTGAGTGCTTGCAGGAGTTGGCCGGTTTCATCTTTGCCGGTGACTTCGATCCGGCTGGTCAGGTCGCCGGCTGCCACGGTTTTTGCGACGGCAACTGCCTGATTCAATGGACGGGTAATGGCGCGGGTGATAAAGATGCCGAGCGTGATGCTCAATAAAAGAGCAATACCAGTGATGATGAGAATAATCGTCACTGACTGGTGGGAGGTTTTATTGGCTTCCTGGCTTTTAGCATCGACGACGTCCTGTATCGATTTGACGACCAGGCCCATGTCGGCGACGATTTGTCGCCGGAGCGGGCTGCATTCTGTGACAAGGAATGTCCCGAACTCTTCCATCTTTCCAGCATCGCGATATTTGCGCGGGCGGTTCAATTCTTCCGCCATCTGGCGCAGTCCCTTGCTGACTTTTTCAAAATCGGTATTGCCTTTGAACAAAGGCTCCATTTTGTTCAATGCATCCAGATAAATGGCTTTTTGCTGATCGAGGATATCAAGTTCTTTTCTTGCGTCTGCATCGCTGGTAAAGACGTATGCATTCCTTGCCGAAAGACCGGTCTGACCCAGTGCCTCGCGGGCGGTATATAGGCGCTCTAGTTGATCTGTGCGTATGGAATTCTGTGCGTTAATGACGTCATCGATCTGGGTGATGCGCATCAATGAGAAAAGAGCGATTGCTAAGGTGACCAATACGGCGATACCGAATCCGACCCCGAGTTTGGTTCCTACCTTCATATTGGCGAACATTAGAGTCCCCTTAAAAGTTGGATGAAACTATGCCTTGACGAGCTGCTTGCATGAGCTGATCGGACGCCCTCCATTTCTTTTGGGAAACTATGTGTAACGTTACCACTTTGTTGGCGGAAAAAATCTCCCCTGTTCATGAGATTTTTCAATTTGTCACAATTTTTGATGTCGAATTTTATTTTGTTGCAATAATTGCCATGATTATTGCGTAATAAAGATCCGTTTCAGAGAGCTGTTTGCAGTGTGGACGCAAACGCACAATCGTAAAAATGCGAGTACGCTGAAACAGTTGGCACAATTTTAAGTAACGGCGAGGAGTCATCATGAGCCATACAGATGTTGAGCAGCATCACGGTTACTCTGTCCACGGCACCAGTGAGAAGCACGACACCGGCAAGTGGGTGGGCAGCTTTCATATCGCGCAGCACGGTATTCCCGGGGTCAGCATCAGCGTGACCGATACAATATTCGATTCTTCCGAAGAAGCGGCGTTGCATGCGTTACGGCAGGGCCGCTTGTACATAGACAGGAAACTGGTCGGCAACCAATAGCGCGAACTGGCCGCAGTCAATTGCCGCATGAGCAGTTGCGCATAGTGCGCCTCAAGCAGTTTTTATTCCGGTGCGATTAAAGCGCGAAATTTTCCCGTAAATAAAATCCGACTCGGATCAATCGATTGCGCATGGATATCTTTGCGCTCGATCACGACAAATGTCTTGCGCGCATCGTGCGGACGTGTGGCGTCAGGCGGGTATTCCAGTGTTCCTTTCGTGTAATAGGTTGAGGAATAAGCAGGCGGTGTGCGATACAGCAATTCGGCGTCTGCTTGTTTGGCTGCATGGTGGTATGCAGCGATCAGGTCGCGATCCGAATTGCTGCCGGCATTGCTGATAATGACAGGAGCGCACATGATCGATAGCAGCGCAATAGCAAGCACGGCCATGCTTGTGCGACGCAGTGCTGGTGCGGGGGCATGATCGAGCCAGCGCGCAGCAAGCACGGCAAACGGCAAGGCGGCAGTCAACCCGTAAGTCCAGATGATATTGCTGCTGAATGTGAAGAACAGTAGCGGTGCGAGTGTCGCGCACCACAAGAAGCGCTCTACCGGCAGCAATTGCTTACGACGTTTGAACAACATGCGAGACAGTTCAGTCGCAAATATGCCTATCCACGGCAATATGCCGATGACCCAGAATATCCAGATTGCTCCTAACGGTTGCTTTTGCGCGATACCGTAGCGATCACCTTTCCATCCCGGCACCAGGAAGCGCGAGAAGTGCTCGCCGACGATGAAGTAGTTAATGAAGCCGGGATTGTAATATTCCGCCGCGATATACCAGGGCATGAAAATGCCGAGCGCAATGACGACGCCCACCCAGTCGAAAATATCCTTGAACATTTGCAGCGGACGTCTTTCGATGATGGCGTAGGCAAAGAGCGGCAGGCCGATCAATGCCCATGTGGCCAGTCCTTTGCAAAGAGCACCCAATCCGACCATCGCCCAGAAAGCCAGGCGCCAGCGCCGTCCTGCCTGCCGGTCGGCCGTCGCTTTGAGTGCACGCCATGCAAAATATAGTGCGGCACTGATCAGCATCAGTTGCACTGCATCCGTCATCACGGCACCGGCACAGAGAAAAAACAAGGGCGAGGTAGCCAGCACTGGCGCCACGAGCCAGCGTTGCCGGATCTGCAATTCACCTGCAAATGCCCATGCAAACCATAACGCAACGAGCGATGCCAGCAACGCTGGCAGGCGCGCGGCAAATTCGTTGATGCCGAAGAACATCATCGAGGCCGCACTGACCCATGTGGAAAGTGGTGGCTTGGCAAAGAAGGGCGTGTGGGGATCAATGTGCGGCATCAACCAGAAACCATTGCTGACAGTCAGTCTGGCGATCTCGCCGTAGCGTGCTTCGGTCGTGTCGGCCAGCGGTAGCACCAGCATCAGGCCGATACGATATGCCAGCAGCAGGAGCGCAGCACCCAGCAGCCACCACAGGTAATTTTGCGATATTCGCAGTGATATGCTGCGCGTTCGATTGTTTGCCGGTACTGCGTGAGGTTCAAATGCAGGGACTACTTGTTGATCCATGGAGTTCTCAGGTAAGAGGAGATGCACTGGTCTTGGCTGCAGTTGCGCGAGCAGGGCTCGCAGAGCCGCTTTCGCTTGTACACAAGAGCGGGAATCGCACGGTGACGATCAGCCCGCCCTTGCTGTCTGCTGTAGACAGTTCTATCGTGGCCTCGTGTTGCGTGGCTATCGTTTTGGCGATGAAAAGACCGAGGCCGCTACCCGATTCGCCGGTTCCGTCACGCCGATAGAAACGGTCGAACACGCGCTCGCGGTCCTGCTCCGGAATGCCGGGACCGTTATCCCTGACGCGCAATAGCACGGTGTGCTCGGCGGCATTTGTATTGACTGTTACATCAACACGTCCGTGGGATGGGGTGTAGCGAACCGCGTTATCGACCAGATTGCCAAGCAGGATGCGCAAGCTGTCTTGGTTGCCTGTGATCATGGCGACATCGCTACCCTGATCGTCATTGATTGCGATACCCAGGTCCACGCTTTTATGTTCTGCCTGTGGCGCGTAATCAGAGACCACGCGTGCGGTTAATTGCCGCAGATCGATCTTTTGGCTCGATCGATCGGCAATGCGGTGTTCATACCGCGCCAGCGTCAGCAACTGCTGCACCAGATGGGTGGCTCGATTCAGGCGTTCATGCAATTTTCCGAAGCCTGTCGCGCGCTGACGGTCGTCGTTTTCTCGTTCTACCAATTGTAGTTGCAGCTTCAATGCGGTCAGCGGTGTGCGCAGTTCGTGTGCAGCGTCGGCGACGAATGCGCGTTGTGTCGCCAGGGTCTGATCCAGACGCGTCAGCAAGTCGTTGAGTGCCGCCAGCATTGGCTGCAACTCGGGGGGATAGCGTTCGCCTGGTAAGGGCTCGAGTGCATTCGATGAGCGCTGGCTGATGGCTCTTGCGAGATGATGCAGAGGATAGAGGCTGCGGCCGACGACGATCCAGATGAACAGCGCCAGCACAGGGATCATAGCGAGGAACGGAAGCAGCGAACGCAAAGCCATCGAAGCAGCCATGTCGTTGCGTACGGCCTTGGGTTGTGCGACCTGAATGATGCGGTCCTGATCGGTTTCGCTATAGACGCGCCAACGTTTGCCGCTCAGGGAAAGCGACTTGAAACCGAAACCTTCGATTTTCTGCAGCTGGATGTTTGGTGCAGAGGTAAAAATCAGTTCCCCCTTGGTACTCCATATCTGGACCAATATTTCCTGGTTCGGATCGTCGTCGAGCGGCAGGTCGTGGCCGGCAGAGAGCTGAGCCGGCAGCGCGCCGGCGATCTGCTTGAGCTGGTAGTCGAACATTTCATTCATCTCGGTGCGTACTTGCACGTAGACGGCAAGCCCGGCAATCAGCGTGGCGGAAAGCATGCCGCCGAACAGATAGATGAGAAGCTGCCGCTGTATTGTCCTCATGACGGCACGCCTATCTTGTAGCCGACGCCACGCACGTTCTTGATAAAATCCGTTCCCAGCTTTTTGCGCAAGCCGTGTATGTACACTTCAACGGTATTGCTTTCAATTTCTTCATTCCAGCCGTACAGGCGCTCTTCCAGCTGGGCCCGCGACATGACGCGGCCGGGTGGGTCTATCAGTGTCAGCAGCAGTGCAAATTCGCGCGCCGAAAAATGTACCGATGCACCGTTGAAGGTGGCCTCATGCGTGGCCGGATTCATGATCAGTTCGCGGTATATCAGTTCGGAGCTGACACGACCCGAGCGACGCCTCAGCAAGGCGCGCATTCTGGCAAACAGTTCATCCAGATCGAAGGGCTTCACCAGATAGTCGTCGGCGCCGCTATCCAGTCCCTGTATGCGTATGGCAGTGGCATCGCGGGCCGAGATGATCAGCACGGCAGCATCGCCGTGCTTGCGACGATAGTTGGTCAGGACGGCGAGGCCCTGTTTGCCCGGCAAGCCCAGATCCAGCAATACGATGTCGTACGTGTGGGAGCAGATGGCGAGTTCGGCAGCGTGGCCATCCTTGGCCCAGTCAACTGCGTATTGTTCCTTGCGCAGTCCTTCTTCCAGGCTTTCGCCTATCATCGGATCGTCTTCAATCAGTAAAACGCGCATGCCTTGCTCCGGTTGACTCAGATCAAACCTCGCGTATCAAGGCTGTCTGATGGCGATAGGCTAGCGACAGCAGCGTTAAGGAAGAGTGAATCAGGCAATCCGGCAACAAGTTTTTCAGTGATCCAGCCATTGAACCGGCTTCCCCTGTGATGTCCGGCCATAGGCATCGAACAGGATGCTCAGTCCGACGACCCATGTTAGTGCCAGAAGGCAACTGCCGGCGATGTCAGATAGGTAATGCAGCCCGAGGTACATGCGACAGAGTGCGACCAGCAGCACAAAAGCGCAGGCTGCCAGCCCGATGGCCCGGATGCGTCGGCTGGCACGCAGCAACACGACCATGGCAACGGCAACGGCCATCGCTTGTGTTGTATGTCCGCTGGGGAAGCTGAAGCTGGATTGCGGTGATACGAGGGCCCACAGGTCAGGCCGGCTGCGCTGGATAGCATGTTTGAGTATGAGATTGAGAATGGACGAGCCGCCGACAGCGAGCAACCAGAACAAGGCGGTATGCCACAAGCGCCGGCAGCATAGATAAATCAGAACAAGAAAACTGAATACGCTGATAGCGCCCGAGATGCCTAGCGCCCATCGATCCAGAAGTGGCGTGGCATGCGCATGCAGCGTCAATAGAAAAGAGCGGTCAAACGGATAAATTTTGCCATGGCCGATATCCACGGCGAGTGCAAAAAAAAGAATCAGCGGAAAAATGACGCACAGCAGGATTTTCAGTCCTGTCCTTGCTTTGGCATGATCGGTAGGCGCTCCGCCAAGGTCGACGGCGAAAGCAGGTGGTGCTCCGGGCATCTTGAATTCGCCTTGCTCGTTCATTGCAACCTCGTCATTTGACTATTGAATGCCGGAAGCTTAGGGAGGGAAACTTAAATGTTTCTTAAGGTGCTTGCGAAAAGCTGCAGGGCCTGAAGTGCTCATGCTTGAATTTCCTTAAATGGAGTATATTATGTCCATAAATGGAGAAAATATGAGCGCTGCTTACACCTATCCAAAAAGCCGATTTGAACCGGCCGGGCTGCTTGACTTGAATGTGAAGTCGGAACGGGAACGTTTGTCGCGTTCTGCGCTGAAGGGATTTTTTCGTCTTGCAGAAGCCTGGAAAGTGCGCGATGAAGATGCGCGCGAGTTGCTGGGCGGGCTGTCGAGCAGTGCATTCTATGAATGGAAAAAGAATCCGGATCGTGTGCTCGAAGTCGATCGTATTACCCGCATTTCGTATCTGATCGGGATCTACAAGGCCTTGCATATCCTGTATGGCGACAAGCTGGCCGATGAATGGGTGAGCCTGGCCAACAAGAATGTCATTTTTTCCGGCCAGACACCGCTGGCCTATATGCAGGCGGGCGGCTTGCTGGGGATGCAGACCGTGCGGAAATTGCTCGATGCCCGCCGTGGCGGATTGTAATGATGGCTGCTTTGCCGATAGTGCCCTTGCGCCAGTTCGATACCTGCCGGCTGATTCCATCGCGCTTTGTCGATAGCGAAGATTCGGTGCTGGTTCCCCTGTCCGACAGTGACGCGCATCTGGCGGATATCTTTGAACTTGATAATGCCAGTAATGAAAGGCTGATTGCCGAGCACGGACGCGCAAGCGGAATCGGCGTGGATGAACTGGTATTCGGCGTGCCGAATTTCCGAATCATTAACGCAGCCTTTTCATATGCACGGCCGGAAGGCAGCCGCTTCAACAGCGATGAGCGCGGCGCCTGGTATTGCGGTTTCGATATCGAGACTGCGCTCGACGAAATCATTTTTCACAAGACGGTGGAATATTACGAGATCGATCGTTTCGACGATAGCGTGCGCTATCAGAATTTGCTGGCGGATTTCAACAGTGCATTCCACGATCTGCGCGGTGCTGGTCGTCATGCAAAATGCCTGGCTCCGGACAGTTATGTCGCTTCGCAAAAACTGGCGATGCAATTGCTGGAAGAGGGGTCGCTTGGCGTCATTTACCCCAGCGTCCGGCACGCAGGCGGGACCAATCTGGCCTGCTTTCGTCCCGCGCTGGTGGGTAATGTGCGGCGCGGCATGGCGTATGAGCTCACCTGGTCCGGTACGCCGCATCCCGAAGTTCGGGCTATCGCTCTTTGAATTTTCAGCTGCAGCGGCGGATGGCTAATCTTCCGGCTTCATTGCCTTGGCAACGCCCGCCTTATTCAGAGTATCCCCCCACGATTCAATACGATAGGTCTCGCTGAACTTATGGATGACCATGCCGTATTGTTCGCGCAACTTGTCGACCTCGCTGTCTATAATATTCTTGTCGATACCGGTCAGATCATCGATCGCGGTAGCGGTCGGGTGTTCCAGCAAATCGATTGCAGAAGCCAGCACAAATAATCTGCGGGCGTCGTCGTGAGGATACTGCGGTACGCCGAACTGGTTCTTGTGGAATGTCATTCGCTTTCCTCTTCCTGCTGTTTTTTATCGCCTGCGTTGCGAAACACCTTGCTGCTCCATCTTGATGATTCAAGACGTGAGTGGAGAGTGGGAGAATCGACGCTCCAGCTTTACTATAATACTGACCGGGGTATCTGACAAAAATTCCAATTGTTTTTCATTAATACGCAGAATGTCGGACGGCATTAGGCGTCACCTAGAATGAGACTTTTCCTTTGCAAAAATCTCATGTGCTGCAGTGTCATGGCCGCCTTCATTGACACGGAGTTCAAACAAAAATATCTCTCTGGCTCGATACCTTGTTTGCGGTATCTGCGACACTTGTACTTTTACGCTAATCTTGTGCGTGCTTGTTTTTCCTATTGCAATTTCCCGTGTCTGTCTCGCTTCATGAGAAGCTGAGTACAGCCTATCCAGAAAGCGAATACCCTGATGTTTGTTCAATCTTTTCGTATGACGCAGCGCGATTGGCGCGCCGGTGAGTTGCGCTTCTTACTGGTGGCATTGATTGTGGCTGTCGCTGCATTGTCGTCGGTCAGTTTTTTTGTTGATCGTATGCGTACCGGTTTGAATCGCGATGCACATCAGATGCTGGGCGCTGATCTGCTGATACGTACAGATGAACAGATTGCACCAGCATGGAAAGCGGAAGCTGAAAAGCGCGGCTTGCAATTGGCGGAAACTGTCGTTTTTCCAAGTATGGCAATTGCAGGTGAGGGCGATCAAGCGGTTTCCAAACTGGCATCAATCAAGGCGGTAACTCCCGGCTATCCATTGCGTGGCAATGTAAAAGTAGCTACACAGATCAACGGTGAAGGCGTTGCAGCAAGCTCTATTCCCGATCCAGGTACGGTGTGGGTTGATGCCGGTATTTTGACCAGTCTGAATACTGCAGTCGGCAATCCACTCAAACTTGGCGACAAAACTTTTACCATTGCCAAGCTCATTACGAATGAGCCGGATCGTGGCGCAGGGTTCATGAATTTTGCACCACGCGTGATGTTGTCTGCCAGCGATGTGGCGGCGACCGGTCTGATACAGCCTGGCTCACGCATTACTTATCGCTTGCTGGTTGCCGGTAAAGCAGCCGATGTCGACAAGTTCGATAAATGGGTGCAGGACAAAATTGATACAAAAAATCTGAAAGGCGTACGCACCGAATCACTGGAATCCGGCCAGCCGCAAATGCGCGCAACCTTGCAACGCGCTGAAGAATTCTTGTCTCTGGTTGGCTTGCTGTCGGCAATGCTGGCTGCAGTCGCTGTCGCCATGGCAGCGCGTCGCTTCATGCTCCGTCACGTTGATGCATGCGCAATGTTACGTTGCCTTGGCATGACACAGAATCAGGTGACATCGCTGTATTTGATCGAATTTTTCGTCGTGGGTTTGATCGGCAGTGCAATCGGTGCTGCAGTTGGTTTTGCTGCTCATTTTGTGTTGATCGAATGGCTAGGGCAGTTGATTACGAATGACTTGCCAGCGGCATCTATCCTGCCCGCGGTGCAGGGCGTTGCAACCGGCTTGTTGCTGTTGATAGGCTTTGCGCTGCCGCCGATCCTGCAATTGCGCAACGTGCCGCATAACCGCGTGATTCGCCGTGAGCAGGATATGCCGCAGCCGATTACGATCATGACGTATGCGTTGGGCTTGGCGACCTTCATTGGTTTGCTGTTGTGGCAGGCTGGAAATATCAAACTCGGTTTGCTGACGGCAGCCGGTTTTATCGGCGGCCTTGCCGGTTTTGCATTGATCGCTTGGTTGGCGTTGAAGTCCCTGCAGTCATTGCGAGGAATAATCAACAACGCGAGCTGGCGCTTTGCAGTGACAGCCTTGCAGCGGCGTCCAGGCGCAACGATAGTGCAAGTCGTTGCATTGGCACTCGGCTTGATGGCCTTGCTGCTGTTGACCGTGATTCGTGGTGATCTGGTCGATGCGTGGCGTAGTGCGACACCGCCGAATGCGCCGAATCGATTCGTCATCAATATTCAGCCGGATCAAAAAGCTGAATTTGAAGCACGTCTCGCGCAAAATAAAATTGCTGACGCCGATCTTTTCCCGATGATACGCGGCCGTCTGCTGGCGATTAATAACGTAGAGATCACTGGCGAAAGTTTTGTCGAAGATAGGGCCAAGCGTCTGGTCGATCGCGAATTCAATTTGTCGACGATGACCAAAATCCCCGCATCGAATGAAATCACTGCAGGTCGCTGGTTCGACGACAGCAAGCCGGAAGCCTCGGTAGAGGCCGGATTGGCAGAAACGCTGAAGCTGAAGATAGGCGATAAATTGAAATTCGAAATTGCCGGCGAAACCATCGAAGTGCCCATCACCAGTTTGCGCAAACTGGAATGGGGATCGATGAAGGTTAACTTTTTTGTCATCATCAATCCTGCCGCGATGAAAGATATGCCGCAGTCGTGGATCACATCCTTTCATCTGCCAGAAGGCAATACGGCTTTCGAGAATCAATTGACGCGGGACTATCCGAACTTGACGGTGGTCGATATTGGCAGCGTGGTTAAACAGATTCAGGCTGTGATCGATCAAGTGGTCACTGCTGTCGAATTCCTCTTCATGTTCACGCTAGCGTCCGGTGTGCTGGTCTTGTATGCAGCGCTCGCCAGTTCACAGGATCAACGTACACGTGAGGCGGGATTGTTGCGTGCGTTGGGTGCGACACGCAAACAATTATCGCAATCGCAGTGGATAGAATTCGCCTTGGTAGGTGGCCTGGCCGGTTTGCTGTCGGCGGGCGGCGCGACAGCCGTCGGCTGGTCGCTCGCACATTTCGTATTCGACTTCGAATGGAAATTCAGCCCGGTCGTCTGGATTGCCGGTTTTGCAGTTGGTGCGGCATGCGCATTCATCGGCGGTTGGGTCGGCTTGCGCAATGTGCTGAATCAACCGCCGTTGCAGACATTACGCGAGGCTTGATTTTTTGGATCGGCACTTTTTATGAATTGTCGGTCTTGAGTCGCAGGTATTCTGCCGAAGACGATTAGAACGCATAACCGACGTTGAAGATCAGCGCGGTATCCATTTTCTTCTTGTCGATAGCCGGTTCATTGTCGTAATCAATATTGAACTGCGTACTCAGGTTGAGGCCGGCGGCGATAGGTATGCGTATGCCCATACGATTACGCAGCAGTATGTCGCTGGTATCGCTCAAATTACTGTCGGCATTGAAATTGTTGAAGTAGACCAGCTTCTTGTTCAGGAATTTCTGTTCATACTTGAAGCCAAATCCAAGTGTCGGAAAAGATCGATCTTCGGAGGTGTTGTAGTCTTCCTTGATGTAATTCACGCTGACTTCGCTGGATAGTTTGGTCACGTCTGTATCGATGAGCTGTCGACCATAACCGAGGCCTGCGCCGCTGCGCAAATTGAGATCGGCGAGTTCATCGCGTTCTGCCTTTGCGTTCACGAACAGGTAGTTCATTGGATCGAAAAATACGTCGTACTGACCTAATAGCCGACGATTTGATGTCGTCGTCATACCCGCTGACGTGGCTTCGTTGAGTTCCCAATTAATCGTGTATCGATCATCAGGATTGCGCGCGACAAATTCGCCGTTGGTATGCAATTGATCGTCATGCGAATTGCCGCGATTGAAAGCGCCGCCCAGATCAAATTTTCCTGAGTACTTGGTAGAGTCGTCGACAACTGGCGGATTTAATGCGGCGATGTCCTGGCGAACCAGCGTTTGTGTTTGAGGTACATCTGTTTTTTCGAGAGCGACTTTACCGCTCTCATCCACGCTAACTTTTCCTGTCACCATTGCACCGTTGTCCAGTTGAATGCGGACACCATCATCAGAAACCAGTTTGGCGACATTCCCCCATGGAATTTTTACTTCGCCGAATACGCCAGACTTGAAGGTCAGCACGTCATCATTTAATTGATGCAGCTCGCCTGTAATTTGATCGCCGTTGTTGAGCGTAACGACGGCTGCGCGTCCATCAGCAGATGCAAGAAAGCTGCTTGCTGAAAATAGAACTAGAAGTGAAACGCAGGATTTTTTATGTCGGGTTCTCAGGTGATTTCTCAATAACATCGTACGGCTCCAAATGGTGATCGTTGTTTGGTAGAGCAGTGCTTTAGTCCTGAGTTCCTCGATGAGATTGAAATGCCAGATACTGGCGGCTATGCGAGAGGCGTGACGACGCTTAAGAACTGACTTGATGCGTTATCATGCAGGCTATGACTGAAAATCAACAACGCACCCTGTACGAACTTCTGGATGGCGAAGCTGGCGTACGCGCGCTGGTCGATCGGTTTTACGACCTGATGGATCTGGAACCGGCCTTTGCCGGGATACGCGCCATGCATCCGACGACGCTGGATGGTTCACGCGATAAATTATTCTGGTTCCTGTCCGGCTGGACTGGCGGCCCCAATCTGTTTGTCGAGCGCTTCGGCCATCCGCGTCTGCGCGCACGCCACCTGCCTTATGCAATTGCTACCGATGAACGTGATCAATGGTTGCGCTGCATGGAAATGGCGATGCAGGACGTCGGCATCGTTCCATCCTTGCAGGAACATCTGCAAAAGGCCTTTGCAGAAACCGCCGACTGGATGCGCAACACACATGGTTAAGAAGTTACATTCGTGCCTTAGCTGTTCCCGATTTGATTCGCCTTGCCCCGGACATACACTTACATGACACAACTGCATTTTATTATTTTGCTGCTCGCGGCAGTCGTCATCATTGCGCTGCAGATCGTCGCCATGTTGCGCAATCGTGCCGTGGATATCACGCCGCAACTGACTACTTTGCAAAACGAATTGCAGCGTCATCAGCAACAAGGCAGCGAGCGCATGGAACGCGAGTTGCGCGAGCAGGTGCAATCGACCGCACAGGCGACACGGCAGGAGCTGGGCAGCAATTTCACGCAATTCCAGCAGGCATTGGCAACGCAATTGACGAGCGTGGCCACGCTGCAAAACAACCAGATCGATTCGTTTGCGCAACAACTCGCCAAATTGAATGAGGTCAATGGGCTGCAACTGGAAGCCATGCGTCAGGCCATTACCCTGCAGGCGCAAACCGGACGGGAAGAGCAGGCAAGTGCGCTCAAGCGTTTCGGCGATACCTTGAATCAAACATTGACGACGCTGACGGAATCCAATGCGCAACGGATGGCCGAAGTGCGCGCCACGCTGGAAGCGAAAATCAAGGATCTGCAAACCGATAACGGCGCGCGCCTGGAAGAAATGCGCAAAACCGTCGATGAAAAATTGCATGCCACTCTGGAACAGCGTTTGGGCGAATCGTTCAAGCTGGTTTCAGACAGGTTGGAAAAAGTGCATCAAGGCCTGGGCGAAATGCAGCAGCTGGCAATCGGTGTCGGCGATCTGAAACGCGTGCTGACCAACGTCAAGACGCGCGGCACCTGGGGGGAAGTACAACTGGAAATGCTGCTGGAACAGGTGTTGACACCGGATCAGTACGCGAAGAACGTGGAAACGATCCCAGGCAGTGGCGCACGCGTCGAATTCGCGATCAAATTGCCGGGCAACGATGACGGCCATACGCCGATCTGGATGCCTATCGATGCGAAATTTCCGAAGGAACAATACGAACGCCTGGCTGAAGCGGCAGATCGTGCCGACGCAGATGGCGTGCTGTTGGCAGGGAAAGAGCTGGAAACCGTTGTGCGTGGCGAAGCGAAAAAAATCGCCGAGAAATATTTGTCGCCGCCGCTGACTACCGACTTTGCGATCCTGTTCTTGCCGACGGAAGGCTTGTATGCAGAAGTCATGCGTCGGCCCGGCCTGGCCGATGATCTGCAACGCACGCATCGTGTCAGCATTGCCGGCCCATCGACCTTGTCAGCATTGCTGAACAGTCTGCAAATGGGATTCCGCACGCTGGCACTGGAAAAGCGTTCGTCGGAAGTCTGGCAAGTATTGGGCGCAGTCAAAACCGAATTCGGAAAATTCGGCGATGTACTGGCCGCAACCAAGGCGACGCTGGAACGGGCGGCGAAAAACATCGAACAGGCAGAGACCAGAAGCCGCCAGATGACGCGCAAACTGAAGTCGGTAGAGGCATTGCCTAGCGAGGCTGCGCAGCAGCTCCTGGGCGTGGATTTGCCACTTGGTGATTTGCTGGATGACAAAGAATAGGATTTTGTTCGCTACCAGCAACATTTTTTGAATCATGATAAATTCATGGCTACTGATGTAATGAATCGCATGATTTTTCAGTGATTCATGACATCAATTTTTACGTTCTCGGGGCGGGGTGCGATTCCCCACCGGCGGTAATGACACAGTTTTTGTGTCTAGCCCGCGAGCGCTTGCTGGAGCTTCCATCCGGTTTCCGGATTTCTTCAGCAAGGTCAGCAGACTCGGTGTGATCCCGAGGCCGACGGTCATAGTCCGGATGATAGAGAACGGGATGATTCATGACGCACCGGTATATTCCGGTCATGTGCGTTTGCCATTCCCGCTTGATATTCCATGCCCTGTTATTTAATTTGCAAACAGGAGCTTCACAATGCAGCACGCTACCGACATCAAAGCAAAATCAGCAACACGTCGTATCGCCTTTATTCAAGCCAGCTGGCACAAGGAAATCGTTGACCAATGCCGTATCGCATTTGTCGAAGAAATGGCTGCGCGCGGCTATTCTGTGGATGTCATCGATTTCTTCGAGGTCGCAGGAGCATTTGAAATTCCGCTGCATGCCAAAGTGCTCGCCAAAAGCGGTCGTTATGCTGCAATCGTCGGCACAGGCCTGGTAGTGGACGGCGGAGTATATCGTCACGAATTTGTGTCGCAAGCTGTCATCAGCGGTTTGATGCAGGTGCAACTGGAAACGGAAGTGCCGGTGATTTCAGCCGTGCTGACGCCACATCATTTCCATTCGCACGATGAGCATCAGGGCTTTTTCTTCCAGCATTTCCTGGTGAAGGGGAGAGAAGCTGCACATGCCTGTGCCGATACCATCCAGCGCCTGCAGCAGATCGACGCGATGATGCAGGAGCGTATTGCGGCATAAGTTTTATTTGTCGCCAGGCTTTTACAGCTACCGGCAGAGGAAAACGAGGAAATAAAAAGGGAGCCTCGGCTCCCTTTTTTGCAACCGGACATCCCGCTTTTGCAGGATGAACAGGTCTTATCGTTTTGTTTCCATTTGCACCAAAGGCTCCGCCGATTGCGGTGGCAGTGGTTTGCGTTCACGCGGTACGCGTGGTGGCGGAACAAACTTCGCAGCTTCTTCCTGTGCCGCACGCAATTTTTCCGGATCGGTGGATGCCAATACCAAACCGGCACTTTGCAGCGCTTCGCTCAAGTCTTCAGCTTTACTTGCGCTTGCTGCCGGAGCGGCTGAGACTGTAGCAACAGGAGCCGGGGCAGGAGCAATGACCGGCGCTGCTTGGGGCGCTGGCGCTGGGGCGGCAGCGGCAACCGGTGCCGGCTCAATAGCAGGCGCTACTTCAACGACCGGTGCTGCTTCAACGGCAACGACTGGTTCCGGCGCCGGCGCCGGAGCAGCAGGTACGGCAACAACTAGCGCTGCAACTTCAGGTTCTGCCTGACGCATTACTTCTTGCGGAATCAGCGGTGCAGCGATTGCCGATGTCAATGCGCTGACTGGCGTTTCGCTTGCAATGCTTGCTTCCGTGACGTGTGCGACTGTTTCCTGGCGGACTGTGCTGACGACGGCAGACGCCATTTCCGTTGCACTTGCGTGCGCTGTGGCTGGAGTCTGAGCCGCTTCATCCTGCAAGCTATCTTCTTGCAGCGCAACTACGCCATCTTCATTGCTTTCGTTTTCAGTACCGGATTCGGTATTGTCACGATCACGACGATTACGGTTGCGGCCGCCACGACGACGACGACGACGCGGTTGCTCTTCACCTTCAACTGCTTCTACCGGAATACCGTTTTCATCCAGTACGACAGCAACGTTGCCGTTAGCTTCAGTCGCTGGCGGTGTTGTTCTGGCTGGAGCGGTACTGGCAACTACTGCGTCAACTGGCAACAAGGATGCATCTTCAGCAACGACTTCCTTGCGCTCTTCGCGCGGTGGACGTGGAGTGCGTTCGCGACGACCTTCATTACCTTCACGTGGTTCACGCGGTTCGCGTGGTTCACGAGGAGGGCGAGGCGGACGAGCATTTTGCGTTTCGCTTGCTGCCGGTGCCGGTTTTGTCGTCGTTTCTTCGCGCTCTTCACCGCGCTCACGGCCTCCGCGGCCGCCACGGCTGCGATTGCGTTGATTGCGGCCGCCGTCTTTACGTTCGCCGCGCTGGTTGCGTTGATTCTTGTCTTCCTGAACAACTTGGGCCGGTGCTGCTTTTGGCTGTTCCGAAGTGCCGCTGAAGAAGGCCATGAGTTTCTGGAAGAAACCTTTTTCGGCAGGCGCAGCAGCTGTTGCTGTTTCTACCGGTTTGCGTTCAACGATGGGCGCATGATCCGGCGTAATGCCTTTGACCATTGCTTCCTGGCGTGGCTTGGCCTCTACTTTCAGACGCTTGTCGTAGCTGATATCGGTATCCGCTTGCTCGGTCATCGCGTAGCTGGCTTGTACTTCTTCCAGACGTGGATCGTCGTGCTTGATGCGTTCCAGTTTGTAGTGCGGTGTTTCCAGATGCTTGTTCGGAATCAGGATGACGGAGACGCGGTGACGCGTTTCGATCTTCAGGATTTCGCCGCGCTTTTCGTTCAGCAGGAAGGCTGCGACATCGACCGGCGCTTGCACGTGGATAGATGCCGAATTTTCTTTCATCGCTTCTTCCTGGATGATGCGCAGGACTTGCAATGCGGACGATTCGGTATCGCGGATGTGGCCGGTGCCGTTGCAACGCGGGCAGGTGACATGGCTGCCTTCGGACAGCGATGGGCGCAGGCGCTGACGCGACAATTCCATCAGGCCGAAACGGGAAATCTTGCCCATCTGGACGCGGGCACGATCGTAGTGCAGAGCGTCTTTCAGGCGTGTTTCGACTTCGCGCTGGTTTTTCGAATTCTCCATATCGATGAAATCGATGACGATCAGACCACCCAGATCGCGCAAGCGCAATTGGCGGGCTACTTCTTCAGCGGCTTCACAGTTGGTATGGAATGCGGTGGTTTCAATGTCGCTGCCGCGGGTAGCGCGGGCCGAGTTGACGTCGACTGAAACAAGCGCTTCGGTGTGATCGATCACGATGGCGCCGCCGGATGGCAACGGCACAGTGCGCGAATACGCGGTTTCGATCTGGTGTTCGATCTGGAAGCGCGAGAACAGGGGCACGTCGTCGCGATAGCGTTTTACGCGATGCACCATGTCCGGCATCACGTGGCTCATGAACTGCTGAGCTTGTTCGTAGATGTCATCGGTGTCGATCAGGATTTCGCCGATATCGGGCTGGAAGTAATCGCGGATAGCGCGGATGACCAGTGACGATTCCTGATAGATCAGGAATGCGCCAGCGCCGGATTGACCCGCGCCTTCAATCGCACGCCATAATTGCATCAGGTAATTCAGATCCCATTGCAATTCGTCGACGTTGCGGCCGATGCCGGCGGTACGTGCAATCACGGACATGCCTTGTGGCAAATCCAGTTTATCCATCGTTTCGCGCAATTCCTGACGATCTTCACCTTCAACGCGACGCGATACACCGCCGCCGCGTGGATTGTTAGGCATCAAGACCAGGTAACGACCAGCCAGGGAGACGAAAGAAGTCAGTGCGGCACCTTTGTTGCCGCGTTCTTCCTTCTCGACCTGGACCATGATTTCCTGGCCTTCGCGCAGCGCATCTTTAATCGAAGCGTTACGGACATCGACGCCTTCTTTAAAGTAAGTGCGGGCGACTTCCTTGAATGGCAGAAAGCCGTGGCGATCTTCACCGTAGCTGACGAAGCAGGCTTCGAGCGAGGGTTCGATACGAGTGATAACACCCTTGTAGATGTTGGACTTGCGCTGTTCGCGCCCGGTTGTTTCGATATCGATATCGATGAGTTTTTGCCCATCGACAATGGCAACGCGCAATTCTTCCTGTTGCGTTGCATTAAATAACATGCGTTTCATGTAAAAGCTCCGTGACCCTAAGGTCGGTTTAATGCCATAGCGTTACCTACAGACATCAGATACAGACAGAAGGCATCTGGCGGGCCGGCGTGAAGCGATGAGCGGCAATAGCATCATGGCTATTGGGGAACATCGCAGCGAATTGCGGCTCGCTGAGCGTTTCTATCTTGCATTGACGGCAATAAGCGCCATCTACAGCATCAGTACAGGGATGTACGCGGGGCAGGAGTGCTTGGGAGAGGGAATTGCCTTGGTGTGTGATACTTAGCGCAGACGCGCTGTGGTCACAACGGGGCGCGGATGCAGTAAAACGGTTGCCGAATGTTCGCTTGATCCGCATCGTGCGCGTCGAATAAATCGAGCGCAACGAAACTTGCAGGGGGCGAACACAGTACTTGATCCATATGAAACATGGCAAATCGGCAAACAGTTAAACCACATCAACCAGCAAGCTTTCCATTAAACGGCGAGCTTGCCAGACTTATCCTTATAATCCAAACATTCTTGACCAACACCCTTGCGCGTTATCCGATTACAACAACGGTGCAACCTTGACTCGCACAGGGGCGGTGCATACACATCTTTTCCATCGAATTTGCAAATTGGCGAGGCCGATGGAGACGCCCCTGTGTAGAATGTCTTTTTTATTCTTACACCAGCAATGGTTTGTGACCATTGCGAAACGATTATATATTCAAAATGAAGGACTTAGCGAGATTTTCAGGGAAAGAGGCTGAAATGCCATCACCCACCCGCTCGTCACAGGTCCAATCCCAAGTTTCGGTCCAAGTTCAACTTGTCACCATTTCCGAAGAAGAAGCCGGTCAGCGCATAGATAACTTTTTGCTACGCATATGCAAAGGCGTGCCGAAAAGTCACATCTATCGTGTGTTGCGTTCCGGTGAGGTGCGTGTCAACAAAGGTCGTATTGATCAAACCTATCGTCTGACTGAAGGCGATGTTGTTCGCATCCCGCCTATCCGCATTGCAGAAAAAGCACCATCCACCGCGCCGGGTGCAGAATTCAAAATATTGCTTGAAGACAATCATCTGCTGGTGATCGACAAGCCGGCAGGGGTTGCCGTGCATGGTGGCTCCGGCGTCAGTTATGGCGTGATCGAACAATTGCGTGCAGCCCGCCCGGATGCCAAGTTTCTGGAACTGGTACACCGGCTGGATCGGGATACTTCCGGTGTGCTGATGCTGGCCAAAAAACGCTCGGCATTGACGAATTTGCACGAACAGATACGCGGCGGCGAGCCGGACAAGCGCTATTTAGTATTAGTACATGGCGATTGGAAAAATACGCGCCAGCATATTAAATTACCGCTGCACAAGTACTCGACCGCTGATGGCGAACGTCGGGTGCGCGTGCAGGCCGATGGCATGGAGTCGCACACGATCTTCAATCTGATTCAGCGTTATGGCGAATTCGCCTTGCTGGAGGCAGAATTGAAAACCGGCCGCACGCATCAGATACGTGTACATCTGGCATCCAGCGGCTTTGCGATTGCAGGCGATGATAAGTACGGTGATTTCGCATTGAATCGTGATCTGCAAAAAGCGGATGGCGAGCGCGTTGCCTTGAAACGCATGTTTCTGCACGCACATCAAATCACCTTCATTCATCCAGAAAGTGGCAAGCCGGTGACGCTGAATGCGCCGCTGCCACCAGAATGCGAACGTTTTCTCAAAAGTTTGAAAAAGACATCCAGTTAATTAAATAATCGCGAGTCTGTTCAAGACTCATAGATATCAGGAAAAGGAGCTGGCAGCGTGTGCTGTCGAAGTAAATGGCAAGAAAGCAATTTGATCTCATCGTTTTCGATTGGGACGGCACCTTGATGGATAGCACTGCGGTGATCGTCAACTGTATACAAGCAGCAGCCAAGGATCTTGGTTTGCCGATTCCAGACCAAAAGGCGGCATCGCACGTCATTGGCCTCAGTTTGCAAAATGCAATGGAAGTGGCGCTGCCGGATATTGACCCTAAATATTATCCGCGTATGGTTGAGCGTTATCGCTATCACTATCTGAATCAGGACGGTGGCCTGGTGCTGTTCGATGGCGTGCATGAAATGCTGAACGATCTTTCGCAGCAAGGTTATTTTCTTGCCGTGGCAACCGGGAAAAGCCGTGTCGGTTTGAACCGGGCACTGAATGCATCAAAATTATTGTCGCTGTTCGATGCAACACGCTGTGCGGATGAAACTTTTTCCAAGCCGCATCCGGCGATGTTGCAGGAATTGACGCGCGAATTGGGGCAGGACATGAAACGCACAGTCATGATAGGCGACACCACCCATGATTTGCTGCTGGCGCAGAATGCCGGCGCGTCCGGTATTGCTGTGCATTACGGTGCGCATACAGTGGCTGAGTTGCAGGCGCTTAATCCGCTATATGCGGCAAACTCGGTTGCCGAGTTGCATGCGTGGCTAGGCACAAACGGGTAATCGGTTTTGACGACGGTGCTTATTCCCATCTGTGACGCATCCTCTCTCGAAGAAGGCGGTAAAGGGATACGCTTTCCCGTGACCGCAGGCGGTGACGACGCGATTGGTTTTGTCGTTCGTTATGGCGGCCTTGCACGCGGTTATCTGAACCGGTGTGCCCATGTCCCGATAGAGCTGGACTGGAATGAAGGTGATTTTTTTGAATCGAGCGGCTTGTACCTGATCTGTTCCACGCATGGCGCGGTCTATGCGCCGGAAACCGGGCGTTGCGAGGGAGGGCCTTGTCGCGGCCGGAGTTTGCGCCGGATAGAAATCATGGAAAAAGATAATCAGGTATTCTGGCAGCCAGACGAATACGTAAGGCCCGCGCGCGCATAAGCCAGCGCGGAACAAAAAAAGTGATGACATGAGCAACGATAGCGACCAATTGAATCAAGCTCCATCGTGGCAGGCTGCAACGCCAGCTGCCGCGCCTAAAAAAGAAGGTTGGGAACGTGAGGTGCTGGAAAAGCTGGCCTTTGCGACGCTCAAGGAACAGCGTGCGCGTCGCCGCTGGGGTATCTTTTTCAAATTCATGACCTTGTTGCTGATTGCGTTCGCCTTGTGGACGAGTTTCGGCCCCAGCGTCAGTGATATGGAGAATGTCGGCCCGCATACTGCCCTGATCAAGATTGACGGCACCATAGAAGCGAAAGGCGCCGGTGATGCAGAAACGGTTATTTCAGCGCTGACCAAGGCGTATGCAGACCCGGGCTCGGTCGGACTGATCCTGCAAATCAACAGCCCGGGCGGTAGCCCGGTGCAGGCCGGCATCATCAACGATGAGATCACGCGCCTGCGCAAGCAATATCCAAAGAAACCCCTGTACGTGGTGGTGAATGAAATTTGCGCATCTGGCGGGTATTACATTGCCGCCGCTGCTGATCGTATTTACGTCAACAAGGCGAGCATCGTAGGCTCGATCGGCGTGTTGATGGATGGTTTTGGTTTCACCGGCACGATGGAAAAACTCGGCGTTGAACGACGCTTGCTGACAGCTGGTGAAAACAAGGGATTCCTGGATCCGTTCAGCCCGCAAACTGAAAAGCAGAAAGAGTATGCGCAAGGCATGTTGAATGAAATTCATCAACAATTCATCGATGTTGTGCGCAAAGGCCGCGGCAAACGCCTAAAAGAAACGCCTGAAATTTTCTCCGGTTTGTTCTGGAGCGGCGCGAAGTCGGTTGAACTCGGTTTGGCAGATGGTTTTGGCACCGTCGAAAGCGTGGCGCGCGATGAATTCAAAGCGACCAATATTGTGGATTACACGCAGCGCGAAGGTTTGTCTGATCGGGTGTTGCGGAAATTAGGTGCGGCAGCCGGTGAATCTGCAGTCAAGTCGTTTGCTGCGCAAACGGCACCCAGCCTCAAATAATTTTCTCTGCTGAAAGAGTGTAAATTATTTTTACAATGGCTTGGAATCGACTTGTAATTTGCTTGCGGCGGGCTATATTAATAAAGCGTTACCGACATCTGAAGATGTGAATGCAACAACGTCTGCAAGTGAAAAATTGCAACCGCTCGCATTTTGGCAACGTGTCGATGTAAAACATGAAGGTCTTTTGACCTCTCCTCATGTCTCCTTCGGAGGCAGGCAAAACGGCGGTGAAACACCGCCGTTTTGCGTATACCCATCAAGGATTTTTCTATTCTGCGAGCAATAAAAATACCGTCGGTTTTTTGTGGAAATCAGGCATCTTGCCGGATGCACATTCGGTTTTCCATTTTGCCGCTGTTTTCGTCTGGATATTTTCGGAAGGCAAGGTCAGATCGGTAGCAACGCTGATCAATGTATTGCCGCTGCAGTGGGTGGCTAGAGTTTCCAGCATGCCCGCGTTGCGATAAGGCGTTTCAATAAAAAACTGGGTCTGCTTTTCTGCACGCGATCGTTCTTCGAGTTGCTTGATGCGCTTGATGCGCGCAACAGCATCGATGGGTAAATAACCGTTGAATGCAAAATTCTGCCCGCTCAGTCCGCTCGCCATTACAGCCAGCAATAAAGAAGACGGGCCGACTAAGGGCTTGACTTGAATGCCCTGAGCATGTGCCAGACGTACCAGATTCGCGCCCGGATCGGCAACAGCCGGTACGCCGGCTTCGGAGATCAGTCCGGCATCTTGCCCGGCTAATATAGGCTCCAGCAAGGCAGGTAAATTCTTTGCGTCAGTGTTGACGTTCAGTTCGGCGATGCGAATTTCCTGTATCGGTTTTGTCAGTGCGTTGCGTGTACCGATCAACTTCAGAAACGCGCGCGTGGTCTTGGCGTTTTCAGCAATGAAGTAATCCAGTTTGGCGGTTATGGCCTGCACTTCGACGGGGATGATATGCGCGAGCGGGTCGGCAGCGTCGATTTCAGTCTGGCCTAGTGTGTTGGGGATGAGATAGAGAATGCCGGGCATATGCTGGATAGAAGTAATAATGGTTGAGTGCGTAGCCGGGTCTGGCCGTTACGGATGGAAAAAACCGATTCCGGCTTGCCGCAGCATGCTGGTGAGGGCGATCAGGGGTAAACCGGTTAATGCAGTCGGGTCGCTGCTTTCAATTTTTTCGAGGATGGCGATGCCCAAACCTTCATTTTTCGCGCTGCCTGCGCAATCGTAAGGTTGCTCTATACGCAAATAGGCGTCGAGTTCGGCGTCAGGCAAATGGCGGAAGGTAACGAAAGTCTGGATGTTTTCCAACTGGATTTTCGGTGATGCAATGCCGGAACGTCCATCGAACAGGCATAGGGCGGTATGAAATGTCACTTTGCGCCCACGCATTTTCTGCAATTGCCGGAGTGCATTTTCATGTGTGCCAGGTTTGCCGATCTGCTCGCCATCCAGCGTGGCTACCTGATCCGAGCCGATGACGATAGTATTTGGTACTTTTGCGGCGATGACCGCCGCCTTTTGCTGCGCCAGCCTCAAGGCAGTCGCTTCGGGCGATTCGCCGGGCAGCGCGGTTTCATCGATATTCGGCACCATGACTTCAAAGGGAAATCCTAGCCGGGCCAGCAATTCCTTGCGATAAATCGAGCTGGAACCGAGTATCAATCGTGCTTGCGGGGAAGGTGAGGGCATTATTTGGAGTTTATTTGAACGACCGCTCAATAAAAGTGCGCTAACACTTTGACGAGTAAGGGAAAAGGCTGTTATTATCGCAGGTTTTCCGGGTTCGACTAAGCCTATGAGCGCTTTTGTAATCGATGCCTTCGAGTTCAGCCGGCTTAAAGAGCGGCGTGAAGGCGATGTTCCCGTCGTCAGTATGGCAAGACTTGCGGCAGAAACCGTGAATACGTCTGCATCCCTGCATTGGTCCTTGCAAGGCGGTTCCGATACGCTGAATCATCCGCAACTGATCATGTCGGTTTCCGGTTCGGTTGAATTGATGTGCCAGCGCTGCATGATGCCGCTGAAATTCGCGATTGAGTCTGAATCCATACTGATTTTGGCGAAAGACGAAGAGCGTGCAGACGAGATTGATGCCTTGCTGGCGGACGATTCGATCGACGTGATTGTCGGGTCGAAGACGCTGAATGTGCTGGAGTTGATAGAGGATGAGGCTTTGCTGGCCTTGCCTTTGGCGCCCAAGCACGATGTTTGTCCGGATAATGCGGCACTGAATGATTTGATGGTGACAAAAAAACCATCGCCGTTCGATGTGCTGAAGGGCATGAAATAATAGATTTTTTGCAATCGTTGCGTGTTGAGCGGACGTATTGAAAATGTGTGGCAAGGATTACGGATTTTGCGTTGGTTTGCAAACCGGATGTGTTAAAATTTTAGAACTTAAGGTTTAGGAGTTATCATGGCTGTTCAACAAAACAAAAAGACACCGTCGAAACGCGGTATGCATCGTTCGCACGACTTCCTGGTTGCTCCGCAACTGAGCGTTGAGCAAACCACGGGTGAAACGCACATGCGTCACCACATCAGCCCGAACGGCTTTTACCGTGGTCGTAAAGTCCTGAAAACCAAAAACGACGAATAATTTGTTTGTCGTTCAGGCGAAGAAAGCGGCGCGATGAGTGTAAACTTTGCGCCGTTTTTTCATGTGCCGAGACAGCACAGTGCGTCATTTTGAATCAAGCCCGGATTTGGCCCACAATTGCGGCTAGAGTGAGGCACGAGTCAAGCCAATGACAATAAAAATATCTATCGACTGCATGGGTGGTGATCATGGCCCTGCGGTCACGATTCCCGCTGCCATTTCGTTCGTCGAAAGCGAGCCAGACGCCGAGCTGATTTTAGTCGGGCTGGAAGAGCAGCTTTGGGCGGAATTAAAAAAACACAAGGCAAGCGAACATCCGCGCCTGTCAGTCGTCAACGCGACCGAAGTCGTCACGATGGACGATACCCTGGAAGTTGCATTGCGCCGCAAGAAAAATTCTTCCATGCGTGTGGCAATCAATCTCGTCAAGCAGGGGCAGGCCGACGCCTGTGTCTCAGCCGGTAATACGGGCGCTTTAATGGCGATTTCGCGTTACGTGCTCAAGACCATTCCTGGCGTCGATCGTCCTGCCATCTGCAGTATTCTCCCCAATCAAAAAGACGGCCCGACCTATATGCTGGATCTCGGCGCCAATGTCGATTGCGAGCCGCAGCATTTGCATCAATTTGCATTGATGGGTTCTGCGCTGGTGTCGGCGATGGAGGGCAAGCCACGGCCGACGGTCGGCTTGCTGAATGTCGGCGAAGAAGATATCAAGGGCAATGACATCGTCAAGCAGACGGCTGTATTGCTGCGCGCCGATCATGAGCGTGGCACCTTGAATTTTTACGGCAATGTCGAAGGCAACGACATCTTCAAAGGCACGACCGATATTGTCGTTTGTGACGGCTTCGTCGGTAATGTGACCTTGAAGGCATCGGAAGGTCTGGGACGTTTCGTCAAAAGCGTTTTGACGACCGAATTCAAAAGAAATCCACTGACGATGCTGGGCGCCTTGATTGCGCGTTCGGCATTGAAGGCAATCTCACAACGCTTGAATCCTTCCCGCTACAATGGCGGCAGTTTGCTGGGCTTGCGTGGCCTGGTTTTCAAAAGCCATGGTGGTGCCGATGCCTACGGTTATCAATGGGCGATCAAGCGCGCCTTCGATGCAGCCAAATATGATGTGCTGGCGCGTATTTCGACCAAGATCGCTGACCTGATGCCGCAATCGGCGCTGACGCCGCTTCCTGAAGATTCAGTTACTGCAACAGAAACAATAGAACAGAAAACCGCATGACTCTCTATAGCAAAATTATCGGTACCGGCAGCTATCTGCCGCCTAACCGCGTCACCAATCAGGATTTGATAGAACGGCTTGCTCTCGATGGCATAGAAACATCCGATGAGTGGATTGTTTCGCGCAGCGGGATTTCCGCGCGCCATTATGCCGATGCTGATATGCAGTCGAGCGATCTGGCGGTTGAGGCGGCAAAACGCGCGCTGGACATGGCCAAATTGGCAGCTAACGATATCGACCTGATCATTTTGGCGACTTCGACGCCGGATTTTTTCGGCGGCTTTCCGAGCACCGCATGCGTGGTGCAACGCAAATTGGGCGTCACGAATGGGTGTGCCGCTGTCGATGTACAAGCAGTGTGCAGCGGCTTCGTGTATGCACTTGCGACGGCCGATAAATTCATCAAGTCCGGTTCGCACAAAAACGTTTTGGTGATCGGTGCCGAAGTATTTTCGCGCATCATCGATTTCAAGGATAGAACGACTTGCGTGCTGTTTGGCGACGGCTCCGGTGCGGTCGTCATGACTGCGTCCGAGGAGCCTGGTGTGCTGGCGACCAAGCTGCATGCAGACGGTAGTTATGGCGATATTCTTTGCGGGCCGGGAAGAATCAGCAATGGTGTGCTTGAAGGCAGCGCGTTCATGTATATGGATGGTCAGGCAGTATTCAAGCTGGCGATCGGATTGCTGGACAAGGTCGCCAATGAAGTTTTGCAACTTGCAAAAATGGATGCATCCGAAGTCGACTGGATAGTGCCGCACCAGGCCAATATCCGCATTATGCAAGGCACCGCCAAAAAACTCGGCCTCAGCATGGATAAAATGATTGTGACGGTTGATCAGCACGGTAATACTTCGGCTGCTTCGATTCCTATGGCGCTGGACGTCGGCGTGCGCGATGGCCGTATCAAGCCTGGTCAGAACGTCATGATGGAAGGCGTAGGCGGCGGCTTTACCTGGGGTGCCGTGCTGGCACGCATGTAAGCGCACGTGCAATTCCATGTACGCGTCCATCTGTTGATTATTCAAATTAAAAAATAATATGAGCAAATTCGCATTCGTTTTTCCAGGGCAAGGGTCACAAGCGATCGGTATGTTGAACGGCTTTGCCGACAACGCCGTTGTGCAACAAACGCTGGCAGAAGCATCGGACGCTTTGCAGTTCGATCTGGCCAGATTGATTGCCGAAGGCCCGAAAGAAGAACTCGATCTGACGACCAATACACAACCTGTGATGCTGACAGCGGCCGTTGCAATGTATCGCGCATGGATTGCGGCTGGCGGCAAAACGCCGGCGCTCGTCGCAGGCCATAGTCTGGGTGAGTATTCGGCACTGGTGGCTGCCGGTGTTATTCCATTCAAGGACGCTGTGCCGCTGGTGCGTTTTCGTGCCAAGGCCATGCAGGAAGCGGTTCCTGTCGGTCAGGGCGGTATGGCAGCGATTCTCGGTTTGTCCGATGCCGACGTGCTTGCCGTATGCGTAGAGGCAGCGCAGGACGATGTCGTTGAAGCGGTTAACTTCAATGCGCCGGCGCAAGTCGTGATCGCCGGGCACAAGGCAGCAATTGAACGTGCTTGTGAGCTTGCCAAGGCCAAGGGTGCCAAGCGTGCACTGGTGCTGCCGGTCTCTGCACCTTTCCATTCATCCTTGCTGAAACCCGCATCGGATCGTTTGCGCGAATACATGGCTGGAGTGGCTTTCAGCGCGCCGCAAATTCCATTGATCAATAACGTCGATGTTGCAGTTATCAGCGACGTGGACAGCATCAAGGATGCGCTGGTGCGTCAGGCGGCAAATCCGGTGCGCTGGGTTGAGTCGGTGCAGAAGATGGCCGCAGCTGGGGTAAAAGATGTGGTTGAGTGCGGTCCTGGTAAAGTGCTGGCCGGTTTGACCAAGCGTATCAATGGCGAGCTGACTGGCCACGCTATTGTCGATCAAGCATCGCTGGATGCTGTTTTGGAGCTATTGAAATAATGACTACAGTTGAATTGGCGGGTCAGGTTGCCCTCGTAACCGGCGCATCGCGCGGTATCGGTCGTGCAATCGCGCAGGCGCTGGCGAAACAAGGCGTAAAAGTAATCGGTACGGCAACGTCGGAATCCGGCGCGGCTGCAATCTCGGAATATCTCGCCGAAGGTGGCAAGGGTGTTGTACTGGATGTCAACGACGCTGCGCGCTCGGTGGCATTGATCGAAGAAATCCAGAAGGAATTCGGTACGGTAACCATTCTTGTCAACAACGCGGGTATTACTCAGGATCAGCTTGCCATGCGCATGAAAGACGAAGAGTGGGACAGCGTGATTGCGACCAATCTGACATCGGTGGGGCGCTTGTCGCGCGCCGTGTTGCGCGGCATGATGAAAGCCAAGCATGGTCGCATTATTAACATTACATCGGTTGTGGGTTCTGCTGGCAATGCAGGTCAAATGAATTATGCTGCAGCCAAGGCAGGTGTGGCTGGCATGAGTCGTGCGCTGGCACGCGAAATTGGCAGCCGCAACATTACCGTCAATTGCGTGGCGCCGGGTTTTATCGATACCGATATGACCAAAACGCTGAGCGAACAGCAAATTTCCTCCTTGCTGCAACAGGTTCCGTTGGGACGTTTGGGTGTGCCGGATGACATTGCTGCGGCTGTGAGCTTCCTTGCATCGCCCCAGGCGAGTTACATTACGGGTACCACCTTGCATGTCAACGGCGGGATGTACATGAATTAATGTTGTAATTAGGTACTTTTAGCTGAAGTTCCTGTTTTATTGGCGGCAAAAGCTAAAAGTGAATTTTCAGTGCGCAAACCTGCTAAAATGCGCGCACTTTCTGTAACCACTCATTGGAGTTAAAACATGTCGGATATCGAACAACGCGTTAAGAAGATCGTCGCTGAGCAACTGGGCGTCGCCGAAGCAGACATCAAAATCGAATCGTCTTTCGTGGACGATCTGGGTGCCGACTCGCTCGACACCGTTGAGCTCGTGATGGCGCTCGAAGACGAATTCGAAATGGAAATCCCTGACGAACAAGCTGAGAAAATCACCACTGTGCAGCAGGCGATCGATTACGCCAAGGCACACGTAAAAGCAGCCTAAGTTTTGTTGAACGACTCCAGGAGAATTGCTTGAGCCGCTCTAGTAAACGTCGTGTCGTAGTCACTGGTCTAGGTTGTGTTTCTCCCGTTGGCAACAATGTTGCCGATGCATGGAATGCCATCCTTGCAGGACAATCCGGTATTGCTACCATCACCAAGTTTGATGCGACTCCCTTCAGCACGCACTTTGCTGGAGAAGTAAAAAACTTCAATATCGAGGACTACATTCCCGGTAAGGAAGCGCGCCACATGGATACATTCATCCATTACGGCGTGGCAGCAGGCATGCAAGCCTGGCAGGATTGCGGACTGGTTGTTACTGAAGAAAATGCCGAGCGTATCGGTGTTATCGTCGGTTCCGGCATCGGTGGTTTGCCGCTGATCGAGAATACGCATGCTGAACTGGTGAATCGCGGCCCGCGCCGTATTAGCCCGTTCTTTGTGCCTGCTTCGATCATCAACATGATTTCCGGTCATCTATCGATCATTTACGGCCTTAAAGGGCCGAATCTGGCGATTGTGACTGCATGTACTACCGGTTTGCATTCGATAGGCGCGGCCGGTCGCATGATTGAATACGGCGATGCAGACGTGATGATTGCCGGTGGTGCAGAATCGACCATTTCGCCATTGGGTCTGGGCGGCTTCGCTTCAGCCCGTGCGCTGTCTTCGCGCAATGACGATCCGACGACGGCTTCGCGCCCGTGGGACAAGGATCGTGACGGCTTCGTGCTTGGCGAAGGCGCTGGTGTCATGGTGCTGGAAGAGTACGAACATGCCAAGGCGCGCGGTGCGAAAATCTATGCGGAGCTGGTTGGCTTCGGTATGAGTGGCGATGCCTACCATATCACTGCGCCGAACATGGATGGTCCACGTCGTAGTATGGTCAACGCCTTGAAGAGTGCGGAAATCGCAGCCGATCAAGTGCAGTACCTGAATGCGCATGGCACATCGACTCCGTTGGGCGACAAAAATGAAACAGATGCAGTGAAAGCTGCATTTGGCGCACATGCAAAAAAACTGACCGTCAATTCGACAAAATCGATGACCGGTCATTTGCTTGGCGGTGCGGGTGGACTGGAATCGGTATTCACAGTGCTTGCACTGCATCACCAGATTTCGCCGCCGACCATCAATATCCTTAATCAGGATCCTGAGTGTGATCTCGATTATTGCGCCAATACGGCGCGTGAGATGCCGATACAGTACGCCATGAAAAATAACTTCGGTTTTGGCGGTACGAACGGCACCCTGATTTTTGGTAAAGCCTGATAAAAATCCGGTCACCTTTCAAGGCTGACCGGATTTTTTACTTCAACCACACATGTCTATCGCGGTCTCTGCCGTGGTGCAGCCATCCAGGCGATTGTTTTTGCTGGTTGGCGGAATGCTTGTGATACTGTTTTTTATTGCCGGGCTTATTGCTTCCGGTCGCATGGAAACGCTGCCGATCGCGGCAAGAATCGTATTGACTGTGATGTGTATTGCGGTGGCATTGCATGTATTTTTTCATGTGATGTGGCACCGGAAAATATATGTCATTCACATTTCAGGCACTGGTCAGATTCGCGTACTGCAGCGACAAAAAAATGGGCCGTCCGAGTACGATAGTGCAGAAGGCGAGGTAGTGCATTTGCTGCCGGTATCCACACTATGGTCAGGTTTGTTACTCTTGCATTTGCAGAATGACCAGCAGCAAACTGTTGTCGTGACGATTTTGCCGGACTCGGTTTCTCCCGCCAGTTTCAAGGCAGTGCTGCTTGCTTGTCGCTGGATAGTGCTGCGTCATGCAGACACCGAAATCCAGCGCCAAAGCGGGAATTAATTCTGGAATTTTTGAACCAATCGCGTTTCGCTTAGTCAATAATGCGAACCGCGTGCGTGTTGCAAAATAACAAGGGAATGGATTGACGACAGAACGCGATATTGATCAGCTCCTTGTCGAACGCGTACAGCGTGGCGACAAAAAAGCTTTCGAGCTGCTAGTGATCAAATACCAACGAAAATTGATGCGACTGGTTTCGCGGCTTGTGCGCGACCAGGCTGAGGCTGAAGATGTGGTGCAGGAGGCATTCATCAAGGCGTATCGAGCACTGCCGCAGTTTCGCGGTGATTCAGCGTTTTATACTTGGCTTTATCGCATCGGTATCAACACTGCAAAAAATTATTTGGTTACTCAGGGACGTCGTGCACCGACATCAACTGAAGCTGATATCGAAGAGGCCGAAACTTTTGACGACGGCGAGCACCTAAGAGATATCAACACACCAGAATCGCTATTGGCTACCAAGCAAATCGCGCAAACGTTGAATCTTGCGATGGAAGAGTTGCCAGAGGAGTTGCGTATGGCAATTACCCTGCGAGAGATCGAAGGCTTGAGTTACGACGAAATTGCAGTGTCGATGGGTTGTCCTATCGGCACAGTGCGTAGCCGGATTTTCCGGGCACGCGAGGCAATTTCGGAAAAACTAAGGCCGTTGCTGGATACGGCGCTCGATAAACGTTGGTGAAAAATAAATAAACGCTTTTTGCTGTAAGTACAGGGGTAGCCTTAATTTTTTCGAGGTAGCGATGAATACGACGAATATGACGCGTGAACAGATTTCCGCTTTTGCTGATAACGAATTGTCCGATGGGCATTTCGACATCGCCTTGGCTGCGTTGCGTCAGCAGGATGGACGTGAGGCATGGACTCTTTATCACCAGATTGGCGATGCCCTGCGCTCCGACGATTTGAATCTACAGCCTGATACTGCTTTTACTGCACGGATCTTTGCCAGTCTTGAGGCGGAGCCGACGATCATGGTGCCGGCGGACAAACGCGTCGGTGGCGGTCGGGACAATACACTGAAACGTTTCGCCATGCCTGGCATGGCGGTTGCTGCCGTTGCGGTTGCTGCATTTCTGACTGTGCCGCAAATGATGCCGCAGCATGCGCCACTAGTTGCTTCCCATTCTGCATCCGCGCCTGTCGTACTGGCCGCAGCTGGACCGGAAACGGTGACGGTCGCCAGCCATGACGGCGATGTGTTGCGCGATCCGCGCATAGATGAATATTTGCTGGCACATCAGCGTTTCTCGCCTTCCGTATATAGCACTGCGCAATATGCGCGCTCGGCTACGTTCGCTGTTGACTCGGATAAGTAATTGACATGCAGCAGACATTAGGAATTTTCCGCCTGGTCATTCTTTTTTCCAGCCTTCTTGCGTTTACTTCACACGCACAAAGCGTTGAACCATCGGGCGCGCAGCAAGACACGCACGCCTGGCTGAAGAAAATTCAATCTTCGGCGCAGAAATTGAATTATTCCGGCACCTTTGTGTATCAGCAGGGGAGTCATGTCCGTACTTCCCGCATCACGCATATTCTGAATGGCAAGAACGAAGTCGAAAAACTTGAAATTCTCGACGGCAAGCCACGCGAATACATACGCAACAATGAAGAAATTACCTGCTATGTTCCAGAGAGTAAATCGATACGGGTAGAAAAACGCGTGACGCCGGATGTGTTTCCTGCAATTCTCCGCGCAAGCCCGGGCGATCTGGCAGAACACTACAAGCTGAAAAAAGGCGAGACTGGTCGCGTTGCCGGTTTTGATTGCCAGGCTATCATTCTGGAGCCGAAAGACAAGCTCCGTTATGGTTACAAGCTGTGGTCGGAAAAAACGACAGGTCTGTTGCTCAAAGCGCAAACCATCAACGAGAAAAATGATGTGGTCGAACAAATCGCCTTTACGCAATTGGTCATCGGCCATGTCGACCCCAGCCGCGTGAAACCCAGCTTCAAGAATACGCATGGCTGGCGGGTTGAAAATACCGTGATGAGCGAAACGAAGATTTCGGGCTGGTCAGCCAAGAACATGCCAGCAGGCTTCAAAAAAATTCGTGAAATGAAACGCCTGATTACCGATACGCCGGCAAATACAACATCCGACAATGCGGTGCCGACGCAGCGCGAAGTATCGCAGATTGTCTACTCGGATGGCCTGGCTGCAATCTCGGTCTTCATTGAATCTGCATCACAAAGCCGTACCGAAGGTTCGATGCAGCAAGGTGCGATGAATATCGTCGGCAAACGCCATGGCGAGCATTGGCTTACAGTAGTAGGTGAAGTGCCTGCGGAGGCCATCAAACAGGTGGCCAATTCGATAGAATTCAAGCCTGAATAATCATCGGCTTTTTGAGGGGGTGAAAAAAATGCTTACAGTTCAGAAAAAACTCTCAGTTATTTTGCTTGGCGTTGCAAGTGCATTTCTTGTTCCGGTCGCGACTGGTTTGGCGCCATCGGCGATGGCGGCGCCATCTGTTGCCGGCTTGCCCGATTTCACTGATCTGGTTGAAAAAACCGGTGCTGCAGTCGTCAATATCCGTACGACTGAAAAGGCCAAGATCAATCAGGGTAATCCGACCAGCGAAGATGAAGAGATGCAGGAATTCTTCCGCCGCTTCTTTGGCGTACCGATTCCTCCGCGCCAGCAGCAACCAGCGCCACGTGGCCGCAACAAGCCGGATGCAGAGGCCGAGGAAGAAGTACCGCGCGGTGTCGGTTCCGGTTTCATTATTTCCGCTGATGGTTACGTAATGACGAACGCACACGTGGTTGATGGTGCGGATGAAGTCTATGTCACCTTGACCGACAAGCGCGAATTCAAGGCGAAGATCATCGGTGCCGATAAGCGCACCGATGTGGCATTGGTCAAAATCGATGGCAGCAACCTGCCGCGCCTGACCATGGGGGACTCCAACAAGATACGGGTCGGCGAATGGGTAATCGCTATCGGTTCGCCGTTCGGGCTCGACAATACGGTGACGGCAGGGATTGTGTCGGCCAAGGCGCGCGATACCGGCGAATATCTGCCGCTGATCCAAACTGACGTCGCGGTCAATCCGGGCAACTCCGGCGGCCCGCTGATCAATATGCGCGGCGAAGTCATAGGCATCAACTCGCAAATCTACAGCCGTTCCGGCGGCTACATGGGTATTTCGTTTGCGGTTCCCATGGATGAGGCAATGCGGGTCTCGGATCAGTTGCGTGCCAGCGGTAAGGTGACGCGCGGCCGTATCGGTGTGCAGATTGGTGAAGTAACGAAGGATGTTGCCGAGTCGCTTGGCCTGACGCGTCCGCAAGGTGCGCTGGTACAGCGTGTGGAAGCGGGCGGTCCGGCGGAAAAGGCAGGAGTGGAAGCTGGCGACGTGATTTTGAAATTCAACGGCGTCGCAGTTGAGCGTTCCAGCGACTTACCGCGTGTGGTTGGCAGCACCAAGCCGGGCACCCGTTCTACCTTGACGGTTTGGCGCAAGGGCGCGATGCGCGATTTGAGTGTGACGATCACGGAACTTGAGCCCGAGAAGACCGCCAAACCGGAGGTGAAAAAAGCCAAGCCGGAGCAGGTGGCGAATACGCTGGGCCTGGTCGTCAGCGACCTCACGCCAGCACAAGTCAAGGATTTGAAAATCGAGGGCGGTGTATTGGTCGAGGCTGCGGAAAATTCTTCTGCACGTGCCGGCTTGCGTGCCGGCGACATTCTGTTGCGCTTGAATAATACGGATATCAAAGATGCGCGCCAGTTCAATGCACTGGTGACAAAACTGGATCCCAAGAAAACGGCCTTGCTACTGGTGCGTCGTGGCGACTCGTCGCAATTTGTCACAGTCAAGCCGCACGTCCAGTAAGCGTGCTTTCAGGGAAAAGGCTGCCTGCTGAAAAGCTTGCAGCCTTTTCTTTTGACCGGAATTCGACCTTGATCAAATTTACTCTTTATTCGCGCAGTTATTGCCATTTGTGCGATGACATGCTCGCGGCCTTGCATGCGCTCAACATCGTCGAAGCGCATACTGTTTCCGTCGTCGATGTGGATGCCGATGAGTCGCTGCTGGCCCGATACGATGAGCTGGTGCCGGTGCTTGTCGCCAGCAAAAGTGCTCAGCCGGCACGGCAGCTGTGCCATTATTTCCTGGATGAAGCGGCGGTACGGACGTTTGTCGCCCATGCCGACTCAGGTGCCGACGGGGACGAGGTATAGAGGAAATTTCTCCTTGCCGGCCCGCAAGCCCGGAATTTACGGGCTTTCGCCTCTGAAATACGGTAAAATGTCGGGCCGTCCTCCCTCTGTAACAAGGCGCTCGCTTGGGGAAATATCCCAGCACTGAGCGCTTTTTTTGTGTGCAACCTGGTTAATGAACAACATCCGCAATTTTTCCATCATCGCCCATATCGACCACGGTAAGTCGACGCTTGCCGACCGCATCATTCAATTGTGCGGCGGCTTGTCCGATCGCGAAATGGAGGCGCAAGTTCTTGATTCGATGGATCTCGAGCGTGAGCGTGGCATCACGATCAAGGCACAGACCGCTGCGCTGACGTACAAGGCGCGCGACGGTCAGGTCTACAACCTGAATCTGATCGATACGCCGGGCCACGTCGATTTCAGCTATGAGGTCAGTCGTTCTTTGTCCGCCTGCGAAGGCGCATTGCTGGTGGTTGATGCATCGCAGGGCGTCGAAGCGCAAACGGTGGCGAACTGCTATATGGCGCTGGATCTGGGCGTCGAAGTGGTACCGGTACTCAACAAGATCGATTTGCCGAATGCCGACCCGCCGGCCGCCATGGCTGAAATCGAGGACGTGATCGGTATCGATGCAACGGATGCCGTGCAATGTTCAGCTAAAACCGGTCTGGGTGTGGCCGATGTGCTCGAGTCACTGATCGCCAAGGTGCCGCCGCCTAAGGGTGATCCGGATGCGCCGCTGCAAGCGCTGATCGTGGACTCATGGTTCGATAACTACGTTGGCGTCGTGATGCTGGTGCGCGTGATGAACGGCACCTTGAAACCGAAAGAAAAAATTCTGCTGATGGCGAGCGGCTCGGTCAATTTGGTCGAAAACATCGGCATCTTTGCGCCGCGCTCGGTATCGCTGCCGACGCTGTCGGCCGGGCAGGTGGGCTTCATCATCGCCGGCATCAAGGAATTGAAGGCGGCCAAAGTTGGCGATACGGTGACGCTGGCCAGCCGTCCGGCTGCCACGCCCTTGCCTGGTTTCAAGGAAGTGCAGCCGCAAGTGTTTGCCGGCCTGTTCCCGGTTGAGGCCAACCAGTACGATGCCTTGCGCGATTCGCTGGAAAAGTTGAAGCTCAATGATGCCGCGTTGATGTACGAGCCTGAAGTCTCGCAAGCGCTCGGCTTTGGCTTCCGTTGCGGCTTCCTCGGTTTGCTGCACATGGAGATCGTGCAGGAAAGACTCGAGCGCGAATTCGACATGGACCTGATCACAACGGCACCGACTGTTGTGTATGAAGTCATCATGGGCGACGGCAGCCTGATCAAGGTGGACAATCCATCCAAGATGCCTGAGCCATCCAAGATTGAAGAAATACGCGAGCCTATCGTTACCGTCAATCTGTACATGCCGCAGGAATATGTAGGCTCTGTGATCACGCTGTGTATCGCCAAGCGCGGCATACAGATGGACATGAGCTACCACGGTCGTCAGGTGAAACTGGTGTACGAAATGCCGATGGCCGAGATCGTGCTCGACTTCTTCGATAAATTGAAATCGACCTCGCGCGGTTATGCATCGATGGATTACGAGTTCAAGGAATATCGCGCCTCGGATGTGGTCAAGGTCGACATGCTGATCAACAGCGAAAAAGTCGATGCGCTCGCCATCATCGTGCATCGCTCGAACAGCCAGTATCGCGGACGTCAGGTAGCGTCCAAGATGCGTGAACTGATTCCGCGTCAGATGTTCGACGTCGCGATTCAGGCCACCATCGGTGCCAACATCATCTCGCGTGAAAACGTGAAAGCCTTGCGCAAGAACGTGCTGGCGAAATGTTATGGCGGCGATATCAGCCGCAAGAAAAAACTGCTGGAAAAACAAAAAGCCGGTAAAAAACGCATGAAACAGGTGGGCTCGGTCGAGATTCCGCAGGAAGCGTTTTTGGCAATTCTACAAGTGGACGATAAATGACATTGCAAGACCTGTTGGGCAATTTTTCGCTAATCCTCTTCGTTCTGACGATAGGAACAGGCATCGTCTGGGTGCTGGATGTATTTTATCTGGCGAAAAAGCGTCGTGCAAAAGCGGATGCCGTGCTGGCCGAATTCGATGCGCGCAATGCCAAGCTGGCAGGCGAGGGTATCAAGCCGGACAATAATGGTCGCGCCGCGCTGCAGGCCAGCCTGATGCGCCAGCCGACGTGGATAGAGTATTCGGGCAGCTTTTTTCCTGTGATTGCGCTGGTGTTCGGTCTGCGTTCCTTCCTGTACGAACCGTTCAAGATTCCATCGACATCCATGGTGCCGACGCTGCAGGTGGGCGATCTGATTCTGGTCAATAAATATACCTACGGCATACGCTTGCCCATCATTAACAAGAAAATCATCGAAGTCGGCCATCCGCAACGCGGCGACGTGATGGTTTTCAAATATCCGGAAAACATGACGCTGGACTATATCAAGCGCGTGGTCGGTGTGCCTGGCGACACGGTGACGTATCGTAACAAGCGATTAATTGTTAATGGACAGCAAGTTTCTTACAAGCCATTGCCGGATTATCTGGATGAAGAGACACTGAGCTATTCCAAGCTGCTGACCGAGAATTTGAATGGCGTGGCGCATCAAATCCTGAATAATCCGCGGGCGCCGTCCTATGTATCGAATCCGCATGATTTCCCGAATCGCGATTTGTGTACCTACGATGCAGAAGGATTTACCTGTAAAGTCCCGGCTGGACAATACTTCATGATGGGCGATAATCGGGATAACAGTCTGGATAGTCGTTACTGGGGCTTCGTACCGGACAAAAATATTGTCGGAAAAGCATTTTTTATTTGGTTGAACTTGAACAGTTTCCCGAATAACCTTGGCCGTATCGGCAGTTTTCAATAATTCTTCAGGAGCGAGTACATGGCATTATCGTCAGGCATGCATCGTCAGCAGAAAGGTGTCACTCTGGTAGGATTGATTCTGGTCCTGGCTATCGTCGGCTTGATTGCAGTGCTTGCGCTGAAGGTAACGCCGACAGTGACCGAATATTTCTCGATCAAGAAGGCCATTGCCAGCGTCAAGGCTACTGGCGGCTCCATTCCTGAAATGCGCGCGGCCTTCAATCGGCAGGCCGAGGTTGGTTATATCGAGGCCATCACTGGCAATGATCTGGAAATCATCAAGGATGGCGATGTGGCCGACATCAGTTTCGCCTACCAGAAAATCATTCCACTCGTCGGCCCGGCCAGTCTGCTGCTTGATTATGCCGGCTCGACCAACGACAACAAATTAAAGAAAAAAGCTGTTCCTTAAGGTAGGAAGCGATCAATAAAATGGATGTAACGTTACTGCAAAACCGGCTAGGCCATACGTTCAAGGATGCTGTGCTGCTGCAGCAGGCCCTGACGCATCGCAGCCATAGCAGCGTGCATAACGAAAGGCTGGAATTCCTCGGCGACTCCATTTTGAATTGCGTGGTGGCTTCCTTGCTGTTCGATCGCTATAGCAAGATCGATGAAGGTGATTTGTCGCGTTTGCGCGCCAATCTCGTCAAGCAGCAATCCTTGTATGAAATCGCCCAACGGCTGGAGCTGTCGCAGTTTTTGCGTCTGGGCGAAGGCGAATTGAAGTCGGGCGGTTTTCGCCGTCCCTCCATTCTGGCCGATACGCTGGAAGCGCTGTTCGGGGCGATTTTCCTCGATGCCGGTTTCAATGCGGCGCGCGATGTGATACGTGCGCTCTACATTCCAATACTCGATAGCGTCGATCCGAAAACGCTGGGCAAGGATGCAAAAACGCTGTTGCAGGAATACCTGCAAGGCAAGAAAATCGCACTGCCGCAATACAATGTCGTTGCCACGCATGGTGCTGCGCACAATCAGGAATTCGAAATCGAATGTCTGGTGCCTAAGCTGGACATTCAGGTATTCGGCACCGGCGGCAGCCGTCGCGCAGGCGAACAGGCCGCGGCCAAACTGGCGCTGGAAGCCGTGCAGGCTGCACTGGTCAAAACACCTGGCACCAGCCGCAAGAGCAAGCCGCGCACCGCACAGTTGAAACTGGCCGGTATCGCGACCGTGCAGCCTGATGCACCACCGCTCAATGAAGTGGCGCCGGCATTAAAATCCTCGAGCAAGGCCGACGCAAAAAGCGCTAAGGCTGAGGTAAAAACAGAATCCGAGCCGGCGAAGCAGCTGGATGAACCAGCAGACGCACAAAAAAGCCTGATTGCCGAAACTGATGCAAAACAAATATCCGACGCTGCATCTGACAATGCAGCAAGCAAATCTTCTACCACTTCCCATTCCAAAATTGCATGACTGAATCTACCGCACTGTCTCACTTTCGATGCGGTTATATCGCGATCGTCGGTCGCCCTAACGTCGGAAAATCGACGCTGATGAATGAACTGATCGGCGCCAAGGTCAGTATTACATCGCGCAAGGCGCAAACCACGCGTCATCGCATCACCGGGATTCAAACCGTGGAAGATGCGCAGTTTGTGTATGTCGATACGCCGGGTTTCCAGACGCGTCATTCGAATGCGCTGAACAAGACCCTGAATCGCACGGTGACGACGACGCTTACCGCATCCGATGTGATTCTGTTTGTCATTGAGGCCGGCACTTTCGGCCAGGCAGATCAGCAAGTGCTAGATTTGATTCCAAAAAATGTGTCATGCATATTGGTGATCAACAAATCGGATCGCGTCAAAGACAAAGCGGTGCTGTTGCCGTTTGCGCAGCAAATTGCAGCCAAGCGCGACTTCACGGCGGTGGTGCCGGTTTCTGCAAAACTGCGTTTCCAGCTGGAAAATCTGCAAGGCGAGATCAAGAAACACTTACCGGAAAACCCGCCTGTCTTCGGCGAAGACGACATCACCGACCGCAGCGAAAAATTTCTTGCTGCTGAAATCGTGCGTGAAAAACTGTTCCGTTTCGTCGGCGATGAATTGCCTTATACTAGCACCGTGCTGATTGAAAAATTCGAGCTTGAAGGCAATCTGCGTCGCGTTTTTGCCGCCATTCTGGTCGAACGCGATACGCACAAGTCCATGGTTATCGGTAACAAGGGCGAACGCCTGAAGGATATTTCCACCCAGGCACGACTCGACATGGAGCGCCTGTTCGGCGGCCCCGTGTATCTGGAGATCTGGGTCAAGGTCAAATCCGGTTGGGCCGATAACGAAGCCGGCCTGCGCGCATACGGCTACGAATAAAACCGATTCAAGATGGCCGCACTCATTGTCGAGGTCGATTCTTCATTTGCTGCTTCCGCTGACGAAAAGTTGGCGAGCAGCGGCGATGCCGGCCTTGTCCAGACTGCTGTAACGCCTGCCAAAACTACCACGCGTCGCCCACGCACTCTGGAAAAAGACAGTCGCATCGCCGAACAACCCGGCTTCGTGCTGCACAGCTACCCCTATAAGGAAACCAGCCTGATCGTCGATGTGTTTACACGCGATCATGGTCGTATTGCGCTGGTAGCCAAGGGCGCAAAACGCCCGCATTCCAAACTGCGCGGCGTCCTGCAAACTTTTCAGCCGCTGTCGGTGAGCTGGAGCGGCAAGGCTGAAGTGAGAACGCTGACTTCCGCCGAATGGGTAGGCGGACTTTTACCCCTTGAAAAATCGGCGCTCCTGTGCGGTTTTTACCTCAATGAATTACTGGTCAAGCTGCTTGCGCGTGACGACCCGCATCCCGCCTTGTTCAATCATTACGTCAGTGCCTTGAATCAGCTGGCGCACGATGAACCGGCGGCCATCGTCCTGCGCAAATTCGAGCGTGCACTGCTGAAGGAAAGCGGCGTTTCCGGCGACTGGAAGATCTGTACCGCTACGCGAAATCCTTTGCTGGGCGGGGTAAATTATGTGGTCGATCCCGAGCGCGGCCCACGCCCGGCGCGTCAGGCCGATACCTGGCCGCAGGTTGCCGGCAAGACCCTGCTGGATATGGAAAAAGAAGATTACAGCGATGCGGCCACGCAAATGCAAAGCAAATTTCTGATGCGCTTTCTGCTCGCGCATCATTTGAATGGCGCGCCCCTGAATACGCGCCAGATACTGATAGACCTGCTGCAGCTTTAACGGAATATTCGACATGAGTTTTCTCCAGCCACAATCATCCATTATCGATCTCGGTATCAACATCGACCACGTCGCCACATTGCGCAATGCACGCGGTACCGTGTATCCCGATCCCTTGCAGGCCGCCTTGCTGGCTGAAGAAGCCGGCGCCGATGCGATCACATTGCATCTGCGCGAGGACAGACGGCACATCAAGGATGCTGACGTCGAATTGATCCGCCCGCAATTGCGCACGCGGATGAATCTGGAGTCGGCAGTAACGAGCGAGATGGTCGATTTTGCCTGTCGCATCAAACCGCAGGACGTTTGTCTGGTGCCGGAACGGCGCGAAGAGGTCACGACCGAAGGCGGTTTGGATGTCGTTAAATATTTTGCAGAAGTCTCGGCTGCGATTAAACAGTTGCAAGCCGAAGGCATACGCGTAAGCCTGTTCATCGATGCCGATGCGGCGCAGATCCAGGCCGCAGCTGAAGCCGGCGCGCCGGTCATTGAATTGCATACGGGACGTTATGCCGATGCGCACGATGCAGCGCAACAGCAGGCAGAATTGCAACGGGTCGAACGCGGCGTGCTGGAAGGTGTCAAGCGCGGCTTGAAAGTCAATGCCGGCCACGGCTTGCATTACACCAATGTGCAGGCGATTGCGGCGATTGAGGACATTGCCGAACTCAATATCGGCCATGCGATCGTGGCCCATGCTGTGTTCGTCGGCTGGCAAAATGCAGTGCGTGAAATGAAGGCGATCATGACGGCGGCACGATTGAGCGGACTGCAACGATGATTTACGGCATAGGCACGGACATCATCAAGATCGCACGTATAGAAGCAGCGGTGGGGCGGCATGGGGATCGTTTTGCCGAGCGCGTGCTGGGTGTCGAAGAACTGGAAAAATATCACAGGCGCAAGGCCAAGGTGGCGGCGCGCGGCTTGCGCTTTCTGGCGACACGCTTTGCGGCGAAAGAGGCATTTTCCAAGGCGATAGGTTTGGGCATACACATGCCGATGACATGGCGTGCCGCGCAGATTCTGAATGCGCCCAGCGGCAAACCTGTCGTGGTCACCAGCGGCAAGCTGGCAGAATTCATGCAGGAAAACGGACTGACCGCGCAGGTTTCGATTACAGATGAAGTCGAATACGCGGTCGCTTTTGTGATTGTGGAGAAAAAATGAACGCAGCAGTGGCTACAAATTCAGTTTCAACATCAGCTTTAAATTCGGCAGTAAATTCCGGCTTCGGTCCGGTGATGCTGGACGTAGTGGGCACGCAATTGTCCGCAGACGATATTCGCCGCATTCAACATCCACTGACCGGCGGCGTGATTCTGTTCGCCCGCAATTACAAAGACCGTGCGCAACTGACGGAACTGACAGCGGCGATCCATGCGGCACGTCCCGGCATCGTGATCGCGGTCGATCATGAAGGCGGTCGGGTACAACGTTTCAAGACGGATGGCTTCACGCATTTGCCTGCCATGCGCAAACTGGGTGCCTTGTGGGATAAGGATGTGCTGGCTGCGACCAAAGCGGCAACGGATATCGGCTATGTACTGGCTGCGGAATTGCGTGCCTGCGGCGTCGATCTGTCGTTCACTCCGGTGCTTGATCTGGACTATGGCGAATCCGGCGTGATCGGTGACCGCGCCTTCCATCGCGATGCGCGCGTGGTCAGCCTGCTGGCAAAAAGTTTGAATCACGGTTTGATGCTGGCTGGTATGCTGAACTGCGGTAAACACTTTCCCGGCCACGGTTTTGTGAAAGCGGATTCGCATCTGGAAATTCCGGTCGATGAACGTGAGCTGAAGGAGATTCTGGCAGAGGATGCCGCGCCTTACGACTGGCTCGGTTTGAGCCTCGCTGGCGTGATGCCGGCGCACGTCATTTATCCCAAGGTGGATAAACATCCGGCCGGTTTTTCCCGCAAATGGCTGACGATGTTGCGCAAGGATTTTGGCTTTGACGGAATTATTTTCAGCGACGATTTGAGCATGGAAGGCGCGAGCGTCGCCGGCACCGTGATCGATGGCGCGCATGCGGCTTTGGCTGCCGGTTGCGACATGGTCCTGATTTGCAATGCGCCGGATAAAGCCGATCAATTGCTGGCCGGCTTGCAGATCAAGAATGGCAAGGCAATGGCGCAATCGGCGGCACGCATTGCCGCGTTGACGCCGCAAGCGCCTGCACTGGATTGGAATGACTTGCAGCAGGAAGCGCGGTATATCGCAGCGAAAAAAACAGCATTGTCGCTGGCTGCGGCTTGATGATGTTTTCCGGTTTTCGATAATGGGCAGGTAGTGCAATATGTCTGACATGGAGAAGCCAGATCCGCGTGCAGTCGTGCTGGATACGGTAGCCAAGCTGCCGAATCTGCCGGGCGTGTATCGCTATTTCGATGCCGAGAATAATTTGCTTTATGTCGGCAAGGCGCGCGATCTGAAGAAGCGTGTCTCCAGCTACTTCCTGAAAAATCTCGCCAGTCCGCGCACGGCGCTGATGGTGGAAAAAATCGCGCGACTGGAAACCACGATCACGCGGAGTGAAGCCGAAGCGCTGCTGCTTGAGAATAATCTGATCAAGACTCTGCAGCCGCGTTACAACATCCTGTTTCGCGATGACAAGTCTTATCCCTACCTGAAAATCACCGGCCAGACATTTCCGCGCATGGCCTATTACCGCGGCGCGGTGGACAAGAAAAATCAGTATTTCGGCCCTTTTCCCAGCGGCTGGGCGGTCAAGGAATCGATGCAAATTTTGCAAAAGGTATTCCTGCTGCGTACCTGTGAAGATTCCGTTTTTGCCAATCGCACACGGCCTTGCCTGCTGCATCAAATCCATCGCTGCAGTGCGCCGTGCGTCAACTACATCAGCCAGGAAGATTACGCGCTCGATGTGGATAATGCAGCGAAATTCCTGCGAGGTCGACAGACTGAAGTGCTGGAAGTGTTGCAGGCCAAGATGCTGGCGTATGCGGAAGAACTGAAGTTCGAGCAGGCCGCGCTGGTGCGCAATCAGATCAATGCCTTGTCGCGCGTATTGCATCAGCAAAGCATGGACACCGGCGGCGATGCCGATATCGACATCATTGCGGTGATCGTGCAGGGCGGACGTGCCTGCGTGAATCTGGCGATGGTGCGCGGCGGCAGACATCTGGGCGATCGCGCCTATTTCCCGACGCATGTCGATAATGTGCTGACGAATGCAGAAGAGTCTGTGGCCGGGGAGGTGATGAAGGCTTTTCTGGCACAGCATTACATCGACAAATTCATACCCGGAACATTGATCCTGAATACGGAAATCGATGAGCCGGAACTGATGCTGGCCCTGATGCAGCAATGCGGCCATCGCATCAATCTGATTTTCCAGCCGCAGGGGCCACGCCGCCAGTGGCTGGAGATGGCGCAGAAGGGTGCCGAGATTTCGCTGGCGCGCCTGTTGTCGGAACAGGGCTCGCAACAAACACGCACGCGCATGCTGGTCGATGCACTGAAGATAGACGTAGAAGACATCGAAACATTCCGCGTCGAGTGTTTCGATATCAGCCATACGCAGGGCGAAGCGACGCAGGCTTCATGCGTGGTGTTCCATCATCACGCGATGCAGAATGGCGAATACCGTCGTTACAACATCAACGACATCACCCCCGGCGATGATTACGCAGCCATGCGGCAGGTACTGATGCGCCGCTATGAAAAAGTCGCCAACGGCGACGGCGTGATGCCTGACGTCGTGCTGATCGATGGCGGCAAAGGCCAGGTTGAAATGGCGCGTCAGGTATTTGTCGAGCTGGGGCTGGATATCAGCCTGATTGTTGGCGTTGCCAAAGGCGAGGGGCGCAAGGTCGGCCTGGAAACGCTGGTCTTCGTCGATGGTCGTGCGCCGCAGGAGCTGGGCAAGGAGTCCGGCGCCTTGATGCTGATTGCGCAAATTCGCGACGAGGCGCATCGCTTTGCCATTACCGGCATGCGCGCCAAGCGCGCAAAGGCACGGCAGACCTCGCGGCTGGAAGAAATAGAAGGCATAGGCGCCAAGCGACGGCAGAAATTGCTGGCGCGCTTTGGCGGCCTGCGCGGCGTGGTGGATGCCAGCGTCGAGGATTTATCGTCGGTCGAAGGCATTTCGCGGCAATTGGCAGAAGACATTTACAAGCAATTGCATTAGATTACGGGTGCGCATCCAATGCGTGCCTACGCAGTACTCAGCACATTCATGAAAATGTAAAGTTTGATATGCCCATCAATATCCCTATTCTTCTCACATGGTTGCGCGTTGCGCTGATTCCGCTGATGGTCGGCGTGCTGTATATACCAGACGCCTGGCTGGGATCGTTCAATAAAACGCAAGGCCTGGCGGCCACCCTGATTTTCATTGTTGCGGCTCTGACCGACTGGATAGATGGTTTTCTGGCGCGTCGCTGGAATCAGACTTCGGCCTTCGGTGCATTTCTCGATCCGGTGGCCGACAAACTGATGGTGGCCGGCGCCTTGCTGGTGTTGATCGAACTTGATCGGGTCAATGCAGTCATTGCCTTCATCATCATCGGTCGTGAAATCACGATTTCCGCCTTGCGCGAATGGATGGCGCAGATCGGTGCATCGAAATCGGTCGCCGTTAGTTCGCTCGGCAAGATCAAAACGATCGCGCAAATGGTAGCGATACCGATGCTGCTTTATTACGACAGCATCTGGGGTATCAATCTCAAATTCTGGGGTGACATTCTGTTATGGGTTGCTGCCGTGCTGACCGTCTGGTCGATGTTTTATTACCTGCGCAAGGCCTGGCCCCTGATCAAGGAAAGCGCAGGACATTTACTGTAAGTTTGACGCGTAGAGTGCTTGACAAGCAAAGTCATTCATCTATAATACGCACCTGTTGTTGATGCGGGAGTAGCTCAGTTGGTAGAGCGCAACCTTGCCAAGGTTGAGGTCGAGAGTTCGAGACTCTTCTCCCGCTCCAGATTTCTAAAGGGGAGCTGATCAGGCTTCCTTTTTTATTGAATGATGTGCGACATGATCATTCAAAACGGTTTGACGTAGTAAGAAGTACATGCGGGAGTAGCTCAGTTGGTAGAGCGCAACCTTGCCAAGGTTGAGGTCGAGAGTTCGAGACTCTTCTCCCGCTCCAGATTTAACTGCAATAATTTGCAGACATCAGGTGTTAAAAAAGGAGCTTATAGCTCCTTTTTTCATTTCTGCTTCACTTTCATATCTCTTCCACTGTTATTTGCCCGAGCTTGATGTATACGCTGTTGCGCAGCCTTGCCTATGCAAGATGGATATCGCCGCATTTCCGTTTTGTCATCAGCGAACTTCCGATGTGCTTTCAATTCTGCCATCGCCATGATGTTTGTGAAATGTTCTGGCCTTCCAGCTTTTCCCTCCACAAATTCCACACAATTCCTCGACAGTCGCGAAAGATTGCCATTCCAGAATGCTGGCTGTTGTCGTTGTGCCTGAATGGTAGCAACGACTTTTCAACGCACAATCTGGAGTATGCATGAGCGAAAACCTGTTGGCTGACGAAGCGAAATACTGTTCCTTCGGCGATACCGTCCATTACGTCAATCCGCCCAAAATTTTCGCCGGCTGCGAAGGCAGTTACATGATCGACGCTGAAGACACGCGTTACCTTGATTTGCAGATGTGGTATTCGGCCGTCAATTTCGGTTACAAGAACAAGCGTCTCGAAGACGCGATGAAGAAGCAGCTCGACATACTGCCGCAGATTGCCAGTCAGTATCTGCATCCGACCAAGATTGAATTGGCAAAATGGATAGCACAGGATGCAGAGAAAAAATGGGGCCGTGAAGGCCGCGTGCATTTCAACGTTGGCGGCGCGCAGGCGATCGAGGATTCACTGAAAATTGTGCGTAATGCCAGCAACGGTAAAAGCCTGATGTTTGCCTTCGAAGGTGGTTATCACGGTCGTACCTTGGGCGCATCGAGTATTACTTCCAGCTACCGCTACCGTCGTCGCTATGGTCATTTCGGCGACCGCGCGCATTTCCTGCCTTTCCCTTATCCATTCCGTCGCCCTAAAGGCATGACGGCTGAAGAATATGGCGAGTCGTTGGTCAAGGAATTTGCACGCAAATTCGAGAACGAATATCACGCAGTGTGGGATCCAAAGGCTAATCAGTGCGAATACGCTGCTTTCTACATTGAGCCGATTCAAGGCACCGGTGGTTACGTTATTCCGCCGCCGAACTATTTCAAAGGCATGAAAAAAGTGCTGGACGATCACGGCGTGCTGCTGGTGGTTGATGAGATTCAGATGGGCTTCTGGCGCACCGGCAAACTCTGGTCTATCGAAAACTTTGGCGTGCAACCAGACGTACTGGTTTTTGCCAAAGCATTGACGAATGGCTTGAATGCGCTGAGCGGTTTGTGGGCGCGCGAAGAGTTGATCAATCCTACGATCTTCCCTCCAGGTTCGACACACTCGACTTTCGCGTCCAATCCGCTGGGCACAGCCATCGGCCTGGAAGTATTGAAGATGACGCACGAAGTGGACTTCGGAAAACAAGTCTGCGAAAGCGGTGCTTACTTCCTCGAAGGTTTGCGCGATCTGCAAAAACGTCACAAGGAAATCGGCGATGTCGATGGCCTGGGTCTGGCCTTGCGCGCAGAGATCTGTACGGAAGATGGCTTCACACCTAACCGTGCCTTGCTCGACAAGATGGTCGATATGGGTCTGGAAGGTACGCTCGAATACAAAGGCCAGAAACGTGGTTTGGTACTGGACGTCGGCGGCTACTACAAAAACGTGATCACCTTCGCACCTTCGTTGATGATCAGTCGTGACGAGATCGATGAAGCAATGGTCTTGCTGGATCAGCTGTTGACACGCGCCAAGCGTGCCTGATGTGCAGGATGGCGTGTCGGCGACACGCCTGAATCAGCTCGAGCCGGATGCGCTGGTTACACTGTTTGAGGCGCATCCTCCGCAAGGGTTTGCGCCTCTTTCACTGTTGCACGGCACACCTGGTTTCGTCGCGTCTTTTGATTTATTGACGACAGCTGACGATACATTGCGGCGACGTGTGCATGCCTTGCCTTGGGCCAGCCGTTGGCTGCCATGGTTACGTGTGCGTACTGCGTTTGTCGGTACTACCGTTACTGAATACACGTTGTTGCCGGATGCCGAGCCTGTCACCTTTGCCGACAGCTTGCGCCGTGCGCCGGGGCGCGATTATCGTCTCGTCATCGTAAAAGACATTCCACAACAATCTCCTTTACTTGATGCACATGCCAATGCACGTGCGGAACAATTTTCGCTCGCGTGTGCGGAGCAGGGATTTGTCTTGGTCGAGGGACAGGCGCTGGCTTATGTGGCTATCGATTTCGATAGCATTGATACCTATCTGGAACGACTCTCTAACAGTCGTCGTAAGAACCTGCGCCGTAAATTACGCAAGCGTGATGGTTTGCAGATAGACCGCGTACATACCGGAAATTCACTCTTTGACGACGATGCTGCCGTCGATACTTATTACGCGCTGTATCTGGATGTGTATAAGCAGAGCGAAATACATTTCGATTTGCTCACGCGCGATTTCTTTGCGGCTATGCTGCGCGATGGCAATAACGGCGGTATCAGTTTCGAATATAGACACGAAGGTGAGCTGATAGGCTATAACCTGTGCTTTGAGCACAATGGACGATTGATCGATAAATATATCGGTTTGCGTTATCCGCAAGCACGCGAGAATAATTTGTATTTCATCAGCTGGTTCGTGAATCTTGAGTACGCTTTGGAGCGTGGGCTCACACATTACGTAGCAGGCTGGACCGATCCGCAGGTCAAGGCTGACTTAGGCGCATCCTTTACTTATACGAGGCATGCGGTGTATGTGCGTAATCGAGTGTTGCGTGCGCTGGCACGACGATTCGTAGGCAGCTTTGAAAGCGATAGACAATGGGGCGAGCAGCATCATGCATAAGCAGCCGATAGTGCTGGACCTTGACGGTTCTACCGGTGTGCCGGATGGCGCATTGCATGTGCCGTTGCAGGATTGGCAGGAGCGTTTGCGCTTTGGTTGCCGTCGCAGTGTATTGGATGCATTTGATCGTTATCTGGACACGCAGTTGCCAGCTGAATATGGTCCGGTGTTGATGGGGAGCGGCGATTTTCATCATCTGAGTTTGCCCTTGGTAAAACGTTTGGCTGAAAAGCGGCAACGCCCGCTACGTTTGGTAGTGATCGACAATCATCCAGACAATATGCGTTATCTGTTTGGTGTGCATTGTGGTTCATGGGTGCGACGCGTGGCGATGCTGCCGCAGGTCAGTCATGTGCATGTAGTCGGAATTACTTCTTCCGATATTGGCAGCGGTCATGCGTGGGAAAACTATCTGACGCCGCTGCTGGCAGGCAAGCTCAGTTATTGGAGCGTAGGTGTAGATACGAGCTGGTCGCGCTTCTTGCGACTTAAGCATGCTTTTCACAACTTCGATAATGTTGCAACGCTGACGGATGCAGTGTGCGTAATGCTGGCTGAGAACAAAGAAGATACTTATCTATCCATCGATAAGGATGCGTTCAGCCCGGATGTGGTGCGTACCAACTGGGATCAGGGGCAGCTGCTGGAAGAACAGTTGATGCGAATGATCGCTACCCTCGATGGTCAAATGATAGCCAGCGATATTACTGGTGACGTTTCGGAATACCGACATGCTAGTGCGTGGAAGCGTTGGCTGAGTGCAGGTGATGAACAGACCTTGGCGATTCCTTCTGCCATGTTGCAAGCTTGGCAGGTCGATCAGCAAGCCTTGAATGAGCGCTTGGTGACGCGTTTGCAGCAGGCGATGAGCATAGATTAATTATGCTTGTTTGCAGATACGGGCAAGCGTGTTGCAGATAGATGCAAATGTTGCGTCGTCCAGCCACGGACTATTGCTGATTGTCAGTACGCGTGTAGCCAGCATGCGTGCATTCGGCAAAGCATGTTGATCTTGCGCGGCAGCCGGTATCAATTCATTCAAATACGTATAGTCGGGCAGGGCATGCACAAAAGGCAGGCTCACACCGCATCCCATTCCCCATAAAGCCTGTAATGCCGCATCGCGACGCGAGTGGTCCGGCATGAGCAAACTGAGCACCGGCCATGTGCCGCTGCCTTCTTCATCTTCAAATGGCACGACTCCCTCGATGGCGCGCAATTGCGGCAGACGCCGTAGAGCTTGTTCACGTGTGCTTGTTTGAAATGCAGCCAATCTTGTTAGCGCACGTACGCCAACTGCCTGCCGCCATTTTCCAGGACGATGCAACACGGTACGAGTAGGGAAGCGATCACCCGCAGCCTCCAGCCAGTCGTTGACTTGTAGGGCACGACGTAATGGTTTGCCATAGGCGAGGGGTAATAGTGAAGGACGATACAGCACCGTATAGGCAGCCAGTTCCAGCGAACGCTGACATTCGACCAGAGGACGCGCTGGCGCAAGACGTGCACTAGCCTCGGCACAGGCAGCACGCACTGCGGCATCACGTGCGATCAGAATGCCACCTTCGTAGATAGTCAAACCTTTACCGACCGCGAGACTGAAAATGGCGAGGTCGCTTTCAGTGCCGACGCTGTGGCCATCTACACGCGCCCCCAGTGCTTGCGCAGCATCTTCAATCACCCATGCACCACAGGCGCGTGCACATATCTGTATAGGTGCGACGGCACAGATTCTTCCACATAAATGCGTGGGCAGAATGGCTAGTGTACTGGCATCGCACAGACTGGCCAGCATGACAGGGTCCATGCTCAGACTGTCAGGCAGCAGATCGCAGATGCGTAGCGTCAGGCCACATTGTGCGACTGCCAATGCAACCAGCGGGCAGGTATAGGCGGGGACGATGACGACGTCGCGTGTCGGTGCGATGTCATGCAGTGCATGCAAGGAAATGACCAATGCAGCGGTGCCTGAGCTTTCCAGTTGCACGTGTTCTACGTTCAGGAAATGTGCGATGGCGGCTGCCAGGTCAGCGCTGCCAGGCAGAAGATCGCTCAGGTACAAGGGCAGGCCGGCGGTCGGCGGTACCTCGTACCTGGCGTTTTTACTTTCAGCGAACGGCATGTTCCTCGCCATCTGCGGCTTCGGGGTGGAGTTCGTTTTCACTGAAGGCAAGACAGATGACGCCAGCCACAATCAGAACGGCAGCCAGCATCTGCGGCCAACCGATTTTTTCGTTAAACAGCCAGACTGACAGCAGCATGACGGAGAGAATTTCCAGATGCGAAGCAGCAAAGGCTGGACCGATGGGGGCGTGTTTCAGCAGCGTCATCCAGCTGAAGAATGCGCCGAGATAGCCGACAAAGGCACCATAAATCCATGGCATGCTGAATACACGCAGCAGCCATGCTGTATCTGCCTGCAGTGGCAATGCATGGATGGCAGCGTACTTGAAGCTTAGCTGCGCCAGCGTATCGAAGGCCAGCAGGGACAGAAAGCCGAATACATAGAAGCGTTTTTTCATGCCGGCAGTCCCACAATCGCTACACCCAATGACACCAGCAGGATGCCGATCACGCGCAAGCGCGTGAGTCGTTCACGGAATAGCCAGCGTCCCGCCAGCATGATGGCGACGATGTTGATCGATCCCATCAATACACCCTGCGACAGTGGCACCAGCGATAGAAAAGCCAGCCACAATACGAATTCCAGTACGTAACAGCCTATACCCAGCCATAGCCACGGTTGCTGCGCCATCCGATACCAGCGTGTCAAACCTTCGGCATCTGCATCATTGATGGCAGCGGCCTTGAATGCCAATTGACCGGCACTATCGACGATCACATTGGCGGCCCACAGCACAATTGCCAGCCACGGCAAGCTTGTGCCTGTCATGCCAGAACCAGTCCGGATGATGTAGAGCCGATATGCTTTACCGTAGTTGGAGAATCTATGTTTAAGGTCTGCGCGATGAAGTTGCACGCCTGTTCGATCACCAGCCGGCGCTCACGGTCTATGGTCACCATGTGATAACTGTCTTGCAGCCACAGTGTTTGTACCGGGCCTTTGACGCTATTTTTCACCAGTAATGCATTTTTTTCCAGGCTGGCCACATCGTCTTCAGTAGCGTGAACCAGCAAGCAGGGGGTGGTGATGGTAGGTAATTGACGGCGCACTTCTGCAGCCAGCCCATACAGTTCTGCTATTGACCACCAAGGATTGCCGGGCAGACCAGCTGCCGAGCTATCACCGGAATGCATCTGTGCCACGATGCGTTTACGTAATACAGCATCCTTGATGCCATACGGCGGTTGTTCAGTGAAGAAACCATTGCGGCCAATATGCAGCACTTTGAAAATACGCAGCAAAAAACTGAGTCGCGTATAAAACGGTATGCTCCAGCCATCATGTTGGAACATAGTCGCCAATGCGCCTACGCCGGCCACTTTTTCTGGTTGATCGGCGGCTAGCTTCAGAGACAACAGTGCGCCCATCGATAAGCCCATGACAAACATTCGATCCACGCGCGTGCGAAGATGATCGGCTGCAACGCGTACGCTGTCGTACCAATCCTGCCAGTTGGTGGCAATCAAATCATCTGTCGTGCCGCAATGGCCCGCGAGTTGCATGCCATACACGGTATGGCCGGCACGATGCAGGCCTTTACCGAGCAGGCGCATTTCATTTGGTGTACCGGTCAACCCGTGTATCAGCAGCACACCAGTACGTCCACCTTCGAACAGAAATTCATGTTCGGTCATGCCTGTACTTCCTCTCTTGCGACTACCTGCAACAGCAGCGTAATGGCTTCATCAAAGTCTGCAAAAGCGGCGTGCGCATAAGCGTGTTTACGGCAATGTTCTAGCAAGCGGCTGGTGGCCAATACGAAATCGGCTTGACCGGATACGCAGAAATCGGATGTGCCATCGCCGATGAAAAGCACGCGTGGATGCTTGGCGCGTTGTGTTTCCAGCAGCGCGCATTTGCAAGTGCCGCTGTTACGGCTGCAAGCCGCACTGGCGTGTGGTGATTGCAATTGCCAGTTACGTGGTCCGGTTTGTACCAAGTGATTGGCCAGGACCGGCAGATGGCCGAGGCCATGACGTTTCAATACATAAGAGATGACATAGTCCATGCCATCGCTGACGATTTGTAGCGGCAGTCCGCGTGCAGATGCAGCTTGTACGAAAGCAGGGAAGGCGGGATCGATTTCAATCAGATCCAGATGTGCGTGCAAGTCGTCCATGCTCATATCGAGCAAGGCGATTTGTTTTTGCATGCAAACGCGCGAGCCGATTTCTCCGCGTACCCACGCTTCTTCCAATTCTTCGTAGCCGTCACGGGCAAAGCGATTAAGCAGGGAATCGGTGACGTCAACGGTACTGATGGTACCGTCGAAATCACACTGGATTGCCCATTCCGACATCTCGGATGGTGCCTGTCTGGATGCCGTGACAGGGCGGAAGTTCAGGTTCTTATTCATGGAAACTCACTCTCACATTTTGTCCGATGCGTACATCAGGCACTTCATCGAAGGCCAGTACGCAATCGACCACGCGTAAATTGCTGCGTGGATTGCCATCGTCGCTGAGACGACTATTAGCGAATACCTGCCCGATGCGTACTACACGTGCGCGTAGGGGTTTGCGTTGCGGGTCAGCTTCGATGCTGACGTCGGCATGCATGCCGAGTTTGACTTGCGATACAAAACTTTCATTCAACTCGGCACGGATTTGCGGTGGGCGCGCTGGCAACAAGGTCATCAGTGGCTTGCCACCTTGTGCCAAAGTTTGTGTGCCGATGGTGGCGTCGAGCATGATGATCGTGCCTGCTTGCGGTGCGTGCAAAGTGCGTGCGGCAAGACGTTGCTTGGCCGCTTCTACTCGTTCACGTGCAATCGCGACATCATTACCGGAGATCGTGGCGGCAGCCTGTAGCTGTTGTACGCGTTGATTGGCTTCATCTGCGCGCTGTACATCGCTGGCGCCGGCTTCAGCCGCTTGATGCAGTCGTTGTGCCAGATCGCGTGCACCGGACAGCGGCAAAGTAGCGGCTTGCGCCTGTGCTTGCGCTTGACGTAGACGCGCCTCAGATTCACTTAATTCGATTTGCTCATTACGACTGTCGAGTTCTGCGAGTACAGCACCGGACGCAACTTGTTGTCCTTCGTTGACTGGCAAACGTACGACACGACCGTCTTGTGCTGGTTGGATAGAGACCAAGCCTCCTTGGGCTTCAATCTTGCCGCGTGCGATGGCAACGTAGGCATGATCGTTTCCAGCAGCTTTAGGTGCTGCTGCCGGTTTGTCATCGGAGCAGGCAGTCAGGCTTATGCAGGCGCTCAGAGTCAGCAGGCTGCAAATATGCCGGTGGGCATTCATCATTGTTGTCCTTCTTTATAAAGTGACGTGGGCCGGTTACGTTCAGGGCGCCAATCATTGCGGATCACGCCATCTTCCATTTCCAGTACGCGGTCGGCGTGCCGGATCAGGCGTGGATCATGGCTGACGCACAATACGGTGGCTTGATGCGTGTGGGCGATGCGATGCAAGATGTCGATCACGTTCTGACCATTGTCAGCATCGAGTGAACTGGTCGGTTCATCTGCAAATAAAAGTTGTGGTTGCTTGGCGATCGCGCGTGCAATGGCAACGCGTTGACGCTCGCCACCGGACAGTTTGGCTGGGCGTTCGTCGGCACGATGCGACATGCCGACTTCTTCCAACGCGGCCAATGCGCTTTTACGCGCATCGCTGTCGTTCATGCCCATATAACCAAGCGGCAATTGCACTTGTTCGCAAGCGGTCAGTGCAGGGAAAAGATTAAAGCCTTGAAACACGAATCCTGTGTGCTTGAGGCGGAAGCGTTCCAGTTGATGCCGGCCAATGTTGCCCAGCTCTTCATCAAGCGCCGTCACACGTCCTTCATCCGGTGCCTGCAGTCCACTGAGCAGCGATAGCAAAGTGCTTTTGCCGCAGCCGGATGGTCCGGAGATCAATGTCAATTCACCTGGGTAAATTGATACCGATAACCGTTGCAGGACGTGTATACGTACCAAGCCGGAAAGAAAAGACTTGCTGACGCGTTCGGCGGCCAGACTAGGTGGAGAGTTGTTAATGTCGAGCGGCATGATTTACCTTAACAACAGGGTAGGGTCTGCACGCATCAATCCGCGCAATGCAAACAGGCCGGAAACGAGTGCCAGTATCAGGACCAAGACCGTGCAAATCAGCGCGACCGATATGCTCATATTGATGGGCACACCATATGCGGCAGCGATAGAGAGCAATGCGGTAGAAGCCAGTGCTGCAATGATCAATCCGGCGCCGCCTATCCAGCCGGATTGCGAGATGACGACACGGCTGAGCGAACGATGACTGACGCCGAGCGCATTCAGCATCGCGTATTCACGCGCTGAAGATGCGACCACACCAAGCAACGACTGACTGGTAATTACGGCACCAACCAGCAACACTATCGTGGCCATGAACAGCACTGCTACACCGGCGCCGGTATCGAACAGCCAATACAGTTGGGAGCGTTTGGCAAAGGAGCGTGCGGTCCATACCGAGAATGGGCCGAATCGTGGATCAGGTTCGAAGTGCGCTGCAACCGTTGCTGGCTTCGCGTCACTGCGTATTTTGGCGACGTAATAGCTTGGGCCTTGCGCGCCGTCTGTTTGCAGCATGCGTGCGGTGTCCAGCGATGTGATCACGTTGACGCCACCCAGCCCGCGCAAGCCATTGAGAGCCGCAACAATATGGACGCGCTGGCCATTGATCCAGGCTGTATCATCGTTTCCAGCGCGTAATTGATCACGCTCGGCACGATCGATGATGACGGCACCAGGTTCTTGCAACAGTTGGCGCATACCTGGCGAAAGTATGCGCGAAAACATCATGCTGCCCTGTGTGTCGATACCGGATACATAAACCGAAACGCCGCTGGCACCGGCACTGCCGCGCCAATCGCCATCGACCCAGATGTATGGTTCTACCGCGGTCACGTCTGGATCCATGCGCAAGCGCATTTCTACATCCTGTCCTATCGGACGGCCGAAATTGACACTTTGCGTGCCGGGATAACCAGCCCATAAATCAGCGGAAGAGGCGGTGACATACACCGCGGCACTACCGAAAATTCCCATCACCAACGCAGCTTGTACGGCGAGAAGAACGCCGGCAAAGCCGACGGCCATCACAGCCGGCATGAAGCGGAACCATTCGTACAGTAGCGTCTTGCGTGCCAGTGGAATCATGATTGCGGCTCGTTATCAGCTAGTGGCAGCGGAGCGCCGCCGAGAGCGCGGAACAAGGTGGCGTATGCAATGCCGTAATCAGTTTCAGCAGCAGTCAGCGATTGCTTTGCCTGCAGCACATTTTGTTTGTATTCGATACCGCTCCACTCGCTGGATAATCCCAGTCGCGTTAATGAACGGTCTTTATCTGCCATCGTTTGCGTTGCTGCAAGTGCATCGCGCAGATGTTGCACGCGTTGTTGAGCTTGCGTGAGCAATGCAATGCCGGTTTCTACCTGCGCAACACTGTCCAGCAATACTTGTCGATAACCGGCGAGTGATGCGTCTACTTCATGTTGGCGCGCTGTGGCGATGGTTTTACGTTGTCCCCAATCAAACAGCGGCAGATCGATCAGCGGTCCGATGGTAGGCACGCCGTTTTGGGTCGATCTTCCGTTCTGGGTCAGATTGTAGGAGTACAGATAGGATGCGCCGAGTGCGATACGCGGATACAGCGCTGATTTGGCAATGCCAAGTTCGCCAACGGCTTGCAATACTTCTGCTTCGGCGACACGCATGTCAGGGCGGCTACGTAATAGATCACTCGGAATTTGTGTGATGCCTCCTGCTTGCAAAGCCGGTAAGGGATGAGGCTGTGACCAAGTACTGTCTGGTTGGGTTTGTCCGACTAATGCTGCCAACGCGTATAGCGCGCGCGCCTCTGCTTGTTTGGGCAGACTGAGTGCTGCTCGCGTGCGTGCCAATCGTGCTTGCAATTGCAAGCGTTGATCAGGACCGGCTAAACGGTTGGTGATACGTACCTCTGTTAATTCCAGGGTGCGTCTATCGAGAGCGACCAGTTCTTCTGCCGTTGCAATTTGTTGTTGTGCTGCACGCAGTTCCAGATAATTGCGGACGACTTCAGCCACCAGCCCCACTCTTGCTTCCTGCTCGGCAGCTGCAGCACGTTCTAAGCTGGCACCAGCGCGTCGTTCGGCACCTTCTTGATCGCCGAACAAGCCTAGTTTCCAGACTGCGTTCAAACTCAATTGATAATAAGCGTCTATTGCCGCAGCATCTTCTGTTCCATACGAACTGAAGTCCAATTGTGGCAAATAGCTTTTGCTGACATTGCCTGCCAATGCGCGTGCTGCCTGCAGTCTGAGTTTGGCTTGTCGCAGCGACATATTTGAACTCAATGCACGTTCGACCAGCGCATCCAGCTCGGCATCGCCGAAACGTTTCCACCAACCAGTCAGATCGACAGGTGGAATATTTTTATCGGGAGCAGATACGGCCGGCGTCTGCGTCCAATGGGACGGCAGAAGGTTGGGCAGCTTGGGCATGTCCACCTGCGCGCAGCCTGACACCAGCACTAGCGATACGCATGAAACAGCAAATCTGGGGAGAGGAAATCGCAGCAAATGGGTATCCGCTTGAAAGGGTGGCAAGAGGCAAAATAGCTCGAGGCTGCCAAAAACCCGATTCTGGCGGCGCAAGATTGCGCTGCCATGCAGATATTGTGGAGAAATGATGGAGGGGAGGGGTGTGAGGGGGATGAATTAGTCGTGCGGCAAGCGAATGATGAAACGCGCGCCGCCACGTTCGGATTTGTCGATGGAAACCTGGCCACCTTGCAATTCCACCAGCGTACGCACGATTGACAGGCCTAATCCGCTGCCGCCGGTGGCGCGATTGCGCGATGGGTCCAGGCGTTGAAAACGTTGAAATACCTGTTCATGCATATCCTCGGACAGCCCTTCGCCCGCATCGCTGACAGAAATAACAATATCGTTATTCCTGTATTGCAGATCGATGCCCAGCCAGCCGCCGCTTTCCGCATATTGCAGTGCATTTTCAATCAGATTATTCAATATCTGATGCAGGCGATCCTCATCTGCCTGAATATGGGGAATCCCTCCCTGTACGGTCATCTCGGCCTGTATCCCATGTGCTGCCAGACGGCTGGCGTACTTGGACAATACATCGTTGACCAGTGCGACCAGATTGATGTCCTGGCGATGCAGGGACAGACGTCCTGCATCGGCCACGGATAGCGTATGCAGGTCATCGACCAGACGCGTCAGATGGCGTACCTGATCGAGCAAGCGGGCAAACTCTTTCGGATTAGCCGGAATCACGTTATCGCAGATCGCATGCAGTCTGGCCTGCAGCACGGCCAATGGCGTGCGCAATTCGTGTGAAATAGCCGCCATGGTGGATTTGCGTTCGCGCTCCAGCGTTTCGAGCGCATCGGTCATGTGATTGAAATCGTTGACGAGGCTGGTCATTTCTCCGCCACGATTACGCGCATCGGCACGCACACTGAAATCGCCTACGGCAACCCGGCGCGCAGCCTCGGCAATCGATTGCACTGGTTGCGTGATCATGCGTGAAGTCCAGAATCCGGCGATCAGTCCAAACGGCAGGCACACCAGTAAATCGATGAAGAGCGCGAATATGTCCGTATCCCATCGATTGCCCAGCCAGTACTGTCTATAGATTTCTACCGCACGCGGACTGTCTTCCATATCGTGCGCATTGAGCAGATCGAATTCGACGCGTACCTTGTCTGGTAGGCTTTCGCGGAAACGTTCAAATTCCAGCTGTCCATAGACGTAGCTGGTAATGGCCATGACGCCCATCGTGACCAGCACCGTTGCAGCGATGCCCAGCCCGAAGCGTATCCAGATACGGTCTAGGAATCGCGCCATAAACGATATCCAATGCCACGCACGGTTTCGATCAAATCGTTACAGCCGGCATCCTGCAATTTTTTGCGCAGCTTGCTGAGATGAGAATCGATGACGCGATCGAGTGCATCGCTTTCCGGCAGGCATGCCTCAATCAGTTCCGCGCGTGAGAAGCAGCGCTTGGGGCGTTTTGCGAGACAGACCAGAATGCGGAATTCGGTCAGTGTCAGCGGCAGCACAACCGGGCGCTCCTGCGCATCGTAAGCGCGCACAGTGTAAGCCTGCTGGTCGATTTCGAGCTGGCCTATGCGCATGGGAACGTCGTTAAGTGGTTCCGGTGCACGCAAGGTTCGACGCAGCACGGCACGCACGCGCTCGATGACTACAGCCGGATTGTAGGGTTTGACAACATAATCGTCGGCTCCGAGTCGCAGGCTGAGCATCTTGTCTATATCGTCGGCCAGTGCGGTGGTCATGATGACAGGCGTATCGCTCTCCTGACGGATTTCCTTCAATACATCCACTCCATCCTTGCCTGGCAGCCGGATGTCGAGTAAGACGATGGAAGGATGATGTTCGCGGAACAGTCGCAAGGCGTCTGGTCCGGTTGCTGCATGCAAGGTACGCAGATTGTCGCGCTGTAGATAGGCCACCAGAATGTCGGACAGTTCGGGTTCGTCTTCGACGACCAGTACGAGGGGGAAAGACGTCGCGTGCGTTTTATGCATGAATAAAAATTCCGATTCTGTCACGGTGGGGAAGGCAACATTCTAAGCAAAGAGATATCGCATGACCAGTGTCGTTGCGGCGGTTGATTTTTTCCGGTTTTTTGTGCCAGCGGAAAGATCGCAACTGCAGGGGCAGATATGCTCACGCCGTTTATTGGGCTCTGCGAAATGCGTTGTGAAATAGTTGTGCACCGGTACGTCTTGCAAACGTGAGCCATACTAGGGCATAATACGCGCTGCCGGAAAATCTTTCCGCATCGGATTTCCTAAAGGGAGCTCGTCAGCAGCTTCCTTTTTTATGCGCCGATGCTCTGAAATTTCGGATACGGTTTGTATGCGCGTGTGGAAATATGACAAGCGCGGTACAATACGGCCCCATGGCGGGGTAGCAAAGTGGTTATGCAGCGGCCTGCAAAGCCGTTTACGCCGGTTCGATCCCGACCCCCGCCTCCAGTTTTTCCAAAAGCGCCGAGAGCGCTTTTATTTTTTGTCTGTTTTAGAATCGTGACATGCCCGGGTGGTGAAACAGGTAGACACAAGAGACTTAAAATCTCTCGCCGGTAACGGTGTACCGGTTCGATTCCGGTCCCGGGCACCAAACTCATGAAAGTCTATAACCTTTGTTGTGAACACGATCATTGCTTTGAGGGATGGTTTTCCTCCGAAGATGACTTTCTCACGCAATCCTCGCAACATTCGATCGAATGCCCACTGTGCGGCAATCAAGCGATCAAACGCCTGCCATCTTCTCCTCGTTTGAATTTATCCGGTGCCACTGCGCGTGCGCGTGAGGACGGTAATCGTGTGCAGGATCAATTGATGGAATTTGCGCGCAAGGTGATTGCCGATACTGAAGATGTTGGTACCCAGTTTGCCGAAGAAGCGCGTCGTATTCATTACAATGAGGCGCCCGAGCGCGGCATTCGCGGTGTGGCGACGGTTGACGAACGTGCAGCACTCGCCGACGAAGGTATAGATGTCGTATCCTTGCCGATGCCAATTGCATCGAAACAATCGCTGCAATAACTTAACCGGAACCGATATGCGCCACATCGCCTCGTTGGACGAACTCAAGAATCTGGCAGGGCAGGAAGTCACAATATCCGACTGGGTGCTGATCGATCAGGCGCGCATCAATCTGTTTGCGCAAGCCAGCGGCGATCATCAATGGATACATGTCGATATCGAACGCTGCCGTAGCGAATCACCATACGGTGTGCCGATTGCACATGGCTTCCTGACGCTTTCCCTGCTGCCCATGCTGTTGCAGTCTTCAATCACTTTTCCACCTTGCAAACTGGCCGTGAATTACGGCTTGAATAAAGTGCGCTTCCCGGCGCCTGTGCCGGTCGATAGCCGGGTGCGCGCACGACTGATGCTGCAATCGGTGGAAGAAATTTCCGGTGGCGTGCAGATGATCTGGAAGACGACGATGGAACGTGCGGAGAGTGAAAAACCGGTCTGTGTGGCGGAGCTGATACTGCGGCATTACGTCTAGCAGAGAAGACGAACAATTTTTCCTGCTGCGAAAAATCGTTCGCCTGGTCTGTCTTGATTAATGTTTGGCGTACTGCGTTGCACCGAATAATATTTCCTTCGACTTATCGTCCGTGATCGGCTTGCGTACATCGGTAAAAATTGTCACGCCTTTTTGCACTGCCGGACGTGCACTGATTTCATTGAACCAGCGTTGCACGTTGGGGAAATCCGCTAACTCTATCCCCTGATTTTTCCACGAGCGCAGCCACGGAAAAGTGGCAATGTCGGCGATGGTGTAGGTCTCGCCGGCAAGGTAGCTGCTTGCTTCCAGACGCTTGTCGATGACGCCGTACAAACGCTTTGCTTCATTCGTGTAGCGATTGACCGCATAGTCGATTTTTTCCGGTGCATAGAGACGGAAGTGATGCGCCTGACCGAGCATCGGTCCGACACCGCCCATTTGAAACATCAGCCATTGCAGGGTCGTGAATTTTTCGCGATCGGTCGCGCCGAGAAATCTGCCTGCCTTGCTGGCGAGATAAACCAGAATGGCGCCCGATTCAAACAAGGACATCGGTTTACCGTCCGGCCCCTTGCTGTCAACAATTGCCGGGATTTTATTGTTGGGCGAAATCGCCAGAAACTCCGCTGTGAACTGGTCGCCGGCGCCGATATCGACATGATGCATGCGATAAGGGAAGCCGCATTCTTCCAGCATGATGTGAATTTTGTGACCGTTGGGCGTGGCAGTGGAATAGAGGTCTATCAATTTTTTCTCCTGAAGTAGCCGTGGTGTACAAAAACGCATGCGCAAACTTTGTACGATTATGCAGAAATTCGGGTGCGTCTGCATGGTCTGACAATTTGCCGGCCCAGAACAGACGAAGGTATGCGCTTACAGTCCGCGCGATTTACGGTATTGATGCAGCACTTCTTCCATTGTGGTGTATCGCGATTCTGTCTGCAGCGGCAGTAGCGGCGCGTAATTGATTGTTTGCACGACCCAGTCGTTGGCGCGTTCGCCGACATCCAGCACATTGATGCAGCCGGGCGATTGTTCCAGATTGCCGAGGAATAGCCGCTGGCCGGTGATGGCGTAGGACAGCACGGCGCGATTCACGCCGCCATGCAATACCAGCAGCACCGTATCCCACGATGTATCTGCGCGCAGTCTATCGATGACGGGATGTATGCGATCGATCAACTGGCCGACGCTTTCGCCTGCGAGAAATTGCCTGTGTTCCTCTGCCATGCAGGAGAAGGCGCTGGTGAAGGCTTCTTCCAGATCATCGTCGAGGATGTCTTCCAGCACGCCGCCGCGCACTTCCTGAAATTCCGGCCATTGTTCGAGTTCGATTTGCTGGCCGGTTTCTGCCAGCACGCGCAGCGCAGATTCGATCGTGCGCGGCAGATTTGATACGATCACGCGGTCGAAACGTATGTCTTGTTGCGCAAAGACCTGTCCGGCAGCGCTGGTTTGCCTGCAGCCCTGTTCATTCAGCGGTACTTCATCCGGCGCATAGGGCGTGCCGTCGGCGTCGAAGTAGGTCACACTGCCGTGGCGCATCAGATAGACACGCCGCCTTTTTGTTGCGCTCATGTGTAATTCATTTCGGGGTTGAATGGATCAATCTGGCCGGCGCAAAACATTTTTCTGCCGACAGCCAGTTCTTGGGTAGTGTTCACCTAGAAAATACAGCAAAGGGTGAATGCAGAAGATTTTAAGCTGAATATCGAAATATGCGCGACGCTATCCTTGTGATTTTTTGATGGGTGGAATATCCGTTTCCCAGCGCCCGGCAATATTTTTCAGCAGCAGATTGACGGCGGCGAGTTGCCGGTTGCGCGTATTGAGCAGGGTATTTTCACTGCTCAAGGCCGTGGTTTGTGCAATCACTACATTCAGATAACTGACGGTGCCGGCACGGTACTGATCGAGTGTGATTTCCAGCGTACGTTGCGCCGATTGCAGGGCCTCCTGCTGCAGTTGTGCTTCCTGTTGCAACTGGTAGGCCAGGACGAGATTGTCCTCGACTTCCTGCAGCGCAATCAGCACGGTTTGCCGATAGCTTGAGGTTGCCTGATCCGCAGCAGCGTGCGCCTGCGCACTGGCGAGCTGGCGCTGGCCGCCATCGAGAATGGCCTGTGCCAGCGATACGCCCAGCGACCAGAATAAATTGGGTGCACTGATCAGATTTGCCATCGAAGTATGGCTGTAACCGCCGCTGGCCGATAACGTCAGGGCAGGGAAGAAGGCGGCGTTGGTCACACCTATCTGTGCATAGGCGGCGGCCACCCGTCTCTGTGCGGCGGCAATGTCGGGGCGCCGTTCAAGCAAGGTGGCCGGCAGCATTTGCGGCACCTTGGGTGCGGTCGGCAATAGGGCGTTGCGCTCCAGTCCCAATGCCGAAGGTGGAATGCCGAGCAGGACGGCGATGGCATGCTCCAGCAGCGCACGTTGCGCCGTCGCTTCAGCCACTTGCGCCTGTGCAGTTTTGAGCTGGGTTTGCGCCTGCAACACGTCGGTGCGGGCTGCTACGCCGCTGTCGTAGCGAAATTGCGTGAGATCGAGCGAGCGTTGGTATGCCACGACACTGCGTTCCAGTAGCGATAGCTGCGCATCGGTCGTGCGCAGCGTGAAATAGGTTTGCGCCAGTGTGGCCTGGACCGACAGACGTGCGGCAGCCAGGTCATCCACGCTGGCTTGCAAGGATGCCTGCGCGCCCGTGACGGCTTGCGACAGGCGTCCCCACAGATCGACTTCCCAACTGGCGCTGGCTGACAGCGTAACGTTGTTGCTCGGATTTTGTGCCGCCGTTCTGCCGGGTGTCGAAGGGTTGCTGTCGCGCGTGCCGCTCAGGCCTGCCGATAAGGTCGGCAGCATAGCGCTGTGGCTGGCGGCTAGTACGGCACGCGCATTGGCAATCTGCGCCACCAGCGACTTCAGGTTTTCGTTGCCGACGATTACCCTGCTTTCCAGATCGTTGAGCAGCGGATCATTGAAAAGTGTCCACCAATCGTCCGGAATCGGCTGGTTGTCTATCGCAGCGGCGTGCTGCCAGATATCGATTTGCTTGTATTGTGACGGCGCCGGGGCCGGCGTCGGTGGCGCAGGAACGCTGGCGCACGCGGCAAGCAGCAGGGCGGGGGCGAGTATGCGTAAGTAGGGGCGCATGGAAAATCCTCGGTAACTCAAGCCGGAACAAGTCGGGCGGACATGCTGCGCTTGCCCGGATCTCTACGCAGCTTGTCCATCAGAACGAACACCACCGGCGTCGTGTACAGCGTCAGCAACTGGCTCAGGATCAGGCCGCCGACAATCGCGATACCCAGCGGCTGGCGCAATTCGGCACCGTCGCCGCTGCCCAGCGCCAGCGGCAATGCGCCGAAGATGGCGGCAACCGTCGTCATCAGAATCGGCCGCACGCGTAACAGCGCGGCGCGGTAAATTGCCGGGCCGGCGGTGATCGCACCGTGGCGTTGCCGGGTAATGGCGAAGTCGATCATCATGATGGCGTTCTTCTTGACGATGCCGATCAGCAGAATCACGCCTATCAGCGCAATGATGGAAAACTCGGTATTGAACATTTTCAATGCGAGTAGTGCACCGACGCCGGCTGAGGGCAGGGTCGAGAGGATGGTGATCGGATGAATCAGGCTTTCGTAAAGAATGCCCAGCACCAGATAGATGACGATAATCGCAGCGGCAATCAGCCAGGGTTGCGACGATAAGGATTCCTGGAAGGCGTTGGCGGTTCCCTGAAAGCTGCCGCGTATCGAGACTGGCACGCCCAGCCTGGCAATGGCAGCGTTCAAGGCATCGGTCGCTTGCGAGAGCGAAACGCCTAAAGGCAGATTAAAGCTGATGGTTTGTGCCGGCGCGCCGCTTTGATGGCTGACGGCCAATGGCGTGTTGGTGGTTTCTACACGCGCGAAAGCAGACAGCGGCACCTGCCCGCCTGAAGTATTGGTCAGATACAAACGCGACAACGTCTCCGGCCCCTGCAGGAATTCGGGCGCCAGTTCCATGACGACGCGATATTGATTGAGCGGATTGTAGATCACGCCGACCTGGCGCTGGCCGAACGCATTGTTCAGCGTGGTATCGATGGTGCTCATCGACAAGCCCAGGCGTGTTGCCGCATCGCGATCGATCAGCAGCGATGTTTGCATGCCTTTATCCTGCTGATCGGTATTGACGTCGGTCAGTTCGGGAAGCTGGGACAAGGCATTCATCACGCGCGGCCCCCAGATGCGCAGATCTTCGGGTGTGTCGGCCTGCAGCGTGTATTGATATTGCGCGTTGGCTTGCCGGCCGCCGATGCGGATATCCTGTACCGGCACCATGAACAGATTGGCGCCCGGTTCATGCGCCAGTTTTTTACGCAGCCGTGCCACGACAGCATCTGCCGATATCCTGCGCTCGGCCAGGGGCTTGAGCGAGATGTAAAAATTGGCGGAGTTGATCTGGCCGCCGCCGGTAAAGCCGCTGACATTGGCTACTGCAGGATCGGTGCGAATGATGCGCATGAACGTATCCAGCCGTTTTTGCATCATCTGGAACGAGCTGCCCTGATCCGCCTGCACGCCACCGACCAGGACCCCGGTATCCTGTTGCGGGAAAAATGTTTTGGGAATTGCCACATACAGGTAAACATTGAGCGCAATGACTGCTACCAGCGCCACCAGCGCGACCGCCTGATGGCGCAATGTCCAGATCAGCGAGTGGCGATAACCGCGAATGACAGCCCGGTTGAACCAGGCGAGGATGCGCCCGATACGGCCGGGGCTGCGTTTTGCAGTGCGCTGCTTGAGCAGGGTGGCCGCCATCATCGGTGTGGTCGTCAGAGACACCACCATCGAGACCAGTATGGCCGCGCTCAACACAACGGCAAATTCACGGAACAGACGTCCGACGATGCCGCCCATCATCAATAGCGGTATGAACACCGCAATCAGCGACAGGCTGATCGATACCACGGTAAAACCGATTTCGCGCGCGCCTTTCAGTGCCGCCTCGCGCGGCGTCAAACCTTGCTCCAGATAACGGGTAATGTTTTCCAGCACGACGATGGCATCGTCCACCACGAAGCCGGTTGCCACGGTCAATGCCATCGCCGATAGATTATCCAGGCTGTAACCGGACAGATACATGACGCCGAGCGTGCCGGCCAGCGATACCGGTACCGCCACGGCGGGAATCAGCGTGGCGCGCCAATTGCGCAGGAACAGCAGCACGACGAGAATCACCAGACCGATCGAGATGGCCATGGTGCGCTCCACTTCACGCAGGGAGGCGCGAATGGTGGGCGTACGGTCGCTGATCACGTTCACGTCGATGGCCTGTGGAATCGATGCCTGCAGGTGCGGCAGGATATCGCGTACGCGCTGCACGGTTTCGATAATGTTGGCGCCCGGTTCCTTCAGCAGAAAGAGCACGATGGCCGGCTGGCCGTTGGCGACGCCATAGTTGCGTACATCCTGCACGGAATCGATGACATTGGCGACATCGCGCAAACGTACTGCCGCACCATCGCGATAACTGAGCAGGACGGGCGCAAATTCGGCTGCAGTACGCGCCTGATCGTTGGCGCCGATTTGCCAGTAACGGTCATCTTCTTCCACTGCGCCTTTGGGGCGATTGGCATTGGTGCCGGAGATGGCAAGACGCACGTTGTCCAGCGCGATGCCCATGGCTGCCAGCTTGTCCGGATTGAGTTCTATCCGCACGGCAGGCAGTGCACCGCCGCCCACATTCACCTGGCCAATGCCTCTGACTTGCGAGAGGCGTTGCGCCAGCACGGTCGATGCCGCATCGTACATCTGGCCGCGCGTCAGGGTGGCAGAGGTGAGTGCAATGATCATGATAGGCGCTGCCGCCGGATTGACCTTGCGGTAGGTCGGATTGCTCGGCAAGCCAGTGGGCAGCAAGGTACGTGCCGCATTGATCGCCGCCTGTACATCGCGCGCTGCGCCATCGATATCGCGGTTGAGATCGAACTGCATCGTGATATTGGTGGAGCCCAGCGATGAGCGTGACGTGATCTCGTTGATGCCGGCAATACTGCCGAGTGCGCGTTCGAGTGGCGTGGCGACCGTAGCAGCCATGGTGTCGGGGCTGGCGCCGGGTAGCGATGCACTGACGGAAATGGTCGGGAAATCGACTTGCGGCAGCGGTGCAATCGGCAGCAGGGTGAAGCCGAGTACGCCTGCCAGCGCCACGCCGATGGTGATCAGCGTGGTCGCCACCGGCCGGGCAATGAATGGCGCCGAGATGTTCACCTTGCACCTTCGTTGGCTGCGCGTGCTACCGCACGCCGTTGCTGCCAGTCTTTCAGACGTTGCGCCTGTTGTGCAAAGCCCAGATAAATGACCGGCGTGGTAAACAGCGTCAGCATCTGGCTGATGATCAAGCCGCCCACCATCGTCACCCCCAGCGGATGACGCAACTCATGCCCGACACCAGTGCCGAGCATGAGAGGCAGGGCGGCGAGCAGCGCAGCCATCGTCGTCATCAGGATAGGGCGGAAACGTAACAGACAGGCTTGATGGATGGCGGCGCGCGGCGGCATGTTCTGCTCGCGTTCGGCATACAGCGCGAAGTCGATCATCATGATGGCGTTTTTCTTGACGATACCGATCAGCAGCACGATACCGATGATGCCGACAATGCCGAGATCCTGCCGTGCGATCAGCAAGGCCAGCAAGGCGCCGAGCCCCGCCGATGGGAGCGTGGAGAGTATCGTGAGCGGATGAATGTAACTCTCGTACAGCACGCCGAGCACGATATACATCGTGACGACCGCCGCCAGTATCAGCATCAGCGTGCTGCTCAAGGAGGCGCGAAATGCTTCCGCTGCACCCTGGAAACTGGTTTCCACGCTGGGAGGAAAGTCGAGTTTGGCTTCTTCCGCCCTGATGGCATCGACGGCGCTGCCGAGCGAAGCACCTGATGCCAGATTGAACGATATCGTTGCCGCCGGAAATTGTCCTACATGATTGATGGCGAGCGCAACCGTCTTTTCAACGATCTTCGCCACCGAAGACAAGGGGACTTGCACGGTGATCGCTGTGCCGTTAGCGCCTGCTGTGCTACCCGGAACGTACAGCCTTTCCAGCGCGGATGGACCACGCCTGTGCTCGGATGCGGCTTCCAGTACCACGCGATACTGGCTCGATTGCGTATAGATGGTGGAGATCAGCCGCTGGCCGAACGCGTTGTATAGCGCCGTATCGATGGCGGCGACGGTGACGCCCAGTCTGCCGGCAGCTTCGCGATCGATCTGTACATAAGTCTGCAAGCCCTGATCCTGTAAGTCGCTGGCGACATCGACCAGTGCAGGCACGGTTTTCAGGCGTGCCAGCAGTTGCGTGGTGGACGCTGCCAGATCGTCGGCATTCGGCGAACTCAGCAAAAACTGGTATTGCGTTTTCGATACGCGATCTTCAATGGTCAAATCTTGCACCGGCTGCATGTAGGCCGTAATGCCGGGCACGCGTGCGGTGGAGTTGTTGAGGCGCCGTATGATGTCGCTGGCCGACATATCGCGTACCGCGAAAGGCTTGAGCGTGATTTGCATGCGGCCCGTGTTCAGCGTGGGGTTGGCGCCATCCACGCCTATGAACGAGATGAGGTGATCGACATCCGGGTCCTTGATGATGATGTCGGCCAGCGCCTGCTGGCGTTTGGACATGGCATCGAACGACGTGGTCTGCGTGGCCTCGGTGATGACCTGGATCAGCCCGGTGTCCTGCACGGGGAAAAAACCCTTCGGCACGATCACGTAGAGTATGCCGGTCAGCACCAGCGTCAGCGCAAAGACGCCCAGGGTCGCACGCGGTCTGTCCAGCACCCAGTCGAGCGCGCGGTCGTAACTGGCGACCAGTCGATCGAAACTCTGCGCGCTCCAGACGCCCAGACGGGTTTGCTTGCGTTCGCGCTCCGGGCGCAACAGGCGTGCACACATCATTGGCGTCAGAGTCAGCGACACGACCGCAGAGATGAGAATGGCGACCGCTAGCGTGATGGCAAATTCGTGAAACAGCCGTCCGACCACATCGCCCATGAACAGCAATGGAATCAATACCGCAATCAGCGATACCGTCAGTGAAATAATCGTGAAGCCGATCTGCTTGGAACCCTTGAACGCGGCTTCCATCGGCGAGTCGCCTTCTTCCACGAAGCGCGAAATGTTTTCTATCATCACGATGGCATCATCGACCACGAAGCCGGTTGAAATGGTCAAGGCCATCAGCGTGAGATTGTTGATCGAAAATCCGGCTAGATAAATGACGCCGAAAGTTCCGACCAGCGATAACGGTACCGCCACGCTGGGAATGATGGTGGCCGTTGCACTGCGCAGGAACAGAAATATAACCATCACCACCAGAGAGATGGACAGCAATAATTCGAACTGCGTGTCATCGACCGATGCGCGTATCGTTGTCGTGCGGTCAGCGACGATCTGCACATCAATCGATGCCGGCAGCGATGCCTGCAATTTTGGCAGCAATGCCTTGACGCGATCGACGGTCTGGATCACATTCGCACCGGGCTGACGCTGCACGTTGAGAATCACGCCCGGCATGCGGTCGAACCAGGCGGCGAGCCGCACATTTTCGGCATCGTCGATAATCAGCGCCACATCCTGCAGGCGTAGCGGATTGCCGTTCTTCCAGGCGATGATGAGATTTTGATATTCGGCAGCAGATTTCAACTGATCGTTTGCATCGATCGTGGAAGCGCGTTGCGCACCGTCAAAACTGCCTTTGGCCTGATTGACGTTGGCGGCAACGATTGCGGTGCGCACATCGTCCAGTGTCAGACCCAGTGAAGCCAGCGCCTGCGAGCTGGTTTGAATGCGCACTGCCGGCCGCTGGCCGCCGGCGATGCTGACGAGACCGACGCCATCGACCTGCGAGAGCTTGGGCGCCAGCCGATTTTCCACCAGATCGTGCAGCTTGGTGACCTGCAGCGAGGGTGAGGTCACGGCAATCGTGAGTACCGGTGCATCGGCTGGATTGACCTTGCTGTAAATCGGCGGCATCGGCAGGTCTGCCGGCAGCAAATTACTACCGGCATTGATCGCTGCCTGCACTTCCTGCTCGGCGACATCAAGCGACAGGCCAAGTGAGAAGCGCAGCGTGATGACCGATGCACCGCCCGAGCTGGTCGAGGTCATTTGATTGAGCCCCGACATCTGGCCGAACTGACGCTCCAGCGGTGCGGTCACCGAGGTCGAAATGACATCCGGGCTGGCGCCGGGGTAGAGCGTGGTGACTTCAATTGTCGGGTAGTCGACTTCCGGCAAGGCCGACAGCGGCAACAGTCGATAGGAGAGCAAGCCGGCCAGCAGGATGGCGAGCATCAAGAGCGAGGTGGCGACAGGGCGCTCGATAAAGATGCGGGAGGGGTTCATGGCAAGCGATCAGTTCGCTGAACTCTTGGGCCTGCTGGTTTTGTTGCCTGCATTTTTCGCCGGTGTGGTGCCGCCAGCATGTTGTTGCGGATCGATGACCGCAACCTTGGCGCCATCGCGCAAACGGTCGGTGCCATCGATCACGACTTTTTCCCCAGCTGCCAGCGTTCCTTCCACCGTCATCCAGCCACTGTCCACTGCGCCAGGTTTTACCACACGCGTGGTAACCGAATTGTCTGCACTGACGACATAGACATAGAAACCCTGTGCGCCGCGCAATACGGCTGCTTGCGGCACCGCGATGACATTTTTCAGGATATTGAGTTGCAGGATCACGCTCACGGCCTGATTCGGAAACAGCGCATCGTCGAGGTTGGGGAACAGTGCCTTGACCTTGATCGTATCCGTCGTGACATCAATCGCATTGTCGACTGTTGCCAATTGTCCTGTCGCCAGCTTTGTCTTGCCGCTGCGATCCCACGCTTCCACCGGAACCGCTTCGTTTGCCCGCAGGCGGGTAGTAATCAGCGGCACATTCGCTGCCGGTACCGCAAAGACCAGTGCAATCGGGTGGGTTTGCGTGATGCTGACTATGCCATTGGTATCGGCAGGCTGTACGACATTGCCGAGATCGGCCTGTTTCAGACCGACACGTCCGGCGATCGGTGCCGTCACACGGGTATAGGACAATTGCAGTCGCGCGCTATCGACGGTGCCCTGATCGGATTTCACCGTGCCTTCGAGTTGCCGTACCAGCGCTTCCTGCGTGTCGAGTTGCTGCTTCGGTATGGCGTCCTTGGATAGCAGATCCCTGTAACGGGCGAGGTCGATGCGGGCGTTATCCAGTTGCGCCTTGTCGCGCGCCAACACACCTTCTGCCTGGCTTAATGCGGCTTGAAAAGCGCGCGGATCGATTTGTGCCAGCAACTGGCCGGCCTGCACTTGCTGGCCTTCCTTGAAGTTCAGTTCCTGCAGTACGCCGCTCACCTGCACATGGACGATGGCCGTGTTCGCTGCATTGATGCTGCCGATGGCGTTAACCGTCACGCGAATATCTTGCTGGCGTACCGCTTGCACCGATACCGGCTGCGCCATGCTGCTGCGACCGAAACGACCGCCCGCGCTGTCGTCAGCAGGTTTGGAAGAACCGGCCTTCCACCACCACAGCGCGATGCCTGCTGCCAATGCCGCGATGACAATCCAGATGATCGTCCGCAGAAACCTGCCTTGTCGCAAGCGTGCTGAACGGAAACCGGGAGGATGGCTTGAATCAGCATCGGATGGATTTGTCATGTTCGGCAAGTGAATCTGCTCGATATGGAAAATTAATTATAGGGCGCATTGATAGAAAAAAGTTAATCGATTATTTCTTTTCAAATTGCATGGAACTTATGGGAACTTTCCTGCATTTTTATATGTGTGCGCAGGAAGGAGTGGTGGCGTCGACAAGCTGCAGATTGCGATTGCCCGGAAGGCGGTAAAAATGCCTCCGTATTGGATAGATCTATCGGGATGCGGTTTTTGTGCGACGAGGCGTAATGCGAACACCTATCTGTCGCTGCATCAGATACAGGAAGCGCTTAATCAGGAGAGGTATGGGGCAGAGCCCGGGATGGTGTGGCGTGCAATTGAATGTCCGATTGATATGCCAGCCTGTCTGCGATGGCGCAGGCAATCGGCACATCTTTTCTCTCTGGGTTTATTTGTAATGCGGTGCGCGCTTTTCCAGGAATGCATGGATGCCTTCCTGTGCATCGCGATGATTCAGGCTGTCGACGAAGTGGTTTTTTTCGATCTCGAAATGCTGTGGCAGCGAATGATCGCGCGCTTCTCTCGCCAGCGATTTGATGCGTTCGACAGCGTTGCCGGACAATGCAGCCAGTTCATCGGCCCAGTCCAACGCAGTTTGCAGGGCAGAGCCATCGGCGACGATGCGGTTGATGACGCCGAGATCGTGCAAACGTTGCGCCGGAACGGGTTTTCCTTCCAGCATAATTTCGGTTGCCAACTGGCGCGGCAAGGCTTGCAACAAAAACCAGGAAGCGCCGCCATCCGGCGTCAAGCCGACCTTGACATACGACATGGCGAATTTTGCGCTGGCGCCGGCGACGATCAGATCGCACGCCAAAGCCAATGAAAATCCGGCACCTGCGGCCGCACTTTCGACTGCCGCAATGACCGGCTTCGGGCAATCGCGGATCGCTTCTATCCAGCCGCGCAGGCTGTCGACTGCATCCGCCTGATCGGCTCTATCCTGCGCACGTAGTTCCAGCAAGGTGTTGAGGTTGCCGCCGGCGCAGAAAAAATTGTCGGCGCCGGTCAGGATGACGGCGCGTATCGAGTCGTCGCGTTCGGCAGTGGAGAATGTTTCGATCGCTGCGGCGAACATATCCGGATGCAGCGCGTTTTTTGCGCCGGGATTGGACAGCGTGAGTATGAGCGTTGCTTCGTGGCGCGATGCCCGGATTTCAGCCGACATAGGGGTCTCAATAGAGTGAATCAGTGTCAGAGAATATACATGAAGGCTTTCTGTTGTACAGAATCTGCATGTGTATTCCCTTGCATCGTATGCGTCTGCAGGCAGAATTCTGCAAATAATTGTCATATGCCGCCGGTTTGCTTTGACGGTGCCTGAATTGTTAATTCACAATGACTGCGCTTGGAATGGCATTGTTCCAGCATAGAATACGCACGTATTTTTATATTAAGAGGACTCTATGGCCCGGCCCGAAAAGGTTCGTCTAGGCGAAATCCTGGTTCAACAAAAATTAATTTCCGAAGAGCAACTCCTGTTTTCTCTGACGGAGCAAAAGCGAACTGGTCGCAAACTCGGGCGCGTTTTTGTAGAAAACGGTTTGGTGACCGAAGAGCAGATATCGACTGCGCTCGCCAGGCAGCTGGACATCCCGTATATCAATATCAAATTTTTTAACGTCAATCCGGAGACCGTGCGCCTGTTGCCGGAGACGCAGGCACGTCGCTTCCGCGCCATCGTGCTGGAAGATCGCCGCAGGTCGCTGCTGATCGGCATGGCCGACCCGACTGATCTGTTTGCCTACGATGAAATTTCCCGTTCGCTCAAAAGAGATATAGAACTCGCGGTCATCAATGAAAGCGAATTGTTGCAGGCGATCGATCGCATTTATCGCCGCACTGAAGAAATCACCGATTTTGCACGTGAGCTTGAAGAGGATTTGAGCGACGGTCCGGTTGATTTCGGCACCATGGGCATGACGCCAGGGCTGGAAGAGGCGCCTATCGTCAAGCTGCTGCAATCCGTGTTCGACGATGCGACGCAGGTACGTGCATCCGATATTCATATCGAGCCGCAAGAAGGGCGTTTGCAGATTCGTTTTCGTATCGATGGCGTGCTGCATCTGCAAACGGAAGCGGATATCAAGATTGCCGCATCGCTGGCATTGCGTTTGAAGTTGATGTCCGAGCTGGATATTTCGGAAAAACGTCTGCCGCAGGATGGGCGTTTTGCGATCAAGGTACGCCATCAAAATATCGATGTGCGGATTTCGACCATGCCGACGCAGTATGGCGAATCGGTCGTGATGCGGCTGCTCAATCAGAGCGGCGGCACCTTGATGCTGGATTCCCTCGGCATGCCGGTGGAGATGATGAAACGCTTCCGTCAGATCATTCGACGTCCGAACGGTCTGGTACTGGTAACCGGCCCTACCGGTAGCGGTAAAACCACAACCCTGTATGGCGCGCTGGCAGAATTGAATTCGCTGGAACGCAAGCTGATTACAGTCGAAGATCCTGTCGAGTATCGCCTGCCCGGCATCAATCAGGTGCAGGTCAACGACAAGATCGACTTGAGTTTTGCCCGCGTTTTACGCTCTGCATTACGGCAGGATCCGGACGTGATTCTGGTCGGCGAGATGCGCGATCAGGAAACCGCGCACATCGGTATGCGCGCTGCGCTGACCGGCCATCTGGTGCTGTCCACATTGCATACGAACGACGCCATCAGTACGCCGATTCGTCTGCTGGACATGGGTGTGCCACGTTACATGGTTGCCACTTCGCTGCAAGTGGTGCTGGCACAACGTCTGGTGCGGGTTATTTGCGAAAGCTGCGCGACCGACTACGAGCTGCTTCCTGCAGAGCGCGAATGGTTGACTAGCGAATTGGGCGAGGCGATCAATACGCATCACTACAAACACGGACGCGGTTGTTCGCACTGCAATGGCACAGGTTATCGCGGACGTACCGGTGTGTATGAAATGCTGGAAATGACGGACGCCGTGGCCCATGCAGCTAATAGCCATGATCCTAATCACTTCATCAAGGCTGCCGAAGGGCAAATGGCAGGCCAAACCTTGCGGCGTCATGCCGTATCCCTGATTGTGGCCGGCAAGACCACGGTTAGCGAGGCGATGCGGATTACCAATCAGCAGGAGGATTGAGCAGACTCAGCAATGGTACCGTGTGCAAAATCTGGAATCGGATTGAACGTTGGCGTGAAATGACTATGTTGTTTCACGCAAATTCTTTATTGCAAAATCCCCTCATAAATTTGGCATTGCTTAGCCTTCAATTTTCTGCCCGTTGAAGGCCAGCCGTGTTTATCAAGAACGATAAAGTATCGATTCTGTCGAAAATGCGCTATTTTTCCTGCAAGATCCCACCACCAATATTCATTTAATCCACATGATTGTTCCTGTGTGGAAATTATATTGATTTCTCCGCGGCGACGGGAAAATGCAGAATAAGCCGATTAAATTTCCACATGGAAATTTAATCGCTCCTAGTTCCAACACATTCGTTAAATTTTGTTAATTGACGCAATTAGTTGTGTTTGAGGAAGCTTTTTTCTCTTACTCTCGCGCATGATTTAATTTTAGGAATTGATGTGCCGTTTTTTGCATACAAGGCTCGAAATGCGCGTGGGGAAATGTTGCAAGGTGTCCTTGAAGGCATGGACAGCGGCAGCGTGGCCGACCAATTGTTTAACACGGGCGTTACGCCAGTCGAGATCATTGCAACGACTCGGCCTGCCGGCAGCGATGGCAATGATTGGTGGAGCAAGCTGACTGCACCGAAGATACGTTCCATCGATGTGCAATTGTTCAGTCGCCAGTTGTACACCTTACTGAAGGCCGGAGTGCCTATCATGCGCGGGCTGGCAGGTTTGCAGGAATCGGCAATCAACAAGTCGTTTGGACTGGTGGTCAAGGATCTGCGCGAATCGCTGGATGCAGGGCGTGAATTATCTGCCGCCATGCGCCGTCATCCAAAAGTGTTCAACCCGTTTTATACCAACATGGTGCGCGTGGGCGAAATGACAGGACGGCTGGACGAAGTATTTTTGCGCTTGTTCGATTACCTCGAGTTTGATCGCGATATGCGTCAACGAATTCGTACTGCGTTGCGTTATCCCATCTTTGTAGTATCGGCATTGATGGTGGCAATGATCGTGATCAATCTGTTCGTGATCCCGACCTTTGCCAAGGTGTATGCAGGCTTCAAGGCCGAGCTGCCGTTCATGACCAAGCTGTTGATTGGTACGTCGAATTTTACGGTGCAATACTGGTATCTGTTGCTGGCGCTGGTGTTGGGTGCAGCGGTCGCTTTCAAAATGTATGTCGATACGACGAACGGCAGGTATCAATGGGACAAGTTCAAGCTGCGTATTCCGATTGCCGGAAAAATCATGTTGAAGGGGACGTTGGCACGTTTCGCCCGCAGCTTTGCACTCTCGAACAAAAGCGGCGTACCCATCGTGCAGGGCTTGAATGTGGTGGCGCAGACAGTAGGCAATACCTATGTCGCCAGTCGCATCGAGCAGATGCGCGACGGTGTGGAACGCGGGGAAAGCATTTTGCGTACGGCAGTGACAACCGGCGTGTTCACGCCAGTCGTGCTGCAGATGATCGCGATCGGTGAAGAGACCGGAGAGCTGGATAGTTTGATGGATGAAATCGCTGCCATGTATGAGCGCGAAGTCGATTATGAACTGAAGACTTTATCTGCACAGATCGAACCGATTCTGATTCTTGGACTGGGGATACTGGTGCTGGTTCTGGCTTTGGGCGTGTTCCTGCCGATATGGGATCTGGGCAAGGCAGCCTTGGGTCGCTGATGCGGAATATGCCAGGCTTCAGAACGAAATATACGCATCGACAAGGGGGATTTACCCTGCTGGAGTTGATGGTGGTGGCCTGCATTGTTGCAGTGCTGGCGACGGTGCTGCTCAACCGTGTGCGTTTCTACCAGAAGATGGTGGAAAAAACGGCGGTAGAACAGACGGTAGGTGTATTGCAAAGCGCATTGCAGTTGCGCGTTGCATCGTTAATTGTGGATAGCCGCCTGAATGAAGCAGGAGATTTGGCGCAGCAGAACCCGATGCTGTGGCTGGCGCAAAAGCCGAGTAATTATGCCGGCGAATATTTTGATCAACTGCCGGAAGGCGATGTATCGGGGCGCTGGTATTTCGATTTAAAGGAACGCCATCTGGTGTATTTCGTGCGTAATAAGAGTGATACGCACAGCGATGTGAAAGACGAAGATGCCGCGTTGCCGCAGTTGCGTTTCAAGACGAATTTGTTGTTGGCAGCAAGAAGTTTTCCAGTGGCGGAACGACCGGTTTCTGGGAAGGTAGTGGAAGGTGTAGTGCTGGAACAGATCGTTCCGTATGTGTGGGATTGAATTAATTGATTATTTTTACAGGGAGTTTGAAATGAAAGTGAAATCTTTTTCCAAGCAAGAAGCCGGTTTTACCTTGATCGAGCTGGTGGTTGTTATTGTTATTCTGGGTATTTTGGCTGTGGTAGCCATTCCACGTTTTACTAATATGACCAATGACGCAAGGATTGCTGCGGTTAATGGCATGAACGGCGCAGTGCAATCGGCTTCAGCAATTGCACACGCGCAGGCTTTGGTACAAGGCCAAGCTGGCGCCTCTGGAACTATTACCATGGAAGGTAATTCATCTGTAGGTTTGGTTTTTGGCTATCCTACGGCTGCAGGTATTCTTGCAGCCATGGCAACCACGACCGGATTTAATACTGCGACGGCAGGTACCTTTGCACTTAATAACAGCTCCGGAACAGCGATTGCCAACTGTAATGTAGTTTACGCTCCGCCTGCGGCAGCAAACGGAGTCCCCACGATTACGGTTACCACAACCGGTTGTGGTACCTAAGAGTAGCGATAGTGTAGGGAGGCCCGTGCCTGGCAGCAGGTGCGGGTTTGTTTTATGTAAATGCGGAGATGCCGTGATAGTGAAACCCCGTTTGTTCGATGCCGGTTTTACCCTTGTCGAACTCATCCTGGTTTTGATTTTAGTCGGCATTCTTTCGCTATATGCCTTGCCGCGGTTTTTCGACCGCAATACTTTCGATACGCGTGCGTTTTCCGACACGGCGCGCGTAATGGTGCGTTACGCACAAAAAACGGCGATTGCACAGAATCGTCCTGTTTTCGTCAATTTCAGTGGTGGGCGCATTGCCCTTTGTTTCGATGCAGCTTGCGCGAATCCGGTACGGGCGCCTTCAAGCAGACCGGCAGTTGCTGCATGCGCCAGCAGCACGACATGGATGTGCGCGGCGCTGCCCGCCGATGTGACGATCACACCTGCGAACCAGATTTTTTATTTCAATGCATTGGGGCGTCCGTTCAAGAGCGGTGACGTCGATCCAGTTTCTACTTTTACACTGCTGGCGATTACGTTCACCGGCAGCGGTTTCAACAGTACGATTACGATAGAACCGGAAACCGGCTATGTCCATTAATCGCGGCACACATTCCCGCACTGCACGCTCCGGTTTCACGCTGGTGGAACTGGTGATGTTCATCGTCATCGTCAGCATCGCCGTGATAGGCGTGCTGATGGTGATGAACATGACGACAAAAAACAGCGCCGACCCGCAATTGCGCAAACAGGCATTGTCGATTGCAGAAGCATTGCTGGAAGAAGTGTCGCTGGCGCGTTTTACCTTTTGTGATCCGGCCGATCCGAATGCGGAAACGGCGGACAACGCAACGGAATGTGCGACGACGCCGGAAGGCGTAGGCCCTGAGGCAGGAAACACGCGTCCCTTCGATAACGTGAATGATTACGTCTCCGCATATGGTGTGGCGCAAGCCATTGTCATCTCGGATGTGAACGGTGCCGCTATTCCGAATCTGAACGTTTACGCATCGACGATCACGATTACGCCACAGGCATTTAACGGCATTTCGGCGACAGATTCCTTGCTGATTACGATCAATGTGAATTACGGCGCCGATACGGTGAGGCTGGATGGCTACCGTACCCGTTACGCACCGAATTTGATGCCATGAGCAAGCGATCTCTTTCTCTCTCTGGAAAATACCGGCGCGGATTTACGTTGGTGGAGATGGTCATCGTCATCGTCATTACCGGCATCATAGGCGCAGTGGTCGCGGTCTTTATCCGTTCGCCGGTGCAGGGCTATGTCGATATGGTGAGCCGTGCGGAATTGGCGGATGAGGCAGATACCGCAGTGCGGCGCATTTCACGCGATCTGCGTCTGGCGCTGCCGAACAGCGTGCGTGTCACGACGGTTGGCGGCACCAACTTTCTTGAATTGCTGCTGACTCGCACGGGTGGTCGTTATCTGGATGAAGAGGATGCAGTAGCAGGCGGCGATATTCTCGATTTTTCCAATAGCGGCGACTTGAGCTTCAGAGTGATCGGTCCTCTGCCGACAGAAGCTGCGCAACAGATTCAAGTCGGCGACCAGCTTGTCATCTACAACCTGGGGCAGGAACCGGCAAATGCCTACAACTGTGCCGGCTCCTGTAATCGTGCCCAGATTGCTGGGATCAACACAGGCACGCGCACGATCACATTGACGAGCAATCCATTCGCGGTGCAGGCACCAGTCACCATGCGTTCGCCTGCGCATCGCTTCCAGGTCGTCAGTACCCCGGTGACCTATGCCTGCAATCCGCTTACTGGTGCCTTGACGCGTTATTCAGGCTACGGCATTCAGGCAAATCAGCCGAGTGCCGAACCTGTGGCCAGTGCTGCCAGAGGCCTGCTGGCCAGCGGCATAACAGCCTGTAATTTCAATTACGCCGCGCTTGCCAATGTACGCAGCGCACTGGTCGGCATCACACTGAGCATGCAGCGTCCAGGCAACGCTAGCGGTAACGTCACCTTGTTTCATCAGGTTCATGTGGACAATACGCCATGATTTTTCAACGATCCTTGCGAGTCACCCCTCAGCGTATGACATGTACGCGCAAGATGCGCGGCTTCAGTCTGGTCAGCGCCATTTTCCTGCTGGTGGTATTGGCCGCGCTCGGTGTAGCAATGGTCACGATTTCAACCGTGCAGCATCAAAGCTCGGCGCTGGACGTGCAGGGTACGCGTGCCTATCATGCTGCGCGTGCAGGCATGGAGTGGGGCGTGTATCAGAAGTTGCAGGTGCCGGCTTATTGCACTGGCGGCGTTGTAAACAGTATTGCGCTGCCGGCAGGTACATCGCTGGCCAGTTTTACCGTGACGGTGGTGTGTACGCCGGATAGCGGTTTGGGACTGAATATCAATGGCGCTGTGATCCAGGCGACGGCGTGCAATATACCGGCAGGCGGAGCGTGTCCGAATGTTGCGCCGAACAGCAGTGATTATGTGCAGCGTGTGGTGCAGGTGCGATTGTAGATGACCTTGATAAAGGTTGGCAGCATAGCGCGCATTAAAAATATAAATAACTATTAAAAACAAATAAAAGTGATGGAATACGATAAAAAACAGGGGAAGAGGGGATTTTGCAAAGACGCGCTTTGCGGCTTTTTTTCGCTTGTCTGTTGCCTATTCTTTCTGCTGGGGTTAGTCACTGATGTTTCCGCGCAGGTAGTATTTCGTGCTGCTAGTTCCGCCGCTCTGCAAGCTGGTAGTGCCGGTATTAGTTATGTGGGCCAGGGAAACGTAAATAACGGTTCTTCCGGCAACATCAGCGCGAATTTGCCGAGTTACCAGACCGGCGACCTGCTTTTGTGCCTGGTGGAGTCGCACGATAACGTTGCACATTCGATTTCAAGCGGCTGGAACACGCTTTATTCGCTTTCCAGCGGTACCGCTGGCGGACATCGCGCATCGCTGTTCTGGCGTATCGCGGCGAATACCTCGATCAGTAATCCAACGATTACTCATTCCGGCGGTAATAGCATTATTTCCCGTTGCGTCGCCTATCGGGGCGTGGATCAGACGATGCCGTTCGACGTTCCTTTTTCCTCGGCCATGTCTGCCAGCGATACGACTATCGAATCCGGCAGCGTCAATCCAGTCACCAATGGCGCGTGGGTAGTGTTCGCCAACCATATGGCTGACGATCCAGGTCAACTCAACATGACTACTACCGGAGGGCTGACCTGGACCAGGCGGTTTTTTTCCGTTACCAGCAGTGGCAACGATTCCGGACTGGGGCTGTTCGATACGGGGCCGCGGCAGCCGGGCGCAGTCGGTCCTGTTGTCGCCACCACGAACACTAGCGCAGAGAGTACGGGAGCATTGCTTGTGCTGCGTCCGGCTGGTGGCAATGTCCTGACCATCAACAAGCCGGTGGGCGTGCTGGCTGATGACATCATGATTGCATCGATCTCTGTTGGATTGAACGGAATTGTCGTGACACCACCCAGCGGCTGGATTCTGGTACGGCAGGTCGTGCGTAGCGGGACCAACTCCAGCACTTTACAGACTTACTACCGGGTTGCAACAGGTAGCGATCCTGCTAGCTATTCATGGACCTTTTCCGGGGGCACCCATGTGGGTGCCGTAGGCGGTATCACTGCCTTCAGCGGTGCGGATTTGGTGACGCCCATCGCGAATGAAGCCGGGGCAGCGACCAACAGCGCGACTACGCACACTGCGCCCAGCGTCATCACCAGCAAAGCCAACAGCATGCTGGTAACCGTGCATGAATACAGCAGTTCCGGCACCTGGACGCCGCCCGGTGGCATGACCGAAGCCGTGGATATCGCATCGCGACCAGTGCCTGATGCGGCGGGGCTGGCCATGGAAATGAACTATGAGTTGCGCCCGGCTTTTGGCGCTACCGGTACGCGACAGGCCACGGCCAATGGCAATGCGGATTTGGGCGCGACACAATCATTGGCAATCAATCCTTCGGGTGGTTTGTCCTGTTTTGGTGATGGTTTCGATCGGGCGAATGGTGCTCCTGGCACTGACTGGCTGGTTGGTAATGTAGGTGGAACGTTTGGCAATCCGGCTATTGTGAATAACAGGTTGCGACTAACCAATAATTCCGCGCAGGTATCGACCTACGCGACACTGCAGAGGTTATTTCCTGCCGCGGGCAATAAGATCGTTATCGAGTTCATGCAATATTCGTATGCTGGTACGGGCGCGGATGGTATGGGCATTGTGTTGTCAGACGCTGCGGAGTCACCGATCGCCGGTGCGTTCGGCGGGTCGTTGGGTTATGCACCGAAGCAGACTAGCCTCGGGGGGGACACGACGCATGAAGGTTTTTCCGGTGGCTGGCTTGGAGTTGCACTGGATGAGTTCGGCAATTATTCCAGCAACACCGAAGGACGATCAGGAGGCAGCGCACCGGGATTTACACCAGATTCCGTCGCTATTCGCGGTTCGGGCAGCGGTTTCACTGGCTACTCATATTTACGCGGCACCGGAACCCTGCCAGTGGGTATTGATAATGCAGCATCTGCAACCGCTGCGCCGGGGCACAAATACCGCATCATCGTTGATCATAGCGACGGTGTTCATGGATGGACCTCAGTTGAGCGCGATACCACCGGCACTGGCAACAGTTATGGTTTTGTTGTGCCGGTATTTGATGCCAAGGCTGAGCCGGGGCAAGCTGCGGTACCAACCAATTGGAGCCTTTCCTACACAGGGGCGACTGGCGGCAGTGGCAACATACATGAAATCGATTCGCTGCAGGTATGTTCCATTACGCAGCAGGTGCTGACGCTGCATCACATCCAGCTCGAATATCCTGGCAAGATGTGCAGATCGGGAGGAGTGACGGTCAAGGCTTGTGCGGATGCCGCTTGCACGGCCTTGTATACGGGTTCAGTGACTGTCAATCTTGTCGTTAACAAGACAAGCGGTAGCGGCACACTGAGTTTTTTATCGAATTCCGTTACCTTTACTGGCGGGCAGACAACGACAACGTTAAGCAACAGCAATAATAACAATGCCACTGCCAGCATTGCCGGCACATCGGCGACGTCACCGAGCGCGGGCAATGCAACGACTTGTTTGAGCGATACCGGTGCAACAAATTGCAGTGTGAGTTTTGTCAGTGCCTGTTTCGATGCGGTTGAAACAAGTACTAACACGCCGGCCACTCCGATCTATACCAAGTTGGCGAATACTTCTTTCAATTTGCGTATTTTGGCAATTAGAAATAGTGCGATCGATACTTCTAATAACGGTTCTGTCACGGTGACACTGGTGGATCCGACCATCGCTGGCAATTGTGATGGTACGGCCGCCGGTTTGGTCACATCGCAGACGATCAATCTGACTAATGGAATTGGAACAGTTAATGGAATTAACTATGCGAATGCTGCAAAGAACGTAAAGGCTCGGATGACCTCAGGTGGGATATCAACCTGTTCGACAGATAATTTTGCAATACGACCGCAACGGTTCAATCTATCCACTGATGCAGGTACGCCTGGGCCCTATGCGGCCGGCACAGATTTTCATATCACTGCAACTTCAGTCACGGGTTACGATGGAACCCCGACATTGAATCTGGCGCAGGTAACAGCAACTCCTGGAAGCACCAATATTCCTTTGAGTGGGGATTTTTCTGCGGCAAGTGGCATAACGTCACAAGGCACCTTCCAATATGACGATGTTGGAACGCTGGATTTCAACATCGCGCCTACGGACTTTACTGCTGTCTTTGATCCCGACTTTACTGCTGTTGATCAGGTGACAGGGGTTGTGAATGGTGTCAATCACGGTACATCACCGGATTGCCTGAATGGCAGTGCAACAAATGCAGCCAGCGGTGGACGTTACGGATGCACAATAGGTAGTAGCACGCTATCAGCAGGGCGTTTCAGGCCGGATCATTACGATGTGACGGCCACGCTGACGGCGGCATGCGAAAACAAATTTACCTATATGGGACAGCCTGCGCTGGGAGTTGCCATTGGCTTGCAGGCCATGAGTGCAAACGGTACACAACTCGCGCGTTTTGGCACCGGATATTCCCATCTTTCCACCTTTACGATCGCCGGGGACAATGCAGGGGTAGCAATTAGCCCCTTGAATAATCGCCTGACTCCGGGTTTGCCCGCCTTTGCGTGGACTGCCGGTGCGTATATCGTCAATCTCGCCAATTACAGTTTTGGTCGCAATACGGCTCCGGATGGTTCATACGAGAATTTCGCACTCAAGGCAACGATTACAGATTCGGACGGCGTCAACATCACATCTCTGAACGGTGCGTCGGTATCCGTTACCAGCGGACTGTCGAATACAACAGCGCTGCGCTTCGGCCGCCTGAAACTGGCGAATGTCAACGGTTCGGAGTTGATGAATGCATCGTTACAGGCAACCGCAGAGTACTGGAAAAATGGCACCGGCTTTGTGACCAACACAGATGACAATTGCACTGTTATAGATGCATCGGCCATCAAACTGCAAAATCAGCTGCTTGGTCTGAATGCGAGCAATATGCCGGCAAATAATTTCATCGCGTCGCCACTTTCCTTTGCTGCAGGCCAGTCTTCCATCACCGTGAAAAAACCGCTTCCTACGCCAACTGCAAAAGGTAGCGTGGATGTTTGCATCGATCTGGCTAGCGACAACACGCCGGGCACAGTATGTGCTGCGACATCTGCCAACATGCCGTGGCTGCAGGGAAAATGGAATGGCACTCTCTACGATGATGATCCGGGCGCACGCGCTACCCTCGGCATATTCAGAAGCGGGCCGGTGGTTTATCTACGCGAGATTTATTGATGAATTAACCGAATAGTTGACGAAAATTTACAAATACGTTGTTAATCGTTTTCCCTTTCCTTTTTATGAAGCCGCGAGACGGAAAAGCGATTGACATCAATAGTTTAATCCCCTAAGTTCACGCAGGTTCTAGACGAAAATTTCAGGATGAGTTTGTTCAGAAAAAACCACAAGATCGCAGACTGGATGGTTGTATGCATACAACCCGATAGCATTAGCGTTGCCAGTGTAAAGCGCTCGCCTTCGGCGAGGCCGGTGGTAGAATTGGCGACTTCGTTTGCATTGCAAGGGGCTGCGGTTCCGGCCGTGCTGGAGAAGCTCGCCAGGGAATTGCATGCAGAGCGCTATCACTGCATCAATCTGATGGCGGCCAATGAATATCAATTGCTGTCCGTTGAAGCTCCCAATGTGCCTGCCGACGAATTGAAGACGGCAATACGCTGGCGTTTGAAAGATATGCTGGATTTCCATATCGACGATGCAACGGTCGATGTACTGGATGTCCCGCTGGATAAAAATGCAGGCAATCGTAATCACCAGATGTATGCGGTGGCGGCGCGCAACCAGTTGATTGAACAGCGGCAGACGCTATTCAGCGACACGAAAATTTCCTTGCGCGTGATTGATATTCCCGAGATGGCGCAACGCAATCTGGCTGCCTTGCTGGAGCAGCCGGAGCGCGGCGTGGCGCTGTTGTCGTTCAATGCGGAAGGCGGTCTGTTGACCATGACTTATGCGGGCGAACTTTATCTGTCGCGCCGTATTGATGTCACGCTTGAGCAATTGATGCAAACGGACGAAGAGCAGCGACAGGCCTGCCACGAACGCGTAACGCTGGAGCTGCAACGTTCACTGGATTATTTTGAGCGGCAATACCACTACATAACCCTGTCGAAACTGATGCTGGCGCCGCTGTACGGCGAAGCTGAAAATCTGGTTTCTTATCTGGCCGAGCATTTGTATATCCCGGTTGAAATTCTGGATCTCGCAACGATTCTGGATTTTACAAAAACGCCGGAATTAACATCCCTGGAGATGCAGCAGCGCTATTTCATGGTTCTGGGTGCCGCATTGCGGCAGGAAACGGTAGCGCTATGAGCCAGCAGATCAATTTATTCAATCCGATTTTCCTCAAGCAGGAAAAACATTTTTCCGCATTGACGATGGTGCAGGTGTTGGGCGTCATTCTGGCGGCAGCCTTGCTGCTGACTGCCTATGCGTCCTACCAGTTGTCTGCATTGCAGAACGAGCAGAAATCGGTGACGACGCAATTGCAACTGGCGCAAAATCAGCTGGCGAAGGTGACGGCAGACTATGCGCCGCGCGAAAAAGACATGCGGCTGGAAGCCAGGTTGCGGCGGGCCGAGGCGCAAGTGAAGTCCTTGCAACAGGTGTCGGATGTTTTACGCAAGGGCGAGTTGGGCAATACCGACGGCTATGCGGATTACCTGCGCGCTTTTGCACATCAGATCATCGATGGCGTATGGTTGACCGGCTTCACGATACAGGGAGCTGGCAGTGCGATTTCACTGCAGGGCGGCGCCTTGCGTCCGGAGTCGGTGCCAGCCTATCTGACGCGTCTCAAATCGGAACCGATCATGCAGGGCGCTTCTTTTTCCACGCTGGAAATGCAGTTGCCCAAGAGCGATAAACCTCTCGCGCCGGGAGAGAAGCCTGCTGCACCGGCTGGCTACATCAATTTCAATCTGCATTCTTCCAGTGTGAAAATGCAAAAAGGTCTGGCTGACGAATCGGATACTTTCGGTCTACCGGCGTTCAATCTACAAGAGCAGATACGCAAAGCGGCAGGGGAAGGCAAATGAAGCAGGCATGGCACAAATTGGCGTTGAAAATTGACGCCATGTCTCTGCGCGAGCGCGCCATTATTTTTGCAATCGCCATGCTGATTCTGGTGTTGCTGATTAATGCAGCGCTGCTCGATCCGCAATATGCGAAGCAGAGCAAGCTGTCGCAGCAGATCAAGGAGCAGCAAGCGCAGATCGCCGATATTCAGAATCAGATTCAGCAAAGAGTGAAAGCGCAGGCTAACGATCCGGATTACGACATCCGCGTGCGCATGCAGGCCTTACGGCAACGTGCGCAGCAGATGAACGATGCCTTGGGCGATGTGCAAAAAGGCCTGGTGCCGCCGGACAGAATGGCGGCCTTGCTCGAAAGCGTATTGAAGAAAAATGACAAACTGCTTTTGCTGTCGCTGAAAACGCTGCCGGTAAAAAGATTGAACGACGCAGTCGACACAGACGAAAAGCCGGCGTCGGATGCGTTGCCGATATCGTTGGCCGATGAAGAGTCCGATGCCGTAAAAGGTGTTTTCAAACATACGGTCGAACTCAAGGTTCAAGGCAGTTACATGGACATGATGGCTTACATGAAGTCGCTGGAAAACATGCCTTGGCAGCTATTCTGGGGGAATGCGGAATTGACGGTGGATGAGTATCCGAAGGCAACCCTGACCTTGACGCTGTTTACTTTAAGCCTGGACAAGAAATGGCTGAATCTATGAGCGCGCGTATATTGCTGATCGCGCTGGCCGGTAGTCTGACATGGCTTCCTTCAGCATGGGCACAACAATTGCGGGACCCAACGCAACCTCCCAGCCTGCTGATGCAGGACGGCGCGGCCACCAGTGGCAGCGGTGAGACGGTTTTGCAGTCGGTGTTTATTTCACCAACGCGCAGAGCGGCCATCATCAGTGGCCAGACTGTCAGATTGGGCGAAAAATTCAACGGCTCGACTTTGGTAAAGATTACCGAAAGCGAAGTGGTGTTGCGGAATGGCGGTGAGCTTCAAACGTTGAAATTATTCCCAGGTATTGGCAAGCGATTGACGTCTGTTCATGGTCGTCAAAATCCTGATAATCGGAAGTGAAGAGGTAGGCAAGCGTGCGTAAAATTCTATTAGCCACAGTGGTTATTTCTATCGCTGGATGTGCAGCTCCGACATCCAAACGGGAAACCTACGATTTGATGAATGCCGAGATGAGCAAGGCTGCTCAGGCAAGCGTCCAGCCGGCAAAACAGGATGCGGTTGCTGCCGCGCTGCTGCCACCGATCAATATCGAGATGCCGCAGGTGCGGCAACCGCTGGAAGAACGCTTCAGCCTGGCTTTCAATAATGTGCAGGCCAGCCAGTTCTTCAATTCGATCGTGATCGGTACACGCTACAACATGCTGGTTCATCCAGAGGTGAGCGGGACGATATCGGCCAATCTGAAAGACGTGACCTTGTTCGAGGCGCTGGATGCGATCAAGGATTTGTACGGTTACGATTACAAGGTGGAAGGTTCGCGCATCGTTATCAAGCCGCTGACCATGCAAACCAGTATCTTCCAGGTGAACTATCTGACCGGCAATCGCAAGGGCGCCTCGAATACACGTGTGATTTCCGGTTCGGTCAGCGTACAGGGACAAAACAACGGCAACAACTCGAATACGCAAAACAACAATAATTCAAACAGCAATAATTCCGGTGCCAATCTCGCCGCACTGGAAAGCAGCAAGATCAGCACGACTTCTGCCAGCGATTTTTGGGCAGAGTTGAAATTTGCGTTGGATGCGATTGTCGGTAGCGGCAAGGATGGACGCACCGTTGTCATCAGCCCGCAATCGGGTGTGGTCGTTATCAAGGCGATGCCTGACGAATTGCGCAGCGTTTCGGCTTATTTGAAAGCGACGCAGCTCTCGGTAGACAGGCAGGTGATCCTGGAAGCAAAAATTCTTGAAGTGGAATTGAACGATGGTTTTCAGACAGGGGTGAACTGGTCGGCTTTCAGGACAGGCAGCAGCCGCATATCGGGCGGTTCGATTTCACCGGGAACTGTTCTACGACCCGACGGTTCGATTGCAACCGGTGCGTCCAGCATTGATGCGACAACGGGAGCCTTTATCGGCGGCGCTTTGAATGCTTTGCCGGGTCAGGATTTGAGATCGGGAGTTTCTAATCTGGGCAGCATGTTCGGCCTCGCATTGCAAACCAAAAATTTCGCTGCGCTGATCTCCTTCCTGGAAACACAGGGCAATGTGCATGTGCTGTCCAGCCCGCGTATCGCTACGCTGAATAATCAGAAGGCGGTGCTTAAAGTCGGTACCGATGAATTTTTCGTCACCAATGTCAGCAGCAATATCACTACCTCGGGTGGGGTGGGGGGGAACACTGTGACCCCGAACGTTACGCTGCAACCGTTCTTTTCCGGTGTCGTGCTGGACGTGACGCCGCAGATCGACGAGCAGGGCAACATCATTCTGCACATTCATCCTTCGGTCAGCGATGTGCAGACTTCAGTGAAAGTAGTCAATCTGGGCACCAGCGGCGGCACTTTGACCTTGCCGCTGGCGAAAAGCAATACCTCCGAAACTGATAGCGTGGTGCGTGCGCAGGACGGCAACATCATTGCGCTGGGCGGCCTGATGCGGCAGGCGACTTCATCCGACCGTTCGCAGTTGCCGGGTGCCGGCGATGTGCCGGTCTTGGGAAATCTGTTCCGCAATACCAATCAGGCAACGCAAAAGCGTGAACTCGTCATCCTGCTGAAGCCGACCATCATCCATAATGCAAGCAGCTGGTCGCAGGATATTCTGGATGCACAAGGCCGGATTCAAGGCATGGCGCCGCGCGACAAAGTGCGGGAGTAACGGAGCGCAATGTACAAGCATCACTTTGGTTTGCGCGAATTGCCTTTTGGTATTACACCCGACACCAGTTATTTTTTCGCCTGCCCGAATTATCAGCAGGCCTTGAACACCTTGCTGATCGCGGCAAAAAGTGGTGAAGGCTTCATCAAGATTACCGGTGAGGTCGGCACCGGTAAAACGCTGCTGTGTCGTAAATTCCTGTCCTCGCTGGACGACAGTTTTGTCACCGCCTATATTCCGAATCCCTATCTTGAACCGCGCAGCCTGATGCTGGCGCTTGCGGATGAGCTGGAAATCGAACTGGAAGAAGAAGTCGATCAGCATCAATTACTGAAGGCGATCAATCATCGTTTGCTGGTACTGGCGCGCGAAGGCAAGCGCGTGTTGCTGTGTCTCGACGAAGCGCAGGCAATGCCGCTGGAAAGCCTGGAAGCATTGCGTCTGTTGACGAATCTTGAAACGGAAAAACGCAAGCTGCTGCAAATCGTCCTGTTCGGCCAGCCGGAGCTGGATGTCAAATTGCAGCAGGCTGAAATCAGACAGCTCACGCAACGCATTACCTTCCACTATCGCCTCAGTCCCCTGTCGCGGGACGATCTGGATTTCTATGTCGTACACCGATTGAATGTTGCCGGTTTTTCCGGCAGTCGCCTGCTGGCGCGCGATGCGATTCATGCCTTGCATAAAGCCAGCGGCGGTATTCCGCGTCTGGCGAATATTCTTGCGCACAAGGCCTTGATGCTCGCGTATGGAGAAGGCCGGCAACAAGTGCGCGCCCAGCATATTCGTGCTGCGGCAAAAGATACGGAAGCGGCGCGCCGCATGTTGCCGCTACCTGTACTCTGGTTGGCTGGCGGCGGATTGTTGATTGCCTTGACAGGTATGGCCTGGATTTATTTGCGATGAGTATTATTAATCAGATGTTGCAGGATCTGGAGCAACGTCATGCAGATGGCGTTGTGGGTGGCAATATGGCCGGGCAGGTACGGGCAGTGCCGCAGGAAAGAAAAAGCCATGCCGGATGGTTTGCAGCAGCAATATCGACGATATTGCTGGGCGGTGTACTGCTGTGGTTATGGCTGCGTCCTGCTCTGCCTGTCCAGACTATGCCGGCAAGCGTTGTCCTTGCAGCGGTGCCAACGCCTGCACCTGCACCACCTGAATTGGCGTTGAAGCTTGAGCCGGATTTGACGATCATGGCCGAAGCGGTCGTGCCTGATGTGTCCGCTGTACCTGCCGCGCAGGCAAACAGCGAAACCGGGCCCTTGATCGCCGCTGATACGGTTGCCGATACCGGCGTCGCCAACAAGTCCGCTGGCAAAGCTGGCAACAGCCAGTCGAATATTGCCCTGTCTGCTACACCAGCCGCAGTCAGTAAACCGGCCGTAGAAAAAATAAAGGCGATGCCTGATGCACAGCCATCTGCGCGCGATTCCGGCAATCAGGCAGCAAGCAGGCAAGCGGCACAGGACAAGGCTGCAGTACCGGATGCGCCGGCCATGCTGAACAAGCAGGTCAAGGAACTGACACCGCAGCAGCGCTCTGAAAACGATTATCGCAGGGCGACTGGATTGATGCAGCAGGGTCGTATTGCCGAAGCGATCAGCCTGCTCGAACAGGCGTTGCAATCCGATGCGCAAAATGCCGGTGCGCGGCAAACATTGATTGCGCTATTGATCAACAACAAGCGGCAGGACGAGGCTGCACGTCGTGCGCAGGAGGGCTTGAGTCTCGATGCCAAACAAGCCGGCTTTGCCATGATACTGGCGCGCCTGCAAGTTGAAAAAGGCGAGCAGCAGACGGCGATCAACACTTTGCAGCGCACCTTGCCTTATGCGCAGGACAGGGCGGAATACCAGGCATTTCTGGCGGCCTTGCTGCAGCGCGAAGGGCGCCACAAGGATGCGGTGGAACAATACCTGGCCGCCGTACGCAAGATGCCGCAAAACGGTTTGTGGTGGATGGGTATGGGAATTTCCCTGCAGGTGGAGAATCGCGCTGCCGAAGCACGCGAAGCGTTTATCCATGCACGCGAGAGCGCCACACTGTCAGCCGATTTGCAGGCTTTCGTCGAACAGAAATTGAAGCAGCTGGCGCCATGATGTCCTGCCGCAGATTTTATTCTGCCTAGCCGGACGATGGGCGATTGCCAGTCGCACGAGCAATCATTCTGTCGTTTGCGGCAAGGCGGAAGTTTCCAGTGTCCACGCTTCCGGCGTCATGATGGCGAACAGGCCGTCGCGCCGGGTTTTTCTGGCAAGCTTTAATAGCGCCTTGTCCTTGGTAATCAGCACGTCGGCTTTGATATCGCGCGACAATTCCAGAAATTTCTGATCGTCTTTATCCTTGCAGATCGGCAGCTTTGCCGCCTCGGCATCCAGCGCAGGCATGGGATTGCAGCGTATCAGGGCATCAAATTCTGCCGCCACCTGAAGACGTGCGGCATCGTCCAGTTTCAGGTGCGGATAACGCAAAACGATGCTCCATTCCATACGGCAGTCGTCGCGGGTGACCGCTTCCACCGCGCCGTTTTTCAACGCTGCGTGCAATAAAGCCCAGCGTGGATCGCGGAATACGAACAGATCCAGACATACATTTGTGTCGAGTACGATGCGCTTAGGTATCATTGCCAAAATTATTCTTGTCCGGATGTGAAAATGTTGATTGTTTTATCGCCTGCAAAAACCCTAGATTACGACACGCCTGCCCATACAGAAATCTCCAGCAAACCCGACTTCATCAAGCGATCTGCAGAATTGATTGAAATTCTGCGGGAGTTCGCGCCGGATCGCATCGGTAGTCTGATGCGCATCTCCGATCAGCTGGCGACACTCAATGCGAATCGCTACGCTGCATGGTCGCCGAAATTCACGTTGAAAAATTCCAAGCAGGCGATGCTGGCTTTCAATGGCGATGTGTATGAAGGCCTGGACGCCGCCAGCCTGAATGCGAAACAACTGGCGTATGCACAATCGCATATCCGTATTCTATCCGGCTTGTACGGTGTGTTGCGCCCGCTCGATCTGATGCAGCCGTATCGCCTGGAGATGGGAACCCGTCTGGCCAATCCCGCCGGCAAGGATTTGTACGCATTCTGGGGCGATACGGTGACGACTGCGCTGAACCAGCGTATCGCCGAAGAAAAAACCGAGGCGCTGATCAATCTCGCCTCGGAAGAATATTTCAAGGTCGTCAAGCCGGCATTGTTGCACGCGCCGGTCATCACGCCTGTTTTTCAGGATTGGAAAAACGGCAAGTACAAGATTATTTCCTTTTATGCCAAACGGGCGCGCGGCATGATGGCGCGCTATGCGGCAGTAAAAGGTATCGTTCGCACCGAAGAACTCAAATCTTTTAGCGAAGACGGTTATGCTTTTGACGAAAAACTGTCGACTGAAAAATCCTGGATGTTCAAGCGACGTATCGAGCATTGAGCGCATCCTGATCGGCAGCATCGAATAAAAAAGCCTCGCAATGCGAGGCTTTTTGTCTGAATCAATTACCAGATTTGCCACCAGGGCTTGTCCTTCTTCGGGCCGCCGTGGAAATACACGCTGTTCGGGAAGTTGGTTTTCATCACACGTTCTGCATCGTCGCGCAATTGCGGCAGATTCAATGCGTCGTAGGACTGAATCATCACGTATAGTGCGCCTTCTGCAGCCGGTGCGCCCGGGTAATTCTTGACTGCTGCCTGCGCGCGGTTGGCGGCCGCCAGGTAGGCGCCGCGACGATAGTAGTAATTCGCAACGTGCACGTCGTATTGCGCCATCGCATTGACCAGATAGGCCAGGCGTGCGGAAGCATCGGGTGTGTATTTGCTGTCCGGGAAACGTTCGGTCAGTAGCTTGAATGAATCGAAGGCTTCACGTGCAGCTTTCGGATCACGTTCGGTCGGGTCCTGGCGCGACAGGAAATCGAAAACGCTGACCTTGTCGTTGAAGTTGATCAGGCCGCGCAGGTAGTACATGTAATCGACGTTCGGATGATCCGGATGCAGCTTGATGAAGCGTTCGACAGCGGCCAGTGCCTGCGGTTGATCGCCCTGGCGGTAATAGGCGTAGGCAATTTCCATCTGCGCCTGCTGGGCATAAGTGCCGAATGGATAGCGCGACTCCAGCTTTTCGAAATGACTAACGGCTTTTTCGTAATTGCCGGTATTCATCTCTTCACGAGCCTCCGAGTATAATTTGGACGGCGACCAGTTTTTGGTCTCGTCGATTTGGTCGGGTGTGAGGCTACATGCGGACAACAAAAAGGCAAGAGCAATATAAGTAAGTTTTAACATTTGTTTTTGCATGAGATTTTGCGAGGATACCGCCAGACAATGAATGATTATAGCCGATGGGACTTGCAGTGAACCCAACTGAAACACCGATTGAGAATAAAACAATGCCGACAGGCGATTTGGACGGCATGGACGAAGCGGACGGCGATTTGCTTGACGTTCCGCCGATAGAGCTGGATTTGACGCCTGCAGTCTGCGGCGTCCGCTTGGACAAGGTGCTTTCCACTCTTGTTCCGCAATATTCCCGTAGTCGTTTGCAGCAATGGATAGATGCAGGCCATGTCAGCGTCGACGGCGAGATTGCGCGCGCCAAAATGACCGTGTACGGCGATGAAAAAGTCGTGATTTATCCTCAGCCTGCACCGGAAGACGAGGCGTTCAAACCGGAAGCGATGGATTTGAACATTGCCTATGAGGATGCGGCGATTCTGGTCATAGACAAACCGGCCGGGCTGGTTGTGCATCCGGCGGCCGGCAACTGGTCGGGTACGCTGCTGAACGGCTTGCTGCATTACCTGCCGGCAATTGCCGGTGTGCCGCGCGCCGGTATCGTGCACCGGCTGGACAAGGACACCAGCGGCTTGATGGTGGTGGCAAAAACGCTGGTGGCGCATACCGATCTGGTGCGCCAGTTGCAGGCGCGTACCGTCAAGCGCGAATATCTGGCGCTGGTGTGGGGCACGCCCAACGTGTCGGGCAAAGTGGATACCTCCATCGGTCGTCATTCGCGTGATCGCGTCAAGATGGCGGTTTCCGAGAATTTGACCGCCAAACCTGCACTTACGCATTTCCAGCGCCTGGCAACCGGCATGCTGGATGGCCGTCCGGTCAGTCTGATGATGTGTCAGCTGGAAACAGGACGCACGCATCAGATACGCGTGCATATGCAATCGATAGGTTTTGCGCTGGTCGGCGATGCCTTGTACGGCAAGCAGCATTTGACTACCGTGTTCCCGCGTCAGGCTTTGCATGCACGCCGCCTCGGTCTGATCCATCCAGTCTCGGGTGAGGCAGTCGAATGGTCGTCCGAATTGCCGCAGGACTTTGCCGATCTGATTGCACGTAGCGGCATCAAAGCCTACTGAAGCGTTCTTCATTTTCTCTCATGCACGTTCGCACTCCCGTCCGATCATGGAATTGATACTGCCGCAATGGGGTAAGAAACTGCCTGGCGTGCGCGCCTTGGCAACCACGCGCCCCTGCGGCAACAGTCCGGCGCCGTATGACGATGGGCAGGGCGGTGGTGGATTGAATCTGGGCGTGCATGTCGGCGATGCAAGCGATTGCGTGCAGCTTAATCGTGCGCAGATTCGCCGTCATCTGCCGGCCGAACCGGCGTGGCTGACGCAAGTGCATGGTACGACCGTGCTCGATGCGGCAAAGGTGAATGATGCGCCGTCTGCCGATGCCAGCTTTACGACGCAGCGCGGCGTGGTGTGCGCGATCATGACGGCAGATTGCCTACCGGTTTTGTTCGCCGATGCGGCTGGGCGTGTCGTCGGTGCGGCGCATGCCGGCTGGCGCGGTCTGGCAGGCGGCGTACTGGAAAATACGGTGGCCGCCATGCGCGCCGCCGGAGGCGACACGCTGCATGCGTGGCTGGGCCCGGCGATCGGGCCTATGCAATTTGAGGTGGGGGAAGAGGTGCTGCAGGTTTTTGCGGCGAAAGATCCGCTCATGCGCCATGCCTTCCAGCCTGTCGCCGCGCGTCCCGGGAAATATCTGGCCGACATTTATCAACTGGCGCGATCCACCCTGGCAAACGTCGGCGTGATGGATGTCAGTGGCGGCAATTTCTGTACAGTCAGCGAAACCCGGCGCTTTTATTCATATCGCCGCGATGGTGTCACCGGACGCATGGCCTCTCTGGTCTGGCTGGAATAAGCAGGCAGTACGCTGCCGGCAAGACTGCAGTTCAAACTTCGGGCCGGCATTCAGCCGATGGCGCGCTCTTCATTGCGCTTTTTTCCCGCTCCGCATTGTTCATCATTTCTTCGCGCCGCTGCATTTCCTGCACCTGACGTTTGCGCTTGCGCTGTCCGGCGCCCATCACGTATACAATAATCGAAACCGGCAGGACGCCGTACAGCAGGAAGGTCATGATGCCCGCGATGACGGATGTTTCCATGATGGACATCATGAAAACGACGTAAATCCATGCGATGGCAATAATGTACATATAAGTATGTGAAGTTACTCAAACCGCAAAGATACTCGAAAAGAGAATTGCCAGTATGAATAAGCCTGAATTGCCTCCGTCTTCTGCCGTGCTTATCGATCCCGCCGTTGCTGCGGAATTGCAGCGCGACTATGCGCAAAAATTTTTGACTTTATGGCAGCAGATGCTGACGGCGCAAGTGCCGCCGCTTGCCGACAAGCGTTTTTCCGCTGCTGCATGGCAATCGAGTACCTTGCATGCTTTCAATGCGTCCGTGTATTTGCTGAACGCACAATTCCTGGCGGCGATGGCGGATGCGATACAGGTCACGCCCAAGGTAAAGCAAAAAATTCGCTTTGGGGTAGAGCAGATGGTCAACGCGATGTCGCCGGCAAATTTTCTTTTTTCTAACCCGGAAGCGCAGCAGAAAATTGTCGAGACCAATGGCGCAAGCCTGACCAATGGTCTCAAGCACCTGTTTGAAGATATGCAAAAAGGCCGTATTTCGCAAAGCGATGAATCGGCATTTGAAGTCGGTCGCAATGTGGCGATTACCGAAGGTGCGGTGATTTTCGAGAATGATTTGTTCCAGTTGCTGCAATACAAGGCGCTGACGCCCACCGTGTACGAGCGGCCGCTGCTGTTGGTGCCGCCCTGCATCAATAAATACTACATTCTCGATTTGCAGCCACATAATTCCTTCGTGCGTTACGCAGTCGAGCAGGGGCACACGGTATTCCTGATTTCGTGGCGTAATGCCGATGCATCGATTGCGCATGCGACCTGGGATGACTATGTGGAAAGTGGTGTGCTGCAGGCGATCAGCGTCGCACAAGCTGTCTCTGCACAGGAAAAAATCAATGTACTGGGTTTTTGCGTAGGCGGCACCATGCTTGCAAATGCACTGGCGCTGGCATGCGCGCGCGGCGAGAAACCGGCGGCGAGCCTGACTTTGCTGACGACCTTCCTTGATTTTTCCGATACCGGCATTCTTGATGTGTATATCGATGAAGCAAAGATCAAGGAAACTGAGGAATTGATTGGGCACGGCGGCTTGATGAAGGGGCTGGATTTCAATGCGGCGTTTGCCAGCTTGCGCTCGAATGAACTGATCTGGAATTACGTGACATCCAATTACCTGAAGGGCGAAAATCCGGTGCCTTTCGACATGCTGTACTGGAATGCCGACAGCACCAATCTGCCGGGCCCCATGTATTGCTGGTATGTGCGCAATACCTATTTGGAAAACAATTTGAAGCAGTTAGGGAAATTCAAGCTGGCAGGCAAAAAAATAGATTTTGGCAAAATCGATGCCCCCAGTTTTATTTACGGTTCGCGCGACGATCACATCGTGCCGTGGACCAGCGCCTATGCATCGACCGCTATCTTGAATCGCAAGAAGCTGCAGCAAAATCGTTTTGTGCTCGGTGCGGCCGGTCACATTGCCGGCGTGATCAATCCGCCTGGCAAGAGCAAACGCCATTACTGGATCAATGATCAGAGGGAGACAGATGCGCTGTCATGGCTGGCTGGCGCCACGGAAGTGGCTGGCAGCTGGTGGCCGGCATGGAGCGATTTTCTGGCGCAGCATGCGGGTAAAAAAGTAAAGGCGCCGCACAAGATGGGGAACGCTCAGTTCAAGCCGATCGAAGCCGCGCCGGGTCGTTATGTGAAGGTGAAGGCAAGCTAAATAAAAGAAGGGCAGGCATGGCTGGAGATTTTCTTGCAGTGCGGCAGACAGGTAAACCTGCTACTTGTTGCGTAATCCCCTTTTTTTTAGCACTATAATGGCCTGACGAAGCGAGCAGAGCTCGCTGCCTGAGACAACTGAAACAAATAATTGCGTTGCGACGCAGCAAGTTGGGATTCCTGATGACGAGTACAAAAAAAATGGCCGAGCGTTTGATCAAGAAGTATCCGAATCGTCGTCTGTACGATACGCAAACCAGTTCCTACATTACGCTCGCCGACGTCAAACAGCTGGTGCTCGATAGCGAACAGTTTTCGGTAGTCGATGCCAAGACCGATGAAGATCTGACGCGCAGTATTCTGTTGCAGATCATTCTGGAAGAAGAAGCCAACGGTTCGCCGATGTTTTCCAGCGCGGCCTTGTCGCAAATCATTCGCTACTACGGGCATGCAATGCAGGGCATGATGGGTTCGTATCTGGAAAAAAACATCCAGGCCTTCATCGATATCCAGAACAAGCTGACCGAAAACTCCAAGGGCTTGTATGAAGGCAAGCCCTTCAGTCCAGAAATGTGGGCGCAATTCATGAACGTGCAAGGCCCGATGATGCAGGGCATGATGAGCAACTACATCGAGCAGAGCAAAAACCTGTTCGTGCAAATGCAGGAGCAGATGCAAACGCAGTCGAAGAATATGTTTGGCGCCTTTCCTTTTGTTCCGCCCGTCCCGCCTTCTGGTGATAAAAACAACAAGTAATAGCGTAGAGCCATCCACCTTGCGTGAGATGGCAGGCAGGGCGGTCAAGAGGGTACAATAGCGGCTTCGTTTCTTACCTGTCTGCACCATGACCAACGCTCCCCCAGCAACACCCAAAATCGGCTTCGTTTCCCTCGGATGCCCGAAAGCCCTGGTCGATTCAGAGCAAATCCTTACCCAGTTGCGCGCCGAAGGCTATGACACTGCCAAGTCCTATGATGGCGCCGATCTGGTCATCGTCAATACCTGCGGTTTCATCGATGCTGCCGTGCAGGAATCGCTGGACGCCATCGGCGAAGCGCTGCATGAAAACGGCCGCGTCATTGTGACCGGCTGCCTGGGTGCGAAAAAAGACGCCAATGGCGATGACATCATCCAGAAAGTGCATCCGAAAGTTCTGGCCGTTACCGGCCCGCACGCGCTCGGCGAAGTAATGGATGCCGTGCATCTGCATATGCCGAAACCGCATGCTCCTTTCCTTGATCTGTTGCCGCCGCAAGGCATCAAGCTGACGCCCAAGCATTTTGCGTATCTGAAAATTTCCGAAGGCTGCAACCATCGCTGCAGCTTCTGCATCATTCCTTCGATGCGCGGCGATCTGGTATCGCGCCCGATTGCAGACGTGATGATGGAAGCGGAAAACCTGTTCAAGGCCGGCGTGAAGGAATTGCTGGTCATTTCGCAAGATACCAGCGCCTACGGTGTCGATATCAAATTCCGCATGGGCTTCTGGAACGGCAAGCCGGTCAAGACGCATATGACGCAACTGGTGGAAGCACTGGGCGAACTGGCGGCTCCTTATGGCGCATGGGTGCGTTTGCATTATGTGTATCCATATCCACACGTGGACGCGATCATTCCGATGATGGCCGAAGGAAAAATCCTGCCGTATCTGGACGTGCCTCTGCAGCACGCGCATCCGGATGTATTGAAGCGCATGAAGCGTCCGGCCAGCGGCGAAAAAAATATTGAGCGCATCCAGGCGTGGCGCGCGATGTGTCCCGATCTGACGATACGTTCGACCTTCATTGCCGGTTTCCCCGGTGAAACCGAAGCAGAGTTCGAATACCTGCTCGACTTCCTGAAGGAAGCAGAAATCGACCGCCTCGGCTGCTTTGCCTATTCACCGGTGGAAGGCGCAACGGCAAATGATTTGCCGAATGCGGTGCCGGAAGAAGTGCGCGAAGAACGTCGTGGCCGCGTGATGTTGCTGCAGGAAGAAATTTCGAAAAAACGATTGCAGGCAAAAGTCGGCAAGACCATGCGCGTGCTGATCGATGAAGTCAACCGCACTGGCGCAGCCACTGCACGCTCTGGTGCAGATGCGCCGGAAATCGATGGCGTGGTCTACGTCAAGGCGCCATACGAACCGCATATCAAATACAAGGTCGGCGAGTTCGTCGATGTGAAAATCACTGGTGCCGATGCGCATGATCTGTGGGCTGAAGCATGATGAAAAAATATTTGCTTGCTTCTTTGGTCGCACTGGCCTGCACCGGTGCTGGCGCGTTTGCACAGGAACCTGCCAAAACCATCGCGCCCGCTGCAACTTCTGCTGCCAGCCCGTTGATTCCTGCAGTTCCGGCACTGTTCCTGAAACCGGTTACCCTGCGCGGCACTTTGGGCGATACGGATGTGCAAGTTCATATTCGTCCCAAAGCTGAAATCGATGAAGGCATAGAAGGCGAGTATTTCATCTTCGGCAATTCGGCCAAGATCCTGTTGGCCGGTGAAATCGAAGGCGAGATACTGTTCATGGAAGAGTCGGAAAACGGCACCAATATTTCCGGTCAATGGGACGGCAAGCTGGAAGGCGATATGCTATCCGGAACCTGGATGTCGGCTGACGGTTCGTTCACCAAACCGTTTGCCTTGAAAGTAGTGCCGCTCAAACCAGTTGCCGCTTCCAGGCCTGCCAAGAAGGCGATCGCCAAGGCTGATAAACCGTAATTTATTGGAGAAGCGCGTGACCGATCGCACCTCGTTCCAGACCGCCCTGATCCACCATGATTATGTGGCGCCCGAAGGATTCGCCGCCTTTCCGCAAGCCATCCATCACGCATCGACAGTCTTGTTCAAGGATGTGGCCAGCATGCGCTCGCGCAACTGGCAGGACAAGACGGCTTATACCTACGGCTTGCACGGCACGCCGACCACCTTCACGCTGGAAGCGCGACTGGCCGCTATCGAAAACGGCAAGCATTGCCTGCTGGCGCCCAGCGGTCTGTCGGCGATTGCGATGGTCGATTTCGCTTTCCTCAAAAGCGGCGACGATGTACTGATCCCCGATAACGTCTACAACCCGAATCGCGAACTGGCCAACTGGCTGGCGCATGATTTTGGTATTGCTGCGCGCTACTACGATCCATTGATCGGCAGCGGCATCGTCGATTTGATTCAGCCCAATACCAGACTGATCTGGACCGAAGCGCCGGGCTCGGTGTCGATGGAAGTGCCGGACATTCCCGCCATTTGCAAAGCAGCGCATGCGCAAGGCGTACTGGTTGCACTCGACAATACCTGGTCGGCGGGGATTGCATTGCGTGCTTTCGATCTGGGTGTCGATATCGTGATGCAGGCGCTGACCAAGTATCAATCCGGCGGTTCTGATGTGTTGATGGGTGCAGTCATCACGCAGGATCAGGCCTTGAATCACAGGCTGGAACTGGCGCATATGCGACTGGGTTTCGGCGTGAGTGCCGATGATAGTTATCTGGTGCTGCGCAGTTTGCCGACCATGAAATTGCGCTTCGAGGCACACGATGCCGCAGCGCGCAAGATAGCCGTCTGGCTGCAGACCCAGCCGCAGATTGCGACCGTTTTGCATCCGGCATTACCGGAATGTCCGGGACATGAAATATGGCAGCGTGACTTCAGCGGCGCCGGCGGATTATTTTCCATCGTGTTTGATGCACGTTATACCGAAGCGCAGACGGATCGCTTTGTCGATAGCCTGAAACTGTTCAAGATAGGTTTCAGCTGGGGTGGCGCCAACAGTCTATGCGTGCCGTATCGTATGCAGCACATGCGACGGAACTGGCCGCATCAGGGGCAATTGTTGCGACTGAATATCGGCCTGGAAGATCCTGACGATCTGATCGGCGATCTCAGACAGGCGTTTGACGCGCTGTAAAACCGGGCATCCCTTGTGGATGCTTTTTTATTGGCGGATGCGCGCGTAGCGCGGCAGTTTCACTTTTTCACTGGCAGTTTCCAGCGGCGGAAGCCCGAGGAAAATGTGTCGGTATGATGCATACAGAATCCCACCCAGGATAGGATACAGCGGCACTACAGTCAGGCCGTGGAGCAGTGCACCGCCCATCAACAGCACGGCACAGACAAAGACGACGATGACAACAAACTTGTTTTGATTGAAAGCCTTGAAAGTGTGGTCCAGGCATAGTCTGAGCGGCAGGTCGGTGCATACGATGAGCGGGATCGCAAACCACGGCAGGATTACCAGCAACCAGATGCCGATGGAAAAAAGCGCCTTCGATCCAGCCATGAATTCACTTAGTTGGTGCGATTTCTCAATATAGACCGACGGTTCTCCCGAGGGAACGACGGTACTTTGGACAATATGCAGAATGACGAACATCGCGATCGTCATAGTCAGCACTGTTGCAGTTGAACAAAACAGGATGCGCAACAGGGAAAAGGACGATGATTTCAGTACCTTTGCAAGCGACTCAGATGAGTCTGCACTATATGCCACGAGGACAAAGGCGCCGACCAGGACGGGGGAGATAATCGTCAGCACTAGCGCAGGGAACTGGCTGGCTACACCCAGTGTGAAAAGAACGAGGGCGACATTCAGTACGAAATGCTTGCTGGATAAGTGCAATGCTTCGCTGACCCAGCGTCGCCAACTGGATGCGTCAACCTGTCTCGGGCCAAAAGTATTCATCGCGTGAATGAAGCAAGTGATTGAGTTAATGAGTGACGTTTGATGTTGCTAAAGTCTGTTTTTTCAACTTCCGGTGCATTGCAATAAGGCCGCTTGCGATTCGCTGCTGTGATTCATCGCTGTGATTCACTACGCGCCTTTTTTACAGCATAAGTAAATTTAAGCGGGAAAGCAAACCTGTCTTGCCTTATGCCGGAAGCGAGTGTTGATTTTCCCGTGCAGGGATCAGCTCTTCAACTGATTGAATAGCTGATGCAGGCAAACATCATGAATAAAAAAAGCATCCGGATGGATGCTTTTTTTGATGGCTGCAAGAAAATACTGTCAAGGCATCGCCTTGTTGTCGTTCAAGTCCACGATGCCCTTGATCAGGCGATACAGCTTCCACAGCCATGCCACGGTCCAGATCAGGAAGGCGACGGGTATGCCGATGAAGGTCATGAAGAAGATGCCGCCCAGCGTCATCCACACCAGATACCACCAGAAGGAACGGATCTGCCAGCCGTGATGGCTGTAGACAAAGGTATTGGCGCTGTCCGCACGTTTGACGTAATTGATGATCAGCGGGATGAAGGAAAATGCACCGAGTGAAAAAATCAGGCTGGCGGCGTGCGCGATATACAACCACCACGCGAGATTTTTTGCTGATTGTAAAGGGCTGTCTAAAACAAGGTTTTGATTCATGGTCCGGTCTTTATGAAGGTTCAGTCACTCTGATGCATAAAAGAAACTGAAGTTCCGCTTGTTAACATTGTTTGACATGTATGTCTGCAAACATTTTAAACGATCAAGCTTGAGCGGGGCAGTGAGGATGAAGGATGCGGCAGATGGCGTGTCGATGTATCAGGAAAAATGATCAAAAAAAACGGGCCCGCAATGGGCCCGTTTTCTTATCTGCTGCTTTTCTTATTTGACGACCATATACGTGAATGGAATCACATAAGCCTGCAGCGTCACCAGGAAGCCGACCAGGATGGCCAGAGCGATCGAGTGGAAGAACACGTAGCGCAGAATGTCGCCCTCGTGGCCATACCATTTGGTCGCGGTAGAGGCGACCACAATCGATTGCGCATCGATCATCTTGCCCATCACGCCGCCCGCGCTGTTGGCGGATGCCATCAGCACTGGTGGCAGACCGAGTTGTTCAGCAGTCGTTTTTTGCAGACTACCGAACAGAACGTTGGCGGCAGTATCAGAGCCTGTCAGCGCCACGCCCAGCCAGCCGAGCAGCGTACCGAACATCGGATAGAACACGCCGGTATGCGCAAATGCCAGGCCAAGAGTTGCGTCGAGACCTGCGTATTTGCTCAGGTAACCGACAGCGAACATCGCGCAAATGGTCATGAGCGAATAACGTACCAGTACGATGGTGTTCCAGTATTCCTTGAGCATGCGGCGGAAGGAATAACCCATCAACGCACCTGCCACGATGGAAGAAACTAGAATGCCGGTGCCAGCCATTGAAAGAATGTTGAAGTTATATACGGCCGCTTCGACGAATGGTTCCTTGGCCACTGGCGGCATCTTCATGACCATCTTGTCGAGGCCGGGAATCGCATACTTCCACGACCAGACCGCATCAATCGCCTTCTTGAAGAACGGTGTACCCCAGATGAACACGAAGACAGACAAAATCACCCAAGGCATCCACGATTTGGCAACGGTAATGTTGGCAGTGGCAGTATTGTCCGCGGTGACGGGCTCATCCTTGATGTCGTCCTTGGAATTGTCGTTGCGATTGCGCAGGGCAGTCGAGGTCCAGATTTTCTTTGGTTGCCATACTTTCAGGAACAGGGTCAGCGCACCCATCGACACGATGGCGGCAATGACGTCAACCAGCCACGGGCCGTGATAGTTGGAAACCAGGAATTGCGGAATGGCAAACGATGCGCCAGCCACCAGAATTGCCGGCCAGATTTCACGCATGCCGCGGAAGCCGGCAAATGCCCAGATCAGCCAGAACGGCACCAGTACCGAGAAGAAAGGCAGTTGGCGTCCGATCATTGCAGACAGATCCAGTACGTCGATGCCGGTCACGGAAGCCAGTGCGATCACCGGTGCACCCAGTGCGCCGTAGGCAACTGGAGCGGTGTTGGCGATCAGTGCCAGGCCGGAAGCAGCCAGCGGCGAGAAGCCGAGACCGATCAGGATGGCGCCGGTAACTGCAACCGGGGTGCCGAAGCCTGCAGCGCCTTCAAAGAACGCGCCGAAACAGAAGGCAACCAGCAGCAATTGCAGGCGACGATCTTCAGTGATGCCGCCTATGCTGTTTTGCAATACCTTGAAATATCCGTTCAGCGTCGTCAGGCGATGCAGGAAGATAATGTTCAGCACGATCCAGCCGATCGGGAACAAGCCTGCAGCAATACCGTAGCCGGCTGCCTTGCCGGCCATGGTCACCGGCATGCCGAATACAAGAGCTGCAATCGCGATGCCGACGACGAGTGCAAGGCCGGCGGCGAGGTGAGCCTTCATGTGGAAGAATGCCAGTGCCGCCAGCAGCACTGCAACCGGAATGCCGGCTGCCAGTGTAGAGAAACCGAAGCTGTTAAGCGGATCGTAGATTTGTTGCCATATCATGTCTTTTCCTTTGATCGGGGGAGCTATTTTTCTACCCTTGCTGGTTGTCCCAGCGCAGGGCACAGTACGATAGCAGCCGCTTCACAGCGCATTGATGCAAAAAATTAACCTATCAATGAAATATTTTGATGTGGATGAGGGCTTATGTTGAGCGTTCTTTTTTTACAGAAATAAAATGCGCCAGGAAAAGTATTTGAAGTTTGAAAGAGTTGGATGAATTAACTGGAAAATAGTTGCAGGATTCCATCCAGTCCGACGAAATTTAAAGCGACGTCAGCTTGCGCGCGCACCACCGGTTTGGCGCGGAACGCCACCGACAATCCGGCAATGCCCATCATCCGTAAATCGTTGGCGCCGTCGCCCATGACGATAGTCTGGCGCGGCGCGATATCCAATTCCTTGCACACGCGTTCAACCGTCGCTTTCTTTTCTGCGCCGTCAACAATGCCGCCCATGACGCGACCGCTCAGCTTGCCGTCCACGATTTCAAGTTCGTTGGAGTGCGTGTAGTCGAGCTGAAGTCGCTGCTTCATGCGATCGGTGAAGAAGGTAAAGCCGCCAGAGACCAATAGCGTTTTCATGCCGGCGACCTGGATCGCCGCGAGCATTTTTTCAGCGCCCGGCGACAGGGCCAGGCGTTCATCGTAGACGCGCTGCAGTGCGCCGGCATCCAGGCCCTTGAGCAGGGCGACGCGGCGCGTCAGGCTTTCCTTGAATTCGATTTCGCCGCGCATGGCGGCTTCGGTGATTTCTGCAACCTGCGGTTTCAAACCTTGCATATCGGCAATCTCGTCTATGCATTCGATCGTGATCAGCGTCGAATCCATATCCATGACAAGCAGCTTGAAGTCGGACAGCGAGCGGCTGCGTTCGATGAAGGCGTAGTCCAGCTGCGCGGCCCACGCCGCCATATCGATTTGCGATTTCACTTCATCGTTGTAACTGACATCGATACAGCGGTAGGCATGCTCACCGATGGCGACGATCGTGCGCGGGCGGGCCAGACCGGCGATCTGTTCGACGATGTGACGTTGTGCACTCAGGCCTTGCAAAATCAGATTCATGGTGATGTCGATTAAAGATAGATTCTTATGTTAGCAGTGCGCGTATCGTGTTCTTGATCTGGAGTACGCGTGCGGCGAGGTCGGGCATGTTTGCGGTAATACGTAATTTATCCTGACCGCTCAACTTGATGTGACGATTTTTTTGTATCAGTTCGATGATGCGCATCGCATCGATAGGTGGATTCGGCTCGAACTGCAGGGTCGCAGATTCTGCGTGTGCGTCTATCTTGATGATGCCGACCGGCACCGCTGCTACACGCAGCCTGTGCGTTTCCACCAGCGCCTGTGCCGCATCCGGCAGCTTGCCGAAACGGTCGATCAATTCTTCCTGCAGATCGTTGACGGCATCCTGCGTTTTGCAATTGGCCAGACGTTTGTAGATCGATAGCCGCTCGTGCACGTCGCCGCAATAGGTGCTTGGCAGCAGCGCAGGAACATGCAGATTGATCTCGGTCGTGGTGGCCAGTGGTGCCGCCAGATCCGGCTCCTTGCCATTCTTCAGCGAACGCACGGCTTCGTTCAACATGTCGGAATACAGCTGGAAGCCGATCTCGGTCATTTCGCCAGATTGATTGTCGCCCAGTACTTCGCCGGCACCACGGATTTCCAGATCGTGCATGGCCAGATAGAAGCCGCTGCCGAGTTCTTCCATTTGCTGAATCGCATCGAGGCGGCGTTGTGCCAGTTTGCTCAAGCCCTGCACGTCGTGCACCAGCAGATACGCATAGGCTTGATGATGCGAACGACCGACGCGACCGCGCAACTGATGCAATTGCGCGAGGCCGAATTTGTCGGCCCTGTGCATGATGATGGTATTGGCGGTCGGCACGTCGATGCCGGTTTCGATAATCGTCGTGCACAGCAGAATGTTGAAACGCTGTGCGACGAAATCGCGCATGATGCGTTCCAGATCGCGTTCGTGCAACTGACCGTGTGCAACGCCTATGCGCGCTTCCGGCATCAATTCTTCCAGCATCGCCTTGCGGTTTTCGATGGTTTCGACTTCGTTATGCAGGAAGTAAACCTGACCGCCGCGTTTCAATTCGCGCAGGCAGGCTTCGCGTATCACGGATGCATTTTCACTGCGCACGAAAGTCTTGATGGCCAGACGTTTTTGCGGCGCAGTGGCGATGATGGAGAAGTCGCGCAAGCCTTCCAGTGCCATGCCCAGCGTACGCGGGATCGGCGTGGCGGTCAGCGTCAGTACATCGACTTCTGCACGCAAGGCTTTCAGTGTTTCCTTCTGTCTTACACCGAAGCGATGTTCTTCATCGATGATGACCAGACCCAGGCGCGAGAACTTGGTATCGGCCGACAATAATTTATGCGTACCGATCACGATATCGATGGTGCCGTCGGCCATGCCTTTCATCGCTTGCGTGATTTCCTTACCACTTCGGAAACGCGATAGTTCGGCGATGCGTACCGGCCAGTCGGCAAAACGATCGGCGAAGGTTTGCGCATGCTGTTCTGCGAGCAGCGTCGTCGGCGCCAGAATCGCCACTTGCTTGCCGCCGAGCACGGCGACGAAGGCAGCGCGTAGCGCGACTTCCGTTTTGCCGAAACCGACATCGCCGCAGATCAGCCTGTCCATCGGTTTGCCACTGGTCATGTCCTGGATGACGGCATTGATGGCGGCAGCCTGATCGACGGTTTCTTCAAAGCCGAAACTTTCGGCAAAGGCTGCGTAATCGTGTGCCGAGTATTCGAAACTGTGGCCTTCGCGCAGTGCGCGGCGGGCGTACAGATTCAACAGTTCGGCGGCGGTATCGCGGATTTTTTCAGCGGCGCGGCGTTTGGCTTTTTCCCATTGGCCGGAACCGAGTGCATGCAGAGGCGCATCATCGGGCGAGGCGCCGGAATAACGCGAGATCACATGCAATTGCGACACCGGCACGTAGAGCTTGGTGTCCTTCGCATATTCGAGATGCAGGAATTCGGTTTCGCCTTCACCGAGATCCATGCTGATCAAACCCATGTAGCGGCCTATGCCATGATTGATGTGCACCACCGGATCGCCGATCTTGAGTTCGGACAGATCGCGCACCATCGATTCGACTTGCGTTGCGCCTTCCTGTTTCTTGCTGCCGATGCGGCGGCCGGAGCCGGCATACAACTCGGTTTCGGTAATGAACGCCAGTCCGCCCAGCGCCTCGCCCAATTCAAAGCCGGCGTGCATGGGCGCCACGCCCAACATCAATTTGGCGGACGCGGTGCTGAAGTCGGCAAAGCCGTCTGCCGGCGTGAGTGCCAGATCGTATTCGTTGAAATACTGCTGCAGCGTTTCGCGTCTGCCGTTGCTTTCGGCGCAGATCAGCACGCGCTTGTCGGTTTGCAGCAGCCAGGAGCGCAGATTGACCAGCGGATCATCGGCACGGCGATTGACCGCGATGTTCGGCAATGAAGCGGACAATTCGGAGGCGACATCTTCGCTTTGTATAACCCAGCGGCCGAAAGGTTTCGCCAGCGTGAAGAAGTTTTCATCGCTGAGAAAAATCTGCTCCGGCGCCAGCAAGGGGCGTTCGCGATCGGATTTGAGGAAGCTATAGCGCGATTGTGTGTCGCTCCAGAACCGATGTATGGCTTCGTCGATGTCGCCGACCAGAGCAAAGGTCGTGTCCGGCGGCAGGTAATCAAACAGCGTTTTGGTTTCTTCAAAAAACAGCGGCAGGTAATACTCGATGCCGGCGGACGCAATGCCGCTGCCGATATCCTTGTAGATCATCGAACGCGAGGGATCGCCTTCAAAAATTTCGCGCCAGCGACCGCGGAAAGCGGTGCGCGCTTCTTCATCCATGGGGAATTCGCGTGCCGGCAGCAGGCGTACTTCCCGTACCGGATACAGCGAACGCTGCGTATCTGCATCGAAGGTGCGTATCGTGTCTATCGTGTCGCCGAACAGGTCGATGCGGTACGGCAGCGCAGCGCCCATAGGAAAGATATCGATCAGGCCGCCGCGCACCGAATACTCGCCGGGCGACATCACCTGCTTGACCGGACTGTAGCCGGCCAGTTGCAACTGCGCCTTTAGCTTCGCCTCATCCAGCTTTTCGCCCTGCTTGAAAAAGAAGGTGTAAGACGCGAGGAAGGCGGGCGGCGCCATGCGTACCAGCGCGGTAGTGGCTGGTACGATCAGGACATCGCACTGGCCGTTCAATACTTCATACAGCGTTGCCAGTCGTTCGGATACCAGATCCTGATGCGGCGAAAAGGCATCGTAGGGCAGGGTTTCCCAATCGGGCAATAGATGACAGCGTGGCTTTTCCTGCCCTTCTCCGGTAAACCATGGAATTTCAGCCAGCAGGCGCTGCGCATCGCTGGCATTGGCGACGACGACTGCCAGCATGCATTTTTGCGATTTCAGTTCTGCTGCCGCTTGCGCCAGTACATAGGCATCTGCCGAACCGTGTACAGCAGGCAGAACAAAACGCGAAGCGGGCTTGGGGAGAGATTTTTTTAGGTCGAATGACATCAAATAGCGACATTGGAAATGTCAGGGTGGTCAAAAGTGCCGGCGGACTTGTCCAGACTTGCCCGAACTTGTTTGCATGCACTTCATTTGACAGTGAAAAATTATGATGAGATTATAAACCAAGCCCCTGTTTGAAGTTCTCTTCGCTTGGGCGTGTGCGCAAATCCCCGCAAGGCTTCCCCAACAACAAGCGCACCACGCTTCTTCCCAGCGACCACAACATGACTTTACCCCGCTATTTTGCATTGATTCCTGCTGCCGGCATCGGCGCGCGTATCGGCGGCAGCACTCCCAAGCAATACGTGTCGATAGCCGGCAAGGCTATGCTGCGGCATGTACTCGATACGTTTTCCGATACGGTGGCGATTAGCCATACTTTTGTGGTCGTCAGTGCAGAGGATGGCTACATCAACGACATCATGGCAGAGCCGGCGGACCATCATGCCGGCATCACGGTATTGCGCGTCGGCGGGCCGACGCGCCAACTGTCGGTGTTGAACGGACTGCATGCTGCCCGCGAATGGATAGGGGATGATGACTGGGTGCTGGTGCACGATGCGGCCCGTCCGGGATTGAATGACAGTCTGGTAGACAAGCTGATACAGACGCTGAAGGACGACGAGGTAGGTGGTTTGCTGGCGGTGCCGGTGGTCGATACCCTGAAACGCATGGATGAATCAGGCCGCGTCGAGAATACGGTGGCACGCGAACACCTATGGGCTGCGCAAACGCCGCAGATGTTTCGTTATGGCTTGTTGAAGAAGGCGCTGGAGCAGGCGGCAGCAGTGACCGATGAAGCCGGTGCGATGGAAGCGCTGGGTCTGAAGCCGAAACTGGTCACGGGACATGCGTGCAATTTCAAGGTGACCCTGCCGGAAGATGTGGCGCTCGCCGAATTATATTTAAAAGGACTTGTATGAGTATTCCCGCCACACTTTCCATGCCTTTTCGTATCGGCCAGGGTTACGACTGCCATGCGCTGGTAGAAGGCCGCAAGCTGATTATCGGTGGCGTGACGATTCCGCATGTGACCGGCCTGCTGGGACATTCGGATGCCGATGTGCTGCTGCATGCGATTACCGATGCCTTGTTTGGTGCGGCGGCATTGGGTGATATCGGTCGGCATTTTCCCGATACGGCAGTCGAGTTTGCCGGCGCCGATTCGCGTGTGCTGTTGCGTGAAGCGGCCAAGCGCGTGGCCGCAGCCGGTTTTTACATCGGCAATGTGGATGCCACCATCATCGCGCAAAGACCGAAGATGGCGCCGCACATTACGCAGATGATTGCCAACGTTGCGGAGGATCTGGGCGTGGCTGTCAATCAGGTCAACATCAAGGCGAAAACGAATGAAAAACTCGGTTATCTGGGGCGCGAGGAAGGGATCGCTGCCGAAGCGGTGGCCTTGATTTATCAGAGATCATGAAACGGATCGAATTTTTTGACCATTCCCTTGTCTACCCAGCGAGACTGATTTTTTCAACAGAAATACATTCATAAGAGTGCATACATGTCGAATGAAGGCTATCACGAGCCGATAGATAAATTGTCGGCGGAAACCATGGACATGCACAGGGCGATTACCTCGCTGATGGAAGAGCTGGAAGCGGTCAACTGGTATAACCAGCGCGTCGATGCCGCGACCGACCCTGAATTGAAGAAAATCCTTGCGCATAATCGTGACGAGGAAAAAGAACACGCGGCAATGGTGCTGGAATGGATACGCAGGCGCGATCCCAAAATGGACAAGGAATTGCGCAATGCCTTGTTCAAGGAAGGTCCGATCACCGCTGATCATCACGAATAAGCAGTATAAAAAGCAGTATAAAAACGACAAGCTGACGAAAAACATTGAATTTTTAGGCTTCGGCGCAATCTATTGCAGCAAAGGCTGGATTCACGCATAGTGCAGTTATACGAAATCGTGCAGAAAAAGGCCGCAGACATCCGTTTCGCACGATTCGGCTATACTACGAAGACTCAGGAGTGACACATACATGGCATCTTTTCTTTTCAGTCAGCATGCACAAGGTTGGCAACAAATGTTCCGCCGCAGCCAATCCGGCGGCTTTGCTTCGCGTTTGCTCGCGTGGCTGGTGCTGGGTCTGGTATTGATGGTCGGCCTGCTGGTGGTCGTGACGGTGCTGTTGCTGAGCTGGTTGCTGATTCCGGTGCTGCTGTATAAAAGACGTCGTGCACTGAAAGCACGATTTGAAGCGGAACGCGCCTTTCATCAATCTGCGCATGGCGACATCATCGACGGCGTAGTGACTGAAATCAGGGATGAAAAAATGTAAGCTTGCGCTTGTTTGCCAGACGGCGAACAACAGTTAATAAAAACGCACATTGCTGAAAGGCATGTGCGTTTTTTTATTGATGCGTCGATGAATCGGGCTGCTTGCTGCCTTATGCGCAGCCCGCATCTGCCAGGCAGCTCAGATGGTAAAAGGGGAGTGGCGTTTCCTGGGATTGGCCAGGACTATCTGTACCGTCAGCCCGCCGCCATCGCGATTGAACAGATGCAGCTTGCCGCCGTGCCGCTTGATGATGCGATCGACGATCGCCAGGCCCAGGCCGGCACCATTGGCTTGTCCGCGTGCACTATCCATGCGGGTAAAGGGGCGCAGCAGGCGGACAATCTCTTCTGTCGGCACGCCGGCGCCGTGATCAGCGATTTCCAGTATGACTTTGTCGCCCTCGATGCGGCAGCATATGTCGATATCGACATGATGGGCGTCAATCGCCTTGCCGTAGCGGCGCGCATTTTCAACCAGGTTATTGACGACGCGTTTGATATCGATGGCATTCCCGAGGACGATCACCTTGTCTTCAATGACGGGGTGCACCTGCACATCGGGCAGACGGGCGGCTTCGTGCGCCGCTTCCGATAGCAACGCCGTCAGGTCGATGGATTTGAAATGGCTGCTGTCTACCGGCTTCGCATAATCCAGAAATTGGCCGATGATGGCGTCCATCTGTTCCAGATCGGATTGCATGCCTTTGCGCGCATCATCCTGCAGGCCCGCCATTTCCACTTCCAGCTGCATGCGAGCGAGCGGGGTGCGCAGATCGTGTGAAATACCGGCGAGAACCACTGCGCGGTCGGACTCCACCCGGTTCAAGTCATCGACCATTTGATTGAAGCTGTGATTGGCTTCACGGATTTCAGTCGGGCCGCTTTCCGGCAAGGGCGCGGGCCACTGTCCGTTGGCAATCGCACGGGTGGCGGCGGTGAGGCGCGCCAATGGCTGGTTGATCAGGCCGGAAATCATCAGTGCGCCCAGCAGCGATAACAGCAGGGTGGCCGCACCCCAGCCTATCCATTGCGCGCCAAAACTGGCTTCCACCCGACTGCGATCCAGCATCAGCCAGTACTCATCGTCGGAAATGGTGAAGCTGACCCAGAAGCCGGCGACATCGTTGACTGTACGGGCAAAACGGGTGTCCTTGCCCAATGCAGCGCGTACGCTTTCCTGAATGCTGCGCACCACGCTGTTTTCGATAGGAGGTTCGACGCGATCGCTGTCTTCCAGCGGATAGACGCGTATGCCTTCATTGCTGGAAAGATCGAACAGCAATTCGCGCCGCAAGTCGGGCGCTGAGTGTGTCAGAGCGGCACGTGTAATGGTAACGACGGAGATGACTTGTGCGGCGATTTGGTTGGCGCGCGGTGTCTCTTCAACCGCGCGATAGCTGGCGATCCAGGCAGCCATGCTGGCGGCAATCAGAAAGGCGAGCAGAAAAAAAGTGCGCCAGAATAGACCGCTTCTTATCCAGTTCAGGCGATTTGACGATATGGACATCCGTGGATTTTTCACGCAGTTGCAAAGAGATTAGCGCGGCTTGCCTTCTGGAATGAAGACATAGCCGAGACCCCAGACGGTTTGAATATACAGTGGCGTGGATGGATCCGGTTCGATCAATTTCCGCAGGCGTGAAATCTGTACATCGAGGCTGCGATCGAATACTTCATATTCGCGACCACGCGCCAGTTCCATCAGTTTTTCACGTGATAACGGTTGGCGGGCGTGGCGTGCAAACACCTTCAAGACGGAAAATTCACCAGTGGTCAGTGGTACGGTTTCGTCATTTTTTTTCAGCGTGCGTGTGCCGAGATCCAGCGTAAACTCGCCGAAGGTAAATGATTGCGGCGTTTCGGACGGCGCACCCGGCGCTTCATCGGGGCCGACACGACGCAGCACGGCGCTGATGCGCGCCACCAGTTCGCGCGGGTTGAAAGGTTTGGCAATGTAATCGTCGGCGCCCATTTCAAGACCGACGATACGATCGACATCTTCGCCTTTGGCGGTCAGCATGATGATAGGCGTCTTGTCGCCGGCACCGCGCAGACGGCGGCAGATCGACAGGCCGTCTTCTCCCGGCAGCATCAGATCCAGTACCAGCAGGTCGTAGCGTTCACGCAGCCAGAGCTTGTTCATCGCCTGCGCATTCTCTGCCGTCACTACATTGAATCCTTGTTCAGACAGATAGCGACGCAGCAAGTCGCGCAAACGCAAATCGTCATCCACCACCAGCACCTTGGTTTGATGCGCATTGGTCGAATGGCCTGGTTCCTTCATGGGTACATTTGTCGTATTCATTTTGCTATGGTAACGTCAGAAAGACTTTTCGGTACAAGGTGAATTGCAGGCATTACAAAGTGTTACAACCTTTACGGAAATGGACTTAGGGCTGGCTGCAAAGCAGCATAAACTTTGGACATGGTTTGCAACAGGGGGCGTGTCCATCGGGAGCGCAGCGGAAGATGACAATGATGAATATAACATTGAAGAGAATGGGATTGGTGATGGTGCTGCTTGCAGCGTTTGCCGGCACAACGACAGCGTATGCGCAGTCACGCTTCCAGGGGAATGCGTTCGGATATGTGACGCAGGATGATTCTCGTCAACGTTTCAATCAGGATAGGCGTGGGGATAATGGCCAACGTCAGGCGCGCGAACGTCGTGACGACTATGGTGCAGATCGTAATGCGGGGCGGCAGGATCAGGGGCGCCGCGATCCGCGTTTGTCGCCCGACGAACGGCGCGCATTGCGCCGCCAGATTGATGAGGCTGGACGCGATATTTATGCGCCGCGCCGATAGATGCTTCAAGCCGGATAGTGAAAGCAAAAAAATATGCCGCCATCACTGGCGGCATATTTTTTTGCGGAGTGCAGACACGACGGGTGGGACCCGTCAATACATGAATAATCAGCCGGCGACGATGTGGCGGCTCATGGCCTTGCTTGCTGTCTGACCGTCCGGTCCGTAGGTATTGTTGCCTTGCACGCTGCCATGCTGCAGGATATTGAGCACGTTCTGATTACGCACTATCTGCTTGTTGAGCAGCGTTCCGTTGACGCGATTCAGTTCCTTGCCGGCTTCCGCCAGTGCAATCAGTTCATGCCAGGATGTCTTCGCAGTAGCCGAAGCGGCAGGGCTGCCTAACCAGGCTTGCATGCCCGCTTCGTTTGTTTCAAAACCTGCTGTTCCGAGGCGTGCGTGTCGTTTGGCGGCCAGTTCGGCCATGTGCAGCGCAGCTTTTGCCTTGGGTTCGGTCAAGGCGGCGATGGCTTCGATATCGGCGGCAATCAGCTTTTCCTGCTCTAGTTGCAGCAATTCCGTCAATGCGCGTACAGCTTTGTGTTCTTCACTCAAGCTGTCTGCAGGGTTGCTACCGAACGAATCCATGTTGAAATTAACCTCTCCGGGCGGAGATCAGGTCTTTTACCGTGTCCATCAGTCCATCTGCAACGCGTTCTGCGTTGACCTGGAACTGACCGCCGGCAATCGCTGCCTTGATCTCTTCCACTTTTTTAGTATCGAATGCGCTGGCACTGGAAACCTGGCTGGTCAACGCCTGTACTTGCGTCGACAGCGTGACATTGGCCGACGGAGCCTTGCTGCTGCTGGCGCCTGCGGCTTTTTCAGTTCCCTTGCCCGCGCGGGTTTGCGTCGTATTGACGCCTATGCCTGCGGTTTTCTTGCTTGAGTCATCAATTTTCACGACATCACCCCGTTTGGTTTGCGGCAAAACGCCTATCTCTTGATGGGACTAACGGCGTTATTAGGCCAAACTTTAATATTAAATTGGTGAAACGTAAAATTTTGTTTCTCAATCTAGCTTGTTAATACGTTAATTCAACGACGCCGCCCAATTTTGCAATTCCGCTAATGACCTGACCTGCCGGTGTGCGGACCTGGGTTAACTGGCCTTCATTTGCATTATTCAGTGCGCGCGCTTCGCTGGAGACGCTGAAGCCTGCGCCATTGACGATCACCCGCACCGCCTGTCCCTGCTGGATTGCCTGCTGGTTGCGCAATGCATCCTGCCGCAGCGGCGCACCCAGCGCCACCATGGTGGCTGCGGTGCGGCCTATGGCCTGCGATGCATCGGTGATGACGCCGGCCGGCAAAGTGGTGAGGTCGCCCTTGAGCGTGGCAATGTCGCCCTGTCCTATGGTTTGTCCCTGTGATAGCGGGGCAGCTGCGGCGATGTATTCGCCGTGTACCTGTACTTTTGCCTGTACATAAATGGTCCACCGGGATGGGGCGCTGCAACGCAAGCCTACGCTGGTCTTGCCCCAGGCCTTGCTGGATGCGGGCAGGAATGCTTCCGGTGCGACGCATGCCGGCAATTTGGTGCGTGGATCTATAGAGCCCATCGTTATCCGCACTTCACCCGGCAAGCCGGCAGCCTGCGTGCGCAAAAACTGTTCGGCCGTTTGTTTCAGTACGCCCAGATCCTGACGCGCTTCGGGCTCGACACCCTGCGCGACAGCACATTGCGCGGAGAGAGCGAGGGCGGCAATAACAAAATTAAAAGTGTGTCTCATGGCTGGCTATGGATTGATCGCACGACCATGGTACTGATTGGATGCTACGGCAAAGCTGGGAATAGCACGGATTTTTGTCTTCTTATCGTTTGATCGAAGCGGGTGTGTGCTCCGTATGATCCACGCTATACAAATCCATTATCGGCGCAGAACGGGAAGTTCCTGAACGCGCACTTCGGAGGTCGACATGATCGGAAAACTTGATGACTTGATGCGCTTTCAGGAGACGGCACTGAGTCTGCGCGCGCAACGTCAGCAATTGCTGGCATCGAATATTGCCAATGCGGATACGCCCAACTTCAAGGCGCGTGACATCGATTTTAACAAGGCCTTGCAAGGCGCGATAGCCAAGAGCGCCGGCGGCGCAACAGCGCCGGCCGCTCTGGTGAAGACGACTGCGGCACATCTGTCGTCGAATACGCACGCGACGATAGGCGGAGCGCCGCTGTTATACAGCAATACGCAGCAGGGCAATATCGACGGCAACACGGTCGATATGGATGTGCAGCGCAATCAGTTTACCGATAACGCGATGCGCTATGAAGTCAGCGTCACGCTGGCATCGTCGAAAATCAGGGGAATGCTCACCGCTATTCAGGGGCAATAATCATGTCGCTATTTAATATCTTTAACGTTGCCGGTTCGGCCATGAGTGCGCAGAGTCAGCGCCTCAATGTGGTCTCGAGCAATATCGCCAATGCCGAAAGCACCACCAGCGCCGATGGCAAGACCTATCGCGCCAAACAGGTGGAATTTCAGTCGCTGCCGATGGCGGGTGCGACATCCACAGGCGTCAAGGTCAAGCAGGTGGTCGAAGACGCTTCGCCGCTGAAAATGGTGTTCGATCCAAAACATCCGAATGCCGATGAAACCGGCCATGTCGCGATGCCGAATGTGAATGTCGTGGAAGAAATGGTCAACATGATTTCCGCCTCGCGTTCCTATCAAACCAATGTCGAAACCATGAATGCGGCCAAGACGATGCTACTGAAAACGCTGACGCTCGGTCAGTAAACAATAAAAGGAATAATCATGAGCGCTATCAGTAATACCTTGCCGCAGTCTGTACTCGACGCGATGAATCCGAGTGCGACGAAGACCAAATCCAGCGTAGATGAAGCGCAGGATCGCTTCATGAAGCTGTTGATTACGCAGATGCAAAATCAGGATCCGCTGAATCCTATGGATAACGCTCAGGTAACCAGTCAAATGGCGCAATTGTCGACGGTGACCGGGATCGACAAAATGAATGAAACGCTGCAGTCCCTGATTGGCAGCTACCAGTCCAGCCAAACGCTGCAGTCCGCCAACCTGATTGGTCATGGCGTGCTGGCGCCGGGCAACAAACTCGGCCTGGCAGAAGATAAAGCACTGATGGGCGTTGAATTCCCGGAAGCGATCGATTCGGCGGAAGTAGTGATCAAGGATGCAGCCGGCAACGTGGTGCAGACGCTGAGCTTGGGCAAGCAAGATGCTGGCACTGTGCCGCTGCTGTGGGATGGCACAAAAGCGGATGGCAGCAAGGCGGAAGAGGGCACTTATACGTTTGCTGTAACGGCGCTGGTCGCTGGCAAGGCAGTCACGGCCAACGAACTGCAGTTTGGGATGGTGACGACCGTGACTACCGGCCAAAACGGCGTGAAGCTGAATGTACCCGGACTGGGCGCACTCGATCTTTCCGATATTCGTCAATATCTTTAATACAGCGGCAAACCAACCCAGGAGAAATACATGAGTTTCCAACAAGGTTTGAGCGGATTGAATGCCGCTACCAAAAGTCTAGAAGCAATCGGCAATAACGTCGCTAACTCGGGTACAGTCGGTTTCAAGCAGTCCCAGGTGCAGTTTTCCGATATCTATGCCAGCACCTTGACCGGCTCCGGCGCTGCGCAGATCGGTATCGGTACGCAGGTTGCAAGGGTGGCGCAATTGTTCAGCCAGGGTAATGTCACGCTGTCCAATAATCCTTTGGACATGGCGATCAACGGTAATGGTTTTTTTCGTATGGATACCAATGGCGCGCCGTCCTATACCCGCAACGGACAATTTACTTTAAGCAAAGAGGGGTTCATTGAAAATGCATCAGGTGGGCGTCTGACGGGATTCTTGCTGGACGCAAACGGCATCCCTTCGATTGGTCCTAGCCCATTGATTATCAATAAAGCTGATTTGGCACCACAGGCCACAACTACTTATGATTTATCTGTAAAGCTGGACTCCGGAGAAGCTGATAAGACTGCGGCAGATTTTAATCATAGTGACTCTACAACTTACACTCACTCTACATCCGTACCGGTTTATGACAGCCAGGGTAACTCGCATATTTTGAGTACTTATTACGTCAAGACTGCTGCTAATCAGTGGAGCGTGTTTGCAAGTGCCGATAATGTGCCGATTGGATATGATCCAGCAGCAGTGCCACCAGCCAATGCGCCAGTAGCCTTGGGTACGATGACATTTGGTAGTGGCGGGGCTTTGACAACCAACCCCTCTACACTCGTTGTTCCAATAGCAGTTACTACTGGAGCAGCACCGTTAAGTATCACACTAGACCATAAAGGCTCTCAGCAGTTTGCCGGTAGTTTTGGGGTGAGTAAACAGTTACCTAACGGTTATGCAGCCGGTATGCTGGCCAGCTTTAGTGTATCGAATGACGGCATGATTCTCGGTAGATATACAAATGGTCAGTCCAATATATTGGGTCAAGTCGCACTAACGAATTTTGAGAATCCCAATGGTTTGCAAAACGTTGGTAACAATCAATGGGTAGAAACGGCAGAGTCTGGACGCCCAAGGACGGCGACTCCTCAAAGTACCGGCTTGGGTTCGGTGCAGTCGTCGCGGGTCGAAGAGTCCAATGTCGATCTGACCGCCGAACTGGTCAACATGATCACGGCGCAACGCGTCTATCAGGCCAATGCACAAACCATCAAGACGCAGGATCAGATTCTGCAGACACTGGTGAACTTGCGCTAATGCAGGCAGTGATGGCAGTCGTCTCGGCTGGTTTGCAAAGCTGATGCGACTGATCACAGGAGAAAGAAATGGATAGACTGATTTACACCGCGATGACTGGTGCCAAGCAGATCCTGGAGCAGCAGGCGACGGTGACGCACAATCTGTCGAATGTCTCGACTACCGGCTTTCGTGCACAGCTCGATACCTTCCGTGCGGTGCCGGTGGTCAATGCGGCTTTGCCAACGCGTACCTTCGTGGTCGACTCGACGGTAGGCACCGATTTCCGTGCCGGGCCGTTTCAGCAAACCGGGCGTGATCTTGATGTCGCGATCCAGGGCAAAGGCTGGCTGGCGATAGAGCGTGCCGACGGCACGGAAGGATATACGCGTTCCGGCAGTCTGAAAGTCAATGAGAACGGTGTGCTGCAAACGCAGTCCGGCTTGAATGTGCTCGGCGATGGCGGACCAATTTCCATTCCGCCGAATGTGCATGTCACGATTGCCAAGGACGGCACGATCTCTTCGGTGGAATCGGGTAGTAGGCCGGGTCAGACGATACAGGTCGGACGCCTGAAGCTGGTTAATCCGGATGAAGCCAATCTGAAACGTGCCGACGACGGTTTTTTCGTTACCAAAGATGGTGCAGACGTGGCGTCCGATGCCGGCGTGAGTGTAGTCAGCGGCGCGGTCGAAGGTAGTAACGTCAATGTTGTCGATGCGATGGTCAACATGATCAGTCTGGCAAGGCAGTTCGAGCTCCATATGAATATGCTGAAGCATGCCGAGAGTAACGCTGCCAAAGCCACCGAGTTTCTCGCTTTGAGTTAATGGCTGTACGGGCACAATGAAGTAACCGTCTGGTTTTGATTAACCGACATCGGAGAAAAAAATGATACGTTCCTTATGGATTTCCAAAACCGGTCTGGATGCGCAGCAAACGCAGATGGACGTCATCTCGAATAACCTGGCCAACGTCAGCACTACCGGCTTCAAGCGTTCACGTGCCGTTTTCGAGGATCTGCTGTATCAAACGATACGCCAGCCGGGCGCTGCGTCTTCGCAGCAAACGGAGTTGCCATCCGGTCTACAACTCGGTACCGGTGTGCGTCCGGTAGCGACCGAACGTATTCATACGCAAGGCAATCTGCAACTGACCAGCAATGCCAAGAATCTGGCGATTGAAGGCGACGGCTTCTTTCAGGTATTGATGCCGGACGGCACCACCGCCTACACGCGCGACGGTTCCTTCCAGACCAACAATCAGGGCCAGATGGTGACGTCCAGCGGCTTCCCGATCCAGCCTGCCATCACGCTGCCGGAAAACGCGACGGCGATCACGATCAGCCGCGACGGTATCGTCTCGGTCACCTTGTCCGGCACGACGGCAGCAACCGAGGTCGGCTCGCTGCAACTGGCGACCTTCATCAATCCGGCCGGCTTGATGAGTCGGGGCGAAAACCTGTACGTGGAAACCACGGCATCCGGCACGGCGAATACCAATACGCCTGGCTCCAACGGCGCCGGTTTGCTCAAGCAGAATTATGTCGAAACGTCGAACGTCAACGTGGTCGAAGAACTGGTCAGCATGATCCAGACGCAACGCGCATACGAAATCAACAGCAAGGCAATCACCACATCCGACCAGATGCTGCAACGTTTGACGCAGATTTGAGCGAGGTGCGTGGTCGCGCGGATAGTGTGTAAAGGAATGGCAATGAAAAACTCTTTGATGGCATTGATTGTGGTGGCAAGCGCGGCACTCTCGGCTTGTTCGACGCCGGATACCATCGTAAAAACACCGTTGACGGCGCGTCCGCAGGCAGCCAACACAATTGCGCCACCGGCCAATGGTGCGATTTTTCGGGCAGCTGCCTATCGCCCGATATTTGAAGATCGCCGCGCACGTTTGATTGGCGACACGATCACGATCGTCATCAACGAGAAGAGTTCGGCCGGCAAGCAGGCAGGCAGTGCCGCCAGCAAAACCGGCAGTGTGACGGCGTCGGCGCCTAACGTGTTTGGACTGCTGGGCAGCCTGACCAATCGTCTGAGTGCAAGCGGATCGAATGCCATCAAGTATGAAGACAAGGGAGCGGTCACTTCCAGCAATAATTTTATCAGTACCATGACGGTCACCGTGATCGATGTGCTGTCGAACGGTAATCTGATCGTGGCAGGGGAAAAACAGGTTTCACTCGACAAGGGATCCGAATTCATCCGCTTCTCCGGCGTGATTGATCCGAGCACCGTTAACTCCGGCAATATCGTCTCGTCCACACAGGTGGCCGATGCAAAAATTGAATATCGCACCAACAGTACAGTAGATGGCGCCGAAGTGGCATCGATGCTGGCGCGTTTCTTCCTCAGCGTACTGCCTCTCTGATTTCTCTAGAAGGCAACCAGGAAACCACATGAAAACCGTACTCAAACCACCTTCCATATTTAAAAAATCATTGCAGATACTCGCCTGTTCGGCGTGCCTGCTGATGCCGCTCGCATCGCATGCCGAGCGCCTGAAAGATCTGACCAGCATCCAGGGCGTGCGGCAGAACCAATTGATTGGTTATGGCCTGGTCGTCGGCCTCGACGGCAGCGGTGATCAAACCACGCAAACGCCGTTTACGGTGCAAAGCGTAATCACTATGATGCAGCAAATGGGCATCAACCTGCCGCAAGGCACCAATCTGCAATTGAAGAACGTGGCCGCAGTCATGGTGACGTCGTCGCTGCCGGCATTTGCACAACCGGGTCAGACGTTGGACATTACCGTGTCGTCGATGGGGAATGCAAAAAGCCTGCGCGGCGGCACCTTGCTGATGACGCCGTTAAAAGGTGCAGACGGCCAGATTTACGGTATGGCGCAGGGTAACGTCGTGGTGGGGGGCGCAGGTGCGGCAGCCAACGGCAGCAAGGCGCAGATTAATCATTTGAGTGTGGGCCGGATTTCTGCAGGCGCCACGGTAGAGCGCGCGGTAGCGACGACGTTGGGTCAGGGCGACGTGATTTTCCTGGAACTGAAAGAAAGTGATTTTTCCACCGCCAGCCGCGTGGTCGATGCAGTCAATGCGCGCTTCGGCCCGCAAACGGCAGCGGCACAGGATGGTCGCGTCATTCGTGTGCGCGCTCCGGCGAGCAACGACGAGCGCGTCAGTTTCCTCGGTGCACTGGAAAGCATCAATGTGACGCCGGCGCAGGTCAGCGCCAAGGTCATCATGAATGCACGTACCGGCTCGGTCGTAATGAATCAGGCAGTGACGCTGGATGCCTGCGCGGTTTCGCACGGCAATCTGTCGGTCACGATCAATACTCAGCCTGTCATCAGCCAGCCGGCGCCGTTTTCCGGTGGGCAGACCGTGGTGGCGCAACAATCGCAAATTGAAATCAGCAAGGAGCCGGGTAAAGTCATCCTGCTGAAAAATTCCACTTCGCTGGCAGATGTCGTGAAAGCCCTGAATTCGATAGGCGCGACGCCACAGGATTTGCTGGCCATCCTGCAAGCGATGAAAGCCTCCGGTTCGCTGCGCGCAGAACTGGAAATCATTTAATTACAGATGATTAATTACGCATGATCACGCCTGCTGACAACTCGAACAGTTCGCTCGCGATCGATGCCAAGGGCATCGAATCGCTGAAGCAGTCAGCGCGCCAGAATTCGCCTGATTCGCTGAAGGCTGCAGCCAAGCAGTTCGAAGCGCTGTTCATGAACATGATCATGAAAAGCATGCGCGAAGCTACGCCGCAGGAAGGCGTGTTCGATAACCAGCAGACCAAGATGTATACGTCGATGCTGGATCAGCAAATGAGTCAGAGCATGGCCAACAAGGGCATAGGACTGGCCGAAGTGCTGATACGCCAGTTGAGCGTCAACAATGCGGTGGCCGATACTGCCGCGATGAGCGATGAGCCCAGCAGCGCAACGGGCGGCAATGAAATCGGTTTGATGCAGGCAGTGCAGATCCGTGATATCTACGGCAAGCATTCAAAACTGGCGGCGGCCTACGAGGGAGACGATGTCACCGTGGCTGCAGCCGAAATGGCAGTCTCGACTTCTGGGCAGCCTGCGCATGTGCAGGCCTTCCAGAACAAATTGAATGCGCACGCAGAAGAAGCCAGCAAAACCACAGGTATTCCAGCCAAATTCATGCTGGGCCAGGCCGCGCTGGAAAGCGGCTGGGGCAAGCATGTGATGCGCACCGCAGATGGCGGCAGCAGTCACAATCTGTTCGGCATCAAGGCGACCGGCGGCTGGAAAGGCAAGACCGTGGATGCCGTGACAACGGAATACGTCAACGGCGCACCGCAAAAACGGGTGGAAAAATTCCGTGCCTACGATTCCTATGCAGACTCGTTTCGCGATTACGCGAAGCTGCTGAAGAATAATCCGCGTTATGAAAAGGTGCTGGCCAATGCCAGTGATGTTCAAGGTTTTGCACAAGGTTTGCAGCGTGCCGGTTATGCAACTGACCCCAACTATGCGGCAAAACTCACGCACATCATCAACAAGAATCTATCGGCTTGAGCAGTGTTTCCGGCATGCAGGAAAGCGCATGTTATCTAAGTTTTAAGTAGCTCCGCTCAAGTTTTCCATCGTCATGCCGTACACATCGATATAGCGTTTAAAGAAAAACCATGGCCAATATTCTCAGCATCGCCCAGAGTGGCCTCGCCGCAGCACAGGCGGGACTTGCCACTACCGGACACAATATCGCCAATCAGGCGACGCCGGGTTACAGCCGGCAATTGGTGATTCAGGCATCGGTGGGTGGGCAGAACTTCGGCTACGGTTTTATCGGCAACGGTACCAACGTGCAAACCATACAGCGGGTGTACAACGAGTTTCTCGGCTCGCAGGCAATTGCAGGCCAGGGCACGGCCAGCCAGTTGGCCACGTATTACGCGCAAATCAACAAGATCAATAACATGATCGCCGACCCGACCACTGGCCTGACGCCGGTGTTGGCTGATTTCTTTAAAGGTGTGCAAGATCTGGTGGCAAATCCGGCTGCAGCGCCATCGCGCCAGGCCATGTTGTCAGGTGCGGAATCACTTGCCGCGCGCTTCCAAAGCATGGCTGGACAATTGCAAGGCATGCAAGACGGTGTCAACAATGAAATCAGTTCGGCCGTAACGACTATCAATGCCTACGCCAAGCAAGTCGCCCAGTTGAACGAGGCGATTTCCAAGGCGCAGAATGGCACCGGGCAAGCGCCTAATGACCTACTCGATCAACGCGATCTGATCGTTTCCGAATTGGCCAAGCAAACCAAGGTGACGGTGCTTAAGCAGGACAGTGGTTACGGTATCTTCATAGGCAACGGCCAGCCGCTGGTGATAGGACACAGTGCACGGGAACTGATGACCGTGACCTCGCCTACCGATCCGAAACGCCTGCAAGTTGCCTACATTGATAATGGCAATACTGTCATCCTGCCGGAAAGCTCTTTAATCGGTGGCAATCTGGGCGGTTTGTTCAAGTATCGCAGTGAGACACTGGATACGATGCAGAATTCGCTGGGCCGGATTGCAATCGGCCTGGCTTCCACCTTCAATGCGCAGCACAAACTGGGGCAGGATCAGAATGGCGCGCTGGGGGGCGATTTTTTCAGTGTGGCCCAGCCGCTTATTAATCCGAGTGAAAATAATTCACCCGGATCGGGGATAGCTGCGACCATCAGTAACGTCGATGCATTGACGACCAACGATTATCGCGTGTCTTACGACGGCACCAATTACAAGGTGACGCGCCTGCCGGATAACACTTCCACAAACTTTGCAGATGCAGATCTACCGATAGAGATGGATGGCGTGACCTTTTCGCTGACAGGTGCGCTGGCTGCAGGCGACGAATTCATAGTAAAACCGACCGTCAATGGTGCTTCGAGTCTGAGTGTATTGATCAAGGATGTAGCAGCGATTGCCGCCGGCACACCGATTCGCACTACTGCACCAGCAAGCAATATCGGCAACGGAGCGATCAGTGCTGGCAAGATCAATGCCGCTTTTACTGCAGCCACTGTCAGTACACCGGTTACGCTGACCTATGACGCGACCACCGGAACCCTGAGCGGTTTTCCGGAAGGCATGGATGTGACGGTGACCATCAATGGCGTGTCGACTCCCGTCCCGGCCGCCACGCCTCCTGATCTGACAACAATCGCTTTTACCGCCGGTGCAACCATCTCCTTCGGTGGTGCGGAAGTTCAGATTAGTGGCACTCCTGGCGAAGGCGACAAGTTCACCATCAGCGCCAATGCTAACGGTGTTGGTGACAATCGCAATATGCTGGCGCTCGGTGAATTGCAAACCAAGAAGGTCCTGCAGGATGGCAAGGCTAGTTATAACGACGCCTATAGCCAAGTGGTGAGTCTGATTGGCAATAAAACACGCGAGATGCAAAGCAATAGCCTGGCCGAGGCCACCTTGCTGAAACAAATACAGACGGCCCAGCAATCAGAGTCGGGTGTGAATCTGGATGAAGAAGCGACCAATCTTTTGCGTTATCAGCAGGCCTATCAGGCTTCCGGCAGGGTAATGCAGGCAGTCAGCGACATGTTCGATGTCCTGATCTCCATAGCTCGATAGAGGTAAAGACCATGCGTATCAGCACCAATATGATATTTGAAATGGGCTCCAGGCAGATGAGCGAGCTGCAGGCTGCGATGGCCAGAACGCAGCAGCAGGTGGCCAGCGGTCGTCGCATCTTGTCGCCGGCAGATGACCCGGTTGCTGCAGCAACGGCTTTGGGTGTCAATCAAGCCATATCGATTAACGATCAGTTTTCAATTAATCGCCAGAATGTAAAAAGCGCCTTGTCACAGGAAGAAAGCGTTTTGCAAAGCGTTACGTCGCTGCTGCAATCGGTCAAGGATGCCGTAGTGGGTGCAGGTAATGGCTCAATGAATGATCAGCAACGTCAAACCTATCTGACGCAACTGCGCAGCAACTTTGATGAATTGATGGGTCTGGCGAATACGCGCGACCCAGGCGGCAATTACATCTTCGGCGGTTATCAGACAAATTCGCAGCCATTCACCCAATCCGCTTCCGGCGCGACCTACAACGGCGACCAGGGACAACGCATGCTGCAGGTGGACACAGCGCGACAATTGGCGGGCAGCGATTCCGGCACAGATGTGTTCGAGAGCGGCAAAACCGGTAACGGTCGTTTCGTGACAGCAGCCGATGCCGGAAATAACGGCACCGGCGTAGTGAGTCTGGGATCGGTATCCGATCTCGCCCAGTTGAATGGTCATACGTATGAGCTGACGTTTGCGGTAGATGCTGTTACCGGCCTCACCACCTATCAGGTAACAGAAACACCAGCTCCAGTGCCGCCGCCCTTGCCAACGGACCTACCCTTTGTCAGCGGTCAGGCGATTACAATTGGCGGCATGCAGTTCGACATCAAGGGTAACCCTGCCGATCAGGATACTTTCACCGTCAAGCCGAGTACCGAACAAAGCATATTCACGACGATCAACAATCTGATCGACAGCCTCTCTGTAACCGGTGAAGGCCAGCCCGGCCAGACCAGACTGACGAATGCGCTCAATACCGCCAATACCAATATCGACAAAACCATAGACAATATTCTGACCATGCGCACCACGATCGGATCGCGCTTGAAAGAGGTCGATAATCTGGAAGATTCCGGTATGGATATGAAGCTGCAATATCAGTCAACCCTGAAGGCTTTGCAGGAGATCGATCCGGTAGAGGCGTATTCGCAGTTCACACAGCAGCAGTACACGCTGCAGGCGGCACAGCAATCCTTCATCAAGATCACCGGCCTGAGTCTGTTCAACCTGCTGCGCTAAGGTTCGGCTTTTCCCTCTATCGCTGTTAGCCCCTAGCTGTTAGTTCATACATGCATCATGTGCATGATCTGGTAGCGGGTCTTACGGCGCCAGCGCCACGGTAATTCTTCCTATCGCATCAATTCCTTCCTGCATCAAATTGATGAAGGGATTCATCAGATAAGGCAGGACGATGGCGATCATGATGAAGCCGACACCGATGGTGATCGGGAAACCGATACCGAAGATGTTCAATTGCGGTGCAGCCCGCGTCAAAATGCCGAGGGCGATATTCGTCATCAGCAGTGCGGCAACCATGGGCAGAGATAGCTGAACGCCGGCGCTGAAAATACGTCCCCCCCATTTGACGATCTGAAAAAAACCTTCCGTCGAAACAAAACTGCTCGAAATCGGCAGCAGCTCGAAGCTTTGCGCCAACGTGGAGAGAACGACCAGATGCAGATTGGTCGATAGATAAATCATCAGTATGAGCAGCGCCAGAAACTGGCTGATCGCCGACGATCGTGCGCGCGTTTGCGGATCGAAAAAACTGGCAAAGCCGAGACCCATGGTCATGCCGGTGATTTCGCCTGCCATTTCCACACCGGCGAACACAATGCGCATCGCAAAACCCATCGTGAGGCCGATCAGTAATTGCTGCACCAGAATCAGCAGGCCGGCAGGCGACATTGGATCCATGGCAGGCAGAGCCGGTACGGTAGGCGCAATGACCAATGCGAGCATGATGCCGAGGCTGATCTTCACGCGTGCCGGTACGCTCACGTTGCCAAATAGCGGTGCGACCGAAATCAGGCCGAGGATGCGCGTGAGTGGCCACAGGAAAGAGGCGATCCAGGTATGTAATTCGGCGCTGGTAACAGAGATCATGTCGACATGATGCGAAGCCCGGGAAGCTGGCGCTGCATTTAGCTGACGAGTAGGGGGATATTGGTGAACGTCTCGCGCATGTAATCCAGCATCACGGTCAGCATCCACGGCCCGGCAATGATCAATGCGAGAAAAATGCCGACCAGTTTCGGAATGAAGGACAGTGTGGTTTCATTGATTTGCGTGGCGGCCTGGAAAATACTGACGATCAGGCCGATGCCCAGCGCAACCAGCAACATCGGCGCCGCTACCATCAAGGTAATTTCAATCGCATGACGGCCCATGGTCATGACGGTTTCGGGAGTCATAGCAAATCCTTAGTAAAAACTTTGCGCCAGTGAGCCGATCAGCAATTGCCAGCCATCGACCAGGACGAACAGCATCAGCTTGAACGGCAAGGCCACAATCGCCGGTGACACCATCATCATCCCCATCGACATCAAGACGCTGGCAACCACCATGTCGATGATCAGGAAGGGAATGAAGATGGCGAAGCTGATCTGGAAAGCGGTTTTCAGTTCGCTGGTGATGAAGGCCGGTACCAGTATGCGCAGCGGAATATCTTCCGGTCCTTGCAGCTCCGGCCCTTTGGACATTTTGACGTACAGGGCCAGATCGGATTCGCGGGTCTGCTTGATCATGAAGGTTTTCAAAGGCGCTACCGCCTTGTCGAGCGCTTCACCCATCTGGATCTTGTTGGCGGAGAAGGGTTGATAGGCGTCGACGTAAATCTTGTCCAGCACCGGGCTCATGACAAACAGGGTCAGGAACAATGCCAGTCCGATGATGACCTGGTTCGGCGGCGAACTCTGGGTGCCGAGCGCCTGGCGCAGTAATGAAAGCACGATGATGATGCGGGTAAAACTGGTCATCATCAGCAGCACGGCCGGTAAAAACGACAAGCCGGTCAGCAGCAGCAGGGTTTGCAGGCTGAGCGAATAGGTTTGCCCGCCGCCCGGCGTCGGTGTACTGGTCAATGCGGGCAGGCCGGCTTGCTGCGCCATGGCTGCCATCGGCAAGACCAGCAGCAACAGGGGCAGGCAGCGACGCAGCAGGGGAGAAGTGCTATTGGACATTGCGTTTTTCGATTGTTTGCGCGAGCCAGCTGGAAAAATTCTTTGCCGGCGGAGCATCGGTCATGACGGGTGTTTCCTGGCGAGCCATCGTGCTCAAGGCATTGACGCGGCCCGGTGCGACGCCCACGACTATCCATTGATCGGCGATTTCGACAACCACGACGCGTTCACGATTGCCGACGCTGACGCCGCCTATGATCTTGATATTGGCGGCACTGCTGCCTTTTGCGCCGGTAAAACGGCGCAGCATCCAGGCTGCGGCTGCCATCAGGCCCAGTACGACCAGCAGGCCCAATGTGACTTGCAGCAGATTGCCAGCTGTCGATGTATTGGCCGCAGCAGCGGTAGCAGCAGGTGCATCGGCAGCGCGGGCCGCTGTTGCCAGCATCGCCAGCGGAGCTGCCGCCAGCAAGATAAGACGAGGAAAAATCATCGGTTCAATTTGCGGATACGTTCTGACGGCGTGATGATATCGGTGAGACGAATGCCGAATTTGTCATTCACCACCACGACTTCACCTTGTGCAATCAGGCAGCCGTTGACGAGTACATCCATCGGTTCGCCGGCCAGACCGTCGAGCTCGACGACGGAACCCTGCGCCAGTTGCAGCAGATTCTTGATGGCGATCTTGGTGCGGCCGAGTTCTACCGTCAGTTGCACCGGGATATCCAGGATAAAGTCGATATCGTTGTGCGTACCGGTTTTCAGGTCACCACCGGAGAAATCCTTGAAGACGGTGGCAGCGGCCGCTTTCGGTGCCATCGCAGCAGCTTCTGCTTCCGTCTGCTCCTGCTCGGCCATGGCCGCGCCCCAATCGTCTTCCGCAGTAGTCTGGGATGCGTTTTCTTCACTCATGATCTTCTCCTTGCGTTGTATCGTTTGCGCTATAGATCAGTTTTTCCACACGCAAAGCATATTGCCCATTCAGTTTTCCGTATGAGCATTCCATCACCGGTACGCCATCGACTTCCGCCGTGACCTGCTCCGGTACGGCGATCGAAATAATGTCGCCGATCTTCATGTTCAGGATGTCGCCCAGGGTTACTTTGGCCGACCCCATATTGGCGAGAATTTCAACTTCTGCAGTCTGGATCTGCTGCGTCATCAAGCGTATCCAGCGCTTGTCCATTTCCAGCGTTTCGCCCTGCATGCTGCTGGTCAGCAGATCGCGTATCGGTTCGATCATCGAGTAGGGCACGCAGAAATGCAGGTCGCCGCTGACCGGACCGAGTTCGATCGTGAAAGTGGTGGCAACCACCACTTCATTCGGGGTCGCGATGTTGGCGAACTGAGTATTCATCTCCGAGCGGATGTACTCGAATTCAACCGGATAGACGGGTTCCCATGACTTGGCATAGGTTTCAAAAATGATGCCGAGTATGCGCTGGATGATGCGCTGTTCTGTTTGCGTGAAATCGCGACCTTCCACCCGTGTATGGAAGCGGCCATCGCCGCCGAACAGATTGTCCACCAGCAGGAAGACCAGATTCGGATCGAGCACGATCAGGCCGATGCCGCGCAGCGGCTTCATGTGAATCAGGTTCAGGTTGGTCGGCACCACCAGATTGCGTATGAATTCGCTGTATTTTGATACGCGCACCGGACCGATGGAAACTTCGGCGCTGCGATGCAGAAAATTGAACAGGCCGATGCGCAACAGGCGCGAAAATCGTTCATTGATAATTTCCAGCGTCGGCATGCGGCCGCGCACGATACGTTCTTGCGTTGCAAGATTGTATGGACGCACGCCAGTCGAATCTTCAGGCTTGCCGGCCTCATCCTGATCGCCATTGACGCCCTTTAAAAGAGCATCAACTTCTTCCTGTGAGAGGAAATTATCGGCCATGATTTTATTGCACGACGAATGAGGTAAACAACACGCTGCTTACCTTGACGGTCGGGCCCTGTGGTGTAAATGGTTGTTTGAAAATATTGATGATTTCTTCGGCCAACTTGGTCTTGCCTTCCACGGTCAGGATTTCCGAAGCCTTTTTGCTCGACAACAGCAACAGTATGCGGCTACGCACATGCGGCATGTACAGCTTGATCAAATCCACCTGTGCCTGATCCAATACTTGCAGCGTAAAACTGGTTTGCAGAAATTGTTCGCCGTTTTCAGCCAGCAGATTGACGGTGAACGCTTCCATCGGCAAAAACACCGGCGGCTTTGCTTCCACGTGCGCTGCTTTTGCAGGTTGCACCGTTGCTTTCTGATCCAGAAAATACCATGCACCAGCGCCACCGCCAGCCAGGATGATCAACAACGCGAGCACGATAATCAAGATTCTTGATTTCTTCGGTTTTGGTTCCACGTTTGTGCTGGTTGTTTTGGGATCTACTTTTGTTGCCATCTGTTTTCCTCAAGTGCTGCATGCATTCTGGTTACACGCCATTATTAAAAAAAAACGACACACGGGATGCATTGAAAAGAGAGGGGAACACGACGCATATCGTCGTATTCACGTCATCCAGTCCCGGGGTCGCTTCTTCCAGCGAATTCCGCACATCGCTGGGGATGTGCGGAATTTCTGCTTAAGGCCCTATTAAACCATTATTCATTGCGGGTAACACTCGCATCGTGCGAAAAACAATGTGATTTTTAGTGAATGGATGAAGAGCGCATCCACGCCATGCAGAAAATCGCTGCAGGCGCGATGTATGCGTTTTGACATGGAGGCGCTGCAGATGCTATGGAATCGCGTCAGGCAAAGGTATCGACCATGCCGCTGCCGCTGGAAGGCAGCGGTACGTGGCTGACGTGGATGACGGGTTCCACGACGGTATTGTCGTTACGGCTGGCTTGACGTCCGCCCTGTTGCTGCTCGCCGGATGTCTGTTGCTGATTCGGTGAACCGGCGCTGACGCTGGACTGGCCAAGCTGTATGCCTGCGTCGTTCAGCATTTCGCGCAGGCGCGGCATGGCTGCTTCCAGCGCCTGACGAACTTCGGGTTGATGCGCAGTAAAGTTTGCAGTTGCCTGATTATTCGAGACGTTCAAGGTCACCTGCATGGGTCCGAGATCAGGCGGATTCAGCGTCAGCGTTGCAGTTTGCTGTGCGCCCTGAATCATCCACACCACTTTTTGACCAAGCGCCTGATCCCATCCCGGGCTGCCGACTTGCGGCGCCAGCTTGGCGGATTGCGCGTTCTGCGTTGCGTTCAGATGCTGAAGTGCCGCGGTGTTGATGGCGATGGTTTGCGGATTGCTGACGGTGGCCGGTTCGATGGCCTTGGTCGCTGCAGTTGCAGCAGCGACCGCGAGGTCGGCATCGCCTTTGGCGGCGGCTGACGCAGCAGCAGGTGTTTTACTGCTTTCATTTGCCGCGACAGTGGCTTTGTCCAGAGCGGAAACGAAGTCCGACTTTTTGCCGATCGCATCTTTTTCGCTACCGGCAGCGGTGGTCGTGGCAACAAGCGTGCTATCTGCATCCAGTCTGGTGTCGATGTCGGCAGCCTTGGCGGTGGCCACAGTGTCCAGTGCTGTGTCTGCAGCAGGGGCTTGCGCAGTATTGGCCTGTGTCAGTGCGGCCACAAAAGCCAGCAATTCTGCCGAAGGGTCGGTCGCGGCGGGATCGGCTTCGTCCTTTTTAGCGGCGGCGAGGGCAGCAGCCTTTTCGTTTTCCGCGTTCTTTGCCGTTTCGGCAGCAGCCGTATTGCTGTTTTCGTTCTTGGCGTTGGTCGTGCCGCCACCTTTGCCGGATGCTTCCTTTTGCGTATTTTTTGCCGCTGTGCTGCTGTCGGCATTGTTGCGGCCGGCGATTTCACGCGAGAGCACCTGGTTGAACGCGCCTGCATCGGACGGGGACGCCATATCCTGCTTGTTGCTGGCAGGCGCCTGCAATATGCCGAGAGGGTTGTTGATCGCGGAGGTATTCATGAGTCTGTCGCCTGTTGTGGTCGTTTATCTTTTGTACAGAAATTGTCGTGCTGCGTGTTCGTCCGTCTGCTTCTGGTCACGTTTGTTTTCGGCCAGCTGTTTGGCCTTCAATGCCCGGTTTGCCAGCGTGCCGTAGGACATGCGTTTGCGTTCGCTGGCTTGCCATGCCGATCGTTCCTGTTCGACGTGTATATGTGCATCGCGCACCACCAATTGCTGACTGCTGATTGCGTTTTCCAGTTTGTCCAGGAACAGCTGGAAATTACGGTAACCCATGGCCGTCAAACCGTTGGCCAGATTTTGCTGAAAGCGCGTGGCGTAATCGTCACGATACTGCATCAGCAAAGCCAGTTTCTGTTCGCTGTCCTCGGCGGCCTTCATGCAGTGGCCCAGACGCTTGGCAGCTTCGTCGCTTTCCTTGCTGGCCAGTTCTATCAGTGTGTCTAATGCAGAGGAGGTAGCCATTGTGAGTAATTATATTTTCCCAACGTCTGCGGCCATCACTCGAATAGCGAGGCAAGTTGCCCCAAGCTCTCGTTTATGCCGCTGCGTTCGGTAATATCCTGTTGCAAGAATGACTCTATTTTTGTGTTCAGGGCAATGGCCTCGTCCAGCACCGGGTCCGAGCCCGCGCTGTAGGCGCCGACGCTGATCAAGTCGCGATTGCGCTGATAGCGGGACGTCAATTGCTTCAGCTTGCGCGTCTGTTTTTGATGTTCCGGCGTGGTGATATTGTGCATCGCGCGACTGATCGACTGTTCGATATCGATCGCGGGGTAATGTCCGGCTTCCGCCAGCGAGCGGTTCAGCACGATATGGCCGTCCAGAATCGCCCGCGCGGCATCGGCGATCGGATCCTGTTGATCGTCGCCCTCGGTCAATACAGTATAAAACGCGGTGATCGAGCCGCCGCCTTCCTTGCCGTTACCGGCACGTTCGACCAGCGCCGGCAGCTTGGCGAATACCGATGGCGGATAACCCTTGGTGGCCGGCGGTTCGCCGATGGCGAGGGCAATCTCGCGCTGTGCCATCGCATAGCGGGTCAGCGAATCCATGATCAGCAAGACGTCTTTGCCTTCATCGCGGAAATGTTCGGCGATGGCGGTGGTGTAGGCGGCTCCTTGCAAGCGCATCAGCGGCGGCGTGTCGGCTGGTGCCGCAACCACGACTGAACGCGCCAGACCTTCCGGCCCCAGAATCTGTTCGATGAATTCCTTCACCTCGCGACCCCGTTCGCCGATCAGGCCGACCACGATCACATCGGCAGTCGTATAGCGCGCCATCATGCCGAGCAACACGCTTTTGCCGACGCCGGAGCCGGCGAACAAGCCCATACGCTGACCACGTCCTACGGTCAACATGCTGTTGATGGCGCGCACGCCTACATCCAGTACATCGGTGATGGGCGCACGCGTAAGCGGATTGGCGGCGCGTACATTCAGCGGTCCGGAGTGCGTTGCATGCAGCGGTCCCAGATTATCGAGAGGGCGGCCGGCGCCATCCAGTACGCGACCCAGTAATTCCATACCGACTGGCAGATGACGGGTGCGGTCGCTAGGGCGACGGCGCGGATGGCTAACGGCCCCAGGTTTGGGTAGCGATTGCACCACCTCTACGGGGAATACGCGCGTGCCGGGCACGATCCCTTCGACATCGCTTTGCGGCATCAGGAATAGCCTGTCGTCTTCAAAACCGACTACCTCAGCTTCAATGCGTGCGCCATTTGCCAGCGGTATCGTACAGGCGCTGCCGACGGCGAGCTTAAGACCAACCGCTTCCATCACCAGCCCGGCCACGCGCGTGATGCGGCCGGAGACCAGCATCGGTTCGGCGATATCCAGCAGGGTACGGCAATCGCGCAGATAAGCCTGCCAGCGGCTGCTGTTCGGGGTGGTTGAAGGAGTCGTGGTGGGCATTAGACTAGCCAGTCAGATTCTTTGCCCAGTGAGGCGGCAATGCGCTGCCAGCGAGTTGGGGCGCTGGCGTCGATCTGATTGCTAACCGCTTCGACGCGGCAACCGCCGCGACCCATGTGTGTATCTTCCACTACGCGCCAGCCGACCGCACTCAATTCATCATTCATGTGCACGGTGATGATGGCCGCATCGTCCGGATGCAGATGGAGCAGCGTAGGTTGCTGCAGCGTAGGCAGATAGTGAATTGCCTCCCGCACCAGCGGGATGATGAGTTCGGGGCGTACGTTCAAGGCGGTTTTCAGCATCGCCTTGGCCAGATCCAGCGACAGGTCAAGCATGTCGTTGGCGATCAGTTCATTGGCCTGCGCTACTTCCGTGCCAAAGGTTTCGGCGATCTGCCGCAGGCTGCGTCTTTCCTCTTCGGCCTGCGCACGACCTTCTACCAGGCCGGCTGCGCGACCTTCTTCGAGACCGGCGGCATAACCTTCTGCATGCGCCTGCGCGCGCGCATCTTCAATCTGTTGCGCCATCGCGGCAATATTGGCCATCTGCGCGCTTGCTGCGGTATTGGCAGCGATGATGGATTCAATTTCGGCGACAGCAGGTTCTTCGCCGAAGGAGGTCATTTCCCAGCGTTGATATGCCGACTGTTTTTCTTTTGGGATAACGTCAGACATAAGCATCTTCCGCCTTGCCGCCCAGCGTCAATTGGCCTTCATCGGCCAGACGACGCACGATTTGCAGAATTTCCTTCTGATTCGCTTCGACTTCGGACAGGCGTACCGGCCCTTTGGATTCCAGATCCTCGCGCATCATTTCCCCTGCGCGCTGCGACATATTCTTGAAGAATTTTTCGCGCAAATCTGGTGTGGCACCCTTGAGCGCGATGATCAGCGATTCGGACTGTACTTCACGCAGCAGCAGCTGGATGCCTCTATCCTCGATATCCATGATGTTGTCGAACACGAACATTTCGTCCATGATCTTTTGCGCCATATCGTTGTCGTAGCCCTTCAGATTGGCCATCACCGATACTTCGTTTTCGCCATTGAAGAAGTTGAGAATTTCTGCCGCTGCGCGGATGCCGCCCATCGGTTTTTTCTTCAGGTTTTCATTGCCGGTCAACAGCTTCGTCAACACTTCGTTCAATTCGCGCAGGGCGGCCGGTTGTACGCCATCCAGTGTGGCTATGCGCAATACGCAATCGTTGCGCAGGCGTTCGGTGAAATGTTCCAGCACCTCGCAAGCCTGGTCGCGTTCCAGATGCACCAGGATGGTGGCGATGATTTGCGGATGTTCGTTGCGCACCAGGTCGGCGACCGATTGTGCGTCCATCCATTTCAGGCTTTCGATACCGCTGGCATCGCGTGCGCCGAGAATGCGATTGAGCAGCGACGCTGCCTTGTCGTCACCCAGCGCCTTGGTCAGCACGTCACGGATGTAGTCGTCGGAATCCAGACCCAGCGAGGTATTTTTTTCCGTTTCGCCTCTAAATTCACTGAGCACGGCAACCAGTTCCTCGCTCTGGATGGCCTTCATCGTGGACATGGCTGCGCCGAGTTTTTGTACTTCGCGCGGGCCGAGATATTTCATCACTTCGGCAGCTTCATCCGCGCCGAGTGCCAGCATCAAGACCGCGCCTTTATGTATGCCTTTATCACTCATTTCCCACCCACGCCTTGACGATGTTTGCGACCACTTTCGGATCCTGTCTGGCGAGCGTCTTGGCGGCTTCCAGATTTTGCTGGTAACTGTGCTGATGGATACCCATAGGCCCGACTTCTTCCACTTCCCGTGCCGCGAGGATAGACTGGCCGCTTTCATCGGTCAGCGCCAGCGGTGGCAGATTCAGTTTGGTGAGCAGCGGTTTCAACACTTTGAAGTACAGAACCAGCAGTACGATGCCGAGCAGTAGATATTTGGCTCCCTGCATGCCCATATCGATCGCTTCCGGCCGTTCCCAGAGCGGCAGCTTCGCTGCTTCTTCCTTGTTGCTGCCGGCAAAAGGACTGTTGACGACATTGAGCGTATCGCCTCGATCCTTGTTGTAACCCATGGCTTCTCTGACCAGATCGGTTATTTGCGTTTTTTCGATTTCTGTCAATGGCAGAAAACTGACTTTGCCATCCTTGCCGACCACGCGCTTGTAATTGACCACGACGGCAACGGACAGACGCTTGAGGCCACCCATCGGTTGCTGGACGTAGCGGATGGTTTTATCCACTTCGTAATTGGTCGTGGTATCGCGTTGAATCGGCGTGGCTTGGGGTGCTGCCGCAGTGGCGGCCGGCGCGCCGGGAGCCCCCGGCGCTCCTGGCGTTCCTGGTGCAGCAGCAGTGGTTTGCGGCGTCGTATTCAATGGCGCCGTTGCTGCCGGTGCCGGCTGATTGGTTAATGAACCGGGAACGCCCGTTGCATTGTTGCCGCCATTCGTCGATTCGCTGGTTTGCTGGCTGCGTACGGTGGCGCTGCTGGGCACCTGGTTCGGTTTGTAGATTTCAGCGGCTTGTTCGCTGGTCGAAAAATCGACATCGGCGGTTGCTTCCGCACGGACATTGTTGAGGCCGACGATAGGCGTGATGATCGATTCGACGCGCTTGGCGATGTTTTGCTGCAGTTCCTGCACGTATTTGAGTTGCGATGGGTCCAGCGTATTGGTGCCGGCTGGTTTGTTGTTTTCAGACAGCAAGTTGCCGGCTTGATCGACGATCGTGACATTTTTCGGCGACAGCTCAGGCACGCTGCTGGCGACCAGATGCACGATGGCGCTGACTTGTTGCTGATCCAGGAAACGACCTGCATGCAGATTTAGCAATACGGATGCCGTTGGTTTTTGCTGATCGCGTACAAAGACCGATGCCTTGGGCAGGGCCAGATGGACGCGCGCCGCCTGCACCGCGCCGACTGACTGGATGGAACGGGCCAGCTCACCTTCCAGTGCGCGCTGGAAATTGACCTGTTCGAGAAATTGCGACACGCCGAGTTTTTGATTTTCCATCAATTCAAAGCCGACGCTGCCGCCTTTCGGCAAACCTTCTGCCGCCAGCTTCAGGCGAATTTCATGCACTTTATCGGCAGGTACCAGAATGGCACCGCCGCCTTCGGCAAATTTATAAGGGACGTTGGCCGCTTGCAGCGAGGTCATGATGGCGCCGCCATCGCGATCCGAAAAATTGGAAAACAGCACCCGATATTCCGGCTTCTGGCCCCATAGCACCAGACCTATCATCACCGCAATGACAGCGGCAATGCCGACCATCAACAAGAACTTGCGGCCGTTAGGCGACTTGGTCATGTTGAGTATGGTGCTTGGACTGTTCGGGTTGGCGCCTGCCGTTTGGGGGAGTCCGCCTTCGCCTGCTACGACTACTGCCATGATTGTGCTCCTGCTTGGCTAGCGTCAAATTGGACTGAATGGTTCATCGATGTTCTCGCTCTTCAAACTTTTTTCCGTAGCATGAATTGTCAAGGGTACGAGGAAATTCAATCTTTGGAACAGAGCGATATTTCTGTCCTTTATTGAAACGATTCAAGTTGACGTGCGTGATAACTTGACGAGGTAGTGCGGAATCCCTTATCGGGAACTCTGCTGTATGGGTTGAGGTAATTATAGTGCCCGCCCGCAACTGTATGGAGAAAATGATGAAAGTCGGCGGAATTGATTCAACGGCAATAGATGCCATGGTGGCACAGCTCAAGGCTGCAGCTGCGCGTTCGCAGCCTGCGATCAATCCTTTGGCAGGTGGTGCGTCGCCGGTCGAAAAATCGGCGACCAAAGTGGATTTTTCCCAGGCGCTGAAGGCATCGCTGGATAATGTGGCCAGCGCACAGAATCACGCTGATCAATTGGGGCAGAAATTTACGCTAGGAGATGACAGTGTGAACTTGTCGGATGTGATGATTTCCATGCAAAAAGCGAGTATTTCATTCCAGGCAACGGTGCAGGTACGCAACAAGGTGGTATCGGCCTACCAGGAAATGATGAATATGCAGGTATAGATTTACCGCGTTTTGATTGGGGCTGTCCGGCTCCTGTTTTTTGTTTATCTGTACTTCTTCACGGCTGTTTCACTTCCGCTTTACTTCTGTTTTTCAGCCCAGCCCTGTCGCTTTTGCGTTCTGGTCCCGCTCCAGCTTGGTAATGTACTTTTGTACCGCGCCCAGCGCTCCATTGGAAGGGTTCACGAAAGCGCATCCCAATCTATGTATGCTTTTGCCGTTGGTCAGCGTGACTTCAAGATGATTACGGATTTGCAAGGCAAGCGTCACGCTGCCACCGGGTAAATCGAGACGGCAATTTTCATATATGTGACCGGGTGTCGAATCGATCAGTTTTTTTTCATCGACTATAGACAGCCCGCCGCCACTGATGTTGTGCAGTGGAACCACAACAGGAATGATCTGGTCTTCAGCTCTGATCGGTATCGTGCAATAAATCGGATTGGTGACAGGTGTGGGCACACGATAGAATTCGCGTCGTTGCAGGCGAATCACGCTGGTCGGCAGCGGAATGATGAAGGCCGGCAGATTCTCGTAGATGCAGCTCTCTGCCGCCGGTGAGTTAAACAGAATGCGGATGTTTTCCAGCACCGTTTCAAACGACAGTTTTTCACTATCGAGCACACGCTGATTCATGATGGCGGTAGGCGCGCAATCGAGCAGGACGGTATTGGCGGACTCATCGATTTGCAGGATCGAGGTCACGATTGTGTCGTTGCCGTGGTTGATCAGCATTCTGACCAGCTGATTGCGTTCGCCTATGCTGCGCAACAGGGCAATTACTTCCCGGCGGGAGTGAACCCGGTAGGGATTCAAATCATCGTTTTCGTATTCACTGGCAAGAGTCATCGTGTTTTTCTAATAAACTGAGTGCAAGTAAGTGGCCGTGGCTTCACCTTACAACCGCACATCATACATTGCCGCCACGCTGTTGGGCAGCCTCAACGCGATATAACCACGCCAATAATTCAGCCACTGCGCGGTAGAGCGCAGGGGGGATGTGATCGTCCAGCTCTACCTGCAGTAATAATGCCACCAGCTCTTTCGATTCGTGTACCGCAACGCCATGTTCTTTTGCGCGTTCGATAATCTGTTCGGCAATCAGGCCGCGTCCTTTGGCAACAATACGTGGCGCCGAATCGCCGCTCTGGTAGGCGAGTGCAACGGCACTTGGTGGCGGTTTGAAATTATCCATGCGACTTATCCGCTGGCTTGACCAGAAGAGAGTCCAGCGTCGAGCCGGCAGCGGCCAGTGCGTCGGCCAGCAGCTTGCCGTGGCTGCGCAGCGCTACCGCGGTTTCTTCATCTGCAGTATGAACTTGCACCTGCAGATGTTCGCCGCTCAAACGGATGGTTGCAGAGACCGAACCCAGCGTCGGCAGGTTAAAGCGCACGCTACTGTTCCATGTCGGCTCAGGTTCGGATTGTTCTGAGCTTTTCTCCGGTGTGTCGTCGGAAATTTCCCATTCCAGTGGCTGACCGGGGAAGAGCTCGCCTTGCCACATGATGCGGCGTTGTTCCAGCGTATCGAGTTGCAGGTTGATCAGCTTGAGACCTTCACTGACCGGAATATCCTGCTGTTTGCCAACGAGAGGTGCGATGCTTTCCTGCTCCGGCTTGCCGGTTTGCGCGCTGCGCAGCAAATCCGCCAGCGCACGTTCGCCGCCCACCCATTCGCGTACATTCGTCATCAATCTGCCGAGATCGCTGGTGCCGGCATTTTCTGTTGTCGCTTGTGGCTGGCCGGTGAGAGGTAGGTTGCTGCGTTTGGCGGCGGGTTCGCGCAATAGATCGCTTGACGGGCGCATGCCCATCGCCCATTGCGCAACATGCGATTCGTAAAACAGTCCGCTGAAGGCCACGGCATTTTGCAGCGCGCCGGCAATCTGCTGTGCGCTGGCGCCGGGTGTTGCGACCAGCGGTGTTTTGCCGACGATGGCGGTCGGCATGCCGTCCTGCTGCGCCAGTTGCAGCATATTGCCGATCAGGCGGCCGGCATTGCTGATAGAAGTGGTCGCACCCGCTTCGGCCTTGCCGAGCATGAAAGTAGGGCGTGGCTGGTTTGCCAGCAGGGTCAGGTCGAGCTTGTCGCCGGCCTTGGTGCCGGGCGGCAGCAGCATGCTGGCAACGGCATTGTCCACTTTCACCAGAAAGTTGCCGTCGCTCAGGCGCGATAAAACCTGCGCCTGATATTCCTTGCCCAGCGTGAGCTGGAGCAAGCGGTCTAGCGTTTCCTGCTTGGCTTGACCCAGGGCCGTGACCGGCGCGCTTGCCTCGATAAGGACGACGGGCCGGGTTCCCGTTAAATCGGCCCGTGGCAGCATGGCTTACCCCGATTGATTGGCGCCATAGGCGTTGTTGAGTTTGCGTTCGGTGCCTGTGCTGTTGATCATCAGCGACAACTTAGCCATCCACGGTTGCGTAATATTGCGTATTTCGCGGTCATCGGACAGAATTTTCTTGATGATCTGGACCTTGCGTTCGCGCACCGCGCCGACTAGCGGTGCAGGCGGCTCACTGGTTTTGAGCACGGCGACATGATTCGAGCAACGCGCTTCCAGCGCGACCAGTTCATCCCAGTCGCCATTGCGTGCAGCAGTCAGCATCTGGTCGGTAATGCTTGCGACAGTTTCGTACAAAGAAATGACTTCCTGACTATTCATCATCGATCATGCTTTCACTAATGTAGAGATGTTCGGAGCGAGCGGATCGTAAGCGCGCGCAATCGGTGGTACTTCCGGTTGCTTATAAGCGTTTTTTTCATTGTCGATGGCGCACCAGGCTTCTTTCAGGTCATGCAGTAACTTCTGCACTTCTTCCAGAATGACGGGATCATTTTTGATATTGGCGACCAATAACTGGCTGCTCATGTATTCGTATAACGCATCGAGATTGAGCGCGATGTCGCCGCCCACTTTTTTATTCAGGCTGGCGCGCAGTCCACTATCGATGATCGAAATGGCCTTCGAGATGGACTTTCCTTTGGCCGGGATGTTGTTCGCTTTCATTTGTTGCAGGGCGCTCGCCACGGCGATGAGTGCGCCATCGAACAGCATCACGATCAATTTGTGCGGACTCGCTGCGATCACACCGGTTTCTACCGCCACATTCGCGTAAGCATGTACGCCGCTTCTTGCAGTTCCGAACATTTTTCTTCTCCGGTTATCAGTTGGTATTGCTAGGCAACGCAGCCAACTGTTGCGTCAGATAGTTACTGGTTGAATTCATGCTGCTAAGCAGTACATCCAGCGCCGTGAATTCCTTGCGATAACGTGCCTCGATATCCACCAGTCTTTGGTTGATGGCGTCACGTTGAGTACCAAGATCCTTGATGCTTTGGTTAATGCCATCGGTACGACCTGCTATCAGGCCTTTGGCGCCGACAAAGCTGGTCAGCAGCGCATTCAGATTGGATGCATAACCCATGGAAAAATTGACGTCGCCACGCGCGCCCAGAGCGCCGCCGGTAATCTGCAGTTTCAGGCCTTCCGCGCTGCTGCCGGCAGCACCGGTCAGGAACTGGCCTGAGCCGGTTGCCGCTGCGCCGTTGATGGTGCCGGCCACATCGACGCCGGTGGTTGCTGTTGGTGTGCTACCCAGCAAGGCTGTTGCACCATTGCCTGCTACCGTCACTTTGGATGCCGAGCCGTAACGGTTGGATGTAATGCTCAGGACGCCGTTCTGGTTCGTCACGCTGATGGCCACAGTCGCTTCTGAAAACGCAGGCGTACCATTGATCAGCGATTGCAGTTGCGTGCTCAATGAATCGGCCGTATAGCTACCGGCGGCCAGCTTGACGGTGGCTTTCACGCCATCGATTTCCAGGCTCAGTTCATCGTTGACGCCAGCCACAATATTCGTGTTGGCGGCGCTGGAGCCGGTCAATTGACCTTTGGTGGCCAGTGTCGTGATGTTGAGTGCATTGCTGCCGGCTTTGGTCGCCGCAGTCGAGCTGACATAACTGACCAGACTGTCGGTTGGTGTGGCGGTAGTAGCGAACAGCTTGCCGATGTCTTCCGGATTCTTGGCAATCACCGCTTTCAATTTGGTAGCGTCCAGCGTCAGCGTGCCGTCTTTCTGGAACGAGATGCCGATCTGCGACAGGTTAACCAGGTCGCCAGTCAGGCCTTCAGGCTGGGTTGAAAACATGCGTTGCAAGGTGGTTTGCACTGTGCGTGCGGTGGCGTCGCCAACCAGCGGGCCACCGGTTTTAGTGTCGGCGTTGTAACCGGTTTGATATTTGAGCGTTCCCTGCAATTCATTGTAGGCAGTGACGAAGGCGGTCACGCTGCTTTCTATCGATGAGGTGTTACGCGTGACCGATATCGTGGTCGTGCCTATTTTGCTGGCCGTTATCGACAGTCCCTCGAAGGTGTCGGTCAGCGTATTGCTCTTGTTCTTGATCTCCATGCCGTTCACTGTCAGCAACACGTCTTGAGCAGCGCTGTTCTGTTTCAGTTTTTGCGTGCCGGCAGGATCTTGCGCCAGTAGGTTTTGCAAATCGGCATCGCCATCGACGGTGATCTTCATGCTGGAAGATTCACCCGTACTGGTCGAGGTTAACTGCAATTTATATGGTGCATCGGTGCCGTCGGACACGATAGTCGCGGTAACGCCCATGCCGGCCTTGTTGATCGCATCGCGTATGCCTTGCAGCGAATTATTACTGGCATCGATGGTGATCTGGCTGGTGGACTGGCTGGCATCCTGTGCAAATGCCGCGCCGCTATACTGGCCTCCGGTCAGGGTGCCACCAGTGATCTTGCCGAACTGGAAAGTCAAAGTAGTGGTGCCGCCCGCGCCGATCGCGGCGCTGGTGCTGGTGCGACCTTCAGTTGACAGTGACTGCGCCTGGGCGCGCCGCAGAACCTCGATTTCGTATTGACCGGGTTTTACCGACGCGCTCGCGGTGGCGGATGCAATGGTAGCGTCGGTCGATGTCGCACCGAACTGCATGAATTTGGATATATCGCTTAAGGTCGCGACCTTGGCCTGGAAAGACGACAAGGCGCTGCTCAGGGCGCCGTAGGCGGAGAGCTTGGCTTTATAGCTGGTTTCCTTGGTCGTGAGGATAGAGAGCGGTCGTTGCTCAGCCACCATCAATTGTGTGACGATGGAGTTGACATCCAGATTTGATCCAACGTTGAGAGCCACGATTCCTCCTGCAGAAAGTACTAATGTAAACCGTTATCGGCAGAATCAAACCGGACTTTAGAAGGGTTTTATGTTGCTAATTCAAATTTTGACAAGAAGATAAGACCGCAGTGCGCTACACAGGGCATGGCTGCGTGCTTGTGAATTTGGTATGACAGCGTTGACATACAAGGTTTCTATTGCTGTGAGCGATAGAAATCAGGCGCGCAAACTGATCAGCAATCCTTGTACGCGATCCAGCGCCTTGGCAATTTCCAGCGTTTCTGCCGATGGCATTTGCCGGATCAATTCTTTGGTTTGTTGATCGACAATTTTGACGATCGTGCGTTGCGATTCCTGATCTATCGAGAACTCCAGTCCTGACCCCATCTTTTGCATCGCCTGATTGATGCTGGCAACCGCTTGTGACAAGTGTGCCGCTTCCGGTGGCGGAGTGGCTGCTGCAGGTGCAATGTCCGAGACCGCAGGCGCGGTTTGGGCAGCGACGTGTGGTGCGGGCAACCGAACGCTTGCTACAACGGCGTTACCGATAGACGAGATAGTCATGAAGACTCCATTTGCAAAAATGTCCCGACCAGCAAAATGCCGGGCGGGACCTGTTCTTCAAGCGACCCGATCTGCATCGGGCCGATTGACGAAGGACTGCTTGCTTGCCCGGCTATTAACCGCGCAACAGGGCCAGCACGCCGTTCGGCAGCGAGTTGGCTTGCGCCAGCATCGCGGTACCAGCTTGTTGCAGGATCTGACCGCGGGTCAGATTGGCTGTTTCTGCTGCAAAGTCAGTATCCAGAATCCGGCTACGTGATGCAGCCAGATTTTCTGCTGTGGTTTGCACGCTTGCAACGACCGAGCTAAAGCGGTTTTGAATCGCGCCCATGGATGCACGAGCGGTGTTGATCGCTGTCAACGCGCCGTCCATCGCCAGGATTGCGTTATCTGCACCGGCTGCTGAGGTGATATTCAGCGTGGCGAAACCAGTCTGACTAGTAGCGACAACCGCATCAACACCGGCAACTGCGGTACCGCCGCCGAAAGCCGCATTGCCGTTGCCAGTGAAAGCACTAATGGCCGCTGGCGTTGCCACGCCAGCCGTAGCGCTGGTGATGCTGAAGCCAGACGCACCGCTTGCGGCAACCGTGTAGCCGGTGAGTTGAGCCTGGAGAGCGGCTATCATGCCAGCCTGATCGGTGACATTGGTGGTAAGGGAAACGGCAGTGCCGTCCACCGAAAAGCCTGAGGCATTGCTGGCGCCGGCTGCACCACCGGCTGCTGCAACGCCGCCCGTGGTGAGCAAGGCATTGTCAGTGCCGGCGATCGTCACGGCGCCTGCGCCTGGGGTTGTTGCGGTGAACACGACTTTACCTGCATTCGCGCCGGTTCCGACTGCCGCCGTTACGCCGCTGGCAGCATAAGCTGCGGTGTTTGCACCACCGGTGATAGCGGCAACCATGTCGGCTGCGCTGGTGATGTTCGACGAAAGTGTGAAGGTGGAAGCTGCGCCGCCAGGACCTTGCAGGGTGAAGGTTTTGTTGGCACTTGTATCGACAGCACTACCAGCTGTATCAACTACGGTACCACCTGCGATCAGGGCAGCATTGGTACCACCAATTGCGATGTTACCTGCGCCTGTGGTCGAGTTTGTGAAGACAAGCTTGTCAGAATCTGCGCCTGCACCTAATGCAACGGTAAAGCCGGCAGCGGCATATCCAGCTGTGCTGGTAATTTCCGCCAACATATCGGCCGCATCGGTGGTGGGGGCAGCCAATGCGACTGTAAAGGCGGTGCCATTTGCAGGAGTAATTGAGAAAGTCTGACCTGCTGTACCGGCGCCAATCGTGTCGGTCGTATAAGTCGCAGCTGAGTTCGTACCGGTGGTGCTGTAATCGCCGGCGGCGACAGTACCTGATGTGTAGGTTGCCGGTGACGCAGCTGCAGCGCCGAAATTGAAGTTGCTTACTGATGCGACCGTGTAGGATCCGGCAACAGCTGGTGCTGCAACAGAGTCCCACGTACCCAGGGAAGTTGAGTTTGCATTGACGATGGAGGCGATATCAATTGTTTCGCCTTGGTTGGCGCCAACCTGGAATGCTTGTGCTGTGAAAGAACCGTCCAGCAGTTTCAAGCCGTTGAATGCGGTGGTGTCTGCAACGCGATCAACTTCTGCTTTCAACTGTTGTGCTTCTGCATCCAACGCAGCGCGATCCGATACGGAGTTGGTTGCATTACGTGATTGCACTGCCAGTTCACGGATACGTTGCAAGTTGTTGCCGATTTCGGTCATTGCACCCTCAGCACTTTGCGCCAGGGAGATACCATCGTTTGCGTTACGAACTGCGACGTTCAGGCCGCGAATTTGTGTGTTGAAACGCTCGGAAATTGCCAAACCTGCAGCATCGTCCTTTGCGCTGTTGATGCGCAGGCCGGATGACAGGCGTTGCAAGGATGTGTTCAACGCTGACTGTGATGTGTTCAGGTTACGTTGGGCATTGAGTGATGCAAGGTTGGTGTTAATTACGGCGGCCATTTTATGACTCCTGTAAAAGATTTCGGGGGTGAACTAGCAGCTTGTTGCGTTCAATACTGATTTCCTCAACCAACCTGCTTATTTGATTCGCAGAGGAAAATCAGTCTTGTTGCAACTGGTAACGGACGGTTTTGGAAAAAGTTTAATCCGGACTGCGATTTAAATTTTCTGCTTCGCCGCGACACTTGCCACGTAACTCTTTTTCGTCAGAGCAACAAAAAGCTTTAGGAGTATATTTTTGATCCGCTACCCTTAAGTTATGCGAAAAGGTGCCGACAGGATGGCGAAAACTGCTTGGTATAGTCGGTTTTCACTCTGAAAATAGTTTGTAAAAACCGGAGATGGTGAGCGACTGAGGACAATGCTGCATCTTGCATGAGAGCTTGCCCCTTGTTTTTCATGCAACCGTAATGCCAGTATGAGCGCAAGATCACACCCGTCTGGTGCTACGCTCAAGAACAGTCATGAGCACGACGATGCATCCTTGGCAATATCAGGGGGCGTTAGCGGATGGTGGTTGACGATAGCGGGGGCAGGAATGACAGGCGGCCCGACTCCCCGGAGCTATCATGTGGCGCAAGCGTTGATGGGATTTATTACGAAGTTCGGTGATAGTGCTGCAGATGTCGTCCGGCTACTGGGCTTGAACAAGCATCCGGTGCCGGATGCTTGTTCAACTCAGAAGGCTCAACTTGTTACGCACAGTTATCCGGCAGAGATTACGCGGTTTTTTCCGGTACGCTTGGCTTCGTACAAGGCCTTGTCGGCACGCTCTATCATCGATTTTTGATCTTCTTGCTCATTACGCAAGGCAACGCCGGCGCTGAAGGTCATTAGCAGGCGGGTGTGGTTATGCATGAAGATCTGCTTGGTCAATTCTCTTTGCAGACGCGTGACGGTCTGAACGGCCTCATCCATGCCGGTATCCGGCAACACGATGAGGAATTCTTCGCCGCCGAAGCGGGCGATGACGTCCATCGAGCGCAAGGTTTCCTTGATCACGCGCACCAGGTGGATCAGGGCTTCGTCACCGGCAGAGTGGCCGTATTTGTCGTTGATCTTCTTGAAATCATCCAGATCGAGCATGGCGATGCAGAGCGGCGTGCCGCGCCGCTCTGCGCGGGCCAGTTCGCGCTCGAAAATATCTTCCAGGCCGCGACGGTTGAGACTGCCGGTTAATTGGTCTTCTCGCACCAATTCACTCATTTGTTCGAGCTTGGCTTCAAGATTATGGATGCGCGCTTCGGCATCTTCCACGTTTTTGCGTGCGGCCAGGATCGCGTCGCGCGAACGTAATGCTTCGTTCTGGGCAATACGTGTTTCCTTCATCACTTCATCGAGGATCTTGCTCAGCTTGCCGACATCGGCGGTGGCGATGATCTGTTTGGAATACTTGTCGATTTTCTGGTGATAGTTGCCGGTTGTGGTGGCGATCTCTCCCAGCCGGTCGATAAACGTGATCATCATGTCCTTTACCGTGTCTTTTGCTTCAACCAGGCTGTGTTTCAGCGTACCTTGCTTGTAGATCACTTCTTTCAGACTGCGCATGACTTCGCGCAGCGCAGCGTCGTTGATCGGGCCGGCAATCAGGTTCTGGACGGCTTCGATCTGTCCATGCAGCCATGAGTCGTCGTCGATCAGACTGCCGATGTTTTCCAGCAGCAGTTTGAACAGGCGTAGCAGCAGTTCATGCTGTTCGGCCATGTCGCCGCTTTTCAGTTCGATCTTGAAGCAGAGTTGTTTCAGTCGTACGGAAATTTCATTGAGTGCGGCCTCGCTGTGCGCTTCCTTGATGGATCGTCCGAGCGCTTCGGATTCTTCCGCCAGTTCCGGCGCACCCTGCAACAGGGAGGCGACTGCCAGCGTCAGCGTGCGCATCAGCAAGTCGCGTAACAGGGCCGGTTGCGGGTCGTCGATCAGAGATGGCAGCGCGCTGCTGGCGACACTGCTGGTGCTGGAGGTAGTCGTGTTGCGTGCAGACAGCTGAGTCTGGTAATGCTTGAGCAGTTGCTCCAGACCTTTACCGAAATCCGGCCAGTAGGATGTCGCGGCGGCTTCCTGTAAGACTTTTCCTAGCGGCGCAAGATCGGGGGCAGAGAGCAGGGTGCCGGCAAATTCGCCGAGTACTTCTTCTGCGCTGGGTTGTATCGCATAACCGGCGATCTCATCATAAATCTTGCGATAGGCATCAGGGGTAGGGGCAATCTTGCGGGTGGCTAACTGGCGAAATGCTTCGCGTGCAATTTCGGCGGGATTTTGCGTTGATTTTTCTGGCATGACGGCGCGTGCGCTTTATTATTGGGTGACTGAATTTCAGCCTATCCGTGAATAATAAGACAGGCGGGATGGGTTTGATAAGCGAATCAACGCGGCAAATAGTGGCTACTTTGCCGGATTGTCACTATGTAAATAAACTGTGCCCTGATCCGCCACCTGTCATCAAGCCGGCGAATTTTCCGTGCGCACTATATTAGTCAACCAGATGGTTTTTGATTGCGTAGTGGGTTAATTCTGCGTTGTGGCGGAGTTTCATTTTCTGCAGCAGACGTGAGCGATACATGCTGATGGTTTTGACCGATAACACCAGTTCTGCCGCAATATCGCTGACAGTTTTACCGGAGGCGATCATGGTCAGAGTTTGATACTCACGATCGGACAGGGTTTCATGCAGGGGCGTTTCGTGATTGTCGTTGATCTGGTTGGCCAGTTCCTGCGCCAGTGCTGCACTGATGTATTTGCGTCCGGCGGCGACCTGGCGTATCGCAGTTACCAGTTCGGCTGGTGCACTTTGCTTGTTCAGGTAGCCAGCCGCGCCGGCTTTGAGCGAACGGATCGCGTACTGATCTTCGCGGTGCATGGACAGCATCAGGATGGCAATTTTGGGAGATTCCTTGCGCACCTGCTTCAGTACTTCGATACCGCTGCGATCGGGCATGGAAATATCCAGCAGCAGTACATCGCACGGGCCTTCGCGCGATAACCTGATGGCTTCGCTACCATTTTCGGCATGACCAGACACGACGATATCCCGGGTGTCGGCCAGTATCTGTTTCAAACCTTCGCGCACAATCGCGTGGTCATCGGCAATCAGGACTTTTATTGCATTCTTCGTTGTCATTGTTCTGCTTTATAGACTTGCGTAAGGTCAGGCTTTTTTCTGCCAGATGTGACAAATTCTGTATGGCGACAGCGTCTGACAGACAAATTCTGTAAGGTATTTCTCAAGATTGTCGATTTTAATGTTGTTTACTATGCGATCTCGGGCAGCGGCACGTTGATAGCAACGATTGTGCCACCTTTGGGAGCTGTACTGACAGACAGACTGCCACCCATGGCGATTGATCGCTCCACCATGCCGCGTATGCCGAATGACTTCGGCTTGTTGCGGTCCGTCATTTGAATCCCGCGGCCATTATCAACGATCTCCAGTCGTACGTATTGACGCGTGTGCACAAGTTGCACAGTAACCAGGCTGGCTTTCGCATGCTTGGCAATATTGGTCAGCGCTTCCTGAAAAATACGAAACAGCGCAGTGGCTTGATCGAGCGCCAGATCGATCTCCGTTTTGTTACTCGAGAATTGGCAAGGTATGCCAACCTGTTTTTCAAACTCCCTGGCTTGCCAGTCGATGGCGGCTACCAGACCGAAGTCCAGGATGCCGGGGCGCAGATTGCCGGCGATTCTATGCACGGATTCTATGGTGCGATCGACCAGCGACTCTACATAGTCTGCTTTTTCGATAAGCTCCGCATTTTTCCTCGGCAAGCGTCGAGTCAGCAAGGCCAGCGCCATCTTGATGGCAGTCAGATTGCCGCCCAGATCGTCGTGTATTTCACGCGCGATATGTGTACGTTCCTGTTCCTTGACGATATCAATGTGCGCTGATAGTTCGGCAAGTTGCGCCCGCGAACGAATGATCTCTTCCTGCTCCAGTCTGCTGGCAGTGATATTGGTCATGAGGCCTTCCCACTGCACACAATGTTCATCCAGCATGCGTGGCATGGCGCGCAGGTTGATCCATTTGACGTCCTTCCACTTCTCGATCCAGATGCGACCTTCCCAGTTCCAGTTGTTCATCTGTTCGATGGAAGCAAGCATTGCATCCTGATAAGACTGACGATCCTCAGGCAGGATCAGTTCGACGAACAGCGTAGGATTGGCGTGCAATGCTTCGGCCGTGATGCCGAGAAGTGCTTCGCAGCCTTCACTGAGATAAGGGAAGGAGAATTGCCCGTCGCCGTGCAGCAGGAATTGATACACCAGTCCAGGCGTATTGGATACCATGGCGCTAAGACGGGATTCGCTGGCGCGCAAAGCCTTGTCCGACTTATCGCGCGAACTGACGTCATTGCCAATGGCGATGATGACGGGCTCGGCATCCGATGCCAGATAAAACAATTGAAACTCAATCGGATAAGTGCTGCCATCCTTGCGCGTATGGATGGTGTTAATGGCAACAGAAGCCTGGCTGCCGTTCCGCAAGTCCTGAAAAAACTGTTCATACGCTTCGTGTGTCATATCCCGGGCAATGGCGGTGGGGGACATTTCAGCCAGTTCGACAATACTGTATTGCAGATTGTTGGCGGCAGCGGGATTGACGTATTCAAAGCGCAAGGTGTCGCACCTCAATACATAGATTTCGCTCACCGATCCCTGCAGGATGGTTGGTAGCCATTCGGCGTGCATCTTGTTGATGAGGTTTCCTTCTTGTGTCATTGGTCTGGGAGGTGCAAATGCGAGGGTTCGGGTCGGTGCGATAGGCAGCTTTGGTAGCCGCTTCTATATAGAGTGCGATGCAAGCTGATTTTATGTGCCGACTTTAGCATAAGTTTTTTGCGCAAAATCGATTCTGTCTGTGCTTGGGGCAATTGAATGCTGCACTCAGAAAAGTTTGTTTGAATAAAGTGCAAGATGGGGCTTCCAAAACGAATTACACCCGTGCTATAATTTTGTCTTTCGCGGCTGTAGCTCAGCTGGATAGAGTACTTGGCTACGAACCAAGGGGTCGTGGGTTCGATTCCTGCCAGCCGCACCAGCATATACAAGGGGTTACGTTCAAAAGACGTAGCCCCTTTTGCTTTGCCAAGCCATTTGGTAAGAAATTTGGTAAGAAAAAATCTGCAGTAAGAAATTAGCCCCTCGCATTACACATCAGTACCAATTCCCTATCCCCGCTTCTAATTGACGACGACGTTAATGTCGTAGGGGTGCCGCCGTGGTTGATGCGATCAACACGCACCAATTTTTGGAGGGCGTTAAACGAGCGTAATTTTGAGTCGGTTAATGCCGGTTTCAATTTACTGGAATACGGCACACCCGTGTACCTTGCTCATCCGCCATGAAGCCATCAAGGGCTACACTATTGGCAAATAGATCGCGTCCCACATACAATCGCATACGAAAATACCGCTAATAGGAAGTATCTTGAACAAACAACAGCTCGCAGCAAAGATTTGGGCATCGGCCAACCAGATGCGGTCGAAGATCGAGGCTAATGAATACAAAGACTACATCCTCGGCTTCATCTTTTATAAATACCTCTCGGACAAGCTAGAGCAGTTCGCAAAAAGCCAAGATTTCAGCGTAGAGGATATTCGCGTGCTCTCCGAAGACGACATAGAGACGGTCATCCCCACCATCATTCTGGTATTGCGACAGAAGCGCGAGAACAGCGATGTGCTCATCGTGGATGCCTCCAAGGGCTTCGCCAAGGAAGGGAAAAGCAACAAACTCCGTGCGTCAGACATCAAGAAAGTCGCCGATACCGTGATCGTGCGGGCCAGCGTGCCGCGCTACAGCCGCCTCGTCCCCAAGCTCGAGCTGCAGGCTAATGACTACAACCTCAACATCCCACGCTATGTGGATTCTTCTGAACCCGCCGAGAGCTGGGATCTCTACTCCTCGATGTTTGGCGGCATTCCACTAAGCGAACTGGATGCCTTGGCGGATTTCTGGAAAGCCTTTCCCAGCCTGCGCGCCACCCTGTTTACCGACAACGACACGCCCTACGTTGCGCCAAAGGTGGAAGACCTCGCTAATGCCATCCGTGAACATCTCGAGGTGAAAAAATACAGCAAAGCATTCACCGCCGCCTTTACCGATTTCACGCCCTGGCTGCGTCGGGCACTGTTGGAGCAGATGCTCACCCTCCAAATCCCTCAGCAAGAGGCACTCATCAGCGAGCAAATATTTGCCCGTCTCGCCTCGCTATCGCTCATCGACAAATACCACGCCTACCAAATCCTCGACGATCACTGGCAACCCATAGCCGTCGATCTGGAAATCCTCCAGACCGAGGGCTTCGATGCTTCCCGTATCGTTGACCCTAACTTCGTCACCAAAAAGAAGGATGGCAAAGACGTTGAGGTGCAAGAGGGGTGGAAAGGCCGTATCTTGCCCTTCGAGCTGGTGCAGATGACGTATCACAAGACGGAGCTGGACGCGCTGCGCGACAAGGAAACCCGCCTCAGCGAAATCAATGCCTCCCTGGAGGAAACCTTGGAGAGCCTTAGCGAAGAAGATAAGGCCAACGATAACAGATCATGAAGAATTGCTGAAAGCCGAACGCAATCGGTTTGGTAGTGGCCATGATGAAGTTGGATACTGGCTTTTGAAGAGGTGGGGAATTCCGGAACATTTGAGCCTGGCATGCATTGCCAGTCATGCAGATACCTCCGGACATGAGGCGCAGGCGACGCCGTTGACATGCGTGGCAACCTCCGGATATTTCGCCGATGTTTTTCTGAAGGGCGATCACGCAATGCAAATTGTTGCGGCATCTGAAGCAGCTGCCCGCTGGCTGTGCATGGACGCTTGCACGACGATTGCCATGCTTGAGAAAATGCGCGAGCAAATGCAGGAGTTCGAGGCCCTTTTTGATATGCGCGTCTTGCAGACTGATCAAGTGGATGCACTTCTTCAGGAAGCAAAGGAGCTAATCACGATAGCGAATCTGGGGCGACAACGCGAACTTGAAGAAAAAACTCATCGTGATGTTCTCACGGGCGCCCATAACCGTCGGTACTTCGATGAGGCATTCAAAGATGAATTCGCCGTAGCCTCCCGGCAGGGCTGGCCGCTTTCTGTTGCCTTCATCGATATTGACCACTTCAAGCAAGTCAACGATTCTTATGGTCATGCGGCAGGCGATAAAGCTCTGATTGCACTATCACGCATTATTGCTTACCAGATCCGTGGAAGCGACATCTTTGTACGATATGGAGGTGAAGAATTCGTGCTGCTATTCCCGGGCACGGCAGCCGAGGAAGCGCTGATCGTGCTCACTCGTATCAGGCAGGCCGTCGCATCCTATTGCCATACTTACGACACTGCCACCTTCCATTTGACCATATCAGCCGGGCTGGCTTTCCATATGGATGAAGATATGAAACATGAAACCGCAGAGGGCTTGCTACGCGCGGCCGATAGCGCGCTTTATACGGCAAAGCAAAATGGGCGAAATCAAATAATCAAATCAAAAGCAAAGTGATATTTACGCGAGAACCTGGCTGGAATAAACAACAATAAACAAAGGAGGACAAGACTCTTCGTGGAGTGAAAAATTATCTTTTTTCGAAAGAAACTTCATTGGATTGTTTGCTGACCTTTGCAAATTCGTATGAATTAAGCAGGAACGTCCTTCGTGACGGTGCTCGCCCGAACTCGAAATGAAGCTGCTTTCAGTCAAAAACGCTGAATCCGTAATGATCTGTATACGATACGATCGGAACAGGTGTGTGACGGGCTAACGAATCTATTTAAATCATCGAATCTAAATAATTGGGGAATTAGGAATGCTGAGAGATATCAAGTCGTATCCGTTAGTTTTAAAAAATTGCCTTATAGCTGGATTGACCGTATTTTCGTCACTTGCTTTATCCCAGCCTGCCACGGCTCCTCGTGCTGAAGCCATTTATTTTGGGGGAAGTATTCTGACCATGGCTGGCGACACTCCTCGCTACGCAGAAGCAGTTGCGATTCGAAATGGAAAAATCATCAACGTCGGCTCCAAGGCCGCTGCTTTGCAGTTGCGCGATGAGCGCACTCGCATGGTAAATCTTGCCGGCAAAACCTTATTGCCGGGGTTTATCGATGCTCATGGACATACATGGATGACTGGATTCCAAAAATTATCCGCCAACCTTCTCCCGCCACCAGACGGGCGGGCTAGTGACATCCCTACGCTGTTGTCCTTGCTGAAGGAATGGCAAAGTAAAAATCCTGTTGCAATAGACAAAGTGGGCTGGATTATCGGATTCGGCTACGACGATTCCCAACTTGCTGAGAAAAGACACCCTACTGCCGCGGACCTTGATCAGGTATCGACTGAAATCCCTATCGTCATCATTCATCAATCCAGTCATTTGGCCTCCATGAATCACAAGGCGCTGGAGCTGGCCGGCATCACTTCTGCGTCCCCGAATCCTGCCGGTGGCGTGATTCGACGTCTGGCTGACGGACGCACACCAGATGGTGTTTTAGAGGAAATGGCCTTCTTTGCTCCGATGTTCAAAGTGCTCGCTTCTTTCGACCAAAACGCCAGTGAAAAAATTGCACTTGCGGGCGCGGATTATTACGCGCAATTCGGCTTTACTACGGCTCAGGAAGGTCGTGCAAGTAAACAGATTACGCAAACCTGGCACAAGCTGGCCGACGAAGGAAAGCTAAAGATAGATATCGCTGCCTATCCCGATCTTCAGGCTGAATCGACTTTTATGAGTGAAGCCGGTACGAAAAAAACCTATCGTAATCATTTCCGTATCGCCGGCGTCAAATTAAGCCTGGATGGTTCCCCGCAGGGTAAGACGGCGTGGCTTAGTGAACCTTATGTTCACGTTCCCCTAGGGCAGCCTGCCGATTATCGTGGTTATCCGGCGATTCCCAAGAGCGACGATTTGCAGTCATTGGTGAATCAGGCTTTCAATAACAATTGGCAAGTGCTGGCCCATACGAATGGCGATGCTGCTGCTGATGCTTTAATCAATGCCGTCGCAAAAGCCGAGAAGCGATACGGTAAAGGCGATCGCCGTACAGTCATGATTCATGCGCAGACCGTCAGAGAAGATCAACTTGATCGCATGAAGCAACTCGGTATTGTCCCCTCGTTCTTTTCCATGCATACCTATTATTGGGGCGATTGGCATAGAGATGAAACACTTGGGAAGGATAGGGCATTGCGTATTTCTCCAACGCAGTCCGCACTTAAACGCGGCATGTGGTTCACCGAGCACCACGATGCGCCTGTAGCCTTGCCAAGCAGCATTATGATTCTTCACACCACAGTGAACAGGACAACCCGTAGCGGCGCAGTCCTTGGAGAAGATCAACGGGTCAGCCCTTACATTGCATTGAAAAGCATTACAGATTGGGCATCACGACAATACTTTGAAGAAAAGAGCAAAGGGACGATCAGTGTCGGCAAGTTGGCAGACTTGGTCATTTTGGATAAAGATCCGCTTAAAGTCGACCCCGCAACTATCCGCGACATCAAAGTGCTTGAGACAATCAAGGAAGGCAAGACGATTTTTTCTCAAAACTAAAGGGTTAATTTAACTGACTACAATGTTTGCTTGGTGCGTCAGCAGCGACTCCGTTCACAAACCAGCTATCGTCGTCGTCCGAGAATACGTGGTGACATGGTGGCTGTCTGTGTCACCACCCTTTCGGGATAAGTACGTCTGGTCTTGGTCACAAACATAACTCCTGGGTGGGCATTATCCACCTTAATTTAGTGTCTACCTAGACCGGGACAGACCAATGCTTCATTAACTGAAGTGAGGGAGAGAGATAGCTCTCTCCCTTATATAAAGAATATAAAACCCCCGCATTTGCTCCGCACTAGGTAGGCCGAGTGATCAACTGCTCTCCAGCGTTGAACACATGATGGGGGTATTCGATATTTTTTTACTGTGGTGGGGTTATTGGGTAATAAGGATCAACATTTGCCACCTGTACATTGAGCTTTGAGTGGGCTGCAGACTTCGCTAGACAGTAGTCGGTAGTCAGTTAGTGAGGGTCCGTTCTGCGAGCAAATCAACACCTTGTTGTTATTCAGGGAGGAAATGTGAATGAATGTGAAGCAATAGACCATTATTCAAGTTTTTCGAATTCACTCAGCGACTTTCCGTAGGAAAACTTTTATTATGAAACGATTAAGGTTCCCAACTGAAAGCACTACTTGAATTTTCACTTTTCCAAAGCTGTACTGCCCTTGGGTCTGGTTGTTTGCGGCGTCGCTTTTGCACAAACGCCGCCGAACGCCGGTTCGCTGAATCAACAGATCGAACGAGAGCAGGCACCTCTTGCTCCCGCCAAGCCAATCCCTGAAATCCGCATCGAGCAGGACGCTGCACCGACCGCAGCCGTCTCTGATCATCAGAAAATTCTTGTCCGCAGCCTGCAAGTAACAGGTGCGCACGTGTATGCCGAAGCCGCGCTTCTGGACGTGACTGGCTTCAGTGCCAGTCGCGAGTTGACGCTGTCCGAGCTGCGCGGCATGGCATCGAAGATTGCGCGCTATTACCATGTGCGCGGTTATTTGCTGGCACAAGCTTATCTGCCGGCACAAGACATCAAGGACGGGGTCGTGACGATCGCCGTGCTCGAAGGCCACTATGGCAAGGTCACCGTACGCAATAGCACCAATTTGTCGGATGACTTGGCCAACGGCTTGCTCAGCGGCCTGAACAGCAGCGATGCAGTTTCGATCGCTCCGCTTGAAACCAGCCTTCTGCTGCTGTCCGACCTTCCCGGTGTGAACGTGAGATCGACCCTAGTGCCGGGCGCTTCGGTCGGTGCTTCCGACTTGATCGTTGATGTAACACCGGGCCAGCGTGTCACTGGAGCTGTCGATGTCGACAACGGCGGTAATCGCTATACCGGTGCCCACCGTGTTGGCGCGACGGTCAACATCAATAACCCTACCGGACTTGGAGATGTCGCGACGCTGCGGGCACTGACGTCCGGCTCCGGGCTGAACTATGCACGCGCTTCTTACCAGGTGCAGATCGACCGCGCCAAAGCGGGCGTCGCCTATGCCAGCATGCGCTACCGCTTGGGGGAAGAGTTCGAGAGCCTGCAAGCTAATGGCACCGCGCAGATCGCGAGCGTCTACGGCAGTGTGCCGCTGATCCGTTCACGCAGCAACAATCTGTATGCAGTGATCAATTTCGATGCCAAGACTTTCCAGGACAAGGTGGATTCGACTGCGACACGCGCAGACAAGAAAGCCCGGGTGGCGATGGCCAGCCTGACCGGCGATCATCGGGATGGTTTCGGTGGCGGCGGGCTGAGTACTTATGCGTTCACCTGGACCACCGGCCAGATCGACATCAAGAGCGCGGCATCGCTTGCAGCCGATGCCGCGACAGTGCAAAGCAACGGCCATTACGACAAATTAGGATTCAATGCGATGCGACTGCAAAGGGTGACTGACACTCTCTCGTTGTACGCCGCTGCCAACGGACAGTTGGCCTCAAAAAATCTGGACACATCGGAGAAAATGGGACTGGGCGGAGCCAATGGCGTGCGCGCTTATCCGGAAGGCGAAGCATATGCCGATCAGGGATATGTGCTCAATCTGGAAGTCAGAGCATTGTTGCCGCGGTTATCAGAACGGCAATCCGGGCAGATGCAGTTAATCGGCTTTGTCGATACCGGCACGGCGACGTTGAACAAAAATCCGTGGGTCGCCGGGCAGAATCGTCGGACCTTGAGCGGTGCGGGGGTCGGGTTTAACTGGGTGGACAACGACAATTTCGTGGTGAAGGCGTATTACGCCCGCAAGCTGGGCAATGCGACAGCAATGTCGGCACCGGACAAAACGGGGCGCTTCTGGTTGCAGGCTGCCAAATACTTTTAAGCGCGGCATCAGGCAATGACTGCAACGAATATTGACTGTACTCAGTCTTCAAGAGAAATAGGGGACGCACCATGAACCACATTTACCGCTCGATCTGGAATGAGCACACCGGCACCTTTGTTGCGGTTTCCGAAAGTGCCAAAAGCGGCGGCAATAAAGCGTCGGCGGGCGCAAGCATCGCGACCAGCGCGAGCTTTGCGCTGAAAGCGTTGGCGGCCTCTCTGTTGGTCGTGTTCGGATCGACCAGTCACGCGTTGCCTGTTGGTGGCGAAGTCGTGGCCGGCAGCGCTACCGTCACCAGCGGAAATGGCAGTATGACGGTCAACCAAAGCAGCCAGAACGTGGTGCTCAACTGGCAAAGTTTCAATATCGGCGCGGCAGAAGCGGTGCGCTTCGTGCAACCCAACAGCAACTCGGTTGCGCTCAACCGTGTGATCGGTGCGGACCCGTCGAGCATTCTCGGTAGCCTGTCGGCCAACGGTAAAGTATTCCTGGTCAACCCGAACGGCATCCTGTTCGGCAAGGGCGCGTCGGTCAATGTCAGCGGCCTGGTCGCATCGACGCGCAACATCAGCGACAGCGACTTCATGGCAGGCAACTACAAGTTTGCCGGCGCGGGTGGCGGCGACATCCTTAATCAGGGAGCCATCAACGCCGATGGCGGCTATGTCGCCCTGCTGGGTGCGCATGTTTCTAATGAAGGCGTCATCAGCGCCAGACTTGGTACCGTCGCGCTCGCCGCAGGCAACGGCATCACCCTCGATGTCGTCGGGGATGGGCTGTTGAATGTCGCGGTGAACGAAGGTGCGGTGAATGCGCTGGTGCAGAACGGCGGTATGATTCAGGCCGACGGCGGACACGTGCTGATGACTGCACAAGCAGCGGGGAATCTGTTCCAGACCGTGGTCAACAACACGGGCGTCATTCAGGCGCGCACCATAGAGAATCGTGACGGCGTCATCAAACTGCTGGGCGACATGCAAAGCGGCACGGTCAATGTCGGCGGCACGCTGGATGCCAGTGCGCCCAATGGCGGCAACGGTGGCTTTATCGACACCTCGGCGGCGCACGTGAAGGTGGCCAACGACGCTCGCATCACCACACTGGCAACAGATGGCAACACCGGTACCTGGCTGATCGACCCAACCGATTTCACCATTGCCGCCGGTAGCGGTGCTAGTACTGGCTCAAGTATCGGCGCCGATACACTGTCCAGCAATCTGAACAACAGCAACGTCGAGATAGCAACCGTCGCTGACGGCTCAGAAAACGGCGATATTCACGTCAACAGCGCCGTCAGTTGGAGTGCAAATAAGCTGACGTTGAGTGCTCTCCGCGACATCAACATCAACGCCAGCCTGAACGGCTCCGGCAACGCCAGCCTGGCGCTGCTGTACGGCCAGGGAGCAGTCGCAGCCGGCAATACTGGCAAAGCGATCATGCATGCCGCGATCAACTTGCCGGAAGGTCCCAGCCTCAGTACCAAGCAGGGGTCTGACGGCGTCGTCAAAAATTACACCGTGATCACTCGCCTTGGGGCGGCCGGGGACGCTGCGACAGCAGCGGCGAGCTTGCAAGGAATGGCGGCTGCCGCCAACCTTGGCGCCAATTTCGCCCTCGGTGCCGACATTGATGCCGCCGCTACCGCAAGCTGGAACGGAGGCGCCGGCTTTACGCCGATCGGGAAGGCAAGCGCGCAATTCAGCGGCATCTTCGAGGGGCTCGGGCATGACGTCTCGAACCTGAGCATCAAGCCCACTGGCTCACTGTCTTACGTTGGGCTGTTCGGATCGACCGCCACTGCGTCCGAAGTCCGCAACATCGGGTTGGTCAACGTGTCGCTCGCAGGAGCGGACGGACAAGTGGGCGCCTTGATAGGGAGTAACCAAGGCAAGGTCAGCAACAGCTACGCCACCGGCATCGTGCGCGGCGCTACGCATGTGGGCGGTTTGGTCGGGGACAACTGGGGATCGATCGACGGCAGCTACTTTTCCGGCTCGGTCACCGCCGGCAACCGGCTGGGCGGCTTGGTCGGCGTCAACACTGGCAGCATTTCGAACTCCTACAGTACCGGACAAGTCAGCAGCTCCGCGGCTCAAGACCTGATTGGCGGTCTGGTCGGCCATAACAACGGAGGCACCATTAGCACGAGTTATGCCTCTGCCGAGGTATTCAACAGCAGCACAGATCCAAACCGCCACACCGGGAGCCTGGTTGGGTTTAACTCTGGCACCATCAGCAACAGCTACTGGAACCTCAACGTCAGTGCACTTCCCGGCATCTATGGTGGCACGGCGTCCGGCGCGACCGGGTTGACTGAAGCGCAGATGAAAACTGCGTCCAATTTTAGTGGCTTCAACTTCACAACCACACCCGGCGCGGCCGGCAACAACTGGGTGATCGTCGACATCGACGGCACGCTCAACAATGCCGACGGCGCAGTCGGAGCGACCCGGCCGATGCTGGCCTCCGAATATTCCACCACAATCAACAACGCGCACCAGTTGCAGTTGATGGCGATGGCCCCTGCGGCTAGCTACACGTTGGGCTCGGATATTAATGCCGCCAATACGGCTCTCGGCAACGATGTCTGGGGTAGCGCCGGCTTTTCGCCGATCCGCACATTTTCCGGCAGCTTCGACGGCCTCAATCATACGATCAGCGGCATCACCATCAATCAGCCTAGTCAATCGTACCGTGGCCTGTTTGCATACGCTAATTTTGCCTCAAGGATCAGCAATGTGGGCCTTGTTGGGGGCAGCGTGAATGGATCAAGTTACTCTGGCAGTCTTGTGGGTCGCAACGAAGGCGTTATCAGTAACAGTTACACAACGGCTAATGTAGATGGAGGCATTAATTACTATGTCGGTGGTTTGGTGGGTTGGCTGATGCCCGGCGGCACGATTAGCAATAGCTACGCGGGTGGCATGGTCACCAGTGCGGGGCGTGCTGGCGGCTTAGTGGGGCGCAACGAAGGGACTGTCAGCAACAGCTACGCGAGTGGAGCCGTGACCGGTGCTTCAAGTAGCGGTCTGACTGGCTTGAACGATTCGGGGGTAGTGACCAATAGCTTCTGGAACATCGATACAACAGGCCAAGCTACTTCAACTGGTGGTACCGGCCTGAGCACAGTCGCAATGATGCAGCTAGTCAGCTTTAGTAACTGGAATATCGCAAGTACAGGTAGCAGCGGCGCCGTCTGGCGCATCTATGAAGGCCATACTGCGCCATTGCTGACCAGCTTCATGACCGGTTTGACGCTGACCGGCGCGCCGGATGTCGCAGTGACATACAACGGCAATGTCCAAAGCGGGGCGAGCATTGCCGCACCCAGCGGAGTATTGGGCGCGGCTGCCACCGGAACCAACGCAGGTTTTTATAACGGTTACTACTCTACTCAGCAGGGGTATGACATCAGTGGCGGGAATCTTACCGTCAACAAAGCCGACCTCGCCATCAGTACCAGCGATGTCAGCAAGACCTATGACGGCGTTTTGAGTGCAGTAGGCACGGCCACCGTTACTAGCGGCACTTTGTTCGGCAGCGATTCGATCAGCGGCGGCACCTTTGCCTTCACCGACAAGAACGTCGGCAGCGGCAACAAGACGGTGACGGCCACTGGCGTCACGGTCAGCGATGGCAACAATGGCGGTAATTACAACGTTAGCTATGCAGACAACACCACCAGCACGATTGTGCCCAAGGCGCTCACGGTTGCCGGTGTAACGGCGCTGGATAAGGTCTATGACGGCACCACCTTGGCCACTCTTGCTGGCGGCACGCTGGCAGGTATGATCTCCGGCGATACAGTGACGCTGATTGAGGCGGGAGCGTTTGCTACGCCGAACCCAGGTAACGGGATCGCGGTTGCGGCAGCCGTCAGTCTGGGCGGTGCATCAGCGGGGAACTACACCGTAACGCAACCCACCGGCTTGACAGCAAATATCACTGCACCAGTGAGCGTGGTTGATTCTAATCCGCGCAATCTGAATGCCATCGCCAGTGCGGTTTCGCTAATGTCCGCTATGCCCTTGCAGGGCAATATGGCCGTTGCGCAATTACCCTCGCCTCAGGTTGGGAGCAATGCGTCGATGCCGGGCGGATTGACCGGACTGAACCTTGCGATTACGGGCAGTGGCGTAATGCTGCCACCCATCGAGCAGGTAAGCAACGCACGCGAGAACAAGAACTAACTGCTGAAGGCATTGATAGACCACTCCTGAATTTGCAAGGGTGGCACAATTCATCCAGGACAATGGATGAGGTGTTAATCATGAGCGCATCTAAAGATTGAAAGCCTGCTAATCAAATAGCAGGCTCATTTGAACTGAAAAATAGAAGTAATTGCAAATGCGCTACATTTCCCCCCGCTCGGCCAACGATGTACAGCCTTGCGAGCTGACCACGATGTGATCTAAGACTCTCACGCCAATCAAGGCCAAAGACTCTATTAAAACCTTGGTCAGTTTGATATCCGCCTGGCTAGGTTTCGGTTCACCCGATGGATGGTTATGGGTCAGGATGATTGCAGCGGCATTGTGCTCCAAGGCGAGCTTGGCCACTTCGCGCGGATACACAGAAGTAGAATCAATAGTGCCGCGAAACATTTCGTGGAAACCAATGATTTTGTGCTGCGTGTCTAGTAGTAAGACCGCAAAGATTTCGTGCGCATAGTCTTGAAGCAGCGTGCGTAAATGCTCTTTGACGTCACCAGGACTGGTTAATGCTCTGCCTTTGTTTAAGCGTCTGCGGGAAAGCTGCTTTGCCATGGTTAAAATATCTTCCTCGGTCACAAGCGTGGATTCCATGACGTACGTGCCCGGTTCAGATCCGGCTTTCAGTTTGTGGTAACGCATGCGAGTTCCTTCACAATCAAAAATGCCGCTACAAAGAGCGGCATGGGACAATGGGTGGCTATTGACGTTTCACTTTATTACTGCGTAGTTAAGCTTCAACATTCCCCACCTTCGCATTGAGCTTTTCACGCAATCCAACTTTTTCTTCCGTGCAGGGTTTCTTTGAAATGCCTCCAGCGCTCGCGTCGGTTTCAGTAAAAAATTCTTCAATAACCTCCGGCCTTTCTTCTTCCGAATCTTCAAACGCACCGTTGCTTAGTCCTTCGCGAGCGACCACATCCAATGCAGCCTGCTCATAGCCACTAGACTGGCGACGCTCATTAAGTTGTCTGGCTTGTGCAAACGCCTCTTCTATCGTCAGTCCTTCCCTGACTGTGATATCCACGTAGTAAATGGCTGAGCGGTGGCTGAGCGTCGTACTCTTGCCGCGCAGTCGTAACTCTAGGGGAAGACATGCCAGCAGGTCGCCGGACGCAGCCTGGTAATAGCTGAGTCTCGCTGCCAGAGTACGAATACTGTTGAAACCAGTCGTCCTAAAAATGAACGTTCCCATTTCTTCAGTATCACCAATCATCACGTTTAGTCGGCCATACGGTTTGCAGGCTCCGCCTTTGGCGAGATCGCAGCCATCCGGTGAAGGGCAGGGCAGTGTCTGCATGCCTGTGGTGGTGAAACGCTTGCATGTCTCGCCGTTGCCAACACACAGTGGCCGTCCGCTTTGAGGATCAAACAAGTTGTATTCTGCGCGCAGATTTAAATCCGGTTCATTGAATAGAAGGCGAATTGGAATCGAGCGCAGCTTGTCGCTGCCAGACTTGCGCAGCGCTTCGTCCAAGGGATGATTTACCCAGCCGTCACGGTTTTGTACCTGAGACGTAATGGTGAACTGATCATCCTTTTCTGGGAGACGTTTGCCGTTCTTCTCCACTACCTTGCCGATGGAGATCCGTCCGATGACGGGTGGGGTAATAGCGAGACCTTTGATCATGATGTATTCCTCAATAAAAAAGCCCAGCCTCAACAAGAGACTGGGCGGCATAAAAGCCATTCACCTAAATAGCGGCGAATGGAGAAGGGAGTTGCAGGGATGTGTGAATTACGTGGTGATGAGGAAGCGGCGACTGCCAGGCTTGGTTAGGGGATAGCGAGTGGGAAGATCGGGTTGATCCAGCAGTAATGCAGCCATATCCAAGGCTTGGCTGTCTTTTGACCGTTTCCAACTGACACTGCCAGTCTCGAATACGGCATTGCTGGCGTCGCCCATGCGTTGCTCGATTTTCTGTTTCAACTGGGACTCCAGTAGTTGGCGCTGAGCGATCTCTTCACGTACCAACACCAGATCGGCAAAGGCACTGGAGAAGTCGCGGTCGTCTGTCAGATCAAGGCGTTGACCTGCATCAGTTGGATACAGACAGCGCAATGCGGTATCCGCTGAATCAGAACCATCTACCGGTGGCGGTGTATCTGTTTCTACGTACTGCCAGAAGCGACGCTCTAGCTCAATGAGTCGCTCAATCAGCACATCGTCTCGTTCAATACGAGTTACCCTGATTTCCTGGCCACACACCAGCACACACACGTCAGCAGATGCTTTGCCTGTAACCGCGAGTTGGTGCTGCACTTGACAAACTATGTATTCAGGCACACCGTCGCGCCATAGGCGGGCACCGAATTCACCAGCAGTTTTGCATTCAAGGATCTGGACGTCGGATGCGCCGACCACTTCACGATCAATGTTCGCCAGCATCCATGCCTTGTCGGGATCGGGATGCTGCAGTACTGCATTGATCTTGCGGACCCGGTTTCCAGTACGGCGGGTGTAGTGCGCTGCGACTATCGGTTCCAGTAGCGTTCCCCAATACATCGGACTGGTTTCATCGTTAGGATCAACTTTGGGTAAACCGCCATCGCGTCCCGTCTTGATCATCCATAACTCAAGCTGGGACTGATAGGGATTCAAACCAACGGCAGCGGCGGCATCGCTGCTGCCTATGCCGCCTTTACGTACTGCGAGCCAATGGTCGCGGCTCAATTCCTTTGTTGATACCAGCCGTAATGCTGGTGGTTTCCTTTTGGGTGCAATCGCAGGATGGTTCATGAAGCGACTCCTCAAATAAAAAGCCCGGCTACGGTGTAAGCGCAGTCGGGCAGGGGTGTGAGACGGATAGGGGTGAATAACTAAAGCAATGCACACACAGTAAAGAAAAAGGCTCTAGGCAATCATCAGCAAAGCCTGATCTAACGCAATATTTTTCAGTTTTGCACCTTGCCCGAACCAGGCTGACTCCAGTCGATGATCGGTACTGCGCGCACGTCGTTCATGATCGATAAACTCGGTCACTGAATTCAGCAGGCCCAATGCCGTTCCCTTGGAGGACGCCAGTTCAGCCCCTTTGCCATGTCCATCGAACATCGCCATGGCTTTCGTCATGGCGCGTTCGTTGGTGTGGCCGGAGGCAGTTTTACTTTGGTCGGTAAAGACCCTCAGGTAGTAGTTCTGTACTTCTTTTGATTTGACCTTTCGTTCACTCAAGCCCTTCATGCGGTACATGAAGGTATCCCAGGTTGATACGGAAATGCCGAGTTGCTGCTTGACGGCTTGTGGATCGAAGGACGTGCTGTGCGGGACTTTGACTGCACCGTTACTACCAGACAGCGCTACTGCCAGAGTGTTGTTGCAGACCACACGAATCGACGTGAATTGCGCCGTCGTTGCCAGCGTACCATCGCAAGCGGTGGCCAGCAGGACGTAGCCATTGGTCACATCGTTGCCCTTGATGGTGGAAGACTGTCCTGTGCGTGCCAGTGCCCAGATCTTGCGACCTCCTTTCAAGACGCCAGCCGTTTCCAATTCGAAGCCGGAGATTTCCGTCAGGTCACGATAGAACTCCAGAATCTCGCGAGGTTGCACAACCTGGTAGCGTTGGCCGACTACGGATAAAGGTTCGTTAGTGTCCGAGCGGAACAGTACCTTGTTCTCCGGGAAGGACATGATTGCACCTAGACTACCGACGCTTTCAGTCATAAAGCGAACCGGTGCTTCCCGGATCTGCCAATCCATGCCTGCTTGCTGTGCCCATACTTCAATGGGCTGTTTGGCGGTGAGTTGATTGCCTAGTCCATGCCAGGGTGTTGTGCCACAGAAGGCCATTTTTTCAAGTAGGTGCGCCATAGGGTGATTTTTCCTTTTGTTTTGTATGCACGTGACGATGCCGCTGTGAGCAGACAGCCGATAAATACAGTCAGTGCAAAGAGAGTGGGTTACGAGATGTTGCTGGGGGGGATTACAGAGTTACGAAACTGCGAATGTCTAACTCAGGTAGTTAACGATCACATGGAATCTGCTTGTTGAAGGAGCAGTCGCAATCACGGCAGTGATAGTTATCTAATACGGTGTCATCGATGACTTCGCCGAGTGTGGCACCGGTAGCGCATCCTGCTGCACCGCCGAACAGACCGCCGAGGATGGCACCGGCAATACCACCGATCCCGATACCAATTGGACCAGCTATGACGCCAATGCCGGCGCCGATTTCAGCGCCTACCATCGCACTGCTTACACCGACTGCAGCGCCGGCAACAGTGCCGATGGTGCCACCTGTCTTCTTGCCGTAGTTCTTGATGTCGATGTGGTTAGATAAGCATCTTGGACAGATGGGAGTCATGTGGCGTGTCCCTTCGTTTCAGAAGATACAGACACACGCGTTATCAATTGAAGGCTTATTTTTTCTTGCATATTTTTCCTTTGTCTAAGGGGATGAAATTTGATGCCCTGAGTGACGACTAAACAATGGAGATTGCTCAGTCTCGATAATGGAATATATGTTTGAAATTATTTGGAATCGGCGGCTTCGCTTTTTAAACGAATGCATTTTTTGAAGGCGTGTGTAATGCCGCTAAGGATTTCCTATCTTTGCGACCGAGTGGCTGGTACACCATGAGCTTTCTAAGCTCTTGATGCACCGATAAAGCTGCAAGGAAATCAAACCGTTACATGGCCCGTTGAAAAACTGGGTCATTTTTTATGGCAGTTCAATGGGAAGGATGAGCAGGTAAACTTGTCTGGGGGGAGGGTAACAGAGCAGTTTTCACACCAATCTGATATAGATGCACTTGCAATAAATGACCACTTTCGCCCATGCCAGCCTTACGAACCCACGGAGACTCAACAGACGGCTATCTGAGTCGACCTGGCCTTCCCCCATCAGGACGGACACTTTCGTTAGGTATGATTTCCCTATCGGAGGTTTTATATGGCACGTGAAAGACGGTTGTTTTCTGAAGAGTTTAAGCGCGAGGCAGTCAAGCTGGTAGGCCAGCTTGGCGCGAGCAAGGCGGGTATCGCCCGCGATCTTGGCCTTGGCTAATTTATTGGCGCGCTGGTGTAGAGAGGCCAGCGTCGACGGGCAAGTCAATGGCGGCGAGAAGGTTTCCAGTCAAGAGTACGAGCGTATGCGGCGCGAGCTGAGCAAGGTAAAGACGGAGCGCGATATATTAAAAAAGGCGCTGGTGGGTTCAACCGGTCAGCGCAACGCTTCAGCGAGTTTATCGCCAAATACCGAACCATCTGGCCCACGCGAACTATGTGTCGCCTGCTTGGTGTATCAATTAGCGGTTTCTAAAATTGGCTCTACCGGCGAATGAGTCAGCATGAGCGCGACAATATTCAGCTGCTGCAGGCCATCAAGCACAGTCACCAAGCCAGCGATAACGCATACGGTTCACCGCGCGTGGTCGTAATAGCCGTTTTCTTATCGTGATACTATCCGCAGCGTGCGCAAAAATTCGTCATAGCAACATCATCCGGTATAGCTACATAGTCGATATGAAACACCAAAAGCAATTCACCATGCAGACCTATCGTCAAACTGCGACGATGATGGCATTTGCACGGCCGGTGTAGTGACAAGATGTGCACCTCATCACAAAAAATTGTAGCGCTGTTCATGCTCACTGTCTTTTTGACTTGCCTAGGCGCCTACAGTTTCAACCCGAAACTGCTCAAGCATGGTTTTACCCATGGCAACCAAACGCTAGGTGCATTGGCCAATCACGATCATCCTGATCTTGACTCCAAGGGCAATGCTGCTTCGGAGCCATTGAATAAAACTGAACACCAGTTACTGCACGCTGCAGCTCACATACTTCCTTTCCTCGGCAGCTCCAGCCATCGCATGTTCCTTGACGCGCCGGCACGCGTCATCCCCATACTGTGGCACCTGCTCTCCTTGCCCCCAGCCCAGAATCACCCCCCATTTCGTCCTCCGAGAACCAGCTACCGCATTTGATTGCTGTATCTGACGCCGCATAATCCGGCGTTAACGGCTCTTCAGCATCGTCGTGGGTGACGTGCTCATGCTTATTGCGCCATTTGGCGCAACTCGAGGTTAACTATGAACAAAATAAATTCGTCCTTCCCGCTAACCATGTGGGCGGCGCTGGCTGTATGCGCCTTCACCTCTGCTGCCCAGGCAAATGACAGGCCGGCAAAATTTAGCGTTGCCGCTACCCAGATTCAGGTGCTGGGAATACAAACGATGCAATTGCAGAATCAATCCAATTCGATGACAGTGACTTTTCCTGCACAGGTCATCGTTCCACCCACAGCGGAAAAGATAGTCAGCTCGCCGGTAACGGGGCTGGTGGCGCAATTGCTGGTCCAGCAAAATCAGCTAGTGAAGCCTGGCACGCCGTTGATACGTATTGCTAGTATGGAACTCGGTCAGCTGCAATTGCAGTTACTGCAAGCGAGTACCCGTGCCACCCTTGCACGGCAAGCGGCGCAACGCGAACGGCAGTTGTTTGACGAAGGCATCATTCCACAACGTCGGGTACAGGAAACGCAGGCAGCATTAAAAGAAAGCGAAGCCGCGCTCAACTATGCGAAGGCTATGCTGCGCTTGAGCGGCATGTCGGCCACGATGGTAGAACGCATCGCAGCGTCCGGCAAGCTGCAAGACAGCATTACACTGAGCGCAACGCAAGCCGGCATCGTCACCGAGATTTCGGTCAAGCCGGGACAGCGCATCGAGGCAGCAACTGCATTGATGAATGTGGCGCAAACTGAATCGCTCTGGCTCGATATTCAACTCCCGGCTACTGAAAATACGCACAAGCTGGCTGGAACGAAAATCAAGGTGCAAGGCCGGGACATCACGGCACACATTTTGAGCGCCAGTCCAACCGTCTCTTCCAGCAGCCAGACGCTCATGTTGCGCGCAGCCATCGAGGGCAAGACAGGTCAAATAAGACCGGGAGAATTTGTGACGGTCGAATTGCCGGTAGCGACAATGCAAGGCAGCTGGGATGTGCCTCTATCGGCAGTGGCACATGACGGCAAGCAGGCTTACGTCTTCGTACGCACGCCAGATGGTTTCGAAGCCAGGCCGGTAACGATCATGGCCAGTGCTGGACAACGGGTACGCATGCAGGGCCAGCTCAAGGCCGGCGAACATATCGCTGTCAACGGTGTGGTGGCACTCAAAGGTGCTTGGCTTGACGGCAAGGGGAGCAAGTAATGCTAGCCCGTCTCGTTCAATTTTCCCTCTCGCAACGCCTGTTCATACTGATAGCGACGCTGATTACTGCCGCTGCCGGTTGGTATGCCTATCTCGGCTTGCCTATCGATGCATTCCCCGACGTCTCCAGCACGCAAGTAAAAATTATCATGAAAGCCCCTGGCATGACGCCGGAAGAAGTTGAAAGCCGCATCGCGGTACCGATAGAGGTGGAAATGCTGGGCATCCCGAAAACCAAGAGCCTGCGTTCGGTTACCAAGTATGGACTGGTCGATGTCACCATCGATTTTCTGGATGGTACAGACATCTATTGGGCGCGCCAGCAGGTGAGCGAACGCCTGGGCGGGCTGAGCGATAGCCTGCCGGCAGGCATCACTGGTGGCATGGCGCCAATTACCACTCCACTGGGCGAAATGTTCATGTTTACGGTGGAAGGCGAAGGGCTTTCCCTGGCTGAGCGGCGCAGTCTGCTGGACTGGGTAATCCGACCTGCGCTACGTACCGTGACAGGTGTTGCCGATGTAAATGCACTCGGTGGCGTCGTGCGCGCCTTCGAAGTCATACCCGATCAAATCAAGTTGGCGGCCAGCGGCGTGACGATGGCACAGCTCAAGCAGGCGATCAGCCTCAACAACCGCAATGACGGAGCGGGCCGGCTCGGTGAAGGCGATGAAGTACTGCTGGTACGTAGTGAGGGCAGCATTAGGAATCTGGATGACTTGCGCGCGATTGTCGTCACCGTAAAGGATAGGTCGCCGGTTCGACTGGGCAATCTGGCTGAGGTCAAGATCGGCACCATCACACGCAACGGCGTGGTGACCCAAAGCGGCAAAGGGGAAGCGGTCGAAGGTCTGGTCCTCGGGCTGGCCGGCGCCAATGCACAACAGGTCATCAAAGGCGTACGCAAGAAGCTCGATGAATTGCAGGTAACGCTCCCAAAAGGCGTGCAGATCAAGCCTTTTTACGACCGTTCCACGCTGGTCACCAAGGCAGTCGGCGCAGTTTCTTCTGCATTGCTTGAAGCAACCGTTCTGGTCGTCATATTGCTTGCTTTATTTCTCGGCAATATACGCGCAGCCTTGACCGTCGCTCTCGTGCTCCCGCTGGCAGCCTTGATCACCTTCATCCTGATGCGCAGCTTCGGAATGTCGGCGAATCTGATGAGTCTGGGCGGCCTGGCAATTGCAATCGGCATGCTGGTCGATGCTGCCGTGGTGGTGGTCGAAAATATCGTGCAGCGTCTGGCGACCGATCCCACGGCCGGCAAATTGCCGCGGCGGCATACAATCTATCGTGCCGTGCGTGAAGTGGCTGTTCCGGTTACGGCCGGGGTTTTAATCATCATCACGGTGTTCCTGCCGCTGCTTGCCCTACAAGGGCTGGAAGGAAAATTCTTCGCACCGGTTGCGCTTACCATCGTCTTCGCGCTGGCGGGATCCCTGCTGTTATCGCTCACCGTCATTCCAGTAGTAGCATCCTATTTACTGCGTGAAGTCAGTCACGAAGAGCCGTGGTTGCCGCGCAAATTGCTGGCACTCTATGAACCGGCACTTGCCTGGGGGCTGCGGAGTCAACGCATCGTGGCAATCATCGCGCTGTTGATGCTGCTGGTTGCCGGCGTGATCTATACGCAGGTCGGCAAGACCTTCATGCCGACGATGGACGAAGGCGATCTCATCATAGGGATAGAAAAACTGCCATCCATCAGCCTGGAACAAAGCGCCGCGCTTGACCTGAAGATCCAGCAAGCACTGATGCAAGCGGTGCCTGAAATAACAGGAGTGATCGCACGCGCCGGTTCTGATGAAATCGGCCTCGATCCTATGGGGCTCAACCAGACTGATACGTTTTTGGTGCTGAAACCGCAAGGCGAATGGCGCATGAAGAGCAAGGAAGCGCTGATGGATGAAATGCGTAAGGTGCTCGACCCTATGCCGGGCATCACATACAGCTTCACGCAGCCGATCGAGATGCGCGTATCGGAAATGGTGATCGGTGTACGTGGCGATCTCGCCATCAAGATTTTCGGCCCGGAGCTTGCAAAACTTAATGAGTACGCAAGCCAGGTTGAAGGTTTGCTCAAGACCGTGCGCGGCAACCAGGATGTCTACACGGTCCAGAACAATGGCATGCAATACCTGCGAGTGACGGTAGATCGCCTGCAGGCCGGCCGCCTTGGTTTGAGCGTAGAGGAAATACAGGATGCGCTGCGTACGCAAATCGAAGGACAACGCGCCGGCATCGTCATCGAAGGCAACCGACGTACGCCTATCGTATTGCGCGGCACCGAAGCAGTACGCATGTCGCCGGCCGAGTTTGGTGCGATGCGTATTACCACTGTCGAAGGCAGCACGATTCCATTGTCCAGTGTCGCCAAGCTGGAACGTGCCGAAGGCCCGGTCAAGATCGATCGCGAGATGGGTAGCCGCTACAGCGTGGTGATTGCCAATGTCGGCGGGCGCGACCTGGTCGGTTTTGTCGAAGAGGCCAAGACGCTGGTTGCCGCAAAATTACCTTTGTCTTCCGGTTACAGCATTACCTGGGGTGGCCAATTCGAGAATCAGCAGCGTGCCGCAGCGCGTCTGGCGGTGGTCGTGCCGATAGCGCTCGGGCTCATCTTCATTCTGCTGTTCTCGACTTTCGGTTCGGCGCGCCAGGCGCTGCTGATCCTCAGCAATATTCCCTTTGCACTGGTCGGCGGCATCGTTGCGCTGTGGATAACCGGGGAATACCTGTCGGTCCCGGCCTCGGTCGGCTTCATCGCGCTACTCGGCATTGCGGTACTCAATGGCGTTGTACTCGTCAGCTACTTTAATCAACTGCACAACGAAGGGATGACGCTGAGTGAAGTTGTTGTCCAGGGATCGAAGCGGCGTTTGCGCCCCGTCTTGATGACGGCCTCCATTACCGCCTTCGGCTTGATTCCACTGCTGTTCGCGACAGGGCCGGGTTCCGAGATACAGCGGCCTCTGGCTATCGTCGTGATCGGCGGCCTGATCACCGTGACGGTGCTGACGCTGATGCTGTTACCCATACTTTATTTACGCTTTGCGTTTCCCAAGCAAGAGGTTTCCCATGTCTAAAATCTGCTTAACTCTGCTGTGCCCGCCGACCATTGAAGAGCAGTTGCTCGATCTGCTGCTGATGTCGCCCAGCACGACGGTTTTTACGAGCCGGCCCGTCACCGCACGCGGTTTGACCGGTGTCGATCTCAGTCCAAGCGAACAGGTAATGGGCCGTTCCCTGGCCGCCGAAGTGAAGGTCATTATCGCCGCCACGGATCAGGCATCGTTGCTCGATAGCATACGGCAGCAATTTTCCGGAACGGGCATGCGCTATTGGACTGGACCGGTTATTGAATCGGGAGAAATCGCATGATGATCAGATTCCTTTTCATCAGCCTGTTGAGCGTCTCCGGCATCGCATTGGCGCTCGAACCGCTCAACCCGGCAGGGTTTTTACCCACTGAAATTGCTCGTCCTCTTCTGGAGCAAGACCCTGGCGTTGCCGCCGCACGCGGTGGCCTGGATGTTGCTCTTAACGAGGCCGGCATCCTCGATAAATCACCCTATGAATGGACCACCCGTGCTACCGGACAGCAGCGCAGGCTGGAAAGCGGTCCCCGCTACAACGAATGGCATGTCAGCATAGAACAAACCCTCCGTCTTCCTGGTAAAGCTGCGGCCGATCGCAATCTCGGTACGGCAACGGTGGAAGAGTCGCAAGCTCGCTATGGAGAGGCGCTGCATGAAGCCGCGCGAGACTTGATGACGATGTGGCTGGATTGGCTGGCGGCAGAACGTGCACGCGAGCTGGCTGAAAAAAATCTGCTATCGATGCAAGCCAGCCTTGGCGCTGTAGAAAAGCGTATCCGTGCTGGCGATGCTTCGAAACTGGATTTGAGCATTGCCCGCGCTGAACTGTCGGAGCAAAAACGTTTGAACAATGACGTGAAAACGCAGGCCACCACCACCTGGTTGCGTCTGTCCACACGTTTTCCTGGAATCAAACGCCAGCTCCTACCTTTGCCAACACCATTGCCGATAGCAGACAATGCCGCATCCATGCGTGAACGCATCCTTGCTGAAAGTGACGTATTGAAAGGAGCACAAGCGCAAATGCGGATGGCTCAAGCACACGCAGAACGGGCGCGTGCAGAGAAGACGCCAGATCCGACGCTGGGAGTATTCACTGCTTCCGAAGTAGGTGGGCGGGAGCGCATTTCCGGCATCATGATCAGCATCCCTATCCCCGGTGGTGCCCGCAATTTGCGCAGCGCAAAGGCAGCTGCTGCATTAGGCGTTTCATATCAGGAAATAGAGATGAAGAAGCGCCTGCTAGAAACCGAAGTTGCAAGTGCGATCGCCACCGCTGACGGAGCCTACGAAAGTCTGCAAATCGCCAACGAAGGTGCCAGTGCGATGCAGGAAAATGCCGCCTTGATGCACCGTGCTTACACGCTCGGTGAAGCGGAGTTGCAAGCGATGTTGCTGTCAAACCGGCAGGCAACGGCAGCAAGCAACAATGCACTGCAGGCGCAGCTTACGGCCCTAAAAGGTTATTTTGGGCTGCTAGTCGATGCGCATCTGATTTGGGATTTGGCGCATGATTGAAGCCTTGACTGATTAATCGCTGCACGTCAAAAATCATTCATAGATCTCATCCATTTTCGAGAACATGGATCCTTCAGAAGGCTAAGTAGTTTCATGTAAGTAGCCCTAAAAGGTTGTGTGCCAACTTTTTAGGGTGTGTGGAGGTACTTCCGGATAAGTCCCGAAGGTCAAACGTTTTTTTCGTTATCCTACCGATATGACATACGCCATATTTTCGAGTCGAATGCAGTGAACTCAAGATACATCCCGGAGTCATCAGCTAAGATATCTCAGTCGACAGCCGCAGAAGCGAAGAGCAGTACTTCTGCTACTCGACGAGTCACGAGTCCCGGCAAAACTCTTTCTCCGCCGTAGACCCACCGGCGCAACTCCAGCTAAAATAAGCGCATCGGCTTTCTTGCTACGGTTCGACATTGGCTTGCTACCCGGCGGCTTTTGGCGGTCGCGTATCTGCTTCGTCGTAGACTTGATGCAAACGTGGGTTTCGTCGTCGTCACGCGGCCGCGTCTTTCCCACGCACTTGGAGGATGAGCCGCTCCTAAATCCCTTCGTTATACATTCAGGGCGATTAAAATTTCAGTCCGCAACGTCATGCATACCCACGTCAATATTGGCTCTCCCGCATGCCGACTATTGCGAATTGCGGACTGTAATTGGGCCTAAAAGCCACAGTACATATAGAAATATACGATAGTCTTCTAAACTGAGGATCGCGGGTTTGACTCCTGCTGGGCAGGCCAATTTCATAGCGCTTCTACGCGTTTTCTCCTGGTCCGAAAATCAAAAATGATCCCAAGAATCGTCTGCACGATCAGGAAGTACACAAGATCGTTGATACCTTCATCCCACGCATGTTAAGGTGCGAGACTTCTATGCGATTGGATATACCACCTTGTCGGTACGGTCGTCGGAATACGGTTAGTTAAAATTGCGCTTAGCCTGAGTGGCGAAATTGACAGACACAGCGGATTTAAAATCCGCCGCTTACCCGAAAGGGAGCGTCCTGGTTCAATTTCGACCTCGGCACCACTGGATGTTGCAAGCCATGAAGCACAATATCGCAGAGCTTATCGATCTTCCCGCGTTGCAAAATGTGATGGACGCCCTGTTTCGAGCCACTGGCATCAATCATGCGTTGCTCGATCTGCAAGGTAGGGTGTTGACGGGTGCCGGCTGGGAAGACGCCTGTACCGAGTTCCATCGCGTCTATCCCGAGTCATGCAAGAATTGCCAGATTAGCGATCAATATATTTTCAACCACCTCGGTTGCGCCACCTATGTCGGCTATGAATGCCTGAATGGGTTATTCGAATATGCGACCCCGGTCAATATCAATGGTGCGCACATGGCGACCATCTTCACCGGCCAAATCCTGCACGCGAAGCCGGATCTGGCGCGTTTTCGGGCGCAAGCCGCGCAGTTTGGTTTTGATGAGGCAAGCTACCTAGAGTCGATCGAAAAAATCGCCGTGATCCCGCGTGAGCGCATGCCAGCGGTGATGGAATTCCTGGTGGAGCTGGCGCAAATGCTGGGGCGAGCCGGCGCCATGCGGCAGGAATGCGCACTGCGGATCGAGCAGGACAAGCGACGTGTGGCGCGCGAAATGCACGATGAACTGGGGCAGTTGCTAACTGCGCAGGCCATGCACGTCGCCTGGCTGGATTTGCGTTTCGGCAATGACAATCCAGAGCTGCGCGCCAAAACCGGCGAGATGGCGGTGCTGCTGGAAAAGACCATCCACGCGGTACGCCATCTGGCGACCAGCGTGCGGCCGGCGGCGCTGGATCTTGGCTTGCTGGCCGCGCTCGAATGGCTGGCCGCCGATTTCAGCCAGCGTTCGTCAATCCTGTGCAGTGTCGATGCGCCTAGCGGCGACATCGCGCTGGACGATGCCACCGCCACCGGATTATTCCGTATCGTACAAGAGGCGTTGACCAATATAGCGCGCCACGCCAATGCTAATACGGTGCTGATTTCACTAAGCCAGCAAGGTGTCAGCCTGCGGCTTTCTGTGCGAGACGACGGTTGCGGTTTTGATGTTGCAGCTAAGCGCGACGGTGCCGGTTTTGGTTTGCAGAGCATGCGCGAGCGGGCCGTGGGCTTAGGTAGTGTGCTGCGTATCGAGAGCCATTCTGGCAGCGGCACATGCATCAAGGTCGAGCTGGAGCGAGCCGAGACAGCCGGGAGCACGAGCCAGGCATGATCCAGATCCTGATTGTCGATGACCACGCGCTGATTCGCAGCGGTCTGTCTCACCTCATTGAAGCTGCTGGTGACATGGTGGTGGTGGCCGAAGCCGCGAACGGTGCACAAGCTCTGGAGCTGCTCGGTAGTCGTGAATTCGATGTGCTGCTGCTCGATATCAACATGCCAGGCTTGACTGGCATGGAATTGATCGAACGCCTGCATGCCGTACAGCCTGCGTTGCCGATTTTGATTTTGTCGATGCACGATGAAGGCCAGATTGTGCGTCGCGCGCTGGCAGCCGGCGCGGCTGGCTACATCAGCAAGTCGAGCGATATGCTGATGTTGGTGGAGGCGATTCGTAAGTTGGCCGCCGGCGGTCGCTTCATTGATCCGGCGCTAGTCGATGCGGCAGTATTCGATTCCGGGCTGCATGAACCGCAGCCGCACGAGGTGCTGACCAAACGCGAGTTGCTGGTGCTGCGCATGATCGCTACTGGCCAGCCGATCACTTCGATTGCACTACAATTACATTTGAGTGCCAAAACTGTCAGCACCCACAAGATGCGGCTGATGAAAAAACTACACATCAACAACAATGCCGACCTGGTGTTGTTTGCCTTCCGCCATCAACTGATGGACAACATCCCTCCTGCAACGCCCGTTGCCCGTAGCAGCTCCGCCAGCAAGTAAGGATTTCCTGCTTTTTTTGTCGGGATATTCGCCTGTAAATTGCAGAATCTGCCGACTATTGAGTGGGCCGCAAATATTCGATACTCGACTTGTATTAAGTCAACATTTTTCATTCTGATAACGTTTGAAGCGTGGGCCGATCATTTACGATGGAGGAGTCACAATGAGCAAGGCGAGTATGAAGGTCGGAACGCGTTTGACGCTGGGTTTCGGCCTGGTACTGTTATTGATAGTGGCGCTGGTCGCAGTCGGCTTGTGGCGTTTCAATCAAGTGGGTGGGCTGAGCAGCCGCATCATCGACAAGGACTGGGCCAAGTTAGAGGCGATCAATCTTGTCGATGGCGCCACGCGCGCCAATGCGCGTGGCACCCTGGAATTGTTCCTAGTGGCCGACTCGGAGCGAGTGACTCGGATTTACCAGCAGATCGAGGTGAACCGAAAAAGGGTGGACGAGGCGCTGACAAGCCTGGAAACGCTGGTGTACCTGCCCGAGGCGAAAACATTGCTGGCGACGATCAAAGAGGTACGCGGCAAGTTTGTGGCTTCCTTTAACCGGGTCAGAATCATGCTGGAGCAGAATCAGCGTGAGGAAGCTGTTGCCCTAATGAATGCAGAAACTTTGCCGGCACTGGATGCCTTGCAGGCACCGATCACCGCCTTGCGCGAGTTGCAGAGCAAGCTGGTGACCGAAGGAGGCATCGAGATTCATAGCAACATCGATGCCGCCCGGCTGTTGATGCTGGTGCTGGGCGGGATGGCTCTGGCGATCGGCCTACTTTCCGGATTCCTGATCACCCGCCGGTTGCTGAGCCAGCTTGGCGGCGAGCCCGATTACGCAATGGCGATCACGCAACAGATTGCCGCTGGCGACCTTGCGGTCGAAATTGAAACCAAGAGTAGCGATCACACCAGCCTGCTATTTGCGATCAAGACCATGCGCGACAGCTTGTCCGGCATCGTGCGCCAAGTGCGTAGCGGCACCGATACCATCGCCACCGCATCGGGTCAGATTGCGGCTGGCAATATCGACCTGTCGTCGCGCACTGAAGAGCAAGCCAGCTCGCTTGAAGAAACCGCTTCGTCGATGGAGGAGCTAACTTCGACCGTCAAGCAAAATTCCGACAATGCGCGCCAAGCCAACCAACTGGTAGTGTCGGCTGCCGAAATTGCGCAAAAAGGCGGCACGGTAGTGGCGCAGGTGGTCGATACAATGGGTTCGATCAATGCATCCTCCAGAAAAATTGTCGATATCATCGGCGTCATCGACGGCATCGCGTTTCAGACCAATATTCTGGCGCTGAATGCGGCGGTGGAGGCCGCTCGCGCTGGCGAGCAGGGGCGTGGCTTCGCTGTGGTCGCAGCTGAAGTGCGCAATCTGGCGCAACGCAGCGCCGCCGCCGCACGCGAAATAAAAATTCTGATTGACGACTCGGTGGAGAAAGTCGGGATCGGTAATACCCTGGTGGAACAGGCCGGCGTCACGATGGGTGAGGTGGTGGACAGTGTCCGGCGTGTGACCGACATCATGGGAGAGATCGATATGGCAAGCCGGGAACAGACTGCAGGCATCGAACAGATCAACCAGGCTGTGACCGAAATGGATACCGTGACCCAACAAAATGCGGCACTGGTGGAAGAAGCGGCGGCGGCGGCCGAAGCGTTGCAAGACCAGGCGAGTAACTTGGCGCAGGTGGTGAGCATCTTCAAGCTGTCCGGTGTCGCCGATATTGCCAATGGCTCCAATGTTGTTAGTTTAGGCGCTGTTTCAGTCGTTAAAGCGCCGCGGCTAGTACTCGCGCGGGTCGAGGCGAAGCGGGGAGTGCAGCGGTCGTCGGTGCTGAAAGACAGTTCGCTCAACCCGCCACAAGCTAGGCAGGTAAGCGTGACAGCGGACAGCGACTGGGAACAATTTTAAGCATCAGGCCGGCGACGTTTGAGTCGCTCAGCAGTCATCTCAAGCCAGCATATGAACCACGAATCCGTTAAACAATTATCTTTTTCAGACGCGCCCGATTCATTTTTTCGGTCCAGTATCAGCCGCAAAACCGGCTGGATATTCGTGTTGGTGCTGATGGTGGCGACGGCCAATATCGTCGTCGTCAAGCATATGCTGAGTGATTTGAATGACGTTGCCGCGACGTTAAACGTATCCGGCAAGCTGCGCATGCTGAGCCAGAAAATTGCATTTGAAACGCTCAATCTGTCGCTGAGCCCGCGGCAGTCGGGCAAACAGGCGGTGTCTGATGATATCCGCGACTTCGAAGCGGCGCTGATGGCGTTGCGGCAGGGCGGCAGCGTATTCGGTTACAACATTCCGCAACTGGACATCCAGCATCAGAGCCGGCTGCATAAGGTGCGCGGCGAGTGGGTTGCTTACCGTGGTGCCATCGAAGACATGCTGGCAAAGTTGGCGCCGTTCGGCCAGCCTGCTGCAGGTCAATCCGAATTCGCAGGGCTGGCGCGAGACGCCGCCATCGTCCTGGCTAGCACTGAAAACCTGATCAGCTTCATTGTGACTGAAACTCAGAAAGTGCAGCAGCGCGGCTTGTTGAAACTCTATGCCTTGCTAGTGTTGGATATATTGATACTGGCGGCTATATTTGTCGCCATCCGCCGCAACATCGTCCGTCCCTTGCAGGACTTGTCGGCATATTGCGGCGCGCTGGCGGTAGGGAATTACCAAGTGCGTAGCCGCTTTCAATCGTTCGATGAAATCGGTCAATTGTCGGCGGCTTTCAACCACTCGGCGCAGCGCATCGGCGATTTGCTGGACCACGTTGAGCAGGAGCGACAAAGCCTTGTGCGGGCGGAAACCATGTTTCGCCAGTTGGCGGAAAACTCAGGGGTCGGCGTCTACATCGTCAAGGACGAGCATTTTCATTTTGCCAACGCCAAGATGGCCGCCATGTTCGGCTATGAGCCGACTGAAATGATGGCCTCGGTCGGCATCTTCGATATCGTGACCAGCGATGATCGGCAAGTGGTACGCGAAAGTATCCGAAGCCGATTAGATGGCGAGTTGCGGGAGGTGCACTACGAACGCCAGGCCTGTCGCAAGGACGGCAGCCAGTTCGAAGTCGAAGTCTTCGGCTCCAAAATGCAGATCGACGGCCATGACGTCACGATCGGTGTCATGCTCGATATCAGTCGTCGCAAGGAAACTGAAAGAGAAGGGCAACTGGCGGCGCTGGTCTACCAGAACACCAGCGAGGCGATGATGGTCACCGATGCGCACGGTACTATCGTCACGGTCAATCCGGCGTTCACCGAAATCACCGGTTATCCGGCGATGGAAGCAATTGGCTTAAACATCAAAATTCTTAGTTCTGGCAAACAGGATCAGGCGTTCTACCAGACGATGTGGCATGCCATCAATACCACCGGCAAATGGCAGGGTGAATTGTGGAACCGTCGCAAGAACGGTGAACTGTATGCCGAGCGTCTGGTTATTAATACGTCCTTCAATGAAGACGGTACGGTGTACCGACGCATCGCCCTGTTTTCCGACGTTACAGACCAGAAGCAAAATGAGTCGTTGATCTGGGAGCAGGCGAATTTCGACTTCCTGACCGGCCTGCCTAACCGAATGATGTTCCACAACCGGCTAAAGCAGGAAATTCAGAAATCGCAACGCGTCGCACTGCCGTTAGCGTTGATATTTCTCGATCTCGATAATTTCAAGGGAGTCAACGATACGCTGGGGCACGTGATCGGCGATGAGTTGCTGAAACAGACGGCCCAACGTCTGCGCAGCTGTGTACGCGGTTCGGATATGGTGGCACGCCTAGGCGGCGATGAGTTCACTCTGATCCTGGCGGAGTTGAGTGAAATCAGCGTGGTCGAAAATATTGCGCGCAAAATCTTGCAGGCGTTGGCTGAGCCTTACCTGCTGGCGGGAGAAGAGTTGTATGTGTCGGCCAGCATCGGTATTACTTTTTATCCAGAAGATGCCGGTACGCCGGAAGAATTACTCAAGAATGCTGACCAAGCGATGTACGCAGCCAAGGATAGCGGCCGCAACCGATTCAGTTATTTCGTCCGCTCGATGCAGGAAGTCGCCCAAAGTCGGTGCCGGTTGGCGCGCGATTTGCGCCTGGCGCTGGCCAGCGCCCAATTCTGCTTGCACTACCAGCCGATCGTGAATTTGGCGACCGGCGCTATCGACAAGGCGGAAGCGCTAATCCGCTGGCAGCATCCCGAGCGCGGCATGGTCAATCCCGCCGAATTCATTCCGGTGGCCGAGGAAACCGGCATGATCAATGCGCTTGGCGATTGGGTGTTCCGGACGGCAGCGCAACAGGCGGTGCAGTGGCGCACCTTGCTCGGCACGCAATTTCAGGTCAGCATTAATACCTCGGCGGTGCAGTTCCGGCGCGACGGTATCCGTCCGGACGACTGGCTGGCGTGGCTACAGGAGCTTGGGCTGGCGGGCGACGGCATCGTGATCGAAATTACCGAAGGCTTGCTGCTGGATGCCGGTAGCGTCGTTACCGACACCCTGCTGGCGTTTCGCGAAGCCGGTATCGCGGTCTCGATCGATGATTTTGGCACTGGCTATTCGTCGCTCTCCTACCTGAAGAAATTCAACATCGACTATCTGAAGATCGATCAATCCTTCGTGCGTAACCTGGTGCCAGAATCTTCCGACCTCGCGTTGTGCGAAGCCATGATCGTGATGGCGCACAAGCTCGGTATCAAGGTCATCGCGGAGGGCGTGGAAAGCGCGCAGCAGCGTGATTTGCTGAGGGCCGCTGGTTGCGATTACGCCCAGGGCTATTTGTTTTCCCGGCCGGTTGTGGCCGTGGATTTTCCCGTTTCTGTCTGAACGGCACGTGCTTTTTCAGCTTTAAAAAATCGCCTTGTAAGCATCCTCGGATGCTTGATACATGTAGTTGCTAATTTTTTAATAATTATTGGTCGCTTCGTTACTCTCCATCAAGATTGTAAATATTTCTGGTCGGTGTTTGGAAGTAATACACATCAAAAATTTCGCTGCTATCTCGCAAACAATGACTACACAAATATTTTCTCATCGTTCTTGCCAAGGCTCTGCAGGCAGAGGCCGGAGCATAAAATTCCTGCTTGTCATTTGTGGCCGTGAGCCTGTTACTCATGGTAGTGCTCGTTATGTTGCGTAGTTATCCTCTTGTATAGTGATCACAATCAGGTAAGATAGTAATAGATTACTTACTTTGATGAGTGAAAACAATGAATGACCATGCCAAAGCCAAACATCTACCTGCCGACGAGCGGCGAGCGGTCACTGTCGAGGTGGTGGTCGAACTGGCAGCTGAACAAAATCCGAACGACATCACTACTTCCGCCATTGCCAAGCGCATGGGGCTGACTCAGGGTGCGTTATTTCGCCACTTCCCGAACAAGGAAGCCATTTTGCAAGCCGTCATGGCATGGGTAGCAGAACGCTTGCTTTCACGAGTGGACCAGGCCGCACAGGGCGTTACGTCCCCGATTGCCGCGCTGGAGGCAATTTTTATGACGCATATTGATTTTGTGGCTGAGCATCCCGGGGTGCCACGGATGCTGTTCGGCGAGTTGCAACGCGCGGGAGAGACGGCGCCCAAACGCATGGTGCAGACGCTCATCCGGCATTATGGTGAGCGTCTGCACCGCTTGATTGAGGAGGGTAAGGCGCAGGGCGAGCTGGATGTTACGCTCGATTCCGAGGCAGCCGCCACCCTCTTCATCGGCACTATTCAAGGATTGGTGATGCAGTCGCTGCTGGCTGGCGACGTTGCCAGCATCCGCCGCGATGCGCCGCGAGTCTTTGCGATTTACCGGCGTGGTATCGGGAGCGCGTAATGAAACGTCTGCCATTGCAAGGTCGCACTCTGGCACTGCTGGCGGTTATCGTCCCTCTGCTGGTCCTCTTCATTTACGTTGGTTTTCGCTCCGGCCCGCTGGCGCCGGTCGCCGTAACGGTCATGACAGTGGAATCGCAAGCGGTCACGCCAGCGCTGTTCGGCATCGGTACGGTGGAGGCGCGTTACACCTACAAGATCGGCCCCACATTTGCCGGACGTGTCAAACGTCTGGATGTGCATGTGGGCGATCAGGTCAAGGCTGGGCAGGTATTTGGGGAAATGGATCCGGTTGATCTTGATGACCGGGTGCGTGCACAGGAATCGGTATTCAAACGTGGCGAAGCGGTTTTGCGTGAAGCAGAGGCACGGCAAGTCTACGCACACACTCAGGCGCGTCGCTATGAACAATTGTTTGCGGTGCGCTCGACCAGTGAGGAAATCGTCACTACGAAGCAGCAGGAACTGCGGATCGCCGATGCCGTTTTATCTGCTGCTCGGGAAGATATCTCCCGAGCACGTTTCGACCGTGAGGCGCTGGTTGCGCAGAGAAACAATTTGCGTCTGATCGCACCGGTCGATGGCGTGGTCGTCATGCGCGATGCAGATCCCGGCACCACCATCGTTGCCGGCCAGGCAGTGGTGGAAGTGATCGATCCCGAGAATTTGTGGATCAATGTGCGCTTTGACCAGATCAGCGCATCGGGACTGGCTGGGAAATTGCCTGCCCATATCGTCTTGCGTTCGCGTGGTGGTCAGGCGTTGAAGGGGCGCGTACTGCGCATGGAACCCAAGGCAGATGCGGTAACCGAGGAGGTGCTCGCCAAGGTGATCTTCGACAGCAGACCGGAGCCTCTGCCACCGCTGGGTGAACTGGCGGAGGTCACGATTGGCTTGCAGACGCTTCCTGCCGCTCCTGTGATTCCCAATGCTGCCGTCCGGCGGGAAGGCAATAAAGTGGGTGTGTGGAAAATCGTGGAGGGCGATCTGCGCTTCTCCCCGCTCAAGCTCGGTGCTTCCGACCTCGATGGTGATGTACAGGTACGTGAAGGGCTCAAGAGCGGTGACCAGGTTGTGACGTATAGCGAAAAGACACTGACGGCGCGCAGCCGCATCTACGTGGTTGACGCCATTCCGGGAGTCGCACGATGATCAGCCTGGCTGGTCGCGACATTCTCCATACATGGGAAAAATTCGTTTTCACCGGCATTGGTCTGGGTCTGCTGATCGGCGTCACGCTGGTCATGGCCGGAGTGTATCGGGGCATGGTGGAAGACGGCAAGGCGCTGCTCGACAATAGTGGCGCTGATCTTTGGGTGGTGCAAAAGGATACTTTAGGCCCCTATGCGGAGTCTTCCAGTCTCAACGATGACGTGTATCGTGCCATCCTCGTCATGCCGGGCGTCGCCCAGGCGGCGAACGTGACCTACCTGACCATGCAGGTACGCAAGGACGAGAGCGATGTGCGCACCATGGTGGTTGGCATCGCACCGGGTGCGTTGGGAACGACGCCCGGATGGCCGCCCTATCTGGTCGCTGGACGCCAGATCACGCGAGGTCATTATGAAGCGGTGACCGACATCGCGACCGGCTTCAAACTGGGAGATCGTCTTGCCATTCGTCGCAATCATTACACCGTCGTCGGGCTGACGCGGCGCATGGTGTCATCCAGCGGTGATCCAATGGTATTCATACCACTCAAGGATGCCCAGGAAGCACAGTTCCTCAAGGACAACGATGCCGTCTGGCAAAGCCGGCGACGCACTGCAAGCAACCCAGCCTTCAATCGTCCCGCTGTTCCGGGTTTGCTGGATGCCGTCATTGCTTCACAGAGTACGAATGCATTTGTCAATGCGGTATTGGTCACGCTGCAACCTGGCCATGCGCCGGACGAGGTGGCCGAATCCATTCGGCGCTGGAAGCGTTTGACGGTCTATACCAGAGCGCAGATGGAAGGTATTCTGGTCGGCAAGCTGATCGCTACTTCGGCCAGACAGATCGGCATGTTTCTGGTGATCCTGGCTATCGTCAGCGCAGCCATCGTTGCCTTCATTATCTATTCGCTGACGATGGATAAAATCCGCGAGATCGCGGTGTTGAAGCTGATCGGCACGCGCAACCGAACCATCGCCGCGATGATCATGCAGCAAGCGCTTGCTTTGGGCGTGATTGGTTTCGTGGTTGGCAAGATCACAGCTACTTTTTCTGCTCCGTTTTTTCCTAAATATGTACTGCTCACGCCCATGGATTCCGTGGTCGGTTTTTTCGCCATGCTGGTGATTTGTGTTCTTGCCAGCATGGTCGCCATTCGCATGGCGCTCAAGGTCGATCCGGCAGAAGCGATAGGGTGATCAGATGAGCAGAAAAGGCATCCGTATCGAAGGCTTGAGCAAACGCTATGGACAGGGCGATACTGCCGTTTATGCCCTGAAGGATGTGAACATGCACGTCGCACCAGGCGAGGTGGTTGGCTTGATCGGTCCTTCAGGTTCAGGCAAGAGCACGCTGCTCAAATGTCTGGGCGCAGTGATCGATCCCACCGCCGGTCGCATGATACTGGACGACGACGTGATTTATGACAACGGCTGGAAGGTGCGTGACCTGCGCGCCTTGCGGCGGGACAAAATCGGTTTCGTCTTTCAGGCGCCGTACCTGATCCCATTTCTGGATGCTACCGATAATGTGGCGCTACTTCCCATGCTGGCTGGCATACCCAATGATGAAGCACGCATGAAGGCACTGGAATTGCTCACGGCGCTGGATGTGCAGCATCGCGCTCGTGCCATGCCGTCCGAGCTGTCCGGTGGAGAGCAGCAGCGGATTTCCATCGCGCGCGGCCTGGTCAACCGGCCTCCGGTGATTCTTGCCGATGAACCCACCGCGCCACTCGACAGCGCGCGCGCCATGACTGTAATCCGCATCCTCAATGACATGGCCCGCAAGTTCGAGGCCGCCATCATTGTCGTCACCCACGATGAAAAAATCATTCCCACTTTCAAGCGTATTTACCACATCCGTGATGGCGTGACACATGAAGAAGCCGGCGAGGGACGGGAATTCGCATGAAAAATAACTTGATGCCATCCCTTTTTACCCACACAGGAGAACTTCCGATGATCCAATCTTTCAACCGAAAAACAGGTTATTTGATCCTGACCGCCTGCCTGGTCATTTTCGCTCCGGCGCAGGCGCAGCAATCCCATGATCACGGCCACGCAGAGCATGGAATGGTGCAGCTTGAACTCGATCATGGTCGACTTTGGGCCACCGATGCGCCGCTGCGTGAGGGCATGGAGCGTATCCGCGCTGCGGTAGCCAAGGCCAGGCAGGCTGGTGCGCAGAGAGGCCTGAATGCTGCCCAGGCTAAAACCCTGGCTAATGCTATCGAAGACGGTATTGCCTTCATGGTTCAGCATTGCCGCCTTGAACCTAAGGCTGATGCCAATCTGCATATCCTGCTCGAGCGTTTGTCGGCTGCCGCCACGGTGGTCAAAGCCAATCCCAAGGCAGCGAATGGTTTGACACAGATGCTTGAGGTACTCGATGCCTATCCGCGCTATTTCAATCATCCGGGATGGAAAGCCATCACCCACGTGCATTAAGCACGTTTTTCAACGCAAGGAGATTCATCATGCATACCAATGTCGGCCAGACCGATCGCATCGTCCGTATCATCATCGCGCTTGCACTGTTCAGCCTTGTCTTTTTTCTCGATGGTTCCCTGCGCTGGTTTGGACTGATCGGGGTCATTCCTCTGATCACGGGCATCGCTGGTCGATGCCCCGCTTATCGCTTGCTCGGGTTCAGCACTTGTACGATGCGCAAACCGGACTAAGCGAATCATGAAGGTCATCCGAATGCTGTGCGCGCTACTGAAAAACAGTTGCCCGGCCTGCCTCAGATTGTGCATCAGCTGTTCGCGGAGTATTGCTATGGGCAGAGTTGAGGTGACGAGCCGCCTTGGCGTTCATTGCATGAAAGCCGGATGCAATGCCGTGTGCTTATTCACGGCATTGCTTCTTGCCGGATTGTTGGCCGGCTGTACCGCCGGGCCTGATTTCAAACGGCCGGCGGCGGCTCCCGATGTCACTGGCTACACAGCGACATCCTTGCCCATGCAAACGGTATCCGCACCCATGTCTTCCCTGGGAGAGGCGCAGCACTTTACCCCTGGTTCGAGCGTGAGTGCGCAATGGTGGCAAAGCCTGGGCTCATCCAGACTCGATGCATTGATTGCGCAGGCTTTTCAAGCCAGCCCAACACTGGCTGCTGCCAGGGCCACTTTGCGACAGGCGCAGGAAATTTATTCAGCGCAGGCAGGATCGACGCTTTATCCACAGCTTGATGCGGGCATCGGCGCTCAGCGCCAACGTCTGAATCCCAGCCTCTTGGGACAGACTGGCGATGCGCGGGAATTCAATCTGTACAACGCCAGTGTCGGTGTGCATTACCAGCTTGATCTGGCTGGCGGCAACTGGCGTGCCATGGAAGCCTTGCTCGCCCGCGCCGAGTATCAGCGCTACCAACTGGAGGGTGCGCGTCTGACCCTGGCAGCGAATATTGTTACCACTGTCATCACCCAGGCCAGGCTCACCGGGCAAATCCAGTCCACGGAGGCCATCCTTCGCGCTCAGGATGAACAATTGCATCTCACCCGAGAGCTTGTGCGCCTTGGTCAGGCTGCGCCAGACGATGTACTGGCGATGCAAACCCAGGTGGAACAGACGCGCGCCGGACTTCCCTTGCTGCGCAAGCAACGCCAGCAGAATGAACATCTGCTGGCCGTACTCGCTGGTCAGATGCCGGGAGCGGGAGGTTTGCCCACTTTCAATCTGGAAGAATTAACGCTTCCTGTTCAATTGCCGCTGGTTTTGCCGTCTGAACTGGTGCGCCGCCGCCCTGACATTCAGGCCGCAGAAGCCTTGTTATCTGCCGCCAACGCAGAATATGGCGTTGCGGTCGCCAGGCTATACCCGCAACTCAACATCAGCGCCAGCCTTGGTTCGCAGGCATTGAGCACTGGCGCAGTGTTTGGTGGGGGCTCTGCAGTATGGAGTTTCATCGGGCAATTGACCCAACCGCTCTTCACTCCCGGACTATCCGCCGAAAAACGTGCTTCATTGGCCGCATTCGATGCAGCGGCAGCAAATTACCAAAGTGTCGTACTCGAAGCTTTACGTAATGTGGCGGACGTATTGCAGGCACTGGATAACGATGCGCAGACGCTGGCGGCACTGGCAAGCGCCGATATCGCAGCACAGGGTTCTCTGGAATCCATGCAAAGACAATATGCACTGGGCGCTGTCAGCTATATCCAGTTGCTCGTTGCGCAACAGCAGGCGCAACAGAATCGAACTAACCTGATTGCGGCTCAGGCACAACGCCTCGTCGATAGCGCCGCTTTGTACCAAGCTCTGGGTGGTGGAGGCTGAGGTGACGTCAGTTTAAAGCTTGTTCTAAGAATGACGTTGCTCACATTGGGCATTTGGCATGACACAGATTACGTGCCAGGAATGATTTGGGGCCTACTAGTTTCATGCGTGGAACGGCACTAAAAACCTAAAATCCCGTGTAACTACGGGCTTTTTCCATTTATATTTCAAAATTTCCGGTGGCCTAGCAACGTTAAACAAGACTTTGAACTACTACATCTAAATTTTGTTCAACAATTTAATGATGCTACGACCGGTTGAATCCGCCCACCCGAAGTTTTTTGTGCTCGCAACCTCGATTATTTAATCATCAGATTTGTTCAAGGCTTTCCATGAATGTCCTTACATGATTGCTCCATAGACTCGGTCTTGTAATGATGAGATGGCCTGGTGAAGTGCCAGTACTTTTTTGGATGTGATAACTTCCATTGGGTACTTGCTTGATCATATTTTGTAGGATCTGTAACGCATTAGGATTGAACTCGTCATCGTCAACATTGAGGGCAAACACTTTTGCTTTGATTGTGTTTAGTCCGGGTTCTGGATTGTAGTCACGAGACGATTCCAATGCATACAGCACATTATTCGCATCTGCAGAAGTGCTTTCTTTCTTGACTGATTCAATCCATTTTTCCGCACTGTTCGGATCTGGCACCAGAGTTTGAATGCGCGGAACACTATCGATCATCATTCTCAGAAGAAGATAACCATATTGGAAATTATCTGGCTGTTTTGTGTAATTACCACCGTTCCAACTAGGATCGTTTCTTATTCCGCTGATAACGATGGTGCGCCACAATAAGTTACGTCCTGTGATTGCTTTAGGAAATGTAACGACGGGCATAATGCCCTGGACCGCATCAGGATATTTAACTGCCCATTGCCATGCGTTCATTCCGCCCATGGACATCCCTAGAATAGCGTGCAGTTGGCGAATACCCAGCGTCTCGGTAATGAGCCTGTGCTGAATTTCTACAATATCTTCGTACCCGTATTGTGGAAAGTGTGCATGCAATCCATCACTTGGCTTGCTCGATTTCCCATGTCCAATATTGTCTGGAAATATCAGGAAGTATTTATTTGCATCGAGTGGTTTACCTGCTGCAAATAGCGTTTCCTGATACTCAGAAGTGAGAACTTGGGCGCTACTGTTTGCTGTCCAATGTAATACAAGAACCGCGTTGTCAATCTCGCCAACTGTATTGCAAAGGGGCGTGCCCATGGTGGCGTAATGTAGCCTTAGATTATTCAGCGTTTGACCGTTTTTGAATTTATAGTCTTGATAATGTACTTCTGAATAAACGATGGTCGGTGGTAGTGGTGTTGACGTTTGGGTAGTCGATGCCGAAGCAGATAGCAGCCCGGCAATAGTAAGGTCATTTTTGATCATGTTTGCCCCTAGGAATTTAGTTTTCTGATCGCGCGTGGGTGGTGCCAGCGTAGGGAATAATCTACATCGTTGCCGTTTTTTTCATTGTGCTTGTCATTATCTTCTTTACCAATTCATAAAGCGAAACCTGCCAATTTAAAAATGTTTTTCCCACTTAGTAAAAATCGGCGAATTCTAGTATGAAGTGCAATTTATGAACCAAGCATGTCAGGTGGGTGCGATGCGGTAGCATCAATGATTTTTTGACCGGCTAGTCGAAATTGCACATGAGCTACACACACCTCAGCCAAGAAGAACGATATCAGATTTACACGCTCAAGAAAGGGGAATCCCCCCATAAAAAAGCGGTCTAAAAAGGTAGAATTTTCTCGAAATAAATTAAGGAGGTTTTGCAGTGAAGAAATCACGCTTTACGGATAGCGTGATCATGGCCCGGTTCCCCGATCTCACTGCAAAAGCTGCCTAAGGTGATCTTGCTTACTGGGTGTCCGACCGTCACAGTAGACTTGCTCTTATCATCGTGCTCGATCAGTTTTCACGTTCTATCTGGCGTGGCACGGATCGCGCATATGTACAGGATGATGCTGCGCTGTTGCTGGTCTGGATGGCATTGCGAACGGTCACTATGCCGCTCTAAGCAGACCGTGGCACAAGATTGTTTTTTGTTTGCCGCTAGGCCACTACGAAGGCTCAGATCGTATTGAACTGCTTATCCGGCTACGCCAGGATATCCTTACAGAATCGCCGACGCCGCCGCGGTTTATTTGCCAGTCGCTGGTAAAAAAGCAAGCCGATGACGTGAGGCAGGTTATTGCTGCGTTTGGTCGCCACCCTCATCGCAATAAGGTACTTGCTCGGGACTCGACTTCTGTAGAGGAGGCGTATATAGCGGGCAGGACAGTTTACGCATTTAAGAGCATTTGACGGGCAGCTAAGGTCTGTTCGCGCTGTCGCTTTTATCGTTTTCAATAACAAAAGTGAATGCCGTACACGAGACTATATCCACGTCCGGACCTTCGCCTTGTATGACGCAAAGTCGGTACCGAATTTTTCCTGAAGAAATCGTTCTTCGGGCCGGATTTGATAGTGATGGATGTAAAGCGCAAAGGCGAAAGCAAACAGTAGCGACAATGCATTGCCTAGGAATAGCGCCCAAGCGATCAACATCATCAGTATCCCCAGGTACATCGGATTGCGGGTAAAACTATAGACGCCGGACGTAACCAATGTTGATGCAGAGCCGGGTTTTCTTGGATTGGGTGTAGTGTGTGCGTGTTTGAAGGCTAGGATTCCCGCCATGCTGACGCCGAGGCCCAATAGGCCGGTGATCAGCGCCGCTGTGACGCTGCTGAGCGCGAGCAGGGTGAGCCCAGGTAGAAAGACGGAAGGCAGCCACATGATCAAGGCGGTTACGAGCATGATAATGGGTGGCGGAACGGCTAACTCAAGGGACTTCATACTTATCTCCTAGTAGGTGAGCTTACGCTGCAAATTTGTTATCCATGATATAAAAAATGTAGATATCAAATGCGTGCACACCGAAATAAGTCGTCGCCAACATGGCACAGCCCTTGTCGCTACAAAATATAAATGCGTTGACGTGCAGGCGTCTGTTTAATCGGCTCGTAATGTATTGAATGCAAGCGTTTTGTATAAAGCTGTTCCGAGGGAGCGGGGGGATATGCTGAATTGCAACAGGAAGAAAATCATTTTTTCATTTTTCCGCTGCCTCAAGAGCATTACACAGCGTTCTTCGGTAGTTCGCAAGCTAGAATTGAGCGGCTGAAGAGCGAGGGCAGCCAATTCATTGGGGATATCAAGACGTTTAGAAAGGTATTTCAGAGCCGGACAGGCATATCTATTTCAACAATCCACGGCGTGAAGGGGGTGGAGTTTGATGCAGTGATCACCTATGCTTTGTTGGAAGACATGGTGCCGCACTTTAATGACCCGAACGGCCAAGAAAGTGCGATGAAACTACTATCTATATGTCATCGGATCACGTGCAAGGAAGAACTTGTACCTGATTTCGAAACGGGGTCGTCACCAGTACTCTGGTGAAGAATATCAAGCAACAAGGAAACTCGTGTCCTGCAAGTTCTCATATGACCAGATTTAGTGATCGCACTGTTTCCTAGCAGCCGATCTGATGCAGGGAAATTATCCGGAAGTCTTTCTTGTTAGTAGTAATTGTGGTGAGGTGGTTTGGATGTTCCTCATCCTTGTCGCCGCTTCCTGGTGCCGTCGAGACGGTTAAAATCTAAGCCTTCCGCATGAGGATGACGTTATCTGCAGGTTTCAGAATCAATGACAGGCGGTCGCCCAGCAGCTGCCATGCCTCTTGTTTTTCAGCTGCATAGTCGTAGGTCTGGTACGTTCTGCGCAGTTTGTTCGGTTCGACATGATTTAGGCAGCGTTCGATAACGTCAGGCACCACTCCCAAGCTTTGCATCATGGTCGCGCCGGTCCTGCGAAGGTCATGCGGAACCCAATCCCCACCGGATAGAATAAGCGCATCGGCTTTCTGGCTGCGGTTCGACATTGGCTTGGCACCCGGGGGCTTTTGGCGGTCACGTACCTGCTTCGTCGTGGACTTGATACAAACGTGGGTTTCATCGTCGTCACGCGGAAAGCACCACGCGCTTTTGTCAGCTAGTTGCTTCAGTTCGCGAAAGTGGGGAAGGGTGAATGTCGACAGGTAGATGGTGTGCGCCATCTTGTTTTTGGCGTTCTCTTTCGGGATTGTCCACACGCCATTCTCCATGTCGATATGCTCCCACCGGGCCTTGATGACCTCGCCTATACGACAGCAGCAGGACAGCATGATCCACATGCAAATTTCCGTGCGCTTTAGTAAGCTAGCTTTTGGTAATTTTTCTGACAGGTCTTTAATTTCGTCAGCGGATAGAGTGCGGGTGCGCTCGGCTCCGTCGTAGTCTTCAGACGTGATGCGCTTTGCTTCCAGGTGTTCGACCGGGTTATCGTCGATGAGTTTTTTCCATGGTCTGCGCTTTTCGGCCCAGCGGAACATTTGCTTCAGGTCTGACAGAAGCATGACGGCCATGCGATCGGAACCTCGATTGACTACGCCGTCAAGGATGCTGCGCATATCCTTTTCTGTAAGCGATTTAAGCGCCTTGGCGCCGACTTTAGGCAATACGTCACGCGCAAACAAGCGCCGCAGCTCTGCGCCTTTGTCTTTGCGGTCGGTGGTGATAATCCATTCGTCGAACAGGTCTTGAGTGGTTAGATTTTCGGCTTCCAGTTGCAGCTTGATCGCCTCCGCTGCTGCTTCTCTTTCCTGCTTTTCGGTGGCAAGTCGGATAATCTCGTTTTGTACAAACTCTTTTGGATCGATGCTATTTTTTCGCCAGTCGGTCAATTCGACAGCAATGCGCCGCGCAGTCGCAAGCGTCAGTCGCGCATTGGCTTCTAGTTTATATAGTGTCGTTTCAAATTCCGGCAAGCTGGCGTCGTAATCGCCCAGCACCATATAAACCGATTTAGTACCTACCTTGTAGGCATACATCCAGCTACGCGAAATGCTCCCCGACTGGCCCTTACGAAACCGAAGTGATAACCCGTTACCGTCTGATTTCGTTTCGTCACTTTTTGTCGGCTTGTACTTTTCAATTGCAGTTGCGGTTAGTTTTTGCGTGGCCATTGCTACCTCTTATTGTTATCTAACCGGAAATGTTGGTAAGAAATTGGTAAGAAGTTTTACATGGATTGTGCTGCACGTCAACAAACGTCTTTGGACACAAAGTTATGTAACTAATTGAATAAAAAGGATAAAAATATATTTCTTGGATCTCATCGGACGTTAAAAAACATATTAACTCTTACCTACGAACCAAGGGGTAGTGGGTTCGATTCCTGCCAGCCGCACCAGCATATACAAGGGGTTACGTTCAAAAGACGTAGCCCCTTTTGCTTTGTCTGAAAAGTTTGTTCTTGCACCCGGTAATACGATCTGGAAACGGATTCCGTCATTTCCACAATCACAGCCGAGCTCTTGTAAATTCTCCTGCCTGCCGGATTCCGGCTACGTGCGCACCGGAATCGGTCGTCGCCAGCGCGGCACATCCCTTATCGCTACACTATATAGATCCCTATACGTATGGACGTTCGTTTGTCGGTCGTCATGTATTGATGGCATTCGTTTTGAATGAGAGCTGTTTCGTGTGGGCGAGGGTGAGTATTCCAGGCTTGCAGTGATACGCAGGCAGCAGGAAAAATAATCATCTTCTTCCTTTTCGTGCTGCCGCAAGGTGCATAAGGATTTTCATGATGAGTGCCGATGTTATGAGTCACGATCCTGCACCGATAGAGCCGCTGATTTGTACGATCGGTCATTCCAACCGTTCGCTGGAAATTTTTCTGGCTCTACTGAAAAGCAATGACATCGTTCACGTGCTTGATGTGAGAACGGTGCCGCGTTCGCGCCATAATCCGCAATTCAATCGGGATGTCCTGCCTGTGTCATTAAAGGAGGTGGGCATTACCTATACTCATCTTCCCAATCTCGGCGGTTTGCGTCACGCGCGCCGTGATTCTCCCAATGCCGGCTGGCGCAATCTCTCGTTCAGGGGGTATGCGGATTACATGCAATCAACGGAATTTTCCGATGGTGTTGACTGGATTGCGAATCTGGCACGTACCGAACGCTGTGTATTGATGTGTGCCGAAGCGGTGCCGTGGCGCTGTCATCGCTCGATGATCGGTGATGCCTTGCTGGTGCGGGGCGTGCGGGTGGAAGACATTATCGGGCCAAAGGAGCGCAGGCCGCATGTGCTTACCGCGTTTGCACATGTGGAAGGAAGGCAAATTACTTATCCACCAATTGATACAGAAGCGTTGCCTGTCAATTCGGAAGGAATTGCGTCATGACACATGGATTTAAAGTCGGTGATCACGTGAGCTGGAATTCGGAAGCGGGACGCGTCTCGGGAAAAATCATCAAGGTGCATACGAAGGAAGTGATTTATAAGGGCTATACGCATCACGCCAGCGTAGCGGAGCCGCAATATGAAATCCAGAGTGTCAAAACAGATCACATTGCTTTGCATAAAGGGACTGCACTGCACAAAATAAGCGCTTGAGGTTTTATGCGCGATCCAGCATCAGGGAGGTCTGATGCCAGGCAACTAAAGCAATCACAAGCGGTTTTACTTTCACCAGCCGCCAAAACCGAATTTGCCATCGCGATTGAAGCGCAGATCCGGCCCGTTTTCCATCTTGTTGACGATGCCATTGTTGTTGAAGTGAACATGCATCATCGAGTTCCACACGCCAGCTTCCTTGTAGGGATAGGTCCACACTTCCAGTTGCAGGCGTGGCAAATAAGATGTTTCCGAAGGATGGCCTACGGTGCGCAACACGTCGGTTTTGGTCGATACGCCTGGTTTGATGGTGGCGAATTTCTCCGTTGTCAGCACTTGCTCGTATGAAACCAGCCTGCCATCACGGTCGAAACGCGCCATATCGGTGGCCTGTCCCCAGGGATTGCGCGTGTATTCCAGCAGATAGCCGTTCACGTCGGGAATGCGCGCAGTCGGCTGCCCGCGTTTGGCAATGACTTGGGCCTCGGTCTCGCCGACCTGAACTGGAGAGGGCATGAGAACAGCGCAGGCAGTGAGCAGCAGGGCTAATCCGCTCAATATTGCTTTTTGAACATAGTTCATTTCGGTTGCCTTAAAATAAGTGCCGCCAAGTGTTTGAGCCGCTTGAGTTTTCCGTTATACTCCGGGGCTGGTCAATTTGACCTGTTTTATTAATCGTTGTTCACGGTGTGTGGGGTGAGAACTCTGTGCATCGCATGTGAAAGGTAATTCAATCATGTCTCTCGAAAAAACAAGCAAAGCTGCCATCGTTGCAGATAACGCACGTGGCGCAAACGATACCGGATCACCAGAAGTGCAAGTCGCTCTGTTGACCGCACGTATCAACGACCTCAACGGTCACTTCAAAGCACACTCGAAAGATCACCATTCCCGTCGCGGTTTGATCATGATGGTCAATCGTCGCAAAAGCCTGCTGTCTTACTTGAAAAACAAGGACGCAACGCGCTATCGTGATCTGATCGCAAAGCTCGGCCTGCGCAAGTAATCCGTTTGCGTTATTTTATCCGGCTTGCATAGAAAAATGCCTGCGTCAGTTCTCTGATGCGGGCATTTTGTCTTTTTGAAGTTTGTTGTTCGCAATGAAGTACCCAGTAACTCTCGGTAGGTAAGCAATAAAAGCGACGCCTGATTTGTTGTGTCGTTTGTGGTGAGGTGAACGACAGCACCTGAAAATCTGTCGGTAAAATTAGAAAGGAACACCCGTGTTTAATAAAGTCACTAAAACTTTCCAGTATGGTCAACATACGGTCACGCTTGAAACCGGCGAAATCGCTCGTCAAGCTTCCGGTGCCGTACTCGTCTCGATCGAAGATACGGTCGTACTCGCAACGGTTGTCGCTCGCAAGGATGCAAAACCAGGTCAGGATTTTTTCCCGCTGACCGTTGATTATGTAGAAAAAACCTACGCTGCTGGTCGTATTCCAGGCGGCTTCTTCAAGCGTGAAGGCCGTCCTTCCGAAAAAGAAACACTGACATCGCGCCTGATCGATCGCCCGATTCGTCCGCTGTTCCCGGAAGGTTATTTGAATGAAGTGCAGATCATCATTCACGTGATGTCGGTCAATCCTGAGATTGATCCGGACATCGCTGCAATGATCGGCGCATCGGCTGCATTGTCGGTTTCCGGCATTCCATTTGCAGGCCCGCTGGGTGCTGCTCGCGTCGGTTATATCGATGGTCAATACGTATTGAACCCGACTTCATCGCAACTGAAAACATCGCAAATGGATCTGGTTGTTGCCGGTACCGAAACTGCAGTGTTGATGGTTGAGTCGGAAGCGCAACAATTGTCGGAAGAAGTCATGCTGGGCGCGGTTGTTTTCGGCCACGATCAGATGAAAGCAGTCATCGATGCGATCCATGATCTGGTACGTGACGGCGGCAAGCCTGAAGTGCAGTGGGCGCCTCCAGCAAAGAACGAAGCCTTGATCGCACGCGTAGCGCACTTTGCAGAAGCAAAATTGCGTGCAGCGTATCAAACCAAAGACAAGCAGGCACGTACTGCCAAGCTGAAAGATGCATTTGCAGAAGTAAATGCTGAAGTTGCTGCAGAAGCTACTTCGGTCGGCGGCGCTGCGCCGGACTCGTCCGAAGTCGGCAACATCCTGTTCGATCTGGAAGCAAAAATCGTTCGTTCGCAAATCCTTGATGGCGAACCGCGTATCGATGGTCGTGACACACGCACCGTGCGTCCAATCACGATCCGTACCGGCGTCTTGCCGCGTACCCACGGTTCGGCATTGTTCACCCGTGGCGAAACGCAGGCATTGGTGATCGCAACTTTGGGCACCGCACGCGACGAACAAAAAATCGATGCATTGATGGGCGAGTACTCGGATCGCTTCATGTTGCACTACAACATGCCGCCGTTCGCAACTGGCGAAACCGGTCGTGTCGGTACACCAAAGCGTCGCGAAATCGGTCACGGCCGTTTGGCGAAACGCGCGCTGATTGCAGCCTTGCCTGCGCCTGAAGATTTCAGCTACTCGGTGCGCCTGGTTTCGGAAATTACCGAATCCAACGGTTCGTCGTCGATGGCTTCGGTCTGCGGCGGCTGCCTGGCACTGATGGACGCTGGCGTGCCTATGCAAGCGCATGTGGCTGGTATCGCCATGGGTCTGATCAAGGACGGCGGCAAGTTTGCAGTCTTGAGCGACATCCTCGGCGACGAAGATCACCTCGGCGACATGGACTTTAAAGTGGCTGGTACCGCAAACGGTATTACCGCTTTGCAAATGGACATCAAAATCCAGGGTATCACCAAGGAAATCATGCAAGTCGCTTTGGCGCAAGCTAAAGAAGGCCGTATCCATATCCTCGGCGAAATGGAAAAAGCAGTGCCTAGCGGCACGACTGGCGAATTGTCCGACTTCGCACCACGCCTGATCACCGTCAAAATCAATCCGGAAAAAATCCGTGACGTGATCGGCAAGGGCGGCGCAGTGATTCGCGCCTTGACCGAAGAAACCGGCACTCAAATCGATATCAGCGATGAAGGTGTTGTCACCATCGCTTCCGTCGACGCAGCTGCTGGCCAGGAAGCCAAACGTCGCATCGAAGAACTGACCGCTTCTGTTGAAGTCGGCAAGGTCTACGAAGGTACCGTTCTGAAATTGCTGGATTTCGGCGCGATTGTTCAAGTCATGCCAGGCAAAGATGGTTTGTTGCACATCAGCCAGATTGCCAACGAACGCGTCAATGCAGTTGCTGATTACCTGAAAGAAGGCCAGCAAGTGCGCGTTAAGGTTCTGGAAACAGATGACCGTGGTCGTTTGAAATTGTCGATGAAGGCAGCGCTCGCAGAAGAAAATCCGGAAGCGGCGCCGCAAGAGTAATCAGCCTGAATCAGGCTTGCCTGAAGGTAAAAACAAAAACCGCTCATTGCGCATGCATTGAGCGGTTTTTTATTGACCTGGGTCAAGCATCTAGTTTGACCATGCTTGCTGCAACAAGCTAGAATAGCGGGTTATTAGAATCTTGGATTTCATATGCGCCGCAAACTCGTCGCAGGCAACTGGAAAATGAATGGCAGTCTTGCTGCCAATGCTCTTTTGCTGGCAGAGATCAAAGCCGAGTTTGGCCATCCCGCATGTGATGCAGCAGTATGCGTTCCTGCACCTTATCTTGCTCAGTGCATGTCATTGTTGTCGGATAGCGCGATCGCATTAGGTGGGCAGGATGTGTCGAGTCACGATGCCGGTGCCTATACCGGTGAAGTGTCAGCTGCGATGCTGCTGGAATTTGCCTGTCGTTATGTGATCGTCGGTCACTCCGAACGACGTGCATATTTCGGCGAGTCGAATGAGCTGGTAGCGCAAAAAACAGTGCGCGCCTTGAATGCCGGCCTGATGCCTATCGTCTGTGTTGGTGAGACGCTGGAACAGCGCGAAGCAGGGCAGACCGATGAAGTCGTAGGTCGACAAATCGATGCGGTATTGTCATCGATTGCAGAGAATGATCTGGCGAAAATAGTAGTGGCGTACGAGCCGGTTTGGGCAATTGGAACCGGCAAGACGGCGACGCCGGAGATGGCGCAGGAAGTCCATGTCATGTTGCGCAAGCGCTTGCATGCAAAGAATGCGCAAGCTGCAACGGAAGTGAGAATTTTGTACGGTGGCAGCATGAAGCCGGATAACGCCAAAGAGTTGCTCGCCATGCCGGATATCGATGGCGGCCTGATTGGTGGAGCGGCATTGAAGGCGACGGATTTTCTGGCGATTATCCGCGCGGCATAGGTCGCTGGCTTTATTACGAATTACCTAAAACTGGAAATTAAATGAATAGTTTGCATACCATCATCGTCGTTGTTCAAGTGCTGTCTGCATTGACGATTATCGGACTCGTATTGCTACAACATGGCAAGGGCGCCGATATGGGCGCATCCTTTGGTTCGGGCGCCTCGGGAAGTTTGTTCGGTGCTACCGGATCATCGAACTTCCTGTCGAAGTTTACCGGCGTTGCAGCAGCTATTTTCTTTGCTGCGACATTGGGTCTCGCATTCATCAGCAATAAGCCTGCACAAACCAGTGCCGGCGTGATGGAAAATTTGCCGGTGTCTGCTGTTCCTGGTGCGGAAACCAAGTCTGCAGAAGTGCCGGGTGCACCTGCCAATGTACAGCCTGCTGCGCCTGCATCGTCATCTGAAAAAGAGCATGCAAATCAGATTCCAAAATGACTAAGTATTAATACGTATTTAGTGCATTTAAGAGTGTAAAAGTGCCTGTTTTATCATGTTTTGATGCAATTGTAGATTGAGCAAATGTCTTGAAGCGGGTTAGAATGTAAGGCTAATGCCGACGTGGTGAAATTGGTAGACACGCTATCTTGAGGGGGTAGTGGCGAAAGCTGTGCGAGTTCGAGTCTCGCCGTCGGCACCAAACAAAAACAAGGCCAGCAAGGGAGTGCCTGAGCTGGCTTTTTATCGACAGATAGTCGCTTAATTCAACGGATTTTTTGCGCGTCAATTAACCGTATAACTTACTGCTGCGAATCGTGAACCTCGAAACTTACTTCCCTGTTCTGCTTTTTATTCTGGTTGGCATTGGTGTTGGTGTCGTGCCTCAAGTCTTGGGGCGTATCCTCGGCCCGCACAAGCCAGACGCACAAAAACTCTCTCCTTACGAATGCGGCTTTGAAGCCTTTGAAGATGCGCGCATGAAGTTTGATGTGCGTTATTACCTCGTCGCAATTTTATTTATCCTGTTCGACCTCGAAGTGGCCTTCCTAGTTCCTTGGGCGGTAGCGATGCGCGAAGTAGGGATGCTCGGATTTTGGTCAATGATGATTTTCCTTGGAGTGCTGACTATCGGTCTGGTGTTCGAATGGAAAAAAGGCGCGCTGGATTGGGAGTAAGTCATGGCAATTGAAGGCGTATTGAACGAAGGCTTCGTTACTACGACAGCCGACAAGCTGATTAACTGGACTCGTACCGGTTCGATGTGGCCGATGACCTTTGGTCTCGCATGTTGCGCGGTAGAGATGATGCATGCCGGCGCTTCGCGTTACGACATGGATCGATTTGGCGTAGTGTTCCGTCCTTCGCCGCGTCAGTCCGACGTGATGATAGTCGCCGGCACACTGTGCAATAAAATGGCGCCGGCGTTGCGCAAGGTCTACGATCAGATGGCAGAGCCGCGTTGGGTGATCTCGATGGGTTCCTGCGCCAACGGTGGTGGTTACTATCACTACTCCTACTCGGTGGTGCGCGGCTGCGATCGTATCGTGCCAGTGGATGTATATGTTCCGGGTTGTCCCCCAACTGCCGAAGCGTTGTTGTACGGGATCATGCAATTGCAAAACAAGATCCGTCGTACCAATACGATCGCTCGCTAAGAGGCTGCCTAGTTAATTATGACGATCAAACTTGAACTCCTCGAATCGGCCTTGCGCAATGCGCTCGGCGATCAACTCCAAACTCTGACGCTTGCGTTGGGTGAAATCACCATCGTAGTAAATTCGAGAGATTATGCATCCGCCATGCGCGTACTGCGTGATCATGCCGATTTGCGCTTCGAAGAATTGATTGATTTGTGCGGTGTTGATTACTCGACTTATGGCGATGGCACCTGGGATGGGCAGCGTTTTGCTGTGGTATCGCATCTGCTGTCGATTACGCATAACTGGCGTGTACGTGTGCGCGTATTCGCTTCGGACGATGAGATGCCGGTGGTGGCATCGATGATGGAAATCTGGCCGGCTGCCAACTGGTACGAACGTGAAGCGTTCGACTTTTTCGGCATCCTGTTTGAAGGCCACAGCGATTTGCGTCGCATTTTGACCGACTATGGTTTTATCGGTCATCCATTCCGCAAGGATTTCCCAGTCTCCGGTTACGTTGAAATGCGTTACGACCCTGAGCAAAAACGGGTAATTTACCAACCCGTCACGATCGATCCGCGCGAAAACGTGCCGCGTGTGATCCGTGAAGAACAATACGGGATGAAATAATGGCTGAGATCAAGAACTACACCCTTAACTTCGGTCCTCAGCATCCTGCCGCGCACGGTGTGTTGCGCCTGGTTCTGGAGCTGGATGGCGAAGTGATTCAACGTGCCGATCCGCATATCGGTTTGTTGCATCGCGCGACCGAGAAGCTCGCCGAACAAAAGACCTATCTGCAATCGGTGCCGTACATGGATCGCCTCGACTATGTGTCGATGATGTGTAATGAGCATGCGTATGTGATGTCGATTGAGAAAATGCTCAATCTCGAAGTGCCTTTGCGTGCACAGTACATCCGCGTCATGTTCGATGAAATCACGCGCATCCTGAATCACCTGATGTGGCTGGGCGCACATGCGCTGGACGTTGGCGCAATGGGCGTGTTCCTGTACGCATTCCGTGAACGTGAAGATTTGATGGACTGTTACGAAGCGGTTTCCGGCGCGCGTATGCACGCTGCCTACTATCGTCCGGGCGGTGTTTATCGTGATTTGCCGGATGCAATGCCGCAACATCAGGCATCGATTATTCGTAACGCCAAAGCAATTAATAAATTGAATGAGAACCGTCAGGGTTCCCTGCTCGATTTCATTGAAGACTTTACCAATCGTTTCCCGACTTACGTCGATGAATACGAAACCCTGCTGACCGATAACCGTATCTGGAAACAGCGCCTGGTTGGCATTGGCGTGGTGACGCCGGAGCGCGCCATGGCAATGGGCTTTACCGGGCCTATGTTGCGCGGTTCGGGCATTGAATGGGATCTGCGTAAAAAGCAGCCGTACGAAGTGTACGACTTGCTGGATTTCGATATTCCAGTCGGTACCAACGGCGATTGTTACGATCGTTATCTGGTGCGCGTTGAAGAGATGCGTCAATCGAATCGCATCATCAAGCAATGCATTGAGTGGCTGCGCAATAATCCCGGTTCTGTCATGACGGACAACCACAAGGTTGCGCCGCCATCACGTGTAGACATGAAGTCGAACATGGAAGATTTGATCCATCACTTCAAACTGTTTACCGAGGGTTTCCACGTACCGGTGGGTGAGGCATATGCCGCAGTGGAACATCCAAAAGGCGAGTTCGGTGTTTATCTGATTTCGGATGGCGCGAATAAACCGTATCGGATGAAGATTCGTGCGCCAGGCTTCCCGCATCTGCAGGGTCTGGATGAAATGGCCAAGGGTCACATGATTGCCGATGCAGTAACCATCATCGGCACGCAAGATATTGTGTTTGGTGAGATTGACCGCTAATCGCGGCTCAATATTTGAGGCATAGACATGCTGTTATCAGAGCAAGCGTATAAAAAAATCGATCGCGAGATCGCCAAATTCCCAGCAGATCAGAAACAGTCTGCCGTTATGGCGGCACTCGCCATTGCGCAGGATGAAACCGGCTGGTTGCCACCGGAGGTGATGCAGGACGTTGCCGACTACCTTGGCATGCCGGCGATCGCGGTGCAGGAAGTGGCGACTTTCTACAATATGTATGACACTAAGCCGGTCGGCAAGCACAAGATTTCAGTGTGCACCAACTTGCCTTGCCTGTTGTCCGGCGGCGAGAGAGCCGCACACTATTTGAAACACAAACTCGGTATCGACTATCGTGAAACGACGGTAGACGGCCAGTTCACGCTGATCGAAGGCGAGTGCATGGGCGCTTGCGGCGATGCGCCTGTGATGATCGTGAATAACAAACGCATGTGCAGCTTCATGTCGGATGACAAGATCGATGCGCTGGTAGAGGAATTGAAAAAATGACCAGTCTGCATAATCGTCATATCAAGCCATTGATTTTGGCCGGCCTCACCGGTGATAACTGGGGTCTCGAAGAATATGTCAAACGCGGAGGTTACGCATCGCTGAAGCGTATCCTGAGCGAAGGCATGACGTCTGATCAGGTCATTGCTGAAATCAAGGCATCGACACTGCGCGGCCGTGGTGGTGCTGGTTTTCCAAGCGGTTTGAAGTGGAGCTTCATGCCGAAGAATTACGAAGGTCAAAAATATTTGATTTGTAATTCTGATGAGGGCGAGCCAGGCACTTTCAAGGATCGCGATATCCTGCGCTACAACCCGCATGCAGTGATTGAAGGCATGGCCATTGCTGCTTATGCGATGGGTGTCAGCGTCGGTTACAACTATATTCATGGCGAAATTTTCGCCGAATACGCACGTTTTGAAGAGGCGCTGGAACAGGCGCGTGCAGCAGGTTTCCTCGGTGATCGTATCCTGGGTTCAGCATACAGCTTTCAGTTGCACGCATTCCATGGTTATGGCGCGTATATCTGCGGCGAAGAAACCGCCTTGCTGGAGTCGATCGAAGGTAAAAAGGGTCAGCCGCGCTTCAAGCCGCCTTTCCCTGCCAGCTATGGCCTGTACGGCAAGCCAACCACGATTAACAATACCGAGACCTTTGCTGCGGTGCCTTTCATTTTTCAGGTGGGCGCTGAAGCTTATGCTGCAATGGGCAAGCCAAACAACGGTGGCACCAAAATCTTTTCGGTGTCCGGCGATGTTGAGAATCCTGGCAATTACGAAATTCCGCTCGGCACCCCATTTGCCGAATTGCTGAAGCTGGCAGGTGGTGTGCGCGGCGGCAAAAAGCTCAAGGCAGTCATTCCTGGCGGCTCGTCAGTGCCGGTCGTCAAGGGCGACCTCATGATGGCTACGGATATGGATTACGATTCGGTCGCCAAGGCCGGCTCCATGCTGGGTTCTGGCGCCGTCATCGTGATGGATGAAACACGTTGCATGGTCAAGTCGCTATTACGATTGTCCTACTTCTATTTTGAAGAGTCCTGCGGTCAGTGCACGCCGTGCCGTGAAGGTACCGGTTGGTTGTATCGCATGGTGCACCGTATCGAAAACGGGCAGGGCCGGGCGGAAGATCTCGATATGCTGAATTCGATTGCTGACAATATCCAGGGCCGCACGATCTGCGCGCTGGGCGATGCAGCTGCGATGCCGGTACGCGCGATGATTCTGAATTTCCGCGAAGAATTTGAATATCACATCGAGCATAAGCATTGCTTGGTACCTGCGTACGTTTAAGTCAGCTTGCTGAATACGTAACTGAGAACACTAAGGCAAAAAAGTATGGCCATGGTTGAAATCGAAATAGACGGTAAAAAAGTCGAAGTGGAAGCCGGCAGCATGGTGATGGACGCTGCCAATAAAATCGGCACCTACATTCCGCACTTCTGTTACCACAAAAAATTATCCATCGCGGCGAACTGCCGCATGTGTCTGGTCGAGGTTGAAAAAGCACCCAAGCCTTTGCCGGCTTGTGCGACCCCGGTCACACCCGGCATGATCGTGCGCTCGCATAGCGAGAAGGCAGTGCAGGCACAAAAAGGCGTGATGGAATTCCTGTTGATTAATCATCCGCTCGATTGCCCGATCTGCGATCAGGGCGGCGAATGCCAATTGCAGGATCTGGCGGTCGGCTACGGCGAATCAACTTCGCGTTACGCAGAAGAAAAGCGTGTGGTCGTACCGAAAGACGTCGGCCCGCTGATTTCGATGCAAGAGATGAGCCGTTGCATTCACTGTACGCGTTGTGTCCGTTTCGGCCAGGAAGTTGCCGGCGTGATGGAATTCGGCATGCTGGGTCGCGGCGAACACGCAGAGATTACTTCTTTTGTCGGCAAAACTGTCGATTCCGAATTGTCCGGCAACATGATCGATCTGTGCCCGGTTGGCGCACTGACATCGAAGCCGTTCCGTTACAGCGCTCGTACCTGGGAATTGTCGCGTCGCAAATCGGTGAGTCCACATGACGGCCTGGGTGCAAACCTGGTTGTGCAAGTGAAAGCCGGCAAAGTCATGCGCGTACTGCCGCTGGAAAACGACGACGTCAACGAATGCTGGATTTCGGACAAGGATCGTTTCTCCTACGAAGGTTTGAATAGCGAAGAGCGTCTGACCAGCCCGATGATCAAGCAAGACGGCAAATGGCAGGAAACCGACTGGCAGACCGCATTGGAATATGTTGCGCATGGTTTGCGCAACATCAAGCACGAACACGGTGCCGAGGCGATTGCCGCTCTCGCCACGCCGGATTCGACGCTGGAAGAATTATCCTTGCTGGGCAAACTCGTGCGCGGCATGGGTTCCAACAATGTTGATTTCCGCTTGCGTCAGGCCGATGCTTCGCTGGATGCATCGATTACGCCATGGCTGGGTATGTCGATCAATGAATTTGCGGGCTTGAAGCGTGCATTCGTCATCGGTTCCTTCCTGCGTAAAGATCATCCTTTGCTGGCAGCGCGTTTGCGTCAGGCAGTCAAGCAAGGTGCCAACGTCAGCATTCTGCATGCGACGGATGACGATCTGCTGATGCCGGTTGCCAACAAGATGATCAAGGCGCCATCCGATTGGCTGGCAGCGTTGTCTGAAGTCGTGGCAGCAGTTGCGCAAGCTAAAGGCATGACTGCACCAGCGGGCTTTGAAAACATTCAAGCTTCTGTGGAAGCCAAGCAAATCGCGGCCAGCCTGTTGTCCGGCGAGCCAAAAGCAGTATTGCTCGGTAACGCTGTATTGCAACATCCGCAAGCGGCCCAACTGCACGCTGCGGCGCAATGGATTGCACAAAATACCGAAGCAAAATTCGGCTTTCTGACGGAAGCGGCAAACAGTGTTGGTGGCTATGTGGCAGGTGCGAACGGTGCTTCTGCGGCGCAGATTTTCGCTCAGCCGCGCAAGGCATTTTTGCTGTTGAACGCAGAGCCTGAGCTGGATACCTTTAACCCGCAAGTTGCACGTCGCGCGTTGGAGCAGGCTGAAATGGTTGTGGTCATGTCGCCATTCAAACACAGCGCAGACTTCGCCGATGTATTGCTGCCGATCGCACCGTTCTCGGAAACTTCCGGCACCTTTGTCAACTGCGAAGGTCGTGCACAAAGTTTCAACGGCACCGTCAAGCCACTGGGCGATACACGCCCGGCCTGGAAGGTATTGCGCGTACTGGGCAATCTGACCGGTCTGCAGGGTTTTGAGTACGAAACTTCGGAAGCAATCCGTAACGAAATTCTCGGTGTGAGTGCACCGGCAGATGCAAATCTGACGGCGCATCTGAATAATTTAGGCAAGACGGCGCCGCAAGCTGCTGCGGCGGCAACGACATCGTCGCTGGAACGCGTTGCCGATGTATCGATTTATGCGACCGATGCCATCGTGCGTCGTGCGCCAGCGTTGCAAGAAACCAATGATGCCGCCGTGCCACAAGCATGGTTGTCGTCCGAGTTGGCGAGCAAGCTGGGTGTCGCTGCCGGTGATCGAGTCAAAGTAAAGCAGGGTGAGGGTAGCGCAGTGCTGGTCGCAGCGATTGCTCCTACATTGCCAGCGAATGTGGTGCGCGTAGCTGCCGGACGTCAGGAGACTGCAGGCTTGGGCGCGATGTTTGGTGCTATCAGCGTGGAGAAAGCGTAATGGATCAATTGTTGGCATCCGTCCACGCAACGGGTAACTCTTTCCTCGGCGATTACTGGTTGCTGGTGTGGACTCTGGTAAAAATCGTTGCGGTTGTTGCGCCATTGATGGGCGCGGTTGCTTATCTGACTTTGTGGGAACGCAAAGTCATCGGCTGGATGCATGTGCGTCATGGCCCTAACCGCACCGGCCCTGCAGGTTTGCTGCAACCGATCGCCGATGGCGTCAAACTATTGCTCAAAGAGATCGTCGTTCCGGCGAAATCGAGCAAGGCGCTGTTCTTGATCGCTCCTATCATGACCATCATGCCAGCGTTGGCGGCGTGGTCGGTAATTCCGTTCGGACCTGAAGCAGCATTGGCAAACGTCAACGCAGGCTTGCTGTTCGTGATGGCGATTACTTCGCTGGAAGTCTACGGTGTGATCGTGGCAGGCTGGGCATCGAACTCCAAATATGCCTTCCTCGGTGCGATGCGTGCCTCGGCGCAAATGATTTCATATGAAATCGCGATGGGCTTTGTGCTGGTGATTGTATTGATGGTGTCGGGCAGCCTGAATCTGTCGGAGATCGTTCTGCAACAAACCAGCGGTCGTGGTGCCGACATGGGCCTGACCTTCCTGTCGTGGAACTGGTTGCCGCTGCTGCCGATGTTTGTCATCTACATCATTTCCGGTACAGCTGAATTGTTCCGTCACCCATTCGACGTGGTGGAAGGCGAGTCAGAGATTGTTGCCGGACACATGGTTGAATATTCAGGCATGTCATTTGCAATGTTCATGTTGGCTGAATACGCAAACATGATTTTGATTGCGATGCTGGCAACGCTGATGTTCCTGGGCGGCTGGTCGTCACCGATTGATGCGATGCCATTCACCTGGATTCCGGGCTGGATCTGGCTGGGTATCAAGACGCTGTTTGTCGTGACCCTGTTTATCTGGTTCCGTGCATCGTTCCCACGCTATCGCTACGATCAAATCATGCGCCTGGGTTGGAAAGTATTCATTCCATTGACTTTGGTTTATCTGTTGATCGTTGCGATCTGGATGAAAACCCCGTGGAATATCTGGCATTAATGCAGCAAGGCTGAGCAAAAAGGGAAGCCAAAATGGAAGCAATCAAGGATTTTTTCGGTAGTTTGATGTTGCGCGAGATGCTCAAGGGCATGGCCCTGACCGGACGCTATATGTTCTCGCGCAAGATTACCGTGCAGTTCCCGGAAGAAAAGACACCGCAGTCGCCGCGTTTTCGTGGTTTGCATGCGCTGCGTCGTTATCCGAACGGTGAAGAGCGCTGTATCGCCTGCAAACTGTGTGAAGCAGTGTGTCCTGCAATGGCGATCACGATCGAATCGGAACAGCGTGACGACGGCAGCCGTCGCACTACACGGTACGACATCGATTTGACCAAATGTATTTTCTGCGGCTTCTGCGAAGAATCCTGCCCGGTCGATTCGATTGTGGAAACACATATTTTCGAATACCACGGCGAGAAACGCGGCGATCTGTACTACACCAAGGAAATGCTGCTGGCAGTAGGTGATCGCTACGAAACCGAAATTGCAGCTGCACGCACCGCCGACGCGGCCTATCGTTGATTAATAGTATTAGCAGCGTTTTTAGGCTTACCTTTACGCTGACTTTTTGCTGACTTTTTGGTTGATTATGGAATTTACAACTGTATTGTTTTACGTGTTTTCAGTGATTCTGATCCTCGCTGCCATACGTGTCGTCACCGATTCCAATCCGGTACATGCAGCATTGTTCCTTGTGCTGTCGTTCTGTACGGCTGCAGCATTGTGGATGCTGCTCAAGGCGGAATTCCTTTCCATCGTACTGGTGCTGGTATATGTCGGCGCAGTGATGGTGCTGTTCCTGTTCGTTGTCATGATGGTCGACATCAAGCTCAGCAATGTGCGTGAAGGCTTCTGGGGTTATCTGCCGCTGGCAGCGACCATCGGTGTTGTGATTGTGCTGGAAATGGCAGCCGTTCTGTTCCGCGGTTTCTGGAAAGCGCATACGCACGTGCCGGAAGCAGCGGCCATGATCGGCAACACAAAAGAGCTGGGCAAGCTGATTTATACCCAGTATCTGTATGCATTCGAGCTCGCTGCATTGCTGTTGCTGGTAGCGATGGTGGCGGCAGTGGCTTTGACGATGCGCAAGCGCAAAGATACCAAGTATTTTGCGCCTGGAGATGCGGTCAGAGTCAAGGCGGGTGATCGTCTGCGCATCGTGAAGATGAAAGCGGAATCCACACGCGCCAACGGCGATCAATCAGCTGCTCCTGCAGCAGAACAAAAATAAGGGGAGTGTTGTGGAGTTATCGCTCGTACATTACCTGATTCTCGGCGCGATCCTGTTCGCGATCTCGATAGTCGGTATTTTTCTGAATCGTAAAAACATCATCGTTTTATTGATGGCCATCGAATTGATGCTGTTGTCGGTAAATATGAATTTCGTCGCGTTCTCCTACTATCTTGGTGACGCCGCCGGCCAGGTTTTTGTTTTCTTCATTTTGACGGTAGCCGCCGCTGAAGCTGCAATCGGTCTTGCCATTCTGGTTTCCATGTTCCGTACATTGGACACCATTAATGTCGAAGATCTTGACAGTCTCAAAGGCTAATTCCGAACAATAACGATAAGGTTTCATCATCATGGCGGGGCAACTTAACCCACACCTCCTTCTGATCGTACCGCTGGCACCACTTGCGGGATCACTGATTGCTGGTTTGTTTGGTACCAAATTTTTTGGCAATTTAATCGGCCGCAAGGCGTCGCATTCCGTGACGATACTTGGCGTGTTGATCGCATTCATCCTGTCCTTGCACACGATGTCGCTGGTTCTTGACGGCGCCACGTTCAATGACAGTTTGTATACATGGATGACGGTCGCCGGACTGAAACTTGAAGTCGGCTTTCTAATCGACAGTCTGACCGCGATGATGATGTGCGTGGTGACCTTTGTGTCGCTGATGGTGCATATTTACACGGTAGGTTACATGGAAGAAGATGAAGGCTATAACCGCTTCTTCTCCTACATTTCCCTGTTCACGTTTGCCATGCTGATGCTGGTCATGAGCAACAACTTCCTGCAGCTGTTTTTCGGTTGGGAAGCTGTGGGTCTGGTGTCCTACCTGCTGATCGGTTTCTGGTACACCAAACCGACCGCAGTCGTGGCGAACATGAAAGCCTTCCTGGTTAACCGTATCGGCGATTTCGGTTTCATCCTGGGTATTGGCTTGTTGCTGGCTTATGCCGGTTCCATGGATTACGCTGAAGTCTTCGCAAAGAAAGATGAGTTGGCGCTGCTGACTCTGCCGGGTACCGACTGGATGCTGCTGACGGTAGCCTGCATTTGCCTGTTCATCGGTGCGATGGGTAAATCGGCTCAGTTCCCGCTGCACGTCTGGCTGCCTGATTCGATGGAAGGCCCAACCCCGATTTCCGCACTGATTCACGCGGCGACGATGGTGACGGCAGGTATCTTCATGGTGGCACGCATGTCGCCGCTGTTCGAGTTGTCGGATACGGCCTTGTCCTTCATCCTGATCATCGGCTCGATTACTGCGCTGTTCATGGGCTTCCTGGGCATCATTCAAAACGATATCAAACGCGTAGTCGCTTATTCGACGCTGTCGCAACTGGGTTACATGACCGTAGCACTCGGTGCATCGGCTTACTCGGTTGCCGTGTTCCACTTGATGACGCATGCATTCTTCAAGGCGCTGCTGTTCCTTGCTGCAGGTTCCGTCATCATCGGCATGCATCATGATCAGGACATCCGCAATATGGGTGGTCTGCGCAAGTACATGAAGATCACATGGATTACTTCCTTGCTGGGTTCGCTGGCATTGATTGGTACACCATTGTTCTCGGGCTTCTACTCGAAAGACAGCATCATTGAAGCGGTGCATGCGACTCATATTACTGGCGCAGGCTTTGCCAACTTTGCAGTACTGGCTGGCGTGTTCGTGACTGCGTTCTATTCCTTCCGCATGTACTTCCTGGTATTCCACGGTGAAGAACGTTTCGGCAAGGCACATGCTGATCATGCGCATGACGATCATGCTCACGCTGATGACGAACATGACGATGCGGCGCATCACGGTCTGGCTCCCGGCCAAAAACCGCACGAGTCGCCTTGGGTGGTGACGCTGCCGTTGATTCTGCTGGCGATACCATCGGTTGTGATCGGCTACTTTGCGATCGAACCCATGTTGCATGGCGATTTCTTCAAGGGCGTGATTACCGTTGATCCGAAGCATGGCGGCATGGCAGAACTGAGTGAAATGTTCCATGGTGCAATGGCAATGGCGATCCACGGTCTGCAAACGGCGCCGTTCTGGCTGGCGTTGGCTGGCGTGGTGTCGGCTTACTACTGCTACATGATCAATCCGCGCGTTCCAGCCTGGTTCTTCAAGAATTTCCATGCCGTGTACAAGCTGCTCGACAACAAGTACTACATGGATAAATTCAATGAAGTCGTCATTGCCCGCGGTGCACGTGCACTGGGTGGTGGTTTTTCCAATGTGGGCGACAAGACACTGATCGATGGATTGATCGTGAACGGCAGTGCGAAGCTGGTGGGATGGTTCTCAGGTATCGTTCGTACGCTGCAGACCGGCTACATTTATCACTACGCATTCGTCATGATTCTCGGCGTGCTGGGTTTCCTGATTTATTTCTTGCCGTTCCCATCGTTCGCCCAATAAGTTAGCGAAATAGAGCAAATAAAAACATGATGCAGTCAACATTTCCCCTGTTAAGTCTCGCGATCTGGTTGCCAATCGCGTTCGGTATCGTCGTGATAGCTTTCGGTCGTGACGACAATCCAAACGTTGCGCGCAGCGTATCGCTGGTCGGTGCCATCGTCAGTTTCCTGGTGACCTTGCCGCTGATACAGAAGTTCGATAACGCAGCGCACGGTATGCAGTTCGTTGAAAAATTCAAGTGGATTGATATTTTCAACATCAACTACTCGCTCGGCGTCGATGGTTTGTCGATGTGGTTCGTCGTATTGACTGCCTTCATCACGATTTTCGTCGTGATCGCAGGCTGGGAAGTGATCGAGAAGCGCGTAGGCCAGTACATGGGTGCATTCCTGATCCTGTCCGGTTTGATGATCGGCGTGTTCTGTGCTCTCGACGGCTTGCTGTTCTATGTGTTCTTTGAATCGACACTGATTCCGATGTTTATCATCATCGGCGTGTGGGGCGGTGCAAATCGCGTCTATGCATCGATCAAGTTCTTCCTCTACACCTTCTTCGGCTCGCTGCTGATGCTGGTCGCATTGCTGTACCTGTACTTCAAGTCCGGTCACAGTTTCGACATTCTGGCATGGCATACCTTGCCGCTGCCTATGGATGCGCAGATCCTGATCTTCCTGGCATTCCTGATGGCGTTTGCCGTCAAGGTGCCGATGTGGCCGGTGCACACATGGTTGCCGGATGCTCACGTGGAAGCGCCAACCGGCGGTTCCGTCGTGTTGGCAGCGATCATGCTGAAACTCGGCGCATACGGCTTCCTGCGTTTCTCGCTGCCGATCACGCCGGATGCCAGTCATTACCTGTCCAGCTTCATGATCACGCTGTCGTTGATCGCCGTGATCTATATCGGTCTGGTCGCGCTGGTGCAAAAGGATATGAAAAAGCTGGTGGCGTATTCTTCGATTGCGCACATGGGCTTCGTCACACTGGGCTTCTTCATGTTCAACGACATGGCAGTGCAGGGCGGTATCGCACAAATGATTTCGCACGGCTTTGTGTCGGGCGCGATGTTCCTGTGTATCGGTGTGTTGTACGACCGTATGCATACACGTAATATCGCTGACTACGGCGGCGTCGTGAACACCATGCCTAAATTCGCTGCATTCTTCGTGCTGTTCTCGATGGGTAATGCCGGTTTGCCGGCAACCTCGGGTTTCGTTGGCGAATTCATGGTGATTCTGGGCGCGGTCCAATACAATTTCTGGATCGGCATGCTGGCAGCCACCGCATTGATTCTGGGTGCAGCGTATTCACTGTGGCTGGCCAAGCGCGTGCTTTTTGGCGCTATTGCCAATCACCACGTGGCGGAACTGACAGATATCAACAAGCGTGAATTCCTGATGCTTGGGCTGCTCGCCATTGCTGTTTTGGCTATGGGTCTGTATCCGGCGCCTTTCACAGATGTTATGCAGACTTCGGTCGCTGATTTGCTCAAGCATGTCGCGATTTCGAAGCTTCCTTAACGTTCTGCAACCGCGCAACTGAACGCACACACACTGCGACAAAATGAATAATTTGAATCTGATACCTGTCATTCCTGAAATCTTCCTGGCAATTGCGACTTGTGCAATTCTGCTGATCGATTTGTTTCTGTCGGATGCGAAACGCTACCTGACTTATATATTGTCGCTCGCAACTCTGGTTGTGTGCGCAGTACTCAGCCTGAGCGATTTCAATGCGGGCGCGACTAGCTACAGTTTCGGCAATATGTTCGTCTCGGACCCAATGTCGAACCTGCTCAAGTTCTGCACGTATATTGCGGTCGGCCTGACGCTCATCTATTCGCGCCAGTATCTGGAAGATCGTCAAATGGTGAATGGCCGTCTGGGCGGCGAGTTCTACATCCTGTCGCTGTTTACCGTCCTCGGTCAGATGGTGATGATGTCGGCCAATAACTTCCTGATCATTTATCTCGGTCTCGAAATCATGTCGCTGTCGCTGTATGCGCTGGTTGCTTTCCGTCGCGACAATGCTGTGGCAATTGAAGCAGCGATGAAATACTTTGTCCTCGGCGCACTGGCTTCCGGCTTCCTGCTGTACGGTATTTCGATGTTGTACGGCGCGACCGGTTCGCTCGATTTGACTGAAGTTGCGCGTGTGATTGCAACTGGCGCTGTCAACAAGCCGGTACTGATTTTCGGTCTGGTATTCGTGGTGGCCGGCCTGGCGTTCAAGCTTGGCGCCGTGCCATTCCATATGTGGGTGCCGGACGTTTATCAAGGTGCGCCAACTGCGGTGACGCTGATGCTGGGCGGTGCGCCGAAGCTGGCTGCATTCGCCATCACGATACGTCTGCTGGTGGAAGCCTTGCCTGCGCTGGCTATCGATTGGCAGCAAATGCTGACGATACTTGCCGTGCTGTCAATGGCGATCGGCAACATTACCGCGATCATGCAAACCAATATCAAACGCATGCTGGCCTATTCGACCATCTCGCAAGTTGGTTTCATTCTGCTCGGCCTGCTGTCTGGCGTAGTGGCGGGTGCGGATGGTGCGACCACCAACGGCTATGGCGCGGCAATGTTCTATGTCATTACGTATGTACTGACTACGCTGGGCATGTTCGGCGTCATCATGCTGTTGTCGCGTGCCGGTTTTGAAGCGGACAACATTGACGACTTTAAAGGTTTGAATCAACGCAGCCCATGGTTTGCCTTCGTTACATTGTTGCTGATGTTTTCGCTGGCCGGCGTGCCGCCAGTCGTCGGCTTCTACGCCAAGCTGGCAGTCTTGCAAGCGGTTCTGAGCACGGGACAAATCTGGCTCGCAGTGGTGGCGGTGCTGTTCTCGCTGATCGGTGCGTTCTACTATCTGCGCGTGGTCAAGGTCATGTACTTCGATGAACCGGCTGATACGGCGAAGATCGTTGCCAGCAAGGATGTCACCGTGACCCTGAGTATCAACGGCGCAGCATTGCTGGCCTTGGGCCTGGTGCCCGGGCCGCTGATGACAGCCTGTGCGGCTGCCATCATCAAGACGCTCGCGTCCTGATGGCGATGACAGGCGCTTACTGAATGGATGTGTCGCTGGCAAGCTGGTTTGTGATTTTGTTGGCGCTCTTTTGCGCCAACCTGCCATTCTTCAATGAGCGTCTGTTCGCCGTCATTCCTTTTTCACGCCAGATCAAGCCGGTCTGGTTGCGCCTGATCGAATTGTTCCTGCTGTATCTGGCGGTCGGCCTGGTGGCCGACTTGCTGGAGTTGCGTATCGGTAGCGTGTTCCCGCAAGGCTGGGAATTTTATGCCATTACAGGTTGTCTATTCCTCGTGCTGGCCTATCCAGGTTTTGTCATGCGCTATATGCGCAAGCATCATCACTGAGCGTCAGGAAAAACGCTTTTCCATTATTTCCATCTGTCGCATGTCTAGAGCGTTATCGGAGCCGGAATATGGATAATCATCTGAAAGAAATTCGCATCGACAGTACGCTGGCCTACGATGGCCACTTCCTGAAAGTGCAGCGCGATACAGTGCGTCTGCCAAATGGTCAGCCGACTACGCGTGAATACATCAAGCATCCTGGCGCCGTCGTGATTCTGCCGCTATTCGACGATGGCTCTGTATTAATGGAACGTCAGTTTCGTTATCCGCTGGATCGTGTCTTTATCGAATTTCCGGCCGGGAAAATCGATCCTGGCGAACAGCCATTGGCCTGCGCCCAGCGTGAGTTGCTGGAGGAGACCGGTTATACGGCAAGCGATTGGCAATTCGTCTGCACGATACACAATGCGATTGCCTACGCTGATGAACATCTGGATTTATATCTGGCGCGCGGCTTGATCGAAGGGGAACGCAAGCTCGATGACGAAGAGTTCCTCGAAACCTTCAAGGCTGCGCCATCCGATTTGCTGGGCTGGATACGCGAAGGCAAGATTACCGATGTGAAGACCGTGATAGGCGCGTTCTGGCTGGAAAAAATATTGCGCGGTGAATGGAAAATTTGATCGCAGCGCAGTAAAAACAGATCGTAAAAAAAGCCGCATAGCGGCTTTTTTCTTTTCCTGCAGATATTTACATATTCGGATAGTTCGGCCCGCCACCGCCTTCCGGCGTCACCCAAACGATATTCTGCGTAGGATCCTTGATGTCACAGGTTTTGCAATGCACGCAGTTTTGCGCGTTGATCTGCAGCTTGTCTGCACCGGCCTCATCCTTGATGAATTCATACACCGCCGCCGGACAGTAGCGTGCTTCCGGACCGGCATATTCAGCCAGGTTGACTTGCACCGGTACGGCCGAATCTTTCAGCGTCAGGTGTATGGGCTGATCTTCTGCATGGTTGGTATTGGAGATGAAAACCGAAGACAGGCGATCGAAGGTCAGGATGTTGTCCGGTTTCGGATACGCGATAGGCTGGAACGCGGCGGCAGGGCGCAGGCATTCATGGTCTGCATGCGTATTACGCAGGGTCCACGGCGCCTTGCCGCGCAACAGCATTTGATCGATGCCGAACATGATGGAGCCGGTGTACAGGCCCTTGCTCATCCACGGCTTGAAGTTGCGTGCGACATGCAATTCTTCATGCAGCCAGGACTGTTCAAATGCGGCCGGATACGCACTCAATTCATCGTACTGGCGACCAGCGGCAAGCGCCGTGAAGGCGGCGTCCGCTGCCAGCATGCCGCTCTTGATGGCGGCATGGCTGCCCTTGATGCGGCTGCCGTTCAGGAAGCCGGCTTCACAGCCTATCAATGCGCCACCACCAAAGACCAGCTTGGGCAGGGATTGCAAACCACCGGCAGTAATGGCGCGTGCACCGTAGGAAATACGTTTGCCGCCTTTGAAGAACTTGCTGATTTCCGGATGTGTTTTGTAGCGCTGGAATTCTTCAAACGGCGACAGATAGGGATTGTCGTAACCGAGACCAACTACGTAACCGACGGCGACCTGATTGTTTTCCAGGTGATACAGGAAGGAGCCGCCATAGGTATCGCTCTTCAGTGGCCAGCCGGCAGTGTGAATGACGAGCCCCGCTTGATGCAGGGCCGGATCGATTTCCCACAACTCCTTGATGCCGATGCCGTAAGTTTGTGGCGCCTTGCCCTGGTTGAGCTTGAACTTCTCCATCAACTGCTTGCCGAGGTGGCCGCGCGAACCTTCGGCGAACAATGTGTATTTGGCGTGCAGTTCCATTCCGAGCTGGAAAGCAGCAGTCGGCTGGCCGGCACGGTTGATGCCCATATTGCCGGTAGCCACGCCTTTGACGGAGCCATCGTCGTTGTACAAGATTTCTGCCGCCGGAAAACCGGGGAAGACTTCCACTCCCAGCGCTTCGGCCTGTTGCCCCAGCCAGCGGACCACATTGGCCAGCGAGACGACGTAATTTCCGTGATTCTGGAAACAGGCCGGCAGCAGAAAGTTTGGTGTTTTGTAGGCTTTGCTCTCGGTCAGGAACAGGAAGCGGTCTTCGCTGACGGGAGTATGGAGCGGTGCGCCCAGCTCTTTCCAGTCGGGCAGCAATTCGGTCAGCGCCTGCGGATCCATGACGGCGCCGGAAAGAATGTGTGCGCCCAGTTCGCCGCCTTTTTCCAGAATGCAAACGGAAACTTCGTGATTTTGTTCGGCGGCAAGTTGCTTGAGTCGAATTGCCGCCGCCAAGCCGGCCGGTCCGCCGCCGACTATCACAACGTCGTATTCCATTGCTTCGCGTGGACCGTATTGGGCTAACAGGCTGGATTCTGGGAGAGGGGTCTGGGTCATGGTAAAAACAGTCTAATTATCTGCATGCGAAGGCCTTATTGCCTCGCGGTTTCGCAGTGAGTACGAAGTGTAAAACGCGCATTGCTGCGCTTTCGTGTAATCATAACGCCTCCAAGGTCACTTTTTGTTTTTCGTACGTTAATAATCAAGAGCAAGTCAGGAGAATGTCGTGGGCATAGAAGTCAATTTTGAAGGCAAAGTCGCCCTGATTACCGGCGCTTCCAGCGGACTTGGCGCACGCTTTGCAAAAGTACTGGCGATGGCTGGTGCGCAAGTCGTGCTGGCGGCGCGTCGTGTAGACAGACTCAAGGAATTGCGTGCCGAGATCGAGGCAGAGGGCGGCGCCGCGCATGTCGTGACGCTGGATGTCACCGATTATGCCAGCATCAAATCTGCCATCGCACATGCAGAAACTGAAGCAGGAGCGATCGATATCCTGGTCAATAACGCCGGCGTTACCGCCAGCGGACGCCTGCTCGATGTGACGCCGGAAGAATACGCCTACGTGATGGATACCAATCAGCGCGGTGCATTTTTCGTGGCGCAGGAAGTGGCAAAGCGGATGATTGCGCGCGCCAAGGGCGATCCGAAGAAGCAGCACTGCATTATCAATATTGCTTCGGTCGCGGCCTTGCGCGTAGTACCGGAACTTGGTGCGTACAGCATGAGCAAGGCGGCGCTGGTGCACATGACGAAGGCGATGGCGGTGGAGTGGGGCAGGTTCGGCATCAACGTCAATGCGATCTGTCCGGGCTACATCGGCACCGAGCTTAATCAAGAGTACTTCAAGAGCGAACAGGGGAAGCAGTTGCTGGATACCCTGCCGCGCAAACGTATCGGCAAGCCGGAAGATCTGGATGGTTTGCTGTTGCTATTGGCGGGGGAAGAATCGCACTTCATCAACGGCGCCATCATGACGGCCGACGACGGCATGAGCGCGCATTAAGTTTTTACTCTTCAGGTCGGGGCAAAATTTAATGCAGCACCGATTTACCGCAACACGCCTAGCAGGCGATTGATCAGTTCGCTGGCAGTGCTTGCGGTAAATTTTCGCATCAGTTTCGATCTATGCATTTCCACTGTGCGTGGACTGAGCCCGATTTGCTGCGCAATCAATTTGCTGGTTTTCCCATCGACCAGCATGGCGGCAATTTCACGTTCGCGCGGCGTCAGCGCCGCCGTCACCGGTCGCTTTTCACTCAAATCGTCGAAAGTCCAGATGCCGGCCGCATGCGGATCATCCGCCACCAATGCGCGGCCGCTGACATGACACCAGAATAACTGCCCATCTGCGCGTTTCATGATGCGCTCGTCCGAATAAGAACCTTTTTCATTCATGATAGGAATGATGCGCGCACCGGTGCGCTCGAATTCTGTGTAGCTCGGGTACAGCACGGAAAATGACAATCCGGCCAGTGCACCGTCCGGGTAGCCAAACATGTGCGTCAATGCAGCATTGCAGGCGTGTATCACCCGATGCTGCGAGATACACATTCCGATAGGCGCATGCTGGAAGATGCTTTCATAGTCTATGTTTGCCGAGTCCATCATTGATGCCCTGCCTTTTCAGCTTGCTACTCGTAGTTCTACGGTATTGTGATTGGCGTCGCCACGTCTTATGCTGGCTGACACACTACAGACGTTCTCGTTGGTGACGGTTTACTCTACACAAAGAAGGGTGACGATGAATAAAGTTTATCCCGATGCAGCGCTGGCGCTGGCCGATATAGTCAGTGATGGGCAAACCATTGCCGTTGGCGGTTTCGGCTTGTGCGGAATTCCGGAAGCCCTGATTGCAGCATTGCGCGACTCCGGCGTGAAGAACCTGACGGCAATTTCCAACAATGCAGGCGTGGACGATGCCGGACTGGGGCAATTGCTGGCAACGCGCCAGATCAGGAAAATGATTTCCTCCTATGTAGGCGAAAACAAGGAGTTTGAGCGTCAGTACCTGGCCGGTGAACTGGAAGTGGAATTTACGCCGCAAGGCACGCTGGCCGAAAAACTGCGCGCCGGTGGCGCCGGCATCCCGGCATTTTTTACCAGAACCGGCATAGGCACTGTCGTTGCGGAGGGCAAGGAAGTGCGTGAATTTGATGGTGAGCAATATGTGATGGAACGCGCGCTGATTGCTGATGTTTCTCTCGTCAAGGCATACAAGGCGGATAAGGCCGGAAATCTGGTGTACCGGCACACGGCGCGCAACTTCAATCCGAATGTGGCGATGGCGGGGAAAATCACCGTGGTGGAAGTGGAAGAGCTGGTCGAGATCGGCGAGATCGATCCCGACGATGTGCATACGCCGGGTATTTTCATTCATCGCATCGTGTTGAATGCGCATCCGCAAAAACGCATAGAGCAGCGTACCTTGCGTGCCAGCTAGTTGAAAAATACGCGGAGAACGATATGGTATGGACCAGAGACCAAATGGCTGCACGCGCAGCACAGGAATTGCATGATGGCGCTTACGTCAATCTCGGCATCGGCTTGCCGACCCTGGTTGCCAATTTCATCCCGGCAGATGTTCACATCTGGCTGCAATCGGAAAACGGTTTGCTCGGGATAGGTCCGTTTCCCACCGAAGATGAAGTCGATCCGGATCTGATCAATGCCGGCAAACAGACGGTGACCTCGTTGCCGGGCTCATCGTATTTCAGTTCGGCAGATTCCTTTGGCATGATACGCGGCGGAAAAATCGATATCGCCTTGCTGGGTGCGATGCAGGTTTCCGAAAAAGGCGATCTGGCCAACTGGATGATACCGGGCAAGATGGTCAAGGGCATGGGCGGTGCGATGGATCTGGTGGCCGGCGTCAAACGCATTGTGGTGTTGATGGAACATATGGCACGCGCCAAAGATGGTTCGATTGCGCACAAGATTTTATCTTCATGTGATTTGCCACTGACCGGCGTGGGCGTAGTCGATCGCATCATCACGGATTTGGGCGTGATCGATATCACGCCAAAGGGATTGCACCTGGTTGAACTGGCGCCTGGCGTGACGAAAGAAGAAGTGGTGGCAAATACCGGCGCGCCGCTGGATGTGAGTGCGCTGCATTAACCGCCGGGAAAAATCAAGGAAGAAGATTGTGATTGAAGATTTTTAAAGAGCACCGTTTAAAAGTTTTAAACGGTGCGAGTTCTTGCATCTTTATTGCGCAGTCCATCCACCATCCATACTCCACGCCGCACCGCGCACCTGATTGGCGGCTTCGCTGCAAAGAAATACCGCTAAAGCGCCCAGCTGTTCCGGCGTGACAAATTCTCCCGACGGCTGTTTTTCCGCCAGCAAACCTTTCTTGGCCTCGTCATTGGATACGCCTTCATTTTCTGCGCGTACATCGACCTGTTTTTGCACCAGCGGTGTCAACACCCAGCCGGGGCAGATCGCATTGCATGTGACGCCGGTTTGCGCAGTTTCCAGTGCCGCGACTTTGGATAATCCGACGATGCCATGCTTGGCCGCGACATAGGCTGATTTTTGTGCCGAGCCGACCAGGCCATGTGCGGATGCAATGTTAATGATGCGTCCCCAGTTCTTCTCTTTCATTGCGGGAAGCGCGAGGCGTGTTGTATGGAATGCGGAAGAGAGGTTGATGGCGATAATCGCATCCCATTTTTCGACCGGGAAATCTTCGATGTCTGCAACATGCTGAATACCGGCATTGTTGACCAGGATATCGACACTACCGAATTTTTCGGCAGCAAATTGCATCATCGCCGCGATTTCCTGTGGTCTGGACATGTCGGCCGGATGATAAATCGTCTGTACGCCGTAGTCCTTCGTCAGCGCGACTTGCAGCGCGGCGATTTCATTTGCATCGCCGAAACCGTTGAGTACGATATGCGCGCCTTGCTGCGCCAGTGCGCGTGCAATTCCCAAGCCTATGCCGGAAGTGGAGCCGGTAATCAATGCCGTTTTGCCGCGCAGAGGTGTGTTTTGCATGATGGGCCTTTCAGGCTGAGATTTCAGATGCTGCGATCTTTGATAAGATTTTACGCTCAAGAGTCGTAAAATACGGCATATATCCAATTTCGATTGCCATGACTCATACTCAAATCAAAACTGTTCAATGCCTTTCTCCTGCCGGCTTGCACCGGATGGCATACAAAGAGTGGGGCGATCCCGCCAATCCGAAAGTATTGATCTGCGTGCATGGCCTGACGCGGGTATCGGATGATTTTGATGCATTGGCAAAAGTGCTGTCGCACGATTACCGTGTGATTTGTCCCGATGTGGTTGGACGCGGGCGTTCAGAGCATTTGCGCGATCCGCAATATTATCAAGTGCCGCAATACGTCAGCGACATGGTGGCGCTGATTGCGCGCCTGGACGTGGAATCCGTACACTGGCTCGGTACTTCGATGGGCGGCGTGATTGGCATGGCGCTGGCGTCTTTGCCGGATACGCCGATACGCAAATTGCTGCTCAACGATATCGGCCCTACCATCGATGCGCAAGCGCTGGCACGCATAGGCGAATATGTCGGGCAGGATGTCCGTTTTGCCAGCTTCGATGAGGCATGGCAATACGTGCGCGCGATCTCGCTGTCATTTGGTGCGCATAGCGATGGGCAATGGCGCAAGCTGGCGGCGGATGTGATGCGTCAGAATGCGCAGGGGCAATGGGTATTCGTCTACGATCCGGGCCTGGCGCTGCCATTCAGGCAAGTGACTGCGGAAAGTGCAAGGTTGGACGAGCAACGTCTGTGGGTCGCCTACGATGCCATCACTTGCCCTGTTTTACTGGTGCGCGGTGCCGATTCCGATTTGCTGTCGCCGGAAACGGCACTGGAGATGTCGCAGCGCGGCCCGAAAGCCAGGTTGGTGGAGCTGCCCGGAATCGGGCATGCGCCGACTTTTTTGAGTGAGGCGCAGATTGCGATCGCAAAAGATTTTTTCCTGAACTGATGTTTGCAGCCGGATTTTTATACTGAAATAACATGAACATCACACGTTTGCATATAGGCGATACGCTGTCGGAAGTTGCCATACATAATGGCACGGTATACTTGGCGGGACAAATTGCAGAAGATACGGCGCAGAATATTCAGGGCCAGACACGCGAAGTGCTGGGCCATATCGATCGTCTGCTGGCGGAAGCCGGTAGCGATAAAACCCGTATTTTGTCGTGTCAGATATTTATTGCCGATACCAATGACTTCGACGGCATGAATGCCGCGTGGAATGAATGGGTGCCGGAAGGGCATGCGCCGCCCAGAGCAACGGTTGCAGTGCAGTTTCCCGATGCACAGCGTCTGATTGAAATTATTGTGGTTGCAGCATCTTCCTAGGTTGGTAATGGTTTCTTTAGCATCAACACAGAGCGACGTACCTGCGTTGCTCCGCTCCGGCCTGACAGAGCACGATAGTGCTCGCGTGATGGATGCGCTTGCATACGTCAAACCGTTTTATACCGGCAAGAGCGTTTCTGCAGGACAGGATGCGTTTGAAAGCGAGCAGGATGCCTTCGAATTTGCGCAAGGCGTGGCGACCGTTTTATCCGAGCTGGAAACCGATGCCGATACGCGGATTGCTGCTTTGCTATTTGAACTGGAAATGATCGCGCCGGCGGCTGCCGAAAAAATCGAAGAACGATTCGGCAAAGAGGTGAGTGATCTGGTGGCGGGAGTGCGTCAGTTGATGCGTTTGCATGAAGCCACTTTCACACAGCATGAAGCAGCGCGCAACAAGAACGCGGCGCAGGAAGCGGCAGCGCAACTCGAAGTATTGCGCAAGATGCTGCTGGCCATGGCGAGCGATATGCGTGTGGTGCTGGTACGTCTCGGTACGCGTGTCACAACGCTGCGTTACTTCGCCGACAACAAGTTGCTAAATGAGCGTTCGCGGCAATATGCGCGCGAGACTTTCGACTTGTATGCGCCGCTGGCAAACCGGCTCGGCATCTGGCAATTGAAATGGGAGCTGGAGGATTTATCGTTCCGCTTCCTCGAACCTGAAGCGTACCGGCGCATTGCATCGCTGCTGGAAGAAAAACGCGTCGAGCGCGAAGCCTTCGTTGAAAATTCGATCAAGCGCCTGAAGTCGGAAATGGCCGCAGCCGGCATCAAGGCCGAAGTCTTCGGCCGGCCGAAACACATTTTCAGTATCTGGAGCAAGCTGCGCGGCAAGGAAATCGAGTTCTCCGATTTGTACGATGTGCGCGCATTCCGCGTGATCGTCGACGATGTGAAAACCTGTTACACGGTGCTCGGTATCGTGCACAACATCTGGACGCCGATACCGGCAGAGTTCGACGATTACATCTCGCGCCCCAAAGCCAATGGCTATCAATCCCTGCATACGATTGTTATTGCAGAGGATGGTCGACCGCTGGAAGTGCAGGTGCGTACCAACGATATGCACGACTTTGCCGAATACGGCGTGGCTGCGCATTGGCGCTACAAGGAATCGGGCGGCTCGAATTTTGCCGGGCAAAAGTATGATGAAAAAATTGCCTGGCTGCGTCAATTGCTGGCGTGGAAGAGCGAAGTCGTTGATACCGTCGTCGGGCAGGAAGACGTGCATCGCGACTGGGTGGAAAAACTAAAGTCCGCCACTTTGGATGACCGCATTTATGTATTGACGCCGCAGGCGCGCGTAATCGAGTTGCCGAACGGCGCCACGCCTATCGATTTCGCTTACCACCTGCACAGCGATGTCGGGCATCGTTGCCGTGGTGCGCGCGTCGATGGGGTATTGGTGCCACTCAATACAGTGTTGAAAAATGGTCAGACTGTCGACATCATTACCGCCAAAGGCGCCAGCGCCGTGACAGGCACAGTCGGTCCGTCGCGCGACTGGCTTTCGCCCGGTTATGCCGCGAGCCCGCGCACGCGTTCCAAGGTGCGTGCCTGGTTCAATGCAATCGATCAGCAGGAGACGCTTTCCAGCGGACGTGCGCTGATTGAAAAAACCCTGCAGCGTGAAGGCAAGACTGCCGTCAATCTGGAAGAACTTGCACACAAACTGGACTTTGCCAAACTCGACGATTTGTTCCTGGCGGTAGGCAAGGATGAGTTCAGCTTGCGCACAGTGGAACAGGCTTTGCGTGGCGACGAAGCAAGCGCTGCCGCGCAGGCCGAACTGGAAGATGTGGTCATTCCGCGCAAGAGTCGCGCGTCCAGCGTCATGCACGGTGCCAAGTCCGGTGTGCTGGTGGTCGGTACCGATGGCTTGATGACGCAGCTGGCAAAGTGCTGCAAGCCGGCGCCGCCGGATGAAATTGTCGGCTTTGTTACGCGCGGCAAAGGGGTGTCGATACATCGTGCGGACTGCAAGAATTTTGTTGAAATGCGGCACAAGGCACCCGAACGCGTAGTGCAAACCGCGTGGGGAAAAACAGAATCGGCGACTGTATATCCAGTCGATATTTTCGTGCTGGCCAGCGACAGGCAAGGCTTGTTGCGCGACATCTCCGATATCTTCCTGCGTGAGAAAATCAATGTGATCGGCGTCAGTACACAAAGCGTGAAGGGGCAGGCGCGCATGGCGTTCACGGCGGAAATCGCTTCTACTGCGCAATTGCAGAAAGCGCTGGCCGTCATTCGTGAAGTAAAGGGCGTATTGGCCGCCAGACGCCATTGATGCCGTTAAAGTGAGTGCAGAATGCGTTGCCGCTTCTGCACGATAAAAAGCGCCGTATAGAGTTTTTTCAAACAAGTTTGCACAAGCACTAGCTAAGAAGATAATTTGTCGCTATAATTTCGCTTCTTTAGGCGCGTAGCTCAGCTGGTTAGAGCACTACCTTGACATGGTAGGGGTCGTTGGTTCGAGTCCAATCGTGCCTACCAACGAAAAATTGGTAAAACCTGTAAGAGCGAGAAAGGCAAACCCGGTTATGACACCGCGAACGACAACCACACTGGTTTCCGAGCGACGCTAAGTCGGGTTCTTTTTCGTCATTACTATTTGAAAAAGCGCGGCTAGCCCGCGTTTTTTTTCGTCCGCATTTTTTGTTGTTCAATTAATCTAGCGTCAGCAAGCAAGTCCCCGCTGAAACGGAGAGCAAAATGATTACAGTCCGCCTTCCTGATGGTTCGCAACGCGAATTCGATTCCCCGGTCACCGTGGCGCAAGTCGCTGCCAATATCGGTACCGGTCTTGCCAAGGCGGCACTCGCCGGCAAGGTCAACGGCAATGTGGTTGATACCTCGTACTTGATCGAGCAGGACAGTGATCTGTCTATCATTACCGATAAAGATGCTGAAGGTCTGGACGTCATTCGCCATTCCACCGCGCATTTGCTGGCCTACGCGGTAAAGGAACTGTTCCCTGATGCGCAAGTAACCATCGGTCCGGTCATCGAAAACGGCTTTTATTACGATTTTTCGTATAAACGCCCATTCACGCCGGAAGATTTACTGGCGATCGAAAAGAAAATGACCGAGCTGGCGAAAAAGGACGAGCCGGTTACCCGTCAAGTCTTGCCGCGCGACGAAGCGGTTGAGTATTTCAAATCCATAGGCGAAGCCTACAAGGCAGAAATCATTGCGTCGATTCCCGCTGATCAGGATGTGTCGCTGTACACCGAAGGCAAATTCACCGATCTGTGCCGCGGCCCGCACGTGCCGTCGACCGGCAAGCTGAAAGTATTCAAGCTGATGAAGCTGGCCGGCGCCTACTGGCGCGGTGATTCCAAGAATGAAATGCTGCAGCGTATCTATGGCACCGCATGGGCCAAGAAGGAAGAGCAGGAAGCCTATCTGACCATGCTGGAAGAAGCTGAGAGGCGCGATCATCGCAAGCTGGGGCGTGCACTCGATCTGTTCCATTTCCAGGAAGAGGCGCCGGGCCTGATTTTCTGGCATCCGAAGGGCTGGACAGTCTGGCAGCAAGTCGAGCAATACATGCGCCGTGTTTATCAGGACAACGGTTACCAGGAAGTAAAAGCGCCGCAGATTTTGGATCGCAGCCTGTGGGAAAAATCCGGCCACTGGGAAAACTATAAAGAAAACATGTTCACCACCGAGTCGGAAAACCGCTCGTATGCGTTGAAGCCGATGAACTGCCCGGGCCACGTACAGATTTTTGCTTCGGATTTGCGTTCATATCGCGAACTGCCGCTGCGTTACGGCGAATTCGGTCAGTGTCACCGTAACGAGCCGTCAGGTTCCTTGCACGGCATGATGCGTGTGCGCGGCTTTACGCAGGATGATGGCCATATTTTCTGCACCGAAGACCAGATTCTGGATGAATGTGTTGCCTTTACTGCATTGTTGCAAAAGGTATATCGCGATTTCGGTTTCACCAATGTCATTTATAAAGTCGCAACACGACCTGAAAAACGTGTCGGTTCGGATGAGGCGTGGGACAAGGCTGAGGCTGCACTGATTGCGTCGCTGGATCGTTCAGGCTGCACGTATGAAATTTCACCGGGCGAGGGCGCATTCTACGGTCCGAAGATCGAATACACACTGAAGGATGCGATCGGTCGTATGTGGCAATGCGGCACGATACAGGTCGACTTCTCGATGCCTGCACGTTTGGGTGCGGAATATGTCGCAGAAGACAACACCAAGAAAATTCCGGTCATGTTGCACCGGGCAATCCTGGGTTCCTTCGAGCGTTTTATCGGCATGCTGATCGAAAACCACGCTGGCGCCTTGCCATTATGGCTAGCCCCGGTTCAGATTGCCGTGCTGAACATCTCAGACGCACAAGCCGATTACGCACAAGCCGTTGCGCAAAACCTGAAAAAACAAGGGTTTAGGGTGCACGTCGATTTGCGTAATGAGAAAATAACCTATAAAATACGCGAGCATTCTGTTCAGAAGCTGCCGTACATTATAGTAATTGGCGACAAGGAACGGGACGCAGGTACAGTGGCCGTGCGAGCGCGAGGTAATGTCGATCTGGGTGTCATGCCTGTCGATTTATTGGTGGAGCGCCTCAATCATGAGGTTGAAACCAAAGCCTGAGGGATCAAACCCATAGCGCAAGAGCACGGCTTAATTATTTAATTTTAAAAGGAAATTGCAATAGCTACTGACAAGTCGCATCGGATCAACGGTGAAATTACAGCGCCTGAATTGCGTTTGAGTGGTGTCGAAAATGAGGCACTCGGTATCGTTAGTCTGGCAGATGCCTTCCGCCTTGCGGAAGAAGCTAACGTCGATCTGGTAGAGATTGCGCCAACTGCGCAACCACCGGTCGCTCGCCTGATGGACTACGGCAAGTTCAAATATCAGGAACAAAAGAAGGCGCACGAAGCCAAGCTCAAGCAGAAAGTTATTCTGATCAAGGAAGTCAAATTCCGGCCTGGCACCGATGATGGCGATTACAACATCAAGCTGCGCAATCTGATCAAGTTTCTGGACGATGGTGATAAAACCAAAATCACGCTGCGTTTCCGCGGCCGTGAAATGGCGCACCAGGATATTGGCTTCCGTATGTTGGAACGTTTGAAGGCTGATTTGGAGCCATATGGCCAGGTCGAGCAGTTTCCCAAGATGGAAGGCCGTCAGATGATCATGGTTCTGTCGCCGAAGAAGAAGAAATAATAGAGTTTCGTACGAGCCGTCCGGCAACGGGCGGCTGGTGCAAAATAGCAGTGGACTCGATTCCGCTGCATAACAAGTGAGAGCAGGCATCCAAGTGTGGCGAAATTGCTGCCACCTGCAATCATGTTAAAAATGGAGCTGTCCCCAAAGGACAGATAGTGTCATGCCTAAAATGAAAACGAAAAGCGGCGCCAAAAAGCGCTTTCGTGTACGTCCAGGTGGGACCGTTAAACGCGGCCAAGCTTTCAAGCGTCATATTCTGACCAAGAAAACCACAAAAAATAAACGTCAATTGCGCGGTTCTGTCGGTGTTCATGACACCAACATGGTATCCGTACGCGCAATGATGCCGAACGCTTAACCTCACTCAAATAATCAGGAGCAATCATGCCTAGAGTAAAACGTGGGGTCACAGCACGGGCCCGTCATAAGAAAGTCCTCGATCAAGCCAAAGGCTATCGTGGTCGTCGCAGCAAGGTTTACCGTATTGCCAAGCAAGCAGTTATGCGCGCTGGTCAATATGCATACCGCGATCGTCGTAACAAGAAACGCGTTTTCCGCGCTTTGTGGATCACCCGTATCAATGCAGCATCGCGTGAACATGGCCTGACATACAGCGTGTTCATGAACGGTCTGAAACGCGCATCCATCGAGCTGGACCGTAAAGTCCTGGCCGATATGGCTGTGATGGACAAGCCAGCATTCGCGGCAATCGTGAATCAGGTGAAAACTACCATCGCTGCTTAAGTTGTGATCGTATGCACTGTCTTCGGACGGTGCAGCAATATCCGAGAGCGGGGCAGGGTTCATACCTATGTCCCGTTTTTATTTTTGCACGGCCTTTTGGGCTTTCCTTTTCGGCTTCCTTGCTAAGGACGAAAACAAACCGCATGAATCCCCTAGATCAACTTGTCATTCAAGCCCAGACCGATTTTGCTGCTGCAGATGATGCCGCCGCGCTGGAAAACGCGAAAGCGAAATACCTCGGCAAAACGGGACAGATTACCGAACAGATGAAGAGCCTGGGCAAGCTCGCGCCGGATGAGCGCAAGACGCAAGGCGCTGTCATCAATTCCGCAAAAGAGAAGATCGAGGCTGCGCTGACGGCGCGTCGCGACGCCTTGTCCAATGCACAGATGGAATCCCGCCTGAATGCGGAAGCCATCGACATTACCTTGCCTGGCCGTGGTCGCGGTACCGGCGGCATACACCCTGTCATGCGTACATGGCAGCGTGTGGAAGAGATTTTCGGCTCTATCGGTTTCGATGTGGCAGACGGCCCCGAGATCGAAAACGACTGGACCAATTTCACCGCATTGAATAGCCCGGAAAATCATCCGGCACGTTCGATGCAGGATACGTTCTACATCGAAGGCAACGATACGCAAGGCAAGCCTTTGCTGCTGCGTACGCATACCAGCCCGATGCAGGTGCGCTATGCGCGCATGAACAAACCACCGATCCGCGTCATCGCACCTGGTCGTACATACCGTGTCGATAGCGATGCAACGCACTCGCCGATGTTCCATCAGGTCGAAGGTTTGTGGATAGACGAGAACATCAGCTTCGCCGATTTGAAAGGCGTGTATCTCAATTTCGTCAAAGCCTTCTTTGAAACCGACGATCTGCAGGTACGCTTCCGTCCATCCTATTTCCCTTTCACCGAACCGTCGGCCGAGATCGATATCGCTTTCGGAAGTGGTCCGTTAAAAGGCCGCTGGCTCGAAGTGTCGGGCGCTGGCCAGGTGCATCCGAACGTGATGCGCAATATGGGATTCGATCCGGAACAATTCATCGGTTTTGCGTTCGGCTCCGGCCTTGAACGCCTGACGATGCTGCGTTATGGCATCAATGATCTGCGTCTGTTCTACGAAGGCGATTTGCGGTTCCTGAAACAATTCAACTAGCAGCAACAAGGCAGGGCATGCTGAATAGGCGCGTGCCCTGATTTTTTCTGTATTTGTGATGTCTGTGGCAAAAGGTTTTTAAATCATGCAATTTTCCGAAAGCTGGCTCCGTACGATGGTCGATCCGAACATGACGTCGGACGAATTGGCGCACATGTTGACGATGTCCGGTCTGGAAGTCGAAGAAGTCGAACCGGTTGCGCCGCCATTCTCGAATGTCGTGGTGGCTGAAGTACGCGAGATCGCCAAGCATCCGAACGCCGATCGCCTGAATGTCTGCCAGGTCGATGCCGGCACCGGAACATTATTGAACATCGTATGCGGTGCGCCTAACGTGCGCGCCGGCATGAAAGTCGTTTGCGCATTGGCTGGTGCAGTATTGCCGCCGGGTGAAGATGGCAAGCCGTTCGAGATCAAGGTTGGCGCCTTGCGCGGTGTGGAATCGCAAGGCATGTTGTGTTCGGCGAAAGAACTCAAGTTGTCGGATGAACAGGGCGGCTTGATGGATTTGCCGTCGGATGCGCCTATCGGCCAGAATTTCCGCGATTACTATCAACTGAATGATCTGAAATTCACCATCAAACTGACGCCGAACAAGGCGGATTGTTTGTCTGTACTTGGTGTCGCACGTGAAGTTTCCGCCTTGACCGGCACGCCATTGAGAATGCCGACGTATCAGGCTGTAGCAGCCACGATTGCCGATGTGTTGCCAGTGACGGTTTCCGCTCCGGATTTGTGCGGTCGTTTTTCCGGTCGCATCATACGCGGCTTGAATGCAAAGGCAAGTACGCCGGACTGGATGAAACAGCGTCTGGAGCGTAGCGGCCAACGTCCGATTTCTGCTTTGGTGGATATCTCCAATTACGTCATGCTTGAGCTGGGTCGTCCGACGCACGTGTTTGATCTGGGCAAGATCCACGGCGGCCTGAATGTGCGCTGGGGTAAAAAAGACGAATCGCTGAAACTTTTGAATGGCAACACGGTTGCCGTTGATGAGTGGATAGGTGTGATCGCCGACGACCAGCAAATCGAATCGCTGGCCGGCATCATGGGTGGCGACGCGACGGCTGTGTCGCTCGATACGCAGGATATTTATCTGGAAGCTGCGTTCTGGTATCCGAATGCCATTCAAGGTCGCGCACGTCGCTTCAATTTTTCGACCGATGCCGCACATCGCTTCGAGCGCGGCGTCGACTTTGCAACGACGGTCGAGCACATCGAACGCATTACTGCATTGATCGTCGAGATTTGCGGCCAAAAAGATAAAACAGCAGTTGGCCCGATCGACGACCATATCGTCAATCTGCCCAAACGCGATCCTGTCAGCGTGCGCACTGCGCGTGCCGTCAAGGTCATCGGCGTACCCTTGACCGATGCACAGATCGCCGACATCTTTACCCGTCTCGCACTGCCGTTCACGCAAAAAGACAGCGTGTTTTCAGTCACGCCACCGTCCTATCGTTTCGATATCGAAATCGAAGAAGACCTGATCGAAGAAATCGCACGTGTCTACGGCTTTGAGAATATTCCAGCCTTGCCGCCAGTTGCGACCAATGCGATACGCATTCGTCCCGAGAACACGCGTTCGCTGTTCACGATTCGTCGCCAGTTGGCCGATGCCGACTATCAGGAAGTGGTCAACTTCAGCTTTGTCGAGCAGGCGTGGGAAGCAGACTTTGCAGGCAACAGCAATCCAATCAAACTGCTCAATCCGATTGCCAGCCAGATGAGCGTGATGCGTTCATCGATGATAGGCAATCTGATCGCCAATGTGCGCTACAACCTGAACCGCAAGGTCAGCCGTATTCGTCTGTTTGAAATCGGCGCTGTTTATTTGCGTAACAACATAGATCAAGACGGTCCGCTGTCTGTGGCCGGTTACGACCAGCCTAAACATGCCGCTGCAATTGCCTACGGTCCCATCGTGGAAGAGCAATGGGGCATGGATTCGCGCAACGTCGATTATTTCGATGTCAAAGCCGATCTGGAAGCCTTGTTTGCTCCGAAGATGCTGACTTTCGCCAAAGTCGAACATCCTGCACTGCATCCGGGCCGTTCGGCGAATGTTTTACTCGATGGCAAGGTAATCGGTTTTATCGGTGAACTGCATCCGCGCTTGCAACAAAAGTACGATTTGCCACTGGCACCAGTTTTGTTCGAGGTAGAGACAAGTAGTTTGCAACAGGTGAGCGTACCGTCCTACAAGGAAATCTCAAAATTCCCTGCGGTAACACGCGACTTGGCTCTGGTAGTCAAGAATACCGTTTCCATGCAAGACTTGATGGATGTTTTTGTTGCCGAAAAGAAAATAAATCCAATTTGCAACATCTTGCAAGTCGTTGTTTTATTTGATGAATATCGCGGCAAGGGCTTGGAGTCTGACGAAAAAAGCCTTGCTTTCCGCTGCACCTTGCAAGATACTCAATTAACCCTGCAAGATGATCTGGTAGATGCGGCAATGGCCGCGTTGATCGTCGCTGCCGGTGCCAAGCATGGGGCTAAATTACGTGCATGACGAAGTCGCAACCCGAGCCGTGAATATAACCAATATGAATGATGTGAATTCCACCGAACTCCAGTCCGTATTGGCAGCCGATCTCAATCGCGCCATGCTGGAGGCACAGGTACGTTCGCAGGCGGAAAAGGATTTGCCGACCCTGACCAAGGCTGAGTTGGCGGAGTTGCTGTTCGAGCAAGTCGGTTTGAACAAACGCGAAGCCAAGGATATGGTTGAAACATTCTTTGATGAAATTCGTAATGCGCTGGAACGTGGCGAAGCGGTAAAACTCTCCGGTTTCGGTAACTTTCAGTTGCGTGACAAACCGCAGCGTCCAGGGCGTAATCCGAAGACTGGAGAAGAGATTCCAATTACTGCCCGCCGCGTCGTTACCTTCCATGCCAGTCAAAAGCTAAAAGGCATGGTCGAAGTTTCCAACCAGGCGTCACTCGCACATACCAGCTGAATTAGATGAACGAACGGATCAACAAAGCTGAATTGGCAGCATTGCCGCCAATTCCTGCCAAACGCTATTTCACAATCGGCGAAGTCAGCGAATTGTGCGGTGTAAAGCCGCACGTTTTACGCTACTGGGAGCAGGAGTTCACTCAGTTGAAGCCGGTCAAGCGGCGCGGTAATCGGCGCTATTATCAGCATCATGAAGTATTGCTGATACGCCGTATTCGCGAACTGCTTTACGAACAGGGTTTCACGATCAGTGGTGCGCGCAACAAGCTGGATAGCCGGATTCTGGAAGCGAGAAGCGATGAGGATATGCCGATGGATGTTGTGACCATCGATCCCAATGCCGTACTTGCGATTCGTAACGAACTGATGGAAATCCTGACGCTGCTGAAGTAGTACATTTCATGCTCAGAGTTTTTGCATGGCGAAAAAACAGCATTGCTCTGGTATAATTTTGCTCTTGTCGGGGCGTAGCGCAGCCTGGTAGCGTACTTGCATGGGGTGCAAGGGGTCGAGTGTTCGAATCACTCCGTCCCGACCAATGAATTCAAAGGGTTATAGACTTTAGTCTATAACCCTTTTTTATTTTCAAGTTTGAAGCACTTCGATGCGCGTTATGGAATTTACTCTTCCTATTTCATCTGACCCGATCAAGGTGCTCTCGTCGAAATATGAGCGGCCTGTATTCAGGCTGCTCCGGTTTGATTCGCAATTCGCACCGGCGGTCTGATTGCCGGCGATGACACTGCTGCTGGCGGCGCCAGCTCCACCGAACTGGAACGGTAGCCGATGCGAAAACCACCCCAGTGCTTGCCGCCGACGTAGATCGGCACCGACAGATCGTGCATGACCTCACCGGTATCGCGTTTGTATGTCTGCAATAAAAATGGCTTGGTATTGCTGCCGCAGCGTTTGCCAGTGCGATCAGTGAAAATGCGCTTGGTGCGATTATTCACCAGATCGACATCGTAGTTGCCAGTCAGTGGTTGGGAAAATTTCTTGTTATGGGTCGGGAAATAACCATTGTCATCTACCGCGCCGGCATAAGCGAGTTGTGGCATGGCATCCAGTATTGCCTCTTGCACCGTCGGCAAAACCCGATCGGTGAAGGCATCGAATTGAGTCGTATGCTTGGGCGGTGAAGTGTTCGGCAGCGGCTGATAATGTCGGTCAAACAAAGCTTCACGAGTGATGCGACCGGCAACGATCGCGTCATCGAAAATTCGCCCGATCTGATGTGCCGCCTCGGTCGCGATCATGCGGATCGGATCGTGCTGAGTGTCCGCACCGCTTTCGGCAATCGCGTCGTACACGACTTCGGCGCGTTCCGACAAGGCCATTGCTGATGCCGCAACACGCGGCAACTCGGTATCCGTCTCCAGCATGCCGTCACGGATTTCCAGAATGGCGGCCGCAATCCTGTGGGTGGTTTCCACATGCTCACGCGAGGCGCGTGCAATTTGCTGAATCTCTTCTTCAGAGGTGCTGGCAGCGCGCTCGATATTACCCAGAAACTCATGTACTCGCGCGACGTTCTGCGAAGCTTCCATCACCTTGCCACTGAGCGCCTGCATACCACCGGCGGCGCGTTCTGCCTCGACATTGATGGCGCGTACCATGGAGCCGATATCGTCGGTCGCCTCCTTGGTTCGCTGCGCCAGTTGTCGCACCTCGCCGGCGACCACCGCAAAACCGCGCCCATGCTCGCCAGCGCGGGCTGCCTCGATGGCTGCGTTCAGCGCCAGCAAATTGGTGCGGGCAGCAATTTCACTAATGACTTCGGTGATGCCATGAATACGACGCGATTTTTCCTGCAGCACGCGCATCATTTCGGAGGCGGCCTGCGCATCATCGCGCGCCTTGCCGATCTGTTCCAGACCCCGATTGACTTCAGTGCGGCCGGCAACACTTTCGGTGCGCACTTCGGCAGCGACTTGCGAGGCGCGCTCGGCATTGGCGGCAATTTGCTCAGTGGTGCTGGCATTTTGCTCGGAACCGGCAACGATGCCATTAGCCGCCTGCACATCCTGTGCAATCTTGCTCTTGATCGAATCGACGAAAAAAGAAGTCTCGGCAGCACCAATCATGATGTGATCAATTTCGCTGCCAACCTTGTTGATAAAGTGGGCATTCTTGCTGCCCCGCTGGTGCAGAAGCTCCAGCAAACCAGCGCTGACCAGCGCCGCCATCAATACCAGCCACGGCAACGCCAATGTATCGCCAGCCAGTTGCGAAACGCCGAGTGCCAATCCGGCACCTACCGCAACTGCTGCCAGCAACACGGCAGTCCGCGTCAAACATCGGAAAAAACTTTTGTTTTTATTCCTGAACATATCGCGGTCTCCACGCAAATGATCTGACGCGCCTTGATTTTTTTGATTGGCACGGTACAGAGTGAACTTAAAAAACGACAAGTTTCAATGCCACCGATGCTCTTCAGGCGAAGACGTAATTCCCGACTTTTCCCTGCGGCAGGCGTGTAATTTTTATTTTATGCAACTCGATACTACTCACACTAACTTACGCCCAGCTTATGCAGAAAACAGTATAAAAATGGAAACATCTCATCTTCGCCAGCGCAGAATGCGCCCAATTAATCAGGCGATGAAACATATTTCAATCAAGACACTCATGGCGAAAATCATCGTGGCAGTGCAGGGATTTTCGGGTGTAGCGCACGCGCAAGATGCCGTGCCACCGCAAGACTGTGGCGATGCTACCGGCAGACCGCGTACGGCGATGGATGAAAGCATGCAGGCTTATCGGGCGCAATACGGCGCTGCACTCAAGACAAAGTACGGACCCTCCGGCAAGTTGCGGCAAGAGATCGAGGTCGCGCAAAAGTGGATGTGTTTGCTTCTTCTTCCACGGATCACGCGCAAGCACTGGCGCAACAAAAACAAGTAATAGGGGCAGACCACCATTGTTTTTATCAACCCAATTGTTGCTAAATTTAGGTCGAAGGGGATAGCGGGGAAGGCAGGTAGGCAGATCAAGGCGGAACTACTGCACTTGAGCCGTTCTTCTGCATACATCTTCTTGCGCCTGGCGTTCTCCATCTCCAACTTCTTGATACGCACATGAGTCCACGATAATAGAAGGCGCAAAATTTTGTCTATTCAGCCATTCTTAGGCAAGGCCAACTATAATCGACCGGATTTTGGCGTACAGAGACGCGATATCATTTGCTGGCTGATTGTCCTGCATCGCCATAGCTGATTCTGAACACGGCTGTGCTGTGGCTGATTTTCTGTCTGCAACCAATGTTCTGATTATTTTTATTCCACAGGAGTATTCATGAAGTTCGAAACGATTGCCTTGCATGCTGGCTATACGTCTGACCCGACTACCAAAGCGGCGGCGGTGCCGATTTACCAGACCGTTGCTTACACTTTCGATAGTGCGCAACACGGTGCCGATCTGTTCGATCTGAAGGTGCCGGGCAACATCTACACGCGCATCATGAACCCGACTAACGCCGTCCTGGAGCAACGGGTCGCCGCGCTTGAAGGCGGGATAGGTGCGCTGGCATTGGCCTCCGGCATGGCGGCCATCACTGCCGCAATCCAGACCATTTGTGAAGTCGGCGACAACATCGTGTCAGCCGGGACGATTTACGGCGGTACTTATAATCTGTTTGCTCATACCATTCCGCAGCAAGGGATAGAGGTACGCTTTGCCAATTCCAGCGAGCCGGATACCTTTGCGGCACATATCGACGAGCGTACCAAGGCGATTTTTTGCGAATCGATCGGTAACCCGCTTGGCAACGTCACCGATATTGCCCGCCTGGCCGATATCGCGCATGCACACGGCATCCCGCTGATTGTGGACAACACCGTACCCAGTCCTTATCTGTGCCGGCCGATTGAACACGGCGCTGATATCGTGGTGCATGCGTTGACCAAATACATGGGCGGCCACGGCAACAGTATTGGCGGCATCATTGTCGATAGCGGCAAGTTTCCCTGGGCAGAGCACAAAGCCCGCTTCAAGCGTTTGAATGAGCCGGATGTGTCTTACCACGGAGTGGTGTATACCGAAGCACTGGGTGCTGCGGCCTACATCGGGCGCGCGCGGGTGGTGCCATTGCGTAATATGGGGGCGGCGCTGGCGCCCATGAATGCGTTTTTGTTTCTGCAGGGGATCGATACGCTTGCGCTGCGCATGGAACGTATTTGCACCAATACGCTAGCATTGGCGAAATATTTGCAAACACATAAAAAAGTGGCGTGGGTCAAGTATGCCGGTTTGCCGGATCATCCTGACCATGCATTGGCACAGAAATATATGGGTGGGAAGGCATCGGGGATTTTGTCATTCGGCGTCAAGAGCAACGATACTGATCCGCGTGCAGCCGGTGCAAGGACGCTGGATGCCTTGCAGTTATTCATGCGACTGGTCAATATCGGCGACACCAAGTCGCTTGCGACCCATCCGGCTTCCACCACTCACCGCCAGCTGGATGAGGTGGAATTGGCCAAGGCAGGAGTTTCAGAAGATATGATCCGACTGTCGGTGGGCATAGAGCATATTGATGATCTGATTGCCGATTTGGATCAGGCATTGGCTGCGGCTTGACTCGTTTCTGAAATGCCTGTTTATCGTTGCGTATCGGTTGAGCGAGAGTGATGATGGGCGCGGCAATAAGTACGCTTATTGCCGCGCTGATGATTTGAATGTTTTTGCTCAGCGCTATGGCTCCCGTATTACGCAAATCATGCGGTTACAGTTTTCTTTCTTCAGTACGTTCCGTCTGTATCGCATATGCATATTTTGTCATATTGGATAAGTGTTCAAGGGTGCGTACTATGGCGCAAACTTGCTCAGGGGAAGAATATGAATAATCTGTCGATTAAAGCGTTGATGCTGGGAGCAGCCATGGCGGTTTCAGGTTGGAACGGTGTCTTGCATGCGCAAACGACCGAGCAATTGCCTTTGCTGGTTGCCGCCGGGAGTTTGAAGACGGCAATGGATGAAACGATTGCAGCCTATCAAGCACAAGGTGGTTCTGCATTCAAGGCAAAGTATGGCCCGTCTGGAAAGTTGCGCAAAGAGATCGAGGCTGGCGCGAAAGTGGATGTGTTTGCTTCGGCGGATATCGAGCACACGAATGCACTGGCGCAACAAAAATTGCTGGATGTATCCAGCGTCTTTACGCATAACGATCTGTGCGTGGTCGCCAGGCCGGAACTGAAGCTGCACGCCGACAATATGCTGGATGTCTTGCGCAGCCCGTCTGTACGAGTGGCAACGTCGACGCCGGTCAGTGATCCCATGGGCGATTACACCTGGCAGTTTTTCAGAAATGCAGAGGGCAGGCAGCCCGGCATTTATCAACTGCTGGATGCCAAGGCGCTTAAACTTTCCGGTGCGAGTGTGCCTGCTCCAGGTGAAAAACTGCCTTACATTACGGCCTTTGAAGATGACAAGGCAGATGTCTACATCATGTATTGCACCAATGCCGTGATCACAAAAAAAGCCGTGCCGCAATTGCATGTGGTGCGGATACCGGATGAATTGAATGTGCGCAGTGTCTACGGGATTGCCGCCGGCCTGCATTCGGCCGCTGGAAAAGATTTCGTCCGCTTTGTAATGGAGAGCACGGGACAGGCCATTTTGAAAAAACACGGTTTTGAGTAGCGGCTTGACCCCTTCATTCCTGCATACGATAAGCCTGAAGTCGACTCGAAAAAATAATGAAGAAAAACCACTTGCATCAACATAACACTGGCTCGGCCATTTGATCATGCTGGGACTTTTTGATTTCGAGCAGGACGGGCGTTATCCCTTGCGTCGTATTCCCATGACGATGCGTTTCAATCTGGATGCATGCGGGATAAGGATATCGCTGACCGCATGGATCACCCTCAGTCGTGATGAACGCGAACAATTGGTCGCGATGCCGTGTGGTTCTGAAGAAGAAAAAAATATCTATCGCGAACATCTTGCTGCGATGCTGGCGCCGCATGCAGGTAATCCGGATGCGTTGATCGAGCGTGTTGAAATAGAAACGTCTCCGGCCTGGAGCGATCGCCATACGATTCCGCAGCTTGTGCTGGTTACGCTGCTGGAACTGGCTTTGCCGGCGCCGACCCTTGCGCAATGGTCGGCGCTGAGCGATCTGCAACGTTTTGCTTTGCTCAAGCTGACTCGCTCAGGTCATAAAAATGCCAATCTTCTTCCTGCACTGAAAGAATTCGGTTTGGCCTGAATGCAATAACTTTCCTCCTTGCGTTTCTACACATAAATTTCCACGCACAAACGAACTGCCGCTTGTCCTACGTCCTCATCAGCGCTTAACCGATACCGGCGATGAGCAGTGATCTATACACTTCACTGCATTCATTACCGGAGCCGGCGGTTCGAAAATATACCGGCACCAATTCAATTCTTCAGGCAGTCTGACGGGGCATGATTGCCGTTCAGGCTGACAGAAAATCAGCAGCCCGCTCTTCAATCCATCTTCTTTCAGTACATCTGCCTTTCATACGACGCAGCGCCATCATCGTTTTACGCTATCCTGTCGGCAACGTTAAGCTGCTTCAGAAGGAAACGATGTCTATCAAAATAAGCTCTCATTTCGATGCCGGTGCGATTGAAGTATTGCGCGCCGAAACGGCACAGACCATCGAACTCACATTACGCAAAGATTCGCATGCCGATATCCGCCAATGGTTTTATTTCCGCTTGCAGGGCGCGCGTGACGAGCGCTGCATACTGCGTTTCCTGAATGCGGGTGAGGCGACGTATCCGGATGGATGGAAGAATTATCAGGCGGTAGCCAGTTACGATCGCAAGAACTGGTTTCGCGTACCGACTGCATACGATGGCAGCGTGATGACGATCTCGCATACGCCGCAATTCGACAGCGTGTATTACGCCTATTTCGAGCCTTATTCGTGGGAACGGCATCTGGACTTGCTGGCGCGTGCGCAAAGTTCACCGCTGGTGCGTGTCGAAGATCTGGGTTCCAGCGTCGAAGGGCGCGATTTGAATGTTCTGGTGATAGGCGATGCTGCAGCACAACGGAAAATCTGGATGATTGCACGCCAGCATCCGGGCGAGACGATGGCGGAATGGTTTGCCGAAGGCATGATAGATGCCTTGCTTGATCCCTTGAATTCCATTGCGAAAAAATTGTTGCGACATGCTGTGTTTTACATCGTGCCGAACATGAATCCGGATGGTTCCGTCCATGGTAATTTGCGCACCAATGCAACTGGCGCAAATCTGAATCGGGAATGGATGACGCCGACCCTGGCGCATAGCCCGGAAGTGTTTCACGTCAAAAATAAAATTCATGCGACCGGATGCGATCTGTTTCTCGATATTCACGGCGATGAAGGTTTGCCTTATGTGTTTGTGGCCGGTAGTGAAATGCTGGATGGCTTTACACCGCAGCAAGCTGCCGAGCAGCAGGCATTCATCGAGCAGTTCATGCAGGCCAGCGAGGATTTTCAGACTGAATTCGGTTATGCCTCAGGAAAATATCGCGCAGAAATGCTGACGCTGGCATCCAAATACATAGGCCATACATTCAAATGCGTAGCGCTGACGCTGGAGATGCCGTTCAAGGACAATGCACATTCGCCCGTTCCGAAAGTCGGCTGGAACGGTGCGCGCAGCGCGAATCTGGGAGGCGACATTCTGCAGCCGATTCTGCATAACGTGGAGCGGGCAGTGCGATGAGTGTCGAAATCGAAAGAAAATTTCTGGTGCGCGGCAGCCTCTGGAAAACCCTGGGAGAGAGCGTGGCAATACGGCAGGGTTATCTGTCGACTCACCCGGATCGGGTGGTGCGCGTGCGTATCGAGGATGATGCCGCCACGCTGACAATCAAGGGGCGGATGCAGGGCATTACGCGCGGCGAATGGGAATATGCAATCCCGGTTGCAGAAGCGGATCAGCTATTGAAATTATGCGAGCGGCCCCTGATAGAAAAAACGCGCACGCGCATTGTGCACGAGGGCATGGTGTGGGAGGTGGATGAATTCTTCGGCGACAATCTCGGCCTGGTGGTTGCAGAGATAGAGCTGGAAAGCGAAGGGCAAGCGTTTGCCAAACCGGACTGGATCGCGGAAGAAGTGACTGACGACGCCCGTTATTTCAACGCCAACCTGTTACGCCATCCATACATAGTCTGGTGATACATACGGCGCAGTGAACACCGCGCCGGTCAGCAGCATCAATGCAGATGAGTGGAGCCTGTCGGTGCATCTTCGGGCATTTCCGCATGCGTCAGTTCCGCATCCATATCGGGAAAGAGTGGTGCGCCGCAGTCGTCACAGACTTCCATTGCAAACAATTCGGCATGACGTTTCACATTAATGACGCCGCATTCCTCCAGTAGTGCAAGAATTTCCTCTATCGGCGATTTGCGTTCCACATCAGCCGAAATCACAGGGTCGCTAGGTACTTCCATTGCGCGATATTGCAACTCTTCGTCATCTTCCTGACCGTAGAGTGGCCATACGATGCCGTAGACGACTTCCATGTTTTCCATCAAGGCAAAGCTGATGCGATATTCGTCAACACGACCATCGGCAGATTCTTCGCCAAAGCTGCCGATAATGGCTTGCAAGTCATTCGGTTCGACATTCAGTGTGTACGTCAGATAGTGTACGGCGGCGCGTATCGAGGCCGGACGAATTTGCTTGTCGCCTTCGCGGCAGGCAACAAAATAAGCTTCAGGCAACAGCAGCTCGATACCGCAGCCCGGCAACAGGCGCGCAATATTCGGCATGGCCTGTGTATTCCATTGCGCCAGGGCTTCGTCGCGTTCCTGCAAATTGGCCGAGATCTGCCAGCGAAACAATGGTTCGCCTGCAACGGCAGTGACCACCGCCAGCAGATAACGCGTATCGGCGAGGAAGGGCGCCGTTTCAGGCTGCTGTGCAACCTGCTTCAATGCGCTGTCTTTCAAGGCGGCCTGTGCCATCTTTTGTGTGAGGGCGAAGGTTTCAGCGTGGCTGCGCGGTAGTTGGTCGATAGAAAACAGATTCGGCATCATGGCCATTTTTGTTTCTGTCGCCAGCATGTGCGCCTGCAAATGCGCCGACAGGGTTGTCACCATCTCAGCCGGGATAGCGCCTGAAGCAATGGAAAAACGTGTCCATGCGAGGATGGGCATGGCGATCAGCAGGGCATCGTAACAGACGCCGTCTTGCTCGATCTGGCAGGATTCGCTGGCTGCTTCTGCGCATTCCATCAAGGCATCGTAAGCGGCTGATTCCAGTTTGAACAAGTGATCAAATGCGGCATCGATGACTTCCTGATGATGCGCTTTCAGCAGCTTGCGCAACAGCAAATCCAGTTGCCGCTCCCAGTTGCGTTCTTCCAGGCGGCTGGATGCCTGGATAATTGCCTGGGCGAGCGTCGCCAATCGTTGACTATCGGGGGACAGCTTGAGAGCGGTATTTTTAGATGGACGACGCATGAAGGAATGATCTGAAGAAAGGCGGAGACTTGTATTGTAGTGGATTACACGTAGCGCAAACGTAATCCGGCGCTTACATGCAATTTTGCTGACAGGGCAGAGCGTTTGCACAGACTCTGAATCTGATTTGATCCACGCATGCGAGGCGAAGTTCATCAAGCATATTGCATGGTTTGCCAATAAAAAAGCCGCATGCTTGATGCATGCGGCTTTTTGTTATCGGCTGTTGCGCAGCTGCTGTCTTCGTGCAACTCTGCAAGAGTCGCACGAAGAAGATCAGGCTGCCAGCAATTGACGCAGTACGAAAGGCAGAATGCCGCCGTGCTTGTAGTAATCGACTTCGATAGGCGTATCGATGCGCAACAGCACTTTGACGTCCTGCGATTGACCGTTGGCACGGTGGATGACCAGTGTGACTTCCTGCTGCGGACGCAGATTGCCTTCCAGACCTTTCAGATCGAAAGTTTCTGCGCCGGTGATGCCTAGCGTGGTGACGCTGTCATCGCCGAGGAATTGCAGAGGCAGAACGCCCATGCCAACCAGGTTGGAACGATGGATACGTTCGTAGGAACGTGCGATTACTGCCTTGACGCCCAGCAACTGCGTACCTTTGGCAGCCCAGTCACGTGACGAACCTGTGCCATATTCTTCGCCGGCGAAGACCATGGTAGGCGTGCCTTCACTGACGTAGCGCATCGCTGCATCGTAGATCGACATTTCTTCGCCAGTCGGCTGGAAGCGAGTGATGCCGCCTTCAACACGCGAGCCGTCCGGTTTGATAGGGATCATCAGATTTTTGATACGGACGTTGGCAAAGGTGCCGCGCATCATGATTTCGTGATTGCCGCGACGTGAACCGTAGGAGTTGAAATCGGCTTTCAACACGCCTTTTGCGGTCAGGTATTTACCGGCAGGGCTGGTGTCCTTGATCGAACCGGCAGGCGAGATGTGATCGGTGGTGATTGAATCGCCGAATACGCCGAGCGCACGTGCAGCGGTAATGCCGGTTGCAGCAGCTTTCGGTTCCATAGTGAAGTCGTTGAAGAACGGTGGTTCGGCGATATAGGTCGAGCTTGGCCAGTCATAGACCTGGCCTTCAGCGACGCCCTTGATGCCTTCCCACAATTTTCCTGGCGCGGTTTTGACTTGTGCGTAGTTGTCCTTGAATACCTTGGCGTTCATCGCAAACTTCATCAGCTTGGAAACTTCCTGCGAAGTCGGCCAGATATCGCCCAGATACACATCGCGCATCTTGCCATCGGCGCCTTTGCCGCGACCGACTGGTTCCGTCATCAGGTCGCGTGTCATGTTGCCGGCGATCGCGTAAGCGACAACCAGCGGTGGCGAGGCGAGGAAGTTGGAGCGGATGTTCGGATGAATACGTGCTTCAAAGTTGCGGTTGCCTGACAATACGGCCGAAGCGACGATATCGTTTTGTACAATCGCTTCATTCATCGCAGGGGTCAGGTCGCCGGCGTTACCGATACAGGTGGTGCAACCGTAGGCGGTGACGCCGAAGCCGAGTTTTTCCAGGTAGGGCAGCAGGCCGGCAGCTTGCAGGTATTCGGTCACAACGCGTGAGCCAGGAGCAAGCGAAGTCTTGATGTGCGGTGAGACTTTCAAGCCGGCTTCAACTGCTTTCTTGGCCAGTAAACCTGCGGTCAGCAAGACGCTAGGGTTCGATGTATTGGTGCACGAAGTAATCGCGGCAATCAGCACGTCGCCGTTTTTGACTTTGACGCCATCGCTGTTGGTATAAGTAGCATCCAGATCTTCCGGTTTTTTATTGAAACCGTTTTCCGATACCGGCTTGGCAAACAAATCGGCGAAGTTTTGTTTGACGTGACCGATTTCGATGCGGTCTTGCGGACGTTTCGGGCCGGCCAATGATGGTGCGACGGAACCGAGGTCGAGTGCGACCACGTGGGTGTAATCGATCTCGCCGGATTTTGGAATGCCGTACAGACCCTGCGCCTTGAAATAATTTTCAAATGCATCGATTTCGGCTTTGGTGCGACCAGTGCCCTTGAAGTAATCGATAGTGGCATCGTCGACCGGGAAGAAGCCCATCGTGGCGCCGTATTCCGGTGCCATATTGGCGATGGTGGCGCGATCGGTCAGCGACAGCGACTCGGTGCCTTCGCCGAAGAATTCAACAAACTTGCCGACGACTTTTTCCTTGCGCAGCAATTCGGTGATGGTCAATACCAGATCGGTTGCTGTCACGCCTTCACGCAACTGGCCAGTCAGGTTGACGCCGACTACATCCGGGGTCAGGAAGTAGACCGGCTGGCCCAGCATGCCGGCTTCCGCTTCGATGCCGCCCACGCCCCAGCCGACTACGCCGATGCCGTTGATCATGGTGGTGTGCGAATCGGTGCCGACCAGCGTGTCCGGATAGTAGACGTCGGTTTTGCCGCCATCCTTACGTTTGTGCACGCCGCGCGCCAGATATTCCAGATTCACCTGATGCACGATGCCGAAGCCCGGTGGCACGACGCCGAAAGTGTCGAACGCCTGCATGCCCCATTTCATGAACTGATAACGCTCGTTGTTGCGCTGGAATTCCAGTTTCATGTTCAGGTCGAGCGCGTTCTTCTGGCGGAAATGATCAATCTGGATCGAGTGATCGACTACCAGATCAACCGGCACCAGCGGTTCGATATTCTTTGGGTTCTTGCCCATTTTTTTTGCGACGCCACGCATTGCTGCCAGATCTGCCAGCAGCGGAACGCCAGTGAAATCCTGCAACACCACACGTGCAACGACGAAAGGAATTTCATCCGTGCGTGAGGCAGTCGGCGACCAGTTGGCCAGTTGATGGATGTGTTCTTCGGTTACTTTTTTGCCGTCGCAATTGCGCAGCACCGATTCCAGCACGATGCGGATCGAGACTGGCAGGCGCGACATATTCACGCCCAGTTTTTTACCCAATGCAGGCAGCGAATAAAACGTGCCTTTTTTCGAGCCTGAAATATTGAATTCCTTAAGTGTATTCAATGTGTTGCGCGACATGATGTTCTCCTTGATACAAAATAACCGATACGAAAATGATTCTATGCACACTACCAGCGACGAAGCCGGCAGCATTTCCAACTGTTAACTCTTTACTTTTGCGGCCAGTGCTTTTGCCTGCTCAGGATCTCTGCACTCATTGGCCAGTTGCTGGCCTTTTCTGGAGTCGAGCAACATGGCTTTGGATGGAATGTGGATCCATACCAGACCTGCCTTGCGATTCTCAAAACGATTTGCGCCAGTGCTGGTGCCGATTCTGCGCATGCGGTGGACTTTGTCTTTCCAGCGGATGGCAATATGCTTGTCGTCGCTGGCGTTGTAATAAGTGGTGATCTTGTTACCGAGCTCGCAATTGAAATTGTTGACGATGGAACCTTCGATATTGGCTTCGCCCAGATCTTCGTCATCATCGTCGACGGCAGCGCTTGCCGTGGCGCCTGCTGCCGTTGCTGCTGCAGGCGCTGCTTTTTTTACGGTCTTTTTAACTGGTTTTTTTGTTGCTTCATTTTTTGCGATGACGATATTTCCTTCTGCAAATGCAGGGGAAAGCGCTGACGATACGCCGATCAGCAGGACAGCATAAAGTAATTTTTTCATTCAAAATCTCCATTCATTCTGATAGTTCGCTGGCAGCAAGCCGGTGATGCGCTTGGTGTGAACGAATGCATATTCATAAAATAGTGCGGGCCGAATCGGGCAGGGGCAAGCCGCTGGCCTGCGCGCGTTGCAGTATCGTCCAGTAATAACGGTAGCTGGCTTTGTCGTGCAATTTGCCGTTGTGCTGTATAGGCCCCCATTGAGCTGCCTGTGCTTGCGACAGGATAGCCGCTGCTTCGTTCACTTCCGAGAGCTGGGGTGCAAATGATTTCAGGATAGGTTTGATCTGTCCTGGGTGAATACTCCACATCCGTGTATAGGCGAATTCGGATGCTGCACGGTGTGCATCGCTGGCAACCACCGACGTGTCGTTGATTTCCGTCGTGACATTGTGCGATGGCGTCTTGCCGTGCGCATGACAGGCTGCGGCAATTTCCAGCTTGGCGCGCGTCAGCAGCGGATGGGTAAATTGTCCGGGTGAACGCATGGCGTTGCCGGGAATGGCGCCGTAATGTGCGGAAACGAAATCCATGATGCCGAAGGACAGGCATTCGACCTGCGGCAGGGCGGCGATTGCGTAAGCATCTTTCAATGCGCCATGCGTTTCAATCAAGACGTGTACCGGCAAGTTGGTACGGCCGTTTGCATGACGATTGATGAGGCTGATTGCATTTTCTACGTCGGCCACGCTGTCGACTTTTGGAACGACAAGATAAGCCAGACGTTCTGCAGCATGTTGCAGAATGATTTTTATATCCTGTTCGAAGAATTCACTGGTGACATCGTGCACGCGGGCTCCGATGCGACCGAACAGATTCTCTTCGCCGGCAATCAATGCGCCGATCAAATGTGCATGCGCCTGTTCATTGCCATGTGCAGCACCGTCTTCGCAATCGAAGGTAATGTCGAAAACCGGCCCCAGCTCTGCTTGCAGTGCCAGTGATTTTCGCATCAGTTTTTCTGAGCCGGCATAGTGATCGCAGACTGGAATCGAAACTGGTGGCAAGGTGCCTTGAAAGAGAACTTCGGACGGATGCATGAGCGGTGTGCTGGCTAAAAAGGCTGGCGGCAGGGGAGAGGGACGAATAGCCGTAGCCATTCGTCCAGAGCTAATATCAAGCCAGAAGGTGTTTGACGCCTTCACGTTCTTCTGACAATTCTTTCAGGGTCAGATTGATGCGTTCTTGTGAGAATGCATCGATTTCCAGACCTTGAACGATTTTGTATTCGCCGTTTTCGGTGGTCACCGGGAAACCAAACATCGTGTCCTTCGGGATACCGTAGGAACCATCCGACGGAATACCCATTGTGACCCATTTGCCGTTGGTGCCGAGTACCCAGTCACGCACGTGATCGATCGCTGCGTTGGCTGCCGATGCTGCGGAAGATACACCGCGTGCTTCGATGATGGCTGCGCCGCGTTTGCCGACTGTAGGCAGGAATACGTCTTTGTTCCAGACTTCGTCGTTGATCGCTTCCTTAACCGATTTGCCGTCTGCTGTCGCGAAGCGATAGTCGGGATACATGGTTGGCGAGTGATTGCCCCAGACCGTCAGTTTTTCGATGGAGGTGACTGGCTTGCCGGTTTTCGCTGCGATTTGCGACAAGGCGCGGTTGTGATCCAGGCGCAGCATGGCGGTAAAGTTTTTTGCAGGCAGGTTCGGTGCCGATTTCATCGCAATGTATGCGTTGGTGTTGGCCGGATTGCCGACCACCAGTACTTTGACGTTGCGCGACGCAACTGCATCCAGCGCTTTGCCTTGTACGGTGAAGATTTGTGCATTGGCTTCCAGCAGATCCTTGCGTTCCATGCCTGGGCCGCGTGGGCGTGCGCCAACCAGCAGGGCAATGTCTGCATCCTTGAATGCGGTCATCGGATCGCTGTGCGCGGAAACGCCGGCCAGCAATGGAAATGCGCAATCGTCGATTTCCATGATCACGCCTTTCAGCGCGTTTTGTGCTTTTTCATTATCGATTTCCAACAACTGCAAAATAACCGGCTGGTCTTTACCCAGCAAGTCGCCGTTGGCGATGCGGAACAGCAGGGAATAACCGATCTGGCCGGCGGCGCCGGTGACGGCAACACGCATAGGGGCTTTAGCCATGTTGAATCTCCAAGGTAATGAAATCGTGATTGGGTAGGGGGAAAATATTCCGCGTGGCGCAATAATACAGTTGAATACCGGAGAAGTCAGCGGGGGCTATCCACAAATCGATCATCTGTTTTGCTCGATGTTGTTGTTGCTGCGACAAAATAATGCTGCTGCGAGTGTAGGCTTCGGGCATTGTATTGTCAATATGTATCTTATGTCTTATATAAGACATGTTAATTATCAACTTTCGCTGGACGCGGAGGGTGGTTTTGTGGTGAAATCCATACTCATGAGCTCCTCCCATCCTTCTCTGTCGATAGCTAATCCGGCCCAGGCTGCCGGTGCGTCAGCGACGGTGCCGTCACCGACCTTCAGTCCGCTATACCAGCAAATCAAGGCATTGATTACAAAGAGTCTGCAATCGGGCGAATGGCGTCCGGGCGAATTGATTCCGAGTGAGATCGAGCTGGCCAATCGCTTCAAGGTCAGTCAGGGCACGGTGCGCAAGGCGATTGATGAGCTGTCGGCCGAAAATCTGGTGGTGCGGCGGCAGGGTAAAGGTACTTTCGTTGCAACGCATCATGAAGCGCGGGCACAGTTTCGCTTTCTGCGTTTGAAGCCGGATGTCGGCGATGCTCAGTATCCCGAGAACACCGTTACGGAAGCCAGGCGTTTGCGTGCGCCGGCCGATATTGCGCGTCAATTGGACATTAAAACCGGCGACTCGGTTTTCTTCGTCAAGCGTATCCAGTCGTTCGATGGTGCGCCGACGATTCTGGAGGAGCTGTGGTTGCCGGGATCGATTTTCAAAGGCCTGTCGCTCGAGCGTGTGCTGCAATACAAGGGGCCCATGTATGCGCTGCTGGAGACGGAGTTTGGTATTCAGATGATACGTGCGGTTGAAAACATCCGCGCCGTGGTCGCCGATCAAAGTGCGGCGGAACTATTGATGCTGCCGCTGAATACGCCATTGCTGAGCGTGAACCGGGTTTCATTTACCTATGGCGATAAAGCGGTGGAAGTGCGACGCTCTTTGTATGTGACAAATAATCATCATTACCAAAATGAATTGAGCTGAACATGACGATGCGATGCCTGCAATTGTCAGTCCCATGTTTGCTAAGTAGGCAAGTAAAAAGTGTTAAACAGGATTTAAAAAAAGATTTGTTTTGGTGTGGTGCACCAAAATCGGTGAAAATTAGAAGTTCATCTCGCTTGGGAAAGTCACGTCATGTCTGATTCACTCAAAACCGGCAAGCCGCAGTTCCGCAATATTAATATTGCCGACCTGGTGCATTATCGGATGCCACTGGCTGCGATCATATCCATTATGCATCGCATCAGCGGCGCATTGATTTTCCTGCTGCTGCCAGTCATTTTGCTGCTGCTCGACAAAAGCCTGATGTCTGAAATCTCTTTCGAGCATTTCAAGGGCATCGCTTCCCACTGGTTTGTCAAACTGATCATTCTCGGGCTGGTGTGGGCTTACCTGCATCACTTTTGCGCCGGTATACGTCATTTGCTCGCAGACGTGCATGTAGGCGTGGATAAGGTCAATGGACGCAAGTCGGCTGTCATTGTGTTGGCGATTAGTCTGCCATTAACGGCGCTTGTCGCACTCAAACTGTTTGGAGCTTTCTGATGGCTATCGATAATATCGGACCGCATAGACGGGTCGTAGGTGCGCATTACGGTTTGAAGGACTGGCTTGCGCAACGTGTAACGGCAATCATCATGATTGTGTACACGGTGGTTTTGTTGCTCGCTTTCCTGCTTGCCAGCGATTTCAGTTACGAAGGCTGGGCCGGACTGTTTGCGCAGCAATGGTTCAAAATGTTCACCTTTGTGACCTTCCTGGCATTGTTTTATCACGCATGGGTCGGCATGCGTAATATCTGGATGGATTACATCAAACCGGTATCGATACGCCTCATATTGCAGGTTGCCACGATCGTGTGGCTGGTCGCTTGCGCCGGATGGACGGCGCAGATTCTTTGGAGAGCGTAACGTGGCAGCAATCAAATCAAGCATTCCTTCGCGCCATTTTGACGCCATCATCATTGGTGCCGGCGGTTCTGGCATGCGTGCATCGCTGCAGCTTGCAGAAGCAGGCTTGAACGTCGCGGTGCTTTCGAAGGTATTCCCGACTCGCTCGCATACTGTTGCCGCGCAAGGCGGAATTGGAGCATCGCTCGGCAATATGGCGGAAGACAACTGGTTCTGGCATATGTTCGATACCGTCAAGGGCGGCGATTATCTGGGCGACCAGGATGCGATCGAATTCATGTGCCGCGAAGCACCTAAAGTGGTCTACGAGCTGGAACATTTCGGCATGCCGTTCGACCGCAATGCCGACGGTACAATTTATCAGCGCCCATTCGGCGGTCACACCGCCAACTTCGGTGAAAAGCCCGTGCAACGCGCTTGCGCGGCTGCCGATCGTACCGGTCATGCCTTGTTGCACACGCTGTATCAGCGCAACGTGCGCGCCCGTACGCATTTCTTCGTTGAGTGGATGGCGATCGATTTGATGCGCGATGCCGATGGTGATGTGATCGGCGTGGTCGCGCTGGAAATGGAAACCGGCGAAGTGATGATGCTGGAAGCAAAGACGACGATGTTGGCTACCGGTGGCGCCGGTCGTATTTTTGCCGCATCAACCAATGCATTCATTAATACCGGCGACGGTCTCGGTATGGCAGCACGTGCCGGTTTGCCACTGGAAGACATGGAGTTCTGGCAGTTCCACCCAACCGGTGTGGCTGGTGCCGGCGTGCTGATTACCGAAGGCGTGCGCGGTGAGGGCGGCATTCTGGTGAATAGCCAGGGTGAACGCTTCATGGAACGCTATGCGCCTACCCTGAAGGATCTGGCGCCACGCGATTTTGTGTCGCGTTCGATGGATCAGGAAATCAAGGAAGGGCGCGGTTGCGGCCCGAACAAGGATTACGTGATGCTGGATCTGCGTCACATCGGCGCAGAGACAATTCAAAAACGTTTGCCATCGATTCTGGAAATCGCGCACAAATTCGCCAACGTCGATGCGACGCGCGAAGCGATTCCTGTTGTGCCGACTATCCATTATCAAATGGGCGGTGTTCCAACCAATATTCACGGCCAGGTAGTCGAACCGAAAAACGGCAATCCGAACCATGTCGTCAACGGTCTGTATGCGATCGGTGAATGCGCCTGCGTATCGGTGCATGGCGCCAATCGTCTTGGCACCAATTCGCTGCTTGATCTGATTGTTTTCGGTCGTGCAGCCGGCAACCATATTGTCCAAAGCAATCTGAAACAGCGTGAGCTCAAGCCCTTGCCGGCGGATGCTGCCGATCTGGCGCTGTCGCGTCTGGCGCATCTGGAAAACAGTACTGGCGGTGAGCGCGTACAGGATGTTGCCAATGATATACGCTCGACGATGCAGCAGTATTGCGGTGTGTTCCGTACCGACGAACTGCTGCAAACCGGTTACAAGAAAATCATGGAACTGGATGAGCGTCGCAAGCACGTTTCATTCAAGGATAAATCCCGCGTTTTCAATACTGCACGGGTCGAAGCACTGGAACTCGATAACATGATCGAGGTTGCCAAGGCAACGATTACATCTGCCGTGGCACGCAAGGAATCACGCGGCGCGCATGCACATCGCGATTATGAGAACCGCGATGATGAAAATTGGATGAAACATTCGCTGTTTTATTCCGAAGGCAACCGGCTTGATTACAAGCCAGTGGTGACCAAGCCACTGACGGTTGATACCTTCAAGCCTAAACCACGCACTTTCTAAAAGGTCAGAACATGGCACGCACGCTCAGACTCCAGATTTACCGCTATGATCCTGACAAGGATGCAAAACCGTACATGCAGGATGTGACGGTGGAATTGCAGGATCATGACAAGATGTTGCTGGATGCCTTGCAACGCATCAAGGCCGACGTCGACGATACACTGAGCCTGCGTCGCTCATGCCGTGAAGGTGTGTGCGGCTCGGATGCAATGAATATCAATGGCAAAAACGGCCTGGCTTGCACGACCAATCTGAACGAGCTGACAGAGCCTATCGTCTTGCGTCCATTACCTGGTTTGCCAGTGATACGGGACCTGATCGTGGACATGACGCAGTTCTTCAAACAGTACGACTCGATCAAGCCTTTCCTGATTAACGATACAATCCCGCCTGAGAAGGAACGCTTGCAGACGCCGGCGGAACGTGAAGAGCTGGATGGCCTGTACGAATGCATCTTGTGCGCATGTTGCTCGACTTCCTGTCCGTCGTTCTGGTGGAATCCGGATAAATTCGTCGGCCCGGCAGGCTTGTTGCAAGCCTACCGCTTCATTGCCGATAGCCGGGATGAAGCAACCGGTGCGCGGCTGGATAATCTGGAAGATCCATACCGATTGTTCAGATGTCATACAATCATGAATTGTGTGGATGTTTGCCCCAAAGGTTTGAACCCGACGCGCGCGATCGGAAAAATCAAGGAACTGTTGGTGCGACGAGCGGTATAGCGTTTGCACAGAGGGCGTTGTCCCGAAGTGTCAGCGATGTACGATGGCTGATCTGAAATTCGTCGCCGTGTTTTTCTTCGCAACAAGAATTGACGTGGAATAAGCGTTAAAGATTGAATGAGTGTCCATGTCGAATACCCACCAAGCTGATCCCGTAAAGCGCGCACGATTGCGATGGCGCGGTCGCCGTGGCTTGCTTGAAAATGATTTGCTGCTGACGCGATTTCTTGATCAGCATGAAGAAACCTTGACTGACGAAGATGTCGAAGCTTTTTCGGTATTGCTGGAGTTGCCGGATAATGATTTATTGAATTTGCTGCTGGCGCGCAGCGAACCGGAAGGTGAAAACGATCTCCCACATGTACGCGCGTTGCTGACAAGATTGCGTGCGATTTGATCGAAACGGATCAAATTGCACGGATGATGACTTTTTAATTTTGCGATTTATTCTTAAATCGACTCCACCCCTCGTTATATAGAAGGAAGAGCCATGCCCCACTCCCAATCTGACACCAAAGCCACACTGTCGTTTTCTGACGGTTCGCCATCAGTGGAGTTACCGATCTACAAGGGAACCATTGGTCCTGACGTGATTGATATCCGCAAGCTGTACGGTGCAAGCGGTAAATTCACCTATGACCCAGGCTTCATGTCTACCGCATCGTGCAATTCGACCATTACCTACATCGATGGCGACAAGGGTGAATTGCTGTATCGCGGTTACCCGATTGAACAATTGGCGGTACATTGCGATTTCCTGGAAACCAGCTATTTGCTGTTGAAGGGCGAGTTGCCTAATGCGGCGCAGAAAAAAGAATTCGTTGCGACCGTTACCAAGCACACGATGTTGCATGAACAGATGCAATTCTTCTTCCGCGGTTTCCGTCGTGACGCGCATCCTATGTCGGTGCTGGTCGGTACGGTCGGTGCATTGTCTTCGTTCTATCATGATTCGCTCGACATCAGCGACGCGCATCACCGCGAAGTATCGGCGATCCGTTTGATTGCAAAGATGCCGACGCTGGTGGCGATGTCGTACAAGTACTCAGTCGGTCAGCCTTTCGTGTACCCACGCAATGACTTGTCTTACAGCGCAAACTTCATGCACATGATGTTCTCTACGCCTGCTGAAGAATACAAAATCAATGACGTGCTGGTGCGCGCGCTGGATCGAATTTTGATTCTGCATGCCGATCACGAACAGAATGCATCGACTTCGACCGTGCGTCTGTCCGGTTCGTCCGGCGCCAATCCGTTTGCCTGTATCGCAGCGGGTATTGCCTGCCTGTGGGGCCCGGCACATGGCGGCGCGAATGAAGCAGCACTGAACATGCTGAAGGAAATCGGTTCAGTCGACAAGATTCCTGAATTCCTGGAGAAGGTCAAGGACAAGAATTCCGGCATCAAGCTGATGGGCTTCGGTCATCGCGTGTACAAGAACTTCGATCCGCGCGCCAAACTGATGCGCGAAACCTGCCATGAAGTGCTGGAAGAACTGGGCCTGCACGACGACCCATTGTTCAAACTGGCAATGGCGCTGGAAAAAGTGGCATTGGAAGATGAATACTTTGTATCGCGGAAGCTGTACCCGAACGTCGACTTCTATTCGGGCATCGTGCAATCGGCATTGGGAATTCCAGTTTCGCTGTTCACCGGTATTTTCGCGATGGCGCGTACTGTCGGTTGGGTCGCGCAATGGAATGAAATGATTTCAGATCCGGAACAAAAGATCGGTCGTCCGCGTCAATTGTTCATTGGTGAAAAAGCGCGCGATGTGCCGGAAATGTCGAAACGCCCAGCGTAAGTTGACGCGATAAAAAGCGAGTCATGAGATTCGCTTTTTATTCATTTGTTTTATGCTATTCTCGTTTTACATTGTTAGACCCAGTTATTAAATCAGTTATCGAAAAAACGTCCTTCCCCACAACTTGATGTGCAATCCGCTAAACGGTCAGGCCGTGTCGCGGAAGGTTGAATAACCCGCTAATCTCGCGAAACGCGAAGAAAGGTGAGCAAGATGATGCAACAACTTTTAGCCAACTCCTATTTGTTTGGGGGTAATGCTCCGTACGTGGAAGAACTGTACGAAGCATATTTGGACAATCCCGGCTCCGTGCCGGATAACTGGCGTGCGTATTTCGACGCTATGCAGCATGTGCCTGCGGTCGACGGTTCCAGCAAACCGGACGTGGCCCATGCTTCCGTGATTGCGTCTTTTGCAGAGCGTGCCAAACATGGCCCGATCCGCAATGTCGTCGCATCCGAAGATGTGGAAATGGGACGCAAGCGCGTCGCCGCCACACAGTTGATTGCGGCTTATCGCGTGCTTGGCAACAACTGGGCCAATCTCGATCCCCTGCAACGCCAGGAGCGTCCATCCATTCCGCAACTGGAACCGTCTTTTTACGGTTTCACCGATGCCGATATGGACATCGTGTTCAATATCAGCAATACCCATTTCGGCGCCGAAACGGCATCGCTGCGCGATCTGCTGAATGCCTTGCGCGATACCTATTGCCGCTCGATCGGACCGGAGTTCATGTACATCAGCGATCCTGCGCAAAAGCTCTGGCTGCAGGAACGTTTTGAATCGATACGCTCGACACCGACATTTTCCAGCGAAAAAAAGAAGCATATCCTGGAACGCCTGAGTGCAGCCGAAGGGCTGGAGCGTTATCTGCATACCAAATATGTAGGACAAAAACGCTTTTCTCTGGAAGGCAGCGAAAGCTTTATCGCGGCACTCGATGAGGTGATTCAGCGCGGCGGTGAAAAGGGCGTGCAGGAAATCGTCATCGGCATGGCGCATCGCGGTCGTCTGAACGTGCTGGTCAATACGCTGGGCAAGATGCCGCAGGAATTGTTTGCCGAATTCGAAGGCCGGCATGGCGACGATTTGCCTTCCGGCGACGTCAAGTATCACCAGGGCTTCTCATCCGACATCAGCACCCCGGGCGGACCGGTGCATCTGTCTCTGGCCTTCAACCCATCGCATCTGGAAATCGTCAATCCGGTGGTGGAAGGTTCGGTGCGTGCACGTATCGAGCGTCGTGGACAAAACGATCCGTCGCAACAAGTGCTGCCTATCCTGATTCACGGCGATGCGGCATTTGCCGGACAGGGCGTCATCATGGAAACGCTGAACCTGGCGCAAACCCGCGGTTACGGTACCGGCGGCACGGTGCACATCATCATCAACAACCAGATCGGCTTTACTACCTCCGATCCGCGCGATACGCGTTCGACTCTGTATTGCACGGACGTGTCCAAGATGATTGAAGCGCCGGTTATTCACGTCAACGGCGACGATCCGGAAGCAGTGGTTTTTGCAGCGCAGATCGCGCTCGATTATCGCCTTGAATTCCGCAAGGACATCGTGGTCGATATCGTCTGCTACCGCAAACTGGGGCATAACGAGCAGGATACGCCGGCGCTGACGCAGCCGCTGATGTACAAGAAAATTTCCCAGCATCCCGGCACACGCAAGCTGTATGCCGACAAACTGCTCGCGCAGGGAACTGTGGGAGAGAATGAAGCCGATGACATGGTCAAGGCCTATCGCGATGCGATGGATGAAGGCAAACATACCATCGATCCGGTCATTTCGAATTTCAAGAGCAAGTATGCAGTGGATTGGTTGCCGTTCCTGAATCGCAAATGGACCGATGCTGCCGATACGGCCATTCCGATGACGGAGTTGAAGCGCTTGTCCCAGCGTATTACTGCGCTTCCGGAAAATTTCAAGGTGCATCCACTGGTCGAGAAAGTGCTGGCCGATCGCGCCAGCATGGGACGCGGTGAAATGAATCTGGACTGGGGCATGGGTGAACATCTGGCCTATGCATCGCTGGTTTCTTCCGGTTATGCAGTGCGCCTGACCGGGCAGGATGCAGGGCGCGGCACTTTCGTGCATCGCCATGCGGTATTGCACGATCAGAATCGCGAACGCTGGGATGCCGGTACCTATGTGCCTTTGCAGAACGTCTCCGACCAGCAGGCATGGTTCCGCGTTATCGATTCTGTCTTGTCGGAAGAAGCGGTGCTGGCCTACGAGTACGGCTATTCGACGGCAGAGCCGAATACGCTGGTGATCTGGGAAGCGCAGTTCGGCGATTTCGCCAATGGTGCGCAAGTCGTGATCGATCAGTTCATCAGTTCGGGTGAAGTGAAATGGGGTCGCGCATCCGGCCTGGTGATGATGCTGCCGCATGGTTACGAAGGTCAGGGCCCGGAACATTCGTCGGCCCGTCCGGAGCGTTTCCTGCAATTGTGCGCAGACAACAATATGCAAGTGGTGCAGCCGACTACGGCAGCGCAGATTTTCCACCTGCTGCGTCGTCAGATGATCCGCAAGTTCCGCAAACCGCTGGTGATCCTGACGCCGAAATCGCTGCTGCGCAACAAGGAAGCCGGTTCGCCGCTTTCCGAGCTGGCCAGCGGCTCGTTCCAGACCGTGATTGGCGAAGTCGATACGAATATCGATGCGAAAAAAGTCAAACGCATCATCGCCTGTTCGGGACGCGTTTATTACGATCTGGTCAATGCACGCAAGGAGCGGGCGCAGAACGATGTGGCCATCATCCGCATCGAACAACTGTATCCATTCCCGCACAAGGCATTCGCTGCAGAGCTCAAGAAATTCCCGAACGCCATAGATTTGGTGTGGACGCAGGATGAACCGCAAAATCAGGGTGCATGGTTCCAGATTCAGCATAATATTCTGGAAAACATGTCGGATGGACAGAAGCTGGCTTATGCCGGTCGTCCAGCCAGCGCTTCACCGGCAGTCGGCTATTATGACAAGCATTACGCGCAACAAAAGACGCTGATAGAAACAGCATTCAGCAAGTTAAAAGGTTTTATCCAAACGAAATAAAGACCCTGTCGCACTCCAGATACTGGGGTGCGACATGAACAAACCGAAACGGAGAGTTATATGGCAATTCTTGAGATCAAAGTTCCGCAACTGTCGGAATCCGTTGCAGAAGCAACGCTGCTGCAATGGCATAAAAAAGTGGGCGAGACCGTCACACGCGACGAAAACATGATCGATATCGAAACCGACAAGGTTGTGCTGGAGTTGCCGGCACCGGCTACCGGCGTGATCACGCAAATCATTCGCGATGACAACAGTACCGTGGTCGCTGGCGAAGTCATTGCCTTGCTCGATACCGACCTGTCGGCAGCAGTTGCTCCTGCAGCGTCTGCTCCTGCCGCAGCAGCACCTACCGCGACCGCACCTGCAGCAGCAATGGCGGCATCCGCGAATACCGCCAGCGGTATCGCCATGCCGGCAGCAGCAAAAATGCTGGCGGAAAACAAGCTGGCAGCGAGCGATGTTGCCGGTACCGGCAAGGATGGCCGTGTCACCAAAGGCGACGTCATCAGTCAGTTGGAGAAAAAACCGGCAGCGCCTGCAGCCCCAGCAACTGCGGCAGCCAAGCCCGCTCTGCAGCAAGTGACTGCGCCAATGTCGGCCACTATGCTTGCCAATCGTCCGGAAGAACGCGTGCCTATGAGCCGCTTGCGCGCCCGTATCGCCGAGCGTTTGCTGCAGTCGCAATCGAGCAATGCCATTTTGACGACCTTCAATGAAGTCAATATGCAGCCGGTGATGGATCTGCGTACCAAGTACAAGGACAAGTTCGAAAAAGAACACGGCGTCAAACTCGGCTTCATGTCCTTTTTCGTCAAGGCAGTGGTCGCTGCATTGAAAAAATATCCGATCATCAATGCATCGGTAGACGGTAATGACATCGTGTATCACGGTTACTTCGATATCGGCATCGCAGTCGGTTCGCCACGCGGACTGGTGGTGCCGATTCTGCGCGATGCCGATCAAATGACTATCGCTGAAATTGAAAAGAAGATTGCGGAATTTGGCAACAAGGCCAAAGAAGGCAAGCTGACGCTGGACGATCTGAACGGCGGCACTTTCTCGATTTCAAACGGCGGCGTATTCGGTTCGATGCTGTCGACGCCTATCATCAATCCACCGCAATCGGCGATTCTGGGGATACATGCAACCAAGGAGCGCGCAGTGGTTGAAAACGGCCAGATCGTGATCCGTCCGATGAACTACTTCGCCATGTCTTACGATCATCGCATCATCGATGGCCGTGAAGCCGTACTGGGCCTGGTGGCGATGAAGGAAGCGATGGAAGATCCTGCGCGCCTGTTGCTGGATCTCTAAAATCGGATAGACGGAAAGACACAAAGGCGCGCGCAAGCTGATGCCTTTGTGTCTTTTTTTTCAGTAAAAAATTCGCGGGATAAAAAATGTCGAAAAATTTTGATGTAGTAGTAATTGGCGGCGGCCCTGGCGGCTATGTTGCCGCCATACGTGCAGCGCAACTGGGATTTTCTGTCGCCTGCATCGATGAATGGAAAAATGCCAAGGGCGGCGCAGCGCCTGGCGGGACGTGCACCAATGTCGGTTGCATTCCATCGAAAGCCTTGTTGCAATCGTCCGAGCATTACGAGCATGCAGGTCATGCCTTTGCCGAGCATGGAATTGAAGTCAAGGATTTGACGCTGAATGTAAAAAAAATGGTGGCGCGCAAGGATACGGTCGTCAAGCAGAATAACGATGGCATCCTGTATCTGCTTAAGAAAAACAAGGTCACCTTTTTCCATGGTCGTGCTTCCTTTGCAAAAGCGAGCGCGGGCGGATATGAAATCAAAGTGGCCGGCGCCGCCGAAGAAATCGTAGTGGCCAAACATGTGATCGTGGCAACCGGCTCGACGCCGCGTGTATTGCCGGGTGCCGATTTCGATGAAAACATGATCCTCTCCAACACCGGTGCACTGGCTATGACCGAAGTACCGAAACGTCTGGGCTTGATCGGTGCTGGAGTGATCGGCCTGGAAATGGGCAGCGTCTGGCGCCGTCTCGGTTCTGAAGTTACCGTGCTGGAAGCCTTGCCGGTTTTCCTCGGTGCTGTGGACGAGCAGGTCGCCAAGGAAGCGCAAAAGCAATTCGTCAAGCAGGGTCTGGCGATCAATCTGGGTGTGAAAATCGGCGCGATCACTGTGGGCAAGAATGATGTCACGGTCAACTATGTCGATGACAAGGGTGCGGCGCAAAAAGCGGTATTCGATAAATTGATCGTATCGATCGGACGCATACCGAATACGGTAGGCTTGAATGCCGAAGCAGTTGGCCTGAAACTGGATGAGCGCGGTTTTATCGCTGTCGATGGCGATTGCAAAACCAGCCTGGCTAACGTCTGGGCAGTGGGTGACGTTGTGCGTGGCCCGATGCTGGCGCACAAGGCGGAAGAAGAGGGCGTTGCCGTTGCAGAGCGCATAGCCGGTCAGCATGGGCACGTGAACTTCAATACCATTCCATCGGTTATTTATACCTCGCCGGAAATTGCTTCGGTCGGTAAAACCGAGCAGCAGCTGAAAGCTGAAAATATCGTCTATAAAGCCGGCACCTTTCCTTTCCTGGCGAATGGTCGTGCGCGTGCACTGGGCGATACCACCGGCTTTGTGAAGTTTCTGGCCGATGCAAAAACCGATGAAATTCTTGGCGTGCACATCATCGGGCCGCAGGCATCCGAATTGATTTCGGAAGCGGTCGTCGCGATGGAATTCCGCGCTTCGTCGGAAGATATTGCACGAATTTGCCATGCACATCCTACCTTGTCGGAAGCGCTCAAAGAGGCGGCACTGGCGGTAGATGGCCGGGCCTTGAATTTCTAGAAAGAGGTTTATGCGTTACATCAGCTTGCTGCTGCCCCTGGTATTGACAGCCTGTGCCACCGGTAATTGGGGCGACGGCCGGGTTGCCGTTGCCACTGCCAGTAATGGTCAGGAATTCGGCGGCGCCACTTGTGTCGTGATGAACAATGCGGCGAGCTGGAATGTGACGACGCCGGGGACACTGGAGATCGGCCAGGCTGCCGGTGAGTTGCGCATCGTGTGCAACAAACCCGGCTACCGTACTTCTGAGCTGCGCTTGCCGCCGTATGGGCAATCCGGCTCCAGCATGGGTGTCGGTTTAGGCGGTGGTAGCGGCGGTGTCGGCCTCGGACTGGGCTTCAGCCTGCCGATCAGTTCGGGCGGCGGCAGTTATCCGCCGCGTGTCGTGGTGAATATGTATCCGCTGTAAATATACGTGTGTTGAAATGTGCGGGCGAGTTGCGACTCGCCCGTTTTTATCTTGAACATCGATAAACAATCAGATCGCACCTACTCTGAAAACGAATTGGATTTGAGCAGAATGAATGTTCAAGAGTTTTACGACCATGCCTTGCTGCAACGCGGATTCAGTGCAGACGAAGCGCAGAGGCAAGCCGTAATCCGCCTGCAGCAAGCCTACGATGAGTGGGTAGAGTACAAGGCGCAACGGGCAAATGCCTTCCTGCGTTTTCTCAAGCCGCCGGCCATTCCGCGCGGTGTCTATATGTGGGGTGGCGTCGGGCGCGGCAAATCCTTCCTGATGGATAGTTTCTATGCGGTGGTGCCGCTGGTGCGCAAGACACGCGTGCATTTCCATGAATTCATGCGCAGCGTGCATCGCGAGCTGGATGAATTGAAGATGATTGCCAATCCGCTGGATGAAGTGGCATTGCGCATCGCAAAGAAATATCGGCTGATCTGCTTTGACGAATTTCATGTGACCGACATCGCTGATGCGATGATTCTGTACAACCTGTTCAATGCCTTGTTCAAGAATGGCGTGTCTTTTATCATCACATCCAATTTTGAACCGAGTACGCTGTATCCGGATGGCCTGCATCGCGATCGCATGTTGCCGACCATCGCTTTGCTGCAAGAAAAACTGGACATCATGAATGTGGATGGCGGCAACGACTATCGCAAGCGCGCCTTGTCCCAGGTTGATGCATACCACACACCGTTGGGAGCCGAGGCCGATCATGCATTGCGTAAGGCATTTGTACGGATAGCGGAAACCAGCGACGAGAATCCTGTCATCGATGTTGAGGGGCGCCAGATCAAGGCGCTAAGGCGCGCCGGCGGTGTGATATGGTTCGACTTCGCTACGCTGTGCGGCGGTCCGCGTTCGCAAAACGACTATCTTGAAATTGCCAGCCGTTTTCATACCGTCATCCTGTCGGATGTCCCGCTCATGTCGGCAGGCATGTCTTCGGAAGCACGCCGCTTCATCTGGCTGATTGATGTATTGTACGATCGCAGAATCAAGCTGCTGATGTCGGCAGCCGTCGATATGCATCAGCTTTATACCGATGGCGCGCTGACGATGGAGTTTCAACGCACCGTGTCGCGTCTGGTGGAAATGCAATCAACCGAATACATGGAAGCCGAACGCAGCCACAGCGGCAATGCAATTTTATAGCCCTGGCAGCAATTCAACCTGGTGAAACCGTAATGATGAAACTGATAGTGAGAATGTTTGCAGCGGCATTGATGCTGCTATCCGGCCCCTATGTCTGGGCGCAAACGACTGTGACGATGGATGAAGCAGCCTTGCAGTCCTACTCGGTGCAAGATGTGGTGGGGCGTTATCCGGCCGGTGCCATCAAGTCGCAGGAAGCTGCAGAGAGTGCAGTGGAGGAAGTGAAGCATGCGCGTGCCAATGTCGAAGCGCGCTTCAAGGCGGAGCAGCATGCCTGCTATCCAAAATTCTTTGCCACTTCGTGTTTGAACCAGGCGAAGGAGCGCCGGCGCCTGGATTTGCTGACAGTGAAGCCGATCGAAGTCGAGGCCAATGCATATATACGACATGCGCGCGTGGTGGAACGCGATCGCCGTCTGGCAGGAAAAGCAGCGGAAAACGAAGGCAAGGCCATCCTGCAGCAAGCACCTGACGAAGGCAAAACCGATGATGCCGGTAAATCGCTCCATGAACAAAACAGCGTATCCAGGGATGCGCAACGCAAGGCGCGCGCAGATGCACAGGCAAAAAAAATCGAGGAACAAGCGGAGAAACAGCGGAACTTGAAGGCGAATGAGGCGGCGGAAGAACAAAAACGCGCTGAGAATATCAGGAGATACGAAGAGAAGGTAAAGGAATCCGCTGCACGTCAGAAAGAAATTCTGGAGAAAAAAGCGGAAAAGGAAAGGGCGCAGCAGCAAAAATAAGGATGCGCTGGTGTGCTGCCTCTTCTTTTGCCAGTGTGGGAAGTTCTCAGATTTTCATGACAGTGATACAAGAAAATGAGTAAATTTCCTATTAATGCTTTCTTGCAAGATTAAGTAATTATCAAAGTTTAACTTTTTTAATTTTCTCCGGTATAATCAAGCATCGTTGAGATTCGAGTTAGTAGTGCAGTATTAGTCTGTCATTCCTGTCTTGGTTGAAACGATTTAACGGGCAACTGCCCAACTTAACTGAAATTAGGAATTGTAATGGCAACTGGTATCGTAAAATGGTTTAATGATTCGAAGGGCTTCGGCTTTATTACCCCTGACGAAGGCGGCGAAGATTTGTTCGCTCACTTCTCGGCAATTCAGTCGAGCGGCTTCAAATCACTGCAAGAGAACCAACGCGTTTCTTTTGAAGTGACCGCTGGTCCTAAGGGCAAGCAAGCTTCGAACATTCAGCCTATCTAAGCTGAATCAAGCGAAATAAAAAATCCTCGGTTCGCCGGGGATTTTTTTTGTCTGAAAATTCGTGTTGAGAAAGTAAGTGCGAAGGTGCAGTAGAGCGCAGACTCAAGTTTGAGTCAAAGTTTTGCGAAGATTGCGCTCCAGCTGCCACTCCTGATATTCAGCGCTGCTTTGTGCCTGCTGTTTTAGCTCGGAGTTGTTTTTATCCGCATGCGATGTGATCAGGCGATGTGCGATGCGATGGTCGGGCATGGTGGTGCCGTAAAACATCACATCGTCGCCGCGCTGAATTAAAAGTGTGGGGAAGTTTTCAACATCGAAGTCGCCAATCAGATCGGCACTATCTTCAATATCGATCCAGATAAAAAGCTTGTCCGGATGTTGCGCAGCCAGTTCATCGAAACCTGGTCGGTAGCTTGTGCATACATCGCACCACGCCGCGCACAGGCAGGCGACCACCCATACGTCGTCTTGCATGCGTTGCGCTAACTGATGCTGGTTTTCCGGTTCTAGTGTGATACTGGGCATGGCGGTATTTTACCGGTTTCTATCCTCAGTTGAGCAAGCGTCTGCTGCGACAGCCGGGCTTGCCGCAATTTTCATAAAGTGTGCACGCGATCCAGACGCCTTGCGGCACGCGCGGTAAAATACCGCCATGTCTACTATCCTTGCTATTGAAACATCCTCTGAACTTGCCTCGGCTGCATTGCTGCATGGCGCTGTCGTGACATCTGCAGAAGCGGCTGGCGTGACAACGCACTCGCAAAGCATTTTGCCCATGGTGCAGGACTTGCTCGCCAGGGCCGGTCTGGCATTGGCGGATTGCGATGCAATTGCATTCGGTTCCGGTCCCGGTTCATTTACCGGCGTGCGCACCGCTTGCGGGATTGCGCAGGGCTTGGCGTATGGCGCAGATCTGCCATTGCTGCCGACGGTCACCTTGCTGGCATTGGCGCAGGCTTGTCATGAAAAAACCGGCGCATGCGATGTACTGGCAGTGATGGATGCGCGCATGGGCGAAGTCTATTGGGCGCAATATCGTTTCGATCGCGAATGGCAGATTGTGATCGCACCAAGCTTGTCCGCAGCATCAGATGTAATGCCGAATGGGGAAGTTGTCGCTTGCGGTAATGGATTGAAGGCATATGAGAAGGATTTTGCAGCGCGTTCTTTTTTTCGCGCCGAGATGAAAGAATGGGTGCCGCATGCCGCACAGATTGCAACGCTGGGCGCGCTGGCCTTTGCGCAAGGGCAGGGCGTGGCTGCCGGTGTTGCAGAACCTCTGTATTTACGCAACAAGGTGGCATTGACGACGAACGAACGTCTGGAAAAGGCCGCAAAGGAAATCGCATGAGTTCTGTGCAAAGCCCGATTCCGCAGCCGGCTCCGGTAGCGCGTCCGCTCAAGCTGTATTTTTCCCGGATGCAGCCGTCCGATGTCAGCGATGTGCTGGCCATTGAAAACGATGTCTATCCGTTTCCGTGGACGCGAGGAAATTTCCTCGATTCGATCAGCAGCGGCTATGAAACCTGGATACTGCGCGATGCTGCAGGTACGTTGAATGGTTATTTCCTGCTAATGCCGTCGGTGGACGATGCGCATTTATTGAATATCACCGTGCATCGCGATTTGCATGGGGGTGGCATCGGACTCTTGTTGCTCAACAAGGCCAAGGCCATCGTGCAGGAAAGAAAATTGCAAGCGCTGTTGCTGGAAGTGCGTCCTTCCAATACGCGGGCGGAAAAAATTTATGAACGTTACGGCTTTGCGCGCATCGGCATACGCAAGGGATATTATCCGGCACCGAATAATCAGCGTGAAGACGCCATTGTGATGAAGCTGGCGCTATGAGCGATCAACATCGACGGGCAGCATTCCTGCATGAAATGGGCCTGGGGCCGATTTGGTCGCAACGTGGCATTGCAGCGCCACAGGCTGTCGCAGAGGCGGTAATGGATGCTGCGCCTGCAGGGATACCATCCATGCAGGCGACAGCAGTTGCGGTAACGACGTCTGCATGGGCGGAAGCTACTCCGGTCGTGGCAGTGCCGCTGCATGCACCTGTTACGCTTGCCGCATCTGAAGTGGCGACGACCACATCGTTTGCCGATATTGCGCAGATGGATTGGGCGCAGCTCAAATCCGTCGTCGCGAGTTGCACGCAATGCGGTTTATGCAAAAGCCGGACGCAAACCGTATTTGGCGTCGGCGATCAAAAGGCAAAATGGCTGTTTGTCGGTGAAGGCCCGGGACGCAACGAGGATTTTCAGGGCGAACCCTTCGTCGGCCCGGCCGGGAAATTGCTCGATAATATGTTCGGTGCGATGGGCTTGAAGCGCGGTGAAAATACCTATATCGCGAATATCGTGAAGTGCCGGCCGACCGATGCCAGCAAACGCGATCGCCCTCCTGCAGCAGAAGAAGCTGCAGCCTGCATCCCGTACCTGGAACGGCAGATAGCCTTGATCAAGCCGACCGTCATCGTCGCACTGGGCAAAACGGCGGCAATCTCGCTATTGAAACTGGAGCCGACCACGCCGGTCAGCAAGTTGCGCGGCACCGTACATCGCTATGCCGATCTGCCTTTGATCGTCACGTATCACCCTGCCTATCTGTTGCGCAACCTTAAAGACAAGAGCAAGGCATGGGCCGATTTGTGCCTTGCCATGCAAACGTATGCCGACAGTCCAAGCGCATAAACCTGCGAATAATTTTCAGGCGCAATTTCACCGGCGCTGGGGACATCTGAACGATCCGCATGTACGCGCATTGGCATGGTTGCTGGTTGCGCCTGATTTGCTCGATCCGCATGCACCGCAATGGCAGGGAAAAATTGCAGCACTGCCGGCCGGCATGCTGGCTGGCATCGATGCATGGCTGACCGCCATGGATAGCGAACCTGCAGAGCTGCATCGTTACCTGGATTTGCAACCGTTCGCGCGACTGGGACGTTATGCAGAGAAGTTGATGGCGTTTTATCTGGAACGTCAGAACGTACTGTTTGCACACAGCGTGCAGGTGCGCGCCGGGAAAAACAGCACCATAGGCGAATTTGATTTCCTGCTGCGTCTGGACGATCAACTGGTGCATTGGGAATTCGCTACCAAATTCTATTTGCTGGAATCCAGCGGCGCAGGCAACGATGCCGATTACTTCGTCGGCCCCAATCTGGCGGATACGCTAGGCGCCAAAATGCACAAGATACTGGACCGGCAGTTGCTGCTTTCCGCGCATCCTGCTGCGCAAATACATTTGCCGGAGCCTGTCAGCAAGGCGCAGGCTTTGGTGAAGGGCTGGCTTTTTTATCCGGATGTCGATCTGGAAATGAACGCCTTCGGCACCGCACACGAACATTGCCGCGGTTTTTGGTGTGCATGTTCCGATCTCGCGCATTTGCGTGCGGAACGCTACGCAATTTTGCCGCGCCTGCAGTGGCTGGCACCCGCCAGCTTGCCGCTATCGCAGACGATGGATCAACAGGCACTGCAGGAATATCTGGCGGAATATTTCGTGCACGATACGATGCCCGTGCTGGTCGCATTGCTGGAAGTGAAGGATGGCGTGGGACTTGAGGTGAGTCGCGGGTTTATCGTGCCGGATGACTGGCGTACGCGCGCCGGACAGAGAATAAAATTGGCACATCCTCTGGCCTGAATGTTGCCACGATTAGTGTTTGTGCTCGCCGATCAGAGACAGTGAATCGTGCTCGCGCTGATTGGCTGCATGCCTGCGCATGATCAGCAGCATGATGCCGGAAACAAAGAGCCCGAACATCACGATGACAATGTTGATATTCAGATCCAGCTTGATCATCAGTGCATAGAGCAGCAGCATCGTCAGCACCGACAGATTTTCATTGAAGTTTTGTACGGCAATCGAATGCCCGGCGCTCATCAGGACATGGCCGCGATGCTGCAGCAATGCATTCATGGGCACGACAAAATAACCGGACAGGGCGCCTACCAGCACCAGTAGCGGATATGCCAGCCAGACCGTGTGCACCATGGTCATGATGATGACGACGACGCCCATGATGACGCCCAGCGGCATCACGGATAATGATTTTTTCAGGGGGACAAAGCGGGCTGCTGCAATGGCGCCTATTGCCACACCCACCGCGACTACGCCTTGCAGAATGGCGGCTTCGTCCAGCTGCATGCCCAAAGAATTGCCGGCCCATTTCAGGACGATGAATTGCAGGGTCGCTCCTGCGCCCCAGAACAGGGTGGTGACGGCGAGTGAAATCTGGCCCAGCCTGTCATTCCACAAGGTAGTAAAGCAATGAACAAAATCGCTAATCAGCTTGATTGGATGGCGTTCCTGATGCGGATAACGGGCGCCGGTGTCGGGAATTCTTAGATTGAACAAGGCTGCCAGCAGATAGATGATTGCAATAATGCAGAGTGCAGTTTCTGCCGGTGTATCAATGCCAAAATCAAAATACGGGAAATCGAACGCCAGCAATTTGGCGGCAATGCTCGGATTAATCAGAGCGCCACCCATTACCGTACCAAGAATGATGGAGGAAACGGTGAGTCCTTCGATCCAGCCATTTGCCGCGACCAGTTTTTCTGCCGGCAGCAGCTCAGTCAGAATGCCGTACTTGGCAGGTGAATAGGCGGCTGCGCCGAAACCGACTACGGCATATGCGATCAGCGGATGCACGTCGAAAAACATCATGCCGCAACCGACTATCTTGATCATGTTGGTGACGAACATCACGCGCCCTTTGGGCAGCGAATCCGCGAATGCGCCGACGAAAGCGGCCAGCAAGACATAGGAAAGAACGAAGAACAGTTTCAGTAATGGCGTCATCCAGTCAGGTGACTTCATGACTGTCAATAAAGCGATGGCCGCAATAAGGAGGGCGTTGTCGGCGAGCGATGAAAAAAACTGCGCCGCCATGATGGTGTAAAAACCGCGATTCATCCGTATTGATCTATTTGTCTGTGTATCTCCGGCTTGCTTTATACCATGAAAATCTGCGACTTCGATTGAAATGCCCGTCATCGATCAGAGTGCGTCCGGTAAAATAAGATCGCAGGTCGCGCGATGTCGCGGCCCCTCGATTGCTTTACATCGCGCGCAGCATGCGATTTAACTTTTTTATTTTTTTTTGTATGCCCAGACCTTTACTTGCCACTATTGATATTGCTGCTATGCGTCATAATTTGCGAGTGGCAAAAAATTGCGCGCCGCATTCCTGCATTCTGGCTGTAGTCAAGGCAAATGCATACGGACATGGTCTGGAACGCGGCATGCGCGGTTTCGCGGAGGCGGATGGCCTGGGTCTGATTGAAGTGGAGAATGCGGTGCGCCTGCGGCAACTTGGTTGGCAAAAACGCATCCTGCTGCTGGAGGGCTTTTTCGATGCGGCTGACTTGCAGACGATTTCCGTTCATCAGATCGATACCGTCGTGCATTGCGTCGAGCAACTGAAGATGCTGGAGCAAGCCAGTCTGAATGCAAAACTGGATGTGCATCTTAAAATCAATAGCGGCATGAATCGCCTCGGCTTCATGCCTGCGGTCTGTCATGATATCTATCAACGTCTGCGCGCCATACCGGCAGTACGCAATATTTCTTTCATTACGCATTTCGCCAATGCGGAAAATGCAGCCAACGCCAATTTGCCGCTCAGCGAACAACTGCAGCGCTTTCAAACGGCAACGCAGGGCTTGCCCGGCGATCGCAGCCTGTCCAATTCGGCGGCAGACTTGATGCATCCGGAATGCACGGCGGATTGGGTGCGCCCCGGTGTGATGCTGTACGGCGGCACACCCGCAGACACGCCGGCAGCAGCCTTTGGCTTGCAGCCTGCGATGACCTTGAGCAGTGAAATCATCGGTATCCAGCACATCGTGGCCGGCGATGCGGTTGGTTACGGCAGCAGTTTTGTCGCCAGCGGGCCGATGACGGTAGGCGTGGTCGCATGCGGTTATGCAGACGGTTATCCGCGTCATGCGCCTAGTGGTACGCCGGTCATCGTCGATGGCGTGAGGACGCAGATAGTCGGACGCGTTTCGATGGATATGATTACTGTCGATCTGACACCGGTTGCCTATGCTGGTGTCGGTAGTCAGGTCATCTTGTGGGGACGGGGCTTGCCGGTGGATGAAGTCGCCAGTGCGGCGGGTACGGTAGGCTATGAATTGATGTGCGCAATTGCACCGCGCGTGCGTATCGTTGAATCCGAGCACGTTTAACTTAATCAGCAAGACGGAAACCGACACAGATGGCAAAAGCCAAAACTAATTACACCTGCAGCGAATGCGGCGGTATCAGCAATAAATGGGGCGGACAATGTCCATCCTGCAATGCATGGAATACGCTGGTCGAGACGGTTGTCGAAACCGGCACCAATCGTTTCTCGACGCAACACCAGGGCCTGGCGCAATCGGCACCGGTATTGAGCCTGGCCGACATCGAGGCGGTCGATGTGCCGCGCTTCGGCACCGGCATAGAAGAATTCGATCGCGTTCTGGGTGGTGGCCTGGTGGCCGGGGGCGTGGTGCTGATAGGCGGCGACCCCGGCATCGGCAAGTCGACCTTGTTGCTGCAAGCGCTGGCCAATCTGTCGAAGATTAAAAAAGTTCTGTATGTCAGCGGCGAAGAATCGGGCGCACAGATTGCCTTGCGCGCCAGGCGTCTTGCGGTGGATGCAAAAGACTTGAAACTGCAGGCTGAAATCCAGCTGGAAAAAATTCTGAATACCCTGGCCGAACACAGGCCGGATGTGGCGGTGATCGATTCGATACAAACCGTGTATTCGGATGCGCTCAGCTCGGCGCCGGGATCAGTGGCACAGGTGCGTGAATGCGCCGCGCAGTTGACGCGCATCGCCAAGCAAACCGGTGTGACCATTATCATGGTCGGGCACGTCACGAAGGAGGGCGCGCTGGCCGGGCCGCGCGTACTCGAACATATCGTCGATACGGTTTTGTATTTTGAAGGCGATACGCATTCCAGCTTCCGTCTGGTGCGCGCGATCAAGAATCGCTTTGGTGCGGTGAATGAACTGGGCGTATTCGCGATGACGGAAAAGGGCTTGAAGGGCGTTTCCAATCCATCCGCATTGTTCTTGTCACAGCACGACAGTCCGGTGCCCGGCGCCTGTGTGATGGTGACGCAGGAAGGAACGCGTCCCTTGCTGGTTGAAATTCAGGCCCTGGTCGATACTTCGCATTTGCCGAATGCGCGCCGCCTCTCCGTGGGGCTGGAACAGAACCGACTGGCGATGCTGCTGGCGGTTTTGCACAGACACGCAGGTATCGCGGCCTTCGATCAGGATGTCTTCATCAATGCGGTTGGCGGCGTGAAGATTACCGAGCCGGCAGCCGACCTTGCCGTATTACTGGCGATCCATTCGTCGATGCGCAGTCGTCCCTTGCCGCGTGGCCTGGTGGTGTTTGGCGAAGTCGGGCTGGCCGGTGAAATTCGCCCGGCGCCACGCGGACAGGAGCGTTTGCGCGAAGCTGCGAAACTGGGTTTTTCGCTGGCCTTGATTCCGAAGTCGAATGCACCTAAACAGAAAATAGAAGGCTTGACCATCATCGCGGTAGAGCGCATCGATGAAGCGCTCAATCGCGTGCGCGAACACGAATAAGGTTGGCGATTTATTTTGCTGGAGTAAAGTGCTGGCACAGCAAGCTCGCGGCTTTCACGCCGCTGTGCACTGCCGATTCCAGCGTAGCCGGATAGTCGCTGGCCAGATAATCGCCGGCGATGACCAGATGAGGAAATTCGGTCTTTTCTTCCGGACGCTGCAGCGCAGGCGTACAGGAAAACGTTGCGCGTTTTTCTGAAATGATCCGGCTCCATTCGGGATGCGCCAAAGCCGGCATCTGCAAGGCATGGGCCAGTTGTGTCGCAATCGCCGCAGACAAGGCTTCATGCCCCAATTCAATTGCGGATGTCGAAGTGCTGACGACGACGGCAAACAAGCCGCTTTGCGTGCGATCGAGTTGTCCGCGATCAAACACAAACTGGCCCCAGCATCCGCTATCAGCGTCATCAGTCAATGCATAGAACGGCAGGGCGAGATGCGTATTCGCCGGATATTGCAGATAACAGGTGGTGATCGCTTCATATTCAAATGCAGGGATGGCGGCGTCCATCGTCACATCAGCCAGCAGGATCGCCGTTTGCGTCGCCGGTGTGGCGATCACCACGGCGTCATACATTGCATCTTCTGTGTTATCCAGCATCACCGACCACTTGCCCTTGCAGGCGACTATTTTCTGCACCATCGCGCCGGTTTTGATCGTGCCGCCATGCTGCGTTACCAGGCTTGCAGCCTGCTGCGGAAACAGCGTAGTCAGATCGACGCGCGGGATCAGCATGTCGGATGCGGCGCGGCGCGCGCCCAGACTGTCGCGCAATACATTGAGAAAGATTTGTGCCGATGCACGTTCCGGCGGGGTATTGAGGGCGGCGATGCATAGCGGTTGCCACATCAGTTTGATCAGGCGCTCGGTTTGATCGAAGCGATGCAGCAACTCACTGACGCTGCAATCGGTATTCAATTGCCAATCCATCCAGCGTGCTGCCGATGAAAAGCGCGCCAGAGCCATTTTGTCACTGCCGCTCAAGCCTTTTGTGCGCAGCAAGGCGGCGGCCAAATGCAAAGGTGCAGGCAGTCGCGGCGCGACGAAATCCATGCCGTCGCATCCTGTCGGATAACGCATTTGCAAAGGCAGGCGCAACAGCGCTTTGTTGATATCGATGCCGACAATTTTGAATAAGCGCAAACTTTCCGCATAGGCGCCGAGCAGGATGTGCTGTCCGTTATCCAGCATTTTTCCCTGCATTTCAACAGCGCGAGCGCGGCCGCCCAGCGTACGGGACGATTCGTAAAGTGTGACCTGATGTCCGGCGCGAGCCAGTTCAACTGCTGCGGCGCAACCGGCCCAGCCGGCCCCAACGACGGCAATTGCCTGCTTCATGCGGGACGCAGTTTCAGACATTAACCGCGCACATAGGTAATCCACGCCAGCCACAGTTTGCGTATAGGCGTGAGGGAAATGCGTTGCGTCAGGACATGGAAACCGTCGCGCTCCACTTCATTCAGCACGGCACGATAGATTGCCGCCATGATCAGGCCGGGACGCTGGGCGCGTCTGTCTTCCTTGGGCAGCAAGGCAAATGCTTCGTCATACATTTTTTGCGCACGTGCGGCCTGGAACTGCATCAGCTTTTCAAAATTGTCGCTATGGCGCGCATTCAATATATCGGCGGCGGTGACGTTGAATTGCTGCAGTTCGTTGACCGGCAGATAGATGCGACCCTTGCGGGCATCTTCGCCGACATCGCGAATGATGTTGGTCAGCTGGAAGGCCAGGCCGAGCTTTTCTGCGTATTGCAGCGTTTGCGGATTGGTCACACCGAAAATATTCGCCGACAAAAGGCCGACCACACTGGCCACGTGCCAGCAGTATTTTTGCAAGCCGGGGAAATCGAGATAACGCGTCTGATCGAGATCCATTTCCATGCCGTCGATGATGGCCAGCAGATGCTGGCTGTCGAGCGAAAATGGCGTTAAATGCGGCTGCAAAGCCTTGCTTACCGGATGCGTCGGTGCGCCGGACATCATGGCAGCGACTTCCTGACGCCACCATGCCAGCTTGGTGCGTGCAATCGAAACGTCGGTGCAGTCATCAACCGTGTCGTCAACTTCGCGGCAGAAGGCGTAGAGCGCAGTAATCGCACGGCGGCGTTCCGCCGGCAGAAACAGGAAGCTGTAATAAAAACTGGAACCGCTTTGAGCGGCTTTTTGCTGGCAATAATCGTCGGGTGACATAAAAGTAGGGCGCCTGGCGCTGAATGAAGCCGCTATGCTAGCCGACTAAGGCAATCGGGACAAATATGTCCTTACCTTTGGTTAATTATTTGAGAACTTGTGTATGACGGCAAGACGATACATCGGTGTTTGATGTGACGCCCTTATTTTTCATGCAAGCCTGACTGCACCGCTTTCATGCATATGGCACGCCAGATCAGGCGTACCCAGTCGCTTTTCCCCAGCTTGGGGCGATGCCGGAAGACATCGTAATCAACGGCTTCTATGCGTTCCAGTATACGCAGGCCGCCTTGCACGACCAGACGCAACTCCCAGCCGATACGCCCCGGCAGGCGCAAGGCCAGCGGCGCACCCGAGATGAGTATGCTGCGTGCGCGGGATATTTCGAATTGCATCAGATTGCGCCAAGCCTGATCGATACGCTGGCCGACGATATGTTCTTCGTCTACCTGGAATTTTTGCATATCTTCCTGCGGCAGGTAGATACGCGCTTTCCGCATATCAATCGCCACGTCCTGCCAGAAGTTGATCAATTGCAGTGCGGAACAGATGGCATCCGAATCGCGCAGGTTTTCTGCGTTTGCCGCGCCATACAAATGCAGCATCAGCGTGCCTACCGGATTGGCCGAGCGACGGCAATAGTCGAGCAACAGGCCGAAGTCTGCATAGCGCGTGGTGCCGACATCCTGCTTGAAGGCTGACAGCAAGTCGCGGAATGGCTGCAGTGGCAACTGATAGTCGGCGATGACCTTGGCCAATTCGCGGAACAGGGCAGTGTCCGGCGTCTGTGTGGCAGCAATCTGATCCAGCCCATCTTCGTAGGCGGTCAGCGCCGCCAGTCGTTCCTCTGCGCTGGCATCGCCTTCATCTGCCAGATCGTCGGCGCTGCGGGCGAATGCATAAATGATTTCGACGGCAGGGCGCAAGCGTGCAGGCAACAGGATGGACGCAACAGGGAAATTTTCGTAATGATCAACAGCCATGGATGGAGTATGGTGCGTGCACAGAGATGATCAGTGCTTTTAAAATAGTGCAGCAAAACATTGCTGCGATAACAAGGCCAGCCCGCATAGTAAATGAAAATGCCGCTTCCTCAGGCAAATATGCAATCGATGTCGAGTGGCAGGCGGGGTCGCAAATCGCTGTCGCACAGTGTGCCATTCTGTCGGAAAGCAAAGCAATCATGCATTTCGACGGTGGGAGAATCGGGCCGTTGGCGTAAGCAAATTGTCAAAATGTGCGCAGGTGCTGCAAAATCCAGTAAAATCCCGGGTTGAAGTTGAACGGCCGATACAAAAGGCAGTGCAGGGCGACCCACATATTCACTTCCAGGTCGCCCTTTGCTTTTGTATTTGCGCACTTAGTGCACATTCCCGCGAGGATGGCGAAATTGGTAGACGCACCAGGTTTAGGTCCTGACGCCAGCAATGGTGTGGGGGTTCGAGTCCCCCTCCTCGCACCACAGAATTCTTTATTTTTTGGACGATTCACATGGCAACTGCAGTCGAAACTCTGGACAAACTTGAACGCCGCATCACGATCACCGTGCCGGTCGCAGAAGTACAAACGGAAGTCGAAAAACGTCTGAAAGTACGTGCTCGTACCGTCAAGGCGCCGGGCTTCCGCGCAGGCAAAGTACCGATGAAGATGGTCGCGCAACAATACGGTTATCAAATCGAAAACGAAGTGCTGAACGACAAGGTCGGTCAGGCATTCGGCGAAGCAACCAGCGAAAGCAAACTGCGCGTGGCTGGTTATCCAAAAATTGAAGCCAAGAACGACGACGTTGCTGAAGGCACGCTTGCTTTCAATGCAACGTTTGAAGTTTACCCAGAAATCAAGGTAGGCGATCTGGCTTCGGCTGAAGTGGAAAAAACCATCGTTGAAGTCAGCGATGCTGAAATCGACAAAACCATCGACATCCTGCGCAAGCAGCGCGTGCACTACCACGTCAAGGGCGAGCAAAGCGCGCATGGCGACGGTGGTTCGGATCTGACTGCCAAGAATGGCGATCGCGTCACCATCGATTTCGTCGGTACCATCGACGGCGTTGAATTCCAGGGCGGCAAAGCGGAAGACTACGCATTCGTGTTGGGCGAAGGCCGCATGCTGGCTGAATTCGAAGCCGGCACCATCGGCTTGAAAGTCGGCGAATCCAAAACTTTCCCATTGTCGTTCCCAGTCGATTACCACGGTGCAGACGTGGCCGGCAAAACTGCCGAGTTCACGATCACGCTGAAACAGATCGAATGGGCACACATGCCGGAAGTCGATGCAGAATTTGCCAAGTCGCTGGGTATTGAAGACGGCGATCTGGAAAAAATGCGTGCAGACGTCAAACAAAATCTGGAACGTGAAGTCAGCAACCGCGTAAAAGCGCGTACCAAAGACAGCGTCATGGATGCGTTGATCAAAAACAGCGAATTCGATGTACCTAAAGTGCTGATCGATCAGGAAACCCAGCGTTTGATGGAATCGACCCGTCAAGACATGGCGCAGCGCGGCATGAAGGTCAGTGACCTGCCATTCCCGCCTGAACTGTTTACTGAACAAGCTGAGCGTCGCGTACGTTTGGGTCTGATCCTGGCTGAAGTTGTGAAAGCCAACGAGCTGCAAGCCAAGCCGGAACAAGTCAAAGCGCAAGTCGAAGAGTTTGCGCAGAGCTACGAAGACCCAACTCAGGTTCTGAAGTATTATTTCAGTGACCGTAGCCGTCTGGCTGAGGTTGAAGCCCTTGTATTGGAAGAAAACGTCGTCAATTACGTATTGGCTAAAGCCAAAGTGACCGACAAGTCGGTTGCGTTCGATGAATTGATGGGCAACAACGCACAAGGCTAATCGCTTTGTGCCGCTCCATAAGGAAAGCACATGACCACTAGCATGACTCGTACTTCCGCTCTTGATACTGAAATGCTCGGTATGGTCCCAATGGTGATCGAGCAGAGCGGTCGCGGTGAACGCGCGTACGATATTTATTCGCGTTTGCTGAAAGAGCGCGTGATCTTTCTGGTCGGCCCGGTCAATGACCATGCCGCCAATTTGATCGTTGCGCAATTGCTGTTCCTTGAAAGTGAAAATCCGGACAAGGACATCTCTTTGTATATCAACTCGCCTGGTGGTTCGGTTTCGGCCGGCATGGCGATTTTTGATACGATGCAGTTCATCAAGCCGAATGTATCGACACTGTGTACCGGTCTGGCTGCATCCATGGGTGCTTTCCTGCTGGCGGCAGGCGAAAAGGGTAAACGTTTCTCGCTGCCGAATTCGCGCATCATGATTCACCAGCCTTTGGGTGGTGCACAGGGCCAGGCTTCGGATATCGAAATCCAGGCACGCGAAATCCTGTATCTGCGTGAACGCTTGAATCAGATTCTTGCCGATAGAACTGGCAAGACTCTGGACGAAATCAGTCGCGATACCGATCGCGACAATTTCATGTCAGCCGATGCGGCAGTTGAATACGGCATGATCGATAAAGTTTTGACAACCCGAGCCTGATAGTTGTTTATTATGCAAATAACGCCCGGGCGCACCAACGTTCGGGCGTTTTATTTTACGGTCTGCCATCGCAACACTGGTTTTTTACGCTGCGTGACGAATCTGTAATTCGCAGGTAATATCAACCGGCAGCCAAGATCAATCTGTACCAACCATAGATAAACACGCACCATGTCAGAGAAAAAATCCTCAAGCGGCGAAAAACTGCTCTATTGCTCGTTTTGCGGCAAGAGCCAACACGAGGTGAAAAAGCTCATCGCCGGACCGTCCGTGTTCATTTGCGACGAGTGCATCGATTTGTGCAACGACATCATCCGTGATGAAGCATCCAGCGTAGAAACGCTGACCGGCCCGCGTACCGATTTGCCGACACCGCAGGAATTGTGCGAATTGCTGGATCAATACGTGATCGGGCAAAACTCGGCCAAGCGCATTTTGTCGGTAGCGGTTTATAACCACTACAAACGCCTCAAGCATCTGGGTAAAAAAGACGACGTCGAACTGGCCAAGAGCAATATCTTGCTGGTCGGTCCGACCGGTTCCGGTAAAACCCTGCTGGCGCAAACGCTGGCGCGCACACTGGATGTGCCGTTCGTCATTGCCGATGCAACCACGCTGACGGAAGCTGGTTATGTGGGTGAAGATGTAGAAAACATTATTCAAAAGTTGCTGCAAAACTGTAACTACGAAGTCGAACGCGCGCAAAAAGGCATCGTCTATATCGATGAAATCGACAAGATTTCACGTAAATCAGACAACCCATCGATTACCCGCGATGTGTCCGGCGAAGGCGTGCAGCAGGCTTTGCTGAAACTGATCGAAGGCACGATGGCTTCGGTGCCACCGCAAGGCGGCCGCAAACATCCTAACCAGGATTTCGTGCAGATCGATACGACCAACATCATGTTCATCTGCGGTGGTGCATTCGATGGCCTGGCCAAGATCATTTCCGAGCGTTCGGAGAAGAGCGGCATCGGCTTCTCGGCGACCGTGAAGAGTCGTGAAGAGCGCTCGGCAAGCCAGGTCATGCTGGATACCGAACCGGAAGATCTGATCAAGTTCGGTCTGATCCCTGAGTTGGTAGGCCGTCTGCCGGTCGTAGCAACTTTGCGCGAACTGGATGAAGAAGCGCTGATCCAGATCCTGCTCGAGCCCAAGAATGCGCTGATCAAGCAATATTCGAAATTATTGGAAATGGAAGGCGCAGAGCTGGAAATTCGCCCGGCTGCCTTGCAAGCCATTGCCAAGAAAGCCATTGCACGCAAAACCGGTGCACGTGGTTTGCGTTCGATTCTTGAGCACGCCTTGCTGGATGTCATGTACGAATTGCCGAACGAACAGAATGTTTCCAAAGTGGTCATTGACGAAGGTACGATTACCAACGGTGCGAAACCATTGCTGATCTATCATGAGCAACCCAAAGTATCCGGTGCAAAATAGTAAATATTTAAAAAATCTGCAGGAAATCATCAAAAACAGGCTCTTTGAGCCTGTTTTTCATTGAAAACACCAGTACAATCAAATCAGCAAGGATCATTCAGGCTTCCATCGTAAAGCCACTTCGAAGACAACTTCGCAGGTGGCTTTTTTTGTTTTTCTGTCTGATTTTTGTTGCTGTCCGGGCTTGTGTTTTGGCCGTTAGCGCCAACATCATTAACACGTTTATAGATAAGGCTCGCCATGACGACTACTATTTCCACTGAACAAACCCAACTGCCGCTATTACCGTTGCGCGATGTTGTTGTCTTCCCGCATATGGTGATCCCTCTGTTCGTAGGTCGTCCAAAATCCATCAAGGCATTGGAAGCGGCAATGGAACAAGGCAAGAGCATCATGCTTGCCGCACAAAAAGCCGCCGCCAAGGACGAACCTTCTGCCGATGACATTTATGAAATCGGCTGCGTCGCGAATATTCTGCAAATGCTGAAGCTGCCCGATGGCACCGTCAAGGTGCTGGTCGAAGGCGCCCAACGCGCACGCATACATCACATCAGTGAACTCGACACGCACTTTGTTGCCGATCTGACGCCTATTGAGTCCGAAACCGGCGATGAATCCGAGATCGAGGCCATGCGCCGTGCGATCGTGCAGCAGTTCGATCAGTACGTAAAACTGAACAAGAAAATTCCACCGGAAATTCTGACCTCGCTGGCCGGAATAGATGATGCCGGCCGTCTGGCCGACACGATTGCTGCGCATCTGCCGCTCAAGCTCGAGCAGAAGCAAGTCATTCTGGAAATCTTCAATGTCGCCAAGCGTTATGAACATCTGCTGGGTCAACTGGAAGGCGAACTCGATATTCTGCAAGTCGAGAAGCGTATTCGCGGCCGCGTGAAACGCCAGATGGAAAAATCGCAGCGCGAATACTATTTGAACGAGCAGGTCAAGGCGATTCAGAAAGAATTGGGCGAAGGCGAAGAGGGCGCGGATCTCGAAGAACTCGAGAAGAAGGTGATCGCCGCCAAGATGCCGAAGGAGGCGCTTGCCAAGGCGCAGAACGAGTTGAAAAAACTCAAGCTGATGTCGCCGATGTCAGCCGAAGCCACGGTCGTGCGCAACTACATCGACACCTTGCTCGGTTTGCCCTGGAAGAAAAAATCCAAAGTGAACAACGATCTGGCCAATGCTGAAAAAGTACTGGAAGACGATCACTACGGTCTCGACAAGGTAAAAGAACGTATTCTGGAATACCTCGCCGTGCAACAGCGCGTCGACAAGTTGAAAGCGCCGATCCTGTGCTTCGTCGGTCCTCCGGGCGTGGGTAAAACTTCGCTCGGCCAATCGATCGCACGTGCGACGAACCGCAAGTTCATCCGCATGGCTTTGGGCGGCGTGCGTGATGAAGCAGAGATTCGCGGTCATCGTCGTACCTACATCGGTTCGATGCCGGGCAAGATTTTGCAAAGCATGTCCAAAGCGGGCGTACGCAATCCATTGTTCCTGCTCGATGAAATCGACAAGATGGGTGCCGACTTCCGTGGTGACCCTTCATCTGCATTGCTGGAGGTGCTGGATCCCGAGCAGAACCACACGTTCTCGGATCACTACGTTGAAGTCGATTTCGATTTGTCGGACGTGATGTTTGTCGCGACGTCGAACTCGTACAACATTCCGCCTGCCTTGCTGGATCGTATGGAAGTCATTCGTCTGTCGGGTTACACCGAAGATGAAAAAACCAGCATTGCGCAACGCTATTTGCTGCCGAAACAGATCAAGAACAATGGTCTGAAAGAAGGCGAAATCAGCGTGGCGGAATCGGCAATACGCGACATCATTCGTTACTACACGCGTGAAGCCGGCGTGCGTTCGCTGGAACGTGAAATTTCAAAAATCTGCCGCAAGGTTGTGAAGATGCTGCTGTTGAAAAAACAGGAACGCAAAATCACGGTCACGAGCAAGAACATCGATAAATTCCTCGGTGTGCGCCAGTTCGATTTCGGCGTGGCAGAAAAAGAAAACCAGATCGGCCAGGTGGTTGGTTTGGCATGGACTGAAGTCGGTGGCGATTTGCTGACGATAGAGGCGATGACGATGCCGGGCAAGGGCAATATCATTCGTACCGGTACCCTGGGCGATGTGATGAAGGAATCGATCGAAGCGGCGCGCACTGTGGTACGCAGCCGTGCGAAGAAACTCGGGATCAAAGCCGATATTTTCGAGAAGAGCGATATCCATATTCACGTTCCCGAAGGCGCCACGCCGAAAGATGGCCCATCAGCCGGCGCGGCAATGACCTTGGCAATGGTATCGGTATTCACGGGTATTCCTGTGCGGGCCGATGTGGCGATGACAGGCGAGATCACTTTGCGCGGCGAGGTATTGCCGATCGGCGGTTTGAAGGAAAAATTGCTGGCGGCGCATCGCGGTGGTATCAAGATTGTTTTGATACCCGAGCAAAACGTGAAGGATCTGGCAGAGATTCCCGACAATGTGAAAAACAAGTTGGAGATCGTGCCGGTACGCTGGATCGACAAAGTGCTTGAGATCGCATTGGAGCGCGCGCCTGTGCCATTAACTGATGAAGAGGCTGCAGTGGTTGAGACTGCAGTTGCCAAGCCATCTGCACCGACTGATTCTGGTGTCGTGAAGCATTAAGTTGCCTGTACTTAAAAAACGCTCTTCGGAGCGTTTTTTTTTTGCGTAAAACGATCGCTTCATGCAAACACATCTGCATTCCGGCATTAAATGTTAATTTTCAGAGGGGAAAACAGGGCAAAGCGCTTGACACATAGCTGTGCGGCTTGTTTAATACCTGCTGCAGATTTTTCTGCGTGTCGTAACGTCGCATTACTGATTCGGGTAGAAGCGACTTTGCGGCATTCAACTTTTGTGAGGGGACGTAAGTGAATAAGACAGAATTGATTGACCACATTGCTGGTTCCGCCGACATTTCCAAAGCTGCTGCAACGCGCGCGCTTGACGCGGTCATCGTCGCAGTCAAAACCACATTGAAGAAAAATGGCACTGTTACCCTGGTTGGTTTCGGTACATTCTCTGTAGGCAAACGTGCAGCACGTACAGGTCGTAATCCGCGTACCGGCGAAGCAATCAAAATCAAGGCTGCCAAAGTACCTAAATTCAAACCAGGTAAAGCTCTGAAAGACGCAGTTAATTAATGTCGATGTGTGCGCAATTGCTAGTGCAAATTGCGCCAACATGCTGTAAAATAATTTCTTTGCGGCGTGGTGACAACGCTGTATGTTTGGCTGAGAACTCGTAACTTGGGGTGCTTAGCTCAGTTGGTAGAGCGGCGCCCTTACAAGGCGTAGGTCGGCGGTTCGACCCCGTCAGCACCCACCATCAGTCAAACTCGCAAATAATCATCAAGTAGTTTAGGAGTGGTAGTTCAGCTGGTTAGAATACCGGCCTGTCACGCCGGGGGTCGCGGGTTCGAGTCCCGTCCACTCCGCCAAAAAATAAAAAGGCGAACGAGAGTTCGCCTTTTTTCATATGCGACATATTGATCTGTCTGAGATTGGTTAGCCATGTTTGAATTTATCCGTACTCACCGCCGTCTGATGCAGTTTTTGCTGCTGTTGATTATCTTGCCATCCTTCGCTTTCGTCGGGCTGGAAAGCTACACCAGCATGGGTGATGCCTCGAATACTGTTGCCAAAGTCGCTGACCAGACAATCACACAACCGGAATGGGATGCGGCGCAACGCGAACAGATGAGTCGCTTCCGCGAGATGTTCGGCGATCAGTTCGACGCCAAGATGTTCGATACGCCTGAAGCCAAACAGGAAATCCTGAACAACCTGATTGCACAACGTGTCCTGACAGCAGAGGCAAAACGCAACAAGCTTGCCGTAACCGATCAGGCCCTGCAGCAAACCATCGTCAATATGGGCGGGTTGACGACCGCCGACGGTAAATTCGATGTCGAGCGTTACAAGGCGATTCTCGCTGCGCAGGGCATGACGCCAACCATGTACGAAGCTCGCTTGCGTCAGGAACTGACCTCGCAGCAAGTGAATGCCGCTATTCAGAACACTGCGTTTGCGCCGGATTCGCTGGCCAAACGCCTGTCCGAACTGGGCGAGCAGGAACGCGAAGTACAGCAACTCGCGTTCAAAAAATCCGATTATGCCGGACAGGTCAAAGTAACTGACGACATGCTCAAATCGTACTATGAGAAGAGTAATCAGTTTAATGTGCCGGAACAGGTGAAAGCTGAATATGTCGTATTGACGGCAGATGCATTGGCTGCACAGATCAATGTCAGCGATGCGGATATCAAATCGTATTACGAGCAGAATGCCAAACACTATGGCGTGGAAGAACAACGTCGTGCCAGCCATATTCTGATCGGCGTCAACAAGGATGCGTCCGACGCCGAGAAGGCCGCTGCAAAGACGAAAGCAGAGCAATTGCTGGCAACGTTGCGCAAGAATCCGCAAGAGTTTGCCAAGCTTGCCAAGGAAAATTCCAGCGATACCGGTTCGGCTGAACGTGGCGGCGATCTGGGTTTTTTCGGCAAGGGCATGATGGTCAAGCCTTTTGAAGAGGCAGCCTTCAAGCTCAAGCAAGGCGAATTGAGCGATCTGGTGCAATCCGATTTCGGCTTCCACATTATCAAGCTTACCGCTATCAAACCGGCTTCGACCAAAACACTGGATGAAGTCAAAAACGAAATCGCAAACGACATCAGAAAACAATTGGTGACGAAAAAATACACCGAGACGGCAGACGTCTTCAGCAACACGGTGTACGAGCAGGCAGATAGTTTGAAAGCGGTTGCCGATAAGCTGAAATTGAAAATTGAAACGACCGGCGATTTGTCGCGCCAGCCGAATCCTGCTGTCGCGCCAACGGCACCATACAATAATCAAAAATTCCTGACTGCCTTGTTTTCAGATGAATCGTTGAAAAACAAGCGCAATACGGAAGCGGTGGAAGTTGCACCGAATACGCTGATTGCCGGCCGTGTGACGGAATACAAACCTGCAAGCAAACGTCCTTTCGATGAAGTGAAAGCGCTGGTGCATGAGCGTGTTGTACAGGAAGAAGCTGCTGCACTAGCCAAAAAAGCCGGTGAAGCAAAGCTGGCGGCATTGCAGGAAAAAGACGATGCGAGCGGTTTTTCTGCCACGCAAATCGTTTCACGCGCCAAGAGCCAGGGGTTGAATCCTGCAGTATTCCTGGCTGTGATGAAGGCTGATACCAGCAAGCTGCCAGCTTACGTCGGCGTCGATGTGCCGCAGGGCTTTGGGGTGTTGCGAATTGTACGTGTAACGCAACCGGCCAATGTCGATAGCGCCAAGCGTCAGGCTGAACATCAGCAGATCACGGCAGCGCTGGCGCAGCAGGAAACATTTGCCTATATCGAAGCCTTGAAGCAAAAGGCCAAGGTGAAAATCCTGCGACCTGTTGCCAAGTCAGAGACAACTGAATAACAGTTTGCCACCATTGCAAGTCCAAATAAAAAAGCCGCGTTAAGCGGCTTTTTATTTTCCGCTGATCAGCAACGGTTTGAGTTGCGGCCAGATATTGTCGAGTATTCTCGGGTGCGCTGCGGCGCTGGGATGAATGCGATCGGCCTGGAACAGTTCGGGTTTTTCGGCCACACCCTGCAGCATGAATGGGACCAGAGAAGATTTGCTTTCCTGTGCCAGTTTGGGAAATAGGGTGGAGAACTGCCTGGTGTAATCGCTGCCATAGTTGGGCGGTATCTGCATGCCGATCAACAGGATTTTTGCCTTGGCCGCTTTGGCGCTTTTAATCATCGCGCGCAAATTTTCCTGCGTCGCAGTGAGCGACAAGCCGCGTAGTGCATCGTTTGCACCCAGTTCTATCACGACGATTGCCGGTTGATGTTTGAGCAGCAGAGACGGCAATCTCGCTTTGCCGCCGCTGGTGGTTTCGCCGCTGATGCTGGCATTGATGATGGACGCAGAGATTTTTTCCGCTGCCAGTTTTTTTTGCAGCAGATTGACCCAGCCTTCACCGCGTGCCAAGCCATATTCTGCCGACAGACTGTCGCCGAGCACGAGGATGGTTTTTGATGCAGAATAAGCGCTCGTTGCGAATGACGTGAAAACGACCAGTGTCACTGTTTGTAATGTCGTTTTTAATGCCGTTTTTAATATATTTCCCACCTGATACGAAAACCTGAAATCAATCGGCATGTCTGAATCCTCTACTGTGTATCCTGCAATTGAAGCAATCAATTTGACTAAACGCGTGGCCGATGCAACTGGTGAGCTGACCATTCTGCAAGCGGTTGATTTTACAGTGCAAGCGGGCGACACGCTGGCGATCGTCGGCGCGTCCGGTTCGGGAAAATCAACCTTGCTTGGTTTGCTGGCAGGGCTGGATACGCCCTCGGACGGAACGGTCAAGCTGGATGGTATTGATATCTTTGCGCTGGATGAAGACGGACGTGCCGGCTTGCGGAAAGAAAAACTCGGTTTTGTGTTTCAGTCGTTTCAATTGCTGGGGCACTTGAATGCGGTCGAAAATGTCATGTTGCCGCTGGAATTGCGCAACGATGGCAAGGCGAGGGAAAAGGCCGAGGCGATGCTGGCACGCGTGGGCTTGTCGAGTCGCCTCAAGCATTATCCGAAATATCTGTCAGGCGGCGAGCAGCAGCGTGTAGCGCTGGCGCGTGCCTTTGTCAGCGAGCCGCCCTTGCTGTTTGCCGATGAGCCTACCGGCAGTCTGGATGCAGTGACCGGCGAGTCGGTGATTCAGTTGATGTTCGAATTGAATCATGAACGCAAGTCGACTTTAGTATTGGTCACACACGATCCATCAATTGCTGCGCTGTGCAAACGAACCATCACGATTGCGGCAGGCCGCCTGGTGCAATGATGCGTATGTGCTGTTGCAGTACTAATTGATTCAACATCGCACGTATTGCCGGAATCAATTCGCTGGCGGTAAGTCCGATCGGGCCGATGCCGTCCTGAACCAGATTGTCGGCTGCCTTGCCATGCAACCATACGGCCGCCAGTGCCGCTTCCCATGCCGGCCAGCCCTGCGCCAGCAGGGCACCGCATAATCCCGACAGCACATCGCCAGAGCCGGCAGTGGCAAGTGCCGGATTGCCGGTAGGGTTGACGACGATGATGCCGCTTGGCGCCGCAACGATGGTGCCCGAACCTTTCAGAATTGCTGTGGCATTGAACCTGGCTGCGAGTGCGCGGGCTGCGGCGATGCGATCCGCTTGCACTTGTTGGACTGTGAGGCCGAGCAGGCGGGCTGCTTCCAAAGGATGTGGCGTCAGTAGTGCCGGTGCTTCGCGCGCCGCCAGTTTTTGCTGCAAGCCTGCTTCCATGGAAACAAGATTCAATGCATCCGCATCCAGTACCAGAGGCGTATGCGCTGCCAGTGCCTTGACGAGGAAATCGTGCGCGGTGCGCGAGTCGCCCAATCCCGGTCCGGCGACGATTGTTGTGCTGTCGAAGTCGATATGTGCAGCCAGGCGGCACATCAGTTCCGGTTGCACACTGTCGTAAGCAGGTGCCTCTGAAATACAGGCGACGAATACGCGACCGGCTCCGCAGTTGGCCGCGGTGCGAGCGGCCAGGACAGCCGCGCCGACCATGCCGTGGGCACCGCCGAGTACGCTGACATCACCATAACTTCCCTTGTGTGAATTGTGTCGTCTGGACTGCAGCTCGGCAGAAAACAGGGCCACGTGATTTAACTGCATGGAGGCGAGTGGAAACAGTTGCGGATCGATCGCAAGATCGCTGACGAGCACCTCTCCGGCGTAATCGCGACCATCGCAGGTATGCAAGCCCGGTTTGTCGCCGATGAAGGTAATCGTGTGTGTGGCCCGGATGATGCTGCCGCTGTTGCCACCGACGATTGCGCCGCTGTCCGCATTCAATCCGCTTGGAACATCCAGCGCCAGAACCTGACAGTGCAAAGTATTGATCTGCTTGACCAGATCGGACATTTCACCCGTGATGGCGCGTGCCAGCCCGATGCCGAACAAGCCATCGATCACCAATGTCCAGGCGTTTGCGCCTATGGCTGCGCGATCGATGAAAGTGGCAGGGCTGCCTTGAGCGTGTTGCAAGGCTTGTTGCGCATCGGCTGGCAGTTGCGCAGGATCGCCGGTCAGATAGATTGAGACCTGCAGGCCGTAGTGCGCCAACTGGCTCGCTGCCTCAAGCGCATCGCCACCATTGTTGCCGGGCCCGACCAGCGCCAGAACGGCAACATGATCATGATGGCCGAGCAGTCGCCGAACATATTCGGCTGCTGCCGTACCGGCGCGTTGCATCAGGAAATAATGTGGAAGTGCAGCGTGTGCGGCTTGTTCGATCTGGCGAATCTCTGCAACTTTGTAAAGGGCAGGGCGATGGTTGGTCATCAGAAGGCGCGATCAAAAAAATGTGCAAGGCAGGATGCCGGCACAGCTTGATCTGATTCTAGCGCAATCCGTCCGCTGAAATCAGCGAAACCGCAGTGGCGTCAAACCGTCAAGATCGATATCCGGAGTACGGCCTGAAACGATATCCGCCAATACCCTGGCTGAACCTGCCGCCATGGCCCAGCCGGTAGAACCGTGGCCGATGTTAACGTAGACATCCCTGACTTGTGTTGCGCCTATGAGCGGCGGGCCGTCCGGCAACATCAGACTGGTGCCGGACCAGAACGCAGCCGTGTTGTAGTTGCATGCATCCGGAAACCAGTCGTAGCCGACTTTAAGCAGGGTATTTAATCCGGCCTGGCGCAAGTCCGACGTGCGCGCCCCCAGTTCTGCCATGCCTGCGATGCGGATGCGATTGCCCATGCGCGTGATGGCGACTTTGTAGGATTCATCCATCAAGGCGGCGACTGGCGCCGATTCGAAATTACGGATAGTGGCCGTTGCCGAATAGCTTTTTACCGGATAGACCGGTAAATGCAAACCCAGCGGTGCGAGCAGCTTGCTGCTGTCGGCACCGCTTGCCAGAACCACCCGGTCAGCGGCAAAGCTGCGGTCTTCAATCCGGATATCCACTCCGTGCTCGGATTGCCGTATCGATTTGACGTTGCTGCCAAAATGAAACTCCACGCCCATGGCTTGCGCAAGCTGGCGCATCTGGCGCGTGAACAAGGGGCAGTTGCCGGATTCGTCAGTCGGCAAGTGCAGGCTGCCGGCAAGCGGCGTATGCGGATTCAATGCGGGTTCTATCGCACGCGCGCCATCGGGATCCGGAAAATCATGTGGAATGCCATGTGCGGCAAGAAAATCAAAAGCGGGTTTTGCCAGTTGCAGATCGCGTTCGGAGCGAAATAATTGCAGGTAACCGGGTGCCTGCTCGTAATCCAGTTGATGCAGTTCGCGCAATTGCCGCATGATTTTATCGCTGTAAAAAGCAATGCGTTGCATGCGGTTGCGATTGATCTGATAGCGCTCGATATCGCATTCTTTCAGCCAGCGCCGTATCCAGCGCCACATCGAAGGATCCAGCATCCGATTGAACAGCAGCGGCGATTCGGATTTGAACAGATGGGAGAGCAGGGATTTGGCGGCACCGGGGGCTGCCCACGGCGCAATGCTGGCTGGCGCAAGAATACCGGAGTCGCCGAAGCTGGCCTCTTCCGCCACATTGTTGCGACGTTCGATCACCACGACTTGATGTCCTGCCTCGGCTAAAAAATACGCAGTACAGACCCCGACTACACCGGCACCAACAACTGCTACTTGCATTACTTCCACCCCTCCTGAGATTAGCCATGCATGTTACCAAGTCGGTGCGTAAAGAGGCCAGCAGAAGGTTGAAAATTAACAATAAATTGCAGGAAATCGCTGCCAGGTGTTGGGCAAAAGCTTGATAGTCGGGGGAATGCGGATGTTTGATGCTGATTGAATAATAAAAAAGCTGCGCCGGATCGGCACAGCTTTTCTCGTCTATATTCAGCCTATTCCGGCAGACCGGATATTCGGGCTGATTTTCATGCGCGTATTACAAGGGCTTGCGGCCGCTGATAATGCGCAACAGGATAATCACAATGGCGATCACCAGCAGAATGTGAATGAAACCGCCGATGGTATAAGAGCTGACCAGGCCGATCAGCCACAGGATGACGAGTACGACTGCGATGGTATAGAGCATGGCAATTTCCTTTCGAGTTATGGTTCATTGTGGAATGCTCGTTGCAACAACTTCAATGTCTCTTTTCATCGTTGCCGATTTTTATGCAAAACGCTGCGCGCCGATGAAAATGCCGTGCGCAATGCATGTCTGCACAACAGCTTCTTGCGCCAAGTCTAACGTTGTCATCAACGTCCATCTGTACGTTGTCGCACATAAAGATATCTATATTGATTTACGTCTGAATTAGCATGCTTTCCATAAAAGCATATGGGACAATCGCTTCGTTTACATGCAATCACTTATTCGATAGCAGCCACTCTCTGCAGTAATTTTTCAAGCGCACAATCATGACCGAGCAGAATGGGAATAACAAAGAAGTACAGGATGAGATCGGACTTGTATCTGCTACCGGTGATACCGCGCACATTCAGATTCCGGTCAATGCGCGCAGCATCTCCCTGACGATACTGGCAAGTGTGGCATTTGTGTTTGCCTTGTCTGCCGCACACAAATTTTTTATCCCGCTGGTGTTTGGCATCTTCATCGCCTATACCTTGAACCCGCTGGTAGTCTGGCTGGAACGCATTCGTATTCCGCGTGTGGTGGGCACAGTGTTTGTCATAGCCGCGATTTTATCCAGCGCCTTGTGGACGGCAAATAATTTACGCGATGAATTCAATTCGATTCTGGTCAGCCTGCCGACCGCGACACAAAAGCTGACGCGTTCGCTCAAGCATCTGCAAAAAGATCAAACCAGTACGATTCAGCAAATGCAGGCAGCAGCGACGGAAATTGAAAAGGCAACCAATCAGGCGGCCGGTGTGCGCCCGCTCGTCAAGAATACGGCGGCCGAGCAATCGGTTTTCAATCTGAGTCAGTGGTTGTGGGCCGGCTCGATGGGAGCCGCCGCCTTCGCGAGTCAGGTGCTGATGGTGGTTTTCCTGGTATTTTTCTTTCTGGTGTCGGGCGATATGTTCAAGCGCAAGCTGGTGAAAATCAGCGGCAGATCACTGTCTTCGCGCAAAATTACAGTCAATATTCTGGATGCAATCAACACATCGATACAGCATTACATGCTGATGCTGCTGGTGACCAATACCCTGTTCGGTTTGTTGATGTGGATCGCCTTGCGCTGGGTCGCTCTGGAAAATGCCGGCGCCTGGGCCGTTGCAGCGGGATTCCTGCACATCATTCCCTATTTCGGACCGTTATTGATAGTGGCCGCCACGGGCGTAACTGCCTTCATGCAATTTGAAACATTTGCATCGGTACTGACGGTTGCCGGCCTTACGCTGATCATTGCCACTCTGGTGGGGACCTTCGTGACCACCTGGATGACCGGACGCATCGCAAAAATGAATACGGTGGCGGTATTTGTGTCGCTGCTGTTCTGGACCTGGTTATGGGGCGTATGGGGCATGCTGCTCGGCATTCCCATCATTGTGATCGTCAAGGTGATTTCCGAGCATATAGAAGGATGGCAGGTGATTGCCGAATTGCTTGGCGAGTAGGGTGAGCAAATCGATACAGGAAAATGTGTCGGTGCGATTTGACGACTTTCCCATTTTCAGAGGGGGGAGTATTATGCTAATGGCAATGAAAATAATGCCCGTCAGGAAACGATCCGTACTGTGCGTCTAGTTGTAGTACATACAGGCTGGTCGCTCTGATCACCAACTAATCAAGGATGGATATATGCAAAATGCTGATGACCTCGGAAAATTGCTGTTGCGGCTAGTGCTGGGCATATTGATACTGTTGCACGGCATTGCAAAAATCGTTGCCGGCCCAGCCTACATCGTCGGTGTGGTAAGCGAAGCGGGGCTGCCGGCTGCACTGGGCTATCTGGTTTATCTGGGTGAAGTAGTCGCACCTATTTTATTGATCGTCGGTATCTGGTCGCGTGTGGGGGCATTGATCATTGCCGGCAATATGGTATTTGCCATTTTCTTGGTGCATATGAAGCAATTGCTGACGCTCAACGGTCAGGGCGGATGGGCGCTGGAATTGCAGGGCATGTTTCTGGTCACCGCCTTGGCAATCCTGTTGTTGGGAGCAGGGCGCTTCAGCCTGGGCGGTCGTGGCGGCAGATGGAATTGACGGCGCTTTGCAAAGGCAGGCAGCAATAATGAATAAGGGGTGCATGAAAATGCGCCCCTTATTCATTATTAGCGGAACAATAGTAGTCGTCCTGACAGTTAATGCGGGCTCTCGCGGTATAATCATGCTTTCTGATTTAACTCGCAGGACGGCAGCCGAATTCATCTGCTTTTCTGCATCAACTACCTTCTCGCCATGCTGATTTTGCCAGGTTCCAACGCCCTGTCTGCCTTTCGTACCGAACGCCTCTTACTGCAACTGCAACAAATCGATCATGCAATTGCCGGGGTGACCGGACAGTTCCTGCATTTTGTCGATTCTCCAGCAGCAATTGCACCGGATGACGTCAAACGTCTCAACGGTTTGCTGACCTACGGCGAACCGTTTTCTGCAAAACTGGAAGGCGACGAGTTTGTCGTGATTCCGCGTTTCGGCACGATTTCGCCATGGGCCAGCAAGGCGACCGATATCGCGCATAACTGCGGCATGACCGATATCCACCGGATAGAACGCGGCATTCGCTATATCGTGCATCTGAAATCCGGTTTGCTTGGCGGTGTGAAAAAACTCTCCAGCGAGGCTATCGTTGCAGTACAAGCCTTGCTGCACGACCGCATGACTGAAATGGTGTTGCGCAGCGCCGACGAGGCATCCGGCCTGTTTGGCGAACTGGACGCCAAGCCATTGGCCTTCATTGATATCGCGCAGGGCGGCAAGTCGGCACTGGTGCAAGCCAATACCGAACTTGGCCTGGCTTTGTCCGACGATGAAATCGATTATCTGCTGGCCGCCTTCACGACGGCCAAACGCAATCCGACCGACGTCGAGCTGATGATGTTCGCGCAAGCCAATAGCGAACATTGCCGTCACAAGATATTCAATGCCGACTGGACTATCGATGGCGTGAAACAGGATATGTCCCTGTTCGCAATGATCAAGAATACGCATCAACTGGCGCCGCGCGGTACCGTTGTTGCGTATAGCGACAACTCGTCGGTGATCGAAGGCGCAACGGTCACGCGCTTCTATCCGCGTGGCGCTGCCAGCGGCAATGTGTACGCGACGTCGGAAGAGTTGACGCATATCCTGATGAAGGTCGAGACGCATAATCATCCGACCGCGATCTCGCCGTTTCCCGGTGCCTCTACCGGCGCCGGCGGTGAAATTCGCGATGAAGGTGCAACCGGCCGCGGCGCCAAGCCCAAGGCTGGCTTGAGCGGCTTTACCGTTTCCAATCTGATGCTGCCGGATGGCGTGCAACAGTGGGAAAACGATCACGATGTCACAGTCGCGGTAACAGACGATACAAAATCGAACGCATACGGCAAGCCTGATCGCATCGCTTCGCCGCTGCAAATCATGATCGAGGGGCCGATAGGTGCGGCCGCCTTCAACAATGAATTCGGCCGTCCGAATCTGGGCGGTTATTTCCGCACCTATGAACAAAACGTTGCAGGTTCGGTCAACGGTTATCACAAGCCGATCATGATCGCCGGTGGCATAGGCAGCATCGCCGCGATTCATACGAAGAAACACGATCTGCCGGTTGGCAGTTTGCTGATCCAGCTTGGCGGCCCCGGCATGCGTATCGGTATGGGCGGCAGCGCTGCCTCGTCGATGGCAACGGGAACGAATACTGCCGATCTGGATTTCGATTCGGTACAACGCGGCAATCCGGAAATGGAACGACGCGCACAGGAAGTCATCAATGCGTGCTGGGCGATGCAGGATAACAATCCCATCCTGTCTATTCATGACGTAGGTGCAGGCGGTTTGTCGAATGCCTTCCCGGAAATCACCAATGACGCGAAACGCGGCGCGATTTTCGATTTGCGTGCAGTGCCGCTGGAAGAAAGCGGCATGGCGCCGAAGGAAATCTGGAGCAACGAATCGCAGGAACGCTATGTGCTGGCGATTGCACCGGAAAGTCTGCCGCAGTTCCAGTATCTGTGTGAACGCGAACGCTGTCTGTTTGCCGTGGTCGGCACCGCGACCGAAGAACGTCAGTTGAAGGTGATTGATCCGCAGCACGGCAATGAGCCGGTCGATATGCCGATGGATGTTCTGCTTGGCAAGCCGCCGAAAATGCATAGAGATGTCAGCCATGTAAAACAAACATTGCCGGCAGTGGATTTGACCGGCATCGATTTACTGGAAGCCTCGATACGCATTCTGCGTCTGCCGACGGTGGCCGACAAATCCTTCCTGATCACGATAGGCGATCGCACAGTGGGCGGTACCACGGTACGTGATCAGATGGTCGGACCATGGCAAGTGCCGGTCGCCGATTGCGCGGTGACCACAATGAGTTTTGAAGGCTATCTGGGTGAGGCGATGGCGATGGGCGAGCGTACGCCGCTGGCCGTCATCAATGCCGCCGCATCGGGCCGTATGGCCGTCGGTGAAGCGCTGACCAATATTGCTGCGGCGCCGATAGCCGATATCTCCGATGTCAAATTGTCCGCCAACTGGATGGCCGCTTGCGGTCAGCCGGGCCAGGATGCCGCGCTGTTCGATACAGTCAAAGCAGTCGGCATGGAATTGTGTCCTGCCCTGGGCATCAGCATCCCGGTCGGCAAGGATTCATTGTCGATGCGTACTACATGGAACGATGATGGTGCTGACAAGGCAGTCATTTCACCGGTTTCGCTGATCGTATCGGCATTCGCACCGGTCCATGACGTGCGTCAATCGCTGACGCCGCAACTGCGCACCGATGTCGGCGACACCGTGCTGATCGCAATCGATCTGGGCCGCGGCAAGAACCGTTTGGGCGCTTCCGCCTTTGCACAAGTCATGCAGCAGCTCGGTAACGAGACGCCTGACGTCAATAGCGCAGAAGATCTGAAAGGATTCTTTGCCGCGATCCAGCGCTTGAACAAGGAACAGAAGCTGCTCGCGTATCACGACAGATCCGATGGCGGCTTGTTCGCGACCTTGTGCGAAATGGCGTTTGCTGGTCACAGCGGGCTGTCGGTCAATCTGGATATCCTTACGCTGGAAGGCGAACATGCCAGCGATGGCGGCGATGCGAAAAACTGGGCTGACCAGGTATCCGCACGCCGTAACGACATGACTTTGCGCGCTTTGTTCAATGAAGAGCTCGGCGCCGTGATCCAGGTGCGTGCGGAGCAGAAGTCGGACGTCATGAATGTGCTGCGCGAATACAATCTCGGCGCCTGCAGCCACATCGTCGGCAAACTGAGTGACACCGACATGATCGAATTCACGCGCGATGCCAAGGTGATTTACAGCCAGTCGCGCATCGATCTGCATCGTTTCTGGAGCGAAACCAGCTGGCGCATTGCGCGCCTGCGCGACAATCCGGATTGTGCCGATGCCGAATATGATCGCATTCTCGACAAGCTCGATCCGGGCATCAAGTCGGTGCTGACCTTCGATCCGCAGGAAGATATTGCCGCACCGTTCATTGCCAAGGGCGCCCGGCCACGCGTGGCGATTCTGCGCGAGCAGGGCGTCAATTCGCAGGTGGAAACTGCATACGTCATGCACAAGTCGGGCTTCGAAGCAGTCGATGTGCACATGAGCGACCTGATTACAGGCCGTGCACATCTGAGCGATTTCAAAGGCATGATCGCCGTCGGTGGTTTCTCTTACGGCGACGTACTGGGTGCAGGCGAGGGCTGGGCAAAAACAATTCTGTTCAATATGCAATTGGCGGAAGAGTTCGCAATCTACTTTGATCGCGCCGATACGTTTGCACTGGGTATTTGCAACGGCTGCCAGATGATGAGCAATCTGAAATCGATCATTCCGGGTGCACAAGCCTGGCCGAAATTTACGCGCAACAAGGCTGAACAATTCCAGGCGCGCTTCTCAATGGTCGAAGTGACGGACTCGCCATCGATCTTCTTCAATGACATGGCCGGTACACAAACACCGATAGCCATCGCACACGGTGAAGGTTATGCAGATTTCTCCCTGACAGGCGACATCGACAAGGCACTGGTGGCAATGCGCTTCATCGACAACAAGGGCCAAACCAGCGAAACCTATCCGTACAATCCGAACGGTTCGCCGGAAGGTATTACGTCGGTAACGACGCCGGATGGCCGCTTTACCGTCTTGATGCCGCATGCCGAACGTGTATTCCGCAGCGTCCAGCAGTCATGGCATCCAGAGTCGTGGGGCGAAGATTCGCCGTGGATGCGGATGTTCCGCAATGCGCGTAAGTGGGTAGGCTAATAGGCTGTTGTGATGGGTTTGTGCTGCGGTGCAAGCCTGCTTGATTGCAGTTTTTAGTAGTAATAAAGATGCCGCTCAGTTTTTGACTGAGCGGCATCTTTTGTTTGTTTTTCAGTTTTTTCTTGGCGATGTTGTTCTTGCTTCTGGGTGGCTCAGCATGCCAGGGCAGTCCGGCAACGAAACGATGATCGAAGAAAGAACAGAGCCAATAAAAAAGCCGCATGGTGCGGCTTCTTCATAAAACAACACATCCTATTTACTCTCAACAATCCGCAAGGAATAATCGGTAGCCCGCACATCCTTGGTCAAACCGCCGATGGAAATGCGATCCACGCCGGTTTCCGCAATCGCCCGCACCGAATCGCGATTCACGCCGCCCGACGCTTCGAGCAGGGCGCGACCATTCGTCAAGACAACCGCAGCCCGCATATCGGACAGTGAAAAATTATCCAGCAGCACCGATTGCGCACCTGCCGCCAAAGCCGCTTCAAGCTGTGCCAGATTTTCCACCTCTATCTGTATCGTTACACCGGCTTGCAAGGCCAGCGCAGCCTGCATGGCGGCCGTCACACCGCCGGCTGCGGCAATATGGTTTTCCTTGATCAGGATGCCGTCATACAGTGCCAGTCGCTGATTCTTGCCGCGGCCTACGCGCACCGCGTATTTTTGCGCCAGACGCAAACCAGGCAAAGTCTTGCGCGTATCGAGAATGGCTGCTTTGGTGCCGGCGATCAATTCGACGTAAGCGCGCGTCGCCGTGGCAACACCGGACAGCAATTGCAGGAAATTCAGGGCGGTACGCTCAGCTGTCAGCAAGGCGCGTGCCGGCGCTTCGATGGCGCACACTTCGCTGTCTGCCTGCATCAGGGCACCTTCTGCATAACGCCACTCGATGCGTATGCGTGCATCCACCTGTTTCATGACTGCTTCAAACCACGGCGCACCGCACAACACGGCTGCTTCGCGCACGATCACGCGCGCTTGCACGATTTCGTGTTCCGGCACCAGCTTGCCGGTGACGTCGCCGCTACCGACGTCTTCAGCCAGCGCCGTCACAATATTGTCTTCAAACGCTGCCGTCAAAGCAGCATCGAAAGGGGCAAATGGATTACGCAGCAGACTCATGCCGGTCCTATTCCTGAAAACAGTTTTTGTTCTTTTGCCAGATCGCTGGATGGACGCACATTGGCTTTTTGCGCGGCAGCGAAATCGAGCATGCGATCGATGCAAACGGTTGCCTTGCGACCGATTTCCGGATCGACGTGAATTTCATTGCGGCCCGATTCCAGCACGTCCAGCAGATTCTGCAAACCGTTCATGGCCATCCACGGGCAATGCGCGCAGCTCTTGCAGGTCGCACTATTGCCGGCAGTCGGCGCATCGATGAAAATTTTGCCCGGCGCGGCCATTTTCATCTTGTGCAAAATACCGTTGTCGGTAGCGACGATGAATTCCGGCGCATCCATGGTTTGCGCAGCATGGATCAGTTGCGAAGTCGAGCCGACCGCATCGGCCAGCGCCACGACGGCAGCAGGCGATTCCGGATGCACCAGCACTTTCGCCAGTGGATGTTCCTTCTTCAGCAGCTCCAGTTCCACTGCCTTGAATTCATCGTGCACCAGGCAGGAACCCTGCCACAGCAGCATATCGGCGCCGGTCTGTTTTTGTATGTAGCCGCCCAGATGCTTGTCCGGCGCCCACAGGATTTTCTTGCCTTGTGCATGCAGATGTTCGACGATCTTCAAGCCGATGGATGACGTCACCATCCAGTCTGCGCGCGCCTTCACTGCCGCGCTGGTATTCGCATACACGACGACCACGCGATCAGGATGCGCATCGCAGAAAGCATGGAACTCGTCGACTGGACAACCGAGATCCAGCGAACAGGTCGCGTCCAGATCCGGCATCAGAATGGTTTTTTCAGGGCTCAGGATTTTCGCCGTTTCACCCATGAACTTGACGCCGGCTACCACCAGCGTCTTGGCCGGATGATCGCGACCGAAGCGTGCCATTTCCAGCGAATCAGACACGCAGCCGCCGGTTTCTTCCGCCAGATCCTGCAGATCGGCATCGACGTAGTAATGCGCCACCAATACGGCTTCGCGCTCTTTCAGCAAGTGTCTGATGCGTTCCTTCAGGGCGATTTTTTCTTCCGGCGATGGCGTCGCCGGTGTGCGTGCCCACGCGTGGGCCACGCAACTGCTGCCGCTTTCCATCCCGGGACGTTCAAATTCAATTGTTTTAATAAACTGGGTCTGCATGGCTGCTCAATGTCGGTATTGAAGACGCATAAATGTATGCGATGAATTTAAGCGGTGAATTCGTAATTACGGTTCAGGCAAATTGTAGCGTCATTTGTCTCTGATGGCAGAGTCATGGATGCACACGGGCAAGTCAAATTCCAAGCGTAAAAAAGCGCGACGGGAATATTCCACGTCGCGCTTTTTATTTACAGCAATTACTCGATACCCTGGCTGGACAGATAATCCTCGTACGTACCCTGGAAATCGATGATTTCGCCATCTTTCAATTCCAGCACGCGCGTTGCCAGCGAAGAAACGAATTCGCGGTCATGCGAAACGAAAATCAGCGTACCGGCATATTTTTCCAGCGCAATGTTCAGCGATTCGATGGACTCCATATCCATGTGGTTGGTCGGTTCATCCATCAGCAGCACATTGTGACGGCCCAGCATCAGCTTGCCGTAGGTCATGCGCCCTTTTTCACCGCCGGACAATACCCTGACCGATTTCTTCACATCGTCGCCGCCGAACAGCAGGCGACCGAGTATCGAACGTACTGCCTGATCGTCGTCGCCTTCCTGCGTCCACTGTCCCATCCAGTCGGTCAGATTCTTGTCGCTGGCAAAATCCTCGGTCGGATCTTGCGGCATGTAGCCGACATTGGCATTCTCGGCCCATTTGACGCGCCCCTGATCCGCAGCCAGCCCGGTGATTTCCTCGCCGCCTATGCAGCGCAGCAAAGTCGTTTTACCGGCACCGTTGGCGCCGATGATGGCGATGCGCTCACCAGCTTCCACCATGATGCTGAAGTTCTTGAACAGCTGGCGATCGTATGCTTTTGAAATCGTTTCCGCTTCCACTGCCAGGCGATGCAGTTTTTTCTCGCCGTCAAAACGCACGAATGGATAAGCGCGCGATGATGGCTTGATGTCGTCGACCTTGATCTTTTCGATCTGCTTGGCGCGCGACGTCGCCTGACGTGCCTTGGATTTGTTCGCGGCAAAGCGGCGGACGAATTCCTGCAGCTCGGCAACCTTGTCTTTCGCTTTCGCATTGTTCGCCAGTTGCTGATTGCGCGCCTGCGTCGAAGCAAACATGTAGTCGTCGTAGTTGCCCGGATAAATCTTCAGCGTGCCGTAATCCATATCGGCGACGTGTGTACAGACCTGATTCAGGAAATGGCGATCATGTGAAATGATGATCATGGTCGAGTTGCGCTCGTTGAGCACATCTTCCAGCCAGCGGATCGTATTGATATCCAGGTTGTTGGTCGGCTCGTCGAGCAGCAGTATGTCCGGGTTCGAGAACAGCGCCTGCGCCAGCAATACGCGCAGCTTCCAGCCTGGCGAGACATTGCTCATCGGCCCCTGATGCAGATCGATGGCAACGCCGGCACCCAGCAGCAACTCGCCCGCACGCGATTCTGCAGTGTAGCCATCGTATTCAGCGAATTTCGCTTCGAGGTCGGCCGCCTTCATGTAGTCGTCATCGGTCGCTTCCGGGTTCGCGTAAATCGCATCGCGCTCAGCCATCGCCGCCCACATTTCCGTATGGCCCATCATCACGACATCCAGTACGCGCATTTCTTCAAATGCAAATTGATCCTGGCGCAATTTACCCAGACGCTCGTTCGGATCGAGCATGACGGTGCCTGCCGACGGGTCCAGATCGCCGCCGAGGATTTTCATGAAGGTGGATTTGCCGCAACCGTTGGCACCGATCAGGCCGTAACGGTTGCCGTCACCAAATTTGACGGAAATGTTTTCAAACAGCGGCTTGGGGCCGAACTGCATCGTGATATTAGCTGTGGAAAGCACTGATAAAGCCTTTGCGGATATGAATTTAGATAACCCGGCATTCTACCATTGTGGGGGCTGACTGGCAGCGTCTGGCAGGAGGCTGGCCAGCCTTTAATGGAGATTCGATGCCGAAAACCGGTTTTTCTTCGTGGATACTCGGTTGCCGGCTAGTCCGGCAAAGCAACCATGATTGAAGAAAGAGCGGTATCAACACCAGAAAACCAAAAACCACCCGCCAATAAAAAATGCCGCTCAGTCACAAACTGAACGGCATTTTTATTAAACAGCACAATCTCAATGCCTACGATCCGGCGACAACACGCTAGGCAATGCCTTGGGCAGAGTATCCGGATAATCACGGCTGTAATGCAGACCGCGGCTTTCACGGCGCGACAATGCGCTGTTGACGATCAACGAGGCGACTTCAACCAAATTACGCAATTCCAGCAAATCCGGTGTGATGCGGAAGTTGGCGTAATATTCGTCGATTTCTTCCTTCAGCAAACGGATCCGATGCTGCGCGCGTTCCAGTCGTTTGGTGGTGCGCACGATGCCGACGTAATTCCACATGAAGCGACGCAGCTCATCCCAGTTGTTGGCGATGATGACTTCTTCGTCGGCATCGGTGACGCGGCTTTCATCCCAGGCTGGCAGACTGACGGCTTTTTGTTTGGGTTGCGTATCGATGTACTGCGCTGTGGAGCGTCCCAGCACCAGGCATTCGAGCAGGGAGTTGCTCGCCAGGCGATTGGCGCCGTGCAGGCCGGTGCAAGTGGCTTCGCCGACGGCATACAGGCCGGGTAGGTCGGTGCGGCCGGACAGGTCAGTAATCACGCCGCCGCAGGTGTAATGCGCAGCCGGCACGACAGGAATCGGTCCCTTGGTCATGTCGATGCCGAGCTCCAGGCAACGCGCCATGATGGTAGGGAAGTGCTCCTTCAGGAATTCCGGCGATTTGTCGCTGATATCGAGATCAACATAATCGATACCGCGTTTTTTCATCTCGGCATCGATGGCGCGCGCCACGATATCGCGCGGCGCCAGTTCGGCACGCTCATCGTGCGAGGGCATGAAACGCTTGCCGCGACTTTTACCGGCAGTCACCGGTAATTTCAGGACGCCGCCTTCGCCGCGCACCGCTTCCGTAATCAGGAAGGATTTTGCGTAGGGGTGATACAGGCAGGTCGGGTGAAACTGGATGAATTCCATATTTGCAATCCGGCAGCCGGCGCGCCAGGCCATGGCAATGCCGTCGCCGGTCGCCGTGTCGGGATTGGTGGTGTACAGATACACTTTGCCGGCGCCACCGGTGGCCAGTACCGTGTGTTCGGCGGCGATCGTGATGACTTTGCCGGTTTTGACATCCTGCACATACAGACCGAGACAGCGCGGGACGCCCTTTTTTTTCTCCAGTACATCGGACGTGATGACGTCGATCGCGTAATGATGCTCCATCAGGGTGATGTTGGGATGAGCGCGTACTTTTTCTTCCAGCGTTACCTGTACCGCGTGTCCGGTGGCATCGGCGGCGTGGATGATGCGACGCTGGCCGTGGCCGCCTTCGCGCGTCAGATGGAAGCCGAGTTCGGCGCTGGCATCCGGGGTGAAGGGTACGCCTTGTTCGATCAGCCATTCAATCGCTTCGCGCCCGTGCTCGAGAATGAAGCGAGTGGCGGGTTCGTCACACAGGCCGCCACCGGCGACCAGCGTATCGGCCACATGTTCGTCCACGCTGTCATTGGAATCCAGCACTGCAGCAATCCCGCCTTGTGCCCAATTGCTGGCGCCGTCGAGCAGGGTGCGTTTGGAAATGACAGCGACTTTGCGGGTTTCTGCCAGGTGGAGGGCAACGGTAAGACCAGCCAGTCCGCTGCCGACAATTGCGACATCAAATTTCATAAATATTTATATTAAGAAAAAGTTTGTCCATGACTATATTCGATTTAGCAGCTTGCCGTGTAATTTGCATATTGAAAATGTGTTTTTCCATACAGTATGTGGCATGAGAAAAATGTTAAAAACAGTCGATTTAATGCAGGTAATGCATGATTTATTTCCATATGAATGATGGAAAAACAGGCATACGATTACAAATACTATGGGCATGCAACTGGTCGTGTGTAGGTGCCTGTCAAACAAGGAACATGGGCTCAGAAGGCTTATGCTTTCATCCAGGAAAAGAAAAATGTCCAAGCCACCTTTTTATAAATCCTTGTACGTACAGGTTATTTTTGCCATTGTGGTCGGTGTCCTGCTGGGACATTTTGCACCGGAAACCGGTACTGCAATGAAGCCTTTCGGCGATGCTTTCATCAAGCTGATAAAAATGATCATTGCTCCGGTCATCTTCTGTACGGTCGTGATCGGGATTGCCGGTATGGAAGACATGAAGAAGGTCGGCAAGACCGGCGGCATGGCGCTGCTTTACTTTGAAGTGATGAGTACGCTGGCGCTGCTTGTCGGTCTGCTTGTCGTCAATCTGTTGCAGCCAGGCGCCGGCATGAATATCGACGTCAACTCGCTGGATATTGCCAGCATCGCAAGTTACACCGAGCCCGGCAAGCTGGAAACCGTGACAGATTTTCTGTTGCACATCATCCCATCCAGCATGATCGATGCCTTTGCCAAAGGCGATGTGTTGCAAGTGTTATTGGTGTCGGTGCTGTTTGGCTTCGCCTTGCATAAGCTGGGTGGACGCGGCACGCTGGTATTCGATTTCATTGAGAAGATTTCCCATGTGCTGTTTTCCATTGTAGGCATCATCATGAAAGCCGCGCCGATCGGGGCCTTCGGTGCGATGGCATTCACGATAGGAAAATACGGCATCGCTTCCTTGCTGTCGCTGGGGAAATTGATGGGCACCTTTTACCTGACCTGTCTGATCTTCATCTTCGTCGTGCTGGGCATCGTGACGCGCCTGCACGGCTTCAGTATCTGGAAGTTCATCAAGTACATCAAGGAAGAATTGCTGATTGTGCTGGGAACATCGTCGTCGGAATCCGTATTGCCGCGCATGATCGCCAAGATGGAAAATCTGGGGGCGAAAAAATCGGTGGTCGGCCTCGTTATTCCAACCGGCTATTCATTCAATCTGGACGGCACTGCAATCTATCTGACAATGGCTGCAGTGTTTATTGCACAGGCGACTAATACCCCAATGACTTTGATGCAGCAGATCACCCTGCTGGCGGTGCTGTTGCTGACATCAAAAGGCGCGGCAGGGATTACCGGCAGCGGTTTTATCGTGCTGGCGGCAACCCTGTCTGCTGTGGGGCATGTGCCGGTGGCGGGGCTGGCGCTGATTCTGGGCATCGATCGTTTCATGTCGGAAGCGCGTGCGCTGACCAATACCATCGGTAACGGCGTTGCCACACTGGTCGTGGCACGCTGGGGCAATGATCTGGATATGCAAACCTTGCATGCGCAATTGAATAATGAAACGGACGTGGCTGCAAATGAACCGGAAAAAATACTGGATATGGTGAACAACAAGCTGGACGTGTGATATCTGCCGTTGCTGGAGCAATCGGCTCCAGCAGCATGTCTTTTAATACGCGATGCCGATTGCGACAGTCAGCCGAGCGGAAATTGATGGCTGGAGCAGATCAGCGTTTCCGCTTCTTCGGCTGACAGCGGCGGCGAGAAGATGAAACCCTGTCCCAGATCGCAACCCATTTTCTGCAACTCATGAACGTGTGCGCTTGTTTCCACGCCTTCAGCGACGGTTTGCAGATTCAAGGTTTGCGCCAGCGCCATCATCAAACGAATGATTTCCCTGTCGCTTTGCTTGGTGCCCAGACCGTGCACAAAAGTCTTGTCGATTTTGAGTATGTCGATCGGCAGCTTTTGCAGATAGGCGAGGGATGAATAGCCGGTGCCGAAATCGTCCAGCGCCAGACGCAGACCGAGGTTTTTCAGCAAGGCCAGATTTTCTATCGTCTGCAGCGGATTGGCCATGGCAGACGTCTCGGTCAATTCCAGTTCTATCGTACGCGGCACCACGCCGCTACTGTCGAGTATTTCGCGTACCTGGGTGAAGAACGAGGTGTGCAGCAACTGCCGCATCGAGACATTGACGGCAACGGTGATGTCGCCCATTGCCGGATAGCTGGCTTGCCATGCGGCGAGTTGCCGACAGGCCTGTTCCATCGCCCACATGCCTATCGGCACCACCATGCCCGAGGTTTCGGCGATAGGGATAAATTCGTTCGGCGAGATCATGCCGTATTCCGGGCTGTTCCAGCGCAGCAGCAATTCAAATCCCCTGACACGGCCATCCACCAGCGACACCTTGGGCTGATAGGCTACCGACAGTTCATTGCGCTCCAGTGCAAAGCGCAAAGCTACGTCCATGCGCGCATGTTTGGTCGATTTGATCTGCAGGGCGGCATCGTAGATTTCCGTACGATTGCGGCCGCGTTCCTTGGCTTGATACATGGCGGCATCGGCTTCGCGGATCAAATCGGCCGGAACCTGATGATCAGGGCTCAATTGTGCAATACCGATGCTGATTTGAATCTTGACGGCGACATTGTCGAAGATCAGGCGTTCGGATACGGCGCGTGCAATGGCCTTGGCCTTGATGCTGCTTTCTGCCAGTGAGGAGTTGGTCAGGATCACGAATTCATTGCCGCCGAAACGCGCAACGAAATCGGTTTCCGGCAAGACGGCAACGATGCGCTTGCTGATTTCAAGCAGACACTGATCGCCGAAGTCGTGACCGTGCGTATCGTTGACGCTCTTGAAAAAATCCAGATCGCAGAACAGCATGGTCAGGCTGGATTGCTGCTGCCGGCTGGTTTCCATCGCAGTGGCCAGCCTATTGACGAGATAACGGCGGTTCGGCAAATCGGTAAGCATGTCGTGCATGGCCTGATACTCGATCTGTATCTCGGTCGTCTTGCGTTTGGTAATGTCGCGTGTGACGCCGAGTATGCCTATGATGTTATTTCTGGCATCGCGCAACGGATATTTGCTGGTGTGGAACCACAGATGCATGTCGTTGTGCCAGAATCCCGGCGCTTCCATATCCTGCAGCGGAATGCCGGTTTGCATGACCTGCTGATCCTGCTGCTGGATTTCGTCGGCGATTTCGCGCGGGCTGAGTTCATCGTTCCCATTCGCCATCTTCAGGCAGATGTCATAGACGGTTTTGCCGCGCAGTTCATCTTCGCTGGAATAGCCGAAGCGCCGCTGGAAAACCTGATTGCTGATAGTGAAGCGTCCGTCGCTATCCTTGACATAGATCATCGAAGGATTGAGATCGAGCACGGCACGCAGCATTGCCGTTTCCTCCTGCAGTTTCAGCTCGACATCCTTGCGCAAGGTAATGTCTTCTATGCTGAACACGAGGCCGTTGATGGCCGAGTCGTGCAACATGTTGTAGCCGCGCGTTTCCAGCCAGACCCAATGGCCGTCCTTGTGCCGGGTGCGATGGCGCGAAAATATCGTACTGTGCGGCGTATCGCGCAAATGACGTAATTTCTCCTTGTGTTCTTCTTCATCGTCCGGATGCAGAATCGGCTTGATTGCATTGCGAAGGATTTCTTCATAGCTGTAACCGATGACTTCCTGTAATGCAGGATTGGCAAATTTGATGCGATAGTCGGCATCGGTAATGATGAAGATGTGGCGCGTCACCCGTGCAATTGCATTGAAGCGGCGTTCGTTGGTGCGTGCCTTGCTGAGTGCAATACGATTGATGTTGAGCGTTTTTGCCAGCAACAGTGATAGCCAGCCTATACAAATGGTGGCAAATAAATCGGGCAGCCAGTCGCCTGCAGTGGCACCCAGATACACGTTGAGACGATAGCCGATCAAGGTCAGTGCCGCGATGCACAGAATCGCAATACGGTGACGCAACACCAGCGGAAATACACCGGCGATGGCAATCAGCCACGGTATCGGCAATGCGGGTATGGTGCTTTGCGCAGCCAGTACGGCGATGGAGCATGTTGCGACCAATACTTCGGCCAGCAGGAATTTTTCACTGAGCAGAATCGCTGTGCTCAGCCAGAAATAGCGTATGAAGGAAATTGTCAGCAGGGTAAGCAGAAGCACCACAGTGCCCATGCCGATGGGTGTCAGGCTGAGATGTTTTGCATACACCAGCAGCATGGTGTGGAACAGCAGCGTTGCGTATAGCAACAGCGAAGCGGTGCGGAAGATATCGCTCCCTGCCAGAATCCCTGCGGCACGAAGGCGTGTTTCGTTCATCTGCTGTGCACCACCGGCTTGATCGTCGCAGCTGCAGTCCTGGCATTGTTGCGTGCGGTTTCAACATCGGCAGCAGCAGCCAGTGCAACCCCCATGCGGCGGTGAGTGTATGATTCCGGCTTGCCGAACAGGCGGACATCGGTGCCGGCGACGCGCAATGCATCGGCTACGCCCTCGAATGCAATGACCGCGCCGTCGTGCCGGCCGTAGATGACGGCTGAAGCGGCCGGTGTTTTCATCGCTACATTGACCGGCAGGCCGAGTATGGCTTTGGCATGCAATTCAAATTCGCTTTGTTCCTGGCTGGTGATGGTCACCATGCCGGTATCGTGCGGGCGCGGGCTGACTTCGGAAAACCAGACCATATCGTGCTTGACGAATAGTTCGACGCCGAACAGTCCCAGACCGCCGAGGTTATCAGTTACTTTTTTTGCGATGTCGTGCGCTTTCTGCAGCGCGCCGGGATGCATGGCTTGCGGCTGCCATGATTCCACATAGTCGCCGTTGACTTGCAGGTGGCCGATAGGTTCGCAAAAATGCGTGTGCGTTGCACCATCGGCGCCGATCGCGCGTACGGTCAGCAAGGTGATTTCGTAATCGAAATCGATAAAGCCTTCGACGATCACACGTCCGGCATTGACGCGTCCGCCGGCGGCAGCGCAATCCCATGCGGCCTCAATATCGTCGGCACTGTTCAATTTCGACTGGCCCTTGCCGGATGAAGACATCACCGGTTTGACCACGCAGGGATAACCGATGTCGGCGCAACCGGCCTTGAGTTCCTTCAGGCTGTCGGCAAAACGATAAGGCGAGGTGGCGACGCCCAATTCTTCCGCTGCCAGCCGGCGTATGCCTTCTCTATCCATCGTCAGCCACGCTGCGCGTGCAGTCGGAATCACGCGCACATTGCCGGCATTTTCCATTTCGAGCAGGGTGGCGGTGGCGATGGCTTCAATTTCCGGTACGACCAGATCCGGCTTTTCCTGATTGATCAATGCCGCCAGCGCCACGCCGTCGGTCATGTCGATCACATAAGCGCGATGTGCGACTTGATGGCCAGGCGCATTGGCGTAGCGATCGACTGCAATCACTTCAATGCCCAGGCGCTGCAGGGAAATGATGACTTCCTTGCCCAATTCGCCGGAGCCCAGCAGCATGACTTTGGTGGCGCTGTGAGTCAGGGGAGTACCGATGCGAGAGATGGTGTTGCTTTTATTCATGGCGGGAAATTCTATGGGTATGCGAGTACCCGTATTGTGTGCGAGAAGATTTTATTGGCATCCCGACAATAACAAATCCTGATTGATTTGGACAGCGCAAATTACTGGAGTTCATGTTTTTCATCAGAAAATATTTGCATCAATAAAGCAAAAAAAAAACTGCCAGAAATTTTCTGGCAGTTTTTTTCAAGCTTGCTTGAATGAAAGACTAATGACGCTTAATCGTTGGCGTAAATGTCATTGTCCTTGGTTTCGCGAACGAAGATCATGCCGATGACGAAGGTCATCAACGCAATGATGATCGGATACCAGAGGCCATAGTAAATGTCGCCCTTGAACGCCACCAGTGCAAACGCCGTGGTTGGCAGCAAGCCGCCGAACCAGCCGTTACCGATGTGATACGGCAGCGACATCGATGTGTAACGGATACGGGTCGGGAACATTTCAACCAGCATGGCGGCAATCGGACCGTACACCATCGTGACGTAAATCACGAGAATGAACAGCAGCAACAGCGTCATGCCATAGTTGATTTGTGCCGGATCGGCCTTGGTTGGATAACCATGTGCCTTGATGGAATCAGCCAGTTCTTTTGAAAAGGCCTTGTCCTTGGCAGCGGCATCTTCTTTCGACAAACCTTTGGCATCGAAAGATGTCAGCAGGGTATCGCCAACCTTGACCGTTGCAATTGTGCCGGGAGCAGCATCCTCATTCGAGTAGGCCACCGAAGCAGCAGCGAGCTTAGCTTTCACGATGTCGCATGACGAAGTGAATTTCTTGGTGCCGGTCGGATTGAACTGGAATTGGCAGGTTGCCGGATCGGCAGTAACTACCACTGGTGAATCTTTCAATGCAGCTTCCAGTGCGGGATTGGCATAGTGCGTCAAGCCGCTGAAGATAGGGAAGTAGGTCAGCGCAGCAATCAGGCAGCCTGCCATGATGATCGGTTTGCGGCCGATTTTATCGGACAGCGAACCGAAGATCACGAAGAATGGTGTCGCCAGCAGCAGCGAAGCCGCGATCAGGATGTTGGCAGTTGCACCGTCTACCTTCAGTGTTTGCGTGAGGAAGAACAGAGCGTAAAACTGACCCGTGTACCAAACCACGGCTTGACCAGCAGTTAAACCGATCAACGCCAGAATAACGATTTTCAGGTTGCCCCATTTTGCAAATGCTTCAGTCAGTGGTGCCTTGGAGGTTTTGCCTTCCGCTTTCATTTTCACGAATGCCGGCGATTCAGCCATCGACAGACGTATCCAGACCGAGATCCCCAGCAGGAAAACCGAAACCAGGAACGGAATGCGCCAGCCCCAATCGGCAAATGCTTCTTCGCCCATTGCAGTACGCGTACCCAGAATCACCAGCAGCGACATGAACAGACCCATGGTTGCCGTAGTCTGAATCCACGACGTGAATGCACCGCGCTTGCCGTGCGGTGCATGCTCAGCCACATAAGTAGCTGCGCCGCCATATTCTCCACCCAGAGCCAGACCTTGCAAGATGCGCAGAATGATCAGGATGACAGGAGCGGCGAGGCCGATCGATGCATAGTTTGGCAGCAGGCCGACGACGAAGGTCGAACCGCCCATGATCACGATTGTGACAAGGAAGGTGTATTTACGACCGATCATGTCGCCCAGACGACCGAATACAATAGCGCCAAACGGTCGCACGAGGAAACCTGCGGCAAATGCAAGCAATGCAAAAATGAAGGCGGTATTGGGATCGGTGCCTGCGAAAAACTGCTTGGCGATAATGCCTGCCAGTGAGCCGTACAGATAAAAGTCATACCATTCAAATACCGTGCCCAGAGAGGAGGCAAAAATAACTTTACGTTCCTCCGGGGTAATGCCGTTGCGTCCGGCTGTCGCTACTGTGACCATGCTCGTCTCCTTAATAATTATTAATGGAATGCGTGTGCACATTCCTTGTATTGGGTAAGCGAGTCGAGTGTGCGACTAGAACCTTACGGGATACTTGCATTAAGCTTACGTAACGCTTACATATGCAAATGACTTGAAACACTGTTTCCTCTGGATGAAATTCCTGTCATGGCTGTATTTTCATAGGGCGCACAGGCGAAAAATTTCTGCATAAGTTTGGTGCGCGACTCGGATGGCTCTAAAATGACGCCATTTTGCAACTGAAAAGTACCAATGACGAATTCATCCCATAGTTCAGTGGCCGCTGCGGCTTCACCCGTGATTCCCTTTTTGCAGGAGCTCGGCATCCATGTCGTCGAATCCGGTGCGGGCCAGGCGCAAGTCGAATTGATCCTGCAGGCGCATCATCTGAATGGCTGGCAGGTTGCACATGGTGGAGTGATCATGACCATGCTGGATAACGTGATGTCGCTGGCCGGACGTTCGATGGCGCCGGATATCCGCGGTGGTGTGACGATAGAGATGAAAACCAGCTTCATGCAGCCGGGCGGAACAACAGGTTGCCGTCTGCTGGCGAAGGGCAAGGTCCTGCATGCATCGACCAGCATTTATTTTTGCGAAGGTGAATTGTGGAACGGCGACAAGATGGTGGCCAAGGCCAGCGGCACCTTCAAATTCATTCGCCGTACCGACGTGGCGAAAAAAATGACGCCAGCCTGATCGTCCATCCGCGCATTGCTGTGAACCAGACTGCAGCGTTCAAGGCGAGGCCGGAACAGCCTCACCGCTTATTCAAAATCCTTTTGTACACTGCCCGCGATGAGGCACACGTTCCGGCGCGGGCGGCATCGCTACTGTCGGGCGCTCCAGCAATACCGGTGCCTGATTGGTTTGCAATTTGACCAGTGTGGACACGCGGGTGCCGTAATCGTGAGAGGTGATGCAAACGGCGGACAGCAAACGTTCACGCTCTAGACTGACGCCGGTTTTCGGCAGGCGGCAGTCTGACGCGCAGGTCGTGTCGGACAGCATTTCAAAGAATGCATCTTCCGGCGCTCCCTGGCAGAGCAGGCTGGCAAATTCAGCCTTGGTGCTGACCACCTTCGGCCATGTGCAATCCAGCAGCGAGTTCGACAAGCCGTACATGCCGGGTTTCATCGGCTTGCCGTTGCGCTCGTCTTTTTCGCCGCGATTGGAATACCAGATTAATTCATCCTTGTTGCCTATCAACAGATTGAAACCGTTGTAGTCGGCAGCATGGGGAGAAATTTCTTCTACGTAGTCGGTCGGCGTTGTCGTTCCGGCCAGATAATTCAATACCAGATTGCCGCGCGTAGGTGCATCCGGACGTATCTCGGACGGCGCGCGTATATTCGTGATCGCCGCAAAGCGTCCGTCGCGTGTGATACCCATCCATGTACCGCCGCCTTGCAGGTCGCGGCCCGCATAAATCTGCGGATGGTCATGCCACCAGTCAGCCGGGCTGGCCGGTCTATCGTAGAACTCGTCGCGATTGCCGGCGGCGAGCAAAGGCATATTCGGCATTACTTGCCAGGCAAAGACGATTAAGCACATAAAGATACATCCAGAAATTGTTCAGTGTGGCGTTTGCCATCGATGAGCGATGGCAGCTGACTTGCCGCAACGGCTTGCTCCAGCTTGACTGCAAAATCTTCATTCACGGCCAGATACACTTCCATCCACGTATGCATGCCGTCCTGCGCGACGGGACTGCGCTTGAGTGCCGTACGAACCGCGTATAGACGGGTCAAATTATCCTGCAACGCCGACACCTGCGTCAGAAAGAGCGCGGCGTCGGCAGCCTGTACCCGATAATAAATATAGAGGTCCATCGTTGGCTTTGTGTTCAGCAGCATTTTCCGACGTTGCTCAGACCGGATCAGTCAAAGGGTAAGGCAAGGGCTGGAAAGACAGCACCGGGCCTTGCGCCGAACCCAGTCGCACTTCGGACTCCGCTGCCGCCAGTTTGATCTCGACCAGACAGGCGATTTCCTGCGCATTTGTGCGTTCGGCATTGACGACCATGCCGCATGGCTGCTCGGGATCGCTGACGGAAAAAATTTCAGTGCCGGGTTCCGCGCTTGCCGCACTCACGCTCGCATGCAGCATGCGGCGCTTGAGCTTGCCGAGATACTGGCTGCGGGCGACGATTTCCTGGCCAGGATAGCAACCTTTCTTGAAATTCACGCCGCCTATCAATTCAAAATTGATCATTTGCGGAACGAATTTTTCCTGGGTGGCAATGCCGATGTGCGGCACGCCGCTATCGATTTCTGCCAACTGCCACGCCGCTGCGCCGGCAGCATGCAAAACTTTCGTCAACTGCGGCCATGCTTCCACAGCCTGCGCGGCAGTGGTGATCCATTGGTAACGTGCGGTGCCAAATGCATCGGGATGGCGGATCAGCGTACCGGCGGCGGATTCGGTCTTGTCGTAAATCGTTGCTGGCAAGATGGGAAACCACTGCTGCAGTACGCTGGTTGCGGCCGGACCGGCAAGGCCGAGCATCACGTGATTTTCTGTTGCATCGATGAGTTTGGCCTTGGCGCGCAGGACAAACATTTGCAGGCGTTTTTGTACGCCTGCCTGCAATTCGCGCGGCAGTTGCAACATGACGCCGTCGGCGGTTTTCCAGATCAGCAGACTTGCCAGCAGCCGGCCTTTGGCTGAGCAATAGCCGGCCAGTCGTGCTGCGCCGGCATCCAGATGTTCAACATCGTTGGTCAACTGGCTGTGCAAAAAATGCGCCGCCTCGTCGCCGCTGGCGGCGATCAGACCCAGATAGGTAATGGGAGCAACAAAATCGGTGCGCGGTGTTTCAGACGGCATCTGCGCGCCGAAATGCAGAAGTTCGGGTACTGCTTCAGCGCTGGCGGGTGTGCTGAATTGCGCGCCCTGATCAGCCAGAAAATTCAACCATGTAGTCATAATTTCAATCAATAAGTTAGAGCAAACAGCGGTTCCGCTATTATCATTAGAGTCTGATTATAGTGGCGTGGGAAAAACGCGTCGGTTTGCCCTTGATTTGCCTGGATTTCACCGAGACCTTGCCTTGATTAAAAAATTCTTCACCCTGATTATTCTGCTGGCAATCGCTGCAGCGGCTGCCTTCGTGTTCTGGGCGCAGCAACCCATCATCCAGAATGGCCAGCCCGTCATCGACTTCACGATTAACCCCGGCAGCGGTGTGAGAAGCAGCATGCAGCAAATCGAAAAAGCCGGTGCGCCGGTGCAACCTTTCCTGATGATGGTGCTGGCGCAAGTCACCGGCAACAGCACCAAACTGAAAGCCGGCAGTTACGAATTGAAACCAGGCACGACACCATCCCGCTTGCTGACGCAATTGGTGCGTGGCGAGTTTGCCCAGGAAGCGCTGACCGTTATCGAGGGCTGGACCTTCAGGCAGATGCGTGAGGTGATCAATGCGAATCCAGCCCTGAAGCATGACACTGCAAGCCTCTCCGACCAGGAGTTGATGGCAAAGATATCGAGCGATTACAAAACGCCGGAGGGCTTGTTTTATCCTGATACCTATATGTTTGCAAAGAATTCCAGCGACTTGCTGATTTACAAACAGGCACACAATCTGATGCTCAAGCGTTTGAACGAGGCATGGCTGGCGCGCAATCCGTCGCTGCCATATGCTTCGCCTTACGAAGCCTTGATCATGGCTTCCATCGTGGAAAAGGAAACGGGTAAAAAATCCGAGCGCACGATGATTGCCGGCGTCTTCGTCAATCGCCTGAAGAAGGGCATGCTCTTGCAAACCGATCCGACCGTCATCTACGGCATGGGCGATAGTTTCAAGGGCAATATCCGCAAGCGCGATCTGCTGACGGACACCCCGCACAACACGTATACTCGCGCAGGCCTGCCGCCTACGCCGATAGCCTTGCCGGGCACGGAATCGCTGCATGCAGCGATGAATCCGGCAGCGACCGATGCCGTGTATTTCGTCGCGCGCGGCGATGGCAGCAGCCAGTTTTCCGCGAATCTGGACGATCACAACAATGCAGTCAACAAGTATCAACGCAAATAAGTTCGGCAAAAATAACGAGTATTACTTTTATGGCAGTGGCATGACGACAGCAAAATTCATCACCTTTGAAGGTATAGACGGAGCGGGAAAATCCACGCATTTATCGTTCGTCGCCGACTTGTTGCGTACAGGTAAAAAAAGCGTTGTGGTCACGCGCGAGCCGGGCGGCACCAGTCTGGGCGAAGCGTTGCGCGCTATCCTGTTGCATGAAAAAATGCATCTGGAAACCGAAGCCCTGCTGATGTTTGCGGCGCGGCGCGAGCACATCGCGCAGATTATCGAACCGGCACTGGCGCGCGGCGACTGGGTAATTTCAGACCGCTTTACCGATGCGACCTTCGCTTATCAGGGCGGCGGCCGCAAGCTGGATAGGCAAAAACTTTCTGTACTTGAACAATGGGTGCATCCGCATCTGCAACCCGATTTGACGCTGCTGTTCGATGTGCCGCTGGATGTGGCGCGCGCACGGCTGGATGCAACGCGTACGCTGGACAAGTTCGAGCAGGAAAAGGCGGATTTCTTTGCCGCCACGCGCGCCGAGTATCTGCGCCGTGCCGCCGAATTCCCGCAGCGTTTCCGCATCATCGATTCGACACAGGCTATCGCGACGATACAGGAACAATTGCGCGACATCATCGCAGGACTCGATACTTGAATACTCTTTATCCCTGGCAGCACACTTCCTGGCAACAGTGGCAGAAATTGCGTGAACGCCTGCCGCACGCGATTCTCTTTCACGGACCGGAAGGTATAGGCAAGACAGTTTTTGCCGAAGCCTGCGCCCAATCGCTGCTGTGCGAAACGCCGGCAACCGATGGACATGCATGCGGCACTTGCGCTGCATGCGGCTGGTTCCAGCAATACAGCCACCCCGATTACCGTCGGGTGCGTCCGGAAATTCTGGACGATGGCGAATCTGCAGAGGGCGAAGAAGCCGAAGCCGGCGATGCCAAAAAATCCAAGTCCGCCAAGGCACCATCGAAGGAAATCAAGATCGACCAGATCCGTGCCTTGTCCGACTTCATGAATATTTCCACCCATCGCTCCGGCATGCGTGTGATTACGCTGTATCCGGCCGAAGCCTTGAATACGGCAGCCGCCAATTCCTTGCTGAAAATGCTGGAAGAGCCGCCGCCGAATACGATGTTTTTGCTGGCGACGAATAGCATCGATCGCCTGTTGCCGACGATACTCTCGCGTTGCCGCAAGTTTGCACTGGCGATGCCGGGAGCCGAAGAAGCCTTGCAGTGGCTGCAGACGCAACAGGTAAAAGACGCCGACAGCTGGCTGGCCGAACAGGGCGGCTCACCGCTTGCCGCGCTGGCATCCTCGCAAGCTGGTGCACGCGAAACGCTGGATGAGTTTTTGCAGCAGCTGGCACAGCCGGGTGTCGATGCTGCATTGAAAACTGCCGAACGCCTGCAAAAAACACCGGTGACAGAATTAGTAGCGTGGCTGCAACGCTGGTTGTATGACGTGCTTTCCGTCAAACTTTCCGGCACAATCCGTTACTATCCGCGCTACAAAAAAGAATTGGCTGCGCTGGCTGCGCGTGCCGATGCAGGCGCCTTGCTGCAAGCGATCAAGATGCTCAATGAGCGGCGTGCAATTGCCGATCATCCGCTGGCGCCCAAGCTGTTTATAGAAGACATGTTGCTGGATTATTCGACGCTTTTTTCCTGAGAGGTAAATGATGGCAGATGCCCCGATTGCAGCAGCTAGTCCCGCAGTGGGGCGCCCGTCGGTATTGTCTTTGCCGATCAAGGAAAAATCCGCTTTGTACGCGGCCTATATGCCGTTTCTGGCAAATGGCGGCATCTTTGTGCCATCCACCAAGCCATACAAGATCGGCGATGAAATCTATCTGATCCTGACCTTGCTGGACGATCCGACCAAATATCCTATCGCCGGCAAGATCGCGTGGATCACGCCGGCCGGGGCGAACAACAACAAGGCGCAAGGCATAGGCGTGCAGTTTTCCGCCGACGAGAGTGGCCAGCGCATCAAGCTGCGTATCGAGGAATTGCTGGGTGCGGCGCTTGGTTCATCACGTGCCACGCATACCTTGTAAAAACCGCTGTATCGCTTTTCAATAATGCCTCCAAGCCAGCAATGTAGTCAGCAAGCCAGTAAGAAATTTCTCCACCGCCTTGCGACTCTGGATGATTTGCCAGCAATCGTGGCTATCTACAACAGCACTATTGCGTCACGTCAGGTCACCGCAGATATCGAACCTGTCACCGTCGCCTCGCGTCTGGATTGGTTTAATGAACGCTCTGCGGACAAACGACCTATCTGGGTAGTTGAAGACGATGGGAAAATTCTGGGCTGGCTTGCCTATTCCAATTTCAATACGCGTGCCGCCTATACTCACACGGCAGAAATTTCCATTTATATTGCGCAAGATGCCCGGGGAAAAGGCTTGGGCGGCTACTTCCTGACGGAAGCAATTGCATTTGCATCAACGTTGAATATTCATACGCTGGTAGGTCTGATTTTTGCTCATAACGAACCGAGCCTGAAATTGTTTGAGCGCTTCGGCTTCGAACGCTGGGCTAACATGCCGGGCGTTGCAATGCTGGATGGGCTTGAGCGAGACCTGGTGATAGTCGGCAAGCGAGTGACATGAGCAAGATTGCCTGAGCGGATCTCGTTCCGGGTGCGACCGCTCGCAGCAAAGCCGTCTGACGCGTACAATTCAGTTCCATGTATATCGATTCCCACTGTCACATCAATTTCCCCGAGCTTGCTGCGCGCATGCCTGAGATACTCGGCAAAATGGCCGAGAACGAAGTCAGTCATGCGCTCTGCGTTTCGTGCGACCTGCCGAATTTCCCCAGTGTGCTGGAGCTGGCCGAACGCTATCCCAATATTTACGCCTCGATCGGCGTGCATCCGGATTATGAAGATACGCCGGAGCCGTCCGTCGATGAGCTGATTCGTCTTTCCGATCATCCGAAGATTGTGGCGATCGGCGAGACTGGACTCGATTATTATCGGCTGGAAGGCGATCTGGAATGGCAGCGCGAGCGATTTCGCAGGCATATCCGCGCTTCGCGCGCGACCGGCAAACCCTTGATCATCCATACCCGTGCGGCCTCTGAAGACACGATACGTATCATGCGTGAAGAGGGTGCCGGCACCGATGCAGGCGGGGCGGCCGGCGTCATGCATTGCTTTACCGAGTCGCTGGAGGTGGCGAGGGCGGCGATGGAAATGGGATTTTACATTTCGTTTTCCGGCATCGTGACGTTTAAGAGCGCGAAGGACTTGCAGGCGGTAGCGCGCGAAGTGCCGCTGGAGCAGATGCTGATCGAAACCGATTCGCCTTATCTGGCGCCCGTGCCGCATCGCGGCAAGGTGAATGAGCCGGGACTGGTGCGTCATGTAGCGGAATATCTGGCGCTCTTGAAAGACGTTCCGCTGGAGAGGATTGCACAGCAGACGACGGATAATTTCTTTAACTTATTCAAGATTGCGCGGTAAGCAGATGCCGAACAAAAAAATGGACGATGTGCGCAGACGCTCCCTGCAACTGTTGGCGGCGATGTCGCTGGCCGCGAACTTGCCGATGCTGGTGCATGCAGGTGCTTATGAAGATTATTTTCAGGCAGTGAAGGGCGATGACGCGGCGACCGTTACTTCTCTGCTGCAGCGCGGCTTTGATCCGAATACGATAGAGCCTGAACGCGGCGATTCAGGTCTGGTGCTGGCTGTGCGTGAAAAGGCAATGAAGGTATTTGCCGTCTTGCTGAAGGCGCGCGAAACAGATGTTGACCTGCAAATCAAGAACGGCGATACAGCCTTGATGATAGCCGCCTATACCGCCAACAAGCAGGCGGTGGCCGCATTGCTGGCCAAAGGTGCAGCGGTCAACAAGAGCGGCTGGACACCTTTGCATTATGCGGCAGCAAGCGGCGATGACGAGATCGTGAAAATGTTGCTGGATAAAGCAGCCGTACTGGATGCTCTATCGCCGAACAAGACCACTCCCATCATGATGGCGGCGCGCGGCGGCCATATTTATGTGGTGAAAACATTGCTCGATGCAGGAGCGGATGCCACGCTGAAAAACGATGCCGGCATGACAGCTATCGACTTTGCCCGACAGAACGGCAACAAGGATATCGTTGAAGGTTTGACGTATCGCTTGAAGAAGGTCGGCAAGCTTTAACCATCAATACGGCAGCATTAAAATTGCCGGGCGCATGCAAGGTGCAAAATCGGCCGCTGGGATCAGGCTCTTTTGCTCATGCCGTATTTGGGCTGAGAAATCTTTCTCTTAATTCTTTACAAATATCGTCTACCTCGGCAGTCGTCAAGCCGAGTGTGTCGGTCGCCATCTCGCCACCTTCCAGCCATTCAATCGATACAGCATGCCTGTGTTGCTGGATCGCCTGATCCACGACGCAAAAGATCGCGATCAATTCGCGTATTGCAGGTGCAAAGACAGGGTCGGACATGATTTCGTAGGAATGATGTTTTTTGATCGCGAGTACGACCAGCGGATCGGCGTGCCAGTGTTCGGCCAGCATGGCGCCTACCAGCGCATGATTGATTCCATGACGTGTGTTTTCAAGTTCGATAAACCCCTGATGTTCCAGCTGGTTTGCCACAGTGAGCGTGTCTTCGTAATCCAGGAAAGACGCCATCATGAGCGGAATGCCGATATCGCAAAACAGGCCGAAGTTATACGCAAGATCCGGTGCAATGTTCGTGACCTGGCGCGCGACGTGCATCATGCCCCACGAGCGTTTTTCGGACACATCCCAAAATCGCGGCATCATCATCTTGCCGTGGGATAGCATTCTGCGCGCCATCAATCTGGTGATCAGCGCATGGCAATTGTTCAGGCCGATCAGTGTGATTGCTTCTTCGACCGTTTTGATATGGCGATTCAGGTTGAACATTGCCGAGTTTGCCATTGCCAGCAGATTGCCTGCGATAGCGACATCGCGATTGACCAAATGCGCAATTTTTTTCATGTATGGTTCTGCCGTTGCGATTTCGTGCTGCAAGGCGATGAGCAGGGCGGGGCGGGGAGGTATGTTGACGGGGCGTGCGAGCTCTGTTGACATTGATCGCGTGCCGGTTTTTGGACTGGACCCGTGCATGAACATTTCCCCTAAAAAGCAATTTCTTAATGCTTGTTTCACTGCGTGACAGCAGTGTGCCGCTGATGTTGCAGAATGCCTCTTGGGCAACAAAAGAAAGGCTATATGTTATTAATTTCCTATTGGATTCCAGAGTATCTCGAATAATGCATTGGGGATACAAGGTTATGAAAAAATCCGGGAAAACTGTTGCTTATTGTTAAATAAAAAGCGACGTGATTTTTGAGCTTATTTGGACTTCAAATGAAAAGCCTGCATTTCTCCATCGAGAGATGCAGGCTTTTTGGCGGGGCGGGTAGAGGTGCAGGGCGCACCTGCGGGGAATTAAATCAAGCCCTCAAACAGAATCACATCGACCAGCTCACCGGCTTTCACTTCAGCCCTGTCGTGTTCCAGTACGACCATGCAATTGGCTTCCGACATCGAGCGTAAAACGCCCGAGCCTTGCGACCCGGTGATGCGTACTTCCTGTATGCCATCGCTGTTTCGACTCAGTATGCCGCGCTGGTACTCGGTACGTCCCGGACGCTTGCGTATGGCAGCCTGCGATACGACGCGCAACAAGGGCGGCGCTGCTACCGCCGATGCGCCCATCATGTGTAGCAAGGCTTGCCGCGCGAGGAAATAAAAGGTCACCATCACGGCGACCGGATTGCCGGGCAGGCCAAACAGATAGGCTTCCTTGCCGTTCGAGGCGATTTTGCCGAAGGCCATGGGGCGCCCCGGGCGCATGCCGATTTTCCAGAAGCCGACATCGCCCAGTTGCGCCATCATCTGCTTGGTGTAATCAGCTTCGCCTACCGATACGCCACCGGAAGTGATGATGGCATCGGCATTTTCGCAGGCAGTGCGAAACGCGGCTTCAAGTACATCCGGATCATCCTTGATGACGCCCATGTCGACCACGTCGCAACCGAGACGTATCAGCATGCCATATAGCGTGTAGCGATTGCTGTCGTAGACGCAGCCTTCGTCCAGCGTTTCGCCGATGGAGCGCAGTTCGTCGCCGGTAGAGAAAAACGCCACTCGCAGACGACGCTGTACCGGCACTTCGCCTATGCCCAGCGAAGCCAGCAAACCGAGATCGGCGGGGCTGAGGATTTTGCCTTTTTGTAGCGCGGGCGTACCGGCCTTGAGGTCTTCGCCTTGCAAGCGACGGTTGTCGCCAAGCTTCACCGCGCCGGCCGGAATGGTCATGCCGGCATCGCTGGCATCGCGCACGAATTCCTGTGGAATCACGGTATCGCATCCGCCCGGCATCACGGCGCCGGTCATGATGCGTACGCATTCGCCGCTACCGACTTTGCCATCGTAGGCGCGGCCGGCGTAAGCGGTGCCGATTATCTTCAGACTCAAATCCGCCTTCGGGTTCAGCTCGCTGCCGTGCAGCGCGTAACCGTCCATGGCCGAATTGTCGTGCGACGGGACGTTGATGGGCGACACGATATCGAGTGCCAGTACGCGGCCCAATGCGCTGCGCAGGGCAATTTTTTCCACCGCATTGATGGGCTGGATGAGCTGGCGAATGATGGCTTGCGCATCCGCCACCGGCAAGGCATCGGGATCGTAATCCGACAGGCAGTTGACCACGCTGGAGAGCGTGCGCGGCGGATTCTGGTCGGCAGGAGAAACGTTGGACATGGGCTCGTCTAAATCGTCAAGGTTGGCATCGCGCAGGATGTGGGCATAGCGCAGATTCATGGTGTTGCTGCAAACTTGTGCAGCTCGTCCAGCGTATTAATGTTGCGGAATGCATCTTCATCATCGAAGTGAACTTCGGCTACCTCCAGCGATGCGTACCATTTGTCAAACTTGCGTCCGCCTTCCTGCAAATAGAGTGTCAGGTGCGGCAGCAGCGATGCCTTGACCAGACAAAAAACAGGATGCGGTTGTCGCGTTTCGCCTTCGCCGGTAACGGCTACGGCCAGATCGGCATGCTTTTCTTCCAGGCCGGCAGCCAGGCGCTGTACCAGGTCTTTGGGTAGAAATGGGGAATCGCATGGCACGCTGACCATATAATCCGTTTCGCAATGCGTCAGTCCTGTGTGCAAACCAGCCAGCGGTCCGGCAAAGTCCTGGAATTCATCCTGCCAGACGGGTGCGCCGAAACCTTCATATGGCGCGATATTCTGGTTCGCATTGATCATCAGATAACCGACCTGCGGCGACAGACGCATGAGCACATGCAGGGCCATAGGCGCGTCGCGGAATAATTGCAGGCCTTTATCGACTGTGCCCATGCGGGTGCCGCGTCCGCCTGCGAGTATGAGTCCGGTAATTTGACTGGTATCCATTTTTTAAAATTATTCCAGTAACAATTAAATGAGCAGTTAAATGAGCAACTGGATGAACAGTTGCGTGAATGGAAGGAGTTGTTAGCCGCCGATGTAAGACATTTCGACTTTACGCGTCGATTTCAAATCGGTATTGGCAGTGCGTAATTCCGAATAGCGATCGTCACGCGCGCGCCAGATGTGGGCAATGACGGTGGAAATTTCTTCATCCGTTTTGTTTTCGCGTAACAGCGCACGCAAATCGTGGCCGCCGGTGGCAAACAGGCAGGTGTAGAGCTTTCCTTCGGTAGACAGGCGGGCGCGGCTGCAGTCGGCGCAGAAAGCTTGCGTGACGCTGGAGATGACGCCGAGTTCGCCGCCGCCATTGCTGTCGTTGCCAGCGTAACGCCAGCGTCCCGCAGTTTCGCCAGTGTAATTAGGGGCAATCGCCTCCAGCGGCATTTCGGCATGGATGCGACGGACTACTTCGGCAGAAGGAATGACTTCATCCATCTTCCAGCCGTTCGATGCGCCTACATCCATGTATTCGATGAAACGCAGGATGTAGGGGGTGTTCCTGAAATGGCGCGCCATCGGCAGAATTTCCTGATCGTTCATGCCGCCCTTGACGACCATATTGACCTTGATCGGGCCGAGGCCGACGCGATGTGCGGCTTCTATGCCTTCCAGCACATCCGATACTGCAAAATCGACGTCGTTCATCTGTTTGAAAATCTTGTCGTCGAGTGCATCCAGCGAAACAGTGACGCGCTTCAGGCCGGCATCTTTCAGCGCTTGCGCCTTGCGGGCCAGCAGCGAGCCGTTGGTGGTCAGCGTCAGATCAAGTTCGCGTCCATCCGGCGTACGCAATGCGCTCAGCATTGCTATCAGCTTCTCGACATTCTTGCGCAGCAGGGGTTCGCCACCGGTCAGGCGGATTTTCTCGACGCCATGGGCGACGAACAATGATGCGATGCGGGTGATTTCTTCAAAAGACAGCAGCGAAGAGTGCGGCAGAAAGGCATAGTCCTTGTCGAACACCTCTTTCGGCATGCAGTAGACGCAGCGGAAATTGCAGCGATCGGTGATCGAGATGCGCAAATCCTGCAAGGGTCTGGCGTGCGTGTCGGACAGCAATCCGCTCGGCGCCTCAAGTTGCGTCGGGATGATCGGTATCCGGTTCAGATAACGGTGGTCTGCAAGTGGAATTATTTTTTCAGTCATGACGTGGCCGCGATTAAGTCTCTATTGTAAGTGCTTCGTACTCGCCATGTCGAATCGGCACGGCTTGTTTTACTGTCTTGCTGATGATAAATGCCACACATGGCAAATGAGGGCGAAAGCAGAAAAATCAACGCGGGCACTGTATTCGATAGGTTCTAATGCGACATATCGTGAATGAAGCATGGTGTGAATTGGATGGCGGAACGTTCTCTTTAACATTGATCAAGGCCGATATGCTGCAAATTGGTTTAGACTTGCACAATACATTCAGGAGAACCAATGAGCATTACGATTGAAGCAGTCAAAGCGGCATTGTCCACAGTAATTGACCCTAACACCGGCAAGGATTTAGTCAGCAGCCGTTCCGCAAAAAATATCCAGATCAATGGCACCAACGTCATTTTCGACGTTGAACTCGGCTATCCGGCCAAGAGCCAGATCGACGGTATCCGCAAGGCATCGATTGCCGCCGTGCGGACTATCGAAGGCATGGGCAGCGTCACCGCCAACGTGTACTCCAAAATCGTGGCGCACTCGGCGCAACGCGGCGTAAAGTTGCTGTCCAACGTTAAAAACATTATCGCGGTGGCGTCCGGCAAGGGCGGCGTGGGTAAATCCACAACTTCCGTGAATCTGGCGCTGGCGCTGGCGGCGGAAGGCGCGCAGGTCGGGATTCTGGATGCGGATATCTACGGCCCGTCGCAGCCGATGATGATGGGCATTTCCGGCCGTCCTGAAAGCGCAGATGGCAAAACCATGGAGCCGATGGAGAATTACGGATTGCAGGTATCCAGCATCGGTTTCATGATCGATCCGGATGAGCCTATGGTGTGGCGCGGTCCTATCGTGACGCAGGCATTGACGCAGTTGCTGGAACAAACCAACTGGCGCGATCTCGATTATCTGATCGTCGATATGCCGCCGGGTACTGGCGATATTCAATTGACGATGTCGCAAAAAGTACCGGTAACCGGCGCTGTGATCGTGACCACGCCGCAGGATATTGCGTTGCTGGATGCGCGCAAGGGTTTGAAAATGTTCGAGAAGGTCGGCATTCCGATTCTCGGCATCGTGGAAAACATGAGTACGCATATCTGTTCGAATTGCGGTCATGCCGAAGCGATTTTTGGTGCAGGCGGCGGCGAAAAAATGTGTGGCGAATACGGCGTGGATTTCCTCGGCGCCTTGCCGCTGACAATGTCGATACGCCAGCAGGCGGATTCTGGCAAGCCGACGGTAGTGGCCGATCCGGATGGCCCGATTGCGGTGATCTACAAACAGATCGCCCGCAAGATTGCCATCAAGGTCGCGGAAAAAGCCAAGGACATGTCATCCAAGTTTCCAACCATTGTGGTCAAGAACGATTGATGTTCATTTGCTTGATGCAAGCAGCATTTACGCGTATGGTTGCTTTAAAGTATTAGTGCTGGACAGTAAGTAGTGTTAAAGCGTGAGCAGAGCATGCTCACGCAGTTTATTCATGATTTCCCTTCATCGTTTGCAAACACGATTTTCAGAGACGAAATCCGGTTTGCAGTTTCGGCGCACAATAGACAACGCGTCGCTATCGATATAACGACAGGCAGAATATGCCGAAATGAGGAGACATGGAGACAGAAGCAATCAGCATTGGCGTCATCATGCAATGCACGCCTTTATCAAGTCGTTGGCAGCCGTTCCAATGGCAGCCGATTGAAATCGTCGGACAAGTCGGACCCGCGGGTGCGCCGCATTGCCTGCGCAATGATCCTACCGATACACGCTGGTTATTTACCGGTATCGACGTCACGTTATGCAGTCCCGAGGCGGAAGGATATTTCCTCAATATCAGCGCGCCTGTGCCATGCTGGTTTGTCATGTGGCGCATCGAAGAAGTGGACGGTGCAGAACTCGCGGTTCCCAAGGTGGTCACGCTGTCGTACAACGAAGCGGCACGTCTGATGGATGGCGGTGAACGCGTTGATACCTTGCCGGTTTCCGACGAAATCCTCGAGCGTCTGACGGCTTTCACTCACGATTACTACCATCCTGAACCCAAACGCAAACACAAGAAACCATCGTTTGAAGGCGGCGAAGGCGTCGACAAGATGGCGCGTGCCGAAGGTGTGAAAAATGGCAGCTGAAGATTTTTTTGCGCGCTGGTCGAAAAAGAAAAACGATATATCCAGCGTGGCTGGCGAAGCGCAACAGGACAGTGCGGTCACGCTCTTGCCTGAAGCCCATGGCAAGACCGGGGATGCGGTAGTGCAGGATGCAGAGACACAAGTCTTGCCGACGCAGGAAGATGTCGAAAAATTGACGCACGATTCCGATTACTCGGCATTCATGACGCAAGGTGTTGATGAGTCGGTCAAGCGCTCGGCAATGAAGAAGCTGTTTTCCAATCCTCATTTCAACATCATGGATGGCCTGGATGTCTATATCGAGGATTACAGTAAATTTGAACCGATCAGCCCGGCGCTGCTGGCGTCGCTGAGTCATGCGAAGGGATTGTTGGATCCCTTGTCGCAATTGCAGGCGCCGATAATGCGTTTGCTGGAAAAAAATCCCGAAAAGAATACCGCCGAGCCGGATAACGGACAGCCCGCGCCCGCGTTCGATGATGTGACGCAGGAAGACGCACAAGCACCGGAAGCCGCTGCAGCACTGTCTGATGTCGATCAGGAAAAAGACTGTGCTGAACAGCGTACGCATCAAGACAGCCAGAATCAAGATAGCAAGCCAGTAAAAGAGCACGTCGTTAAAGAGGATGTGCAAGAGCTCAAAACATCCCCAAAGTTTGACGACGTTTAAAGCAGTTTTTCTCAGCCAGCATCTACAAGCCAGCCAATGACAACAGAATTCAAAGTTTGCAATTGCAATCGCACCATGCCACTGGACGCTGCCGCAGGTACGCAGCTTGGTGCTGCACTTGGTACCGCACCTATTCCTATTGCCGCCGAATTGTGCCGGCGTGAAGTCGGCACTTATTTGAAAACGCTGGATGGCGTGGATGATGTGGTGGTGGCGTGTACACAGGAGCGCAGCCTGTTTGTCGAACTGGCGCAGCAAAAGGGCACGGTTGCACCTTTGCGCTTCGTTAATATTCGTGAAACCGGCGGCTGGAGTGCGCAGGCCGGACAGGCATTGCCGAAAATGGCGGCAATGCTGGCCGCGGCAGCCTTGCCAGATCCAGAGCCGGTGCCTATCGTCAATTACGATTCTTCCGGGCATGTGCTGATTATCGGACCTGCCGATCAGGCGCTACCGTGGGCGCAGCGCCTGCGTGAACAGGTCGATGTCAGCGTGCTGCTGACATCCGGCAGCGAGAGCCAGATGCTGGGCGAGCGCAGCTTCCCAAGTTTTTCAGGCAAGAAGATAAAGGTTGAGGGCTGGCTGGGCGCATTCAATGTGCGCTGGCAGCAAGATAATCCGATCGACCTGGAAAGCTGCATACGCTGCAATGCCTGCATAGAAGTCTGCCCGGAAAGCGCGATTGATCTGACTTACCAGATCGATCTCGATAAATGCCGTTCGCACGGCGATTGTGTCAAGGCGTGCGGTAGCATCGGTGCAATCAACTTTGCGCGCGGCGAGATGGCGGGAGCCAATGACCGCAACGGCGAATTCGATTTGATATTCGATTTGTCCAGTACACCGCTGGTCCATACGCATCAGTTGCCGCAAGGGTATTTCGCTCCCGGACAGGATGTTGCACGACAGTTTGAAGACAGCCTGAAGCTGACGCAGATGGTCGGTCAGTTTGAAAAGCCGAAATTCTTCAGCTACAAGGAAAAGCTGTGCGCGCACAGCCGCAACGGAAAAATCGGTTGCAATGCCTGTATCGAGATTTGCTCGGCGGAAGCCATCAGCCACAACGGCAATCACGTCAAGGTCAATCCGAATCTGTGCGCCGGCTGCGGTGCCTGCACCACGGTCTGTCCATCCGGCGCGATGGCGTATGCCTATCCGCGTACTGAAGACATGGGCTTGCGCGTGAAGACCTTGCTGAATACTTATGCCAAGGCAGGCGGTCGTCAGGCCGGATTGCTATTTCACAGCAAAGGGCAGGGCGCAACGTTGATCGCACAGACTGGCCGTTTGGCGAAGGCAGGCGGGAACGGAATTCCGGCGCGCATTATTCCGGTTGAGTTGCATCACACTGCAGCTGTCGGCATCGACGTCTGGCTGGCTGCCTTTGCTTATGGTGCCGCCAATGTGAGCGTGATGGTAACGGATGAGGAGGCGCCGCAATATCTTGACGCCCTGCAGCAGCAAATGGAGCTGGCGCAAACCATCATGTCCGGGCTTGGTTATGCCGGTGTGCATGTGCAATTGATCCGGATTAATACGGCGGCTGAGTTGGATACCTTCGTCAACGCGCTGGCACCGGCCCAAACGACGGCAATCTGTGCCACTTTTAATGTGGCGGCAGACAAGCGCACTACGCTGGAATTTGCGCTCGATCATTTGCATCGGCACGCACCAATCAGCGTCGAGCAGATCGTGTTGCCGGCTGGTTCCCTGTACGGTGCGGTGGTGGTTAACCGGGATGCGTGCACCCTGTGCATGTCCTGTGTGGGCGCCTGCCCGGAATCGGCGCTGACAGACAATGCGAATGCACCGCAATTGCGCTTCATTGAAAAGAATTGTGTGCAATGCGGACTGTGCGAAAAAACCTGCCCGGAAAACGCCATCACCCTGGTGCCGCGTTTGTTGCTGACCCCTGCGGCAAAAGAGCTGCAGGTATTGAATGAGGCAGAGCCGTTCCATTGCATCAGTTGCCAAAAACCTTTCGGCACGGCGAAGATGATAGAGAACATGGTGGGCAAGCTGTCCCTGCACGGCGCATTCTCCGGCAATATCAACAGACTCAAGATGTGCCCCGATTGTCGCGTGGTCGACATGATGGCGAACAAGCAGGAATCGTCGGTTTCCGATTTCAAATGAGTTCGCAGTAAATGGTTTTGATATTTTGTCTTCAATCGAACGGAAAGATCTGACAGGACTACATGACAAGCACTCAATCAATCAAATTTGAATCGCAGGATCAAGGTGAAGAAACTGCGCGTGCCGATGTGTACGGCTTATTGGCGACACTGCTGTACGCGCCGCCTTCGCAAGCCTTGCTGGATACGATAGGTAGTGCACCGGCAGAAGGCACTAGCGTACTGGAACAGGCGTGGGCCGATCTGGTTGCTGCCTGTAAAACAGCGCAACAGGAAAGCGTGCGGGAAGAATATGAGCAGCTCTTTGTCGGGGTCGGCAGGCCGGAAGTGATGTTGTACGGTTCGTTTTACCTGTCCGGCTTTCTGATGGAAAAACCGTTGGCAGAGTTGCGCACCGATCTGGCGGCACTTGGTTTGCAGCGCTCGGACGATGTGGTCGAGAGCGAGGATCACCTGGCCTCCCTGTGCGAAGTGATGCGCTATCTGATTGCATCCGATGATGTCGTGCATGCAAATCTCGCAGCGCAGGAAAAATTCTTCAATACACATATGCGCGCCTGGGTGCTGGATTGCTGTGCTGCTATGGAAGCCAGTGTGAATTCTCATTTTTACAAGCCGGTGGCATGTCTGGCGCGTGTGTTTTTTGAAGTGGAAATGCAGGCTTTTGATATGGTGAATTAGGTTGACTCAGTCGTGTCATTTGTTTTTTGAATGTAAATTTTCCATGCTTTTTTCAATTTCAGTCTTTTTTGCCCCAAAGAAGCGCATTTTTTATATCTTTACTTGTGCAAGTTGCCAAAAGGTATGCTAAGTTACACACATGCTGCATTGGAATTAAAAAGCATATTACGTCCTGACCCCATCACAGGAGACGATCATGGCAGAACAAACTAAAATTCCCCGCCGCAGTTTTTTTGCAGGTTTGGGGCTTGTCGCAGCCGCTGGCGTTGCCGCCAAACTGGCCCCTGAATCCGCAACATCCGCCCTGACTAACGCGATTTCCCCGCAAGAACCGGAAGGCAAGAGTTACCGCCTTTCCGAGCACGTCAAAAAATACTACCGTACGACCACAATTTAATTACGAGGTGACGTCATGCTGTTAACTCGCAAAAGCAACGCTGCAGAGCGTTCGCCTGCCCGCTTTACATCCAGTCTTGCCGATAGCCTGTCGCGCGCCTTGCCGACGATGGACAGGCGGGGTTTCCTCAAACGTTCCGGGATCGGCATCGGTGCCGGTATTGCCGTTGCGCAATTGAGTCTGATCCAAAAAGCCAGGGCAGCTGAGGGCGGTAAAGCTGCGGCAGCGGGCAGCAAGATTGAAGTCAAACGTACGGTTTGCACACACTGTTCGGTCGGTTGTGCATCCGATGCCATTGTCGAAAATGGCGTGTGGGTACGGCAGGAGCCGGTATTTGATTCGCCGATCAACCTAGGCGCGCATTGTGCCAAGGGCGCCTCGCTGCGTGAGCATGGCCACGGTGAATACCGCCTGAAATATCCGATGAAATTAGTGAATGGAAAATACCAGCGCATTAGCTGGGATCAAGCCATGAACGAAATTACGGCCAAGATGCTGGATATCAAAAAAGCCAGTGGCCCGGACTCCGTGTTTTTCGTCGGTTCATCCAAACATAATAACGAGCAGGCAGCATTGTTGCGCAAGTTCGTTTCCTTCTTCGGCACCAATAACACTGATCACCAAGCGCGCATCTGCCACTCGACTACGGTCGCCGGCGTTGCCAACACCTGGGGTTACGGTGCGATGACGAACAGCTACAACGATATGCAGAACTCAAAGGCTGCGTTGTACATCGGTTCGAACGCGGCTGAAGCACATCCGGTATCGATGCTGCACATGCTGCATGCGAAGGAAACCGGCACCAAGATGATCGTGGTGGACCCGCGTTTTACGCGCACCGCTGCGAAAGCCGATCAATACGTTCGCATCCGCTCAGGTACAGATATTCCATTCCTGTACGGCTTGCTGTATCACATCTTCAAAAACGGCTGGGAAGACAAGAAGTACATCAATGACCGCGTCTACGGTATGGAAAAGGTCAAGGCGGAAGTCATGACCTGGACGCCGGAAAAGGTGGAAGAAGCCTGCGGTGTGACGGAAGCTGAAATGTATAAGGCTGCTGAGACGATGGCGAAAAATCGTCCTTCGACTCTGGTCTGGTGTATGGGGCAGACACAGCACTCGATCGGCAATGCGATGGTACGCGCTTCGTGCATCGTGCAGCTGGCGCTGGGGAATGTCGGCGTTTCGGGTGGCGGAGCAAATATTTTCCGCGGCCACGATAACGTGCAGGGCGCAACCGATATTGGTCCGAATCCTGATTCGCTGCCGGGCTATTACGGTCTGGCGACAGGCTCGTGGAAACATTGGTGCGCTGTATGGGGCGTCGATTACGAATGGGTGAAGAAGCAGTACGTTTCGCAAGCGATGATGGAGAAATCCGGCACCACGGTATCGCGCTGGATGGACGCCGTTCTTGAAAAGCCGGAAAACATTGATCAGGACAATAACGTCAAGGCAATGCTGTTCTGGGGCCATGCACCGAACTCGCAAACACGCGGTCTGGACATCAAAAAAGCATTCGACAAGCTCGATTTGCTGGTCGTGATTGATCCTTATCCATCTGCTACGGCCGCGATGGCCGCGATGAAAGTCGATGGCCAGGAACTCAATCCGAATCGTGCCGTGTATTTGTTGCCGGCGGCGACCCAGTTTGAAACCTCGGGTTCCGTGACGGCGTCGAATCGCTCTCTGCAATGGCGTGAAAAAGTAATCGAACCTTTGTTTGAGTCGCGTACCGATCACATGATCATGTATCAAATGGCGCAAAAACTGGGCTTCGGCAAAGAGCTGGTTGCCAAGATCAAGCTGGTTCCAGGCAAGGGCGGGATGATGGAGCCGGAACCGGAGTCGATGCTGGAAGAAATCAATCGCGGGTCGTGGACCATCGGTTATACCGGCCAGTCGCCTATGCGTCTGAAAGCGCATATGCGCAATATGCATCTGTTCGATGTGAAAACATTGAAATGCAGCGTTGGCAAGGATGCGGCAACGGGTTACGACATAAGCGGCGATTATTTCGGTCTGCCATGGCCTTGTTACGGTACGCCGGAATTGAAGCATCCAGGCACGCCTAATCTGTATGACACTTCCAAGAGCATGATGGAGGGCGGTGGCAATTTCCGCGCCAACTTCGGCGTGGAAAAAGACGGTGTCAACCTGCTGGCTGAAGATGGTTCGCACAGCAAGGGTTCAGATATCACGACCGGTTATCCGGAGTTCGATCACATCCTGCTGAAAAAACTAGGCTGGTGGGACGACCTGACTGACGCCGAGAAAAAAGCGGCGGAAGGCAAGAACTGGAAAACCGATTTGTCCGGCGGTATTCAACGCGTCTGCATGAAAGTGCATGGCGTGCATCCATGGGGTAACGCGAAGGCACGGGCTGTGGTCTGGAATTTCCCGGATGCCGTGCCGCTGCATCGCGAACCGATCTACGGCACACGCCCGGATCTCGTGGCCAAGTATCCGACGCATGACGATAAAAAAGGTTTCTGGCGCATGCCGACCTTGTACAAGTCGCTGCAGGACAAGAATGTGGAAACCAAGATGTATGAGAAGTTTCCTATCATTCTTACTTCTGGACGTTTGGTTGAATACGAGGGTGGTGGCGAAGAGACACGTTCCAATCCTTGGCTGGCCGAACTGCAGCAGGATGCGTTTGTCGAGATCAATCCGAAAGCGGCATCTGCGCGCGGCATACGCAACGGCGAGTATGTCATTGTCAGTACGCCAACAGGTGCGCGGATCAAGGTCAAGGCACTGGTGACCCCGCGTGTTGGTGAAGACACGGCATTCATTCCGTTCCATTTTTCCGGCTGGTGGCAGGGCAAGGATCTGCTTGAATACTATCCTGAAGGAGCGCATCCGATCGTGCGTGGCGAAGCGGTGAATACTGCGACGACTTACGGTTATGACTCGGTCACGATGATGCAGGAAACGAAGACGACTATTTGCAATATCGAGAAAGCGGCGGCGTGATTATCTGTACGAAGACGAATAAGCAACCGTTAGATGCGGCGTTGAACACGGATAAGAACAGCTAAGGAGATACCAAAATGGCACGAATGAAATTCATCTGCGACGCAGAGCGCTGTATTGAATGCAATGGTTGTGTGACCGCCTGCAAGAACGAAAATGAAGTGCCATGGGGCGTCAATCGACGTCGCGTGGTTACCATTAACGATGGTGTAATCGGTCAGGAAAAGTCGATTTCCGTGGCCTGCATGCATTGTTCCGATGCGCCGTGCATGGCGGTCTGTCCGGTCGATTGCTTTTATCGCACCGATGAAGGTGTGGTGCTGCATGACAAGGATATTTGCATAGGTTGCGGTTACTGTTCTTACGCATGCCCGTTTGGCGCACCGCAATTTCCATCCAACGGCGCATTCGGTCTGCGCGGCAAGATGGACAAGTGCACGTTCTGTGCCGGTGGTCCGGAAGAGAACGGTTCCAAAGCGGAATTCGAAAAATACGGACGCAACCGTCTGGCCGAAGGTAAATTGCCGGCCTGTGCGGAAATGTGCTCGACCAAAGCCTTGCTGGCTGGCGATGGCGACGTGATTGCCGATATCTTGCGTGCACGTGTGCTCCGTCGCGGCAAAGGTAGCGAAGTCTGGGGTTGGGGTACCGCTTATGGCAAGTCACATAACCCAGAGGCCAAAGCGCCAGTGGAGAAAAAATCATGATACGCGCTCTGTTGATTTCAATACTTGCGTTGACTGTGTTCGGTTGTAGCGAAAAAATTCAGTCGCAGGACAAAGAGCGCGTATCCGGCGACGTGCCGCCATACAAGGGAGCGGTAAACGACCCCTATGTAATCAAAGGCTGGACGGCGGGTAATAAAACCGAGTGGGACAAGCAAATGCACGAACGTGCTCAGACTCAGAACGAGTACCTGAAAGTCAATTGATGCATTTGCGAGGAGAATAATCATGCAAACATGGTTCGCAAAACTCGCTATCGGCGTGTCGCTGTTGGTGGCGACTGCCGGTATAGCGCTGGCTCAGACAAGTGAGCCTGCTGCGGCGGCAACGCAGAATATGTCCAATATTGAATCGGACGATATTTTGTACATGAAGCAGAATCAGGCTGAACGTACAAAAGTCCAGCCTGGCAATCTGGCACCTGTATATCGCCAAGTCAAGGAAGGCGGCGAACATTACTCGAGTTTGCCGGCGCTGGAGTCGGGCGTGCTGATTCAACAGAAAGCACAATTTCCCGGCCAAGCACGCGCGACGACAGCAGGTGAAGCGTGGCGGCAATATCGCAACGGTCCTCTGACAACTTACGGCGGCTGGTTGATCATTGTGGCGGTGGTCGGGATCGCAGCATTTTATCTGGCGATCGGAACCATCAAGCTGAAAAGCCCACGCACCGGCCGTCTGATCGAACGTTTTACTTCGATCGAACGCTTGGCGCACTGGACAGTCGCGATCAGCTTCCTGACACTGGCATTGACCGGACTGATCATGCTGTTCGGTAAATATGTGGTGCTGCCGGTATTCGGGCATACCGCATTCGGCTATCTCACTTACGCAGGTAAAAACATACACAACTTCGTCGGGCCGGTTTTCACGGTTGCGCTGATTGTAATGTTCGTGATCTTCGTCAAGGATAACTTCCCTGCGCCGTCGGATTGGCAATGGCTGAAAAATCTTGGCGGTGCTCGCGGTCATGCCAGTGCAGGTCGCTTCAATGCGGGTGAAAAACTGTGGTTCTGGGGCGGCCTGGTGTTTCTCGGATTGATTGTCAGTGCATCCGGTTTCGTACTGGATATGCTGGTGCCGGGCATACTCTACACGCGCGGCAATATGCAGATTGCCCATGTGATCCATCTGGTTGCTGCAGTATTGGTATTCAGCGCATCGCTGGCGCATATCTATATCGGTACCCTCGGGATGGAAGGTGCGTATGAAGCAATGTCCACCGGCTATGTAGACGATGCATGGGCCAAGGAACATCATGACATCTGGTATGCGGACATTGAAAGCGGCAAGGTGCCACGCATACGTACTGACAAGGGCACGGAAAAACTCGGCGTGCCAGCCAAGGCTGTCTAAGGAGACCTGCAAATGAAAAAGATACTGATTGGACTGATGGGCTGGACGGTCGTGGGTATGGCTTGCGCAACATTGCCGCCTTTGAGCGATGAGGCGAAGGCCAAAGCTGCCGAAGCCAAAAACAAGACAGACTGGAGCAACAAGGTCGCGGCGTATCAGCTATGCCAGGTGCAGGATCGCGTGGCGGCCAATTATCTGAAAAGCAAAGGCAAGCCCAAACCTGCAGGCGAGTTTCCTGCATGTACCAGTCCGGGACCTTATGTTGCCTTGCAAGTGGCGACTTCGACGGTAGGCGTGGCCGACGCCAAGCCGGTTCCCGCAGCTGGCGCTAAAAAATAACAGTATCTGCAGTGGTCGCCCGCATCTTGCATGCGGGCGCACGTCTGAGCGGGCGTACTCTATGCCTGCCTTCCCGTTATAATCTCGCTGTAGTAAGGAAATATGCGGTGCCGTCATGGGCGCTCGCGCTTCCTTGCTTATCCCGCATCATGTTGAAACATGAATCCGATAATGAACAGAAGCCAGCCGTTTGTGCTGCCCGAGATGAGTTGCCATGTCGTATCGCCCAGAATTTACCAGCACGCCGATCAAGCTGACGTACGATGTCCAGGCGGTCGATGAAACTGCGCAGGCTTCGACCATAGCAATACCGGCCGAACGTCCGTTGACCGTCTACGTCGATGGCCGGGAATTGATTACCCTGATGACGCTGGGCGCGGCGCCGGAAGCGCTCACGCTGGGCTATTTGCGTAATCAGCGTCTGGTGCAGACTATTGAAGAAATCGTTGCAGTACATGTGGACTGGAGCAAGCATGCTGTTTCAGTAAGTACGCGCGGCGGGATAGAAAATATTGAAGAGCGCACGTCCAAGCGCGTGGTCACGACAGGTTGCGGGCAGGGCACGATGTTTGGCGGTTTGATGGATGAGGTTGATACGCTGGTTCTGCCAGCCGATGCGAGGCTGAAGCAATCTACACTATACAAAATCGTCAACACGATACGCACGCAGGATTCAGTTTATGCACAGGCCGGTTCGGTGCATGGTTGCGGCCTGTTTTCATCTGAAGGCGACTTGCAATATTTCATCGAAGACGTGGGCCGGCACAACGCAGTCGATTCCATCGCCGGCATCATGTGGCTGGAAAATATCAGTGGCGCGGATAAGGTGTTTTACACTACCGGCCGCCTGACTTCCGAAATGGTGATCAAGGGTGCGCAGATGGGCATGCCATTCCTGATCTCGCGTTCCGGCACCACGCAAATGGGTCATCTGGTCGCGGAAAAGGTCAATATGACTTTGCTGGCGCGCTGCACCGGCAAACATTTTTTGCTGGTGACAGGCAAGGAACGCATGGTTTACGAACCGCATTTGCTGGATACTTCTCTGCACGTTGCCTGAGCATAAAGACGTTGCAGGTACGCCTTTCGCCGGTATGCTTTTAGAGTGCGCTAGAATTGCCATTGCACAATAAATAGTCGACCGCATTCGTGTCGCCACTTACCCATCATTTCCCATGCCATTAATTGATGCCACCCAGGCTGCTTTCGGTTTGCTCTTTTCGGGCGATCCGGTGCTATGGAAAATTGTCTGGATCTCGCTCAAGACATCGATAGTCGGCCTCTCGATAGCGACGCCGATTGCGGTGCTGTTTGGTTACCTGATTGCGACGCACGATTTTATCGGTCGCCGTATTGTCATCTGGATTGCGCAAGCCGCCTTGTCCTTGCCGACTGTACTGATAGGCTTGCTGCTGTATCTGATGCTGTCGCGTCAGGGGCCTTTCGGTTCCCTGCAATGGTTATTTACCCAGTCGAGCGTCATTCTCGGGCAAGTGCTGATTGTGCTGCCGGTGTTGATAGCCTTTACCTTGTCGGCAGTGCAGGCGGCCGATCCGCGGCTGGCTGAAACAGCCACCGTGCATGGCGCTTCCAGGTGGCGTGTGATGCTGACGGTGTTGCACGAAGTTCGTTTTGGTGTGATGGCCGCGGTGATCAATGGTTTCGGCCGCGTGATTTCAGAAGTTGGTTGCGCGATGATGGTGGGTGGAAATATCGCAGGTGAGACGCGCACGATCACTACCGCGATCGCGCTGGAAACCAGCAAGGGAGAGTTTGCGCAAGGTATTGCGCTCGGTATCGTGCTGGTTGCCTTTGCGTTATTGATTAATGCAGGAATGATGTTGCTGCAAGGCGATACGCGTCCTGCGAGGAATATGTGATGGATGCATTGTTATCGATTCGGCATTTGCAGAAAAGTTTTCATCAACGCCGTTTGCTGGATATCGAAAACCTGTCGATTGCGCCGGCACAGGCTTATGTCCTGACCGGCACCAACGGTTCCGGGAAAAGCACATTGATGCGTATTCTGGCGGGGCTGGAATCCGTCGATGCAGCCGAGGTGCAGTTTCAGGGGAAATCCGCCAGCCTGTCGCCTTATCCGCGCGCGATGCGCGATGCCATCGTCTATGTACATCAGCATCCGGTGATGTTTTCCACCAGCGTGGCGGAAAACATCGGCTACGGTTTGTTTGTGCGCGGTGTAGCGAAAAATATCATCGCTGAAAAAGTGGAAGAAGCGATCGAGTGGGCCGGCATTGCGCATCTGCGCAAGAGCGTGCCGAATTTTCTATCCGGCGGCGAGAAACAGCGTGTCGCACTTGCGCGCGCACGCGTGCTGGCGCCGAAGCTGCTTTTGCTGGATGAGCCTACGGCGAATCTGGATGGCGCGGCACGCGAACAGGTGATTGCCCTGATTCCAACGCTGGTGAGCGAAGGCAACAGCGTCATCATGGCATGCCATGATCGCGACCTGATTGCCTTGCCTGGGGTACAGCGCTTGAAAATCCGCGATGGAAAGCTGGAAGTAAGAAAGATCAATACGCACGGCGAATAAGCTGGTTCATCCGACGTGAAAAAAATATCCCGGCTTACGGTAAACGCATCGTAAAAAGTGCACCGCCATCGGCGCAGGTAGTCAAATGCACGCTGCCATGTCTGCCATCGTTGCAATGCGCGCGGGCAATTGCTGCACACAAGGCCATGCCCAAACCGGTTGACGTTTGTTCTTCTAAGGCAGCCAGCCCCGGCCCATCGTCGCGCACCGTGAAAATAATTTCCCCGGCTGTTTTTCTGCAAGCGACTTCTATGTTTGATGTTGCAAAGCGCGTTGCATTTTGCAATGCTGCATTCATGGCCAACCCAAGCAGATGTTCATCGAAAAATGCGATAGCCGGCAATGCATGGCTATCAATCGTCAGTGTTAATTCCGGGCGCGGATTGGCATGATTGCGGATCAACTCCCTGAGAAAATCGTCCGGATGGACTGCTTCAATGCGCGGATTCAATCCCTGTTCCGTGGCTTTGTATAAAGTCAGGAAAGCGATCATTTTTTCGCGCAGTGCAATACAGCTTGTATGCGCCTGAAGTGCCTGTTCCCGATCGAGATCTACGGTCAGCGTCGCCAATCGGCCTTCCAGTACGCCCAATTCATTTTTCAAATCGTGCACGACGATAGCGCTCAATTGCGGATTCATGGTCATGCCTCTTTCGCGACCTTGACCAGCGTTTCGCGCAGGAAGCGATACATCTTGGCCACGCGTTCGCTGTTCGGCATCAAGCCATCCAGTTGCGCCAGATAGCCGTTGACGCGCCCGACGTAAGAGCGATCCAGACCTTTCTGGCTCATCCACAATAAATGCAGTTGCGCGGCCGCGAGCAGCACCCCGGTATTATCTGGTGTGGCGTTCAGCGCTTCTTCCAGTTTGGCTAGCGATTCATCGAACTGACCGTTACGCATCAACCTGGTAGCTTCATCGACGATCAATGCGCCTGCGCTGATTGCGTCATCGACGATTCTTTCGATCAGTGCTTCATTGCCGGTATCTTTCAGGACTCTGCGCGCCAGCGCCACCAGCCGTGCATTTTCATGATCGGACTTGATTGCTTTCGCCATGATGCGCGCACCTTCTTCATGCATGCCGACGCAAAATGCCGCTTTCGCCAATGCCAGCGTATTGGCATCCGCACGTATATCTGCAGCCAGTTCTTTGGCTGATTCAAATGCCGCCTTGCCGGAAGCCATGTCACCCAGGGCGGCGAAGGCCTGCGCGGCGATGATTGCCTGTCGGTTGGCGAAACCCGGATCGTCATGATGATCTTGTGCGGCGGCGCTCAAAATTTCCAGCGCATTGCCGGCCTGACCAATGTCGACGTGCACCTGCGCCAGCGACAAGGCATCCGATGCCTGTGCGGTCAGCGAACCGCGTGTGTGATTCAATGCTTTATCGAATGCGCTGCGCGCCTGCTCCAGATCGCCGACGCGATACGCAGCATCGCCGACCATGCGGCTGCGGCGTGCCGATGGAATGACGTTATACGATTTGTTCAGAGCTTCCAATACCTGCTGATCCTCGCCCTGGGATTCGGCTATCTGCGCCAGCAAATCATAGGCATCGATGTATTGCGCATTTTTTTCCAGTACGCCTTGCACGATGATTTTCGCTTCCTCCAGTCGGCCTGCGGCCTGATCGCAGCGCGCCAGGCCCAGCTTTGCCCACACCAGATCCTGACGCAGACCCAAAGCCTGCAGATAGCTGCGGCGCGCCTCATCGTTTTGCCCCAATTCCAGTGCGGTGCCTGCTTTGGTTTTGAGTATGTCGACGATCCATTTAGGTTCCGTTTTCAATACCCTGTCGCATTCGGCGATGGCGCCGGCCAGATCTTTTTTCTGCAGTCTGTCGGTGATCGGTTTTAATGCCTGCTGCCGGTCCAGCAAACGCTCGATCCGATCGGCAATCTTGCCGCCGGTGAGCGGCTTCACCATGTACGCATCCGGCTGGAATTCGGCAGCGCTGGCAACGCTGTCATAGCTGCTTTCTGCCGTCACCATGAAAAACATCGCGGTAGGGGAGAGCAGTTTTTGCGAACGGAGGAACTCCAGCATTTGCTGGCCGTTGGTTTCCTTGTTGAGGTTGTAATCGCAGATGATCACATCGTAGCTGGTGTTGCGGATGTACTTGATCGCATCGTTTGGTGTGCCGGCCTGATCGACTTGTTCTATCCCTAACTGACCTAGCTGGGAGCGAATATTTTGTCGCATGGCCGGCATGTCGTCGACGACCAGCGCACGGAGTTTCGCAAGACGGCTATTGAGGATGGTTGCCATGTAATAGAGAGCATAAGGGATGCTTAATCATACATGCTGGCGTCAGATTTGAAGCAGGTGCGGAAGTAAAAATACTTTTCAGCATTGATAGAACCGGCATGCACACGCGACCATCCTGCGCATGCCGTTTCATCCACCCATCCTCTGATGGCTCAAGGCTGCTATCAGCGCTAAAACTTAGTGGTGATAGCGATACTCTTGCGTATACCCGCCATAACCATACGACGCTGCTTTTACGTCCTGAACATGGATATAGCTTTCTTCATGCAGATTCCCCAGAATGCGGTCGAATCCGGCAAACGCTTCCCTGATGTAAAGCGCTTTTTCATCCTTGGTATTGGTTTCATCGGTGATCTTGATATCGAAGTAGAAGCTGTTCTTCTTTTGCTCGCTGAGGGAATAGCCTCCCACGATCCAGCTGTCGTGCTCGACAAAATCGATGGCGATGGCCGTTACTTCGCGTTTCTTTTTCAGAATGCGCGTCGTCAGATCCAGCAGCAGTTCGGATATCTGTCCGATCAGTTCAGGCGATTTTTTTGCACTTACTTTCACATTCAGTATAGGCATTTGAAACTCCTATTAGTTTGCTATGCAACTATATGATTAAAAAAATACTCAGCCTATGACTGAGCGAACAGCCCTCACTTTGCTTACTGTTTCGTCAAAATGAGCGATACCTAATTCCTTTTTCAAACGTTTCGTTACTTCTCCGCTGGCAGCATCGAGCTGTTCCTGCATTGCGTGTCCCAGAGCAGTTGGCTGGATCGCAGATTCCCGACCATCATTCAAGGTCGCCTCACGCACAAGCAAACCCATCTGCTGCAAGCCATCCAGCGTGCGTGTAGCGGTCGAGCGTGAAATTGCCAATTCCCTGGCCAGTTCGCTTTGCAGCAAGCCCGGTTTCTTCAGCACAACCCTGAGCATGAATGCCTGCGAAGGCGTCAGCCCGAAGGGCTTGAACGCCTTGCTCCATTCGCGTTCCAGAACGCGAGCCAGGGCAGTTGTGTTGAAGTAGAGGCAGTGATCGAACATGCAGGGATAATAGGTCAATTTAATTCGCTATACAACTATAATCGCTACTTCCGAAGCGTGAGTAAGCGCATAATGCATGGACAATTTGCGCCCAATTACGTTTTCAGAAAAACTCCACGATGCTTTTAGAACCCCCTCATGCTCAGGTAGGCTTTAGCGACGCATTGCAATCGCAGATTTGCAATGATCTGGAAACACAAGGCTGGTCGCAGCAGGATTTTTCTCTCCCGGATGAGCTGATAATTACATTGGCTGCTGAATGCAGGCAGATGAGTGTGGACGGCACACTGAAATCGGCCGGCATTGGTCGTGCCGAGGGGCAAGTGTTGCGACAGGATATACGTGGCGATCAGATTGCCTGGTTGAAGGCCGGGCAGTCTATTGCATGCGATCGCTATCTGCAGATCATGGAAAGTGTGCGGCAGATGTTGAACCGCACGCTGTATCTGGGATTGGAGGAGTACGAGAGCCACTTCGCCATGTACTCGCCCGGCGCGTACTACCTCAAGCATCTGGATCGGTTTCGGGACGATGACTGCCGCATCGTTTCAGCGGTGATTTACCTCAATCCTGATTGGCAGCCGGAGCAGGGTGGCGCCTTGCGCCTGCATCTTGATGAAAATCACATGGAAGATATTACGCCGTTGGGCGGTCGGCTGGTGTTGTTCATGTCTGCCGACATGCCGCATGAAGTGCTGCCGGCCACACATGACCGTATCTCGCTGGCAGGCTGGTTCAGGCGTCGCGTCTGAGCAGATCAACTTTCCATGAGTTGCTGAAACTCATCAGCTCTTTCCAGCAGAAACAGCATTTTTTCCTTTGTAAGGCCAGCCAAATTACTGGGCAGCGATAGATAGAAAACGGCGATGTTCTTCGGGAGGGACCAGCGAGCCACCGGTTGTCCAGATGACGTGAGTCGCATCGCTTAAATGATGCTCCAAACCATGTTGATGCAGGTAAGCTCGGCCAGCGTCACTATTCCTTAGCCAGTCAGGTCCACACACGCCAGCTGCGGCAGAAGGCTCAAGCGCGATATCTTCTGTGCGCAATACTTGTAGCAATTGTGTGTACAACTGCTGGTCACTTACGGTAAACACGCCGGACAACTGCGCCGCCATCAAGGGGCTGACCAGCGGAGATGCCAGACCTACAGCCAAGCCGTCGGCTTCGGTAATGTTATCCAGACCTATGTCGTAAACTGAAATCGGCGTACTTTGCTGAGACGCTAATTGCACCAGCATGCAGGGTGATGCGACCGGCTCGGCGAAGAAGCAGTGCACGTGCTCGCCGAACAAGGCTTTGAGTCCGAAGGTAATGCCGCCAGGTGCGCCGCCCACACCGCACGGTATATAGACGAAGAGTGGGTGAGTCGCATCGACAGTACGTCCCGCAGCACTCAGTTGCACAGCGAAGTGTCGCGCTGCGGCGGCATAGCCAAGAAACAGCATCAACGAATGCTCATCATCGACAAAGTAGCCATACGGATCGGCCTGCGCCTGCATTCGCCCGGCGGCTACGGCTGCTGCGTAATCGCCATCGTGTTCGACAACCTCGACTCCTCGCTGGCGCAGACGATCTTTTTTCCACGCTTTGGCATCGGTGGACATGTGCACGATGGCTTTGAAACCCAGTGCCGCTGCCATCACGCCTATGCTCAGGCCCAGATTGCCGGTACTGCCGACTGTGACTGTATAGCGGGCAAATAAAGTGCGTGCCGCTTCGGATGCGAGTTGCAGCCGATCACCATCAGGAAGAAGTAGGCCATGCTCGATGGCAATCGACTCCGCCAGGGCCAGGATTTCATGGAATCCGCCACGTGCCTTGATGGAGCCGGCGATGGGTAAGGCATGGTCGGCCTTGATGAACCAGCTACCTTCGTGTGTTGGATGATTGCTCATCACCTGCTGTAATTGAGGGGTGGCGATTAATTCAGATTCGATCAGGCCAGCGCTCACCTTCAATTCCGGGAAAAGTGCTGCCATTAGCCCGGCACAACGTGCGAGTCGCGCCTCGGCTTCGGCGACATCGGCAACGCCGGGGGCATCCTTCGGGAGCGAGCTGCCCAAGACAGGATTAAGCCACAGCAAGGGTGTGTGAGACTGTAGCTGTGTTAATAGGTCGGGCTGAAAATTTTTCGTTATAGAATTCATGGAAGTAACCGTGTGAGCGAGAATTTATAGGTATCAGGCAGTAATCGTAATGCTGCAAGCATATTCTGAAAAACGATATTTACTACTTCTATCATTAGCCATACTAATTCGAATGAAATTTAATTCATCTATTCTCACTGGCTTGCGCTGCTTTGAAGTAGCGGCGGGTCTACTTAATTTCACCAAGGCCGCACAAGCACTCAATCTTACTCAGAGCGCCGTCAGCCAGCAGATTCGGAATCTTGAGGGAAATCTCGGTTATTCGCTATTTGTGCGCCAGCATCGAAGCCTGGTTCTGACTGATAAGGGAAAAGTACTGTTTGAATGTGCGAGCAGAACTTTCCTCGATATCGAACAAACGCTCAGGCGCCTGGAGCCATCGGATACTCCCTTGCAAGTCAATTGCCTGCCGTCCTTTGCGCTGCAATGGTTGATGCCGCGTCTGAGCGACTTTCAGCATCTTCACCCGACCATTGCAGTGCGGCTGAAGGCGGAATTCCAGACCCTGGATCTGCACGCTATGCAGGCCGATGATATCGACGTGGCGATACGCTTTGATCCCGGACAATACGGCAATCTGAAAGCGGATCGGATTCTTGATGAGTATCTGATGCCGGTAGCGACGCCTAAATTCCTCTCGGAACATCCGGCATTCGCCGCAGGGCAGTCGCTTCAGGGTGTGACCCTGCTGCATGATGCAACGCCGTGGGGCGGGGCGCCAGAGTTCATTGAATGGCGCACATGGATGGAAGCGGAGCGCCCCGATTGGCTAAGCGAGTTGGGTGGAATACAGTTCAATCTGGCGAGCTTGGCCATAGGCGCAGCACTCAATCATCAGGGCGTGGCCATGGCGCGTACGGCACTGGTACTCGACGAAATTAAAAGTGGTCGGCTGCTTAATGTGTTCGGCCGCTTGGTCTCGTCCCCGGCGCACTATATCTTACTGACTCAGCGTGCAGAGGATCGCCGTACAACGGTGTTTTCGCTATGGTTAAAAGACGAGTGCAGTCGTTTCAACGATGAGCGTCGACAACTGCTGTCGATATAAATGCTTAATTGGCATCAAAAATTGATCGTTTGGCGGCAAGTTCTCATTTCTAATTACTCAGTGCCAGTTGGCGCATCCCTTTGATTCTCCCTTTGTAAGCGCCGTGAAATGGCCTGTCCTGCACGTTAAAATTTAATATCGTATAATGACGATATTAAATTTTAAAGAAGACGATATTTGTTTCGTCTTTTAACGAAAAGCTAATAAAACAGGAAATACCCCATGGACATAGATGCAATCCACAAGGCGCTGGCCAATCCGGTACGCAGGCAGATTCTGGCCTGGCTGAAGTCGCCTGGAGAGTATTTTGCCGAGCAGGAGCACCCGCTGGATTTCGGCGTGTGCTGCGGCATGATCGACAAGCGTAGTGGTTTGTCGCAGTCAACTATTTCCGCTCACTTGGCGACCTTGCAGGCGGCGGAACTCATCGTGCCTAGACGCATCGGGCAATGGGTTTTCTTCAAACGTAACGAAGCCACGATTCAAGCCTTTCTCGATTCGATACACGGCGATCTGTAACACCCTTATTCAAAGAAAGACTGCATGCCTTTAGCTTTACTTATATTAGCGCTGAGCGCTTTTGCCATAGGCACCACCGAATTCGTGATCATGGGTTTGCTGCCTGATGTGGCGCGCAGTTTGTCGGTATCGATTCCCAGTGCCGGTTGGCTGATCAGCGGTTATGCGCTGGGCGTTGCGATTGGCGCACCGATCATGGCGGTAGCGACGGCTTCCTTGCCGCGCAAACGCGCACTGTTGTTATTGATGGGGATTTTCATCGTCGGCAACGTGTTGTGCGCAGTGGCGGCCGATTACAACTTCCTGATGGTGGCGCGCATTATCACGGCCTTATGCCATGGCGCATTCTTTGGTATCGGTTCTGTGGTCGCCGCAAGTCTGGTGCCGGAGAATAAAAAAGCATCAGCAGTTGCACTGATGTTCACTGGCTTGACCTTGGCAAACGTACTGGGTGTACCGTTGGGTACCGCACTCGGCCAAGTCGCCGGTTGGCAGATGCCATTCTGGGTGGTTGCTGTTCTCGGTGTGTTGTCGCTGATCGGTTTGTGGCGTGTGATGCCGAGCGGGCACGACGAAGAAAAAACGGATCTGCGTGCAGAAATCGGCCAGTTGCGTAATGCCGGTTTGTGGGCAGCGCTATCGACAACGATGCTGTTCTCTGCCGCCACCTTCGCCTTGTTTACTTACGTCGCCCCTTTGCTGGAAGACGTGACGCATTTGTCGCCACAGGGAATTACCTGGACCCTGTTTTTGATCGGCCTTGGTTTGACGGTCGGTAATTACATCGGCGGTCGTTTGGCTGACTGGAGTTTGGGTACTGCATTGACGGGAATTTTTATCGTGTTGGCAATCGTCAGCTCCATCGTGCGCTGGACCAGCCCAAGCTTGATTCCGGTAGAAATCAATCTCTTCCTGTGGGCGATGGTGTCCTTCGCTGCGGTTCCCGGTTTGCAGGTCAACGTGATGATATTCGGCAAGGCTGCGCCTAATCTGGCGGCGACATTGAATATCGGCGCATTTAATTTAGGCAATGCACTTGGTGCATGGGTCGGCGGCTCTGTCATCAGTGCCGGCTTTGGATTGCAAGCAGTACCGTTGGCAGCAGGAGCACTCGCGCTGACGGCAGTTTTGGCAATGCGCGTATCACTGCGCCTTGCCCGCGACGAAGTACCGGCATGTGCCGCTGCCGTCGCTTGATTTAAACCATTTTTCTGGAAAGAACATTATGACGAATCATTTATTTACCCCGATTAAAGTTGGCGACATCACTCTTCCTAACCGCGTGATCATGGCGCCTCTGACGCGTTCGCGTGCAGTTGGCGGCGGTCGTGTACCGAATGAGCTGATGGTCGAATACTATGTGCAGCGCGCATCTGCAGGTTTGATCCTGAGTGAAGCGACTGCAGTCACGCCGCAGGGTGTCGGTTATGCCGATACGCCGGGTATCTGGTCGGATGATCAGGTCGCAGGCTGGAAGACGGTGACGGACGCAGTGCATAAGGCCGGTGGTCTTATCTCGCTGCAGTTGTGGCATGTCGGTCGCATCTCGCATCCCATGTTCCTGAATGGCGATTTGCCGGTTGCGCCTAGCGCGATCAAACCAGCAGGCCACGTCAGCATCGTGCGTCCGCAAGTGGAATACGTGACGCCACGCGCATTGGAATTGGATGAAATTCCAGGCATCGTCGCTGCTTATCGCAAGGGCGCGGAAAATGCCAAGCTGGCCGGTTTTGATGGTGTGGAAGTACACGGTGCCAACGGCTACCTGCTGGATCAGTTCCTGCAAAGCAGCACCAATCAGCGTACTGATATCTACGGCGGTTCAATTGAAAATCGCGCGCGTCTGATGCTGGAAGTGATCGATGCATGTATCGAAGTGTGGGGCGCGGGACGCGTAGGTTTGCATCTGGCTCCGCGCGGTGACTCGCACGATTTGAGTGATGCAACTCCGGCGGAAACGTTCGGCTACGTTGCTGCCGAAATGGGCAAACGCGGTATCGCCTTCATCTGCGCGCGTGAATCGCTGGGTGAAAATCGTCTTGGCCCGCAATTAAAAAAGGCATTCGGCGGCGTGTATATCGCGAATGAACAAATGACCAAGGAAACGGCAGAAAATGTGATCGCGACAGGTGAAGCGGATGTGGTTGCATTCGGCAAACTGTTTATCGCGAATCCGGATTTGCCGCGTCGTTTGAAAGATAATGCACCGCTCAATCCGGCACGTCCTGAAACCTTCTACAGCCCGACTGCAGAAGGTTATACCGATTATCCTGCACTGGCCTGATTGATCTGTTCCACCGTGCAGGCGATTTGATTGATCGCATGCACGCTGGACAACTCTCTGCGCATCAACTACCTCAGCCGAGGATGAAGGGCTGTTTGCTGAGCGCGACTGCGATGATGTAGGCGAATACAGCCAATGCGGCAAGGAAGGCGTGCAGTCGCGTCGCTCTGGTTTTGCCGCGTTTCAGCGCGATCGTTCCCAGACCAATGTAAACAATCAGTGCAATCACTTTTGCGGTCAGCCAGCTTTGTACAAATGGATACTGCTGGCTCCATACGACCATCGTCACTGCGCTTGCCAGCAGCGCTGTATCCACGATGTGCGGGGTAATTCTCAGCCAGCGTTGCTGCAAGGCCGGTGACTGACGCAGCATCAACATGCCGCGCAGTAAAAAAAGGCTGATACTCAAGACAGCGCAAGTGATGTGCAGATGCTTGAGCGCGATATAGCTGATCATTCGATGTTTCCAATATTGAAGATGCGCCGGCTTTCCGGTGTAAGCAGATCAAGGTATTGCGGATTCTTGCGTAGATAATTCACCATGAAGCCACAAATCGGCACCACCTGTCTGCCCTGGCTGCGCGCATATTCCATCGCCCGAGCGGCAAGTTTTGAGCCATATCCATGGCCGGCAAGAGCAGGTGGCACTTCGGTATGCGTGATCATGCAGATCTCGCCGAACACGTAGTACTCGACAAAACCGAACAACTGATCTTCATCCCGCCATTCGTAACGTTCGGTGCCGCTTTCGTTTTCCTGCTGCTTCATGCACAAGTGATGAGTAAATTTTTCTGCTTTGATGGAAATAGGTAAAACATCATGAGATGATACATTGATTCAAGCGGGATTTATTCGGAGAACAAGCATGGCAAATGAGAATACGACTGTTCAACTGAGTGAGCTGACACGTCAACCGGACGATTGCAGCCGCGTGCTGGTTGCCGCGCTGGAGTCAGGCGATATTGAAACCTCGGTTGCCTTGTATGAACCGAGTGCAGTTCTGTTCAAAAAGTCAGGGGAAACCATGACCGGTCTGGATGCGATACGCGAGAATAATGCCAGTGTGATTGCTTTGAAACCAAAATTCACGATCGAGTTCATTACCTTCACGCTCAGTGGCGATGGCAGCTTGGCGACCAATCGGATGAAGGCGAATCTGGCGTTTGTCAAACCGGATGGGACGCTGGTGAATACCAATGTCGATACGCTGGAAGTGTTGCGCAGGCAGGCGGATGGATCGTGGCGCTACATCATCGACGATCCCTACGGCAGTATGCGAGCAGGCATGAAACAGCGTTAGGGTGCTGTCATGCCTGCTGTGGTAACGGCGATTACTTGGCTTTTTCTCTGTGGCTCAGGAACTGTTCCAGGTCTGCTGTGCGATGCACGGCATGCAGACGCATGCAGCTGAAGTATTCGATATCCTGCAAGACACTGCCCGTATTGTAGATATTGATGGTTTTGCAGTCCTGCTCGACGAACCCGCTCCAGGCCTGCTGCGCGAGCTTCAACTGTTTTTTGACGGCTGGATAAGGAATGCCGGCGACGTCCTTGGCGGGCATTTGTGCTTGCAGTGCCTGGTAAGTGCTATCAAGTTTGGTGCTGGCTTTTTTGTATTCTTCTTTGGCGCAAGCGCTCATTTCCTGCGCCGAACCCTTGCCGATACAAGGATCGACCTGCTGGGCAAAGGCTGACAAAGGAAGCAGGGCCAAAAAGAGCAAAGTGATTTTTTTCATCGTATCCCTGGCGAAAAAATTAATAAAAATAAGTGACTGAACAAAAAACAGCGTACCGCGACAGCTTGCGTCATATTTTGATCGAGGTCAATAAACTGCAGGGAAGAGGGCTGCGAGCCCTACATCTTGAGCCGGTAGCCGGTCTTGAATATCCACGACACCGCAGCCAGGCACAAAGCCAGGAATACCAGCGTCATGCCGGCACTGATGGCCACACTCACATCCGAAGTACCGTAAAAACTCCAGCGGAAACCGCTGATCAGGTAGACCACCGGATTGATCAGTGCAATTTTCTGCCATACGGGCGGCAACATGCTGATCGAATAGAAGCTGCCGCCGAGGAAGGCCAGCGGCGTCACGATCAGCATAGGAATGATTTGCAGCTTTTCAAAACCGGTGGCCCAGATGCCGATAATGAAACCGAACAGGCTGAAGGTCACCGCAGTCAGAATCAGGAAGGCGACCATCAGGATCGGATGCGCGATATCGAAGGAAACGAATAGCCGTGCAGTAGCGAGTATCAGTACGCCGAGGATGATCGATTTGGTCGCTGCCGCGCCGACATAGCCGATCACGATTTCCACATAGGAGACAGGCGCTGACAGTACTTCGTATATTGTGCCCGCATATTTCGGCATAAAGATGCCGAACGAGGCATTGGAAATACTTTCCGTCATCAGCGCCATCATGATCAAACCGGGAACGATGAATGCGCCGTAACTGACGCCGTTGACTTCCACCATGCGCGCACCGATGGCGGCGCCGAACACGACGAAATACAGCGAAGTGGAAATGACCGGTGCAGCAATACTTTGCATCAGCGTGCGCCAGGTACGTGCCAGCTCGAAATGATAGATGGCGCGGATTGCATAGAAATTCATGTTCAAGTCCTCACCAGATTGACGAAAATATCTTCCAGCGAACTCTGGCTGGATTGCAGATCCTTGAAGCCTATGCCGTGTTCATCAAGTTTCTTCAGCAGTTCGGCAATGCCGGTCTGCTCGCTCTGCGCATCGAAAGTGTAAGTCAGCTCATTGCCATCGGCAGAAAGTTCCAGCTGCTGCGAGATGAGCCCGTCGGGGATCGCCTGCAATGTCTGCTGCAACTGCAGGTGCAACTGTTTCTTGCCCAGCTTGCTCATCAATACGGATTTTTCTTCCACCAGTATGATTTCGCCTTTGCGGATCACGCCGATACGGTCGGCCATCTCTTCGGCTTCTTCAATATAGTGGGTGGTCAGAATGATGGTCACGCCGCTGGCACGCAAGCCGCGCACCATTTCCCACATGTCGCGGCGCAATTCCACATCCACGCCGGCAGTCGGCTCATCGAGAAACAGAATTTGCGGCTCATGCGACAAAGCCTTGGCAATCATCACACGTCGCTTCATGCCGCCGGAAAGGGAAAAAATCTTGGCGTCTTTCTTGTCCCACAAGGACAGTGAGCGCAGCACTTTTTCGACGTGTGCATGATTGCGCGGCTTGCCGAAAATGCCGCGACTGAAATTGACGGTGGCCCAAACGGTTTCAAATGCATCGGTCGACAATTCCTGCGGCACCAGCCCGATCTTGCTGCGCGCAGCGCGATAGTCACGCACGATGTCATGCCCATCGGCCAGTACGGTGCCGGTGCTTGGATTGACGATGCCGCAAATGATATTGATCAGCGTGGTCTTGCCGGCGCCGTTGGGGCCGAGCAGGGCGAAGATTTCACCGCGCCGGATATCAAGATTGATTGCCTTGAGCGCCTGGAAGCCGGACGCATATTGTTTGGTCAGCTGTCTGACTGAAATGATGGATGGCAAATTAGCCTCGCAATAAATCTGATGGCATAGATTGTAGTGCGAATGGGATTTCGATGTATTGAACGATTTCTTATGTTCAGAGGCGAATATTCACGGCGCGTGGCGCGACGTACATGTCTCTGGTCATCAGGTCGACGCCGCAATCCAGCGTTTCTATCCAGTCGAGAAAGCGCGCAATCATGGCCTTGCCCTTGAATGGTGCGCCATGCTGCGGCACTATCCATTCCGGATCGACTTCGCGCACCATGGCTGCCCAATAACGGCAGACCTTGTTCGAGACCATGTAGCGCGTGTGAAAACCGCGCATGAAGGACAGGTGCTGATCGAAGTTTGTCACCGCTGTCGTTGCCAGGTCGGGCGGCATCATGGAGGCGCCCATATCGCCGGAAAACAGGATGCGGCTGACCGGATCGTAAAACTGCAGATTGCCTTCGGCATGCAGGAAATGCGCTGGCAGAATCTGGAATGTCGTGCTGCCGAAAGGAAGTAGCGTGCCTTCATCGGGTAGCGCGATGATGCGTCCTTCGGTTTTACCCTGCGGGCAGAAATGCGGCACGAAACGCGACCAGATACGTGAAATCAGCAGGCTGGTTTCGGAGCCGTTCAACCAGCGCGGCAGCGAGGCGATGATGTCGGGATCGGCATGCGAGGCAAAGACATATTTCAATTTCTTGGGCGGAAAATATTTACTCATCGCCATGTAGAGTTCGTTATAAGTCAGTACGCCGCCCGGATCAAGCAGGATGCCGTTGCCATCCTGTACGATCAAAAACTGATTGGACTGTACCGATTCGCCATCTTCTTCCGCCAGATCGGAAAACATCAGGCAAATATGCTTGCCATCGTTGAACAGTTCAATTGCCATGCATATTCCAGGGTGCGGGAGTTGGGGTTGATGTGCGCAATCTGCGTCGTGCTTTGTCATCTGCCATTTTGATTGGCGGCCAGAGTATGGCGTGCAAGTCAAGAGTGCTTCTTGATTTACATCAAAGATGGTGAAGCCGTATTGGATGAAAAAGGCCTGCGCGCTCGCGCAGATTGATCGAGGCGAACCGACATCAGTCAGATCAAGTATCCTTCGTGTCTGGCTTGCTTGATCCTCGCTTTCAATTTTCGTTCATCAACGTTTCTGCACATGACTCAAAAAATAACACCTTCGACTGCATTGCTGCTGACGATTGCCCCGCTGATGTGGGCAGGCAACGCAATCGTCGGACGTTCGATCAACACGCTGGTGCCGCCGCTCACGCTGAATTTTTTCCGCTGGTCGATTGCAGCAATCATTCTGTTGCCATTTGCGAGCTGGATATTCCGTCGCAATAGCGCGCTGTGGACGCACTGGCGCCGCTTTGCCTTGCTGGGCTTGCTGGGCGTGGGGCTCTACAACTCGCTGCAATATCTGGCCTTGAAAACGTCGTCGCCCATCAATGTGACGCTGGTGGCGGCAAGTATGCCGGTCTGGATGCTGATGATAGGGTCGATGTTTTTCGGCGTACGGGTATCTGCAAAGCAAGCGCTGGGCGCGCTCATGTCGATTGCCGGCGTGCTGCTGGTGCTCAGTCGCGGCGAGCTGCAGCAGTTGCTGGCCTTGCGTCTGGTGCCGGGAGATATATTAATGATACTGGCGGCGATCATCTGGTCTTTTTACAGCTGGTTACTGACGCTGCCGAAGGATCCGGCGCAGATTCGCGCCAACTGGATCGCCTTTTTGCTGGCCCAGGTTGCATTTGGCGCAGTGTGGTCAGGCGCATTTTCCGCTGCTGAATGGACATTTACCGATCCGCACATCGTGTGGGGCTGGCCCTTGATTGCGGCGCTGATCTTTGTCGCCATCGGCCCGGCCATCATTGCCTTGCGATGCTGGGGGCTGGGCGTGCAACGCGTCGGGCCGACTGTCGCCGGTTTCTTTAGCAATCTGACGCCTTTGTTTGCGGCCTTGATGTCGGCTGCATTTCTGGGCGAAACACCGCATCTTTATCATGGGCTTGCATTTCTGCTGATCGTGGGCGGCATCGTGGTGTCATCGCGCCACTGATTCGGGCGTATTACGCGATTCGGCATGCCATCAGAGAACCTGCTTGTGCGGGAAGGCGAATCTGCGCCAATCGGATAGCCGGACGATGTATTGCCTTTGTCGGCGATACGGGCATTATTTCTCGCCAACTTTATTCCTTTCTACACGCTTCGATTTCCTTGCCTATAGTGAAATAGCGCCCAGGTTTTTGTATCGCCGATTTGTTTAAATGTTTCGTAAAAATATATTTCATTAATGAAGTATATCGGCGTAGAATAAAAACCCGATGACTATCCGATTGGCTTTCGCATCACCATGAAAAAGATAACTTACCTGTGTCTTGTCTGTTTGACGGCCTTGCTTGCTGCCTGCGCCGACATGGGAAATATCAAGCCGCAGACGCAACAGGTCGATGCAAACAAACTGGTGGGCGGCAAGGAGATTGCCGGTTCTACGCAGGGCGTCACAGTGGCATGGCCGCAGCTGGAGTGGTGGCATGCTTACGGCGACCCGCAACTGGATGGCTTGATTGCCGCTTCTTTGAGCGACAATCCCAATCTGCATATCGCTGAAGCGCGCGTGCGCCTGGCGCAGAATTACGCAGGATTGGCAGAAGCCGCCACACTTCCCAGTGTGGGCATTGCTACATCCATGACGCGCCAGCTATTTTCCGAACACGATTTCATCCCGCCACCGGAAGCGGGCAACTATGCTTGGTACAACCGCGCCGCTGTAGAAGCGACTTACGATCTTGATTTATGGGGTCGGCATCGCCAGGAGTTGGCTTCCGCGCTGGATGAAGTCAAGGTCGCCGCAGCGGAATCGCAGATGGCAAGGCTTGCGCTGGAAAACAATATCGTACGCAGCTACGTCCAGCTGTCATTGCAGTTCGCATTGAAAGACATTGCCGAAGAGACGCTGGCACATCGCGAAAAAGCCTTGCATGTCATGCGCCAGCGCATGACTGCCGGGCTGGCAACCGAAGTCGATGTCACGCAACTGGAAGCCGCTGTGCCGCCTTTGCATATGCAAATAGAACAATACGAAGAATCCATCACCATCCTGCGTCATCAGCTTGCAGCCCTGAGCGGCAAGGGGCCGGGCGAGGGTGAGCGGATTGCGCGTCCGGTACTGGCGCTCGATGGACGCTCCTGGATGCAATTGCCATCTGCCTTGCCGGCCGATCTGATCGGCCGCCGCCCGGATGTCGTCGCGCGACGCTGGGGTGTCGAAGCTGCAGCAAAACAGATTGAAGCAGCCAAAGCCTCGTTCTATCCGAATATCAATTTGATGGCTTTCATCGGCTTTCAAGCGATAGGCTTCAGCAAATTCCTCAGTGGCGAGTCGGCCATACGCGGAATAGGGCCGGCCATTTCCCTGCCGATTTTCGATGGCGGCCGCTTGCGCAGCAATCTCGGCGCACACATGGCGGCGTACGACATGGCGGTGGAAAGCTACAACGGCACATTGATACATGCGCTGGAAAGCGTGGCCAACACCCTAGTTGTGGCGCAATCGCTGCAGCAGCAAAAGCATTTGAACGATGGCGCGCTGGCAACCGCCGGCAAGGCGCGTGCTTTGACCAGCAAGGGCTTTGCGGCCGGCATGAGCGATTTTCTGCTGCTGCTCAATAGTGAAGTCGCCTTGCTGGCACAACAGCAACAGCAGGCGCAAATCACCGCACGCATGCTGGAAAGTCATGCTGCACTGATGCTTGCATTGGGTGGCGGTTATCTTCCCGTGCAGGTCGCGGTAGAAGCAAACACACCTCCGGTTGATGGTGGAAAGGCAGGCACGCATGAGTAATTTTGATGGCACGATTCATCGCATCGCCCGTTGCAGCGTGCGCATGCCGGATCAGCCGCAGCAACTGGTGACGCTCAACAGGCTGGCGTATCACATACAGAAACGCACGCAGGATGCACTCAATACTGCGATGAAAAAACATGGCCTGACGAGTGTCAGCTATACCGCGCTGATGGTGCTGTACGGATCTGACGATGAAACGCAACGTGCATCCGATCTGGGTGACGCCTGCTCGGAAAAACCGGCCAATCTCACCCGTATCTGCAACGATCTGGAAAAGCAGGGCCTGATCAAGCGCCGTTTCAGTCTGGAGGATCGCCGCAGTGTGGAAATATCGCTGACCAGCGCAGGCAGAAAACGCATCGAACAGATTTCTCCGGAGTATTGGGCTATTTTGCACCAGACGTTCGACGGCATTAACGACAGGAATCTCGCATTGCAGGAAACCTTGCTCAGGCAACAGCTCGCCAATCTGGAGGAGAAGCATTCGACATGAGCAATGCTGCTGAAGCCACACCGTTAATGCCAACACCGGCACCGCCGGCTGCATGGCATCGCCGTGCCCGCGTGGTGATGCAGGACTGGATGGATACGGAAGGGCAGCGCTGGGCCTTCGTGCTCAAAACCTTGCTGGCAGCTTTCCTCGCCTTGTGGATCGCCTTTCGGCTCGGCTTTGACTCACCGCGCAGCGCCATGATGACGGTCTTCATCGTCGCCTTGCCCAGCAGCGGCATGGCGCTGGAGAAAAGCATCTATCGTTTGCTCGGCACGCTGATCGGTTGTGCAGCGGCGCTGTTTTTTTTCGCTCTGTTTCCGCAACAGGCGATGCTGCTTTTCATCGCGCTCGCCTTGTGGGTCGGTTTGTGTACCGCAGGTTCCGCCTTGATGCGCAATGCGCGCTCTTACGGTTTTGTGCTGGCCGGTTACACAGCGTGCATGATTGCGTTGCCGGGTATTAATGCGCCGCTGGATGTATTCAATCTGGCTGTTTCTCGCGTGACGGAAATATCGCTGGGCATATTGTGCGCGGCGCTGGTTAACGACGCCCTGTTTCCGAAACATCAGAGCGAGCAGTTGGTGCAGGCGGTGCGCAAGCTGTATCGAAATTTTGCGCAACTGTGTTACGACGCCATGCAGGGACGCCTGAGTGCAGAACAACTGGAACGTTTGCATCTGCAGTTCGCGACCGAGATTGCGGCATTGGAATCCGGCCGTGCAGCGGCGGTTTTTGAAGCCGGCGATACGCGCACGCGCAGCCAGCAACTGTATGCATTCAATGCGGCTGCCATGGTCGGCCTGACCACTTTCCATACCTTGCATCAGTTGATGGAACGCCTGCGCAGTCGTGGCGACATGCTGGTGCCGGAGCTGATTGCGCCGCTCTATGCCGCATTTTCACAAGCCTTGCTGGTTACCCATATTCCAGCACGAACAGCGGCGGAAGTGAGCGTGACGCGAAACAAATTCGTACAGTTGCGTGCCACGTTGCCAGCGCTGACCGCCAATGCACGCAAGGATTTTCTGCTGCGGCAGGGCAGTCATCAGCAGCAACTGGACCTCGATACGGCGCTTGAATTGATACAGCGCTTCAGTGATGAATTTTATCGACTGGTCGTGATTTATCAGGCCTTGCCAAAACGCCTGTCCCGAACGCCGGCAAGAAACCAGACGAAGGTACTAGCCTACAGCGCTAAAACGCCGACCATGATTGCCGTTGCCGCCGGCTTGCGCACTGCGGCGGCGGTGTTGGTATTGACTTCCGCCTGGTATGCGCTGAACTGGCCCAGCGCCAGCGGTGCGGTAATTATTGCCGTTATTTTTTGCGGCCTTGCAGCGTCTTCTGCCGAGCCGGGCCGCCTGATCCGTCAGACCACATTCGGATTCATGCTGGGAACCCCGTTCGCATTTCTTTGCGCTTTCTTCATGCTCAATCACGTGGAAGGTTATCTGATGATGGTGCTGGCGATGCTGCCTTTTCTGATGGCGGGTGCGTATGCCAGCACCTGGCGCAATATCGCGGGCATCGGGATGGGTTTCAATCTGATGTTTGCACAAATGATCGCGCCGGAAAACATGATGCGTTTCAATGTGCCCAGCTTTATCAACGATGGCATGGCGCAGATCATCGGTCTGATACTTGCTGCAATAATCTTTGCTTTGATCCTGCCCGAGCATAAGCAGGGTTCGCGCCGTCATATTGCCCGGGCATTGTGGGATGAGGCGCTGCGTCTGTGCGTCAGCGATGCGGCGCATCTGCGCCACCATTTCGAGAGTCGTATCCGTGACCTTCTGAATCAGTTGAGCATGAGTGTGCGCGGCACTGCGGATGCGGCGACACGCCAGACGCTGAATCAGGCCATTACCCTGCTGGAGCTCGGACATGCCCTGATCGATCTGCGCGACTGGAGCGCGCACCTGAGCATTGGCCATCCGGTGCGCCTAGCCAAGGAACAATGTATTGCCGCTCTGGCAGATTATTTCCGTCAGCCACAAGTGCAGCAGCATGCGCAGGCGCTTGCCGCCACGCAGGCTGCCGGAAAAATGCTGCAGGCATTGCTGCTTGACGAAACAAATGCAGAAGCCGGCGAGACTGCGCGATTGCGCCGTGCGTTGACGGACCTTCATCTGATCAACGCGTCCTTGCTCGATCGATCCTTGAACGATTTTTCCATTGACTCGACAGCGCCGACAGGAACAGCCCATGATGCCGCGTGAAATTTCCATCTTTGGCGTACTGGCGCCATCGCTATTGCTGATTTTCCTGCTGAGCGTGCTGATTCATGTTGGTGTGGACTGGTTGTGCGGCCACTTCGGCGTTTATCGTTATGTATGGCATCGCTCGCTGTTCCGGCTGTGCCTGCTGGTTTGTATTTTCGGTGCGCTCGCGCTGCTTATTTACTGAAAGAGGGATTGCTCTCATGCGTACGTCCGCCTATTTACGTTACATCATTACCGGTGTCCTGCTCCTGATTGCCATCCTGTTCGGCAAATATCTGTGGGATGACAATATGTATTCGCCGTGGACGCGCGATGGCCGCGTCAAGGCCGATACGATTCATATTGCGCCGGATGTTTCAGGTATCGTGACCAAGGTTGCGGTACGCGATAACCAATTCGTGCACAAAGGCGATGTACTGTTCAGCATAGACAGGAGCCGTTACAGCCATGCGCTGGCGCAAACTGAAGCTGAAGTGGCAGCGCAGCAGGCCGAGCGGAACATGCGCAGCAAGGAGTCGGCGCGACGCAACGGACTCGATGCCTCCATCGTGACCAGCGAAAACCGAGAAGCGGCGGCTTCGCTGTCATCCATTGCCGGCGCAAAATATCTGGCAGCAGTAGCCGCACGCGAAACGGCGCAGCTCAATCTGGAGCGTACCGATGTGCGTGCGCCGGTTGATGGCTACGTCACCAATCTGCATGTGTATGCGGGCGATTTTGCCACCGCCGGCGTGCCTCAACTGGCGGTAATCGACAGCAATTCCTATTATGTAAGCGGTTATTTTGAAGAAACAAAATTACCCTATCTATCGCTCAACGACGAAGTGGAGATCCATCTGATGAGCGGTGGACCGTCGCTGAAAGGCCATATAGAAAGCATCTCGCGTGGCATCACCGATCGCGATGCGACAACCGGCAAGGAGTTGCTGGCCGACGTCAATCCAACCTTCAACTGGGTGCGGCTGGCGCAACGCATACCGGTGCGCATACGTATCGACGATCTGAAGAAGGAGCATCTGCTGGTGGCCGGCATGACCTGCACAGTGATCGTCAAGCACAGCAAAGGGTAAGCCGCAGTTCCATCTTGCGTGGTCGATATTTATGCCGTGCTGCAGTTTTTTCCGTGCAGGGAAAAATCAGTAATGACCGCTGCGTTTCAGTTGGGCTTTCAGCATGTCGATCTGATCGAGCAGGTCGAGCGCGAGCGCCACACCGGGCGTGTTGATTTCCATATCCTGCACCAGATGTTGGGCCAGACGCGCACGTCTTAGGGATGAACCGCTGAAGCGCCATTCCTGCGGCAACTGTCCGTCCGGTTCCAGTACTCCTTCAAAGACCCATGCGCTAATCAAATCTTCCGATACCTGGCAGGTCTGGCACAGTTCAACCAGCGTGAGATGGAGCTCTTCTTCAACTATCTGTGCGTCGAGATGCTTGATCGTGGTCTGAATCATGATGGACGTCCTTTACAACGATGCACGCGGGTTGAAATCGAGCGTTTCTTTTAGTGCCCGATAAGCTTCTTTGGCCTTCTCCGTCTGGGCCGGCGGCAGGACGATCGTCAATACCGCATACAGGTCGCCGGCTTCCTTGCCCGGAATGCCTTTGCCCTTCAAGCGCAACTTGCGCCCGGCCGAGGAGTTCGGCGGGATGGTCAGCTCTACCGATCCTTCCGGCGTCGGCACTGCGATGCTGGCGCCCAGTGCCGCTTCCCACGGTGCCAGCGGCAGATCCACATACACATCGCGTCCGTCTACGCGGTAACGCGGATGGGGGCGGAACACAATTTCCAGATACAGGTCGCCGGCCTTGCCTTGGCCGATACCCGGTCCGCCCTGGCCGGCCAGGCGCAGGGTTTGTCCGGCGCGTATGCCTTTCGGAATATTGACGCTGAGCGTGCGCTCTTTGGTGACGACATGACCATGCTCATCAACCGTCGGCATGCGTAGCGAGATGTTGCGTTCCGCACCGCGATACGCATCTTCCAGATCGATCTGCACCTTGGCATGATGATCTTCGCCTTGCACATGGCGCGTGCGATGCTGTCCGCGCCAGCCGGTTTGCTGGCCGAACATTTGCTCGAAATAATCGCTGAAATCCGATCCATCGCCGAAGTCAGCGTGCGCACCGCGGCCGCTGAATTCAAAACCTGCATCGGCATTCGGCGGCGGCTGGAAATCCTGGCCATTCTTCCAGTTAGCGCCGAGTTGATCGTAAGAGGCGCGTTGTTCCGGGTCCTTCAAGACCTTGTAGGCTTCGCCCATTTCCTTGAAGCGCGCTTCTGCATTCGCTTCCTTGCTGACATCCGGATGATATTTGCGCGCCAGCTTGCGGTAGGCGCCCTTGATTTCGTCTTGCGTCGCATCGCGTTTGACGCCGAGAATTTCGTAATAGTCCTTGAATTTCATGTCTGCAGCCTTCTGCCTGATTTCAGTGAAACTTCAATAAGCGGAATGCCCGTTGTTTATTCAATAGATAGTACGCGTTAAACAACGGTGCCGAATAGTTTGCCTATGCCTGCCGTGATACCCATTGCCAGTGCACCCCAGAAGCCGACGCGCACCGCGGCACGGAGCAGAGGGGCGCCACCTGCTTTTGCTGCCAGCATCCCCAGTGCTATCAGAAACAGCAGCGAGGTAGCCGTCAGTGACGCTATCAGCATGGATGGCGGTGCGATCAGGGCAGTCACTAGCGGTAATGCAGCGCCGGCAGAGAAAGTAAGGGCGGAGGCGATCGCCGCCTGCACCGGTTGCGCTGCCGAGGTATCGTGAATGCCAAGTTCGTCCCTTGCGTGCGCACTGAGTGCGTCATGCGTCATTAATTGCTGCGCGACTTGCATGGCCAGCTCAGGCGCCACGCCGCGTGCGGTATAAATCGATGCCAGCTCACGCTGTTCGGCAGCCGGCTGATCGCGCAGTTCCACGCGTTCGCGTTCCAGATCTGCCTGTTCCGTATCCGATTGCGAACTGACGGAAACATATTCGCCGGCCGCCATCGACATGGCGCCGGCTACCAGCGCCGCCACGCCCGCGACCAGCAATTCACTGCGATCTGCATTGGCCGCCGCCACGCCCAGCATCAGGCAGGCGGTGGAAATGATGCCATCGTTTGCACCGAGTACGGCAGCACGCAACCAGCCAATGCGGTCATTGCGGTGATGTTCGGAGTGATAGTGACGTGACATGGATGCCTTGTGCGATGTTGAACAGTAAACGGCACTTTATCATTCTGATATGAAGTCATGATGAGGCCGTCATTTGATGTTTCAAGAACAAGGATCACATTTCAGTCTGAATCATTTTTGATCCATGTCAATTTGTCTGCGATCCTCTTTGCTACAGTCGGGCATCTATATGGCAAGCGAAGGATGATTGTGCTGGATACCGCATTCCCGAAGTTGAAACTGAAGAATAAATTACTGCTCCCCATCGTGCAAGGCGGCATGGGCGTGGGCGTTTCTGCGCATCGCCTGGCCGGCACTGTCGCCAGCCTCGGTGCGCTCGGCACGATTTCCAGTGTCGATCTGCGGCGGCATCATCCAGACCTGATGGCGCAAACCGAAAAGTCGCGCAGCAAGGAGCTGATCAATGCAGCCAATCTGATTGCACTCGATCGTGAAATCAAGGCCGCCAAGGCAATGGCAGAAGGTCGCGGCATGGTCGCCGTCAACGTGATGCGGGCGGTGGCCGAATACGCAGCCTATGTGCGGCAATCCTGTGAAAGCGGCGCCGATGCGATCGTGGTCGGAGCCGGCCTGCCCATGGATTTGCCTGAGTTAACCAGCGAATATCCGGATGTGGCCTTGATCCCGATTCTGTCCGATGCGCGCGGCATTGCGCTGATATTGAAAAAATGGATGCGCCGCAAGCGCCTGCCGGACGCGATCGTGATCGAGAATCCGCAATTTGCGGCCGGCCACCTGGGCGCTGCCGGACTCGATAGCGTCAACGATCCGCACTTTGCGTTTTCCGTGGTGCTGGAAGGAACGCTGGCCTTGTTCAAGGAGCTGGGTCTGGAGAGCGAGAAGATCCCGCTGATTACCGCCGGCGGGATACACAGCCCGGAACAGGTGCGCGAACTGTTTGCCCTCGGCGCCAGCGCGGTGCAACTCGGTACGCCGTTTGCGGTGAGCGAAGAAGGCGATGCGCATATCAATTTCAAGAGGGTATTGACCGGCGCGAGGCCGGAAGACATCGTGACCTTCATGAGCTGCGCCGGTTTGCCGGCGCGTGCGGTAAAGACGCAATGGCTGGCCAATTATCTCGACAAGGAAGCCAAGCTGCAGCGCAAGGCAGGACCGAAAGATTGTACGGTCGGCTTCGATTGCCTGCATCAATGCGGTTTGCGTGACGGCATCGCGAAAGCCGGGCAATTCTGCATCGATACGCAATTGGGCTTTGCACTGGAAGGCGACGTCAAGCGCGGTTTGTTCTTTCGCGGCTCCGAGCCTCTGCCATTCGGCACGGCAATCCGGCCAGTACGCGAGTTGATCGATTATCTGCTGAACGGCGTCAACCCAGTAACGCATAGGGCGCTGCCCGCATGATGCTGCTGTAGCCTGCGCAAGCAGTGTTGTGGTGTCACGCCGTCTTGCCCTGCATGCGTACAGAGCACATCCTGCATGACGTCTTGCCGCATCTGTTATATCCTCGGTCACTCTATCGATTGCGTTCAGACGCAGATTTGGTACGCTGACCCGGTGCAAGGATAAAACGCATGCACAAGTGGCAAAAAATAGTGTTGTGGGGAGCGGGCGGATTGGCGCTTGCGCTGGTCATTGCTGTGAGCATCCTGTATACGCAGACCGACAGCGCGCATCTGAAAATCATTGCACGCGACCAGTTCAGGCAGGCCTTGATGCGCGAACTGACGCTAGGTGAAATCGACCTGAGTCTGTTTCCTTATCCGCAATTGCATGCGAAAAATGTCACGCTATCCAATCCCGTCTGGGCACAGGATCAGCATTTTCTTGAAGCGTCTTCTGTCACTGCGCAGCTTGCCTTGCTGCCGCTGTTAAGCGGCAGGATCGTCTTGAGCGGATTGCATCTTGAAGGCTTGCAAGCGAACCTGGAAATCGCAGTTGACGGTAAACGCAATTGGGAATTTCCGGATGCGGACGCTGTTTCCCTGCCGGATATGACGCTGACATCCCTGAGCGTCTTGCACAGCAATATCCGTTTTCGCAATGCCAAGGAAGAGCCTGCACAATGGCAGGTGCTCAGTCTGCATGCCGATGGCGGGCGCGGTTTGCAGCGCGTGAAATTCGGAATGAAAGTAGTGCGCGACAATCATTTGCTGCAACTGGACGGCAAGCTGGACGATTTATCGGAACTGGGCAAGCCGGGTGCAGTCAGCAATGGCATCGTGCACGCAATTTCCGGTCAGGCAAAAGTCACGATTAGCGGCAAGATTCCTCTTGATCTCGCATTGCAGAACTACGATATTGCAGCCTCGATAGAAGCAGAGTCGATGCAGGACATGTTCGCTTTTTTCGGCATACAACGCCCATCTCCAGTGCCTTTGAAAGGGGAGATGAAGCTGCACGCAGCCAATAAAAAAACCGAGATTGCGGATGTCAGACTGCACATGGGCAAGCTGAATTTGTCCGGTGACGGCCGGTGGGATGGCAGCGGCAGCAAGCCGGTTTTTCATGCGCGCCTGCAAGCCGACAGAATAGACATGGTGCAGACTTTTCTTGACATCGGCCAGCCATCACTGCCGCCTAAAAAAAACGGACAATTGTTCCGCGATCAAGCGCTCGCCTGGCCCTTGCTGATCGACCTCCAAGGGACGCAAGGAACTGCCGAAGTCAAAATTTCAGCCTTGAAAATGCGTTCCGGCATTGAAGTCGCAGATGCGGCAGCGCAGATGAGTTTCAACGATGATCGCATGAAAGTGGAGGCGTTTTCCGGCAAGCTGCTGGGCGGTCATGCAAGCGGCGACGCACTTTTTGAGGGCCGTAAAAAAGCCGTGCATCTGAATCTGCAGATGGCCGATACCACGCTGGAGCAATGGTTCAGGCAAAGCGGAAAGAACATCGCCATCACAGGTGGAGCGATGAAAGTCGATGCGCGTATCGATGCGACAGGCGCATCGATGAACGACCTTGCCGCCACGCTCAGTGGCCCCGTCAATATTCAGGTCGGTGCGGCAAAAATTCTCTCGCCCAAGGCAGGCAATGCCGAGTTCTGGCTGACCGGCCTGTTTTCAGCCAAGGATTCCGATCGTATCGATCTTTCCTGCGTCAGTGCACGTTTGCCCTTCCAGTCCGGCGTGGCGCGTGGCGAGGCAATTGTAGGCGCACGTAGCGATGCCAGCCAATTACTGACGCGCGGCGCGGTGAATTTGCGCAGCCAGACGCTGGACTTGCGCGGCCGTGTGCGTGCGCGTTCAGGTATCAATCTGGGCATTTCCAACTTTGCCGGCGAAGTGAAAATCGTCGGCCAGCTCGTCAACCCGGAATTAAGTATGGATGAAAGCGGCGCGCTTGGTGCCATAGCAAGAATAGGTGCGGCAATCCTGACCAGTGGCGTCAGTGTGCTTGCTACATCGATATGGGATGGCGCCAATCCTGAGTCAGATCCATGCCAGCTGGTCTTTTCCAGCAAGGCAAAAGCCTCTGCCGGCAAAGCGAAACGCACATCTGGCAACTGAAAAAAGCTATGATGTCGGCAGTTTTTGTTTTGGAATGGAATGCAGATGGCCTTGCTCGAAGATATTGTCAATAAGCAAAAAGATGGTGCGCAGTTTGTTATTTCGGCGCAGATGCTGCATCTCGACCCCGAAGAGTTCGATACGCTGGTGCACATGTGGCTGGAAGATGGCGGATTGGGCTTTGAATTGTCAGGCGTGCCGCACCGCAAATGTGTAGACGGCGAATTTTTTATCGACCGGATTACCGTCAGGCGCGTCATTGCACCGAAATAAGCTTCAAGACCCGCTACAATCACGCATCTTTTTTCATCGAATTCATTGTGTCCAATCGCCTGCCTGTTCTTCCGCAATACCTGCTGCCTAAAAAAGCATTGACCATCTTCGCCGGTAAAGTCGCGGGCGCGAAAGCAGGGCGCGTGACGACCGGCCTGATACGCTGGTTTATCGGCAAATACGGCGTCAATATGACGGAAGCGGCGAATCCGGATATCCGCAGCTACGCCAGTTTCAACGAATTCTTCACCCGCGCACTACGCAGCGGTGCGCGTCCGCTGGCCGACGATCCATATATCTGCCCGGTCGATGGCGCGATCAGCCAGTGCGGCACGATACAAAAAGACCAGATATTCCAGGCCAAGGGGCACAGTTATTCCACTACTGCGCTAGTGGGCGGCGATCGTGAATTGGCAGCGCAGTTCGAGAACGGCAGCTTTGCCACCGTGTACCTGAGTCCGCGCGACTACCACCGTATCCACATGCCTTGCGATGGCCGCCTGATGCGCATGATTTATGTACCGGGCGCATTGTTTTCAGTTAATCCGACGACTGCACGCGGCGTGCCGAATCTGTTTGCGCGCAACGAACGCGTGGTATGCGTGTTCGAGGGCGCTGCGGGGCCGTTCGTGCTGGTGCTGGTGGGCGCGACCATCGTCGGCAGCATGCAGACGACGTGGCACGGCATAGTCAACGCAACGCGCAATGGAAACATACGCGAATGGCACTACGACAAACAGTATCTCGGCTTGAAGAAAGGCGAAGAGATGGGACGCTTTTTACTCGGCTCCACTGTGGTCATGCTGTTTCCGCACGATACCTTGTCCTTCAATCCGGCATGGGCGGCAGAGCGCCCGGTCCGTCTGGGAGAGAGCATGGCGCAGACGCTTGCCGTTACTACTCCCTCTGCAGTGCAGTCTGACGCCAGCTAGTTACCCTTGGGCGGGAAGGGGTGCTCTTCATCGACCAGGCCTTCACGCTTTTCCGCGTCCTTGATGGCTTGCTGATCGAGTTTTCTCCCAGGATTGATTTTGCCGATTTCAAGCTCGGTCTCCAGCTCGCCTGCGTTTTTTTCGCCGCTGCCTATGTCGGCTTCGTCCATATAATGTCTGATTTCCTTCGTCATGATGCGACTCCTTGAGCTACTGCATGTCGACGATTTGACCTGTTGCGCGATAAAAAAATTGTCGCCGGGACGATCGCCTTTGCCTGTTTAAAATCTTTACACGCCAAGCACAGCTTGCAGCTGCCTGCTATGCTTTCTGCTTCCGAATAAAGAAGCGCGAACAAGAGACGGAACGAATATCATGAGCTTTCTGCTAGAACTGATTGAGCAATACGGCTTGCTTTTCGTTTTCGCTAATGTGTTGCTGGAGCAATTGGGTGCGCCTATACCAGCTTATCCTACGCTTGTGATTACCGGCGCGCTACTGGGACGGGGCGAATATTCTGCACCGATGTTGTTGTTTGTTGCCGTATTGGCCGCCTTAATTGCCGATTTCGCCTGGTATCTGGCTGGACGGCGTTACGGCGCGCGCGTAATGGCGCGCTTGTGCCGGATTTCTCTGTCGCCGGATTCCTGCGTGCGTCAGACCGAATCCATTTATCTGCGTTTTGGTCCGGCATCGCTACTGGTGGCGAAATTCATCCCCGGTTTTGCTTCGGTTGCCAGTGCGCTGGCCGGTGCGATCGGTACGCGTTCCGTTAAATTCATTTTTTTCGATGCATTGGGCGCGGCGCTGTGGTCGGGCTCGGCGATTTTTCTCGGCTCACTGTTCAGTTCCGCCGTTTCGGATTTGCTGGATATTCTGGCCAGCCTGGGCAAATGGGGCTTGGTGCTGGTGGCAGTGGCGCTGGCAATTTACATTGCGCGCAAATGGTGGCAACGCCATAGTTTTTTGAAGGATTTGCGCATGGCGCGCATTTCTGTCGACGAACTCGATCAATTGCTAAAGCAGGGCAATCCGCCCACCATCATCGATGTGCGCTCCGACTTCGCCCAGCAGAGCGGGAGAATTCCCGGCGCGATGGTGCTGTCGGATGAGGATATCAGCGCGCTGGTAATCAATACCGAAACCGATTCGGAAGTCATCGTCTATTGTGCCTGCCCAAATGAAGTATCGGCAGCGCGGATCGCCAGGAAATTAATGCAGCGCGGTTACACCCGAGTGCGACCATTGACTGGCGGTATCGATGCATGGGTGGAGGCCGGATTTTCGGTCGATCATCATTAGATTTTTCGGGTAGCCTGTTTTTCATCCATATTTTCATTCATATTTTTGATTTCCATACCATCTGAAGATATCTCATGCTGATTCTATTCCTCAAGGCTGCAATCCTGATACCGATTACCCTGGTACCCATCCTCAATCCTTTCGGCAATGCGGCAATATTTGCCAGTCTCGCGGGCAATATCGACCGCGATGCAGAGAAGCGGCTGGCGCGTCAGGTTGCGATCAATTGTTTTGTCATGCTGCTGGGAACCATGTTCATCGGCTCGCACGTGTTGATGTTCTTCGGTATTTCGCTGCCTATCGTGCGTATCGGTGGCGGCATACTGGTGGCGGCTACCGGCTGGCGGCTGTTGAACGATAAGGGGCAGGATGCCATCCGTACGCAAGTGGCAAGCAAGCCGCGCGAAGTCTGGTCCGAGGATGATTTCAAGGTGCGCAGTTTTTATCCGATCAGCTTTCCACTGACAGTCGGCCCCGGCACAATTGCGGCGTCGATTACGCTGGGTGCAAGTGCACCGTCCCGTTTGTCGAATCTGTTTGTTTCAATCGGCAGTGCAGCTTTGGGCGCGGCCATGACGGCGCTGGTGATTTTTCTCTGTTATCGCTATGCGAACAAGATGGTCAGGCTGCTGGGACGCCTGGGTACGATGGTCGTGCTGCGGCTGTCGGCTTTCATCCTGCTGTGCATAGGCATAGAAATTTTCTGGCAGGGCATGCTGGGCCTGTTGGCTGAAGCAGGTATTACGCTTCATTAGGAAAAATTCCGGCGCTTTAAATACAGCGCCGGAATTGTTACGCATGCATCTCTGATCAGGAAAAATCGGGAATGCGTTTTTGATATTCCGACTCCATCTTGAGGAAGGTAGCCCAGAATAATCGCGGTGCATGGTTGCTGAGGCGATCTTCCAGAATACCCAGATGCGTATGCCATCCACCGGAGACATTGATCATTTCCTGGCGGTTCGGCAAACGGCTGTGCGTCAGTATCAGCAGCGTCTTTGTGCCTTGCGACTTGAGTTCAAATCGCACTTCCGATGCATGCCCATTCTTTTCGTTCCAGGTAAAGCTCAGCAGATGCGGTGGCTCGCATTGCGTGATGTGGCCGCTTTGCCGATGGCCGGATTCATAGGGCAGGAAGCGCTCTGGCGTGGTTTCGCTGGTGAGTCGTCTGAAATCGAAAGTGAGATCGGCTTTGCCGCCGACTTGCAAGTCCATGACGCCGGCAGCCAGCCAGGTGCTGCGCTTGTCGGAGTCGGTCAGATATTCCCATACATCGTCGATTGCGCCGGGCAGTACACGTTCCATGCGCACGCTTGTTGTGTCGTTCATTACGCCGTATTCGCTCATCACTTTCTCCTTTTCCTGTTTGCAGATTCAAGTTCGTGTTCCAGTGCATCGAGACGATCCGTCCAGAAGCTCTGATAAAAGCGCAGCCAGTCTTCAGCCGCGGCCAGCGGTGCCGCTTCCAATGTGCATAGATGCGTGCGGCCTTGCACGATGCGCGAGATCAGACCGGCATTTTCCAGTGCCTTGACATGCTTGGAGGCACCGGCAAATGACATGTCGAAAGGCGCAGCAAGCTCGCCTATCGTGCGTTCTCCATCGGCAAGTAATCGCAGCATTTGGCGTCGGGTAGGATCGCCAAGCGCATTGAAGACGGCATCGAGTTTTTCTGTATTTAATTCAACCATGTGGTTGAATATAGCACCGCAAAATTTAAAGTCAACCATTTGGTTGAATTATTTTCGTGCCGGATAAAAGTGAAAGAAGTGCGGAGAAGTGGGATAGCAACTATTGATTAACGTGTACCTGTGTCGGTCACAGGCACACGCAATCAACAATTTCTATTGAAGAACGCCGTTCAGCAGCAGGAAGCCAGGCAGCCATCCGGTAAAAACACCGCATAACAAGGCGACAACACCGGTCAGCTGGCCGATCTGCTTTTGCATGGAGAGCAGCAGGAAGAACATGAACCACAAGACCGCCCACGCAGCCCAGCTCAGGCCGAACCAGATGCCCCATGTTGTCGTGGCTGCTTGCAGGGTCTCGATCGCAACGGGTATGGCGGTAGGCTGAACCAGCCCAGGCCGCGACCGTCTGCGCCATTGAAGCGATTGAAGGCAACCCACAGGTAGGTGAACGAGAATAAAAGAGTGAGTGCGGCCCCTTTGATCGATGCGGCATCGGCGTTTGCGCCAAATGCCAGTTGCAAGGAAATCAGCAGCGTGATGCCGCCGGAGAATACGTTGATGACCCAGATCTCCTTGTCGCCGATACGGCCGAGCAGCCATAAACCGTTAAGAGACAGAACCGCGCCAACGTAGAGAAGTGATAGACCTAATAGCATGAGATCCCTTGATTGATAATCCCGATGGCCGTCCTGTCGTGCTGGTTGTTGATGATGCCCCCAGCAGTCTGGGCGTACTGTGCGAAACGCTGGAGAGCTCCGGCTATACCGTGCTGGTCGCTTGCGATGGCGAGACTGCCTTGCGTTGCCTGGCCCTGGCCACGCCGGACATCATTCTGATGGATGCGCTGATGCCGGGCATGTCAGGCTTCGATGCTTGCCGTCACATCAAGTCTGACCTTGCGACCAAACATATACCTCTTATTTTCATGACAGGCTTGTCCGATACTTCACATGTGCTGGAAGGCTTTGCCTGTGGCGGCGTGGATTATGTGGTGAAGCCGGTGTGTGCGCCGGAAGTGCTGGCGCGTTTGCACACGCATTTGGGCAATGCACGCGTTGCCCGATTTGCATTGGATGCGATAGATGTGTCCGGCCTGGGTGTGGTCATGCTGGATCAGCAGGGTGTGATTTCATGGTGCTCGCCATGCGCAAGGCAATTACTGATGCAATCCGGCATCAGGCAGGATGCGCTCATCTTGCCGCGATTCTGGTGGGATGGTGACAGCAATATGGAACTGGTTGCTTCCATAGCTGAACCGGCTGGCGCCAGTTTGCTGGTACGCAATATGGGTTCGGCCGGGATGGATGAAATCATGTTGCAGCTTGAATTGAGCAGCAATCGCATGTTGCCGACAGGACGTCTTGCCAGTGCCGCGTTGACGCTGCGTGAAACGGAAGTGCTTTCCTGGCTGGCCAAGGGCAAAACCAATCGCGATATCGGCGATATCCTGCAATTAAGTCCGCGCACTGTGAGCAAGCATCTGGAGCACATCTTCGAGAAACTGGGAGTCGAGACGTGCTCGGCAGCGGTTGCCATGGCGAGTGCTCAGGAAAATGCAGACGCTCGCCGGACGTCAGGCAAATGGCTGCCTTGAAGCAACAGCGCAGCACGTTTGCCAGAATGATATTTGAGGGCTGAAAAGTTTCTGGATGCCATGCTCAAAAGGAATGGCATCCAGACTAATCAATCGCGATGGCAAGTGTCAGCAATGTCATACCGATAGCGATACACGCACACAGCCATTTTTTCAGTCGTACGCCGTTTTCGACCAATTGCACGGCTGCCGCTCGTTTGGCTGCGGACAGATCATGTTTTTTCATGAGTGTGCGAGTTCTCCTACTGCCGAATCCAATGGCGTGACATCGAGAATCTTGATTTTCTCGACGCGATTCGACGGCAATTCAACTTCGACCGTGCTCGATATTTTTCTGCCTATCAGGGCCAGACCGATGGGCGTCAAGGTGGAAATCAGCGCGAGTTGCGGATTGGCATCCTGCGGGCAGACGATGGTGATGCTGCGTTTTTCATCGCTGTTGTATGGCGAATACGAAACGGTCGAGTAGAGCGAGACGCAATCCTTGCGCGGTGCATTGATCGGCAGAATCACCGAAGTAGAAATGATATCGATCAATTCTTCGCCGGCATTGATTTCGACTTCGCCCAGGCGCAACAGATGCTCGGCCAGCTTGCTCAGAATGGAGGCATCATTTTGGGTCAGGTAACGTTGATTTTTCATGGCAATAAAACTCCACGGCCAGTCATGTCAGACCAGCCAAAAAAAATGGCAATACATATCGATGCATATCAATGCAAAAGCATCAATACATCGTCAGGTTTTGGATGTGGGTGGCTCGGGAGTGATGTTGCAGAACGAAGTTTCGTTCCCGTGGACACTCGCCGAGCCTAAGGGAGGCAGGCGAGGTCTCTTACGAAAGTTGTCTGCGAGTAGATTCCGGCAACGGCGCGCGTAATAACCGGAATGCTCACAATGCGCGCACGCGACTCTTCCTTGTTCGGCGCAGAACGTATGCGTTTCGACAGGAAGGTTGGCGTAGTCATTGCAGGCAGCTTATGCAAGTGGATGAAAGAGCTTCAGTATAGCCATTTAGATGTTTCCGTCAACCATGTGCAAAATTGCATGCAAATGGAAGGTTTTTTCAGGATGGCAGTAGTTCAGGTGGGGGCGTTCATCTGTAATTCAAGCCACGGCAGCCCATAGCAGCGACATGCCTGAGCAAAACAGCAAGCAATCCAGCAAATGCTGAAAAGTGCGCTCGCTCAATTTCAGCATCACTATTTTTCCGGCGAAGGTGCCCGCCATCAGCGATGCGCCGACCAGCAGCCCTTTGATGAAAATATTCGGTGGCAGGGCGCCGAACTCGCCGAAGACGATGAGTTTGCCGACATAAAGGAAGAGCGAACTGGCTGCCTCGGTTGCGATGAACGCTCCTTTGACCAAGCCGTAGGCGGTAAAGGCCGGTACGCTGAGCGGACCGGTAGACAATACGACGCCGGTGAGAAAGCCGATGACGCCGCCGGCCAGCGACAGATGCCATAAGCTGAGGCGAAAATTGCGCGCGATCAGCCAGTGCCGCAGCGGAATCATCAGAATGAAAAACAGACCGAGAAAGCTGTTGATCAGATTGACCGGCAAGGCCAGCAGCGTGCGTGCACCGATGGCGGCGGCTGGAATGCCGCTGATCGAATAGGCCGCAAACGCACGCCAGTCGATCAACTTCCACCATGCCATCACGCGCGCCAGATTGGCCATTACAGCGGCCACGGCCATAATGGGTATGGCCTGCTTGGGGCCGAAGGTAAATACCAGTATGGGTAGGAGAATGATGGACGAGCCGGTGCCGATCACACCGCTGATGGCGCCGGCGATCAGGCCAACGGCCAGAACGAACAGATAGGCAATCATGTTTTTAATTGTTGAATGGAACAGTCGCGAGTGCAGATTACCGCGCAGACCGTTACACTGCCGTTATGAATAGAGAGCACCATGACCATAGTCGATAACAGAAAAGCATTCCACGATTACTTCATCGAAGACCGCTACGAAGCAGGCATTGTATTGCAAGGCTGGGAAGTCAAGGCGATACGCGCCGGCCGCGTGCAGCTCAAGGAAGCGTATGTCATTGCGCGCGACAACGAGATTTACCTGTTCGGGGCGCACGTCAGTGCCTTGAACAGCACATCATCTTTCGATCACCCGGAAGCGATACGCACGCGCAAACTTCTGCTGCATGCAGCGCAAATCAAAAAACTCGTCAGCAAGGTCGATCAATCCGGCTTTACGATGGTGCCGGTCAATCTTCATTGGGTAGGCGGCAGGGTGAAATGCGACATCGCGCTGGCGAAAGGCAAGAAGGACTACGACAAACGCAATACCGAAAAAGAACGCGACTGGCAGCGCGAACATCAAAAGATCATGAAGATCCATCGCCGCTAGGCGTGTGGATGGCTGGAATGGAGAAAATAAAATTTCAGATGCCAAATTAAACCCGCAGGAACTGGGGCATATCAGCGCCGTGACGCTGAATCATTACAATCAGAGTGCGAACGCGTTCCGCGAAGGGACGCGCACGCATGACGTCAGCCAGAACATCCAGTCGCTGCTGAAATATATAGAGGCGGATGCGCCATTCAGCATTCTGGATCTGGGCTGCGGTCCCGGGCGCGATTTGAAAACTTTGCGGGAGCTTGGTCACAAGCCGGTCGGTCTCGACGGCTCGGCCGAATTTGTGCGCATGGCGCGAGAGGATGCCCAATGCGAAGTATGGCAGCAGGATTTCCTGCAACTCGCCTTGCCTGAGCAGCATTTCGATGGTGTGTTTGCCAATGCATCGCTATTCCATGTGCCGAGCCAGGAGTTGCCGCGCGTGCTGCGCCAGTTGCATGCAAGTCTGAAGACTGGCGGCGTGCTCTTTAGCTCTAATCCGCGCGGAGAAAATCGGGAAGGCTGGAGCGGCGATCGTTATGGTGCTTATTACGAATGGCCCGCCTGGCAGCAATACATGACGGATGCCGGTTTTGTCGAACTCGAACATTATTACCGGCCGCCAGGATTGCCGCGTGAACAGCAACCGTGGCTGGCTTCGGTCTGGCGCAAACCTCGATAAGGGAAGCCGAAGTTCTGATCTTCAATCCAGCTCTTGTTATGCAGGTTTGAGTGGCTTGCGTATCATGAAAATAACCACTGCCGCAAACAAACACGCAGCACCAGCCGTGTACAGCGCTGGCGTATACGTCAGCAACATGGTGCGCGACAAACCGGCGCCGTAGGCTGCAATCGCACCACCAATCTGATGCGCGGCAAATATCCAACCGAAGATCATGCCCGCACGTTCCTTGCCAAACGAGGCGCCTGCCAATTTGACGGTAGGTGGCACGGTCGCAATCCAGTCCAGTCCGTAGAACATCGCGAAGATAGACAAGCCGTACAGCGTGAAGTCGGAATGCGGTAACCACAGCAGCGACAAGCCGCGCAAGCCGTAATACCAGAACAGCAGTTTGCGATTATCGTAACGGTCGGACAGCCAGCCTGACAAGATAGTCCCGACAAAATCGAAGGCGCCCATCATTGCCAGCATGCCCGCAGCCGGAATCGCGGCCATGCCGTAATCGCCGCACAGCGAAATAAAGTGGGTCTGGATCAGCCCGCTGGTGGAGAGGCCGCAGATAAAGAAGGTGCCGGCAAGAACCAGGAAGGTACGATTGCGTGAAACGCTGGCCAGTACTTTCAATGGTTCCAGCAAAGTCATGTGTGCTGTGCTTGGCGGCATCGGCAGCACCACGCTCGGGTCAGCACCGTAAGCCACGATACCCACATCGTTAGGGCGGTTGCGTATCAGGGCGAAGGCCAGCACGGCCACCAAGGCGCAACAGCAAAATACCGGAAGCACAGCCATGCGCCAACCATGATGCTCGATCAGCCATGCCGCGACGGGCAAGAAAATTAATTGTCCGGTGGCAGTACTTGCGGTCAGCAGACCGATCACTAATCCACGCCGTTTCTCAAACCAGCGATTGGCGACCACCGCGCCGAGCACCAGTGCCGTCATACCGGTTGCAACACCAAGAATCAAGCCCCACAACATGAACATGTGCCAAAGCTGTGTCATTTGCGTGGACAAGGCGAGGCAAAGTGCAACCAGCATCAACGCAGTCGAGATCACATTGCGCAAACCGAAGCGTTCCATGAAGATGGCTGCAAACGGTCCGATCAAGCCGAACAGAATGAAGCGCAGTGCGATGGCGGATGAAATCTGATCCGTAGTCCAGCCGAACTCCTTGCTGAGTGGTTGCAGCAGCACGCCTGGCAAACCCAGCGCGGCGGCAGAAGTCAGCATCGTCAGGAAGGTGATGGCGACTATCACCCAGGAAAAATGGATGCCTTTGCGGTCCAGCCATCTGGATAATGATTGAGCGAGCATGAATATCCTATGTGTGGTTCGACAGGGAGTTGCTGAATGGTGAATCAGATATCTGCATCGGCGAGCAATTGTGTGCGTGCGGCAGACAATATTTCTTCCGCAATCGTATCGTCATGGGTGGCGCGCGCGAGCATCATGGCGCCGACCATCGTGCTCCATTGCGCTAGCGCGACTTTCCTGCGCGTTGCCGGATCGACTGATGGGCATAAGGACGCCAGGACTTCGACCAACTCCTTGGTACCGGTCAGATAAGCGGCATGCACAGGTTTATCCAGGGGTTCGCGTGCCACATCGACGGCCAGGGCGGGGCCGGGGCAACTGTTGCCGATATCGAGTACATTTTTCGACGACAGGTAATTGTCGACGATGGTTTTGAATGCGGTTTTTTCATCCTTGGTGTTCTCAATGCGCTTTTCCCAGCGTTCAACAGCATGGTTAAAGGCGCTGGCGCAGGCAAACGCAGCTAATTCATCCTTGGACGAAAAATGTCCGTAGAAACCGCCGTGCGTCAGTCCGGCCGCTGCCATCAGGTCGGAGACGCTGACGCCGTTGAAGCCTTTTTCACGAAACAGTTTTGCAGAAACATTCTCGATGGCAGCACGATTGAGATCGGCTTGATCCCTGGAGACGCGTGGCATGGCTTACCTTTGAAGAATCAGCTTGCCAGAATTATAGATGATATTCGTCATTGATTAAATAGATGTCAACTGTCATCTATAAAAACTGGCATGACTCTGCCTTGCCAATATAGCCTGCTGCGCAAAGTCCTTAATATTTTCCTGATAAAAGTGCGCCTGCATTCGGCGAGATTGTTTGCAGACCGAGCTTTTCCAGCATCTGGTAGGCAGTGCATGCCGCCGCAGACAGGACAGGCAAGCCCAGCCTATCCTGTACCGGCTGGATGGATGCCAGAGAAGGCATTTGCACGCAGGCGGACAGGACCACGGCATCGCAGTTCGCAACATTGAGTCGTTTCGATATCTCGATCAGTGCATTCGGATCGCGCGCGCCGACCTGGAGGTTGTCGGCGATTTCAAGCGAAATGCAATCGAGTACTTCTATCCCTTCGTGCTGGATGTAATCCACCACCAGTTCGGTAAGAGGCTTCATGTAAGGGGTGATGATCGCAATTTTTTTTGCGCCGATTTTGTCGAGTCCATGCACCAGTGCGCCCGCGCTGGTGACGACTGGCGCGGGGCCGTTATTTTCAACAGTGCGTTGATGCAGACGTGCTTCGGAAACGCGGTGGTAGCCGCGTCCCATGCTCATGATCGCAACCAGACAGGCATAGCCAAGGACGTTGACGCGGGCATCCGACAACTCCAGCGCGCAGCGGTCGGAATCGGCATCCATGGCGGCAAGTTCCTCCTTGGTGACACGCTTCATGCGCATGCGGCTGGAATGAAAGGTAAAACGTTCCGGTGCCATGGATTCTCGTGCGCGCAGTATCGCGGGAATTTCGGTTTCCATCGTGGTATTGCTGCTGGGGACTATCTGTCCGATACGGAAGGTTTTCATGCGTTGCTCCTTTTTAAAGTCTTATTTCCCAGCCTGCGCAAAGAACGAAAGCTGGACCAAGATGAAGAACTATCAGGCAGAAATTTTCTGGTCTGGTTTTCAGCAGGGAAGAGAGCGCCTTGAATGCGCTTTAGACCCGTCTTCTGGCTTCCAGCCTGGGCGCTTGTCGCCCCCGCTTACAACAAGCACTGCATTACGCAGTCTTGCCCGATGGCTTGGGCAAGGAGGCAATCAGATCGGTAAAGCGCTGGCCCTGAATCATGATGTGCTGACGCAGCAATTCAGCTGCGAGCTCGCCTTTGCCTTCGATGATGGCATCGACGACCGCACCATGTTCATCGAATGACGCTTTCACGCGGTTACGCACACGCAGTTGCAGGCGGCGATACGGGCGCAGACGGCGTTGCAGCACACGTGCCTGCTCTTCCAGAAAGGTATTCTGGCTGCCTGTATATATCTGCTGGTGGAATTCTTCGTTCTTGTAAAAGTAAGCGTCGGAATCTACGTTGTCGCGTGCTTCCTTGCAGGCCAGATGTGTCGCCTTCAATGTCGCGTGTCCTGCCGGACTCATGCGCCGCGCCGCCAGCCGTGCACACATGGCTTCCAGCTCTGCCATGACCTCGAACATCTCTATCAACTGCTGCGGGCCGATCTCCGCCACGATGGCGCCGCGTCTGGGGCGAATCACGATGATCCCCGTGGAGGCCAGCTGGATCAGCGCTTCCCTGATCGGCGTGCGTGATACGCCAAACTCTTTTGCGAGTTCAGTTTCATCGAGATGATGTCCGGGAGGGAGCTTGCCAACTGCAATCATTTCTTCGATTGCTTCGCGTAATACTTCAGAGTGTTTTTTCATTTTTGCGCAGTATGGCTATGTTTCTTTAAGAAAAATATCAAAAAAACATTATATAAATTATTTAATTCTTGACTGTGTATTCTTTAAATGTATTCTTGTATACACAAAAAGAAAAGCCACCATTGGTATTTATTTGCTGATCGCATAGCGATTGCGCATGCAAACTCAGTGGGAGGTGAGGTTGATCGTCAGTCTGCACGCGTGGATGAATGTGTATCTTGAACGCTTGCTACTGATGCCTTGAAGCAGTTGAATTCTCAAAAAAGAAGTTCATACAGGAGACAAAAATGATCAGTAACAAGTTTCTGAAGTCCACACTATCCACTGTCCTCATAGGCGCATTTGCCTTGGGATTCTCGGCCTCATCGATGGCTGCAACCAAGGTCATCAAGATTTCCCACCAGTTCCCGGGTGGCGATGGCGCCGATGTCGATTTTCGTCATCGTCTTGCCGTCAAATTCGCACAGGACGTTGAAAAACGCACCAACGGCGAATTGAAATTCGAGATTTATCCATCCGCCTCCCTGGTCAAGCCGAACAGCCAGTTTTCCGCGATGCAGACCGGTGCACTGGACATGACCGTGCTGCCATTGGCTTACGAAGGCGGCAAGATTCCGGAAACCAATCTCGGCCTGATGCCTGCGCTGGTGACCAGCTACGAGCAGGGCTTGCGCTGGAAGACTGCGCCTATCGGCAAGGCCTTGAATGACGTGGTCGAGGGCAAGGGCGTCAAGATCATTACCTGGGTATGGCAAGCAGGTGGCGTAGCTTCCAAGACCAAATCCATCGTGCAGCCTAGCGATGCCAAGGATGTCAAAATCCGCGGCGGCAGCAAGGAAATGGACATGATGCTGAAAGGTGCGGGCGGTTCGATCACGAACGTTCCATCGTCGGAAATCTATAACGCCATGCAAACCGGCGTGCTCGATGCGGCAGTGACATCAAGCACATCCTTGTTGAGTTTCCGCCTGTATGAAGTGGCAAAACAGGTGACGACCGCACGTAAAAATACGTTCTGGTTCATGTTCGAGCCTTTGCTGATGGCGAAAAGCACCTATGACAGCCTGACGCCGGCACAGCAAAAAATCGTGATGGAAGTCGGAGTCAGTCTGGAAAAATTCGCGATGGAAGAATCGAAGAAGGATGACGTTCGTCTGGGCGAGGTCTATGCCAAAAATGGCGCCACCGCATCGGATATGGATGACGCCGCCTTTGCAAAATGGCGCGAACTGGCCAAGCAGACTGCATGGAAAAATTTCGCTGAAAACGTGAAAAATGGCCAGCAACTGCTCGACATGGCTCAGGCCGTCAAGTAACCCCGTCGAACTAAAAATGCCTGCAATTTCACTTGCAGGCATTTTTTCAGGAATTTCATATGACTAATTTGATTCGATTGATGGGCAACAGTTTGCGTGCCTTTAATCGCTGGATGGCGATTCTTTCTGCTTTATTAATTGTGGTGGCGACGCTGGCGCTGGTCTACGAAGTGGTGACGCGCTACTACCTGCTTATCGCCAACGACTGGATGATCGAGTTTTGTGTTTACCTTTTGATTGCCGCGACTTTTCTGGCTGCTGCCTATACGCAGGCCGAACGCGGCCATGTCGGCATTGAAGTGCTGGATGAAGTGATGTCGCCGAAATGGAACAAGTATCGTTTGATGGCGGGTGATTTTCTGTCGCTCATCGTGGTGTTTTTTGTCGCGCGCAATGCGTGGCTATACGCATGGAACGCTTATCAACAGGGATGGAGCACCAGTTCCACCTGGGCTCCACCATTGTGGATTCCCTATTTTTTCATGGGGTTCGGCTTGAGCACGATGGCTTTGCAGATGGTGATGCAGATCATCGAAACGCTCACCATTCCTGTCCAGCATCAACAACATCAAGAACAAAACCTGATGGGAGCCTAAATGGGCACGCTAGAACTTGGTTTGCTTTATCTCGGCGTCACTCTGGTCCTGTTGTTTTCAGGGATGCCGATTGCGTTTGCACTGGGCGCCAGTGCGCTTGGCTTCATGTACTTTTTCATGCCGCCGATGAATCTGGAAATGCTGGCTGAAACCTTGTACGGTGAACTGGATAACTTCACCTTGTTGACGATCCCGCTATTCATCATTATGGGAGCGGCCATAGGCAAGACGCGGGCCGCTGTCGACCTGTATGAATCGGCTTATCGCTGGATGCACAAAATGCCGGGCTCGCTGGGCGTGGCCAATGTGATCGGCTGCACGGTATTTGCTGCATTGTGCGGATCGAGTCCTGCGACGTGTGCGGCGATCGGTGGCATGGGCATACCCGAAATGCGCAAGCGCGGCTATTCGGATGCGCTGGCAACCGGCCTGATTGCTGCCGGCGGCACGCTGGGCATTCTGATCCCGCCATCGATCACGCTGATTATCTACGGTTTGATTACCGAACAATCGATCGGCAAGCTGTTTTTGGCCGGCATCATTCCCGGCTTGTTACTGGCATTTTGCTTTGCTGCGTATGTCGTGTATCGGGCATCCAAGGATATCCGTTTGGCCAACGAGGCACTGGCAGCAGGCAGCGATCATGTGCATACGGCTCCAGTAGTGGAAACCTATAGCTGGCGTGAGCGGTTTGAAGTGCTGCCACGCTTGTTGCCATTCGTGATCCTGATCGCCATCATCATGTATGCAATGTACGGCGGCATCGGTACGCCGTCCGAGATTGCCGGCATCGGCGCCTTCGGTGCGATGGTACTGGTGGCGCTGGTGTACAAATGCTATCGCTGGATGGACGTACGTGCGATTTTCCTGGGTACGGCAAAAGAATCGTGCATGATCATGATGATCATTGCGATGGCTTTCCTGTTTACTTATGTGATGAGCTATCTGCGTATCACGCAAAGCGCAGCGGAATGGCTGGCCGCGCTGGAAATGTCCAAATGGGCCTATCTGTTCTGGGTCAATGTGCTGTTGCTGGTGCTCGGTTGCTTCCTGCCGCCGGTCGCCATCATTCTGATGGTAACGCCAGTTATTTTGCCCGGCATTATTGCCAATGGTTTCGATCCGATCTGGTTCGGTATCGTGTTGACAGTCAACATGGAACTCGGATTGATCACACCGCCGGTCGGGCTGAATCTGTTTGTCATCAAGGGTATATCGCCCGACATCAAGAACCGCGAAATACTCAGAGGCGTTGTTCCCTTCATCTGGATCATGATTGTGTTCATCGCGCTGCTGGCTGTATTCCCGGAGATAGTCACCTACCTGCCTAATAAAGTGGGGATGTAATGAAACAGTGGAATCTGCTTTCCGAAAATAGGGAAAAAAGAATTGCACGGGGCCTGGCGATCACAGGACGGATCGCCGACCCCGGCAAAATTGTTGCACTGCTTGAAGCCGTGATTGAATCGGGCGATCGCGTCTGCCTCGAAGGCAATAACCAGAAGCAGGCGGATTTTCTGGCAGGGGCCTTGTGCTCGCTGGATCCGGCGCGTGTGCATGATTTGCACATGCTGCTCTCGGTTCTTGCCTTGCCGGAGCATCTGGATGTTTTCGATAAAGGGATTGCATCCAGGCTGGATTTTTCCTTTTCCGGGCCGCAGGCAGTTCGTCTGGCGCGGCTGGTTGCGACGGGCAAGATCAATATCGGTGCGATTCATACCTATCTCGAACTGTTCGGACGCTACTTCATCGATCTGACGCCGCGCGTGGCGCTGATTGCCGCACAGGCGGCAGATCGGCAGGGAAATCTTTACACGGGGCCCAACACCGAAGATACGCCAGCCATCGTGGAGGCGACGGCCTTCAAGAACGGTATCGTGATTGCGCAAGTCAATGAAATCGTTGATGTGTTGCCGCGTGTTGATGTGCCGGCAGGCTGGGTGGATTTTGTGGTGCCGGCACCGACGCCGCATTACATCGAACCCCTGTTCACGCGCGATCCTGCATTGATTTCCGAAGTGCAGGTCTTGATGGCGATGATGGCCATCAAAGGCATCTACGCCGAATACGGTGTGGAACGCATCAATCACGGCATTGGTTTTGATACCGCCGCGATTGAATTGATCCTGCCGACCTATGCCGAGTCGCTGGGCCTGAAAGGAAAAATCGGACGGCACTGGGCCTTGAATCCTCATCCCGCACTGATTCCTGCGATCGAAGCCGGCTTTGTGGAGTCGGTGCATTCTTTCGGCTCGGAGCTGGGTATGGAACGCTATATCGAAGCGCGTCCGGATGTATTTTTTGTCGGACGCGATGGTTCGATGCGTAGCAACCGTGCGATGTCTCAGGTAGCCGGCCATTATGCGTGCGACATGTTCATCGGTTCGACGCTGCAGATCGATTTGCAGGGAAATTCATCGACCGCAACGCTGGGTCGCATTTCCGGTTTTGGCGGTGCGCCGAACATGGGCTCGGATGCACGCGGCCGGCGTCACCCAAGTGCGGCATGGCTGAAGGCAGGGGAGCAGGCGCGGCAGCAGACAAACCAGGACAAGAAAAAAATACCGCGTGGGCAGAAACTGGTAGTGCAAATAGTGGAGACCTTCCGCGAACATATGCAACCGGCTTTTGTGGAGGAACTCGATGCATGGAAAGTGGCCGAGCAGGCCAAGCTGGCGATCCCGCCGGTGATGATTTACGGCGACGATGTCACGCATATCCTGACTGAGGAAGGCATCGCCAATCTGCTGTTGTGCCGCACCGAAGAAGAGCGCGAACAGGCGATACGCGGCGTTGCCGGTTATACGCCAGTCGGCATGGCGCGCGACAAAAAAATGGTGGAAAACCTGCGTGATCGCGGCATTATTTTGCGCGCCGAAGACATGGGCATCGACAAGCGCATGGCGACGCGCGATCTGCTGGCAGCAAAAAACATGAAAGACCTGGTGCGCGCATCCGGCGGCTTGTATGCACCGCCCAAGCGTTTCAGAAACTGGTGAAGCAAGACATGGAAACCTCGATATGGAAACCTTGAATTTTCGTTTTGAAAACGGTACGCGACGTATCACGCCGCATGCGGAACTGGTCGGTGTGGTGAGTTCGGGCAATCTCGAAGTGCTGATCGAAACGGCGGCCCTGAACGGCGGCTGCGAAGTGGAAGTGAAAACGGCTGCGGTTGGATTCGCTGCAATCTGGCAGGCAGTGATAGCGGATTTTTATCTGCGCTGGTCGCTGGCGGATGTCCGCATCTCGATCAACGATGTAGGCGCGACACCTGCGGTCGTCAGTCTGCGTCTGGATCAGGCGGTGGAATCCATGATGGGAGCGACGACATGAGCAGCTATCTCGAAGCGAATGCACGGCAGCGCATCCATCAGTTGCTCGACGCGGATTCGTTTACGGAATTTCTGCCGCCGGCGCAGCGCATCGTCAGCCCGCATCTGGCGCAACTGGATACGCCGGTCTCGTTCGACGATGGCGTGGTGATCGGCAGCGGCACATTGCTGGGAGCGAAAGTGCTGGCCGCATCGCAGGAAGGCGGCTTCATGGGCGGCGCGGTGGGCGAGGTGCATGGCGCCAAACTTGTGGGCTTGCTGAAACGTGCCATCCAGGATCGCGTGGACGGTGTGGTGCTGTTGCTGGAAACCGGCGGCGTGCGCCTGCACGAAGCGAATGCCGGTTTGATTGCGGTATCGGAAGTGATGCGCGCAGTACTCGATACGCGCGCCGCCAATATCCCGGTCATCGTTTTGATCGGCGGCTCCAACGGCTGCTTTGGCGGCATGGGCATCGTGGCCTGTTGCGCCAATGCGATCCTGATGTCGGAAGAAGCGCGGCTGGCGATGTCGGGCCCGGAAGTGATTGAGACGACGCATGGCGTGGAAGAATTCGATTCCCGCGACCGTGCTCTCGTGTGGCGCACGACAGGAGGCAAGCACCGTTACCTGCTGGGCGATTGCGATGCCGTGCTGGCAGACGATATTGATGTTTTTCGCGATGCTGCATCTGCAGCGCTGCAACGCTGCCGGCAAAGTTCAGCCGAACTCACGCTGCAGGCGCTGGAATCCGAACACGCTTTGCTGAGCAAGCGCTTGAAGGATTTCGGCCAATTGTCCGAACCTATGGATATCTGGTCCAGCCTCGGCATTACGAACCCCGCTGCATTGCCGATGCTGGAAGCCGAAGCCTTCATGCAGCAGGTCTCATCCTTCCGCCTGGGAGAACGCTAATGGAATGGCAGAAACTTGCTGCAGAGTTGTTCCCGGAAGGGCATGACATTGTCGAGCGCGATTTTTTCCTGCGCGGTAACGCGACAGTCGCCGGTCGCATCGTTACCGTCATCGGCACTACCGGGCATACACCCATCGGAGTGGAAATTGCGCTGGCGCAGGCCAATGCCATACTCGAAACGATGCGTGAATTTCCCGGACGCCCGCTGATCATACTGGTCGACACGCAAGGCCAGCGCCTGCGACATCGTGATGAAATGCTGGGCATCAATCGCTATATGGCGCATCTGGGTAAATGCATCGATCGTGCGCGCCGCAATGGCCATCCGGTGATTGGCCTGGTCTACGATCAGGCACTGTCCGGTGGTTTCATCACGAGCGGCCTGATGGCAGATGCCTGTTATGCGCTGCCCGAGGCGGAAATCCGCGTGATGGGCTTGCCCGCCATGGCACGCATTACCAAAGTGCCGGAAGAAACACTGCGCGAGCTGGCGAAGTCGAATCCGGTGTTCGCTCCCGGCGCAGAAAATTATTTGAATATGGGCGGTGTCGAAGCCATCTGGCACGATGATCTGGCAGCCTGTTTATCGCTGGCTCTGCAACAGACGGATGCAAGCGATCGCCGCAGTGAACGTGGGCTGGAAAGAGGCGGGCGCAAAATGGCGCGTCCGGTTATCCAGGCCGTGCTGGCCAGCCGCGATGTTTTACCGTCATAACCGCGTCTGGCTATCTGCAACTGGATGGCAGGCTGCATGTGCACGGCTACCGGCTGCACATGCAAAAGAATTGATGCGATGGGCTGAAAATGACTGGCCGGCCATCGTGCGCCGGAACGACGCCGCTGCACAGCCGGATATGCTTTGCCTTGGCCTGGCACCACCGCCTGAGCTGGATAGCGGTGTAAAAACACGGATTCCCTTTTCAGTCGGTACGACGGACATCATGCGCCACGAAGCACCGCTGGCGCTCATTGCGGCAGAAGCTGCATTGCCGTCTGCATGGCGTTGTGCATTTTCTGCATTGGCAGTAGAAGCAGGCGGCAAGGAACTGGAATTTCGCGTTTATGGTTCAGTCGCGCTGCAGGCAATAACAGGTCTGCCTTACCTTGCCGCTTCTTCCGACATAGACCTCCTTTTTTATCCGCGCACGCAGGCACAGCTTCAGGAGGGCATGATGCTTCTGGATCTGTATGCAAAACAATTGCCGCTGGATGGGGAAATCGTTTTTCCTTCCGGGCGCGCGGTGGCATGGAAGGAGTGGGCGCAAGCGTTTGCAAAGCCGGATCGCCTGCGGGTGCTGGCGAAAGGCATGTCGAGTTTGAATCTTGTGCCGACCGCAGACTTGCTGGCGGAACTGGAAAAATCATAGTGAAGCAATCAGCTCATTCCTTTCCTGCGCGATCCCGGGAAATTCCTGGCAGTGTCGCTGTCCGGATGCCTTCGGCAAACAAGCTGCTGCGTGATGCGTGCCTGGCAACGGCCGGCATCGCCATAGGAAGCCTGCACGCAGAACTGGTGCTGTATCCGAAGCCCGGCCTGGTCTCTCTCATAGACAATGGCAGCCATACGGACATGGATGCCGGCTTGTTCATGCGCAGCCTCTTTTCACTGCGCCATTACTTTGTCCGGGCGGCACATGCGGGGGCAGCGGATGTGCCGTTTGGCGTATTGAAGGAACTCGGTATTCAGGCAGAGCAGCGCATGCTGGCAGCAACCGGCGGTATCAACACGCATCGTGGTGCCATTTTTTCTCTGGGCCTGCTCTGTGCCGCCGCCGGATATTGCCACAGCCACGGATTGCCTTTATCGGAAAGCACATTGCGCACGGTGCTCATGAGGCAATGGGGGGCGGCACTGGAGGCGCACTCGATGCCGCCGGCATCCGGAACTTCTCACGGCATGCGTGTTGCACATCTGTATGGCATTAGCGGTGCGCGCGAAGAAGGCGCAAAGGGTTTTCCGGCGGTATTCGATATCGGTGTGCCGCAGTTGCGTAAAACCATCGCCGCAGGGCGTTCGTCATATCATGCGCAGATCGATGCCTTGTTCGCCTTGATGGCGCATATGGCAGACACCAATATTTATCATCGCGGCGGGCCGGATGGCGCGGTGCTGGCCAGACAGGCTGCGCAAGGATACATCGCACTTGGCGGCACTGCACATCCGCACTGGCACGATACCGCGCTCGATAGCCACCGGCAATTTGTGAGCAGAGGTTTGTCGCCGGGCGGCGCAGCAGATATGCTTGCGGCAAGCTGGTTCGTGTATCAGGCAAGTCTATGGATGGAATGAAATGACAGGGACGGGATGAGTAATCGCATTGCTATCTTGTGCTCCGGACAGGGAGGGCAGCACGCGGATATGTTCGATATCCTGCGCGAGGATGCGCGTGCCAGTCAGTTGCTGCAGACATGGCCGCTGGAAGAACTGTGTGGACACACGCTGCCGGATATCTTGTCGGACGAACACTTGATGTTTGCCAATCCGATTGCACAACCGCTGGTGGTCGCGAGCATATTGGCAAACTGGGAAGCAATCAAAGGGCTCATACCCAGACCCGTGATTACCGCCGGTTACAGCATAGGCGAGCTGGCATCCTGGTCGGTGGCGGGGGCGCTGGCTCCGGAAGAGACGATCAGGCTGGCTGCGTTACGGGCCAAGCTGTTGCAGGCGTGCATTACACCTGAGCAGCCGCAAGTGATGCTGGCCATTTCGCTATCGCAAGCCTTGATACAGATGGCAGAGCTGGAGCCCGTGCTGCGTGCGCATGATTTTTTCATTGCGATTGAGGTCGATGAAGATGCGGTGATCGCCGGCGGCCTGCTCGACAATGCCGATGCGCTGGAAGCGGCCGTTAGCGCAGCCGGCGGTAAAGTAACCCGCCTGCCAATTGAAATCGCTTCGCATACGCCGTGGATGCGCGATGCGGTCACGCCGTTTGAAGACGCTGTGACGGCGAGCGGAATGAGCAATCCCTTATTTCCTGTTCTGGCGGGAATTTCCGGTGCACGCCTGCACAGCAAGGATGCCGCAGCGTCCGCATTGTCACGTCAGCTTGCCGAGCCGATACGCTGGCAAGGCGTGATGGACAGTCTGGATGAAGCGGGGGTGACGATGGCGATAGAACTGGGCCCCGGTGCGGCCTTGTCCAGAATGCTGAAGACGCGTCATCCGCATATACAGTGCCGCTCTGTTGCAGAATTCAGATCGCTGGCCGGTTTGAAAAGATGGGGCGAGCAGTACGCCGATACATGAAGCACAAGACAGAAAAATAGAAAAACTTCTGTCTTTGCTTCCCGAATATCAAATCACACAAGTTCTGAGCAAAAGCATCAATCGATGCGAGTAATCCTGTCGGTGGCCGGCGGTTTTAATGGGGAGTGTGTGCGCAGATACGTCTCCAGCGCATCGACATCCAGTGGGCCGCCCGACACATTGCGTCCCTCATTGAACAGGCTGAATTGATCGCCGCCATTTGCCAGGTAGCTATTCATCGTCACGCGATAAATTCTGTCATCTGCAATCGGCACGCCATGCAGCTGCATGGCGACGATGCGTGTGCCGGCCGGATTTTTCAGTTTGTAACTATAGGTAAATCCGCTCGATGGAAACAGGATGCGTGGATGCCCGATGGGGTTGCTGTCAGTCTTGAACTGCTGCTCCAGCAGTTTACGCAGTTGTGCTCCGGTAAAACTTTTGACGACAAGATTGTTGCCAAACGGTTGACTGCTGAATAGTTGCGCATAGCTGATCTCGCCGCCGCCGTTCGGAACCTGCAGATCGGCACGCAGGCCGCCGGGATTCATCAGCGCGAATTGTGCCTTGCCATTTTCCACTGATTGTGTGGCGGCGAGTTGCGCATCGGCGATCAGATTGCCGAGCGGACTTTCGCCGGACGCTGACTGTCTGCGTGTTGCGGATGCCGTCAGGCTGCCGACGATGCGGTTTGCCAGTGGCGCGGTGGCGTATGCGTAGCGGCTGACGATCGCGGCGACATCGCGCTCTTCCTCAAAACGCGGATACGCGGCAGAAGGCTTGACTGCGACACCTGCATGATTGATGAAGCCAGCTCCCTGCACGATCACATTGTTGGCGGATTTGGACACCACTTTGCGCGTGCGGGGATTGATGCGCAGATTGATGTCTGTCACGAGGGTGCCGTACTGGCCTGCGCTGGTCAGCAAAAACGGCTTGGCCGAATTTTTACGGCCGTAATCGCAGACATATGATCGATGCGTATGGCCGGATACCACGACATCGACTGCCGGATCGAGCCGCTCCAGTATCGCGACGATCGCGCCAGTCAGATTCGGGCAGGAATGATCGTTGAAGCCGCCGGTCGTCGTCCCGCCCTCATGCACGATGACAACGATGGCAGCGGCACCTTGCGCCTTCAACTGCGGGATCAGTGCATTCGCAGTACGTGCTTCGTCCTTGAAGGTCAGGCCGGCAACGCCGCCGGGCGTAACGATGTGTGCTGTATTTTTCAATGTCAGGCCGATGAAGCCGATCTTCACCTGCTGTGCACCATTGCCAAAGGTCTTGATGGCGCTGGCGGGGAAGAGTGTGCTGCCATCTGCCTTGAAGGTGTTCGCTGCGAGAAAGCCAAAATTGGCGCCGGGGAACTGCTTGTTGAGCGCGCAGGGCTGGCGTTGCGTGTATTGGGCGCAACCGCCGTTCTGCATGCGCAACAGCTCGGCTGCGCCTTTGTCGAATTCATGGTTGCCGACTGCATTGAAATCGATGCCGAATGCATTGACAGCTTCTATCGTCGGCTCGTCGAGAAACAGTGCGGATACCAGCGGCGAAGCCCCTATCATATCGCCGGCAGAAACGACCGCATGATACGGGTTGGCCTGCTTCAGGGATTTGATTGCGCCGGCAAGATAGGCGGCGCCGCCGGCCGGTATGCCAACATGCGTGCCGTCGGCGGTCGGTACGGGAATGGATAATTTTGGAGCTTCGAGATGACCGTGCAGATCGTTGAAGGCAATGATCTTGACGTCAATATTGGAGATGGTGTCATCGACTGAAGCGGGCAGGACTTGCGTTGCGGCAGGATAGCTTGCACTGCAACTGCCAAGCAGAACGGCGGCACAAAGCGACAGCGCAATCCGGATCATTTATCTGCGTCTGGATCGGGATCGACCTGGTTCCGAATTGCATCCATGATCAAAGGTTCGACTTCCTTCCACTTGAGCATGATCAGCGGATCGTCCGAATCGCAAAGGCGGGTATCAAATAATTGATGATCCACAGCATACATATTGAGCATCGCAGTATTGATAATTTTTTCATAAAAATATCGGCTTTCCGCATCCATGCCGGCAAACATTTTTCTGGTGCTCATATCCATACCTCGTATAGAAATTACCGTACCGGTCTCTGATCATTATATTCGGCTTGCCGATATCCGAAAGGTTTGCGTGCAGGCATGATGCAATGCGTCAGCAGACGTGAAAAGGGCAAACACGAATGTTTGCCCTTTTCAAGCTGACGGCAGTTCAAATGCCGCCAGTTACTCCATGCTTATCAATAGGTACCCATGTAATCGCGCTTGCCGATTTCAATGCCGTTGTGGCGCAGGATGGCGTAAGTCGTGGTGACGTGGAAGAAGAATTGCGGTAAACCGAAGTGCAGCAAATAATCCTGTCCATTGAATTTTCTTTCTTTTGGCGTTCCTGGGCGCAGAACGATGTCGCGCGCTTCCTGGCCGTCGATTTGTGCCGGTTTGATACTGTCGAGAAAGGTGATCGTTTCCGCCAGCATGGCACGCAGATCGGCAAAGGTGGTGGCCAGGCTGTCGTCGACCTTGGGTACGTCGAGGCCGGCCAGGCGCGCCGATACGCCGCGCGCAAAGTCGCCGGCAATCTGTACCTGGCGTATCAACGGAAACATGTCCGGGAACAGGCGCGCCTGCAGGTAGGCGTTAGGGTCGATGTTCTTTGCAGCAGCATGCTCTTCGGTTTTTTTGAGCAGGTCGCTCACGCTATTGAGCATTTGCTTGAGTACGGGGACGGAGGCGGTGTAGAGAGAAATGGTCATGGAACTTCCTTGGTGAGGGTGTGGCAGGTAGATGTGCCGATTATAGGCAGGATTGGAAAGTCGCGCAGCCGCCGGTATTTTTACGCCTGCTGATTTCTCTCGTGTCATCCTTATTCATGCTCTTGCATATCTGCCTGCATGCCGACATGCGCTTGTTGTTGTGCGACAAAACCGTCGAATGCCGCCAATAGGGGTTTATATTTTTCAATGTTTTCTTCCAGTTGCATCAAGGCGTAGCAGGTCGCCTCGAATGAGGAAAGCTGATCTGCCTTGTGCGCCTTGCGTATCCGGTAATGCGAAGACGGCGGATCGCGTAAGGTCAGACGCGGCAGCTGTTGCAGCAGCGGATTGAGATACAGCATCTTGCGGCTCTTGCGCCAGGTGCCATCCAGTACTATCAGGCGGATGCGCATTTCCGATGGTATCTGTGCGACGGGGGGCAACGCGATGAGTCCTTGTTCTTCAGAGTTTTCAGGATAGAGCAGGATAGGGTAGGCCGTCTTGTCTGACGCATGCATCTCGTTTGCAGAATCGAAAGGCGCATACAGCAATGCCTGCAGCTCATGTGCGGAAAATGTTTCGCCAACAACGAGACGACTGTGCGGCAAACTCATGTGCAGCAGGCGCGCACTGTTTTTTGCGTTGTGGACTTCCAGCGGATGCTGCAGGAACAGCACTTCGACATCATGCTCAAGCGGCGTGACCCACTGACAGATGCAGGTGCGTTGCGGACGCAGGCATCGTGCGCAGTAGAGGCGTTTGCTGGTGTTCGGCGATGACATGGGCAGGATTGGACTTTGTATCGTGCTAAAAAGCGGAAAAGCGCTGGGCGAGTTTTTGGGTACGGAAATGTTCGACGATAAAATCGACGAAGGCCCGCGTTTTTGCCGGCAATAGTTTCTGGGCTGTGAAGTAGAGAGACAACGTCCCCATATCGACGTACCAGTCGGGCAGCACCCGCAGCAGTTTTTTACTTTCCAGATAAGGAAGCGCATTAGGCATGGCGATCAACGTGATACCCAAACCAAGTTGAGCCGCTTCGCATGCGGCATCCGGATCGCTCATTGTCATGCGGATGCGCAATGTGATCGGCATTTGTTCGTTGGCGTGATTGCGCAAAGGCCACGGTCTTACGCGCCCGGTCTGCGGCGAACGGATCAGGATGCCATCATGCTGGGCCAGATCAATGGGAGATTGCGGCAGCGTTTTATTCGTAAAATAATCCGGTGCAGCAACGAGCACACCATGTGCTGGCGCCAGTGAACGGGCAATGACGCCGGGCGGCAACTCGAAGCCGCCGCCGATGGCTGCGTCAAATCCTTCCGCGACCATATCCACGCGACGATTGTCGAAATGCCAGTCCGGTACGATGGCAGGATAGCGTTGCAGAAAATTTCCCAGCAAAGGCACGATATACGCGCGTCCGAAACCGGTACCCATACTAATCTTCAATGCGCCGGCCGGCTGGCCATCAGCGCTGGTCAGATTGGCGACGGCCGATTGTATGATGGCCAAGCCGCTACTGACTTCAGCCAGAAAGCGTTCGCCGGCCTCGGTCAGGGTCAGGCTGCGTGTACTACGCTGGAATAAACGCACGCCGAGATTGGACTCCAGTTTTGCAACATTCTTGCTTACGGCGGCAGGAGTCAGACTGAGGCGTCGTGCGGCTTCCGAGAAGCTGCCCGCTTCGGCGCTACGTACAAAACACTCGATGCCGCTCATTGATTCCATGACTTCTTCCACGTCAATTTTAAACCATTGGTATCAACAGATTATAGTGACTACTGTCTAGTAACACCATAATCCATGTTCGACACTGACTCCGTCGCTTCGCAATTCAATTCACTCTAACGGAGATCAAATCATGTCAAATACAACACAGCAAACTTTGCTCGGTAAAGTCGCTTTCGTTCAAGGCGGTTCACGCGGTATCGGCGCAGCAATCGTCAAACGTCTGGCACGCGATGGTGCGACAGTTGCCTTTACGTATGTCAGTTCGTCTGACAAGGCAAATGAAGTCGTCTATGCCATTCAGCAAAACGGCGGCCGCGCTTTGGCAATCAAGGCTGATAGCAGCGACGCTACGGCAGTCAGGCAGGCAATCGATCAGGCAGCCGCAACATTTGGTGGCATCGATATTCTGGTGAATAACGCTGGTGTATTTGCCTTGGGAGCGATTGAAGATTTCAAACTGGACGATTTTGACCGGACAATTGCCGTGAATGTGCGCAGCGTTTTTGTTGCAACTCAAGAAGCACTGCGCCACATGGGTGTAGGTGGGCGCATCATCACGATAGGCAGCATCAACGCTGACCGCATGCCATTCCAGGGCGGGGCAGCGTATGCAATGAGCAAATCGGCAATCGTCGGTTTGACAAAAGGCCTGGCACGTGATCTGGGTGGGCGCGGTATCACAGTCAACAATGTACAGCCAGGACCGGTAGATACTGATATGAATCCTGCAGAAGGAGAGTTTGCGGAAACCATGAAAGGCTTGATGGCAATCGGCCGTTACGGCAAGACAGAAGAAATCGCCAGCTTTGTTGCTTATCTGGCCGGCCCGGAAGCCGGTTATATAACCGGTGCCAGTCTGACGATAGATGGTGGTTTTGCTGCTTGATAATGAAAAACCGGCTATTGCGGCCGGTTTTTTTACGTCATCTGCACTGAATAAAACTTTACGTTTTACTGCAGGCGTCAGTCATGCGGCGAGTATGACGTCATATTTCGCATCGTCAATCCTTCTCGCGTGTCAGCGTCAGAAACTCGCTTCTGAGCGCAGGATTGCTGCGCATTTCTCCCAGTAGCGCCGAGGTCACGGTTTCTTCCCCCTGCGCCCGGATGCCGCGACTTTCCATGCACATGTGACGACAGCGAATGACGACGCCAACCGACAAGGGCTGTACATGTTCCATCAGTGTTTCTGCAATCTGTATGGTCAGGCGTTCCTGCACCTGCAAACGCCGCGCGAAGCAATCGACCAGACGCGTCAGCTTGGAAAGGCCGACGATTTTTCCATTCGGCGTATAGCCTATGGTGGCGGTACCGAAGAAGGGCGCGAGGTGATGTTCACAGTGGCTGTACACGGGAATGCCGCGCACGATGATCAACTCCTTGTATTGTTCGGCACCGTCCGAAAAGACTTTCAAAATTTCGGCCGGATCTTGCGCATAGCCGGCAGTCCATTGCTGCCATGCTTTTTGCACGCGTTTCGGCGTTTCCTGCAAACCCTGGCGATTCGGATTTTCACCGAGATGAATCAGCAGCCGACGCCAGTCACGTTCTGAAAAATCATTGGCTTCCATTTCACTCACAGCTGCGCTTGTTGCGTGTGCGGACATGGTGTTCAACGGATGTTCATCAAGCAAAGGATGGATTTTCATTTTTTGCATTCAGGCGATGTGTTGGCCTGTTTCAGGTAAGAGATCAGGTCACTGCGTTCTTTTTGACTTGTAACTCCGGCATACGTCATCGTGGTTCCCGGCACCGTTTTGGTCGGGTTGCTGAGAAATAGATTCAGCGTCTTTTCATTCCAGACGATATTTGAATGTTTCATTGCATCCGAATACTTGAAATCCTTCACGCTACCGGCGCGACGCCCGAACAAGCCGCAATGCCGCGGGCCGGTGCGATCATAAGCGAGAGCATGGCATGCCATGCAACGAGCGTAAATCGCTTCGCCGGCCTTGACCTGCGTCGCCAGTGCCGCACTTTTATCCGGTGCTGCATCGGCAGTTGTTGCTGCCGATGCCATGCAGGCGGCCAGAATCAAACCGGCTAATGCACGCATGCTGGTTCACCCTCAGGACATGAAAGCCGAAGGTACCGGCACTTCGCCCAGTGCATTGCGCAGAATCGCCCAGTGCATGGCTTCATCGCCGAGGATGCTTGCAGCCGCTTGCGCCAGTTCACGATTGCCGAACAGCGGGACTGCGCCCAGATAGGCGCTGACTGCGCCTTTTTCCAGCGTGGCGGCAAAGCGCAACACATCTGTTTGCGATTTCAGTTTTTCCACTGGAAAGGTATATTTTTCTTTGGCATTGACAGCCTTGCCGCCGAGTTTTGCAATGGTCTTGGCAAGGATGTCTGCATGTTCCTTGTGGTGCCCCTGAAAAGTCAGTGCCAGATCAAGTACGGGTTTTTGCAGCAAACCGCTTTCGGCGCCCAGCTGATAGGCGGCAATTGCTTCCAGCTCTGCTCCCAGCGCAGTGTTGAGTATGTTGACGTCGGCGTGGGTCGAGGCACCGCCTTTTTTGGCGGCTAGCACATCCTGTCCTGCAAGAAGTGCAACGGCGGCACCGGATAGCAGCAGTCCGGATTTGCTCAGAAAGGAGCGGCGCGTGTCTTGCAGTGTGAAATCATCGGGTTGAATTAAAAAGGACATGTCATTTCTCCATTGAATAGTTACTGCACGTAATCAGGCTTGGTCTGCCTGTAAATTCTTGACGCGATCAAGTGCGCCGGCCACGATGCGATCGCAACGCGCACCATCGAAGGAAAAAGCCTCTTCGTAGACGAAATCGATTTCTCTGGCCAATGCTTCGCGCAACATGCCGCGTGCACGAAAGAAACGGCTGCGCACGGTGGCTTCCGGAACGTCGAGGCAGCGCGAGACTTCATCCACGCTCATCTCTTCCAGTGCGCGTAATACGAAAACTGTGCGGAATACGTCGGGCAGGGCGTCGATTTGCCGCTCTAGCATGCGGCGCGCCTCCGCCCGCAAAACGACGCTTTCAGGTTGTTCCGCTGTCGCTACGTTTATTGCTTCGTTCATGTTGACCTCCGCCACTTCATATTCCAGTGGCGACGTGTTGTCGCTATCGAGTCGAATGATTTCCGCTCTGCGTCTGCTTTTGCGCGACCTTGCTATGGCTTCATTGATGACTATGCGTGTCAGCCAGGTGGATAAAGCAGATTCGCCGCGAAATTTTCCTATATTCCGATATGCCAGCAGATAGGCTTCCTGCAGTACATCTTCGGCCTCGGCATCGTCTTTAAGAATGCTGCGCGCGGTGCGGTACAAAGGACGGTTATGCCGTCGCATCATGAATTCGAATGCAGACTGATCACCGCGCGCAATGCGTTGCGCAATCTCCATGTCAGACCATGCGCCGGGGTTGTCTTCTTTTGTGGATGTTTGCATCACTCCCTCTGCTTTCTTGTGTTGTCGTGATATTGGATGCAGCGTGCGCGTATCGCGTTCCCGTGCAGAAGTTTCTTTTGCCTCGTCAGGATTTGCTGCTTGCCAGATGAAGTCTGCAACAGTTTGATAAGTGCTGCTGAGCATGAAATGTGAACGTGCCCGCGAAGAGAGAAATCGGGCCGGGCTTATACATTGAAAGTCTGAGTAAATTGCCTATACTGAATTGTGCACAGGCAAGCAAAGGAGCCGTCATGAGACATAGACTTTATTACTTCCTCCCGGACATTGAAAGTGCCCGCCGCACTCTTGATGACATGTTGCTCCATCGTATAGAACAGCGACATGTGCGTTTTATGTCAGGCAATACGCCGTTGCCACCGGACATGCCGGAAGCGAGTTTCCTGTTGAAGACTGACGTTTTGCATGGCGCAGCAGCCGGCATGGTTGTTGGTGCGCTTCTCGGTATAGCGTTTGGTGCCTTGTTGATCGTGTATTACGACTTGGGAGAGGCAACGGTGCTCGTGACCACGTTCATCGGTATTATTTTTGGCGGATGGGCATCGAGCATGGTTGCTGCGGCAGTGCCTAACACGCAGTTGAAAGCGTTTTATCCCGCTCTTGAAAACGGGAAAATTCTGATGATCGCGGATGTGCCTGCTCGTCGGGTCGATGAAATTGAAAACATGCTGGCCGAACGCCATCCCGAAATGAAATTCGGTGGTGAGGAACCGCATATTCCGGTTTTCCCTTGATGAAGAGTGGGTGGTTGGAATCATGCTGGATGGTAATCAGTACTTGTAGATGACAGAGAAAATGTCGGTTGTGCGGTAATTGCCAGGGTTGGCAACAGGTTGGAATGGTTTTTTATGGAGGCTGCTATGGAACTTCACATGCATTCACATCGGTGGGAACACCGCAGTCCTGACTGGACGGTGGCGGCGGTTTCCGGTTTTGCAGCAGGCGCAGTGCTGATGGTGCTGGAGTTGCTTTGGTCAACCATTATCATGGGCGCCAATCCATGGGAAACATCGCATATGGTAGCGGCCATTACCATGGGGCAGGATGCATTGCAGTCGACCGATTTTAATTTGATGATCGTGGCTGTGGCGCTGTGTACGCACTATGTGCTTGGTATTGTTTTCAGTCTGATTCTTGCGGCTATCATCGTGCCGTTTCGTTTTGACTCCAGTCTGGGCATGGTGTTGCTGACAGGTGCGGTCTTCGGGGCGGTGCTCTATCTTTTCAACTTTTACGGCATGGTGCAGTTTTTCTCCTGGTTTGCCGGCATGCGCGGCTGGACCACGCTGAGTGCCCACGTGATATACGGCTTGGTTGTGGCGGCGATGTACTGGAAGCTGGAGCAGATTGAAAGATGAGCAGGTAATTTTCTCTTGCGTGATCAATCATGCAACAGAAAATATTGAAACAATGCCACCTGAAAGGGTGGCATTGTTTATTTAGTGCAGGACTAAAGATGGTTTGCCAGCTGCTTTATTAAGCAATGGCCTATATGAATGGCGTCATTCTTTGTACTTTGAAAACGCTTTTCTTGAATATTGCTGCTTCGCAGCATAATTTTCATGTGCGCATGAAATGTTTGCATGTGTAGCGATAATTGCCGGGGTTATCATCGAAAAAACCGGCAAAATCGGTCTTTATCTCGTTCGGTCTATCCTCCACCGGCATCTCGCAAACGTCTGTCAATCCAGCATTTGCAGCAGTTTAAACGCATCGCTTCCCATATTGGCGACCATGCATCATCCGGCATAAACGAAGACGAGTTTACTTTAGTCATCTTCGTTCCGACAATTCTGAATAAGATATTTTTCCATGAGCGCAATTCCTCTCAGCACTATCAGTGACCGCACGTCGCTGGAAAATCGCACTTACGCCAAAGTAACCCTGCGGTTGTTACCTTTCCTGTTCATCTGTTACGTTGCGGCTTACCTCGACCGCGTCAATGTGGGCTTTGCCAAGCTCAGCATGTTGAACGATCTGCAATTCAGCGAAACCGTCTATGGTTTGGGTGCAGGTATTTTCTTCATCGGCTATTTCCTGTTTGAAGTACCGAGTAATATCATCATGCATCGTGTCGGCGCCCGGGTCTGGATTGCCCGCATCATGATTACCTGGTCCGTGCTGTCGGCAGCGACCATGTTCGTGACTTCCCCTACGATGTTTTATGTCATTCGCTTCCTGCTCGGTGTGGCAGAAGCTGGCTTCTTTCCTGGCATCGTTCTGTATCTCACCTACTGGTTCCCGTCCTCGCGTCGCGGCCGGATGAATGCATTGTTCATGATCGGTATCCCGATTGCCGGCGTAGTCGGCGGCCCGTTGTCGGGATGGATCATGAATCACTTTGCCGGTTCCAATGGCTGGTATGGCTGGCAATGGCTGTTCCTGCTGGAAGCCATTCCATCGCTCCTCTTGGGCGTCATCACACTGTTCTATTTGCCTAACACCATACGCGCATCGACATGGCTGTCGGAAAATGAGAAGCAGGTGCTGGAAGAAAATATTGCGCATGATGGCGTGGATGCAAGCAAATCGCATTCGGTGGCTGGTGTATTCACGAATCCTAAAGTCTGGTTGATGGCCGCAATTTATTTCTGCTGCATGATGGGCCTGTACGGCATCAGCTTCTATCTGCCTACGCTAGTCAAGGCATCCGGGGTCAAGGATGCACTGGATGTCGGTCTTCTGACTGCTATTCCTTACAGCTGCGGCGTCATTGCTACCTTGCTGGTGGCGCGTAGCGCAGATCGCATGCGTGAACGTCGCTGGCATTTTGCCATTGCCAGTGCGCTGGGCGGCCTCGGTTTGTTCCTCAGCACAGTGTATGGCGATAACGTAGTGCTGGCTTTGCTGGCCTTGTCGCTCGGTACTGCAGGCATGCTGTCGACGATGCCGGTATTCTGGACTTACCCAAGTGCCATCCTCAGCGGCGCTGCCGCTGCTGCCGGCATCGGTTTGATCAACTCGGTCGGCAATCTGGCCGGTTTCGTCAGCCCGTCCATCGTCGGCTGGTTGAAAGACGTGACTGGCAGCACCAACGCAGGCATGTATTTTGTTGCTGGCGCCTTGGTGATAGGTGCCGGACTCGCCTTGTTGCAACCACGTGCATTGGTTAACAAGTAATCGAATAAAGCTACACCTGATCGTAAAAAAGCCCGCTTGCGCGGGCTTTTTTACGTCTTGTTCATACAGATGGCGACAGGGAAATGACGAGTGACACTTGCTGACACGGTAGGTAGTGCTGCATCGAGTGCTTGAATTCAAGGCTGATAGCTGACATAAAATCAGCGGCACGGCGATTTTTCCGGCACTCGTTGCGAAAAACTTAATCGAAGGCGTATGTGGTGGGCCTTTCGGCTTAAAGCTTGATGCGCGAATGGCACCTCTGTTATCTGTCCATTCAGGAGAACCAAGATGATCAGCAAAAATACGATTTGCCTTTGGTACGACGGCGCCGCATTGGACGCCGCAAAATTCTATGCCGAAACATTCCCTGACAGCACGGTAGGAGCGGTCCATCGCGCGCCCGGCGCCTATCCTGCAGGAAAGGAAGGGGATGTGTTGATGGTCGAGTTCACGGTGATGGGCATTCCCTGTCTTGGCCTGAACGGGGGGCCGGAGCTCAAACACAACGAGGCTTTCTCGTTTCAGGTCGCGACCGACAATCAGGCCGAAACGGACCGCTTGTGGACGGCGATTGTCGGAAATGGTGGACAGGAAAGCGCATGCGGGTGGTGCAAGGACAAATGGGGGGTATCGTGGCAGATCACGCCGCGTGCCCTGATAGCCGCGATCACCGATCCTGATCGAACTGCGGCCAAGCGCGCGTTCGAAGCCATGACGGAGATGGGAAAAATAGACATCGCGGCAATCGAAGCCGCTCGACGCAGCTGATACGCACGAATGAGAAATATGTACATGAATTTGAATTTGTTTGATAGGGAAGAACCGCGCAGCTGGCGCGAGGAGTTGTGTCCGGGCGCCGTCGTCTTGCGCGGATTTGCGCTGCCCGTGGAAGGGGATATTCTCTTGGAGCTGGAAAAGATTGTCAGCGCGGCGCCGTTACGGCATCAGGTCACGCCGGGCGGTTTTCGCATGTCGGTTGCAATGAGCAATTGCGGGAGGTATGGCTGGGTGTCGGATCGCGCCGGCTATCGCTACGATGCTGTAGACCCGGACAGCGGCAAACGGTGGCCGTCTATGCCCGCACTTTTTTCCACACTCGCGTCCGATGCTGCCGCGCATGCAGGTTTCAGCGATTTCAAGCCGGATGCCTGCCTGATCAATCGCTATGATCCCGGTGCGCGCATGTCGCTGCATCAGGATAGAGATGAGCGTGATTTCAGTCAGCCCATAGTCTCCGTTTCGCTTGGCATCCCAGCCGTATTTTTGTTTGGCGGGATGAGCCGCGAAGACAAAGCCATGCGCATTCCTTTAACGCATGGCGATGTAGTGGTGTGGGGTGGAGCAAGCAGACTGCGCTATCACGGGGTTCTGCCGCTGAAGATGGCAAGCCATCCCTTGCTTGGTGAACATCGCATCAATCTGACTTTGCGCAAGGCGATTTGATCAATGTAAACATTCGCTGAGAAACGCATGAAATTAGTCGCCTGGAAGTACTTTATGAGTTGTTTTTTAGAGTAAAGTTAATTGCGGGGATTCATTTTCATGTGCCTGCTGCAAAGGCTTTTCTACAGCAATTGATTGAATTTCTGACTCACCATTAAAAATGACTGAGCAGAACTTTCAGAATGATTTTCGGCACGAACCTATTGTTAAACAAGAACAATGACAGGAGATGTATTGTGAAAAAGTTAATTGGTTTAATCCCGCTACTTGTCGCTTCGACGACCTTTACTTCCAACAGCTTTGCCAGCCCGCCCACCAAGCTTGATATTGGTACGGCTCGCGAAATCTACGATGGCTCTCTTTACCCGGACAAAGCTGTCCGAACCTATCAAAACACCAATAAAATTTTTCCGACGCGAGTGATTAAAGCAGGGGGGAAACCATCTCCGATGCCCTTGAGCGACAAGCAAATAACTTCTTTGACTTTCACTTCAGAGGGGAAGAAATATGATTTGCCGGATTATGTTGCTTTGAACAGGGTGGTTGGCTTGCTCGTGCTGAAGAATGGCAAGATTGCCTATGAGCACTATGATTTTGGACTAAAGCCGGATACACGATGGATGTCCATGTCGGTAGCAAAATCCTTTGTGTCCACCTTGGTTGGCGCTGCGATCAAGGATGGCTATATCACCAGTGTCGACGATCCCGTAGTGAAGTACTTGCCTCAACTTGCTGGCAGTGCTTATCAGGATGTTTCCATCAAGGATGTACTCATGATGGCATCCGGGGTGAAGTGGAACGAAACGTATACCGACCCAAGCTCGGACCGAAGAAAATTGCTGGAGCTGCAAATTGCAAGCAATCAGAAGGGCGGTATTTTTGATATTTTGAAAACCCTGCCAAAAGCCTCTGAACCGGGAAAGAACTTTAACTACAGCACAGGTGAAACGGTATTGATTGGTGAGATTGTTCAAGCCGCAACAAAGATGCACCTGGCAGACTATCTTTCCAAAAAAGTGTGGATTCCAGCGGGGATGCAGGCTGATGCCTATTGGTGGCTGGATTCTCCAAATGGTCATGAGGTTGGAGGCAGTGGCATTCTCGCAGTCATGCGTGACTTTGCGCGCTTTGGACAATTCATTCTCAATGGCGCAGAAGTGAATGGGAAAAAAATTGTTCCAGATAACTGGATAGCCGAAGCAACGACAGCAAAGCCCATTAGCGGTGTCACTGGCAAGAATGGGTATGGCTATCAATGGTGGACCATGAAGCCTGAAGCAGGAAAGGTGCATGAGCAGGCATTTATGGGCAGAGGAATTCATGGGCAATATCTTTATATCAACCCGGAAGAAAATGTAGTGGTTGTTGCCTTAAGCGCTCGCTCAAAACCTACGGGCAGGAATACGATAGATGATCTTGATTTTCTGGCGGCGATAGTGGAAAAGCTGAAAAACTAAGGTGGAAATTGTGGCCTGAGATTAGAAAATTGACGAGCCCATCAGTAAACGAAGCTCCCCCACTATTTCAAATGGGGGGCTTTGTTCTGTATATACCTAGCATCGCGCCCGTCACAGCTTGTATACTGTCATATGCCATCCGATTATTCCAGAGTTCAGGTTTGAGTCGAGGTAATTTGTGCGCGTAAGCGCTCTTCCTGTTCCTGCAGTTCCGGCGTAAATTCGCTCCCGAAATCTTCTGCCTCGAATATCTGCCGAATTTCGATTTCGCTGTTGGCACCGGTTGGGTTAGGGCAGCGTTTGACCCATTCGATTGCTTCTTCTTTCGATTTTACTTGCCAGATCCAGAAGCCGGCGATCAACTCTTTCGTCTCCGGAAATGGTCCGTCGATGACGGTGCGTTTGTCGCCGGAGAACTGGATGCGCGCACCTTTGCAGCTCGGCTGCAATCCTTCGCCGGCCAGCATGATGCCGGCTTTGACCAGCTCTTCGTTGAAATTACCCATGTCAGTGAGTAGCTTCTGGTCTGGCATAACGCCTGCTTCGGTATTTTTATCGGCTCTGATAATGATCATGAATCGCATGGTGATGGCTCCTTGCAATCAATTTTGAAGATAAATAAAGAGGGCCGATCAGGCTGCCATTTTTTGCATTGCCTGCTGCATTTCTTCCGGGCCTACATCGCGTATGTGGGTGGCAATCGACCATTGGTGCCCAAACGGATCTTCCACGACGCCGTAACGGTCGCCCCAGAACATATCCTGCAGCTCGACCTTGACGCTTGCACCGGCGGCAACAGCGCGTGCGAAAGCTGCGTCGGCATTTTCAACGTAAAGATGTAGTGAGATGGGTGAGCCTTTGAGCGCCTTCGGGCCAAGCGCACCGCAATTCGGCATTTCATCGACCAGCATGATGGTCGAGTCCCCGATACGTAGTTGTGCGTGCATCAGCTTGCCTTCCGGCCCAGGCAGCCTGAATACTTCTACGGCATTGAAAGCCTTGATATAAAACGCAATAGCATCTGCGGCGCCGGCGCATATCAGATGCGGTGTCACGCTATGCATGCCTGCGGGAATGGATTGAACTTTGGCGTTGCTCATGGTGCTTCTCCTTTAAGTGAACATCCTGGGTGCTGCAACTGATGACGCGCCTGTTCCATTGAGGCCGTCGGGGGAGGGGATAATGCGCGGATTTTCAGAGTGTCTTCATATGACTCAATCAGGACGATCAATCTTTGCATTTCCTGCTGATCGTGCCCTGTTGTAGAGGATTCCCAGAGCAGATCGAATTGCCTGACCATTTGCCGGTAATCATTCGGCATAGATGGCAGTACCGGTTCTGGTTGGGTTTCAACAGAAGGGGCGGTTGTCATGGCAGACGATGATCTGGCGTTGCGAATACGGTTTACGGTTTCAGGTCAAACAATGCCTTGCCGCTTTCTGGATCAAACGGTGCTGAAAAATGCTCGTGCACAATGCGCCATTGACCATTTGTTTTGCGGTAGCCAGTTGTGACACGCATCCACGACGAATGTTCATTCCCATCCTTGTCTGTGCCGCTGCATTGATTAAGGCAGTGGCTGAAGGCAATGTCGTCGCTGGCCGTAATGTTCAATTCCTGCATCTTGAAAATCATCGGGCCGCAGCACATCGTCAGGCAGTTTTGCCAGTGCTTTGTGTACGCATCTACTCCCTTGAATTGCAAGGCGAGGACGGCATCGAAAGCGACGATATCCGGTGCGTAGTGCGACATGATGGCATTGAGGTCGCTGGCTGTAGCGGCCTTTTGCCAGCTCTCGATCACTTTGCGGACATCGGCTTCGGCAGTTGTTTTACTGATGGCTGTTTGCATGATGTTTCTCCTTTGAAATGAGTTGTTGTGTACAGTGTCCATAAATATTATTACGAATAGTGTACGGTGTACACAATCATTTAAAATGACAAAGAAAATGAGTATTCCCAAACGAAAAACCTATCGCCATGGCGATTTGTATCGCGCCTTGCTGGATGCCGCTACGGAACTGGCGCGCGTCGGCGGACCGACAGCAGTGGTATTGCGCGAGGTGACCAGGCAGGCTGGTGTCGCGCCGAATGCGGCATACCGGCACTTCGCCGATCGCGACGCATTGTTGCAGGCAGTCTGTGCCGTCGCGCAGGCGCAGCTTGCACAAGCGATTGAAGCCGAATGGGCGGTTGCCGGATCGGGTAGCAATGCGGCTGACGGTGCGCGCGCCCATTTGCGCGCGGTGGGGACCGGCTATATGCGTTTTGCGCGTGCCGAGCCGGGCTTGTTTCGCACGGCGTTTTCCGTGCACGAGGATTTGCAAAAGGCTGGCACTCCGGAAATGGCCGGCAAGAGCGGCTTGACGCCATTTCAGTTGTTGAGCTCTGCGCTGGATGAGCTGCTTGCCGCCGGAGTATTGGCGCCGGAGCGGCGGCCGGGCGCAGAGTTTCTTGCGTGGTCTGCGGTACACGGGCTTTCGATGTTGTTGATCGACGGACCTTTACGCGTGCTGGATGCACAGCAGGCAGAAGCAATCGGCCAGCGTCTGATTGATATGGTTGAACTTGGTTTGCCAGCGGCCGGAGCAGGGCGCTGATTTATCGATGCATAGCCACAGGCGTATCAGTGCGTGCGTAGTGGATCGAGCAAATGTCGCAGTGCATTATGGTCGAGTTCATACATCAGCGCGATCAGGCTGCCCAGCTCTCCCTTGGGAAAACCTTCGCGTGCAAACCAGCCCAGATAATGTCCGGGCAGATCGGCGAGCAGGCGGCCTTTGTATTTTCCGTAGGGCATGGTGCGGCTGACTAGCAGTGATAGATGTTCTGGATTCATGCGTGTATTCGGTGGTGATTCAGGTGTGTGCTGTGCATGGTAAACGTCATGGCGGTTTTTTGTTTATGATGGATGCCAGCTGATTGCGGCAAAACGCAGTGAGATAATCGGCAAGCGGAAGTATGCTGCGATAAAAAGCGCAAACACAAATGCAAGATTCTTTCTAACCAGGAGTCATCATGAGCAAGTATCAGATCGCGGTTGTTGTCGGTAGTCTGCGCAAGGATTCGTTCAACCATCAAATGGCGAACGCCATTGTAAAACTGGCCCCATCCGATTTCTCATTCAAGCAGTTGCAAATCTCCGATCTGCCGCTTTACAACCAGGATGACGATGCGAATCCGTCTCCACCTGTGAAACGGCTGAAAGCTGAAATTCTGGCTTCTCAAGGCCTGCTGTTCCTTACGCCTGAATACAATCGTTCCATTCCCGGCGTGCTCAAGAATGCGATCGATCAGGCATCGCGCCCCTACGGACAGAGTGCATGGGCAGGCAAGCCGGCCGGTGTGCTGGGTGTATCGGTCGGCGCCATCGGTACCGCTATTGCGCAACAGCATTTGCGCAATATTCTCGCTTATCTGGATGTGCCGACGCTGGGGCAACCGGAAGCATTTATTCAGGCCAAAGAGGGCTTGTTCGACCAGGATGGAAATATTGGGGCAGGCAGTCAAAAATTCCTGCAAGCCTGGATGGATCAATATGTCGCGTGGGTAAAGAAACACGCAGCTTGATACGCGATGCAGAGCCGCACTTGTCGCGAAATGCCGGGCTTCTTTTCTGCGCGGCATCACTTCTTTTAAGCGCCTCTTCACCTGGAGCTTGAGCTTTCTGGTGAACGCGTTTCATTCTTTTCACTGCGGAAACTCCGCAATCAAATCGAGCGAATTTCGCTGGAATTAGTACGCTCGAGCCGTGGACGAAAACAGTTGCATTGAGAGGGTGCACCTTCGGCACCTTGCGTACTTTTTCCTTTGTACTGACGCTGTGCTCAAATACAAAAATAGAATATAATGAGAATCATTGTTATTTGTATTGGCGTCGTGTGAATCTTTCAGAATTGCTTCCCTTTACTTCTGCCGTCGTTGACGAAGTGGCAGATATGACCGGCGATGATCCGATTGCCAAGCGTTTGCGCGAACTCGGCTTTGTCTCGGGCGAGCCGGTTCGTATCGTGGCCCGCGGGCTGATAGGCGCCGATCCTTTATTAGTGCAGATCGGCTTTACACGTTTCGCCTTGCGCCGTTCGGAAGCGCAACGTGTGCACATCCACCTTGCCAGCTAACTTTCATCCCATGTCTATTTCACGTATCGCGCTGGTCGGCAATCCCAACTGCGGCAAGACTGCCTTGTTCAATCAGCTGACGGGCAGTCGCCAGAAGGTCGCAAACTATGCCGGCGTGACGGTTGAACGCAAGGAAGGACGCTTCACTGCGCCATCCGGTCGCGTATTCAACCTGCTGGATCTGCCAGGCGCCTACAGCCTGGATGCCACCAGTCCGGATGAAGTGATTACGCGCGATATCTGCCTTGGGCGCATCGCCGGCGAAGCATTGCCGGAGTTGATCGTCTGCGTGGCGGACGCGACCAATCTGCGTTTGCATTTGCGCTTCGTGCTGGAAGTACAGCGGCTCGGGCGGCCGATGGTGCTTGCCTTGAACATGATGGATGCGGCGCGCAAGCGTGGCATCAGCATCGATCGTGAAGAACTGCAGCGCCAGCTCGGCATGGATGTGATCGAAACAGTGGCGATACGCAGCGATGGTGCAAAAGCGCTGGTAGCCCATCTCGATGGCATGGCATTGCCGGAAGCCGTGCCGGCAACAGAGGGAAATGCCGCTGATCTGCATGCACAGGTGCGCAAAATACTGGCTGCTGCCGTCACCATGCCGCGTGCAACCGCGATGAACGATGAGATGATCGATCGCTGGGTCCTGCATCCGGTATTCGGCCTGGCGATACTGGCAGCGGTGATGTTCTTCATTTTTCAGGCCGTGTTTTCCTGGGCTGAGCCGCTGATGAATGGCATTACCGAAGGTGTGACCATTGTTGGCCAATGGTTTGCATCGACGCTGCCGGACGGCTTGTTGCGCAGTCTGATTGTCGATGGCATTTTCGCCGGGCTGGGTGCGGTGCTGGTGTTTCTGCCGCAAATTCTGATTCTGTTTCTCTTCATACTGGTGCTGGAAGAATCCGGCTACCTGCCGCGTGCCGCCTTCCTGCTCGACAGGATGATGTTCAAGGCCGGTTTGACCGGGCGCTCGTTCATTCCCTTGCTATCCAGCTTTGCCTGCGCCATTCCCGGCATCATGGCGACGCGCAGTATTCAAGACCCGCGTGACCGTCTGACGACTATACTGGTGGCGCCGCTGATGACCTGTTCGGCACGTTTGCCTGTTTATACCTTGCTGATTGCGGCATTCATTCCCGCCACGACGGTATGGAATATCTTCAATCTGCAAGGCATCGTTTTGTTCGTGTTGTACGTAGCCGGCATCGTCAGTGCATTTGCCGTGGCGTGGGTGATCAAGCGCATGCGCAAGGATAAAAGCGAACATGCCTTGCTGATGGAGTTGCCATCCTACCGTTTGCCGGGCGTGCGCAATATCGCTATCGGCCTGTGGGAAAGAGCGCTGATTTTCCTGCGCCGCGTGACGACCATCATCCTGTCGCTGACCGTGCTGTTGTGGTTTCTTTCGACATTTCCGGGGCCGCCAGAAGGTGCAACGTTGCCGGCCATCGATTACAGTCTGGCCGGCCAGATAGGCCGTCTGCTGGAGCACGTGTTTGCGCCCGTCGGTTTCAACTGGCAAATCTGCATTGCATTGATTCCAGGCCTAGCGGCGCGTGAAGTAGCCGTCTCGGCTTTGGGCACCGTGTACGCAATGTCGGGCAGCGAAGATGCAGTGGCGGCGCAACTGGGGCCGGTGATTGCCGCGCAATGGTCGCTGGCGACTGCACTGGCATTGCTGGCCTGGTATGTGTTTGCGCCGCAGTGCATGTCGACGCTGGCGGTGATTCGGCGTGAAACGAATTCCTGGCGGGTAGTGGCGGTTTCTGCAGGCTATCTGTTCGGCCTGGCTTATCTGGCTGCGTTCCTGACGTACCAAATCACGAAGGCGCTCACATGACGATCTACGGACTTGTACAAGATGTGATTATCGGCGCGGTAGTGCTGATCAGCGGACTGTACGTGTTGCGCAAGTTGCTGCCCAAGTGGATGCGCGGCAGGCAATTGGCGCTGGCGACCGCGCTGAACCAGCCATCGCGTTCTGTGTTGTTGCGCAAGCTTGGTGGATTTCTGCAGCCGGGCGAATCTTCAGGCGGTGGTTGCGGCAGTGGATGCAGCAGTTGCTCCAGTTGCGCATCCAATCCGGAAGTGCAGGCCGAAGCCGCGAAAGAAATCAAACCACTGGAATTTCAGCGGCATATCTGAAGATCCGATTCGGCGATCGATAGCTCGAGGCGGAATGCATGCGCCTGGTAGCGCGCATTATTATTTCAAATTCAAACCAGCCATGACCGGTTGAGCATGTCCTGTCATCAGGAAGCGATGCAGGCTGACGGCATCGGCAGTCCGATTTGCGCTGGCACGCGCATTCAATAACACCATGATGGCATCGCGCCCTGAGGTTCGTACGCGCATGATGATGCAACGGCCGGCCTCCTGCGTATAACCTGTTTTGGACAGGGAAATCGTCCAGTTCTTGTCGCCCACCAGTTTGTTGGTGTTGTGATAGCGGCGTGCCGAACTGCCCAGATCGATCAAATCGCCTGCCGAGGTGGTGATTCTTTCAATTTCCGGATAGCGTGCAGCAGCCATCGCCAGCTTGGCCAGATCGCTCGCGGTCGATGTGTTGTAAGGGGAAAGGCCGGTTGGCTCTTCGATATTCGTGCGGCGTAACGACAAGGCATGCGCCTTGTTGCGTGCCGCCAGCCTGAAGTGTTCAATGCCGCCCGGATAGGTGCGCGCCAGCGCATGTGCGGCACGATTGTCGGACGACATCAGGGCAAGTTCCAGCAGGGTATTACGCGTCAACATGCTGCCTACCGGCACACGGGATGAACTGAATTTGAGGGTATCCACATCGTCGTCGGTGATCATGATGTGCTCATGCATGTCCAGACGGGCATCGAGTACAACCATCGCCGTCATCAGCTTGGTCAGTGAGGCAATCGGTACGATATCACTGGAATTTTTCTCAAACAGTATTTTGCCGGTCGCCTCGTCGATGACGATCGCATGCTTGGAGCCCAACGACATGGCTGATGCAGATGTGCTCAGTGCGAAGAGGAATGCGAGAAAAAAGGACCGGATCATATGCGCTCGAAAATTTTTGCTTCGGGCGCTGATCATAGCGTCGTTTATCGATGATGTATGTGGTTATCGTGTCGCAGACGAAATATTTTTTGTAAGCGATGACTATCGATCAAGCATGAACTGTCTGCATGTTTGAAATTCGGCATGCAGATCGGTAAAAGAACGATCTGCATGCCGCGCCGCATCCGCTTTTGGCTTGGATGGAAGACGGCACTCCCACCTTACTGATTAGGACGCGTCTCTTTTAGGCGGATTCGGATCCAGAATCGCGGCTACCGTCGCAAACATCTCGGCGGCGGCGCTGAAGTGGTTGTTTTCCAGATATTCCGATTCGCGCATCAAGTGTGCAGCGAGTGCCGGGTCGTTACTGGTGATGCCTTTCAGACTACGGCCCAGATGGCGGCAGAATGAGGCTACTTCGCTTTTGGTCAGGGTTTCCGGCTGTACTGCTGGATCGGTATTCGTGTCGCTCATTGCTACTTCCTTTTTCATACAGTGGGTGAACCCCTAATGATAGCGAACATAAGGCAGCTTGTCGCCCATCTGCCGGCACGGGCAAATACGGAAGCCGATTTAACATTAATATATAACTTTAATTTAATCTTATAACTACATGATTAATATAATTAATTTATATTAAATTGATGGCTTTTTTATGATGGGTACAAGGTGCCAGCATTGCATGCTTCACGTTGCACGCATGGAAGCCAAGTAAATTGAACGTTATCGGTCTGGCTATGCCAAAAGGCTTTGGCACTTGCCGCAATTAAATAAAGGAGTCTGATGCAACGTCGTGATTTACTCAAAGCATCCGCTGCGCTTGCGTTGGCTGGTTTTTCCGCACCGCAGTTATATGCAGCAGGAAACGCTCCCGCAAAATTGAAAACGCTGGGCAAGGCCGTGCCTTTCGACTATGCATGGTTGAAAGGGCGTGCCCGCGCACTGGCCGGCCAGCCTTACCATTTGCCGGCCACAGAAGTGCCGGCTGCAGTCAAAGCACTTGATTGGGATCAACATCAGTCGATAGCCTATCGCGACGACCATGCTTTGTGGGCCGGGGACAAGTTGCGCTTTCAGGCCAAATTTTTTCATCTCGGCATGTATGCCACGCAATCGGTCAAAATCCACGAGCTTGAAGACGGCAAGGCACGCGAGCTGGCTTACGATCCGGCCATGTTCAATTACGGGAAAAGCGGACTGAAAGGTTCTGATCTGCCCAAGGATCTTGGTTTTGCCGGCTTCCGGGTAAATTTTCACACTGATCTGGTGCGCGATGTGGCCGCATTTCTGGGCGCCAGTTATTTCAGGGCAGTGGGCGGCGATTGGCAATACGGTTTATCGGCGCGCGGTCTGGCCATAGACTGCGGTATGGAACGGCCGGAAGAATTTCCGCGCTTTACCGAGTTCTGGCTGGAACGTCCGGCGCTGCAATCGAGCAAGCTGGTGGTGTATGCCTTGCTCGATTCGCCCAGCATCGCCGGCGCCTATCGCTTCGAGATCATGCCAGGCGCAACGCTGTTGATGGATATCGATCTCGCGCTCTATCCGCGCAAGACGATTGAACGCATGGGCATCGCTCCCTTGACCAGCATGTTTCTTACCGCTGAAAACGACCGCCGCATCAACAACGATTGGCGCCCTGAAATTCATGACTCCGACGGTTTGGCGATGTACTCAGGCAAGGGAGAATGGATCTGGCGTCCGCTGGTGAATCCTGAAAACCTGCGCTTCAATGCCTATGTCGATGAAGGCCCGCGTGGTTTCGGTTTGATGCAGCGTGATCGTAATTTCGATCACTATCAGGACGACGGGGTGTTTTACGAACGCCGTCCAAGCTTGTGGGTGGAACCCAAATCCGGCTGGGGAAAGGGTTCTGTCCAGCTGGTAGAGATTCCAACCGTCGATGAAACCTTCGACAATATCGTCGCTTTCTGGAACCCGGGGGCCACGCCGCAACCGGGGCAGGAATTATTGTTCGGCTACAAGCTGCACTGGGGCAGCAAAATGCCGGCGCTGCCGCAGACAGCGACAGTGACAGCGACGCGCACCGGCATAGGCGGTGTGGTTGGCAAGAAACGGACTTATTTCTCATGGCGTTTTGCGGTCGATTTTGTCGGCGGCGATCTGGCGCTGCTGGGAAAAAACGTCAAGGTGGAGCCTGTCATCAGCGCCACGCAAGGGACGATAGAAATCACTTCTGCCCGCCCACTGGACGACGTGAAAGGCTATCGCGCTATATTCGATCTGAAAGTTGCGGACAATATTCAGGGGCCTATCGATCTGCGGCTTTATCTGAGTGCGGATGGGCAAACCTTGTCGGAAACCTGGTTGTATCAATGGACGCCGCCTGCCCAGCGCAGCTTCCAGTAAATTCATCGATGCTTCCGACACCTCGTCTTGCGTAATGCAGATGAGGTGTTCTTGTCTCCACCGAAGATCAAAGCAAGTGCGTGGCAAGCGGACGGTTTTCTTTGCAGTTTAACAGTCGTGAAAATCGCGTCTTCCGTTCCTTACGCCTCGCTACGGCTTCTCAAGCGCGACTGAAAAAGGTAAGATAGGGCCATGATCGATCCTTCACTTATGGGCCGGCTTTCCTTTGCCCACACACAACCTATAAAACCACCTTTGCAACCCGGCCGCCATTCGCTCGGCATAGCCGAAGAACGCGATACCTTCCTGTATGTTCCCAAGGGACTGGAAGAAGAGGTTGCAGTTCCTTTAATGGTTCTGTTCCATGGCGGCGGCGGCAGTGCGGAAAAAGTTGCACACTTTCTGGAGCAGCATGCCGAGCAGAATCAGTTTCTGTTAATGGTGCCGCAGTCGATATATCCGACCTGGGATATCGTCATCGGTGGTAACGGTCCGGACCTGCAGCGACTCAATACTGCGTTAGCCAAAGTCGCCGAGCATTATTTTATCGACCCCGACCGTTTCTGTTTTGCCGGATTCTCGGATGGCGGCAGCTATGCGATGTCCATCGGTCTTACAAATGGCGATCTGGTGACCCATGTGGTCGTGTTTTCCGGCGGCTTCATGTCGGTCTTCATGCAAGAAGGCGCTCCGCATATATTCATTACCCATGGTCTGTCTGATGAACAATTGCCGATTGAAACCAGCGGGCGTCCGAATGCACAAAAGATGAAGGCTGCCGGTTACGATGTCACCTATCTGGAATTCAACGGTAATCATTCCATTCAGCCGCCAATAGTCGATCTGGCAGTCAATTTTTTCCTGAATAAACCAGCGAACCGATGAAATCATGTGCTCAGTAATGTCTGCCGTCTGATGCAGTGTTCATGGTTTGGCAGTATGCTTGCAAGGCATGTTTTGATGTGACTCCGATTTCAGTCAGTAATATTTACTTATGCAAGGAGCAAAAGATGAAAAAAGCCGTTGCTAAAAAATCAGATGTGAAACGCAGGCAGATTGCCCCGCTGATCACACCTAGCGACCTGAATGCCAAAGCAACCAAGGATATTACCGGCGCCATGAACGGCGTACTGGCAGATGTCTTTGCCCTTTATCTGAAGACCAAGAATTTCCACTGGCATATGAGCGGACCGCATTTTCGCGATTACCATTTGCTGCTGGACGATCAGGCGGTACAGATTTATGCAATGACCGATTTGATCGCCGAACGCATACGCAAGGTAGGTGGCACGACGCTCCGCTCGATTGGTCACATTGCCCGTCTCCAGCGCATACTCGACAACGATGCGGATTATGTAGAGCCAAACGACATGCTGGCTGAACTGCGCGAAGACAATAAAATACTGTGCGCGCGTCTGCGTGAAGCCCATAGCGTCTGCGATGAGCATCACGATATCGGCACTACCAGCCTGATTGAAGTCTGGATCGATGAAACGGAACAGCGTACATGGTTCCTGTTCGAGGCCAGCCGCCATAGCGATTCTACCGGCCGCTAAGCTGCGTCGAATCAAGGGCATCATCAAAAACACCTCCGTTCATGGAGGTGTTTTTTTTTGCTTCTGGGCTTGTTAAACCCGATGAATTTCGATTGTGATGTGGGCCAGTTCTTCGTGTACAGCCAGTTGGCTGCGGAAATATTCCGGGCTGACGTCTTCGGTAGTCGCAAGACTCAATATGCATGCATATTTATCCTTTCCTACGCGCCATACGTGCAAGTCGCAAATGCGGGCTGCAACAGGGCTTGCGGCGATTACTTCCCGGATTTCCATCACGACTGGCGCATTCATTTCCGCATCGAGAAGAATGCGGCTGCTATCCCGGATCAAGCCATAGGCCCAGACCGACACGAGCACGGAACCGACTATACCCATCAATGGATCCAGCCAGCTCGCGCCCCATAATTTTCCACCGAACAGGGCAATAATTGCCAAGACAGAAGTCGCCGCATCTGCAATCACATGCATATAGGCTGAGCGCAAATTCAAATCGTGGTGATGGGTGTCATGCGCATGATGATGCTCATGTTCATGATGGTGGTGATGGTCGTCTTTCAGCAGATAAGCGCAGGCCAGGTTGATCAGCAAGCCGATGCTTGCGATAACGATGGCCTGATCATAGAAAACAGCGGATGGATGCAGCAGGCGCTCTATGGATTGGTAGAGCATCAGGCCTGCAACCAGAATCAGCAGGATTGCACTGGTGTAACCGCCTAGTATTTCGATTTTCCAGGTGCCGAATGCAAAGCGCGAATCATGAGCGTAACGTCGCGCCAGCACATAAGCCAGCACGGACAGGCCAAGTGCGAGCGTATGCGAACTCATATGCCAGCCATCCGCCAGCAATGCCATCGAATTGTATGCGTAACCGCTGATGATTTCGGCAATCATCATGATCGTCGTGAGCACCAATGCGAGGGCGGTCTTCTTTTCTCCAACCGGATTGCCGCGATCGAAAACGTGATCGTGGAGCGGACTGTATGGCGTGTCAGAAGCATTCATGAGGCAATTTCCTGAAATTTAATATGTCATCCGCAGTATATTGCGAAGACGGATGGGATTTTTTTTAGACGCCTATGGTTTTTTCTGCCTGCATATCGACAAGGAGAGGGCGGCACCCAGACGCAGAGATATTCAAACACCCGCCTTCAACGGCGGAACCACATCATCCGCATCGTCGAATCCCGTCTGAAGTAGTGATGGTAGAGAGCTGCCAGCGTATGCAAGCCGATCACGAAATAAGCTGTGTTCGCCAGCGTTTCATGCACTTTCTTGAAAAGGTCGGCGAGCGCAGGATTTTTCCCGATCAGTGTGGGCAGCACATAGCCAAAATATTCGACTTCACGTCCTTTGCCGTTGAGGGTCAGCCAGCCAAGCAAAGGCAAGCCGAGCATCAGGCAGTACAGCGTGATTTTCACGATGCTTGCCAGTCTGGTTTGAATGCGCGGCGGTGTCGGCAGTATCTGCGGTGTGGCGCCGGCCAGGCGTACCGATAGACGTAACCATGTCAGCGCGAATACGGATATCCCCGCCATGTAGTGCCATGTTTTCATCGATTGCCGTAGCGGCGTGCCACGCTCTGCCAAGTCATGCAGTTCCATCGTTGCGTAGGCGATGATTATCAGTATGGCAGTCAACCAGTGCAAAGCGACAGGGACCGAACCGTATCCGTCTATCGTATTTTTCCATTTCATTACCGGCCTGCTTTCAATCCGTTGGGCAGCGAATATGACAAAGTCGCTGTTATGGGTTTGTTAAAAATACGGGTTTTACGTGATTAGCGATCGCTGGTGCATTGGTCGCTGCGCGCATTGAATGCCAATTCATTCTTGCGCTGATCTGCTTGAAGATGCATATTGATTTTATGCGGATTCCGTCGTTTTTCTTGAAGAATTTCCCGCTCTTTTGATCCATCATAAGTTTTATTAAGAGAAAAGTCGTTTGGCTTCAACACGATGGTGGCATTGTCTGATTCCTGCTACGTTATCCAGCGAAGGAAACATATGCGTATCAAATTCCTCGGTGGCACCGGAACAGTTACCGGCTCGAAGTATTTGATTGGGTCGTGCGCAGGAGCTGATGTATTACATTCATTTATGATCGCGGGCGTGGATGCCATCAAGATTCATGGAGAGTATGTGCCGCTACGCGCAGAGGTAAAGCAGATTGATAATTTGTCGGCGCATGCGGACCGGGGAGAAATTATCGGCTGGCTCTCCCATTTCTCTGCTCCACCTAAACAAACGTTTATTACGCATGGCGAACCGGATGCAGCAGATGCCTTGCGCAAGAGTATCGAGGAAACACTACACTGGCCGTGCCGTGTCCCCGAGTATCTTGAAGAAGTCGAGTTGCCCTGAAGGGCAAGTCGTGGATTGTGCGGCGGTTTAGCGAACGATCAGCACCGGTATGTCGGTTGATGCCATGATCTTGGTCGCCACCGACCCCATGATTGCCCCAGCCAGCGCGCCATGCCCATGCGAACCCATGACGATCAGGTCTATCTTGTTCTTGGATGCATACTTACGGATTTCATCCGTGATCTCGCCTACCTTGTAACTGGACTTGAAAGGAATGCCTTTCTTGCTCAGCGCTTTTTCGGCAACGGCTAATGCCTTTTCCGATTCATCCTTGTAGTAACTATCCACAGCGTTGTTACCGAGCAGGGCGCGCGCTCGATGAACTGCCAGGCCAGCTGGAATGGGTGCCTTGACGTGCAACAGGTGCAGTTCCGGCATCTCCTTGAAGAATGCCAGATGCGAAGCCAGATATTTAACCGCTTTTTTGGTATAGATAGAGCCATCAACAGTCAGCAGAATTCTCATTTTTTGTGTCCCGGTTGGTTGTTAAAGCGATGGAAGTCGGTCTCGTTCTAATGCGACATCAGTATCGGGACGCTCATCTGACCCAATACAGTCAGTGTAACGCCGCCCAATATGATTTCCCGTAAGCGTGCGTGGCCGTAACCGCCCATCACGACAAAATCGTAGCCCTGATCGGACGCCAGCGCCATCAGTGCGCTGCCGATGTTGCTCTCGTTCTCCTGCGGCAATACATCTACCTTGACGCCATGTCGTGCAAGATACAGGGCGATGTCGGCGCCAGGCAGCTCACCGTGCACGTCTAGCTGCGCAGCAGGATTGAATACCACCACAGTGACATCTTGTGCACGCTTGAGTAGCGGCAGCGCATTGCTGATTGCCCTGGTCGAAGACATGCTGCCGTCCCATGCTATCAATATCCGGTTCGCTATCAAACGTGATTGTGATTCATAAGGAACAATCAGAATAGGACGCACGGATTGAAGGGTCACGTATTCGGGCAGGTTTGAGACAAGGCTGGGGTCGAATTCGTTGAAATTCTTTTGGCTGATGACTACAAGGTCGCTGTAACGAGCCTGCAGCACAAGACCTTCTGCAGGATCGTCATTGATCAATCTTTTTTCATAAGAAGGGACGCCGATCTGTTTGACGATGGCCTCGAAATCGATCAGTGACTGATTCGCCCGTTCGCAAAGCATCTCGATACGGGACTCAACAAGAATGCTGTGATCTTCATAAAGAAAACGGGAAATACCCGTCATCGCGGTGCCGATCAGATGGGCGTTTTCAGCAAGTGCGATGTCAGCGGCAATCCGAATACGGTCCGCAGATTGCGGCGAGTGATCGACATGCACGAGGATAGTCTTGTAAGCCATCGCGTCTCCATTTTCTTTATGGTGTCTTGTCTGCGGCACGTTGCAAGCGGTCAAGCACGGAGTAGGCGGGGCACCAGCCGATGCTGCCTGTAATCAGCGGAATTAAACCGATCAACCCTATCCAGCGCCAGTTGCTTTCGAGAAAAAATATTGCGCTCAACAAGCAGAGTCCGACGATGATGCGGGCGATACGTTCAGGGTATTTGATATTCATGATTGCTTCCTGGTTGTTGCACGGAAATCAGAACGTCGGCTGAAACACCTCAATAAACTCAACCATACGCCAATAGTGACGGATATCGCGGAAAGAAAATTGATGTATATCAAATCAAATGAACGAGTGTGGAACTGGTGACGGTGGAAGCCCGCGCGCGGATGTCTGGCATCATGGCGGCGCACAGCCGAGCGGCGCCTGCGCGTTCTTGATCAACTGTGTCACGTTTCAAGCCGTTTGTCGCGAATTCTGGCCGCAGAGCCAGTCGATGCGAATCAGATAGGAGAGGGCGACAAGATTTGAGATGCCGAAGTAATTTCTTGAACGAAGCCGACCGCAGTTTTTTAACTGAGACGATGTAATCCGATTGAAGAATTGCTTAGGCAAGCGGCGACTACCTAAGCAATTCATACATCTATGCAGTTTGAAGTTTCGGGAAAAGCGGGCCTGCCAACACAAAAATCCAGACGACAATGACAAAAGGAGCTGTCAGTGCCGGCATTCCCAACGGTTCCAGGGCGGCAGACACTGCAGCAAACATCACTGCCGTCGTGATCATGGCGAGCAGCCCATACAGTGCCGAGCTGACATTCAGTACATAAAAGACGCTCATCATCGCAATTGCCGTAAGCACGGAATTGAATCCGAAGGCGCCGGAACGAATGGCCGGTTCGGCAGCGCCCATGCCCCAAGCGACGATTAATCCCGTCAATGAGCCGATCAGCGCCGCCGCACATGCCACTCTGGAACTGATCAGTAGCCCGATTGCAAACAGGATGCCAGTGACGACATTACCCTGAAAAAAGACCTGGGCAATACCGTTAAAAAGTCCCTCTGCAAATGTCGATGCGCTGACTACACCTTCAATGATGGCGGTTTTTGGTAGCCCTGCGGTAGGCAGATTGCCGGTCGAATGCAAACGCCCCAAACGTGCGCACGCCATCACAAAGAAAAGCGTCGTAAAAACAAACGGTGCCGTAAGGACAGGGATTTTCCTGCTCTCAAAAAGATTCAGCAGCGCCGCCATCACAATGGTTGAACACGCGGCGGCCAGAACAACATAAGCACCGGTGACAATAGTAGGCTCAAGAAAATACAGTAAAGCGATGGCAACCAGTGCGCCGTTAAAGCCGAAAAGGCCGGCACCTATGCGAGCGCGACTAACGCCCAGCAGCATCGCGGTTGCGGTACTTATCGTTGCGCCAAGCAATGCGGCCCATCCGAAAAGCGTGGAATTATAAAAAATCCCTGCCAGAAAGAGAACGCCAGCATAACTATTGTTCTGCAACATTACTTGCCCAATACCGCGCAAAACCGCGTCTAAAAACCCCAGCAGGCATCGTTGGTCAGTTGCATTCTCTTGAACGAGCAATCCGGTTGAGGAAAAGTGAGGAGCAAGGATTGCACGCAAGTTGTAGACGTTTTTGGATTTCATCAGTATTTTCTGTATCGCACGTCTAGCCGGAACGTATATTTCAAAAGATATTTTTAGCCGCCGCAATCATACTTCATGTCAGTCCATGGGCCTACACACAACTGGCCACCGATCTTTTTTATAGATCCGGCTTTTCATCGGCCAGTTGCTAAAAGGGCTTGAGTCATCTCGATTCAAGCCCTTTTATTCAATGATGACAAAGATGGGCGATTCAGTGCGCAGGCCTATCCAGTACCGGTTTTTGTGCACCGCGCTCACCCAGCACCAATTGCACTGCGACAGCCACGGCAATATTCAGTACCAATGCCAGCAAGCCCGTGTAGATCGTATAGCCGGAGCCGCCCAACATCAATGTATGCACAGGTTTGATGCCATCGGAAAACGCCAGCCAGCTACCGCCGGCCATGCCGACCGCCCATCCTGCCAACAGCGCAGGGGCGCGGAACCAGCCGAAGAACAGGCCGAACACGACGGCAGGGAAGGTCTGCAGTATCCATACACCACCCAGCAATTGCAGGTCGAGGGCGAACTGGGTCGGCAGGAACAGGATGAAGATCAGAGCGCCGACTTTGACCACCAGCGACACGATTTTGGCCACCTGCTGTTCGCCAGCCGGCGTAATCTCCGGATTCACATAAGGTTTCCAGAAGTTGCGTGTAAACAGGTTGGAAGCGCCGATCGACATCACTGCTGCCGGCACCAGTGCCCCGATCGCAATGGCTGCGAAGGCAAAACCAGTGAACCAGCTTGGGAACAATGCATTGAACAGCGCTGGCACTACGTCATTGTTGTTTGTGATCTTGATTCCGGCTGCATGTCCCATGAAGCCGAGTAAGGCAATCAGGCCAAGCAGCACAGTATAGGCCGGCAGAAATACGGCATTCTTTCTGATCGTGTCAGCGCTTCTTGCTGCAAAAATCCCCGTCAGCGTATGTGGATACATGAACGCAGCCATTGCAGAGCCTAGCGCCAGAGTCGCAAACGGCAGAATCTGTTGCGGTTGCAGGAAAAGTCCGGTGGCACCACCTTTGGCTGCGAATGCTGCACCGGCCGAAGAGAACACCGCACTGTAGCCGCCGAGTCTCATCGGCACCAGCACGATTGCCACCAGTACGACGATGTAAATCATCAAATCCTTAACGAAGGCAATCAGGGCTGGTGCACGCAACCCTGCTGAATAAGTGTAGAGAGCCAGAATGATGAACGCCGCCGCCAAAGGCAGTTCGCCCGTCAGGCCGAGCGCCTTGATAACCACTTCCATACCGACCAGTTGCAGGGCGATGTACGGCATGGTGGCGATCACACCGGTGAGAGCAACCGCGAATTCCAGCGTACGTGAGCTATAGCGACCGTACACCACGTCGCCAGCCGTTACATGCCCGGCGCGATGTGCTGCATGCCACAGTTTCGGCATGATGGCGAACACGATTGGATACACGATGATTGTATAAGGTAGTGCGAAGAAGCCATAAGCACCGACCGCATACACCAGCGCCGGTACGGCGATCACAGTGTAGGCGGTATAGAAATCACCGCCGACCAGAAACCAGGTAATCCATGTGCCGAAGTTGCGCCCGCCCAGGCCCCATTCATCCAGGTGCGCCCCTTTGTGGGTGCCACCGCTTTGCCAGCGCGAGGCGGCAAAGCCCATTACCGTTACCAGCGCAAAGAAAAAGATGAAGACGCCCAGCGCCATCCAATCAATTTGGGTTTTCATCATTCATCTCCCCTGCGTTTACCGTGGCGATACACTATCCAGATCAACAGAGAAGTGATTGGTACCCACGCCAGTTGATACCAGTAAAAGAATGGAAAGCCGAAGAGAGTAGGGAACTCGTGGTTATAGAACGGCAACCACAACAGGCCGATAAACGGCAGTAAGAGCAAGATCCACATGTCGATCTCCTTTGCTGATAGCGGAGCATCAGTACAGTCACACTGGCGTTGTAGCAATTTGCAGACAGGTAACTTATGTGAATTGGACAATAAATAATTGCGCAAATTCATTCCGGTTTTTGGATCCAGAGCAAATATTTTTCTATTTTTTAGCGGATGTGACTACATCGTTTTGGATTTTGAAAAGATGCGCTATCAGCTGATATGTTCTATCTTGCGCTCTGTGCTTGGCGTCACCAAAGATGGTAAAACGGGCGGTGAAATCGATGTGCGCAAGCCGAATAGCTTCGGTTTCGGTAAGGATGGGGGCGCAAGCTGGCCGCGTACTTGGCGAAGTATTGCGCCAAGTCGATGGAATATGCTGTCAGCTGTCCAGATAGCGCTTGCAATCGCTGCTGAGGGCAATCCGCACGATATGGCGCTCTACCATAACAAGGGCCGCAAACGATCTGAATAGCCACGGCACCGGGACGAAGTCCGGTCAATCCTTTTGTCGCTCCATTTTGATAGAATCGCCTGATAATAAAATTCAGGGATACGGCATGCGATATCTGGCTAGTTGTTTGTTTCTTTTTGCGGTTTCTGCGTCTGCGCAAGTTAAGGTTTGTGTTGATGCAAAAGGTAAAAAGACATTTACCGATTACGACTGCGCAAAAATCGGAATGAAGAGTGATGCGGTGATTCAAGATATCAACATCACGCCAAAGCAGTGTGGCGCAATCAAGGATGCTATTACTAATAGCCAAAATTCCCTTGCTCGGCATGATGCTGAAATTGTTAATGTGGTAGTGCCTGGCGGTTCTATGTTGCGTAACGTTCTAGTAAATCAGCTTGAAGCAAATCAGCTTCGCTATCATCGAGAATGCGTTCGGTAGTAGCTTTTGTTTTGTTGGTTAAACGCTTCGCAATGTCCTTAATTGGCACGCCTTGCGTGTAGTAGCGCAGTTCTTCAGGATTACCATAACGTGTGTTTGAATATCTCATTTTTCCGCTTTCGTTGAACGTAAAAAAAGCACCATAAGCGGTGCTGTGTGGTTTCAATCTGCGATGATTAGTTTCGTATAATTTATATTATGTCAAATAGAAGAAGAAAATTGCTGAATGCATTGAAGGCATTTTTTACAATGCCGCTGTCCTCGGCAACAAGAGCGCTCCGAACTAATCTTCCTACCTATCCGGAAGTAATCTTCTTACTTTTTATTTTCGCACTTCCGTCTGATCTTTAGTTCCATGCTTATGGAACGCCACTATCCCATCTTAGCAAGATTTAGATTGATATCAAGGATCAACGCCGCGCCTACATTAGCGTCAAAGAGCCACTCATTCGCACGTCAAAGTAACATGGCATAATTGCGGAGTCTAATCCTGTGGAAGATAAATATGAAACGTTCTTTGTTGATGTGTTTGGTTCTGGCTGCTGGCGTGTCAAATGTCGCTATGGCGAATGCCGATTTGGCGAAAGCAAAGAACTGCATGGCTTGCCATGCAGTGAACAACAAAATTCTGGGTCCTGGCTTTAAAGATGTCGCGGCGAAGTACGCGGGCCAAAAAGGCGCGGAAGACATGCTAGCTCAAAAAATCTTGAAAGGCAGTAAAGGCGTATGGGGAACCATGCCGATGCCAGCCAATGCACAAGTGAGCGAAGCAGAAGCACGCGTGCTAGCAACATGGATCATGACGTTGAAATAATCAGCTTGTGATGACGAAAAAAAGCGCCGGCTTGGCGCTTTTTTCGTCGGTACTGCTCTTGCGACTTTCACCGTCACGGCTCAAGCACAAAAAAACCTGATACTCAGGCCGATTTTACGGGCAAGTTTCCCGAACCGCTCGTCTTCGTCACCTGCCGCCGACGTTGCCAGAACGGCTGATCAGACCAGCGGGGTTGAATGCCATAGTAGAAGTCTCGTTGCGACAAGTAGGTTTGCCAGAGTTGGCGCTGTTGCTCATCGTATTGATGCACGAATTCATTGCGCTTGTCCAATCCCCCTACCGTGCCCTGCGGACAGTCTGTTAGCGCGTAATGGATCATGTGTCCGGCGTGACTAGCCGTCCTGAGGGCCTTGTCTATGCCTTGCGACGACAGCGGATCATAGGCTTGCGCCGCATCGCCCACCGCCATCCAGGCATCACCGCAGAAGTCCTGTAATCGCTGGCTATTGGCTGGTGCACCTCGGATTGTCCCGCAAGCTTGGTAGCCCCTGGCTTTGAGCAATGGCGCGATATGCGTCGAGTCCTGCAGCACCTGATCGAAACCTTCCAAGCGCGCAGCCATTCTCGCCGCCGGCAGGTCCTTGTCGGAGTGAAAAACTACCAATCGCCTAGATTCATTGCCTTCAGTGCTCGGCAAGCGGTTGCTATACCACCAGCCGTTTGGCGCGGCCTCAATCCGGGTATAGCGGTCATCATCCTCGCCGATGAAGGAATACCATTGTGCATAGGCGAACAACTTATCATCGCTGTCGACGATAGGCACACCGAGCGACTTAGCCACGGCCGCCCGCCGGCCTGTACAGTCGACCAGATAGCGTGCGCGATACTGCTGCGTCCGTGTTTCCGAGCTTAGCGTCAGCTGCCAATTGAAGGAGGGGTCAGCGCTACGTGCGCAGGATTCGAAGCGTACACCTGTGAGCAAGCTTGCACCGGTAGCAATCGCATTCGACCGAAGGGCCTCATCGAAAGCCAATCGTTCAACGCACAGGCCGTAACCTGTCAGCGTGAAGAAAAAGTCCGTGACATCGGCCTGCTCGGTCGCCCATAGTGAAACATTGCCAGCCGTTCTGAAAAGACCTGGATGATCCTGTTCTGGATCTTCCAGGTCTCCCAGGAAATGCTTGACCAGACCGATAGATGTGGGCGGCAGCGATTCACCCAACTTGAAGCTGGTAGATACCCTTTCCTCTACCAACAGCACACGCTGGCCAAACCTGGCCAGCGTGATCGCGGTTGCGGCTCCTGCCGGTCCGGCACCGACAATAACAACGTCCCATACTGTATCGGTCTGGTCGGCACCGTCGTGCCGAGTCGACGGCACGAATTACTTCCTTTTGACCGGTGGCCGGTTCAGTGTCGGATCACGCTCTTGTTCGACGAATACGGTCGCGCCCTTATCTTTCAAGAAACTGCCGTCCTTGGTTTTGATTGGCAGCACCATCCCCAGTTTCGGCCAGGCATACGCCATCTGTTCGTAACCATCCGTGGACGATAATGGCTCACCATCAGCGTCGTATCCCCGGAACCATTCTCTATAGGTTTTGGTCTTGTTCTTTTGGTCGTATTCAAAAACGATATCTGGTCGTTGCGTCGGCCACCATGCCACGTTGCACGACCAAAAGTCGCCCTGCCACGGACTCGACATATAGGCAGAAAGCGCACCAGGCGCATTGTCTTTACCCACCCGAAACGCCTCGGCGAAATACTGCCGATAGACGAACAGGTAGGGCAACTCAATACCTGGGTGAAAACCGCCACCGATAGTCGGTTCGAGTGCCGAGCTGTCGAGCGCATGCGGCTGTTCTTTCAACGGCAACTTCTCCAGGGATACGGGCTTTTTCGGAGTGCCGACTTCAAAGTTGCCATCTGCCCATTCCTTCAGATGATTCAACTGCAAGTCGGTCAAGCTCAGGAATTGGTCCGGGAGTTGATTGCCAAGTTGCTGATTCTGCAGAGGTTTGCCGCCCGTACCCCACAGCTTAGGCATTTTTTTATCATCCTCTGGGCGTTTGAACTCTTCGTTTTTCCAACTGGTTGGCCGCAGCGGAGGAGCCGGCAACATCGAATCGACCAGTCGTCCCTTCGTTCCGGGAGCGTGCCGCATCAGACCATAGATCCGCTGCCTTATCGGCTTCATTTGTTCGCTTGGATCAGTCAGCAGCGTCATGTATTCAGTGCTGAGCAAGCCACCCGCCTGCCCCGGGCCATGCGCCATGTTCTTTGTTTCAGGCGTGACACCCGCTGCCTCAGGACTCACCCAACCGTAGTTAACCGCATTGGCGAAGACCGGATAGACATCGCGGTAGAAATTCGTCTTCTTCCCAGCGTAAGGGTAAGCCTCAGGAAAGGCCTCGTAGACGCGATCCAGAATGGACACCACGTGGTACATGTGGGGAGCATATTTCGGCGGAGCGGTGACTATCCATGCCCCGGCTTTTGGATTCCTCGTACCTTCATCTTTTTCCGACTTCACGTTGTCGCGTGTACTCAAGACCGTGCCGTCCTTGAGCGTAACCGTGACGTCGATTTCACCGCCACAGGTATCGTCCCACCAGCCCGGAACGTTGAAGTAGGCAAATTGGTTAGTCAGTGGATTTTTTCCGTTCTCCGGGCCGTTCGGAGGGAGTATCGTTTCACTCGGGTTCGACAACACAACCTTCGGTGTTGTGACGCACTCGCCTTTCCCTGGCGCGGGAATGAACAACAGACGATCCTGGGAATCGAGGCGAAGCTGCCCTAACTCGATACCCTTGGCGGCTTTATACGTGACCTCAACTTCTTTCGTAATGTCCTTCGGCGTGAAACCCTCGAAACGCAATGCGCCAGGCAACAACCCTTTTTCAATACCAGTGAAGACATCACCCTTCATGACAATCGGTCCAGCCTGTCCGGAGGTGATGGTATGCACACCTGCATTGATAATGAGCTGATCACGTTCACTCGGCTTCTTGCCGGGCTGGATGGACGGATTCCGCAACTTGTCCGGGTCAAACAGATAGGCACCCTGAAACGCATAGTTTGCCGCCTTCAAGTTCTGGACATGCACCCTCCAACGCAGGGATTGAACGAGACCCGAGTCAGACGTGAGCTCCGCGACGACCTGGTCGTTGGCATCATAGGCATACACCCGATATCGCTGCGCCTGGCGCTTCAATCGCGATCCGCTATCGCGGTAGGTTCCACCATCCGGCCCCGGCCCATTTTTACCACCCGGATCGACCACGACCCCTGGTGCTTCAGGGCCGATGTAAAACTCGTCACTATTCCCTAAACGGGCAAGGCCAATACCAGGGTGAATGCGAATGCTCTTGATTTTCTCGGACATGGTTCAACTCCAATACATGTTGACTTTAATTATTCGGTACTAAAACGGCAGTTCAGCCATCGAGATTGAATTATTTTCACACTACAGAAAAAATTCATAATTTGACGGCAGTAGATTCAAAGCCTGAATTAGTTATTCAGAGAGGAGCTAACGATCTTCCAATCCAGCATGTTTGCCGAGGTGACCGCGTATCGATTGCCAAAATTTTCGATCTCGGCCCGGGTCAGAGCGCCGGATTGTGTATGAGACCGTACCGTGAAGCCGCCACCGAAGTTCGCCTTGATAGATTTCTCTATGCGCAAATCCGCAGCCGATGTGTTGTTCGCTTTCTTGCCTTTCGCGGCAATGGTGCTGGCGCTTGCGCCAACAGGGAGCAACAGAACACACGCCGCTGCACCGCACCCCTTGACAAAATCTCTACGCTTGACGTCCATGTTCTGTTACTCCTTAGTTTCAGCGCTCATTGGTTTTAGCGCCCCTTGAGAAGAGTATATAGTTTTTCCGTGCAACAGGTTTTCCAAGGAATCGGGGGATGCTGCTTCGAATTCTCGATAATTTTTACATTACCTCCCGCTACGAAACTGAGGATAAGACGCTTTGTAGGTAATGAAGTGTGGGGAAATGTCGTGTCCGTTGGGCTGGAGTTCGGCGCTGCTGAGATTGCGAAAGAACGCCGGACTCATTAGTGCGAACTCAATGTGGTGCACTTCGGATGCGAAATGGTGGCTACTTTGAATGCAAATGAGTGGCTATTTTCAAATGCGGCTGCGTGGCTACTTTAATGCGAATACTCAGCAACGTTCGTGCGAATACTCAAATACTGATAGTTTCGCGGGAGTTTTTCGGCGCAATCACTTGCTGCTGCTTTGGGGGTTGTCATTAGCTTTTCGCTGCTTCAGCTTTAATTCCTCATCAATTTTCTTTTGCGATTCAGCAAGATAACGTTCGGCCTCAACGAGTGAAAAGCCAAGTTCTAAAAATATATTTTTGTCTGGCATCGTGATGTGCCAAATTTTAGAGTCAATATCCATCATATTTCACCTATGTATTGAAGTGAATTGATTACTACACATGTAGATACATGCTACCACTCGCTAAAATATGAGAGGAAGTTCTGATTCAATATCATTGCGTATTGAAATTAGTGAGATAAGCATCCCACTGTAGCGCTCCGAACTAACTGCTGCTGAAAGCCCTTATCTTTTCCAAGGCGATTCCAGACCACGCCGTGTGCGCAGCGCTTAGGACGACATTTTGGCAAAAAAACACCATGGGAGATTTATATATACTTTGTTCATGGATTTAATGAGGAATTAACAATGAACAGCCCCAACCCCACTATTCCCGTAAAAAATGTACGTATGCCGGTGTTCTACATTCCCCATGGCGCCGGCCCCTGTTTTTTCATGGACTGGAATCCGCCTAATACTTGGCATCGAATGGCGAGTTTTCTCAAGGGAATCGCAGATACGCTGCCGGCTCGGCCACGCGCAATTGTCATAATCTCCGCCCACTGGCTAGCACCCCAGTTCAGCGTTACCGGTCATGCCCGCCCACCACTGATCTATGACTACTATGGCTTTCCGCCGGACACCTATGAGCTGAACTACCCTGCTCCCGGTCATCCGGCACTGGCTGCGCAAGTGACGCAGTTGCTCGAACAAGGCGGCATGACTGCCCAGGTGGATAACGAACGCGGCTTCGACCATGGCATGTTCATTCCAATGAAACTGATGTTTCCTGCGGCAGATATCCCGGTAATTCAGCTGTCCTTGCAGCACGATATGGATCCAGCCAGCCATTTGCAAGCCGGTCGGGCATTGACGGCACTGCGCGATGAGGGAGTCTTGATCGTGGGCAGCGGCATGAGTTTTCACAACATGCGTGGATATGGCGATACGCGTTATACGCCGATATCGGCCGAGTTCGATGAATGGCTCAGCGCCGCGGTGGCAAGTACTCCTGCACAACGCGACAGTCTTTTACAAGAATGGACGCAGGCGCCTCAAGCACGACATTGCCATCCGCAGGACGCTGAAGAGCATCTGATCCCGCTGCTGGTGACGGCCGGCGCTGCTGATGACTCGATCGGACAACGTGTCTATTTAGAACAGATCATGGAAACCACGATTTCCGCATATCGCTTAGGCTGAATTCCAGCTGCAACTTAACCATAGAGGTAAGCAATGATTATCAATCTTTCAGGTAAAACCGCTTTAGTCACCGGATCGACCGGTGGCATCGGCTTGGCGATCGCCACCGGACTTGCCACGGCAGGTGCTCGGGTGGTCATCGCTGGCCGTGATCAAGACCGTGTTGATGCTGCACTGGCACAAATACACCAAACAAGCGGTCGCGACGATGCCACTGGCGTAGTCTGCGATCCCGGCACCGCACAAGGCTGCCAGACATTGATCGCCGCGCTGCCGGAGGCGGACATCTTGGTCAACAACCTTGGTATTTACGGCGCATGCGAGTTCTTTGAAATCGATGACGGACTGTGGGAAGAATTTTTCGAGGTCAACGTACTCAGCGGTGTGCGCCTGGCCCGTCATTACGCCAAGGGAATGCGCGAGCGCAGCTGGGGCCGAATCCAGTTCATCTCTAGTGAATCGGCCTTGAACATACCGACGGAAATGGTTCACTACGGCGTCAGCAAGGCCGCGCTGCAAGGCTTGTCGCGTGGCTTGGCCAAAGTACTGAGGGGTACCGGCGTCACTGTCAACACGATATTACCGGGGCCGACGCGCACCGAAGGCGCGATCGCCATGATGTCGGATCTGGCGGCAGAGCGCGGTGTGTCGTCGTCAGAAATGGAAGCCCTGTTCCTCAAGGAAAATCGCCCCTCCACCCTGCTGCAGCGCTTTGCCAGCCCTGAAGAGGTGGCTAACCTCTGCGTGTATGCGGCCTCAACTCAGGCCAGCGCAACCACCGGTGCCGCGTTGCGCGTAGAAGGCGGCATCGTCGAAAGCATCGCTTGACGCAAAGGGATTTATATCAGTGATAACAAGCAGCGCAGATATTCAGGCGCAATAGGCACAAGGCCTGATGGTTAGCCTGTGCAAGCATTGGGGTCATAAGCTTCCGCTCAAGCAAAGCGAACAGTGGAGCGAGATAGCGCTGCTGATGGGTAATTGTCGTTTATACGCCGGTGATCTTCTGAAAGTGGAACTAGAAAGTGACACAGAGCAGATGCTGAAAATGCAGCAGGTTGCGGGTGGTACTGGACTCATGACAACTGGACTGGACCTCACTAGGGCGAGATGAACTAATAACTTGGAGATCTCAGATGAATCAACAGAACACCATAGACGTGAAAATCCAAATTTCAGAAAACGGCCCGTATATCGTCTCGGGAGATGTACCTCTAAGTAAGAAGATCATCGGCACCAACAAAGACGATGAATCGGTAAAGTGGACGCAGGGGCAAAAATATCCTTCTCAGGGGCAATACGCGCTGTGCCGCTGTGGCCGCAGCGGGAACAAACCATTTTGCGATGGCACTCATATGAAAACTGGATTTGACGGCACAGAAACCGCGAGCCGCCAACCGTATCTTGAGCAGGCAAAAGTGGTACGAGGCCCGACGATGTCATTGACAGACGTCGAGAACTTGTGCGCGTTCGCGCGTTTTTGCGATCCATTTGGGCAGGTGTGGAATCTCGTCAGCGAAACGGACAACCCGTCAGCAACTAAGCATTTCGTCAGCCAAACTTGCGACTGCCCTTCGGGGCGCCTTGTGGCTTGGGACAACGAGACCGGCAAACCGATCGAGCCGAAGTATGAGCCATCGATTGGTCTGATTGAAGACCCTGTCAAAGGGTGCTCCGGGCCGATATGGTTGCGCGGCGGAGTGCAATTGATCGGCGCCGATGGTTTCGAATATGAAGTGCGCAACCGCGTGACCTTATGCCGCTGCGGGGCATCGCGGAACAAGCCTTTTTGCGACGGCACGCATGCGTCAATCGGATTCAGCGACGAGAGCTGAACCGACAAATAATGGCCGGGAATGTCAAATGTACTCAGAATCGTTTTCGTCGCAGCAGTGTGCCAGCGGCATTTGCCTGAAACTGCCCCGCTTCCTCAATATAACCCTGCACGGTTCCATCATGACGCCAACCGCCTTGCCGTTTGATGTCCTGAAAGTCTGCGCCGACGCGATGCGCGCTGGTGGCCATGCCGCGCCGTAGGCTGTGACTGGAAAGTTGCGGGGCATATTCTAATTCTACGAGTTTTGCACAGATTTCCAGCACCGAATTTACGCTGGCCTCGTGCAACGCTTCTTGGCCAATTTCACCCCACTTCGTAATAGACCTGAATATTGGTCCAGCTCTGATACCAGTGGCATCGAGCCAGGCGCGCAATGCTGTCGCAGGACAGCATGATCCGTCGCCAAATGGAATGGCTTTGGTGATGCCTTGGCCGAGCTGGTCTGTTTTCGAGCGCGGTAGCGTGATCACCAGCCCTTCGTGCTCCCAAGCGATGTTTGATACTTCCAGCCCGACAAGCTCACTGCGTCGATACCCGCCGAAATAACCGATTTGCAGCAGCGCGTTGTCGCGTTTTGCCTTGATGGTGTCAATTCCAGCCAAGTGCTCAACGATGCGCTCCAGATCCTCGATTGGCAATGCCTTCGCCTTCTTCTTTGGCTTGCCATTGGTGCGACCGATGCCCAGCAGCGTCTTGCGCACGGTCGGCGTCGATGCAGGATCAAGAAAGCCTTGATGGGTGTGCCACTGCGATAGTGCCGTCAAGCGCAGCGCCAACGTGCGGGAATTGAGCGCCTGGGAGAAATCGAGCAGATAGCGAATGATGGCCGCTTCATCGCAGGGTAATGCCCCGCCCCATCTCTGGAAGTGACGAATGGCAGACCGATAGGTACGACGCGTATTTTCGGAGGTGGCAGCAGCCAGGAATTCCCGATGCTTTTGCTGCAAAAGACTAACCGGAGCGACTGTGCTGTCGTTACACGATATTTCTTCGACAGCGCTTGGTATGACGCCATCATTTTCGGGGAGATTTTCGCCAGACATGTTTTGTCGCTCGATTTTGGCATTTGTTCTCAACATTACGCAGGCTAGCATAATCATCGGCAACATAACACTCGATAAATTATATTATCGAATCTATAAAATATTAAATATCTTATAAATTATAAGTGTTATATAAAATAATATTACGTATCATGTAATACGTAACTTTATTTGAGGACCACTATGGCACGCGCAGGCATACTCTATTCTCAAGTGGCTTCGGTTGCCGCCCAATTGGCAGACCGAGGCATCAATGCGACGGTCGACAACGTACGGGAAGCGCTGGGCAATACTGGTAGCAAAAGCACGATTGCACCATTGTTAAAACGTTGGAAAAGCGAACGGGAGGAGCGCGTCTCTATCGTGCAGACCGGATTGCCAGCGGATCTGGTCACGGCAGTCAAAAATTTGCACGAACACCTCCAGCATGAAGCTGCCCAAAAGGTTGATGCTGCCTTAACCGAATTGACATCGGCTAAGGCAAACTTCAATGAGCAGGTGGAGGCCGCCCGTAATGAGGTGATGATCTTTAAGACAGAGCGGGATACGCTAGGTATGGCGCTGACTCAGGAGCGAAATGCGCATGAAAAGCTCGGCGCTGCCTATCATGGTCTGCAAGTAATCGAAGCCAAGTTACAAGCCGAAGCCACTGGCTTGGCGCTGCGTCTACAAGATCACCGCAACGAGATTGACAATCTACAGCAACAACTTCGCCAAACGCGCGTCCAGTTTGAGCATTATCAGGAGTCCATTGCCGTCCAACGCATGGAGGAACGACGTCAATTCGAGCATGCCAAGGTAACACTGGAAGCCGAAATAATGAAAATGCGCCGCCAGCTTGCATCCAAAGATATGGTATTAACGCAGCAGAATCAGCAAATTGCGCTGTTGAAGCAAACCGATGAAGAATTGCAATCATCCAAATCGGAATATCGTCACCTCGAAGAGGAATTCTTGAAAGTGACCCAGACTTTAAGCACGCAAACTGCACTTGCCACTGAGTTAAGCACTCGATTTGAAGTTGCATCTGATGCATTATCGGATGCTCAAAACAAATTGGCCGTCCTAGATTATGAGCGGACGCAACTGCAGGTCCGCAATATCGACCTAGAAGCCAAGTGTACTACCTTGGAAGATGCTTGCCAGATCTTACGTATAGAACAAGCAACTCTGAAAGGTCAGCTTCATCAGATCACTGTACCGAAAACTCGAAATGTTGGGTAGCCGAACGAAATAAAACGTAATTTTTCGCTTCTCTTATTTTGTTCCGAAGAAGTACTGAAACTCATACATTCTCCTCCTTGCAGAACGTTACCGATAACATCTCCTACTCCGCTAAGTACGCTAATAATAACGCCAGCGAAGTCTGTATGTCTGGGCATGACTTTCGGTGCAGATAGTCCTCGAACCTAAAGTTGAATAGTGATAAGAACTAAAAATATGTCTCCGAGATAAAAAAGTGATTTCTATTTCGAACGCATAGCATTACTACCGTGTGGTATTCGGAGAGTAGATTTTGCTCGTACATATCCCGCTTGGTCCCGTCGGCCGACGCGCTCTTCCCCGAACCTCAGTATTTCGGCAGCAGGAATTCGTTGTAGGCGTTGATGACCTGGACGATGGCCTTTTCCAGCCCCTCCTCCGTGCTGCCAAAGACCGGAGCCGGCCAAGTGTGGATTCCAAACTGGTCGCTGGCCTTGGGCATCAGCCCACTGTGTGCTGCCGCCTGAAGTCGCCCGGCGCCATACCTGCTTCGCGCCTAAAGAACTTCACAAAGTTTGTCGCTTCATCAAATCCTAGCTTGTCAGCGATGTCAGACACCGACTGCCCCGAGTGTGCCAAGAGCCGCTTCGCTTCCAGCACGATCCTCTGCGACAGGAATGCTTTCGCGCTCACGCCCGCAACATCTAGCGTCGCGCGCTGAAGGCTTTTTTGCGAGCATCCGATGAGTTTGGCGTAGTCAGCAACCTGATGCAGGTGGTGGAGTTCGTCTTCGACTGCGAGCCTATAGCGCCTGAACCGCTGCAAGAGAACGGGGGCGGCAGCTGGCTCGGCCTTGGCCCAGATAAGGTGGAGGCGGAAAAGCAAGGCCAGCAGTTGATGACGCAGCAATGGGTGCAGCACGTTTGCGTTTGCGTGGAGCCGAGCATCCGCCGCCATGCGTTCGATGCCCTCAGTCACGGCTTCTTGCTCGCTCACGCTTAGCGTTCGATGCACGGATAGGTCTGCCAACTGGTGGGGAGCATTATGTTGGCCGATGACCGTCGTCGACACCCTTGCGGGCAGGAACTCTGGTCGGAATATCACCAACCAGCCCTCCCAATCGGTCGACTTCGTGTCGAAGCGCTGCATCTGCCCTGGATTCAACACCAGCAGGGTTCCCCGCTCACACGCCAGCGGTTCGAAATCTACGATATGCGTGCACCGACCTTGCGTGACGTACAACAGCATATGGAAGTCCACGCGTTGCGACTGACGCAGATGCTCCACGCTGACGCGTCGCCTGAACTCGGACAGAGGAAATATCTCCAGATCCAGCGCATAACCCGCAGGCGGGTGGTAATGAACCGGAATGAGCTGCTCAATTGATGTTGGCTTTCTGCCCATCGATTACGCTTGTCCCGTTTTTACCATGATTGCTGCTATTTTATACCTAACAGCATCGACCCACATGTCCTAGACTGGACATTCGTCATTAGCCATTGAGTATATATAGAGTGCCGCTATAAGGAGCTGGCTTATTCAGATCGCGGCCCATGTTGTGAGCGAACAACCCTGTTTCAAAAAAGAGAAAATAATGAATCGTCGAAAACTAATTATTAACGCCTGTTTGGTAGCGACTTCCGGCATTGCGGCCTTATCTTCGAAAATGGCTGCAAGCGCTACGTCGTCTCCTGGAGTTGCGCTGATTGATCGACTGGTAGAGGGTATCAATTCACGCGAGTTGTCAAAGCTCGATCAGATTTATGCGGCTGGTTCGGCATACAGCAACCACCAGGTGCTTGTAGGTGCGCCTAGCTCGATTCCGGCAAGAGAGGAATTTAAGAGCTACCTTGCGCAACGCATTAAAGCCTTTCCGGATATCACGCTCAGCTACGATGTTGCTTTCGCAAGTGATGACATGGTCGCCGTCAATCTCATCTGGCGCGGCACCCATAAAGGGGACTACCTCGGAATAGCGGCGACCTCGAAAAAGGTCACGTGGAACTCGACCGACCTGTTTCGAATAAAGAATGGACTGTTCTCGGATCATTGGGGAGCGGTCGATCTCTATGGCTTGGAACGTCAGTTGAGGAGTTGAGCGAAGCTTGGCAAGCGTGTACATTTTTTAAAACAGGTTACTGCTGAGGGAGCTCTCGTTGTGCTTCATTGTTTTCAGCGACGACCACCTTCTATTTTCAACAAAGAAATGCTCCACCATACTGGTGAAACTGTATGCCAACAAATACAACATCACACTCTGAGGAGAGCATTATGCACACCGATATACCCGAAACATCTGCCCCGAACGAATCCCGTCGCGACCTTTTCAAGATAGCTGGATTCGGCCTCGCAGCTACGCTGGCACCCGGCTTGGCGCTCGCTCAGCTCAAGGCTGAATCCGGCTCGCCTTCGCTCGCTCTTCAGCGCAAGGGTATAGACCGGGCACTGGATATTATCAATCCGGACCTGCTTGAGGCCGAGGCGAAGAAGATTTATTCCGCGGCGGTATATGCCTTCGTGACGCAGGGTTCGGGCAAGCAGTGGACGCTGCGCGAAAATCAGTATGCCTGGGACGACTGGGCATTTTCTCCGCACCGCATGGGTGGCGTGGTACGCAACAAGATAGATACTTCCGTGACGCTGCTGGGTGAAAAACTACCGACTCCGATTATTGTTACGCCCTTCGGCAGCCACGGCCTGCATCATCCGGAAGCCGAAGTTGCTACCGCGCGCGGCGCGGCAATGTCAGGTGCGCTGGCCTGCTTCTCCAGCGCATCGACCGCCAGCCTCGAAGACATCGCCAAAGCTTCAACGGGACCGAAGTGGTTCCAGATGTATCTGAATGTTGATGAGGGAATTTCGCGTGAGGTGCTGCAGCGCGTGCCACGCGCGGGTTATAAGGGTGTGATCATCACCATAGACGCCATCGGTCAGGGTTCGTCAGACGCCTATGTGCGCAGCGGCAAGGCGCGTCCATGGCTGCCGTATGGCAATTTCCCCAGCGGCACTGCGAACGCATTCAAGACAAATCTATCCTGGAGCGATGTCGAGATGATCCGCAAGATCACAGGCCTGCCGGTGATCGTCAAGGGTGTGACACGCCCAGAAGATGCACTTGCAGCGATTCAGGCGGGTGCCAGCGCTGTCCAGGTATCCAATCATGGTGGTCGCGCACTTGACGGCACACCGGCCGCTATTACGATGCTGCCACGCATTGCCGATGTAGTGAAGGGTCAGGTCCCTATCATTCTCGATAGCGGTATTCGTCGTGGCACCGACGTGGCGAAGGCGCTTGCGCTTGGTGCCAACGCGGTCGCCGTCGGTAGGCCGCTGATGTATTCGTTGGCGCTGGGTGGCGCGAAGGGTGTCGATAGCTTGCTGAAGTTTCTTCACACCGAACTCGTCGAGACGATGTTGCACCTCGGCGTGAATCGCCTTGGCGAGCTGGACAGTTCTCATGTCATCGCTGCACCGGGCGGCCGCTTTGCGACCGCGCCTGCACCAGCACGGGCGATCTCACCGCGCGAGTAAATTCTCTCCATTTACATTGAGTTTTTCAGTTACACCATGATTCAAGATTTATTGCCAAATCATTTCTAATCAATTTTTGGAGACCTATCATGTTATATCGCATCGCTTTACTGTCACTCTCCTTGTTTGCCGCGCAGGCCATTGCAGCAGATACCTACAATTTGGACCCAAGTCACACATTTCCACGCTGGCAGATCAATCACTTTGGTTTTTCCACCCACCATGGGCAATTCAACAAGACTAGCGGCACGCTGACGCTTGACCCCAAGGCCGGCAAAGGCAGTCTTGATGTTACCGTCGATGCGAATTCGATTTCGACCGGCGATCCGGCGCTAGAAAAGCATTTGCGCACCGCAGATTTTTTCGACGTCGAAAAGTTTCCCTCACTTACGTTCAAGTCTAAATCGATGAAATTCGAGGGCGGAAAACCGGTGTCGGTTTCCGGCGATTTCACGATGCACGGCGTTACGAAACCGATGACCTTCCGCGTAGCGAAGGTGAAGTGCGGCATGCATCCGGTGTCAAAGAAGGAATCATGCGGTGCCGAAGTGAGCGGCACGCTGAAACGCTCAGCATTCGGTATGACATACGGCGTGCCGGCACTGGGTGACAATATCCTGCTTACTATTCAGGTTGAGGCGAACAAGGAATAGTTTGTGACGCGCGTTCTTAATAATGGAAATACCTGTCAGCCATACGCAATGAGCACAGCCACAGGATGAGCTCATTGCGTATGGATTACTGGGATAGCTCTGAAAGGTGAGCATCCGAATGTCTATCGCAAATGGAAACGGAACGTGGTCATGAGTACGCAACTGGAACGCAACAAACAAAACGTCACCACGTTCTACGATCTGATGTTCAATCAATGTCAACCACGTGAGGCAGTACGCCAATATGTGGGCGACACGTATATTCAACACAATCCGCGCGTGGCCGACGGTGCCGAGGCTTTTGTCGCGTATTTCGAACGGATGGCCAGTGAATATCCAGGCAAACGCGTCCATTTCAAGCACGTCATCGCCGAGGGAAATCTCGTCGTACTGCATTGTTTTCAGCAATGGCCGGGCGATCATGACTGGGCCGGCATCGACATTTTCCGCCTGGATGAAGCCGGCAAGATTGTCGAACACTGGGATGTATTGCAAATCGTGCCGGATAAGTCCGCCAACAACAATACGATGTTCTGAAAATGTGACCGGCCCTCAAACGCTTGATGATTACGAAAGGAACTCAACATGATGCTCGACTGGAATGACTACCAAAAACAATTGTTGACCCGCATCGGTGAAGTCGGGAAATTAAGCCCGGATACCGTGCGTGGTTATCAAGCCTTGTCCAATGCCGGCGCAAAGACGGGGCATCTGGATGCCAAAACGCGTGAGCTGATTGCGTTGGCCGTGGCAGTCACGCGCCAGTGTGACGGCTGCATCACCGTGCATACCGATGCAGCCGCCAAGCTTGGCGCTACGCAAGAGGAAATTGCCGAAGCACTTGGCGTGGCCATTGCTGTCAATGCTGGGGCTGCATTGGTGTATTCGGCACGGGTATTGGATGCTTTTTCAGTCAAAACTAGCTGAAACAAGTCAGCCTTCAGGGCATTCCGCTGTGTGGTTTTGACATCAAGTGGGTGAAATTTAAGCGCTTTTGATCGGAAAAATGCAGTAAATTAATTTCCAATTCTAACCATAAATTAGAAGGTAAATAAACATGAGCCGATATCAAATTGCCGTTGTAGTCGGCAGTCTCCGCAAAGATTCATTCAATCGCCAGTTGGCGAACGCCATCGTCAAACTGGCACCATCGGAATTCTCATTTAAGCAGCTGGACATCGGCGATTTACCTCTCTATAACTAGGATGACGATGCGCAACAGGCCACTTCCGTCAAACGCCTGAAAGGAGAGATCATAGCTGCCCAGGGTCTATTGTTCGTCACGCCTGAATACAATCGCTCGATGCCTGGCGTGCTCAAGAACGCTATTGACCACGCTTCACGTCCGTATGGCCAGAACGCATGGGCGGGCAAACCTGCCGGCATATTGGGTGCATCGGTTGGCGCCATTGGCACTGCGATGGCACAGCAGCATTTGCGGAATGTTCTGGCGTATCTGGACGTGCCGACTTTGGGCCAGCCGGAAGCGTTTATTCACGCCAAGGAAGGATTTTTTGATAGCGCGGGCAATATCGGCTCCGATAGCAAGGCATTCCTGCAAAACTGGATGACTCAGTATGTGGCGTGGATAAAAAAGCACGCAGGCTGAGGCTAGTGCTTGTACACACTCAGTAAATTGCAGGCACCGATCAAGGACGGCCTGTGCAGTAACCTACGACAACACAAGGAAATCATCATGAGCAATAAACTCAACGACGAAGGCCTCGACTTACTGTTTCGTGCAGCCCGTACTCATAATGCCTGGTTAGACAAACCTGTCAGCGATAACCTTTTGCGCCAGCTCTACGATGTGATGAAATGGGGGCCGACCAGCGTGAACTGTTCACCGGCACGCATCCTGTTTCTGCGCACGCCGGAAGCGAAACAGAGGCTGCTGCCGGCATTGGCACCGGGCAATGTCTCCAAGGCCATGGCAGCGCCCGTTACGGCCATCATCGGTTATGACGGCAAGTTCTACGAACAACTGCCAAAGCTGTTTCCCCACGCCGACGCACGGTCTTGGTTCGTCGATACGCCGGAGCTGGCTGAAGTCACCGCGCGGCGCAACAGCTCATTACAGGGCGCCTACTTCATGATTGCCGCGCGTGCCTTGGGGCTGGACTGCGGGTCAATGTCCGGCTTTGATCAGGCAAAAGTGGACCATGAGTTCTTTCCCGCTGAACAGCGGACGAATTTTGAGTATGAAAATTTTCCTGACAGCCACATCAAAACCAACTTCTTGTGCAACCTTGGGTACGGTGACCCGGCGCAGCTGTTTCCACGTGGCCCACGCCTCGATTTCGATGAAGCATGCAAACTGCTTTAATTGATAAAACATTGCACTGTACGGCGGGCGCCGCCGTAAACGGCGGATGGTCGACGATCTGATCACCATCCATCGCCACAACTATGCGGCAAGTGGAGCCGAGTTGATCATGGGTGACGGGAAGTTCGTGGCTCCCAAGATGATCAAGGTGCAATTGCAAGACGGCGAAACGCGACAACTGCGCGGTCAAAATTCTAAGGAGATCAGATAATGAAAATCGGAGTCATAGGCGCCGGAGCCGTAGGTAGCGCATGCCTACTCTCACTCGTGAATGGCCAAGTAGCGCGTGATATCGTCCTTGTGAATCGCACGCACAAGCGTGCCGCAGGCATAGTGGCGGATCTGCAGTACGGTGCCACCCTGACTGACGCAGTCGAACTGAGCGCCGGTGACTATGCCGATCTCCAGGGCGCTGGCGTTGTCATTATTACTGCCGGCGTCAACGAGAAAGCAGGCGGTGCGACTGATCGCAGCGATACTGAGGGCCGCCTGCGTTTGTTGGAAGACAACGCAAAGGTCTATCGAGACATCATTCCAAAAATCGCCGCGGCGGCGCCTGATGCCGTATTGCTTGTGGTGACAGACCCGCCCGATCCCCTAGCGGAATTGGCGCTGACCCTGGCCGGACATGATAGGGTCATCAGCAGCGGCACATTCCTGGATACGCAACGTTTGCGGTTCCATGTTGGGCGGCGGCTGGGCGTGCATGCGAGCGCGGTGCAGGGGTTCGTGCTTGGTGAGCATGGCATGTCGCAGGTTTTTGTCTGGTCGGGTGTGCGAGTTGGAGGCATACCCCTGGCAGATGTCTTAGGCTGCAATCAAGCACAGTGCGAAGCGCTCCAGAAGGAAATCGAGGAAGAAGTGCGTCATGCCAACATCACCATTATAGAAGGGACCGGCGCGAGCCAGTTAGGCATTGGGATGGTAGCGGCACGGCTTGCCAGAGCAATACTGCACGATGAACGTCTGGTGCTACCGGTGGGTTCGCACGTACCTGAATATGGTACGACCCTTTCAGTGCCGAGCATAATTGGACGTCAGGGTGTCGTGCGTCGTCTGGCGTCTTATTTGTCTGAGTCCGAGGCGTATCTGCTCACCCAGAGCGCACGGAAAATCACCGAAGCCGTGAGAGGCGTAGGCTGAGTGATGGGGTACCGCCGCACGACCATGCTCAGCAGGAAGGCCCGGAAGTTCGATTGCTCAACTAAATGCCTTTCCCCTCGAGCTATACGCGAAGGCTCGTGAGTGTCGCGCCCTCGATAGGTGTTGCACCGAGGCAGATTCTCATCATTTTCGTGCCAGAAAGTCGACCTTCAGGGTGACGGCTCCCTATCGCGCGAAGCATCGCGTTTCACCCTTGCATGGGCGGAGAGATGCGCAATTGGCAAATGCCATCCATGTCTGATCGCCATGAAACGAAGCCCAAAGCATAACACCGCCCCGCTCACGGCGGAAACGCCGTAAGGAAGCCCGACAAGATCGCCAATAACTACGACGGATGCACCAGCGAGCGCCGCAACAGCGTAAAGATCTGAACGTAGAACCGACGGAATTTCAGTGAGAAGGACATCGCGCATCATCCCACCGCCGATACCGGTCAGCATACCCAAAAGGGCCGACATGATCGGGTTAAGTCCAAATTCAATCGCCTTTTGCGCACCCACGACGGCGAAGAGCGCTAGTCCTGCCGCATCAAAAAGGAGTACGGGGTTGCGCAGCTTGTCAATGCCGGCATACCAGAGAAACGTGGCAAGTCCGGCTAGAACCGAAACCAGCAAGTACCGTCCATCCGTTAGGGCTGCTGGCGGCACCGCGCCAATCAGCAGGTCGCGACTGATTCCGCCAAAATTTCCTGCGACGAACGCAAGGACAAGAATGCCGAATATATCTAGCCGACGATTAACAGCGGCAACCGCCCCGCTGAGAGCAAAAACGAAGGTGGCACACAAATCTACGGCACGCATGAAGACTTCAATGGTGATCATGGCAGGTGCTCCCTCGCGCTCCCATGTGTTTTGGCCGGAATGTACAGAAGCAGCAACGTCCGCGTGCAACAAGACTGTTTCGCCGCTTTTCTTTCGGTACTAGGCATCAGGTCGTCCCGATCCATGCCAGCACACCGACTACCAAGGCTTCAACACCTGTTTCCAGAGTGGGATGCAAGACCGGCGCAAATTGCGGACTGTGATTCACAGGCAGCTCGTTCAGCTTGCCCGTTGCTTTCGCGCGAGCGTACTCCTCTGGGTCATTACCGCCCACGAACCAGAACACCGAAGGCACCTGCCATGCTGTGCCAAAGCAGCCGAAATCCTCACTCGCTGGCGCCGGGCCCGTGTGCTTCACCCGATCGGGGGGGAAATAGCCGCGAAAGGCTGTAGCGATGCGGTTGCTCGCCACCTCGTCATTCACGTTCAATGGGTAGCGGTCAAGTGGCGTGATCTCGGGCTTGCGCGGGGCGCCTGATGCTTCAGCTTCGGCATTGACGATTCTTTCGATCGCTTCAAGCACATGCTTTCGTACGCCAGCGTCGAAAGTACGCACGTTGAGTTTGATAAGGGCCTCGTCGGGAATAACGTTCTCTTTCGTACCTGCCTGTAGCACGCCGACCGTCACTACTGCCGAATCCATGGCGGCAATCTCACGGGATACGATGGTCTGAAGCCGCAGAACGATAGCAGCGGCCATGACAACTGGATCGATGCTTGCCTGTGGCATCGAGCCGTGCGCACCGCGCCCGAACAAACGTATTTGCAGGCTATCCGCTGAAGAAGTGATCGGCCCTGCGCTCCCCGCGACGGTGCCGGCGGGACCTACCATGACATGTTGGCCGAGCACGACATCGGGTGCTGGGAAGCGTTCGAGCAGGCCATCATCAATCATGGCCTGAGCCCCTTGGGCAGTTTCTTCGCCCGGCTGAAAGACCACTAGTAAAGTTCCCTTCCAGCCGTCACGACTCTGGGACAATAATGTCGCCGCACCAACCAACCAGGCTACATGCATGTCATGACCGCACATATGCCCCACCGGCACGGTGTTTCCTTCTCCATCTGTCGCCGTTATTTCGCTGGCGTATGCAAGGCCCGTGTTTTCTGCAATCGGTAGCGCATCCATGTCCGCGCGCAGCATCACCGTGGGCCCCTCCCCATTGCGCAACAGACCCACGACCCCCGTTTTGCCAACCCCGGTCGTCACCTCATACCCAGCCTTCTTCAGGCTATTTGCCGCTATACCTGCCGTTCGCGTCTCTTGCATCGACAATTCAGGATGGGCATGAACATCCTTATATAACGCCTCGAGATCGGGTAGCAAAAGTTCCATTTTCCCGAGAATGGCAGCTGCGCTTTTTGAAGAGATATGCCCACTCATAGTGACCTCCTAGCCACGACCTTTATCGACCGATAAGATCGCCGCGTTACGACAGCGTTCGATATTGTGAGTACCCGTGTCAACATTACCACTGAATCGCATCTCAAAGTTGCCACCTATTCGCACAATCGATGCCACACAATGTTCATGCATAAACGCACTGTTAATTAATGTCCGCTTTCGGCCAAGAGCAGTCGTTGGACTTCCAAAAACCGATGTAACATCCATAAAAAATGACCATAAAAAGAGGCTTTCAGCGACGCCACGTGCCTCGATGTGCGACAAATCCGTACGCACTTCTTTCCAGATTTCCGCTCTACAATGCCTTGAAATATTTCTCGCTTAACACGTAAAATTTTCTGAGGAGGTGAGGCGGGAGGTGGCAAACTGTGATTCCAAAAGAAAGTAATTTTCAGCTTATGTGGCACTCTACAATTACCCTTCCTGAGAACGGGATTGAGAGAGATTAAAAGGAATTTTTTAACACAATAGACTCTCAGTTGAGGTTAGGGGGGCGCTCTGTCGCAGGATGGAGCCATAATGCACCTATTTATAATTGACTCCCGCCATTGCGAAAGCCTGCTGTTCGCACAGGCAGGTGGTCACCAAGTTCATCATCGCGTTATCCGCTTCCGAAGGGAGGCAGCGCACCGCTAGGAAAGAGTAAATCCATGCCGAACGAGCCATCCGACGATGAACACTTCGAAGCCGCTCAGCCGAGCATGCAAGCGCGAACAGTGAAGCCACATCCCCCGCTTGAGCGCAGTCGATTCGGCGGCACAGAACGCCGGCATGAGCGTCCGATCGACGACGCACCAGTGTCGCGCAGCGATCTCAGCAAGGGCCCTCAGGAACTGATCGAGGATCGTACGGCCCACATCAACTGGCGCGTTCTACTAATCTCGTCGCTGGTGATTCTCGTTTTTTCGATCTGTGCCATCGTCGTTCCCAATCGCACCCGCATGACGATGAAAGTTGCCGTCGACTGGATCGCGATGAATCTCGGTTGGTACTACGTGCTCACGATGACGCTTGTAATCGGTTTCGTGCTCTGGGTCGCGCTTTCCAAGGAGGGCGACGTGCGGCTCGGTCCTGACCACTCGCGGCCGCAGTACAAACTCGCGACCTGGGTTGCTATGCTGTTCGCCGCGGGCGTCGGGATCGACATGCTCTTCTTCTCGGTCACCGGTCCTGTCACGCAATACCTATATCCTCCCTCTGGAGAAGGTGGCACATCCGCTGCGATGCGAGATGCGGTCGTCTGGACGATGTTTCACTACGGCATCGCTGGCTGGGCAGTTTATGCATTACTCGGCATGGCGATGGGGTACTTTGCCTATCGGTGGGATATGCCTCTATCAATCCGTGCGGCTCTCTACCCGTTGCTCGGCAAGCGCGTACGCGGTTCCTTGGGCGACGGCATTAGCATCATCGCGCTGGTTGGCACCGTGTTCGGCGTCGCCACGTCGATGGGCATCGGCGTCGTCCTGCTGGGTGTCGGCTTCTCGCTGATCTTCGGCTTGGAGCAGGGCCTCACGCTACAGATTGTGCTGGTCATCGGCGCAGTGGCTCTGACCATCGCGGCCACCACGTCTGGCGTCGACCGCGGCATTCGCTGGATCTCCGAGCTGAACCTCTGGAGTGCCGTGGCGATGATGCTTTACATCCTCTTCACCGGACAGACGGCGTTCCTGTTGAACGCACTCGTCGAGAACATCGGCCAGTTCATTGTCACGTTCCCCGCCCGCACGCTACAGACCTTCGCCTACGAACCCGGCGGTGCCGAGTGGATGGGTGGATGGACGCTGTTCTTCTGGGCATTCTGGCTCGCGTGGGGACCGTTCGTTGGCGTTTTCCTCGCCCGCATTTCACGTGGGCGTACGCTGCGCGAGTTCGTGATTGCTGCGATCACCGTACCGGTGCTGTGCGACTTCATAATCGTCTCGTTCTTCGGTAATTCGGCCCTATACCATGTGATGCTGGGTAACACGGCGTTCGCCGACCTCGCGGTCCAGAGCCCGGAGCGCGGTTGGTACGCATTGCTGGGGATGTTTCCGGGTGCGATGTTCCTGATCGGTCTGGCGACGCTCTCAGGATTACTGTTCTACCTCACGAGCGCGAACTCGGGTGCAATGGTGATGTCAAATTTCTCAGCCTCGATTCCGGATCCATCGCACGACGGGCCGAAGTGGCTGCGTATTTTCTGGGCTGTGCTCAGCGCAGTGCTCACGGTGGCAATGCTACTCGCGGGTGGTGTGACAGCGATGGAGTATGCGACGCTCATCTTCGCGTTGCCGGTGACGATCATTGCTTACTTGGTGATGGCATCCTTCTACAAAGCGCTACGGATGGAGCGGGCCGAGCGGGAGGGCCAGGTGCTGCGAAGGCCATCCATTGCACCGAGCGGCGGCCACGTACCGGAACGATCGTGGAAGCAGCGGCTTGGACAACTATTGTCTTACCCGTCGCGGCGGGAGGCCAGCCAGTTCCTCGAGCGCACGGTGCTTCCGGCGCTTGACGATGTCGCCACTGAGTTTCGCAATCAGGGTTACGAGGTCGAGCGGAGCACCGTAACCAGCGCGAGCGGCATTGAGGGGCCGCTGCTGCGGGTATCGATGGATGCTCTGCGCGCGTTCCAATATCAGGTCGCTATGGTCGAGTCGCCAGTGCCGACGTTCAGCGGCAAGATGTCGCCTGAGACCGATGTCTACTATCGGCTTGAGGTATTCACGCAAACCGGTTCGGGTGGTTATGACCTGATGGGCCTTACAAAGCAGCAGGTGATTGACGACATACTCGAACGATACGAGGCTCACCTCGCATTCCTCACTTTCTCTACGGAGACCGATACCGCATCAGTACTCACACCAGCGGTGCCGCACAAAAACCAGCAGTCGGCGGTGCCGAAAGGCGCGGGGGACATTGAAAAAAATAAGGAGTGACGTCAAAGGGAAATAATTTGATTTGTTGCATGGAAGCTACTTTATTCAAAACTGGCAATATAATCGAGCCCTTGATCGATCATAGGTAGCCACGGCCCATGAAACGTACACTATTCGCTTTTGCCCTTGTTTTCGTTGCTCCAGCTGTCATGGCGCAAGCACCCATTTATAAATGCATCAGCAAAGGAAAAACGGTTTATTCCGAATCGCCTTGCCCAGTCGGCACCAACAAGCAGTCGATGATAGACACGACGCCCGAATATATGGGTAATGAAACGTTCAGCCGAGACACTATTAACTCAGCCAGAGCAAGAATTCGTGAGGGAATGAATCAACCAGGCGCAACCGGGACATCAACTGGTTCGGCACAACCGACTGGTAATAAAAAGTACGTATGCGATTCGGTAAAACAAGATCTCGATAACCTTGATGCCGCCGCAAGGCAGCCGAACAGCAGTTCCGGTCAAGACTGGATAAAGCAACGTAAACTTGAAACTCAAAAGACTGCAATTGAATGGAAATGTTAAAGTTAAAATTGCACATATACATTTAGATGGGGACGAAAATGCCTGACCGTCAACACAAAGAAGATTACAAGGGATGGCGCATTTCCGTTTGGATAACTCCCATTCAATATGAAACAAAGTCCCCCAGTCAAATTCCATCTTACATTCCCGGGGTCGTCGTTAAAAAAATCACCGAAGCGATGCTAATTGATCAGCCCATCGTTCTAATCCAGCAATTTTCAGAGCCGCAACAATGTTTAGAATTTGGAATAAAAGCAGCTCGTGAATACATTGATGCGACGCAGAGCGTTGGCAAGTAAAAGCGGTTTCGCATGGCGCGAGATAGTTTGACTGCAGTGGAAATGCCAAGGGTGCATTAAACCGAAATCTATATGCGCCCTCACCGGTCTACATGGCCCTGTGGCCCACACCCCGCTACTTTTCCACGCAGACCATGCGCTGATCGATAATTTTGGTGATGTATAGCGCCATTTCAGTGGCTGCTATCGTCGATGAAATCACTGCCACCAATATCCAACCAATGATGCGTGAAGAGAGAAAACTCTTTGCTTCAGAAAACTCCATAGAGAGACGTTGTTTAGGTTTGCGCACTGTGCCGACAGCAAAAATGGGAATGACCCTCTCCGCTAGCGAACGATCATTCTGCCGACCAGTCACACAAGCACCGGCACTTGCACCCATCGCGGCAACATTCGTTAGCGCAATCGATTTTCCAGCCGGCAATTCCAATACAAGGAGACTGATATGCTTAACAGCAAGGAGGCGATCACGATGATCGCGGTCAAGGATATGCAGGTCGCAGCGAAATTTTACGAGGCCACACTCGGCCTGCAGAAGGAATCAGTCGAAGGCAATGATGTCATTACCTATCGCAGCGGCAACACGAGAATCAACGTTTACCGGTCGCAGTATGCTGGCACCAACAAGGCAACGACACTGATATGGAATGTCGGCGACGAGATCGATACCATTGCACACACACTGAAGGACAAGGGTGTCGCCTTCGTACATTACGACCTACCGGGACTGACACTTGAAGGCGACCTTCATGTCGGCGGCAATATGAAAGTCGCGTGGTTCAAGGATCCGGATGGCAACATACTTAGCATCGTCTCCGACTAGTATGGTCAATACAATCCATTAACTTTAACGGCTGGATTCCACGTTGGGGCCAGCTCCATTCATCCAGTCTTCCAGCGGTAAAATCACCGCCGGCTTGCCATTATTCACGAACCAGCTATCGACCACGTATCGATGCGGTTTTACTTCGTCCCAAAAATCCAAAATGCCATCATCATCACCCGGCTTCCCCAGCATGGGATGAGGTAGCTCCTCAATCACCGCCGAGAAATGCTCAAACAGGAAAAACCGGCGACGGCGTACCACGTTCTCGACTTCGTGATACCTCAACAGCCTTCTACTCTCCAGCATCTTGAGGAAGCGTGTGGTTGTTGTGGAATGGTCAATGCAATCCATTGCCCCATTCACCGCACCATCAGCCACATTGCCGCCTTTATCCGCGTACACGGGTGTTTGCTGCCCGGCCCAGTAATACAGCTGACCAATGACATCAGACAGGGCTTTGCGTTCTTCCGCTGCAGAACGCGTCGATCGCAGTTTCTTTGCAAGCGTTCGCAGTTGCGGCTCCGAAAACCATGCGGTCGCCTCGTCAGTGCAGCTATAGTTGTAACAGACACTGATGCTTTCGTCCGCAGACGCCGCGCCGCTGACCAGCAAAAACAGTAGTGCCAGGAGTTTTCTCATTTGGCATGCACACATTGTTGTGAACCGAGTGTAGCCCAAGCGCTAATACTTAAACATAATGGTCGCTACCTTTTATCCATGCAATGAACGAGTCGCTCATTGCAGCAAATAATGCTTGACACTCCCATGGTGGGAAGCTTTATATTTAGCCCCCAAGCACATCAAAATCGATGTTGCTGTTATCTAGTTCAAACCTTATGAACCGCACCTTCAGGACATTACTACTCTGGCTATTAGTCGCTGCGCAGCCCCTTCAGGGGCTGGCTGCTGCTATGCAGACGTCTTGTGGACCGGCACATCATAGTGAATTAGAAGTTTCTGCAGAGGGAAACGCGCATCATCACGATGGCGGAACCATGCTGGGCCTGGATGACGCAGCTGCAGCACATCATTCTGCATCTGACTTATTTTCGACATCAGACCATTCATCTACGCCTCATAAACATCAAACCTCCGTATGCAGCGCATGCGCCGCATGCTGTGTTGGTGTCATCGCATTTACCTCAAGCACTCTGTTTGCACCAACGTACACAAGCTCCGAGCTTGTCCTTATTTCCCCTTCCCCACTAGTCACCGGCTTTATCCCGACTGGCCTGGAACGACCTCCCAAACGTATTTCCGCTTAATCGACATACCGCTGTACGGCATCAAGTAGCGCGAACCTTATCCGTTCGGCGACTTGCTTCCCGTATGAAGCTGCGTGCTTAGTCATTTGGATAACGCGCGTCTTGATTATCGATGTAGAGGAAATCATGTTCTTTTCACTCAAGCTTATGCTTGCCGGCTTGGTATTGCTGCCGCTCGCAGCATTCGCACAAGCAATACAGCAACAGCCAGACCCTGCCGATGCACATGCTGCCGTTCCGGCACCAGGCTATACATCCGCATTCAACAACTATCGTCCAGCCACGGAACAAGCCGCAACACCTGACAAGCTCTGGCGCGCGGCTAACGACGAGGTGCAAAAAACTGCAGGGCATGTCGGCCACACGATGGGAGTCGAATCGAGTGATGCTGAGCCTGCGCCCAAGACCGATGCGCACGCCGGACATGGCCATGACAGTCACCAGAGCAAAGGGAAATAATGATGCGCTCTCGACCACAGGCGCCGCGCCTGAAAACGCTCGCCATTGCCTTCTCCGCTTTGGCTCTGGCTGGCTGCGCGACTTTTTCCAGCGACGGCGGACTAGCTTCCGTATCCGCGATCACCAAGGAACGCACCGGATATGCGGTCCAGCGTGAACAGGCGAAGGAAGACAGAACATCTATTGAGTCGGTGATACGGCAACTCACCGCACAACCGTTGACGCCGGACATCGCCGTACAAATTGCCTTATTGAACAACCAGGGCTTGCAAGCCTCACTGGCAGATCTGGGTATTGCCGAAGCTGACCTGGTACAGGCTGGACGCATGCGCAATCCGGGCTTTTCCTTCGGACGCATGCGTGGCGGCAGCGAGGTGGAAATCGACCGCAGCATCATGTTCGACCTGGCTGGTTTGCTGACGATGCCCATGCGCAGCGAAATCGAAGGCCGCCGGTTTGAACAGGCAAAACTCCAGGCGGCATCGCAAGCGATTCAACTTGCGGTGGATAGTCGCAAAGCCTACTTTAATGCCGTCGCAGCACAGCAAACAGCCCTGTATATGGAACAGGTTGCGAGTGCGGCCGAAGCAGGTGCCGAACTGGCGCAGCAACTGACCATGGTTGGTAACTGGAGCAAGCTGGATCAGGCGCGTGAACAAGTGTTTTATGCAGATGCGATTACGCAACTGGCCAAGGCGCGTCACAACGCTACCGTAACTCGCGAGCAGCTAACGCGTCACCTTGGTTTGTGGGGTCGCGACACTGCGTTCACGCTTCCAGCCCGTTTGCCGGACATGCCCAAAGCGCCTAACGATGCGCTCAATATCGAGTCGCAAGCGATGGCGCAGCGACTGGATGTGAACATGGCCAAGCGTGATGCGGAAGCGACCGCCAAGGCGCTGGGATTCACCCATGTCAGCGGATTCATTAACGTCTTTGATGCGGGCTACGCCAACAAAAGCACCACGGGCAAACCACGGGAAAATGGCTACGAGATTTCGCTGGAGCTGCCCATCTTCGATTGGGGCGGTGCCCGCGTAGCCAAAGCCGAAGCCACCTACATGCAGGCAGTGCATCGTGTCGCCGACACGGCGGTCAAGGCACGTTCAGAAGTGCGGGTATCTTATTCGGCCTACCGCACCACGTATGACCTGGCCAGACACTACAGCCAGGAAATTGTCCCTCTGCGCAAGAAAATTTCGGATGAAGTTCTACTGCGCTACAACGGCATGCTCGCCAGCGTGTTCGAGCTGCTGTCCGATTCGCGCGACCAGATCAATAGCGTCAATGCCACCATCGAGGCGCAGCGTGATTTCTGGCTGGCCGAAACCGATTTGCAGGCGGCCGTCAACGGTAATGGCGGCGCTCCCGCCCCACTGCGCGCGCAGGCTTCCGATGCAGCCGCAGCAGCACACTAAGAGGAATACAAAATGGTTACACGTAGAAATTTTTTCACTGGCGCGGCGGCCATGGTTGGCACCGGTTTCGTCAGTCGCGTCGGTGCTGCTTCGCTACCGGAAGCGGCAACCATGAATGGCGCTGTTACGCAGGCACCGCTCAGCCCACCGAATGGCCAGCCTTACAACCCGGTTGTAACCTTGAACGGCTGGTCGCTGCCCTGGCGCATGAATAACGGCGTCAAGGAATTTCATCTGGTTGCAGAACCGGTAGTGCGAGAACTAGCACCTGGCATGAAGGCAAATCTGTGGGGCTATAACGGCCAGTCGCCGGGCCCAACCATCGAGGTGGTTGAAGGCGACCGTGTGCGTATTTTTGTAACCAACAAGCTGCCGGAACACACCAGCGTTCACTGGCATGGACAACGTCTGCCTAATGGCATGGATGGCGTGACTGGTCTGACGCAGCCGGGCATCCCGCCGGGTAAAACGTTTGTCTATGACTTTGTCGCCAGGCGCCCCGGCACTTTCATGTATCACCCGCACGCCGATGAAATGGTGCAAATGGCCATGGGCATGATGGGGTTCTGGGTCACGCATCCGAAAAATCCTGACTTCATGAAAGTCGATCGGGATTTTGTTTTCCTGCTCAATAATTACGACATCGAGCCCGGCAGTTACACGCCGAAAACCGCCACCATGCTGGACTTCAATTTATGGACGATCAACAGTCGTGTCTTCCCTGGTGTAGATCCGCTGGTGGTACGTCAGAACGATCGCGTCCGCATTCGCGTTGGCAATCTGACGATGACCAACCATCCTATTCATCTGCATGGACATGAGTTCGAAGTGACTGGTACCGACGGTGGCTGGACTCGTCCTGAATCACGCTGGCCGGAAGTCACGACTGACGTTGCCGTCGGCCAGATGCGCGCCATAGAGTTTGATGCCACCGATCCGGGCGACTGGGCTTTTCATTGTCATAAATCCCATCACACGATGAATGCGATGGGACATACCGTCCCGACCATGATAGGTGTCGACCATCGCGGCGTCGCTGAAAAAATCAACAAGCTGGTGCCCGACTACATGGTCATGGGCGAGCGTGGCGGTTCGATGGGCGACATGGAAATGCCGCTACCCGATAACACCTTGCCGATGATGACCGGTCAAGGTCCATTCGGCGGCGTCGAGATGGGCGGCATGTTCACCGTCCTCAAGGTACGCAAGAACCAGAAGCCGGGCGACTACAAGGACCCGGGTTGGTACAAGCATCCGCCGGGTACGGTTGCCTATGAATGGAAAGGTGCGCTTCCGCAAGCAACGCGCAAGCATTCCGCAGGCGGACAGGCTATGCCCTCCTCCCAGGCGCCGAAGAACATCGAAATGACTGTGCGCAAGCCAGGCGGCCACGGCAGCCACAATTAACAAACTGTTTGATACGAAAGGACAAGCAATGAGATATAGACTATTTTCAAGAATGATACTGGCCGGCGTCATGAGCCTTCCCTTGCTGGCCAGTGCCGCCGCGCCGGTCGTTGAAGTTTACAAAAGCGCCTCCTGTGGCTGTTGCACGGAATGGGTCAAGCATTTGCACAAAAACGGCATTGCCACCAAGGTGCACAACGTCGAAGACACTTCCGACTACCGCGCCAAATTGGGCATGCCGCAAGCACTCGGTTCCTGCCATACCGCGAGAGTGAACGGCTATGTGATCGAGGGCCATGTTCCCGCTACAGAAATCAAGCGCCTGCTCGCCGAAAAGCCGAAGGCGCTCGGCCTTGCGGTGCCGGCCATGCCTATGGGTTCACCAGGAATGGAAGGCCCACGTAGCGATCCCTATGACGTTTTGCTGGTGCAGGCAAACGGGCGCTATTCAACTTATCGCCACTATGGCGCGAAATAATCCGAAGAAGGAAACAACGATGAAAACCATTGCACAAATTTCCATTGCACTCGCAGTCGGCCTGACTTCTGCATCGCTCACTTTTGCAAACGATGCGCATCACCACGCGACAGATGCCCGCTCAAGCGAATCCGTGGCCGCTATGTCTGAGGGTGTCGTGAGAAAAGTCGATAAAGAGAACGGGGAAATTACCATCCGGCATGGCGAACTGAAAAATCTCGGCATGCAGCCGATGACGATGGTATTCCGCATCAAGGATGTGGCCATGCTTGACCTGGCGAAGGTCGGCGACAAGATTAGTTTTGTTGCGGAAAACTCAGGAGGCCAACTGACGGTGACACAGCTTGAGATACAAAAATAATCCGTTCACTCATCTGACAAGGACGCCATATCGATCACGAAGCGGTACTTCACATCGCTCTTCAGCATACGTTCATAGGCGACGTTGATATCCTGGATCTTGATCAGTTCGATTTCTGACGTAATACCGTGCTGTCCGCAGAAGTCGAGCATCTCCTGCGTTTCGGCGATGCCGCCGATCAGGGAACCGGCAACCGACTTGCGCCCCAGGATCATCGGCGCCGTATTCAGCGTCGGTTCGAGGCCGCCCAGATATCCCACCAATACCAGTGTTCCTTCAATCGACAGAGTCGGGATATAGGGATTGATGTCGTGGATATACGGCACCGTGTCTATGATCAAGTCGAAACGACCATTGATCGCATGCATCTGCGCTGCATCGGTGGAAAGCACCACGTGATGCGCACCCAGACGACGCGCATCCTGTTCCTTGCCCGGTGAGCGGGTGAACAGCGTGACTTCAGCTCCCAGGGCATTTGCCAGCTTCAGCCCCATATGCCCGAGTCCGCCCAAGCCGACGACGGCCACCTTGCTGCCCTTGCCCACTTTCCAATGGCGTAGCGGCGACCAGGTTGTGATGCCGGCGCACAGCAGCGGTGCTGCACCTGCGAGATCCAGACCATCAGGTACTTTTAGTACGAACTTGTCGGAGACGACAGTTCTTTCCGAATATCCGCCATAGGTAGGCATATGGTCATGCCGGTCGATAGCGTTATATGTAAAGGTGGAACCCTCTGCGCAATACTGTTCGAGATTCTTTTGGCAGGCGGCACAATGTTGACAGGAGTCCACCATGCAGCCGACGCCAACCTTGTCACCGACCTTGAAGCGCGTGACATTCGCACCTACGCTTGCCACGCGACCGATGATTTCGTGGCCTGGCACCATCGGATAAACCGCGCCGCCCCAATCGTTGCGCGCATTGTGAATGTCGGAGTGGCAAACGCCGCAATACAGGATGTCGATTACCACGTCGTTACTGCGCTGATCGCGACGCTCGAAGCGGAACGGCCCCAGGTCGTCAGTAGGTGCATGAGTTGCATACCCAAGAATATTCATCGTCATTTTGCTCTCCGTATCTAACGCTAATGATGCAAATTGTTTGGGGGCGCCCATTCAATTCGCCCACTGGTACAGAGCAATATACGCTTAAAAATAGACTTGATTACATGCTGAAATCAGCGTGAGCCTATCAATTGCATTCATTCATGAAACGGGATAATTTCGTTGATTTACTCGCGTCATCCCCTCGTGCACGAAGAAAGCGTCACCGGCACCGGCACTCACCCTGATAGTTGATGCCTTTCCTTGCTGAAACCATGCCTATGCCCTGTTTTTCTGCAAGCGCATCTCGGCAAGCGCCGAAGTTTACGTTACCCTGCGTGCTTTTTCCCGGGACTAGTGATGATCTGGACTTTTGCAGTATTAGGACTGGCGCTGATTGTTGCCGTACTGGCGGCGCGCGAAGGAACCAAGAATAACAGGGGCTTGGGCGGCACCATCAGCCAGAAGTCCCCATTGAATGCGAATGAACAGGCACTGTATTTCCGCCTGCTGGAAGCGTTGCCGGAGCACATCGTGCTGTCGCAAGTTGCATTTTCTGCTTTGATGACGGCGGACAATCGCGCAACACGTAAGGCCTTTGGCGGCAAAGTAGCCAACTTCGTGATCTGCGAAAAGTCCTTCAAGGTGCTTGCGATCGTTGAATCGGACGTCGCCAGCTATAAAGGCAAGGAAGCAGTCGATGCCAAGCATGACATGATCTTGCAAAGAGCCGGTTACAAAAGCCTGCGCTACAAGAGCATTCCGGAGATCAGGAAGGTCAAGGCCGATATCGCTGGTTTGGCGCAGAACGCCGATCTGCCAGCCGACCCAGCTTAAATAAGCGATCTGATCTGGCATTTTTTTGCCGGATCAGGCTTGTTTATATGCCGGTTTCAGCGCTGCTATTCCCGGTTTTTTGAGTCTGGCCGCACAGGCACGTTGCACTTCTTTCCTGCAAGACTTGATATCCAGGACGCGCGCATTCTTGAAGATGCCGGAATAAAGCGCAAGCATTTGCAATTACTTATACTTAAAGTAGATTATTTTTAACTTTAAAATTCATTAATAATCAATTATTTATAATTGATTATTAATGTTTTAAATTAATAAAAATATTGCTTTGAAGTGCATATTTTTTGTCGCAAAAATGAGTGGGTTTCTTGCAGGCACTGCTGTTAATGCCGTTTGGTTCATCGCAAAATTCCTGTGCCTACGCCTACCATTCCCCTGCTCTTTTCCAGCCGATAGCTGATGTTTCACCTGCTCATCCAGATGGCACCAAATATGGTGGCAAGTATTGCTGCCGTCTTGCCGCACGCAATGGCCCGCTGCGGCGCATAGCTCAATAACAGCACCAATAGCAGCGCGCTTGCTGTCATGATCCCGATGCATAACACGGCTCCAATTGCCCAGCCTTCCAGGCTGACGCTTACGGCGAATGTGCTCACCAGCGCCAGCGCGCCGAACAGACGATACTGCTGGCGCGTGCGCTGATCCTGCTCCTTGCCGCGGCCGTGGATATCTGCATAGTGCCTATCCATCCCAAGGCTGAGTGCGGCCCAGCCGGAATATGCCAGTGCAAGACCGGCTGCCACCCCAAATGCAATCATGTTGCCTCCGGGTATGCTGCACGATCACCGGCCTTTGGTTTTTTCTCTACGGCCGGCTCCGCTGACTTTCGCTTGTCCGGCCTCAGCCACTTGGCGGCATGGATCATCAGCAAACCTAATCCCAGAACGAACAGATCGAAACCGGCAACGGCGAACGGGCCTTTACCTTGAAGCAGGGTGACGCCCAAATGTGTATCGGTGGTGAAGCAGTTCAGCAGCGGCAACAGCGCAAACAGTACGCCACCTATCCTTAACTGCCATTGCCACATGCGACGATCGGGACGAATCTGCGCCAGCACAGCCGCAAGACCCCATGCGATAAAGAAGCAGCTGATTTCCGCATCCGCACGTCCGCTCAGGCCTGTCGGTAACAAGCGGTTGGCCCAGAAGTAACTGGTAAACGCAATCGGCAAACCGGCAATTGCGCCTATGTTCAAGCCGTCAACCAGACGCAAGCCGAATCCGATGCGCCCGCCTTTTGCCAACACCTTTGCGTAAGCCTGCCGCTTCTTGACCGCCCATAGCAGAGCGCCGGTCGCAACCATCGCGCATCCGGCCAGGCCGCACAGGAAAAACAGCGTACGCAATAATGGGTTCGCGAAATTCGCCACATGCAAACCGAACAGCACGCCCCGGGATTCGATCGCAGCGCTGACCTCGTCACCCGCCGTGGACATCAGTGTGCCGCTCACGCCGTCGAATTGCATCGTTTGCCGCACATGCGACAGTTTCTTTTCCTGCTGGCGCCTGATCTGGATGGTGGCGTTGGCATCGCCCGGATGATTGATCGTCACACGGCCGATCTCCCCGCCATCCCAGTGCTTTTCGGCTTGTGCCAGCAGTGGCGCAAGTGTGGTCAATGGTGCCGGCCGACCCGCAGCTTTCCTGTTTTCACCTTGCGGAAACGCTTCTGCGATGAAGGCCTTTGCATCGCCCTTGTACGCTGCCTGTGTGCCGAAAGGCATCAGCATGAACATCAGAGTCACCAGTCCTGTATACGTAATCATCAAGTGATACGGCAAGGCGAGTACGGCGACAGCATTGTGCGCATCCAGCCAGGAGCGCTGCCCCTTCTTCGGCCTGAAGGTAAAGAAATCCTTGAAGATGCGCTTGTGCGTGATGATGCCGCTGACGATGGCTACCAGCATGAACATCGCGCAAAACCCGATGATCCAGCGCCCCCATAGTGCCGGCATGTAGTGCAGATCATAATGCAGTCGATAGATGAAATCACCGCCGCGCGTTTCCCTGGCTTCTGGCAAACGTTCGCCGGTGGCAGGGTTTAGTTGGGCCCTTTCGATTTTCCCGCGCCCTTTTTCACCTTTTGCTACCTGGCCTATCCAGAGAACTTCCAGTGTCTGATTGCGCTCATCCGGCAAGTTGATGAACCAGCGCGCAGCACCGGGCGCTTCTTTTTCCAGCATGAGCATCGCGTTGTGTACTGCCTGACTGGCCGCTACCGGCGTGGCCGCCGCAGCGTGCAACTCAGGTTTCATCCACAGGGAAATTTCTTCACGAAAATACGAAGCTGTGCCAGCTGAAAAAACCAGAAACAATACCCAGCACACCAGCAAACCGGACCAGGTATGCAGCCACGCCATCGATTGGCGAAATCCTTCTTTCATACGATGCTCCGATATGCCAGCAAGCTCAGACCCAGAGTGGCAGCAGGCAAACCTATACCCATCCAGGCCTGGAATGCACTACGCGCGGCGAACACCCACAGCACCGCGCAGGTATAAATGGCGAACGATAACAAGGTCGCCGTCATGGCCGCATCGACGCGCGCCAGCGGCAACATTAATGCCAGTACGGCGGTGGCAAGTGCCGTCACCGCATAGCCGCCGAGAATGGCGGCTATGGCACGTGAGGCAACCGCAAGGCGATACTGCAATCCTTCGTTGAGTTCCATTTTTTTGATGACTGATTGTCTCGATTGCTTATTTACTCGGCATTTCGGGCGTCATTGTCGGCAATGCCTTGATGCCTGCTGTTTGCGACAGCGACAAGGTCGTCATGAAATTGGTGAAGTCGTATGGCTTGCCGGCACGTTCGCCAGGCGTCTTGTCGACGTAACGGACTTCCAGCACGTAAGTGCCTTGCCATGGCAGATCGAACTTCACCACGCCTTGCTCATTGGAAAATGCTTCTCTGGTCCAGCCGGATTGCGCGATTACACCGACTTTGACCTTGGCCTGCGGCTGTCCCTTGTAATACACCTGGAACTCGCCTTGCTTGCCGGCAGGCACCAGATCGAGCGTGAGCTTGGGTGCTTGCACTGCATTCGATGTGACCAGGCGTGCGCCCAGTATTCTGGCGAAGCGAACTGTCGCATCGCCATTCTTGTATTCCGATACAGGGAAATCCACGTCTTCAGTAAAGATGGATTCGTTTTTACCAGCATGTGCCGGAAACACGAGTGCATTGTCTTTTCGCGTAAAGGCCAAAGTTTTCTCGCCCTTCTCGCCAGACAGGGTCGCAGTCGGCTGGGTGATTTTGTCGAGCTGGCCAGGCGAAGTTTCGCGCAGATTGCGATCGAACTCGCCGAAGTACAGGCTGGCCGCTTTGGGCGTCTGCTCCAGCCAGATCTGATGTGCATGCGCGGCGCCGGCAAACATCAATGCCGATACCAGTGGAAGCAATGCGAAATGTCGTTTCATGATGGTTCCCTTTTTTTAAATGATAAAAATAATGACCGACGATGTGCTGCTTGCTGCTGTCCGCTTCTACTTTTCCCTACCACGCAGTTCTGAGCGCGAGCGTGACGCTGCGCGGTTCGCCATAGAAGTTCTGCCGCGTAACGCCGCTGATTTTTTCGTAATAGATTTTGTCGAACAGATTGTTTACCGTCAGGCTAAGGCTGGTGGCCTGGCTGATCTGGTAACCGACTTGCGCATTAGCGACGGTGTAAGCCTTGCCGATGATGCGCACATTGCCGCTTTGGGCATAGGTTTCACTGACGCTACGCAAACCGCCGGCCGCGCTCCAGCGATTGAATGCACCATCGCGCCATGTGTGCTTGCTCCACAAATTCAGATTGTGTTTCGGCGTGATGCTGCTGAATACCTGCCCAAGCTGGCTGACCGGCGCTTTCAGATATTTGGTATCGGTATAGGCGTAACCCGCAGTCACTTCCCAGCCTGGCTTGATCTGGCCGCTGACTTCCGCTTCCCAGCCCTGGCTTCTTACTTCACCACCGGCAATCGATTTGGTATTGCTAATGTCGTTCGGATCGGCAATGGCGCGATCGTTGTCGAGTATGCGGAATACAGCCAGATGGGTATTCATCCGTTTGTTGAAAAATTCGCTCTTGATGCCGAATTCGATCTGCGAGCCTGTGCGCGGCGGCAGAAGCTTGTTGTTTACATCCAGCGCCGTCTGCGCAACAAAGGTTTCTGCATAGCTGCCATATAGGGACGAGTTGTCATTGAGATCGAAAATGACGCCTGTCAGAGGCGTGAATTGCGGCTCCGGCTTGGGCGCAGGCGTCACGACGCCGGTAAGCAGGTTGCGCGCTTCCGTATCCCACCAGCTCACGCGGCCGCCGAGCAGGAAGGTCCAGCGATCGAAGGGCTTCAACTGCAACTGGCCATAGGCGCCGGTTTGCGTTTGTCCGGCACCAGAACTGTATGGCCCCACCACCAGCGCCGGCAACGGCACGCTGTAGTTGGGCTGGAATATGTTCAGCGTTCCGCCAGCCAGCCCGGGCGCGTTGGCTGTCCTGTCTTCTTCGCTGGCATAACTTAATCCGGCCAGCACTCTGTGCGTACGGCCGCCCCAGTCGAAAGGCGTAGTGATATACGCATCCAGGTTGCGATTGACGGTTTCCCTGCGCGACGCTGCACCTTGCATGGTCACCAGGCCCGTCAGCGGATTGACTGCACTATTGGCGCGCACTCCTATGTCATACGAAAAACGTTCCACCTCGCGCGCAGAAAATTTAAGCAGGCCGCCGCCATCCAGATGGTGCTCCAGTTCAGCGAACATATCGCTGGTTTCCTGTTTTTGCGTGTTGCCGTTTCTGCCGGCGAAGGTGGAACGCGGAACATTCAGCAAGGTGCCGTCTGCATAGGTCGGCAACCCCAGATCGCGCACGGTATCCAGTTTTTGCTGCGATGCGCCCAGCGACAAGGTGGTACGCGAACTCAGGTCAATTTCCAGCGTGCCGTAAGCAAGGGTTTTATCGTTTTTGACGACATCGATATGGGAATCGCGATTGTCGGCCACGCCGACTATGCGACCACGCACATTGCCCGACTCCGTGAGTTTCCCGGTAAGGTCGAATTCCGCACGTTTGGCATTCCATGAACCCAGCATGGCGGCAGCACTGCCGGCAAAATCTGCGCGTGCGCGTTTCCTGACCAGATTGATGGTGCCGCCCGGCTCTCCTGCTCCCAGCAGCAAACCAGATGGGCCGCGCAGTATTTCGATACGATCGTAGATCGCCGTATCGACCGTTGAATAGCTGGTGGCCTGGCTGATAGGCAGGCCGTCGAGTTGTATCGAGCTGATGCCGAAACCGCGTGCCGTAATGCTGTTGGAATTGCCGGAGCCGTCCAATTTTGTCACGGTAATGCCGGTGGTTTGCTTCAGCACATCTTCCATTTTGATGATGTTCTGATCATCCAGGCGCTGACGCGTAACGACACTGACAGAAAAAGGAGTTTCTCTTACCGTCTGTGGAATTTTCGAGCCGATGGTGACAGCTTGTGCGACATAGGAACCGCTATGTTCGCTGCTTCCATCCGAAACTGCAGTGACCTGTACTTCCGGCAAGGTGGTCGTGGCAATGGCATCGCCATTCGATGTTTCGTTTTGCTGGGAAAATGTGTAGCCGGACAGCGTTGCGCAAGCAAGCCCCACGGCAAGCGTAATGGTTTTTCGGTACAGCACAGTATGGCCCCGGTTGGTATGGGCACTGGCTGACGATAGCTGGCTGGCGCAAGGTTATTGGAATAATTTCGGCAATCTTAACATGGAATGATTCTCATTTGTCTTTATTTCACCTGCTCTGTTTTCCATGTAGAAACAAAAAATCAGAGCAGGATGCAATGTCCGAGGCGCCAGTTGTGGCATGGGCTGTTATTTAATCAAGTGCTTCCCGGCGATATGCGAGTCGATACAGCAATGGCAATATCAACAGCGTCAATGCAGTGGAAGACAGGATGCCGCCAATCACGACGGTGGCCAGCGGCCGCTGTACTTCGGCACCGGTTCCGGTAGCAATCGCCATCGGGATGAACCCGAGCGAAGCCACCAGCGCGGTCATCAATACCGGCCGCAAACGCGTCAGCGCGCCGTCGCGTACCGCTTCTTCCAGTGAGCGCCCTTCTTCGCGCAAGCTGCGGATGAAGGAAATCATCACCAGTCCATTCAGAACCGCAACCCCTGACAGGGCAATAAAGCCGACTGCTGCAGAAATCGACATCGGTATATCGCGTAGCCACAAGGCGATGATGCAGCCGGTCAGTGCAAACGGAATGCCGCTAAAGACCAGCAAGCCATCCTTGATGTTGCCGAACATCGCAAACAGCAGCACGAACACCAGTAATAAGGTGACCGGAATCACGATTTTCAGGCGTTGCGTGGCCGATTGCAGCTGCTCGAATTGCCCGCCCCAGGTAGTCCAGTAGCCACTCGGTATTTTTACCTGTTGCCGGATTTTTGCTTCTGCATCGGCGACGAAGGAACCGATATCTCGTCCCCGCACATTGGTGCTGATGACGATGCGACGCTTGCCGTCTTCACGGCTGATCTGGTTCGATCCAGGCGCCAAATCCAGCGTGACGACTTCGCCGAGCGGAATGTAACTGGTCTTGCTCTCGCTGCCTTGTGCGCGCGGCAGTGAAATCGGCAAACGCTTGATTGCTTCCAGATCGTTGCGTATGTGATCCGGCAAACGGACGATGATATTGAAACGGCGATCGCCCTGAAACAGCGTACCAGCTTCCTTGCCGCCGATTGCGGTGGCAACCGTATCCTGCACATCGGCGATATTCAAGCCGTAGCGCGCGGTTTTCTCGCGGTCTATGTTCACCGTCAGCATGGGCAGACCGCTGGTTTGCTCTACCTTCACTTCGGCCGCGCCTGGAATTTCCCCCATGACCGCCGCTACTTTGTTGGCTGTGTCGTTGAGCACATCCATGTCATCGCCGAACAATTTGACCGCCACATCGCTACGCACGCCGGAGATCAATTCGTTGAAGCGCAACTGGATAGGTTGAGAGAATTCATAATTACTGCCAGGCAGACTGGCGACGGTTTTTTGCACGGCAGCCAGTAATTCATCGCGCGTCTTCACTGGTTTCGGCCATTGATCCTGCGGTTTGAGCATGATGTAGCCGTCAGAAATATTCGGTGGCATGGGATCGGACGCAATCTCTGCGGTACCGGTGCGGGCAAAGATACGTTCGATTTCCGGATGTTTTTCCTTCAGCAATTTTTCCAGTTGCTGCTGCATGTCGACCGATTGCGTAAGGCTGGTGCCGGGAATGCGCAAGGCCTGGATGGCAAAATCCCCTTCATTCAGATTCGGCACGAACTCGCTGCCCATACGGGTCGCGAGCAGGCTGGAGAGAACGACCAGCACGGCGGCAAACGTCAGAACCACCGGCTTGTTGGCCATGACGCTATCCAGCGCAGACGCATACCATGTGCGCGCTTGCTGCATCATGCGGTTTTCTTTCTCCGCGACTTTGTCGCCTATGAACAAGGCGATCGCAGCCGGGATAAAGGTAATCGACAGGATCATTGCACCAATCAAGGCGATCACAACGGTAAATGCCATCGGATGGAACATGCGCCCTTCGACGCCGGTCAGCGCAAAGATAGGCAGATACACGGCCATGATGATCAACTGGCCGAAGATCAGCGGACGCCGCGCTTCCTTCGCGGCGGCAAACACTTCATGGAATCGTTCCTTGCGCGTGAGCGCACGACCATGCTGCATCTGCGCGTGGGCCAGCCGGCGCACGCAGTTCTCGACGATGACGACCGCGCCGTCCACGATGATGCCGAAGTCCAGTGCGCCCAGACTCATCAGATTGGCGCTGACGTGATAGTTCACCATGCCTGTGAACGTAAACAACATCGACAGTGGAATCACCATCGCGGTAATGATCGCCGCACGGAAATTGCCGAGGAAGATGAACAGCACCGCAATCACCAGCACCGCGCCTTCGAGCAAATTCTTCTTCACGGTGCTGATGGCTTTATCGACCAGTACGGTGCGGTCGTAGACGGTGATCGCCTGTACGCCTGCCGGCAGGCTGCGATTGATTTCGACCATCTTCCTGTCCACAGCTTGCGAGACGGTGCGGCTGTTTTGTCCTATCAGCATGAAGACTGTGCCCAGCACGACTTCGCGGCCGTTTTCCGTGGCTGCGCCGGTGCGCAACTCACGGCCTATTTCAACTTCGCCGACATCGCGTATGCGTATCGCCACACCTTGTACATTGCCGAGAATGATGTTGCGGATATCGTCCATCGATTGCACCTGGCCCGGTGCGCGTATCAGCAACTGTTCGCCGCGTTTTTCTATGTAGCCGGCGCCGACGTTACCGTTGTTGCGTTCCAGCGCAGTAACAATGTCCTGCAAATTCAGGCCGTAGGACGCCAGCCGTTCCGGCACCGGTGCGACCTGATACTCCTTGGCGAAACCGCCGATCGAATTGATTTCCGTGACGCCGCTGACATTGCGCAGCTGCGGTTTGATGATCCAGTCCTGAATCTCGCGCAGATCAGTCGGCGTATACGCGGAGCCATCCGCCTTCTTCGCACCCTCTTTCGCTTCCACCGTCCACAGATAAATCTCCCCGAGGCCGGTTGATATCGGCCCCATGGCCGGCGCGATGCCGGGCGGCAGATTTTGTTGCGCTTCCTGGATGCGCTCATTGACCATCTGGCGCGCGAAATAAATGTCGGTGCCATCCTTGAAAATCACCGTGACCTGCGACAGGCCGTAACGCGACAGCGAACGGGTCTGCTCCAGATTCGGCAAACCGGCCATCACGGTTTCGATGGGAAAGGTAATGCGCTGTTCGGTTTCCAGCGGCGAATAACCCGGCGCCGAAGTATTGATCTGCACCTGTACATTGGTAATGTCAGGCACCGCATCGATAGGCAGTTTTTGATAATTGTAAATACCCAGCGCAGCCATGCCGGCAACTGCCAGCATGACCAGCCAGCGCTGTTCAATCGCAAAGCGTATAAGACGTTCAAACATGATGGTATGCCTTTCGCATCAATGCGTATGTTCGGCACTGGCTTTACCCAGTTCCGACTTGATGATGAAACTGCCGGCCGACGCGTATTTGCTGCCCGCCTGCATACCCTTGATAATTTCCACCGACTTGCCGTCACTGCGACCCGTCGTGACCTCTTGCGCAATGAAGCCGTCTGCAGATCTGACGAAAACGACAGGCTTGTCGTTGATGCTGTGCAGCGCCTCAGCCGACACACTGACCGGCACGGACGCTTCACCGGCAACAATCTCAATACTGACGAACAGGCCCGGACGCCATGTGCCCTGCGGATTGGCTAGCGTGACGCGGGCTGTCGCGGTGCGCGTCTGCTCGCCCAGCAGGGAGCCGACATAGCTGATCGTGCCGGATGCGCTGGAATCGAAAGCGCCGGCTTTGACGATCACCTTTTCACCGACGCGTACTGCATTCAGGTCCTTTGCCGAGACGGCAATATCGGCCCATACCGACGACAGGTCGGAAATCGTGAAGATGTTGGCGTCTTCCTTCACCGCTTCGCCCAGCGCGATGTGCTTGGCGACGACCATGCCATCGAACGGTGCGCGGATTTCATAACGGTTGAATGCGCCGGATGTACCGCTGCCGGCCCCCAGCGCCGCCAGTTTCTGGCTGGCATTCTGTACGGCGATTTCAGATTCGCGCAGTATTTGTTGCGCCTGCAGATAATCCTGTTCGGCGGAAATTTTTTCTTCCCATAATTTCTTTTCACGCTCGAACGTCAGCCTGGCCAATGCCATCCGTTTTTGCGCAGCGAACAGCTCGCTGCGCTGCTCGGACAAACCGGTGCTGGCAATGGCGGCCAGTACCTGGCCCTTTTTTACCTGTTGCCCGAGATCGGCCGCCACGCTTTGCACGACGCCGCTCAGGCGCGGCACCACATGTGCGGTGCGGTCTTCATTAAACTGGATTTCTCCCGGCAGGATCAGGGTAGTCCTGATGTTTGCAGCATCGGCGATCTGTATCGTCACACCCGCAGCCTTGATCTGTGCATCGCTGAGGACGATTTTGTCGCGATGTTCTTCCTCTGTGGCTTGTTTTTTTTGCTTGCCTTCCGCGTGTTCATGCTTCTCTTCTTTTGCATGACTGCTTTTCCCGTGTTCGTCGCCGACTGCAGTATGTTTGTCTGACAACAGGATCAGACCGGCCAGAACCAGGCCGACGATGATGATCGCCATCACGGCGATGCTTTGCTTTTTATTCAGGATAATTTTTTTCATGGTGGCTCTTATTGCGTGATGGCTGGCAGAGGTGTGCCGAGAAGACGATCGATCTCGGCGGCGGCGCGATGCGCTTCGGAAAGGCTGCGCAAATATTGCGCTCGGGCTTGCAGGAAGGTGCGTTGCGCCTCCAGTACATCGAGGAAATTGAATTTGCCGAACTCGAAACCTTTGGTCGCAGCGTCATAGGCGCTTTGCGCACCCGGCAGAATTTCGCTTTGCAATGCCTGCGCTTCCTGACGCGCATTCTTCAATTGCGCCCAGGCTTGCGCTAGTTCGCCGTCCAGGCGAATTTCGCTGGCTGCCAGTTCATCGCGGGCCTTGTCGGTACGCCGCAATGCTTCCAGCATGTTGCCCTGGTTGCGATCGAACAGAGGAAATGGAATGGACAGGCCGACCACGGCCTGGTTGCGTCCCAGTTCCTGATCGCGCTTGACGCCCAGACTGACCGTCATATCCGGCGTGCGGCGACTGTTCTCCACTTCAGCCATCGCCTGCCGGCGCTCGAACTCGAGGCGTGCGCGCGTGATGGCAGGCGCTTGCGCGCTGCGGATTTCCAGATCGCTCCATGCAGGAAGATGCGGCAAGGTTTCAAGCGCGCCTTCGGCTTGTACAAAACGCGGCGCCGGATTTCCCCAGCTTGCAGTCAGGCGCCTGCGCGCATTGCCTAGTTCGTTTTTTGCCTGTCCCAATTCCAGTCGCATATTCGCTTCCGCAACCCGCGCCCTGGTTTCTTCAACCGGCGAGACCTTGCCTGCCGCAACGCGCCGCGCCGCGACATGCGTACCGCGCTGCGCAAGAAGCAGCGATGCATCCGCTAGGCGCAAGCGCTCCTGCGCAGTCAACACATCGAAAAATGCGGTCATGACGGCCGCGCGAATATCGGCATTCTTGGCATCCAGATCGGCATTCGCCGCATCGAATGTCCGGCTGGCCGCCGTGATGCGCGCAGCGCGTTTGCCGCCCAGTTCGATCGCCTGATTCAGTTGTACTGTCGTGGTGCGCGTGTCGCGGCGCGTATCTTCCATCAGCCAAGACAGCTCGGGATTGGGGCTTGCTCCGGCCTGCTGGATAGTTGCATCAACCGCACGGGCCTCATTGCGCGCCGCCGATAATTCAGCGTTGGCGCCCAGCGCCAGGGTCAGCGCCTGATTTAGCGTGATCGGAGTCGCGGGTTCTACGGTTCGTGCTGAATACGCACCGGCATGATTCGGGAAGGCGCGCGTGGCGCCATCGACTGTTTGTGCAAATGCGGGCGTGAGCGCAACTGCCGCCATGCCGAGCGCAAAAAAATACCTGTACATCGAACTCTCCAGAGAAATAAAACGGAGGAAAAATTCGACGAGACGTCAGGTCAGACTAAGTATGTATGGAAATGAGGATCGTCCCGTCGTTCAGGCGACGGGACGATCGGGCCGTCTGGGGCTGTCGGGGATATGGGAGGAAAAAGAAAGGGGAAGTAATTCAAGATGCAGCGAAACGAGCGGGATCGCCAGCGGCAAGGACTGTTCAAGGAAGGAAGCGGGACTGACTGCATGACAATAACCGCAGTCAGTGTGCACCTGTGCCGACTTTTCCTTGTCGTTCGTCTTCTCTGCGCTGGCTGGATGTTTATGCTCGTGATGACCGTAATGAGTGGTCGCCGGGTTGATTTCGTGCTGACAATAGGCTGCTGCCGCTGCCCACGAAAACTGGAGCGGCAACACTATCAACATCAAAATAATCAGCAGTTTTTTCACGGGCTGAATCATAACATTGAATATGAAAATGTCTGCAAGGCCTGCCTTTTCAGACCGCACGCAACAGCCGCAAGCCGTTTGCAACGACAATCAGGCTGGCTCCCATGTCGGCAAATACTGCCATCCACAAGGTTGCTTCTCCCGTCAGTGCCAGCACCAGAAATACGGCCTTGATGCCGAGCGCAAGTGCGATGTTCTGGATCAGTATCGTGTGCGTCTTGCTGCTCAGGCCGATGAAGTCCGCGAGTTTCCCGAGCTTGTCGTCCATCAATGCAACGTCGGCTGTTTCCAACGCCGTATCGGTGCCGGCTGCGCCCATCGCAAAGCCGATGCTGGCTTTGGCCAGTGCGGGTGCGTCGTTGATGCCGTCACCGACCATGCCGACGCAAGCGTGCTGAGCCAACAGTTCGTTGATGGCGGCCAGCTTGTCGTCCGGCAGCTGATTGCCGCGCGCGTCCGTAATCCCTACTTTGGCGGCGATCGCTTCTGCCGTATGCGGATTATCGCCGGTCAGCATCACGACTTTCACTCCCAGCGCATTCAGCTTCGCCACCGCATCCGCACTGCCGGCGCGCACCGTATCGGCCGCTGCCAGTATTAATAAAGGTGCTGTCTCGGAAGCAAGGACGATCGCGGTTTTTCCGCTGCGTTCGAAGGCATCCAGCGTCGCTTCCAGTTCGGGGCCGCAAATGCCGAGTTCATGTATCAGTCTGTGATTGCCGAGGTAGTACGATGCCCCAGCTATCGCGCCCTTCACACCACGCCCGGTCAGTGCTTCAAAATCGGCGACTTCAGACAAGGCCTGACCGGATGCCTGCGCCTTCCACCATGCCAGGACTGCCGATGAAACCGGATGATCCGAGCGCTGCGACAAGCTGGCCGCCAGTCGCAGCAAATTGTCGTCATCCCCGTCTCCAACCGCCAGCATATCGGTCACGACCGGCTTGCCCAGCGTGATGGTGCCGGTCTTGTCGAGTGCGATCGCTTTCAGTTTGCGTCCCAGTTCAAGATAGGCGCCGCCCTTGATCAGGATGCCGTGTCGCGCTGCGGCGGCCAGTCCGCTGACGACGGTAACAGGCGTTGAGATCACCAGCGCACATGGGCAGGCGATGACCAGCAGCACCAATGCCTTGTACAGCCAGGGCTGAAACGGCGCCTGCATCAGCAGCGGCGGCAGCAAGGCAACCAGCACGGCCATGATCACAACGGCAGGAATGTAATAGCGCGCAAACTGATCGACAAAGCGTTGCGTCGGTGCGCGTTCGCCCTGCACTTGCTGCACGCTCTTGATGATGCGTGCCAGTGTGGAATTGGATTGCAAGGCGGTGACACGATAGTCGAATGAGCCCATTTCATTGATGGTGCCGGCAAACACCGTATCACCGATTTGTTTCGCAAGCGGCATGCTTTCACCGGTGATCGGTGCCTGATTGATCGTGCTCTGGCCATCGACGATGATGCCGTCCAGCGGCAGGCGTTCGCCCGGTTTGACGCGCACGATGGCATCCAGCGCAACCTTGTCTGCAGCAACGGTTTGCCATTCGCCACTGCTGTTGCGCACGGTCGCCATTTCCGGCGTCATCGCCATCAGCCCCTTGATTGCATTGCGGGCGCGATCGAGCGACATCGCTTCTATCATTTCAGCCGCCGCAAACAGGAAGATCACGACCGCCGCTTCCGGCCACTGTCCTATCGCGATGGCGCCTATGACCGCCAGCGACATCAGGAAATTCATGTTCAGCGAAAAATGGCGTAAGGCGATCCAGCCTTTTTTCAGGGTATCCATGCCGCCGGTCAGGATCGCCAGCAGCGCCAGTGCGATCACTAGCCAGGAATTATCTGCGCCGGTAGACCACGCCACGATTTCCGAACCGATCGCCGTCACGCCGGAAATCCCCATCAAAGTCCATTTCAATGGTGAAATCCGGTAGTCGCCGGACAGATCGTGATGCTCGTCCAGACCATCGCGCACCAGATTGAGCGTATCGGATTTCACGACCGGGACCAGATCGAGTTTCTTCAATGCCGCGACGATGGCATCCACCGACATCAGATTGTGCTGTACGGTCAGTTCGCGCTGCATCAGGTTGAACTGCATGCCGACTATTCCTTCCATATGCTGGAAGCGATCGCGTATCAATTTTTCTTCGGTCGGACAATCCATCTTCTGGATCAGCAGCACAGCCTGCTCTGCGCCTGCAACCGGCGCAGATGCTGGTACGGCGGACTGATTGTCCGCGTTGGCGTTGGTGTGGTCATGATCGCAACAGTGCATGGATACTCCGGTTTGAATTGGATTTACACTTGCAATTAGAGACTCTGTAGCCACTATAGGGTCAAGGGCTTTTTTCGCCTTTATGAGCCAGGAGCAAAAAATGACACAGCAAACACTGAAAATCGGTGAACTGGCAGCACAAACCGGTTCCTCGGTAGAGACCATACGTTATTACGAACAGCAAAATCTGTTGCCGCAGCCTGCTCGTTCCGCTGGCAATTACCGGATTTACAGCGAGGCGCACGTCAAACGCCTGCAATTCATCCGCCACTGCCGTTCGCTCGACATGACGCTGGATGAAATCCGCACCTTGCTGAACTTTCGCGACACGCCGGAAGAAAACTGTGCCGGCGTCAATACGCTGCTGGACAAGCATATCGGCCACGTTGCAGACCGCATCAGGGAGCTGAAAGCGTTGCAAGTGCAATTGCAGGAGTTGCGCAGTCGCTGCCTGACCGTCCAGTCAACGCAGGCATGCGGCATCCTGCAAGGTCTGGCGAATGCGGATGATATTGATCCCAAGAATCTGGGTTCGCATTCCGGCGGTTGTCATTAAATCTTCGAGCTGACGGCATCCACACTCACACCATTCCTCAGCCAGCGGCTCCTTTCTGGGGCCGCCATCATGTTTGCCTCCCTTCCCGTCGATTTATACGTGTTGTTTACATCGCGCCCTGCTCTTTTTAGAAAGTCTTTATACCTGCACGGATAAGCTTCTTTCCAGCATAACGATGGAAAAAGCTTGCGACTTCCCCAGTCTTTCCCCTCGTTATTTTCTTGATAACCTGGAGGGAAAAAGTAAATGAAAAAATTGATCCTGGCGGCTGCAATCACGACTGCCTTCGTCGGCAATCTGGCCCATGCAGAAGAACAAAAACCTGATCATGAAGTCGGCTTCAATGCGGCAGTTACCTCTGATTATCGTTATCGGGGCATTTCACAAACTCGTCTGCAGACAGCTCTGCAAGGCGGCGCTGATTACGTACACAATGCCAGCGGTTTCTATGCCGGCACCTGGCTTCCACCCTCAAATTTGTCAAGGATGCAGGCGGGAGCGGCGATGTTGAAGTGGATGTATATGGCGGCAAGCGCGGCGCAATCACCAGGGATGTTTCATACGACGTTGGCGTGCTGACTTATGTCTATCCATCCAACAAGCTGAAGCCCAGCATCAATACGACTGAAGTTTACGGACAACTCGGCTATGGCCCTGCTTATATCAAGTACTCGCATTCAGTAACGAATTTGTTCGGTTACCTTGATAGCAAAAACAGCGCTTATCTGGATATCGGTGCCAATCTGGATCTCGTCGATGGATATATCCTCAACCTGCATGCCGGCCATCAAAAAGTATCAGGGATAAATACAGGCGTCAGTAACAGCCGTTTTAATTACACCGACTGGAAGGTAGGCCTCACCAAGGACTTCGGCATTGTTACCGGCGCACTGGCTGTGGTCGGAACCGATGCAGACAAGTCTGCCTATGCTTCGCCGGCCAACGCGAAATTCATGGGGAAAACCGGTCTTGTATTGACCGTCAGCAAAACATTCTAGGCTGAAGGCATCCGATACGGGCGTCTTCGATCGCGCCCGTATTGAGCCATCGCATTAGTCATTCAAGCCGTCGCTTTTCTTTCTCCTGATCAAGGATCAGATCACCATCGTGCAGTCTTGCATGGAACCGATTCCATTTGCCGCGCTCTACCTTTACCCTCACCCCCTCAAGGAGATACAGATGGAACACACTGGATCAGCAGCATGGAAAGGCGGCATCAAGGACGGTATCGGCAGCATTTCGGTACAAACCGGTGTCTTGAAGAACGCGCCGTACGGGTTCAAGGCGCGCTTTGAAGATGGCCCGGGCACCAATCCGGAAGAACTGATCGGCGCTGCGCACGCCGGTTGCTTCACGATGGCCTTGTCGGGAGAGCTTGGCAAGGCCAATCTGACCGCAGACAATCTCACAACGACCGCTACCGTTACGCTGGAAAAAGTCCCCGGCGGCTTCAGCATCAGCAAAATTCATCTCGATCTGGTCGGTAAAGTGCCAGGTACGGACCAGGCCGGCTTTGAAAAAATAGCGAATGACGCCAAGGTCGGTTGCCCGGTATCCAAACTATTCAAAGGCAATGCCGAGATTACATTGACTGCCAGGCTGGAAAACTGATTCCTTGCGTCATTCTGTACTGAATACCTGCACATCATGACGAGACAACAATCCCCGCATCAGCGGGGATTGTTGTCTCCGCCACCATGATCCGGATACCTGTTCAAGTGCACCACCAGGAATTGTTTTGTCCTGATAATGTCTTATAAAGACTCGCCATCAAGATGCACTTGATTGCAATCCGGAAGCCCTTTTACGTTTGTTACAGCCAGTAACACGCTAAAGGTCAACTTCGCAGCAATCCAGGACGTTGAAGAAGAATCAGGGCAGGACCGCAACTGCGGTTCGCCAACTATCAAGCCGGCAGGTGCACAATATGAAGACCAATAAAAGCAAGCTCTCCACTTTGGTGGCCTCATCGCTCGTCATTAGCCTGCTTACCGTTGCCGGTTGCGGAAAAGCCGACATGAGCACGACAGCACCGCCGCCCGCCGCCGCTATACCCCCAACGCCCACTCCCTATACGCCGCCAACTGCCGAGCAGCTATTACAGATGGTTGCGCCGATTGCACTGTTTCCTGACAAGCTGGTTGCGCAAGTTCTTGCCGGTTCGAGCTATCCGGATCAAATCACCGCCGCCAATCTATGGCTGGGACAAAATCCATCCTTGAAAGGCGAGGCATTGCAAAATGCCGCAAATCTGCAACCCTGGGACGTAAGTGTCAAATCATTGACAGCCTTCCCTGCCGTACTCGCCCAGATGGCAAATAACATCCAGTGGACGACAGCGCTCGGCGAAGCCTATGTCAATGATCCAGACGACGTGATGAACGCAATCCAGACGATGCGCTTGCGTGCACAACAATCCGGCAATCTGAAAACTTCGCAACAAATGAGAGTGACGTCCAGCCCGCGCCTCGCGCCGCCGCCTGACTACGCAGATGATGCAGGCTACTTCGTGATAGCACCACCCTCGCAAACCATCGTGATCGAATCGGCACAACCGGATATGGTCTATGTGCCTAACTACAATCCTGCACTTGTCTATGGCGCGCCGATTCCGGTTTATCCAAGTTACGTTTACAACCCCGGTTACAGTTCCGGCGATATGTTCACGACCGGCATCATTTCATTCGGTCTCGGCATTCTGGTGGGCAGCGCCATTCACCATCATGACGGATGGGGCTGGCATTCGTGGGGCATGAACTGGGGCGGTCGCGGTCCTGGCTCCGGGCCGGATTATGGTGCCAATCACGGCTGGCGCCGTCCTTCCGTCGTTTACAACGATACGACCTATGTGTCGAGATCGACTACCATCGTCAACCGCAGCCATAACCCTGCGCGCATCAGCAACAACTTTGGCACGCCGAACAGCAATGCGCCTGGCGCTGGCAATAATGCAGGCCGGCCTAATTTCAGCGGCGGCACACCGAATGTCAGACCGCAAAACCAGAACTTGAGTACGCAAGCGCCGAACCGACCGATGACGGTGCCGCACTTCAATGCTGGCGATACGCGTCCGGGAGCACGGCCAGACACAAGTAGACCTGACGTACAGCACAGAGCCGATACTCCTCATCCTGCGCAGCAACAAAGCGGAGCGATGACCATGCCTCGCTTCAACTCTGGCGATACGCGCCCGGGCGCACGCCCAAGAACGGATGTGCCTGATGCACAACACAGCGCCAATATCCCTCGTCCGACGCAACAGCAAAACGAATCGCGGACCGCGCCTCGCTTCAATGCTGGCGATACGCATCCGGGCCAACGCCCCGCCATGAACGGCCCGGACAAGCGAGACAATCCAAATACTACGCGTTCAACACAGGCACGTGATGCACAAACGCGGGAAATGCCTCCTCGCGTCAATAACCGTGGGCCGGAAACACGCCCGCAATCCGAAACCGGACAAAGGCTCAATTCGAATGGATTTCAGCGTCCGACTGGACCGAACACGATAGGCACGGAGAACAGGCCGCAAAATCCTGCGCATACAACGCCATCGCAAAACACCCTGCGCTCAACCGGCGGACAGCAAAACGAGATGCGTCAACAACGTATCGAGAGAGAAGCCATGCCGCTACGCTCGAATCCGGAACCTGTGCAGCCTCGGCCACAGGCACCGCAGCAACAGCCGCATCCACAAATCTATTCCGCCCCTGCTCCGCAACAGCCTCGTTTTGAGCCGCCACAACAACCTCGGTTCGAGCCGCCACGCCCACAAGTGCAACAGCAACAACCACAACCGCAAGTGCAACAAGCGCGTCCACAGGCTCAACAGCCACGGCCGCAACAGCATGAGCAAATACGTTCTCGTCCAGCGAAAGAAGAAGAGAGAAAAGAACGGTAAAGTGCACCAGCCAAATCAGATGGCATTTGCCGTCTGATTTGCATAGAATTTACAAAGGCAGCAGCAAGCGGTAACCCACTGCCGTTTCAGTCAGCAGATAACGCGGCTGCGCAGGATCGTCTTCCAGCTTTTGCCGCAGATGCCCCATGTAAATACGCAGGTAATGGCTGCTTTCCGAATGTGACGGCCCCCATACTTCGCGCAGTAGTTGCGGATTCGTGACGACCCGTCCAGCATTGGTCGCCAATACCGCCAGCAGCCGGTATTCAGTCGGCGTCAGATGCACCATCTGATTGCCCTTGGTCACCAGATGCGCCTTCAAGTCCAGCCTGACGTCACCGAACTGTATCGCCTCCTGCGCATCACTACCCTGGCGGTGTTGCCGCCGTACAGTGGAGCGAACACGTGCCAGCAATTCACCTACGCCGAAAGGTTTGGACAAATAGTCGTCGGCGCCGGCATCCAGCGCCTTGATCTTGTCGCTTTCATTCGTGCGCGCAGACAGCACGATGATGGGCACCGTCGACCACTTTCGTACATCGTGAATGAAATCCACCCCGTCGCCATCCGGCAAGCCGAGATCGAGCACGATCAGATTCGGTTTGCGCGTGCCGGCATCAATCAGGCCGCGCTTCATCGTTTCCGCCTCAAAAATTTGCCAGCCCTCCTCCTCCAGCGCCGCGCGTACAAAGCGCCGGATTTGCGGTTCGTCTTCCACCAGCAGTGCAATGGGTAATGCTTCCTTCATGGTCTTTGGTCCAAGGTGGTGATCTCGCTCTCGTCGATGGCCGGCGGTGTGCCGAGCGGCAGGGTAAAGTTGATGGATGCACCGCCATCCGGCGAATGTGCGGCACGTATCGTACCCTGATGCGCTTCGACGATGGCACGGCAAATCGCCAATCCGAGGCCGACGCCCGGCGTTGCGGATTCGCGTTCGCCGCGGGTGAATTTATCAAAAATCGCTTCTTCCTGGCCGGCCGGCAAACCGGGGCCATTGTCGTAGACGGAGACTTCCAGGAAACGTCCACTGATTTCTGCCGCGATGACGATACGGGAGCCGGCAGGCGTGTACTTGACTGCATTCTCGATCAGATTGCACAGCACGCGCTCTATCAGCACTGCATCGAAGCGCACCAGCGGCAAATCAGACGCTAGCCTGGTTTTAATTTCGTGATGGACAATCGCGGATTGACTGGCGCGCAATGCGCTGCCGACCACTTCTTCAAACTGCAGCCATTGCAGATTGAATTTCACTTCGCCGCTTTGTATGCGTGCCATGTCCAGCAGATTGGACACCAGATTGCCCATGCGCCGCGCTTCATCGTGCAAGGCTTGCGCGAGTTCCTGCTGGCTGGATGTCAGTGGCGGTTTCGACATGGTCAGTGATTCGGACAGGCCAATCAGCGACGTGAGCGGTGTACGGAGGTCATGCGATAGCGCCGACAGCAAGGAATTGCGTAAACGTTCCGACTCCATGCGCACCAGTGCGTCTTGCGCTACTTCGATGTAATGCACACGTTCAAGTGCGATGGCAGCGAGCGCTGCGAAGGTATCGAGTTGCTGTCTTTGCTCGGGAATCAGAATCCAGCGCCGGTTCTCCGGTTGAATAGCCAGCACGCCGCGCGTGCGCATCGGAGCGACCAGCGGCAGGTAAAAATACGTGCTGGCCGGCAGCGTGTCGGTCCCCATGCCGGCCGGCGTGGCACGATCGAATGCCCACTGCGCGATGCCGATATCCAGCTCGGCAACGTTCTTGCCGTTAGCAGCATCGCTGCCGATGCCGTCCGCAGCTTGTGCCGGCAGCCTCAGGTGCGCCGCATCATCCGGCAACAGCAATACTGCCTTTGCCCGAAACGTGCGTTGTATAAAGGATTGTGTAATCTCGAATATCTGCTCGGCCTGCAATGCACTCGATAACTCCCTGGCAAATTCATACAGCGCGCGTGCCCTGCCTTCCCGATGTGCGGCGATCCTTGCCTGGAAGCGCAATCCCGACGTCAATTGACCGACTATCAGTCCGACGACCAGCAAGACAGAAAAAGTCACCAGATATTGCACATCGCTGACCGCAAAGGAAAAGCGCGGCAAGACGAAGAAAAAGTCGAATACGGCCACACTGAGAAATGCCGCCAGCACAGCCGGCCCGCGTCCAAAGCGCACGGCAATCAGTACTTCGGTCAGCAAAAACAGCATCACGATATTGGCCAGATCCAGATGCGGCAGCAAGGGCGTCGCAAACAAGGCGGTAAAAATACACGCCACGACCGTCCATACATAAGGCATATATCGCGGCTTCGTTCCGCCGGGCATTTCATCCAGCCCCGAGCTGAGGCGCGCTGACAGATTTTGTGATGACGACGAGCCCTTGCCTTCCATCCGCCCTATTTCTATCAGATCGATATCCGGCAGATGATGCGCGATCAGTTTTAAATGCGAGGTTTGCCACGGCCATTTGCTGTGATCCCGTCCCAGCACGATGCGTGAAAAATTATGGCTGCGCGCATAGTTGACGATTTCATTTGCGACCGTATTACCGGATAGAACCGCCGTTGTCGCGCCGAGGTCTTGCGCCAGCTTCAGGGTTTTCAGGATATGTTCGCGATGCGCTGGAGGGAGGCTCTGCAATTGCGGCGTTTCCACATACACTGCATGCCACTTTGCATTCAACTGTCCGGCAAGTTGTGCCGCGCTGCGAATCACATGTTCGCAATTGGCGCCCGGCCCCACGCAGACCAGCAAATCGGAATCAGTTTTCCACACGCCATTGATGGATTTTTCTATCCGGTACGCCTGCACATCATCGCCGATGCGATCGGCGGTTCTGCGCAAGGCCAGCTCACGCAAGGCGATCAGATTGCCCTTGCGGAAAAAATTGCGCGATGCGCGCTCAGCCTGCAGCGGCTGATAGACCTTGCCTGCGCTCAGGCGTGCCAGCAAGTCGTCGGCCGGAATATCGACCAGCACGACTTCATCGGCCTGGTCGAAGACTGTATCCGGCAAGGTTTCCGCCACACGAATACCCGTGATGCCGCCGACCACGTCGTTCAGCGTTTCCAGATGCTGCACATTGACGGTGGTGAACACGTCTATGCCGGCGTCCAGCAATTCATGCACATCCTGCCAGCGCTTGGGATGGCGCGAACCTGACGCGTTGGAATGCGCCAGTTCATCCACCAGAATCAGCGCCGGGCGACGTGCCAGCGCGGCATCGATATCGAATTCGGAAATAGTTTTGTCGCGATAGGCGATCTCTTTACGCGGCAGCACTTCCAGTCCGTCAAGCAGCGCAGCCGTTTCATTACGACCGTGCGTTTCGACGATGCCGACGATGACATCATGGCCTTCCGCCTGCATCCTGCGCGCGGCGGACAGCATTGCATAGGTTTTGCCTACGCCGGCAGATGCGCCGAAGTAAATGCGCAGTTTGCCCCGTTCGGCCCGGCGTTCCTGCTCCTGCACATGCGCCAGCAAGGCATCTGGATCGGGGCGTTGGTAATCGGCTGGAGGCATGGATGTGGAACGACAATGAGAGTAACTATTGTGAATGGAATGCCGGCTTTTATTGTGCCATATTCGAGAGAATCGTCAGGCCCTCTCTTCATCAGTAAATACCATCGGCAGCGCCCGGCTGCCGACAGGCTTTATATCTTAGTGACGCTGATCCAGGGCGAGGTTCAATGCCAGGACATTCACACGCGGTTCGCCAAAGAAACCGAAATACTGTTCCTTGCTGTGTCTGTCTATGAGGCTTAGCACTTCTTCCAGTTGCATCTTGCGTTCACGTGCAATGCGGGCAGCCTGATACTTTGCAGCGGCAAGACTGATTTCAGGATCGAGCCCGCTCGCCGAAGCCGTCACCAGGTCAACCGGAACTGGCAAGGTATTGGCCGGATCGGCGGCTTTCAATGCGGCGATGCGGCCTTTCACACTATCGATCAGTGCCGGATTAAGCGGGCCCTGATTAGAGCCGCTGGATGCCGCGGCATTGTTCGGCATCGGGCTGGTAGCAGATGGTCGCCCCCAGAAATACTGCGGCGATGAAAACGCCTGGCCGATCAGCGATGAGCCGACGATTTGCCCGTTACGTAATACCAGGCTGCCTTCCGCCTGTTCGCTGAAGGCCAGCTTGCCGATGCCGGTAATCGCGTACGGGTAGATGAGGCCGCAAATCAGGGTGAGCGCGGCGAATAAAACCAGTGCGGGACGCAGTGTAGATTTCATATCCATTCCTTCGTATCAATTCTTCATTCAGATGAGACCAAAAACGGTCAGGATCATGTCGATCAGCTTGATGCCGACGAAAGGCACCAGAATGCCGCCCAGGCCATAAATCAGCATATTGCGACGCAGCAGCGCAGCCGCACCGACGGCGCGATACTTGACGCCCTTCAATGCCAGCGGGATCAGCACGACAATGATCAGCGCATTGAAAATCACGGCCGACATGATGGCCGATGACGGACTGCTCAACTGCATGATGTCGAGCGCCTTCAGTTGCGGGTAGGTCGTGACAAATGCAGCCGGAATGATGGCGAAGTATTTGGCGACATCATTGGCGATCGAGAACGTGGTCAGCGAACCGCGCGTCATCAGCATCTGCTTGCCGATCTCGACGATCTCCAGCAGCTTGGTCGGATTGGAATCCAGATCGACCATATTGCCGGCTTCCTTCGCGGCCTGCGTGCCGGAATTCATCGCCACCGCGACGTCAGCCTGCGCCAGCGCCGGTGCATCGTTGGTGCCGTCGCCCGTCATCGCGACCAGACGGCCTTGCGACTGATATTCGCGGATCAGCCTGAGCTTCTGCTCCGGCGTGGCTTCGGCCAAAAAGTCATCGACGCCAGCTTCGGCCGCAATCGCTGCCGCAGTCAGCTTGTTGTCGCCGGTGATCATCACGGTCTTGATGCCCATGCGACGCAATTCGGCGAAGCGCTCCTTGATGCCGCCCTTGACGATATCCTTCAGCTCGACCACACCCATCACGCGGCCATCGTCGACCACCACCAGAGGCGTACTGCCTCTGCGTGAAATATCATCCACCGTATTCGATACTTCGATCGGGAACGAGCGGCCAAGCAATTCGATATGTTTTTTCACCGCATCGGCAGCACCTTTGCGTATCACGCGCTCGCCCATATCGACGCCGCTCATGCGTGTTTGCGCACTGAAGTGAACGAAGTGTGCATTCAATGCCGCGATGTCTCGTTCTCGTATGTTGTACTTTTGCTTGGCAAGGATGACGATGCTGCGGCCTTCCGGTGTTTCATCGGCCAGCGAAGCCAGTTGCGCGACATCGGACAACTGGATTTGCGTAATGCCAGGCGCCGGATAAAACTCGGAGGCCTGACGATTGCCGAGTGTGATGGTGCCGGTTTTATCCAGCAACAGCACATCGACGTCGCCCGCCGCTTCTACTGCGCGGCCCGACGTGGCGATTACGTTGGCTTGCATCATGCGGCTCATGCCGGCCACACCGATCGCCGACAGCAAACCGCCGATGGTGGTCGGGATCAGGCAGACCAGCAAGGCGATCAACACGGTGATCGTGATCGGCGTGCCGGCTCCAGCGACTTGCACCGAGTACAGCGAAAACGGCAACAAAGTGACCGTCACGATCAGGAAGATGATGGTCAGCGCGACCAGCAAAATCGTCAGTGCAATTTCATTCGGCGTTTTCTGACGCTTGGCGCCTTCAACCATCGCAATCATGCGATCGATAAACGCCTCGCCGGGATTGACCGCAATACGTACCACCAGCCAGTCGGACAGCACGCGGGTGCCGCCGGTGACAGATGAAAAATCTCCGCCCGACTCACGAATGACCGGAGCAGATTCGCCGGTAATCGCGCTTTCATCGACCGAGGCCACGCCTTCGATTACTTCACCATCGACTGGAATCACATCGCCGGCTTCAACCAGTACGGTATCGCCCTTGCGCAGATCGGCAGGCGATGCAGGCAGCCACGTTGTGCCATGTTTGGGCGTCGCGAGTTTCTTCGCCAGCACGGTTTGCTTCAAGGCGCGCAACGATGCGGCTTGCGCCTTGCTGCGCCCTTCCGCCAATGATTCGGCGAAGTTGGCGAACAACACGGTGAACCACAAGCAGATGGAAATGGCAGCGATAAATCCGGAATTCGCCTCGCCTTGTCCCACCAACGATTGAATGAACAACAGGGTCGTGATGATGCTGCCGACATAGACAACAAACATCACCGGACTGCGCCACTGTGCGCGTGGCGTCAGTTTTTTGAATGCATCGACTATGGCAGGGCCTATCATGGCCGTATCGAAAAGCGCCAGGCTTTTCCGTGACACGATAGGCGCCGCCTTGATTTCTGGCATGTGCATGGCAGGCTTTCTTTGATTTGTTGGAGACGGAATCGCGGTGCGGCTCCGCCCCTCTCCAGTTGATTAATGTGAGAACAGTTGCAGATGTTCGACGATCGGGCCAAGCGCCAGCGCCGGGACGTAATTCAATACGCCTACCAGCACAACCACGCTTACCAGCAAGGCAACGAACAGCGGTCCATGCGTAGGCATCGTGCCTGCATTCGCTGTAAGTCTTTGCTTGCCTGCGAGTGAGCCGGCGATCGCCAGAATCGGCACGATCATCGCGAAACGTCCGAACCACATCGCAATCGCCAGCATCGTGTTGTAGAACGGCGTGTTGGCAGACAGTCCGGCGAACGCACTGCCGTTGTTATTGGCGGCCGATGTGAATGCATACAGGATCTCCGAGAATCCATGCGCGCCCGGATTGGCAATGCCTATCTTTCCGGGCTCCACCAGTACGGCAATCGCAGTACCGACCAGCACCAGTGTCGGTGTCACCAAAATCGTGATCGATGCCATCTTCATTTCATACGACTGGATTTTCTTGCCCAGGTATTCCGGCGTGCGACCTATCATCAGACCCGCAATGAACACCGAAAGAATCGCGAAAATCAGCATGCCGTACAAACCGGTGCCGACGCCGCCGAACACCACTTCGCCGAATTGCATCAACACCAGCGGGACGAAGCCGCCCAGTGGCATCAGAGAATCATGCATATTGTTGACTGCGCCGCATGATGCCGCCGTCGTTACCGCAGTGAACAAGGCAGATGCACTGATGCCGAAACGGGTTTCCTTGCCTTCCATGTTGCCGCCAGATTGCAGGGCGGTAGTCGTCTGATCAACGCCTAGCGCCTGCATCGCTGGATGTGCGCTTTGTTCCGACATCATGACGATGGAGGTCATGACAACAAAGATCAGCGTCATCGCACCCAGCACCGCCCAGCCTTGTCGCATATCGCCGACCATGCGACCGAAGGTAAAACACAGACCGGCTGGAATCAGGAAGATCGCCAGCATCTCGATGAAGTTGCTGAGTGCGGTCGGATTCTCGTAAGGATGGGCCGAGTTGGCGTTGAAGAAACCACCGCCGTTGGTGCCCAGCATCTTGATCGCTTCTTGCGATGCAACCGGACCCATCGCGATGGTTTGCGTTTTGGTGGTCAGGGTTTCCATCACAGGCTTGCCTTCTGCATCCACCACAGGTTGTCCGTCAGCAGTGGTTTTCGCTTGCTGATACGTAACCGGATCGACCAACGCCACATCCTGATAGGCAGAGAAATTCTGAATCACGCCCTGCCCCATCAAGGCGACCGAGACAACGATAGTCAGCGGCAACAGGATATACAGCGTGGAGCGCGTCAGATCGACCCAGAAATTGCCTATCGATTTGGCTGAACGCGAACTGAAACCGCGTATCAACGCAAATGCGACGGCAATACCGGTCGCTGCAGAAAAGAAATTCTGTCCCGTCAATGCCAGCATCTGCGTCAGATAGCTCATCGTCGATTCGCCGGCATAAGCTTGCCAGTTGGTATTGGCGACGAAGCTCACTGCCGTGTTGAACGATGAATCCGGGCTGACGTTGCCGAATGCCTGCGGGTTGAGCGGCAACCACGATTGCAAGCGCTGTACTGCATACACGAACAAGGCGCCTAAAGTATTGAATACCAATAGCGCGATGGCATAACTTTTCCAGCTCATTGCGGTTTGTGCACCGAGGCCGGCAAGGCGATAGAGAGCATTTTCTATTTTGAGCAGCCAGCCGAATCCGCGGATAGCTGTGCCGTCGCCGACCTTCGCCATGAACAGACCCAGGGGATAAGCGAGCGCCAGCAATACGGCTAGAAATGCAAGGAGGTACATGATGGATTGCGAAGTCATTTTACAAATCCTCCGCTTTCAGCAACGCCATCACGAGATAAATAAGCAAACCGACCGCCACAACTGCGCCGATTACGTAAAATACGTTCATGGCCGTTCTCCCAACTGGCTGCAGCCTTCAGCAAACGCCCAGCAGGTAAGGAAAAACGCCGCAATTACACCGAAAAAAACGATGTCCATTTCACACTCCCACATCACTGTTTTGATGAGATCTAGCTTAGGAGAAACGCTCTAAAAATTGTGTAAAGACTTGGACACGGGATGTAAACAAGATATAAAAACGAGATATAAAAATTGATATAAGCAGATTGGAAAAATGAGCAAGCTAGCAATCCTTCAGTATCCCGACGAGCGCCTGCATACGGTAGCGCAAGCCGTCCCGCAGGTAGATGCCGGCATACGCCGTCTGGTGGGAGATATGGCGCAGACCATGTATGCAGCGGACGGCATCGGCCTGGCGGCCACGCAAGTGAATGTGCATCTGCGCGTGATTCTGGTGGATATTTCCGAAGACCGGAGTCAGCTATTGGTGATGATCAATCCGGAAGTCATCAAGATGGGCGGCAGTGCAGAATTCGAGGAAGGCTGCCTGTCCGTTCCCGATGTATATGAAAAGGTGAAGCGCGCCGCCTGGATCAGGCTGCGCGCGCTGGATATAAATGGCAAGCCCTTTGAAGTACAGGCAGACGGATTGAAGGCGATGTGCATCCAGCATGAGCTGGATCATCTGCAAGGCATGGTGTTCGTCGAACATCTGTCGCCGCTGAATCAGGCACGGATACTCAGCACGCTCGCCAAGCCGAAGTCGGCGCGACGCAAAAACCGTATACGCGGCAAGCTTGCGGTTTAACGCGCTGCGTCTGCCTTGATTACGGCCAGACGCGCTTCTACCCTGACCATTGCGCCGGTTGCCGGGTGACGCAACTTGGTGATGCGCTCGACCAGAATCGTTTCTATCTGTTGCGGCTGCAATTGATATCGTTGCAGAAAATCGTCCGCGACTTCAATTTCCACCGTGATCAGCCCTCTTTCTTCTGCAATATCCACTGCCGTCACTTTACCGAACATATCGATTTGCAAACCGCTCAGGGGATTGCGGATATCGAGCAGGCGCGGTTCGATCGCATTGGTGAACTGTTGCGCATTCAGTGCGCGCAACACGGGGAAACAGCCGCTAACTTCTATTCGTGTTTTCATTTTTACCTGAATCCTGATACTTGAATCTTGATACTTGCGTCGTCACGCAGGCATCCATTTTGCCATTACTTGCCGGCTCAGGGCCATCGCCCTCATTCTTGTCAGCGCGAAAATTTTCTAGTCGGCTTCGCGCAACAGGCGCATGCCTACCAGCGTATAACGCGTATCCGGCGCATTCCAGTTGCGATAGGACGAACGGGCGTAAAACGACCATGTGTGCCATGAGCCGCCACGACGCACGCGGACGTTTCCGGTCGCTGGCCCCTGCGGATCGTTGACCGGCGAGTTGGCGTAATAGTGATCGTCATGCCAGTCGGCCGTCCATTCCCATGCATTGCCGTGGATATCGTAAAGTCCAAATGCATTCGGCGCAAAACTGCCGACCGGCGATGTAAAGGCAAAGTCATCATGCCCGGCCAGCGCATAACTGGCCCATCTGCCCCAGTTTTTTGCCGTGTCCGCATCAAAGATATTGGCCGCGCCCAGCAGCGATTGCGGATCATCGCCGGTGTAATACTGGGTGCTGGTGCCGGCACGTGCAGCGTATTCCCACTCGGCTTCGGTAGGCAGGCGATACGTTTTTCCTTCTGTCTGGCTCAACCATTTGCACATGGCGAGCGCATCGTTCCAGGTAACGTTGACGACCGGATGATCATCGTCTTGCGCAAAGCCGGGATTGCGCCATGAGTATTTCGGATTGCGGCCCTCGAATGCATCGCCGCGCGCCGATAGCGCCGGATCGTATGCGGGGTTGTAACCGTAGCCGCCACTACCGTCGGCTTCCGATTCAGGCTGATAGCCGGAAGCCAGCAGAAAGCGGCGAAACTGGCCGACCGTGACTTCATGCTGTCCCAGATAAAAGGCGCGCGTAATGCGCACCTTGTGCACCGGCGCCTCATCGCCCAGCTCCAGAAAACGTTTGCGCTCGTATTGTGGATAAGCTTTGGCAAGAGTGTCGGCTGAAGCATCGCTGCCCATCATGAATTCGCCGGCAGGAATCAGCACGAACTTCATGTCGATCAGGTTTTTCAGCACCGCTTCGTCAGCCCAGCTCCATGAGGGCAAACACAACAGGCCAAGAATAAACAGGATACGTCTGCGCATGGCGCCCCGCTAGAGAGAAGGAAAAAATGCCAGTGTCTTGTAAAAGTCGCCGGACTTTCAAAGCAATTGCGCAACTTTAACATGTACATTCAGAAAGATTTACCTACAGACTCACCTGATTTTTCTTGCGATCAATGACACTGCGTGAACGCTGAAAACCAGCGAAATCCACAGCCACGAATGTGATAAAGCGAATTTTATAATTTAACTTTTGACAATAAAAATTCTGGCAAACAAGTGAAGTGATATAAAATTCGCGCTTCCCGATCATAGAGCCGTCGTCACCGATGCCGAGTATGAAAACAAAGCGCGCGCCTACCATACGCTCCAAGCTGCTTTTACTTGTCATTGCGTGCGTAGTGCCGGCTGCACTGATGGCAGTGACGCTGATCACTTACGAATACCAGCGCACCCGCGAGCAACTATCGCAGACTTTGCTGGGTACGGCACGCGCCATGATGTCGGGTGTGGATCGCGATCTTGCCAGTATCGAGTCCTCGCTGGTCGCGCTCGCAACCTCGCCGCACCTCGCTGCAAACGACTTTCATACTTTCTACGATCAGGCGCGCCAGGTACTGGCAGCTCGTGCCGAGGACGACGATATCAACATCGCCCTGCTCGACATCGACGGCAAGCAGCATCTCAATACGCGCCGCCCATTTGGCGCGCCCCTGCCTGTGCAAAGCCAGTTTCCCGGCTTGAAGGCGATTTATGAAGATGGCAAACCCGTCATCACCGATTTATTCATCGGCCAGGTGACGCTGACTCCCATACTGGTCATAGCCGTGCCCGTCTATATAAACGGCAAGGTAGCCTACAACCTGAACGCCGGTATTTTTCCTCAGCGCTTCGAGGAATTGCTGCAGCAGCAAAAGCTGCCTGCCGGCTGGATTGCCGCCATTTTTGACAGCAAGGGAACGATCGTCGCGCGCACCCGCGAGATGGAACGTTTTGTCGGCAAAAAAGCCGCGCCAGAGGTAATGGAAAATATCAGCACGAACAATGAAAAAATTTTTTCCAGTACAACGCTCGAAGGCGTCACCGTGCACACCGTGCTTAGTCACTCCGAAATATCGAACTGGTCGATAGCAATCGGCATACCGAATGAAGCGTTTACGCTCGAATTGCGCAATACATTGCTCAAGCTGATTCTGGCCACATTGATACTGCTGGCCGGCAGCCTGGCAATAGCGTGGATGATAGGCGGCCGCATTGCCGCATCCATACGCGGCCTGACCGGCCCTGCGCTGGAGCTCGGTAGAGGCAAGAAGGTATATGTGCCGCCTTTGCATTTGCGTGAAGCCGATGAGGTAGGTGCATCGCTGATGCGAGCCTCGGAAATGCTGCAGAAGGCGCAACATCAAGCCAATCACGATGTGTTGACCGGCCTCGCCAATCGCGGGCTATTCGATGAAATCGTCAATCAGCAACTGGCGCTGTGTGAACGCAACCAGACCAGCTTGTCTATTTTGTACATCGACCTGGATGGCTTCAAGGCCGTGAACGATGCGTACGGCCACGAAATCGGCGATCAATTGCTGTGTGAAGTCGCGGCGCGTCTCAAGGAAAGCAGCCGCCATTCCGATCTGGTGGCGCGTCTGGGTGGCGATGAATTCGCCATTGTGATGGTCGGCACCGGTTTGAAAGATGCTGCATTTTTTGCGGAAAAACTGGTGGAAAACCTGTCGGTCGTCTATGTTTTCGGCAACTTGAGCGCGCATATTTCAGCCAGCATAGGTGTCGCCAGTTATCCCGATTGTGCACTCACCAGCGACACGCTGCTGCAGTACGCAGATCGCGCAATGTATCAGGCCAAGGGAGCCGGAAGACGCCAGGCTGTTATGGCGCCTCCGGCCGAACGAATGTAGGCGGGGCCGAGGCAATGCGTTTGTCCGACTCCACCTCGCCGCGATACATCTCTTCGCGCTGCCTGTCCTTGTCATCCTGATTCAGGTTTCCCGGTACTGGCTGCTCAGGCCCTGGATTGAACAACTTTTCCCAGAACCCTTTCTGTTCATCGATATCCACTGAGCGTACCGAGTCGCCATGGGCATACTCGTCGTACATCCAGTCGCCATCGACTTGCGTGAGGCCGGCTGGAACTGCGCTCTGGATTTCCGCCTTGCCGCGCAAGGCAGTGCGCATATAGTCAACCCAGATCGGCAAGGCCAGCGTGCTGCCGAACTCTCTGTTGCCGAGCGAACGCGGCTTGTCATAGCCCATCCATGCCACGGCCACCATGTCGCGCCCGTAGCCGGCAAACCAGCCATCCATTGCATCATTGGTGGTGCCGGTTTTCCCGGCCAGGTCGCTGCGCCCCAGACGCTGGCCAGCCATGTAGCCGGTGCCAGAACGCACGACATCGCGCAGCATCGTATTCATGATGAAGGCATTACGCGGATCGATGGCGCGCGCAGTTTCATCACCGGCTTGCGGATGATTCGCCTCCAGCAAAACCTTGCCGCGCACATCGACAACCTTCTGGATCAGATAAGGCGCGAGCTTGAAGCCGCCGTTTGCAAATACTGTATACGCGCCCGCCATCTGCAAAGGCGTGACGGAACCGGTGCCCAGCGCCAGCGTCAGATTGTCGGGCTGCTTGTCGGCATCGAAACCGAAATGCGTCAGGTGTTCGATTGCATACGGCGGCGTAATCTTGCGCAGAATCCGGATGGAAACCAGGTTCTTCGATCTTTTCAGTCCGGTGCGCATCGTTACCGGACCATCATACTGACTGTTGTCATTGCCCGGATTCCAGGCCTTGCCACCCTGCTCGCCAGGATTATCCTCGGCCAGCGGGGCATCGTTGATCAGTGTGCCGGGCGAGAAACCTTTTTCCAGTGCCGCTGAATAAACGAAAGGCTTGATGGTGGAACCGGGTTGGCGCCAGGCTTGCGTGACGTGATCGAACTGGTTCAGCGCAAAATCGAAACCACCCACCATCGCACGGATGCCGCCATCCTGTGCGTTGACAGCAACGAAAGCGGCAGCGACTTCCGGCAATTGCGCGATCCCCCATTTTTTCTTGCTGTCCTGCAGCACACGAATCACGGAGCCGGGTTTGATTTTCTTCTCTTCGACAGCCTTGGCCGACAGTGCAGCGGCCGCGAAACGCAGACCTTCGCCGCTAATTTCAATCTCGTCGTCAGCCAGCGTAACGGCTTTAACCGATTTGGCCGATACGGCAGTCACAACGGCTGCCTTCAAATCATCGCTATCCGGATGCTTGACCAGGATTTCTTCGATCGCCTGCTGGCGATCTTCTTCATCTTTCGGCAAATCGATCCACGCTTCCGGCCCGCGATAACCGTGACGCTTGTCGTAATCGAGCACGCCGCGCCGCACTGCTTCGTAGGCGGCGTCCTGATCGGCCTTGATCAGTGTGGTGTAGACGCTCATGCCGCTGGTATAAATATCATCCTTGTATTGCGAATACATAAACTGTCTGACTTGTTCTGCTGCATATTCCGCATGGGTGCGGAAGCGATTGCCGTCCGCCAGCACATGAAGTTGCTCAGCGGCTGCTTTTTCATATTGCGCTTGCGTGATGAAATTCAGTTCATGCATGCGCTTGAGTATGTACTGCTGACGTTCAGTCGCACGTTTCGGATTGACCACCGGATTGGCGCTGGCCGGCGCCTTCGGTATACCTGCCAGCATGGCGGCTTCTGCGATGCTCAGATCCTTGATCGGTTTGCCGAAATAAATACGCGCTGCACTGCCGAAACCGTAGGCGCGCTGTCCCAGATAAATCTGGTTCATGTACAACTCGAGAATCTGGTCTTTCGTCAGATTCTGTTCTATCCGATAGGCCAGCAATACTTCCTGCAGCTTGCGGCTGTAGGTTTTCTTGCGCGTCAGCAAAAAGGTGCGGGCAACCTGCATGGTGATGGTCGATGCGCCCTGCGAGCGACTGCGCACAATATTGGCCAGTCCGGCACGCACGACACCGAGCAGATCGACGCCGCCATGCTCATAGAAATTATTGTCTTCAATCGCGATGATCGCGTTTTTCATGCTCGATGGAATTTCTCCTATCGATACAAAGTCGCGCCGCTCTTCGCCGAACTCGCCGATCAGTACATTGTCAGCGGTATAGACGCGCAGCGGAATCTTGGGCCGGTAGTCGGTCAGCGCATCGATGGATGGCAGATTGGGGGCCACGAACAGGAAAGTGTAGGCTACCAGCAGCAAGGCTGCGCAAAAAGAGGCTATGACGGCAACGATGGCTGCCTGGCGAAGTTTGATATCGGTTGGCCGCTCGGACCAATCCACGATTGATTTTGAAATAAACGAAAAAAGCCGCAACGCAATCCCCTGTGAAGTCTTGTGCGTCGCAACTTTATCAGGCATTGCGCCATCAAGTTGAAACCATTTGTTTCTTGTAAAATTTACATTTTTACAAAACGAGTGCACTACATTTATATTGTACCTCTGGCTTTACCATCAAAAACGAGGAGCGGTATACAGCGCCCTCATTTTATGCGGCGTCACTTTCCGGCAGTTTGAGCCGCCCGGTATGGTAGTCATACTCGAATACTTCGCCGTAGCGGCCCCACTCGACGACCACCTTGAGTACGCGCTTGGCTTCATCATCCTTCAGGAACTCTTCCAGCAGATCAAGGAAACGCTTCTCGGATAGTGTGCCGCTCGGCTCCTGCTCCAGGCTTTGGCGTATCTGTTTGGCCAGCGGTACATGCATCAGCAGTTGCTGGCCGAATATCTCTTTTCGCAGCATGTGCGTGGCTTGCGCGTAGCTATGTCCCAGTGCCGTCAGCGTGATATCGCCCTTCTCTACCTGCGCCAGGCCAAGCAGGCCCAGCACTTCGTAAGTAGGGAACAATTCCTCATCCGGCAATTTCGATTCTTCCGCCAGTTGCGGCAAATCGGCGCGGCCATTGAACGGCGGACCTGCCAGCAGATCAAGCACGCCTTCGATATGCGTGACATCGGTCTCCGGCAGGCGATGGCTGGAAGGCGCATGCAGAACCATGCCGCCCGCCGTTGTTTCCGGCTGGGTACGCATGGTCATCAAGGCATACACTTCATCGATCAAGCCTCTGATTTCGACTGAGTCGACATTGCGGGGGCGCGGCAGATTGATCCTGATTTCACTGCGTATGCGTCCGGGACTGCTGGACAAGACAAGAATGCGGTCCGCCATCATGACCGCCTCCTCGATATTGTGGGAGACGATCAATATGCCCTTGGTCGGAATGCGTTTTTCTTCCCACATTTCGAGTATGTCGTCGCGCAGGGTTTCGCCGGTCAGTACATCGAGCGCGGAAAATGCTTCATCCATCAACAATACATCCGGGCCGGTCACCAGGCCTCGCGCAATGCCGACACGCTGCTTCATGCCGCCTGACAATTCACGCGGCAAGGCGCCGCCGAAACCGGCCAGGCCAATCAGATCCAGCATCGCATCGGCGCATTTTTCACGCTCATCCGGCGCCATGCCTTGCGCTTCCAGTCCCAACTCGACATTTTGCTGCACCGTCAGCCATGGGAATAAGGCGAACGATTGAAACACCATGGCGACACCGGAAACCGGGCTGTAAATGTCCTGTCCGCGATACTTTGTCGTGCCCTGATCGGCAGGAATCAGCCCGGCCATAATGCGCAGCAAGGTGGATTTTCCGGAACCGGACTTGCCCAGCAAGGCGACGATTTCCCCTTCAGCCAGTGCAAAATCCACGTTTTCCAGCACATTGCAGGGCGTGCCATCCGCCGTCTTGAACGACTTGGCGACCCCCTTCAATTCAATCAATAGATTCTGGCTCATCATCTTTCCTCAATGACTGCGGTCTTCGGCAAGCAAATACAACTTGCGCCAGAAGAAGCGGTTTAACAACATCACGAATATGCACATCACGCCTATGCCAAGTCCGATGCGATGGAAATCGCCGATATCGGTCATTTGCTTGATGTAGCTGCCCAACCCATCCGCAATCAGGGTGGTTTTGCCCCATGTGACATATTCTGCAACGATGCTGGCATTCCACGAGCCGCCGCTGGCAGTGATGGCGCCCGTTATATAAGAAGGGAAGACTGCCGGCAAATAGACGCGTTTCCATTTCAGCCATCCTTTCAGGCCGAGATTGTCGGATGCCAGCCGCAGTTCGTTTGGAATCGTTGCCGCACCGGCCACAACGTTGAACAGGATGTACCACTGCGTACCGAACACCATCAGCGGACTCAGCCAGATATTGGGATTGAGCTGCATGCTTACCAGCACATACACGACCAGCGGAAACATCAGATTGACCGGGAATGCCGCCAGAAACTGGGCCGCGCCCTGCACGCGTTGCGAATATTTCGGACGTAGGCCGATCCAGACTGCAATCGGCACCCAGATCAGCGAAGCCAGTCCGATCAGCAGCAATACACGCAGCAAGGTAATGAGGCCGAGTTTCACGACGTGCAATATTTCCGCCAGGCCGATATCGCTATGGATGAACATCGCAAGTTTGAACACGGCCAGCAAGCTTGCAAACAGAATCAGCGCGTTCCAGATGCGCGGCCACCATGGGTGGATGGCGCGTGCGCTGGTTTGCGGCGAGGTGCCGTCATGCTGCAGGCTGAACCAGCCCAGCGTGCGACGCAACAGGCTCCAGACACGATCCGACAAGGCGCGCATCCAGCGACTGCGCCGTCCCCAATCCAGCAGCCACGAACGCTGTGCCGTATCGCCCTGCGATTCCTCGAAGCGAAATTTGTCAGCCCATGCCAGCAGCGGTCGAAAGAATAATTGGTCGTACAGCACAATCCCGGCCAGCATCGCACCGATGGCCCACAGAATCGCCTGCAGGTCCCTGGCTTCGATCGCCACCGCAATATAGGCGCCGATGCCGGGCAGCTTGATATCCTGTCCGGCAACCGAAATGGCTTCCGCCGCCACCAGGAAAAACCAGCCGCCCGACATCGACATCATCATGTTCCACAGCAGGCCCGGCATGGCATAAGGCAGTTCCATGCGCCAGAAACGCTGCCAGCCTGACAGTCGAAAAACGCGTGCTGCTTCATTGAGCTCGGACGGCACCGTGCGTATCGACTGATACAGGCTGAATGCCATATTCCAGGCTTGCGAAGTAAAAATGGCGAAAATCGCTGCACACTCGACGCCCAGCAGATTGCCGGGAAAGAAAGCGATGAACGGCGCAATTGCAATGGCCTGAAAACCGAGGATAGGCACCGATTGCAGGATATCCAGCATCGGAATCATGACTTTTTCGGCGGCTCGGTATTTGGCGGCAATGGCGGCAAATACAAAGCTGAACAGCAATGAGAACCCGAGCGCCATGAACATGCGCAGAATGGTGCGCAACAGGTAATACGGCAGATACGCTGGATCGAGCGAAATCGGCGTTGCTTCGCCGACCATGAAGGGTCGGCTCATCTGCGCCGCGCCAAATGCCACCGCGAGCAGCACGATCAGTACCAGCGGCAACAGGGCCCAGTCCCAGCGATTGGGCGAGATCGCCAGCAGCGATCGATCGGCCTTGCGCGGGGAAAACAATTCAAACATGCTCACACCTTCTACTCATGATGACCTGGCCTGAAGGCGCGAATATTGTGCAATTCAATATGCGATTCTTTTCTCTTTAAAAATCGCAGAATATGCAGGCTCAACGCGCTTGCGGTCGATTGCGTGGACAAGCCGGCACGAGAAAAGTGTGCAATCTGCCAAATATCAGGATGAAGCAAGTCAATAAAACAATTGTGAACATGCTTTAACAGCCTGTTTCTCATGCAAATTCGATGACAAATTCGGCTATTCGTCTGGCTGACGTTACAATGTCGTCTGTGCCTCATCGTATGGAATGGAGAAAATGCCTTTTGTCGTTACCGAGTCATGCATTCAATGCAAATATACCGATTGCGTGGCGGTATGCCCGATGGACTGCTTTTTCGAAGGCCCTAATTTTCTCGCGATTAATCCGGATGAGTGCATAGATTGTTCAGTGTGTGTGCCTGAATGCCCGGTTAATGCGATCGTTAATGCGGCGGAAATCTCGCCTGAGCAGCAACATTTTGTCGAATTGAACCGGACGCTTTCCCGGCATCCGGACTGGAAACGTATCAGACTGCAGAAGGAACCTCTCCCCGAACATGCAAAATGGGCGGAGCTTAAAGATAAACTACCCTTGCTGCTGGTTTGAGAAAAGTAATCAACGCAGATCGTTATACCGGTTTTGAAAACGCACAGCCGTAGCAGACATCGCCAAACCGATTGCAACGGATATAACCATGAAGTATTTGCCACATTACTTTTAAGATACATGACCAAGACATGAGCAATCCCTCTCCTGACCTTAGCCCGACACTCACCGTTAGCGCTGTGCGCGCCAGTTGCGCTACCTGCAGCATGCACCAGTTGTGCCTGCCGATGGGATTGGGTGAAAACGATATGGATAAGCTGGACCAGATCATAGGCCGTCGTCGCAAGGTGCCGCGCGATGGATATCTGTATCGGATGGATGATCCGTTTACCAATCTGTATGCGGTGCGCATCGGTCATTTCAAGACTTACCAGGTCAATGCAGGCGGCGAACAGCAGATCACCGGCTTCCAGATGGCGGGAGAGTTGCTGGGCATGGATGCCATCAGCACCGATCGTCATCATTGCGATGCGATTGCGCTGGAAGACAGCGAAGTCTGCGAGATTCCGTTTCCGCGCCTGGAAGAATTGTTTGGCAGCATGCCTATCCTGCTGCGCCACTTCCACCGCATGATGAGTCAGGAAATCACGCGCGAACAAAGCGTCATGCTCCTGCTCGGCAATATGCGCGCCGAACAGCGTTTCGCAGCCTTCCTGGTCAATCTGGCTTCGCGTTACGTGGCGCGTGGTTATTCTTCAACCAGCTTCCAGTTGCGCATGTCGCGCGAGGATATCGGCAACTATCTGGGCCTGACGATAGAAAGCATCAGCCGCCTGCTGTCCAAGTTCAAGAAACAGGGCTTGCTGAAAGTGAGCAACCGCGAAATCGAATTGCTCGATCCGGTCACTCTGAAGGCAATGGCCGCCGGCACCGAAACCTGCGGCTGATTGCAGCGCCAGACTGCTATAGCGTCATCCGGCTTTTTTCGGCTCTTCGTTCAGATAAAGAGTCAGAAAGCTGGAAAGCGCGCAGAACAGCCACAGGGCAAAGAAGCCTATCGTATAAGCCGCCATCGGCTGCAAGGCGACCTTGCTGCTGCTGAATGTCAGCAGGTAGGGATCGAACACAGAGAAAAACAGGCCTTCCGCCACAATCGCAGCGAGAAAAGACGGCCATAGAACGATCATCAACAGTCGTCGCATTGTGTGTGCTCCCCTTTTATTTTTTCTCTGCCTCATCTGCTTCAATCACGATCTTGCGTTCTGCCGGCCATGACCAGTGAGCGTTCAGACGCCAATCGCGCTGTTCATTTTCGACCAGAACCTGCCAGCGTCCCATCTCGAGCACCGGTAATGCTACTGCAAAATTTCCGTTTTGATCCGGTTGCAGCAACAGCACGAGGTCTTTTTCCGGAATGGTTGCATGGATCAGCCGCATATTGAGGTTGCCGGTGGCTTGTCTGGCCGTATTCGCCACGCTGCCCGTCAGCATGCGGGTGGACGCATCGTACTGCGCGCTGAAGCGCACACCGAGATCAGTGGCCACACGATCGCGCCGCAAATCCTGATTGATCGCCTTGCCCTGCTTGTAGTAATCGTCGACCACCAGTGCATCCTGCCTGGAAACGGCAATCCAGATCGTGATGCTTCCGGCGATGACCACGATGAACGGTCCCAGCATCAGCAGCCACGGCCAGCGATGTTTGTACCAGGGTCCTTCATTTGCTGTCTGGTTCAGTAGCGGTGCTGTGCGTGCCATCGTATTTTCCTTTTCTTGCGTATCAGCGCGGCACAAAAAATACCGCATCTTCGGTGACTTGCAGACGGCGGTCATCCACCGCCTGCAGCGTCACGCTAATTTTGTTGGAACCCGGTTCGCCCTGCCCCTGATCGGTACGCAGGCGTATCGGTACGGCGCGTGTTTCAGTAGCAGCCAGATCGACTTCATCCGGTGTAACCAGGCGCAGCGATTCTATGCCGTACACGCTGATGCGATAACGATGTGCAGATTCAGAAGTGTTCATGATCTGCAGACGGTAGACATTTTCTATCATCCCGTCTTCCACTTCACGGCCCATTGCACCGCGATCACGGATCACGTCGAGTTTGAGCGGCGTGCGCAGCGCCAGTGCGGTGATGAATACAATCACGATCGCCAGCAGGATGCCGGTATAGATCAGCACCCGCGGCCGGAAGGCGCGGCGCCGCACTTCCTTGGGTGACAGATTGTTAGTCAGCGCATTCTCGGTTGAGTAGCGTATCAAGCCGCGCGGCGAGCCTACCTTGTCCATCACGGAATTGCACGCATCCACACAGGCAGCACAGCCTATGCACTCATACTGCAGGCCGTCGCGGATATCGATGCCAACCGGGCATACCTGTACGCACATCGTGCAGTCTATGCAGTCGCCCAGCTTTTTGTCCGCCTCGTCGGCGCTCTTGCTCGGCATGCCGCGCGGCTCGCCGCGTTTCTGATCGTAGGTAATGATCAGCGAATCCTTGTCGAACATCGAGCTCTGGAAACGCGCATACGGGCACATGTATTTGCACACCTGTTCGCGCAGCCAGCCGGCGTTTCCGTAGGTGGCCAGTGCGTAGAACAGAATCCAGAACAGCTCCCACGGGCCCAGCCCCAGGTTCAGTACTTTCTGCATCAGGGTATGAATGGGAGTGAAATAGGCGACGAAGGTGAAGCCGGTCCACAAGGCAACGCCACCCCAGGCCATGTGCTTGGCGATTTTCTTGGCAAATTTGGAAAAGGATGCCGGCTGCTTGTCCAGCCGCATACGGGCGCTGCGCTTGCCTTCTATCACCCGCTCTATCCACAAAAAGATTTCCGTGTAGACCGTTTGCGGACAGGCAAAGCCGCACCAGACACGGCCGGCAATGGCCGTTACCAGAAACAGCAGATAGGCTGAAATGATGAGCAGCGCGGCAAGATAGATGAAATCCTGCGGCCACAGCACGATACCGAAAATATAGAATTTACGTGCCGTCAGATCGAACAGCAGCGCCTGCCGGCCATTCCAGCTCAGCCACGGCAAACCATAGAACGCCAGTTGCGTCAGCCATACGCACAGCCAGCGCAAGGTAGCGTAGCGACCCTTGGTCTCGCGCGGATAGATTTCCTCGCGCGCCGCATACATCTGGATGACGGAAACTTCCGGATCGCTGCTACTCATATTCTTTCCATTACGCATACTGCTTTATACAACAATGCGAGAATCAAATGATAAGACTGCCGGATGACATTCGGCGATGGCAAAAGAAGACCGCCTGCGCCGGTCTTCTTCCTGATCCATCATTTTTGTGCGCTCTCGACCTTCTGCGGGTTCGACAGACCCCATACATAGGCGGCCAGTACATGTACCTTGGCCTCGCCGAGGAAATCGTCAAAGGCCGGCATCATGTTATCGCGCCCTTTACGGATGGTTTCCATGACGCTGTTCGTGCTGCCGCCATACAACCACACTTTATCCGTCAGATTCGGTGCGCCCAGCGCCTGATTACCCTTGCCGTCTGCACCGTGGCAGGCCGCGCAGGCTGCAAACTTGGGTTTGCCGAACACCGTCTTGATAGGATCGGAGTTGGAGCCGGACAGACTCAGCACGTAATGCGCAAGGTTTTCCACATCCGTATCCGAACCGACTGCGGCTCCCATCGGCGGCATGATGCCGTGGCGCCCTTTCATGATGGTCGCCTTGATGACATCCGGTTCACCGCCGTACAGCCAGTCTTTGTCTGTCAGGTTGGGGAAACCCTTGTTGCCGCGCGCATCCGAACCGTGGCATTGCGCACAGTAAGTCAGGAACAGACGTTCGCCTATGAGTTGCGCCTGCGGATCGGCAGCCACGGCTTTCAGATCCTGCTGCTGATACTTGCTGAACAGCGGACCATATTCAGCGTCGGCCTTTTTCAGCTCCGTTTCATATTCGCCGCTCGATTTCCAGTCCAGCTTGCCGGCATAGGTGCCGAGTCCCGGATACAGGAACAGATAGGCCAGAGCGAATACGATCGTGATATAGAACAGCCACATCCACCAGCGCGGCATGGGTGTATTCAGTTCGGTCAGATCTTCATCCCAGACATGGCCGGTGGTTTCCATCTGCTGAGTGGAACCGGGCTCCCGCTTGATCTTCACTTTCGATTGCGACCACAACAGCAAGCCGCAACCGAAGATGCCGAGCAGGGTCAGCACCGTAATATAGATACTCCAGAAACCATTGGTGAAATCAGACATGGCCGCCCTCCGCTTTTTCCCGGTCTTCCTCGTCTGCAAACGGCGCGCGGGCCACCGCATCGAAATCGCTGCCGCGATGCAGGATGAAGGTCCAGACCAGAATGCCGATGAATGTCAAAAAGCTCACTACTGTCATGATGCTGCTGGCATCGATGGAAATATTCATGATTAGCGTCTCGCCTTGATCAAAGTGCCCAATCCCTGCAGATATGCAATCAACGCATCCTGCTCCGTCTTGCCGACCAGTTCGTCCGGCGCTGCCTTGACTTCATCTTCGGTGTAAGGCACGCCCAGTCGTCGCAATGCATTCATCTTGGGAATGATTTCTTCCGGCACCAGCTTGGTTGTTGCCAGCCACGGGTAGTTGGGCATATTCGATTCCGGCACCACATGGCGCGGATTGTCCAGATGAATCCGATGCCATTCGTCGCTGTAGCGGCCGCCTACGCGCGCCAGATCCGGACCTGTGCGTTTCGAGCCCCACTGGAACGGACGGTCATAGACGAACTCGCCGGCTACCGAATAATGACCGTAACGTTCGGTCTCGGCGCGGAATGGACGGATCATTTGCGAGTGGCAGTTGTAGCAGCCTTCACGGGTGTAAATGTCGCGACCGGCCAGACGCAGCGGCGAGTACGGCTTCAATCCGGCGACCGGTTCAGTGGTCGATTTCTGGAAGAACAGCGGCACGATTTCTACCGCACCGCCGACGCTGACCACCAATGTCACCAGCGCGATCAGCAGCCAGGGATTCTTTTCAATCCATTCATGTGAAAATTTCATTCATTTGCTCCTTGATCTGTGAATTACGCGTGCGCCGCAACGACATCCGGGATGCGGGCGTGTACCGCCTCGCTATCGCGCATCGTCATCCATGTGTTGTAAGCCATCAGCAGCATGCCCGACAGGTACAGCAAACCGCCGGTAAAACGGATCACGTAGTACGGATACGTGGCTTTCACGCTTTCGACAAAGGTATAAGTCAGGGTGCCGTCAGGATTGACTGCACGCCACATCAGGCCCTGCATCACGCCGGCAATCCACATCGAGGCGATGTACAGCACGATGCCGATGGTGGCGACCCAGAAATGGGTTTCGATCAGGCGCGTACTCCACATTTCCTTCTTGCCGGACAGACGCGGAATCAGGTAGTAGATGGAACCCATGGTGATGAAACCGACCCAGCCGAGCGCACCGGCATGGACGTGGGCGATGCCCCAGTCGGTGTAGTGCGACAGCGCATTCACAGTCTTGATCGACATCATCGGGCCTTCAAACGTGGCCATGCCGTAGAAGGACAGCGAAACGATCAGGAATTTGAGGATAGGATCGGAACGCAGTTTGTGCCATGCGCCAGACAGCGTCATCATGCCGTTGATCATGCCGCCCCAGCTTGGCGCCAGCAAAATCAGCGAGAACACCATGCCGACCGATTGCGTCCAGTCTGGCAATGCCGTGTAGTGCAGGTGATGCGGGCCGGCCCACATATAGGTAAAGATCAGCGCCCAGAAGTGGACGATGGACAGGCGGTACGAATACACCGGACGTTCCGCCTGTTTTGGAATGAAGTAGTACACCATGCCGAGATAGCCGGCGGTGAGGATGAAGCCGACCGCATTATGGCCGTACCACCACTGGATCATCGCATCCTGCACACCCGAATATGCGGAGTACGATTTGCCGATCGAGGCCGGCATGCTGATGCCGTTGACGATGTGCAGCAAGGCCACGGCAAGGATGTAGCCGCCGAAAAACCAGTTGGCCACATAGATATGCGCGACCTTGCGCTTGACGATAGTGCCGAAAAATACCACTGCGTAGGCAACCCAGACGATGGTGATCAAAATCGTGATCGGCCATTCCAGCTCTGCGTATTCCTTGGCGCGGGTCCAGCCCATGGGCAACGTGATGACGGCCAGCACCAGCACCAATTGCCAGCCCCAAAAGGTGAAGGCAGCCAATTTATCGGAAAACAGGCGCACCTGACAGGTGCGCTGCACAACGTAATATGAAGTAGCGAACAAGCCGCAAATACCGAAGGCAAAGATCACGCCATTCGTATGCAAGGGACGCAGGCGCCCGTAAGACAGCCACGCAATATCGAAATTGAGCTCCGGCCAGGCCAGCTGTGCTGCGATAAAAACGCCAACCAGCATCCCGATCACGCCCCATACAACGGTGGCGATCGTGAACTGCTTGACGATCTTGTAATTGTAGTTAAGCGCAGTATCCACTGAACCTTCTCCCCTAGAATGCAATGATGATGCCGCAAGAGTACGGCGGAGTGACGTTTGATATTTTGATTTGCATCAAATCGGAACCAAACAGAATGGACAAACTACTGATTCGCCTTACATGTGTGTCCCGCATCAAGACGGGATCCAGCACATCGGATATTTTCCGTATTATTTTTTATGCCCTATAGTAAGCGAGTTGGCGAATGCGCCTGCGAAATAATAGGTTGACTGTTTGTGGATGTGGACGTGTATATGCCTATTGCTTATTTGCGGCGCCTGTCAGGTCGCACCAGAACGCGCAGCGCAAATCAGCAGCTGGGTGTCTTTCTGGCCTTTGTCGCCGGTGCAGTCAATGCAGGCGGCTTCCTCGCGGTGCATCAATATACTTCGCACATGACGGGTTTCGTTTCGTCGACGGCAGACAATCTGGTGCTGGGCAATGCCCTGCTCGTGCTCGCAGGACTGGGATCCTTGCTGTCATTTCTGTGCGGTGCGGCGACCACAGCGATCCTGATCAACTGGGCCAGGCATCGCAATATGCACGCCGAATACGCGCTCTCGCTGGCAATCGAAGCGCTGCTGTTGCTGATATTCGGCCTGCTGGGTGCCAATCTGAACGCCTATACCTCAGTGACCCTGCCCGCCACCGTCATTCTGTTGTGCTACATCATGGGTCTGCAGAATGCGATTGTGAGCAAGATATCCAATGCGGAAATCCGTACCACGCACGTCACCGGCATCATTACCGATCTGGGTATAGAACTGGGAAAAATGCTTTACTGGAATCGCAGCAACGACAAAACCGCAATCGGTCATGTCCATGCGAACAAGGCAAAGCTGATGATACACATGGCCATTTTGCTCATGTTTTTTATTGGCGGCATCATCGGTGCGCTTGGTTTCAAGCATGTCGGCTTCATGACTGTCGTGCCGTTCGCCTGCGCCCTGTTGCTGCTGGCACTGATGCCCATCATTGATGACGCACTTTTCTATCTGCGCGCTATGCGCAAGCAGTTGCCGCGAGAATAGGTAAAGCAGCTTACTTCCCGGGCCGGTCATCGTCCTGCAATATGCGGTCGCCCGGCCCTTTCAGGTCGTCGAACTGTCCGCTATCGGAAGCGCGGAAAAACACCCAGATGGCGAGAAACACAATCAGGATGCTAAGCGGGATCAAAAGGTACAAGGCTTCCATATGCGTCAGTTTACCCTTTGTTCCGCCACCGCAGAAATGCCGTTTGCCTGTTCTGCTTTTGCATTTTTTTCATTTAAGCGTGCCGACTGCTCGACCTGCGAACGCGGAATGCGGCGCAGGCGCAGTGCATTGAGTACGACTACCGCCGAACTGAGCGACATGCCGACGCCGGACATCCATGGATTGATCCAGCCTATCGCCGCTGCCGGAATCGCCAGCAGGTTGTAGCAGGTAGCCCAGGCCAGGTTTTGCCGGATCACGTGCATGGTTTTGATCGCGACCTCGGAGGCATGCGCGATGGCCGCAAGATGCGGCGACAACAAAACGGTATCGGCATGTGTCTGCGCCAGTGCCGCACCAGAACCCATCGCAAACGATACGTCGGCGGCACGCAGTACGGCAGCGTCGTTGATGCCGTCACCGACCATCGCCACAATGTTCCCCTGCTGCTGCAGTTTCTGCACGAAGGCCAGCTTCTGTTCGGGCAGACAGGCGCCATGCGCTTCCGCAATCCCGAGTTCGGCCGCCACGTGCTGCGCGACATCCGGCTGATCACCGCTGAGCAGAATGACGGTTTTTCCCAGTTTTCTGAAATACGCGACCACCGCGCGCGCATCCTCGCGCACTGCATCGCTCAGATCGAAGCGCGCCAGCCATGTATCGCTGCTGCCCAGATAGACTGAAGTCATGCCGGTGCCGCTCTGGTGATCGATGCTGCGTCCGGCCAGCTCGCCGACGAAGGAGGCATTACCGAGCCGGAAGCGCACACCGTCTATCACGCCGTCCAGGCCTTGCCCCGCCGTATAACTGACATCATGCGCAACCAAAATCGAAGTTGTCGTGTCCGTTGCGGCGGCTGAGGCTGCCGCAACAATGGCTTGCGCCAGTGGATGTGCATTCGAGGCTTCCAGTGCAGCGGCTATCTGCAGGCAGGCATTGCGCTCTGCATCTGCGAAAGCATGCATATTTTGCAGCGTCGGTTTGCCGACCGTCAGCGTGCCGGTTTTATCGAACACGATGTGCGTCGTGCGATGCAGGATTTCCAGCACATGCGGCTGCACGATCAATACGCCTTGCCGCACCAGCCTGTCGGTGGCGGCAGCCAGCGCAGTTGGCGTGGCGAGCGATAACGCGCACGGACAGGAGACGACCAGCACGGCAATGGCAATCGGCCAGGCGCGCGCCGCATCGTGCCACTGCCAGAAGACAAAAACGGCAAGGGCAAACAATAGCAAGGCAGCGACAAACCATGCAGCCACGCGATCCGCCCACAGCGCGATCTGCGGCTTGGCATTCCCTGCCCGTTCGATCAGCCGTATCAGTTGCGACAAGGTGCTGTCCGCCGCCACCTTGCTTACGCGCAGCACGATCGCCTGCGTGATGTTGATGGCGCCGCCCGGCAATGTCTCGCCCACGCCCCTTTTCAAGGCTGCGCTTTCGCCGGTCAGCAAGGACATGTCGATCGCGCTCGCGCCTTCGACTATCTCGCCATCGGCGGCAATGGCTTCGCCCGGCTTGACCAGTATGAAATCGCCGGCGCACAACTGGGTCGCTGCCACCATGCTGCACTCGCGTTGCGCCGGATAGCCGTTCATGCGCGCAGCCGCAGCCGGCAAGGCATGCTGCAGCTTTTCCAGGGCGCCGGCCGCTTTGCGGCGCGCGATCAATTCCAGATAGCGGCTGCACAGGAGCAGGAAGATGAACATCGTGACGGAATCGAAATACACATCGCCGTCGCCGCGCAATACGGCGACCACACTGCCGATGAAGGCAGCGCCTATGCCAAGCGCAACCGGGACATCCATGCCTAGTGCACCCTGCCGCAGGCTGGCGTAAGCGCCACGGAAAAACGGCAAGGCCGAATAACAGACGGCGGGCAGCGTCAATAACAGGCTGGCCCAGCGCATCAGTGTGTCCATATCGTTTTCCAGCGTGCCGTCGTGCGAGATATAGGCGGGTACTGCGTACATCATCACCTGCATCATGGACAGGCCGGCAACGAATAACTGGCGCGACAGCGTGCGACTGGCGCGACGCAGTTGCGCATCATGCCTGCTCGCATCGTAGGGATAGGCGGCATAACCGATATCGCGCACCGCCTGCAAAACGTCGCTCGGCTTGCACAACTCTTTTTGCCAGCGCACATACAGTCTTTCGGTCGCCACATTCAGATTGACGGCTTGCAGGCCGGGCAGACGCGCCAGACGGCGTTCGATCAACCAGACGCAGGCAGCGCAGCGTATGCCTTCGATGGACAGCGTCGCTTCCGCACTTTCTTCATTCAGATCGAATTTCTTTTGCGCTTCCGGGAGATCGTAGAGCAGCAGTTCCGGCGGAATCAGCGCCGCACTGTCGACGGTGGCGGAAAATGCGGAACGCGTGCGGTAATAATCGGCAAGCCCCATCTCGACGATGGTCTGCGCCGCCGCCTGACAACCAGGGCAGCACATCTCGCGCCGCTGGCCGTCGATCTCGACCGCCCAGTGCGCCGCCGGCGGCAGGGACAAACCGCAGTGATAGCAGCCGTCGAATGCTGTTGCGCCTTGTGCGACAGAACCTGTTTCAGCTTCCGCATGGATATTCATCTATGCAGCCCCGCTGCCTGTGGCGTGATGCAAAACACATCCAGCAAGCCACCGGAAATATCGCCGGACAGACCGCCGGCAGCGCGCACCAATCCGAGCACCCCAAACGCCAGCACGATGAGGCCGCAGACTATCCTCACCTTGCGTTTTTGCGCCAGCATACGCAGGCGCGCACCGACCAGGCCCAGGCTCAGCATGGCCGGCAAGGTGCCGAGCCCGAATGCCAGCATCACCAGCGCGCCAGAGAGCGCAGAGCCGGAAAACATTGCGGTCAGCAGCACGCTATACACCATGCCGCACGGCAGCCAGCCCCACAAACCGCCGAGCGCAAACGCCTTGCCGACATTATCCATGGGCAGCAGGAATTTCATCAGCGGCTGCACGCGCCGCCACAGGATCTGGCCGACCGCTTCCAGTCGTGCCAGACCGCGCCATGCATCCATCAGGTAGAGGCCGAGTACGATCAGCATCAGGTTGGCCAGCCAATAGCCGCCGACTTGCAGCACTGCCAGATTGGCGAACGATCGCATGCCATCCGCCAGCCCGCCTACAAGCGCGCCGGCCACTGCATAACTGCCTATGCGGCCGGCGTTGTAGGCCGTTACCCGCAAGGCATTATCGAGGGCTGCAGTTTGTATTCCACTCGACATCGCATCGGCTGCCACCACCGCCACCGGAAAAGGGCGTGGCGCCTGTGCGGCCGACAATGCGCTGACGATGCCGCCGCACATGCCTATGCAATGCAGCCCGCCCAGCAGGCCTATCATGAAAATCGGAAAGAGATTGAGACCGGTCAATGCATGGCTCGTATTAAATTTTTTTCGTATAGCGCAGCGGCCGGGTTTCGGTTTTGGCAGAAGCGCCGCCGGTTTTTGCTTCGCACGCGGTGTTCAGGTAACGATCGAATACCATGCAGACATTGCGAATCAGCAAACGGCCCTTGGGCGTGACGCTGATCCACTCTTCATCCACGGTAACGAGGCCATTGTCCTCCAGCTCGTGCAGTTTATCCAGCTCTGCGGCAAAGTAGGTTTTGAAGGTGATCGGATAAGCCAGTTCGATGGAGTCTATCGACAACTCGAAATTGCACATCAGCATCTGGATGATGATACGGCGCAGCAGATCGTCCATGCTCAGCTTGACGCCTGTGACGATAGGCAGTTCATTTTGCTCTATGCGTTCGTAATATTCATCCAGCGTTTTGGCATTTTCGCTATAGGTTGCGGCGACCGCGCTGATGCCGGAGACGCCGAAGGCAACCAGATTATGTTCGGCATGCGAGGAATATCCCTGAAAATTACGATGCAGCCTGCCCTGCCGTTGCGCAATCGCCAGGTCGTCGCTGGGCTTGGCAAAATGATCCATGCCGATATACACGTAACCGGCATCCGTCAGGCGCTTGATGCAAAGAGAAAACATGTTCAGACGCGCGTCCAGGCTGGGCAGATCATCTTCATCTATGCGGCGTTGCGGCTTGAACATATTCGGCCGGTGCACATAGTTGTAGACGGCGATGCGATCCGGACTGGCATTGATCACCTTGTTCAGGGTCTGCGCCATCGTGATCACATTCTGTTTTGGCAAGCCGTAAATCAAATCGATGCTGACTGAGCGAAAGCAGGCTTCGCGCGCGGCGCGGATGATGTTCAAGGTATCCTGTTCGGACTGGATGCGATTGACTGCCTGCTGCACGTCGGGATCGAAATCCTGCACCCCGATACTGATGCGATTGAAGCCCTGCTTGCGCAGCGCATGGATGCGTTCGACGGTAACGGTGCGTGGATCGACTTCGATCGCATACTCGCCGTCGAAATCGGAAGCGAAGCGAAAGTGGCGGCGCAGATGCGCCATCAGCTCGCCCATCTGCGCATCGTTCAGATAGGTAGGCGTACCGCCGCCTATATGCAGCTTTTCAATCTGGTTCATGCCGGCAAACAGATTGCCCTGCATTTCTATTTCATGCTTCAGATAACTCAGATAAGTGGCAGCCCTGCTGCGATCGCGCGTCACCACCTTGTTGCAGGAGCAGTAATGGCACACGCTGTCGCAAAACGGAATATGCACGTACAGCGATAGCGGCCGCATGCCGCCGCGCGTGCGCAAACTGACCACGGTTTGCAGATAGTCGCGATAGCTGAATGCATCGCTGAAGCTGTCTGCCGTCGGATAGGATGTATAGCGCGGCCCGAGCTGAATCAGCCTGCGCACCAGACTGGCATCGAATTCCAGCGATGGATTGCCTGTTGCCGGTATTGCAGATGCCACCATTATTCTGTACTCCTGCTGTTCGTTATTCCCGCCGCACCCGCAACCGGGATCTGAACTGATGCGAACCGAGTGTAGCGGTCACGGCCTGGCCATGCTTTGACATACATCAAAAACGTCGGTGCTATGTCCGCATCGCCATGCGGCTGGAATGAGAACAAGGCGCTAGATCGTCTTCGAGTAACGCAAGGGTTCCGGCTGCGATTCACGTTTCTGATTCAGGTAAGTATCGAAAGTCATGCAGATATTGCGTATCAGCAAACGCCCCTTGAGCGTCACGCGCAACCAATGCTCATCCAGCGTGATCAAACCGTCTGCCTGCATGACGCGCAGTTTTTCCAGCTCGGGGGCAAAGTAACTGGCGAAATCGATGTCGAATGTCTGCGCGATGTCGGCTATCGACAATTCGAAATTGCACATCAGGCGCTGGATCAACTGCCGGCGCAACAGATCGTCGGCCTTCAGTTCAATGCCGCGCACGACCGGCAATTCATTCCTGTCGATGTGATCGTAATAGACGTCCAGCGTTTTGACATTCTGGCTGTAGGTCGGTCCGACCGCACTGATGGCGGAGACGCCGCACGACACCAGATCGGCTTCGGCATGCGTCGAATAACCCTGAAAGTTGCGATGCAGACGCCCTTCGCGCTGCGCCACAGCCAGATCGTCACCCGGCTTGGCAAAATGATCCATGCCTATATAAACATAGCCGGCTTCGTTGAGGCGGCGTATGCACAGGAACAGCATCTCCAGCTTGGTATCGGCATCCGGCAAGTCTTCTTCGGCAATGCGCCGTTGCGGCTTGAACAGATGCGGCATGTGCGCATAGTTGTAGATGGCGATGCGATCCGGATCGGCGGCAATCACCTTGTCCAGAGTCTGCCCTATCGTCGTCAGCGTCTGTTTCGGCAAGCCGTAGATCAGATCGACGCTGACTGAACGGAAATCAGCGGCGCGCGCCGCTGCGATAATGTCCAGCGTCTGCTGTTCCGGCTGGATGCGATTCACCGCCTTTTGCACAATGGGATCGAAGTCCTGCACACCGAGACTGAGGCGATTGAAGCCCTGGCGGCGCAAGGTATGTATGCGCTCGCGCGACACGGTGCGCGGATCGATTTCGATCGAATATTCACCCACCGTATCCGGCGCAAAGGAGAACCAGCGGCGCAGATGCGCCATCAGATCGTCCATCTGCTCATCGGAAAGATAGGTAGGCGTGCCGCCGCCGAAATGCAATTGCTCGATTTGATTCATGCCGGCAAACAGGCGCCCCTGCATGGCGACTTCGCGTTTCAGATAATCCAGATAAGTTACCGCCTTGCTGCGATCCCTGGTGACGATCTTGTTGCAGCCGCAGTAATAGCAGACCGTATTGCAGAAAGGAATATGCAGATAGAGCGACAGCGCGCGTTTTTCAGCCTTGGCGCGCACGCCGGCCACCGCACGTTCATAGTCGGCTATGCCGAACGTGCCGGAAAAACGATCGGCCGTCGGGTAAGAGGTATAACGCGGGCCAAGCTGGTTCAGCTTGCGGATTAGCGGCGCGTCGAATTCGACTGACGGCAGCACGGAAATGGGAATCACGGTAGCGCTCATATTTGACATTCCTGCGGCAGCTGGCTTCCGGAATGGAAGACGATGCGACCAGAATGCAGTGTAGGGAGCCTAAGGTGCAGCGACTTTGATCCACATCAAAATCGCCGTAAAACAGGCCGTATTCTCCGGCCTGTCAGCCTTCCTTGCCGTCTATCCGCGCGCGCAAAAGATACGGCGCGTACACCGCAACGTACAGGATAAAGGCGGCGCTCCAGCAGAGCGTGCTGAAAACCAGTACCGCATCGCGCCAGCCGAACAGTTCGAACGCTGCCGCCACCCGCGCCAGCGCGCCGGCCTGGATCAGCAGATACATGGTCACTTCCGCCGGACCCGCCTTGAGCAGGCGTCCGGTATGGCCGAGCGTCGTGCGCGTCATCATGCCGAGTATCAGTCCGGCCATCGAGCCGACCGTCAATGCGTGGAAGGCGGCACTGACGGGAATCAGATTGACGGCCGCCAGCGCCAGCAGGAAAAAGCCGACAGGAATCCAGCCGTAGGACAGATGCAATATCCACAGCAAAGGCACGCGCACGGTGCGCTGCGGCTGCCAGCCGGCGAGTCGCAGCAGCAGCGCACAGGCCGCCGCAAATGCGAACGCGGCGATAGTCAATGCGGGCGCACCGAATATCCATGTCAGGCTGGCAGCTGCCGTCAGCAGCACCGCAATCAGATCGCGTCGCGTATGCACGATGGGCTTGGTGCCCGGTGCGCCGTTGGCGGTAAACATCGGAATCACGCGTGCACCTATCAGCGATTCGATGATCACGATCAGCAGGATGGCCGCCTGTATGACCAGCATCGGCGATAGCGTCAGCAAACCGTTCACTGCGGCGTGGAACAGCAGATTGCTCAGAGTCAGCAATCCCAGCATCACGATCAGAAACATATTGCGTTTATTGCCGGCGCGCTGCAGCACGCGGAACATCGGCCATGCGGCCAGCGGCAGAAAAGCCAGGTCCATGACGGCGGCCCACAGCGGCGGCGCCCACAGCATGGCGATACGGCCGGCCAGCCAGACGCCGGCCAATGCAGCCAGATGGCCTTTGCGCGGCGTCCACAAACCGGTCCAGGCGCGCATGGCGGTCAACAAGAAACCGACGACCACTGCAATCGCAAAGCCGTACACCATCTCGTGCATATGCCAGAACAGATCGACCCGCGGCATGTGGATCACGCCGAAATACTGCGCAATCCACAAGGGAATGCTGAGCACGGCAAACAGTGCCGCCAGCAGATAGAAAGGACGGAAGCCGAGCTGCCATACCGGCTGCTCGGTGAACGACGCGTGGCGCGGCATGGAAACTTCCGGTTCGTCGATTTTTAAAAGCGTCATGGCGTACTCAATTTGCAAGGAAATGCAACGAGGCCTGCATCGATGATGCGGCTATCGGCATCGCAAACCATCTTACGAACTAGCCTCGCAAAGTTATTTGATGTGGATCAATGTTTGCATAGTATGCGCTGATATATTCAAGATGCGTCAAGACGCGTCAAGCAGCGTCAACCGGCGGCGCTCCACGGAACGATCCGTCCGCTATGGCTCTGTTTCACTCCTAGTACAACGCCGTTTGTCGGTGCCGGTAACAAAGCACTGGAAAGGCCAGACTTGCCATGAATCCGTTTTCCCTGCTGCCGCAACGGCTGTCGAGCAAGATAGTTGCCGTCTTGATAGGCTTTCTGCTGCTTGCCTTATCCGCCATCGGCACCACCCTGATGCTGTCGTGGCAACTCGAAGGCAGTGCTGCCGCCATCAATGAAGCCGGCGGCGTACGCATGCAGAGCTATCGCCTGACCAGCATGCTTGCCCGACTGCTCAATGAGGAAGTCGGGCCGGATGACTTGCGCAACACGGCTGAACAGCAAATGCGCACCATCGACGCCACCTTTGCGCGACTGCAACGCGGTGATCCGCAACGGCCGCTCTACCTGCCGCCCACCAATAACATCCATACCGTCTTTGAACAGGTAGTCGAACGCTGGGACACCGAACTTGAACCGCTGGCACATGCAATCTTGCAAAAAGCACAGCCTGACCGGCGACCCGACTGGGATCGTTATCTGACACAGATAGACGGCTTCGTCGCCGACGTCAACAACCTGGTGCAACTGATAGAACGCGATAGCGAAACCCGCATGTTCTGGCTGCGTTCATGGCAACTGGTGCTGGTGGCGATGGCGCTGATCGGTACCGTGATGATGATTTACCTGATGTTCCTGCTGATTATCCAGCCGGTCACGCGCCTGCAGGAAGGCATGCAGCAGATGAACGGGGAGGAACTCGGCGTACGACTGCCGGTGGAAAGCAAGGATGAGTTCGGCCAGTTGACGCTGGGCTTCAACCAGATGGCCGACCGGCTGGAAACCTCATACAACAACCTGGAAAACCGGGTAAAACAAAAAACTGCAGAGCTGGAAGACCAGAACCGCGAGCTCGCCCTGCTCTACGACAGCGCCGCCTTCCTGCAGCGTCCGCAACCGATGGAAATGCTGTGCGACGGTTTCCTGCAACGCATCACGCAGTATTTTCAGGCCGACGGCGGCTCGGTGCGCGTGCTGGAAGCCGCACGCGACAATCTGCACATGGTGGTGCATCAGGGCATCTCGAAAGAACTGGTGGAATCCGAGCACTGCCTGAAAGTCGGCGATTGCCTGTGCGGCGAAGCGGTCGAAAAAAAGATTTCAATGGTGCACAACCTGCAGCAGATGGATCAGGCGCACGCGCTGCAATGCCATCGTGAAGGATTTGCAACGGTGTCGATTTTTCACATCTATGCGCATGAGCAGCACATAGGATTTTTCAATCTGCATTTTCGCCAGCCCAGAGTGTTCGACAAACATGAACAGGCTTTGCTGGAAGCGCTGGGCAATCTGCTCGGCGTCGCGATTGAAAATATCCGGCTGGCGATGCGCGAACGTGAAATGGCAATTTCGGAAGAGCGCAATCTGGTGGCGCAAGGTTTGCACGACAGCATTGCGCAGGGCCTGACCTTTCTGAATCTACAGGTGCAGATGCTGGACGATTCGCTGCAAAAAGGCCGCCTCAAGGAAATCGCCGAAATCGTGCCGGCACTGCGGGCAGGTGTCAACGAAAGTTACGAAGACATACGTGAACTGCTGCTGAATTTTCGCAGCCGTCTGATCAAGGGCGACCTGATCAATTCACTGCAGACCACGATCGACAAGTTCCGCCGCCAGTCCGGCATTACCGTCAATTTTGTTGCCAGCGGTGATGGCGCACCGCTGCCGTATGAACAACAGCTGCAGATCATGTTCATCGTGCAGGAAGCCTTGTCGAACATACGCAAGCATGCAGCGGCCAGCAAGGTGGAAATCCGCCTGCAGGACAATCAGGATTTCTCCCTCTCCATCCAGGACAACGGCGGCGGCTTCGATGCCGATACCCTGCTGAGCAAGGGAGACAGCCATGTCGGTATCAACATCATGCGCGAACGTGCACAGCGCATACACGCCAGCTTCGAGGTGCACTCCACTCTCTTGCAAGGCACTACCGTACGGCTACAACTCGCGCGCGCACAACGCCGCACCGCCTGACACGACAGATCAACCCGGGAAAATCATATGAGCAATACAGAAAAAAACCAGACGCCGGACACCCTTGTTCCTGCTCCCATCAGCGTATTGCTGATCGACGATCACACCCTGTTCCGCAGCGGCATACGCTCGCTGCTGCAACGCTACCCGGAATTTTCCGTGGTTGGCGAAGCGGCGGACGGCGTGGAAGGCATCAAGCGCGCACGCCAGCTGCAGCCCGATGTGGTGCTGCTGGATCTGAACATGCCGGGCATATCCGGATTGCAGACGCTGCAGCTGATGCTGCAGGATTGTCCGAATACTGCGGTCATCATGCTGACGGTATCGGAAGATGCGGAAGACCTGGGCGTGGCGCTGCAAAGCGGTGCGCGCGGTTACCTGATCAAGAACATCGATGCCGATTACCTGGTGCGCGCAATTCAGCGCGCTGCTGCCGGCGAAGCCGTAGTGGCCGAAGCGATGACGAGCAAGCTGATCGCGCAATTGCAGAGCGCCGGACAACGCACCGAAGTGCGCTCAGAACTGGACAAGCTGACGCCACGCGAAAGAGATATCCTCGCCTGTCTGGCCAGAGGCGAAAGCAACAAACTCATTGCACGTACGCTGGATGTAGCCGACAGCACGGTCAAGATACACGTGCAAAACATCCTGAAGAAACTCAATCTGAGCAGTCGCGTACAGGCAGCCATTTTTGCCGTCGGACACGGTGTTACCGGTTCAGTCGAAAACAAATAAGTCAGGCATGGACTCCGATTCTGAATCGGCCACCGTCAAATAAAAAGCGCCCTTCCCCTGTCGGTGAAAGGCGCTGCTGCAGAACCAGCTGCAAGACGATTTCCTTCCTGCCGGAATCGTTATCTCCTTCTAGGCGTGTGCTCCGCCGCAACCGCCGCAGCAGCCACTCGCCTTCTTCTCCAACGCTTCAATACTGTAGCCGGCGCGTGTCAGCGTGGTCTGCAATTCCTGCAGCGACGTCAGTTCTTCATCGAATTGCACGGTTGCCTTGCTGCCGGCAAGTGAAATGATGATGTCGTTGACGCCCTTGATATTCAACAAGGCATCGTTGATTTTTTCGGCGCATGCTTCGCCTGTCATGCCCTTCAGTTTCATGGTTTCTGTTTGCATCGCATTTCTCTCTGTTTGATCTAATGCATTGATCTTAAATGCGGCACACGGGCATGTGCATGATCTGGATCAAGGTTTGCATCAATGGCAGCCGCCATCCGGTCCCGGGCCATGTGTTTATTTTTATCGATGTAAGCCAGCAGCCATTGCAGCACCTGTTCCGGCTGATTCAGATCCAGCCAGGCCAGTTCACGCGAAAGACCGGCCGGCGCAGGCACATCGCTGGCAACCGCCACCACGTCCGGATTGTCGACATACAGAGCGGCTGGCCGGTGGCTGGGCCGGTATACCTCTATCTTTGGAATCGGCTCCCATTTATAACCTTCGACCAGCGTCAGATCGGCCGGCGCCATGCGCTGCACATGCTCGGCCAGTGTGGGCTCCGGTTCGCCGCGCAATTCATGCATCACTGCAAAACGGAATGGCGACGATACCAACACCTCGATCGCACCGGCAGCACGCGCACGCGCACTATCTTTTTGCTTGTCTTCCAGTACCAGGTCATGGTGACTGTGCTTGATGACATTGACGCGCAAACCGCGCGCGGCGAGTTGCGGCAACAGGTATTCCAGCAGTGTGGTCTTGCCGCTGCCCGACCATCCTGCGATGCCGATGATGTTTGCTGTCATTTCAGTTTCCTTGTGCTTTTATCTCTATCAGGAGGAACATGCTGGCCCTGGACTGCAATCGGCGATTACGCAAAGTCACTATAGCCTGATTGTAGACAAACAGCGTGCGCCTGACTGCTGGCATGACGAGCTAAGGCAACTAGTCATTTCGGACTAATGATTCACGCTCATCGTTTACGTCAGGCGCGGAAGCGTATGGACTGGCATATCAAGCATGTGCGGCAACGTCGCACGTTGTGTCTGAGCCTGCTCAAGTTTGAATACGCTCACGACCTGCACCAGATTGCGGGCCTGTTCCTGCAGCGATCCGGCGGCAGCGGCCGCCTCTTCCACCAGCGCGGCATTCTGCTGTGTGACCTGATCCATCTGGCCGATGGCCTGATTGACCTGTTCTATGCCGGCAGTCTGTTCGCGGCTGGCAATCGTGATTTCGCCCATGATGTCGGTCACCTGTCCTATGCTGGCAACGATCTCGCTCATCGTGCTGCCGGCCTGATCAACCAGCACGGCACCTGCACCGACTTTTTCCAGCGAGTCGTCTATCAAGTTCTTGATTTCCTTCGCGGCCTCGGCCGAACGCTGCGCCAGACTGCGCACCTCAGTGGCAACCACCGCAAAGCCGCGCCCCTGTTCGCCGACGCGCGCAGCTTCCACCGCCGCATTCAGGGCCAGGATATTGGTCTGGAAGGCAATACCGTTGATGACGCCTATGATGTCGCCTATCCTGCCGGCCGATGTGCTGATGGAATCCATCGTCGTGACAACCTGCGCCACCACCGTATTGCCATGCACGGCGATATCGGATGCCGAAACTGCCAACCGGTTCGCTTGCTGCGCATGGTCGGCATTCTGCTTGACCGTCGCAGTGAGTTCCTCCATCGAGGATGCGGTTTCTTCCAGCGAACTGGCCTGCTGTTCGGTGCGCGCCGACAGATCGATATTGCCGGAGGCGATCTGGCCGGAGGCGGCGGCGATGGTATCGGTGGCATGCCGGATCTCGCCTACTCTTTTTGCCAGATTTTGTTGCATGTCTCGCATCGCTGCCAGCAGGCTGCTGCGGTCGCCCTTGCGGATGGTGACGGCTCCCGACAGATCGCCGCCGGCAATGCGGCGCACGATCTGCGCCGCATATTGCGGTTCGCCGCCGAGTTGCGCATAAATGCTGCGTACCAGCAGGAAACCGAGCAGCGTGGCCGCCACCGCGCCGGCCACGAGCACCGTCGTAATGACGTTGCGGATAGTCACATAACGCTGTTGCGCAGCCTCATAGGCCAGGCCGGCTTCGTCTACCTGCAGCTTGCGCAAGGCATCGATGCTGTTGCGTACCGCCGGCACCAGTTTCTGGAACTGCTGCTGCAATTGCACCGCCTGTGCAAGTTCCCCTGCCTGCAATGCGGCGGCAGCCGGGAATAAACCATCCTGCACCATGCGGGCGCGATGAGATGCAAAATTTTCTGCCAGTTTGCGTTCATCGGACAACAGACTGCTGCCCATGTATTCTTTCCATGCCTGCGTGATTTCTGCGGCATTTTTTGCAATCAGCGCAGTCTGGCTGGCGGTCTTTTCCGCATCCGGATCTTGCAGGGCTTCGGACAATGCCAGTCGATTTGCAAGCAGTAGACGATCTATGCGCGAGATTTTTTCCAGTGCCACCGTGCGATTTTGATAAACCTGCTGCAAGTCCTCGTTGGAACGGCCGATGCCGTTCAGACCCAGCAAGCCGACCACCATGCTGATGAGCGCAAGAAGGCCGATGACCAGGCCCAGCCTGGTCTTGAGTGTGATGTTCATTTGTTTTCCAGATGCGACAGCGCCGTCGGACGACGGCGCGAATTTACTGCACCAGCGGCGTTTCCGCACCTTCCAGCGTGACGCCCTGGATATCGGCGCGACCGACCAGTATCTGCAGATACTGATGCACCGCGCGTTGCCACGCCTGCCGCGACAGATGATCGGCAATCTGCGCCTTGACTGCTTCAAAGGGCACGATTTCTCCTGCCACACGACGCACAACCTGCACGATATGCAAGCCGAAGCGCGTTTCCAGCAAGCGGTCGGCCAATTCACCTTCCGGCAGGCGGAAGACCAGCGCCTCGAATTCCGGCACTGTCTGTCCGCGTGTCAGTTGGCCGAGATTGCCCCCCACCGTACCGGAAGCGCAGTTTGAATATTCACGCGCCAGTTCGGCAAAACGTTCCGGATGCACGCGCAGTTCGGCCAGCACCGCTTCACCGGTTTCGCGCAGCAACTCCAGCGGCGCACTAGGCGTCATCTGAAACAGGATATGTCGCGCTTCCACCAGTTCGCCGCTGGTGAAGCGTTGCGGCTGATTGCGATAGAAGGTAGCGCAGACCGCTTCGTCGGCGTCCGGCACGCGCACTTCCTGTGCAAACAAGGCTTCGATGCGCGCATCGTCGCCATCACCGGCGATGGCCAGGCGGTCTGCTTCATGCAGCAGCACGGTACGCAGCACCAGCTCATGCACCGATTGCTTCAATGGATTGGCGGCCTGTTGATGGTGCGGCAATTCCTGTTCGATTGCCGTATCAGGAATCTCTATGCCGTTGACGGATATGCCCATGATCATTTCTCCTGGATATCTAATAACGATTAACGACGGCGCACCAGCTGGAAGGCGCGGCCCAGATAGGTGACGGCGCCGAAGCCGCTCCATACATGCACCAGACGGGTGAACGGGAAAATCACAAACAGCGACATGCCCATGAACAGATGCAGCTTGAAGATCAGCGGTGCATCGGCGATGAATTGCGCCGCTCCGCCGCGCAAGGTAAGGATGTGCTGCGCCCAGTTCATCAGTTGCACCATCACGTGACCGTCGGTGTGCGAGGCTGAGGCATAGATGGAAAACAATCCAAGCAACAGCGTCGCCAGTATCCACAGCATCACGATCTTGTCCTTGAAGGTGGTGACTGCCCGCAGTCTGTCGTTGGCGAAGCGACGCGCCAGCAGGATCAGTATGCCGATCAGGCACAAACCGCCCATCACGCCGCCCGCCACCATCGCGACGATCTGCTTCAGACTGTGCGAAATACCCAGCGCATCCCATACCCAGACCGGCATCAACAGGCCGACTGCATGACCGAAGAACAGGCCGAGTATGCCGACGTGAAACAGAATATTGCCGGTACGCAGGCTGCCCTTATGCAGCAGCTGACTGGATTCCGATTTCCACGTGTACTGTTCGCGGTCGAAGCGTATCAGGCTGCCGAGCAGAAAAATCGCCAGCGCGATATAGGGATAAATCCCGAAGATGAATTGATGCAGGTAACTCATTTGTATCTCCTGTTTGATGCGGGCTGTTTTGATGCGTGCTGTGACGGCACGATCAATCCATGACTGCGGCTGTCGTGCGCGCAGCCGCCTTGGGGTAGAAGTTGACCGGTTGCGGCCCGCCGGCAAAGGTTTTCAGCAAGGGTTCAACGCCATCGACGCCGGGCCCGAAAGTTTCCAGCGCCTCATCCATGTCGCGCACCGGCGGCTCGGACAACTCTTCGGGAGCGACCGGGCTCAAGGATTCCAGCACCGCGAAGATGCCGGCGTACGGACTGCCGCCGGCCGCCAGCTTGCGACCGATGTAGGCCAGCACGTGGATGGCATCGGCCAGCATGTTCAGGGCCTGCTCTTCTTCCAGTTGCGACAGAAATTCGAGAAACAGCGGCACGTAATCCGGCAGGTCGTCGCCGCCCATTTCCAGCCCATGCTTCTTGTATTCCTCCATCAGATCGACCATGGCCTGACCGCGGTCGCGCGATTCGCCGTGGATGTGCTCGAACAGATGCAGCGAATGCGATGGCGTGCGATCGAAAGTGGCAACATAGTTTTGCTGCAGTTCGATCAATTTTTCCTTCTGCAGATAGGCAAACAGCGGCTGCAGGGCCGGTTGCAGCTCCGGCGTATAGGCCAGAATGGCGTCGAGTTCGTCCAGGCTGTCGAGCAGTATCTGTTCCGGATAAAGCAGCAGGGCCGACAGGACTTGATAATGTTTCATGGTGATTCCTTTAAGCTGATATCCCCTCGCCTGCTGGCAGGGCGAGGGGCGGTGCAGGATGCCTATACGCCTTCGGTTTCGCGTTTCTTGCGCGACTTGGGCATGCTGACGAAGATCGCCGAGCCCTGCTTTTTCTTGCCGAACAGAGAAGCATCGGAAACGCCGTCCGAACAGCCGTTGCCGAAGCTGAAGCCGCAGGAACCTTTTTCATTGAAGCTGTCTTCCGCCATTTCCTTGTGGCTGGCCGGGATGACAAAGCGGTCTTCGTAATTGGCGATCGCCATGATGTGATACATGTCTTCTACCTCGGCCTGCGACAAGCCGACCTGCTTCAGCACAGTCAGGTTGACTTCCTTGTCGACCGTCTTGCTGCGCATATAGGCACGCATCGCCAGCATGCGATCGAGCGCATGCACGACCGGCGCTTCCTTGCCTGCGGTCAGCAGATTGGCCAGATATTTCACCGGAATGCGCAAGCTCTTGGTGTCGGGAATGATGCCGTTCAAGCCCATCTTGCCGGACTCGGCTGCGGCCTGAATCGGCGACAGCGGCGGGATGTACCAGACCATGGGCAGCGTGCGGTATTCCGGATGCAGCGGGAACGCTACCTTCCATTCCATCGCCATCTTGTAGACCGGCGATTTGGCAGCCGACTCCAGCCATGAATCGGGTATGCCCTGACGACGCGCTTCTTCGATAATGGCGGGATCGTGCGGATTCAGGAATACGCCGAGTTGCGCTTCGTACAGATCCTGTTCATCCGGCACCGAGGCCGCCGCTTCAATCTTGTCGGCGTCATACAGCAGCACACCGAGGTAGCGGATGCGGCCGACGCAGGTTTCCGAACACACGGTAGGCTGGCCGGCTTCGATACGCGGATAGCAGAACGTGCATTTTTCGGCCTTGCCGGACGACCAGTTGTAATAGATTTTTTTGTATGGGCAGCCGGAGATGCACATGCGCCAGCCCCGGCACTTGTCCTGGTCAATCAGCACGATGCCGTCTTCCTCGCGCTTGTACACCGAGCCCGATGGGCACGATGCAACGCAAGTCGGATTCAGGCAGTGTTCGCACAGGCGCGGCAGATACATCATGAAGGTGTTTTCGAAGGTGCCGTACATCTCCTTCTGCATATTGTCGAACAGCTTGTCCTTGCTGCGCTTGGCAAACTCGCCGCCCAGATCGTCTTCCCAGTTCGGGCCCCATTCGATCTTGTCCATCTTCTTGCCGGTGATGACAGAGATCGGTCTGGCCGTCGGTGGCGTTTCCGACAGTGGCGCATTTTGCAGGCGCTCGTAGTCGAAAGTGAAGGGCTCGTAGTATTCGTCCAGCGCCGGCATGTTCGGATTGGCGAAGATGTTGGCCAGGATTTTAAGACGGCTGCCCTGACGCGGTTCTATCTTGCCGGATGCTGTACGTTTCCAGCCGCCGTTCCACTTGTCCTGGTTTTCCCATTCCTTCGGATAACCGATGCCGGGCTTGGTTTCCACATTGTTGAACCAGGCGTATTCAACGCCGTCGCGACTGGTCCACACGTTTTTGCAGGTGACGGAACAGGTGTGGCAACCGATGCACTTGTCCAGGTTCAGCACCATGCCGATTTGCGCTCTAATTTTCATGCTTCACTCCCTTGCTCTTGTCCTTGCTCCTGTCCTTGCTCTTCGAGCGGACCTTCCAGCCAATCGACTTTTTTCATCTTGCGAACCAGGACGAATTCATCGCGATTCGAGCCGACCGTGCCGTAATAATTGAAGCCGTAAGACAGTTGCGCATAGCCGCCTATCATGTGCGTCGGTTTGGTGACGGTGCGTGTGACCGAGTTGTGGATGCCGCCGCGCTTGCCCGACATTTCCGCTCCCGGCACATTGATGATTTTTTCCTGTGCGTGGTACATCAGGGTCATGCCTTCCGGCACCCGCTGGCTGACGACGGCGCGCGCGGTCAGCGTGCCGTTGACGTTGAACACTTCTATCCAGTCGTTATCGACGATGCCAGCATTCTTCGCGTCGATCTCGGACAGCCATACATGCGGCCCGCCGCGCGACAGCGTGAGCATGCGCAGGTTGTCCGAATAGGTCGAATGGATGCCCCACTTCTGATGCGGCGTAATGAAGTTCAGCGCAATTTCCTTGTTGCCATTCGGTTGCGCGCCCAGCATGGCCGCCGTGGTCTTGGTATTGATCGCCGGTTTGTACACACACAGGCCTTCGCCGAAATCGCGCATCCACAGGTGATCCTGATAGAACTGCTGGCGACCGGTCAGCGTGCGCCATGGGATCATTTCATGCACATTGGTATAGCCGGCGTTGTAGCTGACTTCTTCCGATTCCAGGCCCGACCAGGTGGGTGATGAAATAATCTTGCGCGGTTGCGCCTGCACATCGCGGAAACGTATCGTGTCGTGCTCGCGCGGCAATGCCAGATGCGTATGGTCGCGCCCTGTCATTTTGGACAATGCATCCCATGCCTTGACTGCCACGTGGCCGTTGGTTTCCGGCGCCAGCGACAGAATCATCTCGGCAGCATCGATGGCCGTATCCAGACGCGGCTGGCCTTTCGACACGCCCTCTTCCAGCACCGTGCGGTTGATGCCGCGCAGAACCTCGACTTCGTGTCCGGTTTTCCAGCCTATGCCTTTGCCGCCGTTGCCCAGGCTTTCCAGCAAGGGGCCGACCGAGGTGAACTTCTTGTAAATGTCGCGGTAATTGCGTTCAACCACCGTAAAGTTCGGCATCGTCTTGCCGGGTATCGGTTCGCATTCGCCGGCGCGCCAGTCTTTCGGATCGAAAGGCTGACCGAGTTCACCCGGGGTGTCGTGCATCAGCGGCGTCAGCACCAGATCCTTTTGCGTGCCCAGATATTCGCCGCCGATTTCCGAGAATTTCTCGGCAATGCCTTTATAGATTTCCCAATCCGATTTCGATTGCCACAGCGGTTGCACCGCTTCCGACAAGGGATGGATGAAGGGATGCATGTCGGAGGTATTGAGATCGTCCTTTTCGTACCAGGTCGCGGTCGGCAACACGATGTCGCCGTACAGGCAGGTGGTGGACATGCGGAAGTCCAGCACCACCAGCAAGTCCAGCTTGCCTTCGGCGGCAGGACGCACTTTCACATCCTTGGGCTTGATGCAGTTGTCTTCATCGCTCATCAACGCATTTTGCGTACCGAGCAGGTATTTCAAAAAGTATTCATGCCCCTTGCCCGAGCTACCCAGAATATTCGAGCGCCAGACAAACATATTGCGCGGGAAGTTGGCCGGATTGTCCGGATCGTCGCAGGAGAAATTCAGCTTGCCGGCCTTGATCTGATCCACTGCATATTGCGTGACATCCTGACCAGCCGCTTCTGCCGCACGCGTGACTTCCAGCGGATTGGTTTCCAGTTGCGGCGCCGACGGCAGCCAGCCCATGCGTTCCGATTTGGCGTTGTAATCGAGCAGAGACATCTGCGCAACGCTGCTGTCAGCCGATGGCGACTGGATTTCTTCGGTATGCAGTTTTTCGTGACGCCACTGGCTGGTGTGCGCGTAGAAGAACGAGGTGCCGTTCATCTGCCGCATAGGACGATTCCAGTCGAGTGCAAATGCGAGCGGCGTCCAGCCGGTTTGCGGACGCAGTTTTTCCTGCCCCACGTAATGCGCCCAGCCGCCGCCGCTCTGGCCGACGCAACCGCACATCATCAGCATATTGATGATGCCGCGATAGGTCATGTCCATGTGATACCAGTGGTTCAGCGCCGCGCCGACGATGACCATGCTCTTGCCCTGGGTCTTGTCGGCGTTGTCGGCGAATTCACGCGCCACGGTAATCACGTCGGCGGCCTTCACGCCGGTATGCTTGACTTGCCATGCCGGTGTGTACGGCACATCGTCGTTGAAATCTTTTGCGACATTGCCGCCGCCCAGACCGCGATCGATGCCGTAGTTGGCCATCGTCAAGTCATACACGGTAGCGACGGTGGCGATGCTGCCATCGGCCAGCTGGATTTTCTTGATCGGCACATTGCGCAGCAACATGTCTTCGGCATCCTTGCCGCCGAAATACGGAAAACCGACCGCTGTCACTTCGTCGCTGCAATCGATCAGCGACAGCAAGGGATCGATAGGCTTGCCGCTGGTGCCAGCCTTCTGTTCCAGATTCCATTTGCCGGATTCGCCCCAGCGGAAGCCGATCGAGCCGGCTGGTGCGCTGATGTCGCCGCTGCTTTCATCGATGACCAGGGTTTTCCAGTCCGGGTTGTTGGTTTCGTCCAGATTGTTGGCCAGATGCGAAGCGCGCAGGAAGTAGTCCGGCACCAGCGTGCCATTTTTTTCCTTCAATAAAACCAGCATCGGGAAATCGGTGTACTGCTTGGCGTAGCTGCGGAAGTAGGCGGATTTTCCGGTGGCGTGGTATTCCTTCAGGATCACATGACCCATCGCCATAGCCAGCGCGGCATCGGTACCCTGCTTGGGCGCCAGCCAGATGTCGCCGAACTTGGCCATCTCGCCGAAGTCGGATGAAACGGCAACCGTCTTCGTGCCCTTGTAGCGCACCTCGGTGTAGAAGTGGGCATCCGGCGTGCGCGTCATCGGCACGTTGGAACCCCAGACCATCAGGTAAGTCGAGTTGTACCAGTCGGCCGATTCCGGCACGTCGGTTTGTTCGCCCCACACTTGCGGGCTGGCTGGCGGCAGATCGCAATACCAGTCGTAGAAACTCAAGGCCACGCCGCCGATCAGCGACAGATAGCGCGTGCCGGCTGCATAGCTGACCATCGACATGGCAGGAATCGGCGAAAAGCCGATGATGCGATCCGGGCCGAATTTCTTGACTGTGAACGCATTAGCGGCGGCGATGATTTCATTGACCTCATCCCATTTGGCGCGCACGAAACCGCCCTGTCCGCGCACCGATTTGTATTGCTGCGCGCGTTCCGGATTCTGGCTGATGTATTCCCAGGCCGCGACCGGCGACATCAGCACGCGTGCTGCGCGCCACATTTCCATCAGGCGGCCGCGCACCATCGGATACTTGACGCGCTGCGCCGAGTACACATACCAGGAATAGCTGGCACCACGCGGACAACCGCGCGGCTCATGATTCGGCAGGTCGGGACGGGTACGCGGGTAATCGGTTTGCTGGGTTTCCCACGTGATCAGGCCATTCTTTACATAGACCTTCCAGCTGCAGGAGCCGGTGCAGTTCACGCCGTGCGTGGAACGCACGACCTTGTCGTGCTGCCAGCGCTGGCGATAGGATTTTTCCCAGGTACGGTCTTCATCGACTACCGCGCCGTGACCGTTGGAAAAACTTTCTTGCGGCTTGTTGAAAAATTTCAGACGATCCAGAAAATGACTCATGCTGCCTCCACACGTGCACCGTTATCGATGCTGGAAATAAAAACGTCGCAAAGAATTGCTGTATTGAACGTCGATGCGATGAGTCTATCCAGCGCGGCAAGGCTTGGGTATTAGCAAGAAGTCGGTGCGGCGCTTCGATAAGAACTAAGCCTTCTAGTCCTTTGTGACTATAGGGAGGGCTGTGCGATCTGCGGTATACATAAGGACTGACGCTGCCGCACGAAGGACCTTCAGTCGGCGCACTGTTCACTTCCTTATCGAAAGACCATACACCATGAGTATTTCCAGTTATGCCGATCTGCTGCGCGAAGCAGGCGCACAAGAGCAACCGCAACGTCTGCTGTTCACCTTTGCCCAGGCCGGCTTGCCTAACGATGCCGGCGCCGGCGAACAAATGCGTTTTACGGAAAAGCGCGGCGGTACGCTGACGCCGTTGATGTGCGTCGACAAACTGCCGCTGGAATGGAACAGCTTCGACGCGTTGCTGGAGGAATCGCAGCGTGTAGACGCACAGTGGGATGTCGTATTCGTCTCCAGCATGTCCGGCAGCAAGGGACAGGCGCCGGCCAGCGATGATGCCGAAGCGCCGCTGAAGAAAATGGTGGAAGCCATCGCGATCGGCCAGCTCGGCGCCTTCCTCGCCTTCAATCGCGACGGCGAACTGTTGCAGTTTCATTGATGCGGTAAACGAAAAAACGGCACGCTGCGGCGTGCCATTTTTTATCTGTCAGCGTTGAATGCACTAGCAAGGCATATCGGCATTCTTGCGCGCGTAACACCACCAGGTAATCGCAATGCAACTCAGGTAGAAACCGATGAAGCACCACAGTGCCGCAATCGGACTGCCGGTCAGCGCAATCGATGTGCCATAACTTTTCGGAATGAAGAAGGCGCCATAGGCAGCTACCGCCGAGGTGAAGCCGAGTACCGCAGCACCTTCCTTGTTGGCATCGATGATGGCTTGCTGCTGCGCCACCGCGCCCTTGCCCGCCGCATCTCGTTGACGCGCGGTGAGAAAGATCACCGGGATCATGCGGAAAGTCGAGGCATTGCCGACACCGGTGCAGGCGAACAGCAACATGAACATGCTGAAGAAGCCCCAGAAATTACCGCCCACACCGCCTTGCGGCATGAAGTGAATCACGCCCAGTACGGCGCCTATCATCAGGAAGAAAGTCCACAGCGTGACGCGGGCGCCGCCCAGCTTGTCGGAAATGATGCCGCCCGCAACACGCGCCAGAGCGCCGACCAGAGGCCCGAGGAAGGCATACTGCAATGGATTAAGATCAGGGAATTCGGTCTTGATCAGCAATGGAAATGCCGCCGAATAGCCGATGAAGGAACCGAAAGTGCCGGTATACAACCAGCACATCAGCCAGTTGTGCTTGCGCTTGAAAATCACCGCCTGTTCCGCAAACGAGGCCTTGGCCGTCGCCAGATCGTTCATGCCGAACCACGAGATCAGCGCCGTTGCGGCGATGAACGGGACCCAGATGAAACCCGCATTCTGCAGCCACAATTGCTTGGCCTCGCCCGCCTTCATCCAGGTTTGCGGCTCACCGCCCAATGCGCCAAATACGCCAACGGTAATGACCAGCGGCACCACGAACTGCACCACCGATACGCCCAGATTTCCCAGCCCGGCATTCATCCCCAGAGCAAACCCCTTTTGCGCCTTCGGATAGAAAAAACTGATATTGGCCATTGACGAAGCAAAGTTGCCGCCGCCGAAACCGCATAGCAGCGCCAGCACCAGCATGGTCGGATAGCTGGTATTGACATCCTGCACCGCAAAGCCGATGCCGATCGCCGGAATCAGCAGCGATGCGGTAGAGATCGTCGTCCATCTGCGACCGCCGAAAATCGGCACCATGAAGGAATAAAAAATACGCAAGGTCGCGCCCGACAGGCCGGGCAAGGCAGTCAGCCAGAACAATTGATTTGTGCTGTATTTGAAGCCGATGCTGGGCAGATTGACCACCACCACGCTCCATACCATCCAGACCGCAAACGCCAGCAGCAATGCCGGAATCGAAATCCACAGATTGCGATGTGCAATCGGCTTGCCGGTGTTCTGCCAAAAATGGCTGGTCTCCGGCTCCCACGTGTTGATCATGTACTTGCTCATTACTCTCTCCTGTTTCCCACTTTGTTGACGCCGGGCGCAAGCGCATACGGGGCTCAGCCCCGTATGTCTCAGGCCGCTTGAAGGACGGGTTGCCGTTCCTGCTTGAATGAAAAATGCATCCACACCAATGCCACGCAGACCGTGCCGTACAACAGCATGAATGCGCTGGAACGCACGCCGGTCAGATCGACCAGCGCGCCGAACATGATCGGCAGCACGAAACCACCCAGACCACCGGCCAGGCCGACCACGCCGGATACCGCGCCGATGTTGTCGGTGAAATCATCCGAAATGAATTTGAAAACCGAAGCCTTGCCGATCGCCATCGCCACCCCGACCACGAACAGCAGTACGGTGAACAGCCACGGCGAAAGACCTATGTGCAGATTGAGATCGCCATTCACGGTTTTGATCGCCATGCTGGTTTGCGGATACGACAGCAGGAAGAAGCAAACCCAGCAGACCCACATCACCCACCAAGTCACCTGGTAGGCGCCGAACTTGTCGGAAATCCAGCCACCCAATGCGCGCAGTACTCCGCCCGGCAGCGAGAAACACGCGGCCAGCAAGGCCGCCAACTGCATGTCGAAGCCGTATTCGGTCACGTAGTATTTAGTCATCCACAATGCCAGTCCGACATAGCCGCCGAACACCACCGAGTAGTACTGGCAGTAACGCCAGACGCGCGGATCTTTCAATACTTTCATCTGCTCGGCAAACGACACGCCGGCCGGCATTTGATGCGATTTATCGGTGTAGGAAAAGAACCAGAACAGCAAGGCGGTGACCAGCATGCCAAGTGCATAGACTTTGGGCAGCATTTGCCAGCCGTAGGCGGCGATGATGGCTGGTGCGACAAACTTGGTCAGTGCGGAACCGGAATTACCGGCGCCGAAGATGCCCATCGCCAGCCCGCGTCGTTCCTTCTGGAACCAGCGCGCCACATACGGCGTACCGACAGAAAATGAACCGCCGGCCAGGCCGACAAACAAGCCGAGCACCAGAAAGTGCCAATACTCGGTGGCGTAACTGATCAGGTAGATAGGCACCACACTGGACAGCATCAGCAGGAAAAATACGATGCGGCCGCCGTAACGGTCGGTCCAGATGCCGAGCGGCACACGTATCAGCGATCCGCTCAGGACCGGCATGGCAGTCAGCAGACCGAACTCGGTTTCGTTCAAGCCGAGCTGCGTCTTGACCGGAATACCGAGCACGGCAAAAATCATCCATACGGCAAAGCAGATGGTGAATGCAAAGGTACTGCTTGCCAGTACCGAAATTTGTTGCTTGTTGTGGGCCGCCACGATGCCACCTCCGCTCGCATGTTTTGATGCAATCAGCGTACGTGGTGCGATGCAGCGGGACTATTCGCCGTAGAGGTAATTTGCAAAGGCAATCTGGCTAGCGCACTCGGCCGGAATGACTAGGCGCAGCGCTTGCCATATAGATCAAGAGGAGTATGGCGACAGAGGATGACGTGCTTGATGTTGCGGATTGTGGAGTTGCGGATTGTGGAGTTGCGGGTCGTGCGAACAGGGAATGTGATGCGTATGGATGCTGCGACAGTGAGGCTGGCTCTCAACGCTTCATGCGCCCTTCTTTTTCTTTTCCGGAAAATGCATCTGGATAGCCTGCGTCTTCAAGCCCTTGCCGTCTGGAGCGTTTTTTTGGGCAATCAGGTCTGCCAGTGTCACATTGTTGAGCACGGCCAGATAAGCCTCGATGGCATCGTTCAACACACCTTTCAGTATGCAGGATGGCGCGTACACGCAGGCATTGCTGGCCGGATCGAAACATTCGGCCATAAAGAAATCGGTTTCCGTATTGCGCACCACCTCGCCGATATTGATGTCAGCCGGTTCGTGTCCCAGCTTCAATCCGCCATTGCGACCGCGCACGGTTTCGACCATGCCGGACAGGCCAAGCTGATGCACCACCTTCATCAAATGATTTTTCGAGATGCCATGCAGGTCTGCAATGTCCTGGATCGTCACCAAGTTGTCGCGATTCATCCCCAGATACATCAGGGTGCGCAACGCGTAATCGGTGTAGGAAGTCAGTCTCATTGAGTGATCGGCATTCGTTGCTAAAGCTGCTTGAAGATCAATATGTCATTGACGATACGATTGATCAGGTAAGCAGTATATATCTTTGTTCCGGTTTTTTGATTTACCTCAAAATTATAGATGTATTTTATTTGCATCTATTAATACATGCACCTAGAATGCATCTTTAATGACGTTGGCTTTACCTCGCGCCAGATTGCAATTCAACTTCATTCACAAGGAAACCTTGTTATGCACGCTACGCGCAAACTCTGGACCTGGCTCGCCGTTATCTGCGTCCTGTCCTTTTCCGTTCTGGGCTGGGTCGGAACAGAGATTTATCTGACCGCCCCGCCTATTCCCAAACAAGTCGTCAGCAGCAACGGCAAACTCCTGTTTTCCGAAGGACAGGTGCAACGCGGGCAGGAAGCCTGGCTTTCCGCCGGCGGCCAGCAGCTGGGTTCGGTATGGGGCCACGGCAGCTATCTGGCGCCGGACTGGTCGGCCGACTGGCTGCATCGTGAAGCACTGGCCTTGCGCGCCATATGGGCGCAACACGATTACGGCAAACCCTACGAGCAGTTGGGCATAGGCCAGAAGGCCGAGCTCGACGGTCGTCTGAAAAGCGAGATGCGCAGCAATACCTACGACGCCGGCACCGGCAGCGTCACGCTCTCACCCGAACGTGCCCGCGCTGTGCAGCAGGTGACCGAGCATTACATGGGCCTGTTCGGCAGCGACCCTGCATTCGACGCACTGCGCGAACAATATGCGATGCACACCGGCTCCCTGCCCGATCAAGCCGATCTGCAGGCACTCCCGGCATTTATTTTCTGGTCTTCATGGTCGGCTGCCACCGACAGGCCCGGCGAATCCGATCTGAGCTACACCAGCAACTGGCCGCATGAACCTTTGGTCGACAACACGCCGACCGCCGGCGCCGGTATCTGGTCTATCGCCAGTATCATTTTGATGATCGCCGCCATCGCCGGCATGATCTTCTACCATTCGATGCACCAGGAAGAAGGCGATCCGACGCCGCCGAAGAAAGATCCTTTATTCGATCTGACGCCGACACCATCGATGAAGGCCACGCGTAAATACTTCTACGTCGTAATAGCCCTGATCATGGCGCAGGTCGGCATGGGCGTGATCACCGCTCACTATGCGGTGGAAGGAACCAGCTTCTTCGGCTTTCCTCTGGGGGATATCCTGCCGTTCACGGTAAGCCGCACCATCCATACCCAGTTCGCGGTGTTGTGGATCGCGACTGCATGGCTGGCTACCGGTCTCTACATTGCGCCGGCGATTTCCGGCCATGAACCGAAATACCAAAAGCTGGGCGTCAACCTGCTGTTCTATGCGCTGCTGTTCATCGTGGTCGGCTCCACTGCTTTCGGCTGGCTGGGCACGCTGCAACATAGGGGTAACGACTTCAGTTTCTGGATCGGCAATCAGGGTCTGGAATTCACCAGCATGGGGCGAATCTGGCAAATCCTGCTGTTCGTCGGCTTGCTGTTCTGGGTCACGCTTCTGGGACGTGGCCTGTTGCCGGCACTGAAAAAACCATCCGAAAGTCGCGGCCTGATCGCCATGGTCTTTCTCGCTGCGCTCTGCATAGGCGGCTTCTACGCCACCTCACTGACCTGGGGCCAGAAAACCCATTACGCGATGATTGAATACTGGCGCTGGTGGCTGGTGCACTTGTGGGTCGAAGGCTTCTTTGAAGTGTTCGCCACCGCTGTCATTGCACTGCTGTTCACCCGACTCGGCCTGATCCACGCGAAAACCGCCAATAGCGCCATCGTGCTGGAAACCATCGTGTTCCTGTTTGGCGGCATCCTCGGCACCCTGCATCATCTGTACTTCACCGGCACGCCTACTTTCGTGATCGCGATCGGTGCCATGTTCTCGGCCCTGGAAGTGGTGCCGCTGGCGATGATAGGCGTCGAGGCTTATCGCAATTATCAGCGCTCGAAAGCGGCACCCTGGGTGCAGGCGTACAAATGGCCGATCCTATGCTTCATCGCAGTCGGTTTCTGGAACGTGGTCGGGGCCGGCCTGCTGGGCTTTTCGATCAACACGCCGATCGCACTGTATTACATGCAAGGCCTCAACATGACGGCAGCACACGGTCATGCCGCCCTGTTCGGTGTGTACGGCATGCTCGGAATCGGCTTGCTGCTGTTCTGCCTGCGCGGCTTGTCGGATCGTGCCGCATGGTCGGATCGTCTGCTGGCGCCGATGTTCTGGATGCTCAATATAGGCCTGGCGATGATGGTCTTCATTTCGCTGGTGCCGGCCGGTATTTATCAGGCATGGGCCAGTGTGACGCAAGGCATGTGGTTTGCACGTTCGCCTGAAGTCATCCATTCGACCTTCATGGAAACCATGGTCTGGCTGCGGGTTCCAGGCGATATCGTGTTTGCCATCGGTACGGTATTCCTGGCCCTGTTTGCACTGCGTCTGCTGACCGGCGCAAAACGCAAACAGCCGGCGACTACAGCGGCCGGTATCAGCAAGGCGTAAACAACAACACAGGCTGGAGGCTCCTGGCCTCTGCCTGTCTGCACTGAAAATACATTGAAAAGGAATTTCATCATGACTCACGATTGTTCCCAGACTGTTTCCACGGAAGCCATTTATCCATTCGATGCCCGCGGCGTTGCCAAGCGTTTTCGCCATGCGGCAATTTTCGGTGCGCTGGATGCCTTGCAAGTAGGCGAAACCATGCGCTTCTGCAATGACCACGATCCGATTCCGCTGCTCATGCAGATAGGCAGCCGTTTCGGCCCGCGCGTCGAGATCAGCTATGTGCAGCGCATGCCCGGCGAGATCGTGATCGATTTCCTGATCGCCGCTTGAAGGTACAATAGCGGCTGAATCCAGCCAAAAATCAAAACCTGCGGACGGCGATTTTCAGATTGTCGTTCGCCTGATGTATTTAGCAATACCGCCGCCGGTTTTTGACTGCCGGCGGTTTTTTTAATGGAAAAAGGAATGATCCAGGAATCACTAGAAGCGGAACTCGCTGCGCTCAAGGCGCAAGGACTGCAACGGCAGCGCCGCACCTTGCAGACGCCTTGCGGCGTGCAGGCAGAAGTGGACGGACGTTCGCTGCTGTCTTTTTGCAGTAACGATTACCTGGGCCTGGCCGCCGAACCGGCATTGATAAACGCCGCCCGCGAAGCTGCCTTGCGCTGGGGCGTAGGTTCCGGCTCCTCGCATCTGGTCAGCGGCCATTTCGCCCCGCATGAAGAACTGGAACACAAGCTGGCATCCTTTGTCGGCGCTGCACGTGCACTCTATTTCAGCACCGGCTACATGGCCAACCTGGGTGTGGTACCGGCGCTGGTGGGTCGCGGCGATGCCGTCTTTGCCGACAAGCTGAATCACGCTTCGCTAATCGATGCAGTGCAATTGTCGCGCGCCGATCACCAGCGCTATCCGCACAACGATCTGGCGGCGCTGGAACGCCAGTTGAGCGCCAGCACTGCTAAGCGCAAGCTGATTCTTACCGATGCGGTGTTCAGCATGGATGGCGATCTGGCGCCGCTGACGCAACTGCTGGAACTCGCCGAACGCTACGATGCCTGGCTGATGGTGGACGATGCGCATGGCTTCGGCATACTCGGCCCGCAGGGGCGCGGTGCGCTGGCGCAGTGCGGGATCGTTCTCGCCGATCATCCACGTCTTCTTTACATGGGCACGCTGGGCAAGGCTGCCGGCGTATCGGGCGCCTTCGTGGCCGGCGCAGAGAGCGTCATCGAATGGCTGCTGCAACGCGCCCGTACTTATATCTTTACCACTGCATCCAGCCCGATGCTGGCGGCGACCCTGCTCAAAAGTTTGGACCTGATTGCCGGTGCAGATGGCGACGCCCGCCGCAGTCAGTTGCGGTTGCTGATTGCGCGCCTGCAGGACGGCCTGCAAGGCAGCCGCTGGCAATTGCTGCCATCGCCCACCGCGATTCAAGCCATCATCATCGGCGAAAACGATGCCGCATTACGCGTAGCCGCAGCGCTGGCCGAACAAGGCTTGTGGGTGCCGGCCATCCGCCCGCCGACAGTGCCCAAAGGCACGGCGCGTCTGCGCATCACGCTGTCGGCAGCACACAGCCTGGCCGATGTAGATCGCCTGCTGGCCGCATTGCAGGCAGCGCAATGAACCCTTTGCATCTATGGCACGGCTGGGGCATGCACCCCATGGTGTGGAGCGGCCTCTGTGCCGAACTTGCGCAGCACGACATCGCCACGCAAACGCCAGCCTTGCCCGGTTACGCTCAGAGCGAGGCCGTCGCACCGTACAGCCTGGATGCGCTGGTCGATGCGATGCTGCCCGCGACGAGCACACCGCTCGTCCTGTGCGGCTGGTCGCTAGGCGCATTGCTGGCGCTGCATGCGGCACGCCGTCATCCGCAGCGCGTCGCGCGCCTGATCTTGATAGGCGCCACGCCCAGTTTCGTGCAACGCGCAGACTGGCCGCACGGCATGCCGCCGGCAGTACTGGATGAATTCATCGCCGCCGTTGCACACGATCCGACGGCAGCATTGAAACGTTTCATGGCGCTGTCGAATCAGAACGATGTGCATGCGCGCAGCATGGCACGCACATTGGCGCAGATACTGTCCGCCACCGCACTGCCATCTGCCGCTACCCTTACGGCCGGCCTTAGCTTGCTGCGCGATAGCGATCTGCGCGCCGGAATCGCCGATATTACGCAGCCTGTACTCCTGCTGCACGGCGCGCGCGACCCACTGATGCCGGTCGCAGCGGCACAATGGCTGGCTGATGCCTTGCCGCAGGCGCAGCTCGAGATCCTGCCCGAGGCTGCGCATACGCCCTTCCTTTCCGACCAGCAGCACTGCTGCGCTTCCATCGCAAGTTTCTACCGTGCCTGATATCGACAAGCAAAAACTCAGTCTCTCCTTCAGTCGCGCGGCCGCTCATTACGATGCCATCGCCAGCTTCCAGCAACAGGTCGCGGCACGGCTGGCGCAACTGTTGCCGGCCATACCCGCCACATGCGTACTCGACGGCGGCTGCGGCACCGGCGCCAGCAGTGCGCTGCTCACACAACACTGGCCGGATGCCTTGCTGCTTGCCTGCGATCTGTCGCCGGAAATGGCACGACTGGCGCACGCACGACAATTGACTGCCGTATGCGGAGATCTGGAACAACTGCCCTTCAGCAAGGCCTGCTTCGATGTCGCATGGTCCAGCCTGGCCTTGCAATGGTGCCAGCCGCAGCTGGCCTATCCGGAATTGCAGCGCGTGCTGAAACCCGGCGGCCAGCTATTGTTCAGTACGCTGACCAGCGGCAGCCTGCATGAACTGGAAAGTACATTCGGCGGTATAGACCGGCATAAACGCGTGCTGCCATTTGCCAGCGAACAGCAAGTCGTGGATGCGCTGCATGCAGCCGGTTTTGAACATGTGCAATGCCAGGCCGAACGCTGGGTTACGCAACACGCCGATTTAAAAACGCTGCTGACCAGCATACGCGGCATAGGCGCAAACCAGACCGGCGCCGCCAGACGGCCCGGCATGATGGGCAAGACGCAATGGCAGGCTGCACAGGCACGTTATGAAAACCTGCGTGATGCAGATGGCATGCTGCCGCTTACTTATTCGCTGCTGTTTGTCAGCGCTGAAAAATCATCAGCGCAAGACTGATCCAGGGAATGTTGGGCTGATAAAACCTTAGCCCAAGCTACCTTGCTTTTGGTTCTTGCCAGATACATCCCACCTGCTTCGATTTATCACCATCACGGTTTTGGTTCGGCAATGCCGAAGGCGAGCCGGACCTGCCTCTTCCGCTGTGACGCTGCCGTTTGTGCGAAGCAGAAAATGGAATAAGAAGTGAACGTTGTCTGAGCCGCAGGCGAGTTTCGTTCGCTTCCCATTTTTTGCCTCGCACAAACGGGAACCCGAAGGGCAGCGGCTGTGCGGTCGCCTTCTTTTGCTTACTTTTCTTGGCGAAGCAAGAAAAGTGAGTAGCCGCCGGGCTACCCCCGGCAACTGAGCCTCATCGAAGAAAGAACCGTTTCAGCCATCACCAAAAAAGAAACATCTCTGAATTCCGCCACCAATCGAGTCGAGATTTCCGCCAAGGCGCAGGTATTTCCCACCCCACTCGCCAGCAGAATTGACCCATATCAAGGAATATCGAAGCGCCGCCGCTTTCAATTGACCTCACTATATATAGTCAATAGTCTTCCAAAAACACCACATATTGTGTTCACGGGAGAATTTCATGACGACACAGGCAGTTTCCTTTTTGACGTACATCGTCAAGCGCGATGGCAGCATCAAGCCCTTCGATGCCGGCAAGATCGAATCCGCACTGCTGCGTGCCGGTCTGGCCAGCGGTGAATTCGATGCCAGCGTGGCGAAGAATTTAAGTGCGCGCGTAGCGCTGGCGCGCATCCGCTTTCATGAGCAGGATGCACCGCATATCGAACAGATACAGGATGCGGTGGAAACCGTGCTGTTCGATGCCGGCTATCGCAAAACCCTGCGTGCCTATACCGTCTATCGCGAGCAGCACCAGAAATTGCGGCGCGACCGCAAGACGCTGGTCGATGTGGAATCGTCGATGAATGAATATCTGGATCAGCTCGACTGGCGCGTCAATGCGAACGCCAACCAGGGTTATTCGCTGGGCGGCCTGATCCTCAACGTCTCCGGCAAGGTGATCGCCAATTACTGGCTCAATCACGTCTATCCGCCGGAAGTCGGCGATGCACATCGCAATGCCGATCTGCATATCCACGATCTCGACATGCTGTCCGGCTACTGCGCCGGCTGGTCATTGCGCATGCTGCTCACCGAAGGCTTGAACGGCGTGCCCGGCAAGGTTGAGTCCAGTCCGCCCAAACACATGTCGAGCGCGATCGGACAAATCGTCAATTTCCTCGGCACGCTGCAGAACGAATGGGCCGGTGCGCAGGCTTTCAGTTCGTTCGATACCTATATGGCGCCTTATGTGCGCAAGGATAATCTGGACTATGTCGAGGTCAAGCAATACATCCAGGAACTGATCTACAACCTCAATGTGCCGTCGCGCTGGGGCACGCAGACGCCATTCACCAATCTCACCTTCGACTGGGTGTGTCCGGAAGATCTGCGTGTACAGGTGCCGCTGATAGGCGGCGTTGAGATGCCGTTCACCTACGGCGATTTGCAGGTCGAGATGGACATGATCAATCGCGCCTACATCGAGATCATGATGACCGGGGACGCCAAGGGACGCGTATTCACCTTTCCGATTCCGACCTACAACATTACCGAAGATTTCGACTGGCACAGCCCGAATGCCGAACTGCTGTTCGAGATGACGGCGCGCTACGGCCTGCCCTACTTCCAGAACTTCATCAATTCGGAATTGAAGCCGAACATGATCCGCTCGATGTGCTGCCGCCTGCAACTGGACTTGCGCGAACTGCTCAAGCGCGGTAATGGTTTGTTCGGTTCCGCCGAGCAGACCGGTTCACTCGGTGTGGTGACGATCAATTGTGCGCGCCTCGGTCATCTGCATACCGGCGATGAAGAAGGCTTGATGCAACGGCTGGATGAATTGCTGGCGCTAGGCAAGACCAGTCTGGAAATCAAGCGCAAGGTCATTCAGCGCCATATGGACAACGGCCTGTTCCCTTATACCAAGCGCTATCTGGGCACGTTGCGCAATCACTTTTCGACGCTGGGCGTGAACGGCATCAATGAAATGATCCGCAACTTCACCGCCGATGAACACGACATCACCAGTGACTGGGGACATGCCTTTGCCGTGCGTCTGCTCGATCGCGTGCGCGCCCGCATGCTGGTATTTCAGGATGAAACCGGCCATATGTACAACCTGGAAGCCACACCGGCCGAAGGCACCACCTATCGTTTCGCCAAGGAAGATCGCAAACGCCATCCCGATATCCTGCAGGCCGGCACCGTGGATATGCCCTACTACACCAACTCCTCGCAACTGCCGGTCGGCTTTACCGACGATCCGTTTGAAGCGCTGGAGCGACAGGACGATCTGCAACGCAAATACACCGGCGGCACCGTACTGCATCTGTACATGACGGAACCGCTGTCGAATGCCGATGCCTGTCGCACGCTGGTCAAACGCACGCTGAGTCGCTTTTCGCTGCCCTACATCACGATCACGCCGACTTTTTCCATCTGCCCCAAACACGGCTATCTCGGCGGCAGCCACCATTTTTGTCCCAAATGCGATGACGAACTCATCGCACGCAAGCAGCGCGAAGCTGCAGATGTTTAACCTTGAATCCCAACCACAGGAGCAGCCATGAACGACATGATCAAACCGATATTCCTCGCCAGACCAGCCATCGTCCTCACCGATGCCGAACGCCAGCCGTGCGAAATCTGGACCCGCGTCATGGGCTATCACCGCCCGATGTCATCTTTCAATACCGGTAAAAAGGGAGAGTTCAATGAACGCAGGTATTTCAGCGAACAAAGCAGCCATCTCGTCTGAGATTGCTGCAGCCAGCTTGCTGAAGGTGGGCGGCGTAACGCCGTTCACCGCCACCGATTACCCCGGCCAGCTGGCGGCCGTGGTGTTCGTACAAGGCTGTCCGTGGCGCTGCGATTATTGTCACAATCCGCATCTGCAGTTGCGCACTATCGACAGCCCGCTGGAGTGGCCCAAAGTCATGGCGCTGCTCCAGCGCCGCATCGGCCTGATCGATGCCGTTGTATTCAGCGGCGGTGAAGCCACCATCGATCCCGCCCTGCAGGCAGCCATCCTGGAAGTACGTGCGCTGGGTTTTCGCGTGGGCTTGCATAGCGCCGGTATTTATCCGAAGCGGCTGGCTGAAATTCTGCCTTTACTGGATTGGGTCGGCCTCGACATCAAGGCGCCGTTCGACAGTTACGAACGCATTACCCGCATCGCCGATAGCGGCCGTTATGCACGGCAATGTGCGGAGATGATACTGGCCAGCGGCGTGTCTTATGAATTTCGCACCACCATCCATGCCAGCCTGCTGAGCGAAGACGAATTGCTGAATCTGGCGCAGACGCTGGCCGATATGGGTGTGCAGCACTACGCGCTGCAATTGTTCCGTCCGCAAGGTTGCCGCAGTACGCAGCTCAAAACGTTCAAGCAGTCCGACTATCCGACGCTGGAACTGGTGCAGCGCATGGCGGCACTCTTTCCGCACTTTACGCTGCGTCAGGCGGAATGATCCGTCTCCAGCGTATCGCCGGCAGTCAATCTCGCATGCGCAGCATCAGCCCATGCACGCTGATGCGCCAGTTCATCCGCTACCTGTGTGACGATTTGTTCCGCCTGTGCCGGATCAAAATCCTCATGCAGGCGTTTTCTCACGCCGTAGTCGTGCAACTGCAAATGCTTGTCGGGCGTGATGTGATGGCGTTCCAGGCATTTGGTCGCGCAGACCAGCTGACAGCCGTCGATCGCAATGATGGGTCGCCCCGAATGCGCGAGCTTGAGCAGCGACGGCACATCGCCGCCGACGCCGGCTATGCACGACATTTCGGCAATGCCGCGCCGGTCCAGGCGTAGCGCCACATGATTGGCCATCTGTGCGGCGCTGGAACAACCGGAACAGGAATAAACCAGCGGCAAGGTTTTCTTATCGGCACGCATCATCACACCCTCCTTCACGCAAACATCAAGTCCTCACCCCTGACTCGCGTACCAGGCCGGACTTGAAACGGGCCAGCACACGCATCGGCGCCAGGCGCGCCGGATCGAATACCGGAGCCTCGATGGCATCCAGTGTATTTTTTACCAGCAGGCCCAGTTCGGTATCGCCTTCCATCTGCAGGCGACGGCTGAAAAACAGCGTATCCGGATCTTCCTTGCGTTGCGCCAGCAACAGGAAATCGTGCGCCGTGGCGCCTATCGTCAAATCGATCTCGTCGCTGATATTGTCAGCAAGGCGGCGAGCCGAGAAGCGTCCTGCACGCCATTGAAAATCGAAAGACAGTTGCAAATCGAGTACGCTGATGCGCAGGGTCCGGCCTTCCAGCATCGCTTGCGTATCGGATGGCAGGTGCCGCGCCAGCAGCAGATTGAGCGCACGCACGAACAATAGCGAGCCGGGATAAACCGGCAACAGCGACAGCATTTTTGCCAGCGCTGCCGGCACCACGGGGCGAATCTGATTCATAAGCCATTCCTTCGTGAATTCATTCATGCGACATAAAACAGGACGGCACAGTAATGGCAGGCGCTGCCGCCCAGCACGAACAGATGCCAGACGCCGTGACCATGCCTTACCCGGTGATCGGTCGCATAGAATATGATGCCTACCGTATAGAGCAAACCGCCTGCCGCCAGCCACAGGAAACCGTCCCAGCTCAAGGCATCGATCAGGGGCACGATGGCAACGATCGCCAGCCATCCCATCAACAGATAAATGACCAGCGACAGGATGCGCGCACCGCGCGCCAGCCAGATTTCCTGCACCACGCCCAGCAGGGCCAGCCCCCACACGATGCCGAACAGCGACCAGCCCCACGGACCGCGCAAGGTCACCAGCGCAAACGGCGTATAGCTGCCGGCGATCAACAGATAGATCGCGCAATGATCTAATTTGCGCAGCACATCCTTGGCACGACCGTGCGCGCTGTGATACAGCGTGGAAATCAGATACAGCGCCAGCAGCATCGCGCCATAGATACTGAAGCTGACGATGCGCCATGGATCTCCGGTACGTACTGCCAGCACCAGCAACAGCACGCCGCCGCTCGCCGCCAGCAAGGCGCCGAACAAATGACTGATGCTGTTGAACCGTTCACCATAAACCATCACATATCGCCCACCTGCAGCGCCTGTTCAGTTTGATCCATTCCCGGCTTGCCGTTCCAGTAACCATTGCAGGGCTGATTCGGCATCCATTTCTGTACAGCCGCCATGGCTGCGTCCGGCAGCATGCGGCCATGCCGCACGCGATCGAATGCATCTATGATGCGCTCATTATGTTGCGCCTGCGGGCTGATGCGCGCCACGCTTACCCCCATTGCCTGCATCACGCTCAATTGATCGAGCAGATTGCAGACTTTTGCCGACTGCGTCTGGATGCCGTTGAGCACCAGAAAATCGCTGTTTTCGCGTGTTTGCAGCAACAAGCCATCCGGATGCTCAAGGCAGCTGAACTCGCAATTGTCTTTCGGCAGATTGCGATGGCGCGCCGTAAAGCAGCGTGCGGAAAAGGCCAGCGGCATACGGCCGTAGGCAAAGACTTCCGTTTCCAGCCCGGCCGGTTTGTCCTGCAGTATCTGCGCCAATCCTTCCCGCCCCATTTCCAGCGGCATCACCCAGCGCGTGGCGCCCAGCCCGGCCAGCAGTTTCAGCGTCGGCGCATTGTAGATATTCAGATGCGGCCCGGCGATGAAGGGCATGCCTTCCAGCGCATGCACCGCGCCCATGTCGTTGGCTTCCACTGCATAGCGGCCGTTGTCGACTATCCGGCGCAGTGTGCCTACATCGAGGCCGGATTCGACCAGCACCAGTGTCGACAATACCGGCTGCTTGCCGGCATCCGCCAGACGGTCGGCGATTTCCAGCCAGTCGGCCAGACGCAATTCATGCCGACGCGAACAGACTGTCTCGCCCAGATAGACGATATCGATCGCTGTACGGGCTATCTCTTCATAGAACTTGAAGGTTGCGGCACGCGGCCAGTAATACTGCAGCGGCCCCAGACTGAGTTTCAACATGCTTGCTCCGGGAAAATATCGTGATCGAAATGTGTGCAGCTGGCAGTGCTATTTCCAGGCGCGATGATAGGCACCCAAGGTATGCTGCTGGCCTTCCGCCACCTTGTTCAATTCATTCATCCACACCGGCTTGACCGAGTAACGCGGCAAGTTGTCGCGACACAGATCGATGGCCTCGCGCCATACCCGCGTGACTTGCGCCACATAAGCCGGGCTGCGCTGCCGTCCTTCTATCTTGATGGCGCGCACGCCCATCGCCAGCAGCTTGGGCAACAGTTCCAGCGTATTCAGGCTGGTCGGTTCTTCGATCGCATAATATTGCTCGTCGCCGACATCGAAACGGCCCTTGCACAGCGTCGGATAACTGGCGCTTTCGCCTTCTTCGTAACGGTCGATCAGCACCCCGTTCAGGCGCGACTCCAGACCTTTGGGCGTCTGCTGCCAGCGCACTGCCCTGGCGGGCGAACATACGCCATGCGTATTCGGCGCTTCGCCGGTCACGTAGGACGACAAGGCGCAACGCCCTTCCACCATCACGCACAGGCTGCCGAAACCGAAGACTTCGATATCGACCGAAGTTTTTTTCGACAGCTGTTCGACCTGCGTCAGCGACAGCACGCGCGGCAACACTGCACGCACGATGCCGAAATGTTTTTGATAGAAATTGATCGCTTCGTAATTGGTTGCCGAACCCTGTACCGACAAATGCAGGCGCAGATCAGGATGCGTATCTGCGGCATAACGCATCAGGCCCGGATCGGCCAGAATCACCGCATCGATGCCGGCGCGTGCAGCCCTGTCGATGGCAGTGCGCCACAAAGGCCAGCTCGATGGTTGCGGATAGGTGTTGAGCGCCAGCAGCACCTTGCGCCCGCGCGCATGTGCATAACGTATGCCTTCGTCTATCGCGGCATCGTCGAAATTAAGCCCGGCAAAATTGCGCGCATTGGTGGCATCGCGAAAACCCAGGTAGACGCAATCTGCGCCATGATCGACGGCCGCCTTCAATGCCGTCAGGCTGCCGGCCGGACAGACCAGCTCGATTGCAGGTGCTGCAAGAGCCGTACTGGAAATCATTGCATTGTTCATCATGGATCGATCGATATCTTCAACTGCGGGTAGACAGGATGTGCGGCGCGGGGTTCACGCCGTGGCGGTTTGCAATGTGGCCGGTCGTATGCCGTGCAACAGATATTCGATCAACTCACTGACCGGTCGAATCGCGTTGCCGAAGGGCAGGCTTTCCGAGCCGCGAAAAAACAGGCCGCGTTTGAGATCGCCTTCGAGTGCGAAAGCCAGTTGGGTATCGATGCAGAACTGGCCTGACCTCGCGATGCCGTCACGCAAACCGCATTGATGCAGGCAGTCGAAGCCGACCGTGCATTCCTTGGGTCCGGCCTTGCGTTGCAGCTTGGCTTCCTTATCGAGATAATTGGCCAGCCACGGCGTCTTCACCGCACGCGCCGGCAAACCGGCCACGCTCATGAAGGTCACGATGTCTTCCGGCCGTGCATCGGCCAGCACTTTCTTGAAATTCGGATGCGCATCACCTTCCAGCGTCACAGCGAACGGCGTGCCGAGCTGCACCGCACTGGCGCCCAGACCGAGCAGATTGCGCACCTGTGCGTGGCTGTTGATTCCACCTGCGGTAATCAGCGGAATTTTTTCGCGCTCCAGACCCAGCTGCTTGAACAGTTCAAACGTGCCTTCCAGCACAGTGGGAAAAGCAAAGTGCGGATCGTTGAGATTGTCCAGTCCGGCAGCGCCGAGATGGCCGGCAGCGTAGCGCGGATTTTCAATCACGATGGCATCCGGCAGGCGCTGCTTGCGCATCCACTTTTTCAGCACCAGCGCGATGCCGCGCACATCGGACAGAATCGGAATCAGCGCCACTTTCGGATGATGGGCAGTCAAATCCGGCAGATCGAGCGGCAAACCGGCGCCCACCACCACCGCATCGGCGCCGCTGTCGCACGCCTGACGCACATAGGCGGCATATTCGGCAACCGCGCGCATGATGTTGACTGCGATCATGCCCTTGCCGTCGGCGATAACTCCCGCCGATTTTATTTCGCGATCCAGCGCCAGCAGGTTCGCCGCATCGATTTTTTCCTTGTCGCGCGACTTGCCGGTTTGCGCCATCAAGTCCTTGTGATGCCGGCGCAAATCGACGCTGGAAATGGTGCCCAGTGCGCCCAGTCCGGCAACCGTGCCGGCCAGACGGTGCGCCGAAACACCCACGCCCATCCCGCCCTGCACTATCGGTAACAGGGACTTTCCCTTGAGCATGAGTCGTGCAAATGCCGTCTGCGCCACAATTTTTCCTTTGATTTACAGCAATAATGTGCGGATAAGCGAGGTGTCTCATCGCTCGCAATCAATATAACCTTCATGCAGCTGTGCTTTCCTTAATGCACATCAAGGTTATGCAGCCGGCTGTAATGTGAGAATGCGTCATCCCTGTAGAGAAAGCACAGCATGACCACCATCAATGCTTACCTGAACGCAGATCACCCATCTTGCGATAGCCCTTTCAGCGAACTGGAAGACCATGCCCGTGCCGGCAACTGGCGGCAAACCAAAGAGACTTTCCTGACGCTGCAGCAGGCGCTGGAGCAACATCTCGGCATGGAAGAGGAGTTTTTGTTTCCCGCCTTTGAAAAAATCACCGGTAATCGCAATGGCCCGACCGGCATCATGCGCATGGAGCACGGCCTGATACGCAATATTCTGGTGCGCATGGCATACGCATTGGCGCAACGCGACGCGGCAGATTTTCTGCATCATGCGGACACCTTGCTGACGACGCTGCAGCAGCACAATCTGAAGGAAGAAAACATCCTGCGCCTGATGGCCGATTGCATCCTGCTCAGCAAGCACGTCGACATCATCGATGCAACGACACCGCGCACAGCCGTCAGCGCGTGAACTGTATGGAAACGGAAATCAGCCTGAATGCCTGCGGCCTGCAACCGCCGGAACCAATGGAACTGGTACTGGAAGCCTTGTCGCAGCTGCAGCCCAATCAGCGCCTGCGCATGCTGATCGACCGCGAGCCGCGGCCGCTGTATCGCATCCTCGACAACAACGGTTTCCGGCATACCACGCTGGAAAGACCGGACTACCTGTACGAAATATTGATCTGGCATAAAACATGATTCAACGCGCCCTCTCTTACGACCGCACGCCTCCTCTCTCGGTGCCACTGAGATTTTTTCTCAGCGCACCGATTTTTTTATTTGCCGCCGCCCTGCTGCTGTTGTGGGAAGGCCCGCTCGCGCTACTGTCGCGCTGGACGCCCGCCACGCTCGCCCTGACGCATCTGCTGACGCTGGGTTTTCTGAGCATGGCCATGATAGGTGCGCTGCTGCAGATACTGCCGGTGGTAGCCGACATCCAGTTGCCTTATCCGCAGGCGACCGCCCGCTTTGTCCATGCCTTGCTGGCCGCCGGCACCATCCTGCTGGCCTGCGCCTTCTGGCACTCCTATCCGCTACTGTTTCGTCTCGCACTGCTGTGCCTGGTGCCTGCATTTTTGTGGCTGCTCACGGCCTGCTTTATCGGCATGCAGCGCAGGCCGAAACTGAAATCCAAAGCGGCGGGAACCGTCGGCGCCATACGCCTGGCCGTCATCGCGCTTGTCATCACCGTGCTGCTGGGCGCGGCACTCGCCAGCACATTCGCCTGGCCGCATGCATTGCCCATGCTGCTGTTGACCGATCTGCATGTGTTGTGGGGCTTGTCGGGCTGGGTAGGCTTGCTGGTCATCGGCGTGGCGTTTCAGGTGGTGCCCATGTTCCAGATCACTGCCCTCTATCCGGTCGATATCACGCGCGTGCTGGCCGGCACGCTATTCCTGTTGCTGATCTTGTGGTCTGTCGAAGCCATGCTGGAATCGCAATGGAACACCGTGGCGCTGTCCGGCATGATCCTGTCCGGCTTTATCGTGTTCGCCGGTATCACGCTGTATTTGCTGGCACGCCGGAAAAATCCGAAGCTGGATGCCAGCACCCTGTTCTGGAGCACCGCGATGGCCAGTCTGTTCGTTTGTGCAGTGGTATGGCTGACGCAGACCGCCAGCGGCCACAAGGCTTATGCATTGACGCTGGGCGTATTGTTCATCGTCGGCTTTGCCGGCAGTCTGATCAATGGCATGCTGTACAGGATCGTGCCGTTTCTGCTGTGGTACCACGCCCAGAATGAAGCGGGAGCCGGCATCAAGCAGATGCCGAACGTCAGGCAATTGCTGCCGGAACAGGCCGCCATCCGGCAGTTCCGCATGCATCTGCTGGCCTTGCTGCTATTGATAGGCGCCACACTGTTGCCGGAAGTACTGGCGCGCCCGGCGGCGCTGGCAATGTGCATCTCCTCGGGCTGGCTGTATCTGAATCTGCTCAATGCAGTGCGCATGCATACGGCGGCTAAAAGAAACCGGATTTCAACCTTCGTAAGTGCGTAGACGTTCGATATCGAGAATGCGCACATTGCGCCCACTGACGCTGATCATGCCGTTCTCCGACAGGTCGTGCAGAATGCGCGAAAAATGTTCCGGCGTCAGATTCAGGCGCGAGGCAATGACGGTTTTTCTGACTTGCAGATTGCACTGATCGCCGCCTTCGCGCGCATTGCCTTCGAGCAGATAACCGATCACGCGTTGCGTGCCCGAACGCAATGAATAAGCTTCCACATCGCAAATCAGGCCGTGCATGCGACGGCTCAAACCGGCCAGCATTTTGTGCGCGAAGTGCGGATTGCTGGCCACCTCATTGAATACCGTAGCTTTGGTGACGTGCAGCAATAGCGTATCGGCCAGCGCCTGTGCGGAAACGATATAGGGTTTTTCCATGAACATCACCGCTTCGCCGAAACTGTGTCCGGGGCCGATGATCTCCACCACTTTCTCTCCGCCACCGGGCGAAATGAAAGCCAGCTTGATCTGACCGTAAATGACCAGATGAAAACCGACACAGGGATCGCCGCGCTGAAACAGCATGGCGCCACGCAAGATATGCTTTTCGGTAGTACCGGCCGCAATCTGATCCAGTTCCTGCGGCGTCATCTGATTAAACAGCGGCAGCCGCGCGAGAAAATCCTGCACTTTGATCTTGCCTGTCTGGATGGCCACGGACTTCCCTTTTGTTCCGGTAGATGAACGCACTTTTGCGCAGTCTCTGTGCAAAACCGGCGTCGCTTGTGTGTAATTTTTATGCTGGCTCAGCTCGCGGGAAAAGCGGATCGATGCTTTCGTTCATGCGCATTCCCCGGAGTTTCAGCTGTACCAGTATGAAGAGATTACCGGCACAAGAATTGACATGGATCAAATTTGTAGTGCCTAAGCAGCATGCTTGCGTGCCCAGTTTCAATCGCATGCTCTATATTGCTATGACAGTTCCCTGAGCATCAAATGAAGCGGGTACATTGCATACACCATCATCAAGGAAATAATCACCGAAGCTGCACATATCTTCCATAAAAACCTGTCTCTAATTTCCTATACCAAATTGGAGAAATGGAAAAATGCTTATCAACGGGATCACAAACCAACATGCTCCAAATGAAAATACCACCTCAGACCATGGTGATAGCCTAGAAGAAAAATTCTATCGATTGTTAAGCTCGAATCAGGATTACGCCAAGAATTAAGAGTCCTGCGCCGATCAATCTAAACAGGCTTACCGGTTGCACGGGTAAGCCAAGCCAACCGAAATGATCCATCGTCAACGAAAGAAGCATCTGCCCAACAACTACTAAGGAAATAGTAGTCGCTGCTCCCAGTTTTGGCACCATCAGAATGGTTATGGCGATGAAGGTTGCGCCAAAGAGTCCGCCCGTCCATGGCAACCAATCGCCCACTTTATGGAAAGTTTCGGTAAATTTCGGGCCGGGTACGACCAGCGCGATAACAAGCGTAAACAGTAAACCTACGAGATAGCTTACGAACGCAGCCCACCACGGCGAACCGATTTGAACACGGAGATTGGCATTGAGTACCTGCTGAAAAGCTACGCTGGCACCAGCCACTATTACTAACAGTATAAAAAAATATGAGCTCATAATTGCTTTAATGAGTGAATACACCGCGGTGTCGGCCAAAAGAATTTTTTCATTTACTTTTAATTTTGCGCTAACAGTTTAGCCAATATTTGATTGTCGCGAGGGCCATCATTATTACTCAGGCCATCGACTACGCCTAACCATAGACTTTCACTTATTTTCCAGGGCCGTTGTGCTTTGACTGCTCTGTTACAGCTGTTTGTATTTCTGCCGCTGATTGCTCAGCTGTCAGAATTGGCACTGTCGAAACCTGCGCCTCGATTACTTGAACACAAAGCGAATGTCTTTGACGACTTGATGCTTGCCCCAGTAGAAGTTGCATAATCTAGCGACCTCAACACCATCCTTGCTTTCGGGCACACAACCTCCGCGGATTTTCACCACCTTATCTCCCTGCTTGGACAGGGGGAATTCTTTGGACAAGCCCTCAGGAATAGTGTGCTCCAGCTCGACTTTTTCGGAGTAATCATCTACCAGAGCGAAAACCAGAACTTTGTCAGCCTTCAGCGTATATAAATCATGTTCAAACGCAGCGCCTGGCACGATACATATTTCGATCACGGATTTTTCGACTATCTGTTGCTTGCAATGAGGCGGCCCTGCCGCCAGAACTCCAGCCGAGACAAAAAATGACAACAGGATGATGGATAGGGAGCGTTTCATATCTTCCTCTTAGAGCCAGGTGTTCGTTTAGGCCTGACATTTAAAGTCAGGACGCGAAGTCGGTTTGCCGGCGTAGCATCCTTCTGGGCAGAAGGATGAAGCAAATCCCTAAAAGGGACGTGTTTCACAAGATACCATTCAGCGATCAAGTGCTGCATTCAATTTCACTTTGGCACGCATCGGTTGCTGATGATGGATTGCAAAGTGCACACTAAATTATGTGTTTTAACTAAACAACAGTATGGGATAGATATTGTTGTATCGATATGATGCGATCTCATTGCGAGATGCAGAGCGGGAGCGAGAGCGAGAGCGGTAAACCCTGTCACAAAACACAGTGATTTACCGGGGAGCTTCCAGAGTCCGGGGTCTATCGGGGACTGCAATGCGCAGCCCCCACCCCTCAATCAAATTTCTTCGTACAAAGGCAAAGTCAAAAATTCTGCAAATGACTGCGCCGTCGACATTTCTTCGAATATTTTCGCTGCACGCTCATAGCTTGGGCTGACGCCGTTAGGCGCTTGCTGTTTTACCTTGGCCAATTCTTCCGGGATCATAGTCCGCACCATGGCGACCGTGATTTTACGGCCGTCATCCAGCACACCTTTGCTCGAATGTATCCATTGCCATACTTGTGAACGACTGATCTCGGCCGTCGCCGCATCCTCCATCAGATTATGAATAGGCACGCAGCCGTTACCGTCCAGCCAGCTGCCCAAGTAATGAATGCCGACGTTGATGTTGTAACGCAAACCGGCCTCCGTAATCGGCGTCTCCGGCTGGAAGTTCAGCAAATCGGCGGCCGTCGTGCTTACATCGGTGCGCTGCTTCTCTATCTGATTGGGCTTGTCACCCAGTACCTTTTTAAATTCCGTCATCGCCAGTTCAACCAGGCCCGGATGCGCAACCCAGCCGCCATCGTAGCCGTCTATCGCATCGCGCTCCTTGTCGATACGCACCGCGTTCATGGCGATTTCGTTCTTGACGGGGTCGTTCTTGATCGGAATCAGCGCCGCCATGCCGCCCATCGCATGCGCGCCGCGTCTATGACAGGTTTTGAGCAGCAGTAATGCATAGGAGCGCATGAACGGCACCGTCATCGTTACCTTGGCGCGATCGGCCAGACAAAAATTCTTGTCCAGTTTGAAGGTCTTGATGCACGAAAAAATATAATCCCAGCGCCCTGCATTCAGACCGGCGCTATGATCTTTCAGTTCGTAGAGAATTTCATCCATCTCGAATGCCGCCAGCAGGGTTTCGATCAGCACGGTCGCCTTGATCATGCCTTGCGCCAGGCCCAATTCCTGTTGCGTCATGATGAAAATATCATTCCACAGGCGCGCTTCCAGATGCGACTCCATTTTCGGCAGATAGAAATACGGGCCGGAGCCGCGCCTCAGCAATTCATGGGCGTTATGGAACATGAACAGCGCAAAATCGAAGATGCCGCCGGATACCCGCTTGCCGTCCACCAGCATATGTTTTTCATCCAGATGCCAGCCGCGCGGCCGCACCATCAGCGTAGCGATCTTGTCATTCAACTGGTAGTGCTTGCCGTTAGTGTCCAGCGAAATGGTCTTGCGCACTGCATCGATCAAATTGATCTGGCCGCTGATCTGGTTGTCCCAGTTCGGTGTATTCGCATCTTCAAAGTCAGCCATATAGATATCGGCTCCCGAGTTGAAGGCATTGATGACCATCTTGCGATCGACCGGGCCGGTAATTTCAACTCGACGGCATTCCAGTGCCGCAGGAATAGGAGCTATGCGCCAGTCGCCGGCGCGTATGTGCGCCGTCTCCGGCAGAAAATCCAGACGTTCACCGGCATCGATACGTTTGGCGCGCGCGCTACGCATATGCAACAACTCCTGGCGGCGTACTTCAAATGCACGGCTCAGTTTGGCTACCAAAGCCAGGGCGGCGGGTGTCAGGATCCGTTCGTAATCCGCTTTGAACTCGCCATCGATTTCAATTCCTGCCGGCAGGTCTATGGTCAGTTCAGTCATGTCTATCTCCGTGTAAAAGTAATTTTTATAAATAATGAATCAATAAAATTTTGCTTCTTTTGCCTGGTTTTTCTTCAGCGCGGTGGAAGGCCGCATGCAGCTTTTCAAGTAATCGCACCCTTGTGAGCTGCGATTACCGTCTTGCAAAATATGCTCAAGCTGCGTTCTTGTGCCCTGTGATACAAACTTTTGCCAGCTTGTTGTTATCGAAAAATTGTTCATCTTCAGTCGAGCCATGCAATGCGGTGGTGGACGACTTCCCTTGCTGTATGACCTGAGTGATGGCATCGAAGTAGCCTGTACCGACCTCGCGCTGATGTTTGACTGCGGTAAAGCCCTGCGCGGCGGCAGCAAATTCGGCTTCCTGCAACTCGACGAAGGCAGACATCTGATTGCGCGCATAGCCATGCGCCAGATTGAACATCGAGTAATTCAGCGAATGGAAGCCGGCCAGTGTGATGAACTGGAACTTGTAGCCCATCGCACCCAGTTCCTTCTGAAAGGTGGCGATGGTTGCGTCGTCCAGATTTTTTCTCCAGTTGAATGAAGGCGAACAGTTGTAGGCCAGCATCTTGCCGGGAAATTTTGCATGGATCGCATCGGCAAATTGCTTGGCGAATTGCAGGTCGGGCTTGCCGGTTTCGCACCACAACATATCGACATATGGCGCATAGGCCAGTCCGCGCGATACCGCCTGATCGAAACCGGAACGGGTTTTGTAAAAACCTTCTACCGTGCGCTCGCCCGTCAGGAAGGGTTGGTCGTTTTCATCCACGTCGGAAGTCAGCAAGTCCGCCGCCTCCGCATCCGTGCGCGCAATCACCAGCGTGGTCGTGCCACAGACGTCCGCTGCCAGACGTGCGGCATTCAGTTTTTCCACCGCTTCACGAGTCGGCACCAGAACCTTGCCGCCCATGTGGCCGCATTTCTTCACCGATGCCAGTTGATCCTCGAAGTGCACGCCTGCAGCGCCGGCCTCGATCATGGACTTCATCAGTTCGTAGGCATTCAGGACACCGCCAAAACCGGCTTCCGCATCCGCCACGATGGGGGCGAAAAAATCGATATCGCCGCTATCTTCCGACCATTGAATCTGATCTGCGCGCTGGAAAGTATTGTTGATGCGCTTGACTACCATAGGCACCGAATTGGCCGGGTACAGCGACTGGTCCGGATACATTTCTCCCGCCAGGTTGGCGTCGCCGGCAACCTGCCAGCCCGACAGATAAATCGCTTTCAGGCCGGCCTTGACCTGCTGCATGGCCTGATTGCCGGTCAGGGCGCCAAGTGAATTGACGAATGGCTCGTTATTGCACATCTCCCACAGTTTCTCTGCACCGCGCTGCGCCAGCGTGTGATCGATCTGCAAGGAGCCGCGCAGTCGAACAACATCTTCAGCGGTGTAATTGCGCTTGACACCTTTCCAGCGCGGATTTTCGTTCCAATCTTTGTTGAGTGCCTGAATTTGCTGTTCGCGAGTTGCCATGATGATTCTCCTGAGTTAAATGCATGAAATAACAGATAAAGAAAAAACCTGAATAAATCATAGGCTATATTTTGCAGAGCAACAATGTCTTATATAAGATATTTTAATAATTTTATTTCGTTATTTATCAATGACTTATATATTATTTTTCTGTATGTGAAACGTTATTTTGCCAAATAAAATTGAACTATGATGCACCGCGATATCAATTTTTCATAATGCGGAGTGCTGTCTTTAATCATGAAAGATGCATTCTCTTTACACTGGTTTTCCGCATGTTTTTCATGCGCCTGCCCATGCCTGTTAGACTGCGTGTCCATTTCCGCATCACGCAAGCTCCCAACATGAATCCAAGTTCCTTCGCCGCCCTCGCCCTTTCCCCTCCGATGTTGAGCAATCTCGACGCACTCGGCTATCGGGAGATGACTTCCATACAGGCGCAAAGCCTGCCGGTAATATTGCAATTACGCGATCTGATTGCGCAGGCAAAAACCGGCAGCGGCAAGACGGCGGCTTTCGGTATCGGCATGTTGCAGAAATTGAACCCGACCTGGTTCGCCATTCAGGGGCTGGTGATTTGCCCCACCCGTGAACTGGCAGATCAGGTATCGAATGAGTTGCGCCGGCTGGCGCGCTTTGCAGACAACATCAAGATATTGACTCTGTGCGGCGGCGCACCGATGCGGCCGCAAATCGCCTCGCTGGAACATGGCGCGCACATCGTGGTCGGCACACCCGGACGTCTGCGCGATCACATCAGCCGCAATACGATCAATCTGTCCACCGTACAAACGCTGGTGCTGGATGAAGCCGACCGCATGGTCGATATGGGTTTTTATGAGGAGATCGCCGGCATCGTCAGCGCCTGCCCCGAGCGTCGTCAGACCCTGCTGTTTTCTGCGACCTACCCGGACGATATCCGCAAGGCCAGTGCTGAATTCTTGCGCGATCCGGTTGAAGTCAAGGTTGAAGCACAGCACGACGACAGCCAGATCGAGCAGCGGTTTTATGAAGTCGGCTACGACGACCGCAACGCCGCCGTCGCCACGCTGCTGAAACATTACCGCCCCGTATCGACGCTGGCATTCTGCAATACCAAGATTCATTGCCGCGAACTGGCCGCCGAATTGCGTGCGCAAGGTTTCAGCGCACTGGCTTTATATGGCGAGTTGGAGCAGCGCGAACGCGATGAAATTCTCGTATTGTTCGCCAATCAAAGCTGTTCGGTGCTGGTGGCGACTGACGTTGCCGCACGCGGACTGGACATTCAATCGCTGGGGGCGGTGATCAACGTGGATGTATCGAAAGATACCGAAGTGCATATCCATCGCATCGGTCGTACCGGTCGCGGCCAGGACAAGGGATTGGCGCTCAGCCTGTGCGCACCGAACGAAAAGAAATGGGTCAAGCTGATCGAGGAATACCAGCAGAAGCCTGCGCAATGGTTCGACCTGAAATCTGCCGAACCGGCGGAAGGCGGCGACTTGCACGCACCTATGGTGACGCTGTGCATCATGGGCGGCAAGAAGGATAAATTGCGCCCGGGCGATTTGCTCGGCGCCCTGACCGGCGATGTCGGCTTGACGAAAGATCAGGTCGGCAAGATCAATGTGTTTGAATTCATGACCTATGTGGCGCTGGATCGCCGCGCCGCAGACAAAGCCTATGCAAGTTTAAGCAATGGCAATATCAAGGGGCGCAACTTCAAGATGCGCTTTATCGAAACCAATAACGGATGACACTGCGCGGCTGATGGCATCAGTGATGGTGCGACCAGTTGCCATCACCCGAGCTTATATAGGATTCGACCGCATCTTTCTGGCCGGTCGCGTAGCGCATGACCTCGCCGCAAGTGCATATCCCCTGATACGGCTGGATATGCGAACAGGCGGAAACTTTTTGTAAAAATACCTGAACCGGTTTTGTGCATTTCTTGCACTTGAAGGTCAATATGCGGGCTGGTTTGTTAGCCATCTTGATTCCTGAATGAATTGAATACGACGCTGCATCCGGCAGCGTCGCTATTATAAAAGATCAGCGTGCGGCAAGACGCCACAGCGATGTGATTTCAGCCGAACGCGCATGATGCAGCGGATCGCTTTCATCCGCTGCCTTGGCATGGTTCGGTTTGGTGTCCATGCGCTTGATCACCTTCAAGCCGGCATCGGCGATCATTTGCAGCAAGGTTTCGCGCGATCGCAATCCGAGGTGTTCCGCCAGATCGGACAGGATCAGCCAGCCTTCGCCTTTCGGCTCCAGATGCGCTGCCAATCCGTTTAAAAAACCGCGCAACATGCGACTGTCCGGATCGTAGATCGCATGTTCAATGGAAGAATTCGGTCGCGCCGGTATCCACGGCGGATTGCACACGATCAGCGCAGCTTTTCCCGGCGGGAACATATCTGCTTCGATCACTTCCACCCGATCGCGCACATCCAGCCGCGTCAGATTTTCGCGTGCACAAGCCAGCGCCCGCGCATCCTGATCCGTCGCGATCACTTTTGCCACGCCGCGATGTGCCAGCAAGGCGGCGATCACGCCGGTGCCGGTGCCGATATCGAATGCCAGACTGGTAGTCGGCAATGGCGCCTCTGCAATCAGGTTCAGGTATTCGCCGCGTACCGGCGAAAACACACCGTAATAAGGATGTATGCGCGCCTGCAGCGCAGGAATTTCCACGCCCTTGCTGCGCCACTCATGCGCACCGATCAAGCCGAGTATTTCGCGCAGGGAAACCACGAACGGCCCCTGACTCGCGCCATAGGCTTCGTTGCAAGCGAGCCGGATATCCGGCGCCCGGCGCAACGCGATCGTGTAATCGGCAGCCACTTCTATCAGCAGCATGCCTAACGTGCGGGCGCGCTGCGATTGTGCCTGCCGGTGCAGATTGAAGGCATCCAGCGGCGAAGTCGCCGCCTTGCGCGGTTTTCTTTCGGTACGGCGCGCCAGCGCCTGCAGCAACTGTCGTGCATTCTGATAGTCGCCGCGCCACAGCAAGGCATTGCCTTCGCTGGCCAGACGGAAGGCCGAATCGGCCGTCATTCTGTCGTCCGCAATCTGCACGCGTTTGGGGGCGGCGCTGCGGTTTTCCGATTGCCAGCGCGCCGAACGTTCTTCACCCGCTTCATTCCAGGAAATAATTGAATGCTCGCTCACGATTATTTCTTGAAGATTTCAGGATTGGATTTATTGCGCTGCTCGAAAATCGTTTTTGCATCCTGCACCGCCCGCTCCTGCGTGCGCATGGCGGGATCGTCATCATGCAGCGTGAAAAAATCGCCAGCCTGTGCACGCATCACGTATTTGATCGCGGCGGCATCGCTGAGATCGTACATTTCAGTCAGCAAGGTGGTCACTTCATCCAGATATTCTTCGTAGGTCATAAATCTTTTCAACTTTAAAAATGTCGTTTATTGAACGAAGTAGAGAGTATGCCCTTCAAAGCTGTGTCTACATAGCTGAATTGTGGCCTTTCTGTTTTCATCCGGGCAACACAAATCATGATCAAGGAGTAGATGCAAGCGGATGGCAGCTGATTTTTTTGACCATTGCGTTAATTGACAAGCAATAGTTGCCCTATTCATCCCTTAGACGGCCGGGCAGCAATGTCAGAATACTCTTGCAGAAAGTGCCATTTACCGCACAGAACAATTTCCGGAACGATTGATCCGCTCAGCTGATAGTGACGAAACCTGACAAATGAAATCAAGAAATTATTACCAGACGCTAGGTGTGCCGCGCGATGCCACGCAGGAAGTGATTAAAAACGCGTACCGCAAACTGGCGCGCAAATATCATCCTGACGTGAGCCGCGAAGTGCATGCCGAACTCCGCTTCAAGGAAGTCGGCGAAGCATACAAGGTCTTGAAAGACCCGGAAAAACGTCTGGAATACGACCAGATGTCCGGTTTCTTCCATACCCGCAGGGAAAGCCCGCAGCCGCAAGCGTCGCGCAGCTATGGCTTCGACTCGCAAAAAGAAACACGAACGGAAACCAGGTCCGCCAAACGCAACGACGACAATTTCAGCGATATCCTGGATGAAATGATGGGCCGCCCCAATCCGACGCCGCCCAGATACCGCAGCATCAATGTGCACGGCAGCGATCAGCATGCAAAAGTGCAGATCGATCTGGAAGATACCTTCCACGGCACCGCATGCAATATTTCAATGCCAACCTATGTCACCGATGAATACGGCATGCCCATGGTTTCCAAACGTACACTGAAAGTCAGTGTGCCGAAAGGCATACGCGGCGGGCAGACCCTGCGCCTGGCCGGCCAGGGCTTTCCCGGCATGGGAGAAGGCAAGGCTGGCGATCTGTATCTGGAAGTGATGATACGTCCGCATCGCCGCTATCGCGTCGAAGGGCGCGACATCTATTTCGACATTCCGCTGACTTCCGCCCAGGCAGCAGTCGGCGCCACCGTCAATGTGCCGACGCCGGAAGGTTCGGTTCAGCTATCGATTCCGTCGGGCTCCATGCCAGGTCGCAGATTGCGCCTGAAAGGCAAAGGCATTCCGGGCGATCCGGCCGGCGATCTGTATGCCGTCATCGTCAATGTCCCGACGTCCGTGCATACGATGGTGGCGCAAAAAGCATATCAGGCGCTGAAAGCGGCCTTCAGTTTTGCACCGCACTAGGGCTCTGGCGTATACATTTCCTTGCCGACCGCCCTGCACCCACAGGCAAACCAGTTGCACATCTTCTCCCCTCCGGCAACACGCAAGCCAGACGGCACACCCGTTTGCGCATTAGAATGATGCACCTGATCACTCTCATTCGGAAGTTAAGCACTCATGGCATACGAAGTAGTCGATACACAACTCTCACCGGAAGGCCGCCTGGACATCCTCTCCAAGGCCGAAGTACAAAGACTGCTGGACACACGCAACGGCGGGCTCTACCAGCTGTTTCGCAACTGTGCGCTGGCCGTGCTCAACAGCGGCAGCAGCACCGATGACGGCAAGGAACTGCTGGAGCGTTATCAATCCTTCGACATCAACATCATCCAGCGCGAGCGCGGCATCAAGCTCGATATCAAGGGTGCGCCGGCCAGTGCTTTCGTTGACGGCAAGATGATCAAGGGGATACACGAACATCTGTTTTCGGTATTGCGCGACATCCTCTACATTCATGACGAAATCCTGTCCAACCCGACCTTCGATCTCGAATCCTCGGCCGGCATCAGCGATTCCGTCTTCAGTATTTTGCGCAATGCGAATGTGCTGCATCCCAATCTGAACCCCAAGCTGGTGGTTTGCTGGGGCGGCCATTCGATTTCCCGTGAAGAGTACGACTACACGAAAAAAGTCGGTTACCAGATCGGCTTGCGCGACATGGATATCTGCACCGGTTGCGGGCCCGGCGCAATGAAGGGGCCGATGAAAGGCGCCACCATCGGTCACGCCAAGCAGCGCATCCCGAACGGGCGCTATCTCGGCATTTCGGAACCCGGCATCATTGCCGCAGAAGCGCCGAATCCCATCGTCAACGATCTGGTCATCATGCCGGATATCGAAAAACGCCTGGAAGCGTTCGTGCGCGCCGGCCACGGTATCGTCGTTTTCCCGGGCGGCGCCGGCACGGCGGAAGAAATCCTCTACATACTCGGTATCCTGCTGCATCCGGACAACGCCAATCTGCCCTTCCCGCTGATCTTTACCGGCCATGCGGCATCCGCTGAGTACTTCCGCCAGATCGACCAGTTCATCGGCGTGACACTGGGGCCGGATGCGCAAAAACTGTACAAGATCATCGTCGACGATCCGGAACGGGTGGCGCAGGAAATGCAAATCGGTGTCGCCCAGGTACGCGAGTTCCGCAAAAGCAAGGGCGATGCGTATTACTTCAACTGGACTTTGAAGATAGACCACGCATTCCAGCAGCCCTTTGTCCCTACGCATGAAAACATGCGCAATCTGTCCCTGCACAAGAAGCAGGAAAACCATTTGCTGGCGGCCAATCTGCGGCGTGCCTTTTCCGGCGTGGTGGCAGGCAACGTCAAGGATAGCGGGATACGTTCGATCGAAAAACACGGCTTGTTTGAAATCAGCGGCGACCGCGAAATCATGGAGCCGATGGATGCGCTGCTGGCATCATTCGTTGCGCAAAACCGGATGAAGCTGCCGGGCAAGGCTTACGTGCCCTGCTATCGCATCATCAAATAGTTCTTTGCCTAGACGGTCAGTTGCTGCTGCGCGTTATCAGTGCTCAGCAGCGACTGGATGGCGCGCTCGAACAGCGGCGCATATTCGATCATGCCGATCGAACCTTCACGCAAGCCCTTGATCAGCGATATCGACGAGTAGATCAGCAAACGCGGCTTCTGCTCCGCGGCAGCCTGAAATACATAGAATGATTGCTGCTGATTGACCCACATCAGGCGTGCCGGTTCGTAGGCTTTGTCCGCCCACCATTCAACAGCCGTACCAAGCTGCATGCCGCCCAGCCAGCTGACATCGGAATTGAGCAAGGTACCGATATCGCTATCAAGATGCAGATGTGCTGCCACATCGAATTTCTGCAGCATTGCCTGCAGGCGGATATGCGGCACGGTCGGCGCATGGATGGCAGCATTTTCTGCAGGGGCGCCACCGATGCGCAAGCTTGAAAAATGCTGGTGCAGGCTTTCCATCGACGTAGACGCCTTCAAGGGCACCGTTTGTATCATGCCCAGCACATGCGCATGCATGGCGATCAGATCGTCAATCGCCTGCTTGGTATCGTTTTCCGACAAGGCGATCAATTTCATGCCGCTCTTGAGCTGCTTGATCAATCTCGGCAACAGCTTCATCAAGGCGCTGCGCTCGGTCACATCGTGCTGCTGCACACTCCAGATCAGTTCTGCAATGGCATCGCGATACGGCCGCTTGTCTATGCTGTCATCTTCATCCACATGCACCAGCACGCGCGCCCAGATCTTGATGAGGAAATCGACTGCGCGCTGATCGGTTTGCACCGTGAGCAGGCGTTCACGCAAGGCATTCACGGTTTCGACCACCAGCACGTCCTGTCGCAGCGGATCTTTCTCGGCTTCTTCCAGTGCATCGATTGCATGCGCAAGATCAGCGTCCGTCTCGCGCAGAATCTGCGCTACCGCTGCATCGAGCTGTGTCAGCGCAGCGCTGAAAATCGTCATGTCCGATTTGAAATCGTTCAGAACCTTATCGACCACACGCATCATCTCCAGCCGAATCTCGATACCGGGCGAACTTTGCGCATCCAGTTCGACGGCCAGCGATGCCATGCGATTCAATAATTTTCTGAGTGGGTGTTCGGCCAGTTCCAGAATATGCGGCGCCTGCATGGTGGCTCGCAGAAACGGCACCTGCAAGCGCACAATCACACTGCGGAATGCGGCAGGAATCGAGCTGTCCTTGCCGATGTAATCAAACAGCATGGCGACCATGTCCATGGAGACGCGCTCCATTTCACTCAACCGTTCGGTTTCCAGTTCGCTGTGCAAATCAAGTAGATGGATGGCATCGTCTTGCGTTGCAGCGCTGTTGAGCGTTTCCCGCTGCAACCGATGCAACTGGCTGGTCAATGGATGCGGCTTGGACGATTCATCCTCAGCACACTGACGGTAAATATTGGCCTGTCCATCGGAGGAACGCACATTCGACGGGGCGCGATCCTGCGCCGTCTGATTGAATATTTTCCAGACAAAATCCTGCAAGTTCGCCTGACTTTCCTGCTGCGGTGTACGCAACACGTTATGCACATCGGCAGAACGCTGCTGCAACAAGGACTGTACGCGTTCCATCGACGGCGCTACAGATGGCTCGCCTGAATAATTGCCACCGCCCTGCACGATGACGGTATTGGAAAAACCCGGCAATCCTTCCAGCATCTCGCGATCACGCCGGCTCATCGATGATGGGCGCGCCAGCAGCCGTGCATGCACGCCGTTAGACTCAAACACTTCGCGGATGGCGGCAAAGTAGTCGGGCAACTGCGTTGCCAATGCGCCGGACAGATGATCGAACAGCATCGCGCACAGATCGCTGGTGCTGCTCATTTCACACAGTACATCGTGCAAGGCACGCGCCATCAGATAGGGGCGAAACGGATTTTCCCTTTCGCGCACATCGTGTTCGTCATGCAGCTGCGCAATCATCAGGTTCAAGCGGCCCAGACTGAGTTGATCTGCGTCGCGCAAACGCAGGACGCGGCGTTCCACTTCGATTTGACGCACGATGGTTTCGTCGTCGATCAGGGCCCAGGTATCGGCCGAGACATCTTGCAGTCCCTGGCGCAAATCGCGATACATGGTTTGCATGCCGCGCTCGACATAGCCGCAGTAACTGGCGTACAGGCGCTTGAGAAAAACCGGCCCCTGCGTTGCCAGCCATTCCTTGGCGGCGGCAAATGTTTTCTGTTCATGCACCGTGGTGGCGGTGAGAGCCTGTTGCGCGACGCTGGTAGTCGCATCCTGCAGCATGCGGATGGCAAGAGCGGAAAATCGGAATAGCGCACGTTCCTTGGCCAACTGGATCACAGGTTTGATGGCGTGCATTACCGTATTTGTCTCCGCTGAAAATTTGATGCAAACATGAAATTAATCATATCTCAACAAGCCTGGTGTTGATATCCAATTTTGTTTTTCGCATACATCTTTAACTGAATTTAACGATTCAATCAATCACTGACAAACATGCTCCGGAGCATTGATTCAGTACAGGACATTTCATGACACGGCTGAATGCGTATGAAAATTTCGCATGAGAAAGTATTGTTACGATTTTTACGCACGGAGATGCTGCAGAAAAACGCCTGTCAAGCCTCGGCAGAAGATGCTGAAGGTCTGAGCAAAGCCAGCTGTTCCGCATCCAGATAAGTCCACTCGCCTTCTTCCAGTCCCAGCGACTCCAGCGTCAACTCGCCTATCGCCGCCCTGTTCAAGGCTGAGCAATGATTTCCCGCTGCGGCCAGCATGCGCTTGACCTGATGATATTTACCCTGCTCCAGCACAATCTCGATCTGATGCTCAGCCAGCATGCGGCAAGTCTGTGCCGCCAGTGGCGCCGGTTCATCGTGCAGTTGTACGCCACCCAGCAATTGCGCGATCAGTTCCGGCGTCACCGGATCGTGCGTAGTCGCGACGTATATCTTGGGAATATGTCGTTTCGGCGAAGATTGCGCGTGTATGAAAGGGCCATCATCCGACATCAGCAGCATGCCGGTCGTATCGTGATCCAGCCGGCCTACCGGCTGCAGATCGCGCCAGGTGAATTGCTCCGGCAGCAAAGTCAGCACGCCGGGGTGGTGGCTGGGCTTGCGCGAACATTCAAAATTCGCCGGTTTGTTCAGTACGATGTAGACGTGTTCGCGATAGCGCCACACTTCATCGAAGATCGTGAATTCAAGATCAGTCGTATCGACCGCAGTCTTGAAATTATCGACAACTTCGCCATTGATGCTGACTTCACCGTCCTCGATCAGGCCACGGCAATATTTTCGGGTGCCGAAACCCTGCGATTGCAGGATGCGGTCTAGGGTCAATTTACTCATGGCGGCACTCTACCAGAATGGCCGAAAATTATCAGCCGCCAGAGGAGAAAATACTCTGTCGACAGATGTCATTGCGTCATCACATGCAGCAAAAAATGCATTGCCGCGGCTCGCTCCAGGGCCGCAATTTTCTATTTAGCGACTGCGCACGATAAAATGGGCGTATCTATCAATAAGCATCAAAAGGAAAAGCAGTCATGAGTCAGTTCTGGAGCCCTATCGTGCAAACACTCACGCCGTATGTACCGGGTGAGCAACCGAAATTGCCGGGCTTGATCAAGCTTAATACCAATGAAAACCCATATCCGCCGTCGCCCGCCGTCACGGCGGCCGTGCATGCAGTGACAAGCGATGCCTTGCGCCTGTATCCGGACCCTGATTCATCCGAACTGAAGCAGGTATTGGCGCAGTACCACGACGTGCAGCCAAATGAAATTTTCGTCGGCAACGGCTCGGATGAAGTGCTGGCCTTTACCTTCATGTCCCTGCTCAAGCATTCAGCGCCCCTGCTGTTCCCCGATATTACCTACAGTTTTTACCCGGTCTATGCCAGATTGTTCAGCATCGATTACGTGGAGGTGCCGCTGAACGCGGCGATGGAAATCGACATCGCAGACTATGAAAACCAGTCCTGTAGCGGCATTATTTTTCCCAATCCGAATGCGCCTACCGGCATCCTTGCGCCGCTGGCGGCAATTGAAGCACTACTGATCAAACAGCCGAACGCGGTCGTCGTCGTCGACGAAGCGTATATCGATTTTGGCGGTGAAACGGCGATTCCGCTGATACGTAAATACCCGAATCTGCTGGTAGTGCGCACCCTCTCCAAATCGCGCTCACTGGCCGGTTTGCGTATCGGCTTTGCGATGGGCCATCCAAAACTGATCGAGGCGCTGGATCGCGTCAAAAACAGCTTCAACTCCTACCCGATGGACAGGCTGGCGCTGGCTGGCGCAGTCGCCAGTTACGGCGATGAAGCATATTTCCGGAAGACCAATGCAGCCATCGTGGATAGTCGCGAACAGATGACGGCAGCGCTGGAAAAACTCGGCTTCTCGGTATTGCCTTCGCATGCCAATTTCATTTTTGCGCGCCACGAGTCGTATGCCGCCGTTCAGCTGGCGGCCGGCTTGCGCGAACGGGCCATCATCGTGCGTCACTTCAATCACCCCCGCATCAACCAGTATCTGCGCATCAGCATAGGCAATCCGGACGAATGCAAAATGCTGATCCAGACGCTGACGCTGCTGACCTCGGCCCATTAAGAATCAAGGAATGGAATCTGCTACGGGAAATATGGAAGTATCTGATTCTGTTCGCCGACACTAACAGGCTGTATGCTGTCAGACAGGAAAGCCACGGGCAGACATAGCCTGCCGCAAGTGGACAATTTTGAAGGAAACATGATGCCGGAACCAAGCAAGAAAACGCATGAAAAGACCTCCTTTCTGGCCACGATGGGAGCCATTTTCTGGTCTTTTATCGGATTGCGCCGCCGTTCGGATTATGAGAAGGATGTCACCGGGCTCAATCCGTTTTACGTCCTGATCGCTGCGCTGATCGGCGTTTCCCTGTTCATCGGCATCCTGCTGCTCGTCGTATCGCTGGCATTGAAGTAGTTCATGCTGATCGAATAAAAATGGCGAGCCTTGCAGCTCGCCATTTTTATTTTCAGGCTCAAATGACTATTGCGCTCAGGCAGCAATGGTTTCGGTTTGCTCTTCAACGGTAAAGATGGCTGCATCGCCTGCACGTATCGAGGCTTGCAGAGATTGGATGGAGCAGCCTGCGCGATACGCGAAACTGACACATAACTGATCACCGGCCTTGACCGTGAGTGCTTGCGCCAGTGGCAGGGTCATATAGTGATTCAGCCAGTCTATGGTGGTCGATTGCTCCATCACGACGGCAAGAATGTTCTTGGTCACGAAACGCAAGGCATTGACGACACCATCGTTTTCAATCACAAACGCACCTTGCCAGCGTATATCCTCAGCAACGTTTTGCGTAAAATCCAGCATCGTATAGACCGCAGGTGGCGCCAGTTCGATACTGCCGGCCTGCTCAAACGTCGCCTCGCGAAACTGCACGATAGGCGCGTTGTAGCCTTCAAAGCAGTAATCCTGCTGTAAAGGCTGGACTGCCATGATCATTGCTTCCGGAATAAAAATCGGCAAAGGTCCGCCGAATTTTTCCAGATAGCGCTGTTTGAAAGCCTCAATAACCTGCACTTGCTTCTCGCGCACCATCGCGACGTGGATCATTTCGCAGATCACGACATCAACGGGTTCCGGCGGCAAATAGTCAAAGGCATCGGCCTCGACAACTTCAACCTTGTGTCCATTGACGTTCCTCGACAAGAAGGTGCGCGCTTCCCTGACCAGATCGGGATTGTATTCAACGCACCAGACTTTTTCAGCCTTGGCTGCTGCGAACCATGACAGCACACCAGTGCCGCCACCCAACTCCAGCACCTTGGCTCCAGGCGCAACCAGATGATCAATTGCGGCTTTGAAGCCCGTCATTCGCCGATTATCCATCAACATGTTGTGGTGGTAATGCACAGGGATGAATTGGCCCAGATAGGAGCTTTCAAGTTCGCGTTCAGTCAGCATGGCATCATCCTCGTCAATTGTCGTTTGCGTACGATTCCACTGGAACAGGTACGTGAAGCATCATTATGGTGAACGTCACAACAAAGCAAAGGGCAGAGGTATGGAGGTTTTACCCAGCTATCCGGCTAATTGAAAGCACGGGCGGCCCATAGAAAACGGGCTCAAGCGAGAGTGCTTAGTAAGTTGATGATTAAAACAAGGGCGGATCACAAGAATGTGACACCGCTGCATTACATTGCAGCGGACATCACAAACGAACGAAAACGCGTTGGGCAGACCGGATGACACTTTTACCTTCGTTCGCATTAAAAATATGATGCGCCCTTGACCATCACGGCACTATAATTTTTGACAATTTTTCCTCGTCAAAAATAATTTATCGTCTCAATCAGGATTCCCTGATTCATTAACAGATAATTTATTTTTGGCTGTCGCTGCCCATCACAACAGTGACGGTATGTGTCGCACCGTCATCGCACATGATGATGACCTTATCCGGCACCACCACACCATCCAGCTCCACCCGCAATACACCTTTGCTGATGCCCTTCGGATTCTGCAGCGTGATGTTGTAGGTCGAGGTGCCGTAACGGTAATGCAATTTTGCATTGCGCCATTCCGGCGGCAGGCATGGATCCAGGCTGAGACGATCGGCCTTGATCTGCAAGCCCAGAATGAATTCCACGCCGGCGCGATACAGCCAACCCGCTGCGCCGGTATACCAGGTCCAGCCGCCACGTCGCACATGCGGTGATTCGGCATAGATATCGGCGGCAACCGCATACGGCTCCACCTTGTAGGCCGCCATGCCGGTGCGCGTACTGCTGCGGTTGGCCGGGTTGATCATCTTGAACAGATCGTGCGCCTGACCACCCTTGCCCATCATCGAATAGGCAATCAGGCTCCACACCGCAGCATGCGTGTACTGCCCGCCATTTTCACGCACACCGGGCAGATAACCCTTGATATAACCGGGATCAAGCGGGGTTTTATCGAATGGCGGCGTAAACAGCAGGATCAAATCATCGCCGGGACGGATCAGGTATTGATCAACCGACTCCATCGCGCGTTGCGCACGACGCGGTTCAGCGGCACCGGAAATCACCGACCAGCTTTGCGCAATCGAATCGATACGGCATTCGGCATTACTGGCTGAACCAAGCGGCGTGCCGTCGTCGAAATACGCACGGCGATACCATGCGCCATCCCATGCATGCTTCTCGACCGCGGCCTTCAATTTCTCTGCATGCTTGCGCCACGCCATTGCACGTACATGATCGTTGCGTGCTTCCGCCACCGGCACAAAACGCAGCAGCGTCGCATACAGGAACCAGGCCAGCCAGACGCTTTCACCCTTGCCTTCATGGCCGACGCGGTTCATGCCGTCGTTCCAGTCGCCGCCGCCCATCAAGGGCAGACCATGCCTGCCTACCGGCAGACTGTGATCCAGTGCACGTGCGCAATGTTCATACACGCTGGCTTTTTCGTCGGAAATTTTTGCTTCAAAATAATGGTCTTCTTTTTCCAGCGGCAGCAGATCGCCTTCGAGGAAAGGAATCATCTCGTCGTAAATCTGGTCGTCGCCGGTCACCTCGGCATAATGCGCGGCGCAATACGGCAACCAGATCAGATCGTCCGAAATATGCGTGCGCACACCGCGTCCGCTAGGCGGATGCCACCAGTGCTGGACATCGCCCTCCGGGAACTGGCGCGACGAGGCTCGCAGAATCTGGTCGCGCGCCAGTTGCGGCGCAACCATTGCCAGTGCCTGCGTATCCTGCAACTGGTCGCGGAAACCATAGGCGCCGCCGGCCTGATAAAACGCCGTGCGGGCCCAGAAGCGGCAACTCAAGGTTTGATACAGCAGCCAGCCGTTGAGCAGATAATCCATCGAGCGATCCGGCGTCTCGACCTGTATCGTATGCAGGATCTTGTGCCAGTTGCGCTGGCTGGTTTCAAATACCGTATCGATATCGACTGCACGATAACGTTGCACCAGCTCGCGTGCGGCTTCGTTCGTGTCGGCCTGCCCCATCAGGAACACGATCTCGACTTCGCCGCCGACGGGAATTTCAAGCACTGTCTGCAATGCGCCGCAGGGATCGAAACCGGCGCCGACGCGATTCGACAAGACATTCCCGCGCATCAAGCCGGCCGGTTTTTGCAGATTGCCGTTGCGGCCTATGAATTCCTTGCGGTCGCCGGTCCACGCAGTTTGCTTGCCGCACAGATCGATGAAGGCAACGCGCTGGCCGAATTCGATATTCCACGAATTATGCACAAACATCGCGCCGCTTTCCGCATCGCGTTCCGTGACGATGAAGGGTGCATTCTCGGTACGGGTGGCGCCCAATACCCATTCCACATAGGCAGTCAGCGACAGACGGCGCGGATTGCGCGATACGTTCTTCAGACGCAGACGGCATATTTTTACCGGATCGTCCCAACTGACGAATTGCAGCAAGTCGCTGGCAATGCCGCTGCACTCCAGCTCGAAGCGGCTGTAACCCTGGCCGTGCCGCGTCGTGTACGTTGCATTCGGTACGCGTATCGGCGACATGGTCGGGCTCCACAGCGCGCCGTTTTCTTCATCGCGTATATAGAATGCTTCGCCGGAAGGATCGGATACCGGGTCATTCGACCACGGCGTCAATTTGTTTTCGCGGCTGTTCAGGCTCCACGTATAACCGGCGCCGCGTTCCGATACCGTGAAACCGAACACAGGGTTCGCAATCACATTGATCCACGGCGCCGGCGTGACCTGGTCCTGACTCAGCACAATCACATACTCGTGACCATCCGGATCGAAACCGCCCAAGCCGTTGAACAGGGCCAGTTGCGGAACCGGGCCTGGCGCTGCGCCTTGCGGTGCACGCACCTCGCGGTCCAGCCACGAAAACGGCGCATCGACATCGCTGCCGGGACGCGCCTGCAACTGTTCCGCCAGACTGCCCTGACCGCCTTCCAGCACGACCCTTGCAGAAGCCAGCAGCAAGGTGCGCTCATCATCGGTAATCAGATCGGCGCGCACGATGTAGGCGCCGCCACGCTCAGTCTGTTCCTGCTGGGCGGAAAACGCCTGTGCGGCATGCACCATGTTTTCCATCGCAGCCTGCAACTCCTGCGCATACGACGCGCCTTTTTCATTCAGGATGACCAGATCGACCGGCAACTGTTTCATGCGCCAGTATTCATGTGCACGCAGCAACTGCGATACCAGCCGCAAGTCTTCCTGCTTGGCCATGCGCAACAACACGATAGGCCGATCGCCGGAAATGCCCTGCCCCCACAAACCGGCATGACTCAGGCGCATGGCGCGGATCACGCGTCCGCTGACACGCGATGAAGCATCGGAAAACAGGATGCGGCTTGCCAGATGCTGGAACAATTCGGCTTCGTAATGTTCTGTACGCAGGTAATGCAATTGCACCTGCGCATGCGTCCATACCAGGGCTGAAATCCGCGCGAACGCCGAACCATCATGATATTTATCCGCCAGGCTGACGATCTCTTCGCGCGAGTTGGCCGCCATCGTGGCAAAGACCAGATGCGTGACTTCGCCCGGCTCAATGCGCACGCGCACCCGCAAACTGAAAATCGGATCCAGCACCGCACCGACCGTGTTGGACAAGGGCCGGCCGTCGCTGATCGAGTGCGGATTGCTGATGTTCTGCCCACGACCGGTGAAACGCGCACGATCGGTTTCATATTCGATGCTGATGGCGCTGCTGCCTTCGCCGCCTGCCACCACATGTGCTGCCCACGGCCGCAATTCGCCATCCTTGCGCGGACGGCGCGATGCCAGCAAACCGCGCACCTCGTGCAGATATTCGGTTTCGACAAACAGATTTGAAAATGCCGGATGCGCCGCATCGGCTACCACCGGCGCCAGCAATACTTCCATATACGAGGTGACTTCTATCGTGCGGGCACGCGAGCCGGTATTCGTCAGTGTCAGACGGCGCAGCTCGGCGTCGTCTTCCGGCGAAACAATCACTTCCAGCATGCTGGAAATCGTGCCGTCCACGCGTGAAATGCGGGCTCTATCTTCGGAAAACTTGACCTGATACAGATCCGGTTCGACCGCCGTCGGCTGATAACAGGCCGACCAGAACTTGCCGCTGTCAACATCGCGCAGATAAAGATAGCTGCCCCATTGATCACGTGTCGCGTCTTCGCGCCAGCGCGTGACGCCCAGCTTATTCCACAGGCTGTAGCCGGAACCTGCCGCCGTCAGCATCACTGCGTAACGTCCGTTGGAGAGCAACTGCGTTTCCGGCGTGGCCGTCATTACCGTATTGAAATGACGCGCCACTCCAGACTCCGGCATGACCACGGTAGGACGTTCCATATCTTCGCGTATGGCAAGCGAGGCCGGCTGCACCCAGCGCGGTTGCGCTTCATGCAGCAGCAGTTCAGCCGAACGGATGATGGGCTCATGATGGAAGCGATGCCGCATCACATTCCTGTTGATTACGTTGCCAAGCGCTACCAGCAACATGCCCTGATGATGCGCCATATAGGCGCGCACGATGGCCATGGTCTGGTTTTCCGCCCGGCGTCCGGGTGTGAAATCAAGCGCTTCGTAGAAACCGTAACGACCGATCGCGCCCATTTCTGCCAGGCGGCGGAAATTTTCAACTGCGCTTTTCGGCATGTACATTGCGGCCAGGCCGGTTGAGTATGGCGAAACAACGACGTCTTTTTCCAGCCCGCGTTTCAGGCCCAGGCCTGGCACGCCGAATGCCGAGTATTGATATGTGAAGGCGCGATCGCGCAAATTCATTGCCGATTCGGAAACCCCCCACGGCACTTTGCGTTCCTTGCCGTATTCGATCTGACGCGCAACGATACTGCGGCAGGTTTGGTCCAGCATGCTTCCGCGCGGCGTCGAAATCACCAGCGACGGCATCAGGTATTCAAACATCGAGCCCGACCAGGAGGCCAGCACCGGCCCGTCTACGGAAGGCAGCATGCGCCGGCCAAGGCGGAACCAGTGCGACGGCGGCGCCTGCCGTTCGGCAATGGCCACCATGCTGGCCAGACGTGCTTCCGACGCGAGCAAATCGTAATAACTATCGTCCAGCTTGCCTTCATCGACGTTGTAGCCTATCGAAAACAGTTTGCGTTCCGTCGACATCAGGAAGCGGAAATCCATTTCCATCGCCATGCTGCGCGCCACATTTTCCAGTGTTAGCAGGCGTTCCAGCCATTTGCCGGACAGTACGCCTGCCTGCACCAGCGCCGCATCCAGTTCGTCGTAAAGCGCCTGTGGAATCACGCCGGGATCAAGTCGGTTCTGCGATGAAAACAGCCGTGCAACATCGCGACGCACCGAGTCATACCGTTCCGGCAAATCTTCCAGCACCACATCGGCATCGATCTGCTCATTGACGATCTGCCATAATTCTTCATTCTGTTTGCGCGCAAGATCCTGCGCCTGCAGATGCGCCCACGGCAGAATGGTGATGAAATCTTCGCAATGCGTGCGTACTGCATCGCGCAGTTCCCTGGCCCAGGCCAGCACCTCATTGTCGGCCATCCGGATTTCTGCTGAAAACGCTTGCGCCAGATCGGCCAGATTTTCCGCGCAGTCAGCCAGTTTTTTCCAGACGCTATAACTGGACAACCCGCTCTCCAGTGTCAGCAACAGATCATTGAACTGTTCGACGGTCTTGCGCAGTTCCGTGATGCTGACGGCCTGCGTGCGCAATTCACGACCTACGCCTTCGATCGCCAGGCGCAATAACAGTGCCGTGTCGAGCATGCCGGCAGCGACGTTGCTGCGCAATACGCTCTGCTCGCGCGCATCCTTGCATGCCTGCGCCAGGACGAACAGGTGGCCGGCGAGATTGCCGCTATCGACGGTGGAAATGTAACGTGGCGACAGCACTTCCAGACGCTCGGTTTCGTACCAGTTGTAAAAGTGACCGTGATAGCGCGGCAGCACCTGCAGCGTTTTCATCGTCGCTTCCAGCCGCTCCATCATTTCGCTCAGGCCTATCCAGCCAAAATCGCGCGCACTGGCAACCGATAGCAAATACAGGCCAAAGTTGGTCGGTGAGGTGCGATGGGCAATCACCGGATGTGGATCTTCCTGGAAATTATCCGGCGGCAAATAATGATCCTGCGCCACGACGAAGGTCGTAAAGAAACGCCAGGTGCGACGTGCGATCAGGCGCAATTCATTTTCTTCAGCGATTTCCAGAAATTCAACATCTTTATCGACCGGCGGCAGGCTGATCGTGCGCGCAATCACCGGGCTCAGCACCCACAGCAAACCGAATGGCAGCACCAGCAACCAGCGCTCCGGATTCAGAAAATACACAATCGCGACGATTGCCACCGCCACCAGCATGCCCATGCGGCCACGCCAGACGAAGCTGGCAAGAGAATAGCGTTTAGATCTTCTGACTTGTGCGGATGTCACCCATTGCAGCAAGTTGCGGCGCGTGAATATCAGCCGGATCAGGGTGCGTACGATGGCATCCAGCATCATCCACGCACGCTGCACCAGCACCACCAGCGAAATGAAGATCACGGCCAGCGTATCCGGCAGCACGGCCAGGCCGCGTCGCCAATGCGCCTTGAACGAAAGATCGTCGCGATGCGGCAGCAGATCGGAAATGAACTGGAATACGGAAGGCGTAGCCAGTCCCACAATGCCCAATATCAGCCAGGGCCAGATCGGCGCAGACTCGAAGCAGAAGGCGGTCACCAGCACCAGCAGAATCGCAGGCGTCATCAGGGAACGGCGCATGTTGTCGATGATTTTCATGCGGTCGATGACCGACATCGACACCCGCCCTATGTTCAGCAACCACGGCAGCAATTGCCAGTCGCCACGGGTCCAGCGATGCTCGCGTGCCGCAGCTTCTGCGACATGCGAAGGAAAATCCTCGAACAGTTCAACGTCGTTGACCAGCGCACAGCGCGCCAGTGCGCCTTCAAACAGATCATGACTGAGCATGGTGTTTTCCGGCACCTTGCCGGACAGCGCCAGCTCAAAGGCATCGACATCGTACAAACCCTTGCCGGAATAACTGCCCCAGCCAAATACGTCCTGATACACGTCCGGTACTGCGCCGCCGTACGGATCGACACCGCCGCGCGCGGAAAAGAAACGCCGGAACAGCGTGCGTTCCTGCGGCATCGGCAGCGTCGGCGTAATACGCGGTTGCAGGATGCCGTAGCCTTCAATCACCTGCTTGGTCACGGGGTCGTGACGCGGCTGATTCAGCGGATGCGCTGCCACGCCGACCAGCGCGCGCAATGCGCCTATCGGCAGGCGCGTATCCGCATCCAGCGTAATCACGTAACGCACATTATGCGGCAAGGGATTATTTTCCGGCAGGAAGGAGGTATCGCGCGCGTCGCGCAACAGGCGGTTGAATTCATGCAGCTTGCCGCGCTTGCGCTCCCAGCCCATCCACAAACCTTCTGCCGCATTCCACAAACGGTTGCGATGCAGCACATAGAAACGCGTCTGCCCGCTCACACTGGGGCCGTAACGCGCATTCAGTTTTGCGATTTCGCGGCGGGTTTTTTCCAGCAAGGGCAGATCCTGCGGCATATGCTGTTGTTTGGCATCGGCCCAGTCTGACAGCAGCGTGAAATACACTTCGCCGTCAGGATTGGCAAGATAGTGCGTTTCCAGTTGCTGTATCTCTTCGTCCACGCCCTCTTCGCTGGTCAGCATCACAGGCACTGCGACAAAGGTCCGCACGTTTTCCGAAATGTCCGCCAGTTCCAGCCGCGGTAAATGGCGCGGCCAGAACAGGCGCATCAATATTTTATTGACGATGGTGATGGCAATATCGCTGGCAGGAAAAAAACCTGCAACAATCAGCAGCGTCAATGCAATGGAAGAAAGCGCATGCCCGCGCGTAGTCGACAGGGGAACAGCCAGCACTATCAAGCTGAAGAATACGATCGTCAACGGGTAGTACAGGCTGGAATGAGCGACATAATGCCGCCTCATTTTTTGCGAAAAATGCGGCTGATACCCCAGCTCCGCTTCCAGATCGGTTCTGCCGCCGCCCAGCAGATAATGGCCGGGATCCAGCGCGCGTTCGTCGGCGACGACATCGTCGTGTTCCATCTGGCTGCGGTGAAATTCGATCTTGCGCACCAGCGCATCGGCAATCTGCTGCTCCGAATAGCGTGCGTTCAGGGCAATTTGCTGAATGATCTTGCGATAGCGATCGCGCGTCAAAAAATCCAGCGCAACATAATTCGGCAGCGTTTGCAGTTTTTCCTCGACCAGGCTGGCCGATTCAAAAAATAGCCGCCAATCGAAGCTGGCGATGCCGCGCATGCTGGTGATGATGTTGCGTATCGTCTGATTGGCAGCGACTTGCGTCGTATGCTCGCGCAGCACCAGATCGTCTATGGTCAGCCCCTGCTCTGCAAGCCGTCCGCCCAGCGTATCCAGCAAGGTTGTAAATCCGGGTTGCTGATAACGCAGACGTTGCACCAGTTGCACCACGAATGGCTGCCGCAGGCGGCCCGGCCGCAATACCAGAGGCGGCTGTTCGTTCTCCTGCGTCTTCTGCGCAATCGTAATCAGATCGTTGGCAAAATCGTCAGCCTCCTGGCGCGCTGCCTGTGCCGTGACGACACGTAAGGCAACCCGGCGCAGATGTGCCAGCAGCACTGCACGCATGACGATGGGCAAGGCCCACAATTCCGCCATCGTCAATGCCTGCACGCGTTGATAGGCTTGCACAAAACGCAGAAACAGATCGGTATCGAAGTGATTGTCGGTATGCGCGGCAAAGGCCCAGCACAAACCATAGATGCGCGGCTTGCCGGCAAATTCACCGTCCGACAACTTCGGCAGCGATTTATATACGCGGCGCGACATGTTTTCCACCACGCCGACGACACTTTCCTCGACGACATGCAGATTATCGAGCAGCCACTCAGCAGCGGAAGTAATGGCACGGCGTTCAGCTGCCGCTTGCTCAATCGCCGCATGTGCAGCAAGCAGTGCGCGGCCATCGTCACGCACCGAGACAGAAAGGGATCGGTGAAAAGGAGCGGCACCGATTTTTTGCGTGGCGGCCAGTTGCGCTGCGAGCGCTTCCAGCTTGTCCGCACTGTATATTTCCGCCCGCACCCGCTCTTCGGAAATATCTTCTACGTTTTCGGCCGCCGAAAAAAATGGAAGGTGCTGGAGGATTTTATTAAACAAGAGCGTCCTCGCGTTTCACGTATGAAACATGCGTCTCATGGCCAGGCGGATACACGCGACGATGAAAGCCTGTTATGGAAAGCCGGCGGACTTTACTGATGACGAAAGATCGCATCGCACATGCGTCAGTTGCATGCGTCGGGATAGTACTGACCATATTTTTTCCTCCCGCTGATGCGGTTTGTAGATCGACATGGTGGTCCGTATTTTGCTCAGTTGGAGGCAGGAAATGAGCAAGAGTTCCCAACTTTGAAATTGCAGTAGAGCGGAATATTGGTGCTTGTAATCGGACAGCGTTGGTGCTGCTCGCTCTGCGCCGAATTCTTTCGCAAAAAGCAGGTCTGACAGAAAACAACTACGGAGAGGTTACCATGCGCACCAAACTCATCAACGATGGCTCAGAGAAAACATATGCCTTGATACTGGAAACAGGAGAAGAAGTGGTCAGCCAGTTGCAGCGTTTCATCAAAGAAAACGATCTCGCCGCCAGCCGTTTCACGGCAATAGGCGCATTCAGCAGCGCGACGCTGGCCTATTTCAACTGGGATCAAAAAGATTATGAAAAAATTGCCGTCAACGAACAGGTCGAAGTATTGTCCCTGATCGGCGATGTGGCCAAACAGGATGGCGAATCGAAAAGCCATATCCACGTCGTCGTCGGCAAACGCGATGGCAGCGCACACGGCGGCCATCTGCTGCAAGCCTATGTGCGGCCCACGCTGGAAATCATCCTGACCGAATCGCCCGCCTACCTCAAGCGCAGCTTCGATGCAGAAAGCGGTCTGGCGCTCATCGATATCGGCTGACGGCCACTGCGCGGCAGCAACAATATGTAAGAAATGCCGGCATCGTTTGCAATAAATCCATGCAATGCAGCGTTATTCAGTCAACGGATTTTTCGGATAAATAAATTCCAGTTCGGCATGCGCTCCTATGCGCAATGCCTTGCTGTGCAAGGCAGTGTCGGCAATCGCATCATCGGCGGCATGGACCGCTACCGCAATATGGCTGTTATCCCTGATGGTCCTGAACCACCATACATGCGGCGCGCTGAAAACTGCACGTCCTTGCACCACAAGGCCGACTATATTCATGTTGTCATCACCCATATTCGCTATCAGTACGCCCTGCTTGCGCAAACACGTTTACAGTCGCTGACAAAATTGCGCGAGCGCAAAGCCTGCGGCGCGCCATCGGCATCGAAGCCATCCAGCAAAATGACATCTACCGACGCTGCGGCCATCTGCTCCAGATACGGCACCGCATCGACATGCAAGACCTGCAAACGCGCATCGTCGGGCGGGATCATGAAACAATCGCGCAAGGCGATGACGTCGGCGTTCGATTCCAGTACCGTGATGCGGGCTGCCGGCAATTGCCGATAACAGTATTTGAGCAGCGAACCGCCGCCCAGTCCGATCAGCAGAATATGTTCCGGCTCCGGATGCAAGGCAAGGAAGCGGCTCATCATCTGCGTATACAGAATCACCAGTTCGTCAGGCGCCGACAAACGCATCGCACTTTGTACGACATGTTCATTGAAATGCAACGTACGAATATCGCCGTCATCGAAAATAAACGGTTTACCGTCACGTGCCAGTTCCTTGGTTTTTTCTATGCGTTCCGGGCTAAAAAATTGCATGGAGTGATAATTGGAGAAAAGGAAAACGTAGTGTGAAACGATCTTGCCACAAAGTCAAAACCGGCGAGCGATGCAAAGTCCCGCCATTCGCTGCTACCATGTTTGCATGACTGCCTCTGCATCCACCTTCAGCACCCTCAGGACGATGGGACGCGCCACGTTGCGCTGGCTGATAGGCGGCTGGCGTATTGTACTGTTCGGCATGCTGGTGCTGTCGCTCGCGCTCTCGCCTGCGACTTACCAGCGCGACAACCGGCACGCAATCGCCTATCAAATCGTGCTCGGCACCACCGCCAACCTGATCTGGTTTTCCGTGTTATCGGCTCTGGCCAGCCTGATCCTGATTCGCATCGTGGTCGTCACCGCATTGAGTTACGGCCTGTCCAAATATGCGCTGGAAATGGTGGTGCGGGTACTGGTGCTGGAACTCATACCGCTCACTGCCGCCCTGTTTGTAGCCTTGCGCCGCACCCTGCCGGATGGCGTCGAGCTGGCCGAAATGCGCGCGCGCGGTGAGCTGGAAGACTTGCAACGCCAGGGCATCGATCCGATCCGGCGCGAATTTTTTCCACGTGCCGTGGCCGGGGTATTTTCCGTGCTGATGCTGGCTGCCGTCAGTTGTGTCCTTTCGCTGATTCTGGCTTATCTTTCCATCTACGGTTTCACGCATTGGGCGCTAGCCGGCTACACGCGTGTGGTCGGACAGATTTTCAATCCCGCCGTCTCGATGATATTCCTGCTCAAGACCCTCTTCTTCAGCCTGGCCGTATCCCTGATCCCGATGGCATCTTCACTTTACGATACACGCAGCACGCAACTGCACAGTCGCTCCAAGGCCGCAAATGAACTGGCGGCGATGGTGCGGCTGTTTTTCGTTATCCTGTTGATCGAGATTGCTTCGCTGATGGGTAATTATTATTAACGTCGATTCCTGACTCCACTACGGCACCCGACCTCCATGCAAGAACAAGCTGATCTTCCTTCCGCCCTTCCTCAGCCACCACCGGCGCCGGATAACCTTGAATTCAAGGCTGCGATCCTGCTGCTGTTCCTGATCGCGCTGATCTGCAGCTCGGTTGTGTACCTGATGTATGCGCGCGGCGCATTCGAGGTTACGCAGGAACTGGTATTACTGGCCGACGATTCGGAAGGCGTGGTGGTCGGCATGGATCTCACCTTCTCCGGCTTTCCGGTAGGCCGCGTCAGCCGCATCGAACTGAGCAAGGAAGGCAAGGCGCGCATGATCGTCGATGTGACGCAAAAGGATGCGCACTGGTTGCGCACTTCCAGCGTCTTCGCCATGGAGCGCGGCATCGTCGGCAGCACGCGCATACGCGCCTACACCGGCGTGCCGGCCGATCCACCGCTACCGCCAGGCGCCGAACGCACCTTGCTGGTCGGCGATGTGGCAGCGGAAATTCCGCTGCTGGTCGCATCTGCCAAACAATTGATTGAAAATTTGAACGGTCTGACCTCGGCCGAATCGGCACTCAATGCCAGCCTCGCCAATCTGCAGGGATTAACGGAAAAATTCAACGGCCCGCACGGCGCCATCGGCGGCCTGTTCGGCAATGACAAGGATGCACAGAAATTGGTCGCGACGCTGGAGCGCGCCAATACCGTGCTGGCAAAAGTCGATGGCTTGCTGGTCAAAGCCGATACCCAGATATTCGGCAAGGACGGCAATAGCCAGGCCACCGTAGTGCAACTCAATGCCATGCTGGGCGAAGCACGGGCCAGCCTGAAAAAGGTCGATGCGGTACTGGTCGATGCGCAGGCAATCAGCGCCAATGCCAGAATCGCCACCGGCGATCTGGACGTGTTGCGCGCCGATGTCGATCGCAGCCTGCGCAAGGTCGAGCAACTGGTGAATGAAATCAATCGCAAATGGCCGTTTGCACGCGACACGGAGTTGACCCTGCCATGACCTTATCTTTCCCACGACTTTTTTATTCTGCCAGCCTGGCCGCCCTGCTCACTGCCTGTGCCGGCACACCGGTACCGGACTGGCAAATGAACGCCAGGACTGCAATGGAACGCGCTACCGCCGCCTACCTGGAAGGCAATACGCGCGTCGAAACGCAGGAGTTCAAACAGGCGCGCAGTGAAATCGCCCGCACCGGCCGCGCCGATCTGCTGGCGCGGGTCGAACTCACGCGCTGTGCCAGCCGTGTTGCCAGTCTGGTGATGGAAGACTGCCCTGAATTTGAAAAATTGCGGCTGGATGCCGCTGCGCCGGAACGCGTTTATGCCGACTTTCTGGCCGGGCGCATCAACACGCAGAACATTGCCTTGCTGCCGCCGCAACATCGCGCCGTAGCAGGCGCCACTTCGGATACGGCAGCCGCCTCTGCCTTGCAGAATATCGCAGACCCGTTGGCGCAACTGGTCGCCGCCGGCGTCCTGTTTCGCAGCAATCGTGCCACGCCGGCAGTATTGACAACAGCGGTCGATACCGCATCCGCGCAAGGATGGCGCCGCCCATTGCTGGCATGGCTGGGCGTGCAGGTCTTGCGCGCAGAAAATGCCGGCGATACCGTCGCCGCCGAGCACTTGCGCAGGCGCATCGCGCTAGTACAAAACGCCGCGAATTCCGGCCAGCCATAAAGCCGTACGCGAGTGAAGCTCTAATCTGTCATTAGAAGATTACTCATGGATCAAAATACACGCGAAGAACTGCGCCACCTGCTGTCAGCTTCAGGCACCATGGCCGGCCTGTGCATCACCGGCGTTACGCTCTTTTCAACCGTAGGCAGAACAGTGGGCGGAACAGTCGTCGACGATATCTTCGTTCTCAGCGCGCTGCTCTTTCTGCTTTGTACTTACTGCGTTTTCTGGGCCTTGCGCACCAAACATCGCGGCATCGTGCAATTGCTGACGCGCATAGCTGAAATCCTGTTCGCCGTTGCGCTGACGACCATGGTGTCGGCAGGATTCATCATGGCCTATACCTTGTGGTGAGTGCGCCGCCTTGTCGATATGCCGCCTGCCCGTTTCAGTCCGGGTGAACGCGCCTGACGGCGAACTGTGCTCAGGTCGCAGAAAAAAACGCTAAAAATTTCACTTAAACCTTTTATACTGTACATATATACAGTATATTGATAACTCACCGGCACGCGGTGTCTTGTCCCAAACAGCACTTTGGAGGTTTTATGGCTGCACTGGCTTCTGCTCTTCCTTTTTCCACTTCGCCCATTCTTGCGTCGCAGCCGGATTCCATCTGGCTGCACGATCAGATCGGAGCGTCCCGCGCCAAAGCGATTTCGTCCGGATATCGCGAGCTGGATCAGCAGTTGCCGCATGGGGGCTGGCCACCTTCCGTTTTGACAGAATTGCTGCTCGCCAATCCCGGCGGCGGCGAATTGCGTTTGCTCGCATCAACACTGACGCGCATCACGCAAACCGGTAAAACCGTGGTGGTGCTGGCGCCTGCGCATCTTGCAATCGCCGCCAGCCTGAGCGAATGCGGGATAGACATGAGCAAAGTCACACTGATAGAAGTAGACAAGCCGGCAGACAAGATCTGGGCTGTGGAGCAGGCCTTGAAAAGCGCCAGCTTCGGTGCATTGCTGTGCTGGTTGCCGCAAGCACGGGACGACCATTTGCGACGCCTGCACCTGGCGGCTGCCGCCACGCAAGGATTGACGTTTTTGTTTCGCCCTCTGGACGCGCAAGCTCAGGCATCGCCCGCCCCCTTGCGCATGCTCTGCAAGCCGCTGGCGATCGGACGCCTTTCAATAGAGATCATCAAGCGTCGCGGCCCGGTGCACGTTGAACCGATTATCTTGCCGCTGGAGATTCCGGAGATATTGCTCAAACCACTCGCGACACGTGCCCTCGGCAAACCCGTTTTCAGCACACCGTCTTCTTATAGCGTGAACCGCTACGCGCTGGCCGCAACTGCCGCCCGGCATCGTGCCACGCTGCTGTCCTAGAAGAGTTCCGGGATACAAAAAGGCCGCACATGTGCGGCCTTTTTGCATGGTTTACCTGGATGCGGATTAGTAAGTGCCGGGAATCAGAATTTTCCTGTCGACTTTTTTCACGTCCGTCAGACCGCAAAATGCCATCGTCAGATCCAGTTCCCGCTCGATGATTTCCAGGCATTTGCTCACGCCCTCTTCGCCCATCGCGCCCAAACCATACAGGAAGGAGCGGCCGATATACGTGCCCTTCGCACCCAGCGCAAGTGCCTTGATCACATCCTGTCCGGAGCGGATGCCGCCATCCATGTGCACTTCGATCTGATCGCCGACTGCTTCAACGATACTCGGCAATGCCGCGATGCTGGACAGTGCGCCGTCAAGCTGGCGACCGCCGTGGTTGGACACGATGATCGCATCGGCGCCGCTGGCCACGGCCAGTCGCGCATCTTCGGCATCCATGATGCCCTTGATGATCAGCTTGCCGCCCCAGCATTTCTTGATCCATTCGACGTCTTTCCAGGACAAGGCCAGATCGAATTGCTGCGAGGTCCATGCCGATAGCGAGGACATGTCCGACACATCACTGGCATGGCCGACGATATTGCCGAAACTGCGTCGCTTGGTGCCCAGCATGCCCATGCACCAGCGCGGCTTGCCCATCATGTTCAGGATGTTGGGGATGGTCAGCTTGGGTGGCGCCGACAGGCCGTTCTTCAAATCCTTGTGACGCTGCCCCAGAATCTGCAAGTCCAGTGTCAATACCAGTGCCGAACATTTCGCCGCCTTGGCGCGTTCGATCAGACGTTCGATAAAGGGACGGTCTTTCATCACATACAGCTGGAACCAGAACGGTTTGCTGGTGTGGGCGGCAATATCCTCGATCGAACAGATGCTCATGGTCGACAAGGTAAAGGGGATGCCGAATTTCTCGGCGGCCTTGGCCGCGAGAATTTCACCGTCCGCATGCTGCATGCCGGTCAAGCCGGTCGGTGCAATCGCCACCGGCATATGCACCTCTTGCCCCACCATGGTGGTTTGCAGCGTGCGATTTTCCATATTGACCGCGACCCGCTGGCGAAACTTCATTCTGGCGAAATCTTCGCTGTTCGCACGATAGGTCGATTCAGTCCAGGAACCGGAATCGGCGTAATCGTAAAACATGCGCGGCACGCGCTTTTGCGCCAGTACGCGCAGATCTTCTATATTGGTAATGACAGGCATCAGATGATTTCCTTTTGGCGATCAGGCAGGATCGGTACGTAAAACAGACTCCGTATTATGTGAAGATGCGTACCAAACACTATGCTGATTCTGCAGGTTTGGACAACAGCTCCTCCGTTTTTCTACCAATATTCTATTTCCTCTTCGTGCTGCATGAGATGAATGTTTTTAACCGATAAGGGCGGTTCTTCACAAGCGACCCTGCCCAGCCCGAACAACTGCGATCTGTTCGAGGCACCTGGCCTGGATACATATGGCCGACACCAGAGCGTATGCGTCATGTCATTTGCTCAAATAATATTTGCATTCAGGATGCAACATATTTACACTTGCCTGCCGTGAAAAATACCAGGATTGTTGCATCCGGGACGGATACAGGCGACAGTACGCGTTGCCGATTTTGGCAACAGCATTGCTAGACGTATCATATTGTGATGTAATAACGGGCTTACGAATTCGTCAGGGATAATATGGTTCTATCGAAATTGAAGTTGCTTCTCCGTATTGTCCCCGCATCTGGATTGGTTGATCGTTATGAAAAAATGCGCGCTTGCGCCGGCGCATTATTCGGTATCGTACTCACGGCTCTTTGCAGCTACTTTATTCTCGGCAAGGATATCAATGCCGCCTGGCTGATCGCCCCCATGGGTGCGTCGTCAGTGCTGCTGTTCGCCGTTCCCGCCAGTCCTCTTGCCCAACCGTGGTCCATCATGGGTGGCAATATCATCGCGGCGATCATCGGCGTAACCTGCGCAAAATTTGTAGGCGAACCGATACTGGCCGCAGGCTTGGCGGCCTCGCTCGCCATCGGCGCCATGTTTACCTTTCGCTGCATCCATCCGCCCAGCGGCGCAGTAGCGCTGACGGCCGTCCTGGGCGGCCCGGCCGTACATGCCATGGGTTACAACTTTGTACTGATACCGGTCGCCTTGAATTCACTGCTGCTGTTGCTGACTGCGCTGTTTTTCAATAATGCAACCGGACGTCGTTATCCGCACATCGTGCAACCGGATCGCGGCAACAAGCACAACACGAAGGACGTCGCGCCGACCGAGCGTACCGGCATCACACCGGAGGATCTGGATGTCGTTCTGGCACGCTACAATCAGGTGCTGGATATCAGCCGCGACGATCTGGAATCCATCATGCTGCAAACGGAAATGCAGGCATATCGACGCCGCCTCGACGGCACCAAGTGTGCAGACATCATGTCGAAAGATGTGATTCACGTGGAGTTCGGCACGGAATTGGCAGAAGCATGGCGGCAATTCAAATCACATGACTTGACTGCATTGCCGGTCATCGATCGTGGCCGACGCGTGATCGGCATCGTGACCACGGCCGACTTCCTGAAGCACGCCGAGGTCGAATCGCATGAAGGCCTGGGACGCAAGCTGGCAAACCTGATCCGTCCTTCCCTGCTGTCGCATACTGAAAAACACGAAGTAGTCGGACAAATCATGACCAAAGAGGTCTACACCGCCAATGCAAACCAGTCTATCGTCGAACTCGTGCCGCTCATGTCCGATGCCGAAGTCCATCAAATGCCGGTCATCGACGATGACAACCGCCTGGTTGGCATGATTACGCAAACAGACATGATCGCCGCCCTGTTCGAGCACAGCATGGCGGAAGCGATATAAACATCTCGTATTTTTACGCAGGCGTCATTACCAGGAGAGAGAAATGCAAACCAACAATGTAGATCTGGCCTTGTCAAAAGCAATCGTGGATCAGGCGCCGGACGCCATCATTTTTGCCGATACCGGCGGCTTGATCCGTGTCTGGAATAGCGGCGCGGAAAGAATTTTCGGCCATGCCGCAGCCGATGTCATCGGCGGCCCGCTCGACATCATTATTCCGGAACGCATGCTGGCAGCCCATAACAAGGGTTTCGACCACGCCGTATCGACAGGCGAAATGAAATACGTCAACAAGGTATTGACCACCCGTTCCATGCATAAAGATGGCAGCCAGATTTACATCGATATGAGCTTCGGCGTGGTGCACGATCCAGATGGAAAAATTCTGGGCGCACTGGCAGTCGCCAGAGATATCACCGAACGCTTTGCCAGCGAGAAGGCACAACGCGTGCGTATCGCCGAGCTGGAAAAGGCTGTGCAGGAAAAAGCCGGCAACACTGCCGAATAAGACAAGCGCCCTGCTGGGGGATTGCAGAAAAAAGGCCGCCGGATCAGATGATCCTGCGGCCTTTTTTGCATGCTCTGCTTTCTAACGGCTGAACAAGCGCTCCCGGATATGTTCTTCATGAAATGCCGTGTGCGAAGGCTTGAGCAAATCGCTGCGACTGACAATGCCGATCAGCTTCATGGAAGCCCGGTCCACCACCACCGGCAATCTTTCCGCATGCTGGATCGCCATGCGCCGCCCGACCACCTGGCAGGTTTCAGTGGCAAAAGCCACGGATGGAATTTTTTCGAACAAGCTGCCTATCTGCCGCGCGCCGTCATGCTTGTCCATCCACTGCATCAACAACTCGCGGTCCAGCATGCCGAGCAATTTCTGCTGCGCATCCACGACCGGAAAGCTGCGATGCTTCTGCCCAGCGCCGAAATAATCGTGCGACACCTGCTGCAAAGGCAAGGCTGCGTCAATGTGCGCAATATCGGTTGCCATCACATCTTGCACAAACATGCGCTCTTGCGGATCAACGCTATATTCGCGATAAATATGCAAACCCCGCCGTGCGATTTTTTCCGTCATGATGGAACGTTTCATCACCAGAACGGTAAAGCCGTAGGACACGCCGGTAGCCAGCAGCAGCGGCAGCAAGGCATTGAAATCGCCAGTCAGGCCCAGCGCAAAAATGGCCGCCGTCAAGGGCGCGCCCAGCACGCCGGCCAAGACTGCCGCCATGCACACCAGCGGCCACAGCGTCGGATCGCTACCTGGCACCAGACTGGCAATCACCGCCCCCAATCCTGCACCCAGCATCAGCAAAGGTGCCAGGACGCCACCGGAAGTACCGGAACCCAGCGCCACCACCCAGATAATCGCCTTCACCAGCAGCAAGGACAAGGCGGCAGACAGGAGCATTCTGTGATTCAGCAGATCGGAAATCACGTCATATCCGACACCCAGCGCACGCGGCTCGAAATAAGCGCCTATGCCCACCACCAATCCGCCTATGGCCGGCCACCACATCCAGTGCAGCGGCAACTTGCCGAACCAGTCTTCCACGCGGTACAGCGAAAGCGACATGACGGCCGACAGCATGCCGCTGAGCAAACCGGCAACGATGCAAATCGCAAACGCCGCCAGTCCGACCGGCGCTGTGTGAATGGGAAACAGCGGCCCCGACTCCAGCAGCAAGGGCCGGCAGAACGCAGCAACGGCACAGGCCAGAATAACCGGCAACAAACTACGCGGTCGCCACTCAAACAGCAACAATTCGACCGCCAGCAGTACGGCCGCCACCGGCGTGCCGAATACGGCGGTCATGCCGGCTGTCGCACCGGCGACCAGCAAGGTCTTGCGCTCGGCGGCGCTCATCGAGAAATTTTGCGCAATCAGCGAGCCGATCGCCCCGCCCGTCATGATGATCGGGCCTTCCGCACCGAACGGCCCGCCGCTGCCGATCACGATGCCGGATGTCAGTGGTTTGAGAAGCGCTACCTTGGGCGACATCTGACTCTTGCGAAACAGGATGGCCTCGATTGCCTCCGGAATGCCGTGTCCGCGCACCTTGTCGGAGCCGTAGCGTGCAATCAGGCCCGCAATCAGACCGCCGGCTACCGGCACCGCAATCACCCACAAGCCCAGGCTATGAGTCGCAGGCGAGCGATCTGCAAATGAAAAAGTCTGAAAGAAAAACAGATTGGTAAAAAAATGAATCAGATTAAGCAGCACAAACGCCGCCACTGTACTGACGGCGCCGATCACGACTGCAATCAGGCACAGAAAAATGATGCGTCGATCCGGCGCAAAATCGCGTTGATGAGATCGCATGAAAAGCGCTCGCTTGAAAGAAACTGTCTGAGGAGGACGCCTGGGTAGCGTTATCTATCGTTGAAGGCAGAAATGCGCGCGACCTTGAAGACATTGGACAGGGAACGCAATTCATTGCGATGCAATTCTGCCAGGTGGCGCAACTGTTTTTCGCCGGTTTCCGTCAAGCGCACGCGAACCTGGCGCCGATCTTCCACACCCGGGGAGCGCGTTACCAGTCCGGCTTTTTCACAGCGCGATACCAGCGCAACAGCACCATGATGCTGCGTTTGCAGACGTTCCGCCAACTGGCCGACGGTCGCCCAATCCTGGCCGGGAAAACCCTTGATGTGCAACAGCACCAGATAATGCAGCGGCGTCAGACCGACGCTTTGCGCAGCATCTTCACTGAAACGTAAAAAACGCCGTAGTTGGTAACGGAATTCCGACAAGGCTTCAAAATCGGATTGTTCCAGTGGAGAAGTATTAGTCATGTGTCGTCATCGCTATCAGGCCGCGCCTGATACTGCAGAAGTAAAGCACGAGATAATATCACGACATGATCTATTTGCGGGTGATGTCATGCATCGAGCAAACGCTTATCTGCCGCTTCGCACTTGCATACGACTATTCACGCAAGCCATAAAAACCGGCAAACGCCAGATTTTTATGGTGGTAAAAACATTCAGGCTTTTTGTCCGGAAATGGCGCGCACGCCCGTACTCTTGTCTATCTTCATTTCACGCAGCAATTTGGCCAGACCCGCGCCATGCACCAGCCGCATTTTGTGATCGACGGCAAACTGCATCGCATTCGGCGTAAAGTCGCCCGCAGTAATATAGAACGAATAATCCGCACCACCCGCCTCCACTGCACGATGCAAATCGCGCAATGGTTCGATACCATTGCTCGCTGCTTTCCAGCGCTTGCAACTGACGAGCGCCTTGCGTCCGCCGCTGATGATGGAAAAATCGGCCTGCGGCTGTTCGATGCGCGTCACTTCAAAGCCGTCGCGCACCAGTGCGCGTTCAATTTCCACCGAAAAATCCTTCCACGACATCGCCCGCGTTGCCTGCAGGATTTCTGCCACGCGCGCATCGCTGGGCAAGCCGCGTTTGCGCCACAGTACCATCACGCTGACGACCAGAAAGGGCATGCCGCTAAACACGCCATATATTGCATATTGGCGCGGCAATATCGCCCACGCAATGATCGCGATGACCAATGCAATCCCGCCGCTGACCCACCACTGTGCACGCAGCAATAATGCAAAGACCGAATTTTTAGCCATACTGAATTTCACACGTCACCTCACTGTTTTCTTTGCTGTCCATAATAACGCAGTTCAAGCAGAGATCGAAGCCGTACTGCGATTTGCAGACGGCAACATTAAGACGTAAGCTGACCCATTATTTTGCTCACGCTGGTGCCACGCAGACGACATGAAAAACGACCGACAGCAAAACGATTACGAAAATCGCATCGCGCTGGAACTTGCCAGGCTTGGCATTGCGCAGGAATTGATTACACAAAAACAATTGCCTTTTTATGTGGAAGCGCAGGAATTGACCATAGCCGAGACCGATGACGCCGGTCGTGCATACCAGATGACGCCGGCAACAGCCGCAGCCTGGATGGCGATGAAACAGGCTGCACGGCAAGACAATATAGTGCTGGAAGTCGTATCGGCATTCCGCTCGATCGAGCGACAAATCGAGATCATTCAATACAAGCTGGATCGCAATATGCCGATCGAAAAAATACTGACGCTGAGTGCGCCGCCCGGTTACAGCGAACATCACACAGGTCGTGCCATCGATATCAACACGCCGGGCTGCATCGCCACGGAAACAGAGTTTGAAGATACCGCTGCATTCTGCTGGCTGACTGCCAACGCCGGCGGCTTCGGTTTTACCCTGTCATATCCGCGCGACAATGCGCTGGGATTCATTTACGAGCCCTGGCACTGGTGTTTTCAGGCTGATGCGCCGGATGAAAACAATATCTAGAATAACTTTAGATATACATTGCAAGCTATTGTTTTTAATAACAAAAATAACTATAACTTTTGTTGCAAAAATTCCAGAAAACAACTGATTCTTCGCGACAACTGCGTGTTCCGGTAATACACCGCATGGATCTGTTGCCGATAGCCGGTGTAGTAATTTTCCAGAATTCTGACCAACCGGCCGGCTGCAATATCGTCCCGTGTCATGTAATCGGCCAGGCTGGCAATGCCCTGCCCGTGCAAGGCCAGCGCACGCAATGTTTCTCCGCTCGACGCAAACAAGGCAGGCGTAACCGTCAGGCCTTCTCCACCGGCATGTCGTATCGGCCACGTATTGCCGGATTCAAATTGCAAAAAACCCAGCAACTGATGCTCGGCCAATTGTTCCGGCGTGGTCGGCGTGCCGTGTCGTTGCAGGTAGTCGGGGCTGGCCAGCAGATGCAGCGGATTGGCCGTCAAGGCGCGCGCGTGCAGCGTCGAATCCTGCAGGTTGCCGATACGGATCGCAATATCGGTACGATGTTCAAGCAAATCCGCGACCTGATCATTGCTCGTCAATTCCAGCGTAATTTGCGGGTATAGCGTACGAAACTCGGCCACATGCGGCACGATGGCATGCAGGATGAACGGCGCCGCAGCATCGATACGCAAGCGCCCGCTCGGCTGCTGGCGCCGCACCCGGATAGCCTCTTCCGCCTCATCCATCGCAGCCAGAATCGCGCGAGCTTTCTTCAGAAACAGCCGACCTTCGTCGGTCAACTCCATCCGGCGCGTGGTGCGCGTCAGCAAGGAAGTCGCCAGTTTTTCTTCCAGCCGCGACAGCCCACGACTGACCGCCGAAGTCGTTTGCCCCAGATGCTGCGCCGCTGCACCCAGCGTACCGCTATCGATGACGGCGACAAAGGTTTTCAAATCATCGGAATTGATATCCATTGTTGATCCCAGGGAAAATATCATTTGATGGTACAGCTATTTTTCTCAACAATAAATGCCCGCATAGTACGTTCATGGGCTTGATCCTGCCGTCCGGTCAGCCGGCATGCATGGGATGACGCCCACAGAAACATCACTCATCCATATATAAAAAGGACAGAACATGAACGTATTCATTACCGGCGCGGCAGGTTTTATCGGCGGCTCAGTCGCAGCGCGTTTATTGCAGGAGGGCTATCAGGTGCATGGCCTGGTGCGTACGCAGGAACAGGCGAATCGCGTACAGCAACTCGGCATCACGCCCGTCATCGGCACACTGGAAGACAGCGAGGTTTTAACACGCGAAGCAAAACAGGCCGACGCAGTCATCAATGCTGCCAGCTCGGATCATCTGGCTTCCGTCGAAACCCTGCTCAACGCCCTTGCAGGTTCCGGCAAGGCCTTCATCCATACCAGCGGTTCCAGCGTCATCGGCGACGATGCGCGCGGCGAATGGAAGTCCGATACCGTCTTTGCCGAAGACACGCCCGTTACCGTGGTGCCGGGAAAAGCGCCGCGTGCTGCGCTCGACAAACTGATACGCGATGCGGCACAGCGTGGCGTGCGTTCCGTCATTCTGTGCAACACCATGATTTACGGCACCGGCCTGGGTGCCAGCCCCGATAGCGTGCAAATTCCGCCGCTGGTGGCGCAGGCGCAAAAAAGCGGCATCGCGCGTTATGTCGGCCAGGGCGTCAACGTCTGGTCCAACGTGCACATCAAGGACGTCGTTGAATTGTATTTGCTGGCTCTGAAAAATGCACCGGCCGGCTCTTTCTATTTCGTTGAAAACGGCGAAGCATCGTATGCCGATATCGTTGCGACCATCGCCCAACGTCTGCAACTCGGTGCATCGCAATCATGGCCGATCGAAGAAGCGATCAAGGAATGGGGATACGGCCATGCCGTTTATTCCTTCGGTTCCAACAGTCGCGTAACGGCTGACAAGGCACGCAAGGAGCTCGGCTGGAAACCGATGCATGCGTCGGTCTTCGACTGGATCGCAAACGACATGCAGGTCACCGCCAGATAAAAACCGCGGCAGCATCAGGCGATGTACGCAGGACTATCAAGGCTGCGTACTCACCCTGATAGTCCGCAACATGACATCAGACACCCGTCCTGCAAATCATAGCCCGTGCCCAGCCGTGACTGATATTCAACTCAACTCATCCCCCACTACTGCCCAGCACCGCACCGGACACCACTCTCATTTGTCACCGCTACAAAAGGGCAGGTAGGAATATCTCGCAAAAAATTTATTGATAGATGAATAGTTTTCAAGCAAAGGCTTTCTCACATAAAAATCAAGATGGAGTAAGCATAAAGTAAGTATCTCCAGCCAAGATGAAGAGGACTTATGCAAAATCACCTCTCCACTAGCAGCATCAAGACTGCACCTGTGCATCAATTCCGCTTCAGAGATTGACCCAGTATTCAACTGCGGAATCCTGATTCGCCTGCGCACCTTTAGCAAATGTATGTGAATTTCACCGGCCATCGAAAAATTGATATCCGGCGACGGGATGAGCTTGCTCGAACAAGCTGCCCACATCAAATAAAAAATAGTGACACCAAAGGGGAAGACACATGTCCGCATTACAAAATCGCCGCTCCATGAGCATCGCAAAAAAACTTGGCTTGCTCACCGCCAGCGCCATCCTGGGCATCGTCGTACTGACTGCGCTGTTTCTGATTTCCGAACGAAAACTGATACTGGAAGAACGAAAAAATAATGTGCGACAGGTAGTAGAAGCGGCCCACGGCTTACTGACTCATTACCACGACCTCGCAAGCAAGGGCAGCTTGACCGATACGCAGGCGCAACAGCAGGCGATGCAGGCGATCAAGGGCTTGCGTTACAGCGGAAGCGAATATTTCTGGATCAACGATATGCATCCGCGCATGCTGATGCATCCGATCAACCAGGCACTGAACGGCAAGGACCTGTCTGCCAACAAGGACCCGACAGGCAAGCATCTGTTTGTGGAATTCGTCAAGCTCGTCAAGGCTGAAGGTGCCGGCTTCGTTCCGTATATGTGGGCCAAACCGGGCAGCGAGCAACCGGTGCCGAAAATATCGTACGTCAAGGGATTTTCGCCATGGGGCTGGATTATCGGCTCCGGCGTATACCTCGATACGGTTGAAGCCACCATCATGAGTCGCTTGCTGTCCTTTGCAGTCGGTGCATTGATACTGGCTGCCATTCTGTTTGCAATCGGCATGATCATTTCGCGCAGCTTGCTCAGACAGCTCGGCGGCGAACCAGATGACGCAAGCAATCTTGCCAGCGCCATCGCTGCCGGCGATTTGTCGCTTGACATCAAGACGCGCCCGAGCGACAGCACCAGCCTGCTGTATGCGATGAAAAGCATGCGCGACAGTCTGGCAAAAGTAGTCGGCGATGTACGCGCTGGCACCGACACCATCGCCACTGCATCGAATCAGATCGCTGCCGGCAATCTCGATCTTTCGTCACGTACCGAGGAGCAGGCCAGCTCGCTGGAAGAAACCGCCTCATCGATGGAAGAGCTGACCTCGACCGTGAAACAGAATGCCGACAATGCACGACAGGCAAATCAACTTGCCATGTCCGCATCGGAGGTTGCAGTCAGGAGCGGTGCCGTCGTCTCGCAGGTGATCGATACCATGGGCTCGATCAATGCATCGTCAAGGAAGATCGTCGACATCATCGGCGTCATCGACAGCATCGCATTTCAGACCAATATTCTGGCGCTGAATGCGGCAGTCGAAGCCGCACGCGCCGGTGAACAGGGACGCGGCTTTGCCGTAGTGGCATCCGAAGTACGCAGCCTGGCGCAACGTTCGGCAGCAGCAGCGAAGGAAATCAAGACATTGATTAATGATTCGGTTGAAAAAGTGGATGTCGGCGCCAAACTGGTCGATCAGGCCGGCAGCACCATGAACGAAGTTGTCGACAGTATCAAACGCGTGACTGACATCATGAGTGACATCACTGCGGCCAGTCATGAACAAAGCAGCGGGATCGAACAAATCAATCAAGCTATCGGACAGATGGATGAAGTAACTCAGCAAAATGCCGCACTGGTGGAAGAAGCCGCTGCTGCTGCCGCATCTCTTCAGGTGCAAGCTGAGCATCTCTCGCAGACAGTCAGCGTATTCAGACTGTCATCGACAAGGATCGATCATGCGTAAGGCAGTTTTCTGACACGGCCTGGATGCTGGCGCAGGGCCCATCCCTGTTGCCAGCCGGCACGATCTACTGATGGAAGTCAAAGTAATGCCTGCCGACCTGCCTGACATAAAAATCTGCAGCAGCGCTTATCCGCCGGATGGCGAATAGCCGGATGGCGAATATAAAGCTATCGACCGGCATGCTGCCGTAGCATGCAGTCGGCGACCACGTTGGAAAGTAATACTTGAGAGGGAAAACCGTATTGAAAAAATTCTGCCAAGGATTCAAGAAATGAGGCAATGCCTATACTGACAGAGGCCTCCAAAACAAGTTGAAACCATCTGTCTTTTTCAAATCTTTTTTACAGTCCCCTCCCCTAAAAAAACATTCGTTCTCACGAATATTTTTTACGATTTTTTTTCATGCACTTCTATTGAAAAACAAATCGATACAATCACAACTCATCTACTTCTCCGCCCATACTTTCTGTTTTTCCTTATCGGTATTTCACGTGATTTAACAATCTGCAAAAACAGAAAAAATATTTTCACCCCTCGCATTTTCTTCAATCAAAAAACTTCCCAAAAACGCCAGATGCGACTGTCCGAAGCAGACAAGGTTTTGTCGTAAAGAAAAAAGGTCGGCGTCCTATTATCAATCCAATCCAGACGAAGCCAGTCAAGCACTGGCGCAAATGGATTAGCCCGAGTGGCGGATATCAGCATCATCTTTCTCAAGACATATCTGCCAGTCGGAACCTATTGAAAAAGACATCAAGGTACTGGTATCCATCCATTCAGGAGAATCAAAAATGAAACGTCACATCATTGCAGCAGCCATTACATCAATGTTCGCCGTCGCAGCATTTGCGGGTGGTCATGGTGGTCCATACAATCCACCTCCTCCTTCACATCCACCAATGTCAACGGCAGGTGTAAGTGCCGTTTCAACTGGCGGCAATGGCGGCGGCGGCGGCAGCGCAACGTCAGGCAATGTCACCGGTGGTTCAACTACTGGAGGTAATGCAAATGGCGGCTCTGCATTTCAAACCAACAACGGCGGCCCAGCAAACACAGGCGGCAACTTCACGGCCACAGGCGGCACCAGATCAACGGGTGGCAACACCACCGCCAACACCAGCAACACAGCTAAAGTCACCGGCGCCGGTGGCGGCGGCAGCGGCGGGGGCTACGGCGATCGGGGCCGTGGCGGCGATAAAAGTAGTGGTGGTGGTAGCGCAAGGACAGGCGACACAACTGGCGCGTCGCAGGGCTTCAACGGTAATTCTCTCGCAATCGGCGGAGAAACAAAATCCAACACCGGCGATGCCAACTCGGCCAGCAACAACGGCAACTACGCCGGAGATGGAAAATCGGTAACGATTGGTGGCGATACGAAGAGCGGTGCAGCATTCGGCGGCAATGGTGGCGACGGCGGCAATTCTGCTGCGGTTATTGTTAATGGCGGCCATTGAGCAGTACGCAACCGGCTACTGCTAAGGCAGTCCGAAAAACAGGGAGAGAGTTATCTCTCTCCCTGAATTTCAAAAATCATAATGTGATGGAGTCGCCATGAAAAGCAAAATTCTAGGTGTGCTGGTAGCCTCAATGTTCGCCTTGCCAGCGTGGTCGGGAAACATGCATAACGGCTCCGGTGGCTCCGGTGGCTCAGGTGGTTCAGGTGGTTCAGGTGGAGCACCGACATCATCTTCGTCATCCACAGCAACAGGTGGTGCCGGCGGTGCAGGCGGTTCAGCCACCGGTGGTAGCGGAACTGGTGGCTCAGCAACTGGTGGCGCATCGAATGTAAACGTTTCGGTTAACACAGGTTCGGGTTCGGGTAGCGGCGGCGCATCTCCAGCCGCAATCGGTGACGTAGGTGCACCAGGCAGCAGTGCCAACAATACCAAAGCCACTGTCGATTACGGTGGCAGCTATACCGTCAAGAATGTGCCTAGCACGATCGCACCATCGCTGACCACAACACTTTCTGATACCTGCATGGGATCGGTATCGGGTGGCATATCAGCCGTCGGTTGGGGTCTGTCAGGTGGTACGACGATGGTTGATGAAGCGTGCGTACGCCGTCTTGATTCGCGCGAATTCCGTGCAATGGGCATGAATGATGTTGCACTCGCATTGCTATGTCAAAGCGCAGCCAATCGCAAAGCGGTTGAAGCAACTGGTCGCGCCTGTCCCAGCTCGGCACCAACTCAAGCGCAAGCTCCGGGAGTAACGACCTACTCAGTCGGCTCGCCGCAATCTGCAGGAGAGTACACCGACCCTATCGTACGCAGGCGTATGGGGCTGGAACCTTTGCCTGATTTATCCGCAGCGAAATGAAAAAGATGAAACTGATTCTCCTAGCGGTATTGGCGCAACGGAACAGAAACAAAAGGTCATGCGATGAAGCGGACAATAACGAGCGATCGGATTGCAGCAGCCTTGAAACAAGAGGAATTAGGCATGCCATTGAAAGATGTGATCCGACAAGCAGGCGTATCGGAACACACTTTTCTTGACTGGAAGAAACACTACAGCGCGATGCCAGGCTTCCCGCAGGATTTAAAGTGCTTGCAGGAAGAAAATACCAAACTCAAGCAAATCGTCGCTGAGCTGACGCTGGAAAATGCGCGACTGAAAGATGAATTGAAGGAAAAAAGATAACACCAAATGGCAACATCATGATGCCGCCATTTCAATGAAATGTAACCAAATGTAATGACACTGCCATTGCATTTCAAAAATGCAGCAATAAAATGTTTTCTTTAAGCGCATCTTAAGTTCGTAGTCGCAACATGCACTGTAGAAAATATATTTGCTTTGCCATGAAGCAATTTATTTTTCTGTTGTGGCCAGAAAAAATTCTTGTTCAAAAGTAAGAGCAATAAAAAGCAGTTTGACAGGAGATAAAAATGGAACGGATGTCCTTCAAAATGTCGGCAGAGACCGACAGTGCAAGATCCATCAAACATATAGGCATCATCGTTTTTGAAGGCGTTATATTGGCCGACGTTATCGGTGCAGCAGATGTATTCGGCGTTGGCGACAAATTAATCTCTTCCGTCTTTGCTGGCGAGACAGGCTATGCCATTTCCCTGTTATCGCTCTACGGTGGCGTCATTAAATCTTCCGCCTCCGTCGAAATCATGACCTTACCCCTGTCGTCTCATGAGCAGCATACATTTGATACCTTGATCATCGCGAGTGGCACTGGCAATTTCGCTGCATATCTCGAACCTGGCATGATCGAATGGCTGCAAAAAACAAAGAATAAAGTTCGTCGCATAGGCGCCGTATGCACAGGTGTATTTGTGATGGCAGCCGCCGGCTTGCTCGACAATCGTCGTGCCACTACACATTGGGTCTTGCAAGATAAATTGATACATGAATTTCCGCAGATCAAAGTGGAACGGGAAGCGATGATGACGGAAGACGATGGCATTTTTACTGCAAGCGATGTCGGCATGGCTTCAGAGATGGCACTCAGTTTTCTCGAAAGCGATCTTGGTCCAAGTGTGGCAAAACGCGTTGCAGACAGCCTGCTTGTCTGCCAGCGTCGCCGCGATCATCCAACGACAGCTCGTCCGGTTCGAGTAGCTGAACCCAGCAAGAACAATAAAATCCAGCAAGCATCGCGCTGGTTTGCCGAGCACATGGCAGAATCGATCAACATACTCAGTGCCGCAAATTTCGTTTCGATGAGTGAACGCAATTTTCAGCGCCAGTTCAAACGCGAAACCGGATGGACGCCGCACGAATTTTTATTGCATCTGCGACTGGAAGCGGTTCGTCAACAACTGACTGAAACAGATTTGCCTGTCGATAAAATTGCACGTCGCTGCGGTTTTTTAAGCGGTGAACATGTATCAAAATTATTCCGCAAGCATCTATCGGTCTCGCCTTGCGAATACAGAAGAAATGAACGATCCGTACAAAAACAGCTTTTCCCGGCAACATCACAACAGCATCAATTTGTAATCAGCCGCAATCTTTCCCAGGCATCGCAAACGACAACGCCTTGATCAACAGAGTGTTCATCAAGGCGTTGTCGGGCACTACGTGTTTGCTTCAAATTTATTCAATCCGATAGCCGCAGTATTATTTCAAGGCACCAAATACCTTCCCCAGAATCGCACTGCCGGAACCGATAGGATCAGCACGAATTGCTTTTTCTTCCTCAGCGATCATCGTGTACAAACCATCCAGTGCGCGCTTCGTCACATAGCCCTCAACCGTAGTCTCATCCTTTGATACCAAACCGCTGGATCCCGCTTTTCCCATGACGGCGTTGTACTGCGCTGACAGACCGTTCTTATCGGTGATTTTTTTCACGACAGGAAGGAATTGCGCATTCAATGGCGTGGCTGTTTTTTGACGGAAGAAATCAGTGACCGCCGTATCCCCACCAGTCAAAATATTTTTAGCATCGGTGACCGACATCGATTTCACAGCATCGAGCAATAAAGGTTTAGCCAATGCAACCGCAGATTCCGCAGCATGATTCATCGACACTGTCAGCTCATCCACTTTCTTTCCCTGCCCTGTCATGCGCAAAATAGGCATGGCCTTTTCCAGCACGCTCGGCAAGCCGATTTTAACTTTCTCATTATTCAGAAAACCATTTTCGACGCCAAGTTTTGAGACGGCAACACTCGCTCCTTTTTCCAGCGCCGCCTTGACACCGCTGCTGGCATCTTTGTTGCTGAGGTCAGCCAGCGACATAGCGCCGGCAAGAGAACTCGCACATACAAATGTAATGGCCGCAGCCGTTTTGGATAAAGAGAAAATCGACATGATGGCTCCGTGTATAAGTAAAAAATGAATGGCGTTAATGAATATTAGCGAACTATCATCTGGATGGCACGATAATATCTTCCCGCACCCGCATGAAACTCGCGAAGCGTGGAATGCCGCTGCGGTTTTTATCGCGATATCGATACGTCACCCAACTGCCGATTGCCGGTGGCGACGTACGTTGTGCATCACTGAATCCCGTACCCAGCCGGAAACGCTGGCCGTCCGGCATTTCCACCAGCAAGGCGCCGAGCCGCCCCTGATGTTTACCCTTGCCCGGCAGGTGCGCGATTACTCTGGCTTCAGCATCTTCATGCAGTTTCAACTTCAGCAGATCATCGTTGCGGGCGGCCCGATACAAGGATGCGCCACGATGCAGCATCAATCCTTCGCCACCGGCTTTCACGGTTTTTTGCAGCAGTGCCTGCAAGGATTGCTCATCCCGCACCCTGACTTGCCGGACGGCCTGCACCCAGGGCACATCCAGTTGGGCAATGACCGTTTGCAATGCCGGCAGGCGCTCGTCGAAGACGCCGCCATGCAGTGGCAGATCGAACACCATGAAATGCATATTGCGCCAGGCGGCATCCTCCGGTTTTTGTCGGCGTGCGGTCGATACCGCCTCGGCAAAACGTCCGCGTCCGGCCCACAGTTCGCCATCCAGTGCGAGCTGCGGCCAGCCTGCGGTAAACCATGCCGGCGCATGAATGCGTTCGCCCCCACGCGTAAAGAATTGTTCGCCATCCCAATAGGCGCGGATACCATCGTATTTTTCGCTGACCCAGTAGGCGGATAAATCAACATTGCTGTGATAGCTGTTTGCCAGCATCAGCGGCGTAGCGCCGGATGCTCCATCTTCAGTAGATGCGCCGGATGGCGCCATGCCCAGAAACGCGGCAAGCACCAGGCTGACAAAAACTCTCGCGAGCATCACAAGCAGTTGCGTCATGTACAAGGTAAAAGCAAACCGGTATGCATGCATGATATTCCCCTTCCCTGCTTCGATCGCAAGGGTCTTTATTCACTTGATGATCGTATGCCGGAAAACAGTGATGCCCATCATAAATGCAGCGCATTGTGGCTTAAAAGATACTGACATTACGTTGCACCAAAAAAACTATTCAAGTACTCTCACTCTGAACTTTGCTCTTCTTTATAGGTGCAATTGCATGCGCTACGGCCTGCGGTATCGAATACTGTTCTTGATATTATTTTCGCTTGCACTTGGTATCTCGGGACTGGCCCGGTCTGCCGACCTCATTCATGTCGGCGTCACAGTGAGCAAGACAGGCAAATATGCCGAGCTGGGCAGCATGAATGAAAAGGCATACCGGCTATGGGAGCGCGACGTTAATCGGCGTGGCGGCCTGCTTGGCAAACAGGTACAGATCACCATGCTGGATGATAAAAGCGATCCCCACCTCGCCAGCAATCTTTATCGCAAGCTCATTGTTGGCGACAAGGTCGATCTGGTGCTCGGTCCTTATTCCAGCGACATCACCGAAGCCGTCTCCAACATTACCGAACAGCATCATATGCCGCTGCTGGCATCCGGCGCATCGGCTGACTCCATCTGGCAACAGCACCGCAACTATGTGTTCGGCGTCTATGTCACCAGCAGCAAATATTCAGTCGGCTTCCTCGAACTGCTCGTCAAATCTGGGATTAACCGGATCGCCATCGTGGCCGCCGACGATTCCTTTTCGCAAAGTATCAGCATCGGCACTGCCGAATGGGCAAAGCGCTATGAAATGCAGACAGTACTTTCAGCGACCTTCAAGAAGGGCTCCACAGATATCCGCAACAGCATCCAGGCTGCCCGCCTGGCCGGTGCCGAAGCAGTAATAGTCGCAGGCCATTTCGACGATGCGGTCAACGGACGTCGCGCCCTGAAGGAAATCGGCTGGACGCCCAGGGCTTATTACGCCACTGTGGGCCCGGCCATACAGAAATTTTCCGATACGCTGAAGGACGATGCGGACTACACCTACTCGACTTCACAATGGGAACCTACGCTGTCTTATCCGGGAGCGCGCGAATTTACGCAATCCTTCCGCGAAGAATACGGCATCCTGCCCTCCTACCATGCGGCCAGTGCCTACGCTTCGGGACAGATTCTGGAAGCGGCCATACGCAAGATAAAAAGCATAGATCGCGAAAAACTCCGGGATGCCTTATCCAGACTGGATGCCATCACCGTGATGGGACGTTACGGCGTGGATGAAAGCGGCAGGCAGATACGTCATTTCACGACGACCGTGCAATGGCAAAAAGGGAAGAAGGAAGTCGTTGCACCGCAAGAACTGATAACGGCCAAGCCCGTATGGCGATAGAAAAAAGCTCCACCGCACTTGCCAGCAGCCTCTATTTCCGCATTCTGGCGCCTGTCATTCCCATCATCCTATTGATGGTGATACTCGGTGGCACCGTTTTTTCGTTTGGACTGCGCACGGTATCGCACTATGCAAACGAACGGATACTGGATGATCTTGAACGCAATTCCCGCGAGCTGTACAACATCTGCGATACCGTATTGCAGAATCTGCTGCTGGGCGGCTTTGCCGATACCGCAGCGGAGATACGCGTACGCAAGGGCAATGCGCTTGGAAAAATAGAAGAATATGCACACGAGCACAATCTACAGGTACTGGTGCTGGAGGCAAAGCGCGGCAAAATACTGTTGCAGCAGGCCGTCTTGCCGCCGCAAAAAATCATTGCAGATACCGAGGCGGAAAGTGACAAGCCGTTCATAAAAATCAGTTACGAAGACGTCGATTACTATGCGCATCAATTCAATTTTGAATTATGGGACTGGCGCGTCATCATTCTTCGGGACGGCAGAGCGTATGAAGCGTTTGCCAGCACAATCAGACAAGGCTATATCGCTATCGGCCTGATCCTGCTGATCATCAGCGTGATACTGGTGCTCTACTTTCGCCGCGTCATTCACAAGCCGGTGCGCACCATCATTGCCTCTATTCAGGCTAATGGAATGCCTAATTACAAGGGCATTTACGAATTTGAATTTCTCAGCAACGTCATTCGCGAAGCAAAACAGAATGAGCAGGAAAAACAGATCGAGATGTCCTACCAGGCATCGCATGACGAGCTGACCGGCCTGATCAATCGACGCGAATTTGAACGATGCCTGCAAAGCGCCTTGCATGACATCCATACGCAACACGGGACGCATACCATTCTTTACATGGATCTCGACCAGTTCAAGATCGTCAACGATACCTGCGGCCATCATGCCGGCGATATTCTGTTGCAGCAATTGACCCGCGTGTTGAAGGAAAAACTGAGACAAAACGACATTCTCGCCCGTCTGGGCGGAGATGAATTTGGTGTGCTGCTGCGCAATTGTTCCGCCGAACCTGCACTGAACGTCGCCGAATCCCTACGCCAGACCGCCAGCGAATTTCGTTTTGCCTGGAACGACAAACTGTTCTCAATCGGCGTCAGCATAGGCTTGCTGACCTTTTCCGACGACGAACTCAGCCTCAACGAAATCCTGAGCATCGTCGATGGTGCCTGCTATCTGGCCAAGGAAAAAGGTCGCAACCGCATCCATGTCTGCCATCCTGACGATGGCGAGTTAAGCGAGCGCAAAAGCCAGATGGGCTGGGTGGCGAAAATATCGAATGCACTCGAAGAAAACCGCATGGTTTTATTCAAGCAAACGATCGCACCACTGCAGCCATCGCAACAGAAAATCATCCACTTTGAAGTGCTGCTGCGCATGCTGGATGAAGAGGGAAAGCTGCTGCCGCCCGCTTTCTTTCTCCCTGCTGCAGAACGCTACAACCTGATGACCAGCATCGATTTCTGGGTCATTAAAACGGCGTTTGCCTACTATCGCGACTTCTGCACCGATCCGGCGGTGGCCTATACCTGTTCCATCAATCTTTCCGGCGCAACAGTTGGCGACGAACGCCTGATCGCCTATATCCGCGAACAGTTTCAGGTTTCCGGCATTTCACCTTCCGGCATCTGTTTTGAAATCACGGAAACCGCAGCCATTGCCAATCTCGATCGTGCCGTGACGCTGATGCAGGATTTGCAGAGGATCGGCTGCCGTTTTGCGCTCGACGATTTCGGCAGCGGCATGTCCTCTTTTGGTTACCTGAAAAAATTGCCTATCGATTACATCAAAATCGACGGCAGCTTTGTAAAAGACATGCTGCGTGACCGTATCGATCATGCGATGGTGGAAGCCATCAACAACATCGGCCATGTGATGGGCATCCAGACCATTGCCGAGTTTGTCGAAGATGAAAAAACAATGATCGCGCTACAGGAAATGAACGTCAATTTCGCACAGGGCTACGGTATAGGAAAACCCGAACCGCTGTGCAACTTGCCGGAACAGATGATGGAAATGCACAGTTAAACCAGCGTCTGCAGCATGCACCGGTCACCGCCGCCGCAACAGGCACTCCTGACCTCAGCGGCAAATCTGCATTAAAAGGAAGAGCCTGCTGTTTGCAAAAACGCCTGTTCGTCTGCTGTCGATGTGCGTCCGAGAATGGCGTTCCTGTGCGGGAAACGGCCGAAGCGCGCAATGATGTCGCGGTGACGGATCGCAAAATCCCGGAAGCCGGCAAACACCGCCTGCTGATCCGCAGGCACTTCATTGCACAGCTGCCGGAATAATTCCACCGCTTGCTCCTGATCAGCAAGCGATTCGGAATGTTCAAGAGGCAGATAAAGAAACACGCGTTCTATAGGGCGAAGCCGGCGATCATCGCCCTGCTCCAAGGCCTGCTTGCACAAACGTAAAGCCTGCGCATCAAATGAAAAGGAAGCGGGAAGTCCGCGATACATATTGCGCGGAAATTGATCGGTCAACAGAACCAACGCCAGCAAGCCGCGCGGGTCAGCGCGCCATTCATCGAGTGCGCCCTGTGCCGCTGCGGCTGTGCAGGCGGAAAATCGGGTACTGATCTCTTGATCGGCAGCGCTATCCTTGGCCCACCAGAGTTGCTTTTTTTGTTCTGCCGTCCGTGCATCGTCGCGGTCCGTACCGAACCAGAAGGCAAGTATTGATTCTGCAGTTTCCATCTTCATTCCCGCTGTTGATATTGGAACTACAGATGCGGACGCAGCAGGCGTATATCAAGCGATCCGATCAGACGCCGGCATCAAGCCTTCGTATTGATATGGTTACCAAGATGCGCAGGTAGTGCTGCCGGCGTTTGAGCGACAGATTCGATCAGGGCGAGCGCCGACGATCCCTGCATGTCGAGCGCTTTCTTGAAAACGGTTAAAGATACGTCGACATCGTTGCGCTGTTGCGCCATGCTCGTCGCCAGGCTGGCAATATTACTCACGTCCATTTGCACCTCTATCAATACGCCGGAAACAGCGCTTCTTCTTTGTTATCGGCACGCGTCTGAAATTCTTTAAGCATGCGTATAGGACTATAGTGAAAAATGCTGTAAACATGAATTGAATGTTTCATGACAGAACGTCATGAACTAAAATTTTTTCTTGTTGCCAACTTTTTAATGAAATTGCTGTCATATCCATGGCGATTCATATTGTCTGAGTCCGGCAGTACCCTAGAGAAGAGAAATAAACCGGGTGCGCCACCTGCAATCAGGCTGCTCGAACCGCGCTGCCCTAACAATGTTGAACCATCTAAAAAAGCAGGCACAATAATGATGCGACATTTTCTACACGTCCGGCCCCCCATCAAACTTCTGTTTGTAGCGCTTTGCTTTTCCTTGAGCGCCTGCGCTTCATTGCCCGAGGTGCAATATCTGAAAACCTCGCTGCAAGCGCAGGATTCCGCCACGATACAAACCGCGTCAGGCACAAACTTATCCAAGCAAAAAACCGAATCCCTGCTGGCGCAAAAACTGCGCAGTGCAAAAGTCGATTTGCCGGAACTGGCAGCACTGGAAGAAGCTGCGACCGGCAGTCCGCTGATCGCCGGGAACAAATTGACTCTGCTGAATGACGGTCCGCAGACGATGTCCGCGATGATCGCGGCAATCAAAAACGCCAGGGACCACGTCAATCTGGAAACCTATATTTTTGGCGATGAAGGTTTGGGCGAGGAATTTGCCGACCTTCTGATCCAGAAACAGCGTGAAGGTGTACAAGTCAACGTCATTTACGACAGCGTAGGTTCCATCAAGAGCAAACCGGAATTCTTCCAGCGCTTGCGCGATGGCGGCATCAATCTGCTTGAATTCAATCCGGTCAATCCATTCAAACGGATGATTTCATGGCATTTGAACAATCGCGACCATCGCAAGATTCTGATCGTGGATGGCACGATCGCGTTTACCGGCGGCATCAATATCACCGACGATTATTCTTCCGGCTCACTGTTTCGTTCGCGCTCCAGGAGCCAATCGAATCTGGGTTGGCGCGATACGCACATTCAGGTTGAAGGTCCGGCAGTCGCCTCCTTCCAGTGGTTATTCATGCAAACATGGGTAAGCCAGAAAACCGACGACCTCGCCACACGAAAATACTTTCCACCGCTGAAGCCAATGGGCGACAAAATTGTCCGCGTCATCGCCAGCACACCGGACGGCGATTATGGAATCTACAAGGCGTATATCCTCGCCATGCAGGAAGCGAAAATATCCATCCACATTACCAATTCCTATTTTGTACCCGATGTGCAAATGATAGAGGCGCTCACCAAGGCGGCGCAACGTGGACTGGACGTGAAAATAGTCTTCCCCGGCGTCTCCGATACCGGCCTGGTCATGCATGCCGGCCGTTCGTTTTACAGTCAGTTGCTGGCAAGCGGCGTACGGATATTTGAATTGCAGGCATCTGTGCTGCATGCCAAGACTGCCGTCATCGATGGCTACTGGTCCACAGTCGGTTCGACCAATCTAGATATGCGCAGTTTTCTGCACAATAATGAAGTCAATCTGATTGCTCTCGATCAAGACTTCGGTTCCGTCATGGAAAATGCCTTCAATGAGGATATAAAAAATTCGATCGAGGTGACCAGCGAAAAATGGGAGCAAAGACCATTCTCCGATCGGCTCCGCGAATGGATCGCACGCCGTTTTGAATACTGGCTATAGTGTCCAGCAAGCGAATGTGAACTATCGTCAATCCTTGCATAAGAAACAAGGAGAGCAGGGAAAAGCTGTTCTCCGTGGACTATAATCACCTAACTCCAGACGCTGACATTTATTTTGATCGTTGCCATCCCCTTTACCCACAAATCGAAACGACTTTCCCTCCAGGCGGCGCTCACCGTCTTTATCGTCCTCGTTACCGTTTTACTGGTCAGCATCCTTGCATTAAATGCCTGGCATGCACGCGCTGAAAAAATACGCGAAACGGAAACCAACACCAGCAATATGGCGAAGGCCCTGGCCCAGCACGCTGAAGATACGATAGGCGGTATCGATAACCTGCTGGTCAGCATGGAGGAAATGCTTGAGCGCGATTCCTGGAACGTGCAGCATCTTGATCGCATGAATAAATTCCTGCGCCAGCGCGTAACGGATTTACCCTTGCTGCACGGTCTTTTCGTCTACGATGAACACGGACAATGGGTAGCCAATTCGCAGGAAACCCTGCGTACCGACTTCAATAATGCCGATCGCGAATATTTCATCTTTCATCGCACCCACACTGATAGCGGTCCTCATCTGGGTCCGCCGATACGCAGCCGCTCAACCGGCGACTGGATCATTACCGTATCGCGCAGGCTGAAGCATGCCGATGGAAATTTTGCCGGCGTGGTGCTGGCAACCATCCGCATGCAGTATTTCACTGCGTACTATAAAGACTTTGATATCGGCAAGGATGGCGCCATCCTGCTTGCATCAGACAGTGGCACCATACTGGTACGGCGCCCCTTCGACGAAGCCGTAATCGGAAGCGATATCAGCAAGGGCCCGGTCTATCAGTTATACAAGCGTCAAGGCGCTTCCGGTACTGCAATACTCACTGCCAAGATCGACCACACTGAACGGATTTACAGTTACCGTCATCTTGATCGTTATCCGCTTCTGATTGCGGTCGCGCAGTCCACGGATGAAGTGCTGGAAAGCTGGCGCAATAGCACCATACGTTTTGCTTTTTTCAGCGCGATGCTTCTTTTCCTGCTGTGGCTGCTGGGTGCGCGTCTGGTACATCAGATTACCGTGCGCGAACGGGCACAATCCGAACTGCGCACGGCGCGGGACGATCTGGAAAGAAGCAACGGCGAACTGGCCGCATTGGCATTGCTGGACAGTCTGACTGGGCTAGCCAATCGTCGTCGTTTCGATGCCGCACTGGATGATGAATTCGCACGCGCCATGCGCAATCAGACGCCGCTCGCGCTGATCATGCTGGATGTCGATCACTTCAAAAAATACAATGATCGTTACGGCCATCCGCAAGGCGATGAATGCCTGAAGAAAATCTGTGGAGTATTGAAGACGGCAACGGCACGCACCGGCGATCTGGTCGCTCGCTATGGCGGTGAAGAATTTGTCATCCTGCTGCCGGGCACTGACATCACCGGTGCAGCCGCAATTGCTGAACGTGTTCGCCTGTCGATTCAAGCCTTGAACATGGAGCACGCAACAACACCGGACGGCATCGTTACCATCAGCCTGGGTATCGCTTCCTTCATCCCGCAACGTCAGCAGAACTCGCCGCAGCAACTGATACAGCAAGCAGATCAGGCTCTGTACAAAGCGAAGGAAGGCGGCCGCAATCAAAGCTGTAGCAGCACCTGAGTCAGCGCCGATAACTAGGGTCTGCCGTGCACCATCCATAGACGCGCCGGGAAATATCCAGCGCGATTACCGGTTTTTTCTCTATGCGGGAAAACAGCTTTCCAAATATACAATTTAGAAACTATTCTGCCCCTGCTGCATGCCTTCTACTCTTCTCTGTCAAAATACATACTTTACCTACTGCATCTATGATGGATATCCTGGGCTGACTGTATCGGCTTACATGCCTGTATCAGTTTTATCAAGCACAGCCAAATCCGTATTGCATGCAGATAGCCACGCCAGCCCGGTTTTCCGCCGCACAAGGAATTGACATGAATGCCCCCATACCGCACGCGGTTTGCCACTTGAATGATATGCCGCTTGCCAATTCGTTTGCATCCCTGCCACCGGCACACTATACCGCGCTGATGCCGACACCTCTGCCTGCCCCCTATCTGGTATGCGCCAGCGCCTCGGCCGCAGCCCTGATCGGGCTGGATTTTTCCGACGTCAGCAGCGCAGACTTCATAGAAACCTTCACCGGCAATCACATCCCCGACGGCTCCAAACCATTATCGGCCGTATATTCAGGCCATCAATTCGGTGTATGGGCCGGCCAGCTCGGTGATGGCCGCGCTATTCTGCTCGGCGATGTGCCGGCACCGGCGAGTATTCCCAGCGGCAGGCTGGAATTGCAATTGAAAGGCGCTGGATTGACGCCCTACTCGCGCATGGGCGATGGACGCGCCGTGCTGCGCTCATCGATACGTGAATTTTTATGTTCGGAAGCAATGGCGGCGCTGGGCATACCCACTACGCGCGCGCTGTGCGTTACCGGCTCCGACCAGATCGTGCTGCGTGAACAGCGCGAAACCGCTGCGGTCGCTACGCGCATGGCGCAGAGTTTCGTGCGTTTCGGTTCGTTCGAACACTGGTTTTACAATGAAAAACACGATGAACTGAAAACGCTGGCCGATTATGTGATCGCCCAGTTTTATCCGCAATTCAAAACAGCAGAAAATCCTTACAAGGCGCTGTTGACCGAAGTCACGCTGCGCACTGCACAGATGATCGCGCACTGGCAGACCGTCGGCTTCATGCACGGCGTAATGAACACCGACAATATGTCGATACTCGGCTTGACTCTGGACTATGGTCCGTTCGGCTTCATGGAAGCCTTCAATGCCACCCACATCTGCAATCACACCGATCAGCAGGGGCGCTATTCGTATGCACGCCAGCCGCAGATCGGCGAATGGAATTGCTATGCGCTGGGCCAGACCTTGCTGCCCTTGATCGGCGATGTAGATGAAACGCAGAACGCGCTACGGATTTACAAACCGGCCTATGCCGAAAAATTCACGGAACTGATGCGCGCCAAGCTCGGCCTGCAAACGCAGCAGCCGGATGACGGCAAACTGTTCGATGCACTGTTTGCCGTTCTGCAAGGCAGCCATGCCGACTTTACGCTGTTCTTCCGCCGTCTCGGCGAGTTGCGCATCGGTCATGCAGCCAGCCGCGAAGCACTGCGCGACCTGTTCCTGGACCGCGCCGCGTTTGACAACTGGGCGCTACAATACGAGGTACGCCTGCAACTGGAAAACAGCGACGACGACGCCCGCAAGCTTGCAATGCACGCGGTCAACCCCAAATACGTTTTGCGCAATTACCTGGCGCAAATCGCTATCGAAAAAGCGCAGAACAAAGACTTTTCCGAAGTGGCCAAACTATTGCAGGTGCTGGAAAAACCGTTTGACGAACAGCCGGAAAACGAGAAGTACGCCGCCTTACCGCCCGACTGGGCCAACGACCTTGAAGTGAGTTGTTCATCATGACTGAAAAAGTAATCAAGACCGACGCCGAATGGCGCGCCATGCTGGACGATGAAGAATACGACGTCACACGCCACGCGGCGACTGAAGCGCCGTTCAGCGGCCGTTACTGGGATCATCACGAGCATGGCATTTACACCTGCGTCTGCTGCAATACGCCGCTGTTTGCATCGGATACCAAATTCGACTCCGGCTGCGGCTGGCCCAGCTATTTCACCGCACTCAATCCGGACAATGTGAAGGAAAAAATCGATCGCGCCTATGGCATGATACGTACCGAAGTCATCTGTAATGTATGCGATGCGCATCTGGGTCACGTCTTCAACGACGGCCCGCCGCCAACCGGCTTGCGCTATTGCATCAACTCGGCATCCCTGCGCTTCGACGCCACACCCGATCTGAACGAAAGCTGATCTCATGAAATTTCTGTTCGACCTGTTCCCTGTCATTCTTTTCTTCGCCGTCTTCAAATGGGGCGAAGGCAACGCCGATGCCGCGCAGGCATTCGGCCAGCAATTCCTGTCCGGACTGGTTTCCGGCGGACAAGTCACTGTCACGCAAGCCCCCATCCTGCTCGCCACCGCAATTGCCATCATCGCCACCATTTTACAAATCGGCTACCTGCTGTCACGCCGGAAAAAAGTCGATGGCACGCTGTGGCTATCGCTGGCAATTATCGTGTTTTTTGGCGGTGCAACGATTTACTTCCACAATGAAACGTTCATCAAGTGGAAACCTACCGTGCTCTACTGGTGCTTTGCTGCTGCCCTGTTATTCAGCCAGATTTTCCTGAATAAAAACCTGATCCGCACCATGATGGAAAAACAGATGTCGCTACCGGATGGTGTATGGCGTCGTGTCAACCTGTCCTGGGTCGCCTTCTTCATTACGATGGGTTTGCTGAATCTGTATGTCGCCTTCAATTTCTCCACCGCCGCCTGGGTGAATTTCAAGTTGTTCGGCGGCATGGGATTGATGTTTGCTTTTATCATCATACAAAGTTTGTTGTTGTCTAAATACCTGAAAGAACCGCAATGAGTACACGGATGGAACACATACGGGAACGGCTGCTTGAAACTTTTACCCCGCTGGAATGTCAATTGGAAGACGAGTCCGCATTGCATGCAGGACATGCCGGTGCGGCATCTGGTGGCGGTCACTTTCGCTTGCGTATTATTTCCACTCAGTTTGAAAAACAGAGCCGGATAAAACGTCACAGGCTGGTGTATGATTGCCTGGATGACATGATGCAGACAGAAATACATGCGTTAGCCATTACTGCTTTGGCGCCATCCGAAATTTGACGTGCGCCGTAAATAGATTGTCGTACCTCTCTAAAAAATACTTCCATTAGGAATTTATATGACCTTAAAACCTGCTCATCTGCTGGTCGCATTATTTGTATTCGCTGCATTGCCTGCAATGGCACAGAATCTGGCCGTAGTGAATGGCAAACCCGTGCCGTCTTCACGTGCAGATATCATGATCAAACAAATGGCTGCACAAGGTCAGCAAGACACGCCTGAACTGCGCGCCATGGTCAAGGAAGAACTGATCAATCGCGAAATCCTGATTCAGGAAGCCGACAAGCTGGGCCTGGGCACCAATGCCGAGGTAAAAAGCCAGGTTGAAATCGCCCGTCAATCGATATTGATACGCGCGCTGGTCGCCGATTTCCTGAAAAAGAATCCGGTCAAGGATGCCGATATCAAGGCTGAATACGACCGTTTCCGTGCCCAAGCCAGCGACAAGGAATATCACGCTCGTCACATCCTGGTTGAAAAAGAAGATGAAGCAAAAGCTATCATTGCTAAATTGAAAGGCGGCGCCAAGTTTGAAGAGCTGGCCAAGCAATCGAAAGATCCAGGCTCTGCCGACAATGGCGGCGACCTGGATTGGGCAGCACCAGCCGCATTCGTCAAACCTTTCTCGGATGCGATGGTTTCACTGCAAAAAGGCCAGTTGTACGAGACACCGGTTAAAACTCAATTCGGTTACCACGTGATCAAGCTGGATGACGTACGCGCAGCAAAAATCCCGACACTGGAAGAAGTAAAACCGCAAATCGCAGAAGGCCTGCAACAGAAAAAACTGCAGGCATTCCAGCAGCAATTGCGTGCCAAGGCGAAGATTCAATAATCTTCTTCAGGTATGAAAAAAGGCGCTCTTCGGGGCGCCTTTTTTATTGGGTTTATTGTTTTGGTTTGTTGTTGATGCTGTTCTTTCTTCAAGCTAACTCCGTATGCTTCGGGCTCGCCCGGCAACTGAATCTGCACGAAGAATAAAAAATTAACTATCAAACAAGGAACGATATCCAGACATCGTCAAAGAAAACGAAACAGAATCCGAAACCAGCTCAGCCCGGGAACCAAGCACCAGCGTGGCTTTGTCCCGCCCATGCCCAAACGGCAATCCTGTCAGCACCGGCACCGGCAAATGCGCGCGCAAATACGCCACCATCTGCGTAAAGTCGTAACCATTATCGTAATCGCTCAGGCGATAACCGGAAAAATCGCCCAGCAATACCGCTTGCTGCTCATCCAGCATGCCGGCATGCAATAACTGCAGCATCATGCGTTCGACGCGATACGGATGTTCGTTGATGTCTTCGACACACAGAATGCCGCCATCTATTTTCGGCAACCACGGCGAACCGACCAGATGCGTCAGCATCGCCAGATTGCCGCCCCATAGCGTGCCTGTGACCTGTAACTGGGGATTGTTGTCAGCCTGTGCCGTGATCGTGTGCGCAGGCTGCGTCAGACATTGCCAGAAATTGTTCAACGTATAGCCGCTCAATTCATCGCGAACAAAATCGTCGCACAGCATGGGGCCGGAAAAACTCATGGCGCCGGCCTGTGCCAGCAAGCCCATTTGCAAGGCGGTGAAATCACTATGACCGACAAACAATTTTCCGCTTGCGGCCAGTTGCGAAAAATCCAGTTCTGGCAATAGCCGCGTCAAACCATAACCGCCACGCAGGGCCAGCACGATATCGACTTCCGGATCTTGCGCAGCAGCATACAGTTGCGCAATACGTGCATCGTCACTGGCGCCGAAACGCTGAAATCTGCTGGCAGTATCCGTGAAGTTGCGCACACGGCAACCCTGCGCCTGCAAGGTCGCGATTCCGCGCTCGACAGCGCCAGGAATCGGCGCGTAACCGCTAGGCGAAACGATCGCCACTAGCGGGCCTTCCGGTTTATTCGCAAGCAATGCCTGCCGTATATCCTGATTCAATTGACTGTTCATTTTTTTATGCAGCCACTATCGGCGTGGCGACTGCGGCATTGTCCGAAGCATGGCAATGGACAGCGATTCTTGCTGTGATTTCATCTGCCAGTTGGTCCGGCAAATCATGCCCCATGCCGGCGATCTCTAACATCACGGCATTCGGTATCAAACTTGCCGTTTCACGACCACCAGCTATCGGTACCAGCGGATCTTCAATGCCGTGTATGACTAAAGTAGGTACTGCAATGCTTTTCAAAAGATCAACGCGATCACCGGATGCGCCGATTGCCAGTAATTGCCGTGTTGTGGCGACCGGCTCCAGACTGCGTTTGATTGTGTAGTCGACCCGTCCCTGTAAAATTTCCTTCGGCGTCGGATAAGCCGGGCTGCCTATCACTTGCATCAGATTGACGAAGTGCTCCGTCAAAGCGGCATGATTTTTCGGATCTGGCGCCGCAGAGAAAAGTACTTTGCGCGCCGCGCGTGTCGGCCCCGGCAAGCCGCGACGACCGCTGGTCGACATGATGGAAGTCAAACTGAGGACGCGTTCCGGATAACGTGCGGCAACGATCTGCGCAATCATGCCGCCCATCGAGGCACCGACGATGTGCGCCCTGGGAATATCGAGCGCATCCAGCAGGCCAATCGCATCCGCTGCCATATCATCGAGTTTGTAGCCGGCAGCGAGCTTCATGCGCAACGCCATTTTCATCACGGCCAGCAGTGTATTTGGCTTGCCAAGATGATGCAGCTTGGTCGATAGGCCGTTGTCACGATTGTCAAAACGGATCAGATAAAAACCACGCTCTACCAGGCCCTTGCAAAACGACTCCGGCCAGGATACCGATTGCATTCCCAAACCAACAATCAGCAAAAGCGGTGGGTTGCCTGGATCGCCTTGCGTGTCGTACCAGATATCGAGATCATTTACTTTAGCGATGGGCAAACTGAAACTTTCAAAAAATAGTTAAAACTTATGCGCGCTTTGGATCGCGATAAATGCATTTATTTATACCTTGATGACCGTTCCTGTCGAAGCGCCGCCATTTTCCATCGACTTGCGCAAGTCGATCGGCAATCGCATGCAACACCGTAGGATTGACGACCATGCCGGTATGGCTGCCATGGACTTCGATATTTTCTGCCTGTTCGCCTTCTTCCTGGACGCAACATTGCCACGACACAATACCATCGCTGCGACTGAAAATCGAGGTGCTTGGCACTGGTGGCGGTTTCCGAATTTCGGTAATTTGCACATCGTCAATTGCGGTTTTACCACTGACGGTCTCATACAGTCGCCACACATTATTCGCCTTCGGATGGCCGGTAAACGGTGAGCCCAATGTAATCACTTGGCGCACATCATTCGGTAATGCCTTGGCAATTTCACGCGCAAAAATCCCACCCAGGCTCCAGCCTATAAGGCTGACTTTTTGCCCATGCTTTTCGCGTAATTCCTTGACACGCGCGATGCATGCGTCGAGCACGCCCTCGCGCGGCCCAAGATTCCAGCCTTGTTCCCACGCATAGGCCGTATAGCCGCTGCCCTGCAGGAATGTGCGCAGGAACAAAGTCAATACATCGCCCGCCATCAAGCCCGGCAATACCATCACCGGATGACCGTCACCACGCGCAGCGTTTTTCAACAAGGGAAACGCCAGCAAGGATGCGCCAAATTCCCACGGCGCACGCACTTCCAGTGCCAGCAGCAACAGGCTGGGCGGCTTCAGTTTTTGGTCCTGAACAGAGACTTCGACGGAACGCAGTGCATCCATGCGGACTTTCTCCCGGGCGAAACAATGGCAAACCAGCCATGATTACTCGATTGGAGGGCGCAAGCAGCGCGTGGTTCAACGAGGGAGATCAGGAATCGGGAAGCGGAGATGTGCAGGAAAAGCGTTACGTACAACAGGCACGAGCATAGTGCTGTCAGACAGGATTGGAGTCATCCAGTTTTGCTGCTTGCGCTGCCTTGCGACGTTCCGCAAAAAAGTCCTTCAGCAAGGCACCGCATTCCTGCGCCATCAGGCCGCCGGTCAGTTGCGTATGGTGATTGAGTTGATTCTGTTCGAACAGATTGACGATAGAGCCGCAGGCGCCAGTCTTGGGGTCGGATGCACCGAACACCACACGCGCAAGCCGCGCATGCAGCATCGCACCCGAACACATCACGCAGGGTTCCAGCGTGACATACAGTTCGCAGCCGGGAAGACGGTAGTTGCCGAGTATGGTTGCCGCAGCACGCAAGGCCATGATTTCTGCATGTGCGGTCGGGTCGTGCGTGCCTATGGGCTGATTGAAACCGGTGGCAATGACTTGCCCATCCTTGACGATCACGGCGCCAACCGGAACTTCGCCCAGCGCCCACGCGTTATGCGCCTGATCCAGCGCCTGCCGCATCCAGATCTCGTCCTGCGTTACATCCTGACATGCATCCGCCATGAGAGCAATCAGCCTTCCGCAGTGATTTCAGCCCAGCAGTTCGGCGTTTCGTGCAGCACCAGTTTGTGCAGACGCAAGCCGGTGCCGTAATGATCCTTGTATGCCGCATTCAGGATATTAAATGCGGTTTGCGCCAGATTTTCCACTGTCGGAATACGATCGATGATCACGGTTTTGTGGTCAGGTATGCTTTCAAGGAACTCGCGCACCTTGGCATCTTTTTCATAAACGAGAAAAGAATGGTCCCAGACATCAACCAGATGCTGTTTCGCCAGCGACTTGATATCGGAAAAATCCATGATCATGCCGTTATCGGAACTGCCCTCTTCGTCAATCACATTGCCGACCAGTGTGATTTCGAGCGTATAGCGATGGCCGTGCAGATTGCGGCACTGGCTTTTGTGGTCGGGAATACGGTGACCGGCATCGAATTCAAGTTTGCGGGTAATTGTCAGCATGATTTTTTCTGTACTACGTCAGGGTATCTGTAAAAGTTTATGGGTCTGTATGCTCAGCTTCCATTTCGGATTGCGTTTGCAGACATCAATAGCAAGCTTGGTGTTCTGTTCCGCCAATGGGCCGTCCATAGGCTGCACGAAGAAGTGTTCAAAATCCAGGTCTTCATACGCCGCCAGCGATTGCGCCAGCTGCGGAATCACGACCTTCAATTCGCTGCCTTTGCGCACCACCAGTTGCGAACCCATCTTCGGACTGACGCAAACCCAGTCAACGCCGGCCGGCACCGGCAAGGTGCCATTGGTTTCAATCGCGATTTCAAAGCCGACCGCGTGCATTGCATCGATCAGTTCTGTATCCAGTTGCAGCAATGGCTCGCCGCCGGTAAACACCACGTATTTGCTGGCAGCATACGATGCCGGCCACAAAGCATTGATCGTGTTTGCCAGTTTCACCGCATCGGCAAACTTGCCGCCGCCTTCGCCATCTGTGCCGACAAAATCGGTATCGCAGAACTGGCACACGGCGGTGGCGCGATCGCTTTCACGACCAGTCCACAGATTACAGCCGGAAAAACGGCAAAACACGGCAGGCCGCCCGGCGTGCGCGCCCTCGCCCTGTAATGTGTAGAAAATCTCTTTTATGCTGTAAGTCAAAATGATGGCCGGATGAAGGTTGATGCAAGGCCGCTGGCAAATGACAGCTCGCAAATGGATGCGGAACTACGCTGTTTTGCTTGTGTATCGCGGGCCGTCATTATAGACCAGAGCGGGCTTTCCCTCATGGCCGGATGAGATACGTGAGCGCTATGCACCTCTTCTGCCATTAAGATGCAATCTTAATAATGAAAATCCTGAATCCTATAATTTCCTACTCAAACTTTGGCAATCAAGCAGGGACGTATTCAATAGCAACATCAATCGGCGATGTGGATTAAGCAACTAATGTTGCACATGCCGCGTCAGCGCCCCTTCAATCAAATCCAGTTCACGCAACAAACGTTGATGCAAAGTATCGTCCAGCTTGTTGTGCAACCACATCTGAAATAACTCGTCGCGTTCTGCGCGTATCGCGGACAGGCGCAGTTCACGTTCTTTCTCTGCCAGCAGTTGTATGCGGGTGGCTTCTTCGCCTTCGCTTAAACCGTAATCCAGCCGTCGCCGATAGAGTTCGGTGACGCGCATGGCTGCTTCTGTTTGACCGTTATTTTCTGCATTTTCCGGCGCAGCGTCGCATAGTGATTTGATGTGACGGATGGCGGCTTCTGCTGCTGCGACGCGGGCATGTCCTTCATCCATGCCCAGCATCGGTTCGGGCGCAAACTTCATGTCCTTGCTCAACAAAGGCAAGGCCACGCTTGCGCTCAATAGCGAAAGCAGGATTACGCCTTTTGCCAGAAAAATCAGCAAATCCCGCGCCGGGAATGCAGAACCATCCGGCATCAATAAAGGCAAAGTCAAAATACCGGCCAGTGTGATCGCGCCACGTACGCCTGAACATGCGGTCAACAGGAGCACGCGCATAGAAGGCTTGATATCGCTAGACTGATCACGGCGCTTCTTGAACAAAGTGAAGCGGAGCGTACTCCACACCCACAAAAATCTCAGACCGGTTAGCGCAACGCCAATCGCAATCACATAGAGCGATAACCACCATGCGCTACTCAATCCCATATTGTTTGCCACCATAGGCAAACCTTCCACCGTGGTTCGTATTTGCGCACCGAGAATCACAAAAATCACGCCATTGAGCGCCATCTGTATCGTGTCCCACACTGCGCGGCGTTGCATGCGCGTCGTCGCCAATCGGCGGCCGACCATATCGGTGTAGTGCGTGGTAATGCCGGCAGCGGCAGCAGCAAGAATGCCGGAAACCTGCAAATGTTCTGCCAACAAATAAGCCGCAAATGGCAGCAACAGGCTGATCAAAATTTGACTACCGGGATCTTCACCGACAGCAAATACCAGCCACTTATTCGCGACGCCAATCAGCCATGCCACGAGGACGCCGACCAGCAAACCACCGCCTGCTGTCCACAGGAACTCTATCGACGCATCCAGAAAGGAAAACGTACCGGTAATCACCGCCGCCAATGCAAAGCGAAAGCAGACCAGGCCGGACGCATCGTTGAGCAATGCTTCGCCCTCGAGTATGTGCATCAGACGCGGTGGAATCGGGCTTTGTGAAGCGATGGCAGAAACCGCAACCGGATCGGTGGGCGATAGAATTGCAGCCAGCGCAAACGCGGCGGCCAGCGGTACGGATGGAATCATCCAGTGTATGAAGTAGCCCATGCCGAGGACCGTAAAGAGCACCAGACCAATCGCCAACGTGGTGATTGGGCGCACGTCGCGAAAAAAGGCGCTTTTGGGAATGCGCCAGCCGTCCAGAAACAGCAAGGGCGGAATGAAGAAGAGGAAGAAAAATTCAGGATCGAGCGGGACGCTGATGCCAAAGCCGTAAGCCAGCCCGGCTCCCACTGCAATCTGCACCAGGGGCAAAGGCACCTTGATTGGCAGTAGTCGTGCAAAGAATCCGCTGGCCAACACGGCCAGCAATAAAATCAAAGCGATCGTAACGGTATGCATCTAGGCTTGAATCTCATTGGGTGCTGATACTGATGTTCTAAAACTTAAGTCTCAAGTTTTAATTCGAGCCCCATTTTATCGAAACGACCATCTACGCGCATACCGTTATAAAGTTCATTCAATTACGAGTTGCCGAGTTTTTCCTTGCGTATTGCTTCATCGTCCATCAGCTCGTACCACATCGCATTCAGCACGGCGAAAGCCGCTGCAAGAGGCAGACCCAGCATCCAGGCAAAATACCACATGATTTGTCCTTGTCTTTGATTGATGGCTGTCAGATGACGACGGCACGATCTTCACATTGCTCCGTCAATATGCATGTCCGCTTTCATCGCGTATCGCTTTTTCATCCACCTTGCCCCACAACACGTGATACACCCAGGTCGTGTAAGCGACGATGATCGGAATAAAAATCACGCTTACCACCAGCATGATGAACAGGGTCAGATGGCTGGATGAAGAGTCCCATACCGTCAGGCTGGCAGCCGGATGAATGGACGATGGCAGGATGAAGGGGAACATGGACGCACCCACACTCAGCACGATGCCGCTGATGCTCACTGCACTGCACAGCAGTGTGAATATTTCACGCCGCATGCGCAAACCCAACCATGCACCGAGCGCTCCAAGCAGACCCAGAACCGGTGCCGCCATCGTCCACGGTTGCGCGGCGTAATTGACGAACCACGCACCCGCATGCCCTTCGACCGTTTTCAGCAAAGGGTTGGAAGGGCCGACTGGATCGATCATGCTGGTAATGCGATAGCCATCCACGTATTTCCACAGCAGCAGACCGGCAAAGGCATACAGCAGCACCGTCGCCAGCGCCGCCATGCTGCCGTAGCGTCGCGCGCGCTCTGCCACCACACCGTCTGTTTTCAACTGCAGCCACGCACTGCCGTGCATGACCAGCATGGCGACCGAGACCAGCCCGCACAACAAGGCAAACGGATTCAGCAAACCGAAAAAGCTGCCTTCGTAGAAAATATGCATGTGCGGATCAAGCCGGAACGGTACGCCCTGCAACACATTGCCCAGCGCCACACCGAAAATCAACGTCGGCACGAAACCTGAAAAAAACAGTACGCCATCCCAGCGTGCGCGCCAGCCCGGATCTTCGCGTTTGCTGCGAAACTTAAATGCTACCGGACGCAGGATAAGCGCGACCAGAATCGCAAACATGGCAAGATAGAAACCGGAAAATGCAACGGCATAAAGCTGCGGCCATGCGGCAAAAATTGCCCCGCCGCCCAGAATCAGCCACACCTGATTGCCTTCCCATACCGGTCCTACGCTATTGATGACGACGCGCCTTTCGATATCGTTGCGCGCAACAAAAGGCAGCAATATGCCGGTGCCCAGATCGAAGCCGTCCGTCACCGCGAACGCCAGCAGCAACACGCCGATCAAAGCCCACCAGATCAGACGCAGAATATCGTAGTCGATGAGTGTGTGCAGTATCATGATTGCTCCGGTGCGGCTGCAGGAGTGCCGGCAAGAACAGGTTTCAGGTCACTCATTTCTCGAGGTGAATGTTCTGAGCTCGGCCCGGCATGAATCGCCTTGAAAATCAGTTTCATCTCGATGATGAAGAGCACGGTATAAATCAGGATGAAACCGCACAACGTAATCAGCAGTGTCTTGATGCCGAGGCTGGATACCGCCACCGCTGTCGGCAGTACGCCTTCTATCACCCACGGCTGGCGGCCGAATTCAGCCACCAGCCAGCCCGCTTCGACGGCTATCCATGGCAAGGGTATCGCACACACCGCCAGCTTCAGCAACCAGCGATGTTTGGTGAGTTGCCGGCGCGCCGACAGGAAAAAGAAAGTGCCCGTCAGCAGAATCAGGAAGATGCCTATCCCGACCATGATGCGGAACAGCCAGAACAGAGGAGCAACCTGCGGTACGGTATCCAGTGCCGCCCGGGAAATTTGAGCCGGCGTAGCCTGGCGCGGATCGTCTACATAGCGTTTGAGCAGCAGGGCATAGCCGAGATCGCTGCCGGTTTCTTCAAATGCAAAGCGCATTTCCGGCGTGATTTTTTCACCCTGCCCGACGGCGCGAATTTTTTGCAAGGCATCGTAAGCCTGTATGCCGTTCGCAATACGCAATTCAGCATGCTGCACCAGTTCATTAATACCGGGAATCACGGTATCCAGCGAACGTGTGCCGATCAAGCCCATCACCCACGGTATATGAATCGCATAGTGTGTCTCGCGTGCTTCCTGATTCGGGAAACCGATCAGGGTAAAGCTGGCCGGTGCCGGCTGGGTTTCCCACATTCCTTCAATCGCAGCCAGTTTCATTTTTTGATGTTCGGTTGACAGATAACCGCTTTCATCGCCCAGTACCACTACCGACAGTGCCGCCGCCAAGCCGAAAGACGCTGCCACCGTCATCGAACGTTTGGCCAGTTCGAGATGGCGCCCTTTCAGCACATACCATGCTGAAATTCCCAGCACGAAAATCGCTGCCGTCACATAACCGGCCGATACCGTGTGCACGAATTTGGCTTGCGCAACCGGGTTGGTCAGGACTGCTGCAAAGTCGGTGACTTCCATGCGCATGGTTTCCGGATTGAGCGCGGCACCGACCGGATTTTGCATCCATCCGTTGGCAATCAGAATCCACAATGCAGAGAAATTGGAGCCGATGGCCACCGCCCAGGTGGTGATCAAGTGCCCCACTTTGGAGAGTTTGTCCCAGCCGAAGAAAAACAGGCCAACGAAGGTCGCTTCCAGAAAAAAGGCCATCAGGCCTTCTATCGCCAACGGCGCCCCGAAAATATCACCGACGTAGTGGCTGTAGTAACTCCAGTTCATGCCGAACTGGAATTCCATGACCACTCCGGTCGCCACACCCATCGCGAAATTGATGCCGAACAGCGTGCCCCAGAATTTGGTCATGTCGCGCCAGATGACGCGGTCGGTCATGACGTAGACCGTTTCCATGATGGCGAGCAGGATCGCCAGCCCTATCGTCAGCGGAACAAACAGAAAGTGATACAGCGCCGTGATGGCGAACTGCAGGCGGGACAAGGAAACAATATCGAGTTCCATAAACGTCCTTTGTATCTGATTTGAACTTGTTGCGCTGACAGCTCCAATCAATCCGGCCGCAGCGTATTCAATACCATTTCAAAATCCGCATCACCACGCGTAACGTCCCTAACGATACGCCCATATTGCAGACAAACCAAGCGGTTCGCCAACGCCGCTTCACGCCGCACATGCGTTGCCAGCAGTATTCCCCGTCCCTGCGCCAGCGTATCCAGCCTTTGCAGCACATCGCGTGCAGTGGCCGGATCGAGCCCTTCAGTCGGCTCGTCAAGCAACCACAGCGGCACCTGTCGCAACAACAAGCGTGCCAGTGCCAGCCGGCGCAACTGTCCGCCAGACAAACCCATGCCGCCTTCACCCAGTCGCCTGTCCAGTCCGGCCGGCATCCTTGCCACATCGTCGGCCAGACCGGCTGTCCGCAATACCTGCCATAGTCGTGCATCGTCAGCCTGCGCATCGGCCAGACGCAGATTGTTGCCCAGGCTGTCCTGGAACAGCTCGGTGCGCTGTGTCAACAAGCAGTGTGGCGCGACTTGCAGCAAACCGGATTGCGCGCTCAACTCTCCGGCAACGACTGCCATTAAAGTCGATTTACCCGCCCCGCTCGCGCCTATCAATGCCACGCGTTCGTTGGCTCGCATGGCGAATGTAATGTTGTGCAAAACAGGATCGCCTGGCGCCTCCGGGCCGGCAGGATGCGCTGTCATATTCACCAGATTGAGGATCAGATTATCCCCCGGAGATTGCGCACCTGCACTTGCCGTTTCCGTCTGCTGCAGGCGCGGCGCCAGCCGGCGCGCAGCCAGCACCGTGCGCCCCAACTCCAGCGCACCGCGACGCAGTCCGGCAAACGGTTCCAGCGCCGTCAGCACCAAGAGCAAGGCCAGTGCAGCCAGCGGCGCGCCTATCTCTCCTGCCTCAACCAGCGCTGCGACCACCAGCAAGGTCGCAGCCAGCGTCAAGCTACCGACCGCAGCGTAGCTTGCGCCTGCCTGCACTTCCAGCCGGTTCAAGGCATCATCTGCACGCGCCAGGTAACGATCGGCGATAGCCAGCGTTTCTATCTGCGCATCCAGACGTCCGGCCATGATCAATTCCGTCTGCCCGGCCAGCAGATCGATGCTGCGCGCGCGCAGGGCTTCGAGCGCATAACTGCGACGCCGCGACGCCGCACGCGCAGCTTGCGCGGTGAGCAAGGCTATCCCCACACCGGCCGCGATCAGCCAGACGACCATCCCTATTCCCAAGCGGATATCGAGAAAACTCAGCGCAAGACCGGTTGCCAAAGCCACGGCAATTGCCGCGGCAAAAGGTACCAGGATGCGCAGGTAGAGCGTATCCAGCGCGTCTATATCTCCAGTCAGGCGGAACAATAATTGCGCGGGTCGGGCCAGCAAACGCCGCGCAGCCTCCGCCTGCGCCCAGCCGCGAAACAGACGTTCGCGCAAGGCCGCCAGCACGGCCAGCGTCGCATCGTGCGTCACCAGTCTTTCGCCGTAACGGGAAAAAGTGCGGCCCAGCGCCAGCAAACGGATGCCAGCCGACGGCATGAAGACATCGAAAGTAAACGCCAGCGAGACATTCAAGCCGGCAATCGCGGTCGCCGTGATGAACCAGCCGGACAAGCCCAGCAAGGCCATGCCTGACAAGGCGGTCACGACAGCCAGCAAAGCGCCCAGCAGCAAACTATTGTGACGCCGGGCGGCGAGGAACAAGGCCAATACCGGATACAGATCGCGCCACAGCTTCATGCCGGCACCTTCGCATCCGTATTTGCATCGGTATCCAGCATGATCACGCGATCCATGCACGCCGCCAGTACCGGATCATGCGTGGCAATGATCATGGTTTTTCCCTGCGCCAGTTGCAGCAGGGCCTCGGTGACCTGATGCGCCGTCATGCTGTCCAGATGCGCAGTCGGTTCATCCACCAGCAGCAAATCGACATGCGGGTCAACCGCCGCACGCGCCAGTGCCAGCCGCACCGCCTCGCCACCCGACAAACCTCCGCCACCTTCACCCAGGCCAACGCCGGGCTGCGCTTGCGGCACCTTGTCCAGCGCAGCAAAACGCAGTGCCGACGCCACATCCTGCGCATCGATATCCTGCCGGCCCAAGGCGACATTGGCGCACACCGAGCCGGCGAAAATATGCGGCTTCTGCCCTATCCATGCCATGCGCGTGCGCAAGGCATGGATGGTGTTTTCCGCCAAAAGCACACCGCCTATTCTGATCTCGCCGCCCTGCGCCGGCACCAAACCCGCCAGCAGGGCCAGCAAGGTCGATTTGCCGCCACCGCTGGCGGCCACAATCGCGATACGCTCGCCGGCTTTTACATGCAGCGCAAAACTGTCAAACACCAGTGCGGCGGCTCCTGCATGCGAAAAGTGCAAACCGTGAATCTCGACTGCCGGCGCCGCTTTATCTTCATACGGAAAACCCGTCTGCGGCAGGATGGGCTTGGCGCTTGCACCCGGCAGCAATATGCCTGCTCCGCTCAGGCGCTCCATCGCCTCCAGCGCCGCCTCGCCAGCTGCCCTGTCATGCCAGACGCTGGACAGATCACGCAGCGGTTCGAAAAAAGCTGGAGCCAGCAGCAGGATGAACAAACCCTCTCCCAATGTCAGGCGTCTGCCCCAGGCGCCGAATTCAAGCTGGCCGAGTAAATGAAAGCCTGTATAAACCGCCACCATCGCCACGCCCAGAGCGGCAAACAGTTCGAGTACGGCAGAAGATAAAAACGCAATGCGCAAGACCGCCATCGTGCGTTGACGCAATGCTTCTGCCGCGTCACGCAAACGCAAGGCAGTGATATCCACGGCACCCAGGGTGCGCAAGGTCGCCAATCCACGCAGGCGATCCAGTAAAAAGGCATTCATACCGCCCATCTCGATCATCTGCGCTTCACTTGCGGCTTTCGCACGCCAGCCGACCAGCGCCATGAAAAGCGGAATCAAGGGTGCTGCCACCAGCAAAATCAGTGCGGCGACCCACGAGAAAGGGAAAACGATGACGAGAATAACGAAGGGAACAAGCGTGGAGCGCAGACGCGCAGGACGATAACGGGTCAGATAAGGAATGATTGCTTCCGCCTGTTCCGCCATGACACTCGCGGCAAGACCCGAGGCCGGACGCTGTACATCCAGCGGAGAACGCGCTGCCAGCGATGCAGCAACTTGTGCGCGCAACCCAGACAGGCGCAAGCGTGCTTTTTTGAATACCAGTCGGATCCCGCATGCATCGCAGGCAGCACGCAGCAAGCCGACAATCAGCAGGAGTAAGGCAGGAATCCTGACGGCCTCCAGGCCACCGCCATCTGCCACGCCTTGCACGGCATAAGCCAGCAAAGCTGCTTGCGGCAACCACAGCAAGGCTGCCAGCGTTTGCAGAGCAGCACCCATATCGAACCTTTGAGCGGACTGCAAGCGACGGGGAGATTCTGAGCTTGGGTGCATAGTGCTATGCATTATGGCTGATCGTCGCTGTTAATTCTGCATCCGATCCATGAGCATCCATTTTATGCCTCACTGATGAGCTGAATTTCTGGATGCTGCCGGAAAGAATGTCAGTGAAAACGAATTGCATCAAATTTACATTTGAATAATATATTTAAGCTAATCGGAGGCAGTTTCTTTTGATTGTGGTCAGCTATCGCCATCGCAGTGCTGAAGACATTCATGATGTACCGCCATCATTGAGGCACGCTGCTGCTTCACGCAAGGCATTGAAGGTCCGCTAAAATGATGATAACGGCAGGCATACAGGAACGGCATGAAGCGCTTATGATGTCAGTAATGCGCTTTCACACGCCCTCGCGCGTCTTTCATTCATGGAGAATCAAGTGCCCGCAAGCGATCTTTGCAGCGACGAAGAAGTCACACAACTGGTACATGCGTTTTATGCCAAGGTAAGGCGTGACGACATGCTCGGCCCCATCTTCAATAGCGAAGTCGAAGACTGGGATCATCATCTGTCAAAACTGGTGGATTTCTGGTCATCCATCCTGCGTGGCACCGGCCGTTATACCGGCACGCCGATGCAAAAACATACGGCATTGAGTCATCTGGATCCGGCGCTTTTCCAGCGCTGGCTGGCGCTGTTTGATGAAACCATCAAACAGCAAGCCAATCAGGCGATGGGCGAACGCGCCTATGCCGCTGCACAGCGCATTGCGCAAAGTCTTTGGTACGGGTATCAGATGAGCCGCAATCCGGATGCGCTGCCTACGGATTTGCCTGCTAGTTGAATTGCTGCAGAAGCCTGCTGCATCGCGATAACGAGCAGAATATATAGTCGGGATTTTTGCACGGCGCAAGACGGTCTTTCGTCATCCGGCATGCAATGAAAATTCTGGCAAGAGAATGCAGCCTGCCGGCGGCTGCGACGCTTTCCCCTCCTCAGGTACTTGCAGCGCTGTCACCGGCGTGCACCATTACTTCGTCAACTGCAGGCTGCCCTTCATGATTCCTGCATGGCCAGGGAAAGAGCAAAAGTAAGTGTAACTTTCGCCTGCCTTGAGCTTGCTGGTCTGAAATGTCACGGCATCGCTTTCGCCACCGCCTACCACTTTGGTATGCGCAATCACTCGCGCATCGCCGGCTTTCACATAGTTTTTAGCGGCACCGGCGGCCATGCCATCAGTGTCGATACCTTGCACGTCAGCAGTTTTGCTGAGTACCCAGTTATGACCCATTGCCGTTTTCGGCAACTTGCCGCTGTGCTTGAGCTTGACGGTAAATTGCTTACAGCTTTGCGGCACGCTGATACTGGCCTTGTTGTATTGCATCGCATCGTTGCCTTCTATCTCGGTCGAACAATCTGCTGCCAGCACCGAACTGCTCAATCCTGCCAGCATCAGCAAGGCTGTGGTTTTCCATATCTTCACTTTTTTCTCCTTTAGGCAAACAACAATAAAACCTGCTCACTTACAAAGCTTCTATGCGCGGATAAAAATCGCGGTTTTCACGTTGCATACGTTCATGCAGCGTACGCAAGACAATATTGGCATCAGCACGAAAACCATCTTCATCACGTTGCAAACTGTGCGCCGTATTCCAGCGTTGTGCAAACCCTTCGTAAGTACGCGCAATCACACTCATTTCCTCCTGGAACTGTTTACCCATGCGCGCCATGGCGGCATTCTGGCCGTTCTGCAAGGCCGGGTACAAAACCTTGTCTTCGACAGCCAGATGCAGTTTGATGGTCGAACTCATCGCCACGACCAGCCTGGCGATATCTGACGCGTTCAGTGCCACGCCAGCCTGGGTCAGCTTGCGCAGGCTTGCAATGTTGCCGAGGATATCGACGTGCTGCTGTTTGAATTTATCAATATTCATCTATCGTTCCACTTGAAATAAAATCTTTACGCATGCACCGAACGGATCAGCGCAGCATTCTCGAACAGGATGTTGTTTTCCAGATGGATGTGCTCCATCAGGTCTTCACGAAATACGCGCAACGCAAAATACAGCGCCCGCCATGTATTGCACGCGGCCTGCGGCAAGCTGATATCGTTCGTCAGCGCCAGCAGATGCTGCAAGGCGTCGCCATGCTGGTCGTGCTCCATGCGCATGATGGTGATCGGTCCTCCTACCAGTGCTGCCTGGCCGCATAGCAGCAAGGGAAACAGTATCTGCTCCTCTTTTTTCATATGGCTTTCCAGCTCCTGCTGCATCTCGCTCAAGTGATCCGCCAGGCCGACCGGACAGTCATTGCGCTCGCCGTGCGTCTGCTCGACCTTGCGTGCCAGCCGTATCAGTTCCGGCAATTGCTGACGATGACGTTCATGAAAACGCAGCAGGATATGGTCAATCAAACTTTCCGACGACTCGGCATTCCAGTCGGTTTCATCCGTGGCGCCTTGCAGGCTTGCCAGACGCTGTGCGACTTCCTCCGCATCAATACCTTTTTCTTGCGCGGCGTCGCGCAAGCTGTATTTACCGCCACAGCAAAAATCCAGCTGGTAATCATTAAAAACCCTGGTAGCGCCAGCGACGCTGCGGGCCAGTTGCCCTAGTGATTGATCGAGCATGTCCATCGCTCCCCCCTTTTTTCACAAGTATGTACAAAGAAGACAATGCGAATCGCGTGCCTGAAAAAAACCTAACAAAATCAATGTTATGGGAATGCAATGGTATTATTTACCCCAAATAAAAAAGGTAAATTAAACCACTTAAGGTTGTTTTGACCATGATGACAAATTTCTTCCTCGCCGATCTGGTGGCCAATCTTGCGCCGGCGATCCGCATGCAGCGGCTGGTCAGCACTTTGCGTACGCATTTTCGTTGTGGTGCCGTGGCTTTGCTGCAACTGGAAGAAGAGCATTTGCGCCCGATTGCCGTAGATGGCCTGGTGCGCGATGCGCTGGGTCGTCGTTTCGCGATCAGCCAGCATCCGCGCCTGGCCGCCATTCTGACGCGACGCGACGTCACCCGCTTCCACCACGACAGTACGCTGCCCGACCCTTACGATGGATTGATCGACGAGCACATCGGTGAACCCTTGCCAGTGCACGATTGCATGGGCATCAGCCTGCATGTCGAGGGACAGCCCTGGGGCGTGCTGACGCTGGATGCGCTGCAGATTGGCACCTTCGATGACACTGCGCAAACGGAGCTCCAAAAACTCACGATGGTCATCGAGGCATCTATCCGCATCACCCGCCTGGAAGCCGAAATTCGTGCGCTGCGGCTGACACGTGGCGATGCGCCTATGGACAGCAGCAAGCAGGAAAGTGAAATCATCGGCCAGAGCGAAGCAATCGGCCAGCTATTGCATGAGTTGCGCGTGGTCGCCGATTCGGAACTGCCGGTGCTGCTACTCGGTGAGACCGGCGTCGGCAAGGAATTGTTTGCGCACCGCCTGCATCGTCAGTCGCGTCGTCATGCCAAGCCGCTGGTGCACGTCAACTGCGCGGCATTGCCTGAATCGCTGGCAGAAAGCGAATTGTTCGGCCATGCCAAAGGCGCCTTCTCGGGCGCCATCAGCGACAGGCCCGGCCGTTTTGAAGCTGCCGAAGGCGGCACGCTGTTTCTCGATGAAGTGGGTGAACTGCCGCTGGCGGTACAGGCCAAATTGCTGCGCACCTTGCAGAACGGCGAGATTCAGCGCCTGGGCGCAGACCGGCCGCGACGCGTCAATGTGCGCGTGATCGCCGCCACCAACCGCAACTTGCGCGACCTGGTGCGGGACGGCGCATTCCGCGCAGATCTGTATCACCGCCTGTCGGTCTATCCCTTGCCGATTCCGCCACTGCGCGAACGCGGCAACGATGTGCTGCTGCTGGCTGGCCGTTTTCTGGAACTCAATCGTGCACGACTCGGCTTGCGCAGCCTGCGTTTATCGAGCGATGCGCAAGCTGCCCTGCGCCGCTATCGCTGGCCGGGCAATGTGCGCGAACTGGAACATGTGATCAGCCGTGCTGCACTCAAGACACTCAGTCGTGGTGTCAATCGCAACGACATCATCACACTGGAAGCAGAGCTGCTTGATCTGGATGCACTGGAATTGCCGCCAGCACTGGCGTCTCAGGCAACGGCACCCGGCATTCCACTCGCCATATCGTCTCTGCGCGACGCGGTAGCAACATGTGAGCGCCAATCCATTCAGCAGGCGCTGGATGCCAATGGCGGCAGCTGGGCGCAGGCAGCGCGGCAACTGGATGTGGATGCAAGCAATCTGCACAAGCTGGCACGGCGACTCGGGCTCAAGGATTAATTTTCCCGGAATTGCTGGTAAACATTCCTGGTAAACGCAAACGCCATCCGATGAGGATGGCGTCAGGAACTACATGATGCTTTTCTCCGCGCCGAATGCGCGCGGAAGGAAAGCGTTTATTCCCACTCGATCGTGGCCGGCGGCTTGCCGGAAATGTCGTACACCACGCGGTTAATGCCGCGTACTTCATTGATGATGCGGTTGGAAACCTTGCCGAGCAGATCGTATGGTAAATGCGCCCAGTGCGCCGTCATGAAATCCTGCGTCTGCACTGCACGCAAGGCCACCACGTATTCATAGGTACGGCCATCGCCCATCACGCCGACCGACTTCACCGGCAAAAATACCGCGAAGGCCTGGCTGGTTGCGTCGTACCAATTGCGATGCGGAATCCCGTTGTCGGTTGCTTCCGAGGCGCCGGCCGCCAGCACATATGGCGTATTGCGCAGTTCTTCGATAAAGATCGCATCGGCACGGCGCAGCAGATCAGCAAATTCCTTTTTCACTTCGCCGAGTATGCGCACGCCCAGGCCAGGACCGGGGAAAGGATGGCGATACACCATATCGTGCGGCAGGCCGAGCGCCACGCCCAACTGACGCACTTCATCCTTGAACAATTCGCGCAGTGGTTCCAGCAATTGCAGGTTCAATGTCTCAGGCAAGCCGCCGACATTGTGGTGGCTCTTGATGGTGTGCCCCTTCTTGCCCTTGCCTGCGCTTTCAATCACGTCCGGATAAATCGTGCCTTGTGCCAGCCACTTCGCATTCTTGCGTTTGCCTGCTTCGACCTGGAACACTTCCACGAATTCGCGGCCGATGATCTTGCGCTTGGCTTCCGGATCGGTCACGCCGGCCAGATGGCCCATGAACTGATCGACTGCATCGATACGAATCACGTTGACACCCAGATTGTCGGCGAACATGTCCATCACCATCTTGCCTTCATCGAGACGCAGCAAGCCGTGATCGACAAATACGCACGTCAGCTGGTCGCCGATGGCGCGATGGATCAGTGCCGCAGCAACGCTGCTGTCCACACCGCCGGACAAGCCGAGAATGACTTCATCGCTGCCGACCTGCTGGCGAATTTTTTCAACCGCTTCAGCAATATAGTCGGGCATGTTCCAGTCCGATTTGCAGCCGCAGATATCGTGCACGAAGCGCGCGATGATGGCCTTGCCCTGCAGCGTATGCGTGACTTCCGGATGGAACTGGAATGCATACATGCGGCGCGCTTCGTCGGCCATGCCGGCAATCGGGCAATTTGGCGTCGATGCCATCAGCTTGAAGCCGGGCGGCATTTCATTGACCTTGTCGCCATGACTCATCCAGACCTTCAGCATGCCATGACCTTCAGCCGTGGTGAAGTCGCTGATGTCTTTCAGCAGTGCGGTGTGACCATGTGCGCGCACTTCGGCGTAACCGAATTCGCGAACGGTGCCATTTTCGACCTTGCCGCCCAGTTGCTCCGCCATCGCCTGCATGCCGTAACAGATTCCCAGCACAGGCACGCCCAGTTCAAATACGGCTTGCGGTACGCGTGGCGACTCGTCGCCCTCGATCACCGAGTTCGGACCGCCCGACAGAATCACGCCGGCTGCGCCGTAATTGCGCACGAATTCATCGCTGACGTCATACGGATAGACTTCGGAAAAAACACCGGAATCGCGCACGCGACGTGCGATCAGTTGGGTGACCTGGGAACCGAAATCGAGGATGAGAATTTTCGAATGCATGAGATAAATGGCTTAGCGTTTCAATGTGGAACAGTTAATTTTCAGATCAGGACCCGGTGCGGGGTGCATCAGCGGAAAATCCGGAGAAGTGCAATTCCCGCTCGATTAGCGCCGCCAGATCCGCCATCCAGTGTCCATCGCCGGATGTGAAAGCGCGCGAGCGCTCATGTATCAGCACTACCCTGCCGACAACATTGCCGGCGCGATCGCGCAAAGGCTGCAGGGCACAAAACCGCACCTCGAAATTATCGACCTTGCCCAGCGCAGGGCTGAAAGGCGATGCTTTCTCGGGCATTAGTTGCAAGACCTCGCCTAAAGGCAGATCGGCGCAGAAACGATGCGCTGACGAGGCAAAAGCCGTTTCGGCCAGCATCTCATCCGCAGCATGCAGTTGCACGACACAGGCAGTAACGCCGAACAGACCTTTACCCAGCCGCTCGATACGCGCAATCGTCTGCACAAGATCCTCGTGCTCCACCCTGCCTGCTACCGTCATTTCATTCGCCTGCCGCAACACGATCTTAGTCAGCGCGATAGTTCGGCGCTTCCTTCGTGATCTGCACGTTGTGCACATGCGATTCGCTCATGCCCGCCGAGGTGATTTCCACGAACTCTGCCGCTTCACGGAAAGCGTCTATCGTCGCGCAACCGCAGTAACCCATGGTTGAACGGACGCCGCCCACCAGTTGATACAGAATCGTGACCATGCTGCCTTTGTAGGCAACACGACCTTCGATACCTTCCGGTACGAACTTGTCGACGTTATTCGCCGGGTCCTGGAAGTAACGATCAGCTGAACCATCCGCCATCGCACCCAGACTGCCCATGCCGCGGTAAGCCTTATAGCTACGGCCCTGAAACAGAATCACTTCGCCTGGCGCTTCATCGGTGCCGGCAAACATGCTGCCCATCATCACGGTCGATGCGCCTGCGGCCAATGCCTTGGAGATATCGCCGGAAAAGCGAATGCCGCCATCAGCGATACACGGTACGCCGGTACCCTTGAGCGCTTCCGCCACATTGGAAATGGCAGTAATTTGCGGCACGCCGACGCCGGCGACGATACGCGTGGTGCAAATCGAACCTGGACCGATGCCGACTTTGACGCCATCCGCACCATGTTCAACCAGAGCCAGCGCAGCAGCAGCAGTCGCAATATTGCCACCGATGACATCCACGCCCTTGTAGTTATCCTTGATCCAGCGCACGCGATCCAGCACGCCTTTGGAATGGCCGTGCGCAGTATCGACCACGATCACGTCCACACCAGCCTTGACCAGCAGATCGACGCGCTCGTCGTTGTCTGCACCGACACCGACTGCGGCACCGACGCGCAACTTGCCCTGGCTGTCTTTGGATGCCAGCGGATGCTCGGTCGCCTTTTGAATATCCTTAGCGGTAATCAGCCCACGCAACTCAAACGCGTCGTTGACGACCAGCACGCGCTCCAGACGGTACTTGTTCATCAGACGTTTGGCTTCCACCAGATCCGCACCTTCAGGCACGAACACCAGTTTTTCCTTGGGCGTCATCTTGCTGCTGACCGGCGCATCCAGTTCGTTTTCAAAACGCAGATCGCGGTTGGTGATGATGCCGACGACATTCTTGCCTTCCACAACCGGGAAACCGCTGATGCCATGTTGCTGCGACAGCGCCATCACATCGCGGATCTTGGTATTGGGAGGAATCGTGATCGGATCGCGCACCACGCCGGACTCAAAACGCTTGACTTTGGCGACTTCGCGCGCCTGTTCGGCGGCAGTCAGATTCTTGTGAATAATGCCGATACCGCCTTCCTGGGCCATCGCAATGGCAAGGCGCGCTTCGGTCACGGTATCCATCGCTGCAGACAGCAAGGGGATATTCAACGTGATGTTGCGCGTCAGGCGCGTAACAAGAGAAGTATCTTTAGGGAGAATGTCGGAATAAGCCGGAACCAGCAGCACGTCATCGAATGTGAGTGCTTTTTGTAATAAACGCATAGTGTTTTCCTATTGGCGCAAAACCGAATTATACAGAAATCCGCTTGCCGCGTCCCGCCCTTGCGACAAGATTTACGGCAAACCCAGCCTATGCATTGACAGATGGCAGGAAGCATGGCGAAATCGCACAAGTATTTATTCCGCCTTCCTTTAAGGACACACCATGCATGCACCCGGTTTGAAACGCCTTGCTGTCGCCATTTTGCTCGCCGGATGCACCAGCGCAGCCATGGCTCAATATGTCTGGCTGGATGACAAAGGCAACAAACAGTATTCCGACACACCGCCACCCGCATCGGTGCCGAACAGCAAAATTCTCAAATCGCCAAAGGGCCTGACGCCAGTCAGCACGCCGGCAAAACCGGCCGAAGAAACTGAAAAAGATGGCGAAGCGGCAAAAAAAGGCCCGCAAACCATCACTGAAAAGAACGCCGACTTCCAGAAACGCCGTGCACAGCAAGCGGAAAAGGACAAGGAAGCCGAAGCAAAAAAACAGGCTGCCGCCGACAAAAAGAAAAACTGCGAACAGGCTGGCAATTACAAGCGCGTGCTGGATTCGGGCCAGCGCATCAGCCGTATGGATACGTCCGGCGAACGTGACTATCTGAGCGATGAGGAACGGGTGCAGGAAATGCGTGAAAACAAACGCGCGCTGGAAGAATGCAAATAAGGTTTGAGATTTTGACCAAAACCGGCCGCTGAAACCGGCAGGTCTGTCAGGCCTTCTTTTTGACGTCCCGACTTTCGGCGCGCTTGCGCCGGGAGTCTTTTGGATCGGCGATCAGGGGCCGGTAAATTTCCACCCTGTCGTGTTCGTGCAGCACGGTATCCAGCGTTTTCAATTTGCTGTAAATACCTACACGCCAGACGCTCACATCGATTTCCGGCGCCAGCTGGATAATTCCACTCCCCTGAATTGCCTGCTGGATCGTCGTACCGGACGGCACCGTCTGATCCAGCAAAAACTGCTTATCCTCTCTGGCGTAGCAGATCTGGATATGGATGACGGCAGGGGCATTGCTCATATCGTCAGCCATAGACTTCTTCCGCCCGCTTGCTGAATGAATCGACAAAGCTGGTCGCAATCATGTTGAACACCGGCCCGATAATGGATTCGATCAGACGATTGGAAAATTCATACTGCAAATCGAATTCAATCTTGCAGGCATCTTCACGCAAGGGCTTGAAAGTCCAGGTGCCATGCAATTCCTTGAACGGCCCTTCCAGCAAACGCATGGTCATCGACACCGGCCGCACCGTCGTGTTCTCGGTGGTGAAACTTTGCTTGATCCCGTGATAATTGATCATGATGCTCGCCACCAGCTTACCCTCTTCCCGCTGTTTGACATCTATTCCTCCGCACCATGGCAGGAATTGAGGATAATCCTCGACCCGATCAACCAGCGTGAACATCTGTTCGGCGCTGTAACCCAGCAAAACTGTTTTGTGCACTACTGCCATCGAATAGGAACCGTTTGATAGAATCGCAGAGTTGCCATTTTAACCGACCATTAGCCGAAACTCATGAGCATTGTTGATAACAGAAAAGCATTCCACGATTATTTTGTCGAGGAGCGCTTCGAGGCCGGCATCGTATTGCAGGGTTGGGAAGTCAAGGCCATACGCGCCGGACGCTCGCAATTGAAAGAGGCATACGTGATCGTACGCAATGAAGAAATTTTCCTCTTCGGTGCGCATATCAGTCCCCTGGCCTCCGCCTCCACACACGTCACGCCCGATCCGGTGCGCACGCGCAAGCTGCTGCTGAAAGCCGACGAGATCAAAAAATTGTCGATCAAGGTTGAGCGCGCCGGCTACACACTGGTGCCGCTGAATCTGCACTATCAGAAAGGCTATATCAAGTGCGAGATCGGGCTGGCGAAAGGCAAGAAACAGCACGACAAGCGCGATAGCGAAAAACAGCGCGATACGCAACGCGAAATTCAGGCGGTGATGAAACAGAACCGACGATAAAAAACGGCGCTCTGCAGCGCCGTTTTGAATTTCGTCGACCGTCTTCCGGCCGTTTCTCCATACTCAGGACTTGATTTGCGAGCCCTGCGATTTCACAACCTGCATGGCCGTTGCAATCAGTCCGCCCATATCGCCCAGATTGGCTGGAATGATGATGGAATTATTGGTCTTCGCCAGCTTGCCGAATGCTTCGACATACTGCTCGGCCACTTTCAGATTCACGGCATCCGAGCCGCCCGGCTCGCGTATCGCCGACGCAGTTTTGCGTATGGCCTCGGCAGTTGCCTCCGCAATAGACAGAATCGCCGATGCCTCACCCTGCGCACGATTGATCGCCGCCTGCTTCTCGCCTTCCGAACGGGCAATCGATGCCTCGCGTTCACCGGTAGCAATATTGATCTGCTCCTGCTTGCGTCCTTCCGACGCTGCGATCAGTGCGCGCTTCTCGCGTTCGGCAGTGATCTGTGATTGCATTGCATGCAAAATTTCACGCGGCGGGGTCAGATCCTTGATCTCGTAACGCAAGACTTTCACTCCCCAGTTCGAGGCCGACTCATCGACCGCGCCAACCACACTGTGATTGATCAAGTCGCGCTCTTCAAAGGTTTTGTCCAGTTCCATGCGGCCGATAACCGAACGCAAAGTCGTTTGCGCCAGTTGCGAAATCGCCGAAATGTAATTCGATGAACCGTACGATGCACGCATGGGATCGGTCACCTGGAAATACAGAATCCCGTCGACTTCGAGTTGCGTATTGTCCTTGGTGATACAGACTTGCATGGGCACATCGAGTGGAATTTCCTTCAACGAATGCTTGTAGGCGATGCGATCGATGAAGGGCAGCACGATCTTCAGGCCAGGGCCCAGCGTGGCGTGATATTTACCCAGGCGCTCAACGACCCAGGCGTGCTGTTGCGGCACGACGTTGATCGTCTTGACGACAAAAACAATCACGACGAAGAGCAAAAAAATGATGGTGCTGCTGGTAGTACCGAACATGGGAACTCCTTGGTATGTTGCGATTGGGTCGTACTTTATCTGATCTGCGAAACGGGAGGTCTAACTATCCGTCGCATTGCTATTGATGACAATCAAACGATTGCCCTGCACTTCCTGAATCCGGAATTGACCAGCTACTGCCGTGCCGTCGCTGGCTAAATCAACATCCCACAAGGCACCGCGATACATAACGCGCGCGCTGCTGGCTGCGCCCGGTACATGGCGCCACTCTGCGACTTCCAGCGTTTGTCCGATATCCAGATTCACGCCGGGATCACGCGATGCGTCCAGATTTTCCGTCCGGCCAAAACGACTGCGGCGCAAGGCAAATGTAGCGACCGCTGCAATCACTGCCGCCAATATGCATTGCCATGTGCCGCTTGCGGCGCTCAGTGCAGCGATACCGCCTGCTGCAGCGCCGATGGCAATCATCAATAGATAAAAGGTGCCGGTTGCCATCTCCAATATGATCAACACGCATGCCACCGCAAACCAAATCATCCAGTCCGTCATCAGCATTCCTTTACGCATTCCTTTGTTTATTAAGCAAAAAACCCTCGCAGTCCGGAGAGCAACGAGGGTTGATAAACCACGATAAAGCTTGTTCAGTGTTATCCGGTCGGGTGTCCACAGTCTAGTCTAAAAAACTGTGTTGGAAAATAATTTAAGCACCCGACCATCATCACTATTTTTTTACAGACGTTTAGCCAGGTTCTGCCATGTTTCGATGACGGAATCGGGATTGAGTGAAAGCGAAGTAATGCCTTCCTTCATCAGCCACTCTGCAAAATCCGGATGATCCGATGGCCCCTGACCGCAAATACCCACGTATTTTCCCTGCTTGCGGCATGCAGCAATCGCACGCGAGAACAAGGCCAATACTGCGGGATCGCGCTCGTCGAAATCGGCCGCCAGAATTTCCATGCCGGAGTCACGATCCAGACCCAGCGTCAACTGCGTCAAATCGTTGGAACCGATAGAGAAGCCGTCGAAGTAATTCAGGAACTCTTCCGCCAGAATGGCATTCGATGGGACTTCGCACATCATGATGATGCGCAAGCCGTTCTCGCCGCGTTTCAAACCATTCTTCGCCAGCAGGTCGATGACTTTTTCAGCCTGGCCCAGGGTACGTACAAACGGCACCATGATCTCGACGTTGGTCAGTCCCATTTCATCGCGCACGCGTTTCATCGCCTTGCATTCCATCTCGAACGATTCGGCAAAATCCGGCGCCAGGTAACGCGCGACACCGCGGAAACCCAGCATAGGATTTTCTTCATCCGGCTCGTAACGCGAACCGCCGATCAACTTCTTGTACTCGTTCGATTTGAAATCCGACAGACGCACAATCACCGGCTTCGGCCAGAATGCGGCACCGATGGTGGCAATGCCTTCCGCCAGTTTGTCGATATAAAAAGCCTTCGGCGACGCATGGCCGCGTGCGACCGATTCCACTGCCTTCTTCAAATCCGGATCAATGTTCGGATATTCCAGAATGGCTTTTGGATGTACGCCGATATTGTTGTTGATGATGAATTCCAGGCGAGCCAAACCGACACCTGCATTGGGAATCGACTGGAAGTCAAACGCGAGCTGAGGATTGCCGACGTTGAGCGTGATCTTCAATGGCAGTTCAGGCAAATCGCCGCGTGCGATCTCTGTCACTTCGGATTCCAGCAAGCCGTCGTAGACTTTGCCTTCGTCGCCTTCAGCGCAAGACACCGTGACCAGCGCGCCATCCTTCAACAGCTCGGTTGCGTCACCGCAACCAACAACAGCAGGCACACCCAGTTCACGCGCGATGATCGCTGCGTGACAGGTACGGCCGCCGCGATTGGTAATGATGGCGGAGGCGCGTTTCATGACCGGTTCCCAGTTAGGATCAGTCATGTCAGCGACCAGTACGTCGCCCGGTTGTACGCGCTCCATATCTGCCGCGTCGAGAATCACACGCACCGGACCGGCGCCGATCTTCTGGCCAATGGCACGACCGACGGTCAATACGGTGCCGCTGCCTTTCATCTTGAAGCGTTGCTGCACATCAGTCGGCTTTTGCTGCGACTTGACGGTTTCCGGACGCGCTTGCAGGATGTAGAGCTGGCCATCCAGACCGTCCTTGCCCCATTCGATATCCATAGGGCGACCGTAGTGTTTTTCAATGATGACGGCGTACTTTGCCAGTTGCACGATTTCTTCATCGGTCAGCGAATAGCGATTGCGCATGCCGATAGGTACATCGACGGTCTGCACTGAGTGCCCTGCTTTCGCTTCGGCAGTGAATTCCATCTTGATCAGTTTGGAACCGATATTGCGACGGATGATAGGCAGTTTGCCTTGTTCCAGCATCGGCTTGTGCACATAGAATTCGTCAGGATTGACGGCACCCTGCACCACTGTTTCACCCAGGCCGTAGCTGGAAGTGATGAAAACCACATCCGTAAAACCGGATTCGGTATCCAGTGTAAACATCACACCGGCAGAACCCAGATCGGAACGCACCATGCGCTGCACACCGGCCGACAAGGCTACTTCGGCATGCGTGAAGCCCTTGTGCACGCGATAGGAAATGGCGCGGTCGTTGTACAGCGAAGCGAACACATGCTTGATGGCTTCCAGCACATTCTCGATGCCGACGACGTTGAGGAAAGTTTCCTGCTGGCCGGCAAACGACGCGTCCGGCAAATCTTCAGCGGTCGCGGAAGAACGCACGGCAAACGACATTTCCTTGGATGAGTCAGCGGAAAGTTTTTGATAGTACTGCGTGATTTCGTTTAGGAGTCGCGGCTGAAACGGCGTTTCCACGATCCATAGCCGAATCTCGGCGCCAGCCTGTGCCAGCGCACGGACGTCGTCGGTATTCAAATCGGCAAGCCGATCGGCAATGCGTTGCGCCAGGCTCAGCCCGCCGCCTTCGCTATGTTCTAGAAAATCCCGAAATGCCTGTGCCGTGGTGGCAAAACCGCCCGGCACCCGCACGCCTGCTTCTGCAAGCTGGCTGATCATTTCTCCCAATGAAGAGTTTTTACCTCCCACCGAGTCCACATCAGACATCCGTAGATGTTCGAAGGAAATGACGTAATTTCCTTCTGCTACCTGGTCATGCTTAATACCAGTGTTTACAACGTTCGACATAACAACCTCTGCTTTGATGACAAGAAATCTTCATGCGTGCCTTTCTGAGGCTACAGTTTTTGTTATTCTTCGAGAGCGGCCTTGGATAAAAACAGCTATTGGCCGCCATTTTACCGAATCCCGTCGCGATGCGCATCGCAGCGCAGCATTTTTTTAACTTACATCAGGCTTACATTTCATCCATGTCCACTCCTGCAAATCATTCTACGCCCAGCGCACGCACCGTTTTTTTCATTTCCGACGGCACTGGCATCACTGCCGAAACCTTTGGTCATTCGGTATTGACGCAATTCGATTTGCGCTTCAAACAGATCCGCCTTCCTTTCATCGATACGCTGGACAAAGCGCATGATGCACTGCGCAAAATAAACGATGCATTTGCGCTCGATGGGCAGCGCCCGATTATTTTTTCGACTTTGGTCAAAGCGGATTTATCCAAAGTAGTCCGGCAATCCAAAGGTATGCACATGGATTTGATCCAGACTTTCGTCGAACCGCTGGAACAGGAACTGGGTGTGAAATCGACGCATACGATAGGCCGCAGCCATACCAGCACCGATTCCGAGGAATACAAAAACCGGATCGAAGCCATCAATTTTTCTCTGGCACACGACGATGGACAGTCGAACAAGAATCTGGCGGAAGCGGATGTGATACTGGTCGGCGTCTCGCGTTCCGGCAAAACGCCAACCAGTCTTTTTCTGGCGATGCAATATGGCATCAAGGCAGCAAACTATCCTTTGATACCCGATGATTTTGCGCGGGAAAAATTGCCTGGCGATCTGCTGGCATACAAGAGCAAGATCTTCGGTCTCTCGATTGCTGCCGACCGGCTGGCAGAAATCCGCAACGAGCGCCTGCCCGGCAGCAAATATGCGGCGCTGGCAAACTGCCGTTACGAAATCAATGAAGCGGAAAAAATGATGCGTCGCGAAGGCATACGCTGGATGTCATCGACCACCAAGTCGATTGAAGAAATTTCCGCGACTATTCTGCAGGAAATCAAATCCGAACAACGCCCGGATTGAAAAAACTAGTGTGAAGTTTGCTGGCGCACCTGCTCGAAGAAGCACACTGCCGAACTGGCAGCCACGTTCAACGACTCGATCGCGCCCAGATGCGGTATCGTGATCTGATGCGTCGCCAGCGCCAGTAAATGTTCAGTCACGCCCTGTCCTTCATGTCCGAACAGCCAGGCAACCGGCTGCGTCAGATCCAGATCGTAGAGCCGCTTTTCTGCATGTGAACTGGTGGCGATGACAGGAATATCGGCACGCACGATCAAGGCATCGAGATCGACGTTTTCAAAAATTTCGATCAAAAAATGTGCACCCATGCCGGCGCGCATGACCTTGGGCGACCAGGCAAAGGTCGTTCCGGCGCTGCAGAATACCTGCTTGATGCCTGCTGCCGCCGCGCTACGCACGATGGAACCGAAATTACCCGGGTCCTGCACCTTGTCCAGCAAAACTGCAGACTGCAGCAAACGCTGCGGTTCTGTCAGTTCCGGCGTATCGATGACGAACAGGATATCGATGCCATGTTCAACCTGGCTTAACGCGTGGAACAAGGCATCCGGCAACACGATGCATTGCGTGTGGCTATCGCTGCACTGCTGGACGATCACCGTCACTTCGCCGTTGAGCAGCGCTGTTTCACTCGCAATGCACAGTGGCGGCAGACCGACCTGCTGCAGATACGCTTCGCACAGATGTATACCGTCGAGCAAAGTGCGCCCAGCCTTGCGGCGCGCCTGCGAACTGGTGGCGAGATGCTTCAACTCCTTGTAGAGCGGATTGTCGCGCGATGAAATGATTTTGGTCGTCATGATGGTTCAGCGTTTGTCATTCGCAACTGCGCTAGCCAGCAAGGCACGCACCGGCGCATACGATTTGCGATGCACAGGCGACACGCCATGCTCGCGCAGGCGCTCCAGATGCAAAGCCGTAGGATAACCCTTGTGCTGATCGAAGGCGTAATGCGGGTATGCAATATGCAGCAATCCCAGAGCGTGATCACGCGCTGTTTTCGCCAGGATCGATGCGGCTGAAATCGCCTGGACCTTGTCATCGCCCTTGATGATCGCTTCTGCGCGCACGGTCATCACCGGACAGCGATTACCATCTATCAGCGCCAGCGTCGGCTGTATGTGCAAGCCTTCCACCGCACGCCGCATCGCCAACATCGTTGCCTGCAGAATATTCAGGCTATCGATTTCTTCTTCCGAACATTGCGCAATCGACCATGACAATGCATGTGCCTTGATATCAATCGCCAGCGCATCGCGTCGCACTTCGCTTAATTTTTTGGAATCGCGCAAACCGTCTATCGGCCGCATCGGATCGAGAATGACCGCAGCTGCGAATACCGGGCCAGCCAAAGGTCCACGCCCCGCCTCATCGACACCACAGATGACATCCTCATCCAGACTGCTGAACAAGGAAAGATTGGTATCGTTTTTTATTGTCATGACGGTCTTTTAAATTCTATTGCAGTAAATGCCATGACTTCAGGCGCGACGCGGCGATTGCGCAATCAATTCGAGTACCGCGCGTGCGCTTTCGCCGGCGGTATCGCGCAATAGCGTGTGGTGCATTTCAGTGAAGCGGCGCTGCAGGTAATCGCGATGTGTGCCATCCTGCAATTGCTGCCACAAGGCATCGGCCAGAGCCTGCGGTGTAGCAGCATCCTGTAACAGTTCCGGCACCAGAAATTCCTGTGCCAGAATATTCGGCAAGCCTATCCATGGTTGATAGCCCATATGGCGCAACACATACCAGGATGCGCGCATCATTTTGTAGGCAATCACCATCGGCTTCTTGAACAGGGCGACTTCCAGCGAAGCCGTGCCGGATGCCACCATGACTGCATCTGCCGCTGCCAGTGCGCGATGCGATTGTCCGTCTATGACCTTGATCTGCACATCCTGCAAACCGGCCTGCGCAATGAGTTCATTAAAGTAGCGATGCTGCGCCTCGCCAGCCATGGGCGCGACAAACTGCAGCGACGAATCGCGTTGCAGCAATAGTTTGGCTGCCGCCACAAAAGCCACTGCGTTGTATTTCAGCTCGGACATCCGGCTGCCCGGCAACAGCGCTACAACAGGCACATGTGCAGGCAAGTCCAGCGCCACACGTGCAGCGGCCTGATCCGGCTCCATCGGGATCACTTGCGCCAGCGGATGGCCGACGTAAGTTGCCGGAATTCCGGCCTGACGATACAGCTCTTCCTCGAAGGGAAAAATCACCAGCATGTGCGACACCGCCCGCGCAATTTTCTTGATGCGCCCGCCACGCCAGGCCCAGATCGAGGGGCCGATGAAATGCATGGTGGGTATGCCGGCACTCTTCAGTTGCGCTTCGAGCCCGAGATTGAAATCCGGTGCGTCGACACCGATGAAGACCGCAGGCCGTTCGGCCAGCAGCTGGTCGCGCAACGCAATTTGTATGCCCTTGATTTCCCGGTAATGTGCGAGCACTTCAAACAGGCCGCGCACCGACAGTTTTTCCATCGGGAAGTCACTGACAAAACCATGCTGCGCCATGTTGGGGCCACCTATGCCGTGCATCAGGGCATCCGGCAATTGCGGGCGTAAACCGGAGAGCAGGCGACCCGCCAGCAAGTCGCCGGAGGTCTCGCCGGCAACCATTGCTATCGCAGTCCTGCCTGCAAGGTCAGCGGATGATGCCACGTGGGGATGTTTCTATGAAGGTCCGCAACTGGCGCAGATAGGGAGCAGCGTCAGGCGATTTGTTTTCTTCCGCCAGCAAAGCCGCCTTGGCTTCTTCGAGCGGCAGATTGGCGCGATAGATGATTTTATAGCCGCGCTTGATCGCCATGATCTGCTCGCTGCTGAACCCGCGTCGCTTCAAGCCTTCGCTATTGATACCGGCCGGTACTGCGCGATTGCCGGCTGCCGTCACGAAAGGAGGAATATCCTGGCTGACGGCGGCAGTAAAGGCCGTCATCGCATGCGCACCGATACGACAGAATTGATGCACTGAAGTGAAACCGCCGAGGAATACCCAGTCTTCCAGATGCACATGGCCGGCCAGCGTCGCATTGTTGGCAAGAATGATGTTGTCGCCAAGCTGGCAATCGTGCGCAATATGGACGTAGGCCATGATCCAGTTGTCGCTGCCCAGACGCGTGATATTGGCGTCCTGCGTGGTACCCAGATTGATGGTGACGAATTCGCGTATGGTATTGCGATCACCGATGGAGAGCTGCGTCGGCTCGCCCGCATATTTCTTGTCCTGCGGTGCAGCGCCGATGGAGGCAAACTGGAAGATCGTATTGTCGCGACCTATGGTGGTATGTCCTTCCACCACCACATGCGGACCGATCTTGCTGCCTGCGTCTATCTTTACATGCGGACCGATGACGGAATACGCACCGACCTCAACCGAAGTATCGAGCTGCGCCTTCGGATCGACAATCGCGGTGGAATGGATCAGGCTCATTACTGTCCCGCAGCCGAACCCGCATCGTTAATGGTACGCATCGTGCACATCAACTCGGCTTCCAGCGCGAGTTGGCCATCTACCGAGCCAGTCGCCTTGTATTTCCAGATGCCGCGTGCATTGCGCAGAATTTCAACTTCCATTTTCAGCTGATCGCCCGGTTCGACCGGGCGCTTGAAGCGCGCACCGTCGATGCCGATAAAATACACCACGCTGTTGTCGTCCGGCTTCTGTCCCATCGTCAGGAAAGACAGCAAGGCCGCAGTTTGCGCCAGCGCTTCTATCATCAGCACGCCCGGCATGACCGGCTTGTGCGGGAAGTGGCCATTGAAGAATTCTTCATTTGCCGTGACATTCTTGATTGCAGTAATCGACTTCCCGGATTCCCACGTCAATACACGATCGACCAGCAGCATCGGGTAACGATGCGGCAAATATTGTTTGATCTGGTTGATATCGAGTGTTTTCATTTCCGGCACTTTGTTTTCCTGATTAGTCATTCTTGTCTCTCACTCTTGCATTTCACTCTTGTTCATCGCCTAGCGATTTGATGGTTTTTTCCATTTCGCGAATTTTCTCACGCATCGCCGCCAAATTGCGCACGATCACTGCAGATTTTTCCCATTCTGCATTTTTTGCCAATGGATAAAATCCTGTGTATTGCCCAGGTTCGTTGATCGAACGGGACACCAGGCTACCGGATGATATATGCACACGATCGGCAATCGTCAAATGTCCCAGCACCATGGCCGCGCCGCCAAATGTGCAATATTTCCCTATCACCGCACTGCCTGCCACGCCGACGCAACCGGCCATTGCCGTATGTGCACCAATATGGCAGTTGTGGCCGATCTGAATTTGATTGTCGAGCTTGACGCCGTCTTCTATCACCGTATCGGCCAGTGCACCGCGATCGATCGAGGTATTCGCACCGATTTCGACGTCATCACCTATTCTGACAACACCGGTTTGCGGAATCTTGATCCAGGCGCCACCTTCATTGGCAAAGCCAAAGCCGTCCGCGCCTATCACTGCACCGGGATGAACAATGCCACGCTGGCCGATACTGCAACCGGCAAGAAAGGTCACGCGCGGATAAAAATGCGTGGCCGCGCCGATACGCGCATTGCGGCCAATGAAACAGCCGGCATCAATCACGCATGCATCTTCAATGATGGCGCCGGCTTCTATCGTCACATGCGGCCCGATGGATGCGCTGGCCGCGACCTTCGCCTGCGGATCAACGCTGGCGGTCGAATGTATCCCCACTGGCGCTACATGAGCATGCAATTCGGCAAACAGTTGTGCCGCACGCGCAAAATAGGCATACGGATTGTCGGCGACGATGCGCGCGCCCTGATAACTCGCGGCGACGATCTCGTCATCCGCAGCGGACAAAATCAGAGCGGCCGCACGCGTTTGTGCAGCCTGCCCTCTTAACTTGGGATTGGAAAGAAACGTGATGTGCGACGCATCTGCATCGCCTAACGGCGCGATGCCGACAACTTCAATGTCCGCATCGCCTATCAAGCGGCCCCCCAAGCGTTCGACCAAATCTCCCAGCCGAGTGCTCATCGTTGCCTTTTTATTTTATTTGCTCAGCGCTTTGAGCACTTTGTCGGTAATGTCGACACGCGGACTGATGTACACAGCTTCCTGCAACACGAGATCGTATTTTTCTGCTTCAGCAATCTGCTTGATAACGCGATTCGTACGATCGATGACATTCGCCATTTCTTCATTGCGACGCTGATTCAGATCTTCCTTGAATTCACGTTGCGTACGCTGAAAATCCTTGTCCGCTTCCACCAGTTCACGCTGGCGTTTGTTACGGTCGGATTCCGACAGTACGGCAGCGTCCTTGTCCAGTTTGTCTGCCAGGTTTTTCACCCGGGTCGCCATGGACTCCAATTCCTTCTGGCGCTTGGCAAACTCCTGCTCGATCTTGGTCTGTGCTGCCTTGTATGGCGCCGCCTCACGGAAAATACGTTCGGTATTAACCACGCCGACTTTCATGTCCTGCGCCTGCACGCCAGAAACCACAAACATGCCCGCAGCAAATAATGTCAGGCCTTTGGATACCACTGATAGTTTAGTAAACGACTTCAAAGTTATCTCCGTGTTTCAAATTTCTATTTCCAGCTGCTTATTATGCCTGAAGCGATCAGAAACCTGTACCCATCTGGAATTGGAAGGCCTGGGTTCTGTCGCGTTGATTAGGCGGACCATCTGTATTCGCGTTCAAGGCCTTGCCGAAACTCAACTTCAGCGGACCGAGAGGCGATACCCAGCTCATGCCGAGACCCACCGATGTTTTCATGCCGCCGCTACCGAATCCGTCTGCATACACATTACCGGCATCGAAGAAGGTAAACCAGCGCAGGGTGCGATCGGTGCCCGATCCCGGGAATGGAAATTGCAATTCGGCATTCGCGATGATGCGTGAGGAGCCGCCCAATGGATCGCCATTAGTCGCCTTCGGCCCGATCGACGAGCCTTCATAACCGCGCACGGAACCGATACCGCCGGCATAGAAGTTCTTGAAGATAGGGTAATCCTTGCCGCCCAGACCCTTGCCGTAATTTATTTCACCATTCAAGGCCAGCGTTGTGCTGCCGCCGAATAAAGGCTTGAACCATTGATGCTGGTAAGTGGTACGGAAATAATTTGAATCACCAGCCGGCGAGATTTCAAAATTGGCGCGTTGATAGCGTCCCTTGGTCGGCACCAAAGCGCTATCGCGGTTATCGCGTTGCCACGCTGCAGTTAAGGGAATACCTGTAGCACTGGCACTGCGCTTTCCATCTGGATAACCAGTAAAATCAGCAGGAAAAGGCAAACCTTTCATACTATTTACATAGCGCTGGTACACCTCCGGACTATCCGCGTAAGACGGGCTAAGACCTTTGTAAACTTCAACCTCAGTCCGCTCGACACCTGCACCGAAAAATACGGTATCGAATTCAGAAAACGGCACACCGAATTTGATATTGCCGCCAGTTGTACGAATCCGGTAATCGCCGGCATTGATGGTGGGCGGTCTGGTCGTGCGAATGAATGCTTGGTAGCTGCGGCTAATGCCGTCATCGGTAAAGTAAGGGTTCGTGCTCGATACCGCGATGGTGCGATTCAGGCGACTGGTGTTGACATCAACGCCTATCGTATTGCCGCTGCCGAAGGCATTGGTCTGGTTGATTCCGCCGCTAAGGGTCAGTTTCTCATTACTGGAAAAACCTGCGCCCAGCATGATGTTGCCTGTCGGTTTTTCAGTCACTCCCAGATTGATATCTACCTGATCCGTTTTGCCCGGCACGTCCGGCGTTTCGATTGTAACGTCCGTAAAGTAATCAAGGCGATCAACGCGATCGCGCGACAATTTGATTTTTTCGCCGTCGTACCAGGAATTTTCAAACTGGCGCAATTCGCGACGAATCACTTCATCGCGCGTTTTCGTATTGCCGGCAATATTGATGTTGCGCACATAGACGCGCTTGCCCGGATCGATCATGACCGTAAACGCCACTTCCTTCTTGTCGCGATCAATTTTCGGATTTGCATTCACGTTGGCAAATGCATAGCCGAAATTACCCATGCGTTCGGAGATGCTCTTGGTGCTCGCAGTCAGTTTTTCCCCTGAATAGACATCGCCTTTTTTCAGTTGCAGCAGCGAGTTCAATTCAGCTTCACGACCAAACATTTCGCCTTCCAGCTTGATGTCCGAGACCGTGTATTTTTCACCTTCATTGATATTGATGGTGATGTAGATATCCTTCTTGTCCGGCGAAATCGAGACCTGGGTCGATTCGATCTGCATCTCGATATAGCCGCGATTCTGGTAGTAGGATTTCAGCGTTTCGATATCGCCGGCCAGTTTCTGCTTGGAGTACTGATCGGCTTTTGAATACCAGGTAAACCAGCCCGGTGTACGCAGGCTCAGCATCTTGATCAAATCTTTTTCGCTGAATACCTTGCTGCCGATGATATTGATATTCTTGATGCGCGAGACATCGCCTTCATCGACTGCAAAATTGATCGAGACGCGATTGCGCTCCACTGGCGTCACTGTCGTTGTGATCAGTACGCCGTACAAGCCACGCGACAGGTATTGACGCTTCAGTTCCTGCTCTGCGCGATCAACCAGGGCCTTGTCGAAAATGCGCGATTCGCCGACGCCAATTTCCTTCAGCGCTTTCGTCAACTGGACTTTATCGAATTCCTTGGTGCCGGAAAACTCAACGCTGGCAATTGCCGGACGCTCTTCAACGAAAACCACCAGTACGTTGCCCTCGACTTCGATGCGCACATCCTTGAAGAAGCCTGTAGCATACAAGGCCTTGATCGCGGTCGCACCTTTTTCATCGGTAAACGTTTCGCCTACCCGCACCGGCAGGTAACTGAAAACCGTACCGGCTTCGGTACGTTGTATGCCTTCAACGCGGATATCTTTTACAGTGAAGGGATCAGCTGCCTGCGCATAGCCGGAACACAAGGCAAACGCTGCAACAGCGATAAGGTGACGACGAAATATCGGCAAAGGGAAACGCTCTGAATGTAATTTCATTGGCTATCGTAAATTAAGATATTCGTCAGGCTCGGATTCAGGGACAGTCCTGCCCCGTCAGGAAATCAGGCGGTTGATGTCATTGAAGACTGCCACCAGCATCAAGGTCATCAATATTCCTATCCCCGCACGCTGGGCAATTGCACCAAAGCGTTCAGAGACCGGACGACCTGTCAAAACTTCCACAGCATAATACAGCAAATGACCGCCATCCAGCACTGGTATGGGCAACAGATTCATCACTCCCAGACTGATGCTGACAAAGGCGATAAAGCTGAGGTAACTGACCAGGCCGATACGCGCAGTCTGCCCCGCATAGTCGGCGATGGTAATCGGACCTGTCACATTTTTCCAGGAAACCTCGCCGACGATCATCTTGCCGACCATCTTCAGCGTCATCGCACTGGTATCCCAGGTTTTCTGCACCCCTTTGGCCAGAGCCGCGAATGGTCCGTGGCTGGCCAGCACCATATCCGGCATCATGGGCACTTCAACCTTGATGCGGCCGAAAACCTGGCCATCCTTGTCCGCCGCTTCCGGCGTCACATTCACGGCCAGCGGTTTGCCATCTCGTAAAAGTTCGATCTTCAGCATTTTGCCAGGCGCAGCGCGCACCGTATCGACAAAGGCCAGGCCGTCTGGAATCGCGACGCCGTTCACGGCAACGATCAAATCGCCGGATTGCAAGCCAGCCAGCATCGCCGGACCGTCCGGCACGACCTGCCCCAGAATCGCCCGTGGGCGCGCCAAGTCGATGCCGAGTTTGACGAGGAAATCCCCTTCCAGCTCTTCGGCAGAAATACTGTCGACCGGAATCGTTACGGTGCGGATGATTTTGCCGGCATGCGAATCGGCAGCTGCACGCTCCACATCCAGCGTGACGGCTTTTTTGTTGATCACCGCCTGTACCATCTGCCAGCGCAAATCGCTCCAGATCTGAATCGGCTCGCCGTTGACAGCCGTTACCAGTTCGCCGCCACGCACACCGGCTTGATACGCTATCGACTGTTCCGCCGGCGCCCGCAGTTTCGGTGCAGGTTCGGGAGTGCCATAGCTGTACAAACCGGCAAACAGCAAAATCGCCAGCAGGAAATTGGCCAGCGGGCCGGCAGCCACGATCGCAATCCGGCGCCACACCGATTGACGCGTAAATTCGCGCTTCATGTCTTCCGCAGACACATCGCTCAGATCGCCTTCGCGCGCATCCAGCATCTTGACGTAGCCGCCCAGCGGAAGAACCGACACCGCCCATTCGGTCTGATCCTTGCCGAAACGACGCGAATAAACGACTTTTCCCATGCCAACGGAAAAACGCAAAACTTTGACGCCGCACCAGCGTGCGACCAGGTAATGCCCGAGTTCGTGCACGATAATCAGCACGCCGAGGACAACAGCAAAAGCAAGTAGGGTCTGGAGAAAATGCATTTTTATATGAAGGAAGCGGCTGTGTCGCGCGCCCGTCTATCCTGTTCAAAAACTGTATCGATGTCGGTTACGGGACTGGACGGCAAGGCCGCCATCACCCGTGCGATCAATTGATCGATGGCGCGAAAACCGATGCGTCCGTCAAGAAAGGCCTGCACGGCAATTTCATTCGCCGCATTCATGATGGCCGGTGCAGAGCCGCCCGCCTGCAATGCATCATACGCCAGTTTCAAGCATGGAAATCGGAGCAGATCGGGATGCTCGAAAGTAAGTTGCGCGATCTTGATCAAGTCGATGGGCGCGACGCCGGAAGCTATGCGTTCAGGATATGCCATGGCATGCGCAATCGGCGTGCGCATGTCCGGATTGCCGAGTTGCGCCAGCACCGAACCATCGATATACGACACCATCGAATGCACGACGCTTTGCGGGTGAATCACCACTTCGATGCGGTCGGCTGGCACACCGAACAGCCAGTGCGCCTCTATCACTTCCAGGCCCTTGTTCATCATCGTGGCAGAGTCCACCGAAATCTTGCGGCCCATCACCCATTTTGGATGTGCAATCGCTTCGGCGCAGGTCACCTGATCCAGCGTATCGAGAGCCCGATTCAGGAAAGGGCCGCCGGAAGCTGTCAGCAGAATTTTTTCTATTCCATGCTGCGCCGGCGTGCGTTGCTGTTGATGAAAGGCGGCCGGCATGCACTGGAAGATCGCATTGTGTTCGCTGTCGATAGGCATCAGGATCGCGCCGCTGGCAGCGACCGCTTCCATCAGCAAAGGGCCGGACATGACCAGCGCTTCCTTGTTGGCCAACAATATTTTTTTGCCGGCACGCGCTGCCGCCAGCGTAGGCGCCAGGCCGGCGCCGCCAACGATGGCCGCCATCACGCAATCGCATTCAGGCGCACTGGCTACTGCGCACAAGGCTGCAGGACCGTATTCAACCTGCGTTTGCAAGCCCAGGCCGCGCAACAGCACTTGCAGTTTTTGCGCCGCTTCAGCGCTGCCGACGACCGCCACATGCGGATGGAACTGCGCACATTGTGCCGCCAGTTCCTCTACCTTGTTTTGCGCCGTCAAGGCATGCACACGGTAACGATCGGGGTGACGCGCAACGACGTCCAGTGTCGATACGCCTATGGACCCGGTTGAGCCCAGAATGGTTATATGCTGCATTTTTTGCTGCATGTGAGCCTTACATCCAGTAAGCAACCAGCACCGCCAGCGGCAGCGTCGGGATCAAGGCATCCAGCCGGTCGAGTACGCCGCCATGGCCGGGCAACAGGCTACTGCTGTCTTTCATGCCGGCACGGCGCTTGAGTTGCGATTCAAACAGATCGCCGACAATGCTGGCGGCAACCATCAATATCAATATCAGCAGAAAACCCGGCCAGCCCCATGTGAGGTAAAGCTGCACCGCAAACGTATCATTCAATGCCGGCACAGCCAGCGTGGCCGCGCTGGCAAGCAGCACCAGTATGCCGCCGCCGATTGCCCCTTCCCACGACTTGCCGGGCGAAATCGATGGCGCCAGTTTGCGCTTGCCGAAAGCCTTGCCGCTGAAGTAGGCGCCGATGTCGGCAATCCAGACGATCGTCATCACCGAAAACATATACAGCGCCGAACGATTGTACAAGCTCAGAATGGCGACAAATGCACCCAGCACTGCAATGCCGTAGATTCCGGTCAGCAGGCGATTGCGCGTGCCATCCAGCGGCGGCAAGCCGAAGGCCAGCGAGGGCACCAGACGCAAGGCCCAGATCGCGACGCAGATGCCGTATAGCAGCACGCTCTGCTTGAAACTGGCGGTCACCACAAGATAGGCAAACGCGACGGTCCACAGCACCGCTCCCACGACCGGAAATTTATTGCCGAACAGACGCAGGCATTCCCATGCCGCAGCGGCAAAGAAAATTGCCGTCAGGATGGAAAAAACGATAAAAGAACCGGAAAAAATCGCCAATAGCAGCACTGCCAGCAGAATCACTGCAGTGATGATGCGCGTTTTCAGCATTTGGCCACCGGCATTTGCGCGCTCACCTGGGCACTGGTGCGGCCAAAGCGCCGCTCGCGCTGTTGATAGGAAGAGATCGCCAGTTCCAGCGCAGCTGCGTCGAAGTCCGGCCAGTAGGTATCCGTGAAATACAGTTCGGTATAGGCGAGTTGCCACAACAGAAAATTGGAAATGCGTTCTTCGCCGCCAGTGCGTATGAACAGATCCGGTTCCGGCGCATAAGCCAGCGACAGGAATGGTGTCAACTGCTGTTCGCTGAAATCGCCTGCATCCGGATAGGCCGCCGCCATTTTGTTGACCGCCTGCATGATGTCCCAGCGCCCGCCGTAGTTGGCGCAAATAGTGACCGTCAACCTGTCGTTGGCGGCAGTTTTGCGCTCGGCATTGGCAATCATTTTCTGCAGCTTGTCATCGAAACGACTCAGATCGCCGACAATTTTCAGACGTATGCCGTTTGCATGCATCTTCGAGACTTCGCGTTCCAGCGCTGTCATGAACAAACGCATCAACAGCGACACCTCGTCGTCCGGGCGGCGCCAGTTTTCCGAGCTGAACGCAAAGAAGGTCACGTATTCCACGCCCTGCTTCGCGCACGCCTCGACGATCCCGCGCACCGCTTCCACGCCTTTGACGTGACCGGCCACGCGCGGCATGAAACGCTTGGTTGCCCAACGCCCATTGCCATCCATGATGATGGCGATATGACGCGGCACCAGCGAGACATCCGGCACGATTTGGGTTGAACTCGACGTCATCATGAATGAAGCGGCGGTAAAGATATGAAGAGCCGACTCAAACCGTCAGCACTTCTTTTTCTTTTTCGACGACCAGCTTGTCGACTTCCAGCACGAACTTGTCGGTCAGTTTTTGAACTTCATCCTGCGCACGACGTTCGTCATCTTCCGAGCAGGCTTTGTCCTTCAAGAGTTTTTTCAGCGTTTCATTGGCGTCGCGGCGGATATTCCGGATCGCGATTTTTGCGTCTTCGGCTTCGCTCTTGACCAGCTTGACCATTTCCTTGCGGCGCTCTTCGGTCAACGGGGGCGTCGGCACACGTATCATTTCGCCCTGCGTGGCCGGATTCAGGCCGAGATCAGCGTCACGAATCGCTTTCTCAACTACGGCTACCATTTTCTTTTCAAATGGCTGCACACCGATCGTACGTGCATCGATCAGCGTCACGTTGGCAACCTGAGTCAGGTTGGTCGGATTGCCGTAATACTCGACCATCACATGGTCAAGAATGCCGGCGTGAGCGCGGCCGGTACGAACTTTTGCCAAATCTGCCCTTAAAGTCTCGATCGACTTTTGCATTTTTTGATCGGCAATTTTTTTTGCATCTGCAACAGTCATTACTGTTCTCCTCTTCTACTGCGAGTTAAACGAAATTGAATTCGCTGAATTGAACTCAGTGAAATTTATACGTGGACCAACGTGCCTTCGTCTTCGCCCATGACGATGCGCTTGAGTGCGCCCGGTTTGACGATGGAAAATACCTTGATCGGCAGTTTCTGGTCGCGGCACAGTGCAAATGCCGTGGCGTCCATCACCTGCAAATGCTTGGAAATGGCTTCATCGAAAGTGATGGTCGAATAACGCGTTGCGGACGGGTCCTTGTTTGGATCGGCACTGTACACACCATCCACCTTGGTCGCCTTCAACACGATTTCCGCGCCAATTTCCGCGCCGCGCAAGGCCGCTGCGGTATCGGTGGTAAAGAATGGATTGCCGGTACCGGCAGCAAACACCACGATCTTGCCTTCTTCCAGATATTGCAAAGCCTTGGGACGCACATAAGGCTCAACTACTTGCTCAATCGCAATCGCCGACATGACGCGGGCGGTAATGCCCACCTGGCGCATCGCATCGGCCAGGGCCAGCGAATTCATCACCGTGGCCAGCATACCCATGTAATCGGCTGTAGCCCGGTCCATGCCTTCTGCGCCGGGCGCAACGCCACGAAAAATATTGCCGCCGCCGATCACGATCGCCAGCTCGACTCCCAGCCTGGAGACTTCCGATACGTCCGCCACCATGCGTTCGATGGTGGCGCGATTGATGCCATACGGATCATCTCCCATCAACGCCTCACCCGAAAGTTTGAGCAGAACACGTTTGTAGGCAGGGGTTGTCATGGGCTGGATTCCTTGTTTTGTCCGGTTTTTTGAGGCGCTGCAATTACTTCAATCTTGCCTGACTTCAATGCGTTGTTTCGACGCGTGCTACCCGGTTAATCACGGTAGCCAAATGAAATTCGACGGCAAATCGAAGCATACTTGATGATGTTAAAAAAACGGGCCTTTCGGCCCGATTTTTTTGCTTACGCCTGTTTTGCTGCTGCGACTTGTGCTGCCACTTCTGCGGCAAAGTCGTCCTGCTTTTTCTCGATGCCTTCACCAACTACGTACATCGTGAACGCTTTCACGCTGGACTTGGTATCTTTCAGCATTTGTTCGACAGTTTGCTTGTCGTTTTTAACAAAGGTCTGATTCAGCAAGGAAACTTCTTTCAGGTATTTCTGTACCGAGCCTTCGACCATTTTGGTAACGATCTCGGCTGGCTTGCCCGATTCAGCCGCTTTCAACTCAGCAACCGAACGCTCTTTGGCGATCAGATCGGCAGGCACGTCGTCCGACGACAAGGCAACCGGCTTCATCGCAGCGATGTGCATCGCCACGTCTTTACCGACTTGTTCGTCAGCCGCGTCGAAATCAACCAGCACGCCGATACGGGTGCCGTGCAGATAGGACGCCACTTTGCCAGCGGTTTCAAAACGCACGAAACGACGGATCGACATGTTTTCACCGATACGGCCGATCAATTCAGCACGTTTTTCTTCCAGGGTTTTGCCATCCAGCGGCAAAGCCGCCAGCGCAGCCAGATCAGCCGGATTGTGTTCGGCGATCAGTTTTGCGCAGGCATTTGCCAGCGCCAGGAACTCATCGTTTTTGGTAACGAAATCGGTTTCGCAGTTGACTTCCACCAGTGCACCGACATTACCCACGACGCATGAAGCAACAACGCCTTCAGCGGTCACGCGGGAAGCGGCTTTCGATGCCTTGCTACCCAGCTTTACACGCAGGATTTCTTCTGCCTTGACTGGATCGCCATCGGCTTCCGTCAATGCTTTTTTGCATTCCATCATAGGCGCATCGGTAAGCGCGCGCAGTTCACCAACCATAGCTGCAGTAATAACGGCCATTACAATCTCCTAACAATTCCTGACAAGCGGACGTCGTTCTGACGCCCTCTATCTTATTACGTTCAAAATACGCTCGAAAAAAAGGGGCGAACCACTGTTGCCCCTTCATTTCTGACGCTCAATCCATCAGAGCCAGGGTATTAAGCCTGCTCGTTGACCTCAACGAAGTCGTCGCCGCCCTTGATCGATTCAACCAGATCGTTGGTCGCGCTAGCACGGCCTTCGAGGATCGCATCAGCCACGCCACGAGCGTACAACATGATCGCTTTGGACGAATCGTCGTTGCCTGGAATGATGTAAGCCACGCCTTCTGGCGAGTGGTTGGTATCGACCACGCCGATGACCGGGATGCCCAGTTTGGCGGCTTCGGTGATCGCGCCTTTGTGGTAACCGACGTCAACCACGAAAATTGCGTCAGGAATACCGCCCATGTCCTTGATGCCGCCGATGGATTTTTCCAGCTTGATTTTTTCGCGTTCAAACATCAGCGCTTCTTTTTTGCTGAGTTTTTCCATCGAGCCGTCTTCAACCAGCGCTTCCAGTTCTTTCAAACGCTTGATCGATGTCTTGATCGTTTTGAAGTTGGTGAGCATGCCGCCCAACCAGCGTTGATCAACGTAAGGCATGCCGGCGCGCGCTGCTTCAGCGGCAATGGTTTCACGCGCTTGACGCTTGGTGCCAACGAACAGTACGGTGCCGCGATTGGAAGACAATTGCTTGATGTACTTCATCGCCTCCTGGTACATGCCCAGGGTTTTTTCCAGATTGACGATATGAATTCTGTTGCGATGGCCGAAAATGTAAGGGGCCATCTTTGGGTTCCAGAAGCGGGTTTGGTGACCGAAATGGACACCGGCTTCCAGCATTTCACGCATAGTTACTGACATAATATCTCCAGGGTTGGGTCTGGAATTCGCTCAGTCACCGGAATCATTTTGAACTGATTCGGGCACCCTTTTCGAGCGGATTCGCGATTTACAAAAAATTTTGCTTGAAGTTCAATCCAGGCAAGCCCGAGATTCTACCTCAAAATACCAGCTTGTTTCAAGTCCCGCGCCACTTTGCCCGACGAATAAGTGTGCGCTCGTCTATAATTCTTCATCCGCCACTTTTTTCACGCTGTCTTTTCAGCCATTTCCAGCTTCCCATGAGCAATATTTCAATTAAAACAGCAGAAGATATCGAGGGCATGCGCATCGCAGGCCGTTTAGGCTCCGAAGTACTCGACTACATCACCCCATTTGTAAAAGCCGGCGTGACAACGGGCGAACTCGACCGTTTGTGCCATGAATACATGATTAATGTACAAGGCACGATTCCGGCGCCGCTGAATTACTGCCCGCCCGGCTACACACCTTATCCCAAGGCAATTTGCACGTCCGTCAACGATGTGATCTGCCACGGCATTCCGGGCGACAAGGTATTGAAGAACGGCGATTCGGTCAATCTGGACATTACCGTCATCAAGAATGGTTATCACGGCGACACCAGCCGCATGTTCCTGATCGGCGAGCCATCCATCCTGGCTAAACGCCTGAGTGAGATCACCTATGAGTGCATGTGGCTGGGCATCTCGAAGATCAAGCCGGGCGCGCATCTGGGCGATATCGGTCACATCATCCAGCAACATGCGGAAAACGCCGGTTATAGCGTGGTGCGCGAATTCTGCGGCCACGGCATCGGCAAGGTGTTCCATGAAGAGCCGCAAGTGCTGCACTACGGCCGTCCCGGCACACTGGAAAAACTCGCTGCCGGCATGATCTTCACGGTTGAGCCGATGATCAATGCAGGCCGCCGCGAAGTGCGCGAAATGAATGACGGCTGGACCATCAAGACCAAGGATCGCAGCCTGTCGGCGCAATGGGAGCATACGGTGCTGGTGACGGAAACCGGCTATGAAATCCTGACCCAGTCAGCCGGCACACCGCCGCCGCCAGCCTTTATCGTCCCGCCGACTGCCGTCCAAGCCGCCAACGCCTGATCCATCCATGCCGTCTCTTGCCCTTGCACTGAAAGAACAACTCAAAGCCGAACGGCAAACAGTCATAGACCGCTTTCTTGTAGACGGCAAGGCCGAGCAACTGCTGACGCAACTGAAAAACAAGGTCGATGCCGCGTTGTCGCAGGCGTGGGCGAGTTTTGAACTACCGCCGACAGCCGCACTGATCGCCGTCGGCGGTTACGGGCGCGGCGAATTGTTCCCCTATTCCGACGTGGATGTGCTGATTCTGCTGCACGAGCACCCCGATGCGGCGCTGCAGGCCAAGCTGGAAGAACTGATCCAGCTGTTCTGGGATCTGGGGCTGGAAATCGGCCACAGCATACGCACTATCGACGAATGCCTGTCCGAAGCGGCAGCCGACATCACCGTGCAAACCAGCCTGCTGGAAGCCAGATTGATCATGGGCGACAGCGCGCAGTTTCAACTGCTCAAGGAACGTTGCGACGCCGCAATGGACCCGCAGGCATTCTTTCAGGCCAAGACGCTGGAACTGCGTCAGCGCCATGCCAAATACGAAGATACGCCATACAGCCTGGAGCCGAACTGCAAGGAAAGCCCGGGCGGCCTGCGCGATCTGCAAGTCATCCTGTGGGTGGCAAAGGCTGCGGGTCTTGGCGACTCCTGGCCCAAGCTGGCCGAACGCGGCCTGATCACGCCGACTGAAGCGCGTCAGTTGAAGCAGAAAGAACGCTCACTGAAGGAAGTGCGCATCCGCCTGCACATCATCGCCAACCGGCACGAGGACAGACTGGTATTCGACATCCAGACTGCCATCGCCGAATCGATAGGATTCAAGTCTACCGATGCCCGGCGCGCCAGCGAATATCTGATGCAGCGTTACTACCTGGCAGCCAAGGCTGTCACGCAGCTCAACGCCATCCTGCTGCAAAACATTGAGGCGCAGTTGTTCCCGCAGATGACGTCGCCGGTCGCGATCAACGAACGCTTCAATGAAATCAACGGCTTCATCGACATTGCCGACGATCATACTTTCGATGCCACGCCATCGGCCATGCTGGAAGTCTTCCTGCTGCTGTCCCTGCACCCGGAACTCAAGGGCATGACCGCACGGACTTTCCGCTCGCTGTGGAATGCACGCTTCAAGATCGACAACAAATTCCGCCGCGATCCGGTCAATCGCGCACTCTTCATGAAAATTCTGCAGGCCCCGCAAGGGATCACCCATGCGCTGCGCCGCATGAACGAGACCAGCGTGATCGGACGCTATCTGCCGAACTTCCGCAAGATCGTCGGCCAGATGCAGCACGATCTGTTTCACGTCTATACGGTAGATCAGCACATCATGATGGTGGTGCGCAATGTGCGCCGCTTTTTCCTCAGCCAGCATGCGCACGAATATCCGTTTTGCAGCCAGCTCGCCGCCAATTTTTCACAACCGTGGCTACTGTATATCGCTGCACTGTTTCACGATATCGCCAAAGGCCGCGGCGGCGATCATTCGCAATTGGGGATGGAAGACGCGCGTGTCTTTTGCGTCGATCACGGTTTATCGGAAGAAGACACCGAGCTGGTGGTATTCCTGGTTGAACATCATTTGATGATGTCGCAGTTTGCACAGAAACAGGATTTATCCGACCCCGACGTCATCGCCGATTTCGCCCGAATGGTCAAGGATGAACGGCATTTGACTGCACTGTACTTATTAACGGTGGCCGACATACGCGGCACCAGTCCTAAAGTATGGAATGCATGGAAAGGCAAGCTGCTGGAAGATCTCTACCACATGACCTCGCGCGTGTTCGACGGCGACGCGCCATCGGCCGATCGCGAACTGAAAAACCGGCAGGAAGAAGCGCTGAAAACCCTGCGTCTGTTCGGCCTGTCGGACAAGGATCATGAAAAACTCTGGCAGCAACTCGACGTCGTGTACTTCCTGCGTCACGATGCAGACGAGATTGCATGGCAGACGCGCGTACTGTATGAAAAAACGGATAGCCCGGTGCCGGTCGTCAAATGCCGGCTGGCGCCGATAGGCGAAGGCTTGCAGGTGACCGTCTACGTGAAGGATCAGCCCGATCTGTTCGCACGCATCTGCAGCTATTTCGATCACAAGAATTTCAGCATTCTCGATGCCAAGATTCACACCACCAAGCATGGTTACGCGCTGGATACCTTCCTGATTACGGAACCGGCGTTCGCTGATAATTATCGCGACCTGATCAGCCTGATCGAACACGAACTGGCCGAAACATTGACGGCGCAAACCGCCCTGCCCGCGCCCAGCAAGGGCCGTCTGTCGCGGCTGTGCCGCAATTTTCCGGCCACGCCGACCGTTGATTTGCGGCCGGACGAACGCGGCCGCTATTATCTGCTGACGGTCTCCGCCAACGATAGAAACGGCTTGCTGTACTCGATCGCCAATGTGCTTGCGAAGTACAAGGTCAATCTGCATACCGCCAAGATCATGACGCTGGGCGAACGCGTGGAAGACGTATTCCTGATCGATGGCCCGGTGCTGGACAATCCGCGCAGCCAGATCCAGCTGGAGACCGATCTGCTCGACACCTTGCGGGCTTGATAGCCGCATCATTCTTCAACCTGCTTTTTAATTACTATTACTGTACCAACATGACCGAACCGCTACGCCTTTCCAAACGCATGTCCGAACTGGGCCTGTGTTCACGCCGTGAAGCCGATGAATGGATAGCCCGCGGCTGGGTGCGCGTCGATGGCAAGGTGGTGTCCGAGCTCGGCACCAAGATCTTGCCGACGCAACGCGTCACCGTCGAGCGCCAGGCTGCTGCCGAGCAATCCAAGCGCGTCACCATCCTGATCAACAAACCCATGGGTTACGTCAGCGGCCAGGCCGAAGATGGCTACAAACCGGCAGTCGCACTGGTCAAGGCGGAAAGTCGCTGGAAAGAAGACGCCTCGCCTACGCAATTCCATCCAACGCAATTGCGCAGCCTGGTCCCGGCCGGACGTCTGGATATCGACTCGGTCGGCTTGCTGGTGCTGACGCAGGATGGGCGCATTGCCAAGCATCTGATCGGCGAAAACAGCAGCGTAGAAAAAGAGTATCTGGTACGCGTGCAATATATCAAGCCGGGAAAACTGCCCGAGGCGGATCTGCAACGGCTGAATCACGGTTTGATGCTGGACGGAAAAAAACTGCTGCCCGCCCAGGTCAAATGGCAAAACGAAGATCAGTTGAGCTTCATTTTGCGTGAAGGTAAAAAACGCCAGATCCGCCGCATGTGCGACATCGTCGGATTGAAGGTGGTGGGCTTGAAGCGGGTACGCATAGGCCGCGTCAAACTGGGTGATTTGCCGGTCGGCGAGTGGCGCTATCTGACAGAAGGCGAGCAGTTCTGAGAGCTTGATTTCCAAGGAAGTTTTGCTCTGGATCAATATTTACTTGCTGTAAATCGCTACCATCCTAGCTTATCGTCCCGCGATCCGTCCAAAGGCGGCCTGCCACCCCTTACTCCAGTCTGCAAATGAAAAACGACATCATCGGCCGTCCGCCCCCGGCTGCGCCAATCGAACAAGAGGTGCAGGACACAGAACGCAACGCGAGAAACCGGCGCCTCAACCAGCTCTACAAATCGCTGATGCGATGCAATCAGGCGATCATACGCAGCGAAAGCGAAAGCGAACTGTTTGCGCAGATCTGCCGCAACGTCGTCGATTTCGGTTGCACAAAGATGGCATTCATCACGTTGCTCGATGACGACCGACAGAACTTGATTCCCGTCACCTGTTACGGCAGCGGCACCGAATATCTGAAGCTCCTGCACATCTCTGTAGAAGAAAATTCATCGCACGGACATGGCCCGAGCGGTATCGCCTTTCGCGAAAACCAGCCCTTCTGGTGCCAGGATTTCCAACAGGATCCCGTCACACTGCCCTGGCGCAGCCTGGCCTCCCGTTTCGGCTGGCAGGCCTGCGCGGCACTACCGCTGCACAAAAATGGCGAGGTAATCGGCACCCTGAATGTGTACGCCGATGCAGTCCATGCCTTCGATGACATCGCGCAAAACCTGCTCTGCGAACTGGCAATCGACATCGATCATGCACTCGCCCGCTTCGAACTTGAATCCGAACGACGGCAGTCGCTGAAGATGAAAACCTTGCGCGTTTTCATGCTGGAGCTGATTACCAGCGAACTGCCGCTGCAAGAAATTCTGCTCAATGTCGTACTTCAGTTCGAGCAACTCCTCCCTGGCAGCATGTGTTCCATCATGCTGCACGACAAGGAAAACAAACAACTGCTGCTGGGTGCCGCACCCAATCTACCCACCTCCTACATCACGACGCTGGACCGCATGCCGCTCAGCCCTGATGGCGGTTGCATCAATGCGGTCATCAACGGCGTGCGTACCATCGCCGTCGATATTGCCAACGATCCGAACTGGGGAAAATTCCGGCAACAAGCGAAGGAGATGGGCTTGGGCGCGTCCTGCTCCGAACCGATTTTTTCCGCCGGCACGCAGGTACTGGGAGCGTTTACCGCTTACCATCGCACCCCCTTCCATCCGGACCAGCCGGATCTGCAACTGCTGGAAACCGCGGCTCATTTCCTCGCCATTGCGATTGAACGCAAGCAATCGGAAGCTCTCATGCGCAAGCTGTCGCAAGCGGTCGAGCAAAGTCCGAATGCCATTATCATTACCGATCTGAACGGCACCATCGAGTACGCCAACACGACGTTCAGCACCAACACCGGCTATGCGCTGCACGACATCATCGGCAAGAAGCCCAACATGCATAAAAGCGGCAAAACATCGCGCGCCACCTATGCCGATATGTGGGCGCATCTGGGACGCGGTGAAAGCTGGCAGGGCGAGTTCATCAATCGTCGCCACAATGGCGAAGAACGCATCGATCTGGTGCGCGTCTCGCCGGTACGTGAAGCCGATGGCCGCATCACGCATTACCTGGCGATCGAGGAAGACATCACCAACCAGAAAAATGCACAGGCGCGCATAGAATCGCTGGCGCATTTCGACGTACTCACCGGCCTGCCCAATCGCGCGCTGCTCGACGAGCGTGCACAACGTGCATTGCGGCTGGCGGAACAGGATCAGGCTACGCTGGCAGTGATGTTTCTCGACCTCGATCACTTCAAAAACATCAACGACACGCTCGGCCACAATCTCGGTGACACTTTGCTGGTCGAACTGGCGCAACGCCTGCGCGCTGTACTGCGTCGGGACGACACACTGTCGCGTCTGGGGGGCGACGAGTTCGTCCTGCTGCTGCCCGGCGCCAATCGTGAAAGCGCGAAAAAAATAGCGCAGGAGCTGATGCGTGCCATCAACGAACCCTATCGCATAGGGTCGCACGAACTCAACGTGATGGCCTCGATCGGCATTGCAGTGTATCCGGCAGACGGCATGGATTTTGAAACGCTGTGCAAAAATGCAGACGTCGCCATGTATCGCGCCAAACAGGAAGGCCGCAACGGTTATCGTTCGTTCACACAGGAAATGCAGGCGTATTCGACACGCTACCTGCAAGTACTCAATGCCTTGCGGCAGGCGATCGCGCATGAACAACTGCACGTGCATTACCAGCCGCAAATATCGTTAATTAACGGCGACGTAATCGGTGCCGAAGCCTTGTTGCGCTGGCATCATCCGGAAATGGGAAATATTTCGCCTGCCGAATTCATTCCGATCGCGGAAGAAAGCGGCCTGATTCTGCAAATCGGCGAATGGGTACTGCGCGTTGCCGTTGCTCAGGCGAAAAAATGGCATCAACGCGGTCTGGATAAGTTGATCATGGCGGTCAATCTGTCCGCCGTGCAATTTCGCCACGCGGGCCTGCCCAACCTGGTCATGCGCATCCTGAAGGAGGAAGATTTTCCACCGCAATATCTGGAGCTGGAACTGACTGAAGGCGTGGCGATGCACGACCCGCAAGGCGCCATCGCAATGATGAACAGCTTGCACGAGCGCGGCGTACGCATGTCGATAGATGATTTCGGTACCGGTTATTCTTCACTCAGTTGCCTGAAGCAGTTCAAGGTCTACAAGCTGAAGATAGACCAATCCTTCGTGCGCGATATCAGCACCGATGCGGAAGACAAGGCCATCGTCAGCGCCATCATCGGCATGGCAAAAAACCTCGGTTTGCAAACCATCGCGGAAGGCGTTGAAACGGTAGAGCAACTGGCTTTTCTACGCGAGGAAGGATGCCACGAGGCGCAAGGCTATCATTACAGCAAGCCTTTGCCGGCAGCAGAATTCGAGGCTTTTATTCTGGGCGTATCTGCAGCGTGACACGCTGCAGATACTGGAAATACTGCGGGAAAATATACGGCAGCAACGACGCGCATGAAAATCCGGACAAGACGCCCGCAGATCAGTCGTCTTCGTTCGGATCCATTTCAGGGAACAGTACATCGACATAGCCGAATTGACTGAAATCCTCGATGCGCATCGGATACAGGATGCCATCCAGATGATCGCATTCATGCTGCACCACGCGTGCATGGAAACCGTCGACATCGCGACTGATTACCTTGCCGAACTGATCGAAACCTTCATAATGCAGCGAACTGAAACGCGGCACCACGCCGCGCAAACCGGGCACGGACAGGCAGCCTTCCCAACCTTCTTCCCGCTCGGATGAAAGCGGTCTCAACTTCGGATTGATCAATACCGTTTCAGGCACCGGCGGTGCATCTGGATAGCGCGTATTTTGCTTGAAACCGTAAATCACCAGACGCAGATTCACCCCGATCTGGGGTGCAGCCAAGCCTGCGCCATTGGCCGCATGCATGGTGTCGAACATATCGGCAATCAGCGCATTGAGTTCCGGCGTATTGAATTCCTTCACCGGTTCCGCTACCCGCAGCAAGCGCGGATCGCCCATCTTCAGGATTTCTCTTACCGTCATTTCAGTGTCTTCAAATATTCTGTAAAGGCGGCGCCGGTTTCCGGATGCTTGCGCCCCATGGCCACCATCGCCTTCAGATAACCCAGCTTGGAACCACAATCATAACGCTGACCTTCATAACGGTAAGCCAGCACCTTTTGATCGCGCATCAGCGCCGCAATGCCGTCGGTCAACTGTATTTCACCGCCGGCGCCCTGACTCACATTTTCCAGGTAATCGAATATCCTGCCGCTCAGGATGTAACGCCCGACCACCGCCAGCGTCGAGGGTGCATCTTCCGGTTGCGGCTTTTCGACGATCGCATCGACCTGTTCCAGCCTGTCCTGATACGGCGTCGCGCTGACGATACCGTATTGCCTGGTTTCTGCGCGCGGCACATCCTGCACGGCAAGAATGCTGCTGCCTTCACGTTCGAAAATTTCAACCATCTGCGCCAGCACCGGCGCCGTCCCGACCGGCGTATCCATGAAGTCATCCGCCAGCAATACCGCAAACGGTTCGTTGCCAACCACCGGGCGCGCGCACAGCACTGCATGGCCCAGACCCAGCGGTGCAGATTGACGGATGTAAATGCAATTCACATGCTTGGGAATCACATTCTGTACAAACTCCAGCAGTGCGGTTTTACCCGCTGCTTCCAGTTCGCTTTCCAGTTCGTATGCAGTGTCGAAGTGATCTTCAATTGCACGCTTGTTGCGGCCGGTAATGAAGACCATTTCCGTGATGCCGGCGGCGACGGCTTCTTCCACCGCGTACTGGATCAGGGGCTTGTCCACTATCGGCAGCATCTCTTTCGGCTGCGCCTTGGTAGCAGGTAAAAAACGACTGCCCAGACCGGCAACAGGGAAAACGGCTTTTCTAATCTTGTTCATTGGTATCCAGTAATTGAAGTAATCCGGCTTCGTCCAATATTGTCAGGCCCAACTCTTCTGCCTTGGCCAGCTTGCTGCCCGCTTCCGCGCCGGCAACGACATAACTGGTTTTTTTGGAAACCGAACCAGCGACCTTGCCGCCTGCTGCCTCGATTTTTTCAGCCGCAGCATCACGACTCAAAGTCGGCAAGGTACCGGTCAACACAAAAGTTTTACCAGCCAAAGGCTTGGGCTTGTTCTCGACAATATGTTCGGGCCATCTGACACCTGCAGCCTGTAATTGTTCAATCAATTCGGTATTCAGCGGATCGGCCAGAAAAGTCATGATGGATTTTGCCACCACCGGACCGATATCTGCCACCTCCAGCAATTGTTCTTCCGATGCCTGCAGCAAGGCATCCAGATTGCCGAAATGACGCGCCAGCTCCTTGGCCGTCGCTTCCCCTACATGGCGAATACCCAGTGCATAAATAAAGCGCGCCAATGTCGTCGATTTCGATTTTTCCAGTGCATCCAGCACGTTCTGCGCCGACTTATCTGCCATCCGCTCAAGTTCAGCCAGCGCACGAAAACCCAGCTTGTACAAATCGGCGGCCGTCGTGATGATGTGCTTGTCGACCAGCTGTTCCACCAGTTGATCGCCCAGGCCTTCCACATCCATCGCGCGACGCGAGACGAAATGCAGCAAGCCGCCCTTGCGCTGCGCCGCACACTTGACCCAGCCGCCGGAGCAGCGCGCAATCGCTTCATCTTCCAGCCGCACGATAGGCGAACCGCACACCGGACAGCTTGAAGGCATGATGAACGGTCGTGCGCTGGCAGGCCGACGTTCCGGCACAAACGCCACCACTTCCGGAATCACATCGCCGGCACGGCGCACGATCACCGTGTCGCCGATCTGGATATCCTTGCGCCGTACTTCATCTTCATTATGCAGCGTTGCATTGGTCACGGTGACGCCGCCGACCAATACGGGCGCGAGGCGCGCCACCGGCGTAATCGCACCGGTACGACCAACCTGCACTTCGATATCCTGTACTGTCGTCAGAGCTTCTTCTGCCGGGAATTTATGCGCGATGGCAAAGCGCGGTGCACGCGAAACGAAACCGAGCTGCTGTTGCTGATCAACACGATTAACCTTGTACACCACGCCGTCAATTTCGTACGGCAATTGCGGGCGCTTTTCACCCGTGGTTTTATAAAATTCAAGCAGACCCTGCGCGCCCCTGACTACTGCACGCTCGTCGCACACCGGAATCCCGAGTTCCGCATACCAGTCGAGCAAGGCGGAATGCGATGCCGGCATGTCGGCGCCTTCCAGCAAGCCGATGCCGTAAGCAAAAAAGCGCAAGCTGCGCTGTGCGGTAATGCGTGAATCGAGCTGGCGCAAGCTGCCGGCCGCTGCATTGCGTGGATTGGCAAACTCTTTTGCGCCGGCGTCGCGCTGGCGTGCATTCAGTTTCGCCAGATCGGCCTTGTACATCATGACCTCGCCACGCACATCCAGCACCCTGGGCGGATTGTTCGTATGCAGACGCAGCGGAATTTCGCGTACGGTGCGTATATTGGCCGTCACATTTTCACCGGTCGCGCCATCACCTCGCGTTGCCGCCTGCACCAGTACACCATCTTCGTAACGCAGATTGATGGCCAGGCCGTCGAACTTCAGTTCGGTCGCGTATTCGACTTCTTCCTGGCTATTCAAACCCTCGCTGACGCGCTTGTCGAAGGCAAGCACATCGTCGTCTTCAAAGCCGTTGCCCAACGACAGCATAGGCACTGAATGCGTGACCGGAGGGAAAGCCGACAGTGCCAACGCGCCGACACGTTGCGTCGGCGAATCAGAAACCAGTAATTCAGGATGTGCGCTCTCTAGTGCTTGCAGCTCGCGAAACAGCTGGTCGTATTCGGCATCGGGAACCGAAGGATTGTCGAGCACGTGGTAGGCGTAATTATGGCGATTCAGCTCACTGCGCAACCATGCGGCCCGTGCAGGCGGATTGCTGGCATCCGGAATTTCTTTCGGCTGCGTAGCGGCACTTTGTTTCGATGCCGTGGAAAACAGGTCCGGCTGCATAATCAGTTAAACAAACGCAGGGCCCGGTTGGAACCTGCAGGAATATCTGCTGCTTCCATGTCGGCGTAGAAGATTTCGATCTGACCGCCGATTTCATTCAGGGAAGCATCCGACAAAGGCTGGTTGCTGTCGTCGACTACAGTGCCATCCAGCCGCGATGACAGCGAACGCGCGCAGGCAATCATTGCACCGAAACCATCACGCTCAGGCGCCACCACCGGCACATCCAGCAGCAGCGTTAAACGACTGGTGGTGTCTTCCGCCAATGTGACATTGGTGGACAGTGAAAACAGCACGCCGCCGTCGCCGTCCGGCATCACCAAACGGCCTTCCGGCCGCACATCGAAACCTTGCCGCTCCAGTGCCGCCAGCAAGGTCGTCACCGACCACGGCGCGCCATTGGATTGCACGTTCACGCTCAGCTTGGCATCGTATTCAGTGACGAAATGATGCAGGGAACGCGCCGTCACCATGACTTCCGCCATATCCGGGACATCGGGATCGGCATCGAAGTCGTCGGCAATCTGGCGCAGACGCATGACGAATTCGGAATATTCCAGTTCATTCAGCGCATTGCTGCGATTGGCCAGTTGCACACCGGCCATCAGCGACTTGTAGATGCCGCCATGCGTAATCGCTTCCCAGCCGCCATCGATATGCTGACCGGCAAAATGCACCGGCTTGCTGCCGACATGGCGCAAGGATTGCAATGCAGACAGAATTTTTTCGCCGCGCAATTGCGTAGTCAAGGCCAGCGGTATCGTGCAATCGATCAGGTAATCGACCGGCAATTCCTTTTCTTCAGCGGGCGGCATCATATCGACCGGCGCATCGTGTTGAGCGTCAAGATCCTGCGACTCTGTCGATTCGGCGCGGACAAAAGATTCCTCGTTGCCATCGCCGCCAGAAAGGGTAGGCTCAAGTCGATCTGCATAAACTGGCGTGGCAATTGCCTCGTCGCCGGATGCCATCAACACATCGTCATGCGAGGAAGAAAAAGCGCGCTCCACGCTTTTCTTGGCCTTGTATTCCTGCCATTTATTGTAGGAAATGACAGCGACGACAATCGCGCCGCCAATAACAATCAGGCTAGCCTGCAAATCGGTCATGCTGCACCCGGAGAGGAAAAGTCACTCTGCACCGTACTAAACATGCAAGGGACAAAATGTAAAAAAACGGATAGTTTCATAAAAATCCAAGGTTCTATGGTCATGCAGTTATCCGCGAAAACAACGCGCGTTCAGGATACCGCACAAGCCGTGTTCAAGTTAAGTATTACCCATTCTGTACAGCCAACGCTAGACGGTCTGCGCTTCCGCCGCGAAACTTGTAGCGGACTCCATATCCACCGCCACAATCCGCGATACGCCCTGCTCCTGCATCGTCACACCGATCAGCTGCTGCGCCATTTCCATCGCAATTTTATTATGCGAAATAAACAGGAACTGCGTATGCGCCGACATGCGTTTGACCATATTGCAGAAACGTTCTGTATTGGCATCATCCAGCGGCGCATCAACTTCATCGAGCAGACAGAACGGTGCCGGATTCAACTGGAACATCGAGAACACCAGCGCCGTTGCCGTCAATGCTTTTTCGCCGCCTGACAACAGATGAATCGTGGCATTTTTCTTGCCCGGAGGTTGCGCCATCACCTGCACGCCGGAATCCAGAATTTCTTCGCCAGTCATCATCAGTTTGGCCTGGCCGCCGCCGAACAGTATCGGGAACAGCTCGCCGAAATGATGATTGACCTTGTCGAAGGTGTCCTGCAACAGATCGCGCGTTTCCTTGTCGATCTTGTGAATCGCATCCTGCAGCGTATTGATTGCTTCGGTCAGATCTGCATTTTGCGCATCGAGGAAGTTCTTGCGTTCCGATGCCGTCGCCAGCTCGTCCAATGCGGCCAGATTGACTGCGCCCAGAGCCGCGATTGCATTCGTCAGACGCGTGACTTCACCTTGCAGGTAAGACGGACGCAGGTCGCCGTTGAGTTTTTCCATCAGCGCCGCTTCATCGGCTTGCGCTTCGATCAGTTGCTGTGCGTACTGTTCCTGATTCAGGCGCGCCGCCTGTTCTTTCAACTGCAATTCGGTGATGCGATCACGCTGCGGCTGCAGGCTGCGTTCAGCCTGCATGCGCGCTTCGTCATGACCGCGCAATTGCTGTGTCAGTTGATCGAGTTCATGGCGCGCATCGGCCAGCGCACGTTCCTGATCTGTGCGTTTGTCGAGCAAGGTTTGCAGACCGGCCTGTGCCGCCTGATCATCCAGGCTTTCCAGTTCCAGGCTGCCTTGCTGCATATTGGCAAATAATTGCGCTGCCTGTTCCAGTGCGGTGGCGATGCTGCGTTTCAATTCTTCGATCTTGCTGCGCTGTGATTTCTCTGCGTATTCCGCTTCCTGTGCGCCGCGTTCCAGCTCACGCACCCGTTGCCGTGCATCGTTGAGCTGCTGTTCTTTCGCCAGATATGCGGTCTGTCCTTCTTCGTGTTTTTCCTGTAGCTCACCCAGCTCGCCGTCAAGTTGTTCGAACTTGGCTTCCGACTCGGCCTTGACTTGCTGTTGCTCGGCTTCCTGCATCGCGATTTCTTCCAGGTCGGTCGCAATCTGCGTGCTGCGCTGGTTGAAGCGTTCCTGCACTTCCGACAACTTCATGACATCGATTTGCAAACCATGCACCGTTTGCGTCAGCGTATTCACGCGCTGGCGAATTTCCTGCAGGCGTTGCGTCGCTTGCGTCAGTGCAGATTCTGCACGCACCGAACGCGATTTTGCTTCATCGGCCAGCATGTGCTGCGCACGCAGTTGCTTGGTGATGTTTTCGATTTCCTGCTGGCGTGCCAGCATGCCGTCCTGCTCAGAATCGGATGCATAAAAACGCACGCTCGATTTGCTGATCACATGACCTTGCTTGGTCACGAAATAAGCGCCGTTAGGCAATTTATTGCGATCGACGAAAGCAGCGGCGATATCGTCTGCAACATAGACGTTGTGTAGCCAATCCTGCATCAAGGCGCGCAGGCCCGGATCGTTCAATTGCAGCAAGCTCAGGAAAGGTTTGAGGCCGGTTTGCGTCGGGCTCGCTTCAGACGGTATGGCATTCGGCGTGAACAAGGCCAGCTTGGCCGGCGGCGCATCGTTGAAGAAGGCTTTTGCCCAATCGAGATTCGACATTTCCAGCGCCGATGTGCGCTCGCGCAAGACCGATTCCAGCGCGGTTTCCCAACCCTGATCGATATTCAGTTTTTGCCACAAACGCGGCAATTCGCTCAGTTCATGTTTTTGCAGCCATGGTTGAACCTTGCCTTGCGCCTGCACGTTTTCCTGCAACTGCTTCAGTGCCGCCAGGCGTGCTTCCAGCTGTGCGTTGTTGGCGGTTTCCGTATTGACCTGCTGCTGGGTGCTGCGACGTTCCTCTTCCAGCTTCGGCAATTGTTCCTGCGCGATTTCCAGTTGTTCGGTCGCCTCTTCCAGCGTCGCCTGTTTTTCTTCCAGTTGCATCTTCAGGTTGGACAGATGCGTACTATCGGGCAGATTCAAGCCCTGCTTTTCCTGCTGCAAACGTTCGCGACGTACGGTCAAACCAGACAGGATATTGGAAGCGTTGCGTTGATGCGCCGATTCAAGCTCGATCTGCTGCTGCGCCTGCATGATCTTGCCGCGCGACTCAGTCGTTTTCAATTGCGATTCGCGCCATGCCTGCTCCAGCGCCGGCAACCTGTCGTTTTCACGATGCGCGGTTTCCTGCGCCTGCTCGACGCGCATGGCCTGCTCTTCCAGATGCATTTCGGCTTCGACCAGATCGTCCTGATATTGCGTGCCCTGGCGTTGCCATTGATCTCGCTGTGCGGTCAGCGAATTGAGTTGCGATTGCAAACGGCTGCGCGATTCGATGACGAACTTGATTTGCGCTTCCAGGCTGCCGATTTCGGAATTGGTTTGATACAGATGTCCTTGCGCCTGATGCATGCGATCGCCGGCGCCGTAATGCGCCTGACGCATATGCTCGAGTTCAGTTTCGACGTGGCGCAACTTGGCGGTCTGTTCTTCCAGATCGACTTGCGCTTTTTCGATGTCGCGAAAATGCTTGTCCTGCTCGGCTTTCGCTTCATTTTTGCGCAGCAGCCACAGCAGTTTTTGCTTCTCGTCCTGATCGGCCTGCAGTTCGTGGAATTTTTGCGCGACGGCGGCCTGGCTTTGCAGCTTTTCCAGATTGGCATTCAGCTCGCGCAGGATGTCTTCAACGCGCAGCAGATTTTCACGGGTGTCGTGCAGGCGATTTTCAGTTTCGCGGCGACGTTCCTTGTACTTCGATACGCCCGCAGCTTCTTCCAGAAAAATACGCAGTTCTTCCGGCCGCGCTTCGATGATGCGCGAAATCATGCCCTGCCCGATGATCGCGTAAGCGCGCGGGCCCAAACCTGTACCGAGGAAGATGTCTTGAATATCGCGACGGCGTACTGCCTGATTATTGATGTAATAAGTCGAGGTGCCGTCACGCGTCAGCGTGCGCTTGACGGCGATCTCTGCGTACTGGCCCCACTGGCCGGCAGCTTTGCCTTCGCCGTTATCGAATACCAGTTCGACTGATGAGCGGCCAGCCGGCTTGCGGGTATTGGTGCCGTTGAAAATAACGTCCTGCATCGACTCGCCGCGCAACTCGGAAGCCTTGGATTCACCCAAAACCCAGCGCACAGCATCGATAATATTGGATTTTCCGCAACCATTAGGGCCGACGACCCCTACCAACTGGCCTGGCACCTGAAAGTTCGTTGGATCGACGAAAGACTTGAATCCAGATAATTTAATGGAAGTTAAACGCACGTTATCAACCGTTCCCAGGATATACAACAGAAATTAAGTATCCGACCGAGTTGGCGGATGCGGCGAAACAGCCCGCAAAAGGGGGTAATCATAGCATTTGCAATAACGTTTACTCGCATTTGAAACAAGACCTTCCGCAAGTCCTGATGCCTGACATAAAGCGCGCTACGGTTACAGCCGCATGGGCGGTATAATGTTGCCACTTTGAACCTTGCGTCAATTGACATCTCACTGTTAACACTGATTGCCTCTTTTCCGCCCTCTGCCGTGAATCCACTTCTGAACCAGCTGCAACCTTACCCCTTCGAGAAACTCAAGCAACTGTTTGCCGGTGTGACGCCGAACGCTGCTTATCGCCCCATCAGTCTCGGCATAGGCGAACCCAAGCATCCAACGCCGGCTTTTATACAAAAAGCGCTGGCCGACAATCTGGATGGTTTGGCGACCTATCCGACTACGGCCGGAACGGATGCCTTGCGTGCCACTATCGCGGGCTGGCTGGAGCGTCGTTACAACTTGCCCAAACTGGACCCGGCCACGCAAGTTCTGCCGGTCAACGGTTCGCGTGAAGCCTTGTTTGCACTGGCGCAAACCGTCATCGATCCAAGCCAGCATGCGCTGGTTGTATGCCCGAATCCGCTGTATCAAATTTACGAAGGTGCCGCTTACCTGGCCGGCGCCCAGCCTTATTTTGTCAATTGCGATCCGGCGCGCAACTTTGCGCCTGATTTTGCAGCCATCACACATGAAGTATGGTCGCGCGTGCAACTGGTCTACGTCTGTTCGCCGGGCAATCCGGCTGGCGCCGTATTGACGCTGGATGACTGGGCTGAACTGTTTGCCTTGTCCGATCGCTACAATTTCGTGATCGCGGCCGATGAATGCTATTCTGAAATTTACTTCAAGGCAGAAGCGCCGCTGGGCGGGCTGGAAGCCGCACACAAGCTGGGACGCAAGGGCTATCCGCGCCTGATCGGTTTTTCCAGCCTGTCGAAACGCTCCAATGTGCCGGGCATGCGCTCGGGTTTCGTCGCCGGCGATGCAGAAATTCTCAAAAAATTTCTGCTGTACCGCACCTACCACGGCAGCGCAATGAGCCCATCCGTGCAAAGCGCGTCAATTGCCGCCTGGAACGATGAACAGCACGTGATCGACAATCGCGAAAAATACATCCAGAAATTCAATCAGGTTACGCCGCTGCTGCAGGAAGTGATGGATGTATCGCTACCGGACGCCGGCTTCTACCTGTGGGCCAAAGTCGACAAGCTGGCTGCCATTGGCGATATCGAATTCGCGAAGCGCCTGTATGCCGAATATAATGTCACGGTATTGCCGGGCAGTTATCTTGGCCGCGAGGCGCATGGCATCAATCCCGGGCAAAATCGCATACGCATGGCGCTGGTAGCCGAAGTCGATGAATGCCTGGAAGCAGCACAGCGCATCGTTGAATTCACCCAAAAAATATCCCAGTCAGCTTCTTAATCATTTCTGTTAACCGATAAGTACTCACATGACACAACAACTCGAACAGATCATCGACCAGGCATGGGAAAACCGTGCAGATTTCTCCCCTAAAAATGCGCCGGCAGATTTGCGCAATGCAGTCGCACAAGTCATCGCTCAATTGAACGAAGGCACATTGCGCGTCGCGCAAAAAGACAGCGGCGCATGGGTCGTCAATCAATGGGTCAAGAAAGCTGTTCTGCTGTCCTTCCGTCTGGAAGACAACATCGCCATGCCATCCGGCGAGCACATGCAGTTCTACGACAAGGTGCCAACCAAGTTCGCCAACTACACGGCGGAAGATTTCGCCAAAGGCGGTTTCCGCGTGGTTCCTCCTGCAGTGGCTCGCCACGGCAGCTTCATAGGCAAAAACGTTGTCATGATGCCTTCCTTCGTCAACATCGGCGCCTACGTCGATGAAGGCTCGATGGTCGATGCATGGGCAACCGTCGGCTCCTGCGCACAGATCGGCAAGAACGTTCACTTGTCCGGCGGCGTCGGTATCGGCGGCGTGCTGGAACCTATGCAAGCTAACCCAACCATCATCGAAGACAACTGCTTCATCGGCGCCCGTTCGGAAATCGTTGAAGGCGTCATCGTTGAAGAAAACTCGGTTATTTCGATGGGCGTCTACATCGGCCAATCGACCAAGATTTACGATCGCGCTACCGGCGAAGTAACGTATGGCCGCATTCCTGCAGGCTCCGTCGTGGTGTCCGGCAACCTGCCATCCGCTGATGGCAAGTACAGCCTGTACTGCGCGGTGATCGTCAAACGCGTGGATGCAAAAACCCGTGCAAAAACCGGCATCAACGAACTGCTGCGTGACTAACAGCAATCGCAGGTGAACTGCAGAAACCAGCTGCAGTTTCGCATTTTCACTTCCACCAAGGATTAGCTCATGGCTATGGATCGGTTATTTCTCCTGATGAAGGAAAAAGCAGCATCTGACTTGTTTATCGCAGTCAATTCGCCGATCCATATCAAGATCAATGGCAATTTGATGCCGATCAACCAGCAGAAGCTGGACCAGAAAGCCATCATGTCGCTGCTGGCCGAAATCGTGTCGGCAGCGAAGCTGGAAGAGCTGGATCGGGATAACGAACTCAACATCGGTATCCCGGTGGCAGGCGTCGGCAGTTTCCGCCTGTCGGCGTTTCGCCAGCGCGGCAGCATCTCGGCCGTGCTGCGTTACATCCCGGGCGAGATTCCTGCGCTCAACAGCCTGGCACTGCCGCCCGTGCTGGCAGATCTGGTGATGGAAAAACGCGGGCTGCTGCTGGTCGTCGGCTCTACCGGCTCAGGCAAATCGACGACGATCGCTTCCATGCTCGATCATCGCAATGGCTTGCGTACCGGCCATATCCTGACGCTGGAAGATCCGATCGAGTTCCTGTTCAAGAACAAGAAATCGGTGGTCAATCAACGCGAAATCGGCAGCGATTCTACCGACCTGTCGACCGCCTTGCGCAATGCGCTGCGACAGGCGCCCGATTGCATCATGATCGGCGAAATTCGCGACAAGGAAACCATGGCGGCCGCGCTCGCCTATGCGCAGTCCGGCCATCTGGTCGTGGCCACACTGCATGCGAACAATAGTTATCAGGCCTTGACGCGGATCATCAATTTCTATCCGATTGAAAACCGCCAGTCGCTGCTGACCGATCTTTCGTCCACCCTGCGCGCGGTTGTGTCGCAACGCCTGATTGGCGCCATCAACGGAGATCGGCGCGCTGCAGTCGAAATCATGCTGAATACGCGTTACGTCGCGGAACTGATCGAACAGGGTGAGATCACGCAGATCAAGGAAGCGATCGAAAAGAGTATGTCGCCAGGCTCGCAAACCTTCGAGCAGGCATTGATGCAACTGATCAAGGATGGCGTGGTGACGCAGGACGAAGCGCTGGCCCACGCCGATTCGGCCAGCAATCTGTTCTGGCTGTTGAATAACTCGGCACAAAAAATTGAAGTCGAAGAGCCGGAAGAAGAACAAGGCGCGAGCTTCACCGAATTCACATTGAAAATGTAAGCATGACGATTAATCTGTATGGCATCCCCAATTGCGACACGGTCAAGAAAGCGCGCACCTGGTTAAGCAGCAATGGCACCGACTTTGTCTTTCACGATTTCAAGAAAGACGGCATTACGCGCGCGCTGATCGCAACGTGGTTACGCGATGTGCCGTGGGATGTGCTGGTCAATCGCAAGGGAACAACCTGGCGCAAGCTGCCTGACGAACGCAAGGCAGCTATCGTCGATGCGGCCAGCGCCACCGAACTGATGCTGGAATCACCATCGGTCATCAAGCGTCCGGTGCTGATCAGGAACGAAAAAACGACAGTCGGCTTTTCCGCCGATCTTTATCAACACATTTTTCAAGATTGATTTTATGAGCAAGACGCTCGCTCTCACTGAAGAACTGATTGCACTTTCATCGGTCACCCCTGAAGACAAAGGCTGCCAATCGCGCCTGATCGAATTATTGTCGCCTCTCGGTTTTGTCTGCGAAACCATAGAATCAGATGGCGTGACTAATCTGTGGGCACGCAAAGGCAGCGCTCAACCCTTGCTGGTATTCGCCGGCCATACCGACGTAGTGCCAACCGGCCCGCTGGATCAGTGGACTTCACCACCCTTCGTACCGACCCAACGCGACGGCAAACTGTATGGCCGCGGCGCTGCCGACATGAAAACCTCGATCGCTGCGATGGTCGTGGCGGCTGAAGAATTCGTGCACGCGCATCCGGACCACAAAGGCTCGATCGGCTTCCTGATCACCAGCGATGAAGAAGGCCCGGCCACCGATGGCACCGTGATTGTCTGCAATGCATTGAAGGCACGCGGCGAACAACTCGATTACTGCGTGGTCGGCGAACCGACTTCTTCCGATGTCCTGGGCGACACGATCAAGAACGGTCGTCGCGGCAGCATGTCCGGAAAATTGACGGTCAAAGGCATACAAGGCCACATCGCCTATCCGCAACTGGCGCGCAATCCTATTCACCAATGCGCACCTTCATTGGCAGAACTGGTCGCCGAAAAGTGGGACGATGGCAATGAATATTATTTGCCAACCTCATGGCAGGTCTCGAACATGCACGGCGGCGCAGGCGCCTCGAATGTGATTCCGGGCAATGTCGTGATCGACTTCAATTTCCGTTTCTGCACAGCCAGCACGGTCGAAGGTTTGCAACAGCGCGTACATGCGATTCTCGACAAGCACGGCCTCGAATACGATTTGAAATGGTCGATCAGCGGCTACCCTTTCCTGACACCTAAAGGCAGCTTGAGCGATGCGATGGCAGATGCAATCAAATCGGAAACCGGCGTCACGACAGAATTGTCGACCACCGGCGGCACCTCCGATGGCCGTTTCATCGCGCAGATTTGCCCGCAAGTCGTCGAGTTCGGCCCGCCGAACGGCAGCATACACAAAATCGATGAACACATCGAAGTGCGTTTCATCGATCCCTTGAAGAACATCTATCGTCGTACGATGGAAAATCTGCTGCTGTAAGGCAGCTGGCAACACATGTCATGGCCCACTGCAAACATGCAGCTTGTGGCCGGACATACTCCCGCCCGATAGCGTCATGCGCATATCGGGCGTCATCTTTTTTATTTTTTGCTGCATAGAACCATGCCTACCAAGCCTAACGATCTCTCCACCATTCGCGATCTGCTGCGTTATGCAGTCACCCGTTTCAATACCGCGAAGCTGTTCTTCGGGCATGGCAGCACCAATGCACTGGATGAAGCCGCCTACCTGATTCTGCACACGCTGAAACTGCCTCTCGACAAGCTCGATCCGTTTTTCGATGCCCATCTGTTGCAGCATGAAGTCGATGCCGTCCTGCGCGTGATCGAACAGCGCGCCGATGAACGCCTGCCTGCTGCCTACATCACCAACGAAGGCTGGCTGGGCGGTTACCACTTCTATGTCGATGAACGCGTCATCGTGCCGCGCTCCTTCATTGCAGAATTGATCCCGGATCAGTTCTCGCCATGGGTCAGCAATCCGGACAAGATCACCAACATCCTCGAACTGTGCACCGGTTCCGGCTGCCTGCCCATCATGCTGGCCGATGCCTTCCCGAATGCGCAGGTGGATGCAGTCGATATCTCGGCCGATGCGCTGGCGGTCGCGCGGCGCAATGTGGACGAATACGAATTGCAGGATCGCATTACATTGATCGAGTCCGATCTGTACACGAATGTGCCGGAAAACAAATACGATTTGATCATCACCAATCCGCCTTACGTCAATTCAACGTCCATGGGCAAGCTGCCGCCGGAATATCTGCGCGAGCCGCACATAGCATTGGCGGGCGGCGACGATGGCATGGATCTGGTGCGCAAGATCGTTGCCGGCGCAGCAAAACGCCTGACACCTAACGGTTTGCTGATGGTCGAAATCGGTAACGAACGGGTATATGCAGAAGCCGCCTTTCCGGAATTGAACCTGACCTGGCTCACCACCAGTGCCGGCGACGACATGGTGTTTCTGGTCACAGCGGATCAGTTGCAATAAGTCTCAGGATCGACAGCAGAATCTTGCTGTCGATATCTCGCGATCGCATGCACATTGCAGATCACGATTTCGGCTTGCGAGAAGACATTTTCCCGCCAGCCATTTTTAACTCATTTATTAAAGAAGCAAAGCTGGCAGCAAGCGCTGTCGGCTTACACACCATATGATCCGTTTTCAACAAGTTTCACTCATGCGTGGCATCAAGCCGCTGCTCGACAAAGTCGACGTCACACTCAATCCCGGCGACAAAATCGGCTTGATCGGCGCCAATGGTGCAGGTAAATCCAGTCTGTTCGGTCTGCTGCGCGGCGAGTTGCACGCCGACCTCGGCACGATCGATTTTCCGGCCAAATGGCGTGTCGCTTACGTCGCGCAAGAAACACCGCCACTGGAACGCTCGGCCATCGATTACGCCATCGACGGCGACGTGACCTTGCGCCGCCTGGAAGAAGAACTGGCTTTTCTCGAAAGCGAACCGGACACAGCCGACAACGGTACGCTGATCGGCGATCTGTACAGCGCGCTGGCCGATGCCGATGCCTACACTGTACGCTCGCGCGGCGAACAATTGCTGCTCGGCCTGGGCTTCACGATGGCGCAAATGGAGCAACCCGTTGCCAGCTTCTCCGGCGGCTGGCGCATGCGCCTGAATCTGGCGCAAGCACTGATGTGTCCTTCCGATCTGCTACTGCTCGATGAACCAACCAACCATCTGGATCTGGACGCCATCATCTGGCTGGAAGACTGGCTCAAACGTTATCCCGGCACTTTGCTCGTCATCTCTCATGATAGAGATTTCCTGGATGCCGTCGTCAACGTCATCGTGCATATCGACGAACGTAAATTGAAGCGTTACTCGGGCAATTACTCCGGCTTCGAGCGTCAGCGTGCAGCACAAATGATCCTGGCGCAAAGCGCGCTGGAAAAACAAACCCGCCAACGCGCTCATCTGGAGTCCTTCATTAACCGCTTCAAGGCGCAAGCCAGCAAGGCGCGTCAGGCGCAAAGCCGGATGAAGGCCTTGGAGAAAATGGAAGAGCTCGCTCCCTTGCGTGCTGCGGCTGAATTCTCATTCGAATTCCGCGAACCGGCTGCTGCACCGAATCCCTTGCTGGTGATGGAGAACGTCGATGCCGGTTACCGCATCGAAAATGAAACCGATTATTCGATCACGGAAAAGAAAATTGTTTCCGGCATCAACTTCTCATTACAGATCGGCCAGCGCATCGGCCTGCTCGGTGTCAACGGCGCCGGCAAATCGACACTGATCAAAACCATCGCAGCAGAACTGCAACCGCTGAGCGGCGTATCGGAATTCGGCAAAGGACTGGCTATCGGCTACTTCGCCCAGCATCAGGTGGAAATGCTGCGTCATGAAGAATCGCCCTTATGGCATCTGGCGCATATCGCACCGAATGTCCGTGAGCAGGAGCTGCGCAACTTCCTCGGCAGCTTCAACTTCAACGGCGCCATGGTCACCAGCAAGATCGCCCCGTTCTCCGGCGGTGAAAAAGCACGTCTCGCGCTAGCACTGATCGTCTGGCAACGCCCCAACCTCTTGCTGCTCGATGAGCCGACCAACCATCTGGATCTGGAAACACGCGAAGCACTGACGATGGCGCTGGCGCAATTCGAAGGCACGTTGATGGTTGTCTCACATGACAGGCATTTGTTGCGCGCCACCACCGACGAATTCATCATCGTCGCCGATGGCAAACTGCAACCCTTCGACGGCGATCTGGACGATTACAAGGATTGGCTGTTCAAGACCAAACTGGCCACCAAGAACGCCGCCGCCGGCAATGCCGCACTACCGGCCGTCAAGGAAAAATCTGCCAGCGTAATCGCACCTGCCGCACCCGCTGCAGCATCAGTAGACAAGCGTGAGCAGAAAAAACAGGAGGCGGAAGATCGCCAAAAACTGGCAGCGCGCAAAAAACCGATAGAACTCAAAATCAAAAAACTGGAAGAGCAGATCGCCAAACGCAATGCACAGAAAGCTGTCGTGGAAACCGCCCTTGCCGATCCCCTAATATACGACGCCGCCAAGAAAAAGGAATTGAAGCAGTTGCTGGCAGATCAGACTTTCTACACGAAAGAAGTTGCGCAACTGGAGGCGGAATGGCTGGAACAGCAGGAAGCGCTGGAACAAGCCAATCACTGACCGGCAGGATAAACACCCATGAGCAAGCCGAAAACACTCTCCATCATCGGTTGCGGCAAAGTCGGCCAGACGCTGGCGCGCTTGTGGGTGCAGCATCACACTGTCCGGATTCAGGACATACTCAACACTTCCAGCCAAAGCGGCACGCATGCCGCTGCTTTCGTCGGCGCCGGACACGTCGCGAGCGACTATGCTGATCTGCATGCTGCCGATATTTTCCTCATCGCGGCACCCGATGACAGCATTATCAATTGCTGCGAAGCGTTGGCACGCACCAACTGTCTGACGGCAAACAGCATCGTCTTCCACTGTAGCGGTGCCCTTTCCTCATCCGTATTGCACAGCGCCAGCGAACGCGGCGCAGCCGTCGCCAGCATTCACCCGATACGCAGCTTTGCCGCACCTGCAAAGGTCGTTGCAGATTTTGCCGGCACCTACTGCGGCGTGGAAGGCGACCAGCGCGCAATCGAGGTATTGAGCGCAGCATTCACCGCAATCGGCGCAGAGTTCGTCCCCATTAATCGCGATGCAAAGGTTCTGTATCACGCGGCAGCGGTATTCGCTTCCAACTATCTGGTAACGCTGCTGGACACTGCCGTGCAAACCTACGGCAAGGCAGGCATACCTGAAGACACTGCCTTGAAAATGATGGCTGCTCTGGTAAGGGAAACAAGCGAGAATGTTTTGCAGCTCGGTCCCGAGCAAGCACTGACAGGGCCAATTGCGCGTAATGATGTTGCGACTGTCCTCACCCAATATCGCACAGTCAATATGTGGAACAGGCGCTATGGCGCACTCTACAAACAACTGGGGAAATTAACCGCGCATCTGGCACATCGGCGCAAGAGTAAATAAAACCTGTCGGTAGGACGATGAAATCAAGTTCCGATCAAGCCAGCTGCGATATTGATCGACAAACCGATGATAGCGACGTTGAATAGAAAACTTAGCACCGACTGCGCCAGCACTGCCTTGCGCATGCCGGGAGACATCACCGTCACATCAGAAGTCTGCGCAGCCACGGCGATCGTAAAAGAAAAATATAGAAAGTCCCAATAATCCGGATTGAGCTCCGCATCCGGGAAACGCAATGCTCTCCGATTTGCTGGTGATTGGTAATACAGGCGCGCGTAATGAAAGGTGTAAATCGCTCCCAGCAACAGCCAGGAACCCAATACCGTCATGCCGGTAAACACGTAATGGGAAAATTTCAACGCACCGGACAGGCCTTTTGCCGACGTCAACTCAAGGACGATCGCAACCAGACTCAAGGTCGCCACGATAGACAAAATCCCCAGCACCGTCACTGCACCATCATCCTCGCGCCCCGCAATTTCCCTCACCCGTGCGCGATTGGCTGTGGCCATCACCCACCCCATCTGCAACAGATTCGCCCATACCGCAACATTCCACCCAACCAAAAACCGCGTCACCAGCCGCCAGGAATCAGGCGTAACGATGCCGACGATGAGACCGGTCAAGACGATCGATGTCAGGCGCAGGTGGGAATGGGCAAAGCGAGATGTCTTATGCATGAACAGAGTCACCGTCAAGATCAGGGGAAATTTCCGATTCAGGGCAATTTCTTGTAGCGATGAATATACCGCCGATTCAAACGATACATATGACGCTCACGCAAATACTTTATGCACTTTGGCGAAGAAAATAAAAGATCAGGCAAGCAGCCCAATCTTTAACACGGCTTCGGCCTGGAACGTTTCTTTGAACCTTGATCAATCTTCCGCAGTGACAGGCACTTCAGTCACGACATCCGGCAAGCCAGAAAGAATCATCAGTTGCACGCGACGATTACGCAAGCGCCCGTCCATCGTCTCGTTACTGTCGACCGGTTGATTGGCGCCGTGGCCCATCGCGACCAGGCGTTTTTCATTCATCCCGCTGTCGAGAAACAGGCGCACCACGCTGCTGGCGCGCACGGCGGACAATTCCCAGTTGGACGGGAACATCGCATTGTTGATCGGGACATTATCGGTGTGGCCTTCGACCTGAATGTCGTTATCGACCTTGTTCAAGACTTCCGCCACGGCGCGCAAGGCTTTTTCGGATTGTGCACTGAGCTTGGCTTCGCCGGGTGCAAACAGCACGCTGGCATTGATTTCGACGCTGACGCCACGATTGGTTTGTGTCACGCGCACTTTGCCTTCCCTGATCAGCGGCGCCATCGCCTTCAGGATATCGCGTGCGATATTGGTCATGCGGGCTTTTTCGCGTTTGGTGGCGGCATCATTGGCGCGCTGCGATTGCGATTGTACCGGCATGGGCAGCGGTAATATGGGCGCGCTCGATTCAACCGGATCTTTCAGCGCCGGCGCTTTGGGCGTGATGCCGCTGAATGCAATGCCGAGCGAGTTGGACAGGATGCGGTATTTACCTTCGTTGACCGAAGAAATTGCATACATGACGACGAAAAAGGCAAACAGCAAGGTAATGAAGTCGGCATAAGACACCAGCCAACGCTCATGATTTTCGTGTTCTTCTTCGTGTTTTCTACGCGCCATGTGTGCTCAGTCTGCCGATGATGGAAGCAAAGTTGCCTTACATCAGATAGATATTCATCCGCTCTTCGATCAAGCGTGGATTGTCACCAGCGGCAATGCCGGCAAATGCATCGGCCAGCATTTCATGCTTGAAGACATCGCGATTGACGATGGCCTTGAGTTTGCTGGAAATCGGCAGGAACACCAGATTGGCAAAACCGACACCGTAAATCGTCGCCACGAAAGCCACGGCGATACCGCTACCAAGACGGGACGGATCCGACAGGTTTTCCATCACATGGATCAAACCCAGAACGGCGCCCAGAATGCCGATGGTAGGTGCGTAACCGCCGGCTGCTTCCCATATCTTGATCGACAGGCGTTGCTGCGTTTCATACGCGCCGATTTCCATATCCAGCACTTCGCGCAATTTATGCGGATCGACACCGTCGACAATCAGACGCAAACCGTGTGCGACGAATGGATCGTGGACATCCTTGATCATGCGCTCCAGACTCAGCAAGCCTTCACGGCGCGCCACTGTGCTCCAGTTGGTGACGTCATGCATCAGGCTCGCGTAATTATCGTCCTGCGGCATAAAAACGCGGCCGGCCATTTTCAGACCGGTCGCAAAGTTGTGCCAGCCGCTTTGCAGCAGCACCGCACCTATCGTGCCGACAATGACGATAATGAAGGCCGCCGGCTGTACCAGAGAGCCGAGTTTTCCGCCTTCCAGCATTTGCCCGGCAAGTATGCCGCCGAGCGCAAGCACGATACCAATTAAGCTACCCCAGTCCACGCCTTCTCCCTCAAGTTTGCACGCATCCTGGCGATGGCCTGGCTATGTAGTTGAGACACACGGGATTCGGTTACGCCCATGACGGCGCCGATTTCCTTCAGATTCATTTCCTGTTCGTAGTACAGACTCATCAGGATTTTTTCGCGCTCCGGCAAGGCTTCGATAGCAGCGATCACCGCTGAGCGGAAACCGGTATTCATCAAATTCTGCAAGGGATCGGGCGATTCGTCCGTGCAATAGCGATCGAGGAAATGCTCGTTGTCTTCGCTATCGTGAAAATCTTCGTAATAGACCAGTTGGTGGCCGCCGCCATCGCTGAGCAAATCCTGATAATCGGCCAGCGATAACTTGAGCTGCTTGGCGACTTCACTTTCATTCGGTGGGCGACCCAGCTTTTGCTGCAAGCTGTTCATCGCCACCTCGATCTTGCGCATGTTTTGACGCATGCTGCGCGGCATCCAGTCGCTGCTGCGCAATTCGTCCAGCATGGCGCCGCGTATGCGTTGCACTGCGTAGGTTTCAAATTGCGCGCCATGCGTTTCTTCGTAGCGGCCGACTGCATCGAGCAGCCCTATCATGCCGGCCTGAATCAGATCGTCGACTTCCACGCTGGGCGGCAACTTGGCTTTCATCTGATGCGCCAGTTTCTTGACCAGCGGCGCATGTTGGCTTACCAGGTGGTCCCTATCCGATCTTCCATCTGCCGTGTACATTGCTCAGGCCCCGAACTTGGCGCCATGGGCGGATAATGCAAAACGTTCTGCAAGACGACGAAATGCCACCGAGGCGCCTGCCATCGGGAAGGCGTCAATCACTGCGCGTCCCAGGCGTGCGGCGCGTGTCAGGTGATCGTCGGACGGTATCGAGCCGATGAACTGCAGCTGCACGGCCAGATAGCGGCTGGCTGCCTGCGCCATGTTTTGATAGACGATGTGTGCTTCGCGTTCATCGGCATCAGTGACCAGAATACCGAATGGCCGGCGCCCCAGTTGCGCGTTGAGACGCTTGATCAGCGAGTACGCTTCCTTGATCGATGCGGCAGCCGGAGAAACCTGCACCACGATATCGCCGCTCGCCATACCGGGAATCGGAAAATTGTCATTCTTATCCAGCTCGGCATCCACCACCAGCACATCGGACTGTGCTGCCAGCACGCCGAATGCATTGGACAGGCGACGCAACTGATCTGCATCGCGGCTGGCGGCATGGATTGAACCACTGGTCAGCGAAGCAAGGCCAAAACCCTGCGGCATGGACTGCACGACCTGATTCAAGGCACGCTGCTGACGTGCCACATCCAGCAGGGTCGCTTGCATATCGACACCCATGCGGCGCGTGATGCCGGCTGTCGATGCGCAGGCATCCAGCAGCACGACATCGCTGCCGCCGGAAGCAAGAGAGGCGCTCAAATTGACCAGCATTGCACTTTTATCGGCAACCGAAGTGGCGGACAAAAAAGTAAAAATGCGCGGCTTCGGTCCGGCCAGCATGCGCCGCAAACCTTCTGCCTGATCACATTCAAAACTAGCCAAGAATCACCTCACGCAGACTTTTATCGTTCATTGCTTTTGCTGTATTTGCCATTACCAAAGGAATTTCCGCATCATTGAACTGGAATGGCGCTGTCTCACGTTTGAGTTTGAATGCACGGTCGACCAGATATTGCTGGTTCGCGACATGCAGGTCTTCCGGCACGCGCTGTCCATTCGCCACGTAGTATAAGTTTAATTTCTGTCTGATGACTACATCTAGTGCACTACCTATGGTTGCAGCTTCATCAAGTTTGGTCAATATGCAACCGGCCAAGCCATCGCCCATGTAGGAACGCACAACTTCATTGAGCGTTTCTCCGGTCGAGGTGGCGTTCAGGCACAACAGACGTTTGACCTGGCTGCCTGCGCCCGTCAACATTGAGATCTGTTCTGCCACCATTTTGTCACGCTGACTGACGCCGACCGTATCGATCAATATCGTATGCTTGCCCTTGAGCTCATCGAGTGCGATGCGCAGGTCGGCTTCATCTTTCACCGAATGCACCATCACGCCGAGAATCTTGCCGTAGATGCGCAACTGCTCGTAGCCGCCGATACGATAACCGTCAGTCGTGATCAAGGCCAGTTTTCCCGGACCGTGACGCATCACGCAACGCGCCGCCAGTTTCGCGGTAGTCGTGGTTTTGCCGACACCGGTTGGACCGACCAGAGCGTAGACGCCGCCTTTTTCCAGGATTTCGTTTTCATTGCCGATAGTCGCCAGATTGCGCGTCAGGATCGCCTTGATCCAATCCATGCCACTCTGCTTGCTGGCGCCGGCCGGCATTCTTTCAGTCAGATAACGCGCCAGACTGGCGCTGAATCCGGCTGCCAGCATTTCACGCAATACGCCGGATTTGGCCGGCTCGCGTTTGTGCTGGTCGGTCCATGCCAGTTCAGCCAATTGCATTTCCAGCATGCCACGCATGGAACGGATTTCACTCATCACACTGTGCAGTTCGGCGCTGTTGATTTCGCTGGCTGCTGCTTGCAGCGGTGCGCTGGAGGCAATGGCTAACGGTGCCGGCTGTGCAGCCTGCTGCGTTTGATACTTGGGCGCCAGAGCTGCCAGCGTGGTTTCCGAAATCGTTTTCTCAACCATCGGCTCAGCCAGCGATGCCATATCTTCTCCAGCCAGCGCCAGAATCTCAACCCCGCCTTCGACTGCGCGATTGGAAAGAATCACGGCATCGGGACCCAGCGCTTCACGCACCAGGCTCCATGCGCCGCGCGACGTGCTTGCCGTAAATTTTCTTACATTCATACCTGGCCTCCAACTAAGCTAGTAACTCTAATCGTTTTTGAATCGGGCACTTCTGCGTGCGAAAGAACTTTCAACTGCGGCAATGCACGGCGCAGGAAACGCGCCAGCAGTGCCCTTAACTGTGCCGGCACCAGCAGTACCGGCGTCAATCCCATTTGCTCCTGTTGACGCGTCGCCGCTTCGGCTTGCGCGGCGATCGTATCGGCCAGGCCCGGCTCGATGCCCGCGCCTTCCGGTCCGCTGGCGCTCAAGGCTTGTGTCAGCAGGCGCTCGAGGCGATTATCCAGCGTCATCACGGACAATTCGTTCGTCGATGGGAACAACTGCTGCACGATGGCGCGACCCAGCGCGATGCGCACCAGCGCCGTCAATTCATTGACGTCTTGCGTATGCGTGGCATGCTCGGTCAATGTTTCGATAATGCTGTGCATGTCGCGTATGTGTACGCCTTCGATCAACAGGTTCTGCAAGACTTTTTGCAGGGTGGAGAGCGAAATCAGTTTCGGCACCAGGTCTTCCACCAGCTTCGGCGATTCCTTGGTCAGGTGTTCCAGCAATTGCTGCACTTCCTGGCGGCCCAGCAATTCAGCTGCGTGAGTGGTAATCAGATGATTCAAATGCGTGGCGACCACGGTGCCTGCATCGACCACGGTGTAACCCATGCCTTGCGCCTGTTCACGCAGGCTGGCATCTATCCAGGTAGCGGGCAAACCGAAGGCCGGATCGCTGGTGGCCTGGCCCGGCAGCGTGCCGCTCACCATGCCAGGATTGATGGCAAGGAACTGACCGGCCAGCGCTTCGCCGCTGCCCACTTCCACGCCTTTGAGCGTGATGCGATAAGCAGATGGCTTCAGTTCGAGGTTGTCGCGAATATGCACTGGCGGCGATAGGAAACCGACTTCCTGTGCGAATTTTTTGCGTATGCCCTTGATGCGACGCAGCAGCTCGCCGCTTTGCGATTTATCGACCAGCGGAATCAGGCGATAACCGACTTCAAGCCCGAGCGTATCGACTTGCACAATATCCTGCCAGCTGGCTTCCTCGACTTCCGGTGCTGCCGGCGGCGCCGTTACTTCCGGCTCGACTTGCGGCGCTTTCAATGCGCGTTGCGAAATCAGGTAGGCTGCGCCTGCCAACACGCCGGCCAGAAACAGAAAGGACATGTGCGGCATGCCGGGAATCAAACCCATGCCGCCGACGATTGCAGCGGTGATGTACAGCACCTGCGGCTTGGCGAATAACTGGCCAACCAGCTGGCCGCCAATGTCCTGTTCACTCGCGACACGTGATACGACGATACCGGCTGCAGTCGAAATGATCAGCGAAGGAATCTGCGCCACCAGACCGTCACCGATGGCGAGCAGCGTGTAGTTTTCCAGCGCCGCCGAAAACGCCATGTCATGCTGGACCATGCCGACGATCAGGCCGCCGACCACGTTGATCACGGTAACGATGATGCCGGCAATCGCATCGCCGCGCACGTATTTGCTGGCGCCGTCCATCGCGCCGTAGAATTCCGCTTCCTGCGCCACTTGCGTACGGCGCAAACGCGCATCCTGTTCGCCGATCAAACCGGCATTCAGATCGGCATCGATCGCCATCTGTTTACCCGGCATCGCATCCAGTGCAAAACGTGCACCCACCTCGGCAATACGGCCGGCACCCTTCGTCACCACGGTGAAGTTGATGATGGTCAGGATGATGAAGACCACCAGGCCGACGGTGTAGTTGCCGCCGATCAGAAAGTGACCGAAAGCTTCAATCACCTTGCCGGCAGCGTCCGGGCCGTTATGGCCTTCGGTCAGCACGACACGCGTGGAGGCGACGTTCAATGACAGGCGCAACATCGTGCTGACCAAAAGCACGGTCGGGAACACCATGAAGTCCAGCGGTTTAACCGTGTACAAAGCGGTCAGCAATACGATGATCGACAGTGCGATATTGAAGCTGAAGAAGATGTCCAGCACGATGGCCGGCAAAGGCAAAATCATCATCGACAACATCATGATGATGATCAACGGCGCGGCGATGGCTTTTGAACCAGGGCCCGTCATCCAGGCTGGCATTTTCAGGCTATTCATTGTGGCAGGCCATTGGTATCTGCATCTTCTGCAGCGGGGTTAAGAGGATCAAGTTCGGGAGGCACTTCGAGGTCGCCCGGTTTTTCCGGACGCGCGCCGCCGTTTTTGCTGTAGGCGCGCAACTGGAATACATACGCCAGCACTTCCGCCACCGCGATATACAGTGCTTCCGGAATTTCATCGCCGAGCTCTGCGTGACGGAACAAGGCACGCGCCAATGGCGGCGCTTCCAGCATCACCACATTGTTTTCCATCGCGATTTCGCGGATTTTAGCAGCGACTTCATCGGCACCCTTGGCAACCACGGTCGGTGCGCGCATGCCGTTTTCGGAATACTTGAGCGCGACTGCATAGTGCGTCGGGTTGGTCACCACCACGTCTGCGGTCGGCACTTCAGTCATCATGCGGCGACGCGCCATTTCGCGCTGTTGCTGGCGAATCTTGGCCTTGATTTCCGGATTACCGTCGGATTCCTTGGACTCCTGGCGCACATCCTGACGCGACATCATCAATTTCTTCGCGTGCTGCCACATCTGATACGGCGCATCAATGCCGGCAATGATGATCAAGCCGCTGACTATGAAAACAAAGCTGACCAGCAGCAGATGCCCCAAATGTTCAATCCCGGATTGCAGCGGTGTCACGCTCAAGGCCAGCACCGAATCGATTTCATGCTTCATCACTGTCCATGCAATGAAACCGATCAGGAGGGTTTTGGCAATCGCCTTGCCCAGCTCTACGGCTGAACGAGTGGAAACCATATTGCCCAGGCCCTTGATCGGATTCATGCGACCGAAATTTGGTTGCAGTGCCTGGGCGCTGAACAACCAGCCGCCGATCAGCATCGGCGAAGCCAGCGCGACCACAATCAGGATCAGTGCGGCGGGTGCAAATGCAATAAGTAATTTGATGATGCTGGCAGCGGCGTGCGCCAGCAGCAATTCCATGTCGAACGCCATGGCGCGATCGAAGTTCAGGCCGGCAGCCAGCATGCTGTTGAGTTCCGCGATCATATTGCCGCCGGTGAACCAGAAAGCCGCACTCGCGCCCAGCAACAGCGTACAGGTTGCCAGCTCGCGCGAACGCGGGACGTCACCCTGCTCCCGCGCCTGTTCCAGCTTGCGCGGTGACGCGGGTTCTGTCTTTTCGAGATCACTTTCTTCAGCCAAAGCCGACTCCTGGAGCAAACCGGCTGGCGTTCAACATGACGCCATACGGAGCTATGAGTGGATTATTGGCCAGAAAGCCTGAAGGTCATCGAGGGAATAGGCTGGGAAATACCCGCTTTTTAAATATTGCCAAGTGGATATGGATGGAAACAACGCATATTGTGCGTTTAAATCTTGATACTTTGGGCCCAGGCCAGTGCGGCCAAATGCGCTTCATTGACCTGACGCGCGTTGATGAACAGCGAATCAGCCAACGCACCGATATCGCCATTATCCGTTTCACAAGCCTCGGCCAGTGCCAGAAAAGGGCCGTACATGCCATCGCGCGTCAGCAAGGCTTGCGCAACCGGTTCGGCAAGCTGGATTTTCTCCAGTACTTCTTCCATCGGAATGCCCAGCAAGCGGTCCAGCATTGAAAACATGCCGACCACGAACAGATTCTCGGCCTCGTTCTTGGGCAAAATGCCATGTCCGGCCAATTCGGCAAAACGGCCACGCACGATCGCGGTCTGCATCAGTACAGCCGAATCGCTGCCGGTGCCGGCCGTTGCCAGCAGCAGGGACAACCAGCGATACAAAGGCGAATAACCCAGCATCGTGACCGCATGACGCAAGGATTGAATCTCTGCGCCCAGGCCGAAACCGACATTGTTGATATAGCGGAAAAGTTTGTAAGCCAGTGTGGCATCGCGCTTGAGCACATTTTCCAGCTCGCGTACGTCGTCATTCTGCCGCACCATCTGCATCAGTTGCACGATGATGAGCTGCGCCGAATTCAAGCCCTTCTTCTCCGCTCCCGGACGCTGTGTCAGATACAGCTTGCCGATGAAAGCCTGCAACCCTGCTGCTGCGCAGCGATCGTATTCCTGCCAGTCGGCCAGATGGCGCACCACTTTGATCGGCGACGCATGTGCTTCGCCGGAAATTGCAGTGGCATTCTCGATACCGCTGCCGAAGCGAACCTCGACATGGCTGGCCAGCGTCAGCAAGGGGCTATCCGGCGCCACGGCATCTGCATCGCACAAGGAAAATCCATAACCCTGCTGGCGCAGAGCTATTACCGCCTGATGCGTGTCTGCATCGGCCAGATCGGCGGCAGTCAGGCGAAATACGGTATTTTTTGCCGGCAAGGTCTGTACTACATCGGCAGCGATCAAGGCTGGCGTCGCCTCAAAAAACAGCACACTGTCATTCAGTAGCCAACCCGACTCTTCATTACGCAGTTGCGTGGCGACAAACGTCACCAGTTCCAGCAAATCCTCATCGCTGGCCATGCCGTCATCCTGCTGATTGCCATACCAGCGAAGTTCGTATCCAAGAACCTGCTGCTTCGCACTCACTAAAGGTTCGCGAACAATAAATTTAGTTACAAGCATGGGGGCAATAAGAAAGGAAGAAACAGGAAATGGAAAGGATGGACAACATCACTTGCCGACGAATTAAAACCCTAGACTGTCGAGTAAATCATCCACCTGTGCCTGGCCGGCAACCACATCATTGCCCACCGGGTTGATTTGTGGTCCGTTCAGCAAGCCGGTATCGACTTCACGCTTGATTTCCGGCGGTGCGTAATCGACCAGCAATTGCAACAGCTGCTGCTCAAGACCATGCGCCAGCTCGGTCACCTTCTTGATGACCTGACCGGTCAAATCCTGAAAATCCTGCGCCATCATGATATTCATCAGATGCTGCTTGGTTTCTGCCGTTGCCGCTTGCGTTTGATTCAAATAAGCGAGCGTGTTTTCGGCGACGGCACGATATTTTTCTTCCGAAAACGCGCCTTGCAACGTTTGCTGCCATGCAGCCGAAATGCTGGCGGCATCGGTTTGAATACGGTCTTGCAACGGGCCGGCGGCTTCGGTTGCATTCAGCACACGTTGCGCCGCCTGCTCTGTCATGCGCGCCACGTAATCGAGGCGATCGCGCGCGTCCGGAATATCATGCGAAGCGCGTTCGATCAGTTGATCGAAACCCAGGCCTCGCAGGCTATCGTGCAAGGCACGCGTCATATGACCGACGCGCGACAATACTTCGTCATGCGCCAGATCACCACGCTCGTCAGCCATGCCGGAAGGCATGGGCTCGGCACGCAGGGTCGTATTCAACTCAGGCTCCGGCAGCGGCCAGTTTTTCAAAGATCTTCGCGAGTTTTTCATCCAGAGTCGCGGCGGTGAACGGCTTGACGACATAACCGTTGGCACCGGCCTGCGCCGCTGCGATGATGTTTTCTTTTTTCGCTTCTGCCGTCACCATCAGGACCGGCAATTTGGACAGCGCGGGGTCGGCACGTATCTGCTGCAACATCGTCAGGCCATCCATATTCGGCATGTTCCAGTCGGAGACGACGAAATCGAAGGTTTCGCTACGCAGCTTGGACAGTGCCATCACGCCGTCTTCAGCTTCATCAACATTCGTATAGCCCAGTTCCTTCAACAGATTGCGGACGATACGACGCATCGTTGAAAAATCATCGACAACTAAAAATTTGGTGTTTGGACCTGCCATGAATTACTCCATTAATTCTTTATACCGTTATCGATCTTGAAAGAGATCGAAGCTCACTGCAAACCTTGGTCTCTTTTTCCGACATCTTGCTATTATGCACTGATGATGCAGCAGAATTGGAAGATTTGCCAGCCTCTGCAGCATCACTCTGCATCGGCAGCCTGCTCTACACCCTCAATGCGCGACTGCTGTTGCTTGCCAGATGACCCAAAACCATGCCCGGCAAAGCATTCAGCGAGCCGACCTCGTGTGTTGCACCGACCGCAATGGCTTCCCGCGGCATGCCGAACACCACGCACGATGCTTCATCCTGCGCGAAATTATAGGCGCCGGCATTTTTCATTTCCAGCATGCCGAGCGCGCCATCCTTGCCCATGCCGGTCAGGATCACGCCCACCGCATTTTTACCTGCATGCACGGCAGCGGAATGAAACAGTACATCCACTGAAGGACGATGACGATTGACCGGCGGTCCCTGATCGAGTTGCGTCATGTAGTTTGCACCGCTACGCACAAGCTGCAAATGCGAATGGCCGGGCGCAAGGTAGGCATGACCGGGCAGCACGCGCTCCCCGCCTTCGGATTCCTTGACGTCGATTTTGCACAGGCTATCGAGGCGTTGCGCAAACGATTTGGTAAAACCGGGCGGCATGTGCTGGGTAATCAGTATGCCCGGGCAATCGGACGGCATCTGCATCAGGAAATCCTTGATGGCTTCAGTGCCGCCGGTCGAAGCACCGATGATGATCAGCTTTTCGCTACTAGTCAGGGGGTTGCGTACCAGCGGCAGTACACCGTCTCCGGCTGACTTGTGCGTTTCAGTCGGAATATGGCGCGCCTTGATGCGTGCCTTGGAAGCGGCGCGGATCTTGTCCGCGATCATTTCCGTATATTCCAGCATGCCGCTCTGAATCGACATCTTCGGCTTGGTAACGAAATCGACTGCGCCCAGTTCCAGCGCGCGCAAGGTGATTTCCGAACCGCGCTCGGTCAGCGAAGACACCATCACGACCGGCATCGGCCGCAGGCGCATCAGCTTCTCAAGAAAATCGAGACCATCCATGCGCGGCATTTCGACATCCAGCGTCAACACATCCGGATTCGTCTGCTTGATCAAATCCCGTGCGATGATCGGGTCAGGGGCAACGCCCACGACTTCCATATCCGGCTGGCTGTTGATGATTTCCTTCATCACGCTGCGAATCAAGGCCGAGTCATCCACAATCAACACTTTTATCTTCATATCCTCACCTTGACAATTCTGCTTTAGCTACTGTCACGCACTCAGGAAAACAGCTCGATGTCGCCGGCGACATTGTTCGACTGCAGACGATTTGCATAATCCTGTTCGCGATTGACCAGCGTATTGTTATTCAGTTGTTTGAGCTTCTTGACCAGTACCTTGCCGCTGCGCGGGAAGTAATACACTTTGCGCGGATGAATATCGTTGAGGTCTTCCGCAATGATGCGGATACCTTCCACCTTCAGAAAATCACGTACGAACTGTGCATTGCGTTCGCCTACGTTCATGGCGATAAATCCGCGCAGCACGGCACCGCCGCCGAATACCTTGGCTTCCAGATTTTCACGCTTGGCACCAGCCTTCAACAGATCGTTGATCAGCACTTCCATTGCATAGGTGCCGTAACGCGCCGAGGCGGAAATGGGGCTGCCTGCATCGGCACCGCTATCCGGCAGCATGAAGTGATTCATGCCGCCCACGCCCGTTACGCGATCGCGTATGCAGGCAGATACGCAGGAGCCGAGCACCGTCACGATCAGCATGTCCTTGCCGGTGTAGTAGTACTCACCCGGCAGTATCTTGGCTGCATCGCAATCGAAGGTTCTATCGTAATAGACGTTCGTGGCGAAATGCTCTTTGGTAAATTCACTCATACATTCAATCTCATGCCCTGCGCAATTTTGCGCTGCTGGTTTTCCTGTCCGGATCCAGTTCGTATACTGTTTTTCCGCGCAGCTTGAATTCATCGCATACATACAGGAAGTTTTCGGAATGACCGGCAAACAGCAAGCCATCCGGTTTCATCAGGGGCGCAAAACGATCCAGTATTTTCCCCTGCGTCGGTTTGTCGAAATAGATCATCACATTACGACAGAAAATCACGTCGAACGGCCCGGAAACTCCCCAATTATCAGCCAGCAGATTCACTTGCTTGAAACTGACCATCTGACGCAACTCGGGACGCACACGCACCTGGCCTTCACGTTCGCCTTTGCCGCGCAGGAAAAAGCGTCGCGCGCGTTCCGGCGACATTTTATCCAGCCTGTCGATGGAATAAACGCCATTGGCGCCGGTATTGAGCACATTGGTATCGATGTCGGTGGCAATGATGCGCACCGGCGGCGTCAGCGTATTGAATGCTTCGCATGCTGTCATCGCAATCGAATACGGCTCTTCCCCGGTCGACGCAGCAGAACACCATATCTCGATCGGTTCCTTAACCTTCTTCAGATGTTCGGCCAGAATCGGGAAGTGATGGGACTCGCGAAAAAACGAAGTCAGATTGGTCGTCAACGCATTGGTAAACGCCTCCCACTCTTCCGTCTCTCCACTGCCCTGCTCCAGCCTGTCGAGATACGTCACAAAAGAACTGATGCCGGTAGCGCGCAAACGACGCGCCAACCGGCTGTAAACCATTTCCTGCTTGCTTTCGGCCAGTGCAATTCCTGCTTTTTTATAAATCAGCGCACGCACCCGCTCAAAATCGCGTGCAGTAAACTCGAACTCCTTGGAGCCTTCGGTTCTGGTTTGAGAAGACGATTTCATACTGCCACTTTCCTTTTCCACAGTTGCATATCAATGCTGCCGATTATGCAGTCTCTAAAAATCGTCAACTGTTTTGCACAATTTTGTATACCGACTCGACTACGCTGCAATATTTTCAATCAAACCCATCTCTTCGCTGGACATCAATTTGTCTATATCGACCAGGATCAGCATGCGTTCGTCCAGCGTGCCCAGACCGATCAGGTAATCGGTATTGAATGCCGTACCCATTTCCGGTGCCGGTTTGATTTGCTCCGGCGACAGGGTAATCACATCCGACACGCTATCGACCACCATACCCACCACGCGACCGCCGATGTTCAAAATGATGACGACGGTAAATTGATCGTAGGTCGGTTCGCCCAGATTGAATTTGATTCGCATGTCGACGATAGGCACGATAATGCCGCGTAGGTTAACCACCCCCTTGACGAATTCAGGCGCATTCGCAATCCGCGTCACGGTCTCATAGCCGCGAATTTCCTGCACTTTCAGGATATCAATGCCGTATTCTTCCTTGCCGAGTGTAAACGCAAGAAATTCATTCCCGGTTTTGGCGCCGTTGGTATTGTCTTGTACATTGTGAATCATGAAAATTCTCCTCTTCAGGAATAAATGGATTCGTCGTTCAATTGACGACTGGAGCGCAGTAGTGCAGCAACATCAATGATCAGCGATACGCCGCCGTCACCCAGAATAGTGGCACCGGAAATTCCCGCCACCTTGCGATAATTCGATTCAAGATTCTTGACCACAACCTGCTGCTGACCGACCAGCTCGTCGATAAACAAGGCCGCCTTCCGACCTTCCGATTCCAGAATCACAACAATGCCTTCGGATGGATCCATGAAGTTCGGTTCAATATCGAACATCTTGTAAAGCGGAATCAAAGGCAGGTAATCGCCACGCACCTTGACCACTTTTCCCTGTCCGCTGATTTCCTTCACATCCTCCGGGTCCGGCTGCAGCGATTCCACCACGTAGCCCAGCGGCAGAATGTAAATTTCCTCGCCAACTTTAATCGACATGCCATCCAGAATGGCCAGCGTGAGCGGCAGCGAAATCGAAATGGTGGTGCCGAATCCTTTGCTGGAACGAATGTCGACCGCACCGCCCATCGCAGTGATATTCCGCTTGACCACATCCATGCCGACGCCACGACCGGAGACGTCCGTCACCGCTTCTGCAGTGGAAAATCCCGGTGCAAAAATCAGCTGCCAGACGTCTGCATCCGGCATCTCGTCCGATACTTCCATCTCCTGCTGTCTGGCCTTGGCGAGAATTCTTTCGCGATTCAAGCCGCCGCCATCATCGCTGACTTCGATAATGATGTTGCCGCCCTGATGGCTGGCGGAAAGCGAGAGCTGTCCGGCCGGCGTCTTGCCGGCAGCCGTTCTTACCTCCGGCATTTCTATACCGTGATCGACGCTGTTGCGCACCAGATGTGTCAAGGGATCGACGATACGTTCGATCAAGCCCTTGTCGAGTTCGGTTGCCGCGCCTTGCGTGACGAATTCGATTTTCTTGCCCAGCTTGCCGGCAAGATCGCGCACCATGCGAGGGAAGCGGGAAAACACATAATCCATCGGCATCATGCGTATCGACATCACCGCTTCCTGCAGATCGCGTGTATTGCGCGTCAATTGCGACACGCTGTTCAACAGCCGCTCATGCAGCATCGGATCAAGCGAATCCGTACGCTGTTCTATCATCGCCTGCGTGATCACCAATTCACCGACCAGATTGATCAGTTGATCCACTTTTTCGATACCGACACGTATTGAAGACGATTCGGCGCTACTCGTCATTTTGTCGGTATCGCGTTTGGCTGCAGGTTTTTTATCATTTGCAGCCGCGTGATGGTGGGCCTCGCCCTCATCATCCTCGACGTCCGTCGCCTTGCGTGCGACCGCAGGAGCAAGTTCAAGCGGTACGAAGGGTGCAAAAAAACCATAACCCTGCGCGTTTTCCTTTTCCTTCAAGGCGGTTTCACCGGCGATCACCGAATGCAGCGGCTCGAAGAAGCCGTAACCCTGCTGCGCCTCAGCATGGCTGCGCTCATCAATTGATTGGCTGCCAGGCGCAAATTCTTCCGTTATTTTCAGATCATTCGGGTCGAGGATGAAAGAACAAATGGCGATAATATCGTCCGGTCCTTCATGCGTGCTCAATGTAAATACCGGCCGCTGATCAGGCAAGACATCCCGGTGGATCTCGCCCAGCAAACCGAGCTCTGCTGCCAGCGCCTCCACGTCGCGCGGCGGCACTTGCGGCAATTCAATACGAAAACGACGATCAGTGCGCGCAACAACTCCGCCGGCATTGGCAATTGGTGCGACAGCCGCAGCAGATGGAGCCGCATCGTCCTGCGACAGCGCTTCCAGCATCAGACGTACTTCGGTTACCGCATCCAGATCGACAGGCGTGTGTAAACGATGGCCATCGAGCTGCATTTTTAAAATATCTTTTGCCGACAAAAACGCATCCACATGTTCTGGTTTCAGCGCCATCTCGCCCTTGCGTATGCGATCCAGCAGGGTTTCCAGCACGTGCGTCACTTCGGTCAAATCGGTAATGCCGAACGTGCCGGCGCCGCCCTTGATTGAGTGGGCAGCGCGAAAAATTGCGTTCAGATCCTCTTCATCGGGAGATGACACATCAACGGCCAGCAGCAATTTTTCCATCTCAGCCAGCAGTTCTTCGGTTTCATCGAAAAACACCTGGAAGAACTGACTCATATCGATGGTCATTATTCAACTCCGTTGTCTATGCTCTGGATGATATTCATGCTCATCGCGCGATCAACCTATGACTTTTTTCACTACTTCGGTCAGACGTTGCGGATCAAACGGTTTGACCAGCCAACCGTTTGCACCTGCCGCCCGCCCTTTGGCTTTCATTTCATCGCTGGATTCCGTTGTCAAAACCAGGATGGGCACTTTTTGATAGGTTGGCAATGCACGCAGCGCACGAATCAGCGAAAAGCCATCCATGCGCGGCATGTTCTGATCCGTCAGGACCAGATCGAAAATCTGCGTTTGCGCCTTGTCCAAACCATCCTGTCCATCCACTGCTTCGGTCACTTGATAACCGGCTGCTCGCAGACTGAATACCACCATCTGTCGCAACGAACCCGAATCGTCGACTGCCAATATTGTTTTAGTCATTTCCACTCCTGCAAATACACATTTCCGGCTGTTAAATCTGCCAGGCCAAAGTTTTGCTGCTCATTCAAAACAAATCAATTTCGCCGCTTTCCATATGAGTCTGGCGCACAGCCTTCCATAACTCCTTTTCCAGCTCGACACTTTGCGCCTTCAACCTTGCATTGACCTCGCTCAGCGCCGCATGCATCTGTTCGCCATTTCCATCGGTCGGAATTGCGCTGCCATTTGTTCCCAACACTTCCAGCACGTCGCGCAATCCAACCACCCGACGTACAGTGCGATTGATCAATTGCGTTGTCATATCCTGAAACTGCAAACCGGTCACTGCGGCATTCACGTGCTGATCGATTTGCGCTGCTTGTTCGCGCAAATCCAGCATCGCATCCGGTGTCACGGCAGTGCCTGCCAGCAAGGCATCGACTATCTGCTGTTGTGCAGTAACAGTCGCATGAATCGCCATGAAACTGACACTCAACTTTTCAATTGCCTCGCCGAGCAGAACATTGGTCTGTACCAGATCAGTCTCGATCTCGGTCAAATGCTGGCCTCCATGCTCGGACAGGCCCGATAGCAGATGCCTTACCTGTGCAGCCAACGAAGTCTTTATTGTCATGACAGTACCCGCTCTTTATTTTCAGTCACAGCAGATGTCGGCTCATTTTTGTGCACCGGCGGGCGTTGCTACAAGTGGCACAGGCTGGGCTGCAACAGATGGATTAACACCATTTTCCACCGTCTGTTTTGCCGTCTCCTCATTCACCACATCCAGTGTCCGGTTTTCCTTGGTAATGGAGTCTTCCGTTTTCTTGTTCATGACGATAATGCTGATGCGGCGATTGACCGGATTGAGCGGATCTTTTGGATCGAACAGCACGGCGGAAGATAAGCCGACAACACGCAGCATTTTCGATTCTTCCATGCCACCGGCGATCAACTCGCGACGCGATGCATTGGCCCGATCCGATGAAAGCTCCCAATTGCTGTAGCTTTTTTCGCCACTCGAATACGGGGTAGCATCAGTATGACCGGATAAACTGATGCGATTCGGAATATCGTTGAGTGTCTTGGCAATCTCGTGCAGGATAAGTTTTGTATACGGCTGCAAGTCGGCTTTCGACAAGGCGAACATCGGGCGGTTTTTTTCATCCACAATCTGAATGCGCAAACCTTCCGAAGTTATATCCAGCAAGAGTTGATTTTTGTATTGCCGCAGGCTGGGTATCGAATCGATTGCCTCTTCGATGCGCTCCTTCAAGGATTTGAGGCGGTTCATTTCCTGCCGCTCCAACTCTTCCTCGGCAGCTTTCAGATTGAAGCTTTTGGTGGGAGTAAGGTTTTCGCCTTTTTGCTGCTGACCATCGATGCGGGTCATATCCTTGCCGCCGCCCTTGATCACGCTGGTGGCATCGCCGCTGCCCGAACCGCCCGCCATCGCTACCTTCAGCGGGGTACTGAAATAGTCGGCAATCCCTTGCAGATTGCCCTTGGTGGTGGAGCCCAGCAACCACATCAGCAGAAAGAACGCCATCATCGCGGTAACAAAATCCGCGTAAGCGATTTTCCAGGCGCCGCCGTGATGGCCGCCTCCTGATTTTTTAATGCGCTTTACGATAATGGGACGGAGTCCTTCGTCAGCCATGTCAGTCTCCGTTAAGGTTCTTTTATATTTGTATTCTCAAGACGGAGAATTGCATTATTTCGACTTCGACTGCTTGATATGATCCTCCAGCTCGCTGAAAGAAGGACGTTCAGTCGAAAACAATACCTTGCGGCCAAACTCGACTGCGAGCGCAGGCGCGTAGCCATTCAGGCTGGCCAGCAAAGTCACTTTGATGCATTGGAACACTTTGGATGATTCATGCAGTTTTTGTTCCAGCGTACTTGAAAGCGGCGAAACAAAACCATAAGACAACAGAATACCGAGGAAGGTACCGACCAGCGCATTGGCAATCAGGATACCCAGCTCTGCCGGCGGCAGGCCAACCGATGCCATCGTGTGTACCACACCCATGACTGCGGCGACGATACCAAATGCAGGCAAACCATCGCCCATCTTGGCAATGCAATGCACGGGAACCTCGCCTTCAGCATGATGCGTATCGATTTCATTATCCATCAGGTTTTCAATCTGAAACGCATCCATATTGCCCGACACCATCAGGCGCAGATAATCGGTAATGAACTCGATGATGTGGTGATCCGCCAGTACCGTCGGGTATTTGGTAAAAATCGCACTTTCTTCAGGAGCGTCGATATCACCTTCGATCGACATCAAGCCTTCCTTGCGAACCTTGGTCAATATCTCGAATAAAAGCGTCATCAGTTCCATATACAGGCTTTTTGTATATTTGGAACCCTTGAAAACATTAGGCAGGGCTTTGAAGGTTGCCTTGATCGCCTTGCTGTTATTACCGACAAAAAATGCACCGGCAGCCGCGCCACCTATCATCAATAATTCGACAGGCTGAAGCAGTGAAGCCAAATGTCCGCCAGCAAGCGCAAATCCGCCAAAAACAGATGCAAGGACGACAATGTATCCAATGATAACTAACAAACTGCGCTCCGATTCTGGGTTTAGGATGCCATTATTGCCTTAACAATTGCCAATATGCAACCGCGATGATGCCGCGCTTGTCTTGATCACACGACAAGCGATGCAATGCGCCACCCAGCACGCACGATATCCAACTCGCCTATATGACTTTCAACGGCTTGAATTGCAGGAACTTGAGTCGCAGCACACTTGCAGAGCACGAATACATTTACATTCGCCAGCAATAAATGCACCGATGATTAACAAGCGGCGAAACGACCATAGTCGGTACGACATCAGGGATAGGGAATTCATAACTGAGCAGGAGTGTCCCGGCGCGCATTTCAGCACGCGCTTTTTCCCACAAGGCAGGCATCGCTGCCGGTGACAGATAGGCAAACACTACATCGTAGGCGGCAAAATCAAGATGACGGTAATCGCCACGCTTGAAGCGTGCCCGGCTGCGTGTCAAAAACGTGCGCAGCACGCTCACCAGCCAAGGTAGCGGTGCGATTTCTATACCGGAAAATTCGCTGTCCGGCCTGCGCTTTGCCAGATTCAGGGTCAAACCGCCCAAGCCACTGCCTATATCAATAAAGCGGATTGCCCGCTCCTGCGGCAATAATTCCGCCACTGCGTGCCAGGTTGCAAGGCCGGAGGGGTAAAAGGGAACCTGCGTGCGAAAGGTCGTCCAGTATAGAAACAGCAGAACGAGGAAACCCAGCATGAATAGCGTGGGCGGCAATTGCAGAGACAACGCAAACAGAAGAACTATGGGGAAGAACAGCTGTATCGCCAGCCACCAGGATGCGAGTTTGCGCCAATAGGAAAAACCGGCGGCAAGCAAGCCTTGAAGAAAGACAGCCAGCCAGAGATTGACCGCAATGCCGAAGATCGCCACCAGACTACGAGCGATCAGCAATACGAGAAAAAAAGAAAGGATTTGAAAAAAAAGCGCCTGCACGGCAGGCAAGTGGAAGACAGATTCAGACGACGCCAGCTTTGCGCCGGAGCGCCGCACACTCTTCACTCAGACACTCTTTCCAGAAGAAATTCAATTACGCTACCAGCAGATTTGCATCCATCTTGGCACGTTTGGTTTTACCGGCTCTGGATGGCATGTGGCACAAACCACAAGTGTAATTCGCGTTCAGGTCCAGACGGTGCACGACAAAATGACCATTGCATTCGCTGCAACATGCCGTTTCCAGCATTTTACTATCGAAAAACCGCACCAGGGTCCAGGCACGCGTCAAAGACAACACCGGTTCGCCGTCCTCGCCCATATCGACCTGTTCCAGGTACAGCTTGTAGGCTTTCATCACGGCTTCAATGCCGGAAATCTGCGCATGCTCAAGCAGGTATTTATAAATGCCGATAAATAATGAAGAATGGATATTAGGTTGCCAGGTAATGAACCAGTCGGTCGAAAACGGCAACATGCCTTTTGGCGGTGAAACGCCACGCAATTCCTTGTACAGTTTCAGCAAGCGTTCGCGCGACAATGAGGTTTCCGATTCCAGCAACTGCAGGCGCGCACCCAGATTAATGAGTTCGATGGCGAGTTGGATTTCCTGGGATTCTGTTACTACACTTTTCTTGGCCATGTCCGCGCTCTTTTCCGAAACTACAACAATACGATGATCGATACTTGTTCAGACTGCAATCAAGCGATTTGCTCGACTGCCTGGCCCGCCATCAGAATAGCCGCATGCGAATGCGCAAGTGAACGATCCTTGTTGTAATTGGTCAGCATGCCAAGAATGGCACCGTCGTCGAAACGAAAGCGTGCCAACATCATGTTGGCGCCGGCGAGTTTCAGGATTTGCGCATTGTTCATGCCTTCGATCAAATCAGCAATTTCATTGCTGATGCCCAGGCGGAAGATTGCAGTCGCCTTGTCGGCGCGAATCATTTGCTGCGCAAGCATCAGGTAACCAAGATTTGCGTCGCGAATTTCTGCAATGATGTCGTTATTAGTCATGTGAATCCCCTTACCCGTGAATGTCTTTGGCTGCTATTTGTGAGCCAGTGAATGCATTCTGAGTTGGGAACCCAATGCCTGAAATAGGCACTAATCGGTATTTTTATACAGAGAAGACGACAATAGGCCGGTAGGCGTTTGTCTTACAAACGCCGACCAGCATACGATACACTCCACAAGAAATGGAGCGGAGAGTGGCTTGTACATTACATCTACGCGTTTACACCTTGCGTGGATAAATTGACAAAAAACCGATAATAAAGAAATTTTCCAAGTCTTTTTAGTGACTGAATTTCTCAAAAATATTCATTCAAACAGCAAAAACAACGTCTTTTTACTGCCTCTTGTATCTTTAACGGCACGCTTTTGCAGAACTTTAGGGTTCGAGCAAAATAAATTTTAAAAACTTTATGCCTTTATCTAAGATTGATAACGGCAGGCATCACCAGAACTTTAGGGTTGGAATGAAATAATTTCGATTATTTGCATATTTTCTGTTTTAGCCGCTGCTGCCAGTCCGGTTTTGCAAGCGCGGCATGACTAATACCGCCGCTAATGAGCAAGCCGTATCAGCCTGGATACTAAAAAACGCCCGGTTTGCCGCCCGCGTACCCACTCATCATCTTTAATGCCTATTTGCATACAAAGCCCAATACTCCGGATGGCCGCCTGCGCACGCACAGGTTTCAGCATCAGATATTCATTCGATGCGTGGGCTGCCCATAAAATCTGCTATTGTTAAGCCGGATATTCCATCATCAAGTAAAAGGAGACTCTTATGGATTTGGTAGAAAAATTCGATGCCAAAGGTAAAACAGGAGCGGCCTATCACGTGGAGGTGTACCAAACCCCTATAGAAACTTCCGACGAAGGAAGTCCGGGTAGCAAAACCTATCAGCTGACAGATGGACGAGCGCTGGATCCCCTGTCCGACGCCAAATTCAAGATTGTGCAGACAGGAGAAAAGATTTATCGCGTGTAAGCCTCAGGCACGGCCTGCGTCTTTAACCGGACTGATATGCATTGCAAATGTCTGCCATGTTGATGACCCGATGAATTGAAAAAGCCCGCAATCTTGCGGGCTTTTTCGTATGCAAAGAAGCGATATCGCCTTCCATTGGCACTTCAGAAATATTGTTGCACAATCTCGCCAAATGCCGCTTCCGCAGACATGCCCTGCTTCATCAGTGCACTGACTTGCTGTGAGTAGGCGCGTATGCCTTCCGGCAGCTTCTGCATATTGTTTTTGAAGTATTCATATTTCTGGATATCGATCAAGTCACCTGGCTTGACCGCCGCCTTGGCAGCACTGCCGACAACGCGCGTCTTGCGCACGCTGCTCGTTGTCTTGGCCATGCCGATGCCTGCAATCGTCTGTTCAATTTGCTGCAGCGTCAGCACCACAGTCGCATTGCCCACCGCAAATTCATGTTCTTCCGCGCGCAGCAAATGATGATTGCCGTCGAATGCCATTTTTTTATCGAAGGTATTGGTCACCTGATAATTCGGTCGCTGCCCCGGCCCGCTCAGAGCAAACTGCACGCGCTCACCGTAAGCCTTCATTTGTGCGGTCACACCCTTCAGATAGTCCGCCTCCAGCGTATCCATGCTCCCATTCCAGCGCTTGCTTCTTTTCGTGTTCAAAATGCTTTGTTCCAATAAAAGTGACTTATCCAATTCGACCAAAGAAAAAAGCCCTTGATTTTCATCAAGGGCTTCTAATCTTTTGGAGGAGGCGGTGGGAGTCGAACCCACGATACGGGTTTAAGCCCATATGCTTCCTTAGCAGGGAAGTGCCTTCGACCACTCGGCCACGCCTCCACATTACTTCAGTAGCACCACCAACACACTACCAGAAGGTTCAGCATAATAACTTTTCATGCATGTCTGGTCAACCAAACTATGCAATCAAAAATGACTTAATTGCTTTTTTCCAGATCAAAGGTCTTGTGCAATGCGCGCACTGCCAATTCCATGTACTTCTCGTCGATCAAAACAGAAATCTTGATTTCCGAAGTTGAGATCATCTGGATGTTGATGCCCTCTTCCGACAAGGTGCGGAACATTTGCGATGCGATGCCGACATGGCTGCGCATGCCGACGCCGACCACGGACACTTTCGATACCTTGGTGTCGCCCTGAATGCTGGCAGCGCCGATATGCGCCTTGACGCTGTCGTCGAGCACATCCACTGCCTTGGCGTAATCGGCGCGCGGTACGGTGAAGGTAAAGTCCGTCTTGCCGTCCACCGACTGATTTTGAATAATCATGTCGACTTCAATATTTGCAGCAGCGATCGGGCCGAGAATCTGGTAAGCGATACCAGGACGATCCGGTACGCCCAGAACGGTGATTTTCGCTTCATCGCGACTAAATGCAATACCGGTAATAGCGGCTTGTTCCATCTTTGTATCTTCCTCAAACGAAATCAGGGTGCCGGATTTTGCTTCTTCTTCCAGCGACATCATGGGGTCGGTCAGCGACGACAATACACGCGTCGGCATCTTGTAATTGCCGGCAAATTCGACTGAGCGTATCTGCAGCACTTTCGAGCCTAGCGACGCCATTTCGAGCATCTCTTCAAATGTGACGGTATTCAGGCGGCGTGCTTCCGACACGACGCGCGGATCGGTCGTATAGACGCCATCCACATCGGTGTAGATCAGGCATTCCTTCGCCTCCAGCGCGACCGCAACCGCAACCGCCGACGTATCCGAACCGCCGCGTCCCAGCGTGGCGATATTGCCATCTTCATCCACGCCCTGGAAACCGGTAATGATCACGATACGGCCGGCATCCAGATCCTTCTTCACCTTCACGTCATCGATCGATTGTATGCGTGCCTTGGTAAAGGCGGAATCGGTCTTGATGCCGGCCTGCCAGCCGGTATACGACACGGCTTCCTTGCCAATGGAATGCAGCGCCATCGCCAGCAAGGCGACGGAAACCTGCTCGCCAGTCGAAGCCAGCATGTCGAGTTCGCGCGGATTCGGATGCGGCATCAACTCCTTGGCCAAACCGATCAAACGATTGGTTTCACCGGACATGGCCGATGGCACCACCACGACTTGATAACCAGCGTCATGCCATTTGGCGACGCGTCTGGCGACATTCTTGATGCGCTCGGTAGAGCCCATCGATGTGCCACCGTATTTGTGAACTATTAAAGCCATAAGGAGTAAAAAGCGCGCTTTGAAATGAGGGAAGCAGGAAAAATGAACCCACGACTTTACAGCCTGCGGCGCAGAATGACAAGTCCGGCAAGGGCTCCCAGCCACTTTATGCTTATTAAAATAAACATAAAGTGGCAATGAAATTGATTTATGGCGAATCGAACTGCCAGCGCAGTTGTATATGCATTCCGGTTTCAGTACTGAACGAGTGGCAATCCATACCGATTCCTGCCGCAAACAGTAATTGCTTCTCTGCAAAAACCAATGGCAAACGTTCCCGTTCCCAGGCCGGTACATCGCCAGCCTGATAATGATATTTCAGACTTTTGGTCGGCCGATTCCACGCCGGCTTCAGACGCTCGCCGCCGCTACGCAACTGCAGGGTCAATGCCTGCTCACGCAACCATTCCGCGCTCACGCCCTGCTCTGCCTCCTCGAAAAACAGCGCACCGCCGAATTCGGCAAACTGCATGGCCGTTGCACCGTCCCAGCGAAACGCCAATGGCGCTTGCTCCAGCATGGCAGGGTCGAGTTTGGGTGTGAGATAGACGCGATCGCGATGACGGCGGATATGGCAATCTGCATGCGTGACGCATAACTGCGCATCGTGTTTGGCTTCCAACAATTGCGTGCGCATTTCATTGAGCCAGGAGGTCGAAGGCATGCGCACGCCGCGCGAACCAAACCAGTAACGCAACATGTTATCGATGCGATCCGCGCTGAATTGTCTGAGCTTCGTTACATCGAGACAGGCGCCATCGAGACACACGGTCAAATCCTGCGCTGCCAGTTCTATCAGCAGGCGTTGTGCCGATTGTGCATGTTGCGCGGTGCGCGCAAAGCGCTGCTGAAAACCCGGGAAATGTTGCGCCAGTGTCGGCATGACTTGATGACGCAAGGCGTTGCGCGCATAGCGCGGATCGAGATTCGACTCATCTTCGACGAAGCGGATGGAATGAGTAGTAACGAATTTTTCCACATCCAGGCGCGCCACCTGCAGCAAGGGCCGCCCCATCAGCAATGCTGCGTCACCCAGCAAATCGGCTGCATGGTTGGCGCTATCCATACCGGACAGCCCTGCCACACCTGAGCCGCGCAATAATTGCAGCAGCACGGTTTCAGCCTGATCGTCCTGATGATGTGCAGTCAACAGCAGCGGGACATCGTGCCCGCGACACATATCGCCCAATGCAGCATAGCGGCTTAGTCTTGCCGCTTCCTCGATGCCGTTCTTTTCATTTTTGCCGACTTGCACCTTGCGCGCATCGAATGCGATATTCAACTCTGCGCACTGCTGCCGGCAATGCGCCAGCCATAGATCGGCATTCGGACTCAAACCGTGATGCACGTGAAAAGCGAATAGTTCTATCTGATGAGCCTGTGCGTATGCATGCATCAGATGCAGCAAGGCGGCGGAATCCAATCCTCCGCTATAAGCAATGGCTATCTTTTGCGCAGCAGATCCGGAAAGAGAAACGCGCGTCCGGATTTCCCCTAACGCGCGTTCAAATTCACTTTGCGTTGCCGCAATGTCTTTATCGATCAAGGTTCATTCCGGTGTGTTGATCTCTTTGAATTTACCGTAACTCATCAATTTTTCATGGCGAGCAGCCAGCAAATCCTTGGTTTTCATGCCCTGGAACTGACGCACGGTATCAGCCAATGCGCGCTTGACCAGTGCCGCCATCTGCTTCGGATCGCGATGTGCGCCACCCAGCGGTTCATTGATGATCTTGTCGATCAGGCCCATCGCCTTCAAGCGATGCGCGGTCAGGCCCAAAGCTTCTGCCGCATCGGATGCACGCTCTGCGGATTTCCACAGGATCGAGGCGCAACCTTCAGGCGAAATCACCGAGTAAGTCGAATATTGCAGCATCAATACTGCATCGCCGACTGCAATCGCCAGCGCGCCGCCGGAGCCGCCTTCGCCGATGATGGTCGCGATCAGCGGCACTTTCAGTTCCGCCATCACATACAGATTGTGGCCGATCGCTTCCGACTGGCCGCGCTCTTCCGCGTCGATACCTGGGAAGGCACCCGGAGTGTCAACAAAGGTGAATACCGGCAAACCAAACTTTTCCGCCAGCTTCATCAGACGCATCGCCTTGCGATAACCTTCCGGTTTCGGCATACCGAAATTACGCAGGCTACGTTCCTTGGTGTCGCGGCCCTTTTGATGGCCAATCACCATGCAAGGCATGCCATTGAAACGGGCCAGACCACCCACGATAGACAGATCGTCCGCATAGCTGCGATCGCCGTGCAATTCGTGGAAGTCGGTGAAGATTTCATTCACATAGTCCATCGTGTATGGACGTTGTGGATGGCGTGCAATCTGCGACACTTGCCATGGCGTGAGCTTGGCGTAGATATCTTTAGTCAATTGCTGGCTTTTCTTCGACAAGCGATCGATCTCTTCCGAGATATCAACTGCCGAATCGTCCTGCACAAAGCGCAGCTCTTCGATCTTGGAATCGAGTTCTGCAATCGGCTGTTCAAAGCCGAGGAAAGTCGTTTTACTCATCGTGCCTCCTTCTGATCAACACGAGGTGGATATTCATATGGCTGCTCAAGCTGGTGCGTTCACCGCATCAAGACTGCGCCATAGGTACCAGGTTGCCACCGTACGGTAGGGCTCCCAATTAGCGGCGACTTCCCGCGCATCGCTGCGGGAAACCGGCTCGCCGGAAAAATAGTTACGACTGATGCCTGCCAGCAGACCGAGGTCGTCCAGCGGCAAAATATTCGGCCGGAGCAGATTAAATATCAAAAACATCTCCGCTGTCCAGCGTCCAATGCCGCGAATTTGAATCAAATCGGCAATAACGTCCTCATCTTCCATCTCGGCCCACTTGTCACAATTGACACGTTTCGCCTTGAAATGGTCGGCCAGATCGAGAATGTACTCTGATTTTCGCTTGGATAAACCACAGCTGGCCAGTTTATCGCCAGCCTTGATGACCTGCACGGGCGTGCATTTCGGACAAACTTCGAGAAAACGCTGCCACACGCTATCGGCGGCCTTGACGGAAATCTGCTGGCCGATGATAGAACGCGCCAATGTTGAAAACGGCTCACCACGGCTGGCCAGATGCAAATCGCCAAATTGCGGAATCAGCTTGCGCATGATGCGGTCGCGTTTCATCAGCTCGACCTTCGCCTCCTCCCAGTAGACAGGCAGGATGCGCGTTTCATCGGCGGCAGTCATTTTCCCCATCCAGTTCTACGCCCTTCGCCACTCGGTTAAACCGCCGGGTTTGTCTTCCAGGATGATGCCTTTTTCCAGCAAGGCAGCACGAATGCGATCCGCCTCGGCAAAGTTCTTTGCCTTTTTTGCATCTACGCGTGCGGTGATTTGTCCGGCAATCAATGCTTCCATCTCGTCAGCGTCAGCGGCACCGGCACTTGCCAATCCTGCATGCAGGAATTGCTGTGCCGGGCGCTGCAAAAGACCGACTATACCAGCCAGCCTGACCAACTGGCGCGCCAGTATCGGTGATTTTTCCCTATTAATTTCATTTGCCAATTCAAACAACACGGCAATCGCCAGCGGTGTGTTGAAATCGTCATTCATCGCATCGATGAAACGGACTGCATGCGCCTCGCTCATGTCCAGCGGCAAATTATCCGGTGCCACTTCTTTCAGGGCCGTATACATGCGCGTCAAGGCATTGCGCGCATCGTCCAGATGCGCATCGGAATAATTCAACTGACTACGGTAATGCGCACGCAAAATAAAGAAGCGCACGACTTCCGCATCGAATTTTTCCAGCACTTCGCGTATCGTGAAAAAATTGCCCAAAGATTTGGACATTTTCTCATTGTCGACGCGCACAAAACCGTTATGCATCCAGTAATTGACAAAGGGATGCCCGCTCGCGCCTTCAGACTGCGCAATTTCATTTTCATGATGCGGGAATTGCAGATCAGCACCGCCGCCGTGGATATCGAATTGCTCGCCGAGTAATTCACATGCCATGGCCGAACATTCGATATGCCAGCCGGGACGGCCACTACCCCACTTGGAAGACCATTTCACTTCTTCCGGTTCTGTTTCTTTCGATGACTTCCACAATACAAAGTCCAGCGGATCGCGCTTGCCCGTGTTGACATCGACGCGCTCGCCTGCGCGCAAATCGTCCAGCGACTTGCCGGACAACTTGCCGTAACCGGCAAAATCACGCACTGAATAATTGACGTCGCCATCGGATGATTTGTAAGCCAGACCATTGCGTTCCAGCGTTTCGATCAAGCCCAGCATTTGCGGCACATAGTTGGTCGCACGCGGTTCATGATCGGGTTTTTGTACACCTAGCGCAGCGGCATCCTCATCCATTGCATCGATGAAACGTTGCGTCAGCTGTGAAATCGTTTCACCGTTTTCTGCCGCCCGCTTGATAATCTTGTCATCAATGTCAGTGATATTGCGTACGTAAGTGACATCGAAACCGGAAGCACGTAACCAGCGCTGCACCAGATCGAATACCACCATCACGCGCGCGTGTCCGATGTGACAATAGTCGTACACCGTCATGCCGCACACATACATCCGGACTTTGCCCGGATCAATAGGAGTAAACGGCTGCTTCTCGCGCGCCAGCGTATTGTAGATCTTCAGGGCACTCATGAATGGTTGTCTGTTTTGGCCAGGAATTTGTTACAAGCTTTGATGCGTATCACCATCAACACGTATCAGCCTACCCCCGGCACTGATGCGACCATGTCGCAAAACACTTTGTCATACTTCTTTTTGATAAAATGCACGTTTTTGCGGCAGTATAGCATTGATGAAATTTCCTCCCGTCACCAAAATGACGGCAAACCTTCAGCAATGCGGCAACAACCTTGGCAAACCGCAAACACCCGATACTTAACTTGCAAAGGGGACGGCATAATATGATGGTGCCGCCATTCCTGCAACCGCAGCATCGAATAAATTCCTGCCAGGCAGACTGAATTGCTTGAAAAAACTCAAGCATCAGCAGCCGGCATTTTGCAACCTGTCCATCCAGAATGAAGGAAGTCAGTATGAAATTTTCCCGTCGTCGCGCCCTCTCCATCGTCTTCGCCATGTCGCTGTCAGGCGCATTGCAACTGGCGCATGCAGCCGATGCGCCACAGGTTTTGCTGAAAACGAATATGGGCGATATCGTACTGGAACTGAATCAGGACAAGGCGCCGAAAACAGTAGACAATTTTCTGCAATACGTAAAAAGCGGCCAGTACAACGGCACGATTTTTCATCGCGTCATAGCCGACTTCATGATTCAGGGCGGCGGTTTCGACAAGGACATGCGTGAAAAAGCCACCCGCGCGCCTATCCAGAATGAAGCGCAAAACGGTTTGAAAAACGATATCTACACGATCGCCATGGCACGTACCGGCAATCCGCATTCCGCCACTGCACAGTTTTTCATCAATACGCAAACCAACAACATGCTGAACTATCCGGGCCAGGATGGCTGGGGTTATACGGTATTCGGCAAAGTCGTCAAAGGTACGGAAGTCGTCAACAAGATCAAGCAGGTCAATACTGGCAATCGCGGGCCGCATCAAAATGTACCGGTACAGCCAGTGATCATCGAATCCGCTACCATTACACAATAATTTTTTTACTTCACACCTAACAAGGACTCATATGGCTGTCATCCTCACCACCAACCACGGCAACATCACGATCGAACTCGACGCGGAAAAAGCGCCAAAAACGGTTGAAAATTTTCTTGCCTACGTCAATTCCGGCCATTACGCCGGCACCATCTTTCACCGCGTGATCGATGGCTTCATGATCCAGGGCGGCGGCTTTGAACCAGGCATGAAACAGAAACCAACCAACGATACGGTTGAAAACGAAGCGAAGAACGGTCTCAAGAATACCAAGTACACACTGGCCATGGCACGCACTTCGGATCCGCATTCTGCTTCCGCACAGTTCTTCATCAACACCAACGACAACACCTTCCTTGATTTTCCGGGTCAGGATGGCTGGGGTTATTGCGTATTCGGCAAAGTCACTGACGGCACCGATGTTGTGGAAAAAATCAAGTCTGTCAAAACCACTCGCAGCGGCATGTTCGCCGATGTGCCAGCAGAAGACGTGATCATCGAAAAAGCAGAAGTAATCTAAGCATCGATACCGCTGATTCTTTTCGACGCACAACATGACCACTTCATCTTCTGCATCGAACCAGCAAGCGCAGCCGGAAACGGCTGCGCTTTTTGTTTCTGACCTGCACTTGCAGGCGGCGATGCCGCGCACCACCCAGGCGTTTTTTGATTTTCTGCACCGTCACGCCAGCAAAACCAGGCAACTGTATCTGCTCGGCGACATCTTCGAGGCGTGGGCCGGTGATGACGACATGAAAGATGCTTACAACCAGCAGGTCGTGAGCAAGCTGAAACAGTTGAGCGATGACGGCATTGCCATTTTCTGGATGGCCGGCAACCGCGATTTTCTGGTCGGCCGGGAGTTTGCTGCGACGACCGGCATCACATTGCTGCCCGACCCCTTCGTGACGACGATTGCCAACCGCCCGCTGGTGCTCACGCACGGCGATGCCTACTGTACCGACGATGAAGCCTATATGCAGTTTCGTGCGCAGGTGCGGCAGGACGAATGGCAAAAGAATTTTCTTGCGCTGCCACTGACGCAACGCAAGGACATCATCGAAAGCCTGCGTGCCGGCAGCCGCGCAGCACAACGCGACAAGTCTTACGACATCATGGACGTCAACAAGACGGCGATCGCCGCGCTATTCGCCCAGAGCGCCAGCGCGACCATGATCCACGGCCACACGCACAGACCGGCGCGCCATGACGAAACGCACGACGGTCAGACACGCACACGCTATGTATTGTCGGATTGGGATCTGGATAGTGCTATGCCGCGTGGCGACTGGCTGGCGCTCGATGCGGCCGGGCAGATCACACGCCACGCCTTGAATGGCGCAGTCATCGCAGATTAGACTGCGATGAGCGCAGGTGGCAGCTTATTCGAACTGCTGCCTGAATTGTTGCAATTGCGCGGCAAGTGCCGCAACTTCTTCCCTTAAGGCGCTAACTTCGCCTTCCAGTTGTGCAATGCGATCCTGCCTGGAAACGCCGGTTGCAGCGCTAGCCGCATACGTTACGCCTTCGGCAGTTTCCGGATAGCTTTCACCGCACAGCAACGATGCATAGCGCGCCTCCTTGGTACCTGGAGCACGCGGCAAGCGGGCAACCAGCGGCGGATACTTATCCATCAGGAATTGCAATCCTGCTTCGACATCGGCAATCGAGGCAAACTCATGCAGGCGACCGGAGCGGTTACGGATTTCGCCGGCCGTCTGTATGCCGCGCAGCATCAGGATAGTCAGCACTGCCAGCTTGTCCTGCTCCAGCGACCATTTCATGCGCAGTCTATGTTCATACTTGCTGACCCGCGCGCCGGCCTGATTGACTTCGGCTATGAATTTTTCCTGTATCAGGCGCTGCAGGATTTCCCGCACCTCGTCTTCACCCATCGCCATCACAGGATCGCGGCTGGTCAATTGATTGCAGCCATTGGTCAGCGCATTGAGCGACATCGGATAGCTATCGGGCGTCAGCGCTTCTTTTTCCGCCAGCACGGCAAGCACACGCATTGCGCCTGTATCGAACATCGCTTGCGGTTTTTCCTGCGCGTCGGATTCTGTCGATGTGGAATGCATTACTTCGGTATTCATATCTAAACGCTTATTTAATCAGCTTACTCAACCAGCTTGTTCATCTGTTCCTGATCGAATTTCTCCGCTGCCGCCAGGGTTTCGCAATCAATTCCCGCGCATTTCAGGGCAGCCAGAATTTTTTCGATTTGATGTTCCTGTGTCGCTGCATTATCGATCAAGCCGTGCAAAGCCTTGGAGAGCGGATCATCACCATTCGGTGTCACGCCATAGGATGCAAACATGCGCGCTGCAGCCTGATCGCGGGTGTCGTCCTTGAGGATAATACGTGCCGGATTGCCGACCGCTGTCGCGCCTGCCGGTACTTCCTTCACGACAACCGCATTCGATCCGACCTTCGCACCCTCGCCCACGGTAAACCCGCCCAGCACTTGCGCACCGGCACCTATGATGACACCATTGCCCAGCGTAGGATGGCGCTTCGCACCTTTGCTCAGTGAGGTCCCGCCTAGTGTGACGCCCTGGTAAATCGTGCAGTCGTCGCCGATCTCTGCGGTTTCGCCTATCACTACGCCAAAACCGTGGTCGATAAACACACGCCGGCCGATTTTTGCACCGGGATGAATTTCGATACCGGTCAGCCAGCGCGCAATATGCGAGGTAAAGCGTCCCAGCCACTTCAAATCATTTACCCAGAACCAATGCGCCCAGCGTTGCATGACGATGGCGTGCAGCCCCGGGTAGCAGGTAATGACTTCCCATACGCTGCGCGCGGCTGGATCGCGGGCAATGATGTTGGCGATATCTTCTTTAATACGACTGAACATGGAATGAATAATTATGCGAAAGATGCGTAAGTAGCAATATTAGCCTGTTATGGCAATACCTGACGAGTGCCGGACTTGCATCCGGCATCCCGCCTGCCATCGTCAGATCTGCTACGAACCGGTAGCGATGCGTTGCCGGCGGGCTTCGTACAGACAAACACCGGAAGCCACGGAAACGTTCAAGCTCTCGACCGAACCGAACATCGGGATGCCGACCAGCACATCGCAGGTTTCACGCGTCAGGCGGCGCATGCCCTCGCCTTCCGAGCCCATGATCAGTGCGGCAGGGCCGGAAAAATCGGCTTCGTACAAGCCTTTTTCAGAATCGTCGGTAGTGCCGATCAACAGAATGTCGCGCTCCTTCAACTCTCGCAAGGTGCGCGCCAGATTCGTCACTGTGATGTACGGAACGGTATCGGCTGCGCCGCTGGCGACTTTGGCAGCCGTCGCATTCAAGCCGACCGCGCGGTCTTTCGGTGCAATCACTGCATGTGCACCGGCGCCATCGGCCACCCGCAGACATGCGCCGAGATTGTGTGGATCGGTAATGCCGTCGAGCACCAGCAACAAGGGTGGGCCGTCGATTGCATCGAGCAGCTCATCCAGATTGCGCGCCAGCGACAATTCGCCAGCCTTGGCAACCACGCCCTGATGGCGACGGGTACCAACTATGCTGCTCAGACGTGCGTCATCGGCGGCAATGATGCGCACCTTGGCAGCTTCCGCAGCGCGTATCAAATCCTTCATGCGCTGATCGTGACGGCTGGCGTCGATATAGATTTCTTCTACCGAAGAGGCTTCATGACGCATGCGCGCCGTGACGGCGTGAAAGCCGAAAATCATCTTGCTCTTCATTTTTTATCGTTTCTTCTTGCTTGGTTTTACCGCCGGTGGGCGTTGTTTATTGGGTGTGGCGGGCGGACGTTTGGCCGCCTTGGTCTTTTTCGCAGGTGCAGTATCCGCAGCGCCAGCCTTCGCCGCACTCTTCTTCGCACTTTTTAGCTCGTTTTTTTGCTCGCCTTTTTTCGTACGCTGCTGATGTTCGGTATCGGCGCGGCGTGCTTCATTCTTCAAAATCGTGCGTATGCCGGGTTCAGTCACCAGACGCAAATCGATCTTGCGCGCATCCAGATCGACGCGGCTGACCTGCACCGTGACACGATCGGTCAACTGGTAACGGATACCGGTACGTTCGCCACGCAATTCATGACGCGCGTCGTCGAACTTGAAGTGATCCGCACCCAATTCGGTAACGTGCACCATGCCCTCAATGAACAGCGAATCGAGTTGCACGAAAATGCCGAAGGTCGTAACACCGGAAATCACGCCGGTAAATTCCTCGCCCAGCTTGTCGCGTATGAAATAGCATTTCAGCCAGGCTTCGACGTCACGCGAGGCTTCATCGGCACGCCGTTCATTGGCGGAACAATGTATGCCCAGCGCTTCCCAGATTGCCAGATCGCCTTCAGCTTTCTCGCGCTGCTTTCCTTCTGCCTTGTCCTGCGCGTGCTTTTTGCGCGCGGCGGACGACAACATCGTGTTCAGCGCACCGGTATCTATGCCTTTAGGCGTATAACGCTTGCCTTGCAAAATTGCCTTGATGGCGCGATGCGTGAGCAAATCGGGATACCGGCGAATCGGGCTGGTGAAATGCGCGTACGCTTCATACGACAAACCGAAGTGACCGATATTTTCCGGGCTGTAAACAGCCTGCTGCATCGAACGCAACAGCATCGTTTGCAGCAGCAAGGCATCGGGACGATTCTTGATCTTCGGCATCAGCTCTGCATAATCTGAAGCGCTAGGCTTGTCGCCGCCAGCCAGATTCAAGCCGACCTGTTTCAGGAAGGTGCGCACCTGATTCAGCTTCTCTTTGGTCGGCAAGGCATGCACGCGATACAGGCTAGGATGCTTGTGACGTTCCAGCAGATCGGCAGCACATACATTGGCTGCCAACATGCATTCTTCAATCAGCTTGTGCGCTTCATTACGCGTACGTGGCAGTATCTGTTCGATCTTGCCGACCTCATTGCAAACGATATAGGTTTCCGTCGTTTCAAAATCGATAGCACCACGCGCATGACGCGCCTGCAGCAAGGCCTTATACACGCCATGCAAATTCAGCAGGTGCGGCACCAGCGCCGGGCGCTTGGCAGCTTCTATGCCTTTGGTATTGCCCAGTATCGCTGCCACTTCTGTATAGGTCAGACGTGCAGCAGAATGAATCACCGCAGGATAAAACTGATACGCCTTGATCTCACCCTTGGTGGTGATCACGGCATCGCAAACCAGCGTCAGACGATCGACGCCCGGATTAAGCGAACACAATCCATTCGACAATTTTTCCGGCAGCATGGGAATCACACGACGCGGAAAATACACCGAAGTGCTACGTTCCAGCGCATCGACATCCAGCGGCTCGTTCGGTTTCACATAATTGCTGACGTCGGCAATAGCGACGATCAAACGGAATCCATCGGCGCGACCGATTTTGCATGGTTCGCAATAAACGGCATCATCAAAATCACGCGCATCTTCACCGTCGATGGTGACCAGCGGCACATCGCGCAAATCAACGCGATCGGCCAACTCAATTGCACGGACTTCATCCGGCAACTTTGCGGCAGCTTTTTTTGCTTCTTCAGAGAACTCATGTGGCACACCGTACTTGCGCACGGCGATTTCGATTTCCATGCCAGGGTCGTCGATATCGCCCAGCACCTCAACGATCTTGCCGACCGGCTGACTGAAACGCGATGGTTGCTCAGTCAATTCAACACTGACAACCTGCCCGGTTTTTGCCTTGCCGGGCGAACCGGACAGCATGATGTCCTGGCCTATGCGCTGATCCTCAGGCGCGACGATCCAGACACCGTTTTCGTTCAGCAGGCGGCCGATCACATGCGTGTTGGCACGCGCCACCACTTCAACGATCGTGCCTTCTGGACGGCCACGACGGTCGGTACCGATAATGCGGGCTTGCACGCGATCGCCGTGCAGCACTTTTTGCATTTCTTTTTCAGGCAAAAAAATGTCGGCACTGGCATCGTCCGGAATCAGAAAACCGAAACCATCGCGATGGCTGCTGACGCGGCCTTCGATAAAATTGGATGAATGCGCGAGCTGATAATTGCCGGTGCGATCAGGTTTGATCTGCCCATCGCGCTCCATTGCATTGAGGCGGCGCATCAGGCCGTCCATTTCGTCAGGTTTTACACCGAGTACGGTTGCAAGAGAGGTAGCATCGTGCGAGCTGGCCGCCGTGCGTAAGATGCCGAGAATTTCCTCGCGGCTGGGAATGGTATAAGAGTATTGGCTCAAAAGCTGTTTTAGTTAATTGTTGTTGAAACGGTAGTCAGTGTAACGGACGGTGACGATGTTTGCATAATAAGTAAAGACTCATGCAAATAGATTGCAATCGATGATTGACATTCAAATGATTTCCGCTATACTGCTGATCTTTCTGTAGGCCCACGTGGCGGAATTGGTAGACGCGCATGGTTCAGGTCCATGTGCCGCAAGGTGTGGGGGTTCGAGTCCCTCCGTGGGCACCAAGTTATTAAAACCCCGTTGATTCGTCAACGGGGTTTTTCTTATTTCAGGCTGCATTTTTTCTGCCGCCTTCTCATTACAAAATTCATACACCACTTTTCACGCTGCAATAGAAATCAATAGTGCCTGTGAAAAGTGACATGCCGGTGACTGAACGCGGCTATCCTTATTCTGCATCACCCTTCTTCATCCATGCAGCCAATTGGTGCGGACGCAAACCGTCGTATTCTTCAAACGGTTGATGTATCCAGGGATTGTGAGGAAAATAATCGAGATAGAAGTCAGGCTTGGTCGATGAGCAGGCCTTGTACCAGATGACGGCGGATTTGACTTCCGTTACGGCGGGAAATTGTTCGGCAAGATGGCGTTGCACTTCTGCCAGCGTGACGCCGGAATCCACCAGATCGTCGAGCAGCAATACCTTGCCGCCTAGCGATCCGTTGATAATGGTGATGTGACTGGCAATATCGAGCGTGCCTTGCGTAGTGCCCGCCTCTTCGCGATACGAGCTGGCCGAAAGTATCGCCAGCGGTACATCAAAGATGCGGGAGAACACATCGCCCGGACGCAAACCGCCGCGGGCCAGACACAAAACCTGATCGAATTTCCAGCCGGATTCATGCACCAATAAAGCCAGACGTTCGATTGCATGGTGATACTCCTCCCATGTAATCCACAAGTCCTTGTCGCTTGATTCAGGCATCGTGCATGTCACCAGCCGCAGAAATTCTTATTTGAATGGATGACGCAATACGATAGTTTCTTCGCGGTCAGGACCGGTGGAAATCATGTCGATAGGCACGCCAACCAGTTTTTCGATGCGATCGATATAGGCGCGAGCATTCGCCGGCAAGGCTTCCAGCGTTTTCGCGCCGACTGTCGCTTCTTTCCAGCCTGGCATTTCTTCGTAAATCGGCTCGCAAGCTGCCGCATCTTCCGCACCAACCGGGAAGATATCAACGATCTTGCCATTCAGTTTGTAGCCGGTGCAGATACGCAGCGTTTCCAGGCCATCCAGCACGTCGAGTTTGGTAAAGCACATGCCCGTCACGCCATTGATCTGTACCGAACGCTTCAGCAAGGCTGCATCGAACCAGCCGCAGCGACGCGCACGACCGGTCACGGTACCAAACTCGTGACCAACGGTTGCCAGATGCTTGCCGACACCTTGATCGGTCGGCAATTCAGATGGGAATGGGCCCGAGCCGACACGCGTGGTGTAGGCCTTGGTGATACCCAGAATGTAATGCAGCATGCCGGGGCCAACGCCGGAACCGGTGGAAGCATTGCCTGCCACACAGTTGCTCGACGTAACGTAAGGATAGGTCCCGTGATCGACGTCCAGCAAGCTGCCTTGCGCGCCTTCAAACAACAGGTTCGCGCCTGCATTGTAAGCAGCATACAAGGCACTCGATACGTCGCCAACCATAGGCTTCAGGCGTGGCACATCTGCCAGCGCTGCATCCAGAGTTTTTTGGTAATCAACGGTCGGCACCTTCAGATAATTCGCCAGCACGAAGTTGTGATAATCGAGGTTTTCCGCCAGTTTTTCTGCAAAGCGTTTTTCGTTCAACAGGTCGGCTGCACGAATCGCGCGACGCGCAACCTTGTCTTCATATGCAGGGCCAATGCCTTTTCCTGTAGTGCCAATCTTCGCATCGCCGCGCGCCACTTCACGCGCCACGTCGAGTGCCGTGTGATACGGCAGAATGATCGGACACGCTTCGGAAATTTTCAGGCGCGACGGGACTTCAACACCGATCGCATGCAGTTTGTCGATTTCGCGCAGCACGTCAGGCACCGACAGCACGACGCCATTACCGATGTAGCACGCCACGCCTTCGCGCATGATGCCGGACGGGATCAGTTGCAATGCAGTTTTATGGCCGCCGATGACCAGCGTATGACCGGCGTTATGGCCGCCCTGAAAACGCACCACACCCTGCGAATGATCAGTCAGCCAATCGACGATCTTGCCCTTGCCTTCATCGCCCCATTGAGTACCGACTACGACGACGTTTTTTGCCATGCTTTTTGTAGACATCACTTAACCTAAATTTTTAATAATCCAGTTGCCATCTTCAAGTACGAGTACACGATCACACTCGAACTCATCCTGATCGTTTTCGTGGCCGGAGAGACTTTGAATCACGATTTCTCCTGCCTTGCGCAATGCGCCGATTTTTGTACGTAATGCCGGTTCGCGCCCCCATGGTGCGCGTATCGCGCGCTTGGGTTCTGCACCAGGCAACAAGCGCGCCAGCTCGCGCAAATCCATCGAGAAGCCGGTAGCCGGACGTGCCCGGCCAAACGCTTCGCCAACGTGATCGTAACGGCCGCCGCGTGCCACTGCGTTCGGCAGGCCAGGCACATAGATCGCAAACATGACGCCGCTTTCATATTGATACCCACCAAGATCGGCCAGATCTATCGTTACGCTCGCTCCACCAGCCAGGCTGGCCAATGCAGTCAATTCATCCAGGGCCGTATCGATTCCCGGCAGTTTCGGCAATATTTCGCGCGCCCGCGCAATCACCGTCACGTCGCCATACAAGCCTGGCAAGGCCAGCAAGGCGCGCCGCGTATCGGCACCGTAGGTCAAGGTCATTTCCTGCAGCGCAGGAACATCTTTCGCCCGCAGGAAAGTATACAGCGCGTCCTCATCCTTTTGTGCCTGAACATCGCTTGCAATAATTGCACGCAATACGCCTACATGACACAAATCGATTCGCACCTGCGTAAAACCAGCCAGTGCCAGCGAGGCCAGCGCCAGCTCCTGAATTTCCGCGTCCGCTTCCAGACCGCCATGACCGTAGACTTCTGCGCCTATTTGCAAAGGCTCGCGCGTCGCATGCAAGCCACTCGGTCGCGTTTGCAGTACGCTGCCGCAATAGCACAGGCGCGTGATGGAAGCACGATTGAGCAGATGGGCATCAATGCGCGCCACTTGCGTCGTCATGTCTGCGCGCACACCCAGGGTTCGACCGGACAACTGATCGATCAGCTTGAAGGTGCGCAAGTCCATGTCCTGTCCGGCGCCCGCCAGCAGCGATTCCAGATACTCGAGCATGGGCGGCATCACCAGCTCATAGCCGTACAGGTGGAAATTGTCGATGATGAGACGACGCAACTCTTCAATTTTGCGCGCTTCGGACGGCAAAACATCGGCAATATTTTCAGGCAACAGCCAATTGGGCATAACAGGCAATGAAATAGGTCAGAAAAAGAAAATCGACACGGCTTATACGCCAACATAATGGCCAGCGCATGATCCACAAGCAGAATCATACCTGACCAAATTTATTCGCTTTGCAAAATGTAGCGACGCCAACAAAAAAACACTGCCGCGCACAAGCCAGGGCTCACGCCCCGCATCGTGTGCACGACAGTTCGTATTATTTCTTTGCCGCGCCGCTACCGGTCGTCGGATTTTTGAAGTATTTAAAGAACTCGGAATTCGGATCAATGACGAGCATATCGTTACGCGTTTTGAAACTGCCGCGATACGCCTCAAGGCTACGATAGAACTTGTAGAACTCAGGGTTTTGGCCAAATGCCTGTGCATAAACCTGCGACGCCTTGGCATCGCCCTCACCGCGAATCTGTTCTGCATCACGATAGGCTTCTGCCAGAATAACGGTCCGCTGACGATCTGCATCGGCACGAATCTTCTCCGACTCTGCAGCACCGGTCGAACGCAATTCATTGGCCACACGTGCACGCTCTGACTTCATGCGATCAAAAACAGAAGCATTGATCTGCTCGACATAATCGACACGTTTCAAGCGCACATCGACAATCTCGACACCGATCTGCTTGGCTTCTTCGGTCACTTTTTTCTGGATACCGTCCATCACCTTGCTGCGTTCGCCCGAGATCACTTCACGTACGGTACGTTTGGTAATTTCATCATTCAGCGCCGCCTTCACAATCTGTGCCATGCGGTTCTGCGCGCTACGTTCGTCACCGCTAAAACTGACGAAATACAGACGCGGATCGACGATGCGCCATTTGACAAAGGCATCGACCAGAATGTTTTTCTTCTCCGCCGTGATGAAACGGTCTGCATCCGGCGTATCCAGTGTCAGGATCCGCTTATCCAGAAAAACGACGTTCTGGAAAGGTGGCGGCAATTTGAAGTGCAAGCCAGGTTCGCTGATCACGCTTTTAACTTCACCCAGCGCGAACACAATCGCGTATTGACGCTGATCGACCACGAACATGGTCGAGAAAAATATGCCGGCCGCGATCGCCAATGCGATCACATAAGAAATAAGGCGATTCATTATCGGCTCTCCCGATCACGGGAAGTACGGCTATCACGAGTACGGGAATCCTGCGGCAATTGCGTCTCCAATGCGACTGAATCAGATGGTAATGCTGGTGTAGTAGCTGATGGTGCAGTTGCTGCAGCTGTACCGGCAGCAGTTTGCGAAATCAATTTGTCCAGCGGCAGATAAATAAGATTGTTGCTGCCTTTTGCATCAACCATCACTTTTGTCGTGCTTGAGAAAATCTTTTGCATTGTCTCGAGATACATACGATCGCGTGTCACGGCCGGCGCTTTTTGATATTCCACCAGCACCTGCTTGAAGCGTGAAGCTTCACCTTGTGCGTTGGCAGTCACGCTGGAGCGATAAGCTTCCGACTCTTCCATCAGACGCGATGCTGCACCACGAGCACGCGGAATCACGTCATTTGCATACGCCTGCCCTTCATTCTTTTGACGTTCGCGATCCTGGCCTGCTTTCACCGCGTCATCAAACGAAGCCTGCACTTGTTCCGGCGGCTGCACGCCCTGCATCGTCACGTTGGTAATCTGCACGCCCGCCTTGTAGCGATCCACGATTTGCTGCATCAACTGGCTTGTATCGAAGGCGATTTTTTCGCGGCCTTCATATAATACAAAGTCCATCTTGCTGCGGCCGACAACTTCGCGTATCGCCGTTTCGGCAACCTGCTTGACCATCTCGCCCTGTTCGCGATTATTGAATACCCAGTCGGAAGCGTTTTTCAATGTGTACTGAACCGCGAACTGGATATCGATGATGTTTTCATCTTCCGTCAGCATCAGCGATTCCTGATGCTGCTTGTTTTTGATGCTCCCGCGATAACCGACTTCCACCGTGCGTACTTGCGAAACATTCACGATTTCGTGACTTTGGATCGGAGTTGGCCAGCGCCAGTTGAAACCGGCTGGCGTCATGTGGCTGTATTTGCCGAAAGTGAGAACAACGCCGGTCTGGCCTTCCTGTACGATGAAAAAACCACTGACCAGCCACAGGAATGCAACGATGACGGCAATGACACCGGCACCAATACCGGCGCCGCGCATATCAGGCTTGAAGCCCGTACCGTCGGTGTTGCCGCCATTGCCCCCGTTACCGTTGCCGCCGCCGTTTTTACGGTTGCCGAACAGATTACCTAAGCGCTGATTGAAATCGCGCCACAATTGATCCAGATCCGGCGGACCGTCATTGGGACGTTTGCCATTCTGATTCTTGTTGTCGTCAGAACCACGACCCCAACGAGGATCATTGAGCGAGAATTTCAGGCCAAATTTTTTGAGTAGGGAAACAAGCATTCTTTTGCGGTCCGGGCTGAAAAATAATGAGTTGGAATGCCAGGTAATTTTCATACCTTGGCGTCGTCGGATGCAACAAGCGAAACATCTTCAAGTCCAGCGGCGCGCTCTTTCGCACACTCGGCTATCGCTTCACGCAATAGATCCAATCCGCTTCCAGTCTGGGCACTAATAAAAACACGACCGATTTTATCATATTCATCACGCTCCAAAGCAGGTTCCAGCCCTGCAGCGTCAATCTTGTTCCAAACGAGAATCTGCGGAATCTGATCGGCACCAATTTCGCGCAAAACCGCATTCACTTCTTCTATCTGCTCCATGCGCGTCGGGCTGGCGCCATCGACTACATGCAGCAGCAGATCGGCATGTATGGTTTCCTCCAGCGTGGCACGGAACGCAGCAACCAATTGATGCGGCAATTCACGAATGAAGCCAACTGTATCGGAGATCACTACATTCCCGGCTTCTCCCAGATAAATCCGGCGTGAAGTCGTATCCAGCGTGGCAAACAATTGATCCGCCGCCAGCATCTTGGTTTTAGCCAAAGCATTGAACAAGGTCGACTTGCCGGCATTGGTATACCCGACCAGCGACACTGAAAATGCATTGTTGCGACCACGCGCGCGGCGCTGGGTTACATGCTGCTTGTGCAACTTTTCCAGCTTGGCGCGCAAGGCTTTGACCCGCACACCGAGCAAACGTCTATCGGTTTCCAGTTGCGTCTCACCCGGACCACGCAGACCGATACCACCTTTCTGACGTTCCAGATGGGTCCAGCCGCGTATCAAACGGGTAGACAAATGTTGCAGTTGCGCCAACTCTACCTGGACTTTACCGACGTGGCTTTGAGCCCGCTGCGCAAAAATGTCCAGAATCAGGCTGGTCCTGTCGACTACCCGTATCTTCAGGTGGCGTTCCAGATTCCTCTGCTGTGCCGGCGACAGGGCATGATTGAAAATAACAATATCGATCTCATGATCAAGCACCGCATCGGCAATTTCATTTGCCTTGCCGGAACCGACAAACAAGGCAGCGTCCGGACTGGCACGCTTGCCTGTAATTGTCATGATAGGTTCGGCACCCGCAGAACGGGCAAGCAGGGAAAGTTCTTCCAGACTTGCTGCGAAATTGCCTTTGCCAAAATCAAGGCCAACGAGTACTGCACGCATATTAATTCCGCGCCAGCAAGGAAATGAAGCAGACCTTATTCAGCGTCAGACTCGATGCTCAGATTGACGGCACGTGCAGGAACAACTGTAGAGATTGCGTGTTTGTAGACCATCTGGGTGACGGTATTACGCAGCAAAACGACGTATTGGTCGAAGGATTCGATATGACCCTGGAGTTTGATGCCATTGACGAGATAAATCGAAACGGGAACGTGCTCTTTGCGCAAGGCATTGAGAAATGGGTCTTGTAACAGTTGCCCTTTGTTGGTCATGACAGCTCCATTGTGTTGTTGTGATTAGGAGGTTGAGGCATCTTGCTTATTTTCAAGTGTCTCTCTCAGTGGGAATGTAATCGATTTCGAGTTTTTTCGCCAAACCGGCTTATTTTTCGGATCGGCTGAAAGGATTTTTGCCTGAACGTAACTCGATACGTAATGGAGTCCCAACCAGTGAAAAAGTTTCGCGGAAATGCTTTTCCAGGAAGCGTTTGTAGTTTGCATCAATCGCGTCCAGCGCATTGCCATGGATAACGACGATAGGCGGGTTCATGCCGCCCTGATGCGCATAACGCAATTTCGGCCGGATAGAACCCTTGCGACGCGGCTGTTGATGCTCTACCGCTTCGATCAGTGCACGCGTCAGTTTAGGCGTAGACAGATTGGACATCGCGGCAGCATAAGCGTTATCGACGGATTTCATCATCGGACCGATGCCGCTGGACTTCAGGGCCGAGACGAAGTGCGTTTTCGCGAACGACAGGAAGCCAAGCTTGCGTTCCAGATCGATCTTGATTTCATCGCGCCTGTCGCTGGTCAAACCGTCCCATTTATTCACGCCGACTACCAGGGCGCGACCCGACTCCAGAATGAAGCCGGCAATATGCGCATCCTGCTCGGAAATATCCTGTTGTGCATCAAGCAGCAAGAGCACGACGTTCGCTTCGGAAATCGATTGCAGGGTTTTCACCACCGAAAACTTTTCGATCGCTTCGAATACCTTGCCGCGACGACGAATACCGGCGGTATCGATCAAGGTGTACAACTTGCCTTCGCGCTCAAACGGAATCTCGATTGAATCGCGGGTAGTGCCCGGCAAATCGAATGCGATCACGCGCTCTTCACCCAGCAGGGTATTGACCAGCGTTGACTTGCCGACGTTCGGACGACCAACAATCGCCAGCCTGATACTGCGATCCTTGGATTCAGGAACTTCTTCTTCCGGCGGACGTTGTGCGAAAGCGATGTCCAGCGATTCTTCCACCAGATCGGTCACGCCATCGCCATGCGCGGCGGAAATCACGTAAGGATCACCGAGGCCGAGTTCGTAGAAATCGGCGGTCACCATCGTGTACTTCATGCCTTCGGCCTTGTTGACCACCAGCATCACCGAGCGCCCCGATTTGCGCAGAAAATCGGTAATGGTTTTATCGTGCGGCGTCAGACCCTGACGTCCATCGACGATAAAGATCACGACATCGGCTTCGGCCACAGCCTGCTTCGTCTGCTTGGCCATTTCATGCATGATGCCTTCCTTGGCAACAGGCTCGAAACCGCCGGTATCAATGACCAGAAACGGACGTTCGCCCACACGGCCTTCGCCGTAGTGCCGGTCACGCGTCAAGCCCGGAAGGTCAGCGACCAACGCATCACGCGACCGGGTTAGTCGATTGAATAGCGTGGATTTGCCGACGTTAGGTCGACCTACAAGTGCAATAACCGGCTTCATTTAATTGTTTTACTCAGCCGCGACAGCGACCAAGGTTCCTGATTGAGTTTGAAAAATAAAATTCGCGCCGGCGTGAGCCGGTGCGGCAAGAATCGGACTGCCATCGGTGCTGATACGCGCCGCCAGCAAGCCATCTTCTTTCGAGAAAAAATGGATATAACCCTGGTAATCGCCCACCGCTACCAGCCGACTGGAACTGATCGGTGTCGACAGACGGCGATTTGCAAGTTGATTGTTGCGCCAGGCACTGACGCCGCCATCACGCGCAAACGCGTTCAATGCGCCGCGTTCGTCGGCAGCATAGACAAAGCGCTCATCGACTGCCACGCCCACGTCGCTGGACAAGGCTTTGGCCCAGCGCGGCGTGCCGCTGATCGCATCGAAACAGGCTACACGGCCTTGATAAGCGACCGCGCACACATCACGACCGGAGACGACAGGCGCACCGGAAATGTCGGCGATGCGTTCCAGTTCCGTCGTGCCGCGCGGATCGCCTACAGCGACTTCCCAGCGCGGTGCGCCGTTATTCAAGGTCACCGCTAACAGACGACCACCGGCCAAACCGACATAGGCATTTGAATTTGCGATCGTGATACCGGGCGATGTACGCAAGGTCAAGGCTGGCGCCGTGCGCTGCACAAACCATTTGCGCGTGCCCGTTTCGGCATCCAGTGCCACGACGCGATTGTCCAGGCTGCGCACAATGACGACGCCTTGCCCTACTGCCGGCGTGGACAACACTTCGCTGCTGGCTTGCGCCTTCCAGCGTTGCTTGCCATTGCCGTCGAATGCCAGCACCGTTCCTTTTTCACCCGCCACCACAATGGTGTCGCCATCGCTGCCGACGCCTGCCGTCAGCTTGCTGCCGGCATTGATGCTCCATACCGAACGCCCGGTCGCTGCGTTGATGCGCATAACCGTGCCATCTGCCGCTGCCGTAAAAACGTCACCGCCGACTACCGCCGGCGTAAAAACATATTGATCAGCCTTGCCTACACGTTCCGACCAGACCGTACGCACGGTTGCAGTCGTTTTTACCTCAACCAGAGCCGCAGGCTGATTGCGTGTCGATGGTTTGCTGGCAAATGGATTGAGCGAGGACATGAACGAACATCCCGTCGTTGCCACCAGCAATCCGGCGCCCAGAACTTTTAATGTGGCATTTGATGTAATACGCATCGTCTTCCTTAAGCGTGTATGCAAGCTTGTCAAATTAAGCAGCTTTTTTCGCAGCAGCGCCGCCAATGGCATCCAGTTTTATCTGGATCAACTGACGCCCAGGATTCTTTACATCGGTTTTTTCCAGCGCCGCCTGATAAGCCGTACGTGCTTCATCCAGCTTGTTTTGCGCCATCAGGATGTCGCCCTTGCGATCTTCAACCACACCGGCGAATTGTGCCGGGAAACTGGCTGACAGTAATTTCAAGCCTTCGTCGTAGGCCTTTTCATCCAGCAGAATGCCGGCCAGACGTATGCTTGCAATCGCCTTGTAGTCATCGCTGACACCCTTGTCGATTACCCACTGCAATTGCGCTTTTGCCGTTTTGAAATCATTCGCGTCGAAGGCGGATTTGGCAGCAGCCAGGGCGGTCATCTGCGCATAAGCGGTACCGGGGAATTTCCCCTCCATATCGGCGGCAACACGCTGCACCTGCTCCTTATCCTGCGCAATCACAGCTTTTTGCAACTCTTCATACAGTTGCGCAGCCTGATTGGCCTGCTTGTTTTGGTAAGCGCCCCAACCTGCCCAGGCTGCATAAGCACCCAGCACGATAATCAGCAACCATGTAATCAGATTGCCGTATTGATTCCACCAGGATTTAAGGCTGGCGAGTTGTTCTTGTTCTGCGTGATCGTATGCCATATTGGTCTGATATTAATGGTGATAGTGAACGTGATCGGCGTGATCATGGTCGTGATCATCGCCAACGATTTGGTCAACCAGATAATCGGCTATGCCCTCGAATGCAACTTCCGATTGCTTGCCTTCTGCATCGCGCATTTCCTTGACGACGGCTGCGCCCTTTGCGATTTCATCCTCGCCGATAATCACGGCATAAGCTGCACCGCTATTATCCGCGCGCTTCATCTGCGATTTGAAACTGCCGATGCCGGCAGGCGCTGCGCAATGCAGGACGACATCCAGACCGGCATCGCGCAAACGCTCGGCAACAACGGAGGCCTGCAATTGCGCCGGCTCACCTTGATGCACGATATAAACGTCGCATTGATTCGGCGTAAATTTCTCGCCGCTGGCTTTCATCAGTTCCAGCAAGCGTTCGACACCCATGGCGAAACCGCAAGCCGGCGTCGGTTTGCCGCCGAACATCTCAACCAATGGATCGTAACGACCACCACCGCACACCGTACCTTGCGAGCCGAGTTGATCGGTGACCCATTCAAATACGGTGCGATTGTAATAATCCATGCCGCGCACCAGACGCGGATTGATGGTGAACGGGATTGCATTGTGGTTCAGAATTTTTTGCACGCCTTCAAAATGCGCACGCGAATCTTCACCCAGATAATCGAGCAGCTTGGGCGCTGCATTGACCATATCCTGCATGGTCGGATTCTTCGTATCCAGAATACGCAATGGATTGCTATGCAAACGCTTTTGCGCTTCGGCATCCAGCAATTCAGCATGCTGCTTAAAGTAGGCGATCAGATCGGCTCTATGCTTGTTGCGCTCTTCGGCATTGCCGATCGAATTCAACTCCAGGCGCACATCCTGCAAGCCAAGATCGTCCCACAAACGCTGGCACATCATGATCAGTTCTGCATCGATGTCCGGGCCGGAAAAACCGATCGCTTCTGCACCGATCTGATGGAATTGGCGATAGCGGCCACGTTGCGGTCTTTCGTGACGAAACATCGGGCCTGAATACCAGAGACGTTTTGGGCCGTCATAAGTCAAATTGTGTTCCAGCGCAGCACGCACCACGCTGGCCGTGCATTCCGGACGCAAAGTCAGTTCATCGCCATTCATCGAATCGGTAAAGGAATACATTTCCTTTTCGACGATATCGGTGACTGCGCCCAGGCCGCGCGCAAACAAGGCGGTCGGCTCAACGATAGGCGTGCGGATTTGCTGGAAACCGTAGCTTTTCAAAACCGTGTGCACGGTATTTTCAAACAACTCCCACAAGGGCGCATCGGCTGGGAGAATGTCGTTCATTCCCTTCACACCGACAATTTTTTCTGTTTTTTTGGTATCTGACATTTGCTTTTAAAAACTGATCTTTAACTTGTTTGATGCTGCTTGCTTGACTAACGTCGTCTATTGATCCAACTCAATCACTATTAAGCAGCACTGTTTTCGCTGTTTTCTTTGCCGTAACGACTCTTGACGTAATCCAGCACAATCGCATGAAATTCTGCGGCGATATTGTCGCCGCGCAGCGTGACGGTTTTTTCGCCATCGACAAATACCGGTGCCGCCGGCGACTCGCCTGTACCTGGCAAACTAATGCCAATGTTTGCGTGTTTCGATTCGCCCGGGCCATTCACGATACAGCCCATCACCGCAACGTTCATTGCTTCCACACCCGGATACTGTTTTTTCCAGACCGGCATCTGGTCACGCAAATAAGTCTGAATGCCGTCCGCCAGTTCCTGGAACACGGTGGAAGTGGTACGACCGCAACCCGGGCATGCAATCACCATAGGCGTAAATTTACGCAAGCCCATGGTTTGCAGAATTTCCTGGCCGACGATGACTTCGCGCGTCCGATCGCCACCCGGCTCCGGCGTCAGCGAAATACGGATCGTGTCGCCTATGCCTTCCTGCAGCAGCACCGACAACGCAGCAGTCGAGGCAACGATGCCTTTGCTGCCCATCCCCGCCTCGGTCAAACCCAGGTGCAGCGGATAGTCGCAACGACGCGCCAGTTCGCGATACACCGCGATCAAATCCTGCACGCCCGACACCTTGCACGACAGGATGATGCGATCGCCAGCCAGACCCACTTCTTCCGCACGCATCGCGTTTTCGATTGCCGATGTCACCAGCGCTTCATACATCACTGCCTGTGCAGTCCACGGATTCGCTCTTGCCGCGTTTTCATCCATGATGCGCGCCAGCAGTTCCTGATCCAGGCTGCCCCAGTTCACACCTATGCGTACCGGCTTGTCGAAACGGCAAGCGGTTTCTATCATCTGTGCAAACTGCGTATCGCGCTTGTTACCCTTGCCGACATTGCCGGGATTAATACGATATTTCGCCAGCGCCTTTGCGCAATCAGGATAATCGTTCAACAGTTTGTGACCGTTGTAATGAAAATCGCCCACCAGTGGCACCACGACATCCATCTTGTCGAGCTGCTCGCAGATTGCCGGCACGGCAGCCGCTGCTTCCGGCGTATTCACCGTGATGCGCACCAGTTCAGAACCGGCGCGCGCCAGCTCCTTGATCTGGATCGCAGTCCCGATCACATCGGCGGTATCGGTATTGGTCATCGATTGCACGACGACCGGCGCATCGCCACCTATGTGGACTTCGCGCCCACCATAGCTGACAACGGCGATGCGGCTTTTACGCCGCGAAAAAGGGCCTGTGGCAATCGGATCGGATGACGACATACGTAATCTATTTCAAATTCAAACGGGCAACGTTGCTGGTATTCCCGGCAACAATATCAATCGGCGTACCGCGCAAAGTCACATCAACGCCGGCAGCATTGCCGATCACCATCGACACCGGCCCGCTCACTTCAACTACTTCGGAGGACCCTGCTTTCAGCAAGCGCGACAGCACAATGCTATTGTCGGCGCGCTTGATCTCAACCCAGGAATCCTCACGCACCTTAATTGCCAGCGCATCTTTACTGTTAACAGAAACCGCAATGGCCGGTACCGTTACCTTGCTCGCCTGCGGTGCAGCTACGGGAAGCCCCGCAGGTGCTGCTGCAGAGACAGGAGTCGGTGTCGGTGTCGGCGCCAACGCTGGGGCAGGAGCAGGCGGAGCCGTCACTGGCTTGACTGTCGCAACTGCCGGCGCAGGCGTTACCGGCTGCGGCTTAACTGCCTCTGGAACTACCGGCTGAACAGGCTCGTTCGCCCCAGACGTTGCTTCTATCGTTTCTGTTTCCGGCACTTCGACTGCCGCTTCAGCAGACTCGGCCGGAATTGATTTTTCTTCAGCATTGGAAGATACAGCCGAAACTCCCTCTGGCAGCCAGCCCATGCGTTGACCGGCGAACAACAACACGCCTATCACCACGACGGCCACCACGCCCATCACCGTCTTGGACGACAACCCACGCGAACCGGAAGGCGACAGCCTGGTTTCGGAAAACGATGCGGAAAGCGTATTGCGTTCCGGCTGCAGAACAGGCGGCACTGCAGTATCGCCAATCACAGCAGCAAGTATGGGCGCAGGATCAGTCTGCAATACTTTTGCATAAGCACGGATAAAACCGCGCACAATCACCATCCCTGGCAAGGCCTCATAGTTATCGGCTTCCAGCGCCTGAATCTGCCGGTTTGCAAGATTCAATTGATTGGCAATCTGCACCGTAGTCCAGCCGCGCGCTTCACGCAAGGCAGCAAGCTGCGTCCCGGCCGATATCATCGGCTCAGCGATTTCGCTCACAGCTTCCGCAACAGGCTCGACGGTCGCGCTATTTGTCGTTTCATTCACAGACATATTGTCATTCATTAAAGGCCCCGCGCTGATAAGCGGCAAATTCATTTGAGTTCGGGTAACGGCGACGCAATTGCGTCGCATAACTGCTTTCTGCTGCCCGATCTCCCATCTTGCGTTCAATCTTGACTGCCAGCCACAACACTTCTGCACTCAACACATCGGCTTTGGTGACGCGTGCGATGTAAAAGCGCGCGCGCTCATAATCGCTACGGTCGTAATTCATGCGTGCCAGGTTGGTATTCGTCGTCGGATTGCCCGGCTCGTAACGAAATGCCTCGTTAAAATAGCGCTCCGCTGCGGCAGCATCCTTCAGGATCATGCTGCACGTTCCGGCATTATTCAAAGCCTTGGCAGGCGACTGATATGCCTTGTTGCGAATGGCCGCTTCAAAATAGGCAATCGATTGACTGGCGCGACCGTTCTGGCACAGGAACCAGCCATAGTTATTGCTTAAATCCGGATCGTTCGGCGCCAGACGAATGGCGCGCGTAAAGTTTTCTTCCGCCAGCCGCGTCTCGCCCATATCCATGTAAATCAATCCAGCCATGCTGTAGGCATCGGCAAATTCGGAATCAGTCTGCAAGGCGAGCTTGATTTCATCCAGCGCGATATTCATCTGCCCTTGCTGGTAATAGCCTATCGCCAGTTGCAGACGAATCCCCGCACGCTTCTGTTTATCGGTCTTGTCGGAACTGGTCGCCAGATCGCCTTCCGGTTTGACTGCGGTGCTTGAAGCGCATCCCGCCAACAGGACTGCACACAAAAGCGATGCTCCCAACCAGGCAAATCGGCGTGCTGTCATCAAGATGGAATCTCCACAATACGTCCAAAATTTTTGCCGAATTTTTCCTGGTATTCGGCCATTTTTTTCATACGGTCCTGCACTCGCGTACGATCCTGCACCTCGCCTGCCAACTGACCGCATGCAGCGTCGATATCATCGCCGCGCGTCTTGCGTATCGTCGTGACGAGCCCACCATCCATCAGTACCTGGGCAAATGCCTTGATGCGCGGATTATTGGAGCGCGTCAGACCGGACTCCGGAAATGGATTGAAGGGAATCAGGTTGAATTTGCATGGCACATCGCGCACCAGCGTCAACAGTTCGCGCGCATGCTGATCGCTGTCGTTGACACCATCCAGCATGCAATATTCAAAGGTCACGAAATCACGCGGCGCAAACTCCAGATAGCGTTTGCACGCCGCCATCAATTCCTGCAACGGATACTTCTTGTTCAAGGGCACCAAACCGTCGCGCAAGGCATCGTTCGACGCATGCAGCGACACCGCCAGCGCCACTGCACAATCCTGCGACAGCTTGTCTATCATCGGCACCACGCCGCTGGTCGATAGCGTCACGCGACGACGCGACAGGCCATAGGCATTATCATCCAGCATCAGCTTGAGGGCGGTAACGGTCGGCTCGTAATTCAACAAAGGTTCGCCCATCCCCATCATCACCACATTGGTGATCTGGCGTTCGCCTTTCGGGCCAGGTTCGATACCTTTGGTTCTGCGCAATTCAAATTCCGCCATCCACAGCTGGCCGATAATTTCGCCCACCGACAGATTGCGGTTAAAACCTTGTTTTCCGGTTGAACAAAACCGGCAATTTACCGCGCAACCCGCCTGTGTCGAAATGCACAGGGTGCCGCGGTTTTCTTCGGGAATAAAGACAGTCTCGACTGCATTGCCCTGCCCCACATCGATCAGCCACTTGCGTGTGCCGTCGGAAGAGGTGTGATCGGAAATCACGGCTGGCGCAGCAATCATCGCACGCGTTTTCAACTTGTCGCGCAGCGACTTCGCCAGATCCGTCATTGCGTCGAAATCACTGGCGCCGAATTGATGTATCCAGCGCTGCAATTGCTTGGCACGAAACGGCTTCTCACCCAACTCACCGCAATAAGCGATGAGCTGCGCAGGATCCAAATCCAGCAAATTGGTGAGAGTCGTCGTCATAAAGCCATTTCACGCCGTTCAGAGAGCAGATGAAAACCTGCGCAGAACGGCAATTCCAAATTAACGCGAATACACATTCAATGCAGGGAAGTAGTAAGCGATTTCAACTTTCGCTGTTTCTTCTGCATCGGAACCGTGTACGGCATTAGCGTCGATCGAGTCGGCGAAATCGGCGCGGATCGTGCCTTTTTCAGCTTTCTTCGGATCGGTTGCGCCCATCAGGTCGCGGTGCTTGGCGATTGCGTTTTCGCCTTCCAGAACCTGAATCATCACAGGACCGGAAATCATGAAATCGACCAAATCCTTGAAGAAAGGACGTGCGCTGTGAACAGCATAGAAACCTTCTGCGTCAGCACGCGACAATTGCGCCATGCGAGCAGCGATGATTTTCAGGCCAGCGCCTTCGAAACGGGAATAAATCTGACCGATTACGTTTTTAGCGACTGCGTCGGGTTTAATAATCGACAGGGTGCGTTCGATTGCCATCTGAAAAAACTCCAATAAAATGAAAGGGTTAAGACAAAAATATGATATTTCAACTAACCTTTAATTCTAGCATGAAAGTACCTTGCACTTCGAGCAGAAACACTGGTTTTTATGTGAGGATAGCGTTAAGAACAGAAGCGTTTATACTATGGACATGTCAAGAAGCTGCTTGGCAACAATGCGAGCTTGATATTAACTGGAGGAAACATGAGCAATCTACAGCAAACCTACGGGTCCACCTATGACATTACGTCAACCAGACATCGTGTGCTGCGCAATACGTACTGGCTACTTGCCTTATCGATGATACCCACCGTGCTGGGTGCCTGGCTGGGCGTGCAGTTCAAATTTGCATTCTTCGCCGCCAGTCCTTTCATGGGCATGATGGTCTTTCTGGCTATCGCCTTCGGCTTTTTCTATGCCATTGAAAAATTCAAGAACTCGGGTCTGGGTGTAGCGCTTTTACTCGGATTCACCTTTTTCATGGGCTTGATGCTGTCGCGCCTGATCGGCCACATACTCGGCTTTGCAAACGGCACCACGCTGATCATGACGGCTTTTGGCGGTACAGCAGCCATTCTGGGCGTAATGGCCACGGTTGCAACCGTTTCCAAGCGCGATTTTTCAGGCTTGGGCAAATGGCTGTTCATGGGCGTACTGGTGATCATACTGGCAGCCGTCGCCAATATCTGGTTGCAACTGCCGGCGTTGCAACTGACGATCTCGGTCGTCGCCATCGGCATATTCTCGGCCTTCATCCTGTACGACGTACAGCGCATCATCAATGGCGGCGAAACCAATTACGTCACGGCAACTCTGGGAATCTACCTGAGCGTGTATAACATTTTTGCCAACCTGCTCTCCCTGCTGGGGATTTTCGGTGGCGAACGCGACTGATAGCTGACGCACACAAAAAAGCCGACTTGCGAGTCGGCTTTTTTTATGCGTGAGCGTTATGGAAAATGTCTGATCAAATCTTTGCGTCGGCCGCCTGACCGGCAGCTTCCTTCAATTCGAAAACTGCCATCGATTCCACATGCGAAGTATGCGGGAACATATTCACTACACCTGCATTTTTCAGTACATACGGCCCCTCATTCACCAGTACCGCTGCATCGCGTGCCAACGTCGATGGGTTGCATGAAACATAGACGATACGACTCGGCAGCAAATCCGGTCGCACGGCATTCAGCCCGGCCAGAGCTTCGCATACTGCCAGCGCACCATCGCGCGGCGGATCGATCAACATGCGATCGAATTTTCCCAACGCGATGAAATCATCCGTTTTCGCTTCAAACAGATTACGTGAATAGAAGGCTGTTTTGCCGGCCAGCCCATTGGCCACGGCATTTTCCAATGCACGCTCGGTCAGCGTGGTGCTGCCCTCGATGCCGACAACCTCGCTCGCCTGCGTTGCAATCGGCAGCGTGAAATTACCCAAACCGCAAAACAGATCGGCGATCCGATCCGTCGCTTGCGCATCCAGCAGGCGCAAGGCGCGCGCCACCAGCACTCTGTTGATTTGATGATTCACCTGCGTAAAATCAGTCGGCTTGAACGGCATTTTTATGCCGAATTCAGGCAGGGAATAATGCAGATTCTCATCCTCCGGATAGAACTGATAGGCACTATCCGGCCCAGCCGGTTGCAACCACCATTGCACCTTGTATTCATCGGCAAATGCCTTGAGCTTGACTTCATCTTCGGCCGATAAGGGTGCCATGATGCGCAGCACCATCGCGGTAATTTTGTCTTGTTCGCCCTGGCCAATGGCCAATTCGATTTGCGGCAGATGATCGATGATGGACAACGATCCGACCAGGTGACGCAAAGGCACCAGCATCGCCGATACGTTTGCCGGCAGTATTTCGCAGGTTTTCATATCGGTAATGAAGGACGATTTCCTTTCATGGAAGCCGACCAGCACCCCGCCTTTTTTCGGCACATTACGCACTGAAATACGGGCGCGGTAACGATATCCCCAGGTTGGCCCATGTATCGGACGCAACATGGTTTCCGCCTTGACCTTGCCGATGTGTTTCAGATTATCTTCGAGGATGCGCTGCTTCATGGCAACCTGTGCCGTCGGCTCCAGATGCTGCATCGAACAACCACCGCAAATGCCGAAATACGCGCATTTCGGCTTGACGCGCAACGACGATTCCTTGAGCAGGACCATCATTTTCGCCGCTTCCCAGTTCGCTTTCTTGCGATAGGATGAATAGACGACGCGTTCTTTGGGCAAGGCGCCTTCGACGAAAACAACTTTGCCCTGAGTGCCATCTTCATTCTGCAGATGGCCTACGCCTCGCGCTTCCATGTCGAGGGATTCGATATCGATAATTGTTTGCTGCATAGGAGTTGAATCAGGTGAGCCGGCCGGGAACGGCTGGCGTTAAAGAAGAAGGCGAAAATCAAAAGAACCGGATGATAGCAAACTGCGTACATGCACGGCACACAGCATGTGCCGCCCCTGTCTCAGCTCGGCTATAGCAAAGAGTCTTTGTTCACACCTGTCCTGGCCAGCGAACGTTTCAGCTTGACTAGCGCTTCCTGCTGGATTTGCCGTACCCGTTCGCGCGTGACATGCATTTCTGTCGCCAGCTCTTCCAGCGTGGCCGGGTCGTCGTTATCCAGACCGAAGCGACGCGTGATGACCAGACGCTGCTTGTCCGACAGTTTGTCCAGCCAGTCACGCACCAGCACGATCATTTCCTGATGCTCGGCCAGCACATCGGGATCGCTCGCATGGTCGCCCTGCAGCAGATCCATCAGACTGGATTGCGGATCGCCATCCAGCGGTGCATCCAGTGAACTGGCATGCTCGGACAGAGCAAGAATGTCCTGCACATCCTCGACACTGCGCTCAACCAGATGGGCAATATCTTCCGCCGTCGCATCCTTGCCGTCGTGATGTTGCGCCTCAAGATGAAACTTGGCACGCAGGGTCTGGTTCAGTTCACGCACTACATGTACCGGCAGGCGTACCGTACGCGCCTGATTCATGATCGCGCGCTCTATGCTTTGACGTATCCACCAGGTGGCGTAGGTTGAAAAGCGAAATCCGCGTTCCGGCTCGAATTTATCGATCGCGCGCATCAAACCCAGATTGCCTTCTTCGATCAGATCGAGCAGAACGACGCCGCGATTGATGTAGTGCTTGGCAATCGACACCACCAGGCGCAGATTGTGTTCGATCATTTTCTGACGCGCAGCAAAATTTCCCTGCTTGGCCAGCGTGGCAAAGTGTACCTCTTCCGCCACCGTCAACAAGGGGCGAGCGCCAATCTGGTTCAGGTAATGCTGGGTTGCGTCAGTGGAAAGTTCGCTGGAGAGAACCTTTTTCAGTTCATCAATACCGGCAACTTCAGGCACCTCTGCCGGCTCATGCGATTCGATCTCATCGCTCTCCTGATCGGCATCATCCGTTTTTTCTTCATCATCAACAGGCTGAAACGATAGCTCACCAGGCGCAACTCCTGCGCTTTCTTCATCGTCCACCTGGGCGTTTCGATTGTGGCTCATTAGCGGCTAGGTAAAAATTTGGATGGATCGACCGGCTTACCTTGCTGGCGAATTTCAAAATGCAGCTTCACGCTATCGGCATCGGAATCACCCATATCTGCAATTTTCTGCCCTTTGCTGACGCTCTGGCCCTCTTTCACATGAATGGTCTTGTTATGCGCATAGGCAGATAGCAGCGTGCTCGTATGCTTGACGATAACCAGATTGCCGTAACCGCGAATCCCGCTACCTGCATACATCACCTTGCCCGCACCGGCCGCCAGTACCTGCTGTCCCGACTTGCCGGCGATATCGATGCCTTTCTTGTTATCGTCAAAGGTGGCAACGAGCTTACCCTCGGCTGGCCACATCCACGATACGGTTTCATCTTCCGTGGCAGCGGCGGCAGCAGAAGTCTCCGCCGGTTTGTCGTTCGGTGCAACTGTCTTTGGCGGTGCACTTGCTGCTGCGCCTTCCGATTTCTGCATTTCTGCCAGCGTGCTATCGGAATAAGGACGTTTTTCGCCGCGCGGACTGGTTTTATTACCAGCCGTGCTACCGGCCGGTGGTGCAGAAAGGGAGCGTGCCTCGGCGCCAGAGCCGGTCGCCACCGCACCGGTTTGCGCACCGCTGCTGCTACGTGCAACGGCAGCGTCGGGCGGTGCAACGCGCAGCACCTGATCGACCTTGATGTCGTTTGGATTGGCCAGCTTGTTCCAGGTTACGAGCTCACTATAACTTTGCCCGAAATCCAGCGCGATACGATACAAGGTATCGCCTTTTTTGACGGTATAAAAATTCCGGTCGTCTGCAGTATTTTTTGCAGTGCCAGCACCGCCTATCGTTCGTTCGGTGACAGGTGCGGCGCGATGCGTGGTGCCGCAGGCGACAAGCGAGCCGACCAGCAATACCAGCAATGTGATTCTAAATTTTTTCATTCTCTTTACGTTCAATTATCTACAGCGGTGTTTGTTCGTTACATTCAAGTTACGGTACCCGGACGGAGCGGCACAAAATGGCAATCCTCCAGTGTCGAACTTTTCCATTCAAATTTGCTGACGCGCTCTATCAATTGCAGAACCTGATGACGGTCGCCAACCGGGGCAACCAGTCGGCCGCCTATTGTCAGTTGCTCCAGCAAGGCCTGCGGCACTTCCAGTCCGGCGGCGGCCAAAATAATGCCGTCAAACGGCGCTGCCTGAGGCAGGCCAAGCATACCATCTCCGTAATGCAAGCGGATATTTGCCACACGCATGGGCCGCAAGTTGGATTTCGCCAGTTCGTGCAAACCCTTGATGCGCTCGATGGAATAGACTTCCTTGGCCACCAGCGACAGCACCGCCGCCTGATAACCGCAGCCCGTGCCGATTTCCAGAACACAATTGAGTACGCCGGCATTGTTATTGTTCCGCATGACTTCAATCATTCTTGCAACGATATACGGCTGCGAGATTGTCTGGTGATAGCCAATTGGCAACGAAGCATCGATATACGCCTGGCTGGCCAAGGCCGGCTCCATGAACAAATGACGCGGCACCGCTTCCATCGCCGCCAGCACCTTGCTGTCTGTCACCCCTTGTTTGGCCACGCGCGCCGTCATGGCCTTGCGTATTGCATCTGACACCAACGATGTGGTGCGCGGTGCAGTTGATGCGGCGACCTTGTGCGGCACTTCCTGCTGCCGCGCTATCGGCGCCTGAATTTTGCCGTGCCGGGAGGCATTCAGCGTTGCCGTCTGCGGCGTAGCGGTCTTTCCCGCAACGCGCTGAGGCTCGCTGCGCGCACCGTTGCGCGGCGCCTTTTCCGACAGGGAGGAAAGCGACAGTGGAAAACGCTTGGCCTTGTCCGTCATGCCAAAACTTTCTTCAAGGCTGCCAGTTGCGCATTTTGCGTCAGATCGATCTGCAAAGGCGTGATCGATACATGACCCAGAGCCGTGGCATGAAAATCGGTACCCTCGCCGGCATCCTTTTGTCCACCGCAAGGGCCTATCCAGTAGATATCGCGGCCATGCGGATCCTGCGCCTTGATCACGGCTTCGGACTGATGGCGCCGGCCCAGACGCGTGGCGACCGCGGGTTTCAATTGTTCATACGGCAAATTGGGAATATTGACGTTGAGCAGGAAATTCTCGGACAAGGTATCGAAACGGCGCTCGACAAGATCGCGCGCTACCCGTGCCGCCGACTTGAGCTCGGCCCATCCCTTGTCCAGCTGTGAAAACGCAATTGCCGGTATCCCGAATAAATGCCCTTCGGTTGCCGCCGCCACCGTACCGGAATAGAGCGTGTCATCGCCCATGTTTTGCCCCTGATTGATACCGGAAACGATCAGGTCGGGCCGGGAACTCATGATGCCGGTCAGCGCAATATGGACGCAGTCGGACGGCGTGCCGTTAATAAAATAGAAACCGTTGGATGCCTGGTAGACCGACAAGGGCCGGTCCAGCGTCAGTGAATTGGAACTGCCGGAACGGTTGCTGTCGGGCGCCACGACGACGATATCGGCAATCGGCGCCAGCGCATCAGCCAATGCTATGAGTCCCGGCGCAAGATAACCGTCATCGTTACTGATAAGAATTTTCATGGGTGAATTTTACCTGAAGCAATATGGCTTTCCGAACTAGCTTTCATGCCCGCTCAAACACCGGAAAACGTGCCGCGCCATGCACCAGTTTATTCCGTTGCATCCAGCGCGACATCCATCGATGCAAGAAATGTACGCACCACATCCAGTTCACGCGTGCGCTTGAATGGCGGCAGACTTTGCCAGATTCGCTTGCCGTAGGGTTTGGCTATCAGGCGCGGATCACAAATCATCAGTATGCCGCGATCCGTTTCATCCCGAATCAGGCGGCCGGCGCCCTGCTTCAGATTGATGATGGCGGCCGGCAACTGATGATGCATGAAACCGTTCATGCCCTTGCGTTCCAGCGCTTCGATGCGCGCCGCCAGCACCGGATCGTCAGGCGGAGAAAACGGCAGTTTATCGATGATGACCACCGACAGCGCATCGCCGCGCACATCAACGCCTTCCCAGAAACTCTGGCTGCCGATTAATACTGCATTGCCGGCTGCACGAAAACGATCCAGTAATTCCGTGCGCCCGGCTTCGCCCTGTACCATCAGTGGAAATGGCAGTTTGCGGCGCTCGAATTCTTCCCGCAAACGTTCGGCTGTGTGATTGACTGCGCGTATCGTCGTGCACAGAAAAAATGCGCCGCCGCCCGCTGCTTCTATCACCGGCAGCGCCGCATCGATGACGGCATCGGTATAGTCAGGCGAATTCGGCTGCGGCAGGCCGGTAGGCACATACAGCAAACCCTGGCTATCGTAATCGAAAGGACTAGGCCAGGAATGCGCCGGTTCGTCCCACAAGCCCATTTGCGCGCTGTAGTGATTAAAATCGTTTTTCACCGCCAGCGTGGCGGAAGTAAATATCCATGTGCGCGGTACGCCCTCACGCTGCTTGTTGAAAATAGGTGCAATCGACAGCGGCGTCTGGTGCAGTTGCAGCGACGATGAAAACGCTTCTACCCACAACACGCTTTCCTGTCCGATGATCACTTCGCCCTTGGGCTTGTTCCACGCATCCAGTCTGGTCGCGATTTCAATTCCGCGTACCCGGCACTGCTCTATCGTCTCGGCTCGCTCTGCCTGCTTTTGCAGAATCGAAATCATGCCGTCCAGTTCTTCCTTCAGTGTTTCCAGTGCAGGGAAAAACGGGCTGGACGGTGCGATCTGATTGACCGCGAGACGCACGATATCTTGCGGGAAAGTCAGACGCAAATCGCGCGCAGCACGTTCGACCTTGCTCACGACACCCGCCCAATCAGCGCCATCGCGCGCATGCGACAAGCCTTCTGCCAATACGTCGCGGCACAGCTCCAATACATTGGCAGTTGAAATCGTATCGCCGAAAAACAGGGTCGCCGTTTCCGGCAACTGGTGCGCCTCATCGAAAATAATCGTGTTCGCAGATGGCAGCAATTCGGCCACGCCGGTATCTTTCAGCGCCACGTCGGCAAAGAACAGATGATGATTGACCACCACCACGTCGGCCTGCTGCGCTTCCTTGCGCGCCTTCATCACAAAGCAATCCTGGTAATACTGGCACTCGGCGCCCATGCAGGTGTCGCGCGTGGATGTCACCAGATTCCACACCAGCGCGGTTTCCGGGACTTTCGACAGTTCAGCCTTGTCGCCCGAACTCGTGGTTTTCATGAAGCGGGAAATTTCACGCAGATAACCGACATCGTCACGCGAGGTCAGCCGGCCATTCTGCAAGGTACGCTCCAGATGAAAATGACAAACGTAATTGGCCCGCCCCTTGAGCAAGGCGACCGAAACCGGCGCGCCCAGCGCTTTGCGCACCGTCGGGATATCGCGCAGAAAAAGCTGATCCTGCAGGTTCTTGGTACCGGTCGAGATGATGACCTTGCCGCCCCACAGCAGCGACGGCACCAGATAGGCGAAGGTTTTTCCGGTACCGGTGCCGGCTTCCGCGATCAGCGTGCTTTGGTTGACAATCGCATGGGCAATCGCCTTGGCCATTTCGGTTTGCGACTGACGCGGGCGGAAACCGCCGACCGCATGACCGAGCGGGCTATCAACACCAAACAACTGATCGATTTCGGCATCGTGTGTGGCGACTACAGGCAATGCAGAAGATTCGGCGGTCAAGGTAAGTGCTTTGGAAATACGTTAAAAATCTAGGATTCGCTGCCGGCAAGGCAGACGCACAGCAGATCAATCATCACCAATGCGCCATCAGGCCGGAATATCCGGCACCAGTTGCATTTTGAGCAGGGTGATATTGTCTTTCAACTGCAGTTTGCGCTTTTTTAAACGACGCAATTGTAACTCTTCATGCCGTCCGTCACGGATCAGGGTTTCAATTACCTGATCCAGATCACGGTGCTCGACTTCAAGTTCAACAATGCGTTGATGAATGGCTTGCGGAGAACTCATGGTCATATTGTCATTCTTGGCAATGCTGCGTTCGATGGGTGCTTCCGATGAGTCATTACAGCGGATGCATTCCTTGAGCTTCAACGTCTGGGAGCATACCCATGCGCTGATGCCAAAATACCTACAAAAAACAACGGATTTCACATGGAAGCGCCATGCATCGCACCGCTTCAAACTGATTGTATAAAATTCTTACAATTTAAAAAGCATGCATTTGACTGTGTGCAGAGCCTGCATGCAATAATCAAACGCAACAAACTCACCCGCATAGTTTAATCCACCCAGACGTATGAGCCAATACAAGATAGAAGCAGGAACCGGCCAACATATTGGCGATCGCGAAGAACAACAGGATAGAGTCGCATTATTTGCCGCTCCCAAGGCGCCCGGCTATATGCTGGCAGTGATAGCCGACGGCATGGGCGGCCTGTCCGGTGGCGCACTGGCGGCGGAACAGGTTGTCAGCACTGCACAACAAATTTTCGAGCGGTTTTCACCACTGACCGATACGGTAGAAGAGATTCTGCACACCATTGCGCACGAAGCCGACACCGTCATCAAATTATCGGCCATGTCTTCCGACAAGAAACCGCACAGCACCGTTGTTCTTCTGATCATCACGCCACAGAATGCTGCAATCTGGGCGCATGCAGGCGATTCACGGCTGTACTGTTTCGACGGACCGAACTGCAGCAAACGCACCACCGATCACTCCTATCTCGAACAGTTGAAAGCCGAAAACAAGCTGGATGAAGAAAAAGCAAGAGATCCCTTGCTGGCCAATCTGCTGGTCAACGTGCTCGGCAGCAGCAGTAACGATTTCACCTTGAGCCTCAACCGGCGTGATGGCTTGAAAGCCGGCGATTCCTTTCTGCTCTGTACCGACGGCCTCTGGCAGTATTTCAGCGAAGCGGAACTGGGAGCGGCCATTGCCATGAATACCAGCCGCAAGGCATGCGAAATGCTGATCAGCAAGGCACGTGAACGGGCAACGGGCAGCAAGGCGGACAATTGCACTTTAGCCATCGTCAAGCTTGTCAAACCGGCCAAGGAAATCAAGGATTACACTGTCAAGAAAATGCAGCGAGCCGTCTGACTCCGGCAGCAAACGCTGGATTTTCTGCGCAGATTGATTTTTTACGGAAACTCTTTCCGCTCTGTTCCGGTCTGATCCACAAAGGGAAGACCGGCAGACGATTACATACTCAACGCCTCGGTCCAGGCAGCGCAATCGGCGCATGCCTTTTCTCTTCTATTGAATTACTGATCCTTTAAAAAAGTCCATGCATTGAAAAAACCGTTGCGTTCACACTTCAATTTCGACAGCTTGCGCGTCCGCTTGCTTGTATTGGTGTTGCTTGCCATTGTGCCACCCGTCATTCTGACCGTGTACGGTGCATGGAAAGAAAGACAACAGGCCATACACATGGCGGAAGACAATCTGCAGCAATTGACACAATTGGCTGCCACCAGCGAAGCACGTTCCATCGAAGGTGCGCAACAATTATTAAGTGTACTGTCGACCATACCGGAACTGCGCGGCGACGCAAAAACCTGCAATCAATTCCTCGCCGGGATCCTGAGAAAAAACGAAGGTTACGTCAACTTCGGTCTGGCTCAACTGGACGGCAGCGTCAGTTGCAGCGCTGTGCCGCTGAACGATAAAGTCAATCTGGCTGGCCGTTCGCATTTCAAGCGCTCAATACAGGATCGTGCGTTTGCCGCCGGCGACTATGTATTTGGCAACGCCACACGCAAACACGCAATCAATCTGAGCTATCCCGTGTTCGACAATAACGGTGCCGTGCAAGCCGTCATTTTTGCCGCGCTTGATTTGAGTTACCTCGATCGCTTTGTCAGCGATATCGCATTGCCGGACGGGGCCGTACTCATTACGGCCGATGGCAACGGCACCATCATCGCCAGACGGCCCGAGCCGGAAAAATGGATAGGAACACGCGCCTCGCAAGCCTTGTTTGACGTCATGATCAAGGTCGGCTTTGGCACTTCCGAATTGACCGATAGCGATGGCATCACACGCTTGCACGCTTTCGCACCGGTCGGCACCAATAACATTTCCAACTTCAAAGTCAGCATCGGCATTCCGATCAAGGACATCGTTGCTCCCGCCAACCATCTGCAAATGATGGAACTGACCACCCTGGCCATCATCGCCTTGCTGGCCTTGCTGGCCGCCTGGTTTGTCGGCGATGTGATTATCCTGCGGCGCGTCAAGGCGCTGGTAAAAACAGCAAATAAGATCGCGGCCGGAGATCTTGATGCACGTACCGGCATCAAGTATGGCAAAGAAGAAATCAGTCAGCTGGCGCGTGCCTTCGACAGCATGGTGATATCTCTGCAACAGCATGAATCCGACCGCGAGTTGTCGCAGGCAATTCTGTTCGCGGAAAAGGAACGCGCGCAAGTCACGCTGGAGTCGATTGCAGATGCCGTGATCACGACCGACAAACGGGGCAATATCGAGTACATGAATCCGGTTGCAGAAACGTTGACCGGCTGGAGCAATATTGAAGCAGTCGGCCTGCCCTCTACACGCGTATTCAAGATTCTCAACGGTTACACACGCGAACCGGTATTAAACCCGGTCGAACTGGTGCTGCAGCAACAAAGCAATGTAGAGCTGATCAAGGACACCGTACTGCTCAGTCGCGACGGCATCGAATATGCCGTGGAAGATTCGGCCGCGCCGATACGCAATCGCGAAGGCCTGATCATCGGCGTGGTACTGGTGTTCCACGACGTCAGCGATTCGCGCAAACTGGCGATTCAGCTGTCGCATCAGGCGGCACACGATCCGCTGACCGGCCTGTTCAATCGCCGCGAATTCGAACGCCGGCTGGAACTGGCTATCGATACGCTGGCGCGTCAATCCAAACAGCATGCGCTGTTGTACCTCGACCTGGATCAATTCAAGATCGTCAACGATACTTGCGGCCATAGTGCCGGTGATGAATTGCTGCGTCAGATCACTGCCCTGTTGCAACCCCTGGTGCGCGACAGCGATACGCTGGCGCGCCTGGGTGGCGATGAATTCGGCGCGTTTCTCGAAAATTGTTCGCCTGAATCGGCAATTCGCATTGCGGAAAAACTGCGGCAGACAATTTGCGATTTTCATTTTGTCTGGCAAGACAAAATATTCCCGATCGGCGTCAGCATCGGCCTGGTCAACTTCAATACCAATGCATTGTCCCTGCCGGATCTGCTAAGTGCTGCCGACACCGCATGCTACGTCGCCAAGGATGCGGGGCGTAATCGCGTGCATATTTATCGTCCGGAAGATCACCAACTGGCGGTACGCGAAGGGGAAGTCAAATGGAACGAACGCATTCAGAAAGCATTTGAAAATGATCGTTTTCACCTGCTCGCACAAGGCATCGTCAACATTCGTTCCGACCAGAAGAGTTTTTCTTTTGATGAATTGACCCTGGTCATGGCAGACGAGTCCGGTCGATTGATTCCAACCTCCGCCTTCCTGCCTGCAGCGGAGCGTTATCATTTCATGCCGACCATTGATCGCTGGATCATACGCACCACTTTTGCGCAGCATGCTGCAACCATTCGCAATGCACGCGATGCTCATCCGCACGTGATGCTGATCAGGGTTTCCAGCAACTCTCTGGACGATGAAAGCTTCGTCGATTTCATTCAGGAACAGTTCGTTCATTACGCGCTGCCTTACCAGGCCATCTGTTTTGCCATTGCAGAAACCACCGCCATCACGAACCTGACGCGCGCACTGCACTTCATAGGGAAACTGAAACCGCTGGGCTGCCAGATTGCGCTCGACGATTTTGGCAGCGGCATGTCTTCGTTTGCCTATCTCAAGCATCTGAACGTGGACTTCCTGAAAATCGATGGCAGCTATGTCAAAGGCATGGCAAATGATCTGGTCGATTGTGCCAAGATTGAAGCGATACAGAATATCAGCAGTGTGATGGGCATTGAAACCATCGCACAAAACGTCGAGGATGAAATCACCTTGGACAAGTTGAAAAAAATCGGTATCGGCTATGCGCAAGGCAGCGCCATCAGCCCCAAAATTTCGTTTTATCCTCCCGCCAGCAAAAACCCTGCGCCATAAAAAATCCTGCTACATGCAATTGATTGCATGTAGCAGGATCAGAAAGTCTTCAAATCGAGGGCTGCGTTCCCGTATGCTATTTTTTTGCGAACAATAATCCAAGCAGCAAACCGATGCCGGCCGACAGTGTCACCGCCCGCCATGGATTGTGCTGCACATAGTCATCGGTGGATATTGCCGCTTTCTTGGTTTTCGCAACGGCCACGGCCGGCACTTCCTTTGCAGCAGCGATTGCGGAATTAAAAAACTCCGCATATTTCGTACTCAACTCGCCGTTTTTCTTCATGAGCGCCTCTTGCCCTTCACGCGCCTGTGACAATGCTTTCAGATCGTCGCCAACAGCCTCTATTTTTGCCTCTGCCATGTTGATACTCCTTGAGATCGGTCATTCGCGGATGGAAATACACAAAAACACGGCGCCTGTTCATGCGCCATATCTCCGAACGTTATTGCTATGTAGCAGTACGCGCGTGATCACGCAGATTCTTGATGGCGTCATGGTTTTGGCGCACACCCTTATACTGGCGTTCGACCACAGCCTTCACATCCAGCGGTAAATCTTTTTCAAGCGCGCGCCTGTAGCTTTTGACAGCGACGTCTTCACCGCGTTCACATTCCGCCAACACTGCTTCATCGCCCTTTCCCATGATGGCAGTCTTGATGTCTATCCAGCGACGATGCAGCGTACCGCTGATACTGCTTTTGGTCTCCGGGTCTCCGCCACGGGCAATGACCAAAGCTCTCAACTCCTGATCAGCTTTGGCGCAATCGGCCGCAAAGAGCAGAAATGATTGCTTGAGCTGCGTATCGCTGATGTTTTCAGCGCAGCTTTTAAACGCTTCCTCACCGTCTTTACAGACTTCAATCAGATTATTGAGCGTAGCGATCAGGTCTTCCTTCATCATATTTCCTTTCAAGACATCGCGTTTCCAGCGCAGGTTTAATAGAGATGGAAGCTTGCCCGCCGCGACTGGGATACTGCCGCGGCATCGAATATCTCAGTAAAAAACGCAAGGATTCTGTCAAATTTCCATCACGAAAGTCGCCGACAACTGATGTGCCGAGATTAAGATCCACTATGCATAAAAGGCGCCTGCGCCTCTGTTCGACATCGCACATAGAGGCATCATGTGTGTATTTTTATTACTACTTTAAGATGACAATCAGTTGAGCATTTAAAATCTAAACTTATGTAAATTATTGCTTCGCACGCGACGAGTTTCCGGTGAGCAAGGTACAATGTTTCCACTCATACAGCATCATGAAGAACATTTTTCATTCGACATTGTCATCCTGTCGCTCCGTCTTCAGACATCGCGTTGACAAGGTGAAATGTCACTCTGCCAACCGGCACTCCTCATAAGCTCTGGTCGTGATTGTGGTGTGTGCTCCCTGCACGCCTGGCAATACTTTCCTGGCGTATCCGATGCCTGTCATGAAAACAGCAATTTTCGTGTCGTTTTGTTTATTTAATATTGCGTGAATGAAGCTTCAACTATGTTAACAGCGTACTACGCAGCACATTACGACACCCTGCTGGTCCTCATATCTTTGCTGGTTGCCATCCTCGCGTCTTATACCGCGCTGGATATGGCGGAGCGCATCAATGCGACCCAGCACAAAGCCGCAGCCTTATGGCTGGCCGGTGGCGCATTTGCAATGGGCGTCGGTATTTGGTCCATGCATTTCATCGGCATGCTGTCGTTTCGCCTGCCGATTGCTCTGGGCTACGATTTAACACTGACGATCACCTCGCTGGCAATTGCGGTTGTGGCCTCCGGTTTTGCACTGTGGCGTATCAGCCAACCCACCTTGCCTGTTCTGCAATTGAGTGTAAGCGCCTTGTTGATGGGCATCGCTATCGCCGCCATGCATTACACCGGCATGGCCGCTTTGCGCATGACGCCAGGCATTGAATACAATCCGCTGTTGTTCTCGCTCTCCATACTGATCGCCATCGCAGCTTCGGGCGCTGCACTGTGGATAGCCTTCACCTTACGAAAAAATAGACCGCACATGAAACGTGCGCGCGCAATGGCTGCAGTGGTGATGGGTGTGGCTATCATCGGCATGCACTACACCGGCATGGCCGCAGCGAACTTCCCTCTCGGCAGCATTTGCACCGCAGCAAGCGAAGGCATTCCTCCCGGCTGGCTGGCCTTGGTCGTCATTATCGTGACACTTTCAGTGCTGGCCATCGCACTGCTCACCTCGGTGCTGGATACGCGCCTCGAATCGCATACCAGTTTGCTGGCCAAATCGCTGGCTGTCGCCAATCAGGAATTAACCCGGCAGGCTCTGCAAGACAATCTGACCAAATTGCCGAACCGAACCTTGCTGGAAGACCGCTTGAATCAAATTTTGCACAAGGCTGAGCGTACGCACACACGCTTTGCGTTGATGTTCATCGATCTCGACGGCTTCAAGGCCATCAACGACTCTCTCGGCCACCATATCGGCGACATGCTGCTGATTGAAGTGGCGCAACGGATTCGCGGCAGCATCAGGGCGCAGGATACGGCGGCGCGCCTGGGCGGCGATGAATTCGTTTTGCTGATTGAAGTGACAGAACCGGAAGATGCCGCCTCGGTGGCAGACAAGCTGTGCAACATCATCAATCAACCATTCAACATTGATCTCCATACCCTGGGTGTGTCCGCCAGTGTCGGCATCACCATTTATCCGGATGACGGCCAGACCCCGCATGACTTGCTGGTCAACGCAGATGCGGCGATGTATCACACCAAAAGTACCGGGCGCAACGGTTACCATTTCTTTGAAACGTCGATGAACACCAATGCGCATAACCAGTTGCAGGTGATACAGGATTTGCGGCTGGCGCTGGAACGCAAGGAGTTCCAGCTTCACTACCAGCCAAAATTCAACACATTGAATGGCATGGTTGTCGGAGCGGAAGCACTACTGCGCTGGCAACATCCGACACGCGGCATGATTGCGCCTGACGATTTTATTGCGCTGGCAGAAAAGACCGGCTTGATTGTGCCGATAGGCGAATGGGTATTGGATGAAGCCTGCCGTCAAATGCGGGTATGGCATGATGAAGGAAACCAGCACTGGAAAGTAGCTGTCAATTTATCAGCTGTTCAATTCAGCAACGATCATTTGATCGAGCTCGTACAAACCACCCTGACGCGGAACGATTTTCCCGCGTCCGGTCTGATCCTGGAAGTAACCGAATCGACCGCGATGCACGACGTCGAAGCAAGTCTGAGGATACTCGACAAGCTTGCCGGTCTGGGTATCGATATTTCCATCGACGATTTCGGGACAGGCTATTCCAGCCTGCTCTACCTGAAGCGTCTGCCTGCCACCGAACTGAAAATCGATAGAGGCTTCATACGCGACCTGGCACAAGGCAGCAATGACTCATCCATCGTTGCGGCCATCATCGCCTTGGGACGTTCGCTGAATCTGCACATCGTTGCAGAAGGCGTCGAAACGGAAGAACAGCAGACATATTTGACGGTGCTGGGTTGCGATGCAATGCAAGGTTATCTGATGGGCCGACCGATGACGCCGGATCAGTTTATGGATGCCATCCGTACTGCAGCGTTAGTGCCGACACAAGTCGAATTGTTGTCGACCAAAAACATGCCTTCAGGTAGTCACTCAGCGACAATTCAATAATTGGAATCCGTGCTTATCTTGAGCAATACGCGATCGCGATAAGATCGCTCACAGCTGCGGTGTAATGCCAGGATACGGTTTCATGTAAAACGATGTAGGGTGAAAAATCGTAGGTCGCGTGTGTGTCATCGCGATTCATATCGACGGCAATCGCTTCGGGCAGCATCGGCGACCAGATAACAATCATGATGGTGGCCGCGGCTGCAAAAATGACAATAGCAATGCTCGCCAAAATCAGGCCCATGAAGTGCGATTTTCTTGCATCCATGCCGTCCCCCTTTCGCCGCATCACCGGCCCTCCCCACTCTCGACATTTAATGGATACTATTCCTGTCCTTTCCAGTTGATCTGTACGTTTGCGCACGTAAGCAGAGCATTTTTGTCGATGGCGACAACCGCCAATAAAGAAAAAGGCCTTGCGTCTCGGCAAGGCCTTTTGAAATTACCAGGACATTCGTCGTACCAGCCGGCACGATGGATTTCCCCGTCATTTAAAGTTGAGGATTCAGCTTTTCTATCTTCGAATGCAATTTATTCAGCGCAGAGATATAGGCTTTTGCCGAAGCCACGACGATATCAAGATCAGCACCGACGCCATTGACGATACGACCTGCTTTCGACAAACGCATCGTGACTTCGCCTTGAGATTCCGTACCCGTAGTAATCGCATTAACTGAAAACAACAGCAATTCCGCCCCGCTTGCCACTTTCGATTCGATGGCATTGACGATTGCATCGACTGGACCATTGCCCTCGCCTTTGCAGGTTTCTTCCTTGCCGCCCATCGAAAAGACGACACTGGCAACAGGCTTGCTTGCGCTGGACGATTGCTGTGTCAGGGAAACGAAATTGTAGTATTCGTGCTCATGCGAATGCTGCTCGTCGGATACCAGAGCCATGATGTCTTCATCAAAGATCTCAGACTTGCGATCGGCCAGTTCCTTGAAGCGTATGAATGCGGCATCCGTATCCGCCGCCGATTCCATCGTGATCCCCAATTCCTCAAGACGCTGCTTGAAGGCATTACGACCTGACAGCTTGCCCAGGACGATTTTATTGGCAGACCAGCCCACGTCTTCAGCACGCATGATTTCATAGGTATCGCGCGCCTTCAGCACGCCATCCTGGTGTATCCCCGAGGCATGTGCAAATGCGTTTGCACCCACCACCGATTTGTTCGGCTGCACGGCAAAACCGGTAATCTGCGAAACCAGTTTGGAAGTCGACACGATCTGTGTAGCATCGACGCCAATCTCCAGATTGAAGTGGTCCTTGCGCGTACGCACGGCCATCACGATTTCTTCCAGTGCGGTATTGCCTGCGCGTTCACCCAAACCGTTGATCGTGCACTCGACTTGGCGCGCGCCGCCTATCATGACGCCGGCGAGCGAATTGGCAACTGCCATGCCAAGATCGTTGTGGCAATGCACTGACCACACTGCCTTGTCGGAATTCGGAATCCGCTCACGCAAGGTCCGCAGCATGTTGCCGTACAACTCAGGCACGGCGTAACCGACCGTGTCGGCAAAGTTGATGGTCGTTGCACCTTCCTTGATCACGGCCTCAATCACGCGACACAGAAAATCCATATCCGAACGGCTGCCGTCTTCCGGGCTGAACTCGACATCATCGGTAAATTGCCGCGCATAACGCACCGCGCTCTTCGCTTGCTCGAAGACCTGATCCGGCGTCATGCGCAGCTTTTTTTCCATATGCAGCGGCGAGGTCGCAAGGAAAGTGTGAATCCGCTTTCTTGCCGTCGGTTTCAGCGCCTCTGCCGCACGCGCGATATCTTTATCGTTGGCACGCGACAGGGAGCAGACGGTCGCATCCTTGATGATGCCGGAGATCGCATATATCGATTCAAAATCGCCTTGCGAGGCAGCGGCAAAACCAGCTTCGATAATATCGACCTTCAAACGCTCAAGCTGTCTGGCGATACGGATTTTTTCATCCTTGGTCATCGATGCGCCCGGTGACTGCTCGCCATCGCGCAAAGTGGTATCGAAAATAATCAGTTTGTTTGAATCGACTGCCATATTGCACTCCTGAGCCCACGCTCATATTTAAATGAATTGCGCCTGTTAGGCAGACGCCAAATTATTCCTGCATCAATGCTCATCGTGCTCGGTTTGTATGATGCTTACCGGCCGGCCTTTGGCCAGACGCCAGAAATAAATCACATAACCGGACAAGCCATACAGCACGAACAGACTGAATAACACTTTCGGTGGATCGCCCGCGATCGCCACAAATGCCAGCACGATCACGAAGATGGCGATGAAGGGCACCGATTTTCGATAGTTGATGTCCTTGAAACTGTAGAACGGCACGTTGGTCACCATCGTCAATCCCGCATACAGCGTAATGGCCCACGCCGCCCAGCTCAAATCGTTGCCAGCATAGCCGAGATCCTGCATCAGCCAGATAAAACCGGCTACCAGTGCAGCCGCTGCCGGGCTGGGCAAACCCTGGAAATAGCGTTTATCAACCACCCCGATATTGGTATTGAAACGCGCAAGACGCAAGGCACCGCCGGCGCAATACACAAATGCCGCCAGCCAGCCGAGTTTACCCAAATCCTGCAGTGCCCAGATATAGGCCACCAATCCCGGCGCAGCACCGAAGGACACCATGTCTGCCAAGCTATCGTATTGTGCGCCGAATTCGCTTTGTGTATTCGTCAGGCGCGCCACACGGCCATCGATTGCGTCCAGCAGCATCGCGGCAAAGATAGCAATGGCTGCATAATCGAATTTTTGCCCCATGGCCATCACAATGGCGTAAAAACCGCAAAACAATCCAGCTGTAGTAAACGCATTTGGTAACAGATAGATGCCGCGCCTGCGTCCTTTGGGCACGGGTGCAAGCGATTCACTCTCATCGCCTTGCGGCAGCACTTGCGGGCCACGCGCTAGCTTGCCCAGAGGGCGTACCCGAGGGAAAGTGGAATTATTGTTTTTCGCTTTTCGACGATTGAAACTTGACATGCGAATCCTGTCTTTAAATAGCGGTTTTTGATGGAGAATCAGGAATTGACAGTGTATCAGACGAGCAATGCCTGCGGCAGTCCGCACATCAGCTGCATCAGATAAATCCCGTATTCTGCGAAATGCAAAAATCGCATCGCATGCACTGAGTGCATACGATGCGATCGGTAATAAAAGCAATGCGATGAAGAACACGGCATTGAAAGTACGGAGCGTTTGTATCCGACCTCAATACCGCGTTAATACAACTTCATTCCGGCCTCAAGCTGCCACAGCTCAACGGAATTTGACTTTGCCCACGACGCGCATGCTCAACGTCGTTTCTCCCGGCTCAAAACTGGGCTCCTCGACTTGTGCAACATCAGCCGACATAGCAGCGGCCCGCATCATTTTTGGCGCAGCGGATTCCTGCGCATAATTGCCCGACCCTTCAAAATCTATCGTGTCCAGCACGGCATCGGCCGGATTGCGCCCCATTGCACGCGCAATCGCTGCGATGCGTTCCGTCAGATTTTTATACGTTGCGTTTATACGTTGCGCATCCAGTTTTTTGGCAGTCGTATCGCTCAGACCGAACTGCAGACCATTCATCGCCAGCACGCTTTGCGCAGCAGCGACGGTTTTAGGCAGACTGGCCAGGTTATTGGTCTTCACTTCCAAATACTGGCCAACGCGCCAGCCGCTAATTTGACGCACTTTGTTCGTTTGAGTATTCGTCGGGCGCGGCTGCTCTTCCTGATAAACGGCATAGGTGTAATAGCCGCGCGTACTCAGGACTGCTGACGGATCTTCCTTGCGGACGATTTCCATCCCCTGCTTCATTTTCTGATTCACGCGCGAGGCCGCGGCAGCCTTGTCCTTGTCCTGCTCCTCTATCATCAGGGTCAGGCGCGCTTCATCGTTGGCCTGCTTGACTTCGCCAAATGCCGGAACGATCAACAAGGCGCCACTGGTCTGGATAGGCGTTTGTGCAAATACCGTCGCACTGATAGCAACGCAAGCCAAAGCAAGAATGGAAGATTTTAATCGTGACATCATGGTTCTCCAGAAATAGGTGTACAGCACACCCGGGTTATTGCAGGATAAATTGCGCATTGTTGTGACTGGCTGGAAACAGCTTAGTTCTTGCCATCTGACAAGGATTGCATCTTTTATGCAAGCAAATGTAAACGAAAAAAGCTGCACCGAAGTACAGCTTTTCGAGCGAGCCCGGCTTTAGTTTGGCAAACCTTAGTTCTTGGTTTGGTCGATCAGCTTGTTTTTGCAATCCAAGGCACGTGAGGACGAAAAAAACCACGCGAGTGCGTGGTTTTTCGTTCGAGCCCGGTATGCGCTTGCAAGCGCATACCGTTTGATGCCCGCAGGTAGTTAAAGCAAACTTAGTTTTTAGTTTGATCTACCAGCTTGTTTTTAGCAATCCAAGGCATCATCGCGCGCAGTTTTGCACCAACTTGTTCGATTTGATGCTCTGAATTCAAACGACGACGGGAGATCAGCGTAGGTGCGCCAGCCTTGTTTTCAAGGATGAAGCTCTTCGCGTATTCGCCGGTTTGAATGTCTTTCAGACATTGGCGCATTGCGTTTTTGGTGTCTTCGGTCACGATGCGTGGGCCGGTGACGTATTCGCCGTATTCTGCATTGTTCGAGATCGAGTAGTTCATGTTGGCGATGCCGCCTTCATAGATCAGATCAACGATCAATTTCAGTTCGTGCAGGCATTCGAAGTAAGCCATTTCCGGAGCGTAACCAGCTTCGGTCAATGTTTCGAAACCAGCTTTGATCAGTTCAACCGCACCACCGCACAGAACAGCTTGTTCACCGAACAAATCGGTTTCTGTTTCTTCGCGGAAGTTGGTTTCGATGATGCCGGCACGGCCACCGCCGTTAGCCATTGCGTACGACAAGGCGATGTCGCGTGCGACGCCGGATTTGTCCTGGTACACAGCGATCAGGTGAGGCACGCCGCCACCTTGCGAGTAAGTACCACGTACGGTGTGGCCTGGTGCCTTAGGCGCGATCATGATCACGTCCAGGTCGGCGCGTGGCACGACTTGACCGTAATGCACGTTGAAGCCGTGAGCGAATGCCAGCACTGCGCCTTGCTTGGCGTGCGGAGCAACGTTTTCGTTGTAAACCTGAGCGATGTTTTCATCAGGCAGCAAGATCATGATGACGTCAGCCGCTTTAACAGCGTCGTTGACTTCAGCAACATTCAAACCTGCGTTTTTAACTTTGTCCCATGAAGCGCCGCCTTTACGCAGACCGACCGTTACTTTGCAGCCGGAGTCGTTCAAGTTTTGCGCGTGTGCATGGCCTTGCGAACCGTAACCGATGATGGCAACGTTTTTACCTTTGATCAGCGACAGATCACAATCTTTATCGTAGAAAACTTTCATGATGTTCCTAAATGGTGTTGTTGGTGTGAATATATGAACTACATTAAACTTTGAGTATGCGCTCGCCGCGACCAATGCCGGAGCTGCCGGTACGGACAGTTTCCAGAATCGCCGTGCGATCGATGGACTCGATAAACGCGTCGAGTTTGGTTTTATTACCTGTCAACTCGATCGTGTAAGTCTTGTCCGTGACGTCGATGATACGGCCACGGAAAATATCCGCAGTACGTTTCATTTCTTCACGTTCTTTACCGACCGCGCGGATCTTGATGAGCATCAGCTCACGTTCGATAAACGCACCTTCGGTCAAATCGACCACTTTGACCACTTCGATCAAACGGTTCAAATGCTTGGTGATTTGCTCAATCACCTCATCCGAGCCGCTCGTGACGATCGTCATGCGCGACAAGGTTGCGTCTTCGGTCGGTGCCACGGTCAAGGTTTCAATGTTGTAACCGCGCGCAGAGAACAAGCCTACTACGCGTGACAGGGCACCTGCTTCATTTTCCAGCAAAACAGAAATGATATGTCGCATCACAGATCCTCCGAACCCAGCAGCATTTCAGTCAAGCCCTGACCTGCCTTGACCATAGGCCAGACGTTTTCGGTTTGATCCGTAATGAAATTCATGAATACCAAACGGTCTTTCATTGCAAACGCTTCTTTCAAGGCGCCATCGACATCGGCAGGATTTTCAATCGTCATGCCCACGTGACCATAGGCTTCGACCAATTTATCAAAGTCAGGCAGGGAATCCATATACGATTCGGAATAGCGCGATCCGTATTCCAGCTGCTGCCACTGACGCACCATGCCGAGGAAGCGATTGTTCAACAGAATGATCTTCGGTGTCAGGTGATATTGCTTGCAGGTCGCGAGTTCCTGGATGCACATCTGGATCGACGCCTCACCAGTGATACAGGCGACGGTCGCACCCGGATTGGCCATCTGCACGCCCATCGCGTACGGCAAGCCCACACCCATCGTTCCCAAACCGCCGGAATTGATCCAGCGACGTGGTTTGTCGAATGGATAGTATTGCGCCGCCCACATTTGATGCTGACCAACGTCGGAGGTAACAAAAGCATCGCCCTTGGTAACGTCCCAGACTTTCTGGATCACCGATTGCGGCTTGATGACAGTCGTCGAGTTTTCAAACTTCAGGCAATCGCGCTTGCGCCATTCATTGATTTGTTTCCACCAGCTCGACAGCGCTACGCTGTTCGGTTTGGTTTCAGCTGCATCGAGTTGCGCCAGCAATTCAACCAGCACTTCCTTGACGTTGCCGACAATAGGAATGTCAACCTTGACGCGTTTCGAAATCGACGACGGGTCGATATCGATATGAATGATCTTGCGTGGATTCGACGAAAAGTGTTTCGGATTGCCGATCACGCGATCATCGAAACGCGCACCGATCGCAATCATCACGTCCGAGTGCTGCATCGCCATATTGGCTTCGTAAGTGCCGTGCATGCCTGGCATGCCGACAAACTTGTCGCTGGATGCGCGATACGAACCCAGACCCATCAGTGTGTTGGTACAAGGGAAACCGAGTTTATCGACCAGTTGCGTCAATTCTTCCGACGCATTCGCCAGAATCACGCCGCCGCCGGTATAGATCATCGGACGCTCGGCTTGCAGCAACAGTTGCACCGCTTTACGGATCTGACCGGTATGTCCCTTGTCGACCGGTTTGTACGAGCGCATCTCGACTTCCTTCGGATACGAGAAAATGCATTTGTGCATAGACACGTCTTTAGGAATATCGACCAGCACCGGGCCTGGACGGCCGGTCGTGGCGATATAAAATGCTTTTTTCATCGTCGCCGCCAAATCCCTCACGTCCTTGACGAGGAAGTTGTGTTTGACGCACGGACGAGTAATCCCGACAGTGTCGCATTCCTGGAATGCATCCAGACCGATGCCGTGTGTAGGCACCTGACCGGAAATGATCACCATTGGAATTGAATCCATATACGCAGTTGCCAGGCCGGTGACCGCATTGGTCACGCCGGGGCCGGAGGTCACGATAGACACGCCGACTTTTTTGGAACTGCGGGAATAGGCATCGGCAGCATGGACGGCCGCCTGTTCGTGGCGCACCAGAATATGCTGGAATTTGTCTTGATTGTAGATGGCGTCGTAGATGTACAGTACTGCGCCGCCAGGATAGCCGAACACATGTTCGACACCTTCTTCAGCCAGACAGCGTACGACGATTTCTGCACCGGTCAGCTCTTCGCCGACGGCATTATTTGTTTCCGAGGTCATGCTAACGTCCTTTCAAGGTCCATTGGAAATTGATCGGATGCTCTCTCCTGACGAAATCACGTCTTGCAGCAGTGCTGGGGCGTCCCTTTTTTGTGCGGTCACGTCGATTCGTCACACATCTGTGAATGTGTTTCAAACAAACGCTTAACGCGACTCGTTCGGCCTGAGTTGTTGCTGCGATACTGTGAATTTCTCGCGCTTGTGGCGCGGGTTAGAGCAAACAGCTTTCAAATTTTGAAGCGCGTCTTCCTGCAACATTGCATCATGCGCAACACGCGGAAAGACCATAGTGCCCTTTGTGATCGCAAAGGGACTAATACGTTACTGCGTCGCACCATTTCGGTCAAGTGAAATTCATTGCAAAGCGTTTGAAATCAAGGATTTTGCGCAAAAATACCCGCAAACGAGGCTTTTTTGCTAGCATGCCTGCAGTTTGAAAAAGTGATTGTCCAATTTTTGTCGAGACATCGAATCCAGCAACATCTTCGGCAGCGCACTAATAAATGCGCTGCATCCAATGGCAACTGATAAAGAACTTTCGGATTTTCTTGCAGACGTCGAACGACGTGCGTTCAAGCAAGCCCTGTACGCCGTACGCAAGGACGAATCCGCATTCGATATTGTGCAGGATGCCATGATCAAGCTCGCCGAAAAATACGGCGACAAGCCGGCAGCCGAACTGCCCATGCTGTTCCAGCGCATTCTGCAAAATACTATCCGTGATTATTTCAGGCGCGAAAAAGTGCGCAGCTCATGGATCAGCCTGTTTTCCAGTTTTGGCAACAAACAGGAAGACCAGGAAAACTTCGATGCCATGGATATGGTCGAAGCAGAAGAAGGTAGCTACGGCGCAGAGACTGGCTTGGGCAAACTGGAACGCAAACAAGTACTCCAGTTCATAGAGCACGAAGTACAAAACCTGCCGGCGCGTCAACGAGAAGCCTTCCTGATGCGTTATTGGCAGGATCTGAACGTGGCCGAAACCGCGATCGCCATGGGATGTTCCGAGGGAAGCGTGAAAACGCATTGCTCCCGCGCGACGCACACCCTGGCTCAGGCGTTGAAAGCCAAAGGAATTTACTTATGAAAACGAAAGAACTGGATCTGGCGTATAAATTACGCCATGCGCTGGACGAGAGCAGCAACGATTTGCCGAAAAATATCTGCGAACGGCTTGCATCTGCTCGCAATCTCGCCTTATCTCACAAGAAAGCAGAATCCACAGCAGCAGTGCTGGTGCCGCATGTAGCCCTGGCCGGTCATCCCGCACCGTCAACCCACAAGCGCTTTTCCTGGATAGCGCGCATGGGCATGGCGGTACCTTTGGCAGTCCTGTTTTTTGGCTTGATGGGTATTTATCAATTCGAGCAACGCCAGCAAATTATTGAATCTGCCGCCATCGATGCCGCAGTATTGAGCGATGACCTTCCGATATCTGCTTATCTGGATAGCGGCTTTAACGCATTTCTAGCCAAGGCAGAGGATTAGGCATGAGGGCATGGATTTTTTCCTTGAAGACTAGCCGTCTTGGGAAAATCGCTGCAGCGTTGCCGCCCACTCTGCTGGCCGGCGTGCTACATGCCATGCCTGCCCCTGTATCGACTCCCGCTCCTGCGCCGACGCCGCAACCGACTGCAGTAGTCACGCCACCAGCAGCGCCGCAGCAAGCCGTCAAAACGGTAGCCAAACCGCGCGCCGGCACCACTGCCAAATCAGAGTGGAATAAATTAAGCCCCGCACAACAACGTGCCCTTGCCCCACTGGCCGGAGATTGGTCCAGGCTGGATAGTTTTCGCAAGGAGAAATGGCTGGAACTCGCCAACCGATTTGCCTCCATGCCGCCGGAAGAGCAAGCGCGCATGCAGGGGCGCATGCGCGACTGGGTCAAGCTATCCCCGGAGCAACGCCGTCTGGCGCGTGAAAGCTATTCGCGCGCGAAGAAACTGAATGCAGAGCAAAAATCCCGGCAATGGGAGGAATATCAGCAATTATCGGAAGAGAAAAAGAAACAGTTGGCAGCCACGGCCAAACCGAAAAAACCGCTAGCCAATCCGCCGCGCCAGTATGCTGGCAAAGATCCGGTCATAAAAAAACCACCGAAACTCGGCACCCCGGCGCAAGCGCCCCAGCCCACGGCAGAAGCAACGCAATCTTCGACTATACATCCCGCCCCGTCTACGCCTTGAGTGAACTGCCTGCCCCATGCAATTTGAATCATCCGATACACCCACTATCAAACGCCGCCTGACTGTCATGATTTATGAAGGCGTGCTGCTATTTGGCGTAGTAGCAATTGCCGACCTGTTGTTTGCATTGATTTTTCAGCAGCGTCATGCACTCTATCTTCGTCATGCAGCGCAGTACTGGTTGTTTATCGTTATAGGCGCATATTTCATCTGGTTCTGGATGCATAGCGGGCAAACTCTGCCGATGAAAACATGGCGCATGCGCCTGGTGACGCAGGATGGCAGGCAGTTGCCCTTCAAACACGCGCTGGCGCGTTATTTCCTCGCATGGCTATGGTTTGTCCCCGGCCTCGCCATTGCCTGGCTGCTGGATGCCAAGGAATGGAGCGCCGTAGCGATCGTGATGGCAAATATCCTCGCCTGGGCGCTCACGGCCAGCCTGCATCCAAGCCGGCAATTCTTGCATGACCGCATTGCCGGTACAAAAATCATCCAGCTCAACAAAGCCAAATAAGCAGAGCAGATGCGGCGCGGCCTGCGTCCATTCGTCCATTTCCGCACACCTGGCAGAGCATCATGCTGACAGAAAATTCAAGCCTGCACCTCAAAGGCAATACCCCTCGCCGCGCCTTATTGCCACTATAATTGATTGCACTTCCGGCATTTCCATCTGATGGATGTCCATGCCAGACCAGACGTTTTTGTTTAACCTGAACGGAGAAGTCACATGGCAAAGAAAATGAAGAAATCGACTAGCAATCAATTACATAACGGCGTGCATGCTTCTGCACAGCAGATATGGCAAGCAGGTCTGGATGCATTTGCGAAGACGCAGAAAAAAGGCGGTAAGGTTATTTCCAAACTCGCGAAGGATAGTTCCAGTCTGCAGAAACGCACGCGCCAGATCGCCGAGGATCAAGTGTCCGATGTATCAGCAGGCCTGCAAAAAATGAGCGGCCGCGTGAGCAAGCAGGCAAGCGAATCCTGGAATAGTCTGGAGCAACTGATAGAAGAAACCGTCACACGCTCGCTGACCAGTCTCGGCCTATCGACACAAAATGAATTACTGGCGCTGCATAAGCGTATCGATGCCCTGATCAAGCCTGACAGCAAAAAAACGGCTGTGAAAAAGGCTGCGAAAAAAACGCCTGCCAAGAAAGCTGTCGCAAAAAAAGCCGCAGCCAAACCGGCAGCGAAAAAGAAAGCTGTCGTCAAAAAAGCGGCCACAAAAACGAGCCGCTAAACGGCGAACGCCATCTTCAAGCAGCAGCGGGATTGCGCCACGCGCAACCCGCTTTTACTTTTCGTAACTTGAGTACCCTCCCCTGATAATGAAATCCCTTTGCGTCTATTGCGGCTCCTCCTTCGGGGCCAAACCCGTTTATGCCGATGCGGCACGTACACTGGCCGAAGAAATGGTCCGACAGGATATAGCCCTGGTCTATGGCGGCGGCAACGTCGGCCTGATGGGCGTCATTGCAAATGAAGTATTGCGTTTGGGCGGCACAGCAACCGGCGTGATCCCGCAAGCCTTGCTCGATAAGGAAGTCGGCCACACACAATTGACTCACTTGCATGTCGTCAAAGACATGCATGAGCGCAAAGCCATGATGGCGGAATTATCGGATGGATTCATTGCCATGCCGGGCGGCATCGGCACACTGGAAGAATTATTTGAAGTGCTGACCTGGTCGCAACTCGGCTTTCATGAAAAGCCGGTTGGGGTATTGAATGTCGACGGTTTCTACGACGGCCTGATCGCTTTTGTGCAAAACCAGGTAACGCAAGGTTTTGTAAAGGCAAATCAGGCTGCATTGATGATGCATGAGAAAAATGCATCTGATTTGCTGCATAAATTACAGACGTTTATTCCGCAACCAAGCACCAAGGTGCTGGATGCACTTGCTGCTAAAACACTGCTACCCTGATAAAAATCTTAAACAGCATCCAGCGCCTGCCGGAAATCTTCCACCAGGTCGTCCGTATCTTCAATGCCTATCGACACACGTATCAAGGATTCTGCAATCCCCATACTGGCGCGGCGCTCTGCGCCCATTTCATAAAAAATGGTATGGGCAACCGGAATCACCAGTGTGCGCGTATCGCCCAGATTGCTGGCCGAAATACCCAGCTTCAGGCGATTCAGATAATCGAAACAATCAATACCGTCTTTCAGTTCAAAACTGAACAGACTGCCGTAAGAACGGAACAACTCGGTGGAAATCGCGTGCTGTGGATGTGATTTCAGCCCCGGATAATACACGGCCGCCACGCGCTCATCAGCTTCCAGCATCTGTGCCACCGCCAGCGCATTCGCACATTCGCGATCAAGACGCAGCGCCATCGTTTCCGAACCGACCGCTAGGTGGTGCGCCGCCTCAGGTCCAAGCGAAGCGCCGAAATCGCGCAGGGACTTTGCACGTATCTGTGCGATGCCCCATTGCACGGTTGGGTAACGCTTATACGTATCGAAGATATTCGGGAAACGCGACCAATCGTACAAGCCGGTATCCGTCAGGCTGCCGCCTAGCGCATTGCCGTGACCACCGATGGATTTCGTCAGCGCATTGATGACGATGCTGGCACCTACCGACTTCGGCTGGAACAGATAGGGCGAGGTCATCGTGTTGTCGACAATATAGACAATGCCGCGCTCCGCACACAACTTGCCTATGCGCGCCAGATCGGCTACCTGCGTGCGCGGATTGGCGATGGTTTCGACGAAGACGATACGCGTGGCGGGCGTGATGGCGGCTTCCACATGCTTGACATCGGTTGCATCCACCATCGAAACAGCCACGCCTTGCAAACCGACGGTTTGCCACAGACTATTGGTATTACCAAACAAAAAGGCCGAAGATACGACGTGATCGCCCTCCTGCAGCAAGGCCTGCGCAAGCGCACCAATTGCCGCCATGCCGGTTGCAAAACAGATCGTCGCAAAGCCGTTTTCCATTTTATTGACTTTGTCTTCCAGCGCCGCCACCGTCGGGTTGCCCTGCCGTCCGTAGCGATAACCCGGCTGCTTGCCCTGAAACACCGTCGCGAGTTCGCGCGCATCGTTGTAGCCGAAGGTTACCGAGGTGTGAATCGGTTTGTGCAGGGAGCCATGCTCGATCGTTTTTTGGCGATCGCTATGCAGCGTGGTGGTGGTAAAGCCGTATTTTTTAGAATCAGTCATCGTGGTCAATTCGGGATGCCAAATAAAAAAGCCTGCGTGCGCACCAGGTGCGCAAAGCAGGCATCAATACACATCAATGCAGCAGAGTGATTAATCTACCTGCGCCAGATTCAAGTTCAGTTGCGAGCGAATTGCGTCGTCTGTTTCCGGTTTCGGATTATTGCGGGCAAATTCAATCCGGTCCAGATAGTCGCGCGAAATATCGCCTGTCACGTAAATACCGTCAAAGCACGACGCTTCCAGACTCTTCAAGGCCGGATTTACGTCAGCAATAGAGCGCTTTAATGCATCGATATCCTGATAGATCAAGGCATCTGCAGTAATTTCACGACAGACTTCTTCATCAGTGCGACCGTATGCAATCAACTCTGCGCGAGTAGGCATATCGATACCGTACACGTTAGGGAATTTAACCGGTGGCGCAGCCGATGCAAACATCACTTTTTTCGCTCCGGCTTCACGCGCCATCTGCACGATCTCGCGACTGGTGGTACCACGCACGATAGAGTCATCGATCAGCAATACGTTTTTGCCTTTGAATTCCGAACCGATGGCATTCAATTTCTGGCGTACCGATTTGCTGCGAATCGCTTGTCCCGGCATCAGGAAGGTGCGACCGATGTAACGGTTCTTGATGAAGCCTTCGCGGTATTCGATATTGAGCTTGTGCGCCAGCTCCATCGCTGCAGGACGCGAGGAATCCGGGATCGGCATCACAACGTCGATATCTCCCAGCGGGAATTCGCGTGCGATTTTTTCCGCCAGATACTCACCCATCTTCAAACGTGTTGCATACACCGATGCGCCATCGATAATCGAATCCGGACGCGCAAAATAAACGTATTCAAATGCGCAAGGATTGAGCGTCGGATTTTCTGCGCATTGCTGGTTGTAGAGTTTTCCTTCGATGTCGATGAAAATTGCTTCGCCCGGCAATACATCGCGCAGGAAGCGGAAACCCAGGCCTTCCAGCGCCACCGATTCGCTGGCCACCAGATATTCAGTGCCTTTGTCAGTTTCATTGAAACCGATGCACAGCGGACGAATGCCGAACGGATCGCGAAAAGCCAGCAATCCGTAACCGGCGATCTGCGCTGTCACTGCGTACGACCCGCGCACCCGCTTGTGCACCATCGCCACTGCTTTGAAAATCGCTGCCGGATCGAGCGAATAGCCGGTCGTAGCCTGTTGAATCTCATGCGCCAGAACGTTCAGCAATACTTCGGAATCGGAAGTCGTGTTGATATGACGTCTGTCATTCTTGAACATCTCGATCTTCAACTGTTCCCAGTTGGTCAGATTGCCGTTGTGCGCCATGATGATGCCGAACGGCGCATTGACGTAGAACGGTTGCGCCTCTTCCGCGCTGGATGAGCCGGCCGTCGGATAACGGACCTGGCCGACCCCCGAATTGCCGAACAGCGAACGCATATTGCGCGTGCGGAAAACATCCCGTACCAGGCCGTTGGCCTTGTGCATGCTGAATGTATTGCCGTTATCGGTTGCGATACCGGCAGCATCCTGACCACGGTGCTGCAACAGCAGCAGCGCATCATAGATCAATTGATTTACAGGGTTGTGAGAAACGACGCCAACAATGCCACACATGGTGGACTCCTCAACTAGAACAAATTAAAACTGCGAATGTAAAATCTTGAATTGAAAATTTCGATTCAAAACTTGATATGTTGTGCAAAATCACCCGGCAGGAAAGGCTTGACCGTCAATGCAGCGGTTTCCGCCAGCGGACTGAACAAGGCTTCTTTCCAAAAACTCTGTTGCGGGATCGCCGTCATACCGCATAACAATACGCCAGCCAGCACGATCAGCAAACCACGCGCCAGACCAAACAAACCGCCCAGACCACGATCCGCCAGAGCTAAACCGCTTGCCTTGACCACCGCATCCAGCGCCATCGTCAGCAAGCCCATCAGGATGCGTACACCGATGAACAAGACGATGAATCCTACTATCAGGCGCGTCGTGTTGCCCGGCACCATATCCGGCAGCAGCTGCGCCAGCGATTCACCATAGGCGTTGGCGACCACAAATGCCACGATCCAGCTCAGCAAGGACAGGATTTCCTTGACCAGCCCGCGCAAGGTACTGATGACGATGGAGCAGATCAGTACAAACAAGACCAGATAATCAAAAATCGTCACTGTCGATTTACTTTAACGCGCATCCGGCCATCACGCCGGAATCAGTTTTGCATTCAAACCGATCTTGACCAGTTTGGCGCGGGCTTTTTCGGCTTCCGCACTGTTTGCAAACGGGCCTATGCGTACACGTATGCGCTCACCGGATTCGGTCGCCACTTTTTGCGTGTACGACTTCAAGCCGGCACCCTGCAATTTCTTTTGCAGCTCATTTACCTTGTCTTGTGTAGCCAGTGCTGCGACTTGCAACACGACCTTGCCGGCAACTGCATGCTCGGCGGAATTCGATTTGCCCTCCAGAATCGCCCGTGCCCGCGCAGCTTCGTCCGAATGATCGGCCTTTGCTATGCTTGGAGGGTGCGTTGCCACTTTTGGTTCTGGCAATTCAGCCTTCATGACTGGCGCCGGCGTCGTCTTTTTATCAGGCTCGACCGCTTTCACTTCTGTTTTTACCTCTGTTTTCACTTCCGCCTTGGGCGCAATTGCGCTCGGCTCCAGCACTTCTTCTTCAGGATTGAGCGACTCTGCCAACGGTTCGCGATTTTCCTTTTGCACAGCAGCGACTTTAGCTTGCGCAGGCGGCACCGGCGTATCTTTGGATGGAATTTGAATGGCGATATCGTCAGCCAATGGCTTGGGCTCAGAGTCTAGAATCATCGGCAAACCGATGATGGCAGCCAGTACCAAAGCAATCGCACCAACCAGACGTCGGCGCGCGCGTTTCTTTTCCGGCAAGACCGGATCGACCGCTTCTTCGCGTTTGCTGCCTTGTCGACGCTTACTGCGGCCAGTCGGCACTTCTTCATCGGACTGCGAATAAAAATCGCTCTTGCCGACCGATGATTCCTGCTTATTTTTACGAAGAAACGAGAACAAGCCCATACGATATAGTGTGAAATTCGTTAGTGATGTTCGGAGTGTCGGAATTCCATCACGCCAGCGACGGTAAGGAATGATCCGAAAACCGTAATTCTATCATTCTCGCCCGCTCGGCTGAGCGCATTTGCAAAAGCATCTGCAGGCGTAGCGAATGTGCGGATGCTGCGTTCGGTTTCTGCGGCGGGTGGCAAATCGGCATAAGCATGCAGCAGCTTTTCCCGGATATCGGCCGCCGTAGCTGCACGTGGCAAGGGCAGGTCCGTTACGCACCAATGGTCAACCTGCCCTTTCAAGTGGGCGATGACGCCGTCAATATCCTTGTCCTGCATCGAGCCGAACACCGCATAGGTGTAGGGATGAAAGCCCATATTGCCAAGATTCTGTGCCAGCGCAGCGGCGGCATGCGGATTGTGCGCCACGTCGAGAACGATCGTAGGCTGGCCTGGCAATACCTGAAAACGCCCCGGCAAGTCGACCAGCGCGAGGCCGGTACGCACTTCCTGCGCACCGACCGGCAAACGCAGGCGCAAGACTTCCAGTGCCGCCAGTACGGAAGAAGCATTCAGCAGTTGATTGGCACCGCGCAAGCTGGGATAAGCCAGCGAGTTGCGCCTGTGCCCACGTCCACTGAAATTCCATTGCTGCTTGTCGCCCGAATAATTGAAATCGCGATTGAACAGCCATAAATCAGCACCAATTTTTTCCGCATGCTCAACCAGCGATGCAGGCGGCACCGGATCGCCGCAAATCGCGGTTTTCCCGCTACGGAAAATACCGGCTTTCTCAAAGCCGATTTTTTCACGTGTATCGCCCAGATATTCGGTATGGTCGATATCGACGCTGGTAACGATAGACACATCGGCATCCAGCACGTTGACGGCATCCAGCCGACCACCCAGGCCCACTTCAAAAATCACCGCATCCAGCTTCGCATCGGAAAACAGCTGTATCGCCGCCAGCGTCGTAAATTCGAAATAAGACAGGGAGACATCCGCGCGTACCGCTTCGAGCTTGTCGAAAGCGGCAATCAATTCGGCATCGCTGGCAGATTCGCCATTCATCCGCATGCGCTCATTAAAATGCAGCAGGTGCGGCGAAGTGTACAAACCAACGCGATAACCGGCGCGCAGCAATATGGATTCCAGCATGGCGCAAGTCGAGCCCTTGCCATTGGTGCCGCCGACGATGATGACAGGACAGGTGAACTCGGCAGTCATTGCCTGCTTGACCTGCCGCACCCTGTCCAGCCCCATGTCAATGGCTTTCGGGTGCATCGTTTCGAGATGGGCGAGCCACTCGGCGAGGCTGCTAGGATGATTTTTCATGCGAATTCATCGTGGTAAGGCTTGGTATGTGTAGGCGAACAGTCAAATAAAAAGCCCGAACCGTGCCGGGTTCGGGCTTCAGCAAGCAGACTGCTCGATTAAGCGAGAACTTCCGCTGCCTGATTTTGCAATAATGCCAACAGACGTGCGATTTCTTCGCGCATTTTGCGTCTATCGACAATCATGTCGACCGCACCCTTGGTCACGAGGAATTCGGCGCGCTGGAAACCTTCCGGCAGTTTTTCACGAACCGTGTTTTCAATCACGCGCGGACCGGCAAAACCAATCAGAGCTTTCGGTTCGGCGATCACCACGTCGCCCATGAAGGCGAAGGAAGCGGACACGCCGCCCATGGTCGGATCGGTCAGCACTGAAATGAAAGGCAATTTCTTTTCAGACAACTTGGTCAGCATGGACGTGGTTTTGGCCATTTGCATCAATGACAGCAAACCTTCCTGCATGCGCGCACCGCCAGTGGCTGTGATGCAGATAAACGGCACTTTTTGCTCCAGCGCGGTTTGCGCGCCACGGGCAAAACGCTCGCCGACTACCGAACCCATGGAGCCGCCCATGAATTCAAACTCGAAGCAGGCAACCACGACAGGCAAGCTCATGATGGAGCCGCCCATGACGATCAGGGCATCGGTTTCACCGGTAGCTTCCAGTGCCGATTTCAGGCGATCCGGGTATTTTTTACTGTCCTTGAACTTGAGCGTATCGACCGGCAAGACTTCCTGGCCGATATCGTAACGCCCGCCGGCATCCAGCAAAGCGTCCAGACGATCACGCGCACGAATGCGCATGTGGTGGTTGCACTTCGGGCAAACGTGGATATTCGATTCCAGATCCGTGCGGTACAGCACCGCCTCACAGGACGGACATTTGACCCACAAACCTTCCGGCACCGATTTGCGCGAGGCGGTATCGGAGCGCTGAATACGCGGGGGAAGTAATTTTTCTAGCCAGCTCATCGCGACCTCTTTCATTTTGACTTGGCGAATTGTACCGTTTGCACAGACATTCGCCACAATTGCGTGTTTTTTACCGAATGGGCGATATTTTACTTGTCTGCAAAGACAAATTCACCTTATTCGTCCAGCGCCTTGCGAATTCCTGCAATAAATGTTTGCACTTTCTCAACAACCTGCTCATGCGGCGTATTTTCCATTTCCTGAATAATGCGGCTGCCGATCACAACTGCATCCGACACTGCGGCCACCGCCCTGGCTGTTGCCGCATCGCGAATACCGAAACCGACGCCGATCGGCAATTTCACGTGCTGGCGAATCGCCGCAATGCGTTCCGCCACTTCCTGTGTATTAATATTGGCAGCGCCGGTCACTCCCTTCAGTGATACGTAATAGCTGAAACCGCTGCCTAGCTTGGCAACCTGCCGGATACGTTCTTCGGTCGAAGTCGGCGCCAGCAAAAAGATGGGGTCCATCTCGTTTGCCTTCAACGTGGCAACGAACTCCTCACATTCTTCCGGTGGATAATCGACGACGATGGTACCGTCCACGCCAGCTGCCTTCGCTGCCAGGACGAAAGCCGTTTGCCCCATGCGCTCGATAGGATTGGCATAACCCATCAAAACGACGGGAGTGGTGTTATTGGTTTTACGGAATTCACTGACGAAGCCCAGCACATCGCGCATGCCGACATTGAATTTGAGCGCTCGCTCGCAGGCGCGCTGAATGACCGGGCCTTCCGCCATCGGGTCTGAAAACGGCACACCCAATTCAAGAATATCGGAGCCGCCGGCTACCAGCGCATGCATCAAGGGCACAGTCAAATCCGGTGCCGGATCGCCGGCCGTAATAAATGGGATGAGCGCTTTCTTTTTCTTCGCCGCCAATGCGGATAAAGTGGGTTGAATTCTGGACATGAAGATACTTTATAAATTTTTCAGACTAGGTTTAGTCGCGTACATTTCAATTTTCTGAAAGTCGCTTCAGTGCCAACTCTGCACAGGAAGCGATTTTCCCGCCGTGCAGGTTCAATCGAATTTCAAACCCATGCGCTGCGCTACCGTATGCATATCCTTATCGCCACGGCCGGACAGATTAGCCAGCACGATTTTTTCTTTTGGCAGCGTCGCAGCCAGCTTGGCGGCATAGCTCAATGCGTGGCTGGACTCCAGCGCCGGGATGATACCTTCGATGTGACAGCAATCATGAAAGGCTTGTAGCGCTTCCTCGTCCGTAATCGTGACATATTGCGCACGATGGGAATCCTTCAGCCAGGCGTGTTCCGGACCTACACCTGGATAATCGAGGCCAGCCGAAATCGAATGCGTCTCAATGATCTGGCCGTTTTCATCTTGCAGCAAATAGGTGCGATTGCCATGCAATACGCCAGGCGAACCCGCCGTCAGCGATGCCGAATGTTTGCCGCTCTCCAGTCCCTCACCTGCCGCTTCCACGCCGATCAATTGCACATTTTGATGTTCGATATATGGATAGAAAATCCCCATCGCATTGGAGCCGCCGCCGATACAGGCGATGACGTAATCCGGTTGGCGGCTGGTCATTTCCGGCATTTGCGTCAGGCACTCATTACCGATCACCGATTGAAAATCGCGCACCATCATCGGGTAAGGATGCGGGCCTGCTACCGTACCAATGATGTAAAACGTGTTTTCAACGTTGGTCACCCAGTCGCGCATCGCTTCATTCAGCGCATCCTTGAGTGTCTTGGAACCGGATTCGACCGGCACAACTGTGGCACCCAGCAACTTCATGCGATAGACGTTTTGCGCCTGGCGTTTGACGTCTTCGCTGCCCATGTAGACCACACATTCCAAACCGAAACGCGCACAAATCGTCGCTGTGGCAACGCCATGCTGACCGGCACCGGTTTCAGCGATGATGCGCTTCTTACCCATGCGACGTGCCAGCAATGCCTGGCCAATCACGTTGTTGATTTTGTGCGCGCCGGTGTGGTTCAGGTCTTCGCGCTTGAAGTAAATCTGCGCGCCGCCCATTTGCTCGGACCAGCGTTTGGCATGATAGATAGGGCTCGGGCGACCGACGAAATGCTTCAGGTCGTAATGAAACTCAGCCAGAAATGCAGGGTCCTTGCTGTAATGCGCATAGGCATCCTTCAGCTCGGTCAACGCTTGACTCAAGGTTTCCGCAGCAAAGCTGCCGCCATATTGACCGAAATGGCCTTTCGCATCAGGGAAATTGTAAGGAGCCGTCTGCTGCAAACTCGTTTCCGCAATTGCCTGTCGCTCGGCGTAAGTGCCGAGCACGTTTAATTCTTTCATGATGTTCTCTTTACTGTTTAGTCTGGCTGTATTGCATCTGCATTTGCATCTGCACTATGCACAGCATCGATAAAAGCGCGAATTTTCGCGATATCCTTGATGCCCTTGTCGCGTTCGACGCCGCTACTGACATCGACCGCATAAGGGCGAACGCGCTGTACCGCGTCAGTCGCGTTTTGTGCGCTCAAGCCACCACTTAAAACGACCCGAGGCGCGATGTTTGCGGGTATGAGAGACCAATCGAAAACCTTTCCACTGCCGCCGTAGCTATCCACATAGGTATCCAGCAACAGGCCGGCAAACAATCTGCTGGCGGCGCGATAATCAGATTCGTATTCTAGCAAATCAGCCGCGCTGGTATCCGGTTTTACGCGAATGGCGCGTATGAAGGGGCGATTCACTGCAGCAGCAATCGCTGCGCATTCTGCCACTGTTTCGTCGCCATGGAATTGCAGCAGTGCAATTGATGTTTGCGCCACTACAGTCTGCACTTCTTCCACACTGGCGTTGACGAACAAGCCGACCGCGCTGACAAAGGGCGGAATCTGTGCGATTAATTGTGCCGCCGCATCCGGCGCGATATAGCGCGGACTCCTGGAATAAAAAACGAATCCGATTGCATCCGCGCCGGCAGCAATTGCGCCTTGCACATCTTCAATTCGGGTCAGGCCGCAAATTTTGATGCGGGTGCGGTGTGTCATTGTATCCATGCCATCTTCAAAAGTGCTTCTGGTCTAAGGTGGAAATTGCTCATGCATCGGATGTCATCAAGACCACAAGAAATTCTGTATCTCCGTTTGCGGCAACTGCCATTTTGGATCGTAATCGATTTGGGCCAGATACAAGCCATCCGGCATAAAGGTCGGAGCGGCAAATTTTCGTTCCTGTCCCGTCAGCACCTCTTTCAGCCATGACGGGGCTTGCGTGCCATTCCCGACATAAATCAGCGAACCGACAATATTGCGCACCATGTGATGCAAAAACGCATTGGCGTGCACAGTGAACATGATCAAATCGCCGCGCCGCTCTATCTTGATCGCGTACATCGTCTTGACCGGCGATTTGGCCTGGCATTGTACGGAACGAAATGCTGAAAAATCGTGTTGCCCCAGCAAATGCACTGCCGCTTCCTGCATTTTAGCAATATCCAGCGTACGAAATACCCAACCCGCCTTGCCTTCCAATAGAGGAGAACGCACCGGATTGTTGTACAGCATGTAGTGATAAGTGCGGGAGCGCGCGCTGAAGCGGGCGTGAAAATTTTCTGCCGGATCGTGCGCCACTTCGCTCGCCCAGCGCACCGCAATCGAAGACGGCAGGAAGGTATTCACGCCACGCACCCAGGACTGCATATCGCGCTCCAGCGTGGTATCGAAATGCACCACCTGCTCCAATGCATGCACGCCCGCATCAGTACGTCCGGCACAAGCAGTCGTGATGGTTTGCTGCGTGAATTTGTATAGCGCGAATTCCAGCTTGTCCTGCACGGTCAAGCCGTTGAGTTGCGTCTGCCATCCCTGCCACGGCGCACCGTCATATTGCACGCCGAGCACGATACGTCTGGATGTGATTGCGTCGCCTGATTCGCCATTCATGATGAAAATTGTCCGAAAAATCCAAACTGAAAATGAAAACGGGCGCAAGCAGTGCATTGCGCCCGTCGATACTACATATTAGACCGTCAGGAGAGTTTGCTGAGGAGGTTTTTCGCCCTCTCCGATTGTTCGCCATTACCGCCTTTGACGACTTCTTCCAGCAACTCGCGAGCACCTTCCTTGTCGCCAATCTCTTGATAGGCAATTGCCAGATCAAGCTTGGTCGCCATTTCGGCATTACTGGTATAGCTGGTGTCATCATCCAAACCGTCCAGAGCCAGATCGTTGGCAGCTACGGCATCGGCAGGATGCAAATCAAGTGCGATATCGGACAGATCAAAAGTGGGCTCTTTTGCCGGTGTTGCGGCTACTTGAACAGAAGCACTATTTTTCGATGGAAAATCCAGTCCCAGATCGTCCGGAATCAGAATTTCAGGCGCGGCAAACTGTGACGTTTCCTGCCTTGCCTCGAAGCTTGCCACCGCTGGCTTTTCTCCTGTTGCGGAAGCAGATTGATCTTCCAGGAAGCCGAAATCGATATCGGCGATATCAGTCGGCATCTCTGTCGACGACGTTTCAGACGATTTCTTGTCAGTGTTTTCAGTGTCCAGCCCATCCAGATCGAAATCAAGATCCTCAATCACGGCTTGCTGCACTGGAGCATCTGCCGGTTTCTGACTCCACTCTTCATTGAGCGGCAATGTCGGGCTATCCGCCAATGAAGAACTCGCGAAGGACGTATCTGATTCTGCAGGCTCGGACGAAGTCGCAGTATCTTCTTCGTCAAACGGCTGCGTGTGCGCATTCAATGCAGCAGCGTTTGATTCCGTTTTCCCCATCAGGGTATTGTTGGCATACAGCGGATTGCTCGGGTCCAGAATCAAGCCCATATTGGCCGCCTGCTTCCAGTCCTCGCCTTCTCCCTTGGTCAGGCTGTACAGCTCGCTGGCCAGGATTTCAAAGGAACGCGCGTCATTGCGATTGGCATAAATCTCCAGCAGCTTGACACGTACGGCATGGCGATCCGGTTGATTGCGCAATGCTTCCTTCAGGATTTCTTCAGCCTGTGCGTCACGGCCATAGGCGATATAGACATCGGCTTCGGCGATAGGGTCGACTTCATTCGTATCGAGCTGACTGGCGGACGGCACGAAGTTCGAGTTGAACACACTGTTATTGGTGTCCACGCTTTGACCGCCGGTTGAACCAAACAGGGAATTCGACTTCAAGCTGGAATCGCTGATGATGCTGTCTTCAAACGACTTGGTTTGCTTGCGGCGACGCGAGCTGTAGATGCCCAGTCCGGCCAGCAATGCCAGCAAGGCGGCAGCGCCCGGCAGGAACAATGCATTGTCCATCAAGTCTTCAAAGAAGCTCGGCGGCGGTGGTGGCGGTGCGACAACTACCGGCTTTTTAGGCGCTGGTTTAGGTGTAGGGGCAGGCTCTGTCACTGGAACAGGAGCGACCGCAGCTTCAGTTGCGACAACAGCTTCGGCGGGCGCTGCAGTTGCCGCGGCGTCTGCCGGAGTTGCAGCAGTTGGCGTTTCAACAGCAGGACTTGCCGCTGCTGGCACAACTGCAGCAACCGGTGCAGCTGAAGTTGCAGATGCTGCCTTTTGCTGTTCTGCCAAATCCTTGTTTTTTATTTCAAGAATTTTTTGCAGTTCGCTGACATTCTTTTCCAGTTCCTTGACGCGTGCATTTGCCTCGGCAATTGCCCTGTCTTTGGCAATCAGATCTTCCGCACTGGCACCCGCATTTGCGCCAGCATTCGCTGCCGCACCCGATTTGGATAACTTCAGCTTGTCTTTCGAATCATCTCCGGCGCCGGACTCTTCCTGAATACGGGTAGTGATTTTTCCGCCAGCGGTTTGCCTGACGTCGTCCGATTTCTTCGCTTCTGCAGCAGCCACTTGCCCGGCCAGCTTGTTGCGATAGCTGTTGAAGTCGGCGGCCTGCGCCACAACGACTCCTTTTGCTTCGGATTGCGCTACAGATTTTGCGCTGTCTGCCTCCGGCACGGACAGGATCTGGCCAGCCCGCAGGCGATTCATGTTTTTGCCGATAAAGGCATCAGGATTGGCACGATACAGCGAGACCAGCATCTGATCGAGCGATACACCGCTTGGTCGATACTGATTGGCGATTTTCGCCAGCGTATCGCCTTTTTTAACCTGATACTCATCCGCTGCAGCAGCATCTGCTTTCGGTTCTGGTACGGCGCGCGCTGGTTTGCTTGCTGCACTTGGCACTGCTGTTTCACGAGCGGCAGGTGCAGACTGAGCAGCCGGCTCTGAAGATGGTGTTACCGATTCCGGATTGCGCTCGACAGGAGTTACCGGCGGCAATGCGCGACCGACAACAATAGGCGCTACCTGGACAGCACGCGCAGAGCGCATTTCAGGCGGATCCAGCAGGAAAGTATATTCGCGCACCAAACGGTTTTTATTACCAGCCAACTCCAGCAGCATGTCGACGAAAGGTTCGTTGATAGGCTGGGTCGAGGTGATGCGTACTATAGGTCGGTTGCCACGTTGTTCAACAGCAAATCGCAATGAAAACAGAGCTGGATTGAGATCGATATTCGCCTGGCGAAATGCATCGGCAGATGCCAGCTTGGGAATCAGCGAACCGGCTTCGTCGGGCGATACGGACGTCAGCTCAATCTCGGCACGCAGCGGTTGCCCCAGCGACGACAGGACGGTCAGTTTTCCCAGGCCTGCTGCATGCGCATTCGACAACACCACAGCCGAAATCACTGCTGCACTGAGTGTTTTTAATTTGAACGAGGAAAAGGATGAGCGAGGAGTTGACCGCATTTTTAGTGGCATGGAGAGTATTCCGTTAGCGTACGTTGGAGACCACAGGCAACGCTTATTGATCGTTTTTCTAAGAACTTTCACCATAGCATCATGGACTTACGCGCGCAAGCGCAACCATATTGGCAACTAATTTAAAACCCGCCTATCGCTCCTTAATTGAGCGAATTTGGCGGGTTTATGTTGCGTCGTGACAACGCAAGATGCTGCTTTTATATGTCGATCAACGATCCAGCACGATGCGCAGCATGCGGCGCAGCGGTTCTGCGGCACCCCACAGCAACTGGTCGCCAATTACGAAGGCGGAAATGTATTCCGGCCCTTGATTCAACTTGCGCACACGACCGACACCAATTTCCAGGCCGCCGGTGATCGCAGCCGGAGTCAATTCCTTGACCGTTACTGCGCGCTCGTTAGGCACCCATTTCACCCACTGATTGCCGGAACGGATGATGGATTCGATTTCAGTCAAAGGCAGATCACGCTTCAGCTTGATCGTCAAAGCCAGGCTGTGACAACGCATCGCACCGATACGTACGCACAAACCATCGACCGGAATCGTTTTGGTATTGCCGAGAATCTTGTTAACTTCGGCCTGGCCTTTCCACTCTTCTTTCGACTGGCCGTTTTCAAGCTGGGCATCGATCCACGGGATCAAACCGCCCGCCAAAGGGGCGCCAAAGAATTCGGTTGGCACTTCCTTGCGGATGGTTTCCGCAACCTTGCGGTCAATATCCAGAATCGCCGACGCAGGAGTCGCCAGTTCATCTGCCACCGCGCCATGCACCACACCCATGCCGGATAACAATTCGCGCATGTGATTGGCACCGCCACCGGAGGCCGCCTGATAAGTCATCGAACTGACCCATTCAACCAGATCTTCGCGGAACAAGCCGCCCACGCCCATCAACAGAATGGAGTTGGTGCAATTGCCGCCTATGTAATTTTTAACGCCGCGTTCCAATGCGTCCGTAATCACATTCTGGTTGACCGGATCGAGAATGATGACGGCGTCGTCTTTCATGCGCAGTGTCGAAGCTGCATCGATCCAGTAACCGTCCCAGCCCGCTGCACGCAGTTTCGGGAAAATCTCGGTGGTGTAGTCACCGCCCTGGCAAGTAATGATGATGTCGCATTTTTTCAGTGCGTCGATATCGTTGGCGTCCTGCAAAGTCGTTTCCTTCTTCGCCATTGCCGGAGCTTTTCCACCCTTGTTCGAGGTAGTGAAAAACACAGGTTCGATATGCTCGAAATCGCCCTCTTCCTGCATGCGTTGCATCAGGACCGATCCCACCATCCCACGCCAACCGACTAAGCCAACAACTTTCATCATCATTTCCTTAACTCAGGCGCATCCGACGCCCTATTAGTCAAATTCATGGCAGTCTCTGCCACTCCTGTTTCAAGCCAATGCTTTGACGACTGCATCACCCATTTGCGTCGTGCTGACCTTGGTGGTGCCGGCTTCGTAAATATCGACAGTACGCAAACCTTGCTTCAAGACAGCTTTCACCGCTGCTTCAATACGATCAGCCTGCTCTGTCTTGGCCAGCGAGTAACGTAGCATCATGGCCAGCGACAGAATTTGCGCCAGTGGATTGGCGATATCCTTGCCTGCGATATCCGGTGCCGAACCGTGCGACGGCTCGTACAAGCCTTTGTTGTTCGCGTCCAGCGAAGCCGATGGCAACATGCCGATCGAGCCGGTCAGCATCGCTGCCGCATCCGACAGGATGTCACCAAACATATTGCCGGTCACGACCACGTCAAATTCTTTCGGTGCGCGCACCAATTGCATTGCTGCGTTATCAACATACATATGATCGAGTTTGACGTCCTGGTATTCCTTGTGCACGTCGGTAACAACATCGCGCCAGAACTGGAATGTTTCCAGTACATTGGCCTTGTCGACGCTGGTCAGGCGCTTGCTGCGTTTTTGCGCGGCCTGGAATGCGACGTGCGCAATGCGACGAATTTCCGGTTCGCTGTAACGCATGGTGTCAAAACCTTCACGCGCGCCCTTGAACGGACCGTCCGGTGCTTCGCGCATGCCGCGCGGCTGACCGAAGTAAATGTCGCCCGTCAATTCGCGCACGATCATGATGTCGAGGCCGGAAACAATTTCCGGCTTCAGCGACGATGCGCCAGCCAGTTCCGGATACAGGATCGCAGGACGGAAGTTTGCAAACAAACCCAGATGCTTGCGCAGACCCAGAATCGCCTGTTCAGGGCGCAACGAACGCTCCAGTGTGTCGTACTTGAAATCACCAACAGCGCCGAACAAAATAGCATCCGCTTCTTTTGCAACCTTCAAGGTCGATTCCGGCAAGGGATGACCTTGCTCCGCATATGCTGCGCCGCCGACCGGCACGGTTTCGATTTCAAACTTTTCACCCAAGGCGTTCATCACCTTGACTGCCTGATTCATGATTTCCGGACCGATGCCGTCGCCCGGCAAAATTGCAATTTTCATTTGATAGCTTCAGTAATAATTAAAAAAGAATATAAGCGCGCGGCCAACATTCAGGCCGTATATATCAAGCCTATGATGCGCGTCGTTAAATGGTGTTCGACAGCCAGGGCTGTGCAGCAAGATGACGTTCTTCATACGCGCGTATCTTGTCAGCCTTTTGCAAGGTCAGCCCGATATCGTCAAAGCCGTTCAACAGGCAGTATTTGCGGAAGGCATCGATATCGAATGGATAGGCAACGCTACCGTTGCTGGTCGCTATGATTTGCTTTTCCAGGTCGATCACCAGATGAAAACCCGGGAAAGCCTTGACCTCGTTGAACAAATGGTCGACTTGCGCTTCGGTCAGCGCAACCGGCAACAAGCCGTTCTTGTAGCAGTTATTGAAGAAGATATCGGCAAAGCTGGGCGCGACAATCGCGCGGAAACCATACTGACTCAAGGCCCAAGGCGCATGCTCGCGTGATGAGCCGCAGCCGAAATTCTTGCGCGCCAATAAAATCTGCGCACCTTGATAGCGCGCTTGATTCAGCACAAAGTCAGGATTCAAGGGACGATTCGCATTGTCCTTGCCCGGCTCGCCCTGATCCAGATAGCGCCATTCATCGAACAGATTCGGACCGAAACCAGTACGCTTGATCGACTTGAGAAACTGCTTTGGAATGATGGCGTCGGTGTCGACATTTGCACGATCCAGCGGTGCAACCAAACCATCAAGAATATTAAATTTTTCCATAGTGCCCAACTGTTGGTGCGTATAGACGACGATGTCGCCGGTATTATTTTTGAGTATCGATGCGGCAGAACAAGCTTTTTACTGCAGACAGTTGCTTTAGTTCAGCGATGCGTCCGAATCAATCGGTGCATCGCTGCAAACCAGCTTCTTATTTACCCTGGATTTTGTCGCCCACATGCTCGACATCCTTGCCGAAACCCTGGACCGTATTGCAGCCTGCCAGCAACCATACGGAAGCAATCAACAAAGCAGCGATTTTTTTCATTTTTTCTCTCCGTGAGTGTTATTTAAAGCAACGCATTTACAGCAACAATTACAGCGCACGTACATCAACGAAATGACCTTCGATACCTGCAGCTGCTGCCATAGCAGGGCTCACCAGATGGGTACGACCACCCGCACCCTGGCGTCCTTCGAAATTGCGATTCGAAGTCGACGCACAACGTTCACCCGGCTCCAGACGATCAGCATTCATTGCCAGACACATCGAACAACCCGGTTCACGCCATTCAAAACCGGCATCCTTGAAAATCTTGTCCAGACCTTCGCGCTCCGCCTGCTCTTTGACCAGACCGGAGCCCGGCACGACCATAGCAAGTTTTACGTTTGATGCACGATGCTTGCCACGTACGACGGCAGCAGCAGCGCGCAAATCTTCTATGCGTGAATTGGTGCAGGAACCGATGAACACTTTATCGATGCGGATATCGGTAATCGGCGTGTTTGGTTTCAGGCCCATGTAGACCAGCGCTTTTTCCATGCCGTCACGCTTGGTTGCATCTTTTTCCTTGTCCGGATCAGGTACGCGCCCATCCACGGATACCACCATCTCTGGCGATGTGCCCCAACTTACTTGCGGTTTGATTTCAGCAGCGTTCAAGGTCACGACCAAGTCGAACTTGGCACCAGCATCGGAATGCAAGGTACGCCAGTATTCGACCGCACGATCCCAGTGCGGACCGACAGGCGACAAAGGACGACCCTTGACGTAATTAATTGTGGTTTCGTCGACGCCGACCATGCCGGCGCGAGCACCGGCTTCGATCGCCATGTTGCAGATGGTCATGCGACCTTCCATCGACAGCGAACGTATGGTCGAACCGGCAAATTCAATTGCATAACCGGTACCGCCGGCAGTGCCGATTTTTCCGATAATGGCCAACACGATGTCCTTGGCAGTCACACCGGTCGGCAATGCGCCATCAACCTGTACCAGCATGGCTTTGGATTTTTGCGCCAGCAGGGTTTGCGTCGCAAGTACGTGTTCGACTTCGGACGTGCCTATGCCGTGTGCCAATGCGCCGAATGCACCGTGCGTGGATGTATGCGAATCACCACAGACAACCGTCATACCAGGCAAGGTTGCGCCCTGCTCCGGCCCGATGACATGCACGATGCCCTGACGCTTGTCGCGCATGCTGAAGTAGGTCAAACCGTATTCGTGTGCATTGTGATCCAGCGTTTCAACCTGCAGACGCGATGTCGGATCTGCAATCCCTTCCGAGCGGTCGGTAGTCGGCACATTGTGATCCGCCACCATCAGATTGGAGGAAACGCGCCATGGGCGACGGCCAGCCAGCTTCAAGCCTTCAAAAGCCTGCGGGCTGGTGACTTCATGCAACAGATGGCGATCGATGTAAAGCACGGTTGTGCCATCGTCGCCAGTATCGACAACGTGCGATTGCCAGAGTTTATCGTAGAGCGTTTGAGCCATATTTCGTGTGTAAAAGTAAGTCGGTAGTGACCGATGAGCAGCTCTTGATTATGCCATATTTGTGCGTTTCCATTGCAGGAAACGGCGGCACAGGCATACAGGGAACCGCCTCATCATAAAAATGAGGGTATTTATCTTTAATGCAATGCCTTGTTCTTGCTATCTGCTTTTTGCCTGCAGATAAAGCGGCATCACGCGCTGTGCGTAGACTGTGAGGTCGCTACTACGATCTGCACTGGATGGGTGGGTAGAAAGAAATGTGGGCGGCGCACTGCCACCTACCTGCCCCATTTTTTGCCACAGGGTGATCGCGGCGCGCGGATCATAACCGGCGCGCGCAGCCAGTTCGACACCTATGCGATCCGCTTCTGTTTCGTGGCTGCGTGAATTGGGCAGCCCAACCAGGCCCATGTATGTATATTCGGCACCTTTCTGCCCCAAACTGCCCACACCCAGCAGCGCCGAACCGATCGAAATCACGCTACCCGCCACCATTTGCTCGGATGCGCGTTCGCGCGCATGTTCGCGCAATGCATGCGAAATTTCATGGCCGATGACGGCAGCCAATTCGTCATCAGTGACCTGGAGTTTTTCAATCAAGCCGGTATAGACAGCAATCTTGCCTCCCGGCATGCACCAGGCGTTCACTTCAGGCGACGTCAATACATTGACTTCCCACTGCCAGCGTGGCGCATCGGGACGAAAAACCGACGTCTGCGCAATCAATTTATTGGCGATGCTGCGCACCCGCGTCACCTGCGCCGCGTTGCGGTTCAAGGCGTTTTTCTGCTTTTGCTCCGCAATCAGCGTCGCGTATTGCTTGCCCGCAGCCTGATCCAGCTCCTGCGCCGACACTGCCATTCTCTGCGTCCTATCGATACCGACCAGTCCACTTTGTGTCGTCTGCACCGTTTCGCAAGCTGTCAGCATTAGTACGAGTGAAGCCGTTGCCACCGATGAAAGCGCAAAAAATCGCTTGCTCAATCTCATGTTCATTCCTCGTCAAACAACATAAATCCTGCGCAAAAACGCTGTAAAAATGAATCAGCGCGAACTGGCCGGTATCGGTGGCGGGCTCACCTTGACGTCGCCGCATTGCGCTCTATGCCGCAATGCGTGATCCATCAACACCAGCGCCAGCATGGCTTCGGCAATCGGCGTGGCGCGAATGCCGACGCAGGGATCATGCCGTCCGAAAGTTTCGACCATGATCGGATTGCCAGTCTTGTCGATTGAATGGCGCGCGGTACGTATGCTGGAAGTCGGCTTGATCGCCATCGATGCCGTGATGTTTTGACCGGTCGAAATACCGCCCAGTACACCGCCTGCATTATTGCTGGCAAAGCCGTCGGGGGTCAGCTCATCGCCGTGCTCGGTGCCTTTTTGCGCAACGGATTTGAAGCCGGCGCCGATTTCAACACCCTTCACTGCATTGATGCCCATCAACGCATAAGCGATTTCCGCATCCAGCTTGTCGTAGATCGGCTCGCCCAATCCTATTGGCACATTTTCCGCCACCACATCGATACGCGCACCGCAGGAATCGCCGTTCTTGCGCAAGTCGTCCATATACGCTTCCAGCTGCGGCAGGATGCTGGCGTTGGCCGAGAAGAAAGGATTGTTCGGCACATGCTCCCAGCTCTCGAACGGAATCGCGATTTCACCGAGCTGGCTCATGCAACCCTTGAATGTGGTGCCGTATTGTTCCAGCAACCATTTTTTCGCGATGGCTGCAGCGCCGACGACCGGTGCGGTCAAACGCGCCGACGAACGTCCGCCGCCGCGCGGATCGCGGATGCCGTATTTATGCCAATACGTGTAATCGGCATGACCAGGACGGAAAGTGTCGGTTATGTTGCCGTAATCCTTGCTGCGCTGATCTTCGTTGCGAATCAGCAGCGCAATCGGGGTACCGGTTGTTTTCCCTTCAAATACGCCGGACAGGATTTCCACTGTGTCCGATTCCTGGCGCTGCGTCACATGCCGCGAGGTGCCCGGTTTGCGACGATCCAGGTCGAACTGGATGTCGGCTTCTGACAACACCATTCCAGGCGGACAACCATCGATTACGCAACCGATTGCCGGGCCGTGGGATTCGCCAAAAGTGGTGACAGTAAAGAGTGTGCCAAATGTATTGCCTGACATGATGGTTCATCGCTAATGAATAAAGTGCCATTCTACCAGTGCACAGAAAACAAATACTTCAAGAAAAATCATTGCCGAATGTTAAACCGGTGTGCAATATACGGTTTCCAAACTATAAAAACTACATCTCGGAGAAGGTAACATGAGCAAGTCGGTCAGCCATAGTGAGGATGACCTTGTATTTCTGGATGAAGCAATATCCGCATCCGAAAACAATGCTTTGGGAACAAACAAGGACGTCTGGCAAGTCATGATCATCGACGATGATGCTGACGTCCATTCGGCAACCACCTTCGCCCTCAGTAACGTTGAAATACAAAACCGTCCTCTGGCGTTTTTGCATGCTTATTCCGCGCAGCAAGCGCGCGACATTCTGGCAAATGAACCGAATATTGCGGTCATTTTGCTGGACGTCGTTATGGAGCAGCAGGACGAAGGTCTGCAACTCGTTCATTACATCCGAGATGTATTGCATCGCGCCGAAGTGCGCATTATTCTGCGCACCGGCCAGCCCGGCTACGCACCGGAAATCGATGCCATCCAGCAGTTCGACATCAACGATTACAAGACAAAATCCGAACTCACGCGCATCAAGCTGTTTACCGTCGTTACTGCAGCGATCCGCTCCTACGAACAAATCTGCACCATCAATTCAAGCAGCAGCGGCCTGGACATGATTCTGCGTGCCAGCACCGATCTGATGGCATTGCAAACGCTGGAAGAATTTACCGCTGGCGTGCTGGAAAAAATTGCACACCTGCTGGATATGCCCACGAACGGTTTGTTTTGCATACAGGAAACGCTGCATGATGAAGAAACCGAATTGTTCGTGGTCGCAGCGACAGGAAGTTATCAGGATCTGCTGAACCATCCAGTTTCCACGCTCAAGGATGCCCACATCGGGCACACATTGACGCGCGCGCTCAATGAACGCCGTCATATCTACGGCCGCGAATATGCCGCATTGCATTTTACCGGCAGCGCGACCAGCAACTTCACCGCATTTTTCAAAACCGGACGCGTATTAAACGAAATTGAATTGCGTCTGCTGGAAGTTTTCTGCAGCAACATTTCGGTCGGCCTCGCCAATATCATGCTGGTCTCACGACTGCATAACTCCGCTTTCTACGACTCGCTGACCAAACTGCCGAATCGCACCCGTCTCAAGGAAATCATCGATGAAAGCCTGATCTCCTCCAGAAACCGGCCGACTACTCTGGCACTGATCGACATCGATCACTTTGCCGAAACCAATGACACGCTGGGCCACCAATTCGGCGACCTGCTGCTGCTGTCCGTTGCCGCACGCCTGCAATCGCGTCTGGGCGACCGCTTGGTCGTGGCGCGCGTCGGCGGCGATACTTTCGGCGTGCTCGGCGACGATGTGCAAGTCAATCCCGCCACCGTGCTGGCGCAATTCGAACGGCCGTTCAACATCGATGGCCAGGACGTGCAACTTTCCGCCACGGTCGGTCTGGTGCGCCTGTCCGAACATAAAGGGCGCGGTGTAGAGGCGTTGAAAAATGCCCATATCGCATTGAAGCGCGCAAAAATGCAGCAGCGCACCGGGCACCTTTATTTTTCACGCAGCATGGGCATAGACATCCGCGAACGCGTCAACATGATGCATGCCTTGCGCACCGCATTTGAAGAGAAGCAACTGTTCGTCGTCTACCAACCGCAAATCGATATGGTGACGCGTGCACCGGTCGGCGCCGAAGCCCTATTGCGCTGGCAGACCGCAGACAACATCATGATTTCGCCGAATCGCTTTATTCCAATTGCGGAATATTCCGGCCTGATCATTGAACTCGGTGAATGGGTATTGCGTCAGGCCTGCCAGGAACTGGTACGTATTCAGAGCCTGGGCTTCAGCAATTTCATGATGTCGGTCAACGTATCGCAAGTGCAGTTCCGCCATCCACATTTTCTCAGCATGCTGCGCAAGGCTCTGGAAGATACCAATGCGCCCCCTCATTGCATCGAACTTGAAATCACCGAATCGATGGCAATGGAAGAACCGGATGCATTGATCAAATTACTCGACCAAATCACCGAAACCGGCGTCAGCATCGCCATCGACGATTTCGGCACCGGCTTTTCATCACTCAGCCACTTGCAGAAATTGAATGTCGATCGCCTCAAGATCGATAGAACCTTTGTCATGGAAATTACCGATTCTTCTCGCGGCAGCAGTATCGCCGAGATGATCATTCAATTAGGACGCAATCTGGAGCTGGACGTGATTGCCGAAGGTGTCGAAGACGAGCGACAGGCGAAAATTCTGACTGAACTCGGCTGCCCGTTTGGCCAGGGTTATTTATTTTCCCATCCATTGAAACCCGATGGATTGCACGATTGGCTGAGCAATCACAAGCCACACTAACAAACCGCTATTTCCTTAGCACGCAACATCGGCCGCATTCCTCTCCTATCGTCTAATCTCCATTAGCAACGGGCGCCATGAAAAAAAGCGTATTTACCCTGCGACGTTCTATCGTACTAGTGGTGGTAATTGCTTTATTCGTTCCGGCTGCTCTGGTTAATGGCTATGGCTGGCTAAAAACCTACGATATCGAAATCAAGAACCGTAGCGCCAGGCTGGCAGATGAAACCGCAGCAGCACTGGTCAGCGGTATGAGCGAGGCCTTGTGGAGTTTCAGGCACGAAGATGCGCTTGCTCTAGCCGACGGCGCGATCTGGCGTAACGACGATATTGTCCGTATTGAGGTGCGTGACAACAAGCGCGCTCTGTTTGCTACCAGCGAACGCCGTGAGCCTCGTTCCGGTTTTATTGCCAGCTCCGACACCAGTCTTGTTCATCAAGGACAGGTTATCGGTTCGCTCAGGATGGAAATTGCTAGCACACGGCTGCGGCAAACCATGATGCAAGATCTGGCCCGACAAATACTGCTGCTGGCGCTGCAAATCGGTTTATCCGCTCTGCTGATTCTGTTCTTTTTTGAACGCCGCCTGATACGCCCGCTGCAAAGCCTGCATACCGATGCAACACATCTGCTCGAACACCAGCTCGAGCAGCCGCTCGCCTTGCAACATCGCGATGAAATCGGCCTGCTCTCGCAAAAGCTTGAGCCGATACGTCTGCGTTTGCGCAATCTGCTGGGCGACGTACCGCATGACAATACTATCGAGGCCGAACAGAATGCACGCGCCAGAATGGAGTTGCATGAACATGCAGCACACCTTCGCGCACTGATAGCCCACAGTCCGATCGCAATCATCGAATGGGACAAGAAATATCAGGTCGTCGAATGGAATGCCGCAGCCGAACGCATATTCGGCTACCGCCGGGATCTTGCAATGGGCAGAAATATTCGTTTCCTCAGCCCGCTCGACCAACGCCATCTAATCGAAGGCATTGTCCAGCAAGCCAGATTCCATGCGGGCGCGCCCATCGGGCAGGAAAATTTAACCGCTGATGGACGCATCATTAGCTGCCAGTGGCGCTATTCGCATATAGATGAAGATGACGGCAATACCGGCCGCCTGTTATCGATGGCGGAAGATATTACGGAACAACGTCATGCTGCAGAAGCGCTGCGTCTGTCGGAAGCGAAATTCGCCGGCGCCTTCCGCAACAATCCAGAGCCGATTTCCATTGCACGTTACCCCGATGGCACATTTGTCGAAGTCAATGCCGCGTTTGAAAACATTCTCGGTTTTGCACGCGATGAATGGCTGGGAAAAAACGGCTTGCGCTTGCACATCTGGGTATATGCAGAGGAACGTACAGAATTATTCCAGCTGCTGGAGCGCGATAAAAAGGTGGAAAATTTCGCCTGGAGCATGCGCAACAAGACTGGTGAAATCCGCCACTGCCTGCTCAATGCCACGCTGTTCTCCATAGCCGACGAAATGTACATGCTGGCCGTCATGCGCGACGTCACCAGCCAGAAGCTGCTGGAGGAGCAGAAAATGGAAGCCGATCATGCGCTGCTGCGGCTGGCACAAGGCACGCAGAGCATCGCCGGCGAACCCTTCTTTGAATTGCTGGTCAATGATCTGGCGGGCGCACTGCGTACCGATTGCGCACTGATAGCGGTGCGCTCCAGTACCGACCCGCAGCGTATTCTGACACTGGCATCGCATATGCATGGCGAAATCGTCGACAACTTCGAGTGTGCAATACCCGGCACTCCCTATGGATATACGCTGGATAGCGGCCTCTGCGTTTTTGCCCATGATGTACAGAACATGTTTGCGCAAAACACCTCTCTGATCAAACGCGGCTGGGACAGCTACTCTGGTGCACCGCTGCACGATGCCAACGGCCTTGCCATAGGCGTACTGGCCGTGATGCATTCCAAGCCGCTGCGCAACCCGGACCTCGTCAAATCGCTGCTGCAGGTGTTCAGCGAGCGTGCCTCGGCAGAACTTGAACGCAAGCGTGCAGAAGAAGAATTGCGGCTCAGTGAGCAGCGTTTCGCGACTATTTTCCATTCCACGCCGGTGCCCATGTTTGTCACGCAACTCAGCAACGATAGTGTGATCAAGGACGTCAATGCAGCGTTTGAACAATTATTCAAACGCACGCGGCAGTCGGTACTCGGCAAGAACACTCTGGATCTCGCCATGTATTGCAATCCCGCCGATCGCGACGCCCTGCTGAGCAATCTGCAAAGTACCGGCAGCCTGAAACAGCTCGCTGAGTTATGGATGTACCGCGGTGACCAGAGCAAGATACTGATCCAGTTTTCCGGCCATGTTTTTTTGCTGGAAGGCGAACAATTCGGCATTCTGGCGTGTCAGGACGTGACGGAAAAACGCCTGATTGAAAATGAAATTCTGGAGTTCAATGCGACCCTGGAAGACCGCGTCATCGAACGTACGGAAGAATTGCAGCAAGCCAACCAGGAACTGGAAACCACGCTGGAAGCATTGAATCTGGCGCATGAAGAATTGGTCAACAATGAAAAGCTGGCTGCATTGGGCGCGCTGGTGGCCGGCATTTCGCACGAATTGAACACGCCCATCGGCAACAGCCTGATGGTGGCCAGCGCCCTCAGCGACCAGACGGCCAGGCTGACCGAAAATTACCGCGACAGCAAGGGCATCAAGCGCTCAAGCCTGGAAACCTACATCAGCGATGTCGACAAGGCGGGCGATATTCTGGTGCGCAACCTGCATCGCGCTGCCGATCTGGTCCACAGTTTCAAGCAGGTCGCCATCGATCAAACCAGTTCGCAAAGACGAACTTTTTCGCTGGAAGAAGTCATCAGCGAAATCCTGCTGACGCTTTGGCCACTGATACGTAAAACACCATTTACCGTCGAGCAAAGCATTCCGGAAGATCTGGTTTTTGACAGTTATCCCGGCCCGCTGGGTCAGGTGCTGAACAATCTGATTAATAATGCCCTGTTACACGGTTTTGAAGGAAGAAATCAGGGTTCGGTCGTCATTGCTGCGCGCAACAGCGCCGAAGGCTGGGTGGAGCTGACGATCAAGGATGATGGCGTCGGCATTCCAGTCAGTAACCTGAACCGGATTTTCGATCCGTTTTTCACCACCAAGCTGGGTGAAGGCGGTTCCGGTCTGGGCTTGAATATCACGCACAACATCGTCAGCGGCATACTCGGGGGCCGCGTCCGCGTGCAAAGCGCAGTGGGCACCGGCACTACTTTCATCCTGACCCTGCCGCTGGCCGCGCCGCAACGCAGCCACGATGATGAAGCCTTGCACCCGCTGGCATGAAATCCCGGGCACCTCTGTTTAATCTATAGACTGGCCGGGTTTTATCCACGCCAGGAAACGATGCAGGAATTCCGGCACCGCAGCAAAGATAGAGGCGGTGACCAGCGCATTCAATATCGCAGTAAACAGAAACAATTGCGGAATACTCAAACCCGCATTCAACAACACCATCGCCAGCAATGCCGCTGCCACCATGAACAAGGCGTTCAGGATATTCATGCCGGCTATCGTGCGCGACATATGCTTGGGATCGCAGCGTGTCTGGACCAGGGCAAACAGCGGCACAATATACACGCCGCCAAACGCGCCTATCAGCAGGCAATCCAGCAGGATACGGATGCTGCCGGGCTGCTGCAGGAAGCCTGCGATATCGACCAGATGCGGATTGACATAGGCCGTGCTGGAAAGAAAAAGATCAATGCCGAATATCGACAGGCCGATCGCTCCCAAAGGCACCAGCCCGATTTCAACCTTGTGCCGGGAGAGCCGTTCGCACAGCAGCGAACCGGTGCCGATTCCAAGTGAAAATATCGTCAGCAGCAGCACGAATATGCTGTGATCGCCATGCAGCGTCTGCTTCGCATACATGGGAAATTGTGCCAGCACGATCGCGCCGTAAAACCAGAACCAGGAATTCGCCAGCATCGCCATGAACACCGGGCGATTTTGTCCTGAAAAACGGATATTGCGTACCGATTCGGTGAGCAGATTCCAGTTGATTTTCAATTCAGGAGCAGGAGCAGGAGAAACAGGAATCGCACGACTCGCCAGCCAGCCAGCCACTGCAATTGCAATCGTGGTGCCGGCCACCAGTTCTATGCCCCACGGTTTGTGCAGCACCAGCACTGCTCCCAGCACTTCGCCCAGCAAGATGCCCACGAAGGTTCCCATCTCTACCAAACCGTTACCGCCCACCAGCTCATCAGGCGCCAGTTTTTGCGGCAGATACGCATATTTGACCGGTCCAAACAGGGCCGAATGCAAACCCATGCCTGCCACTGCGGCAATCAGCAGCCATAAATCGTGCCGGAACCAGCCCACGGCGGCCAGCAGCATGATGGCAATTTCGAGTAGCTTGATATAACGAACCAGGCCGGATTTTTCAAACTTGTCTGCCAGTTGTCCGGCAATGGCAGAAAACAGCACGAAAGGCAGAATGAATAATCCAGGGATCAGATTATTCAAAAATCCTCTATCCATCGTCGTCCAGTCCAATGCCTCAAACGTCAGAACCGTCAGGAGCGCCGTCTTGAAAACATTGTCGTTGAATGCGCCGAAAAACTGGGCCCAGAAAAAAGGGGCGAAACGGCCTTGTGTGAGCAAGGTAAATTGACTGGGCTTGTGCATGAAAAAATTTGAGCGCTCAAAGAGGTAGACGCATGCCGTCTGGCAAATGCGCCGGATTCAGAATCAGGGGATTGTAAGGTATTGCAGCGGGAACAAAGAAAAGCCGTCCGTGCATTCATGAATACACGGACGGCTGCATAGAATTTTATCCGTCCGGTTTAACCGTCTTGTTCGCTGGCCAGGGCGGGAGAACTCTGAATATACGATTTCAGCATTTTATTCTCAAAACTTTGCGCTTCCAGCACCGCCTTCGCAACGTCATAAAACGAAATCACGCCGGCCAGAATTTTGCCATCCAGCACAGGCACGTAACGCGCATGTTTTTCCAGCATCATGCGGCGCACCTCATTGATCTCGGCATCGCAGGAAATCGTGATCGGGCTCTTGTTCATATGCTGCCGAACGCTGCCATTCCCTATCGCACCTCCCTGTTCATGGATGGTTGCCATGACTTCACGGAAAGAAAGCATGCCGATCAGATCGCCTTTTTCCATCACGACCAGCGAGCCTATATCCTTTTCGGCCATGACATTGACTGCATCCAGCATCGGGCTGTCCGGTGTCACAGTGAAGAGAATATTTCCTTTTACCTTGAGTATTTCGGAGACTTTCATGTGACGGCCCTCCCAACATTATGGTTGTACTGCGGTACGCTTCCAATGTAGCGCAAGCGCTGCAAAAAATCTACTCCATCATCCGAATAGATGCACTGCCATAGGACAACACGGGAGCACAAAAATTCCGCGATGGCGGTTTTATCCAGGCAGATGCAAACTTGCATCTTGCTCAAACGAGGTCTACTCTGAAAGAACAAGTGGAAGGAGACCATCATGAGCGTCATCGCACACAAGACCGAGCAATCGTTTGCCGAGTTCTATACCCATTATCTGAGCGACCATGGAAATCGCCATTCGCGCCAGCTGCATTTCTTCGGTTCAACGCTTTCCATACTGTGCCTGGCCATTCTGGCCCTCACTGGCAATGCATGGTGGTTATTGGCAGCCGTGCTGGCGTTCTACGGTTGCGCGTGGATAGGGCATGTCAAGTTCGAGAAGAACCTGCCATTGTTCAAACAACCGGTCTACTCATTCATGGCTGCATGGCTGATGTACTGGCAGATGCTGAGCGGCCAGATCTCGTTTTAGGCTGACTCACTGAAATATTCGGACAGCGAGAGCGTCAGTCCCTGCTCAACCGCAACTTCGACTTTCTTGGCCAATATCTCATTGCTGCTGGCATCGAAGACAAACAGTCGGTATACATCCGCCAGTGTTAATTGCTGCGGATTGGCCAGCAAAGCCCAGCGATCGAGACCGTCGGTAATGCGCTTGCCCCATTGCATACGCTTGGGCTGCTCATTCTTGATGCGCCCTACCCAGCCTGCATCCAGCATTTTTTCCAGCAAAATTTCCGACTCATCAAAACCAAGGCGGGTTTTTTCACGAAACTGCCTGGTATCGACCGTAGCACGCGCACCCACGGTGCGTGACTCATGCAATACCGCCAGCAATGCCATCGCATCGACGAAGGCGCTACCCGGTTGCGGCACATGCCACCATCGTTCATATTTCACGATCGGCAGTGCGGCCGTCACCACCGCTCCACCCAGCGTAATCAGCCAGCCCAGATATATCCACACCAGAAAAATAGGAAAAGCCGCGACCGCTCCGTACACCACCGTATAGGTCGGCACCTGGACGATGAAAATCGCAAACAGGCGTTTGACCACTTCAAAGGCTATCGCCGCCAGCAAACCGCCGCACAAGGCATCGCGCCATTCGACGAAGCGATTCGGCACCACCATGTACAAGGACGTAAACGCCACTGTCGTCAACAGAATCGAAATCGACGAATACAGCACGCCGCCGAAAAACGGGATGTTGCGCACTGCGCCATTGGTCGAAGTAAACAAATATGAAGTCAACGTCATCGAGGCGCCTATCAATAGCGGCCCCAAAGTCACAATTGCCCAGTAAATCAGGATGCGCTGCATGATCGGGCGCTTGGTCTTGGCGCGCCAGATCTGGTTGAAGACGCGATCTATCATCAGCATCATCATCACCGCCGTCACGATCAGCGCCACCGCACCGACTGCCGACAGGCGCGTGGCCTTGGTCGAAAACTGCGTCAGATAACCGAGTATCGTGTTGGCGATCCCCTTCGGCATCAGGTTCTGCACGAAGTAGACTTCCAGCGAGGCGCGAAAGGTATTGAAAAGCGGAAAAGTGGTAAAGATCGCCAGCGCGATCGTCAGTATCGGCACCAGTGCCAATACACTAGTGAAGGTCAGGCTGCCGGCGACTTGCGGCAATCGTTCTTCATCCAGCCGGCGCGCTGCAAAACGGATCAGATTGCGCAGCTGCGCCCATGACAGTTCACGAAAAAGAAGAGGTTTGGCTAATTTCATGCAGAACGTATCGACAGGTTCATCGCCTGAAAAATGCATATCGGCTATGGCTATCGGATATGGGGATGCTTATAAAGCATCCTATAATACCAAGCATGAACTCATCCACGCTCCCTATTCTCGTTTTGTATTATTCGCGGCACGGCTCTACGCGCAAACTGGCTGAATTGATCGGCCAGGGCATAGATAGTGTAGCCGGTTGCGAAGCACGCCTGCGCACCGTGCCGGCGGTTTCCACCGTGACCGAAGCCACCGCCCCGGACATCCCGACGGAAGGCGCTCCTTACGTGGAACTGCGCGACCTGGAAGAATGCGCCGCGCTCGCGCTGGGTTCGCCTACGCGTTTCGGCAATATGGCAGCGCCGATGAAATATTTTTGGGATGGCACTTCGTCGCACTGGCTGTCCGGCACGCTGGCCGGCAAACCGGCTTGCGTGTTTACTTCCACCGGAAGTCTGCACGGCGGGCAGGAAACAACCTTGTTGTCGATGATGCTGCCTTTGCTGCATCACGGCATGCTGCTGCTCGGCATTCCGTATACGCAAGCTGAACTGATGACCACCAGCTCCGGCGGCACGCCTTACGGCGCCTCGCACTGGTCCGGCGTCAGCGGCACGCAGGCAATCTCTGCGGATACGCGTGCACTGGCAATCGCACTGGGCCAGCGGCTGGCGCAAACTGCCATCAAATTACGGAACGCCTGATGCAGACGCAAAGCCAGAAAATCATACACCTGGGAGCAGTCTGCAGTCTGATTGCACTCATCGTCCTGTGTATAGCCTGGGAATGGTTGCTGGCTCCCGTGCGTCCCGGCGGTTCATGGCTGGTGCTGAAAGTCATTCCCCTACTGATTCCCTTGCGCGGCATCCTGAAGCGCGATCTCTACACGATGCAATGGTCGTCGATGCTGATCCTTCTGTACTTCGCCGAAGGCATAGTACGCGGCATGAGCGACAGCGGCTTGTCCGCCACGCTGGGCTGGATAGAAGTCGCGCTAGTGCTGGGCTTCTTCATCTGCGTGATTGCCTATCTGCGCCCGTACAAGAAAGCCGCCAAAGCACTAGCCAAAAAGGCGCTGCAAAAGGCTGCTGAATGAAAGAGTTTCTCGATGCATGTCGCCACGCCATCGGCGCGCAATATGTATTGACCGCAGCAGATGAAACCGCGGCCTATCTCACCGACTGGCGTCGCCGTTTTACCGGCAGCGCGTTTGCGGTAGTGAAACCGGCCTGCACCGAAGAAGTTGCCGCCATTGTCTGCCTTTGCCATCAATTCAATGTGCCTATCGTGCCGCAAGGCGGCAATACCGGGCTGGTACTGGGCAGCATTCCCGATGCCAGCAACACCGCCATCGTTCTGTCGCTCACACGTCTGAACCGGATACGCGTCATCGATACGGTCAACAATACGATGACAGTAGAGTCCGGTTGCATCCTGCAAAACATTCAGCAGGCAGCCGCCGATGCAGGCCGCTTATTCCCGCTCTCACTGGCTTCGGAAGGCAGTTGCACGATAGGCGGCAATCTTTCTTCCAATGCAGGCGGCACTGCCGTTCTGCGTTACGGCAATGCACGCGAACTGTGCCTCGGGCTGGAAGTCGTTACACCGCAAGGCGAGCTGTGGAACGGTTTGCGCGGCTTGCGCAAGGACAATACCGGTTACGATTTGCGCGATCTGTACATAGGTGCAGAAGGTACGCTCGGCATCATCACCGCCGCCGTACTCAAACTCTCCCCGCCACCCAAGGCGCAACGTACTGCGCTGGCCGCTTTGCGCAGCTCTGATGACGCCTTGCGTCTGTTGACGCTGGCGCAGATGCGCTGCAGCTCGGCACTGACAGGTTTCGAGTTGATGTCGGCGTTCTGCCTGACGCTGGTCGGCAGGCATTTTCCGCAGATGCAGCTGTCGTTCAAGGAGCAGCATGCACAATACGTATTGCTGGAACTGTCCGATAGCGAATCGGAAGCACACGCGAATACGCTGCTGGAAGAATTGATAGGCGACGCTTTGCAACAGGACATCGTGCAGGATGCCATCGTGGCCAGCTCGCTGGCACAATCCGCTGCGCTATGGGATATACGCGAACACATCCCGCTGGCACAGGCTGCCGAAGGCAAAAACATCAAGCACGATGTATCGCTGCCTATCTCCGTCATCGGCGACTTCATCCGCAGCACCGATGCCTTGCTGCAGCAGGCATTTCCCGGCGTACGCATGGTGATCTTCGGCCATCTGGGCGATGGCAATCTGCATTACAACGTCGCGCACCCGGAACAGCAAACCGATGCCGCTTTCATCGCACAGCAAACTGCCGTCAATCGGGTTGTGCATGATAGTGTGCACAGTTTCGGTGGTTCGATTTCTGCCGAACATGGCATAGGCGCGCTGAAACACGAAGAAATTCTGCGTTACAAATCCACAGTCGAGATGCAGCTAATGCGTACCATCAAGCAGGCGCTCGATCCGCAGAACATCATGAATCCGGGCAAGCTGCTTACATAAATCAGACCATCAACCAACCGCGAGACTGCCATGCCATCTACGCTGCTGTTTTTTGTGCTTCTTGTGTCACTCACCTTTTCCAGTTCTGCACTGGCCATCTACAAATGCGAATCCGGCGACCAGACCGTCTACAGCGATACGCCCTGCCACAACGGCAAAACAGAACGCATGCAGGAAATCGCGGTAAGCGCACCTGCGACCGATGCCGCTCTTGCACAAAAACAGGCGCAGCAAGACAAACAGGAACTACAGCGCCTGCAACAACGGCGTCAAAAACAAGAGAAGGTAGACGCACGCCAGCAGGAAAAAAGAAACAAGGCCTCTGCCGCGAAAAAACAGAAATGCGCAGAGTCGGCACAGCGCGTCAAATGGGCCAGCGAAGATGCAGCCAGCGCATCCGGAAAAACTGCCGAACGCGCCAGGCAAAAAGCACGGCGCGCAACAGAAAAACATCAGCTGACTTGCGGCCAGACCTGAGTCCTCCACCCTGCTTTTCAACAAAGCTGGCGGAAATTTGATGCATGTCAAACTCCCGTCACATACGCTTGTTACGATACGCCCGTGCTCTCAAAAAGAGCCGTTTTTAGCGCTACACCCACGGCGCTACTACCGGCGCTGGCGGTCGGGAAACATACCAGCACCAATTACCAAAGCCTGCCTCGTGCAGGCTTTTTCATGCCCTGCGTAAAGACTGTATTTACATCTATCGAAATTCATTGGATTTAATATCAAAATTAAGCATTTTTATTGTTGCATTAAAAATGCTATAAATGTCGTGCAGTCAATTCATATGCAATGAGTACCGAATAACGGTATTGAAATTGCGCTTATCCACCAAGGAGGCCTTATGCAAATCAATGAAGAATTCAAAGTCCAGAATGCCGCCGGCAAACCTCTCATCATGCTCAAAATTTCCAAGGGGATCAGCTATCTAGATTTCGGCTTCGCACATATGCCACGCGATTTTGAAGGCTATATGGTGAAGCATACAGATGAGATTGCGCTGCCGCAAAGCGATGGCAGTTTCAAACTGAAAGATAGCCAAGAAATTTTCAAGCGCGTTTAAACGACTCTTATTGATGTTCAACGTGCCGGGCCGGCTTCGGCCCGGCACGTTCATTTTCACTTTAATTTTTTCCTGCTCCGCTACCCTGCCTTAATCCAGTACATTTGCCCTGCAGCTAAATCACCATATTTGCCGTGCTGAAAAGATGCCCGCGCACATATAGCTTTTTCCTATGAGGAAAACAGAAAATACAAACAACATCAATGAACCTTCGATGATAGTATTTAAACGGTGTCGCATCATCTGTGCCGACTTTGTTCACTTACATTTCTAGAGGGACGTATGTCAAAGAAAAAACTTACCACCATTGGTGGCGCACCTGTTCCAGACAACCAGAACGTCCTGACTGCCGGCCCGCGCGGACCGCAACTGTTGCAGGATGTCTGGTTTCTTGAAAAACTGGCGCACTTCGATCGGGAAGTCATTCCTGAACGGCGCATGCATGCAAAAGGTTCTGCCGCATACGGCACCTTCACCGTCACGCATGACATTACAAAGTATACGAAGGCAAAAATTTTCTCGCAGGTTGGCAAGAAAACCGAGATGTTTACCCGCTTTTCCACCGTCGCCGGCGAACGTGGTGCAGCCGATGCTGAACGCGATATTCGCGGCTTTGCAATGAAGTTTTACACCGAAGAAGGCAACTGGGATCTGGTCGGCAACAACACGCCGGTATTCTTCTTCCGCGATCCACTGAAATTCCCCGATCTCAATCACGCCGTCAAACGCGATCCGCGCACCAATCTGCGCAGCGCAAAAAACAATTGGGATTTTTGGAGCTCGCTGCCGGAAGCACTGCATCAAGTCACTATTGTCATGAGCGACCGCGGTATTCCTGCGTCCTACCGTCACATGCACGGTTTCGGCTCGCATACCTTCAGCTTTATCAATGCAAAGAATGAGCGTTTCTGGGTGAAATTCCATTTCCGCACTCACCAGGGCATCAAGAACCTGAGCGATGCGGAAGCAGCTGCTGTCGTCGGTAACGATCGCGAAAGCTTCCAGCGCGATTTGTATGAAAGCATCGAGAAAAAAGACTTTCCGCGCTGGACCATGTCGATCCAAATCATGCCGGAAAAAGATGCCGAGAAAGTACCTTATCATCCATTCGATCTCACCAAGGTATGGCCTAAGGGCGACTACCCATTAATCGAAGTCGGCGTGTTTGAACTCAACCGCAATCCGGACAATTATTTCGCCGAAGTCGAACAGGCTGCATTCAACCCGGCCAATGTGGTGCCAGGCATCAGCTTTTCACCTGACAAAATGTTGCAGGGCCGACTGTTCTCTTACGGCGATGCGCAACGTTACCGGCTCGGCGTCAATCATTACCAGATCCCGGTCAACACACCGAAGTGTCCGTTCCATTCCTCCCATCGCGATGGTGCGATGCGCGTGGATGGCAATCATGGCAGCACCCTGCATTACGAGCCGAATAGCTACAACGAGTGGCAGGAGCAACCAGATTTCCGTGAGCCGCCATTGGCAATCAATGGCGCTGCGGATCACTTCAACTTCCGTGAAGATGACGACGATTACTACTCGCAACCGCGCGCACTGTTCAAGCTGATGACGCCGGCACAGCAACAAGTATTGTTCGACAATACCGGTCGTGCGATGGGTGATGCACCGGTCGAAATCAAGCAAAGGCATGTCGACAATTGCACCAAATGCGATCCTGCATATGGCGCTGGCGTGAAGAAAGCCCTCGGACTTTAATTTGTATTTATTGAGTCATTAGGCAAAAAAATAGCCGGGAGAAATCCCGGCTATTTTTATTTCAGCAATGACTTCTTACTGAGGTTCTTAAACGACTTTCAGAGTAATGCTAGGCAATTTTTCGATATAACCTTCCATCACATCGCCCCGTACTACCGGGCCGACATTTTCCGGCGTGCCCGAATAAATAATGTCGCCTGGTTTCAACTCGAATGCTTTCGACAAGTTGCTGATCTGCTCGGCTACGGACCAGATCATCTTGTTCAAATCCGAGCTTTGCTTGACCTGACCGTTCACCTTGAGCCAGATTTTTCCTTGTGTAAAGTTGCCGATGCTGGCAACAGGATGCAAGGGACCGATAGGCGCCGACATGTCGAAGCTCTTGCCGATTTCCCACGGCTTCTCTTCCTTCTTCATCGCCGCCTGCAAATCGCGGCGCGTCATATCCAGGCCAACCGCGTAACCGAAGACATGTTGCAAGGCTGTTTCAACGGGAATGTTTTTACCGCCCTTGCTGATCGCTGCGACCAGCTCGATTTCGTAGTGGTAATTTTTCGTCAGCGTCGGGTAAGGATGATCCACCGTCTTGCCTGGCGCGATATATTGAATCGAGTCACTCGGCTTTTGGAAAAAGAAAGGCGGTTCGCGTGTCGGATCCGAACCCATTTCGCGCGCATGCGCCGCGTAATTGCGACCTATGCAGTAAATACGGCGTACGGGAAAACGTTCATTGCTGCCAACGATAGGGATCGATGGCTGTGCTACTGAAAAAAGTGCCTTGTCGCCAGTACCTTCGCCACGCGATGTGGCACAACCACTGACCGCTCCTAGTGTCATCAAGCCGGCGGCCTGCAACATCCCACGTCTACTGATTTCAGCCATGTTGTCTCCTTGTCTATTTTTTTAGATATGGCAAGCGGCAGACGCATCAAGCTGCAATGCGTCTGTCACTTGCCATGTATACAAATATATACTGAATATATGCAAGAAGTGCATATATAAAAAGAGAATTGCAATATGCGGCTTGCGAGCATGCTGCAAGCAATGAGTTTGCAAATTTGTATTTGCAAATAAAAAATGGAACGATGCAATATCGTTCCATTTTCATCAGACCCCGTTTTCAGGTACTAGCGGTTCTGCATCAATACGACGCCAGCACATTGATGAAAAATCCGCGACTGCGATAAGACAAATCAGTCAGATCATCCGAGTAGTTGGTGAAGTTGTAGCCAACACCTGCATTGATCCCTTTGTCGACGTGACGATAACTGCACTTGTACATAGCGCGCCATTTCGCCCCCAAACAACATAGAGGGCAATCTTTGAAGTTACATCGAGAGTTCCAGATCTTCAGTAATCGATTTGACGCCTGCTCTTGCGCATCGGTCATCAGCATCGCCATTCGGCGCGCCAGAGACGCCAATCGCACCGTATAAAGTACCGCCGGCTTCGATCATGAGGCCGCCGCCGATGGCGAGTACACGATCAATCTGACGGATCCCGCTGGACGGTTTTCCAGCCTGGGTCGCTTCCGCCAGTTGCGTTGTATTTGACTTGAAACTGGCTGCGCTCCAGGCCTTGTCCAAAGCAGCGCCCGGCGTGTGCATACCGGCCAATCGATCGCGCAACATGACCTGCGCCTGGCCGGTGCGATCAACTACCGCAACGGCGACCTGAAAACCTTCTTCACGACATTTTTTCAACGCCGCTTGCGCAGCTTTCAATGCCGTCTCGGGTGTCATCAGTTTGATTGTGTAGCTGGCGTCTTCGGCATGTGCATGTGCAGACATGCCCATGATCAGTAAAGTGATTGCAATGATTTTATTCATGGATGCGGACCTTTCTTGTTATCCGGCTTCTCCGCCAGCTTCCTGGCCGACTCGGCAAATGCATTGTCTAGATAGCCGCCATACAAGCCTGCAATATCGCCACCCACTATAGGTGCGGTGAGCAGCTCTCCATGCGCATCCATAAACAGTACGGTTGGCGCAGCATATACGTTGAAGCGCTTTGCCACATCACGCTGCGTTGTCAGGCGACGATCGAAATCCTTCACCTCTTTCAGACTCGTCATGTCTACCTCGCGAATGACAGGACGATTCTTGACGACGTGATTACGCAGCAAAGGAGCAAGATAGTTTTGCCGCACCACTTTGCAGTAAGAACAATCCGGCATCGAGAAGAAGAGAATGAGAGGCTTTTTTTCAAGCCTGGCTCTCTCTCCGTCACGTCCCAGATCGGCCAATGGCGGTACCACGCCCGGCTTTATTTCTGCCCCTTGCGCGTGACCGGCCATCAGACCCGTGCCCGAAAGTATGTACACAATCAGGCAAAACGATTGCAGCGCCTTATACATGACAGACATCCTGAAAGGGTTTTAAGAACGAATCAGCACCCGTCCGCATGCTTCAGAATTTCGGAAAGTACATCTTGCTTTTCTCAAGCTTGAAACTCCAGGGCAGGCCGGAATTTTTCCATCCGTTGACTGCCCGTTCGCCAGCGCGTGGTCCATCCTTGGCGACATCACCCTCGAAGCCGTCCACTACCGTATACACCTTGGTGTAGCCGAGATCAGCTAACAAATTGGCGGCACGCGCACTGCGATCGCCGGAACGGCAAATCAGGATGACCGTGTCGTCCTTGCCCATGCCCGCCTGTTCCATGCGACGCGCCAGTTCAGGAGCGAAATCACTATTGACGTCCAATTTAAATCGCGCGTTTTTATCGTCCCACGGAGCGTCGTACGGATGTTCTACATATGGAATATTTGCATCGACCGGTGTCGCCATGCCGACATACGACACTTCTCCTCGTGTACGCACATCGACAAAATAGGCTTTTGCGCCCAACTGGCTTTTCAATGTATTGGCTTCGACCGCATCCAGATACTTGCCGGCTTTGGATTGTTTCGCCGCCGGTACCTTGGCCGCATCAAAAGCAAACGCCGGCAGGCACACGAGGCAACAGGCAATCAGGGAAAGGATTTTTTTCATATTATTTTTTGCCCGTTCAGGGAGCAATACCCGGATTGCCATCCATGCCTATGATGCGCGGTGTGTTGAGCTTGCGTGGCGTGACAGTCTTATTGGTGCGCAACCACTGCGCAACAACATCCCATACCGGTTCGCCGCTTGCACCCTCGGCAACCGGCGCCCATCCGGCGACCTTGTAGGTTTTACTCGCATCGATCAGTTTGCCATCCAGGCGCATATTCTGGATACGAGCCCCCATTTTTTCTTTTGGTGCAATCGTGTACGACATGCCACCAACGCGCACCATGTCACCACCCTGCTGGTAATACGGATCTGGATTGAACAGATTGTCGGCTACATCTTCGAGAATGGTCTTGATTGTCTCGCCACTCATGTCCGACAGCGTAGTGTAGGAATACGTAGTTGCCGTCTGATCCATCAGATGCTCCATCAGGATAGGACTGTCCGGCAACAGCGAAGTGCCCCAGCGGAAACCTGGGGAGAAAGCGATGTCTGCACCTTTAACATCCATCAGGGCATCGACGATCAATTGGTCGAAGGTGCCGTTGAAATTGCCACGGCGGTACAAGGTACCTTCCGTCATCGCGAGTTTTTCATTGAGTTTGGATTCATACGGCGCACGTATCTTCGTGATCAGTGCATCCATATTCTTGTCGGCCGGCAGAAAATTGGAGAACACCGGCAACAAACGATATTTATAACCTTGTATCTTGCCACCACGCACATCGAAATCGAGCACGCCGAGGAATTTGCTATTACTTCCTGCGTTGGTCACCAACGTCTTGCCGCCAGGATTAGAAACAATCACCGGAGCCGGTATACCGTCATGCGTGTGGCCGCCCATAATTGCATCGATGCCGCGCACGCGCGACGCCATCTTGAGATCGACGTCCATGCCGTTATGCGACAGCACGACGACAACCTTGGCACCTTTACTGCGCGCCTCGTCCACCATTGCCTGCATGTTTTCTTCCTGAATGCCGAAACTCCATTCAGGCACCAGGTAACGTGGATTGGCGATGGGCGTATACGGGAATGCCTGACCGATAATCGCAATCTGTACACCGTTCATTTCTTTCAGAACGTAGGGCGGAAATACCGGATCGCCAAAATCGGTGGTCTTGATATTCTGCGCAACAAAATCGACCTTGCCCTTGAAATCCTTCTCGACGATTTCCTTCACGCGCTTGTCGCCCAGCGTCATTTCCCAATGAGCCGTCATCACATCGACGCCGAGTTCCAGACAGGCATCGACCATGTCCTGACCATTGGTCCACAACGCGGTCGCCGAACCTTGCCAGGTATCGCCGCCGTCCAGCAGTAAAGCACCGGGGCGGCCGGCCTTCATGCGCTTAACCAATGTGGAAAGATGTGCGAAGCCGCCTACCTTGCCATAGGTTTGTGCCGCTTTTTCGAAATTCAGATAGGAGAATGCATACGCTTCCGGCGTATTCGGTTTGAGACCGACTTGTTTGAGTAATTTTTCACCGACCAGATGCGGCATGCGGCCGATGGCGTCGCCGATGCCAAGATTGACATTCGGTTCGCGGAAATAGATCGGCTTCAATTGCGCGTGGCAATCGGTGAAGTGTAGTAAATGGACATTACCGAAGCGTGGTACGTCGTAGAGCTTGGCTGCAGACGGTGCTGCCAATGCGCCCTTTGCGTCGAGCAGCATACCGCCCGCAGCAGCAATACCCATGACCTGAATAAATTCGCGACGATTCAAACCCATATTGTTCCTCTGATTTTGTTCGGTAAATAATTACACCGTTATTGCTGCGCGCAAGCGATGAATAAGGGCAAAAAAAATGAGCATCGAAGACGCACTACTTCACTGTGCGCTTCGATGCTCTGATCGTATTACTTGTTAACAGGCGAAGCCGGGTCAAGCAACAAGGCCATTACGTCCTTGATCTGCTTTTCTTCCAGGATACCGTTATGGCCAAAACGCGGCATGTTGGAACATGCAGTGAAAGCCTGTGCGTTATAAATCTTGGCCCAGGTATATTTCATCATGTCTTCGCTTTGACCACGAAGCTTGCCGTACTGATACAGCGAAGGGCCGATATTGCCGAAAGAAATTTCCTCTTTGCTGATCTGGTGACAGGCATAGCAGTTACCGCCGTTCACACTGCCAACCTTGTCGGACGATTGCATACCGCGGCCATTCTGCGCAACTTTCTCGCCTTCTTTCCAGTTGCCCAGATATTTTCCATCGGCCGGATATTTGACCGTTTTCAGTTGAGAAGCTTCCAGTGCTGCAGCCTTGTCTTTCGGCACGTCGCTCGGATATTCGCTGCACAGTGCCTGCGCCTCGTCCTGTTTGAGAACACGCTCCAGAGTTGCGGGCCCCTTGGACTTGAAGTCTGACTTCATCATGGCGATGGCGGCCTTGCCGTAATCGGTTTCGGCCGTCATGGTAGCGCACCCGGCAATGGTCGCCGCGACTGTCAATACGATAGCTATTTTTTTCATGATGATCTCCCTTATCGTTTCAGCGCTGGGCCGTTATAGACGCCACCTTCGGCACTCTTTGCCAAAAACATGGTCACGGCCGTAATCAGGTCTGAACCGTATACCGGTGCCGGGAAGCGCTGCTGCCGGAAACAGTCGTTGAGACGATGCTGCATCGTACGCACCTCACCTTGCGAGACGCGATAAGCCGGCCAGGTTCCATAGGCTGCCTGTGCATCGCTCTTGTTGAGCAAATTAGGCAGATCCTGCAAGCGAATGCGCTGTTTGTCGGTCGCATGGCAAGTAGCACAGGCGAAATCATGAGAGCCGCCTCGGTAGAAGAAAACCTTCTTGCCGATTTCATACGCACGCTTTTCTTCCGGATGCGACAGCGGCACCGACATCTTGATACCGCGCGATTCTGCGGTGATGTAGGCAACCATAGGCTCGATCAGCGATGGCTTGCCGGCAGCGCCAAAGGGAACGGCGGTAGCCTGTTCGAGCGTTAAACCTTGCAAGGTCATCCGGCAATGCACCAGGCGCTGCTCAAGATCCATGACCTTGTTCACATCCTTGAAATACCGAGGGAGTTCTGCATAAGCGCCTTTGACGACACCGGGCCCTTTGCCAAGATCACATTGTTCAAGGGTGGCGTTTTTGGGGCCTGCCTTCATTTTCCACAATTCCTCCCCTCGCATTTCCCATAATTCTGCGGGATTGCCATCGGCCAGCAGTTGACGATATTTTGCGATCTCGTCACTGGAATCAGCCGTGGCATACGAAGTTGCGCCAAAGGCAAGCGCGGCAAGAAAATAGCCTATGCATTTCATAACGTCTCCTTAAATTAACTGATGTGGTCTTTGCCACATTGCGGATATGGATCGCATGACATCGTCATGCGTCCGTTACCAATCCTACGAAACGACTGTTTCGTCGGTACGGCTATCTCCGGTGTTGTCAGTCCACGTTATAGTGACCTTGTCACCTTTTGCGCCACCTTTGAATTTGAACGACAGGAACGGATCTTTCGATATCGATGTACCCATCAGGCTGTCGAGAACAACCTTGTCGTTGCATTTGGCAACCAGACTCTGGATAAAGTGCGCAGGAATGACCGCACCGGCTGCATCCTTGCGCTGACCGGTTTCCATATCGTGACGCATCAAGACCTTCACTTCGACGACGTCGCCACTTGCACTGGCGCGAATGCGCATCGGATTTCCCATAATATTCCCCTCAAAATTGTTATGAACAGGTGCTGAACAGCAGTCGATTAACCGCCGCAACCACCAAGGGTGACTTTGATCTCTTTACTTGCGATCAGCCACTTTCCATCAGCCTTGACCAATGCGTGCACATTCGACGTTCCGCCCATTTTTACGCGCGTACTGACGGTTGCTTCTGTGCCTTCCGGAATGGTGAAGCTCGCCGACAGCGGATTCGGATTCTTTTCGACCAGGATCGCCATGAATTCCGTTTTTGCTGCCTTGCTGGTGACGGACACCGGCACGACTGCGCCGTTTTCTGCAATGTCCGGTCCGTTTACGGCGATGTCGGTGCTGATCTGCGCACCACTTGCACCCAGCGCCTTCAGTGTTTCCTGCAGCGACTTCGCATCGAAACCGCCAGACTTCCAGTCGGCTGCGAAGACGTCGGTTGGCTTCAAGATGCCAGCCGTGATTGCCAGCCCGAGTACCGTTGCTATACGCAGCGCGTCACGTCGACTCTGATTCATATACTTCTCCTCTTTATAAAAATAAAGCCGTCATCTTCTCAACGGCAATGCAACAAATTACTTTACCTGCGCAAGTGCCTTGGAAAGGCGATCCTTGTTCATGACAAAGCTCTTCGATAGTTTTTCGGATTCCTGTTTTGCTGCATCCAGATTGCCAGCATTTCCAACCTGAATGACACCGGCCATGCCCATGGTTTTATGTGGATCGCAGACATAGACGTACACACCTTCCTGAGTGAGAGGAATCGAGACTTCTTCATCCATCTTGCCCTTCCAGGCAGCCGCACCTGCAGGCACAAGGACGGAAGCACTGTTGTGCGACGCGTCGACCTTGATGAACTTGACCGTATCACCTTTCGCTACTTTGAGAAAGGTCGGCTCGAAAGCCATGATGCCATCCTTGCCACTATTGACCATCTTGATCTGATGTTCAGCAGCCGATGCGCCGATTGAAACTAACGCTAATAAAATGGCTGGTACTACTTTGTTCATGCTGTCTCCTGATTATTGATTTATTACTTCCACTTTTACGCGGTCATTACGCACTGCGTGTTCACAACTTCATTCCAACATTTTCCTTGCTACTGCCGTAGCAACATCTTCTTACTTGGCGCCTGACAGAATCCAGCTCACCAGGGTTTTGATATCTTCATCCTTGACATGCGCCTGAGCAGGCATAGGCATAGGTCCCCATGCGCCGCTACTGCCATTCTTCACCTTGTCAAACAAGGTAGCTTCAGCAGCAGAATCGCCCTTGTATTTGGCAGCGATTTCATTGAATCCCGGCCCCACTATCTTGTTGCTGACACCATGACAGGCGATGCAGGCATATTGCTTTGCCAAAGCCAGCGCCTTCGGCTTGGCCGCAGCTTCTGCAGGTGCTGCTGTTGCAACAGCTGACTTGCGCGTTGCAGAGGAAATCGGCGCCGTTGATGCAGGCATACTCGTATTCACGCCACGCACTTCACCGAAGCTGCGATTCTGTTGTTGAATGTTGCCGTGCGCATTTCTGGATGGCTCAGGCAAGGACGAACGAATATCGCTGCTGACTGGACAATCCTTCATGCATGCAACACTCTTCACATCCGGCTTGCCTTTGACATCCCACATGCCGTGCTTTTGCGTCATGCCGTTACGATTCGGCATGAGTTTTTGCACTTCAGCGATGTTCTTGTCCGACAGGGTAAAGTCGTCCGGCAAGACTTCCGACATATTCAGGATATAGGCTGTCACCGCGTAGACTTCTTCTGTCGTCAGCGACTTCGGCGCTGTCCATGGCATGGCGCGATTGATGTAATCCCACAAGGTCGATACGGTCGCAACCTTCATCATCGTGGTACGTTGCGGCTGCTTGTTGGTAGCCAATGCAGCAACGCGTCCCGTCTTGACATCTTCCTTGGTCGTGCCGCCGACGATAGGCGTGAACACTTCGTTCGACTCACCGAAAGTACCGTGACAGGATGCGCACTTGCCTTCCCACACTTCCATGCCTTTGCTGACGGTGCCCGATCCTTTCGGCAAGCCCTTGAAATCGGGACGCACATCGATATCCCACGCGGCAATTTCCTTCTCGGTCGCCGTGCGGCCGATATGCGGATAAGCAGTTTGCGCGCATGCAATTGCACCGGTCGCGACCAGTACCAGCGCGACGACGGTTTTAGTAAACCTGGACATTCGACACCTCGCCTGATTCCGACACTTTCCACGACTGGATCGCATTGTTGTGATAAATGGAGCGTGTACCGCGCACTTCGCGCAGCTCATTGATTTTCGGCTGTACATAGCCGGTATCGTCAATCGCACGCGATTGCAATACGACTGGCGAGCCATCCCATACCCAGTTGATATTGAAACGCGTCAGGCACTTGGTATTAACCGGCCCTTCCAGCCTTGCGGTGCGCCAGTTGCGGCCACCATCGACAGACACATCGACGCGCTTGATCTTGCCGCGCCCCGACCATGCCAGACCAGTGATGTTGTAGAAGCCTTTATCCAGCAGCATTTGCCCGGCGGACGGTGTGGTGATGACCGATTTGCATTCCTGTATCGATGTGTATTGACGATACATGCCATCCGGCATTGCATCGATATAGTGAATCGCTTCATCTTTGGTAGCGTAAGGCTTGTCGCCTACTTCGATACGACGCAGCCATTTGACCCACGACACGCCTTGCACGCCCGGCACGACCAGACGCAGCGGATAACCGTTTTCCGGACGCAGCATTTCACCGTTCATACCCCAGGCAACGATCACATCATCCAATGCGCGATCCATCGAAATGGTGCGGGTCATACTAGAGCCGTCTGCACCTTCGGCGAGTACAAATTTACCGTTCTTCTTGTCGTAGCCACAATCTTCCAGCAACACCGATAAAGGTACGCCGGTAAATTCGCAGCAGCTCAACATGCCATGCGAATACTGCACGGTAGGCACGGCGACATTGCCCCACTCCATCGCGGTATTGGCTCCGCATTCGATGAAGTGCATACGCGATACCGACGGCAGGCGCATCAAATCATCCATGGTGTACACCTTGGGATTTTTTACCAGGCCATTGATCATGAAGCGATGCTTGCTCGGATCAATGTCATGCCAACCCTGATGATGACGCTCGAAATGCAAACCGCTCGGCGTAATGATGCCGAACAGGCCTTGCAGTGGCGCGAACGATACGGATGCCGCACCCACTCGCGTCAGCCCGGGAGATTCGCGACGCAACAGGTTCGTTTCATATTTGGAAGGAACGCCATAACCATTGGTGACGACTGGTTGACCCAGCGTGATGGAATGCTCTGGCAGATTCAAAATATTAGGGTCGCCGTCCGGCATGGCTGCGCGCGCCAACGGGACACCACCAGCCATTGCCGCTCCAGCTGCGAGAAAACTCTTGCGCAGAAAACCACGCCGTTCCTCGCTCAATCCCTTGCTCGTAATGTCGTGGGCCAGTACCGGGTCCACAAAGTTTTCAGGTGCTCGCAATATGCGGCCCGTTTTTTTAATGTCATTCGTCACGCAATGTCTCCCACTTAAAACCGGCCTGTATTTAGTTATATGCTCATATAACTATAAACGCATATTACTGAAAACCACTAAGAATTTTTTTGATTGCTTAGTTAATTTGTCGTCTTTTCTCTACAGCAGGCGGCACCATGGCAAGCATGGACTCTCCACCGATCTGCATGGCAATGCGTCCACAAACCGATTTGCACAGGTCGATGGTCTTTTCATCATCAACCCGGTAAAAAACCAGAGTGCCTTCCTTGCGGCGCGCAAGAACCTTGGCCCTGTAGAGCAGGCTAAGTTGGCGCGATACGTTGGCCTGCGTGGACTCGACTTGCGCCACGATATCGCCAACCGATCGCTCACCGTTACACACTGCATAAAGAATCTTGAGACGAGTTGGTTCGCACAGCAGCGAAAAGTAATTCGCTACTTCCTCAAACACCTCGTTCATACTCTCTTTTTTAAAATTTTTATCCACAATCAAGACCGTTAAAATAATAAGTAAGCAAAATTCAATCAATCGATCAAAGATGCGCTCACCCCATTGCACCGATGTGCATTACGCAGCTTTAATTACGCAGCTTCAAATTCCGGCAGCCCACACATAGAACAGCAGCCTTGGCTGCCAGCCGTCATCACGGCTTCAGATAAGCATACCCTTCACGTATCTGCAATCGCGCCACTTCAGCAACACCGGAAGGCACAATCGTCGCTTCCGGTATTACTTGTCCCTTGTCGATCTTACGAGCCTCCAAGGTATTGTTGCAAACGCGGAATTCAACATTGTGGCGCATCGCCAGTTCCTGTACGACGGCGTCATAGGGATTACCATTTTTATTCTTCGCGCCTTCCAGCAGAAAATCAATGCCAGGGCCATGAGTGACGACGACGATCTTGGCTTTTGGACTGGCAGCCAAATGATTGCGAATGTTGTTCAACGCAGCGGTCGCAACCGCGCTATCGTTAATGTGATAAACCACCCGCTCTTCACGTTCCGCAGCGTTGGCAGCAAGCATGCCGATGGTAGCCAGTAGAATAGCCATGGAGACTTTATGCAAAAATTTCATTTTCATTCTCCTGTTAAGCAAGCACATCAACACAATTATTGAGTGCCGAGACTTTCTTTTTCCATCTGCAAATAACTGCCATAGGCATTGATACGATTAGCCTGCTGAAATGCAGGATACTTTTCAAATCGAGACCAGTCTACTGCAGTATAAGCTTCATCAAACGGCTTCATGTCAGCAACTGCCTCACCCATTTTTTTTCGCAGGAAAATCAGATACTCGCGTGTTAATTGCATGTCCTTTTCAGGCTCGGTAGACATCCGTCCATGGCCGGGGATAACAAATTCAGGCTTTACTGCCAGCATACGATCCAGCGCTTCCAGCCATCGCTTGCTGTCGGCACTGCCTACAAATGGAATCCGGCCTGTGAAAAACAGATCGCCGGCAAACAAGACCTTGTCTTCATCGACAAACAGCATGATGTCTTCCGGTGAATGGGCTCCGCTGGAGTCGATGACGCGGAAATGCAGGCCACCCATTTCAAATGCAATCGTCTTCGCATCAGTGAAATTCAACCATTTATCTGCAGGGATCAAGCGTGTCTTGCTGTTGACCCATGGTGCAAGATCGGCTCTTCTTTGCTTCAGGCGCGCCTTGGCATCGTCAGAAGCCAGTGCGGCACGCCCATTTTCATGCGCCCATATTTCAGCGCCCTGCTCTTTCAATACCTGCAGGCCGTAGAAATGGTCGGCATGATAATGGCTGATAATTACACGCCGAATGGGTTGTGACGTCACTTTTTTGATCGCCTTTACCATTGCCTGAGCCAAGGGCGGCGTGGCCAATGCATCGAACACCACAACACCTGCATCGGTAACAACGAAACCTGCGTTTGACATGAAACCCTTGTTCGCAACACTCGCCATACCAGAATCACCCTCAAAGAAATACACATGAGGAGACACTTTGATAGGGTTTAACGTTATTTCATTGGGCTGCGCCGCACATGCACTGAATGCAAGGAGCATGGCCCAAGCGAAACCGAAGGTCTTGATACAAGGATGCATATGGTCTCCAAGTCTGAACTCCAATATGGAGATCAATGACAATTTGCTTTTATAGTTATATATGCAAATAGTGCCGAACGATCGTTACCTGTGTCAAGCAAATGATCAGAATTCCCCAAGCGCGCCCCTTTCCATCATTTTCCAAATCGTGTCACGAATCTTATGCACAGATGTATGCAAATCTGGCGGCATCTTTCGACCCATGCCGAGCAGCATGTCCATATTCAGCGAATAAATCCACAAGCCATCCTCTTGCTCAACAATCGTCAGCCGACATGGCATGTAGGCCGCCATGTGCGGGCTGAAATCAATCATCTGTCGCGCAATGACGGGGCTGCAAAACGAATACACTTTGAGAAAGAGCTGGGATTTTCCAGTACGTAATTCCAGTTCGCGCGAAAGATGGAATTGACCAACGGATTTAATATTATCCTCGGCAGCGACGCTGTCGAATGCCTGCTCGACTTCCGCAATCGACACGCCATCCTTCACTTTGCGGCTCCATGTAGTGGCAACCGCGATATCGCCCTCAGATTCCACCCATCGGTTCCACACATCCAAGGCCTGAGTGCCGGCTCCGGCTTCCGTATTGTTCATTGCACGCAGAGTGCCGCAGGCGGATAGATGTAAAAGAAAAACGATCAGTAGACTGCCTCTCACCCATTTTAATGTTTTCATATTTCCGACAATCTCAATCCATTTTGTGCACGCCGGGAAAGCAGCTTGCGTACAAATACCACCGCTCAAACATCTTGGCAACCCAGTACCGGCAACTACCGGCTTCGATCTTGAGAATAATGGATGGATCTGCGTACAGGAAAAATGGCGCCGGGAAAGCGACGCTTGTTGTAGTCAAACCAGCATCATAAAAGCCGATACGCTCACAAAGTCTTGCATGACAACCTTCGTGGCGACTTGCCAGCCAGCCCTCGCCTTACAGGACATGGGCATGACACGCTGATTCGCGTCTGCGGCAACAGCAAGGCTGCCGATTGATCATCAATCGAGCAGCGACAAATTATCTGTTCGCATAGCCGGAAATAAATTCACGCATCTGCCCGGTCTCCTGATCGTAAACGTGTCGTTTAATCTGACCTATATCCCCACCGTAGACGTGGATGCTGATCGACACACGATTTGCATCAGCGTTGGAGACACGATGTATGTCGCCCGATGCTGGCGACAGGCTTTCAATCTCGCCCTGAACAAGAATATCGGTACCTATGCACTGCATCGGCTGCCCCAACGATCCCGCCACAAAACGTTCTCCGCGTTCTGCACCGCGCAACATCCCTATCAATGCCCAGACTTTGTGATCGTGTATCGGCGTGGTCTGACCCGGGCCCCAGACAAAACTGACGATGGAAAATCGTTGTTGCGGATCGCAATACAACAGATATTGCTGGTAGTACTGAGGATGCGGCTGTGCAAACTCATCCGGCAGCCAGTCATCCGTGCCGACTAGTGTTTTTAACGCATCACCGGCAATGACAAGTTTCTGCTGTTCATTCCTGGCATCCATTCCGCCGAACAAGTCAGTCAGCGTATCCACCAGCTCATGCAGGCGCGGTATCGGTTGCATATTCATCTCCTTGCGTTTCGATGTGCTCATTTTTTGATTTTCCTTTATGCGGCAATACCGCACAAATACCAATCTTGATAGCACAAATATATCAGATGCACATCAAGTACAGAGATTAAGGACGCACTCATGATGAACAAACGTCAGCGGACATCGGCCACCTGTTCAACGGCCACGGAGAGAATATGTGAAGGAGGAGTTGAGGTAGATCATCAAGCGCTGCCGTCTCGACGATGCACGATGGATGGTCCGTAATTGACTAAAGAAATAAACGACACCATCGATCACGGCGTCCTTCTTTGATGCTCTTTGCGGTTGCCGAATTGATCCCGAAAACTGCTTCTTACATGTCGGATGTCAATGTCGCTTTTGCAAAAATTTCGATATTGTCCAGCAGCCGGTCGAGCCCCTCGCCCGCCGCTGCCACATTGCCCCTGGCGATAGCCCCGGCAACATTGGCATGCAGGCGCGCCACTTCCGGAAAGTCAGCCGCCTGTTTGTAATGGAAGTACCAGAAGCGACGCGATAAATCATGCATCAGACGCATCGCACCTTCAGAGAATTCATTACGCGCTGCAATCAGTGAGAGATCATTAAACTCACGATCCGAACGCATGAAGGCAACGTCGTCATTCGTGGAGGAAGCATGCATGAACTCATCGTGCAGTCTGGCAAATATCTCGCGTTCGGCAGGCGTAGCGCGGCGTGCCGCACTTTTGCAAATCAGGCGCTCCACTTCGCGACGCGTTTCCAGAAGCTTCAACTGTTTCTTGAGGTCGACTTCCGGAACCATCACACCACGTTGCGGCAGGACCAGCAACAGATGTTCGCGCGCCAGACGCTGGATAGCTTCACGTATCGGTGTACGACCGATGTTGAACATTTCGCTCAAGGTCAATTCTGAAATCACGGAGCCGGGAGGAATACGCAAAGTGATGATCGCTTCTTCAAGCTGCTCGTATGCCAGATCGGTCAGCTTCGGTTTGGGGCCTGCCATGCCACTGACGCTGCTGGCCAGACGCGTACTTTTCCCTCCCGGCTTCACCGCTTTTGGATTTGTATTGACTAATGTTTTTTTTGTAATTGTCATGGAATATGAACCATATGATCAGTGCAAAACAATTGCATGTGAATGCCGCAAACAATAACGCTGCAGAGCTCACACGATTAGCAATATTTAAAGATATATTCAATATGCATTATATGCAAAGAATACCCACGTAAACGTGGGGAATAATGCATATTAGATATAGTCATTAGGGACTATAGGGAGCACGCAGCACTTAGGAAACGATAGCAAAACTATGCCGAAGCAGCCGATCCGGATGATAAGTTTTCGACCTTGGACGTATCTTTTCGAGTCCAGTATTCACTCGGAAGAAAAATGCGAGAAATTACTGCGGCTGCAGCGACAGCAAATGCACGAATTGGATCCGCCGTTGCATGCATGGCATCCACAAGTCAGTGATGCCCTGATTGAGTATGCGCACTGAAACAAGCACTCGACTTGCACCCTAGGCGCAGAAGGTCAAAATGCTGCACGACGCCTTCAGCCGTTTCGTTTCACGAAGCATCTGCTGATACTCTGCCACTCGACGGAAATAACATCGTCTTTTCTTGTTCTCGTAGTGGCCGGAGAGGAAGGTCAATGACATCTTTTGCAGATGCAATGTTCATTGTGTCCGGTAATGCGACGTTGTTGCGAATAGCCGTCAGCTCAGCCAGGATGGAAATCGCAATTTCTGCCGGGGTTTTGCTGCCGATGTAGAGGCCGATCGGGCCGTGCAGACGCTGTAATTGTTCATCGCTAAGATCGAATTCTTTCAGGCGTTCGCGGCGACGTGCATTGTTAATGCGCGAACCGATGGCGCCGACGTAAAACGCATCTGACTTCAATGCCTCCATCAATGCCAGATCGTCCAGCTTGGGATCATGTGTGAGAGCGACTACCGCCGTGCGACTATCCATTTTCATGTCTATGACAAGATCGTCCGGCATCGCGTGTATGACCTCGACGCCATTCACTTGCCACGTCAGCCGGTATTCTTCGCGTGGATCGCACACTACTACGTGATAATCCAGACCAGTGGCGATCTGCGCAAGAAATTGCGACAGTTGTCCGGCACCGATGATGAGCAGGCGCCAGCGTGGTCCGTGGATCGTGCTCAAGACTCCGAAAGTCAGATCCAGTGTTGCATCTGTGGTTGCGGGGACGAGTCGAACTTCGCCGCTGACCAGATCCAGCTGACGTTTGACCAGTTCATGGCGTATGACGTGCGTCAGCAATTGCTTGATGCCGCTCTTGTCGGAAAGCGGTTCAATCGCCAGCTGAATGGTGCCGCCGCAGGGCAGGCCGAAGCGATGTGCTTCGTCAGCGCTGATGCCATACCTTACCAGTTCAGGCATGGTGCGCGTAATACCTTCCTTACGGACACGTGCGATCAAATCATCTTCGATACAACCGCCAGAGACTGAACCGATGACGCAACCATCATGGCGGATAACCATCATCGCGCCTACCGGACGCGGGCTGGAGCCCCAGGTCTGGACGACGGTCACCAGCTCGCAGGCTTGTCCGTCGTCCAGCCAGGTGTCAGCGGCTTTGAGTACTTCGAGATCGATACTGTCCATGATTGTGCTCCGCGATCCGATCAAGACGCTTTCAACTGCTTGCGAAGCGGCAGATCCCTGATGCGTTTTCCGGTTGCAGCGAAGATTGCATTGCACAAAGCGGGGGCTATCGGTGGCGTAGCCGGTTCGCCGACGCCACCCAAAGGCACATCAAAATCGTGATGAATAAAATGGACGCGTATGTCGCGCGGCGCATCCATTGCGCGCATGACCTCGTATTCGTGGAAATTGCCTTGTTCGGCACGACCATCCTTGAACGTGATTTCACCGCTCAGAGCAAGACTGAGCCCCATGATGCATGCGCCCTCAAGCTGCGAGCGGATGCGATCAGGATTGATCTGCGGTCCGCAATCGACGGCGATGTCAACGCGCGGGATGGACAGGTCGCCGTTGTCGGCAACCACTACCTCGATGACGACGGCAACGTAGGTGACGAAGCTGTAGCTGACCGCTAGTCCGAGTCCATGTCCTTTCGACAGTTTGCGCCCCCAGCCGGCCTTGTCGGTCGCAAGGGAAATGGTTTTTCGCATGCGGCCGGTATCGAGCGGATAACGCTCGGGGGATTCGCCGTAATTCCAATCATCCGACATATCTTTGGGATTGATCTTGCGTGCAGGCCCGATCAGTTCCAGCAAATAATCGCGATGATCGCGCTTTGCTGCTGCCGCAAGTTCGGCCACGAAAGACTGGATCGCGAAGACATGCGGGATATTGGAGACCGAGCGGAACCAGCCTATGCGGGTGTGCGCTTCTACTTCAGGCGCTTCCACACGGAAGTTCGGTATCGCAAAAGGAATGTTGACTGCGGACATGCCCAGCTCAAATGGCTGTTCGCCCTTGGCACCCTCCCTAAATATCGAGGCGATGGTGGGCGCGGCGGTACGATGTAGCCATGCAGTCGGCTTGCCGCTCGCGTCCAGTGCCACTTCCAGCCGCTCGACAGAAACCGTATGAAAATAGTCGTTGCGGATATCGTCTTCGCGCGTCCACGTCACCTTGACCGGCACACCCTTCATCGCTTGCGAAAGCAAGGCGGCCTCTGCCGCGAAATCGGGCTTGGACTTGCGGCCAAAACCGCCACCCAGCAGCGTTACATGCACGGTGACATCCTCAGGTTTGAGCTTGAGATGTGCAGACACGATTTCGCGCGTGGCTTGCGGCGCTTGCACGCAGGCCCACACTTCGCATTTCCCGTTGACGATTTGCGCGGTTGCTGCCGGCGGCTCCATCGTAGCGTGTGCGATATGCGGCAGATAATATTCGGCTTCGATACGACGCGATGATTTGGACAAGACAGTCATCGTATCGCCATTGTTGCGCACCGCCTTTGCCGGTTTGCGTGCGGCTTCCTGCAAGGTCTTTTTATATTCGACTGAGTTGTAGCTGGCGTGCTTGCCATCGTCCCAGGTGATCTGGAGCGCTTCGCGCCCCTTGATGGCCGCCCAGGTATTTTTCGCGATGACGGCGATGCCTCCCAGCGGGTGGAAGGAAGCAGGTGGTGGACTACTTTTTAACTCGATCACTTGAATCACGCCTGGCACTTTCAATGCTGCAGATGCGTCGAAGCTGGCAACTTTGCCACCGAGCACCATCGGGCGCGCAATGACTGCATACAGCATGCCGGGCAGGCGCGTGTCGATGCCGTACTGCGTATTGCCGGTAACAATATTCTGAACGTCGATCCCGCGTGTGCTTTCCTTGCCTATATAGCGAAACTCCGCTGGTTTTTTAAGTCGCAGTTCCTTGCCGGCAGGCGGTGCAATTCTTGCAGCAGTTTCTGCCAGTGCACCATAGCCGAGGCGGCGTCCGGTTTTGGCGTGAACGACTTCGTGATTCTTCGCGCGCACTTCCTCCGGCTTTACATTCCATTGTTGTGCGGCAGCCATTTCCAGCATCTGGCGCGCTGCTGCGCCGACACGACGCATAGGTTCGAACGATTGGCGCATGCTGCGCGAGCCATCGGTGTTTTGGTTGCCGTATTTTTCTTCAATACCGAGCGCCTGTACGACACGTACCTTGCTCCAGTCCGCTTCCAGCTCGTCGGCGACGACCATAGGCAAACTGGTGCGCACGCCTTGCCCCATTTCCGAACGATGCGCAACGATAGTGACAATGCCGTCGGTGCCTATGGATACGAAGACCAGCGTGTCATCAACCAGCCCGCCCGGCATGGCGTCGCCGCCATACTTTTTGATTTCAGCGCTGCTTGCTGCACGCACGATGCCGGATGTGCCGACGGTCAGTACCAAGCCGGTCAGCGCACCTACACCTTTGAGCCAGGTGCGTCGTGTCATCGAGGGCAATGACAGGTCAGCGGCTAGATTGCTGTCTTTATCTTCAGGTTGAAATACGGTGCTCATTTTTTTAACCTTTCTTTCCAGCGGCTTGTTTGATCGCAGCGCGAATACGTGTGTAGGTACCGCATCGGCAAATATTGCCGCTCATCGCCGAATCAATTTCTGCATCGGTCGGATGCGGTGTGGTTTTCAAGAGCGCCGTGGCGGACATGATTTGTCCTGACTGGCAATAGCCGCACTGCGGTACGCCAAGATCTGTCCACGCCTGTTGCACAGCTTTGCCGACGCTATCCTCCGCCATTGCCTCGATGGTGGTAATCCGCTTCCCGGCTGCGGCGGAAACCGGTGTGATGCAAGATCGTATGGGCTGGCCATCGAGATGCACCGTGCATGCGCCGCACAAAGCCATGCCGCAACCAAATTTGGTACCGGTCATCCCCAAGTGGTCACGTAATGCCCACAGCAAGGGAGTATCGTCAGACAGGTCGATTTGATGTTGTTTGCCGTTGATATTGAGATTTGCCATGATTTAAAAAAAAGAGTGAGGGGATGAAACGCGGATTACCAGGATAGCGTCCTTAGTATCAGCAGTCGCGAACCAGCAATAAATGAAAATGTTAAGATTTAAGAATTCCATAATCTGGAATTCTATTGGCATAGCTTGCCGCCATATAAGAAATAAAAGGGAAACAAGACATGCTGAATCGCCTGGAAATGCTTCGCCTTTTTTGCGCCGCAGCGGATGCAAGCAGCTTCAAGGAAGCTGCTGCCCGTCTCGGAACATCGCCCCAGGCGATCACCCGTGCAGTCAAGGAGCTGGAAGAGGCGATGGGCGAAGTTCTTTTTCACCGTAATACCCGCGGCATCCAGATAACCGAGTTTGGCACACAGTTGGCGGAGCATGCCCGCGAGATGGTAACGGGGGTCGACAAGCTATTTCATCACACCAATCCTCTATCGGATACAAACCTGGAAGGCTTGGTGCGCATCACTGCACCAAGTCCAATCGGACGGCGCCACCTGTTGAAGTTACTGCTGCCGCTGATACGCCAGTATCCCGGAATCAAATTGGAGCTGGGCGTGACCAATCTGCTTGCCGATGTCGTCGATAAAAAAATAGATATCGGCGTGCGTATTGGCCCACTGCGGGACAGCCGCCTTGTGGCACGTTCGGTAGGAAAAGTCTCTTTTTTTGTCGTTGCGACCCCTGAACTTGTAGCCACTCGGGGCAAACCGACCACACCCCAGGATTTACTGGGGCTGCCAACCACGGCATTAATGGATGGCAATACGGGACGGATATGGCCCTGGTATTTTGCCGACAGCCAGCCGCTTACCCTGGCTTCGCCAACGCTGGTTAGCGACGATCCTGAAGTGGAATGTGATGCTGTGCTGGCCGGGATCGGCTACGGGCAATTATCGAATCATCAGGCAGAGCCGCACATTCGTTCCGGCCGCCTGGTGACTGTGCTGGACGACTATCAGCCTGTTCCTTGGGATCTCTACGTTTATCGCCCGCAACGCGGACCGGTGCCGGCGCGCATCCGGCTGGTCTTTGATCGGATCGTCGACATACTTTCCGACCCCAACACTTTTGCGGGCCCACCTTAACTAGCCAGCCGAAGATCCCAGATCTGCTGAAGTATCGATGTCGTAATGGATACCCGGATCATTGACCTCGACCCTTGCAAGCGGATGGGTTTTCAATAAGGCGCGTGCACCCTGATCACCGGCAAGGAGCAATAATTCTGATATGTGCTTTGCACCAAAACCCACCGGATTGCCTCGAGCGCCTTTATAAAACGGCACAACTATATCGGCACCATTCCTGAGTTCGTTTGCCAGCGCTGCAATCGTTGTCGTTTGCACTCCAGGCATGTCACCCAAGCCAATGACCCACCCTGCTGCATGTCGGTTTTGCTTTAATGCGCAAACCAGAGAGATACCCATGCCTTGGTCCGCATCAGGACAAGCAACAAGCTGGCACCCCAAGTTTGATAATTCGACGGCGACTGCATCGTTCACGTCGCGCACAACTGCGGTGACAAGCGGCAGCGCAGACAGCAATGCTGTTGCAGCTGCGATCACGACTTTTTCACCGCTCACGGTCGTTTGCAGCAATTTGTTTTGCGCGCCGGACGGATCAAAGCGCACACCTTTTCCCGCCGCCAGCAAAATGCCGACAATCTGATCGTGAGCTTGTGAGTGCATGGATGAGCGCTTGTTAAAAATAGTGAATGAAAAAAATGAAATAAGCTAACAGCTTATTGAAAAAGGCATACACATCTTCAATGCCTTATCAATGATTGCAAAAATTCTCCATCAAATTGAGGCGATCACTGCGAGTACCTCATAGTGTCAATGACTAACGCAAATACCCTGGAGAAGTGGCGACTGGAATAGCAAGCGTGCAATCCAGCAAATGTCGGCACCAATTTTCCATTACGCTAAGTAGCCGCCCTTCTCGAACATGGTCTTCTGCCAGATCTGCTGTCACCAAAGCCAGGCCTGCTCAATCCCGCATTGCGCTAAACAGATTCAGATTAAATCAACTTACGCACATTCGCCTTGCGCGCCATACAACTGCGCAGCAGTGATGCCGACATCGAGCCGTACAAGCGGCAAAGGTGGCGACAGCAGCGACAAGTTCAATGCTTGATAAGCCGCATCGCTGGAAAACCCATAAGGTGCCGCATCCTTATTGTCAAATGCGTAGTAGACAGCGTCCACACTAGTCAGGACCATGGCAGCCAGACACATAGGGCATGGGTGACCACTTGCATAGATCACGCTGCCTTTCAGGTTAGACCGTCCCAAGCGCTGGCTGGCGCTACGTATCGCTTCCATTTCTGCATGTGTCGTCGGATCGTGGCTATGCACAATATTATTGACACCGACTGCAATAACTTCATTATCGATCGCCAATACTGCGCCGAATGGCCGTCCGCCTCGCTCGCGATTTTCTTGCGCAAGTTGCACCGCCTGGTGCAACATTTTTTCGTGATGAGATGACATGGAAGCTCCTTTTTGATGCATTTTTTAATGCAGTTTTAATGCGGAATTTAAATTCTTGATGCCGTGCAAATATCAACCTGATATCTACACTTTATCCGGTGAAAAATTTCAAAGCATTGAATTTGATTGAAACGATGATTGCCCTACTCAAGATGCCAAGGCGATGCACATAATCGAGACGTAACATGCTTCTCACTGTCTGCAGCATTGAAACCTCACGGTAAAAAAGGCATAATGCAGCACCTTTGCGGCATACCGTCAGGCGCTCTTTGAGCAGTACAGCATTACTTTTCATGCCGCCGCAAACCGTTTCTGCCCATAGCTCAGTTGGATAGAGCATCAGCCTTCTAAGCTGAGGGTCGCAGGTTCGATTCCTGCTGGGCAGACCACCTCCTACTCGCACTCCGTATTTTTCGACTCTGCCTTGATTATTTTTGGCTGACTTTGATTCCACGTCGCAGAATAATACTGAGTGTCAAAACCCAAGCTTCTATTCTCTAAGCTCGTTCACCATTGCATATCCTTTGGCAAAACCCGCCGCCAAAGCCTCATTCGCAGAAATATAATCCGCATCGTCACCAGACTCTGCAGCCAGTTCGCTTTCTGCTGTCGCATCCACTCCCGGCTCGCAAATTCTGACCGTATAGTCCCATTTGTCTTTCACGCCCTCTTTTTGTAAAACCGTGACGTGAACTTCCATCCCCTTGTACTGTTCGGTGCTCCAGTTTTGCTGTTTTTCCATCACGCAGCCTCGATCGTTTTTACGTCAATTGAAATCATCAGACTCTTATGGAGACGGCAAATCAGGAAAGCGTGTGCTGTGGATTGTCCACTTCCGGATTAGGCGATGGAACCGGCTCTTCTTGTGGAACCGGATGCTCTCCCGGCAAAGGTTCTTCAACTGGCGCTGGCACTGGCGCCTTGTGGGCGCGGATCAGCACTGCTGGAGTGAATGACACACACGATGGTGGAACTGCCGTAGATAAGCTCATTGCATGCATGGTTTTCGTCCCGTTGAAATCAATACGATAACAATACCATGTCATTCATCCGGATTGCTGCATCGCCGCCGGACCACCGTTGCAACGAAGAATAAGTACCGTGAAATATCCATGCTTGCCAAAAGAAAGCAGATGAGCAACAAGCCGAATGCCCGTCATTGAGCATTGGAAATAATGGATAAAAATTCAGACAAAAAAAAGGACTAGCGATTAGGCTAGTCCTTTAAATTCTGGTCGGAGTACAAGGATTCGAACCTTGGACCCCCTGGTCCCAAACCAGGTGCGCTACCGGGCTGCGCTACACTCCGAAGAACGAAATAATACTTCAATATCCGACATCAGTCAACGACTAAAGTGAAATCGACATCAACATTTTGCAAAAACTTATACCGTTAATGTAGCGGCGATTCGGCGCGCCATTTTATCGGCCGTTTCACCATTCTTTGCTTCGACCATGACACGGATCAATGGCTCAGTTCCGGAAGCACGGATCAGGACGCGACCTTCATCGCCCAACTCTGCTTCAACCTGTTCTTTTTCAGCCAGCAAACCGGCATTCTTCTTCCAGTCGAAACCGGGCCTTACCTTTACATTGATCAACGTTTGCGGAAACATCGCGATATCCGCCGTCAATTGCGCCAGGGTCTTGCCGCTGCGTTTCAATGCAGACAGAATTTGCAGCGCAGAAATGATACCGTCGCCAGTCGTGTGCTTGTCCAGAAACAGCATATGGCCAGAACCTTCTCCGCCCAGCAACCAGCCGCGTTCCTGCAGGGCTTCCAGCACATAGCGGTCGCCGACATTGGCACGGACGAAGCCGATACCCATTTTCTTGAACGCCACTTCCAGCGCCATATTCGTCATCAACGTGCCGACCGCACCTGCAACAGTCTGCACACTCATGCGATCCTTGACCATGATGTAGAGCATCTCATCGCCAGTGAAAATACGGCCGGATGCATCGACCACGATCAAACGATCGGCGTCGCCATCGAGTGCAATTCCGATGTCTGCCTGGTTGGCGCGTACTGCTTCGACCAGAGCGGCCGGTGCCGTGGCGCCCACCTTATCGTTGATATTGAAGCCGCTAGGCTGATTGCCGATTGCCACGACCTCTGCACCCAGCTCGTGAAAAACATCGGGCGCGATATGGTAGGCCGCACCATGCGCGCAATCGACGACGATTTTCGTGCCGCGCAAATCCAGCTCATTCGGGAAAGTGCTTTTGCAGAATTCGATATAACGCCCGCGCGCATCGTCCAGACGTTTGACACGACCCAGCTTTTCCGATGCTACACATGACATAGGCACATCCAGTGCAGCCTCAATTTCCAGCTCAGTGGCATCAGCTAATTTATTGCCGGAAGCGGAAAAGAACTTGATGCCGTTATCGTCGTAAGGATTGTGCGAGGCAGAGATGACGACACCGGCAGACAGACGCAATGTGCGCGTCAGGTATGCCACAGCCGGCGTCGGTACAGGTCCGGCCAGCATGACGTCCACTCCGGCAGCGGAGAAACCTGCTTCCAGTGCCGCCTCCAGCATGTAACCGGAAATGCGCGTGTCCTTGCCTATCAATACCGTCGGCCGGCTGCCCGGTGTTTTGGTAGTTTCAAATTTGGTCAGTACGCTGCCGGCGGCATAGCCCAGGCGCATCACGAAGTCCGGGGTGATCGGAGAAACACCTACTTTGCCGCGTACACCATCGGTACCGAAATATTTTCTTGTCATTTTTAGTTTGAATTTGTTATTGGTTGATTGCGTGCCACACGGTCAATGCATCCACCGTTTCAGCGACATCATGCACGCGTACGATACGTGCACCTTGTGCGACACAGGCTAAAGCGCCTGCAAGACTGCCAGCCATACGCCGTTCGACAGGCTTCTCCAGCAATGCACCTATCATGGACTTGCGCGACAGACCGGCCAGCAAGGGCAGATCCAGTGTTGCCTGCAACTGTCCGATATTTTTCAGCAAGGCGATGTTATGCGCAAGCGATTTTCCAAAACCGAATCCCGGATCTATGCACAGGCGCTCCCGCGCAATGTTCATCTGCGCAATCGCCGCTATCCGTTCGCGTAAAAATGCGGTCACATCAGCCACCACATTTTCATATTCGGGTTTCAACTGCATGCTTTGCGGATCTTTTTGCATGTGCATGATGCACAGTGCGCAATCCGCATCGGCCACCGCTTCCAGCGCACCCGGCGCACGGAAACCGTTGACATCGTTAACCATGTCGACACCGGCTGCAATGGTTTGGCGCATCACTTCCGGTTTGTAGGTATCGATGGAAAGCGGCTTGCCGCAATCGCGCAACGCATACACCAGCGGCATCACGCGATCGAGTTCATTCTGCAATGACACTGTTTGCGAGCCGGGGCGCGTAGACTCGCCACCGATATCGATGATGTCCACGCCGGCTGCAATCATTTCCTCGGCATGCGAAATCGCCGCATCCAGAGCATGGTATTTGCCCGCATCGGAAAAAGAATCGGGCGTGACATTCAAGATGCCCATGACCAAAGGGCGCGAAGTTGCCGCCACGGGAAGGCTGTAACGCCCGCATTGCAAATGAGTTTGCATGATTCACTGAAAAAATAAAAAGGGCGAGGATTGCTCCTCACCCTGTATTAATACACTACCGCTGACCCCATGCGCGAAATACTTATTACGCGGCGGGCGCTGCCGGTGCATCCGGCGCGGTTGCATTTGGCGGAACGCCACTCGAAGGAGTATCAGACGTTGCACGCTTGACCGGGATGCCATATTTAGGCTGACGCGGCTCCCGTCCTTCCATGATGTCGTTGATCTGGTCGGAGTCGATGGTTTCCCAATCCAGCAGGGTCTTTGCCATCAACTCAACCTTGTCGCGATTGTCTTCGATCAACTTGCGCGACAACGCATATTGCGTATCCAGAATCGTGCGGATTTCCGTATCGACTTTTTGCTGCGTCGCTTCAGAAACGGTTTTTGCTGACGAACGTCCGAAATAGGCATCCTGCTCGGTATCTTCGTACACCATCGTACCCAGGCTTTCCGACATGCCGTAACGCGTCACCATCGCACGTGCCAGCTTGGTTGCACGTTCAAAGTCATTCGATGCACCGGTCGACATCTGGTGCATGAAAACCTCTTCCGCAATACGCCCGCCGAACAGGATTGAAATTTCTTCCAACATCTTGTCCTTGTACATATTGACGCGATCATGCTCAGGCAATTGCCAGGTCAAACCGAGTGCAAAACCACGCGGCATGATGGTGACCTTGTGCACTGGATCTGCTTTAGGCAAGAGCTTGGCAACGACTGCGTGACCGGACTCATGGTAAGCAGTATTGCGACGTTCTTCTTCGCGCATGACAGCCGACTTGCGTTCCGGGCCCATGACGATCTTGTCTTTCGCATCTTCGAAATCCTGCATCTCGACCAGACGCTTGTTGCGACGTGCAGCAAACAAGGCAGCTTCGTTGACCAGATTGGCCAGATCAGCGCCGGAGAAGCCTGGTGTACCGCGTGCCAGAATATCGGCTTTAACGTCAGTCGCGATAGGCACCTTGCGCATGTGCACCATCAAGATCTGTTCGCGACCACGAATGTCAGGCAAACCAACGATCACCTGTCGATCAAAACGACCTGGACGCAGCAATGCTTTATCCAGCACGTCAGCGCGGTTGGTTGCGGCGACCACGATCACGCCAGCGTTAGGCTCAAAACCGTCCATCTCGACCAGCATTTGATTCAGCGTTTGTTCACGCTCATCATTACCGCCGCCCATACCGGCGCCGCGATGACGGCCAACCGCATCGATTTCATCGATAAAGATGATGCAGGGAGCGTGTTTTTTTGCGTTATCGAACATGTCGCGTACGCGCGAGGCACCGACACCGACAAACATCTCGACGAAATCCGAACCTGAAATGGAAAAGAAAGGAACCTTGGCTTCACCCGCAATCGCACGTGCCAGCAAGGTTTTACCAGTACCTGGAGGCCCCACCAGCAACACGCCGCGTGGAATGCGTCCACCCAGTTTCTGGAAGCGGGTCGGATCGCGCAAAAACTCAACCAGTTCAGTCACTTCTTCTTTTGCCTCGTCACAACCGGCAACATCTGCAAAGGTCACGGTATTCGTCGTGTCATCCAGCAGACGCGCCTTGGACTTGCCGAACGAGAACGCCCCGCCCTTGCCGCCACCCTGCATCTGTCGCATGAAGAAGACCCAGACACCGATCAGCAACAGCATCGGGAACCAGGAAATGAAAATTTGCGAAAGGAAGGACTGCTCTTCCGGCTGCTTGACGTCGAACTTCACGCCATTGTTGACCAGATCGCCGATCAGACCGCGGTCCAGATAGGTGATCGCGGATTTGATTTTTTTGCCCTCGGTGGTAGTCGCAACAATCGTGCGATCTTCAATCGTGGCTTCTTTGATGCGCTTGCTTTTTACTTCGTCCAGGAAATCCGAATAGGGAATCGCCGTCGCCGCACCCGATACAGTACGGCCATCGAACTGCTTGAATACGGTGAAAAGTACCATCCCGATCACCACCCAGATGGCGGCCTTGGAAAACATGTTATTCACTAAAACTCCTTGGACGCGAAAAGCGCCTTTTTTACTAAAATGTAAGTTCGATTCTACTCGGAATCAGCAAGGCTTGCAGTATCTGATATATGGTTAAAGCCACTATAAACAAGAGTTAAGCTTTTGTTAAAGCGGATTTTTTAGCGTTTTTCCCAGTAAAAAAATTTCCGAAGATTTATCACGACTGGCTTTCGGTTTTTTCTGGGTAACAGTTTTGAATTCATGTCTGAATTTTTCGACGATTTCGTTAAAACCGGAACCATTGAAACACTTCACCAGCAAAGAACCGCTAGGTTTCATATGATGTTGTGCGAAATCGATGGCCAGTTCGATAATATCCATCATCCGGGCGGCATCTGCAACTGCAATGCCGGACAGATTGGGTGCCATATCCGATAACACAAGATCAACCTTGCGCCCGGCCAGCACCACCTCCAACTGCTCCAGCACATCCTGTTCGCGGAAATCGCCCTGAATATAATGGACGTCGGCAATCGGTTCCATCTCCAGCATATCCAGACCGATGATGATGCCATTGATGCCGCCACCCACGCTGCCTGAGAGTTTGTTGCGCACATATTGCGACCAGCTTCCCGGCGTGCAACCCAGATCGACGATGATTTGACCGGGCTTGATCAATTTTTCGCTTTCGTCGATTTCCTTCAACTTGTATACCGCACGTGCGCGATAGCCTTCTTTCTGCGCCAGCTTCACATACGGGTCGTTAATATGATCGTGCAGCCAGTTTTTGTTTAATTTCTTCTTTGCCATTCGCGTAGAATACTAGTTTTAAATACTGTGGGACAAAGTTTGTCAGGTTTGCAATCAGCGCCGCGATAAATTATCCCCGACACCACTGCCATATATGTTGAAACTTACTCCGGCCGAGCGCAGCTCCTTACGCGCTGAAGCGCATGCTCTCAGCCCTGTCGTCATTATCGGGGAAGCCGGCTTGACGCCTGGCGTCCTCAAGGAAATCGACGCCAGCCTCGACTCCCACGGTTTGATCAAGGTCCGCGTATTCGGCGACGACCGCGAAGCGCGCGTCGCCATCTACGACACCATCTGCGAAAAACTCGATACTGCGCCTATCCAGCACATCGGCAAATTGCTTGTGATCTATCGTCCCAAGAAAGAAGTAGTGAAAGAACGCAGCGAAACCCGTGGCAAGGGCATGCGCGAAGTCACCATCGTCAAACCAAGTCCTAGCGGCACCAAGCGTCCGTCAGTGACAAAAGTGATGGTAAAAGGGAATGAACGCGTGACGCAAGGCGGTTCGATCAAACGCGCCAAGCCGCGTCAAACCAGCCAAAAAAAATCGTCGCTCGGACGATAAAACCTGATCGTTAAACTTCAACGAAGTTTAACGATCAATGCAGCGCCAAACAGGCTCTGTATGACATACACCCCGGTCGAAATCCCATGCATGATGCCAAACTGTTTTTTGGCAGCGGCCAGCAATGCTGCGTCGGTAACGCTATGCAGAACCAGGCGCAACTCGGCTATGTAAGGTTGGACGCCGAAATAGCCGATCAAGGTACATGCGACCATACCGGCAATCAGCCACAACACGGTTTTCGATGTTTTCTCCTGCTCCTTGCGTGCTGCCTGAAACAGCAGTGCAAGCAAGGCGGCTGCGCAAAACATCGATAGCCATGCCGTCACACGAAACAGGTTGCCGGCGATCGTGCCGGCCAAAGCCCGATCGCTGAGAGTAGAGAACAAGGTCGGCGCAACGACAAAGCCCACGGCCCAGAGGGTTCCCACCCAGAAGGTCGCAATCAGCAGGCGTGCGCGCGACAGAAACATCAGATATACCGGACTTGCAGGACTTCGTATTCGCGGATGCCGGCTGGCGCTTCCACTGCCACGACATCGCCGACTGATTTGCCTATCATGGCGCGGGCAATCGGCGACGTGATGGAAACCTTCTTTTCCTTCAAGTCCGCTTCATCAATGCCGACGATTTGATACGTTACCTTGTCACCCGAATCCAGATCTTCCAGATCCACGGTAGCGGCAAACACAATGCGGCCATCAGCTTCCAGCGTGGTTGGATCGATAATCTGCGAAGTACCGAGCTTGCCTTCCAGATCGGCAATTCTTCCTTCGATAAAACTCTGTTTTTCCTTGGCGGCATCGTAATCTGCATTTTCAGACAGATCGCCTTGCGCACGCGCTTCGGCAATGGCATTAATAACCCATGGCCGTTCTTTAGTTTTCAGGCGATGCAATTCCTCTTTCATGAGGTTGGCACCGTGTGGAGTAATTGGTGTGGTCATAGCTTCCATCCGTAAAAGTGGAAAACCACAGAGGTCGCAGCTGACACCGATAATGGGTGCCGTCTGTGACCTCTGTGGTTAGGATCTAACTGTATATCGGCTTAGTGTAAGGTTTTATGCAGGCCTTGTAAATCATAGACGTGCAACTCGTCCAGATGGGCCATGCCTTCCACTGCTGCTTCGGCACCGGCGATCGTTGTGAACGTCGTGACGCGCGCTGCCAATGCTGAAGTGCGAATCGTGCGGGAGTCGATAATCGCACTGCGCTTTTCTTCCACCGTGTTAATGACCAGAGCAATTTCATTGTTCTTGATCATGTCGACAATATGCGGCCTGCCCTCTGCCACTTTGTTGACCGATGTCACTTCGATACCGGCAGCGCTGATTGCCGCTGCAGTACCCTTGGTAGCGACCACGGAGAAACCGATCTCGACCAGATCTTTGGCTACTTGAACCGCACGCGGCTTGTCGCTGGCCTTGACGCTCAGAAATACCTTGCCCGAACGCGGCAACTTGATGCTGGCACCGAGTTGCGATTTGACAAAGGCTTCGCCAAAGGTTTTACCTACGCCCATCACTTCACCGGTCGATTTCATTTCAGGTCCGAGAATGGTATCGACGCCCGGGAATTTGACGAACGGGAACACGGCTTCCTTGACGCTGAAGTATTCAGGAATAACTTCGTTGAAGATACCCTGGCTATCCAGCGATTGACCGACCATGCAACGTGCCGCGATCTTGGCGAGTTGCAAGCCGGTGGCTTTCGATACATACGGCACGGTACGCGAAGCGCGCGGATTGACTTCCAGCACAAACACGACATCCTGCAACTTGCCGTCGATTTCCTGTTTTTGAATGGCGAACTGTACATTCATCAGGCCGACAACGCTCAAGCCTTTGGCCATCAGCGAAGTCTGACGTTTCAGTTCGGCGATGGTTTCTTGCGATAACGAATACGGCGGCAGCGAACATGCGGAATCACCCGAGTGCACGCCGGCCTGTTCGATATGCTCCATCACGCCGCCGATGAAGGTACGTTCGCCGTCAGACAGGCAATCGACGTCTACTTCAATCGCGTCGTTCAGGAAGCGATCCAGCAATACCGGCGAATCGTGCGACACCTTGACCGCTTCACGCATATAACGTTCGAGATCACGCTGCTCATGCACGATTTCCATCGCGCGGCCACCGAGAACATACGATGGACGCACCACCAGCGGATAGCCGATTTCCTGCGCCAGACGTAATGCATCTTCTTCAGTACGTGCAGTACGGTTCGGCGGCTGACGTAATCCCAGATCGTTCAACAGCTTCTGGAAGCGCTCGCGATCTTCTGCCGCATCGATCATGTCCGGTGAGGTGCCGACGATAGGCACGCCATTGGCTTCCAGATCGAGCGCCAGTTTCAATGGAGTCTGGCCGCCATATTGCACGATCACGCCGTATGGTTTTTCCAGCGCGACGATTTCCAGCACATCTTCCAGCGTCAGTGGCTCAAAGTACAAACGATCGGACGTATCGTAATCGGTGGAAACGGTTTCCGGATTACAGTTGACCATGATGGTTTCGTAACCGTCTTCACGCAATGCCAGTGCAGCATGTACACAGCAATAATCGAATTCGATACCCTGGCCGATACGGTTAGGACCGCCGCCCAGCACCATGATCTTTTTCTTGTTGGTCGGCTGCGCTTCGCACTCTTCTTCGTACGTCGAATACATGTACGCAGTGTTGGTGGCAAATTCGCCAGCGCAAGTATCAACGCGCTTGTAGACCGGGCGAATATTCATCGCATGACGTTGTTCACGCACTGCCTTGTCGGTAGTCTTCAGCAATTTAGCCAGACGACGATCAGCAAAACCTTTTTGCTTCAACTTGAACAGCGTGTCTTTATCGATCGCGTTCAGGGATTGCGTGTCCAGCCACAGTTCGATATCGATGATTTCCTTGATTTGCGCAAGGAACCACGGATCGATGTGCGTCAAGCCATGCACTTCTTCCAGCGAGAAACCCTGTGCGAATGCGTCGCCAACGTACCAGATACGCTCCGGTCCAGGCTCGCCAAGTTCTTCTTCTATTGTTTCGCGGTCGGTGGTTTTTTCATTCATGCCATCGACGCCGACTTCCAGGCCGCGCAAGGCTTTCTGGAAGGATTCCTGGAAGGTACGACCAATCGCCATCACTTCGCCAACTGATTTCATTTGCGTGGTCAGGTGGCTGTCAGCTTGCGGGAATTTTTCAAACGCAAAGCGTGGAATCTTGGTAACGACGTAATCGATGGAAGGCTCGAACGATGCCGGGGTTGCACCACCGGTAATTTCATTGCGCAGCTCATCGAGTGTGAAGCCGACTGCCAGCTTGGCAGCGATCTTCGCGATCGGGAAACCGGTTGCCTTCGAGGCCAGCGCGGATGAACGCGATACGCGCGGATTCATCTCGATAATGATCATGCGGCCGTCTTCCGGATTGATCGCAAACTGCACGTTAGAGCCACCGGTATCGACACCGATTTCGCGCAGCACCGCGATCGATGCGTTACGCATGATCTGGTATTCCTTGTCAGTCAGCGTTTGCGCCGGCGCCACCGTGATCGAGTCACCGGTGTGGACGCCCATAGGATCCAGATTTTCGATCGAGCAGACGATGATGCAGTTGTCCGCCTTGTCGCGCACAACTTCCATTTCGAATTCTTTCCAGCCGATCAGCGATTCTTCAATCAGCAATTCGGACGTTGGCGACGCTTCCAGACCGCGTTTGCAAATCGCTTCGAATTCTTCCGCGTTGTAAGCAATACCGCCGCCACTACCACCCATCGTAAACGATGGGCGAATGATGGATGGAAAGCCGAGTTCCTTCTGCACTGCCCACGACTCTTCCAGTGTGTGCGCGACGCCGGAACGTGCGGAACCCAGACCGATCTTGGTCATCGCATCCTTGAACTTGGAGCGGTCTTCCGCCTTGTCGATCGCTTCCGGCGAAGCACCGATCAGTTCGCAACCGTACTTGGTCAACACACCGTTGTGATGCAGGTCCAGCGCGCAATTCAGCGCGGTCTGGCCACCCATCGTCGGCAGGATCGCGTCCGGACGTTCTTTATCGATAATGCGTTCGACTGCTTGCCAGGTAATCGGCTCGATATAAGTCACATCGGCCATTTCCGGATCGGTCATGATGGTCGCAGGATTGCTGTTGACCAGAATGACTTTGTAACCTTCTTCGCGCAGTGCTTTACATGCTTGGGCACCGGAATAGTCGAATTCGCAAGCCTGACCGATAACGATCGGGCCTGCGCCAATAATCAAAATACTTTTAATATCGCTGCGTTTAGGCATTTTTATTCTTCTCCATCATCGCCACAAAGCGATCAAACAAGGGGGCGATGTCATGCGGGCCTGGCGATGCTTCCGGGTGACCCTGGAAACAGAACGCCGGCTGGTCGGTACGCTCGAAACCCTGCAGCGAACCGTCAAATAATGAAACATGTGTCACGCGGCAATTGGCCGGCAAGGTCGCGGCATCGACTGCAAAACCGTGGTTTTGAGACGTGATCAACACTTTTTTGCTATCCAGATCCTGCACCGGATGATTGGCGCCGTGATGACCGAAACCCATCTTGAACGTTTTCGCACCGGATGCCAGCGCCATGATCTGGTGACCGAGACAGATACCGAACAGCGGAATGCCGCGTTCGATCAACTCTTTGGTCGCCGCAATGGCGTAATCGCACGGTTCCGGATCGCCGGGACCATTCGACAGGAAGATGCCATCCGGCTTCAGCGCCAAGGCTTCGGCGGCAGTCGCCTGTGCCGGCAGCACCGTCACCTTGCAGCCACGCTCGGCCAGCATGCGCAGGATATTGAATTTGACGCCGTAATCGTAAGCGACCACATGGTATTTAGGCGTGATCTGCTTGCCATAGCCTTTGCCGAGTTTCCATTCGGTTTCATTCCATGGATACGATGCTTTGGTCGATACCACTTTCGCCAGATCCAGACCAGCCAGACCGCCGAAGGTTTTGGCCAAGGCCAACGCTTTTTCAGCTGTAGCATCTTCGCCTGCCAGAATGGCACCGCTTTGCGCACCTTTTTCACGCAGGATACGTGTCAGCTTGCGAGTGTCGATGCCTGCAATACCGATGATATTTTCCGATTTCAGATAATCGGACAGTGTTTGCGTCGAACGGAAATTGGAAACCAGGATCGGCAGATCCTTGATGATCAAACCGGCCGCATGTATCTTGAACGATTCGACATCTTCGGCATTGACGCCGGTATTGCCGATGTGCGGATAAGTCAGGGTAACAAGCTGATTACTGTAGCTCGGATCGGTGAGGATTTCCTGATAACCGGTCATCGAGGTGTTGAAAACGACTTCACCGATCGTATGACCCGGCGCACCAATTGAAAAACCTTTGAAAATCGACCCGTCCGCTAGCGCTAGGATGGCCGGAACGGTAGGGCCGGAAAAGAATGGCGGCAAGGGGAAACTCCTGATGTTGTTACCGCCGTTGCGCTGCGCCAGATCGACCGCCGAAACCCGCGCAGCTTGCGCGCTTGCTGAACCGAGACTATGCGCTCGATCAAGGGGTTCTACTAGTCGTATTGAGACGATGGGAAATGGGTATGCGCTACAGCGGAGTAAAATTAGCTAAACCGCCGAATTATAGCGCAAAATGCCCTCGACTGGCAACCTGATCGGCTCCTGCGAGGGCATTTACATGACGGATGCCTGCAATGTCAGCCCGGCAAAACCAGGCCGGCAATATCAGGCGCCAATCGCAATCAGGCCAGCTTTGGCAATTTGCACGTCTTCAGTCGATTTCACACCCGATACGCCGACAGCGCCCAGACATTGGCCGTTGATGATGACAGGTACGCCACCCTCCAGCATGCCTTCCAGCGTCGGCGCAGTCATGAACGAGAAGCGACCGTTATTGATGATGTCTTCATAAACCTTGGATTCACGGCGACCCAATGCGGCCGTCTTTGCCTTGGCCGGCGCGATATGGGATGAAATCGGTGCGGCACCATCCATGCGTTGCAACCACAGCAAATGCCCGCCATCATCCACGATGGCAATCGTGACATTCCATTTATTCAACGTCGCTTCGGTCTCTGCTGCTGCCGCAATTTTTTTTACATCTTCAAGCGTCAATATTTGTTTTGATTGCATGGGAACTCCTCTGAAAGAAAAATGTATTGTAAGGCATCGTTGTTTTTATCGGGAGTAACTACAATTTCCAATAAATTAACTTAAATTAACTTTTCTATTTAGCAAGTCGGCGTATATTTAGTAATGCCTACAAATCTTGCCGCGTACCATTTCGGTGTGCCTGGGATCAAAGGCAAATGTACCTACGAAGCCTGATGTAATTTTTTGTTATTGGATGGCAACATTCATAAAAGGTTGACGTAACCATATTGTCCTTTTGCAGCAGAAAGGAAAAGATATGTTCTTCAAACGCGATGTGACACCTCATCTACCACCCCCTCGTGAAGCTGAAAAAAAGCCCAGGCAGGAAAATGTCGGCAAAAAATCAACGCCGCATGTTGAAAACATTCTTTTGCACTCCCCTTTATATCGATTTAAACGCGACGTATTGAGTCTGGTTGCCAAGATGAATCAAGGAGTGCCGAACCTGGATTGCGAAATGCTGAAAAAGCAAACCATGTTTATACAATCCCAGTTGCTGCATAGTTTGACCAATGACCCGACCGTGCCGGGAAATTTCAAAATCATGCTGATGGAATATCATGCAAAAAGCGTCAGGGCAACGTTGATCGACCGTCGCGGCGAACATTTACGGCACGAATCTGAAAAATAGCTTTAATCGATGCCAATGACTCTGGCGTAACTTGCTCATTAACAAAATTGATGGATTCGTATCAAACACCTGGAAAACCTTGATGAAGGTTCTAGACCTTGTGTTGCTTCAACAGCAAATCCACCAGAGGCTGCAATTCGCCAGACATCTTGCCTATATGCGCCAGCACCTCGGCTTCCCGCCCCTCTTTAATCCAGCGGAGCAAGGTAGCCAGATCCATCGACAAATCGGCCTCACTGTTTGACGCTACCGAAGCGGCAACAGGAAGCTGCATATCCGGCAAATGCCCGCCTTGTTCCAATAACGCTTCTTCCTGCGCGCCGATTACCCCGGTAATCGCATTTTGCAAGCCCAGCAAGGCGCGTTTTTTTGCCACCACCATCATGGCGTCCAGCGTTCCTGTAGTCGCTGCAGTTTCTTCGGCGTATTCACTGATCGAAACAACGCCACAACTCGCAATCAGGGCCATCTGCCCATCCTTGATCAGGTTGGCATGTGCAATCGCGCGGCAAACGCGCTCGGCAAAATGGCGGGCGGAATCGAAATGTATGCTGCCGGTGGCAATCGTGAACTCGATTTCTCCGGTACGCGCAACGCAATCGGTTTGTCGCACCGTGCGATGCAAAAGCTGGCCGATGGCATTGATGATGCTGTGCGGCGGCAACGACGGATAGCCTTCCAGCTCAAGATGCTTGAGGCCTATGCACGCATTCAACACGACAAAATTCCTGTGCTGGCGTACTGCGCTGGCGCGCATCCCCTCTGCCTGTACGGTCCATGCATCCGGCGACAGCAGGGCTATGTGATGATTGCTGTCGACTTGCTGGGCCAATGCTTCCAGACCGCGCTCAAACTCGTTCTGGGTGCTGACCAGTTTTGAAAGAATATCCAGTCGTGACAAAAGCTGTCCGGTGCCTATGCCCTTGGTGATCAGGTCAGTGGCACCCGCCGCCTTGGCCCGATCGCGTTCGGCCTGCTCGTCGCTACCCGAGACAACCACAACCGGCATCGTGCGTATGCGACCTATTTTTGACGAACGTATGCGTTTCAGGAGTCCATAGCCGTCGAGCTTGGGCATGGTCAGGTCCGAGATCACGACGCGGATGCTGGGATCAATCAGCAACATTTCCCAGGCCTGCTCGCCATCCAGCGCTTCACGGAATTCAAACATGCCTTCAATGTGCTTGATCAGGGTCGCACGCACGATGCGGGAATCGTCGGCAATCAAAATACGCGGCTTCAACGAAATATCGCGATACGAATCATTCAGCATGCAAATTAGCCCTTTTCAATGTTGGTAACAGCATAACGCCAGCCAATAAATTTTGACAGCACTTCCAGATTGCCTTACATTCCCTCAGTCCCATTGAATGAAATTGCAATTAATGACATTTTTTCAACGACCTCTACTCACGTTCAAATTAGCGTGCTCAGCCATATTCGCGCTCAGCTTGATGGCGACTTCGGCCGCTTGGAGTAGTGATCTACTCATACAGGAAACCGACAAGCCGATCAGCAAATTGCAGGATTTGACACATCGCGCTTCAGAACTGGCCTTGCAGGCCATGGGCATGCTGGGTATACGCTACAAGTACGGCGGCTCCACGCCGGAAAACGGTCTTGATTGCAGCGGCCTGGTTCAGCATATATTCAAGGAAGCCTGGGGCAAGGACTTGCCGCGCACCTCGGTGGAAATCAGCCGGGTCGGCGAGCATATCGATAAAAAAGATCTGCAGCCCGGCGATCTGGTTTTTTACAATACTCTGAAACGCGGCTTTTCCCATGTTGGCATCTACCTGGGCGATCGAAAATTCATCCATGCGCCCTCCCCCGGCGGCCAGGTAAGAATTGAAAGCATGGATGTCGCATACTGGAAAAAACGCTTTAACGGCGGCCGCCGCATCAGCGATCAGGATCAGTAAGCATTTTTCTGCACACAAATAAAAACCGCACTGAATCGTGCGGTTTTTTTTCATCTGCCATTTACCGTTCACGTCTGATTTTGAGTTTGCGCTTGATCTCGGGCATCAGCGCCATCGCCGCCTGTTCGCCGGCCAGCACCGCCAGATTGCGGCCGTTGAAATCGTTGCCTTTCATCATGCCGAGTCCGGGGCGAATTACGATATCGGCATCCTTCAATTCATAATTGTTGATGCTTTGTCCCATGATGGCAAAGGTTTGCAGCAGTACATCGACCGAACTGGAAGCAAGTTGCGCCTCCGGCTGCACCGAAATATTCACGGCGATAATGAAATCCGCCCCCATTTCACGCGCAAAATGCACCGGCACCGGCGCCACCAGACCGCCGTCAACATACATGCGCTCGCCTATCTTCACCGGCTGAAAAAGTCCGGGAACTGCCGATGAGGCACGCACAGCCAATCCGGTATTGCCGCGCTGGAAAAGAATCGGAAGACCGGTATTCAAATCCGTAGCCACTGCAGCAAACGGGATTTTCATTTTCTCGATGGTGACATTGCGCACCGATTTATTGACGTAATTCTGCAGCGCATCGCCTTTCAATACGCCGCTCGATTTGGCAAAGAAAGGCACCGACCAGTCAGAGATGGCGGCCTCATCCATTGCCAGCGCCATTTTATGCAAGGCAAACCCATTGTTGCCAGCCGCATACAAAGCGCCGACCAGACTGCCTGCGCTCGTGCCGACCACCATGTCCGGCACTATTCCTTGCGATTCCAGAGCCTTGATTACCCCTATATGCGCAAACCCGCGCGCTGCGCCGCCGCCCAGTACCAGCGCGATTTTGATCGGCGCTCCGGATTTTGCCGGCACCACCGCTGGCACGGCCGGTTCCGATGTGAATGGCATGAGTGTGGAACAACCTGCAATCGATAATGCAATGCATGACAGGATGACGCTGGAAAAACGGGATAGGGAGTGGGAGATACGGGACATGGGAAAAAGCGCTAATTTGCAAAGTACGAAGGTTACCTTTTTTTGGCAGGTGCGTTTGAAATGACGAAAATTACATCCGTGTTTCATCATGCACCAATCTCCAATTGAGAATAATTTGCATTTAGGTGGGTGATCACTATATACTTTCTCAAGTTAAAAAATCATTAAATCATAAGGAAAAACATGAGATTTCCCATCGCATCTCTTCTTGCCATGATCACTTTGTCAGCATCGGCAGTACAGGCTCAAGACAAGGAATTGAATCTGTACTCCGCCCGCCATTACCAGACAGACGAAATCCTGTATGCCAATTTCACCAAGCAAACGGGCATCAAGATCAATCGCATCGAAGCGGACGACAATGCGCTATTTGAACGCCTTAAAAATGAAGGCAAAAACAGTCCGGCCGATGTCATCGTGATGGTCGATGCTGCACGCATCTGGCGCGCCGAAATTGAAGGTTTTTTCCAGCCGGTGCAATCGAAAATCCTGAATGCACGCATTCCGGCCAATCTGCGCGGCAAGGACGATGGCAAGGGACCGGAATGGTTCGGTTTCTCGACACGTGCACGCGTGATCGTCTATAACAAGGACAAGGTCAACCCTGCCGATGTCGCAACCTATGAATCGCTGGCCAATCCTGTCAACAAGGGCAAGGTCTGTACCCGTTCCGGTTCCCATCCTTACAATCTGTCGCTGATCGGTTCGATGATAGAACGCGATGGTGAAAAAGCGACGGAACAATGGGCCAAAGGCATGGTGGCCAATTTTTCCCGCCCTCCACGCGGTGGCGATACCGATCAGATCAAGGGCGTCGCTTCCGGTGAATGCGGTGTAGCGATTGCCAATTCCTACTATTACGTACGCCTGCTGCGTTCGACCAAGCCGGAAGATATCGCAGCAATGAAAAACGTCGGCTTCATCTGGCCGAATGCACAAACCAGCGGCACGCATTTCAACATTGCCGGTGGCGGTGTTGCGAAGAATGCTCCGCATCGCGAAGCTGCCGTGAAGTTCCTGGAATATCTGGCCAGCGACGAAGCGCAAGGTTACTTTGCAGAAGGCAATAACGAATGGCCAGCAGTGGCAAAAACCCCGGTGAAAAATCCTGCTCTAGCCGCACTCGGAAAGTTCAAGATGGAAAATGTTTCTGTTGCTGCCATCGGCAAAAACCAGATTGCGGCACAGCGTATTCTGGATCGGGTCGGCTACAAGTAAGCACATAGCGAAGGCTCGTTTCCTGAGCCTTAAAACATCAAAGGCTGCTGTTGCTCACGTACATCGTGATCAACAGCAGCCTTTATCTATTAGGTAAGCGATTCGGCTTATTCGACCGTTCTCAATCCACACACAGCTTCAATGCCGCATCCCACTCCGGCAAACTGCAAAACGTCTGCATGAAACGCTGCGAAGACAGTACCGAATTTTGCGGGCGTTTGGCTGGCAATGGATAATCCTGCGTCGCGATCGGCGTGACCTTGGGCTGTTTCAAGCCTGACGAATGCGCGATGATAGCCTGCGTGAAACCGTGCCAGCTCGTTCGACCTTGCGCAGTCACATGATACAAACCTGAATGTGCCGACCAGGCAGCGTGATCAATGTTGGCCTGCGTACCGCCGCCCTGCAATTGACAAATCGCATGCGCAGTCACTTCAGCCAGTGTGCGAGACCAGGTCGGCGCACCAAACTGATCGGCCACGATGCGTAATTCATCGCGTTCCTGCGCCAGACGCTGTACCGTCAGTAAAAAATTCTTCCCACGCAAACCGTAGATCCAGCTGGTGCGCAAAATCAGATGCGGAATTCCTGCTGCCTGTATGGCCTGTTCGCCGGCCAGCTTGCTGCGGCCGTAGACACTTTGCGGATGTGGTACATCCTCTTCCGTATAGCTTTCCGCCTTCTCGCCATCGAAAACGTAATCCGTCGAATAATGAATCATCGCCGCGCCCAGCTTCTTCGCTTCGGCAGCCATCACGCCCGGCGCATCGGCATTGATGCGCATCGCAAGATCGGGAGCGCTTTCGGCCAGATCAACCGCCGTATAAGCGGCCGGATTGATGATGAGTTGTGGCTTGACGCTACGGATGACGTCGCGCACCTGATCCAGATTCGCCAGATCCATCTGCTGCCGATCAAGCGCAACGATTTCGCCCAAACCTTGCAGCGTGCGTTCCAGTTCGTAACCGACCTGGCCGGTTTTTCCTGTAAGCAGGATCTTCAAGCGAAAACCTCGGCATCGGCGAGCAACATACCGTTTTGATCCTTACCCGACAAAATCGGATTGCCAGTGATCGGCCATTCTATGCCGATGGCAGGATCGTTCCAGGCGATGCAACGCTCATATTCTGGCGCCCAATAATCCGTCGTTTTGTACAAAAATTCAGCCGAATCGCTGGTCACGACAAAACCATGCGCAAAGCCTTCCGGTATCCACATCTGGCGCTTGTTCTCGGCAGACAGCACGGCACCCACCCACAAACCGAAAGTCGGCGAGCTTTTACGGATATCGACGGCGACATCGAAGACTTCTCCTGACACCACGCGCACCAGTTTTCCCTGCGGCTGTTGTATCTGGTAATGCAGACCGCGCAATACCCCACGCGCAGACTTGGAGTGATTGTCCTGTACAAACTCAACCGTTTTGCCAACGGCTGCAGCAAAACGCTGTTCATTGAAACTCTCGAAGAAAAACCCTCTATCGTCGCCGAACACTTTCGGTTCGATCAACAGCACATCAGGAATCGCCATACTCACAACATTCATAATCAAAATACTTTATCGTCAAGTATGCGCATCAGATAACGACCATAGCCATTCTTCTTCAGTGGTTCTGCAAGCTGTTCCAGTTTCGCGGCATCGATATAACCCTTGCGAAACGCAATCTCTTCCGGACAGGCGACTTTCAGGCCCTGACGATTTTCGATCGTCGCAATGAACTGCCCAGCTTCCAGCAATGACTCGTGCGTGCCGGTATCCAGCCACGCCATGCCGCGCCCCATCAATTCGACATTCAACTCGCCGCGCGCCAGATAGGTGCGATTGACATCGGTAATTTCCAGTTCGCCACGCGCAGACGGTTTGATGGAAGCAGCAATATCACATACCTGATTGTCGTAGAAGTACAAGCCGGTTACCGCGTAATTTGATTTCGGTATCAGCGGTTTTTCTTCGATGCTGACCGCACGGCGCTCCTTGTCAAATTCAACTACGCCGTAACGCTCAGGATCTTGTACGTGATAGGCAAAGACCGTCGATCCGCTCGTCCGCTCAGACGCCTGCCGCAACTGCTGATCAAACGCGTGACCATAATAAATATTGTCACCCAATATCAATGCGGATGGACCATTGTCGATAAAGCTGCGCCCAATGATGAATGCCTGCGCCAAACCATCCGGCGAAGGCTGCACCGCATAAGTCAAATTGATGCCCCACTGGCTGCCATCACCCAGCAGCTCCTGAAAGCGCGGCGTGTCCTGCGGTGTAGAGATCAGCAGAATATCGCGTATGCCCGCCAGCATCAGCGTCGTCAGCGGGTAATAGATCATCGGCTTGTCGTACACCGGCAGCAATTGCTTGGAAACCGATATCGTGACCGGATACAGGCGCGTGCCCGATCCTCCGGCGAGAATGATGCCCTTGCGTATTGAATTATGGGCTGGAGTGGCGAGCGGCTGCGTCATGCTGTTTCCTGTGCGTCCGAAGATGATTTGCGCTGCTTGTAATTTTTATCCAGCCACTTCATGTAGTCGCCGGACTGTACATCACGCACCCATGCCTGATTGTCGAGATACCATTGCACGGTTTTCCTGATACCGCTGTCGAAGGTCTCGGCAGGTTTCCAGCCAAGCTCACGTTCTATCTTGCGCGCATCAATCGCATAACGGCGATCATGGCCAGGCCTATCGGTGACATAAGTAATCTGTTTCCGATAACTGCTGCCCGCAGCATTCGGCTGCAATGCATCCAGCATATCGCACAGGGTATGCACGACATCCAGATTGGCCTTCTCGTTCCAGCCGCCGATATTGTAGGTTTCTCCCGGCTTGCCGGCTTGCAGCACACGACGAATCGCGGTGCAGTGATCGCCGACATACAGCCAGTCGCGAATTTGCTGTCCATCGCCATAAATAGGCAAAGGTTTTCCAGCAAGTGCATTGGCGATGATCAGGGGAATCAGTTTTTCCGGGAAATGGTACGGACCATAATTGTTCGAGCAATTCGTGGTCAGTGTCGGCAAGCCGTAGGTGTGATGATAGGAACGCACCAGATGGTCGGACGCTGCTTTCGATGCCGAATAAGGACTGTTCGGTGCATATGAAGTCGTCTCGGAAAACGGTGCATCGTCAGGGCCCAGCGTGCCATACACTTCATCGGTGGAAACGTGCAGGAAGCGAAATTTCTCTTTCTCTGCGTCCGCCAGTTGCGACCAGTAAGTGCGGGCCGCCTCCAGCAGGCTGAAAGTGCCATTGATATTGGTGCGTACGAATTCTACCGGGCCATGGATGGAACGATCGACATGGCTTTCCGCAGCGAAATGCACGATGGCAGTCGGCTTGTATGTGCTGAGCAATTCCTGCATTTTTTCGCTGTCGCAAATATCCGCGTGCACAAATATATGTCGCGTGTCGTCACGCAGCGAAGCCAGATTATTCAGATTGCCGGCATAAGTCAGCTTGTCGACATTCACCACCGGCTCATCGCTCTGCGCCAGCCAGTCGAGCACAAAATTCGAACCGATAAAACCAGCGCCGCCCGTCACTAAAATCATCCCATCTTCCTATTTATGAGTAAGCATGCAGAGCACTACGGGCTCACCTGTCGCAATCCAGGCTTGACTATGGGCGTATCAGATTCCAATTGTCGTAACAGATCATCACCGGCTCCCGAAGCACCGTTCTTTTCCAGCCAAAGCAAATCTTCTATTCCGCATTGCGGAGCATATTCGCTTACGATACGCTGCAACATGGTGCGTACTTGAGCGTAATCGAACTGCTCACAAGCCTGCTTCAGCTCCAATAGCAATGTCTGCAACTCAGTCCATGGAATTTCGTTTTCCTGTGCACGCATGATCAAGGGATGCTGCGTGCCTTCGACGTTAGAGCCGATCAGTAACTCTTCATACAATTTTTCGCCCGGACGAAGACCGACATGCCTGATCTCGATCGCATCGCTGGATTCATTGGATGCGCTACGCACCTCCAGCCCGCTGAGATGCACCATGCGGGTGGCAAGATCAAGAATCTTGACAGGTTCACCCATATCCAACACGAATACATCGCCGCCCTCGCCCATAGCACCTGCCTGCAATACCAGTTGCGCCGCTTCCGGTATAGTCATGAAGTAACGGGTAATCTCAGGATGAGTCAAGGTAATCGGCCCACCTGCCATGATCTGCTTGCGAAAAAGCGGAACCACGGAACCCGATGAGCCCAAGACATTACCAAAACGCACCATGCAAAACCGTGTCTGGTTCTGCGCACGCGACAGTCCCTGCAAAATAAGCTCCGACAGACGCTTGGTCGTTCCCATCACATTAGTGGGACGGACTGCCTTGTCGGTAGAAATCAGTACAAAACACGCGACTTTCGCAGCAATCGCAGCTTGCGCCAACGTCATGGTGCCAAATGCATTATTGCGTATGCCTTGAATCGGATTGTGCTCAACCAGCGGAACATGTTTGTACGCCGCCGCGTGATAGATGGTATCGACTGCAAAGGTACGCAAAATGCGTTCGCATTTTTCCTCATCCAGCACCGAACCGAGAAAAGGTAGTAACTTCACATTGTCATGATGGGCTTGTTCTATTCCCCGCAAATCCTGCTCGATCGAGTACAGCGCAAACTCTGATATATCCAGTAACAACAGACGCTTGGGTTTCAAACGAATGATCTGGCGACATAATTCCGATCCTATCGAGCCGCCAGCCCCCGTCACCAATACGGTTTTCCCGGTGATACAGGTAGTCAGCAATTGCGCATTCGGCTCTACCGTATCGCGGCCCAATAAATCCTCAATTTCAATATCGCGTATATCCTGCACCCGCAATTCACCGTTAATCAGACTCGTAATCGGCGGCGTCACCTTGATCTTGATCTTGAGCGGCTCCAGTCTTTCAAGAATGATTTTCTGCTCTGCCTTGCGCAAGGATGGCATCGCCAGCAAAATTTCCTGCACCTGCTTATCAGCAACCAATCTAGGCAGGCAATCCGGCGCCCATACTTTTACACCGGCAATCGTTGCTCCCTGCAATTCCTTTTTATCGTCAAGCAAAGCGACGGGAAGGTATGCACTCCCTGCACGCAATGCACTGGCCAACTGCATCCCCGAATGCCCGGCCCCATAAATAGCGACGCGTATTGCACCGCTTTTATCATTCGTCCGCAGCAGATAACCGCGCGCCATGAAACGACTGGCGACGACATACAGAATGGCGCTAACCCAGTAGATGCCAAAAACCCCGCGCGACAGGGTGACAGTGTGTGTAAAGGTCGCCAACGCCGCCATGCAAATGACAGACAGCGTTACCCCCAGCACAACCACATAGACGATTTTTTGATCGATAAAGCGGATCACCGCGCGATAAAGACCGAGTCGAAGAAAAATAGGAATGGAAATCAGCGGTGCCGCGACTATCATCCAGAAATACATCTGGAATAACTGCGGCGTACTGCTGTCGTAACGCAGCAATACCGACAGATAAAAAGTCAGTGGCAACAAAAGCAGATCGGCCGTCGCAGCGATCAGCTGTTTTTGAAAACGTGGTAATTCGAGAAAGGGCTTCATCTTGGCTCAGTGGGTAATGCCGTCTTTTTTTAGCACTTTAAGAAATGTAAAAAATATGATTTTCAGATCGAACCAAAAGGATTGTCGCTGCATGTATTCCACATCCAGTTGTACCTTCTCCGGAATCGGCAGTTCATCACGTCCATTAATCTGCGCCCAACCTGTCAAACCAGGAGTCATTTTATCAACGCCATAATGGGTACGCAGCGCTATCAGATCATCCTGATTAAACAAAGCTGGACGCGGACCGACGAAGCTCATATCTCCACAGAGAATACTCCATAACTGGGGTAATTCATCCAGACTTGAGCGGCGCAAAAAGGAGCCGATCGGAGTCAGGAACTTGTCAGCATCTGATAGCAAATGCGTTGCTACTGCTGGTGTATCCACACGCATCGTTCGGAACTTCGGCATCTTAAATAATTTGTTATTTTTCCCGATACGGTCTGACCAATATATAACCGACCCCGATGAAGTAAATCGAACGAGTAGCGCGATCAACAACATAGGCATACATAATATAGCCGCGATAACGACAGCCAGAGAAAAATCGAAAAATCGCTTCATCTTCAATTTTCAGTTATCTCACTGGCAGAAGCAGATAGCCCATCTACTAACGTAAATGGGGGCTTCCAGTTCAATTCTCGGCGAATTTTTCCATTATCAATACGCAAAGAACCAACTAACCGGGCCATTTGATCCGTCTTACCAATTAATCTGCCACCAAACTTGAGAAAACCAATTGGGAAAGGCAACAAACGCACCGAAAAATTCATGGTCTCACCCAAGAGCCTCAATAAATCTGGAGTGGAAATTTCTTCACTATCGCTGACTAAATAGATACTTCCCGCAGCGTCCTTATGCAAAGCACAAAGTATGAGAGCATCTACCAAATTTTCTATATAAATGAAACTACGAAGATTTTTTATGGAGGCAAGCGGAAGTGGCATACCACTCGCCAATGATTTCAACATAAGCGAAAAATTACCCGGGGCATTTCTGCCATAAACTAGCGGCGGCCTCAAAATCACCACCCCCAACTTACTTGCCTCGGCGATTTCTAACAAGATCTGCTCAGCCTCCCACTTGGAAAGCGCATAAGCACTGTGTGGATTAACATTATCTTGCTCGGTAAAAGGTCGTCCCAAAGATGTTTCTGCTCCGTTCACTCCTATTGAACTCACGTAAATGAATCGACGGACTCCTCCCCTCGCAGCTGCCCGGGCAAGGCACTCAGTCCCAGTCACATTTACCTGACGAAATGCATCAATTGGTTTCAATGAATCTTCACGCATAACATGCACTCTTGCAGCAAGATGTATGACTATCTCTATGTCTTGGAGTGCATCCTCCCAATCAACATCCAGCCCGATATCGGGAACAACGACTACTTCCGAACATGTAAAGTCTGGCGCGTTAGTGGTGCGCACAATCGCACGGACCCAATGACCGCGTCTTATCAACTCAGCACAAAGTGCGCGTCCTACAAAACCATTTGCACCAGTCACAGCAAACTTAGTCATCAAGCTAATCCGTCCACTTATAGGCAATTACAAGCCATTTTCGCATTACTAGAAAGAACACCATACAAGACCTGCATCTCATGAGTAATATGCTCAGTCGGAAAAAATTCGAGCACATGAAGACGAGCAGCATCACCCATGCGGCCTCTTAATTCATCGTCGCTAATCAATGTTAATAAAGATTTTTCTAAACCACTTGCATCATCCGGCGCAAACAACAATGCCGTTTCATTCTCTTTAACGGCATCAATAATTCCGCTAATACGGGAGGCTACTGCTGGCAAGCCACAGGCTGCGGCTTCAATAACGACCATGCTAAATCCTTCGCGATAACTTGGCAGGCAAAGAACATCTGCGGCGGCCATATAGCGTTCAGGTGTTGAGGTGAAGCGAACGTAACGCAAACGTTCCTTCACCTCACAGCATATGTCTTCAATCAAATCGAAGCGTACTTCTTCTTCCGCACCCAATACCAATAACGCAATTTGATGATTGTTTCTTGCAACAGCGTCAAATGCATAAGCCAAATTTAGAATCCCCTTATCTCTGTTAAGCCTGCCGACAAAGAGAATTACTTTTATTTCAGGCGAGAGATCAAGCTCCCGTCTAATCGTTTCTCTGGCTACTAGATCAGGATGAAACCGTTTAGCATCGACTCCACATATAGAACCCGCACCAATCAGTCGTGCCTTACCTCTTTTCAATATACCTTCACTGACAAGAAAATCTTGCTGGGATTTGCTGTCTGTCAAAATACACGTCGAAAAAGAAATGATTAATCGATCAAAAATTTTCAAAAACAAACGCTTTATTCCAGATTTCGTCACCCAAACTTGCCCAGTAAAGGTATGGATGCGAACAGGTACCATCGCCAGCCATGCGGCCCACATACCGAGCAATCCGGTTTTCGGCATAATCGTATGCACGATATCAAATTTATACCGACGAAACAGAAAGAATAATCTAAACAAAACCAGCAAATCTAAAAACGGAGATGGCTTTCGCTGAATGGGCAACTCAATGATATGAGCAGCCAGGTCGTCAAGCAAATGACGATCCGTTGAATTGCATATAACCGTTACATCGTAGTCTTCAACTGCTGCCTGAATATGCACTCTTAAAAATACGTGAACAGCTGCGGGAACAGTCGCTACATAGCAAAGTTTTTCTTTCACGGCATTTCTATTCCGTTGTATTTAATGATAGGCGGTTCAGTACAGCCGTCCACTCTTCGTTATTGGCGTGATCTACGTCACGCCCCCCCTTGTAATGAGAGAACCCTAGCCTCTTGCCCAAATCACTAAAAATACGTCCTGCATAAGTAATTAATGCCAAGAAAGTAAAGATTAAGCTTTCTTCTGAAAGATATTTCAATTGGAGCGTCAAAACTGTGCGACGTGTTAATGACAACTTGCGCCAATTTACTTTATTTCTTACTCTGTATGCGAACAAAATACTGTCCAAAGTAGCAAACACACTAGTCTTATAGCTTCTTAAAAGAAGCTCCTGATCCTCGCAGAAATACGGCCCTGGAACTGCGTATCGATTTCTCCGAAACCATTCTATTTTCCCCATCCATGTAGGATGAGGCAGATAGAATCCCCGCCAAGGTTTTGCGCATATTTCAGCGTGAGTTAATGCGGCGGGAAATAATCCGGTTATATTGTTTTTTTCATCAATGGTAATAGCACGGACGGCTAAAAGATCAAGATTCGGATTCTGCTCAAGGTGCAGGAACTGAAGAAGAAATCGGTCTGGATAAGACACATCGTCTTGATCCATTCTTGCAAAATATTTTCCACAAGCCAGCTCAACACACTCATTCAATCGAGCAGCCAGTCCTCGATTACTACCGTCTATTAATATCCGAATACGTGAGTCCTTTAAATCCTCGATCGTTTGCAAAGCATCGTCATCAGACCCGTCATCGATAATCAATAGCTCCCAATTCTTGAAGGATTGCTGAAGTATGGATAAGACAGCCAAACGCAAATAAGCGCCTGCATTGAATATTGGCATACCGATAGTTAGCAAAGGCTGCTCAGAATCTGAGCTCTCACTGCGATTAAAGCTAACCATTGAAATTACTCATCCACTTTGCGGTCAAGGCAAGGCCTTCATCGATTCCTATATTTGGCTGCCAGCCTGTATCGCTTTTCAGCTTTGTCGTATCTAACACATTTGCTTTCACATCAAATGGTCTTTCGGGAAGATGTTCAACCTTGACATCAAATCCAATCATCTTCATAGAAGGTGTCATCATCTCGATGACTGCCCTATTTGTAAAACCAATTCCGGAACCGAGATTATAAGTTTCAGACAACTTACCAAATTGCATCGCACTGAAAACTCCAGAAGCCAGATCGCTGACGTAAATATAGTCACGTACAGCCCCCTCTTCACCGAATATTTGTATGGGTTGCCCACGCATTACGCACCCCATCGCAGTTGAAATGAAACCTTGCCCCGCAAATGGTCGCTGCCCCACTCCATACGCATTTGAAGGGCGGATACACACATACCTAAGATCATGCGTCATCGCGTATAGGCGCGCGTAATTCTCCAATGTCAGCTTCGTAAGTCCGTAAGGAGAAATCGGTTGTGTTGAATGATCTTCACGAATAGGGAAATTTTGCGCCTCGCCATATACAGTGCCGCCAGAAGAAATCAATATCAACTTCCCTCCTCTAGCTGCTATCTCAGAGAACAATTGCACAGTCGGAGGCAAATTCTGCAACAAATCCTCTAAAGGATTGTGAAATGAGGTATTTGGCTTACTGGCATATGCCAAATGAACTATTTCCTGATGCGAATCAAGTAACGAGCGGATCAGATCTTTCTGGCCGAAATCTCCTGACACATAAACAGCATCAACAGGCAAGGGAAACTGCGAAGCCGCACTTTTCCCCAATACAGTTACCTTTCGTCCGCTAGCAATCAACAATGGCACTAAATATGACCCGATATAGCCACCGCCACCGATCACCAAGGTTCGGCTTGGGACTGAATCAGGATGAGCCTTCACTAAAAGAGTGTTCATAAACGAGATATATCCTGCATAAATATCTTAAATTCCTCGGATTACTAATTTCGGACATTCAAGCAATAACCGAAGCGCGAATCTGAATATTCAACATTACAATTTCTTAACCTGCCTTAAATGCAAGAGGGCAGCAAGACCCAAGCATATCAACATCACCCACCATGGGTAACGATACCTGTATAAGGCACCAATGAATGGAGTCGCCATTCCATATACAGTCATGACAGAAAAAGACAGTACGATCGGAACCAAAGCACTCCATTCTCTTTTGATAAAAATCCATACGGACATACTAATCAGACCAATATAAAACATGATCGCTTCGATAGGTGTAATGGTATAAAACACAGAAGATCTATAAACAAAAATATAATCCCAGTGCTCAGGCAATGGAGAAAAAATTCCCAACAGTGCGGCTCGAGGCAGGTAAAGTAATGCCTCTAAAGAGCCACTAGGAAAGACATCTCTATCTACAAAGGAAAACAAAGTGGTCGCATTATCCTGAGTATCCAAGAGTGTAAAAATCATGCAACGCTGCCCCATCATTGCCTTCAATTTATGCTCAATGAAATCAGGTAAAAACTCCTCGTTATGCCAAACTTGTCCATCTATATTTGCAAAACATTCAGCCGCAACCGAGTTGTGAGATTGCATTTCCACGCTGCTTTCCCACGTGTTGAGGCGATCAAGGGTGACATCAGATGCAGCGCCTTTCCCTAGGAAAAATAAGGCGATAAGCAAGAAAAAGCCACACAGAAAAAGCTTACGAAATTCCTGTATTTTCAGACCTTTTCTCAATTGAATCACCGAGACAAACAATATGATAAATACAGAAACTGGAAAAAGTATCTGATTCACATATGGTCTCATCAGCCAAATCAAAAAAATGCCGCTCATAAGTGGCAATAAACTACCTAGCTCGTTAGGGCAAGGCTTATGAGTTTCTTTGCTCTGTAGAAGTCTAATCAAACCGTAGGTAAAAAACAGAACTCCCGTCAAGACAAAAGAATCTTTATTGATCTGGGAAAACCAGACCATCATATATGGCGATATAGCCAGAGGAAGAATTGCAATGAGCGAGATACGCATCGGAAACCAGCACAACAAGATCATCAACATGATGAGAGTTGAAGCGCCATGCAAAATCGCATTCAGTACGACGATACCAAATGAGCTGTCCGAAACAAGATACAGCAGGCTCGCGACACCACCCGGTGCATTGCCGCCAGGGCGTAATTCAAACTCTTTATAACCACCCACGCGAATATCTTCAGCCTTTTGCAAAGCCAATTCGTGATAGTACTGAGGGTCGCCGGCAATATGCCCCGTTGTCGACGATGTCATGCGAGGAACCACTATCTCGCGGGATACCGTCATCATCACGATCGCGTATAGAAATGCACAGATAAAAACAATAATGGCCGTTTTTAATCGCCCATCATCTTTCATAATCGAACCCAAGCAGGAGGATAAAGATCACGAGTATCAAATTCAGCGACAAACCATTTCTTGGGTGCGACTACAATTTTCCGCTGGTCCGGATTTAGCCATGCCCCCCACCAACTGAACGAGCTGTTAGCAATAATGTGATGTTTACATAGGCTCATCAATCGCATGTCGTTATAACTTTCACCACCTTGGTTATGGCTCAAATAGTGATGGGGGAAATCCATCTTCAAATTTTCTTTCACCCATTTAATATCATCAGAAAATATATAAAAAACGGGCTGAGCAACTCGCTCCGTCACATATTTAATAGCAGCCTGATAGTACTCAAGGGAACAGACTTGAAAGGTAGATATATTTTTGGGATTGTTAATGTAGTCGCCCCTACGAATATGCACGCTTACTGAAGTTTCAGCTGTAAGTTGCTTTGCCAGTTCAAAATTTGGCCCCTGAAGAATCGGTAAAAATCGAAAATCTTCACGTATATCAACAGATAAGTCGGCAAAATATTTCTCTGACTGCCAATAACCCGAAAGATAGCAATTGTCGGAAATATTTTTGATGCCGGGCCAATAATGAAAATGAGGTTCGGCCACAAAATTTTCATGGCGTAGAAAGGCGCAGTAAGGTTGGGAGATAACCCGCCGCACAATAGCTGGTGATTGCCAACCTAATGCATCTGAAATGTCTTTTGGGGTGGCAATTTCGTATGGCAAATTGAACAAGCGCTGAAGCTCAAACCCCTGGTGCAATTTGTAATTACTAAAACCAGAAATATCTAGGCACAGTTGAGAATTTTTCTTTATTGCTTGCGCACGAGCACTAGCATATTGAAACATTTGATTACCAAGGCCGCCAATTATTTTTGCAATGATCATAGACATGAAAAGAATCGACTCTAGAAGTAGTGCTATTTTCCGACATGAACTTTCAGAAAAAGCCCACCAAAACCATCTTCATCTACCTTCATTCCCCTTCATGAAATGCTCATTCATGTAATTCTCAATTTTTACAAAATCGATGTTAATAAACTCTCGTAGTTTTGTAATATCTGCTCGAGAATATTCGGCCTCTCTTGTCTGAGCATGTTGAATAGATAAAGCCGGGAAACGCCTTTGAGCCAAATCAATCAATGTCGAAATTTTCGTTGCGGTCCCAGTGCCTATATTCAGGTAAGAATAGGGGATATTCATTTGAAGCAACTTAAATACGATAAATGCTACGTCTGCGACATGAATAAAGTCACGCTGAGCAATCCCACCATTGTTCAAGGTAAAAGGAGAGTCGTCATCTAAGGATTTCTTCAAGTGATTGACGATAGAAAAATTATCGTGACCACCATACATATTAAAAATACGAAGTATTTCGTACTTGATGTCGTTCACCGAACAAAACTCTGCAATCATTCTTTCATTCAGGAGCTTGCTCGTTCCATTCAGGCTAACTGGCGAACATTGATGGTCTTCGTTTGTGCGCATATCTTCGCCGTACACTGCGCAGCTGCTCAAGAACACAAATCGCGGAATCCGATGCTCCCGGGCAGACTCCAATAGTCTCGCGGTAGAAGTCAGGTTGGAATCAATTAATCTGGTCGGCGACACACCAATTTTTGTATGCAAATCGCTCGCCGCATGTACAACGACATCGACTCCGCTGAATAGCTCCGGCTTAGGTGCGTGCCACTCATCCCGGCCGAATTGAACCACATCGCAATCTGCCAACTTGAGAAACTCTGTTCCAAAATTTCCCCTTGCGCCGGTAAGTAAAACTTTCATGCTTTTTCGTCTTTCAATCGCAAAAATAGCTGTTCAAAACGATCTGTCACTTTGTCCCAGGTAAAATGATTCCGCCAGTTTTCTCTTCCCGTTGCACCAAGCTTCGCCAACATTTCCTTCTGCGGTATAAGGCCAGCCATTTCCTGCGCAAGGATGCTTGTATCAACTAGGGTATAACCTTTTGCGTCCACAGTTGACGGGCAGATCAATCCTGCGCCAGTCCACTGAGCAATTTCCACCGAATTTCCCACACTTACCGAGAGAAACGGAGTGCCAGCTGCAGCTGTCTCAAATAATACTAGTGGACAGTATTCAATATTAGAGGCAAAAACAAACAAATCGGCAGTCATAAATGCTTGTGTTAACTCAGCCCTGCCGAAATCCGAAACCAGGACCCGTTTGTTGGATTGCGACCTGTTAATACTTTCTGCAATACTTTTAGGAGAGGAGCTTGCGCCATTTACTTTGTTTAAAATCTGTCGCAGTGCATTGAACAGTCCATGAGTTTTTACCAGTCCCCTGATCTTATTCAAGATGCCTACTACGTTTCGCTCCAGCCTTTGAACCTCATTTCCGTTAAGGATAAGCGTAGCATGCTGGCCTTCACCCAACTCCATTTTAGCGAAGGCAGTCACAAGTTCTAAATGTCCTTTCAAACCGGTAAAACTACCGACCGTCAGATACAGAAATGAATCTTTCGGAATCGCATGCCTGGATCTGAATGTGGAGTCGCATGTAGAATTAAATTCCAGTTCACTCGCACCATTAGGGAAGACAGAGAATTTTTGAATGCCATGCTCTTTTGCATAATCAATGTCACGATACTTCGTCGCATTGAAAATCAAATGGTCAAACTTATGAAGGATGCTAGGCAATTTCTGAAAATACTCAGCGTATCCTGGCTCATACAAACCAGAAAATCCACAAGGTACGAATACCTTTGCCGAAGAACAGCTGTCCAGCACTGACCATAAGGCATCAAACGTCCACTGCTGTGCGGCATAAATCATCACCACATCAAAATCACCTTCAGATACGTACTTCTGATAAGCACTCACCTCACCAGTCATGCCACTGACAATGTTTCCAGCAACATCAAATTCCTGGATCGCAACGCCATTCAGCAAGTTGAATTCGCGCATAGGCAAACGGGTCGTTGCTACGGTAAGTTCATGCCCCCGCTCGACAAGTCGTTCAGCGATTTGTCGAATGACTTCCTGTACACCACCAATGCTTGGCGCATAAAACTGGCAGCAAAACAATATTCGCATCAACAAGCGCCTTTATAAATACAAACCCTTACGGGAAATCAAAGAATTCTATGGATATCCAACCTGAATCAGGTTGCGCGATATCCCTTTAGACGACGGTGCAAAGCTTTGATAAAGTTCGCGACAGGATAGCGCCAGCCAAGTAACTCGAACCTGATTAGTTCCACCTCGGCCAAAGATCGGTCTGTATTACCAGAAGCACCGCCACGGTGATGCAAAGCAGTAATCGAAGAAAGCACCTTAAATGTGTGACCTGAAAGATAAGCGCGTAGAAAAAAATCGTAATCCGCAGCAATCTTTAAATCTTCACGAAATAAATACTCTTTTAGAAGAGTACTTTTAACAAATGTTGAAGGATGTGGAATGGAATTAAAAAACCAGAGCTGCCATGGTTTAGCCACCAATCTTTCAGTTGGTACAGCGAAGGATCCGATCAGCGATACCGCAGAAATTATATCGACCTCATCGGATTGCAAGACTCTCAGCACTTCAGGGAATCCTGCTATTAACAACTCATCATCACCATTGATAAACAAAATATATTTGCCACGGGCAAAACAAATACCCTTATTCATTGCATTGTAAATACCGGTATCAGGTTCCGATACCATGCGATCAACTATGCCGCCGTACTGTTCAAGCAACTGCAATGTGCCATCAGTGGATACACCATCAATGACGAGATATTCGATGTCAGAATTCTTAATAGCCTGAACGGAAAGAAGCGTTTTTTCGAGCGTATTGGCACAATTTTTCGTCACTGTGACGATAGTCAAAAGCGGTGATTCCATTTTTATATTTTCCCAAACTGACTAGTATCATTCATCAACTCAGCCTCAACCAGTCGACCTATCAATACAGGAAATGAGACCGATGATGTCCATTCAAGCACGCGAGCTGCCTTTGATGGATCACCTGCGCTATGAATAATTTCGGATGGGCGAAATAGTGCTGTATCTGAGTCGACATGGGCATGCCAATCCATACCTAGATGCTCAAACACCTGCGAAACAAATTCTTCCAGCGTATGTGTACTACCTGTCGCGATGACATAGTCATCGGGATTCTTTTGCTGCATCATGCGCCACATAGCATCTACAAAATCAGGTGACCATCCCCAGTCCCGTGCAATATCAAGCCTCCCCAATACAAGCCGTTCTTTAGAACCTGCCGCTATTCGACAGGCAGTCGAAACTATTTTCCGTGTAACAAAGCGGGCCGGTCTCAAAGGAGATTCATGATTGAAAAGAATACCGTTACAACAAAACAAACCGTACGCTTCACGATAGTTAGTTACCAGCCAGTGCGCAGATGCCTTGGCAACACCATAAGGGCTGCGTGGTCTAAATGGGGTCATTTCATTGGCATGCTCCTCCAGGCCAACCTCACCAAAGCACTCACTGGAACTTGCGTGATAAATGCGAGACTTCGCCCCAAGAAAACGAACTGCCTCAAGAAGGTTGAGTGCCCCGTATGTAATGCTTTCTATACTTTCGGCCGGCTGATCAAAAGACAAGCCGACAGAACTCTGGCCTGAAAGAAAATAAATCTCATCAGGCTCAGAGCGCGACAAAGTATTAAGAACACTACGGAAATCGCTTTGTGCCATCGAAAGCACATTAACCTGACTGCGTACTCCCAACTTATCAAGGTTCGAAAAGTTCGCCACCTGCGCATCGCGAGACGTCCCCCAAACCTGGTAACCTTTGGTCAACAAAAGCTGGGCGAGATAAGCACCGTCCTGACCTGACACTCCACAAATAAGCGCTTTTTTCAAGTCAGGCTCCGATATATGGACATAGTCTCCCTGGCGCACTTCTCCCAACTGAAAGTACGATACTGCTGCAAACCACGTGCAACAAGATCTGCTTTGCGTTCATCTGACTGCAATACCAATTCCATTGCGGCCGTCATTGACTCTTCACTATTCGGGTCAAAATACTCACCTGCATCCCCAACAACTTCCGGTACTGAACTAGTATTGCTGCAAATAACAGCACAACCGGCGGCCATAGCCTCAAGAGGAGGAATGCCAAATCCTTCGTAAAGTGACGGATAAACCAGCGCCTCTGCTCCAAGATACAAGGAAGCCAGCACCGAATCAGAACCTGAACGATAGCCAAGCTGATTATCCCGAAGTCCATGACCAGCTGCGGCCGTCAATTCAGCCGTGCTTAAAGGTCCACCACCAAAACAGATAATGTCGAACTCTTTCTTCAGGTACTCAGATTGCGCAAACGCTCGCACAAATCGATCAAAATTCTTATAGCCGCCGCGATTGCCAACGTACAAAAGGAAGGGACGATCGCCATGCAATCCCTTTCCCTTTGATGTATCACCAACGACCTCAAACTCAACATCAGCACTTAGATAGACAACCGAGGTTCTCTCTTCCGGAACGCCGCAAAATTCAATTAAATCACGGCGCGTATTTTCCGAAATACAGATAACGTGATCCGCACGCAATACCGCAGCTTTTTTAGGACCAGACGTCATACCGCTCTGATCAAACATATCTGCATATTTTTCGTGAATCATGTCATACACAGTTAGCACGCGCTTCGCCTTATGCGGACGATAATCGTCATAAGAAAAATAGGTTTCATGCAAAATATCAGGCTCGAAACGATTGATCGCCCTTCGGCTAAGATGTTTGCTCGCTTCAATCGCGAGACGAAAAATCTTGGACGGCAGTTTAGGCAGAAAGATGCCTTTACCCGACACTCCATGCAAAGCATCCAAGTTACGGTTGAAGTGCAGCGGCGCTACCACACGCGTATCTATATTAGGCATCTGTGCAAGATGTTTAGCCAAACTGCAGATGTAGCGGGATATGCCGCCATATTCTTGCAGCAGAAACACCTGCTGATCAAACGCAATTTTCAAAGTACAGCTCCAAGTCCAGCGAGCCACTTTTCAGAATAGAGTTCACCCAGATGCCCCAATTTAACCAATTCACCAGTTTGAGAACGGGATAAATTCACAATCGGAAGCTCCTTGATCAAATCAGCCCGCGCCGGGCCTCCGATAAACATCAAGCATCCTTCGGCATCTCTCGCTTCCCGCGCCGCCGATGGAAATGCGCAAACACGATCCAATTTATCCGTTACCAATACAGATAGGTCGTTGCGCACGAAAAAAGCATTGCAACCATTAGACGCCGTTCCAACAAACGCATATCCCTTAGCCTTACCCAAAGCGATCATCGCCTGAAGCGAAGCGCCAAAATACAATAAAGAGTGATGGGCATTAGCGCGCTGAAAATCCGAACGATAAGGCACGGTTAATTGATGCAAATCGCCAAAAACAGCGTTGTATTCGCAAACAACGATCGCAGGATTTACCACAGTAATCGCCTGCCATACCCAGTAATCGTTGCCGTCGATATCCACAGATAACAGGCCGACATCTCCCGAAAAACCGGCGTTTTCTATAAGTTGATTGATATTGTCACGATCAATAAACACACGTTTCGCCTGCAATTCATGTCGCCAGTAAAGCTCTTGTCCTTGTATGTCCTCTATGTGATCGGCAGAGCCATCCAGAATCAAGCCACGCCAATTTCGTAGCTGTAATAACAGACGTGTATTTGACTCACGATAGTCACCAACGCCAAATTCTATAAATGAATGTGGAATATCTTGAAGAACTTCAATCAGCCAATCAATGATGCCGTCTTCACCCCATTGAGAAAATGCACAGAATTCAACTTCCTGTAATCCTTGGATCTTTTGACGAGCGCGATTTGCTTTCGCCATGGCTAATGCCTGCAAAATCACCTGACGTTCAGCCAGGCGCTCCAGCGGAGCGTTTGCTATCACAAGTTGGCGCTGTAAACGCTTTTTAAATTCATGAACCAGACGCATGGAGATTATTCCAGATGAGTGAGCTTGCGCTTTGGCTTCAGATGCGCGCAATAGAGTTGATAAAGGGCTGAATAAGCTTGCCCCCAACTTGCCCGCATATTTATTTTAAACAACGCCCTTAATATTTTAAACTTCTCCCGCAATGGAAATTGCGCTGAAAGTTTAAGCACGTACAAGCTCAAACGATAAAAAGGTAATAGCAATTCTATTCGCCGAGTACGAAAAGCACGATAAGAACCTGATCGACTACTAACACCATTTAAGCCAAATATTGTTAGCCCTTTATCGCAACGATGAATATTCCCTTGACTCGCTAAGAACAAATTAAAAGCCCAATCAGCGGCGGCAAAAGATTGGCCGAAAAGTTCGCACTTCTTTAACACTTCAGTACGAACAACCGAATAAAAAATACCATGCGATTCCCAGCAGTTTTGAAAAAAGAGATGAAACCTATCATGGATCGTTGGCGCAGCGATAGAAAACGATATGAAGTTTGCGCCGACTGGCGGCTCTCCCTCGAAACAATTTGGACTGGCCGATGCTACATAATCGGGATTATTTTCGAGGAACCGTACATTTTCTTCGAGAAAATCCAGTGTTCGCACGTCATCACAAGCAGCCCATAAAAAATACCGTCCGCGTGCCTGATCCATAACATATTGAAAATTAAACACAGCGCCCAAATTCTGGACCTGTCTTATGTAACGGACACGTACATCTCTATCCGCGAAAGCTTGACAAATCGCAGCCGTTCCATCGTTAGAATTATTGTCAGAAATAATCAATTCAAAATCGACTAGACTTTGTCTCAACAAAGAATCCAGTACCCGCTCTAAAGTTGCTGCGCCGTTATAAACAGGTACTCCTATGGAGACAAGGGGCATTACAGGCCTAGTTTCAGATGAATCTAATTTTGAATTTTTCTCCACGGCTAGGCTTTGACTCGCTTCAAATATCCGTCTGGTGCGACGGTAATTAATAACTTGTCTTGTATACTTTTGTCGATCTCAAATTCGAAATGTTTTTTCAGCCATTCATGCACCGCTGTTTTTGGACTATTACCCGGGCTCCAAGGGCGACCTACACACAAATTTTCTGGCATATCCTCAACAACCGTATCAAACACCACGCAATAGCTACCGACGCTGACTAAGGGCGCATAGGCTTCAAGTTCCGCCAATACATGTTCGTGAGTATGATTTGAATCAAGAAAGACCAGTATCCGTTTTCCACCAGCCGCAATTTGTTTAACCCGCTCAATAGTATCGACCGCAATACTGGATCCCTGAATCATCGTAATCAGGTGGCTCAAAGGATGCTGCTCTATCGCCTCCTTGTTATGAGCACGTATATCAATGTCCACCCCAATCACCTTACGTGACGACAAACCAGGCGTAAGCGCTGTCTTATTAGTCTGCGCGTCGCAGTAATCGAGGAGGGCCAACATGGACGCACTCATAATTAGGGAGCCGCCATGAGCAATGCCAGTTTCAATGATAATGTCTGGTCGTGTTTCCCATATGATCTCCTGCATTGCCTGTATATCTTGAGGATACTGAATAATCGGCCGTCCAAGCCAGGTAAAATTATAAGTATAGGCACCTACCGTACCTGCCTTGAGCATCCAAGCTAGAGAATCGTCCGGCAAGGAGACATCCTGTCCTAGGCGTTGTATGTTCTGTTCGACTTCTGTCTTGAATTGTTGAATAGGATTCATATTTTGACTTTCAGGTTTTAGTGATTTTTATACTATCTATGCGCCCACCAATTTGAGCGCCTTTGTAAAGATTTTCATAGCAGAATGGTTCAAAACCTGCGGCCTTCATTGCTTCCACCGCCCTATCAATGTCATAGGGAACCCGATGCAGCTCCACCTTGTCTTGATAAAGTACCGCATAAGCGGCGCGATTATCGCCATCCCGTGGTTGACCGACAGAACCGGGATTACAATATCCGCAATCATCGAAATCAACCACAATCTGCACATGCGTATGGCCGGAAAACAGCCAACGAACGCCTGCTGGAATAATTTCGCGTGCGACATTATAAATGTACTGATCTCTGGGGTCTTCAGGACCGCCATGCACGAAAAGTCGGTCGCCATCACGCAGATAATCAACTGATGCTTTCAGCCAATCCACGTGTGCAGGACTAAGAACACTCCGCTGGTAATCAATGATCTGCGTTACCACACGCGAACGCGGGCAATTTTCTTCCAGCGTGATGTAACTATCGTGATTTCCCAGAATATTTTTTGCGCCCAGTTCACGTAATAAATCTATACATTCACCAGGCTGCGCACCATACCCAGCAACATCACCCAACGAAAGAAAATTCGTACAGCCACGCGACTTCGCGTCTGCGATCACCGCTTCCAATGCAGGAAGATTGCCGTGAATATCAGAGAGAATCGCTAGCATAAGTCACAAAATCTTCTGTATAGCGCCACGCAATGCCCTCGCGCAACACAGGTACACTTGGCGTTTTGCCGTAGAGATAGTAATCAATCGACATTTCAGTTTCGTTGAAACCGAAAGCCGTACGCAAAGAATTACTGCTGGAAAACCGCGGATTTATCTCCAACAAATATGGCGTATCTCGTTCAACACGAAATTGCAGATTAGTCGGACCGACGGGTCTGAAATGCTGACATAGCTTAGTCACGGCTTCTTGCAGAATCAGGTGCTCGGATACAAGCTCTGCCTCTAACGTATTGCCCGCCGAGGATAAACGGCGACGGAAAATAATAGGTGGCAGGATGTCGCCATCACCGAGCCCAAAAACTCCTACCGTATATTCCTCATCGTCGCTGCCAACGATACGTTGCAACATCCATGTGTCGCGGGCCTTATTGCTCCAGTATTGGAAATCCCGTTCATCCACCAATTTCACTATGCCACGTGAACCATTCCCTCTCAGCGGTTTTAGCAACAAAGGAGGAGGGCCGAGTACATCTACAGCCTCAACCCATGATTTTGGTTGCACAGACGGTATGACGGGATAATCGATACCCGAAAGTATTTCTCCAAAAATCCATTTATCGCTGGTCTGTTCAATCAATTGTGGCGTATTCAACGCAAGTATCACACCTTGCGCCTCAAACCAGGCGCGGTGTTGATTCAAAAAATGCATATCGATTTCGAGGCCTGGCAAAACAAGGGTGATGCCATGCTGCTGAATCACGTGTTCCCAATAGTCCAGATAGGCTTGGCTACTTTCAGAAACGTCAGGTTTTTTTTCGAAAACATCAACAGCATAAGTACCGGGAGAGCGCTCATTGCGATCTACGCCAATAATATTTACACCACGCCCCGATGTGCGTAGGCTACGGACAATGCCTTGTCCTATGAGGGCTCCAACACCGGTAACGGCAATATTAAGAGTTGTCGGCGAACTCATTGCACATCCAATGGGCCGAAAGCCTCTGCCGTGCCTGCATTGCGAATCAATGTCAAACCATCCTCAAGGGAAATCCTAGGATGGAAACCCAGCAAGTCAAATACCGATTCGTCCTTTGGAAAGTACATTTTTCGAAATGGCTTTTTTGCCGCATCAATTTCAATTGAGCCGCCACGATCAAAGACGACATTTGCCTGACGCGCAAATTCCAGAAGATCAGTATCGACTGGGAAACTGACTGGGCGAATACCGGCCAACGATGAATCTGCTGCTCGAATAAGCAACTGTGCAGCATCTGACACATGCATGAAATTTCGCGGGCCATCGGCGGTAGGCATTTTCAGCGTAAGACCGTGCGATGCGTAAGCGACAATACGCCCAAACCATGGTTGATGCGTACAGCACGCACCCTCTGTGTCCCACAGCTGCGTCAATCTGAGACTGCAAAAATCACCACCAATTTTCGTCATTCCCCATTGCAAAATACGCTCGGCCTCACCCTTGCTGAAGCCATATGCACCAAGAGGAATGCCAGACTCGACGAGTTGATCGGAGGACAAAGAGCCCGCATACACAATCTTGCGCACACCAGTATGCTGAACAATATCCAGAACCTGCGCACAACCAGCCATATTGACGCTCAGGTTCTGTTTAACACCATCCAAATCATCTCCCCCAAATGCGGAGGCGCAATGAATCAGTACTTCGGCTTGCACCGATTTTCGGAATGTTGGCGCATCACTCGAACCTAGATTTACCACGATGTCACTATCAAGATGTCTGCCGGCACTAATGATCTCAACACCTTTGTTCGATAACTGGCGTGTAATCTCGCGCCCCAGCATCGAAGTAGCGCCGAGTACAACAACCGCTTTCATCGTACTTCCAACTCCATCATCAACCCTACACATAGATCCGGGAAATCAACTCCGACTTTAAGCATCGCCTGCAAATTTGCATCCATGTCATCAAGAGTTTTCAATACACCTAAGGGAAGTGGTTTGAGATAAATACCTTCTTCATGGGTAATACGATAACCGGCACGCTCAACCGCTGCAGTCAGCGTATCTCGGCAATATTGCCGTTGGTGTCCTAATGCAATGTCGTTGGAGTTCAGACTGTAAATGTCATCTATCAAACCCATTTCCAATCCCAGTCTACGGTTCATTGATTTAGCGTTTGGCACCGCGACATAAAGCTTGCCATCAGGCTTGAGGAAGGGACGATAATGTTCAAGTATTAAGTCTGGGTCATCCACGTGTTCGAGAATAAATCCCATAACGATGATGTCAAAAGCTTCTTCTGGATTGTAATCTTCAAAATAGGCTTCGACGATTTCACCGTGAAAATCAGGTGTGCTTTGACGGAACTGGTCAATGACAACTGACGAGCCATCCACCACTACATGGTTATCACATGCCTTGGTGAATATCTTTGCCGTATAACCATGTCCAAGCCCTAACTCAAGCAATGAAGGGGTATGTTTAAAACGAGCGATAATACGATGTGGATACCAATTCAGAATGAGATTATTCTCAATTTCTGTCGCAGCATTCGGGCGATATTCGGACGATACCAGATTCAAGTCTTTTTTCATGTCTTTGATTTAGTGTTTTCAGTAGCCGATAAAAAATCACGCCAAGGTCTTGCTTTTCCACGGATGTGTGCGACGCCACTCTGTCCACAATGTGCGATTAAATCAAGGGCACTAACGTACGGGGTAAAGCTCCCGTACGACTGCGGGTACTCATCGAGATCATAGTCAATGTATGTCACATCGACACCTTGTTCTTCAAAACTCTCATGCGCCAGATAATTTCGTGCGCCATGCCCAGTAAGGTAGCAATCAGCTCTAAGGGTCACACAAATATCAATAAGTCGCTTACTACTCGAGCCATCAATACCGAGATTCGATGATTTCAGAAAAGGTTTATTCAGCGCAATTTCAGGAAAACTACGAACAAGCACATCTGTAGATGCTTGTGCAAGATCTCCAATAATGTCGTAATCGCTTGAAAAAACCTCGTCCACGAGATTCAGCATGTAATCTTTGAACGGAGCCTCTGCATAAGCCTGCTTGAGTTGATCGCGATGACTACGCTTCCAGTCAGTACTGTTGTCTATTCGAACCTCATTTATTAACTGTCCGCGCCGCCAATCGAGAAGAGGAACCGTGAGCCAACGGATGCCATGCGGGGTCTTAATCTGAACACGATTAAAAAATCCACGCGCAAACTGAACATCGTCGTAATAAACAAAGGTATCGCAAAGCCCAATCTGTTCAAGAATGCCCACCCATGGAAAGTACATAGGTTGTGACACGACAACGCATCGCTTGTAACACTTCTCCTCTTCAAGCATCAATTACCTTTGCATATAATTTAAGGACAATTGCAATGACCCGGTCCGTATCCTCTTCAACCATATCGTGATAGCTAGGTAAATTGATGGCACGTGCCGGAATATCGTACGCGATCCTATTGTAGGAACCAGACTCAAACATCGGAAGACTCGATAGCGGATGAAAGAATACCCGTGCATCCACGCCGTCATCAAGGAAAGCCGCCTGTAGCGACTCACGAGAAATATTAAGCGACCGATCAAACACAGCTGTCGGCATCCAACAGCCGTTCTGTACATCCTTAGGCTCCGGGTTCAACGCAATGCCATCAAATTCAGCGAGGCCAACACGGTAAGCTTCGAAAACGCGACGCTTGCCCGCGATAAGTTCATCAATACGTTCTATTTGCGCACAACCAATCGCCGCTTGGATATTCGACATCTTGTATTTGAAGCCAACCATATCCGGCCAGAACTGTTTCGTTTGGCCGCGAGCCCGCCCGTGGTTACTTAGGGTAAGGACACGCTCATAAAGCTCAGGATCATTTGTCACAAACATCCCACCCTCACCGGTGGTAAGCGTTTTGGTACCATGAAATGAAAAAGTGCCGAACTTCCCCATCGATCCCGCGCGTTTGCCGTGGAATACAGAACCGATTGCTTCAGCAGCATCTTCAATAACCGGAATGCCATACTTTTCACCGATAGCCAGCAGCTTGTCCATGTCGCACAGATTGCCATAGAGATGAACCGCTACGATCGCCTTGGTGCGGGGCGTGATCGCCTGCTCCACCAATGCAGGATCGATACACCATGAGTCCGGCAGAATATCAACAAAAATCGGCGTCGCTCCTAAATGAACGATGGGCGAAGCTGTCGCAATCCAGTTAGTGTCGGCCATAATGACTTCATCGCCCGGCCCAACTCCCAAAGCTGCCATTCCCATATGAAGAGCCCCGGTACAACTGGAAGTGGCAATCGCGTATTTGACGCCGAGATGGTTCTTGAAAGCCTCTTCAAACCGATTGATGTATTCGTAACATTTATCGCCCCAGCCATTAGCCGCGGCATCGGTCGCATAGCGAACCTCCAACTCGGTAATCGAAGGTTTGGTGTAGTAGATACGCGGCTTCATAAAATCTCCAGCTTCGGCACTGCGGTAACAAATTTTGTACCCAGTTCAGCCAGCCCGGCATTTTGCCGCTTAACCTCAGCAGCGATGTTCCAGGGCAGGATCACTAGATAGTCTGGACGTTGCTCCGGCAGTGCTGCAGGAGAAAGAATCGGAATATGACTACCTGGCATGAACTTGCCTTGCTTGGCCGCTGCGGCATCACAGACAAACGGCAACAAGTCCGGTTTGACGCCTGCATAGTTGAGCAGGGTATTGCCTTTTGCGGCAGCACCGTAAGCAGCAACCATCTTGCCTGCGCGCTTTTGCTCAATCAGGAAGGCAAGAAGATCATCCTTGACCTTATCTGCCCTGACCTGGAAATTCTTGTAAATATCTTCTGCTTGCAGGCCTCGTCGCTTTTCTTCTGCCAGTATATTTGCTACTGCAGCGGAAGTTGATCTGGCATCGTCAGCGTGGCATCCATAGACACGCAAGCTGCCGCCATGCGTTGATAGTTCATCGACATCGTAGACGCGCAATCCAGCTGTCTGAAAAATCCGGCTCACCGTAAAGAGAGACAGATAGGAAAAGTGCTCGTGATAAACGGTGTCGAACTGCGTATGTTCCAGTAATTGCATCAGATGCGGGAATTCCAGCGTGATGGTACCGGCAGGCTTGAGTGCAGCTTTCAAGCCACGCGTGAAGTCGTTGATGTCCGGCACATGGGCGTAGACGTTATTGCCGGCAATCAGATCGGCCTGTTTGCCGTTTGTGGCCAGTTGTTTCCCCAACTGTTCGCCAAAGAATTCGCGCATCACGGGGATCCCGAGTTGTTCGGCGGCAGCCGCAGTACTTGCGGTAGGTTCGATTCCCAGACAAGGGATACCTGCAGTCACAAAATTCTTGAGTAGATAACCGTCGTTGGAGGCCACTTCTATCACCAGGCTCTGCTGGGTAAGTCCCAGTTGTTGCGTCATTTTTTCTGCATAGCGTGCAGCATGGGCAAGCCATCCAGTCGATGTGCTGGAGAAATAGGCGTAATCGGCATCGAACAATTCATCCGCCTGCGTGTAATCCTCAGTCTGTGCCAGCCAACACTCAGTGCAGGCCAGTACACGCAATGGATAATATTTTTCCGGAGCACGCAAGGTTTCTACGGTGAGGTAAGCATTGGACGGCGGTGCCGAACCAAGATCCACCAATGGCAAGGTCAATTCAGACTGGCAATGACGACACTTCATACGGTAATTCCCTGAAAACTCTGTTCAATCAATTTGTGGTTGCGATCCCTGTCAGAAATCTCGCTAATGGGAAGCGGCCAGACAATGTCCAGCTTGGGATCGGCAATATTCAATGCATCCTCGGATGCCGGCTGATAGGCGGAAGTGTGCAAATAAATCAGTTCGCAATCTCCAGTCAATGCCTGAAATCCATGGGCAAAGCCTTCCGGAATCAACAAGCTCTTGCGATTGGTGGCTGACAGTACTTCCGCATGCCATTGCAAAAAAGTAGGTGAACCTCTCCGGAGATCAACAGCTACATCCCATACTTCGCCCTTCAGGCAACTCACGAGTTTCATCTCGGCATGCGGCACATGTTGGAAATGCAGACCTCGCACTGCTCCCTTTTTACATGTGAGCGTATGGTTGATCTGAGCTATCGGCTTGTTCATGCCTGCTTGTGCAAATTCTTCAGCGCAGTAAAAACGCGAAAGAAAACCCCTTTCGTCTTCTATAGCCTTGCGTTGCACCACAAATAGATCGTTCAAAACTGTAGCGGTGAAATCGAAACGCGACGCCATCACCGTTCACCTTCCATATTGCTGTATTCTGCTATTTGGACGAGGGAAACCGAGCGCATATCTTCAGATTTTTTCCACGCGTCATGCCATGCGAGCGTTTTTTGCAAAGCCGTCTGCAAGCGCCAGCGTGGTTGCCAATGCAGGCGATTACGCGCCTTGCTGCTATCCAGTTTCAAATAATTTGCTTCATGCTGCTGCGAGGCTTTATCCAGTTGCCATTTCACATCGTTGCGCATTTCAGCCATCCGTTCGACGATCCATTGCACAGGGCGTGCATCATCATCCACAGGACCAAAGTTCCACGCCTCTGCGAAATCCCCCCCCTCGATGCAAAGACGTTCGGCAAGCATCAGATAGCCGGACAGCGGCTCTAGGACGTGTTGCCAGGGGCGCGTGGAATTGGGAGAACGTATGGTCAGCGTTTCCGCCTTATCCATCGCTCTCAAGAAATCAGGAATCAATCGATCGGCTGCCCAATCGCCGCCGCCAATCACATTGCCCGCTCTCGCGCTGCCTATCGCGATGCCTGCGTTCTCAAGAAAAGACTGACGGTAAGCGGATGTCACTAGCTCTGCACAACCCTTGCTGCTGGAGTAAGGATCGAAACCACCCATAGCTTCATTTTCACGATAGCCCCAATCCCATTCTCGATTTTCGTAGCATTTATCGGTAGTTACATTCACTACCGCTTTTACTGTAGGCGTTGCACGCACCGCTTCGAGCAGATGCACGGTGCCCATCACGTTGACGGCATAAGTTTCCACCGGCTCCGCATAGGAATAGCGCACCAAGGGCTGGGCTGCCAAATGAAAAACCACTTCAGGCTTGGCATTTTGTATGACTGCACGCAAAGCCTCCGCGTCGCGGATGTCTGCAATCGTGCTGCTGGCCATGCCCTTGCCAACTTCGGCAATCGTAAAAAAGTTAGGCTCGGTCGGCGGCTTGAGCGCATAGCCATGCACTTCCGCTCCCATGGCCTGCAGCCATAGCGACAGCCAGCCGCCCTTGAAGCCGGTATGTCCGGTCAGGAAAACGCGCTTGCCTTGCCAAAATTTTTTGTTTACTCCCATGTTTTCCACGGAGCCTGATTCGATTGCCAGAGATTTTCCAGATGATTCTTGTCGCGCAAGGTATCCATAGGCTGCCAGAATCCATCGTGCTGATACGCCATCAGATCGCCTTGTGCCGCAAGCTGAACCAGCGGGCCACCTTCCCATGAGGAACTGTCATCGGCAATCAGGTCTATACACTTGGGAGACAAAACGAAAAATCCACCATTGATCCACCCACCGTCACCTTGCGGCTTCTCGATAAAGCCCCGCACCGATTTTCCATCCATGCTCAGTGCGCCATAACGTCCAGGTGGCTGTACTGCAGTCACGGTAGCGAGCTTGCCGTGTTGTCTGTGAAAAGCGATTTGTGCACTCACATCGATATCCGATACGCCATCGCCATAGGTAAAACAGAACTCGGATTCGTTTTCCACATATCTAACCACCCGCTTCAGACGGCCGCCTGTCATGGTATCGTCGCCAGTGTCAACCAACGTCACCCGCCAAGGCTCGGCATGGCGTTGGTGCACTTCCATCTGATTGGCCTGCATATCAAATGTCACATCGGACATATGCAGGAAATAGTTGGCGAAATATTCCTTGATGACATAACCCTTGTATCCGCAACACACCACGAATTCGTTAATACCGTGTGAAGAATAAATCTTCATGATGTGCCACAGAATCGGGCGACCACCCACTTCTATCATCGGCTTCGGGCGCGTCGACGTTTCTTCGCTGATCCGCGTTCCCAATCCACCTGCAAGAATGACTGCTTTCATTAAATGTCCTTACTAATATTCCAGGTCAGCTTAGGCCTGACGACGCCAGGAACCGGCCCTGCATAGCCGTAACGATTTGATCGCTCATCCATTGGATCAATTACATTAAATGTCAATGCGTTTCGGTCAAAAAATTCCACGTCAAACCGAGCAGCATCGTAATATGTTGTTAGCCCTAAGCCTACAAAATATGCGCCCTCATTTAACAAATTGGCAGGGATTGTACAATCCGCAAAATAGTCGCCAGGCGGCATAGCAAGCACTCCCTCCGCACCAGCTACAAATACATAATTCCCGTCGGCGGAAAAAAAATGGAAATTCGGAACACATTTTCCGTCAATCGACTGCTTGATCCTATACTTCATACGCACGACAAATTCGTCGTGAATCGTTACATCTAGCGCATCCCCAACACCGATTAACTGTGATCCCAATAGTGCTGCCGTGTCACTCTCAAATCTTCTACTCGCTTCATCAGGGGCATTCGCTCCCTGGTAGTATTTCATTACAGCCTCAGAAATGTGCCCCTGAAATGCAAGACGTCCTCCATCAAGGACGATCCCCTTTTGGCAAAGATTGGAAATCATTGCCATGTTATGACTGACAAATAGTACGGTACGTCCCTGCTTGCCGACTTCTTCCATCTTACCCAGGCACTTCTTCTGGAACTGTGCGTCACCCACTGCCAGGACTTCATCCACGATGAGTATTTCCGGCTCCAGATGTGCGGCCACGGCAAAGGCAAGCCGCACATACATTCCAGATGAATAGCGCTTGACTGGCGTATCGAGAAATTTTTCCACCTCTGCAAAGGCGACGATTTCATCAAATCTTTTCTTGATCTCTGCCTTGCTCATGCCGAGAATCGCGCCATTGAGGAAAATGTTCTCGCGTCCAGTAAGTTCTGGGTGAAATCCGGTTCCAACTTCCAAAAGGCTTGCGACCCGTCCACTTATTTTTATCTGTCCAACCGTCGGCTCAGTAATGCGTGAAAGAATCTTCAGCAACGTGGATTTACCCGCGCCATTGCGCCCAATAATACCGACCCGATCGCCTTGCTGAATATCGAAATTGATATCTTTCAGGGCCCAAAAATCTTCACGTGTAGGGTCGCTCTTTGATGTCGCGAGTGGATGACGCAATTTATGAGCGAACCGTTTAACACCATTAGTCATTACATCGCGCAAGGCGGTGTAACGTTCCTGGGATTGATGACCGAGGACATATTTTTTCCCCAGATTTTGTACAGAAATAATAGGCGGCATAGTGATATTAAATAAGATCTGCGAAGCCGCGTTCTGTTTTACGGAAATAGAAAATACCGGTAATCAACAGCAGCGTTACCAAAGCCAGGGAGAGTAAGAAGCCGGGCCAATAGAGTTGCGTATTACCGCCCAAAATCGCCCAACGAAAACCGTCTATCACGCCCACCATGGGATTGAGCGAATAGAGCAAGCGCCATTTTTCCGGCACGATCGTACTGCTGAACCCAACGGGAGATACGTACAATCCAAACTGAACGACAAAGGGAATGATGTAGCGGAAGTCGCGATATTTGACGTTAAGCGCCGCGATCCACAACCCAGCACCCATTGCTGCAGCAAAGGCTACAAAGATAAACAAGGGTAAGGTAAGCATGCGCCAGTCAGGCATAAAGCCGTACCAAAACATGAGCCCAATCAGAATGATGCCGGAGATCACAAAGTCCACAAAGCTCACGATCACTGCACTGGCAGGTATTACCAGACGTGGAAAGTAAACCTTGGAAATCATGTTGGCATTACTGATCAGGCTATTACCGGCCTCGGTAAAAGCATTGGAGAAAAATTGCCAGGGAAGAAGCGCAGCAAACACCAGAATCGGATAGGGCACTCCCTCTGAAGGCAGTTTTGCCAGCTTACTGAAAACCAGAGTGAACACTAGCATGGTCAAAAATGGACGGAGCAAGACCCATGCAAAACCTATGACAGTTTGCTTGTAACGCACCAAAATGTCGCGCCATGCGAGAAAAAAGAATAATTCGCGATAACGCCACAAATCACGCCAGTAATGACTTTCCGAACGGCCAGCCTCGATAACCAAGGTACGCTGCTGTGTCATTTAGCTTCCTGGAAAATATTTGTGTTATCACGTCCTATCTCGTAATACTCAATGTCTTGCGATCTGATAAACGAACAGCAGACAAAAACCGAACCAATAAAGGAGATATTCATACATCACCCTTCAAATACGACTGATAAGAGATAGCTATTCCGTTACGTAAAGCGGTAGTTGCCCGCCATCCCATCTTTGATAGCTTGCTAACGTCTAATAACTTACGCATTGTCCCGTCTGGCTTGGATGTATCAAATGTTAGCTCGCCGGTAAAACCAACAATATCCTTGATGAGTTCAGCCAATTCTTTGATCGTCAGATCCTCGCCACAACCTACGTTAACCAACGGTGGTTGCACATCACTGAAAAGGTCTTGCGCTCTTTCTTCTGGCTGTTCCAACAAATACAAACAAGCATCAGCCATATCATCGCTATATAAAAATTCGCGCTTAGGCGTACCCGTGCCCCAAACCACAACTTCCTTCACTTTAGTCACCTTGGCTTCATGCATCTTGCGTATAAGTGCCGGCAATACGTGTGAAGTATTCAAGTCGTAATTATCGTTAGGCCCGTACAAGTTGGTAGGCATGACGGTGATATAGCGTGAGCCGTATTGACGGTTATACGACCAACACATTTCCAAGCCAGCTATTTTTGCCAAAGCATACGGACGATTGGTGGGCTCGAGTTCCCCCGTCAGCAAATACTCTTCCTTAATTGGCTGTGGACAGTCTTTAGGGTAGATGCAAGAAGAACCTAAAAACAGCAGACGCTTGACATCATTACGCCATGATTCATGAATGACATTGGTCTGAATCGCCAGATTCTGGTGAATAAACTGGGCTGGGTAAGTGTTATTTGCATGAATGCCACCTACTTTTGCCGCCGCCAGCAAAACGTATTCTGGCTTTTGTTCGGCAAAGAACGCTTTGACTGCCAGTTGATCGGTCAAGTCCAGTTCAGCATGGGTACGCGTAATCAGATTTGTGTATCCACGCGCACGCAACTGGCGCATCAGCGCAGAGCCAACCAAGCCGCGGTGGCCCGCGACGTAGATTTTGCTATCAAAGTTCATGTTAATGCCTGATCACTCGCGATAATTCATGGTTTGGTAGCCATGTTTTTTCACCAGTTCATCTCTTTCGGCCGCCTTCAAGTCTTCCCGCACCATTTCGCTGACGAGTTCATCGAACGTAATCTTGGGCGTCCAGCCGAGTTTGATTCTGGCCTTAGAGGCATCACCGAGAAGGGTTTCCACTTCTGTCGGACGGAAATAGCGCGGATCTACAGCCACTATGCATTTGCCGGCCGCGTCATATCCTTTTTCTTCTTCGCCAGCACCTTGCCATGTGATCTTGATGTCGAGTTCCTTGGCAGCCGCATTGACGAAGTCTCGCACACTGTATTGAACACCTGTGGCAATAACGAAGTCTTCCGGATTTTCCTGTTGCAGCATCAACCATTGCATCTCGACATAGTCTTTGGCATGACCCCAATCGCGCAGCGAATCCATGTTGCCGAGATACAGGCATTCCTGTAGTCCGAGCTTGATACGCGCAAGGGCGCGGGTAATCTTGCGGGTGACGAAAGTTTCACCGCGGATCGGACTTTCATGGTTGAACAGGATGCCGTTACAGGCGTAGATGCCATACGCCTCACGGTAATTGACGGTGATCCAGTACGCATACAACTTAGCTACAGCATATGGGCTACGCGGGTAGAATGGCGTGGTTTCCTTTTGGGGTGTTTCTTGCACCAGGCCATACAACTCGGAGGTAGACGCTTGGTAAAACTTCGTCTTCTTCTCCAGGCCTAGGATGCGGATCGCCTCCAAAATGCGCAATGCACCTAAAGCATCGGAGTTGGCCGTGTATTCCGGTTCTTCAAACGACACCGCGACATGACTTTGCGCAGCGAGGTTGTAGATTTCATCAGGCTGCACTTTTTGAATTATGCGCGTCAGGCTAGACGAATCGGTCATGTCGCCGTGATGCAGGAAGAACGGCAACCCTTCCTCGTGTTCGTCATGAAAAAGGTGGTCGATGCGCGCTGTGTTGAACAGTGAACTGCGGCGCTTGATGCCGTGCACCTCATAGCCTTTACTCAACAACAATTCCGCCAAGTAGGCGCCGTCCTGACCGGTAACACCGGTAATCAATGCAACTTTACGCATAATTATTCCCTACTATTGAATTAGACACGACCGTAACGATCTTCCAGACGGACTATATCGTCCTCGCCCAGATAATCGCCCGTTTGAACTTCTATCATCACGCAATCAACGACGCCAGGGTTGGTCAGTCGGTGCGCAGTACCGGCAGGAATATACGTGGATTCGTTACGCTGGACAAGAATTTCGCGTTCACCATTGATCACCATTGCGGTGCCGGATACCACCACCCAATGTTCACTACGATGATGATGCATTTGCAATGAAAGGCTGGCACCCGGTTTGACAACGATGCGCTTGAGTTTGAAGCCCTCGCCTTCTTCCAGCACCGTATATGTACCCCAGGGACGATGCGTTTTGCGATGATGGTGGACGGTCGCATGGGAAAGCAGCTTGAGGCGCGCCACCACAGACTTGACGTCCTGCGCACGTGAATTATGCGCAATCAATAAGGCATCCGGAGTATCGATTATCAATAGATCATCCACACCAATCGCAGCAATCATGCGCGAGTCGCTCTGAACGTAACAATTATCCGTGTCGACCAGTACCGTTTCGCAACTGGTTCTGTTACCCCTATCGTCCGGTGCGACCAATTCTGCCAGCGCCGACCATGAGCCGATATCGCTCCAATCAAAGCTTACCGGAACAACAGCTACCTTGTCGGCTCGCTCCATGACTGCGTAATCGATCGAAATATCGGGTGCCAGGGCGAAGCCTGTAGCATCCAGTACAACCGGATCTTTATCGAATCCAGTAGCAGCAAAGGTTTGTTCTACGGACGATAAAACCTTAGGCGCACATTGGCGCAGTGCCGCCAGCATCGCTCCAGCGGTAAAACAGAACATCCCGGAATTCCAGGTGAAACGATCTGACGCAATATATGCCTGTGCTGTTTGCAGATCAGGTTTCTCGACAAACCGCGCAACCTTATGGCTAATCGAATCGGCAAGAGCTTCGCCGCTTTCTATATAGCCATAGCCGGTTTCAGGTGTAGTAGGCTGAATACCGAATGTTACAAGCCAGCCTTGTTTTGCCAACTCTGTCGCTTCACTGACTGCTTGCGTGAAGGATGATTGATCGTTAATTAGATGATCGGCAGGCAAAATCAGAAGCACAGTATCCTCACCGTGCTTACGGCAAGCATGCAAGGCAGCCGCCGCAATTGCCGGCGCAGTATTGCGGCCGACAGGTTCGAGCAGATAATCGTGAATGATATGTTTACTGTCCGACTCGGTATTTGATTCGTATTCGTCGCGGGTCAGGAAATAATAATCGCGATTGGTTACGGTCAATACATTCTCAACGCCCGGTAGCGCGATTGCCCGCTTCAGCGTTTTCTGCAGCAAAGTTTCGCCATCCGGCAACGCGATAAACGGCTTGGGCAAGGCTTCGCGCGAAACCGGCCACAGGCGTGAACCGGCACCACCGGACAGAATAATAGGAAGAAGCATTAAAATAGCTTTCGATCAGGCAAAAATACAACTCGCTATTTTAGCCGATTGACAAGCCATTTTTAGCATGTTGCGAAACTATTACTCAATTGGAAATATTTGAATCCGGCCGCGATCCATACAAAACGGCCTGCTTGATTAAGGCATCTAATGCCTCAAAACAAGCGCATCGTTTGCTTTTCCGAGATACTCAGCCACTAAAAAAGAACAATCTCGTTCCCAAAGTATGCTCAGCCTCCAGCGCCATCAGCGCCACCAGCACCAGCAAACAAAGCGGCGGTAGCAAAATCGCATACATCAGCGCCAGCCGCTCCCATGCCATGTGCATGAACACGGCGACGATCAATCCTGCCTTCATCAGCATGAAGGTAATGATCAGCCCCCATCTCAGATAACTATGAAAGTGAAAATAGTCGACCAGATAGGACATTGTGCTGAGCACGAACAACAGCCCCCATACCTTCAGATAGAGTCCGATCGGATGTTCTTGACTGCTAATGGAAGTCATCGCACACCTCACCACAGGTAAAACAGCGCAAAAATGAATACCCACACCAGGTCAACAAAGTGCCAGTAGAGCCCGGCAATTTCGACTATCTGGTAGTTACCCGTCTTCTCATAGCGCCCGCGCAGCACGCGCAAGGCCACGATCAGCAGATAAATCACGCCGGCCGACACATGCAGGCCGTGGAATCCGGTGATCATGAAAAATGTAGAGCCGAACTGCGCCGCCCCCATGGGATTGCCCCACGGCCGCACGCCTTCTGCGATCAGCTTGCTCCATTCGAATGCCTGCATACCGACAAAGCTGGCACCCAGCGTCGCGGTAGCCAGCATCAATATCGCGGTAGTTACACGATTGCGGCGATAGGCGTAATTAACCGCCATCGCCATCGTGCCGCTGCTGCTGATCAGCACAAAGGTCATGATCGCAATCAGCAGCAGCGGCATGTCGGTGCCGCCTATATTCAGGGCAAATACCTCGCTCGGATTGGGCCACGCTGCCGTGGTGGTCAGGCGCATCGTCATGTAACCGGTTAGAAAACAACTGAAGATGAAGGTATCCGAGAGCAAAAAAATCCACATCATGGCCTTGCCCCACGACACTTGGAAGGCTTGCCTGTCGGACGACCAATCCGCCACCAACTGGCGCCAGCCGCCAATTGCAGTCGATGTACCCGGCCCTGACGTCAATATCGGTGTACTCATACCGCCTCCTGTTTCCATGCTCAACGCGGGCCGCAGATAAAACGTACGACTTCCGGCGTCAGCCAGCCCAGTGTCGTAAACAGCAGCAGCCATACTGCTAGCAGAAAATGCCAGTAGCGTGCACACAGCCTGATCTTCCATGCCAGCCCTTGCGCTGCACTTGGCACTTGGTACTGCCACGTCCGGCGTGCAACCATGCTCCAGGCCAGCAAACCGCCCACCACGTGCAAGCCATGCATGGCCGTGAACAGGTAAAAGAAACTGCCGGCAGGATTGCCGGCCGGTCTGACCTGCGCCGCCAGCAGCGCTTGCCAGGCCCATAGCTGCACGCACATGAAAGCCAGCGCAGCAATCCCGCCCATGAATAACAGCGTACGCGCGCGCCGCCAGTCTGCGCCGCGTGCAGCCTGGCTCGCCAACTGCAGGGCCACACTGCCGGATATCAGCAATAGCGTACTCAGCCACAGTTGCCACGGCATCGCAAGCGGATGCCAGTCGTTGGCATCCATGCGCATGACGTACGAGGCGATGAATAGCGCAAACAGAGAAGTTGCCACGCCCATGAATATCCATAAGGCTGTGCCAAGGGCACGGGGCTCAATATCTCGCCACGCAACCGCCGTACCGCGGGAATGAGCGGCATCAGTTTTCAGCAACGTGCATGTGTTCATGCCGGCACCTCTTTAATCACATGCGCTTCAGGCTCCACCCCGCCCTCTTCCAGCGGCGCATTCTGCGCAATGAAATCCTGTGGTGCCTCCGGCACGCTGTAGGCATAAGCCCAGCGATACACCACCGGCGTATGCTCGCCCCAGTTGCCATGCGCAGGCGGCGTCTGCGGCGTTTGCCATTCCAGCGAAGCAGCACGCCAGGGATTGCCGTTGGCCCGCACACCGTAAAACCGGCTCCAGATCAGATTGCCGACGAATACCAGTTGCGCGGCAGCGACGATCAGCGCAGCGATAGTAATAAACGTATTCAGCGTATGCGCCGACTGCGGAATGAATTGATAGCTGTCGAAGTTGTAATAGCGGCGCGGCATGCCGAGGATGCCAAGGTAGTGCATGGGGAAGAAGATGGCATAGGTGCCGACGAAGGTGATCCAGAAATGCAGCTTGCCCAGCGTATCGTTCAGCATACGCCCGGTAACCTTGGGATACCAGTGATAGATACCGCCGAAAACAACCAACAGCGGCGCCACGCCCATCACCATATGGAAGTGCGCCACCACGAAGTAGGTATTCGACAAGGGAATATCGACGCTGACATTGCCGAGAAATAGCCCGGTCAAACCGCCAATCAAAAAAGTACTGATAAACGCCAATGCAAACAGCATGGGCACCGTCAGATGTATATCACCACGCCACAAGGTCAGCAGCCAGTTGTACACCTTGATCGCGGTCGGCACCGCAATGATCAGCGTAGTCGTCGCAAAGAAAAACCCAAAGTAGGGATTCATGCCGCTGACGAACATGTGATGCGCCCACACCACCACCGACAACAGGCCTATTGCAAGGATTGCCCACACCATCATCCGATAACCGAAGATGCTTTTACGCGCATGCACGCTGATCAGATCGGACACAATGCCGAAGGCCGGCAATGCCACGATATATACCTCGGGATGGCCGAAGAACCAGAACAAATGCTGGAACAGCAGCGGGCTGCCGCCCGTGTATTGCGTCACCTGCCCCATTGAAACGATCGCCGGCATGAAGAAGCTCGTGCCCAGCGTTTTATCGAGCAGCATCATGATGCCGCTGACAAACAGCGCAGGAAAAGCCAGCAAGGCGAGTATGGTGGCGACAAAAATACCCCATACGGTCAGCGGCATGCGCAACAGCGTCATACCTTCGGTGCGCGCCTGCAATACCGTGGTGACATAATTCAAGCCGCCCATGGTCGCCGCCACAATAAAAATCAGCAGCGACACCAGCATCAAGATGATGCCCCAGTCATGCCCGGGCGTGCCCTGCAAAATCGCTTGCGGCGGATACAGCGTCCAGCCGGCACCGGTAGGACCACCCGCCACGAAAAAGCTGGCCATCAGCACCAGCACCGACAGCAGGTACACCCAAAAGCTCAACATGTTCAGGTAGGGGAAAACCATATCCCGCGCGCCCACCATCAACGGAATCAGGTAATTCCCGAAACCGCCGAGGAATAATGCCGTCAGCAGATAAATCACCATGATCATGCCGTGCATGGTCATGAACTGGTAGTAGTGTGCCGCATCGATGAAGGCAAAGCGGCCGGGGAAACCCAGCTGCAAACGCATCAGGTTCGACAGCGCCACGCCGACCAGCCCCACCGCGATGGCAACGCTGGCATACTGAATCGCGATCACCTTGTGATCCTGGCTCCACACATATTTAGTCCAGAAGCCTTGCGGCGCGTGGTGTGCATCACCCTGTATATCGTGCCCGGAATCAGACATGGCGTCTCCTCTGTGCTGACCTTATGGCTGCCTCGTTTGCGCTGCATGTTGCGGCACATCTTTCTGCATTCCCTGCTGTCCGCCCTGCCCTGCAGCGCTCAGGGATTCGATATAGACAAGCAGAGCAGCAAGTTCCGCCTCCGATACTTCCAGCTTGGGCATGATCGGAGGAAAACCCTTCACAATCTGGGCGGAGGGGTCGAGTATGGATTTTTTCAGATAGGCCTCATCGGCCGTCACGCTCGTGCCGTCGGTCAGGCTTGTCGTGTGGCCAAACAGGTTTTTCCAGCTCGGACCAACGCCGCTGCTGCCATCGATAGAATGGCAAGCCACGCAACCCTTGGACTGTGCCAGTTGCCTGCCCTGCTCCAGTCTTGCGTCCGATGTGTGCGCGCCAGCGCTAGGTCCAGTTGCTGCCATCGTCATCGCAAAGGTCGGCTGCGCCTTCAGCCATGCCTGAAACGCTGCCTCATCCTCGACCACCACGATGCCGCGCATATTGTAGTGACCGACTCCGCACAGCTGCGCACAGAGGATTTCATAACGCCCCGGTTTGGTTGGCGTAAACCAGAAACTGGTCACCATGCCCGGCACCAGATTCATGCGCGCGCGAAACTGCGGCACATAAAAATCGTGCAATACATCATTTGAACGCAACAGCATCTTCACCGGCTTATTGAGCGGCAGATGCACTTCATTGCCATTGATCAGTATATTGTTTTGCCCCGCCGGATCCCTGGGATCCAGGCCGAAGGGATTGGCAGCGCTCACCAGACGCGCATCGCTCAAACCCAGTTTGCCGTTCTGCTCGGGAAAGCGAAAACGCCACTGCCACTGCTGGCCCAGCACTTCCAGTTGCAGCGCATCCGGCGGCGGCTTGATGTAGGCCGCATACACAAACAAGCCGGGCGCCAGCAGCGCCATGATCGCCAGCGCAGTACCGCCTATCAGCCAGCGTTCCAGTTTTTTGTTGTCCGGCGCATAGCTTGCGCGGCTGCCCTCACGATGGCGAAAGCGCAGCAGCATGTAGACCAGAAGAAAGTTGATGGCAATAAAGAAGATGCCGGTGATCACAAAAGTAATCGCCAGCGTATCGTCCATCTGCTGCCAGTTCGAAGCCAGCGGTGTCAGCCGCCACGGGCTGAAAAAATGAAACAGCACCGAACCGACTACAAGCACGACGAGAACGATGGAGATAACCATGCCGATTCCCTTGCTCACCAATGGAGCCGCCGAAATTGCATAGCAGGACGGCCTTGTTACATCGACTCCGATATCAAGCTGCGGCGTGCTTGCCTGCGCGTGTTGCCTTGCGGCAGAAAATACCTGCTACACAATTGCCGACACCCGCATTGCGAGCGCAAACCAGACAAGATGAGTATAGACAACATGCTTGCGATTTCAACATGGGAAGACGCGCAGACAGGCGCGCATGATCATATCGATTAGCCAAGCGTTTTTTCAGACAGGGTCGGGATTGCGGCAGATCAACATGCCCACCAGAAACCTTGCCGCTTGATGAGGAAATGCGATGGGCTTGTTGCCAGGAAAAATATTGTGCGCGGGATCAATACAAGATATTTCCGGATAGTTGTCCGGAAATATCTTGTACGGAAAGCTTAAGTCGGCACATTGATCGTTTTGAATTGCACACTGAAAGTACTGCCGACATCCGGCTGCGACTCAATCGCCAGCACCGCTCCATGCCGCAGCAGCACGTGCTTGACGATCGCCAGACCCAGACCGGTGCCCTGGGTTTCCCGTGAACGACTTTTATCGACGCGATAAAAGCGCTCGGTCAAACGTACAAGATGCTCGGGACGCATCCCTATGCCGCTGTCTTTTACCGAGAACTGCGGCCCGTTTGCAGCGTCTTGCCACTTGATGTCGATACGACCGTGTATCGGTGTATACCGCACGGCATTGGAGACCAGATTGCTGAAGGCGCTGCGCAGCTCGTCGGTGCTGCCTTCAATATCGGAACCGTCTATCGTCAGGGAAATGACATGGCGTCCGCCGGACAAGGCTTCGGCTTCCTGCCGGATCTGTTCCAGCAGATTGTGGATGTTGACGTGTTCCGGACGTAGCGGATAGTCGATCGATTCCAGCCTGGTCAAGGTCAGCATGTCCTCTACCAGATTCTGCATGCGCTGGCCCTGCTCTATCATCAGCTTCAGGTGCGACATGCGTATGGTTTGATCCAGATCGGGCTGGGTCTGGGCGATTTCCAGAAAGCCGTTGATGACCGTCAGCGGTGTGCGCAACTCGTGCGAAGCGTTGGCGATGAAATCCCTGCGCATCATTTCGATGCGATCCGACTCGGTTGCATCGTGCGTCACCAGAATCTGCCGGCGATTTTCAAACGGAATGATCTGCACGATCAGCTTGCGATCCTTCAGGCTGAGCGTGAGCGGCTGTTCGTAGTGGCCGAGGATGATGTAATCGATGAAATCCGGATTACGGATCAGGTTGGTGACGCGCATGCCCTTGTCGCGGCCGTTGTTCAGACCCAGATGCCGTTCCGCTGCCGGGTTGCACCACTCAAGAAACAGCACGTCGTCCATAATGACCACGCCATCGGGCAGCAGGCTCATCGCCTGCCGGAAACGGGCCAGCCATTCAGTCAGCTCGCTGCGATTACGCTCGTCGTCGCGCCGCATCCGATACAGACGCGAGAAAATATCCGTCCATGCACCCCAGCCGTCGGGCAGCTTTTCGCTATCCGGATAGTCCAGCCAGCCGCCCAAGCGATACAGATAGTTGAGCTGGATGACGAGCAGCGCAATCAGGCACAGGATCGCCACCAGCAGGCCTATGACCGGGCCGAAGAAATACCAGGTCAGGCCGGAGGCAATGAGAATAAAGGACAGGCGCAGGACTGCGGGTATCCAGAACAGCAACTGAGGATTCATAGACGGCTGGCTCTGCCTTATTTTTCCGAGAGCATATAGCCTACACTACGCACCGTTTTGATCAAGTGTTCCGCATCCTTCAATGCCTTGCGCAAGCGCAGCACATGGACATCGACCGTGCGCTCTTCGATCACCACGTGATCGCCCCACACCTTGTCGAGCAGCTGACTGCGCGAGAATACGCGATCGGGATGCGCCAGAAGAAATTTCAGCAACTTGAATTCGGCATGGCCGATCTCGATTTTTTCATCGTTCATGCTGACGCTGCAGCTGACCGGATCGAGACTGACATTCCCGGCCGTCATTAGAGTTTGCGCATGCTCGGGCGTCTTGCGGCGCAATAGTGCATTGATGCGCGCAGTCAGTTCGCGCGGCGAAAACGGCTTGGTAACGTAATCGTCGGCGCCGTTGTCGAGGCCCGCGATCTTGTCTTCTTCCATGCTTTTCGCGGTCAGCATGATGACAGGCAGCTCGTTGAACTGCCTGTCCGCACGTATGCGCGACAGCAGACGCAAGCCGCTTTGATCCGGCAGCATCCAGTCCAGCAGTATCAGTTGCGGCAGGCGCTGCTGGATGAAATCCCAGGCTTCGCCGGCGGTTTGCACAGCGGCGACGTTCCAGCCGGCGCCTTTCAGCGTAAACGTCACCAGTTCTATAATCGGCGGCTCGTCTTCAACAATCAGTATCGTGGGTTTTTCAGCAGCCATGGTGTTAGTCGCTTGTACGATCTTCCAATTGCGAGGCGGCGTAGTCGGTGTGGCGAATATCCTTGCCCTCGACTATGTAGATGACATATTCGGCGATGTTCTTTGCGTGGTCGCCGATACGTTCAATGGCCTTGGCAACCCACAAGGTATCCAGCGCGCCGGAAATGGTGCGGGGATCTTCCATCATGAAGGTAATCAGATTGCGCATGATGGAGCGGAATTCATGATTAACCACTTTATCCTGTGCAATCAGCTGTATCGCCTGCTTGCCATCGAGACGGGCAAAGGCATCCAGTGCATCATGCAGCATGTTGCCGGCGCTGGCCGCCATCACGCGTATGGTTTCGTAGTGATTGATAGTCGTCACGCCGCGTTCGGTAATGCTCTTGGCCGAGCGTGCGATCTTGGTCGATTCATCGCCTATGCGCTCCAGGTCGGTGATGACCTTGATGGTTGCCATCACGGTACGCAGATCGTTTGCTGCAGGCTGGCGCTTGACGATCAGGTGGCTGCAGGCATCGTCCAGCGACACTTCCAGCCGGTTGACGTCCTGATCCACCTTGATGACCTGCTCCGCTTGCGCGACATTGCCGCTCTTGAAGCTCGCCACTGCGTCTTGAAACTGGCTTTCAACAAGGCCGCCCATCAGCAAGACTTTGGAGCGGATGGTTTCCAGGTCCATATCGTATTGCTTGGAAGAGTGTTCGCCTGGCATCTGGATTCTCCTAGATAAATTCTGTTTGATCGTCGCGCGCAGGCCTTGGTCTCCTGCCTGCGCAATATTGTTTTTTTACCGAATCAGCCGAAGCGACCGGTAATGTAGTCCTGCGTATCTTTCTTGTTCGGATTCATGAATATCTGATCGGTTTCGCCGAATTCAACCAGCTCGCCCAGATACATGTAAGCGGTGTAATCGGAACAGCGTGCGGCCTGCTGCATATTGTGCGTGACGATGGCAATCGTGTAATCGCCCTTCAGTTCGCTGATCAGTTCCTCGATTTTTGCAGTCGAGATCGGATCAAGCGCCGAAGTCGGCTCATCCAGCAACAATACATCCGGCTTGACCGCTACACCGCGGGCGATGCACAGGCGCTGCTGCTGGCCGCCGGACAGGCTGAGGCCGCTCTTGTTGAGCTTGTCCTTGACTTCCGTCCACAGCGCCGCCTTGTTCAGCGCCCATTCGACGCGCTCGTCCATTTCGCCTTTCGGCAGGTTTTCATACAGACGCACGCCGAAAGCGATATTGTCGTAGACCGACATCGGGAATGGTGTCGGCTTCTGAAACACCATGCCGACCTTGGCGCGCAGCATATTGACGTCCTGGCCCGGCTCGAGAATATTCTTGCCGTGGTACATGATCTTACCTTCCGCGCGCTGGCCCGGATACAGATCGTACATGCGGTTGAAGGTGCGCAGCAGCGTAGATTTTCCGCAACCGGAAGGGCCGATGAAAGCCGTCACCTTCTTGTCGTGAATATCCAGATTGATATTCTTCAAGCCCTGAAAATTTCCATAGAAAAAATTCAGGTTGGCAATTTCGAGAGTTTTTTTTGTCATGTCCACAGACGTTTCAGTAGTCATAGTATTGGCCTGAAAAAATCAGTTATTTATTTTTTGATTGAACAGCGAGCGCGACAGAATGTTCAGGGCCAGTACACTGAAGGTAATCAGCAAGGCGCCGCCCCATGCCAGCGAACGCCAGTTGTCGTAAGGGCTCATCGCAAACTGGTAAATCACCACCGGCAGATTCGCCATGGGCGCATTCATGTTGGCGCTGTAGAACTGGTTGTTCAATGCGGTGAACAGCAAGGGTGCGGTTTCACCGGAAATACGCGCCACTGCCAGCAGCACGCCGGTAATCACACCCGCCTTGACCGCACGCAAACGCACGAAGGTGGCAACGCGCCAGCGCGGCGCACCCAGTGCAAATGCCGCTTCTCGCAGACTGGTCGGTACCAGATTCAGCATATTGTCGGTGGTACGCACGACGACCGGAATCGCAATCAGCGAAATCGCAAAACTGCCGGCCCAGCCGGAGAAATGCTTGACGTTCGCCACGTAAATTGCATAGATGAACAAACCAATCACGATGGACGGCGCCGACAACATGATGTCGGTGACAAAGCGCGTAACCTTGGCAAACCAGCTGACTTCGCCATATTCTGCCAGGTAGATGCCGGCCAGAATGCCGATCGGCGTACTGATGAAAACAGCAGCGCCTACCATCAGCAGACTGCCGACGATCGCATTCATCAAACCACCGCCTTCGCTGCCTGGCGCCGGCGTGGTTTGCGTAAAGATCGCCAGATTGATGGCGCCCACACCCTTGATCAGCAGCGTGAACAAAATCCACATCAGGAAGAACAGGCCTACCATCATCGCCAGGAAGGACAAGGCAATGCCGACACGGTGTATCAGCAGGCGTTTGCGGTAGACCGGATTCATCGGTTCTTTGAAAGCTTCAGTCTTCATTTGGCGCCTTCCTTGCGGGACATGCCCATCAACATCAACTTGGCAGCCGACAGCACGATAAAGGTGATCACGAACAGGATCAAACCCAGTGCAAACAGCGAGGACACATGCAGCACCGATTCCGCTTCGGCAAATTCATTCGCCAGCGTCGATGCAATACTGTTACCCGCCGCGAACAGCGACCATGACAGCTTGTGCGCATTGCCGATCACAAAGGTAATCGCCATCGTCTCGCCCAGTGCACGCCCCAGGCCAAGCATGACGCCGCCGACCACGCCTATGCGCGTATAAGGCAGAACGACCTTGCGCACCACTTCCCACTTGGTGCAACCGAGCGCGTAGGCAGATTCCTTCAATACCGGCGGCACGATTTCAAACACATCGCGCATTACCGAGGCAATGAAGGGGATGATCATGACGGCAAGGATAATGCCCGCCGCCAGTATGCCTATGCCCATCATCGGCCCTTTGAACAATTGACCGATCACGGGAACATTGCCCAGCGTGCCAGCCAGTGCCGGCTGGATGTAATCGGCGAACAAGGGAGCAAACACGAACAAACCCCACATGCCGTAAATGATGCTCGGCACACCGGCCAGCAGTTCGACGGCGGTTCCCAGCGGGCGCTTCAGCCAGGCCGGGCAGATTTCAGTGAGGAATAATGCAATACCGAAGCTGATCGGAAATGCAATCAGCAAGGCAATGAATGAGGTAAGCAAAGTACCGACGATGGCAATCGCCGCGCCATACTGGTCGTTGACGGGATCCCATTCAACGCTGAATATGAAAGGCAGGCCGAATTCTTTTAATGCAGGCCATGCTCCTATCATCAGGGATGCAATGATGCCGAGTAAAACGAACAACACGCTCAGCGCGAAGATGAACGTGATTTTGTGAAACAGAAAATCCTGCAGCCGCTGCCTGCGCATCGTCGCCATCAGCGCCTTGCTGAAGATGCCACTGTCAGTGTTTTCTTTGTCAGGATTCATTGCGTGGGCAGAAAGTACGTTGGGAGTTGCGCTCATAATATTGGGTAGCTGATTTGGTAGCTGAGTAAGGCTGTCGCCATGTCGAATCAATTGCACGCATCATGACGACAGCCCTTGTAACGTTAAACAGCGGTAACTGCAGTTTTTACCAAACAGCCTTGCCGGAAGCGTCTTTCACATTTGCTTTCCAGGATTCCTGAACCTGTTTCACGACCGCAGGCGGCATCGCAACATAGTCCAGCTCGGCAGCCATTGCACCGCCGTTTTTGTAAGACCAGTCAAAGAATTTCAACACTTCTTTTGCACGTTCAGCCGATGCCTGCGATTTGTGCAAGAGGATGAACGATGCGCCGGTGATAGGCCAGCTGGCTTTGCCGACCTGATTGGTCAGGACCACGCCCATGCCCGGGGTTTTCGCCCAGTTTGCACCTGCAGCTGCAGCCTTGAAGCTGTCATCGTCCGGTTGCACGAATTGACCGTCACGGTTTTTTAACTGGGTGTGCGACATTTTGTTCTTCTTGGCATATGCGTATTCAACATAGCCGATCGAACCCTTGATACGCTGTACGTTGGCTGCAACGCCTTCGTTACCCTTGCCGCCTACGCCAGCCGGCCATTTGACTGCAGTACCTGCACCAACCGTCGTTTTGAACTCGGCATTGGTTTGCGACAGGAAATCGGTCCACAGGAAAGTCGTGCCCGATCCATCCGAACGGTGAACTACCGTGATATCCGCATCAGGCAATTTCACACCCGGGTTCAACGATGTCAATTGTGCATCGTTCCATTTGACGATCTTGCCGAGGTAGATGCCGGCGATGACATCCGATGTCAGTTTCAACTGACCTGGAGCCACACCTTCCACGTTCACGATAGGAACGACGCCGCCCATAATCGCCGGGAATTGCAGCAAGCCTTCTGCTTCCAGTTCTTCAGCCTTCAATGGCATGTCGGAAGCGCCGAAATCGACGGTTTTTGCCTTGATTTGCTTGATACCGCCGCCGGAACCGATCGATTGATAGTTCATGCCGGTGCCACTTGCTGCCTTATAGGCTTCTGCCCATTTGGAATAAATCGGGTAAGGAAAGGTCGCACCGGCACCAGTAATATCGGCAGCCACTGCGGAAGAAAACGCCACTGCTGCACCTGCAGCAATTACAGCGGTTTTAACAAATTGATTCAAGCGCATATCTGCTCCTTAGGGTTATCTAAATAAGACAGTGCGAACTTTAGCGAACAATTATGACAGCTTTATGACTTCGCAAAAATCATGTCACAAACTTGATTTTGCACAAAAATGGCTGTCATTAAGTTGTCATAATGAGTCACTACACTCTGCGGGATTAGCCATGGCCAAAGTCAAGAAAATGCTCAAGAAAGCCGCAGCAGAAACCGCTCCTGCCTCCCCTCTTCCGCAAAGTGCAATCTATCTGAACCGGGAATTATCCCAGTTGGCGTTCAATCGCCGCGTCCTGGCGCAAGCTGAAAATCCGGCCGTACCCCTGCTGGAACGCCTGAAATATTTATGTATAGTCAGCAACAATCTGGATGAACTGTTTGAAGTACGCATCGCCAGCCTGCTGGCCAACAATCATCTGGATGGTGAAGTCTTCGAACCACCGGCACTATCTGCAGCGCTGGCCATCGCCGGCGCGGAATGCCACAAGATCGTTGAACGCCAGTATCGTCTGTTGAATGAAGAAGTGTTGCCGCAACTGGCGCGACAGGGTATCCATCTATTGCGCGATCAGGATCGCAATGAAGCGCAACGTGCCTGGGTCAAGGCCTATTTCGACCGCGAAGTGCGGCCGCTGCTGACGCCGATCGGACTCGATCCGGCACATCCTTTCCCGCAAGTCGTCAACAAGAGTCTGAATTTCATCGTCGAGCTGTCCGGCAAGGACGCCTTCGGCCGCGGCACCGCGATTGCGATTTTGAAAGCGCCACGCGTACTGCCCCGCGTCATCCAGTTGCCGCCTGAACTGTCGAAGAACGGCGTTTCATTCTGCCTGCTGTCTTCGATTATTCATGCCCATATCAAGGACTTGTTCACCGGACGCGACGTATTGGCGTATTCGCAATTCCGTGTCACGCGCAACAGCGATTTGTGGGTCGATGAAGAAGAAGTCAAAAATCTGCGCCAGGCTTTGCAGGGAGAATTGCAAAGTCGCAATTTTGGCGTTGCCGTACGGCTGGAAGTTGCCAAGAACTGTCCACCGCATCTCTCGCAATTTTTGCTGGAACAATTTTCCATCGACAAGAACCGGCTGTATGCGGTGGATGGCCCCGTCAACATGGTGCGTCTGTCGGAATTGATCGAGCACGTCAACAAGCCTGAACTGCGCTTTCCGCCCTACTCGCCTGCCTATCCACACAAGCTGGCAAATGTCGATCTGTTCGGTGTCATCGGCAAACACGATGTACTGCTGCACCATCCGTTCCAGTCCTTCCAGCCGGTACTTGACTTCATACGCTTGGCCGCACAAGACCCGGACGTGGTGGCGATCAAGCAAACCATCTATCGCACCGGCATGAATTCCGACTTGATGGAATCGCTGATCATCGCCGCGCAACGCGGCAAGGAAGTCACCGTGATCGTCGAGTTGATGGCGCGTTTCGATGAAGAAGCCAATATCAACTGGGCGGACAGGCTTGAGCGCGCCGGCGCGCAAGTCGTGTACGGCGTAGTCGGACTGAAAACGCATGCAAAACTGGCGCTGGCGATCCGTCGCGAAGAAGGTGCATTGCGTTATTACGCACATCTGGGCACCGGCAATTATCATCCGAGCACCACCAAGTTTTATACCGATTTCGGCCTGCTGACGGCCAATCCGGCGCTGGCCACCGAAGTCAATGAAATCTTCATCCACCTGACCAGCCTGACCAAACCGAAAACGCTCACGCATCTGTGGCTGGCGCCGTTTGCCCTGCAAAAGGAATTCATACGCGCCATCCGCAACGAAGCGAAGATAGCCAGGGCGGGACGACCCGGCCGCATCATCGCCAAGATGAATGCGCTACTGGATGAATCGGTAATCCGCGCCTTGTATGCGGCGTCGGCAGATGGCGTCAAGATTGATCTGATCGTGCGCGGCGCCTGCGCCTTGCGACCCGGCGTGCCGGGCTTGTCGGAAAACATACGCGTGCGCTCCATCGTCGGACGCTTTCTCGAACACAGCCGCATCTATTATTTCCGCAACGATCTGGCGCATGACATTTACCTGTCCAGCGCGGACTGGATGAATCGCAACCTGTTCCGCCGGATTGAAGTCGCTTTTCCGATTCTCGATCCCACCCTGAAAAAACGGGTGATCGCGGAAGGTTTGAATCCCTACCTCAAAGATAATACGAATACTTGGGAACTGGATACCAATGGCGTCTATCAAAAGCGTAAACCACGCAGCAAGGCGAGCGCCTTCAGCGCACAACAATATTTGATGCAGATTCTGGGTAACCCGGTGGAGTAACACCATGGAATTGATCTTGTGGCGGCATGCAGAAGCGGAAGTGGGCGAGCCCGATGAAGGCCGCGCATTGACCGCAAAAGGCCACAAGCAGGCATGGAAAATGGCCGAATGGCTGGATCATAATCTGCCCAACAGCTGCAAAATTCTGGTCAGTCCCGCCACCCGCACGATACAGACTGCAGAAGCATTAGGGCGCAAGTTCAAGATTATTGACGATCTGGCGCCCGGCTCGACCCCCGAAAAAATTCTGGCAGCAGCACATTGGCCTGACAGTCGCGAACCGGTACTGATCGTCGGCCATCAGCCGACGCTGGGACAACTGGCCGCGCTGCTCGTTACCGGCACCGCACAAGACTGGACCATCCGCAAAGGCAATGCCTGGTGGATAGTGCAGCGCGAGCAGGATGAAATCGCCGGCAATTTTTTGCGCGCCGTCATGGCACCTGATTTACTCAGCAAGCAAGTCAGCAAATAAATCCGCCAACATCCAGCACCGCACGCATGCCTCAACGTGCGGCGCCTCTGTCTTCGCCAGATAAAACTCAACTTGGCGACCCGCCATCTCCTCCGCTCCGCTGGTTGATCAACGGTATTCAACCGGCGGCGTGCCGTCTTTGAACAATTGCCGGATTTGCTGCCTCAACTCCGGTGTGTCGACATGTTGGTGTACGGCGACCGCATGTTGCACGGCGACTTTCATCAACTCATCTTCACTATCTGCCGCAATCGCGACCGAACAATTCATGTCGCTGGGAAATTCCCGGCAATCGATATATTTGCGTGTCATGATCAACTCCATGCTTCATTCAGGAAAGAAAATCGGGCGCATGTCAGCGCGCCGATCTCAGTATAGGAAATACAGCGAACAAGTCGATGCTTAAAAAGCGACTGCATAGTCGCGCACCATCTTCTTTTCATCATGCCGTCGCATACATCTATTTTTAACGATAAAAAACGGTAATATCGTGATGCTCGCATTCCGCGAGTGAAGCACCGAGATTGAAATATTGATGAATCCAATTTCCAAATCAAAGGTAGACACGCAATGACAAAATTAAAAAAGACCGTACTCAGCCTGTTGCTGGCAGCAAGCTTGCCTGCCTTCGCACAAAGCAAACCGGTCGTGCAATTCATTGCAACCGGCGGCACGATCGCGATGAAGATCGATCCGGTAAAAAATGCGCCGGTACCTGCCATCTCCGGCGATGATCTGCTGGCCACCGTGCCGGATGTAGCAAAATACGCGACCATCGAAGTCAACAATCTGTCCAACGTGCCGTCGGATTATATGGACCCGACGCGCTGGGTCGCATTGACCAAGGCCGTGCAAACTGCAGTCGATCGCCCGGAAGTTGCCGGCGCCATCGTCTCGCACGGTACGGATACGCTGGAAGAAACCGCATACTGGCTGGATTTAACGGTGAAATCCAGCAAACCGGTGATCCTGATCGGCGCCCAGCGCAATGCCTCGGTTTCCGACTTTGACGGCCCGCGCAATCTGCTGAACGCGGTACGCATCGCCGTCGATACGCAATCCAAGGACAAAGGCGTGTTGCTGGCGATGAACAACCAGATCAATGCAGCGCGTTCGGTCACCAAAACGCACACTGCCAACGTCGAAACATTCAAGTCAGGCGACTTTGGCTTTCTGGGCGAAGTCTATCCGGACCGCGTGATTTACGCTTCCACACCAGTGCGTCGTCAACACATTCCGATCCGCACGGACAAGATGCCTGAAGTAGAAATTTTCGCCATGTATGGCGGTGCAAATGGTGTCGCCGTGCGCAATGCGGTTGATCGTGGCGTCAAGGGTATCGTGGTCGAAGCCTTGGGTATGGGCAATATGAACGTCGCCATGCTGGATGCCGTGAAATATGCGGTTTCCAAAAAAGTGCCGGTCGTCGTCACCACCCGCGTACACAATGGCCGTGTCATGCCTAGCTACGGTTTTGAAGGCGGCGGCAAGACTTCTTTTGAAGCCGGCGCCGTAATGGCCGACGATCTGAAGGCGGCAAAAGCACGCATCCTGCTGATGCTGTCGCTGCAAAATGGCGTAAACAGCCAAGCCGATCTGCAAGCAGCATTCAGCCGCTAATCGCAGCAAGCCCAGGCACAACAATGTGCCTGGGCTCAGTGAACATCCCGCCGAAACGGCATCCGCACAAGACAAACGAGCTGCATTTTTCTGCGCAGGCTCAACCGCAATCAGCGCTACCAGACCCGGATGACAGTTATGCCAGCGAGGATCGCACCGTAAGCCGGCGATCGTTCTTGCGCACCGGATGCAGATGTTGCAGGAACTGCTGGGTCGCCACACTCCACGAGTAACACAGCGCATGTTCCCGCACCACCGATCGCTTTAATTTCAGGGCTTCAAAACAGGCACGCGTCAAATCCGTATCGAGGATGCCGGCTTTGCCATGCGCCACCACGTCGATCGGCCCTTCGACCGGATAGGCCGCCACCGGCACGCCGCAAGCCATCGCCTCGATCAGCACCAGGCCGAAGGTATCGGTGCGACTCGGGAACACGAACACATCGGCGCAGTTGTAATACGCCGGCAGGGCTTCATGCGGCTTGGCGCCGAGAAAGCGCACGTCCGGATATTTCTTTTCCAGCTCGTCGCGCATGGGGCCGTCGCCTATCACCCATTTGGCGCCCGGCAAATCCATTTTCAGGAAAGCCTCGATATTTTTCTCGACTGCGATGCGGCCCACATACAGATAAAGCGGACGCTGCAGCGACGCTTCCTCGCGCGGCCCCGGCTTGAAATAATGGGTGTCCACGCCGCGACTCCATTGCACGACATTTTTGAAACCGCTCTGCTCCAGCGCGTCCTGCATGCGCGGCGTCGGCACCATCACCGCCTTGGCCGGGCCATGAAACCATTTGAGCCAGCGATACGTCACTGCCAGCGGCAGATGAAAGCGAGCCCGCAAATATTCAGGGAAACGGGTGTGATAGGCAGTCGTGAAATCCAGTCCGCGGTTGATGCAGTAACGCCGCGCCGCCAGGCCCATCGGCCCTTCCGTTGCGATGTGTATGCAATCCGCATCGAAATCGTCCAGCGCGGACGCCACCTTGCCATAAGGTTTGTAGGCCAGGCGAATTTCCGGATAGGTCGGACAGGAATAACTGCGCATATTTTCCGGCGTCACCATCAGAACCGCATGGCCGCTGGCACGCAATTGCTTGCGCGTGGCCTTCAATGTATTGACGACACCGTTGACTTGCGGTGCCCAGGCATCCGTTACGATGGCGATACGCATAGGTCATTTACCTTTTCATGTTTGGCTGATGTGTGCGGCATTACAATTTCCTGCCAGGTGACGAGCCGCAATTCACCGCTCTGCTCCTCGACCAGTGCCGACAGGCTTTCCACCCAGTCGCCGTCGTTGCAGTACAGGATGCCGTCGATGTCGCGGATTTCCGGTTTGTGGATGTGGCCGCAAATCACGCCATCCAGCCCCCGCTGTCTGGCTTCTGCAGCCAGCGCATTTTCAAAGGAAGAGATGTAGCTGACTGCATTTTTCACCTTCAGCTTCAGGTATTGCGACAGTGACCAGTAAGGCAAACCGGCGCGGGCGCGCCAGGCGTTGAACCACTGGTTGAACTTGAGGATGAGTGAATAAAGATAGTCGCCGACGTAAGCCAGCCACTTGGCACAGGCGATCACGCCATCGAAACGATCGCCGTGCAGCACCAGCATGCGCTTGCCTTGCGCCGTTGTATGCACAAGCTCGTCACGCACCCGAATACCGCCGAAATCCAGATCGATAAATTCGCGTATCGCTTCGTCGTGGTTGCCCGGAATGAAAATAACTTCCGTCCCCTTCTTCGCCTTCTTCAATACGATTTGCACCACATCGTTATGCGCCTGCTCCCAGTACCAGCGACGCTTCAATTGCCAGCCATCGATGATGTCGCCAACCAGATACAGGGTTTCCGATTCCGTCTTGCGCAAAAATTCCAGCAGACGTTGCGCCTGACAGCCGGGAGTGCCCAGGTGTATATCGGAAATCCAGATCGTGCGGAATCGAACAGGAGCGCGAACAGGAGCACGAGCCGGATCCCGCTTGTCGCCAGAGGCAGCATCGATAAAATCATTCGTCAGGAACCGGTCGCGCGGCTTCATGATGGCGCATCCTCTTTGGCACCGTCTTTGACGCCGTCCTTTAAATAGTGGCGCGCGTACCGGCTATCAAGTTTGGCCAGCGGCAGCATCATGAACAGGTCGGCGCTGTGAAAATCAGGGTCCCATGCCGGTTCGCCGCATATCCACGCGCCGCTGCGCAGGTAACCCTTGATCAGCGGTGGAATCGCAGGATGGTGGCCGGCTTCGCGTGCCGCAACCGGAAACGGCAGATGCGGTTTGACGCGATATTCAACCGGCGCAAGATTGCTCTCGGCAATCGCGTGATACAGCGCGGCGGCATTATGACCGCCATCTGCCAGGCTGATGCTGGCGCAACCGATCAGGTATGTGCACTTTTCCTTTTGCATGAAGGCGGCAATCCCGGCCCACAACATCATGATGACTGCGCCGCTACGATATTTTGGATGGATGCAGGCGCGGCCTGCTTCGGCAATACGGTCTCGCAGATGATCGAGCCGACCCAGATCGAATTCCTGCTCGGAATAAAAGCCACCGGCCTTGCGCGCGGCTTGCGGGCTAAGCACGCGGTAAGTGCCGACCACTTTGAGAGTAGTCGAGTCGCGTACGATCAGATGATCGCAATACGCATCATATTCATCCTTGTCGAGGCGATCGGCATTTGCCAGCGCGGTCAAACCCATGCCTTCGATAAAGACCTTGTAACGCAAACGCTGTACTTCCCGCACTTCTTCCGGTGTGCTGGCCATGCTCAAAGTCAGTCTGGGGGAAGCGGAGGTAGTATCGGCAGAAGCATTCAGTAATCGCATGTGTCGTCCTTTGTATTGTGACGAGCCAAGCGTAACTGGCGATTACTTCAGCAAAATGACAGGAGCATGTCATTTTCATGACACGACAACAGTCGCACAGCGCAATAAAAAAGCCGACGCAGGCGCATCGGCTTCGATCTTCACTTACTGCGCAACACCTCTGGTGTGCTGCGCCGCATGCACTTACTTGTCCTTCTTGGGGCGACCGGCCTTGATCGGAGCCAGCGCAGCAATCACGGCATTCAGTTGGCTCAGCCCCATCGTCTTGATCAGCGCAACGCCGGCACGCAACAGCTCGCTTTTCTTGACCGATACGCCGGATTTCAAAAAGGCTTTTTTGACGTCGCTCAATACCTGGTACTCCACTTCCGGCATCGTGAAACTGTCTCTGACCAGTTTGGCCTTCTTGACCTTTTCTTTTGTCGGCACGGCCGGCTTGGCAACTTGCGGCGCTTTGGCGACTGTCGTTTTTACAGACTTGGTTACAGGCTTGGCTACAGATTTTTTTGCAGGCTTGACCATAGGCTTCTTGCCGGCGGTGGTATTTGCAACGGTCTTTTTAACGGCAGGAGCGGCTGCTTTCCGGGGCGTCGTCTTGGATAGAAATGTCGACTTCGTCACACGTGCTTCCGGTTTCGCAGTGACGGCCTTGACTGCAGGCTGGGCTGCTTTTTTGGCTACGGCTTTTTTTGCCACTGCCTTCCTGGCTGGCGCCTTGACTGTATTTTCTTCCGACACAATGCACTCCTTTTTATAAATAGTATAAATAATATATATAGTTTATTCCATCAACGCAAGCCGATTGAAATTACATACCTGCTGCACCAGCATATTCATTCGCCCCTGGCTTGCCTATCGCGGCTAAAATTTCCTTTCCTCACTTGTTGTATTCCGTCTCAATTCATCGTCAGGTCATAATTCCCAAGCAGAATCCCTGTCTGATCCGACAACCCTCCTGCCTATTCATGATCTTTCGATTCCTGTGCTCATTCTCTGTCGCTGTGACAGTATTCCTGATGCCTTCTGCCGCGTTTTCTGCAGATGAAACCATCGTCATCGGCCAGGCAATCGATTTATCCAGTCCGAATGCCGCTATTGGGCGCGACTATGTCGCCGGTATCAAAACCTATTTCGATGCGCTCAATGCCGCCGGCGGCATTGCCGGCAAAAAGATTCGTTATATCGTGCGCGACGATCAGGCGACACCGGCCGTTGCAGTCAGAATCGTGACCGAATTGATCGAACGCGAACAGGTCGATTTCCTGCTTGGCGGCGTGGGCGACAAGGTGACGCAGGCAGTGCTGAATGCGCCGGCCTTCAAACGCAGCAATCTGGTTTTATTTGCGCCTCTGGTCGATGCCGTCGATTTGAACGACAGCCGTGTTTTATTCTGGCGCCCGACTTATCTGCAGGAAGTGCGGCATATCCTGTCGCATTTCGCGCCGCTGGGAATCAGGGATGTCGGCATTGTTTATCAGGATGGGCCATCCACGCAGGAGGCATTTCGCAGTCTCTCCAGCGAATTGCGTGGGCGCGGTTTGACTCTGAGCGGTACGCTGCGTTTAGGCGATAACGAAAAACAGAATTCCCAGGAAGTCGCCCGGCTTGCCGCGACCAAACCGGGCTTTGTCATCGTGATTGCCGATACGATCAGCACCTCACTGTTTCTCAAGGAATTCCGCAAATTTTCGCCGCAAACCTATGTAACCGGAACCTCACTGATCAACCTGGATACCTTGCGTGAACTGGCCGGTGCTCGTGCCGTGGAATGGACGGTATTTTCACAAGTGGTGCCGAATCCCAATGCAGGCAAAAGCGCGATCCAACTCGAACATTTGTCGATGATGAAAAAATATCGCGACGAACCGCCTTCATCGCTGACGCTGGAAGGATTCGTCATCGCCAAGGCGCTGACCAGGGCGATTCAGAAATCGAAACGCCCGGTGCGCATGGCGCTGCAGGATTTTCTGGCGCAGGATGCCGATATCGATCTTGGCGGTCTGGCGATCAGTTCTTCAGGCAGGAACAATCATCTTTCAAATTACGTCGATATTGCCCTGTTCAAGAAAACCGGCCTCATATTCTGATTGCGATGCGTCTGATTGCGATGCATCTGATTACGATTGCTGCGGCTTGAAGCGTATGAAGCGATAAACGTAGACGGCAATCACCAGCAGCAGCAGTACGCCTTTCGAGAGCGGGTCCATATAGTGTTCGACCTGTTCGTACTGCGATTGCATCAGGTAACCCGCCACCGCCAGCAAGGCCGTCCAGATCAGTGAACCGATGGTCGAATATGCCAGAAACGGCAACATCGGCATGCGCACTATGCCGGCCGGCACCGAGATCAGTGTGCGTATCGCCGGAATCAGGCGGCCGAAAAATACCGCCGCCGCACCATGCCGTGCAAACCATGTGGAAGCAACATCGATATCGCGCGACGACAGTGTCATCCAGCGGCCATGCTTGTTGGCGATACGCTTGAGCCTGTGCTGGCCGAAGATCGCACCGGCGTAATACCAGGGCAAGGCGCCCACCACCGAACCGGCGGTGCCGGCCAGTATGACCAGCACGATATTCAATTCGCCGCGCGCAGAAACGAAGCCGGCCAGCGGCATGATCAATTCGGATGGAATCGGCGGAAATACATTTTCCGCCAGCATCAGCAGAAAAATACCCAGGTAGCCGCTTTGCGACACGATATCGACGATGCTATTGAACAAGACAAACTCCAGAAACAAGTGAACAGAACTGCTGATGATGGCAACACCCTACGGCATGCAAGCGCTGCACCTACTCAGAAAACGTAGCGGGAAAATGGTTCAATCCCGGTCTTTGCGCCAGCATGCATGGTTCATCATCCATGCAGCCTGATTGAAAAGTCGATGCCTACTTCGTCCCAGGCTTCCTTTTCCTTTTCCATCCAGTAGGCCAGCGTCGGATGCGCACTCACCCATTCCTTGCGCAATTCGAGTTCGATGCGACTTTTCATCTTCAATCGTACTTCTTCCGTCTCGATATCGATGCGCGCATGCAGGAACATCACGGCCAGTCGCAAGGCCAGCACCGCCCTGGCGAAATCACCCTCATGCAAGGCATCACCGACTTTGCGCAAGCTCCCCTTCTGCGCCAGCACCAGAGAGCTCATCGCACGCTGTTCGCGCGTCGTGAAGCCGGGCAGGTCGGCATTTTCGATCATGTAAGCGGCATGCTTGTGATAACCGCTATGCGATACCGCCAGACCGATTTCATGCAACAGCGCAGCCCAGTTCAGCAGTTTGTCGTAGTGATCCTCTGCCGGCTTGAGCAAAGCAAACATGGCGTTGGCAGTTTGCGCAACACGATGAGCGCGCGCTTCATCGGCATGAAAACGCTGCCGGAAATCGTGCACCGATTGTTCGCGACGATCGCGTTTGGTTGCGCGCAGTTGCAAATCCCACAGCACCCCCATGCGCAAGCCTGCATCAACCGGCTTCATAGACTTGATGCCGAGCTCCTGCATGACGGCGATCAAAATCGCCAGACCGCCGGCCATGCTGGTGGCGCGATCGGCTTTCATGCCGATCAAATCAATTTTTCCTGCATGACCGAACTGGATCAGGCGGCGCTTGAGCGCCTCCATACTCTTGAGGGATAAAGCGCCATCGCCCAGACCATTCTTACTGATGGCATCGGCAATCGCCCGTATCGTGCCGGACGAACCATAGGCAGCCGACCAGCGTTCGGATGTGTACGTGGGCGCGGCATCTTCAAAACGCGAACGCGCCGACAGCACGGCAGCGTCGAAAGCCATTGCGCCTATATGCCCATCGGGGAAAAACGACATGGTTTGCGGTACCGTGCCTATGCTGAATGATTCGACCTGTTCGATTTCCGGCCCCTTGCCCAGGATCAGCTCGGTAGAGCCGCCACCGATATCCAGCACCAGGCGACGCTCACTCGCCGACGGCAACGCGCTGGCAACGCCCATGTAAATCAGGCGGCCTTCTTCTTCGCCGGAAATAATTTCGATCGGATAACCGATTGCAGCCTCTGCTGCCGGCAAAAATACGGCGGCATTTTTTGCAATACGCATCGTATTGGTGGCAACCACGCGCACGGCATTCAAGGGGTAACTGCTTAAAATCGCATTGAAACGCGTCAGCGACGCGAGTGCGCTTTCCATAGCTGCCGCAGTCAGATTCCCCTTGCTGTCCAGTCCTGCTCCCAGCCGTACCGGATCGCGTGCGCTCTTGACGATGCGCATGACTTCGCCGTCATGCCGTCCGATATGCAATCTGAAACTATTGGAACCCAAATCTACTGCAGCAAACATCCTGTCTCCTCAAACACCTGCCTGTTTCATGCACGGCGCATCGCCGGAGAGCAGATAGTCCGCGTGAAAAGATCGTGACCTTAAACCTGCATTATGTCGCTGTCATGACAATCCGGTGTACAGCAACTTGTGCCGGCGCCATCCACATCCCGCTTCGTATTTCCGTGCGCATAAAAAAATTGCGCATCAATGCGCAAATTGTTTATACCATTTTAAAATACCTGATGCCAGCCATGCCTTCATGTCCGGCATGGCTGAATTCATCTGTGGCATCAACCGAATTTTCTGACTGCATCCAGCGCCAGACCAGCGCCTATGCTGCCGAACAGATCGCCTTCGACACGGCGTGCATTCGGTAACAACGAGCCGATTTTTTCGCGCAGCAAATGAACCCCGCTGGAACCGCCGGTGAACACCACCGTATCCACCTGGTCGGCAGTGATGCCGGCATCGCGCAACAGATTGTCCACCGTGTTTCCCACAGTCGCCACCATTTTGTGTATCGCGTCTTCAAATTCATCGCGCCGCAAGGTCAATGTGTGAGCCGGCGCCAGCCTGTCCAGCACCAGTTGCGTTTCCAGCTCGGCCGACAACGCTATTTTTCCTTCTTCCGCCTTCAGCGCCAGCCAGTGGCCGGAACGATGTTCAATCAGGTGCAACAGGCTATCCAGCTTGTCCTTTTCCATTGCATCGCGATAGATGTCCTTGATCTGCAACCAGGTTTTTTGCGTGTATGCCAGATTGATCGTGTGCCAGGTCGCCAGATTGAAGTAATAGCTGGATGGCACTTCATTATTGTTGTTCAGGCGGCTGCCCAGTCCCAGCTGCGGCATGATACTGGTCAGGCTCAGATACTTATCGAAATCGGTACCGCCTATATGTACACCGCCGGTAGCCAGGATATCGTCGCGCCTGTCCGCTTTCTTTGCGCGTTCCGGCGCCAGTCGCACCAGCGAAAAATCCGAAGTGCCGCCGCCGATATCAGCGATCAACACCAGCTCTTCACGCTCTATCTGCGACTCGTAATCGAAAGCGGCAGCAATCGGCTCGTATTGAAAATCGATATCCCTGAAGCCTACCGATTGCGCGATTTCGTACAAGGTATCTTCGGCCAGAATATCTGCCTCTTCATTGCCATCGACGAAAAATACAGGGCGGCCCAGCACCACGCTGCTGAATTCACGTCCAGCCGCAGTCTCGGCCCTGCGCTTCAACTCAGCGATGAATTGCGTCAGCAAGGTACGGAATGGCAATGCCTTGCCCATCACTTCGGTCTGGTCGTCGATCAGGCTGGTGCCCAGCAAGCTCTTCAGCGAGCGCATCAGGCGGCCTTCATAGCCTTGCAGATAGTTGGCCAGCGCAGCGCGGCCGTAATACACCTGTTCTTCATCGGCATTGAAAAAAATCACGGATGGCAGTGTCACTTTGCCATCTTCCAGTTGCAACAAGGGTGAAACGCCGGGACGACTCCAGCCAACGGTCGAATTCGACGTCCCGAAATCGACGCCGCATGCGTTTGCCATGAAAAAACCTCTGTAAATGAAACGGGCCACGATGATAAGTCATATCCGCAGAATGCGTTTATTTTCTCGAGCGCCACGCCAGGGCCTGTTAACAATCAATTTGAGAGTGCGGACGCACGAAAAACAACTCCGTGACAGCGCATGAAGCGGCAATGAGGATTACAATTTAATGCCGCAGCCAGCAAGCATCGGGCGGGATAGCCACATACGTACTCAAACGTCATCGACAGGAGGCACTATGGTTAACGTCGGATTGCAGGTTCGCCTGGAAGCAAAACCGGGCAAGGAAAAGGAACTGGAAGAATTTCTGCGTGCGCAATTGTCATTTGCACTAGGTGAGCCGGCCACGACTGCATGGTTTGCCATCAAGCTGGACGCCAGAACTTTCGGTATCTTCGATGCATTCCCGGATGAGACCGGCCGCCAGGCGCATCTCGAGGGCGAAATCGCCAAGGCGCTTGGTAGCACTGGTGCCGCACTGCTGGCGCACGCACCGGCCATCGAGAAATTTTCCGTGCTGGTAGCCAAGCTGCCGGGCAACGGCGAAGTGCCGGATTCCCTTGGTTGAGGACACAGCGAAAACTGGCTCTTTGAGTAAGCGCATCGTAAAATAATGGCCTTACGGAGGACACATGAATACCAGTTGGGGTAGTGAAGACGATATGGAAATCGACGATGAGCTGATGCGCGACGTCGAGCATCTGGTACCGCACAGGCAACGCAACAGCGGCGACATCGGCTCGCTGGATTTTTACGACAGGCAAGACCGCATGGCGCGGGAAATTATCGACAAGCCGCGCTAGATAACAACCCGGCGGCATGGAAAATTCTCCATGCCGCCGGGCAGCTTTATTTCACTGGCAGAAGAAACCGGGCTGGAAGCGCGTTACCTGGAACTGCAAATCACCGAAAGCGTGATGGCCAGCGATGTGGAAAAATCGTTTGCGCCTGCTGGGTATAAAAATTTTGCTGGATGATTTCGGCACCGTCTATTCGAGCCTCAGTTACCTGAAGTGCTTCCCGGTCGACACTTTGAAAATCGAGCTATCCTTCGTGCGCGACCTCGCCACCAGCCAGGATAGCGCCGCCATCGTCAAGACGATCATCTCGCTCGGACATAACCAACCTGAATCTGACGGTACTGGCGGGAGGAATAGAAACGGAAGAACAATTCCAGTTCTTACTGAAAAGTGCTTGTAATGAAGGTCGGGGATATTTGATGAGCAAACCGGTTTGCCATCAGAATTTTGAATTGCTGCTGCAACCGTAAAGCCGCAGCAGCGCTTGAAGGATCAGACTAGAACGTCAGACGCTTGACGCCTTCTGCCGTGCCGAGCAAAGCAATGTCGGCGCCGCGCCGTGCAAACAGGCCGACGGTTACGACACCGACGATATCGTTGATCTGCGCTTCCAGTTCGGCAGGATCTTGAATCTTCAAGCCCAGCACATCGATGATGAAGCAGCCATTATCGGTCACCAGCGGCTTGCCATCCTTCAATCTCAGACGCGGTTCGCCGCCCAGTGCCGCCAGCTTGCGTGCCACCGCCGCTTGCGCCATCGGAATCACTTCCACCGGCAAGGGAAAATTACCCAGCAGATCCACCAGTTTCGAGCCATCGGCAATGCAAACAAATTGCTTGGCGACAGAGGCAACGATTTTTTCACGCGTCAGTGCCGCGCCGCCGCCCTTGATCATTGCGCCTTGCGCAGTGATTTCATCCGCACCGTCGATATATACCGACATGGCATCGATCTCGTTCAAGTCGAAAACAGCAATCCCGTGCGATTGCAGGCGTTGTGCAGTCGCTTCTGATGAAGCGACTGCACCTTTAATGCGATCCTTGATTTTGCCCAGTTCGTCGATGAAAAAATTGGCAGTAGAGCCAGTACCGACCCCAATAATTTCACCCGGAACAACATATTCGATTGCAGCGCGGGCAACTGCTTGTTTCATTTCATCTTGGGTCATGGCGTATGCGGGAAATTGGTGGTTGATATTAAGAAGCCTAGGGCGCTATTTTACCGGATGAGTTGCCTCATTATGCAATGCAGGAAGATATCAGTTCTTTCAGGGATGTTTGGTGTGCTCGTTATTCCCGCGCAGCGCCTGCCCTCGATTCGATCGGGGAGAAATCCAGAGATTCTCCTCTGGATTCCCGTTCTCCAATAAACAAAAAACTATCGAAGCGCCGAAGCCGCCTTGGCCAAAGCGGTAACCCGCGCCCAATCGCCCGCCGCCAGTGCATCCTTGGGCGTCAACCACGATCCACCCACGCATGCCACATTTTTACAGGCAAGAAACTGCGCGGCAGTCTCTTGTGAAATCCCGCCGGTAGGACAAAACAGCATGTCCGGCAGCGGACCTGCAATCGCGTTCAGCATGCCGACGCCGCCGGCCGGCACTGCAGGGAAAAGCTTCACCTGACGGAAGCCGGCTTCGCGCGCACGCATCACTTCCGATGGTGTCATCACGCCCGGCAACAAAGGCAAACCGCTGGAACGTGCGCCTTCGATCAATTCCTTCGTCAAGCCTGGCGATACGCCAAAGATCGCACCGGCATCGCGTGCCGCTGCAAAATCTTCATGACGCGTCAGCGTACCGACGCCGAGTATCGCTTCAGGAACCTGCTCCGCTATTTCACGAATGGCGGCCAGACCGTGTTGTGTGCGCAAGGTCACTTCCAGTACGCGAATGCCGCCTGCTACCAGCGCGCGCGCCAAAGGTACGGCATGCGACAGATCATCAATTGCAATCACCGGAATGACCGGTGAGCACCGCATAATTTCAAGCAGGTTCATGGACTTATTCATTCTGTGCTGTTCATATCGATTGTTGAACGTGGGTGTCTTCGTCGCTGAACGGTTCAGCATCGCCTTTCGGCAGATTGACTTCGATATCAGTCGGCACAAGCAGGCGCGGCAGGGCAAATGTGGCTGCGCCTTCTTCGGCGATGCTGACCGATGAGCGGAACATGGCAAACAGTTCGCGTCCCATGCCCACCACGTTCGCGGAACGATCCACCGATGCATGCGGCCGTTGCTGCCACTCCGCAGCATCGACCAAGGCCTGCAAAACACCTGCTTCGGCATCCAGAAGAATGATGTCGCCGTCGCGTATTTTTCCAAGCGGGCCGCCGGCCAGTACTTCCGGTGAAACGTGAATGGCCGCCGGCACCTTGCCGGAAGCACCGGACATGCGGCCGTCGGTCACCAGTGCGACGTGGAAACCGGCATCCTGCAAACTGCCGAGCGCAGGCGTCAATGCATGCAATTCAGGCATGCCGTTCGCCTTCGGCCCCTGAAAGCGCACGACCGCAACGAAATCCTGATTCAGTTTTCCATCCTGATAGGCGTGCATGAATTCTTCCTGCGACTTGAAAACAATGGCCGGCGCCTCGACCCGGTGATACTCGGGTTTGACCGCAGAAATTTTTATTACCGCACGTCCGAGATTGCCGGTCAGCAGACGCAAGCCGCCATCCGGCGCAAACGGCCGATCGGCCGGGCGCAATACGCTTTCGTCGGCACTGATGTGCGGCGCCGGCTTCCACACTGCCTGCTCGCCATCGAGAAAAGGTTCGGCACAATGCGCACGCAAGCCCTCGCCCAGTATCGTCGTCACATCGTCATGCAGCAATCCTGCATCCAGCAATTCGCGGATCACGAAACCAGTGCCGCCAGCAGCATGGAAATGATTAACGTCCGCTTCGCCGTTTGGATAAATGCGCGTCAGCAGCGGCACGACTGCCGACAATTGGTCGAAATCATTCCAGTCGATCACGATGCCGGCCGCCTTGGCAATCGCAATCAGATGGATCGTGTGATTGGTCGAACCGCCGGTAGTCAGCAAGGCCACGATCGCATTGACGATGGTTTTTTCATCGACCAGTCGACCGACCGGTGTGAAGGTTTGCCCCTGCGCGCTGATTTCCACTGCACGTTGTGCGGCCCGTACGGTCAGGGCATCGCGCAGCGGCGTATTCGGCGTCACGAATGCAGAGCCCGGCAAATGCAGGCCCATCACTTCCATCAGCATCTGATTGCTGTTGGCAGTGCCGTAAAAAGTGCAGGTACCGGCATCGTGATACGACTTGGACTCGGCTTCCAGCAAGGCTGCGCGATCAATCTTGCCCTGCGCGTAGAGCTGACGGATTCTGGATTTTTCGGAATTGGACATGCCGGTCGTCATCGGCCCGCCCGGGATAAACACCGCAGGCAGGTGACCGAAGTGCAAGGCGCCGATCAGCAAACCCGGCACGATCTTGTCGCAGATGCCAAGAAAGACCGCCGCATCAAACATATTGTGCGACAGCGCAATGGCGGTCGACATCGCGATCGTATCGCGTGAGAACAGCGATAGTTCCATGCCCGGCTGTCCTTGCGTAATGCCGTCGCACATCGCAGGTACGCCGCCGGCAAATTGCGCCACACCGCCAGCTGCACGCACCGCATCCTTGATGATGTGCGGGAAGCGTTCATAAGGCTGGTGCGCCGACAGCATGTCGTTGTAAGCCGAGATGATGGCAACCGAGGGATTTTTCTGCTGCTTCAATACCAGTTTGTCGTTGGCCGGGAAAGCCGCAAATCCGTGCGCGAGATTGGTACAGGACAAGGAACTGCGCTGCACGCCCTGCTGTATGGATTCCGACAATTGATTCAGGTAAGCAGCGCGATAAGGGCGACTGCGCTCCATGATCCGCTCGGTGACAGCAGACACGACGGGATTGAGCGGCATATGAAATCCTTGAAAACAGTTTTGAAATTTTACTACAATAAATCGTGTCAAGCCATCATCTTTTTTGGTTTTCCTACGAAAGCCTAGGACACGCAATTCCGCAAGAAATTCACTTTTGCAGCATTATCCTGCAAACCGGACAAATCGTCCTGGCAGATTGAACTTTCATCTCTCAAGCGCATCCGTAACAGGCTAACTACAGATAAGCGGCGATGCGCATTCGATTTGACGCCTTGCCTGCGCGGAATATATTTGTAGTGAAATTACCATAATTTGATGTATAGTTAAATCCAACTTTTATCGCATATATTGCCCATGCGCACTCCCTCTCTCATCGCCTCTCCTGCTTTTCAGGCGCTGCAACAACATCTCGCGGAAGCGAAAAACTGGCAGGTTCGCGATCTGTTCACCCAGGATCCTGCGCGTTTTACCAAGCTGTCGACTGAAGGCGCAGGCCTATTTTTCGATTACTCGAAGAATATCGTCAACGACCAGACCATGGATCTGCTGCATGCACTCGCGCGCGAAACCCAGGTGGAAGCGCAACGCGACGCAATGTTTGCCGGTGAACAAATCAATCGCACCGAACATCGCGCCGTATTGCATACCGCTTTGCGCAGACCGCGCAGCGACAAGCTGGCACTCGACGGACACGACATCATTCCCGACATACACGCCGTACTCGACCGGATGGGTGTGTTTTCCGAGCGCGTGCGCTCCGGCGAATGGCGCGGCTACGACGGGCGCGAAATTACCGACATCGTCAACATCGGCATCGGCGGTTCCTACCTCGGACCGAAAATGACTTGCCAGGCCCTGCGCTCGTTCGGTCATCCGCGCCTGGTCATGCACTTTGTTTCCAATGTGGATGGTCACGATCTTGATGCCCTGCTGCCGCGCATCGATCCTGCCACGACTCTTTTTATCATTGCCTCGAAAACCTTCGGTACGTCGGAAACCATGACGAATGCACGCTCGGCGCGCGCCTGGTTTCTGCGCAGCGCCGATGTAGACCAGTTACCCAAACATTTCGTTGCCGTCTCGACGCAACTGGACCTGGTCACTGCATTCGGCATAGCAGCGGAAAACATGTTCCAGTTCTGGGATTGGGTAGGCGGTCGTTATTCGGTCTGGTCTGCGATCGGCCTGGCACTGGTGATCTACATCGGCATGGATCGTTTCCGGGAATTTCTCGCCGGTGCGCATGCGATGGATCAGCATTTCCAGCACACACCGCTGGAAAAAAACCTGCCGGTCATTCTGGCCCTGATCGGTATCTGGAATCGCAATTTCATCGGCAGCACATCGATTTCAATCGCGCCGTATCACCAGGATTTACGCCTGTTTCCTGGTTACCTGCAGCAACTGGAAATGGAAAGCAATGGCAAGCGCATCAAAGTCGATGGTTCAAAGGTAGAGGTCGCAACCTGCCCCGTCATCTGGGGTGATGTAGGCACCAATGGCCAGCATGCCTATTTCCAGCTGCTGCATCAGGGCACCGATGTGGCGGCGGTCGATTTCATCGCCGCCCTGCAACCATCGCACACGCTGGAATCGCATCAACTGCTATTGCTGGCAAACTGCTTTGCCCAATCGGAAGCCTTCATGCGCGGCAGGAACGCGGAAGAAGTACGCGCCGACATACAGGCGCAAGGCTTGCCGCCTGAGGAAGTCGAAAAATTGATTCCGCATCGCAGCTTTCCCGGCAACCGCCCCAGCAACACTATTTTGATGGATGCGTTAACCCCGGGCACACTTGGCGCGTTAATCGCCCTGTATGAGCACAAGGTGTTTGTACAAGGCGTGATCTGGGGCATTAACAGCTTCGATCAATGGGGCGTGGAACTGGGCAAGCTGCTGGCGAAAAACATCGCGCTGGAACTGGCAGAGCAAGCCCGGCCGGCGCAACATGATAGTTCGACCAATGGCTTGATTGCACGCGCCAGAGCGGCGCTGTAATCACCAGGTCAAAAAAACAATTTACCGTGATGATGTTCTGACGAACACTTCCTCAACTACATATATCCATAACAACCATGGCTCTTACCGATTTTGATCTTGTCCTGTTTGGCGGCGGCGGCGATTTGTCGATGCGCAAACTGATCCCAGCAATGTATGCACGCGACCGCGCAGGAGATTTGCCGGCCACGGCAAAGATCATCTGTATCGGTCGCCAAAACTGGAACGATGCCGAATTCGTCCAGGCACTGAACGAAAACGCGCGACCGCACATCAATGAAAAAGTATTCGCACAGGCGTCCTGGGACAAATTCTGCGCCCGCGTGCGTTACGTATCGCTAGACGCCACCGACGCCGCCACCTACCAGCCGCTCAACGATGTCCTGCGCAGCGATGCCGGCATCACGCGCGTGTTTTATCTGGCGACGCCGCCTACGCTGTTTGCAAAAATCTGTCACAACCTAGCGGCACGCGGGCTGGCTACCGAGCATTCGCGCGTCGTGCTGGAAAAACCGCTGGGTCGCGATCTTGCCAGCGCCAAGCAGATCAATCTGGAAGTCGGTCAGGTCTTCAAGGAATCGCAGATTTTCCGTATCGACCATTACCTCGGCAAGGAAGCGGTGCAGAATCTGCTCGCTCTGCGTTTCGGCAATGTGCTGTTTGAACCGCTGTGGCGGCGCGAATGGATTTCCGACGTGCAGATCACGATTGCGGAAGAAATCGGCGTCGGTAATCGCATGGGTTATTACGAAACCTCCGGTGCGTTGCGCGACATGCTGCAAAATCATTTGCTGCAATTGCTGTGTATCGTCGCCATGGAACCGCCGCTGTCCGTCTCGGCCGATGCGGTGCGTGATGAAAAGCTCAAGGTATTGCGTTCGCTCAAGCCGTTCACACCGACCACACTAGCCAAAAATATCGTACGCGGCCAGTATCGCGCCGGCCATGTCGAAGGCCAAGCAGTACCGGCCTATCGGCAGGAAAAAAATGCCAACCCGGATTCAAATACCGAAACCTTCGTTGCCGTCAAAGCCGAGATCGATACCTGGCGCTGGGCCGGTGTGCCGTTCTATCTGCGTACCGGCAAACGCATGGCCGATCAGCTGGCCGAAATCGTCGTGCGTTTCAAAGCGATTCCGCATTCTATTTTTGCACAATCGAATAGCAGCTTTCAGCCGAACTGCCTGGTGATCCGCCTGCAGCCGGACGACGGTCTGCAATTGAACCTGATGGCCAAAACGCCGGGCGACGGCATGCGCCTGAAGCCGGTCGAACTCGAACTGGATTTCGCCGAAACCTTCAAGGCGCCGCGCATGGATGCCTATGAACGTCTGCTGCTGGATGTGTTGCGCGGCCAACTGACATTATTCATGCGCAGCGATGAACTGGAAGCGGCGTGGGAATGGGTGGAACCCGTATTGCGCTACTGGGAGCAGGAAGGTAACGAACCGATGCCCTACACTTCCGGCACCTGGGGCCCGGCCGCAGCCAGCGCCCTGATCGGGCGCGACGGCTTGCAATGGCGCGAAGAAGCGTTGCCGGAATAGTTGGAATAAACAACAGGAAACTGCATGCTGCTTGATTCGATACGCACCCAGTACGACTCGCTTTCCAAATCGGAAAAAAAAGTCGCGCTCGCCGTATTGGAGCAACCCGAACTGGCGATCGCCGAAAACATCACGGCGCTGGCAAAAAAAGCCGAGGTATCGGAACCGACCGTGGTGCGCTTTTGCCGCGCCATCGGTTTCGACGGCTGGCACGCATTCAAGATGAAACTGGCGCAGGGTCTGGCGCTCGCGCCAGGCGCCGATGAATCACCGGCACCGGAAGATCTGGCAACCGATCTGGTCAGCAAGATTTGCAGCCGCTCCATCAACACCCTGCTCGACCTGCGCAACAGCCTGGACGCCAATGCGATCGAGCAGGCGCTGCAAGTGCTGGCACGCGCCAATCGCATCGAATTTTACGGTCAGGGTACCTCCGGCATCATTGCCGCCGATGCACAACACAAATTCTTTCGCTCCGGCATCCCGACCGTCGCCTACGCCGATCCGCACATCCACAGCATCGCCGCATCCCTGCTGAAAAAAGGCGACGCCGTAGTCGCCATCTCGCAACGCGGCAACAGCATCGCCCTGCTGCGCAGCGTGCAACTGGCGCGCTCCTGCGGCGCCGATGTCGTCATCCTTGCGCCCAGCGGCACGCCGCTGGCAGAACTGGCGACCGTACTGATCCCGATTGACCTGCACTTCCATACCGATCCCTATACGCCCATCTCGGCACGACTCGCCCATCTGGTGGTGATCGATATTCTGGCCGTGGGGCTGGCATTGCGTTTGAGTCCGGAGCGCCGCAAGAAAATGCTCAACGCGCAAAAAGCCCTGCAGAAAATCGAAATGCAGTTCGATTCATTTCTGCGATAGCAGTCGACTACTGCTTCTTGTATCGACAGGCTCCTGTTCACTTTGAGTACAATAGATCACAACATCGCTCAAACATTTATTCATAAGCTCGCCATGAACCAACTCGAACAACTGAAGCAATACACCACCATCGTTGCCGACACCGGCGACTTTCAATCGATCAAGGCCTTCGCACCGCAAGATGCCACCACCAATCCTTCATTGATCCTGAAAGCCGTGCAAAAGGATGAATACCGTCCGATCATGGAAAAGATTGCGCGCGAACACGCCGGCAAAAGTACCGAGGAAATCGTCGATCACCTGCTGGTCGCCTTCGGCACTGAAATTCTCAAGATCATTCCGGGCCGCGTCTCGACAGAAACCGACGCGCGCCTGTCCTTCGATACCGCAGGCTCGATCGCCAAGGGCCGCGAACTGATCCGTCTGTACGAAGCCGCCGGCATTTCGCGCGAACGCGTCTTGATCAAGATTGCTTCGACATGGGAAGGCATACGCGCTGCTGAAGTGCTGGAGAAGGAAGGCATACGCTGCAACCTGACGCTGCTGTTCTCGTTGCCGCAAGCAATCGCCTGCGCCGACGCCAAAGTGCAACTGATCTCGCCTTTCGTCGGCCGCATCTACGACTGGTACAAAAAATCCACCGGTACCGATTACACCGGCGCCGACGATCCGGGCGTGCAATCGGTCAAGCGCATCTACACCTACTACCGCAAGTTCGGCTACCAGACCGAAGTGATGGGCGCGAGCTTTCGCAACACCTCGCAAATCATCGAACTGGCCGGCTGCGATCTGCTGACCATCAGCCCCGAGTTATTGCAAAAACTGGCCGAGTCGGATGCGACATTGACACGCAAGCTCAGCCCCGAGGCTGCAAAAAATTCCGACCTCGAAAAACTGACGCTGGATGAAAAAACTTTCCGCAGCATGCTGAATGACGATGCGATGGCGACTGAAAAACTGGCAGAAGGAATACGCGCGTTTTGCGTGGATGCGGTGAAACTGGATAAATTGATAGAAGCCTTGCGCTAGGCATCGCTGGTTTCACCCACTTCCCGGGAATGAGCGCTCCCGGCAGGCACTCATCCACGCTGCACATTTTCAAAGGCTGTCCCGGTCTTCTGCAAAAAAGAATGCTGTTAGTCAGACGGAGTGCATGATGGGGAAAAATCGGGTCGAAGCATTCAGCGATGGCGTGATTGCCATCCTTATCACCATCATGGTGCTGGAATTGAAAATTCCGCACGGAGAAAGCCTGGATGCGCTGAAACCGCTGATCCCGGTATTTCTCAGCTATGTCCTCAGCTTTGTCTATCTCGGCATCTACTGGAACAACCACCATCACATGCTGCACACCTGCGAAAAGGTCACAGGTGTCATGCTGTGGGCCAATCTGCATCTGTTGTTCTGGCTATCTCTGATTCCCTTCGTCACAGGCTGGATGGGCGAAAATCATTTCGGCCCGATGCCATCTGCGATTTACGGCGTGGTCTTGCTGATGTCCGCCCTTGCCTATTGGATACTCGAACGCCTGATTATCGCGTCACAAGGGCCGCAATCACTGTTGAAACGCGCCGTCGGCAAGGACTGGAAAGGCAAGCTCTCGCCTGTTCTTTATGCCATTGCGATTCCGGCTGCATTCTGGTTGGAGTGGTTATCGATATCCCTGTACGTATTCGTGGCTATCATGTGGCTGGTACCGGACAAGCGTATAGAGCGTGTTCTGGAACACAGAGAGTAACTACGTTTCTGTCCGAAGGACGACGGCATGAAAAATGCGGATCGGATTTCACTACAAGAGTGAAACACGATCCGCATTTTCATAGGGGAAATACTAGTTAGCTCTTCAACGCATCCGGCACCTTGCCGCCGTTTTCTGCCAGCTTGATCATGACCTGTTTGTGCAACCAGATATTCATCGAAGCGGAATCGTTGGTATCGCCTGAAAAATGCAACTCTTGCGCCAATGTTTTACGTGCAGTCAGGCTGCTGTCGAGATCGAGCAATTTCATCAGATCGACGATCGAGGTTTTCCAGTTCAGCTTTTGCGAATTTTTTGCGGCCATGCCATTCAGAATAACTTCTACATCGACCTGCTGAATTGATGCAACGGCGGGCGTAGCGGCTGCAGTAGCTGACGTTGCTGCCGGCGCAGCTTCGGTGGGTGCCGGAGCGGCGTGTGAGGACGGGAAAATCTTGCTGAAAATCGTGCTTAGAATACCCATGGTCTGGCCCCTTTAGAGATGACTGCTGTTGAAAATCCTCGACTCATCCTTCTCTGAAGGATGAGTAAGTATGATGAGACGAAGTCCTATTTAAACAGACTTGCACACATTCAAATGTAAAGATTTCTAAACTTTTCAGTTTCTCCCGATGACTCGAACAGCTTGGGAGCAATCACCGGCAACTTGATTGGTCTACCGTCGGCAAGCGCATGCTGCCTTATCGTACACCCCTCATCAGGCCTTCGGCAAGGTCACTCCATGCTGGCCCTGATACTTGCCGCCCCTGTCCTTGTACGACACTTCGCACACTTCATCGCTTTCAAAGAACAGCACCTGCGCGCAGCCCTCGCCTGCATAAATCTTCGCAGGCAGCGGCGTCGTGTTGGAAAACTCCAGCGTCACATATCCTTCCCATTCAGGTTCGAAGGGCGTCACGTTGACAATGATGCCGCAGCGTGCGTACGTCGATTTACCAAGGCAAATCGTCAGAACATTGCGCGGGATGCGGAAGTATTCGATGGTGCGAGCCAAGGCAAACGAGTTCGGCGGGATGATGCAGACGTCGCTTTTGACATCGACAAAGGAATTTTCATCGAAGTTTTTCGGATCGACGATGGTGCTGTTGATATTGGTGAATATCTTGAATTCATCGGCACAGCGAATATCGTAGCCGTAAGACGAGGTACCGTAAGAGACTATCTTCTGTCCATTCGCGGTACGCACCTGACCGGGCTCGAAGGGCTCGATCATGCCGGTTTCCTGCGCCATGCGGCGTATCCATTTATCGGATTTGATGGTCATATTCTTTGATTTAAGTGAGTGTTGTAAGGGATTTGCGCAATTTTACGCGAAATCGTCGAGATATCTGACACCCCCATATATCTATTCCCCGGTTACTCGTTTTGCCCCCATGCTGTGACTCCGTGCACCTCACGTGACGACAAGTATAAGTTCATGCGCCATCACAGGGGAACAGCCTAAGAAGTATCCGGGCCAATAACAATACAAATAATAGTTTGGGCTGCATAACCCCCATGATTATGGGATTTATCATTGTTTTTCAAATGTCTATGATCACACGTCCTTGATTTGAGCTACCCCATTTAACGCGCAATCCTAACTTAGGAGATTCCAATGAAATGCTTTTGCATCTTTTTCATGTGCCTGTTTTCGTTCAGCACGAATCTTCACGCCGATACCAATCGCATGACGAACGATGAGCGTGTAAGAATAGGCATTACTGACAATACTGGCTCGATACTGGGCCTCAGCTTCGGTTCACCGGATGAAACTGGTTGGACTATTACAAAATCTGGTTTAAGTGCCAAGCTGAAGAGGGACGGCGAATCAGCCGACGAAAATCAAGAAATTGAAGCCTATGTAATTAAACTGGATACACCATTCAATCCAATTTCCGGTTATATCGAGCATCTCAAAAAGAACATTCAAGAAGCCTTTGTGAAAAACCAAGAATTCAGTCTACAAACTCTCGACGTCAAAGAATATCCGCAGAACAATCAATGTGTCAGAGTTCATTTGTTATTAGAATATCTGCGCAACATTCGCACGTACAACAAGCAGCAAAAAAGATGGAGCGAACAGCACATAATTTCATGCGGGTCGACAAAATATAAACGTATGGGTTTTGAAGTCCGCTATTACCAGAGGTACTACGATCAGAATAAAGATGATCAATCTTCTGTCAAAGCGGACAAATTGTTCGAGAGTGTGATTATTGAGGACAAATGACAAAAACGCTTTGCGAAACGCATTTTTTGCTTTCTGCGCTAAAAAGTAGAGATGTTTTATGATTGCCAATAAAACGTCATACTCATCTCCAGAACAAGCGCCTACCTCTGCATCGTTTCCCAGACTTTCTGCAAGCGCTTGGCGGAAACTGGCATCGGCGTACGCAATTCCTGCGCAAACAGCGACACGCGTAACTCTTCCAGCAGCCAGCGGAACTCTGTCATCTTCGGATCGCCATGACGCTCCTTCAGCGCACGTTGCCACGGCGCGGCAACCTGCTGCCACTCTGTCATTGCACGTGCATCGCGCGTAGGGTCGGCGCGCAGTTTATCGATGCGCACATTGATCGCTTTCAGATAACGCGGGAAATGCGTGAGATTGCTGTAGTCGGTTTCGGCAAGGAAGCGTTTGCTGACTAATCCTTGCAGCTGTGATTGAATGTCAGTAACGGCTTGTGCATGTGCCTTCACGGTTTGCAGTTTTTTCGGCAAGGCATGGTATTCGCTCAGGATCAGGCCGAGCAGGCGTGCGATTTCGTTGATCAGCAAACCCAGACGCGATTTCCCTTCATCCTTGCGTGCGTTGAATTCCTCTGCATTTTTCGGCAAGGGTTCCTGCAGGCAGGCGCGCTCCAGTCCGGCGTTGATGATCTGTTCGCGCAGTTCTTCCTGCGAACCGAGCGCCATGAATTGCATGCCCATCTGCTGCAAACCGGGAATGTTCTTTTCCAGATATTTGAGTTGCTCTTTCAACTGCAAAGCCAGCAGGCGACGCAAGCCTATGCGATGCACGCGCGCCGCTTCAGCCGGATCGTCGAACACTTCCAGATCGCAGTGCGTGCTCTTGTCCACCAATGCCGGAAAGCCGATTAGCGTCTGTTTGCCTTGCTGGATTTCCAGCAGTTCCGGCAATTCGCCGAAAGTCCAGCCAGTCAGGTTTTGATGTGTGGTCGCATTGACTGCCTTGCCCGCAGCTACGGTGCCTGGCTGTGCTGCAACGGTTTGGCTAGCCGTCTGCATTTTTCCAGTGACGGAAACAGTTTTGCCGGTACCTGTCGATTGTCCCACCAGACTGCCTGCCAGCGGCATCGCCGTCTGTTCCGCAATACGCTGAAAACTCTCGCGTGCCTGTCCGCCGAACTCGGCACGCAAGGTAGCCAGGTTACGCCCCATTTCCAGCTGACGACCATGCTCATCGATCATCTTGAAGTTCATGAACTGATGCGCAGGCAGCGTTTCCAGCTTGTAGTCAGTGGTCTTGGTAGCGATACCGGTTTGCTCGCGCACATCGGCGATCACCGCATCCAGCAGACTTCCTTTGCCGAATGCATGGGCTTCGTGTATCCGGTCGCAGAAACCGGCCGCGTAATCCGGTATCGGTACGCAATGCCTGCGCAGTTTTTGCGGCAACGACTTCAGCAGCAGATGTACTTTTTCCTTCAGCATGCCGGGTACCAGCCATTCGCAGCGGTCGGCGGAAACCTGATTCAATGCATACAAGGGCACCGTCAGCGTGACGCCATCGCGCGGCGTACCAGGTTCAAAGTGATAGGACAGCGCCATCTCGACACCGGCGACGTTCATCATCTTGGGGAACAGCTCGGTCGTGACGCCAGCTGCTTCATGCCGCATCAGATCGTCACGGTTCAGATACAGCAGTTTCGGCTCTTTGGCAGTCGCGTCCTTGTGCCACTTCTCGAAACTGATGCCGTTGTGGATATCGGCCGGAATCAGCTTGTCGTAAAACGCTGCAATCAGTTCATCATCGACCAGCACATCGAGACGACGTGATTTGTGTTCGAGGTTTTCAATCTCGCGTATCAGCTTGTTGTTGTGCGCAAAGAACGGCGCACGCGTATCGAAATCGCCACCGACCAGAGCATCGCGGATGAATATTTCGCGTGCGTCGGATGGATTGATCAAGCCGTATTGAATGCGCCGCTGGCTATAGACGACCAGGCCGTACAGCGTTGCGCGTTCGTACGCAGACACCTGCGCCGTGCGTTTTTCCCAGCGCGGTTCGCCGTAGGATTTTTTCAGCAAATGACCGGCCACACGCTCCAGCCATTCCGGCTGTATCTGCGCAATGCAACGCGCATACAGACGCGTGGTATCGACCAGTTCTGCCGCCATGATCCATTTGCCGGCCTTCTTGATCAGCGATGAGCCGGGCCAGATATGGAACTTGATGGCGCGCGCTCCCAGATAATGCTGTTCTTCCTCCGACTTGAAACCGATATTGCCAAGCAGGCCGGTCAGCAACGCCGTATGCAATTGCTCGTAGGTTGCGGGCGCTTCATTCAAACGCCAGCCCTGCTCGCGCACAATGGTCAACAATTGCGAATGCACATCGCGCCATTCTCGCAGGCGCAATTGCGACAGGAAACTGGCACGGCACTCTTCCTGCAACAGGCGATTTGATTTCTTGTGCGCGATCGCATCCTCGAACCATTTCCAGATTTTCAGATAACTCTGGAATTCCGATTTTTCATCGGCAAACTTCTTGTGCGCATTATCGGCAGCCGTCTGCGCTTCCATCGGGCGGTCGCGCGGGTCTTGCACCGACAGGGCAGCGGCAATAATCAATACTTCCGTCAGACAGACATTATCTTTTGCCGCCAGGATCATGCGACCGACGCGCGGATCCAGCGGCAGGCGTGCCAGTTCGCGTCCCAGTTTGGTCAGGCTATTTTCATCGTCGACTGCCCCCAGCTCCTGCAGCAATTGATAACCGTCGGCAATCGCACGGCCCAGCGGCGGTTCGATGAAGGGAAAGGTTTCCACATCGGCCAGATGCAAGGACTTCATCCGCAAAATGACCGAGGCCAATGAAGAACGCAGGATTTCCGGCTCGGTGAATTTCGGCCGCAGCAAATAATCCTGCTCGTCGTACAGACGGATGCAGACGCCGGCGGCGACGCGACCGCAACGGCCGGCGCGCTGATTCGCCGCCGATTGTGCAATCGGTTCAATCTGCAACTGCTCAACCTTGTTGCGATAGCTGTAGCGCTTGACGCGCGCCAGACCGGCATCGACCACATAGCGTATGCCGGGCACGGTCAGCGAGGTTTCCGCAACGTTGGTCGCCAGCACGATACGGCGCGCATTCGAAATCTTGAATACGCGTTCCTGCTCCTGCGCAGAAAGACGCGCGAACAGCGGCAAAATTTCCACATGCGGTGGATGATGCTTGCGCAGCGCTTCGGCGGCATCGCGGATTTCGCGCTCACCCGGCAGAAACACCAACACGTCACCGGAACCTATGCGCGCCAGTTCATCCACTGCATCGACCACTGCATCCATCAAATCGCGTTGACCGCGTTCCTTCGCTGCCAGCACCGAACGCCGTGCCTGGCCGGCATCAGAGCTTGCATTCGGATTTGGATTCACCGCATTCTTGTCGAACGCTTCGACCGGGCGATAGCGCACCTCGACCGGATACATGCGGCCGGACACTTCTATCACCGGCGCCAGTTTTCCATTGCTACCGAAATGCCGCGCAAAACGATCGGCATCGATGGTTGCCGAGGTGATGATGACTTTCAGGTCGGGCCGCTTCGGCAGCAATTGCTTCAGATAGCCGAGCAGGAAATCGATGTTCAGGCTGCGCTCATGCGCTTCATCGATGATGATGGTGTCGTACTGGCGCAGTAGTGGATCGGTCTGCGTTTCCGCCAGCAGAATGCCGTCCGTCATCAGCTTGATCCACGCGCCCTTGGTCAGCGTATCGTTGAAACGCACCTTGAAACCGACGTGTTCGCCCAGCGGCGAGCCGATTTCCTGCGCGATGCGCTTGGCGGTGGACGAAGCGGCGATCCGGCGCGGTTGCGTATGACCGATCAGGCCGTTCAGGCCGCGACCGAGTTCCAGACAGATTTTCGGCAGCTGCGTGGTTTTGCCGGAGCCGGTTTCACCGCTGACGATGACAACCTGATGAGCCTGAATGGCGCGCGCGATATCGTCGCGTTTGCCGGAAACCGGCAACTCTTCAGGAAAGGTGATGACCGGTAGCGGATTGCGCAGTGGTGGCTTGACAGCGGGCGACACAGCGGCAGTCGGCGCCTTGCGCGCAGGACGGCTGCTTGTGACTGAGGTAGTTTTGGGGGTGGATTCTGGAGCGGACATGTAGATTGGAATTATACAGAGCAGTGTCGTATTTCGTCCCTGAATCGCACAATCGAAGCTAGTTGCTATGGTTATAATGTGCCTCATGGAAAATCCCGAACAATTCGTCCAGTGGCTGCGCTCGGTCGCGCCGTACATTCACGCCTTCCGCGGCAAGACCTTCGTGGTCGCCTTTCCTGGCGAACTGGTCATCGCTGGCGCGTTGCCGGTGCTGGCGCAGGATTTATCGCTGCTGCATGCACTCGGCATCAAGGTCGTGATTGTCTACGGCTCGCGCCCGCAAGTCGAAGAACAGCTGGCGTTACGGAATGTGCAAGCCCGTTTTCATAACGGTTTGCGCATTACCGATGTGGCCGCGCTGGAATGCGCGAAGGAAGCCGCCGGCGAACTGCGCCTCGATATCGAAGCCGCATTCAGCCAGGGCTTGCCGAACACACCGATGGCGCATGCGGCGATCCGCATCATTTCCGGCAATTTCGTCACCGCGCGCCCGCTCGGCATTGTCGATGGCGTCGACCTGGAATTGACCGGTGTGACACGCAAGATCGCTTATGAAGCGATCCACCCTATTCTGGCGGCCGGCGGTCTGGTTCTGCTGTCGCCGCTGGGCTTTTCGCCGACTGGCGAAGTCTTCAATCTGACGATGGAAGACGTGGCAGTATCCGCGGCCAAGGCGCTGCGCGCCGACAAGCTGATTTTCATCACCGAAACGCCGATGATGATAGACAAGGCCGGCGCTGAAATTCACGAACTGTCTTCGCACCAGGTCGATGCCGTACTGAATTACGATTGCGTGCCTGCCGATTCGGCCTTTTATCTGCAACATGCGGTGCAGGCCTGCAACGGCGGCGTGCCACGCGCGCACATCATCCCGTTTTCTACCGACGGTTCGGCCTTGCTGGAATTGTTTACGCATGATGGCGTGGGCACCATGGTTTCCTTTGAAAATCTGGAAAGCCTGCGCGATGCCACGATTGAAGATGTGGGCGGCATTCTGAAGCTGATCGAACCGCTGGAAGCCGACGGCACGCTGGTCAAGCGCGGTCGCGAACTGATCGAACGCGAAATCAATTACTTCTCGGTCATCGAGCATGACGGCGTAATTTTCGGTTGCGCAGCGCTCTATCCTTTCCCGGCTGAAAAAATGGCAGAGATGGCGTGTCTGATCGTCAATCCGGAAGTGCAAACGCAGGGCGATGGCGAACGCCTGCTGAAGCATATGGAAAACCGCGCCCGCGCCGCCGGCCTGAAAAAACTGTTTGTGCTGACGACGCGTACCGCGCATTGGTTCCTCAAGCGCGGCTTCGTGCCGGCCACTGTGGACGATCTACCGAAAAATCGTCAGCAAATGTACAACTGGCAGCGCAAATCCCTGGTTTTCACAAAAAATCTATAATGGCATCACTTCTTCAATACGCCGTTGCTCATCGCTGAGCGGCGGCATCAACTCAACCGGTCTGCGTAACAGTTACAAACAGCTACGCAGCGGGTAATACAAAGGATAGCAACATGACACGCATGGTTCACTGCATCAAACTCGACAAGGAAGCCGAAGCACTGGATTTTCCGCCGTATCCGGGCGAACTCGGCAAACGCATCTATGAAAGCGTATCGAAGGAAGCATGGGCTGCCTGGCTCAAGCATCAGACCATGCTGGTCAATGAAAACCGTTTGAACCTGGCCGATGTGCGCGCACGCAAGTATCTGGCAACGCAAATGGAAAAACATTTCTTCGGCGAAGGTGCGGACGCAGCGCAAGGTTACGTACCGCCAACAGAATAAGATAGACCTCGCCGCCTTGGGCGACGATCATGAAAAAGCCCGCCGGTTGAATCAGGCGGGCTTTTTTTACATCCATCGCCGGATGCAGAAAAACCGGATGTTCCAGCATGACACCGAGCGCCATGAAAAAAGCCCGCCGGAATATGGCAGGCTTTTGAAATACCTTCCCTGCTTTCAGGGGCGCGCTATTGGCTCTATCCTGCGCGTGTACAAGGAATTCGTCGCCACTAGAATTTCGCGCAGCAAGGCCAGGAAGCTCCCAACCAGGCACAACAGCGCCAGCACAAAAAAAGTCGCGATGAATTTGGATAGTTCGATGCTCAATGCATCGCCGAGGAAAAGCGAGATGATCACCAGGCTGACCAGCAGCGCACATGCGGTACTCATCGTAATGGCGCGATTGATCAGGTGCGCGCGTGGATACAGCGTGACCAGTTCCGCGTTGAGATCCGGATGATGGATGGGATCGACAGTACGCAGCTTCTCTTCCAATACACGCGACCTATCGGTAATCCGGCCCAGACGATTGGTCAACACCATCAAATTGGTGCCGACGCCGGTCAGCAGGAACACGGGAGCTACCGACAATTGAATGATGTGGCCAATATCGCCAACTTGAATTTCCATAACTTTTCTAGAGAGTAAACACCAAATAAAAGATAGCGCAATCAGGTCTGCATTGCATAGACCGGATTGCGTCATCATACTCGCACTGAACAGCAATATACATGCCTGGCAAAAACTTCGACGACCTGACAATCATCCGGGATTGCGCCGGCTGCCGTGTCTATTTTTTAGCTTGCTCACCGCCAAGCGCCTGCACCAGATCGGCCAGCATGCGGCTCAGCTCGCCCGTCATCAACATCACGTCCGAATCGAAGCGCTCATCATCGTTTTGCGCCGTGGTATCGGTGTTTTCCTTGATGACGTCCAGTGGCGCCACGCGCTTGATGGCCAGCGATTCAGTCAGCACGAAGGAAATCTTGTCGGCCCAGGACATCGCCAGCCGTGTGCATTGCTTGCCGGCAGCGATATGACGCTGTACATCTTCGGCTTCCAGCGTATGACGCACATAACGCACGGTCGCCTTGCCTTCACCGGTGGAGCGCAACTCGGTGTCCTGGTCGACGGTAAATCCGCTCGGCGCTTCATCCGTCAGCAGCCATTGCGTCATCGCCGCTACCGGCGACTGCACCACGTGCAGCGTGTCCAGCGGCAGCTTGTCTACCGATTTGATCAATAGTTTGATGACTTCGTCGGCCTTTGCCGGACTGCCGGCATCGACGACCAGCCAGCCGTTGACCGGATCGATCCAGACCCAGGTCTGGCGCCAGATGCTGAACGCGCGCGGCAGCAACTCGTCGGTGACGTCTTCCTTGAGTTCCTTCATCTGTTTGCGGCCGGGCTTGAAGCCTTGCTGCTCTTCGATTTCCGCCGCCTTGATCTTGGTGACTTGATTGATTACCGTGGTCGGCAGCAGTTTTTTCTCGGTGCCGAGCAGCAGCATGATCTGTTTATTGAGCGTATAGACAAGCGCGCCGTTTTCACGCGGCGATACCCAACCCTGGCTTTGCATATCCAGACTGCTGCAAGGCTGGAATGCGTGTGGCGCCAGATCGGTTTCCAGTTGTTCAGCAGTAATGGCCCATGGTGCAGGAAGACGGTATATCTGAAGATTCTTGAACCACATGGCTAGTCCCGAAAAAAAAGGGGCTATTCTACACGCGCCCTCATGCAGAACCGTATATAAAATTCACGCGGCGTGAAGTGCCGGCCAGTAGATTTGTCGTGGCAAACAGCTGCTGAAGCCTGCCCGGCTGCGGTTATAATACGCAGCACGCAGTCTCTGCAGGCACGACGTTCCAGGAACAAAGTTACCCTTCAGAAATCGGTTAGAAAATTTCAAGGCAATCCAGCATCATCAACTATCGTTTCCATGTCCAAAAGCTCATCTCGCAAACCGATTGAAATCAAGATTTCCACCGTTGTCGCCGTCTCTGCCATTTTGCGCGAAGTCGATCTGGGCGTGCTCGACGCCGCCATGCAGGAAATGACCGGCGGCAATGTTGATTTTTTCGATGATGAATTCACCGTCATCGATATCGGTGCTCTCGCGGCAACACATCCACCGATAGACTGGCATGCCATCACCACGCTGCTGAAGGCATATCGCCTGAACGCCGTCGCCGTGCGCAATGCCGCACCGGAGATGGAAGCCGATATCCTCGCGCACGGCCTGAGCCTGGACGGCCCGCTCAAGGCGCCCGCACCAGCAGCGGAGGCAAAAGCGCCGGCGCCGGTACAGGCTGAAATAGAGCTTGAAGCTGCAGAAGTTGCGGTGGCAGTAGCGCCGGCAGTACAGCAAACTGCTCACGCTGCAGCGCCCGCCCAGTTTGCCGCCAACACCATGATCGTCGATATGCCGGTGCGCGCCGGCCAGCGTATTTATGCGCGCGGCGCCGATCTGATCATTACCGCCGCCGTCAACAGCGGCGCCGAAGTCATTGCCGATGGCAGCATACACATCTATGCGCCCCTGCGCGGCCGTGCACTGGCTGGCGCCAGCGGCAATACCGAAGCACGCATTTTTACTTTAAGCATGGAAGCAGAACTGGTCTCGATCGCCGGCATGTATCGCACGTTTGAGGATGGCTTTCCGGCAGACCGCAAACAGCAGGCCACGCAAGTGCGGCTGATAGGCAATCGTATCGACATGCTGCCCATCAAGGCAGCAGCATAATTCAATTAAATTATTTAACGAAAGGGGTTTCCTTTGGCAAAAATCATCGTTGTAACGTCAGGTAAAGGCGGCGTTGGCAAAACCACTTCGAGTGCAAGCTTTGGCTCCGGTCTGGCGCTGCGCGGGCATAAAACCGTCATCATCGATTTCGACGTCGGCCTGCGCAACCTCGATCTGATCATGGGTTGCGAACGCCGTGTGGTGTACGACCTGATCAATGTCGTCAACAAGGAAGCCACGCTGAATCAGGCGCTGATCAAGGACAAGCACTGCGACAATCTGTTTGTCCTGCCTGCTTCGCAAACACGCGACAAGGACGCGTTGTCGGAAGACGGCGTTGAGCGCGTGCTGCAGGATCTGGCCGCCATGGATTTCGAGTTCATCATCTGCGATTCGCCGGCCGGTATCGAGCACGGCGCCGTGATGGCACTGACCTTTGCCGATGACGCGATCATCGTCACCAATCCGGAAGTGTCGTCGGTACGCGATTCAGATCGCATCCTCGGCATCATCCAGGCGAAATCACGCCGTGCACAAAACGGCGGCGAACCGGTCAAGGAACATTTGCTGATTACCCGCTACGTGCCGAAACGCGTCGAAGCAGGCGAAATGCTGTCCTACACCGATGTGCAGGAAATTCTGCGCATTCCGCTGGTCGGCATCATTCCGGAATCGGAATCGGTATTACATGCATCGAACGCCGGCAATCCGGCGATTCATATTGAAGGCAGCGAAGTCTCCGAAGCGTACAAGGATGTCGTGTCACGCTTTCTGGGCGAAGAAGTTCCGCTGCGCTTTACCGACTACGAAAAGCCAGGTTTCCTGCAAAGAATTTTTGGGAGTAAGTAATCATGGCGCTTCTGTCATTTCTGTTCAACACGAAACCTAAAACTGCATCCGCCGCCAAGGAACGCCTGCAAATCATCATCGCACGCGAACGCAGCGGTCGCGCAGGCCCCGACTTCCTGCCGGCCCTGCATCAGGAATTGATCGCCGTGATTTCAAAATACGTGAAGGTCAATCCGGATGACATCAAGATTTCACTGAACAGCCAGGGCAATCTGGAAGTACTGGATGTCAACGTGGTGCTGCCGGATGCGTAAAAACCTCCGCTGATTCATACCTCTGTGCAGTTCCCGGTGCGCGCCACGCGTGTATCAGGAGCTGCCGCCCCCTGCTGCAAGAGACGCACATGCATCACGCGCTGCAAGATACCGTATCATTTCACATCGTTCATTTTTTTCAGGAACCATCATGAAAACTAAAGCCGCCGTCGCCTGGAAAGCAGGACAACCGCTAACCATTGAAGAAGTTGAATTGGGCGCACCGCGCGAAGGCGAAGTGCTGGTCGAGATCAAGGCGACCGGTATCTGCCATACCGATTACTACACACTCTCCGGCGCTGACCCGGAAGGCATCTTCCCTGCCATCCTTGGCCACGAAGGCGCCGGCGTGGTGGTCGAAGTCGGACCAGGCGTGAAAAGCCTGAAGCGCGACGATCATGTCATTCCGCTCTACACGCCGGAATGCCGCGAATGCAAATTCTGCCTGTCGCGCAAAACCAATCTGTGCCAGAAAATCCGCTCTACCCAAGGCCGCGGCCTGATGCCGGATGCGACCAGCCGTTTCTCCATCGATGGCAAGCCGCTGTTTCACTACATGGGCACATCGACCTTCTCGAATTACATCGTGGTGCCGGAAATCGCCTTGGCGAAAATCCGTGAAGATGCCCCGTTCGATAAAGTTTGCTACATCGGTTGCGGCGTCACTACCGGCGTCGGTGCAGTTCTGTTTACTGCAAAAGTGGAAGCCGGCGCAAACGTGGTCGTGTTCGGCCTCGGCGGGATCGGCCTCAACGTGATTCAAGCTGCAAAAATGGTCGGTGCCGACAAGATCATCGGCGTCGATCTCAATCCTGCACGCGAAGCGATGGCGCGCAAGTTCGGCATGACGCACTTCATCAATCCGAGCAAGGTTGAAAACGTGGTCGACGCCATCGTGCAACTGACCGACGGCGGTGCTGACTACAGCTTCGAGTGCATAGGCAATGTGCACACGATGCGTCAGGCACTCGAATGCTGCCACAAGGGCTGGGGCCAGTCTATCGTGATCGGCGTGGCCGAAGCCGGGGCAGAAATCAGCACCCGCCCATTCCAGCTGGTTACCGGTCGCGAATGGAAAGGCTCGGCCTTCGGCGGTGCACGCGGTCGTACCGACGTGCCGAAAATTGTCGACTGGTATATGGAAGGCAAGCTCAACATCGACGATCTGATTACGCATACATTGCCGCTGGAACGGATCAATGAAGGTTTCGATTTGATGAAGAGCGGCGAATCAATCCGCTCGGTTGTGATTTACTAAATTTGCGGGGAAGAAGTGGAACTCATCAGTCAGCATAAATGTTTTAACGGTGTTCAAAGCTTTTACAAACACGAATCGACATCGACCAGTTTTCCGATGACGTTTTCGGTCTATGAGCCGCCACAAGCGAAACTGCACAAAGTACCGGTACTGTTTTATCTGGCCGGTCTGACCTGCACCGACGAAACCTTCATGATCAAGGGCGGCGCGCAGCGCTATGCGGCTGAGCACGGCATCATGCTGGTCACGATGGATACCAGTCCGCGACGCACCGGCATCAAGGGTGCCGGAGATAGCTGGGACTTCGGTCACGGCGCAGGGTTTTATATCGATGCGACGCAGGAACCATGGTCGGCCTGCTTCCGCATGGAGTCTTATGTCGTGCAGGAACTGCGCAACATCATCCTTGCTCAATTCCCTGCCCGTGCCGATCGTATCGGCGTGTTCGGACATTCGATGGGCGGCCACGGTGCATTGACGCTGGCGCTGAAATATCCGGAAATTTATCAATCGGTATCTGCTTTTGCTCCGATCACGGCGCCGACTGAAGTGCCGTGGGGGCAAAAAGCGTTCTCGGCCTATCTGGGCCCGGATCAGTCAACCTGGTTGCAGCACGATGCAAGCGCCTTGATGCGCACGCGCAAGACCCCGTTCCCGCAAGGTATCCTGATCGATCAGGGACTGGACGATCAATTCCTGGATGAACAACTAAAGCCACATCAGTTTGAAGCGGCATGCTGGGCGGCAGATCAGCCGCTGACGCTGCGTCGTCATTCCGGTTACGATCACAACTACTATTTCATCTCGACCTTCATGCAGGATCACATCGTGTTTCACAGCGCCATCCTGAACAAGTAATCACGACCGGCTGACTTTGCATCAGCCTAGGCATCAGGTAAATAAAAAGGGATTCTGCAGCAAGGCGATTTAATCGCCTCTCGCAGAATCCCTTTTTTCTTATCCGCGTGTTGCGGATAAGCGGTCGTTAAAACTCTTCCCAGTCATCACCGCCGGCAGCAGCCGGTTTCGGTGCTGCAGATTTCTTCGATTCAGTCACCGCCAGTGATGAAGGTGACGAAGCTTTTCTGGCAGGAGCAGCAAGTGGTTTATGCATAGCTGTCGATTGCACCGTACGCGGCGCGGCTGACTGTGCTGTCGCATAGCCACTGCCAACGCGGAACACACTGACGGCTTCCGCCAGATTCTTGGCCTGATCCTGCAGGGATTCAGCGGCAGCTGCTGCTTCTTCCACCAGCGCGGCATTCTGCTGCGTAACCTGATCCATCTGGCTGACAGCCTGATTGACCTGCTCGATACCGTCGCTTTGCTCCTGGCTGGCAGCGGTAATCTCGGCCATGATATCGGCGACGCGTTTGACGCCATCGACGATTTCATCCATCGTGGTGCCGGCTTCTGCCACCAATTTACTGCCCGCATCGACCTTCTCGACTGAATCGCCGATCAGAGTCTTGATCTCTTTTGCCGCAGCAGCCGAACGTTGCGCCAGATTACGCACTTCCGTTGCCACTACCGCGAAGCCGCGGCCCTGTTCGCCGGCGCGCGCTGCTTCAACTGCAGCATTCAATGCCAGGATGTTGGTCTGAAATGCAATGCCGTCGATGACGCCGATGATGTCGACAATTTTCTTCGCCGAGTTGTTGATGGCACCCATGGTATCGACCACTTGCGAAACCACCGCACCACCCTTCACCGCGACCGTCGAAGCTGCCACCGCCAGTTGATTGGCCTGACGCGAGTTATCGGCATTCTGTTTCACGGTCGATGTCAGTTCTTCCATCGAGGAAGCGGTTTCTTCCAGCGAGCTGGCTTGCTGTTCGGTACGCGAGGAAAGGTCCAGATTACCGCTGGCAATTTCACTCGATGCGGTTGCAATCGTATCGGTGCCGAGGCGAATCTGCGTAACGGTACGCACCAGATTTGCCTGCATACGGCCCAATGCGCTGAGCAGCAGCCCTGGCTCATCCTGGGTCGCTGCCATATCGCTGCGTGCCGTCAGATCGCCTTCTGCTACCGACTCGGCCACTTTCAAGGCTTCATGCAAGGGACGCGTAATGCCCACCGTCAGGCGCCAGGCGATGAGTGTGCCCAGCAGGATCGCAATCACAGCGCCTATGATCAGCGCCATACGACCGGACAGATAATCGTCGGTGATCGATTGATCTGCCAGTTTGACTTCGTTTTCATAGTAAGCAAGCACGTCTTTCACGCTATCAACGTAAGCATCCAGTGCCGGCACCATTTTTGTGTCGATCATCTGATTGGCTTCCGTGATATTGCCACCGGCCTTGACGCCAAGAATCGACTTGCGGATATCAATGTAAGCACTACGTTTTTTGCCCACTTCGGCAAACAGTTCTTTTTCCTTGTCGCTATTGATGCGATCTTCAATACTTTTTTGAATTTCGGTAATCTGCTTGCTCTGTGCAGTAATCGCTTTTTGGAAGAATTCCTGCGATTCCGGATCCGATGCCTTCACCAATGCCAAAGTACGCGACGCGTTGACGCTGGTTCCCAGCAACCAGTTTTGCGCTGATTTTTGCATACCCAGCGAATCATCCACCAGGTGACGGCTTGCACCGTTGATGTTTTCTAGGCGCATGATGCCGGTGGCACCCATTGCCGCGACCAACAGCAGGATCAAACCGAATCCCAGTCCCAGTCGGGTACCTATTTTCATATTTGCAATGCGCACGGTGTCTTCTCCAAAATTGTTTTTTTATGCTTTAAGTACTGTTGCCATTTCATCAGAATGTCGATCACGCAGATGACATTCTGAAAACAAAACCGACATCGCAAAAGCTAGTCATACGTTTGTCATATAACGGCTGTTAATACGCAAGCTTGACGGTGATTGAGCGATAAATCGCAAAAATAGCTAAGGATTTTTAAATGCTTGAAGATTTGCTGCGTCATGCAGCGTGACGAAAACCAGACGAATCTGCCTGATGGCATCTCAGCGGCCATCGTTGAACGCTTGCATCTTGCTCCTCCAGGCCTCGTATTCTATTTTTGACAGAGTATCGCTATCCGTCAGGCCGTCTATATTCATCATTTTATTCATCAAAAACGAGCGATAAATAAAATAAAGCAATGTTGCTGGCCAGAACTTTACACCCGATTTATCCAAATAAACAGATCAATGAAACCATACACTGACAAAAGAGAATCAGGCGCAAGACATGGCCAAACGAAGCGCCAGATTAAAGTGCCTCTGCAGCGGATGTATTAGAACCGTTAGAACCGCTCATAGCCTTTCAGGTAACGCCATTGCCCGACGGGCAAGCTCGCCATCGGAATGCGTGCAATACGGATGCGTTTCAGATTGAGCAGCTTCAAACCCACCATTTCACACATGTGTGCAATCTGGCCACGCTGTCCGGCCTTCAGTGCGAAACGCAGCCGCGTTTCGTTTTGCCAACTGACTTTCATCGGTGCCAAAGGCCGGCGATTGAAGCTCAGGCCATGATTCAGCAATGCCAGGCCGTTCGGTATCACATCGCCGCTGACTTCTGCGATGTATTCCTGTTCTATCGTTGCGGCATCATCAACCAGCTTGCGCGCGACATGCCAATCCTGCGTGAAGACCATGAGGCCGCTGGCATATGTTTCCAGGGCATCGGTCGGCTTTAATTCGCTGGTATGTTTTTTCAGGAAGCGTATGCCGGAACGATCTTCCGCATACAGGTTTTCCGGCGTGATCAGTCGCAAGGCGGCGTCGGCATCGATGTCGGCCGGCTTGTGCAACAGAATCGTGACAGGATTGATGGCGACCAGAGTCGCATCGGGAGAAAGATGAATCGCCTGCTGTGTTGAAACCCGGTGTCCGGGCTCTTCAATCACAACGCCGTCCACCGTCACCCAGCCGCCTTCAATATATTGTTCGGCTTCGCGACGCGAACATGGCACAGTGTCGGCGACGCGCTTGGCGAGGCGTATGGAATCAGTCATGTGCTGGCAATCTGAAAAAGATGGCTATTGTCAGCCTGCCGCACATCTATCGCAAGCGTTTTAGCACCTGCCTGCGCACATCAACTTGTCCAACAGTTAGGCGACCTTGCTGTCGACTGTAGCTGTTTTCGGCGCCAGGCTCACGTTCCCGGAAGGAATGCCTGCACTTTCCCATTGATCGAACTGGGCCATCACGGCTGCATATGTTTGCTGGCTGATTTCAGGCAGCTTGCCGCCCAGCATTTCCGTCGCCTGCTTGAAGCCTTTTTCAACTGCCGCACGCACTGCCGCCAGTTTCGCAGGATCGTCTCCGATGGAAGCCTTGGAAAAATTCAGGATGCGCTCTGCAACCTGACGCACGCCCATTTCGCCGTCTTCGGCAATTGCCGCCTTGGCTTTCTCTATCGAGGCCGCATCGGCAGTCAGTTTTTGTTCGCCGCTGATTACTTTGGCGATATCCAATCCCTGCTGCGTCATCAAAGGCAGGATCAGATTGATAATTTCCTGCACCTTGCGATTGGATTCTTCCAGCATGGTCGCTATGTCCGTGCGCGCTTGCATAGGATCCGTATGCGTTTGCGCCGGATTAGTGCGCGGGTTCGGATAAGTGCTGGCATCTGTTGTCGCCTGCTCGCCCAGCGTCACCTTGTCGCCAGGCGGCGTCTCGATTTTTTCGGTTTGGCGCGACGTATTCTCACGCGTGGATGCGACAGCGGCAGGTGTCACAGCCGGGCGTGGCGCGCTGTTTGTGATGTTGTTTGCAATGGTAGTCATGATAGATCCTTATTTTTATCAAGCCGATCCTGAAAATGATCGCATTGACAACATCCTTTGTGAATTTGCCACGATCGTATAAGGTATATCGACGCAAAAATGGAAAAGCTGAGCATTGTTTACATTCCGTTAACAATTGTTTTCTTTTAAGACAACTTTATATTTGCGTTTAAAAGTGAAAGTAGACTTATCGCAAGCCCGATATCGTTGCGATCGGCCAAAGGCTGTCATACTGTCGTCTTCTTCGCCAACGGCGACATGACAGCCTTCCGGCCACGTCATTTCCGATATTGCATTCCATGAGCGCTCAGCCAAAAAATCTGTTTTCCTATCCCGTCAAACATTCGCCCAAGGGCAAGACGGCAGCCAAACCTGCACCTTTCCTGCCAATGTCACGGGCCGAGATGGATGTACTCGGCTGGGATAGCTGCGATGTCATTCTGGTGACCGGCGATGCCTACATCGATCATCCAAGCTTTGGCATGGCGCTGATCGGACGATTACTGGAATCGCAGGGATTTCGCGTCGGCATTATCAGTCAGCCGGACTGGCTGTCGGCCGAACCGTTCCGCGCACTCGGCAAGCCGAATCTGTATTTCGGCATCACGGCCGGCAATATGGATTCGATGGTCAACCGTTATACGGCGGACCGCAAGATACGCTCCGACGATGCCTACACACCTCATGGTGTAGCCAACAAGCGCCCGGATCGCGCGCTGACGGTCTATTCGCAGCGTGTTCGTGAAGCTTATCCCGGCGTCAATGTCGTCATCGGCAGTATTGAAGCGAGCCTGCGCCGTATCGCACATTACGATTACTGGTCGGACAAGGTACGCCGCTCGGTGCTGCCGGATTCAAAAGCCGACATTCTGATCTTCGGTAACGCAGAGCGTGCGCTGGTCGATCTGACGCATCGCGTCGCCGCCGGCGAACCGATTTCTTCCATACGCGACCTGCGCGGTACCGCCTTCATGGTGCCATCGGGCTGGAAACCGACGCCGGAATGGGCCGAAGCCAATTCCACGCGCGTCGATACGCCGGGCAAAGTGGAAGCGCATCCCGATCCGTATGAAATGAAAATGAAGAATACGGAAGGCTGCAAAACCGACGAGGCCGTCCCCGTCGAACCCGCTGTCAAAGTCATCAAGATCATGAGCCGCGAAGAACGGCGCGAAGCCGAGAAGGAAGTGCGCAACAAAACCGTCGTGCGCCTGCCTTCCTACGAGGTGATCAAGGACGATCCGGTTTTATATGCGCATGCATCGCGCGTCTTCCATCTGGAATCCAATCCCGGCAATGCACGCGCCCTGGTGCAGGCACACGGCGAACGCGACGTCTGGCTCAACCCGCCGCCGCTACCGCTGGCGATGGATGAGATGGATGGCGTGTACGACATGAACTACGCACGCGCACCGCATCCAAGCTACGGCAAGGCAAACATTCCTGCGTGGGAAATGATCCGCTTCTCGGTCAACATCATGCGCGGCTGCTTTGGCGGCTGCACCTTCTGTTCGATCACCGAACATGAGGGCCGCATCATCCAGAGTCGTTCGGAGCCATCCATCCTGCGCGAAATCGAACTGATACGCGACAAGACCAAAGGTTTCACCGGCACGATTTCGGATCTGGGCGGCCCGACCGCGAACATGTATCGCCTCGCCTGCAAGGACAAGCGCATCGAAGAATCATGCCGTCGCCTGTCCTGCGTGTATCCAAGCATCTGCTCGAATCTCGGCACCGATCACAGCAAGCTGATCCAGTTGTATCGCAAGGCACGCGCGATTCCCGGCATCAAGAAAATCCTCGTCAGTTCCGGCCTGCGTTACGACCTTGCCGTACGTTCGCCGGAATATGTGAAGGAGCTGGTCACGCATCACATCGGCGGCCTGCTGAAGATCGCACCGGAACATTCGGAAGAAGGCCCGCTGTCGAAGATGATGAAACCGGGCATGGGCGCCTACGACAAGTTCAAGGAATTGTTCGAGAAGTATTCGAAGGAAGCCGGCAAGGAACAGTATCTGATCCCTTACTTCATCGCCGCCCATCCTGGCACCACCGATGAAGACATGCTGAATCTGGCTTTGTGGCTGAAGAAAAACAACTTCCGTCTCGATCAGGTACAAACCTTTATGCCGACGCCAATGGCGCTGGCAACGACGATGTATCACACACGTAAAAATCCTTTGCGCAAAGTGACGGAAGATTCGGAAGCAGTCGAGACTGTACGCACCGGCAAGATCCGTAAATTGCACAAGGCCTTCCTGCGGTATCACGATCCGGATAACTGGGAAATCCTGCGTGAAGGCTTGCAACGCATGGGACGCAGCGATTTGATCGGCAGTGGCGAGCATCACCTTGTTCCACGCCATGATGCCGGCAACCGCAGTCTGGCGATTGCAGAACGTCGTCGCGAAACACCGGGACCGAATCAACTTGCAAAAAAATTCGGCCAGAACAAGCCGCGTCCAGGCGGAGCCGTTCAGCGCACACCGGTTGCGCGCAGCACGACGGGACGCGTGATCGTTGCGGCAAAACCTGCACGCAAGGGTATGGCTGTTGCAGCAAAGGGCGGTCGCAAATAAACCTTGCGGCCCGTCCGTTTTGCTAGGATCGTACCTTGATATTTTGATCCACATCATTGGATGTCAAAATTCATTCATATTGTTATTCTCAGCCGCAAAAAATCCTGTCACCCTACCTGCTCGGCCGTTTTCGGTTATTCTTCCGCCAAAGTTACCGCGCTTGATCAGGCGGGATATCGATAGAGGATCACCAATTGAGCAATTTATTCACGCGCCGACTCGCGCTAGTGGCAAGCGATGCGCATCGCAGCTTGCTGGATCAGGGACGCCGCGGCATAGAACGGGAAACCCTGCGCGTCGATATGCAGGGCCGTCTCGCCGTTGATCCGCATCCAGCTGCACTCGGTTCTGCATTAACCAATCCGCAAATCACCACCGATTATTCCGAGTCCCTGCTGGAATTCATCACTCCTGCAGAACATGATATCGCCACCGCACTGGACGATCTGGATCGCATTCATCGCTTCACCAATGCCAGACTGGAACATGAATTATTGTGGAGTCAGTCCATGCCGTGCATCTTGCCGGATGAGGCGGACATTCCCATCGCCTGGTATGGCACCTCGCATATCGGCATGATCAAGCACGTTTACCGGCGTGGCCTTGCGCTGCGCTACGGCAAGGCCATGCAATGCATCGCCGGCCTGCACTACAACTATTCGCTGTCGGAAGACCTGTGGCGCGTCTTGAAAAAAGATGCAAACAGTACGGCAGACGACAAGACCTTTCAATCCGAGAGCTATATCGCACTGATACGCAACTTCCATCGTTACAGCTGGTTGCTGATGTATCTGTTCGGCGCATCGCCTGCGCTATCAACGCACTTCCTGCGCGGTCGCCAGCACGAACTGGAAACGCTGTCCGACGATACGCTGTACCTGCCTTATGCAACCAGTTTGCGCATGAGCGATCTCGGTTATCAAAATGATGCACAAGCCGGTTTGATGCAGCCGTATAACGATCTGGAAAGTTATATGCGCAGCCTGTCGCGCGCAGTGCGCCAACCGTATCCTGCCTATGAAGCCATAGGCACCCAACGCGATGGCGAGTGGATACAGCTCAATACCAATCTGCTGCAAATCGAAAACGAGTATTACGCCACGATCCGCCCCAAACGCGTGATCAACAGCGGCGAACGGCCGGTCGAAGCGCTATGCGCACGCGGCGTGCAATATATCGAAGTGCGCTGCATGGATATCGACCCGTTCGAACCGCTCGGCATCAGCCTCGAAACCTCACGTTTCCTCGATGCCTTCCTGCTGTTCTGTGCGCTGGATGAAAGCCCGTTCACGGATGAAGCCAGCCATCGCGAAAAAACGGAAAACTTCGCCAGCACCGTCAAGCAAGGGCGTCGTCCCGGCCTGCACCTGCAACGCGACGGCGCTCCGATCGCATTGCAGGCTTGGGGACTGGAACTGCTGGAAAAAATTCAGGCAGTCGCCAATGTACTGGACGCCACCAGCAAGGATCAGCAACATGCGCGCGCACTCGCCACGCAAAAAGACAAGCTGCTGCATCCTGAGTTGACGCCTTCCGCACGGGTGCTGGCGGAACTGCAAACGACCGATCAATCGTTCGAGCAATTCGGCCTGCGTCAGAGCATTGCGCACGCTCAATACTTCCGTGCACGTCCATTGAGTACGGAAGAAAATGCCTACTTCAATACGCTGGCGCAGGACTCCATTGCCCAGCAGGCAGAGATGGAACGTACGCAGAACGGCGATTTCGATGCTTTCGTTCTTGCCTACAGCACAAGAACGCCGCAGCAACTGTGCGATTGATCGATGGATCGATGAATTTTCCCGTTTGTAAAAAAGCCTGCCTATCTAACTGATACGCAGGCTTTTTCATACCCTGCAACACTCATCCTTGATTGCACGCGCAATAATAAAGCGGCTGCACACTATCTCTACAGCAGCAAATTCGGCATCAACAATATTGGCGTGCATAAATATTTCTCCCCGGAAGCGCATTATCAAACTGTGTTCGTTAGCGCACAGACCACCCCATTACGTCTCGGTAATCTTGCCTCATCGACGGGTCTTACGCATATGCAAAACGTCGGCAGCTAACTTCATGGATTGCATGAAGTTGCGGCATTTATTACGCGGCGTCACTCAAACGAGTATCGCCTGCTGTAAAGATAGACCAACCGGAGAAAAACCATGACCAAAACAAAATTGATCACCACACTGTTCGCTGCCTTGATGCTGACCGCCGTCGTCGGTTGCGCCTCGACTGATAAAAAAGAAGGAACAGCTGAATACTTTGATGACAGCGTCATCACCACCAAGGTAAAAGCGGCCATCTTGAATGAGCCCGGCTTGAAATCCACGGAAATCAATGTGGAAACCTTTAAAGGTACAGTACAGCTGAGCGGTTTCGTCAGCGAAAAACAGGATATTGCCAAAGCCGGTGCGGTAGCACGTGGCGTCAAAGGCGTACAAGCGGTTAAAAACGACTTGCGTCAAAAATAAACATGGCCGGAGAAATCACCGAGGTGATTTCTCCTTTTGTTATTGCCTTCCCGCACACACGATCGAGGACAATAACAAAACGATTGTTAACAAATGCAGTGATTTTCTTCCTGCGTCAACGCATTCATGCTGACTGCGTTATATTTACTCGAAACAAATAAATTGCTGCGTCGGGCACCAAAAAGCCGTGCCGCAATCCAACTATTGCGTTTGCCTGATCGATGGTGAGTGGCATCAAACTTTCCATTCTCCGATCGGTAGCACACGCATCATTTCAATAAATTCTTACAAGGAAACGTCATGCGCACATTAATGATTGGCAGTCTTGCCGCCGTATTGGCTCTCTCCGGCTGCGCCAATATGTCCGAAACAGAGCGCGGCACCGCGCAAGGAGCTGGCATAGGTGCAGGCTTGGGCGCCTTGATCGGCGGCGTGGGTGGCGGCTCGAAAAACATCGCGGGCGGCGCTGCATTGGGCGGCATACTCGGTGCAGTTGCCGGCAATGTCTGGTCCAGCAAAATGGAAAACCAGAAACGCGCAATGGAACAGGCTACTCAAGGTACCGGCGTACAAGTTACACAGACTGCCGATAACCGCCTGAAACTTGATATCCCCAGCGATATTTCATTCGCGACCGGCCGCTCGGACATCAATTCCAGCTTCCGCCCTATCCTGGATCGCTTTGCTACCGGCCTGGTAGACAATCCTGCCGCGACCGTCACTATCATCGGCCATACGGATAGCACCGGCAGCGATGCCATCAATAATCCGCTGTCATTCGATCGCGCCTCGCGCACGCGTGACTATCTGGCAGGCCGTGGCGTAGCGCCACAACGTATCTATGTAGATGGCCGCGGCAGCCGCGAGCCAATCGCCAGCAATGCCAACGAAGCCGGCCGCGCACGCAATCGCCGCGTTGAAATTTACGTGGCAGAGCAGCAAGCTCAGCAGCCACAACAGCAACAGCAACGATATTAATTCTGCTGTACAAGGTTCGCTGTAAAACGAACTGCCTGCAAGAGAAAAAAGCCCTCGACGATGAGGGCTTTTTTTATGTCATCGGATATAAAAATCGCTGAAAATAGCGAATAGGCGCTTCACGCGGCTGAATAAGAGTAGATATCTGGTCATCAGCAAAAAATAAAGCCGCTGGCAGCGGCTTTCGTACGCATGCTGTTTCCTCCTCCCAAATTTCTAACGCGCCAACCGGATACCGGAAAACTGCCAACGCGCCGTCGCCGGGAAAAAATTACGGTAAGTTGCACGGCTATGCCCATCCGGCGTAACGCAGGAAGAGCCCCGCAACACATACTGATTCGACATGAACTTGCCGTTGTACTCGCCCAAAGCGCCAGCCGCAGTCGCATAACCAGGATATGGCGCGTAACTGCTGGAGGTCCACTGCCAGCAAGTGGCAAACATCTGTTTCAATTCTGTTGCTGCATGTTCTGTTGTATGCACTGCTGCCAAGGACTGCCTGGCCGCATGCTCCCACTCCGCCTCGGTAGGCAGGCGCGCACCCGCCCAACGTGCATAGGCATCGGCTTCAAAATAGGAAATGTGCGTCGCCGCCGCATCCGGATCCAGCGCCTGCAAACCGTGCAAGCCAAATACCTGCTGGGCTGCCGCTGCATCATCTGTGTACCAATACAAAGGCTGCGTCAATTGCTGCGTCCGCACCCAATCCCATCCTTCCGACAACCACCACACCGGATTTTGATAGCCGCCGGCGTCAACAAAGGCCAGGTATTCGCGATTCGTCACCAGACGTGATGCCAGCGCATAGGGTTCAATGAATTGCCGATGTGCGGGCATTTCATTATCGAAACAGAATCCGGTATCGACGTGGCCGATCTGTACCACGCCGCCCTTGAAAGACTGCCATTGCAACTCACCCGCTGATGCTGAAACAGGATGCGGTGAAGCGCAATACGCCGGCTTCAGCGGATTGCACCACAGCAGATGCAGTACATCGGTCATCATCAATTCCTGATGCTGCTGCTCATGCTGCAAACCCAGTTCCAGCAAACTGCCGATTTCAGCGCATGCATGATCTGCCAGCGGCTGTGCGAGCAATGCCGTGATGCGTGCATCGACATCCCGGCGATATGCCTGCACTTCGGCAAACGAGGGACGCGTCAGCAAACCGCGCTGCGCACGCGCATGCTTGTCGCCGATACCGTTGTAATAGGAGTTGAACAGCACACGGAAAGCAGGATGATATGGCTGGAAATTCGCTTCAAAACGTTCAAGGATGAAGGTTTCAAAAAACCAGCTGGTATGCGCCAGATGCCATTTGATGGGGCTGGCATCCGGCATCGATTGCGCACAGCAATCCTCCGCCGACAAGGGTGCCGCCAATGCAGATGAGAGCCCACGTACTGCGGCAAAACGCTGCGCCAAATCACTAGCCTCATGCAAATGGATACGTGCTGTCTGTACGTTCATGCTTACCCACAATATTGATGGCGAGTCATTTGCTGCACATGACTTCCTTGCCGTTTAGCGGAAACCGATTCGACCGCGTGTTTTACCAAAATGTTCCAGCCTGTGCGCTATGCCGTCTGTGCATGGCACACCATGAACCACTGCTGCGGATCGCTCCAGCATCGGACATTGTTGAATCCGGCCTGCGTCAGCAGATTGATAAAATCCTGCTGCGTATATTTGTAACTATTCTCGGTATGAATACGTTCGCCCTGCTCGAAACAACGCATGCCGCCAGTCCAGCGTACCGTCTGTTTCGAGACAGCTTCCAGATGCATTTCTATGCGACTCAATTTCCTGTTGAAGAATCCGCAATGCCGCCATGCGCGCACATCGAAATCCGCGCCCAGCAAACGATTCAAATGCAACAGCAAATTCAGATTGAAGGATGCCGTCACGCCCAAGGCATCATCATACGCCGCATCCAGTATCGATTTTTCCTTCAGCAGATCGACTCCTATCAACAAACCGCCAGCGCCGCCCTCATCCTGTGAACAAGCTGCCTGCAAACGCTGCAGGAATGCCAATGCCTGCTCCGGCGTGAAGTTTCCTATTGATGAGCCGGGATAAAAGAACAGCCGGTTTTCCTCTCGCACGCCCTTAGGCAACACCAGCTCCGTCGAAAAATCCATACCGACCGCGACCATGTCTATCGCAGGAAAGCGATGCTGCAGGCGACTCACGGCTTCGTGCAGGAATTCGACCGAGATGTCGACTGCAACATATTGCGCCGGCTGCAGTTGCGGAAACAGACGCGCTGCTTTTGCACAATTGCCGGCACCAAGATCAATCAGCGTCGCTCCGGCGCCTACCGCCTGTGCAATATCACGCGCATGCCGACTGAAAATTTCCGCCTCGGTGCGAGTCGGATAGTATTCCGGCAGTTCGCAAATCGCTTCAAACAGTTTGGAACCCAGGGCATCGTATAAAAACTTCGGTGAAGTATAGGCGCAAGAGGCGTTCAAACCTGCGAGCAGCTCATCCTCGACAGTCTGTTTGCCTTGTTCCAGCAGTTGAATGAATTGGGTCAAACCGGCTCCTTCTGAAATAATGCTGACATGGGAAACAATACGCCTATGTGCGCATCGCGGGTATCGACATGAGTAGAATCAGACAGCAAAAAGCCTTCCGCCGTTCCCGCCTGCTGCAAACGCAACTTGTGTTGCGCACTGTCGCCCCCATATGGCAGCGATATAAACGCGTAGAACCTATGCATTTCACCACTCTTGCCGGCAAAGCTGGCAAATACATCGCGGCAACTGGTGCTAAGCTATATGCCGCGTCAGCGAACATGCCGATGCGTACGGCAAGCCGGTCATGCAAGTCATCCATGTCATTCGAGCCTGACGCAGGCATATTGAAGCCTGCTTCGCTCCCTGCAATAAATTTTTACGCCAGCCACTGACCCTATGATCCCAAAGACGTCCCGAGAATTACAAAAAGGCAGCATCGCCACCTTGCGCGGCTTGCTGAAATTTTTGCTGCCCTATAAAAAACAATTTGCGCTGGCCGGCATCGCACTGCTGGTGGCGGCAGCAGCGACGTTGGCTATTCCATATGCATTCCGCCAGATGATCGATCTCGGCTTCGGCGCCAACGGCATACACGATACCGGCAGCATCAATACCTACTTCCTCGCTCTGTTCGGTGTCGCCTGCATACTGGCGCTCGCCACTGCCGCGCGCTTTTACATGGTGTCATGGCTGGGTGAGCGCGTAACGGCAGATGTACGTAGCGCCGTCTATTCGCATGTCGTCACGCAAAGTCCGCAATTTTTCGAGACGACGCAAAGCGGTGAAGTCCTGTCGCGCCTGACTACCGATACCACGCTGATCCAGACCTTGATCGGCACCAGCATATCGATGGCATTGCGCAATACGTTGCTGTTTGCCGGCGGCCTGGTGATGCTGTTCGTCACCAGTATCAAACTGTCGTCGATTATCCTCGTGATGCTGATTGCGACGGTATTGCCTATCGTCTGGTTTGGACGGCGCGTGCGCTCTCTGTCACGCGACTCGCAGGATAGGGTCGCAGACTCGTCTGCCCTGGCCGGTGAAATCCTGAATGCGATGCCGACTGTGCAGGCATTCACGCATGAAAAAATTGAATCCGGACGTTTCAGCAAGACGGTGGAAGATGCCTTCAAAACCGCGATGCGCCGCATACGCGCCCGCTCACTGTTGACGATGATTGCGATTCTGCTGATTTTCGGCGCGATTGTTTTCGTCCTGTGGCTGGGTGCGCATGCAGTGATTGACGGCACGATGAGCGGTGGCGAACTCGGTCAGTTCATCCTGTATTCCGCCATTGTGGCCGGCGCGATCGGCGCCTTGTCCGAAGTGGTGGGCGATGCGCAACGTGCAGCAGGCGCGACCGAACGCTTGCTCGAATTGCTCGCAGTGCAGTCGCCGATTTCCTCGCCTGCCGCCCCTCTCCCCTTGCCGCCACGACGCGCCAACGGTTCCTCACTGGCACTGGATCTGGTGAGCTTTCATTACCCTTCGCGCCCATTGACGCCAGCGATATCCAATTTCTCGATCGCGATCAAGGCCGGCGAAACGGTGGCAGTGGTCGGCCCGTCCGGCGCCGGCAAGACATCGCTGTTTCAGTTGCTCCTGCGTTTTTACGATCCGCAGGAAGGCGTGATCGAACTCGACGGCGTCGATATCCGCCAGCTCGATCTGCATACCTTGCGCAATACCATCGGCATCGTGCCGCAGGACACCGTGATTTTTTCAGCCAATGCGATGGAAAACATACGCTACGGTCGTCCCGATGCCAGCGATGAGGAAGTCATCGCCGTGGCAAAAATGGCCGCTGCGCATGAATTCATAGAACGTTTGCCGGAAGGCTATCACTCCTTCCTCGGCGAACGCGGCGTACGCCTGTCCGGCGGTCAGCGCCAGCGCATCGCCATCGCGCGCGCCTTGCTGAAGAACCCGCCCTTGCTGCTGCTCGATGAAGCCACCAGTGCGCTGGATGCGGAATCGGAACGTCTGGTGCAGAGTGCGCTGGAAGCGGCGATGGTTGGTCGCACCACACTGGTGATTGCGCACAGGTTGGCAACCGTGCAACGCGCCCATCGCATCATCGTGATGGAACATGGCCACATCGTCGAAACCGGTACGCATGCATCGCTGGTCGCTGCCGGCGGGCTGTATGCCAGTTTGGCTGCGCTGCAGTTTGGACAGCATTGATCGCATGGTCCTTAAGTTAAAATAGCGAAATCCCGGGAATCAGCATTTCCCCGCAACCCTCAATAAAAACGGACTATGCATGAAACAGTATCTTGACCTGGTGCGGACCGTACTCGATTCCGGCACCTGGCAGGAAAATCGGACCGGCATACGCACCATCAGCATTCCCGGTGCGATGTTGCGCTTCGATCTGCAAAAAGACGGTTTTCCCGCCATCACGACCAAACGGCTGGCATTCAAGTCCGTGATCGGCGAATTGATCGGCTTTTTGCGCGCCAGCCGCAGCGCTGCCGAATTCCGCGCGCTCGGTTGCAAGGTCTGGGATCAGAATGCGAACGAAAACGCCGAATGGCTGAACAATCCCTATCGTCTCGGCGAAGACGACCTCGGCCCGGTGTATGGCGTGCAGTGGCGCCAGTGGCCGGCCTACAAATTGCTGGACGCCGATAACAAGCTGCAAATCCAGGATGCGCAAAAACGCGGCTTTCGCCTGATCTCGGCCGTCAACGACGAAGGCATAGACAAAGTGCTGATGTACAAGGCAATCGACCAGTTACGCGATTGCCTGGATACCATCATCAACAATCCGGCCAGTCGCCGCATCCTGTTCCATGGCTGGAACTGCGCCGAGCTGGACGCGATCGCACTGCCGGCCTGTCACCTGCTGTATCAGTTCCTGCCGAACCAGACCACGAAAGAAATTTCGCTATGCCTGTACATCCGCAGCAACGATATCGGCCTCGGCACGCCTTTCAATCTGGCGGAAGCGGCTGCCTTGCTGCACGTGGTCGGACGACTGACCGGCTATACGCCAAAGTGGTTCACCTATTTCATCGGCGACGCGCATATCTATGAAAATCATCTGGATATGCTGAACGAGCAAATGACGCGCGAACCCTACCCCGCGCCCAAGCTGGTATTGTCGGATCGCATTCCCGACTACCGCGTTACCGGAAAATACGAACCGGAATGGCTGGAAAAACTCGAACCCAGCGATTTCAGCCTTGAAAACTACGAACATCACGCACCATTGAGTGCGCCGATGGCGGTTTAATATTTAGAACCATATTCATGCCTGCACACCTGACCATCGTCGTCGCCATCGATACCAATAACGGCATCGGCATCAACAACACCCTGCCCTGGCATTTGCCGGAAGATCTGGCGCACTTCAAGCGCACGACCTCCGGCCATGCCATCATCATGGGACGCAAGACCTTCGATTCGATAGGCCGCCCTTTGCCGAATCGCCGCAATATCGTCATCACGCGCAATACGGAGTGGCAACATGCCGGTGTCGAAGCCGTCACCTCGCTGGCTGCTGCCAAGGCGCTGGTCGATGGCACGCCAGCCTTCATCATCGGCGGCGGACAGATTTTTACCGACACGCTAGCCGACAGCGACCGCCTGATCGTGACCAGAATAGACAAAGCCTTCGACTGCGATGCATTTTTCCCTGCCATCGATCCAGAACAATGGCAGGAAACCGCACGTGAAGAGCATCATTCCGAGGCGAATGGATTCGATTTCGCCTATATCACCTACGACCGGATCGCCTAGAATCCGGCTTTTTGTCATGTTGCCATCACGTTCAGGCCCGACACTGGCAGTATCACTCTGGTAACAAGCAGCCGCAGATCGCGCGATCTGCGGCTTTTTCTCCCCACATCGCCCGCATATCTGCGAAAATTCGCTTTCTTTATAAGGTACCCAATGGGTGCCATTTCCGTCGTCTTGGAGACTGCATGAAATTCCGTTTTCCCATCGTCATCATCGATGAAGATTTCCGTTCCGAAAACACGTCCGGACTGGGCATACGCGCCTTGGCCGAGGCAATCGAAAAGGAAGGCATGGAAGTGCTGGGCGTTACCAGCTACGGCGACCTGTCGCAATTCGCGCAGCAGCAATCGCGCGCATCCGCTTTCATCCTGTCCATCGACGATGAAGAATTTGGCGCCGGTTCGTTTGAAGAAACCGATTACGCATTGAAATCGCTGCGCGCCTTCGTCGCAGAAATTCGTCACAAGAACGCCGACATCCCGATTTATCTGTACGGCGAAACGCGTACCTCGCGCCATATTCCGAATGACATCCTGCGCGAACTGCACGGTTTCATTCACATGTTTGAAGACACGCCCGAGTTCGTCGCGCGCCACATCATCCGTGAAGCGAAGTCCTACATGGACGGCCTCTCGCCGCCATTCTTCCGCGCGTTGGTGCATTACGCGCAGGACGGTTCGTATTCATGGCACTGCCCTGGCCACTCAGGCGGCGTAGCTTTCCTGAAGTCGCCTATCGGCCAGATGTTTCATCAATTCTTTGGTGAAAACCTGTTGCGCGCCGACGTCTGCAATGCGGTGGAAGAACTCGGTCAATTGCTGGATCACACCGGCCCGGTCGCTGCGTCCGAACGCAACGCTGCGCGCATCTTCAATGCCGATCACTGCTACTTCGTCACCAACGGCACCTCGACCTCGAACAAGATGGTCTGGCACTCGACGGTCGCTCCGGGCGACATCGTGGTGGTCGATCGTAACTGTCACAAATCGATTCTGCATTCCATCATCATGACCGGCGCGATTCCTGTCTTCCTGATGCCGACGCGCAATCACCTTGGCATCATCGGGCCGATTCCGCTGTCCGAATTCACGATGGAAAACATACGCGCCAAGATCGAGGCCAATCCGTTTGCCCGCGAAGCCGTCAACAAGAAACCGCGCATCCTGACCATCACGCAATCGACCTACGATGGCGTGATCTACAACGTCGAAACGCTGAAAACCATGCTGGACGGCGAAATCGATACGCTGCATTTCGATGAAGCCTGGCTGCCGCACGCGACCTTCCACGACTTCTACAAAAACATGCACGCGATCGGCAAGGACCGTCCACGTGCAAAAGAATCGATGATCTTCTCGACGCAATCGACGCACAAATTGCTGGCCGGCCTGTCGCAGGCATCGCAAATCCTGGTGCGCGAATCGGAAAAAGTAAAGCTGGATCAGGATGCTTTCAATGAAGCCTATCTGATGCATACCTCGACCTCGCCGCAGTATTCGATCATCGCTTCATGCGACGTCGCGGCTGCCATGATGGAAGCGCCAGGCGGCACCGCGCTGGTGGAAGAAAGCATACTGGAAGCACTGGATTTCCGTCGTGCGATGAAAAAGATCGATCAGGAATGGGGCAAAGACTGGTGGTTCCAGGTCTGGGGCCCGGACAGCTTCAGCGAAGAAGGCATCGGCACCCAGGATGACTGGATGATACGCGCGGAAGACGACTGGCACGGCTTCGGCAATCTGGCTCCGGGCTTCAACATGCTCGATCCGATCAAGGCAACCATCGTCAATCCGGGTCTGTCACTGGACGGCAAGTTCGGCGACTCCGGCATTCCCGCGTCCATCGTCACCAAATACCTGGCCGAGCATGGCGTCATCATTGAAAAATGCGGCCTGTATTCGTTCTTCATCATGTTCACGATAGGCATCACCAAAGGCCGCTGGAACACGCTGCTGACCGCCTTGCAGCAGTTCAAGGACGATTACGACAAGAATCAGCCTATGTGGCGCATCCTGCCGGAATTTGCCGCCGCCAATCCGCGCTATGAAGGTATCGGCCTGCGCGATCTGTGCCAGCAGATTCACGACTTCTACAAAGCCTATGATGTCGCGCGTTTGACGACCGAGATGTATCTGTCCGACATGCAGCCGGCAATGAAGCCATCCGACGCATTCTCGAAAATGGCGCATCGCGAAATCGACCGCGTACCTATCGACGAACTGGAAGGTCGCGTCACATCGATCTTGCTGACACCGTATCCACCGGGTATCCCTCTGCTGATTCCAGGCGAGCGTTTCAATAAAACCATCGTGGATTACCTGAAATTTGCACGCGATTTCAACGAGAAATTTCCCGGCTTTGAAACCGATGTGCACGGCCTGGTCAAACGCGAAGTCGATGGCAAGCGCGGCTACTTCGTGGATTGCGTGCGGCAATAATTCAATAGAGATTGCAGGACCAGTACCAACAAATAATGCAGCCACGGGCTGCATTATTCATTTGGGAAAACGGATTTCTGCTGTGGGGATTAAAATACATGGCATCCGGCTTGAAGGAGCACGAACATGAAACCACGCATCAGCGTCATCACCCTGGGTGTCGATGATCTGGAAAAATCGCTGCAGTTCTATCGCGATGGCCTGGGCCTGCAAACGCAAGGCATCATCGGCAAGGAATTCGAACATGGCGCAGTCGCCTTCTTCGACCTGCAGCCCGGATTGAAACTCGCACTGTGGCCGCGCAACAGCATGGCGCACGACACCGGTATCGCCGTCGCTCCTGTCAGTGCAACTGAATTCACGATAGGACACAATGTCTCTTCAAGGGACGAAGTGGATGCGGTCATGCTGCAAGCTCAAGATGCCGGCGCCATCATCGTCAAGCAGGCGCAGACGACCTTCTGGGGCGGCTACGCCGGCTATTTTCAGGATCCCGATCGGCATCTGTGGGAAGTGGTGTGGAACCCGGATTGGGCAGCGCCGGACTGAAGCTGTTCGCCGGACAGGAATAGGAATCGGCGACTCTGTATCAAATACAAACCGAAACAATGAGCCGGAGGTCATGATGGTTGCACGCATCGTCAAATTGGGCAGCGAACGCATCGCAGGTGAAGGCTTGCGCATAGGCACGGTACGGCGGCCGCCGCGCGGCGTGCCAAAAGAGGAATTCTCTTCGCACAACTGGTACGACGTCTGGTTCCCCAATCTTTCACCCAGTGCCGAAATCGTGCCGCTCGCCCTGCATGCCACGACAGAGGCGGAGTGGAATGCATTCGCGAAAAAATATCGCGCAGAAATGGCGACGCACGACAACACGCACACCATCGAACTGCTGGCAGCACTTTCGCATCACACCAACTTCTCGGTCGGCTGTTATTGTGAAGATGAATCGCGCTGCCACCGCTCCATACTGCGCGCACTGCTCAAGGAGAAGGGCGCAAAAATAGCCTCGTAAAATCTCCGCCTGCGACGCCGGCTGGATACGCCATCACCGCATCGAAAAACTTTTTACACATCCTGCCTGAAAATAAATCAATGAAGAAAATCGCCCTGCTGTTATTCAGCCTCACCGCCAGTCTCATGATCACCAGCAGCGCCAGCGCCGCCGACAAGGATCGCACCGTCACTGCCACCATGCCGCAAGGTATGATCGTAGTCGTCTCGGAAGGCCGCATGGAACCACGCAGCGCCGGCAGCTACAGCCTGCACCTGTATGCAAAGAACGACCCTGCCTATCCTTATGATCGCTTTATTGCCGGACTGGTACGGCCGCGCAACGGCACCGTTCAGGAAATCAAATTTGCCGATGTCAATGGCGATAAAAAACCTGACATCATCGTCCTCACCCGTTACACCGGCAGCGGCGCATTCGTCACCGTCGATGCATTCCGTTTCAACAAGCAATCCTTGCAACCATTGCAGTTGCTGACCACGATTGCAGGAATGGATGCCGGGAACGATCCGGTGAAAGCCTTGAAGAAGAAACTGAGAACAGCGCGCTGATGCGCCATCAAGAACAAGAGGGACATACACAGGCGGAAAAGCGAGCGCTTTCCGCCATTCACTGCACTATCTAGTTAAAGATCAAACCGTTAAACGTCCAGTAGCCGAATAGAAAAAGCGCAATCGCAATGGCAAACTGTTTCCAGAAATTCTTGTTCATATCATCGTCCCTTAGTCTGTCTGTTTGCGGCGTTTATCAAGGCGTTAATAAACTACATCACACCACGCCGTCACGTCTCAACTCTGTAATATCTGCCTCATCATAACCCAGCATTTTCAACACATCGTCCGTATGTTCGCCCAATGCCGGCCCCAGCCATTTGGTTGCGCCCGGCGTCTCGGATAGCTTGGGCGTAATTGCCGGCAGCTTGATCGGCGTACCATCGGCGAAGGCGTGCTGCTCGAACATATTGCGCGCCAAGAATTGCGGGTCGCTCATCATGTCTTGCACCGAATAGATTTTACCGACCGGGACATCGGCTTTCTGCAATATCAGCAGCGCACTTTCTATCGTCTGCGTCGTGCACCATGCCTGAATCGCGGCGTCGATTTCCGCCGTGCGCGGCACACGGCCGTCGTTGCGTGCAAGTTGCGCGTCATTGGCGAGGTCGTCACGCTCTATGGCCAGCATCAGGCGCTTGAAGATCGCATCGCCGTTGCCTGCGATGACGATGTTTTCACCATCGCCGGTGGTATAGGTATTCGACGGTACGATACCGGGCAAGGCGCCGCCGGTACGTTCGCGCACGACACCGGCGTAATCGTATTCCGGCACCAGCGATTCCATCATATTGAAGACGGCTTCATACAGTGCAACGTCTATCATCTGCCCCTGTCCTGCGACACACTCTGCGCCGGACTTTCCATTCCATCGTCCACCGGTCGCATCGCGATGGCGCAGCGCCATCATGGCGCCTATCACGCCGTGCAGGGCCGCCACCGAATCGCCGATCGAGATACCTATACGCAGCGGCGGTCTGTCCGGAAAACCGGATACATAACGCATGCCGCCCATCGACTCGCCTATCGCGCCAAAACCCGGCTGATCTTTCAGCGGACCGGTCTGACCGAAACCGGACAGACGCACCATGATGGTGGCCGGATTCTCGGCCTTCAGTTGTTCGTAACCCAGCGACCATTTTTCCAGTACGCCGGGCCGGTAGTTCTCGATGATGATGTCGGCTTCCAGTGCGAGTTTTTTCGCGATCTGCTGGCCGCGCGGATCTTTCAGATTCAATGTCAGGCTTTTTTTGTTGCGTGCCTGTACCGACCACCACAAGGAGGTGCCATCCTTCAACACCCGCCATTGCCGGATCGGATCACCGCCATCCGGCGATTCGATCTTGATCACGTCGGCGCCGAACTCGGCCAGCATGCGTGAACAAAACGGACCGGCAATCAAGGTGCCGAGTTCAAGAACCTTGATGCCGGCCAGCGGGCCGGATGATGCAGTTTTAGTCATGACGGTCAGAAAAGAATTCAAAGATATGCAGCATGATCAACTCCGCAGGCCAAAGAAAAAAGCCTAGGTCGTACGCCTATCCAGCATGGCGCGCGCGATGGTGCCGGCATCCACGTATTCCAGCTCACCGCCGACCGGCACACCGCGTGCCAGACGGCTCACCTTCAAGCCACGCGCCTTCAACGTTTCGCTGATGTAATGTGCGGTCGCTTCGCCCTCGTTCGTGAAATTGGTTGCCAGTACCACTTCCTGCACGATGCCGTCGGTCGCACGACTGATCAGTTTTTCCAGATGGATGTCTTTCGGGCCGATACCGTCCAGCGGCGACAAGCGACCCATCAGCACGAAATACAAACCCTTGAACGTCAGCGTCTGTTCTATCATCAACTGGTCGCCCGGCGTTTCCACCACGCACAATAAAGCCGCATTACGTTCTGCGTCGAGGCAGGTTTCGCACACGGCGCTTTCCGTAAACGTATTGCACATCGCGCAGTGCTGCACGCGCTCCACCGCCTGCGACAAGGCGCGACCCAGCATGGCTGCGCCATCCCTGTCATGCTGCATCAAGTGATACGCCATGCGTTGTGCAGACTTGGGCCCGACACCGGGCAGGCGTCGCAATGCTTCAGTCAAAAATGCAAGGCTGGACGGGGATTTCAAACGATGGCCTTCAATTTATACGACGACAAGACAAGGCTGCATCAGAACGGCATCTTGAAGCCTGGCGGCATCGGCATGCCGGCGGTTGCACCGGCCATTTTTTCCTGCGATGTTGCTTCTGCCTTGCGCACTGCATCGTTGAACGCGGCGGCGACCAGATCTTCCAGCATGTCCTTGTCATCAGCCAGTAACGATGGATCGATGGACACGCGCTTCACATCGTTCTTGCACGACATCACGATCTTCACCAGGCCGGCCCCGGATTGTCCTTCCACTTCTATCAATGCAAGTTGCTCCTGCATCTTTTTCATATTGTCCTGCATTGCTTGCGCCTGCTTCATCAGGCCGGCCAATTGGTTTTTCATCATGATGTTGCTCCTTCAAATAATTTCGTATGGATGGATAGTGAATAATTACACGCTCAGATCGGCTTGACCGAGACAATCTCTGCGCCAAAATCGCGCATCAGTTTTTGTACGAACGGGTCTTCCCGCATGGACTGTTCTGCTTCGCTCTGCCGTTCTGCTCGATCGGCAATTGCAGCGGCGTTGGCCGTGTGTTCGACCGCACCAACCCTGGTTTGCACCCGCACCGTCTGGCCGAAATGCTCGCACAAGGCAGCAGTCAATTTTTCTACACTACCGGCCGCCAACAGGGTGTCCACGGCCACCAGCAAATCGAACTGGATCTGGCTGCTGTCTGCCCCCGGCGCACATTTGAGCAGTTCGCTCTGCTGCGCCAATTGCTGCGCCACGCCGCGCACCGGCAAGGATGCGGCAAGCAGCGGCCAGTTGCCGTCCCAATTCAGGGATGGCACCGGATGCAGTTCAAAAGGACGGGATGAAACAGCTTGCGATGCTGGCGCTGACGCTGGTGTTGGCGATTGTGCAGGCACAGCAGCAGGTGCCTGCGGCCTTACTGCCGGTCCGGATTGCGCTTCAGTTTTTTTTTGAGCCGGTGGGCTGGAAAAAGCATCATTGGCGTCGCTGCCGCCGAACGGCATTTCATCGTCCCACGGCGGTGCCGGCGGCAAGTCGATGGCGACTGATTTTTCGGCGGGTGCCGGCGCCCGTACTGGCGCCTGAACCGGTGTCGGTGCACGCGCAGCCGACGCAGGAACAGCAGGTGCTGCCACCTTGCTGCCGGAACGGGCTGCTTGCAAAGCCGCCATGGCCGGACTCATGCCGGCGGGCCTTGCAACAGGCGCGCTATTCGTTACTGCCTGCGGCGCAGCACTCAGGCGTGCGGCAGGTGCCGCTGCAACAGGTGCAGTTGGGCGGGCTACCGGCGCTGCTGCCGGCGCACTAATTTCCGCTTCCGCTGGACCGAAACCCGGGCGGAAGGCCAGCATGCGCAGCAAGGTCATCGAAAAACCGGCGTATTCATCCGGCGCCAATCCCAGTTCATTGCGGCCATGCACGGCGATCTGATAAAACAGTTGTATTTCTTCGGCATCGAACAGTGCTGCCAGGCGCAACACATCGTCACGCTCCGGCAAATCGTCAGGTAGCGCAGCAGGTACCGTTTGCGCCAGCGCGATTCGATGCAGGAGTGAACCCAGATCCTGCAAGGCTGCGTTGTACGACAGACTGCGGGTTGCCATTTCATCTGCAACCGCCAGCAAACCCGCACCGTCTTTTTGCGCCAGTGCATCCAGCAGGCGAATCAGAAAGGATTGGTCCAGCGCACCCAGCATGCCCTGCACTGCTTCCAGCGTAACTTTGCCCGCAGCATAGGCAATCGCCTGGTCGGTCAGCGACAGCGCGTCGCGCATCGAACCGTGCGCACCTTGCGCCAGCAGGCGCAAGGCAGGCGTTTCGAATTCGATTTGTTCCTGTCCCAGAATATCGTCGAGATGCGCAACGATATGGCCGGGCGGCATTTGCTTCAGATTGAATTGCAGACAGCGCGAAAGCACGGTGACAGGAATTTTTTGCGGATCGGTGGTCGCAAGTATGAATTTGACGTGCTCGGGCGGCTCTTCCAGCGTCTTCAGCATCGAGTTGAACGCATGATTGGTGAGCATGTGCACCTCGTCGATCATGTAGACCTTGAAGCGTGCATTCGACGGCGCATACACCGCCTGCTCCAGCAATTGCGCCATTTCATCGACGCCGCGATTCGACGCGGCATCCATTTCGATGTAATCGACAAAGCGGCCGGCATCGATCGCCACGCAGGCTTCGCACACGCCGCACGGCGTCGCGGTGATATCGCCATTGCCATCGGGGCCTATGCAGTTGAAGGACTTGGCCAGAATGCGCGATAGCGTGGTCTTGCCGACCCCGCGCGTACCGGTGAACAGGTAGGCGTGATGCAAGCGCTTGTTTTCCAGCGCATGCGTCAAAGCTCGCACGACGTGCTCCTGCCCGACCAGTGTGTCGAAGCTTTTCGGACGATATTTACGGGCGAGAACTTGATAAGACATAGGGCCGTTCGTGAATAAGGGCAAACCGCATTTTACCTGACACCGGCACCGGATTTACAGTGTTCATTCTTTCTCGCTGTACAGCGAGGTTATCCGTCGAAAAATTCCTGTTCCAAGCAGGCATAAACAGGCATTTATGCCTTGTGCCATTAAAAATTGGCATCGGGCAGCGCCAGGTTATAGACTGAACCATCTTGCAACTGTATGCAGCGTCAGCCGGCAAAGGAGTTTTCCATGCAATGGCCTACCCATGAAGTCAGCAATCAGGCACCAGATCTGCACGATTACAATCTATTCACGAGCGATAAGGCCTTGGTCGCCAGCGTACAACGCGAACAAGCCGCCTGGTATGAACAGGATTTGATCCGCCTGGGCGCAGAACTAGGCAAGCAGGAAACATTGCATCTCGGCCAACTCGCCAATCACCATCTGCCTGAACTGCAGACCCACGATCGCTTCGGCAATCGCATAGATGTCGTTGAATTTCATCCCAGCTGGCATCAATTGCTCACCATGCAACGTCGCGAGAATCTGCACGCGATGCCGTGGTCGCAACCACGTGCCGGCGCGCACATCGCACGTACTGCCGCCTACTATTTGCAAGCACAGGTCGAATCCGGCTCCTTATGCCCGATCACGATGACCTTTGCCGCTATTCCCTTGCTGCAAAAAGAAACCAAGCTGTTTGCTACATTGGAAGCAAAACTGTTTTCCCGCGAACATGACACACGCGACCTGCCGCTGGCGCAAAAGAATTCCATGCTGATCGGCATGGGCATGACGGAAAAACAAGGTGGTTCCGATGTGCGCAGCAACACAACCGTCGCCCGTCCACTGAATGGCGGCGGACGCGGTACCGAGTATGCGTTGACCGGACACAAATGGTTTTTCTCTGCGCCCATGTGCGATGCGCATCTGGTACTGGCTCGCACCGATGCCGGCCTGTCCTGCTTCTTCGTGCCGCGCTGGCGTCCCGATGGCAGCAAGAATGCAATCTTGATACAACGTCTGAAAGACAAGCTGGGCAATCGCTCCAACTCCAGCAGTGAAGTGGAATTCCAGGATGCCTACGGCGTGATGGTAGGCGAAGAAGGACGCGGCATACCCACCATCATAGAAATGGCCAATCACACACGGCTCGATTGCGTGATCGGTAGCGCTGGCTTGATGCGCAATGCCTTGGTACAAGCCATCCATCATGCGCGGCACCGCAGCGCATTCGGCCTGCCTTTGGCTGAACAGCCTTTGATGCAAAACGTTTTATCCGATCTGGCACTGGAAAGCGAAGCCGCAACCTTGTTGATGCTGCGTCTGGCACGCGCCGTTGAGTCGCCTGACGATCCACTGGAACGTGCATGGCGTCGCATCGTCACACCCGCTGCCAAATTCTGGATATGCAAACGTGCGCTGGAATTTACTGGTGAATGCATGGAAGTCTGGGGCGGCAACGGCTACGTCGAAAATGCGGCCATGGCGCGCATGTATCGCGAAGCGCCGGTCAATTCGATTTGGGAAGGTTCCGGCAATGTGATGTGCCTGGATGTCTTGCGTGCGATTGCCAAAGAACCGGAAAGCTTTAACCTGCTACTGGAATCTCTGCTTGATACAGCCGTTGAACATGCCGGCTTGCGTGAGCGGATCGCGGAACTGCGCAGCGATTTGAAAGCATCGCCATCACAGCAAGAAATGCTGGCACGCCGTTTTGCACAACGCTTGATGCTGACGACACAAGCTTGCCTGATGTTGCAAACTGCACCGCCTGCGATTGCCGAAGCATTTATCGACAGCAGACTGGATGCTGAGTGTGGCCGCGTATTTGGCACACTCAATGATGCGCTTGCCACATCAGCACTACAACAAGATATTCTTGCGCGCGCCTGGCCAGGCTAATTTTAACGACTGGCCAGTTCCTGCTCCAGCGTAATCTGCAAAGGACCATCACCGCTGAATTTATCGAAGAACAAATAAATCACCGGCGTAATAAACAGTGTGATTACTTGCGACACCATCAAGCCGCCCACTACCGCCAAACCCAGCGGTTGACGCAGCTCAGCGCCAGCCCCCAAACCCAATGCAATCGGCAACGCACCCACCGCCGCTGCCATCGTCGTCATCATGATAGGACGAAAACGCAAGATACACGCCGAGCGTATCGCCTCTGCCGGCGTCATACCTTGATTGCGTTGTGCTTCGAGTGCGAAGTCGATCATCATGATCGCGTTCTTCTTCACCAGACCAACCAGCAACAGAATACCGATGGTCGCAATCATCGTCAGTTCAAACCCGAAGATACGCAAGGTCAGCAAGGCGCCCACTGCAGCAGAAGGCAAACCGGCCAGAATCGTGATCGGATGGATATAACTTTCGTACAGCACGCCAAGCAAAATATAAATCACGACTATCGCCAACAACAGCAAGACAATCTGGCTACTTTGCGACGATTGGAAAACGGCGGCATCACCTGCATACGAAGTAATCACGCTGGACGGCAACTCAACTGCGGCTCTGATCTGATCGATCTTTGCAGTCGCTGCACCAAGCGGCACACCCGGTGCCAGATTGAAGGAAACCGTAATCGCTTGCAGTTGTCCCTGATGATTGACCGAGATCGGTCCGGCCGTACGCTGTATCGTCGCCAGGCTCAATAAAGGCACCAACACGCCCGTCTTGCTGCGCAGATGAATCTTACCCAGATCAGCCTCATCCTGCTGGCCGACATTCATATCCTGCATGATCACGAAATAACTATTGTTACTGGTATAAATCGTCGATACCTGCCTATCGCCATACGCACTGTAAAGCGCGGTACGAATATCCTGTATACCGACGCCCGCTTCATTGGCGCGATCACGATCGATGTTCACTACCGCCTGCAAACCTTTGAGTTGCGAATCGCTGGTGACATCGATAAATGCAGGATCGGCGCGCATACGCGCTTGTATTTTTTCCGCCCAGTCATTCAATTCATCCGCACGCACGCTTTGCAGCACATATTGATACTGGCTCTTGCTGCTACGTCCGCCCAGACGCAAATTCTGCACCGGCGTCATATACACAGACAGGCCGGGAATGCCGCTCACCTTGCGACGCAAATCACGCAGCACCTTATCCATGGGATCGCGTTCGCTGCGCGGCTTCAATCCGATAAACATATTTCCGACATTGCTATCGCGCGTACGCGAAGTTGCGGTCGCCACATTCGGATCATTCTGGATAATCTCCGCTGCGGCAGAGACCAAGCGCACCATCGTTGGATACGAAGCGTCTTCCGGGCCTTCTATCGTGACGCTGATCTGGCCGATATCCTCCGTCGGGAAAAATCCTTTGGGAATCGTAATGAACAAGAACGCAGTGAGGAAAAAGGTCGCAATCGCTACCATTAAAATGGTTTTGCGATGCGCCAGCGACCAATCCAGCCCTTGTGTATAGCCGTCCAATACACGATTGAACAGTTTCTCAAAGGAGCGACTGAGCCAGTTTTCATGCTCGTGCTCTTCCACCGTTTCGTGCTTCAAAAAACGGCTGCACAGCATAGGCACCAAAGTCAGCGACATCAAGGCAGACACCATCACCGCCAACGATACCACCGCAGCAAATTCATAAAACAGCAAACCGATCACACCCGGCATGAAGAAGATAGGAATGAACACCGCCACCAGCGAAATCGAAATCGAGATAATCGTGAAGCTGACTTCACGCGAACCTTTCAGCGCAGCGGCCAAGGGCTCCATGCCGTTTTCGATATGCCGCACGATGTTTTCCAGCATCACGATCGCATCATCGACCACCAAGCCCACCGCAATCGTGATGCCGAGTAGCGAAATATTATCCAGGCTATAGCCCAGCCAATACATCAGCGCACAACAACCTATCAATGAAATCGGTAGCGACAACACAGGAATCACCGTTGCCGACAAGCGCTTGAGGAAGAGGAAGATCACCAGCACTACCAGCACAATCGTCAACAGCAAGGTGAGCTTCACATCATGAATGGCTTCGCGTATCGATACCGAGCGATCATTCAAGACCTGTACATTGATCGAGGCCGGCATCTGCGATTTGAATTGCGGCAAAGTCTGCTTGACTGCATCGACTACGGCGACCGTATTTGCATTCGGCTGACGCTGCACTGCCAGCACGATAGATGGTTCGCCATTGACCCAACTGCCGCTTTTGATCGATTCGACACTATCTTCAACTATCGCAACATCCTTCAAACGCGTGGTTTGACCGTTGCGACTGCTGATGACCAGATTGCTGAATTCGGCAGCGTTGCGTAACTGCTTGTTGGCCTGCAAGGTCAAAGTCTGACGCGTGCCGTCCAGCACACCGACCGGTGTATTCGCATTCGAGGCACGCAAGGATAGTGCCACCTCATCCAGCGTCATATTGCGTGCGGCCAATTCATCAGGCTTGATCTTGACGCGCACCGCAAAACGACGCTGTCCATAAACCTGCACTTGCGCCACACCGTTGATGGTCGAGAGCGAAGGCGAAATCAGATTTTCTGCATAGTCATTCAACTCCGACAATGACAGCGACGGCGAAGTCAGCGCCAATAACAGAATCGCAGCATCCGCCGGATTGACCTTGCGATATGCCGGCAGCGAAGTCATTTCTATCGGCAGGCTGCGTTGCGCACGCAAGAGCGCCGCTTGCACGTCTACGGCAGCAGCATCGATATCGCGATTCTGATCGAACTCCAGCGTAATCGAGGTATTGCCCAGCGTACTGCTGGAACTGATCGTCGCCAAACCAGCAATCGTAGAGAACTGTTTCTCCAGCGGCGTTGCCACCGATGCGGCCATCACCTCGGGACTGGCACCGGGCAGTACACCCGTCACATTAATAACCGGCGTGTCGTAACTAGGCAGCGCCGCAATCGGCAGCTTGAAATAACAGAAAGCACCGATCACCACGATCGCGATCGACAAGAGCACGGTCATGACTGGCCGTCGTATGCAAAGCTCGGAAATATTCACTATGTAATGTGCCCAGGCAAGGTCATGGGGAGGATGCTTGAATTAATTTGATTGGCGAAAATGCTTGTCCCATGTGCAGTACAAGGCTGGCTGCGACAGGGGACAGGCATTCTAAAAACAAACAGTGGCATCAAACGTTTAAGTGCCGACTGGCGGCTGCGCTGCATAAACGGCGGCCATCTCTTTTTTTACTTCCTTTATTTTTACGCCAGGCCGAAGATTTTTCATGCCTTCCACGACGATGCGCATGCCGGCAGCCACACCTTCTACTGCTGCATAACCATCTTCTATCGCGATCACATCGACCTTTTGCGCTTTGACGGTTTCATCAGGCTGGACTACGTAGAGGAATTTTTCAACCGGGCCGGTGACCACGGCTTGCGCTGGCACCAGCACGGCATTTTGCACTTCACGCGTAACCAGGCTGGCATTGACATAACCGCCCGGCCATAGTTTTTGCGCAGCATTATCGAACTGCGCTTTCATGCGTATCGTGCCGCTCTGTGTATCCGTCAGATTATCGATAAAGGTCAGCTTGCCCGTTACCGCATCCTGACCGGAAAGTTGCGCCGTCACCGGCGCATTACCCTGAGGATAGGTTGCACGGATATTCGCCAGTTCACGCTCCGGCAATGAAAAACTGACCATGATCGGGTCTATTTGCACGATCGTGACCATGGGATTGCCCGACGGTTGCGCCAGGCTGCCCGGATGCACGCTGATAACGCCGATGCGTCCGGAAATACCGGCCGTGATGCGATTGTCGCTAAGCGCGATGCTGTTCGATTGCGTAATCGCGCGATTCGCCTTCATCGTGTTGCGCAAGGCCTCGACCTTGTTGCGCGAGCTATCGACTACCGCCTGCGATACGAAATTCTTCGCCAGCAAATCCTCATTACGCTTGAGTACCTGTTCAGCATCAGCCAGATCAGCCTGCCCGGCTGCCAGTTGCGCACTCGCTTTTTCTACATTGGATTGGTCATTGCGCTCGTCCAGCGTAAACAGCAACTGCCCCTCTTTGACAAACTGACCTTCCTTGACATGTATGGTGCGTACGATATTTTGTACCTTTGGACGCACATCGACTGTACTGATCGCAGTCACATAACCATTGGCGGACACCCGAATCGGAATGGTCTTTTGTTCGGCAACCACCGTTTTAACGGACTGAATCCCACCATCATTTTTTTTGCCGTGCTCTGCCGTACCACGCAATCCAAGATAGACAGCAACTCCGATGACAGCGATACCAAGGCCTATCCACAGATATTTTTTCGTTTGTTGCATAGTGACTGCGTATCCTCAGCCACCCGTCATAGGTGGCAAGTTATATAAGGGCATCCAGAAGTTTAACGTTACCAGGCATCAATTCGTTAGCTATACTAACTAGCAAGCTTATCATGCCGCCCTACAAATGAATCCCGACCAACCTCACGATTTATCCGATTATCAGCTCGAATTGGGACAGACCATAGGCGACATCTCGCGCGCGTGGCGCTACCAGATGAATAAACGGCTGAAACCATTCGGCCTGAATCTTTCGACCCGGCAGGTTCTCCTCCAATTACAAAGACATCCCGCCGGCCTGATCCAACGCGAACTGGCACGCAAACTCGGGATTGAAAGCCCTACCCTGGTACGCCTGCTTGATCTACTGGAACAGAAAGAATGGGTACAGCGCACTATCTCTGCAAGTGACAAGCGATACAAATACGCTGTATTGACACCCAAAGCCAATGAGCAGCTCCAGATTATAGAAAAATTATCGAGACAATTGCGCGCGGAGATGATGCAGGGATTGTCGATTGCAGATATCGAAAGCAGTACGCAAGTGATGCGTCAGATGAAAAGCAATCTGCTCCCCGATTGAAGCGAAGTCTTGAAATAAAGTGGATTGCAGTGCCGGTGGAAACACTTAACAGCAACAGCTGTTATATAGAGAAGAAAGAGGCGAGCCTTGTCTACGGCACTTGCAGGAAATGGCTGTGGCTGCTTCGTTCCCGACCTGACCAGGTTGGCCATGCCACAATGCGCAGGGGCCCGCCGACATGGATTCTAACAGCAAAGAAGGAAATGCGCTGCAGGAATTGCCTGCTTCCTCCTCTGAAAATCCACCCGGCAATGTTCACGTCCGACGAAACGGCAGCCGGACGGAACACGATGTTCAATACAAACTTTGGCCGGCCCGATTAATAAATTGCTGCGCCGGCCGATACTCAAATTCCCAGCTCCTGCCAGATCTGATCGACGCGTTTTTTTACTTCCGGCGTCATGGCGATGGTCGTGCCCCATTCTCGATCGGTTTCACCCGGCCATTTATTGGTGGCATCTATACCCATTTTGCTGCCCAGACCGCTGACCGGCGATGCAAAATCCAGATAGTCGATAGGCGTGTTGTCGACCAGCGTCGTGTCGCGGGTCGGATCGACGCGAGTAGTAATCGCCCAGATCACTTCTTTCCAGTCGCGGATATTGACGTCCTCATCCACCACGATGATGAACTTGGTATACATGAACTGGCGCAGGAAACTCCAGACGCCGAACATCACGCGTTTGGCATGGCCCGGATAAGCTTTCTTCATCTGCACGACTGCCATCCGGTAGCTGCACCCTTCCGGCGGCAGATAGAAATCCAGGATTTCTGAAAACTGCTTTTGCAGCAAGGGAATGAACACTTCATTCAAAGCCACGCCCAGGATCGCCGGCTCATCCGGCGGCTTGCCTGTATACGTAGAGTGATAAATCGGATCGCGCCGCATCGTGATGCGGTCTATCGTGAAGACCGGGAAAGTATCCTGCTCATTGTAATAGCCGGTATGGTCGCCATACGGACCTTCGAGCGCATGCTCGTAACCGGACGGATGCGACTCATCCGGATAGATGTGCCCTTCCAGCACAATCTCGGCCGAAGCCGGCACCCGTAATTCACTGCCTATGGCTTTTACCAGCTCGGTACGGCTGCCACGCAGCAAACCGGCGAACTGATATTCAGACAAACTGTCCGGCACCGGCGTCACTGCCCCTAATATAGTAGCGGGGTCGGCGCCAAGCGCGACCGCAATCGGATACGGCTGACCACGGTTGGCAATACTGTGCTCGCGAAAATCCAGTGCGCCACCGCGTTGCGCCAGCCAGCGCATGATGACCTTGTTGCGACCTATCACCTGCTGTCTATATATACCCAGATTCTGCCGCTTCTTGTGCGGCCCCTTGGTAATCACCAAACCCCATGTAATAAGAGGTGCGATATCGCCCGGCCAGCAATGCTGAATCGGCAGGCGCGCCAGATCAACATCGTTGCCTTCCCATACGATGTCATGACAAGGCGCGTCGCGACGCTCCTTGGGCGTCATATCCCACAGCGACTTCACCAAGGAGCCCAGACCCAGCATGTCCTTGAATCCCTTGGGCGGCTCCGGCTCCTTCAGCATCGCCAATACATGACCAATCTTGCGCAATTCACTGACGTCCGTCGCACCCATACCCAGCGCAACGCGCTGCGGCGTACCGAACAAATTACCGAGCACAGGAATCGTGTGACCAGTCGGATTCTCGAATAAAAGTGCCGGACCTTCAGCACGCAAAGTGCGGTCGCAGATCTCCGTCATCTCCAAATACGGCGAAACCGGCATGTTTATACGCTTAAGTTCACCCATTTGTTGCAGTTGGGAAATGAAGTCACGCAGATCAGAATATTTCATATGTTTTTCGCCGCTTTGTGCAGTGGACTCGATTATTTAAACAAAACAGTCAAGTGGTTGATTTCATTGAGTTTTATCTAAATCAATAAAAAATAATGAGATTTAAAAGTAATAGAAATTCATTTTTATAGTATTGACTTGATATAAACGGGCTCCTACAATTCGCGCAACTTGAAGAACAGGCCCGTATTTGAACACCAAACCGGGCATAAAAGAAACACTCTTCATTTCACGGGATCCGGGGTCCCACATGACATTTTAAGGAGTGTTTGCCAAGGCGTCTTGCCTTCTCCCCCGACAAAGTTGTTTGCCAAGGGCTTGCTGCATACGATGCGCGCCCTATAAGTAATCAACTCCGACGTTTGCCGTACGCGATACGCGGCAGCAAGCGATTTCTCTGATTCACGGCATGTGCAGGGCTCTACATGGATTAGCTTCTTGTAGTGGAGCCTTTTATTTGCCGCGTCAATCCAGGAGTTTGTATGTTAAATCGAATTACCACGGCGATGCGTCAGGTCGCCAACCAATCTGCTCGGCAGGCGATCGCAACGTCGATCTCCATGCGCGACTCCACCAACCGTCTGGTCGCGACAGCGCGCCAGGCAATGATGGCGCTAGGCTTGACAGCCATTGCCACCCTAGCCCTGATGTTCTTCAAGCCGGAGATCGCTGACCGCATCCAGGCTTTGTCGCCCTTCAGTGAAGCCGTTGCCTCGACTGTTCCGCAAGAGATGCCTGAAATGGCCAATCTGATGGAAGAAGCGGCAGCAGATGCAGCAGAACCGGAAGCCGCATTGAAAACCGCCACAACCGGCAACAATGTCATGATGGGCACCGATCTGCAGCAACAACGTGTAACGCAATGGATCTCCAAGCGCTACCGCGTCGCCAGCGATGCCACCAATATGCTGGTTTCGGCCGCCTATCTGACCGGCAAGGAAATCAATTTTGACCCCTTGCTGATCCTGGCGGTAATGGCAATCGAATCGCGCTTCAATCCGTTTGCCGAAAGCCCGGTTGGCGCGCAAGGCCTGATGCAAGTCATGTCGAAAGTACATCACGACAAATTTGCCGACATGGGCGGCACCAAGGCTGCACTGAATCCTGTCGCCAATATCAAGGTCGGCTCATTGATCCTGAAAGAATACGTCGCCAGAGACGGTTCGGTTGAAGGCGGCTTGAAGCGTTACGTAGGCGCAGCAGCAATGAGCACCGACGCTGGTTATGGTGCCAAGGTGCTGGGCGAGTACGATCGCTTGAAAGCAGTTGCAAGCGGCAAGCGCGTATCGGCATTTGCCACGATGGCAAGCCGCACCCAGCCGCGCATTCAGCCGATTCCTAATGCCGTCTCGGAAAAGACTGCATTGGATGACAGAGCGCGCGACAAGAACTCCGGCAGCGAGCCATACACTTCGCTGTAATAAGCATTACAAAAAAGGAGCCGAGGCTCCTTTTTTTATGTATGCATCTTCTGTCCCAACTCGTCCGCAACAAGCTTCATGAAAAGCTCGCCCGAATCACGCCACCTGAATAGTCAGTCAAAAACGGGCATTACCTGATGTGCCGGACTTTTTGAAAAAACATTCAAAACAATAACGCTCGCAACAATCAAAACCATGCCGACGGGAATCGTGCGCAACACTTCTTCGTGCCGCGATACACCAAGCGCAGCATTACCGCCTGCGTCCATTCCCGAAAAAAATCCGCAGTCGCGCGATCGCTTCCTGTAAGTTTTCCATTGAGGTTGCATACGAGATGCGCACATAGCGATGCGCGGTAGAGGGTCCAAAATCCAGTCCCGGCACCATGACCACACCTGCTTCATTCAGCATCGCGATCGTCAGCTCGTCGGCGTCATCCGACAAGGCACTGCAATCGGCATAGACATAAAATGCGCCGTCGGGCATCACCGGCACTTTAAAGCCCAGCTCCTCCAGTGCCGGCACTATATAGTCGCGGCGGCGCTTGAATTCCGCCTTGCGCGCTTCATACACCGCTATCGCTTCCGGCGCAAAGCAGGCCAGCCCTGCATGCTGCGCCAGACTGGAAGCGCAAATGAACAGGTTTTGCGCCAGTTTCTCGATAGGCTGCACCAGAGTCTCCGGCACCACCAGCCAGCCAAGACGCCAGCCCGTCATATTGAAATATTTGGAAAAACTGTTGATCACGATCACATCGTCGCCCAACGACAGCGCGGAAAACGGTGCCGCGTCATAACGCAAGCCGTGATAAATCTCGTCGACGATGGTGAAACCCTGTTTGCCTCGCACGATCTCGACAATTTTGCGTAATTCGTCTTCGTCTATCGAAGTGCCGGTCGGATTAGATGGGGAAGCCAGCAGCACGCCACGCGTTGCCTTGCTCCAGTTTTGCCGCACCATGTCGGCCGAAAGCTGGAACCTGTGCTCGGGCCCGCTGGCTATCATCTTCGCGCTACCATCGAAAGCGGCGACAAAATGCCGGTTGCATGGATACGATGGATCGGACATCAGCACTTCCGCACCTTTTTCCACCAGCGCAGCGCAAGCCAGCAGCAAGGCGCCCGAGGCGCCGGCCGTCACGATGATGCGTGCAGGAGCGACGTCAACGCCATACACGTCACGATAATGCGCGGCAATCGCGGCGCGCAATTCCGGCAAGCCGGTAGCCGACGTGTATTGCATCTTGCCGTCCGCCATGGCTTGCGTGGCGGCAGCCAGCACGGATGGCGCAGCGGTAAAATCCGGCTCGCCTATGCCCATGTGTATGATGTGGCGCCCTTGCCGTTCCAGCTCGGCGGCCATCTTGGCCAGCTCCATGACATGAAAAGGCGCAATGTTCTCCAGACGGGAGGCGAGTTGAGTCAGATGCGAAGACAAGGGAATTCCCCATTGAAAACCGCCACCTGATCCGTATCAGGCGAAGCCTGATGCAAGCGGAACAAGGTGGCGGCGATGTAATAATGACTGCTCATTTCCTCGGGAGGAAAGATGCGGAAAAAGAGTAACTCAGCCCTTGCGTCCGGCGCTGATTTCCGGCTCGCGCACGCCTGCGGCAAACTTGTCCAGCACACCGTTGACGTACTTGTGACCGTCTATGCCGCCAAACGATTTGGTCAGTTCGACCGCTTCATTGATGACGACCTTGTACGGGATCTCGATATGGTTTTTCAGCTCGAAAGCACCGATCAGCAAAGCCGCATGTTCCACCGGCGACAGTGCAGAAATTTCCCTGTCGATCAGCGGCGCCAGACCGGCGCGCAACTCGCCGACCTGCTTGACGGTGCCGTATAGGAGCGCATCGAAATGCTCGGCATCGGCCTTGTCGAAACCATGGGCCTGACGGATATGGTTTTCTATCGTGCGCACATCTTCATTATTCAACAGCCATTGATACAGGCCTTGCAAGGCAAATTCGCGCGCGCGATGACGCGGCGTACGGTTTTTGCTCGGATTGGCGTGGTCGGTTTTTTGGGTCATGGCTCACAAACAGCGTACTTCTTTCAAAGCGCGCATAAAAATTAAAAAAACAAGTTAAAAAACGCCGGCCGCAATCCGGCCAGCGATACCTATGCTTAATCGTCTTCGTCGTCTGCGTCGTCACCAGCGTCGGCTAGATCTTCCAGCGCGATCGTCAGATTCGCCATTTCAACCGCGACGCGTGCCGCATCCGTACCCTTCTCTGCCATGCGCACTTCAGCCTGCTCATCGGTGTCGGTGGTCAATACGGCATTGGCAATCGGCAGACCAAAGTCGAGCCCGACACGCGTAATGCCGGCGCCGGATTCATTCGATACCAGTTCAAAGTGATACGTCTCGCCGCGAATCACCGCGCCGATCGCGATCAGTGCATCGAATTGCAGGGTTTCTGCCATCTTGCGCAAGGCCAGCGGGATTTCCAGTGCGCCCGGAACCGTCACATGCAGGATATCCTCATCGACCACACCCAGATGCTTCAACTCGGCCAGACAGGCGGATAGCAAGCCGTGGCAGACATCCTGGTTGAAACGCGCCTGCACGATGCCGATGCGCAAACCTTCGCCTGCCAAATTCATTTCATAGGTTCCAACTGCCATGGTATTTCCCTCATGCGCCAAGCGCGCTCTACATTGATTCTATTTAAAAGCAGTATGTGCCAGTTGATTGCTCAAGGCGACAAAATTTGAATGAACGCTCAGCTTTCTGGCGTCGCGCGATATCCGGTTACTTCCAGGTTGAAACCTGTCATTGACGGCATTTTGCGCGGATTGGCGAGCAGCTTCATTTTGCCGACTGACAGGTCTTTCAGAATTTGGGCACCGATACCGTAGTTACGCAAATCCATGCGTGCCGCGCGCTGCTGCGGGCGACTATCCGGATGGGTCAGCGCCGCAAACTGCGAAAACAATTCTTCGGCCGACTCTTCGCAGTTGAGCAACACCATCACACCACGCTCGGCCTGCTTGATCGCCGCGATCGCCGAAGCCATATTCCATGAATGCGTAGTCGCGCGCGTTTCCAGCAAATCGAGGATGGAAACCGGTTGATGCACACGCACCAGCGTTTCCTGATCCGGCGCAATATCGCCATGCACCAAGGCCAGATGCGCGCCACCACTAGGCTTGTCGCGATACAGCACGGCGTGGAAAGTGCCGTACACCGTTTCCATCGTGCGCTCATCGACGCGATCGACGATGCTTTCGTGCTGGCTGCGATAGTGAATCAGATCGGCAATGGTGCCTATCTTCAAATCATGTTCTTTTGCAAATTCGATCAAATCCGGCAGACGCGCCATGGTGCCGTCGTCCTTCATGATTTCGCAGATCACGGCGGCCGGCACCAAACCGGCCAGTTCGGCAAAATCGCAGCCAGCTTCGGTATGACCGGCGCGCATCAAAACGCCGCCCTTTTGCGCCTTCAGCGGGAAGATGTGGCCCGGCTGCACGATGTCGGATGGCTTGGCGTTCTTGGCCACGGCAACTTGTATGGTCTTGGCGCGGTCGGCGGCAGAAATGCCGGTCGTCACGCCTTCTGCCGCCTCTATCGACACAGTGAAATTGGTGCCGTACGAGGTGCCGTTACGTGATGTCATCATCGTCAGCGCAAGCTGATCGCAATGCTCTTCCGTCAACGTCAGGCAAACCAGGCCGCGACCGAATTTGGCCATGAAATTGATGGCTTCCGGCGTTACGAACTCGGCCGCCAGCACCAGATCGCCTTCGTTTTCACGATCCTCTTCATCGACCAGTATGACCATACGGCCGGCACGCAATTCTGCAACGATTTCTTGAGTAGTTGAAATAGACATGAGTAATCCAGAAGTAGGCCGCTATTTTAAAGGATTTGCGTGCCCTTCAGCCCGGGATTACGCAAGAATTGCTCACTTGGAGCGGATATATTGCATAGGCCTCGCCCTTGGCGGCATTTTTGGCGCTGCCATTTGCATGCGGAGCCCGATATGCACCCAATAACTCGTCCGGATATGCCAAAAAATCAACACCGCTGGCGTATTGATCAAGGAGAATGAGAGAACAAATGTTTGAATATTGATACGCTGCGGCCTGAATCAGCCCGGTATACATATACCCAAAACTTGACAAGCGTCGTCGCCATCGCCTAAAGTAGCTGCATGACCGCTACACCACTTCATTCCCGCATTTCGTACGCTGCCAGCTCCCTGCTAGCAGCGCTACTACTATCGCTACGACTAAACTGATCGTCGCGCACTGCTGTACCTGCCGGTTTTAATTACTGGCACACCAATCAAATACCAAGGTTTTACCCGAAAAAATGCATATCAAGGCCATTCCTGTAACGTTGAACGCTGGCGTATTGTCCGCCGCGATGGCTCATGCTCGCGCTCTGCTACTGCTACCGATCGGTTACCTGGCCTAGCGTTGCGTGGCAAGTCAGGTAGCCTTCCGCCACACCGAATCTCCCCTATTCAGCAAGCAAGGAAAAACTATCATGATGTTGACTAACCCGGAACAGAAATACCGCGCCTTTCCACCCGTACGTCTCACCGACCGCAGTTGGCCGAATCAAGTCATCAGCAAGGCACCGATCTGGATGAGCACCGATCTGCGCGACGGCAATCAATCGCTGATCGAGCCGATGAACCACGACAAGAAACTGCGTTTTTTCGACATGCTGGTGAAGATAGGCTTGAAGGAAATCGAAGTCGCCTTCCCTTCCGCCTCGCAAACCGATTTTGATTTCGTCCGCCGCCTGATAGAAGAAAAACGTATTCCGGACGACGTCACAATAGAAGTGCTGACACCGGCGCGCGAAGATCTGATACGCCGCACCGTCGAATCGGTAGTCGGTGCGCGCCGCGCCATCATCCACCTGTACAACGCCACTGCCCCTGCGTTCCGCCGCATAGTCTTCAATATGTCGCGCGACGAGGTGAAGGCCTTGGCCGTGGCCGGTGCCAAACTGGTACGCGAACTGACCGATGCGCATCCGGAAACGGAATGGGTATTCCAGTATTCGCCGGAAGCATTCAGCATGACCGAGCTCGAATTTTCCAAGGAAATATGCGATGCGGTTTCTGCAGCGTGGCAGCCTACTCCTGAACGCAAGATGATCTTCAATCTGCCCGGCACGGTAGAAGCCAGCACACCCAATGTGTATGCCGATCAGGTCGAATGGATGCACCGTAATCTCGAGCGTCGCGACTCCATCCTGATCAGCGTGCATCCGCACAACGATAGAGGCTGCGCGGTAGCGGCGGCGGAACTGGCTGTGATGGCGGGCGCCGATCGCGTCGAAGGCTGCCTGTTCGGCAATGGCGAACGCACCGGCAATGTCGATCTGGTCACGCTGGCACTCAATCTGTATTCGCAGGGGATCAGCCCTGGACTGGACTTTTCGGATATCGATGCAGTCCGCCAGTGCGTGGAAGAATGCAACCAGATTCCTGTACATCCGCGCCATCCGTATGTCGGCGATCTGGTCTATACGGCTTTTTCCGGCTCGCATCAGGATGCCATCAAGAAAGGTTTTGCCAAACAGCAGCCGGACGCGATCTGGGAAGTACCATACATGCCGGTCGATCCGGCCGATCTGGGACGCAGCTACGATGCCGTCATTCGCGTCAACAGCCAGTCGGGCAAAGGCGGCATGACCTATTTGCTGGAACAGGAATACGGCCTGGTATTACCGCGCCGCCTGCAAATCGAATTCAGCCGTGCCGTGCAACGCATCACCGATGAAACCGGCGGCGAAGTGGCGGCGAACGATATCCACACGATTTTCAACAATGAGTATTTGAATGCCGTGACGCCTTATCAATATCGTAGCCACCATATTGATGACTCGCAAGGCAACGCCGAAGTACGCATCCGGGTCGAACTGGAGAAGGATGGCAAGCCGGTCACATTGCAGGGTGCCGGGAACGGGCCTATCGATGCCTTCATCAATGCATTGGGCATGGATATCAGGCTGATGGATTTTCACGAGCATGCAATCGGTGCTGGCGCCAATGCCAATGCCGCCAGCTATGTTGAACTGCGCGTGAACAATGGAAGCACCCGCTTTGGCGTCGGTATAGACGGTAACATCGTGACCGCTTCGCTGCGCGCCGTATTGAGTGCAGTCAATCGCGATATTGCTTTAGCCGCATAGCAATCTCTCGCACTACATGAAAAAGCCGCTGAAACGATCAGCGGCTTTTTTATTTTCAGAGCAGGCAGAACGGCTCAGCGCTTGGCTACCAACAAGCCTTCATATTCCTTGGTAAGACTGGTGTAGCACTCGAAAATCTGCGCTTCGAGACCGCTACGATTCACCACCGTGATTTGTCCGCGACTGTAGTGAATCAAACCTTCATCCTGCAATTTACGCGCTGCTTCCGTGACGCTTTCGCGCCTTACACCCAGCATATTGGCGATCAGATCCTGCGTCATGCTGATTTTGTTCGATGGCAGGCGATCCAGACTCAATAACAGCCAGCGACACAATTGCTGGACGATGGTGTGATGACGATTGCAGGCGACGGTATGCGCCATTTGCGTAAACAATGCTTGGGTAAAGCGCAGCAACAAGCCTTGCAAGGCGCCGCCTCGTGCAAACTCTTCCTTCAGAACTGAAGCCTTGATACGAAATGCGTAACCGGCGCTTTTAATGAATGCACGATTAAGCGATGCGCCGCCACCCATCACGATGTCTACGCCGACCATGCCTTCGTAGCCTATCACTGCTGTTTCAGAGGAAGCGCCATCGGCTGTTTCATACAGCAAGGAAACAATGCTGCCGGTCAGAAAATAGGCATGCTGCATCTGCTCGCCGGCTTCGCAAATCGTGCTGCCGAAAGGCATTTCAACAAACTCGAGATGCGGCAGCAAACGATCGTAATCGGCCGCCGGCAAGCCTGCGAGCAGGCTGTTGTGTTTAGGGCTGTGCCCATGCAATCCGGCCAGCGCCTTGGGTGCACTCAAGCGGCATTTGCCCACCTCGTGCGCGCCGTCTTTTGTTTGCAACGCTGCAATCGTATTGGAAGTGATGACGTGATGACCAACAGACGGTGTACGAATATGCGAGACTTGTGCCATGGGTATTCCCCTATTCAAGATTCCGAGCTTTGAGCATGACAGCAACATGGCGGCATAAAAATCAGCGCTTATCCCATTCGCGTGTGAGATGACACTGACAAAATGGCAACCCACCATTACGCCTCTTTTCAGCTCTCATGCGCCCTTACTCCCTTGCAATAACACATCAATTCAGCGAAAAAAAAAGCCCGTCCTCCTTGCGGAAACGGGCTAAATCCAATATTTGACAAGTTGGAGGAGACGCAATAACTATAGTGCTCCGCAACAAAATTCCAAACGACCGATTTATTATTTATATAGCTGAAAACACATATAACAATGCATTACTCGCCACGCAATAGTACGTTTTCAATTGAACTGCAATAACACCGGGAATTCTGCCATTGCAAATGAAAGCAGTGGCTTGGCAAGAAAAGCGCCCATGATTCCCACCACGGAAATAGACATCATCGCGATCGTCAGTCTTAATGTCAGTGAGCGGTTATGCGCGCGCAGCACCAGCGGCAGGTTGATCAATACGCTGGCCAGCGATGCAATCACTGCTCCGGCCGAAGCAACGTGCGCCGGTATCGAACCACCGGTGAGCAGGCTGGCGGCAGCCGCAACAGCACTGGCGCTGGATACCACACCGCCTATCAGGCTAACTGCATAGAAGCCCCCTTCACCCATGCTTTGCTGGGCAATCACACCGGCGATATGCAAAATCAGAAATAAAAGACCGTATTTCAATGCAGCACCAAGCGCAAACGGCAGCGGCAGATCAACCGGCTGAGAATCATCCTCTGCCGTTTTCTGCCGCGCATTGGCATCGAAGAAAAACCAGCCCGCATTAATCAACAGCATCAGCGCAAAGGGAATCGTGGCAGTCAGTGCAGCGCTCGGCGCGAGTATCAGCAGCAATGCGCCATTGCGAATAATCATCGCCGCTGTCGCCAGCAAAATCCCGCGATATGCGGCACTGACGGTATCGCGCTGATTGTCCTTCGCGCGCGATGCCAGTTCGCTGACCGTCACACTGCTGTTGACCAGACCACCGAGGAAACCGGCCATCACAATGCCGCGCGTGCCATACATCTTCCACAGCACGTAGTTGACGAAGCCGATACCGGCAATCAGGATCACCGTCACCCAGGCCGCGCGCGGCTCGATCAGACTCCACGGGCCGATGGCGCCAATCGGCAAGGCCGGATAAATCACGATCGCAAGAATTGCCAGCAACAGCGCGGAGCGCATTTCATTTTCGGTCAACCCGAGACTGAAACCGGTCAGCCTGTCTTTCCAGGCCAGTAGTGCGGTAACAATCACAATGATGGATGCCGGCGTAGCCGTATGACCTTTACCGCACAAAATACCCGCCACGCACGTAATCAACATCGCTGCCGATGTAGTCAGCTCGCTGCTGTCATTGGTACGCAGACGCTGGACATTCAGGAAGACGGTCAGGATGCCGGTCAGAAAAAGAATCAGATAGGCGTAGTTGTCGCCCAGCGTGCCACCCATCGCGCCGAGCAGCGCAATCAGGGAAAATGTCCGCAAGCCGGCTTCCTTGCCACGCCGTTCGCGTTCCAGTCCGATCAGCAAGCCCAGCGCCAGCGCCAGGCTCAGGCGCGTCAGACTGACCAGATACGGCCATTTGATTTCCGGCAGCGACATGCCGATCTGGATCAAGGGTTCAGCAAGGGTGGTAACGGTATGTGGGTCAGTCATAATCAGGCAAGGGCGATAGAGCTTGAGACTATAAACCACCCGACAGGAATTGTCCGCTCAAAGTACGCATGTTCTTTTGCGCTGCGCACCTGGGACGATGTCCGCATTTCCTGCATTGAACGATAGCGCGCTGCTTCAACTTGTTCTGCAGCCTGCCGGCGTCATGGCTCAGCCAGCAAATCGTCTATTTTTTGTTTCGTATCGGCGATGACCAGCGCTTGCGCTTCTTCTCTGCTATGCCCCTGACAAGGCCCGCCGAATCCCTGCGATATATCGATGCCATCGGCACCATTGATCTCTATCTCGCTGGTGGCAGACCACAGCCCGCCATCGACAGGCACGACCATCGTGAAAATTTCATAACCATGGTAAACCGCAGTAGGTATTCTGCTCATCCCAGTCTCCTTATTGATGATCCCCGGTGTGTGGCAGCGACTTGTTTTATCGCCCTCAGCGGCAATTCGATCCAGTCATACAAGAGATACTGCAGAATGCAAAAGGTTCAGCTCGGGAGATGTACCTGCCTATTGCGCACGGGAATGACTAGTGCTGGATTCCAGCATCTCGGCTGCCACTCTGCGCGCTTCCGTCTCTGCTTCCGCACTGGTCGGAAAAACCGTCTCCAGCGATACGCGCTGATCGGGGAACAGACAGTTCCTGTGCATGGGATTGTTCGAGTGGCCGTAAATCGCAACATGAGCGACCCAGGCCTTGCCATCCGCAGCCGGCACGGCAGAATATTCGACTTCGTACAATCCCATTGTTTCCGATGGCATGACGCATCTCCTCACAGTTTTTCATCCTAACATGTTCGAATAAAAAACTTGCAGCAAGGGCCAGATAAGCGCAAAGGTGCGTGAAGAAAAAATTTATTCAACGCAAAAGAAGATCGTGTAAAACAGGCGTATCCAATGCGGAAAATTCTCCTCAGAACAGTCAGCCCACGCCCCATGTTTATGGGATTGTCATCCCATATGCATTGTTATGTAATCGCTGACAGCCAAATATCTGCCGCAATGTCATTTCAGGAGCGTCCATGTCAAGCACATCCATTATCGGTCAATTTAAAAATCAGACCACAGGCGCAACCTGCACAGTCATCAAATTAATGCCTTCCAGCGCGCTGCCCGGCAATGAATGCTACGTGACCGATGAAGCGGACTACCTGGAGCCTGACCCCAGCGATCCCGGCAACTTCATGATGGCATCCGGAGATGTTTTAATTCCCGTTTACTAAAACACGCTGTTGCAGAAAATCAGGTCTCATTGCGGCAAGAATTTCGCCCACACATCATTCCAATATCTGCAGCAGACTTCAACCTGCATCGCCGCCGGAAACGAAATTTTTCTCTCCGCGCAGAAAACGCGAAAACCAGTGCAGCAACGCCAGCGCGTCGCCGAACTCCATGAAACCTTCCGTCACGCCATCGCTGAATAACAGCGAGCCGTTTAATTTGCCATCAATGACCAAGCCGTCAAAAGTGGCAACGGGAAGATAGCCGGGAGCGATATCGAAGGTATTTTCATTGAGAATGGCCGTGTAGACATGTCCCAGAAACTGCACTTCCGGAGTACGCATTGCAGCCATGTCATGCTCTTTAAAAAACGCACCGACAGCCAGCAAGGCATTGCCTATCACGACGCGTAGATAACGTGTCTTCTGCAACGGATCTGCGTGCAAGGCCTGATGTGAAGCACGGAAATCCAGCGCCGGATTGACGTCTGCATAGGAGGCCGCAATATTCCCGCCTGAACCTGTCTTCGGTAATTTGTTTTTTCTGCGCAGCACGCCGGCGACCAGATTCGCCTCCACACCACAGGCATCGATCGGCTGCCATATCATGGCGATTGCAGCCGGCAATATTTGCAACTGCTCTTCAATCAGGTCTATGGCTAGTTGGGATGCTTGCTCACCGCTCATTTTGCTCATGACAGTTCCTTTATGAATATCCGCCTGTTTTCAGGCACGCAGAACAATCTTCCTGGCGAGGAGAGTCAAATCACATTAGCGACACTCCACGATCTATGTATGCCCGCGCTGTGATGATGCCATGCTCAATGCATTTTTCCGGTGTCGGATACGAATGGCCGTCCGCAATTTCTCTGTCCTTGAATGCATTTCCCTTATGCTCGGTGATCACGACGCGCGGGATGTAATCGGCCGCCTTGCGGTCGATATCTATACGCGACAAATGCGCCGACACCTGCACTGACACGCTCCACCCTTTATAAGTTTCGTAATGCGATTTCATAGACTCTCCATGTGAGATAGCCAAGCTGATAATCGAACAGTCGCTCAAACAAATAACGTACAAATAGTGTAAGCCATCTTGCCGGACGGTTTGCAAAAAACCTCCTTGACTCAAATGCACAGACTGTCACATGCACTAGCCAACCGGTATCGCTGCCATTGCGAACGACAGCATGATCAATGTCGTGCTCTGGCATGAAGCAAACAATGAAACTCCATTTTCAATGGTATTACGCCCGCTTCTCACACGCGCCAACAGAAAACAGCGGCCTCCATTTGCAGCTTGACTTCAAAATATTCAGGTGTACGATAATTTGGCAAATCATTGATGAGGAGATGTTTGGTTTTTGCCGATAGCCCGAAAATGTAGAACGATAAAGGAGATCCGATGAACAAGATGCTGCCTGACTCGACCTTGCCCGAACGCACTCGATCCTCCACAGAGTACTTGCTTGCGGCAGAAGAAACCGCCTTGCAAGCCAAGCGTGCCGATCCACACTCCCCTTACTATATTTCACCGTCTGCCACGCCGGATCCGACCTTGCAGCGCCGGCATTTCCTGATGGGCGCAATGGCTGTCGTAGGTGCTGGCGCCCTCCAGCAGGCGCGAGCGGCAGCACCTGCCGGTGCCGTTGCCAGAGAAGTACCTGCAGATGCAAGCAAGGTACAAGGCACACCGGTAGGTGATGATGGTGGATACGGATCACGCTCGCAATTCGAAACTGAAGTGCGCACGCTTTATCCGAACCCGACCACCTTCTCTTCGTGGACCATGACCCCGCTCGAAAAAGGCATGGGCATCATCACCCCTTCCGGTCTGCATTTTGAACGCAGCCACGGCGGCACACCGACCATAGACCCGAGCAAGCATTCGCTTTACGTACATGGCATGGTCAAGCAGCCGAAGAAATATTCGATGGCCGACCTCAAACGATTTCCCTCTATTTCGCGCGTGCACTTTATCGAATGCTCGGGCAATGGTTTAACGGAGTGGTCGAAACCTACTCTGAAAACCGTACAGGGCACGCATGGTCTCACCTCTACTTCCGAATGGACGGGCGTGCCGCTTTCAACCATTCTGGGCGAAGTCGATGTACGTTCCGGCGCTAAATGGTTGCTGGCTGAAGGTGGTGATGCCTCCGCCATGACCAGAAGCATCCCGCTCGAAAAAGCAATGAAAGACTGCTTTCTTGCATATGGACAAAACGGCGAAGCCATACGTCCGGAACAAGGCTATCCCATCCGTCTGATGGTGCCTGGCTACGAAGGCAATATGCACATCAAATGGCTGCGTCGTCTCGAAATTTCCGACAAGCCCTTCATGACACGTGAAGAAACGTCAAAATATACCGACCTGCGACCCAACGGCAAGGCAGTGCAATTTTCGTTTGAGATGGATGCCAAATCGGTCATCACTTCTCCATCCGGAGAAATGCAGCTGGATGGCGCCGGATTTTATGAAATTACCGGACTGGCGTGGTCGGGACGCGGACGCGTCAAGCGCGTTGAGGTATCAACCGACGGCGGAAAAACATGGAAGGAGGCGCAACTGCAAGGACCGATCATGTCGATTTGCCATACGCGTTTCCGTTTTCCATGGAAATGGAATGGGCACGAAACGGTGATTCAAAGTCGCTGCATCGATGAAACCGGTTACATGCAGCCTACCTTAAAGCAACTAGTCGACTTGCGCGGATTGAACGGCCCACTGGGGTCCATCTACCATCTCAATGCCATCCAAAGCTGGAAAATCGCCAACGACGGAAAGGTCTCCAATGTCCACCAAAGCTAAACTCTTGAGCATTGCCGCGCTGGCGACAGCAAGCCTCAGCGTGTACGCCGCCGATCATCCGAAAACCAGCTACGGTTTTGGCAGCACTCCCAGCGCAGCGGAACTCGGCCAATTCACCTCTCCATTACCGGATGGGCGCGGCCTGCCGCCGGGCAAAGGTACTGTCAGTGCAGGTAAAATTTTGTATGAAAATCAATGTCTTGCCTGCCACGGCCAGAAACTCGAAGGCGGGATGGGTGACAAGCTGATCGGCGGACGTGGCACTCTGGTCAATAACGATCCGACTAAAAAGCCGGTGAAAACCGTTGAAAGCTATTGGCCTTACGCCACGACCCTGTTCGATTACATCAAACGCGCCATGCCCTTGCTGCAACCCGGCAGCCTGAGCAATGATGAGGTCTATGCGCTATCAGCCTACATTCTTGCCGAAGCCAAAATCATCCCGCAAGATGCGACGCTGGATGCCGCTTCGCTGGCGAAAGTGAAAATGCCGAATCGGGATGGCTTCATTCCCGACCCTAGACCGGACAAATTCCGGGCAGCTAAATAAGCTGACAATAAAAAAGCCCGCTTGCGCGGGCTTTTTTATTAATTCTGGAGGAGAGAGAGGGATTCGAACCCTCGGTACGTTCGCACGTACGCCTGATTTCGAGTCAGGTACATTCGACCACTCTGCCACCTCTCCTTATTTGGTCTATCGCTGCAATTGAATGCATCGAAGGGAAAAATTATACCAGAGTCTTACGCAATGTAAAACCCCATCGTTAGCACTGAATCATTTACTTTCTCCGCCGGCATATCAGGGGCCAACCCTTCTGCCCATATTCAGGAAGCATGCAATACGTCAATCGAGGTATTGCCAACGCATTAACATTTCCTATCATCATCCTGTCATAAATCATCAGTAACATTTCGTGGAGATCAATTCGTTCCGCCTGCCCGTCATTACGCAAAGAGTCACTTTGATGCCCTTTTCTCCCGTCCAGCCAAACAAATCAAGAAGAAACACGTTCACAGAAAAGACACTGGATGGATTGGAAATTCCGCTCGCTCAACCTTTACGGTTCAGAACCAAGAAAGCTCACATGTCAGCCGCTGCCAATGACGTTGCAATGAATGAAAATTCTTCCGACTCCGATGATTATCTGGCCCAGCGACTGCGTGAAATCATTCTGCATCGACAGTTGACGCCCCTGTTTCAACCCATCATCCGTATGCAAAGCGGTGAAATCATAGGCTATGAAGGTTTGATACGCGGCCCTTCCGACAGCCCCCTGCATTCGCCGTTAAACCTGTTCAAGGTGGCGCGCTCCTGCAATCTCAGCGTGGAGGTCGAGCATTTGTGCCGCCGCATCACGCTGGAAAAATTCGCCGAACTGCAATTACCCGGCCGGCTGTTTTTGAATGTCAGCCCGGAATGCCTGATGCAAGCGGACGTCAGGCATGGCGAAACCCTGGGTTACATCCATGAAGTCGGCATCAACCCGGAGCGCGTCATTATCGAATTGACCGAGAGCCAGCCGACCTACGATTACGATCTGTTGCGTGAAGCGGTCACACACTACCGTGCAATGGGATTCCGGATTGCGATTGACGATCTTGGCGAAGGATTTTCAAGCCTGCGCCTGTGGTCGGAACTGCGTCCGGAATATGTAAAGATCGATATGCATTTTGTGCAGGGGATCAACCACGATCCGATCAAGCTGCAATTCGTCCGATCGATTCAGGAAATCGCAGAAAAATCCGGCACCATCGTGATTGCTGAAGGCATAGAAACCGATGCCGAGCTGCTGATGATCCGCGATCTTGGCGTCTCCTATGGGCAGGGCTACAAAATCGCCCGTCCGCATGCACATCCGGCGACTACATTGTCAGTCGATCTGCGCAATCTGTTGCGGCATAACGGCGTCGCTGTTTATCCGCACGAAACCGGGCGTGGCCACAAGATACTGACCGCTCTGAAACTGCTGCGCAGCGTGCAGTCCGTATCGCCGGAAGTGCACAATAATCGCATCTATGAAATGTTCAACAGCGACCCGACGCTGGAAGTGATTCCCGTCGTCTCGAATGGAGTGCCGGTCGGCCTGATCACGCGCGCCAATCTGATCGATCGCTTTGCCCGTCCGTATCTGCGTGAATTGCACGGCAAGAAATCTTGCACGCTGTTCATGGATAGCAATCCGCTGATCACCGACAAGAATACGGCGCTGCATGCATTGAGCCAGATCATCGTCGATGCCGATCGCCATCATCTGTTCAACGGCTTCATCATCACGGATGCCGGCCAGTATATGGGCATGGGCAATGCGCACGATTTGATGCGCGAAATTACGCAAATGCAGATCAGTGCAGCGCGCTACGCCAACCCGCTCACTCTGTTGCCGGGCAATGTGCCGATAGACGAGCATATCGACAGGCTGCTGGAAAACGGTACGCGCTTTTGCGCCTGCTATGTCGATCTCGATCATTTCAAGCCGTACAACGATGTGTACGGCTATCGCAAGGGCGACGACATCCTGCGCGTAAGCGGAAAAATATTAAGCGGCCATTGCGACCCGCAACGAGATTTTGTCGGTCATATAGGCGGCGACGATTTCATCATCCTGTTCCAGAGTGAGGACTGGGAGCAGCGTTGTCGCGCCATTCTGGATGCATTCGCCAGTGCCGCACCGGATTTTTATAGCGAAGAAGACCGGCTAAGAGGCGGTTATGTGAGCGAGGACAGGCGCGGAGATAAAGTCTTCCATCCACTCGTGACCATATCGCTGGGATTGGTCAAGGTTGAGCCGGGGCAGTTTCTTTCACATCATCAAATCGCCACTGCGACAGCCGAGGCAAAACAACAGGCAAAAAAAATCCCTGGCAACAGTCTGTTCATAGACCGTCGACAGGGAGCTTGCATTGTTGAAGCAGGTGGCGACGATACAACGCTCACACATGCTGCGTAATGGATATTTTTACGCTTGTGGCAGCAAACGCGTCAGTCCGCCCATATACGGATGCAAGACTTCCGGAATGATGACGCTGCCATCAGCCTGCTGATAATTTTCCAGCACCGCCACCAGCGTACGTCCCACTGCCAGGCCTGAACCGTTCAAGGTATGCGCCAGTTCCGGCTTGCCTTGCGCATTACGGAAACGCGCTTGCATGCGGCGCGCCTGGAAGGCTTCGCAATTCGATACTGATGAAATTTCGCGATAGGTATTTTGCGCAGGCAACCAGACTTCCAGATCATAAGTCTTGGTCGCGCCGAAGCCCATATCACCAGTACACAAGGTGATGACGCGATACGGCAAGCCCAGCTTTTTCAGAATGTTTTCAGCATGGCCGCACATCTCATCCAGCGCTTCGTACGATTTTTCCGGATGCACGACCTGCACCATTTCCACTTTGTCGAATTGATGCTGGCGTATCATGCCGCGCGTATCGCGTCCGTAACTACCTGCCTCCGAACGGAAGCATGGCGAATGTGCAGTCATGCGTACCGGCAGTGCATCGGCAGCAAGGATTTCATCGCGCACGATATTGGTCAGCGGAACTTCAGCGGTTGGAATCAGATACAAAGCCTCGCCCTCGCCTTCCTGCCCGCCTTTTTTCACCGCAAACAGATCCGCTTCAAACTTCGGTAACTGACCGGTGCCTTGCAGTGAATCAGCGTTGACGATGTAAGGCGTATAGCATTCGGTATAACCATGTTCGGCCGTATGCGTATCCAGCATGAATTGCGCCAGCGCGCGGTGCATGCGTGCAATGCCGCCCTTCATGACCGAGAAACGCGAGCCGGTGATCTTGGCTGCCACGTCGAAATCCAGGCCCAGTGCCGCGCCGATATCGACGTGATCGCGCACTTCAAAATCGAACGCGCGCGGCGTACCGACTTTGCGCAATTCGACGTTGTCTTCTTCGTCTTTACCGACCGGCACAGATTCGTGCGGCAGATTGGGAATCGCCAGCATGAATTTGCTGATCTCGGCCTGCAAGACATCCAGGCGTGCGGCAGAGGCTTTCAACTCGTCGCCTATACCGGCCACTTCCGCCATCACGGCCGAAGTATCTTCACCCTTGCCTTTCAAGGCACCGATCTGCTTGGATAAGGTATTACGCCTGTTTTGCAGCTCTTCAGTACCGGACTGAATCTGCTTGCGTTCCGCTTCCAGTGCATTGAAGGCGTTGACATCGAGCTGAAATTTGCGTCCGGCGAGGCGAGCGGCAACGGTCTCGATGTCTTTACGAAGAAGTTGAATGTCGATCATGGGAGGGATAAAAAGAATAAATCAAGTCGAGATTGTACCAAGGCGGGCCGCGATTCCTACACGACCCGGAAAATTCAGCGTCAGGAAGTCGGAAGTGCGTTCATTCGGTGCTCATTCCGCGCTCAGACTTCTCCTGCAGTCTGCGTTACCATTCCATATTTAAAGAGTTCAAGCTGAAAATCATGGAAGAAAAAGCAACACCTGCCACTATTCCCCTGTACCTGCTGCTCGCCGGTTTGTTCGGCGTGCTTGGCTTTGCGATCTGGAGCGGCAGCAAGTTTTACCTGTATGGCGGCAGCATACTCTATGGCATCGCAGCCGGCCTCGCCATCGGTGCCGCCTACGCCTTCCTGAAGCAAATCAATATCCAGCGTTCGAGCAAACAGAATCATAAAAAGTAAGCATGATCGCTGGCACCCGGAATAGAAACGCTTACTTTTTGCGCTTCTTTGCAGCCTCGTCGAGCGAGCGCAGATAAGCCAGCTTATCGGCTATTTTTCCTTCCAGGCCACGTGGCACCGGTTCATACCAGTGCGGCTCTGCCATGCCGTCCGGCAGATAAGTTTCATCGGCGGCATACGCATCCGGCTCGTCATGTGCGTAGCGATACAACTTGCCGTAGCCGAGCTCCTTCATCAACTTGGTAGGTGCATTGCGCAGGTGCACCGGCACTTCACGACTCTTGTCCTGCTTCACAAAGGCGCGTGCCTGGTTATAGGCCTTGTAGCCGGCATTGCTCTTGGCCGCGACCGCCAGATAGATCACTGCCTGTCCAAGTGCCAATTCGCCCTCCGGGCTACCCAGACGTTCAAAGGTCAAGGCTGCATCGTTGGCAATCTGCATCGCGCGTGGGTCAGCCAGCCCGATGTCTTCCCACGCCATGCGCACGATGCGGCGCGATAAATACTTGGGATCAGCGCCACCGTCCAGCATTCTTGTGAGCCAGTAAAGTGCGGCATCCGGATTGGAGCCGCGCACCGATTTATGCAAGGCGGAAATCTGATCATAGAAGGAATCGCCACCTTTATCGAAACGCCGCAAGGCGTCGCCCAGGCAGGCTTTCAATAGTTCGGCATCGACTTCCGTACGCTGCTTCGCCTGCGCGGCGCGGGCCACGATTTCCAGATTGTTCAGCAACTTGCGGCCATCGCCATCGGCGCTGGCAATCAGGGTTGCCTTGGCATCGGGCGTAAACGCTAAGCCGTCCAGTTCGTTAGCGGATGCGCGATCCACCATCGCACCCAGATCTTCTTCATCCAGTGACTTCAAGACATAGACTGATGCACGCGACAACAAAGCACCATTGACTTCAAACGACGGATTTTCCGTCGTGGCGCCGATGAAGGTAAACAAGCCGCTTTCCACATGCGGCAAAAACGCATCCTGCTGACTCTTGTTGAAGCGATGCACTTCGTCGACGAACAATATGGTGCGCCTGTCCATTGCGCCGCGCGACAGTTGTGCCCGTTCGACCGCATCGCGAATATCCTTGACGCCGGAAAGCACGGCGGACAAGGCAATGAAATCGGCATTGAAACTATCCGCCATCAACCGCGCCAGCGTCGTCTTGCCCACGCCCGGCGGGCCCCACAGAATCATCGAGTGCGGCTCACCCGACTCAAAGGCCACGCGCAGTGGCTTGCCGGCACCGAGTATGTGCTGCTGTCCGATCACCTCATCAAGAGTATGCGGACGCAGTCGTTCTGCGAGGGGGATGAAGCTCATGGATGAATGGTTTTTTGCCTGGTCTGAAAATAAAAATCGACGCCAGTCGAAAAGTCAGACTGGCGTCGCACTGTCGCATTGATCATATCTGTCTTGCTCAGCCCGCATGCAACTCATTGCGCTGCGAGCACACAAGGCATTACTGAAAAACGTCCGCACCTTTCGGCACGACAAACTTGAACTGATTGGCCGGCAGGGGCGGATTTTTCTCGAACTTGGTAAACGTCAGCAACGATACCTGACCGAATGAATCACGCAACTCCATCGCTTCCGGCGCACCATTGCGCAAGCCGATGCCGATGTGATCAAAGGTCGTGTCTTTGGCTTTCGGCGTCGCCTCCAGCCACTCCAGACCATTCTTGGTGCCGGCTTCTTTCAGTGTAAAGTTTTTTTCCAGATCGTTGCTGCCGAACAGGATGGCTGCAGGTGAAGAGCCGAGCGCGTCGCCCAGTTTCTTGATCGTCACCTGATTTAAATCTTTATCGTAGATATAGAGTTTTTCGCCATCGGCCTGCAGCAATTGCTCGTACGGCTTCTGATACGTCCAGATGAATTTACCCGGACGCGCAAACGTAAAAGTACCGGTCGATTTGTTGGATACCTTGGTGGTGCCGCTATCGACCTTGACCAGTTGCTGGGTAAATTCGCCGCGTGCCGATTGCGTCGAAGAGACGAAGGATTTGAACTGATCGAGCGCAGCGGCATGCGCCTGCACGGTCCACAACAAGGCACCGGCAACCAGCACCGTCGCAAACAAGGCGACACGCAAATCGATTGCTTTTGCACCCAGCGATTTCTGTTTCATATTTTTCGTCATGTGGTCTTTCTATTCAGTTGCATTCCCGGCAGGCACCAGAATTTCCCGGTTGCCGTTGGATTGCATGGTGGAGACCAGACCGCTCTGCTCCATCTGTTCCAGCAGACGGGCTGCGCGGTTATAGCCTATGCGCAAGTGACGCTGCACCAGCGAAATCGAAGCGCGACGATTCTTCAGTACGATGGCCACCGCCTGATCGTACAAGGCATCCGCCTCGCCGCCAGCGCCGCCTTCTGCACCCAGAGTCAGGTCGCCGTCTTCGACCACGCCTCCTTCTAGGATGCCTTCGATATAGTTTGGTTCACCTTGCGACTTCAGATGATCGACCACACGATGCACTTCTTCATCGGAAACAAAAGCGCCATGTACGCGCACCGGCAAGCCAGTGCCTGGCGGCATGTACAGCATATCGCCCATACCCAGCAGTGCTTCTGCTCCCATCTGATCCAGAATCGTGCGCGAGTCGATCTTGCTGCTGACCTGGAACGCAATACGCGTCGGGATATTCGCCTTGATCAAGCCGGTGATCACGTCTACAGATGGGCGCTGCGTCGCCAGAATCAAGTGGATGCCGGCAGCACGCGCTTTTTGCGCGATACGTGCGATCAGTTCTTCCACTTTTTTACCGACGACCATCATCAAATCGGCCAGCTCGTCGATGATGATGACGATGGTCGGCAGTTTTTCCAGCGGCTCAGGCGCATCCGGCGTCAGGCTGAACGGATTCGGAATCTTTTGCTCATTCTTTTCCGCTTCGGCGATCTTGGTGTTGTAACCGGCCAGATTACGCACGCCCATTTTGCTCATCAGCTTGTAGCGCCGTTCCATCTCGTTGACGCCCCAGTTGAGTGCGTGCCCGGCCTGACGCATGTCGGTGACGACCGGCGCCAGAAGATGTGGAATGCCTTCGTAAATCGACAGCTCCAGCATCTTCGGATCGATCAGGATCAGACGCACCTGATTCGGATCGGATTTATACAACAGCGACAAAATCGTCGCATTGATGCCGACCGATTTACCCGAGCCCGTCGTACCCGCCACCAGTAGATGCGGCATTTTCGCCAGATCGGCGACCACCGGATTGCCGGCGATATCCTTGCCCAAAGCAATCGTCAGGCTGGAAGTGCTGTCGTTATAAACCTTGGAGCTGATGATCTCGGTCAGGCGCACAATCTGGCGTTTTGGATTCGGCAACTCAAGCGCCATGTAATTTTTTCCGGGTATGGTTTCCACCACGCGAATGGAAGTCAGCGATAGCGAACGCGCCAGATCGCGCGCCAAACCGACAATCTGGCTGCCCTTGACACCGGTGGCCGGATCGATTTCATAACGCGTGACGACCGGGCCCGGATAGGCAGCGACCACTTTGGCCATCACACCGAAGTCGGATAGTTTTTTCTCGATCAGGCGGCTGGTGAATTCCAGTGTTTCGATACTGACGGTTTCCTGCGCCTGCGGCGCTTCATCCAGCAGAGACAAAGGCGGCAGATTGGTATCCGGCAAATCGTTGAACAGGGAAACCTGACGCTCCTTTTCCACCCGATCGGATTTTGGCACCGCAACGATTTGCGGCTCGATGCGGATAGGCGGCGCATCGACAATTTTTGCCCGCTCATTAACCACAACTTCTTCACGCTTGACTGCAGCGACATGACCCAGTTTGCGGTCCTCGCGCGCGCCGTGCAGATTGCGCACCGCCTGCAATACCAGCTCTATCGTTCCGCCGATACGCTCGGCCACGCCCAGCCAAGACACATGGAAAAACAGGCTGAAGCCCAGGCCGAACAGCAACAGCAGCAGCAGGGTCGCCCCCATGAAACCGAAGGCATTTTGTGCTGCATTGCCGAGCAATTCACCCAGCACGCCACCCGGCGTGCGCGGCAGCTGCGCCTTCAACGTATACATGCGCAAATATTCCAGTCCGACGCTGCCTATCATCAGCAGAAAAAATCCGATGCCGCGAACCAAGCCTTCCTGATGATGTTCGGGTTCTGGTTCTTTTTTCAGTAGGAAACGTTGCGACAAACGGCGATAGCCTATCCATACCAGACGCAGAAAAAACACGCACAACCACCACGCCGAGAAACCGAAAATGAACAGCAGCAGATCAGCCAGCCAGGCGCCAGCCCGACCGCCAAAGTTATGCAGTTTGGGAACCACACTCGCATGCGACCAGCCAGGATCGATCGGCGAGTAGGTAAGGAAAATCAGAATCAGGTACAAGGTAACGGCTGCCAGAACAAACCAGCGGGCTTCGGACAACAGCCGCACGAGTCTGCCAGGCAAAGGCTGGTCTTTTGTAGAGTTGGTCTTGCGAGTATAGGCTGGGCTTGGTTTCGTCATAAATCCGGATGCAGTGACACTAATAATTGAACTTGCTTTAAACACGCGAATCGCCGTTGCGCGCAGCAGGCGGCTGGCATGCGAAAAATCTGGCGTAATGCGGTTTCCGGCCGCCGCTCCTGCTGGCGTGGCTGGTTCGTCTATAATCTTAACCAGTTTTCCCCGGTTATACCGAATAATTCAAGAACAGCTTGAAATTTGATGCCGCAGCAACATATGTAAGCGACTGAACGCAGGTTTTACCAGCCCTGATCGCGTTTCCACTCACACTTTTACGATTAGTTACCAATGCCCAGCCCAAAACATGCCCACGTTTTAATTCTTGGCTCCGGCCCAGCCGGTTACAGCGCAGCAGTGTATGCCGCTCGCGCCAATCTCAAGCCGGTCCTGATTACCGGTGTCGAACAAGGCGGTCAATTGATGACCACCACCGACGTGGAAAACTGGCCCGGCGATCCGCTGGGTGTGCAAGGCCCGGAACTGATGCAACGCCTGCTGCAGCATGCCGAACGCTTCAATACCGAAATCATCTTCGACCATATTCACACGACCAAGCTCGATGAAAAACCGATACGCCTGATTGGCGACATGGGTGAATACACCTGTGATTCGCTGATCATTGCGACCGGCGCATCGGCGCAATATCTGGGTTTGCCATCGGAACAGGCATTCATGGGCAAAGGCGTGTCCGCCTGCGCAACCTGCGACGGGTTTTTCTATCGCGAACAGGAAGTCGCCGTGATCGGCGGCGGCAATACGGCAGTCGAAGAAGCGCTGTATCTGTCGAATATCGCAACCAAGGTCACGCTGGTTCACAGACGCGATAAATTCCGCGCTGAAGCCATCCTGATCGACCGCCTGATGGCCAAAGTGGCAGAAGGCAAAATCGAGATCAAATACAATCACACGCTGGATGAGATTACCGGCGATGACAGCGGCGTCACCGGTATCAATATCCGCTCGACCACCGACGACTCCATCACCGCCATCAAGCTGCATGGTGTTTTCATCGCGATCGGACACAAGCCGAACACCAGTATTTTCGAAGGTCAGCTGGACATGCACAACGGTTACATCAAGACCAAAACCGGACTGGAAGGCATGGCAACATCCACCAGCGTCCCCGGCGTCTTTGCGGCAGGCGACGTGCAGGATCACATCTATCGCCAGGCAGTCACCAGCGCCGGCACCGGCTGCATGGCGGCACTGGATGCCCAACGCTATCTGGAAAGTCAGGAATAAGCGCTTTCAGCCCTTAAACCCGGCCACGCGAACATGGACAATCACGCCCGTGTTCGCGCGGCACAAGCTTGTCACATCGTCTGAGGATTACTCACATGCCTGCTTCACTCAAGGATTTTGCCGGGCTCAAATCGCTGCAGAAGGATTTGAAGACGCGAGAAGAAGCCCGTCAGGCTACCGAAGCGAAACGCCTACAGGCAGAAAAAACCGCGCAACTCGAAGCCGATCTCTTCCGTCGCAGCATAGGCGAAGTTGCACCGCTCACACCGCCCGACAAAATAACTGTGATGACGCCCCGCCCGCTGCCCATCGCACGCCAGCATCTGGCGGATGAACAGGCGGCATTGTGCGAATCGCTGTCCGACGAATTCACCATAGACACCCTGCTCGATACCGACGAAGCGCTGAGTTATGCGCGCAAGGGAATAGGTTCGGATGTCGTGCGCAAATTGCGGCGCGGCCATTGGCTGATACAAAGCCAGCTCGATCTGCACGGCATGCGTACCGACGAAGCACGGGAAGCATTGAGCGAGTATTTACGTACTGCGATCAAACGCGGTCTGCGTTGCGTGCGCATCATTCATGGCAAGGGACTGGGCTCCGTCAACAAGGAGCCGGTGCTGAAACACAAGGTGCGCAACTGGCTGGCGCAAAAAGACGAAGTGATCGCCTTTTGCCAGGCCAGGGCTGCCGATGGGGGCGCAGGTGCGCTGGTTGTATTGCTCAGGGCCAGCTAGACTGACCTGCGTGTCGCACAAGAAAATAAAAACTGCGGTATTCCGCAGCATCCATCTTCCGTTTCACCCTCAGTCTGCTTTTACAACACCTTAGACGGCGTCGATACCCGTTTCACCGGTACGGATACGCACGACTTGCTCTATCGCCTGCACGAAAATCTTGCCGTCGCCGATTTTGCCGGTACGCGCTGCCTTGATAATAGCTTCGACTGCCTGCTCGACCACTGCATCATCCACCACCGCTTCAACCTTTACCTTGGGCAGGAAATCCACGACGTATTCGGCACCGCGATACAGTTCAGTATGGCCTTTTTGACGACCGAAACCCTTGACCTCCGTCACGGTCAGACCGGTCACGCCCACATCGGCCAAACCTTCACGCACTTCATCGAGTTTGAACGGTTTGATAATTGCGGTAATTTGTTTCATTAATACTCCTTGAGGATTGCTCATCGATACGCCAGTCTACGCCGCAGCCAACAGATGCCGGCAGATTTTATTCATTTTGCCATTATTCGCGGAATTTTGACGTGATCGGATAACGCCAGTCGCGGCCAAAAGCGCGATGCGTCACGCGTATGCCGACTGGCGACTGGCGTCGCTTGTATTCATTGATCTTGATCAGGTGCGTAATGCGCGCCACATCTTCTGTGCGATAACCGGCGGCGATAATATCGGCCCCGCTTTGATTTTCTTCCATATACATTTGCATAATCGCGTCGAGGATTTCATACGGCGGCAACGAATCCTGATCGGTCTGATCGGGCCGCAACTCGGCCGAAGGCGCACGCGTCAATATGCGTTCCGGTATCACGTCTGAAACGGTATTGCGGTAGGCACACAGACGATACACCAGCGTCTTCGCGATATCCTTGAGCACTGCAAAACCGCCGGCCATATCGCCGTACAAGGTGCAATAACCGACCGCCATCTCGCTCTTGTTGCCGGTTGTCAGCACGATGGAACCATGCTTGTTCGACAGCGCCATCAGGATGGTGCCGCGTATGCGCGCCTGAATATTTTCTTCCGTCGTATCCAGCGCCAGCCCCTTGAACTCATTAGCCAGCGTACGGTTGAAAGCCTCGAAGCAATCGTTGATACCGATCTCGTCATAACGCACGCCGACGCGTTCGACCATATCGCGTGAATCTATCAATGAAATTTCTGCGGTATAAGGCGACGGCATCATGATGGTGCGCACCTTGTCCGCACCCAGGGCATCGACGGCAACGGCCAGTGTGAGCGCAGAATCGACACCCCCGGACATACCGATCAAGGCGCCCGGGAAACCGTTCTTGCCGATGTAATCGTGCACACCCAGTACCAGCGCCTTGTAGACTTGCGCCTCGACCGACAGCTCTTCGACGATGGTACCGTCCAGCGGCTGGCCGCCCCTGAATTCAACGATTTGCAAATCCTCGGCACAATGCTGCAATTGCGCACGCGTCTCGCCGGCCTGATCCAGCACAAAGGAGTTGCCGTCGAAAATCAGTTCATCCTGACCGCCGACCAGATTCGCATACACCAGACTCATGCCGTGCGTCGTCACATTCGCATGCATCACATCGACGCGCAAATACTGTTTGTTCATGTGATAGGGCGAGCCGTTGGGCACCAGCAGCACTTGCGCACCGGCCGCTGCCGCCCGCGCCGGTGCCTGCGGGAACCAGGTGTCTTCACAGATATTGATACCGAAGCGCACGCCTTTGACGTCAAACACCACGGCCTGATCGCAGGAGGAAAAATAGCGCTTCTCGTCGAACACCGTTGCGTTCGGCAAGTCATGCTTGCAATAGGTCGCGCTGATTTTTCCGTTGAGCAGTACCGAAGCAGCATTGAAGCGCTGCCCGTCTTTTTCAAACGGATGTCCTACCACCACATGCAGATTTTTCAGCTCCGCCAGATCGGCCGCCAGCGCATCCAACGCCTGCGCTGATTTTGCGTAGAATGACTGGCGCAGCAACAGGTCTTCAGGCGGATAACCGACCAGCGACAATTCCGGCGTCAATACGATATCGGCACCCTGTTCGGCGGCTCGGCGGGAAAATTCAGCGATCTTCGCACGGTTGCCGGCAAGATCACCCACCGTACTGTTGATTTGCGCAATGGCAACTTTGACTGTCATGACGTGAGTACTATCAGAAAATAGAGAATGCAAAAAATACAGGGAAATGAAAAACGTGATGTTTAAAAATGCATGGACAAAGCGGACTCGCCTGTGAACGAATCTACCGACGCACCGGCCAACGCATCTGGCAACGCACCTGACAATTATCGCACGCGTATCGTTTCTTCTCTGTCGAAAATCGGCCAGCCCGCATGGGATGCGCTGGTTCAACTGCAGCCGGATGCCAATCCGTTTTTATCCTTCGCCTTTCTGGATGCCCTGCATGAAAGCGCTTGCGCCTCGGCCAAGTCCGGCTGGCAGCCGCAGTTTCTGACGATCTGGCGCGACGAAGAGCTGGTCGCTGCCCTGCCCTTGTATATCAAAAGCCATTCCTACGGCGAATACGTATTCGACTGGGCCTGGGCCGACGCCTACGAGCGCAACGGCCTCGAATATTATCCCAAGCTACTGTCGGCCATTCCATTCACGCCCGTGACCGGCAGTCGTCTGCTGACGCGCGATGCGGAAGCCATGACGGCGTTGCTTGCAGCCTTGCTGGCGGTGCAGCAAGGCAATAATTTTTCTTCCACCCATATCCTGTATCCACCGTCTGCACAGGCTGACATTCTGCGCAACGCCGGCTTCATGTTGCGCACTGGCGTGCAATTCCATTGGCTCAATGCACACTACCGTAATTTTGATGAATTCCTGCACACACTGGAACGGAAGAAACGCAAGAACATTCGTGCCGAACGACGCAAGGTGCAGCAAGCCGGCGTTACCTTCCGCCATGTGTCCGGGTACGAGGCCAGCGATGCCGACTGGATTTTTTTCAAGCGCTGCTACGACCATACGTATGCAGCTCATCATTCCACGCCTTATCTGAACCTGGATTTTTTCCAGCGCATAGGCAAGACGATGCCGCACAATATTTTACTGATCATCGCCGAACAGGATGGCATGCCGATTGCTTCTTCCCTGTTGATCCACGACGAGAAAACTGTCTACGGCCGTTACTGGGGCGCAATAAAACATATCGATTGCCTGCATTTCGAAACTGCGTATTACCAGCCGCTGGAATTCTGCATCGCCAACAATATGGCCTGCTTCGAAGGCGGGGCGCAAGGCGAACATAAAATGGCGCGCGGTTTTCTGCCGCAAAAAACCTGGTCCGCGCACTGGCTGGCGCATGCGGCGTTTGCCCATGCCATCGAGGAATTTTTGCAGCGCGAAAGCGGCGGTATCGAGTCCTATATGGATGAGTTGAATGAGCGCAATCCATTCAAGTTGTAAAAAATGTGCGTCCGACAGATTTTTGATATCGAACACTTGTTATATTTCCAACACCAAGGCATGCTGAACTCACGATGACATTTATTGCCACCCTTCCCCCTGCCCCACAGACAAAACCTGTCCGTATCGGACGTTTTTCCGTCACCCATGAATTGGGGCGCGGTTCTATAGGCGTGGTTTATCTGGCACACGATCCGATCATCGATCGCGATATCGCTATCAAAACGCTCCGCAGCCGCCTGTCGCCAGTGGAAAGAAAACTGCACGAACAGCAATTCATCAATGAGGCACGCGCTGCGGGACGCCTCGCCCATTCGAATATCGTCACGATCTATGAAGCTTCCAGCGAAGGCGATTCCACCTATATCGCGATGGAGTACCTGCAAGGTCGCGAGTTGAGCAAGTTGCTGAATGCCGGCCATCGTTTTACGCCAGAGGATGTGGCATCGATCGCGTGGAAAATTGCCGATGCGCTGGGTCACGCGCACAAACATGGCGTTGTGCACAGGGACATCAAGCCGGCCAATATTTTTCTGGTGGCCGATCATCAGCCCAAGATCGTGGACTTCGGCATCGCCCGCACACCCAACAGAATTTCAGATCAGCCGCAAAAAGACAATGAACCGCATACGCTGTTCCAGGACAATATTATCGGCACGCCGAATTACATGTCGCCGGAACAGGCGCTCGGACTGAGCGCCGATGCGCGCACCGATATTTATTCGCTGGGTGCCGTGATGTTTGAAATGCTGACCTTCCGCAAACCTTTCCAGGAGGAAGATACCGACAAGCTGCTGCAGCAGATTGCCTTCAAGGCAGCGCCGGAGCCGCACATGATAGAAGCCGGCGTACCACTGGCATTATCAAAAATCGTCGCCAAGGCAATGAGCAAAAAAGCTGACAAGCGCTATCAGACCGCAGAAGAAATGGTGCTCGACATCAAGCGTCACTTGAGACGCACGCGCCGCGATCATGAGCGCTTGTCGAAGTCGATCGTCGATGTAGAACAACCGGCCAATGCTCCTGATTTTCATTCGTCGCGCATGTTCTGGCCGGTATGCGGCGTTGTGATCGCTGCCGCGATCGCCGTCTATACGCTTTGGTTACGCTAGCTTGAGCAGGCAGAACAAACAATAAAAAAGCGCACCGAGGTGCGCTTTTTTATTTCACAAGCTGCATGAAGCCAAGTTTTATTTGGCGATGCTTTTCTTGTAGGCTGCCACGCCGGACATGATTTCTTCCTTGGCTTCATCCGGGCCGACCCAGCCTTCAATCTTGACCCATTTGCCTTTTTCCAGATCCTTGTAGTGTTCAAAGAAATGCTGAATCTGCTGCAGACGCAAATCATTGATGTCTTCAGGTTTTTGCCAGTGGCTGTAGATAGGCAGAATTTTGTCGATAGGCACCGCCAGCAATTTTGCATCGCCGCCGGCTTCATCTGTCATCTTCAGCATCCCGATCGCGCGGCAACGCACGACAACACCCGGATACAGCGGGAACGGCGTAATCACCAGCACGTCAACCGGATCACCATCGTCCGACAGTGTTTGCGGCACGTAACCGTAGTTACATGGGTAGTGCATCGCGGTACTCATGAAGCGATCGACAAAAATCGCGCCGGATTCCTTGTCAACTTCATACTTGACCGGATCGGCATTCATTGGGATTTCGATAATGACGTTGAAGTCGTTCGGCAGATCAGTGCCGGCTGGGACGTGATTCAGACTCATGGTGTTTTCTCAAAAGTGGGGGGTGTAGTGCAACCCGGAATTATAGCGGTTTTCATCAACTTGCCTTGACTGGCGCTGCTGAAGGAAACAGATGGAAAGCTGCCGGGCAGCAAGCAAACCGGCAGCGGTACAGCAGAAATGTCTGTCAGTTACAAAGTCGTCGCAACCGCGCATAGCCGATAATGCGTAGCTGCTTCTTCCGTATGGTTCAGCGCTTCATGCAATTGCGCCAGTTTCAAATGTACTTCCTGCAGCATGCGTGCTCCGCTCGCATCTGACAATGCCTGCTCCAACTGACGCTGCGCCTTGCCCCACAGGTTTTGCCGCAGACACAAGGTGCCCAGAGTCAAGGCAAGCTCGGGATCGGCCGGATGCTTTTTCGCCCATTCTTCGCAGCGTTCGATCTGTCCCAGCAAGGCCGGCGTCCCTTCGGCTCCGGCAGCCGCGCGATAGGCGCGCAACAATCTGTCGTCCCATTCCGCCGCCAGCGCTTTTTCAACAATTGCGCGCGCCTCATCCTGCAAGCCGCGTTTGGTAAATGCTTCTGCGGCATGGGCGGCAACAAACGGCTTGATGCGATCTTCCGCCGGAATGCTCAGCCAGACATTACGTATCGCTTCTTCATCGTTGGACGGATTCTTCAGCAAATCCTGATAAGCGAGTTCGCGCAAGCGGCTTGACAGGGCGGGATGCAGCGCGTTGTTCTTGTCCAGCGTGCGCACCAGGCGCAATACTTCCGGCCAGTTCCCCGCGCGCTGGTTTGCCTTGAGCGCCATGCGCAGCGCGTGTATATGACGCGTGCCGTTAGCATTCAATTCATTGACGACATCCAGTGCGAGTTCCGGCTGACGCTCATCCACCAGCAGTTCGATGGCGGTCATCAGACGTGCGGTTTTCAGCGTCTGATCTTCTTCCACTGTCGCCAGCCAGGTATCGCGCCGTTCAGTCTGCTGCATGCGATGCGCGGCACGCGCCGCGATCAGTGCGGCCAGGCCGGCGTTTTCCGGCGATTCGGTCGCCCGCATCGCCGCTTTTTCTGCATGGCCGAAACGGCCTTCAAAATAAGCCTTCAGAGATTCACGCAAGGCCTGATTACCTTTGCGCTCCCGTTTCTCGCGACGGTAAGTGGCCACGCGACCCGGCATTCTTTGCGCCACGCGCAGCGTCTTCAACACCAGATAAATGAGGAAAAACAGCAGGACGCCAAGCAGCAGGAAAAAATTCAGCGACAGATCGATCCGGTACGGCGGATAGAAAAACACCACGTTACCGGGATTGAAACGCGCCACAACCGCCAATCCGATGGCAGTGGCGAACAAGGCGATAAGCCAGAGAAATATGCGCATATTAGAAACGGGTGGCAATCATGGTTTAAAAAGCGAATCCTGAAACCGGGTTCGGGATAATCAACTCAAAAAGAATCAAGGCTTCGCTTTGTAGTTACGGACTGCATTCAGACTTTCAGCCAAAGTAGGCATCTCGATTGCCAGATTGCTCGACTGTACCTGCTTCAACATTGCCTGCGCGGTTTGCGTCTGCTTGGCGCGCGTATCGAAATACTTGGCAATACTGTCCTGCGACGCAATCATGTCGCTACGGAAGGCCGCTTCATTGCGCGACAACAGGGCCAGACGCGCATTCAGCAAGCGCAGCTTCAGATTTTCACGTGCGTAATACGCCTGCGTCGGCGACAGCAGCAAGGCATCCGATGTTTCCACACTGCGCACGCGTATCAGCTGCTGGATTTCGCTCCACATTTCATTGCTCAGGCTTTCCCATTGTGCTTTTGCCACCGGCCACCAATCGTTCGCCGCCTGCTCTTCAGCAGTCGTTGCCTTCGCTGCTTTTACCTTGCTTGGGGGGCGACGGTTTTTCGGCTCGCTTACCGGCAAGGCCGGCTGCTCGTCCGCCAGCAGCGGCATGGTGTCGATCTGCCCGATCACGCTATCCAGACGCAGCGCGATACCGGTCAGATCCAGGCTGGGCAAGGCTTTCAGACGCTGAATATCATGCCCGATGGCACGTCGCACAGTGACGAATTGCGGCGTATCGGAACGCGACAGACGCGCATCGGCATTTTGCAGCGCAATCAAGGCGCCTTGTACATTGCCGGCCAGCTGCAGTTGCTGACTGGCGGTGGACAGGACCTGTTCGATTTCCGCCAGCGCCCAGTCTTCGCGTTTCTTGAATAAATCCTGATATAGCTGCTCCAGCGCGAGTTGCTGGCTTTGCGCTTCTATCTGCTTGCTTTCCAGCACATTCACCTTGGCCTGCAATTCGGTGATGGTTTCCTGCGCCGATTTCACGATTACCTTGGTCTCGCTATTGATGGCGTCGCCGCTTTGCATACGCCGCGCGACTTCATTGCGCACGCTGGAAAGCTGGCGATGCGAGGCCCACCATTGCGCTGCCAGCAGTACGGCCAGCACGATCAGCGCAATATAAATCAGCGGCTGACGCTTCCCGGCCGGGGCATTTTCCTTGTGCATGGAGGTATTGTCCACTTTGATTTCAGGGGCAGATGCCGCAGCAGGAGTTGCTGGCGGCGTGGATTCTGGAGATGTCGGCATGTCGTTCATGTGCGAGATTGTAACGCGGCTAACAGTCCGTCGTCGCCTGATCTGGTAACGGTAATATTACTGAAACCCAGCAACTGCGCGGTTTCGGCAATGCGTATATGCGATACGATGATTCTTTGTTGTTGCATTTTAGCGACGTCCCCTGTTTCATCGAGTTGCGCAACCATCTGCATCAAAAAGCGCAAGGCCTCCGAACTGGTTACGATCCAATCGTTCTGACCATGCAATAAACGTTTCAGTTCGCGGCGGCGTGTTTCATCAAATACCGGCGCCACTCTGCGGTAAGCAGCCAGAAAGGTCACATGCGCACCGGCTGCACGCAAGGCTTCGCTTAACAGCGGCCGCCCGGTTTCGCCGCGCACAATCAAAATCTGCTTGTTGCGCAAAGCGGGCAAATCCAGTTCCGCCAATAAAGTTTCGGAATCGGTGCGATCCAGATCGGTCGGACTGATGATGGTGCTGTTTTCCGCCGTCAAACCGTGTCTGGCCAATGCCAACCGGCTACCTTCGCCGACCACTGCCATCGGGATATCGCGCGGCCAATCGGCACGCGCAGCCAGCGCAGCATCGATTGCATTGGGACTGACGAAGGCAATCAGCGCATAGCCGCTGAGATCGCGCAGCGCTTGCTGCAGGGATGTCTGATCGGCCAGCGGCAAAATCTCAAGCAGGGGAAACACGGTCGCCTTGCGACCCAGCGCAGTCACGCCTCGCGCCAGTCCATCGGCTTGCGCCTGCGGCCGCGTGATGACGACCTCGCCCAACACGGAATCAGGCATCCCCGGCATCTTCCGTCTTGCATGACGCCAGAATGGCGTCGGCTTCCTGCTGGTGCAACAGCTCGGCAATCTGTCCGCCCAGCGCTTCCGGCGCATGCGCCGCTCCGTTCAGGTCGGCACGTGCCACCCGCTTGCCATCCGGGGTGGCGATCATGGCGCGCAAGCGCATGATGCCGTTTTCTATCGTGGCAAATGCCGCCAATGGAATCTGGCAACTGCCGCCGAAATTTCTGGATACGGTGCGTTCCGCAGTGACTGCCTGCGCCGTCGCCTCATGGTTGAGCGGCGCCAGCCATTCCTGCAAATCGGCTCTATCGGCATGAATTTCTATGCCCATCGCACCCTGCCCGGGTGCCGGCAGACTTTGTTCCGGATCGAGCACGGCGCGTATGCGTTGCGGCATACCCAGCCGTTTCAGTCCGGCGGCAGCCAGAATGATGGCTGCGTATTCGCCCTTGTCCAGCTTGCCCAGACGGGTATCCAGATTGCCGCGCAATGGACGGATCAGCAGTTTCGGGTAACGTGCGGCAATCAAGGCCTGACGTCGCAGACTGCTGGTGCCGACGATGGCGCCATCCGGCAAATCGTCCAGCGATGCATAGTCGTTGGAAACGAAGGCATCGCGCGGATCTTCCCGCTCCAGCACGGCTGCCAGCGCAAAACCTTCCGGCAGGCTCATCGGCACATCCTTCAGAGAATGTACGGCCAAATCAGCGCGCCGTTCGGCAATCGCCACTTCCAGTTCTTTGACAAACAGGCCTTTGCCACCGACCTTGGACAGGGTGCGATCGAGAATTTGATCGCCGCGCGTGGTCATACCGAGAATCTCGATTGAACACTGCGGATATAATAAGGCCAGTTTTTCGCGCACATGCTCGGCTTGCCACATGGCCAGACGACTTTCACGCGAGGCAATGACTAATTTTTTCGGGGGTGGAAATTTCAACGGCTTCTTTCGATTTTCTGCAGCTTAGGCGGTTTTTTCTGGCGTACCAGAACCGATGACATTGCAGATTGTAGGTTAAGACATTCGTGAAATTTTAGCATGCGCCTTCTCTCGACAGCCGACCCACTCCATCCTTATCATCCTCAACAAGCTGATTGCATTTTTCAACTATGGCAAAACAACTGAAAACTCCACCGCGCGCGCTCACCCCTTCCGCTAACAAAGATGCGCCACTCAAGGAAGATATCCGTTTGCTGGGACGCCTGCTCGGCGACGTCTTGCGCGATCAGCAAGGCGACGCGGTATTCGAAATAGTGGAAACCATACGCCAGACTGCCGTTCGCTTCCGCCGCGAATCTGATGCACAGGCCGGCACCGATCTCAACAAGCTGCTGAAAAAGCTCACGCGCGAACAAACCATTTCTGTGGTGCGCGCCTTTTCCTATTTTTCACATCTGGCCAATATCGCGGAAGATCAGCATCACAATCGCCGTCGCCGCGCCCATTTGCTGGCAGGCTCCCACGCGCAAGAAGGCAGCGTCGCCTATGCACTGGAAAAACTGCACGATGCCGGCGTCTCCGGCGCCACCGTGCGCAAGTTCTTCAAGGATGCATTGATTTCGCCGGTGCTGACTGCGCACCCTACCGAAGTGCAGCGCAAGAGCATCCTCGATGCCGAACATGAAATTGCCAGCCTGCTGGCCGCGCGCGATCTGCCGATGACAGCCAAGGAACGCGCGGAGAATACCGAGCGCATCCATTCACGCGTCACGACCTTGTGGCAGACCCGCATGGTGCGTTACACGAAATTGACCGTCGAAGATGAAATCAACAATGCGCTGTCGTATTACCGCATGACCTTCCTGCGCGAATTGCCGGCGCTGTACGAAGACATCGAATCCGAAATCGCCGAACGATTCCCGCAGCGCGCCAGCAGCGTCAGCCGCGAACAGCCCTTGTATGTACAGATGGGCAGTTGGATAGGTGGCGATCGCGACGGCAATCCGAATGTCAATGGCGACACGATGCGACTCGCACTGGCGCGTCAATCAACCACCATCCTCGAGTTCTATCTGGAAGAAGTGCACGCACTGGGAGCCGAATTGTCGATTTCGACCTTCCTCGCCGGCGTCAGCCCGGAAGTGCAGGCACTGGCCGACAAGTCGCCGGACACGTCCGAACATCGCACCGACGAACAATATCGTCGCGCACTGATAGGCATGTATGCCCGTCTGGCGGCGACGGCACGTGCGCAAGGCGCATCCGTGCTGCGCAAGGAAATCGGCTCTGCGCCGGCCTACGACAATGCAGCCGAGTTCTCCCAAGACCTGCAGGCGCTGGCTGATTCCCTGAGGGCGCGTCACGGCGCGGTCCTGATCAAACCTCGTCTGGCATCCCTGCTGCGGGCAGCGGAAATTTTCGGCTTCCATCTGGCCTCGCTGGATATGCGTCAAAGCTCGGACGTGCACGAACGCGTATTGAGCGAGCTGTTCAAGTGCGCGCAAGTTGAGTCTTCTTACGCTACCCTGCCGGAAGAAAAGAAAGTGGCATTGCTGCTGTCCGAACTGGATATACCGCGTCTGCTGTATTCACCGTATATCGACTATTCGGATGAAACCAATTCCGAACTGAGCACCCTGCGCGCCGCCAGCGATATTCGCAAACGTTACGGCGCACGTGCGATCCGCAACTACATCATCTCGCACACGGAAACCGTGTCCGACATGCTGGAAGTGCTGTTGCTGCAACGCGAAACCGGTCTGTTGCGCCCGGATACAGAAAAAAATTCGGCCGGCGAACTCGAACTGATGGTGATCCCGTTGTTCGAGACGATTCCCGATCTGCGTCTGGCTGCTACCATCATGGAACAGGTGATGGCAATTCCGCTGATCAGAAAACTGATCGCCAAACAGGGCCATCTGCAGGAAGTCATGCTTGGCTATTCGGATTCCAACAAGGATGGCGGCTTCCTCACCTCGAACTGGGAACTGTACAAGGCGGAAACGCAACTGGTCGAAGTTTTCAATAGTGCCGGCGTCAAGCTGCGCCTGTTCCACGGTCGCGGCGGCACAGTCGGTCGCGGCGGCGGCCCAAGCTACGAGGCGATTCTGGCGCAACCACCGGGCACCGTGAACGGCCAGATTCGTCTGACTGAACAGGGTGAAATCATTGCATCGAAATTCTCCAATCCGGAAATCGGCCGTCGCAATCTGGCACTGCTGGTTGCCGCGACACTGGAAGCCAGCCTGACACCGCCGCCGTCCGAAAGCCGGCATGCGAAAAAGCTGGCCGAGTTTGAAAACGTGATGGGCGAGCTGTCGGAACTGGCATACAAGGCTTATCGCAATCTGGTGTACGAAACCCCGGGTTTCACCGATTACTTTTTCTCGGCTACGCCGATTGCAGAAATTGCCGAACTCAATATCGGTTCGCGTCCGGCTTCCCGCAAGGCGACCCGTCGCATCGAGGATCTGCGCGCCATTCCATGGGGTTTTTCATGGGGTCAATGCCGCTTGTTGCTACCGGGCTGGTACGGCTTCGGCAGCGCCATCGAGCAATGGCTGGAACAAGGCGATAACAAGGCCAAGCGTGTGGCTACGCTGCGCGCGATGCTGAAGGAATGGCCGTTCTTTGCCACGCTGCTGTCGAATATGGATATGGTCCTGTCGAAAACCGATCTGGCCGTCGCTTCGCGTTATTCGGAAATGGTCAGCGACAAGAAGCTGCGCAACAGCATCTTCAAGCGCATCGTCACTGAACACGAACTTACCTCGGCATCGCTGACACTGATCACCGGCAAGAAGGAACGCCTGGCCAACAATCCGCTGCTGGCGCGCTCCATCAAGAACCGCTTTGCCTATCTCGATCCGCTGAATCACTTGCAGGTTGAGTTGATCAAGCGCCATCGCGCCACCATGAACGGTGGCGATGTGGATGATCGTGTCCGACGCGGCATTCATCTGTCCATCAACGGCATCGCAGCCGGCTTGCGCAATACCGGCTAGGCAAGCTTCTGCAGCAACAAAAAAGGAAGCGCATGCGCTTCCTTTTTTATCGCCTGCACACCACGAATGCCGCTACCGCACCAAAGCTTTGACTGCCGGCCACTGGCGTCGTGAAATCGGCAGACGATCGCTGATGCCGTGCAAAATCACTTGCCATGATTCCTGCGCACGATCGCCATCGTTATTGCCGTCGTTTTCCAACTCCACCAACAGCTGTCCGCGTTCCACGCCGACAATCGCATCACGTGCGACCAGCGCATTGCGATGCACGCGTATGAATTGCCGGGAAAACTCCTGTTCCAGCGCGGACAATGCGGCCTCCAGCAGATATTCACGCTCGCGCGTGCGCAAGGTAACGTATTTCGCTTCCGCCTTCAGATACAACACCTCATTCACTGGCACCAGCAACAGGCGCCCGCGTTCCTGCACCGAGAAATTCCTGCGCACGGTGTGCAGCGTGGCAGCCGCATCCGCAATCAATTTTTTTTGCGCCCCTGCACTCTGCTTCAAGACATGCGCGCGCCGGATCGCTTCCGCCAGACGTGCCGTGCGCACCGGCTTGAGCAAGTAATCGAGCGCACGCACCTCGAAAGCCTGCAATGCATATTCATCATAGGCAGTGACGAAAATAATCGCTGGTGCCGCCGCTTCATTCTGCGCCAGATGCGCTGCCATCTCGATGCCCGTCATGCCGGGCATTTGTACATCCAGCAGCACGATGTCCGGCGCCAGTTCGGCAATCCGGTCCAGCGCCTGTTGCGCCTGCGATGCTTCGCCTACCAGCTCATGCGGGCATTCGGCGGCGATGTCCGACAGCAGCGTCGTCAGGCGCGCACGCGCCGGCGCCTCGTCATCGACGATGAAAATACGCGGCATCATGCGCCAGCCTTGCGATAGGGAAAATGAAGATGCAATTTGAATTGCCCTTCCACCACCTGCGTCGTCAATTGCGCCTCCATATCGTATAAAAGCGTCAGGCGTTCACGGATATTATCCAGCGCCATGTGGTTGCCGGTCGACACTGCACCTGCATGAAATGGATTACTCATCACGACCTCGATACGGTCGCGTACGCGACTGATGGCGATGCTGATCAGCGCCGTATCGGCCGATGGTTCGACGCCGTAATGCACGGCATTTTCCAGCAATGGTTGCAGCAGCAATGCGGGTACGGTCGCCCGCTGCAAGCTGTCGCCGGAAATATTTTCCATATCCCATGTGACCTGCAAGCGTTCTCCCAGTCTGATTTTTTCTATTGAAAGATACTGCATGCCTATCCTGATTTCATTGCCCAGCGTCGTAATGTCGCGCGCATCGCGCATCAGGATACGGAATAGATCCGCCATATCTTCCAGTGTACTTTCTGCGCGGCGCGGCTCCGTGCGTATCAGCGACAGCACCGCATTCAGGCTGTTGAACAGAAAATGCGGACGTATGCGGGCCTGCAATGCCTGCAGCCGCGCCTCGGCCAGCGCAGGCGAAAAGGCACGTGTACGTAGTTCAAAATAATGCTGCAAACCGATACCGAACAGCGCCGCGCAGACAATACCTTCGGACGCCGATAGCCTGCTCAGGCTGATCATGCCGTTCGCATCGTTAAGCAGGTAATGAATGATCAAGCCGGTAATCGCCGCCGGCAGCAAGGCGCAAGCCAGACGCTGCCCCCACGGCGGAATGGTTCTGATCAGGCGACGCAAGCCGCACAAGCCCAGCAAGGACAGCAGGCTGGCCAGTTCAACCAGCATCGACGCTTCGACAAATGCCAGCAAACCGGCATACACACTGGCCGCATTGATCAACATCACCACCAGCACGACGCCGTTAACAAACAACAGCGACTTGACCATGATGCCGATGTTGCAACAATCGGGAATCACGATCTCGATGGGCTTTGCTGGCGCGGAATCTGACAATGGCTGCATGGTTAAGGATTTATCACGGCTGGGTGTGGGATGGCGAGCTTGGGTTGATCTATAATCGCGTATTCATCAGGAACCAATTATGACAGCACAACTCTCCAAAAAAGGCGAAGCCTGGTCGGCCCGCTTCAACGAACCCGTCTCGGATCTCGTCAAGCGCTACACCGCCTCGGTATTTTTCGACAAACGTCTGGCGCAGGTCGATATCCAGGGTTCGCTCGCCCATGCGGAGATGCTGGCGCATCAGAATATCATCAGTCAGGAAGACCACGCTGAAATCCGGAGCGGCATGGCGCAGATTCTGGAAGAAATCACGGCCGGCAAATTCGAATGGCTGCTGGATCTGGAAGACGTCCATCTGAACATAGAAAAACGCCTGACCGAACTGGTAGGCGATGCCGGTAAGCGCCTGCATACCGGCCGTTCGCGCAACGATCAGGTCGCCACCGACATCCGTCTGTACGTACGCAGCGAAATCGACAATATCGTCGGCCTGCTGCGCGACTTGCGTCTGGCCCTGCTCGATCTGGCTGAACAGCATGCCGATACCATCCTGCCCGGCTTCACGCACATGCAGGTGGCGCAGCCGATCACGTTCGGCCATCACATGCTGGCTTACGTCGAAATGTTCAGCCGCGATGCCGAGCGCATGCAGGATTGCCGCAAACGCGTCAATCGCCTGCCGCTGGGCGCCGCTGCACTGGCCGGTACCACTTTCCCTATCGATCGCGAACGCGTCGCGAAAACGCTGGGTTTTGATGATGTCTGCCACAACTCGCTGGACGCCGTTTCAGATCGTGACTTTGCAATCGAATTCTGCGCCGCTGCCGCACTGATCATGACCCACGTGTCGCGCATGTCGGAAGAACTGGTGATCTGGATGAGCCCGCGCATCGGCTTCATCGATATCGCAGATCGTTTCTGCACCGGCTCGTCGATCATGCCGCAAAAGAAAAATCCTGACGTACCGGAACTGGCGCGCGGCAAGACCGGCCGCGTCAACGGCCACCTGATCGCCTTGCTGACCTTGATGAAAGGCCAGCCACTGGCCTACAACAAGGACAATCAGGAAGACAAGGAACCGCTGTTCGACACCGTCGACACCGTCATCGATACGCTACGCATCTTCGCCGATATGGCGACTGGTATCACCGTCAAGCCCGATGCGATGCGCGCCGCTGCCTTGCAAGGCTATGCAACCGCCACCGATCTGGCCGACTATCTGGTGAAAAAAGGTTTGCCCTTCCGCGATGCGCATGAAGCAGTGGCACATGCAGTACGCGCCTGCGTCGATCGCGGTATAGACCTGAGCGATCTGACGCTGGAAGAAATGCATGTCTTTTCCAAGTTGATCGAAGCGGATATTTTCGAAGTGCTGACGCTGGAAGGTTCCGTTGCAGCACGTAATCATGTCGGCGGAACAGCGCCGCAACAGGTGCGAGCAGCTATTGCCCGGCATCGCGCGAAGCTAATTTAATGCAAGTTTTATAAATGTCTCACTCAATCTCTGGACTCTGAAAAATCCAGAGATTTTTTTATTCGCTTTCCATCTGCCGCTCACCCGGCAATAGATTAAAAAAAACACTTATTTTTCGACAGGAATCATACAATCGTCAGCGATCATTTAATCTATGTAATGTTGGTGTCAGCAACAGGCTGTATCCTCTCGTTTATGAGAATGGGATAGATGTGCGCATCCCAAGAGCATAACAAGCAAAAGCTGTTGTACGGGAACAAAAGAGACAAGCCCTGGCTTATGTTTTATTCAATTTCAATCTGGAGACAAAAAAATAATGTCTTTTTTACTATCGCTATCGCGATTCATTGATGAACTCAATGAAAAAATCGGCCACGGCATTAGCTGGGCCTTGTTGCTTGCCGTCATCATCTGCAGCGGCAACGCCAGCGTCCGCTATCTCTTTAATATCAGCTCGAACGGCTGGCTGGAAATTCAGTGGTATTTGTTTGCCGCCATCTTTTTGCTGGCAACCTCCTACACGCTGCGTCGTAACGAACATGTGCGCATCGATGTCGTCGTCAGCCATTTTTCCAAGCGCACGCAAGTCTGGATCGACCTGATCGGCTTCCTCGTCTTCCTGATGCCTGCCACCCTGCTGATTTTTTATTACGCTGCACCTTATGCCTGGATGTCCATCCAGAATCAGGAAGTGTCCAGCAATGCCGGCGGCTTGATCGTATGGCCTGTCAAATTATTGATCCCGGTCGGTTTCTTCCTGCTGGCCTTGCAAGGCATATCTGAAATCATCAAGCGTATCGGCTATCTGAAAGGCCTGGTTCCTGCCAGCGCATTCGAAAAGCAAGCCGCTACCCCGGAAGAAGAAATTGCGGCGATCAAAGCTGCGAATCAAATTAACTGATCGCCAGGAACACTCATGACTGAATTTCTCATTGCGAACATGGCGCCGATCATGTTCGGCGCACTGGTCGTATTTTTGCTATCCGGTTTCCCGGTTGCCTTTTCCCTCGCTGCCAACGGCTTGTTCTTCGGCCTGGTCGGCATCGAAGTCGGTTTGCTGAAACCTGAATTACTGCAGGCATTGCCGAATCGTATTTTCGGCATCATGTCGAACGACACGCTGCTGGCAATTCCATTCTTCACCTTCATGGGGTTGATTCTGGAACGCTCCGGCATGGCGGAGGATTTGCTCGATACCATCGGCCAGCTGTTCGGGCCTTTGCGCGGCGGCGTTGCCTATGCGGTTATTTTTGTCGGCGCCTTGCTGGCGGCAACCACCGGCGTGGTCGCTGCTTCCGTCATCTCGATGGGCTTGATTTCCCTGCCTGTCATGCTGCGCTACGGCTACGATAAAAAGATTGCCACTGGTGTCATTGCTGCATCAGGCACGCTGGCGCAAATCATTCCACCATCGCTGGTATTGATTGTGATGGCCGATCAGCTGGGTCGTTCAGTCGGCGATATGTATCAGGCTGCTTTCGGCCCCGGCTTGATGTTGACGGCGATGTACGCGGGTTACGTGCTGATTATCTCGATAGTCAAGCCAAAATGGGTGCCTGCCCTGCCAGAGGAAGCGCGCAATCTGCGACAACCAGATGGAAAAAGCGGTGTCCTTTCCTTGTTCGTATTGATCGTTGGAACCGGTATCGCCTGCTTTGTGATTGAAGAAATCCTGCTGGCCAGCAATCCGAAACTGCATGCCGATGAAGGCATTATTTACGCTGCAACATTGAGTATTGCCGGCGCCTTTCTGATTGCCTACGTCAACCGCAAAATGAAGCTGGGCCTGCTATCGAAAATCGCAGAGCAAGTAGTGTTTGTACTGGTACCACCGCTGGCCCTGATTTTCCTGGTACTCGGCACAATTTTCGTCGGTATTGCCACGCCGACTGAAGGCGGCGGCATGGGCGCGTTTGGCGCACTGGTGCTGGCATTGATGAATCGCCGCTTGACGTGGGATTTGCTGAAGCAGGCAATGAACTCGACTTCGCGTCTGTCCTGCTTCGTCATGTTCATTCTGATCGGCTCCAGCGTATTCGGTCTGATCTTCCGCGGCGTCAATGGCGATCTGTGGGTAGAACACCTGCTGACCTCTTTGCCGGGCGGTACCGCCGGCTTCCTGATCGTGGTCAACATCCTGTTCTTCGGTCTCGCCTTCTTCCTCGACTTCTTCGAACTCGCATTCATTCTGGTGCCGCTGGTCGGCCCGGTCGCAGAAAAGCTGGGGATCGATCTGATCTGGTTCGGCGTACTGTTGAGCGTGAACATGCAAACCTCGTTCATGCATCCACCGTTCGGCTTCGCCTTGTTCTATCTGAGATCGGTGGCCCCCAAAGAGGTGAAAACTTCAGATATTTACTGGGGTTCCGTACCGTTTGTCGTGATTCAAGTGATCATGGTCACATTGATCATCGCCTTCCCGAATCTGATCTCGGTCGACAAGAAAACCGATATGCACGAGAAGATCGAACTCCAGATCGATATGGGCGGCGACCAGGAATATGGCTCGCGCGGCGGGATGGATCTGGATTTCTCGGGTGGCGACAGCAAGCCTGAATCAGCAAGCGACGAAGCTCCTGCACTGAACTTCTCGGAACCAGACAAGAAGTAAAATTTTCTGCTCCTGACAATCCCGCATGATTCGCTCTGCGGGATTTTTTTATGCCTGATGCAAGAGAACGATTTTTTTGCCGCCCGTTTTTTTGCAGTCGACCTATTTTCAGGCGAAAAAAAACCGCAGGGATAAGCCTGCGGTTTTGCTAGAACAAGAACTGCTTATTTACGACCGATCATGAAGTTCTGCATCGGTGCTTCAGCAACTGAAGCCCATTGGTTCTGATCCTGACGGAAACGCTTCCATGGTTCGTAGATCTTCGCAAACTTGGCGTTCTTCGCGGCTTCGTCGTTCATGACATCGGTCGCTGCCTTGTAGCAAGCTTCCATAATCGGCTTGGAGAACTGACGCAGCTTGACGCCGTTTTTCAACAAGCGTGCCAATGCGGCCGGGTTGCGTGCATCGTATTCCGCTTGCATGACAACGTGCGCTTCGTACGATGCGGCTTCAACGGCTGCCTGATATTGCTTAGGCAGTTTTTCCCATTCCTTGATGCCGATGTAGAACGACAGTTGCAGACTTGGCTCCCACCAGCCTGGTGTGTAGTAGAACGGAGCAACCTTGTTGAAGCCGAGTTTCTCGTCATCGTAAGGGCCAATCCATTCTGCTGCATCGATCGTGCCTTTTTCCAGCGCAGGATAAATGTCGCCACCCGCAATCTGTTGCGGCACCAGGCCGAGACGCTTCATCACGACACCAGCGAAACCGCCGATACGCATTTTCAGGCCTTGCAGATCTTTTACTTCCTTGACCTCTTTACGGAACCAGCCACCCATCTGGGTACCGGTATTGCCGCCCATGAAGTTGACAATGCCGTAATCCTTGAAGAAAGCACGTGTCAATTCACGACCGCCACCTTGATCGAACCAGGCGGTTTGCTGACGCGAGGTCAGGCCGAAAGGTACTGCGCCGTCGAATGCGAATGTAGGATCCTTACCGAAGTAATAGTAAGAAGCGCTATGACCCATTTCAACTGTACCCGCTTGCACAGCATCCATCACTTGCAACGCCGGAACAATTTCGCCGCCGGCGAAAGGACGGATATTGAATTTACCGTCGGTCAGTTGAGAAACACGTTTGGTAAACACATCCGACGCGCCGTAAATCGTATCAAGCGATTTAGGGAAGCTGGACGCCAAACGCCAATTGATCGTTGGGTTGGCTTGTGCAAAAGAAGGCACGGCAACCGCACCTACCGATGCGCCTACTGCTGCTTTCTTGAGGAATGAACGACGTTCCATTTTGTCTCCTGATTTGGTTAACGACAAGACTTCTATTAAACATTTCCATCTTTACAGATGGTGAAAATGCATAATAAAAATTAGGTTGTAAGTGTTATGTAAGCAGCGCGAAGTAGAAATTTTTTGCAGCTTTACACTCTAGACAACTAGCATAACCATACTACGAAAACGCCGTATTAACCACCAGCAACCACCATATTTTCAATCAATATCGAACCCGTATTTTTCGTTCCGCGCATCAGCGTATCGGCACCGATTGCGACGACCTGCATGAAGATATCTTTCATGTTGCCGGCAATCGTGATTTCCTCCACCGGATACTGGATCACACCCTTTTCCACCCAGAATCCGGAAGCGCCACGCGAGTAATCGCCGGTCACGTAATTCACGCCCTGCCCCATCAGCTCGGTCACCAGCAAACCGGTGTCGAGTTTTTTCAGCATGGCCTTGAAATCGTCTGTCGGTTGCGTCAGCGAAGACGTCATCGTCAGATTATGTGAACCGCCGGCATTGCCGGTCGTTTGCATGCCAAGCTTGCGTGCAGAATAAGTCGACAGAAAATATCCCTGCACCACACCATCTTTCACCACATCGCGGCGACTGGTTTTCACGCCTTCTTCATCGAACGGCGAGGAACCCACTGCGCCTATGACGTGCGGATCTTCGGTAATTTGCACATGCGAGGCGAATGCAGATTTGCCGAGCGAATCGAGCAGGAAGGTGGATTTGCGATACAGCGCACCGCCAGACACTGCCTGCACGAATGCGCCGAGCAGGCCGGCCGCCAGTGGTGCTTCAAACAGAACCGGGCATTTGCGCGTATCGAGCTTGCGCGCATTCAAACGTGCCAGTGCACGTTGCGCGGCATAACGTCCGATGGTTTCCGGTGCCGCCAGTTTGGCTGGGTCCCGCATCGATGAATACCAGTCGTCGCGTTGCATATTGCTGCCTTTGCCGGCAATCGGCGCTACCGAAATGGTGTGACGCGAGTAGGGATAACCACCGATAAAGCCGCGCGAATTGGCGGACACAAAATGCGATTGTTGGGCGTAGACGCTGGCACCTTCGCTGTTGGTAATGCGCTTGTCGACAGCAAAGGCCGCCGCTTCACCGCGTTTGGCCAGTTCGACTGCTTCCTCCGTCGAAATCAGCCATGGATAACACAGTTGCAAATCGCGCGGATTGCGTTCCAGCATGTCTTCGTCCGGCAAACCGGCGCAATCGTCTTCTGCTGTAAATCTTGCAATGTTGTACGCCGCCTCGACCGTATCCTTCAAGGCCTTTTGCGAGAAATCAGAGGTGCTCGCATTACCGCGACGGATATGGCGTTCTTCACCCAGATAAACCGTGACGCCCATGCCCTTGTCTTTGTTTTGTTCTATCGTTTCCACGCCGCCCTTGCGTACTGAAACCGACAAACCGCTGCCTTCGCTGATCTCGACAGCTGCATTGGATGCGCCTTTTTCTTTTGCGTAACGCAGCACATCCTGTGCAAGTTGCTTTAACTGATCTTGACTATGTATAAACACTGAATCGCTCATGGGGGTCGTTTTCTTCGGAAATGCGTCTAAAACAGTTATGATAGCAGTCGTTTACAGAATGGCTACGCGCCTTATCAATTCCCATCATGCCAAATCCAAATCGAGGCTCCTGCGGCTTCAAATCCACCGAATTCGAGCAGGAATACGAGCGCCCGTCCAAATCCGAGCTCAAACGCCAGATGACCGCCCTGCAAAAACTGGGTGAAGAGCTGATTGCCGAACCGCGCGATCGCGTCAAACGCGTACCTATGCCGGAAGACGTGCGCGACGCCATTCTCGAATGCCAGTTGATCAAGGATCATGAAGGTCGTCGTCGCCAGACACAATATGTCGGCAAGAAAATGCGTACGCTGGAAGAGCACGAACTCGTTGCCATTCAAAAAATGCTCGACAGCTGGAAAGGCGCATCCAAATCCGAAACAGCCGCGCTGCATGCGATCGAACGCAAGCGCGACAAATTGCTGACCGACGATAAAGCCCTGACCGTTTTACTGGAAGAAAATCCGCAGCTGGATGCACAACAACTACGCACCCTGATACGCAATGCGCGCAAGGAACAAGCTGAAAGCAAGCCGCCGAAAGCGTATCGCGAAATTTTCCAGATTTTGAAATCCCTGCAGGCTCCGGCTGCGCAAGACAACAATGAGGAAGACGATGTCGAAGAAGAGTAATCCTGACGAATTGAAAATCGGCCTGGTGTCGATTTCCGACCGTGCCTCCAGCGGCGTATATGAAGACCAGGGCATTCCTGCCTTGCAGGCCTGGTTCAGCGCCGCGCTCAGCAGCGCATGGACAATGGAAACGCGCCTGATCCCGGATGAACAGGCTGCCATTGAAAAAGCGCTGATCGAACTGGTCGACGTCGAGCACTGCGATCTGGTCATCACTACCGGTGGCACCGGCCCGGCCCGGCGCGACGTAACGCCCGAAGCCACCATCGCTGTCGGCACCAAGGAAATGCCCGGCTTCGGCGAACAGATGCGTCAGATCAGTCTGCACTTCGTACCAACTGCGATCCTGTCGCGCCAGGTTACCGTGATCCGCGAAACGGAAGGTCACGCTGCATTGATCATGAACCTCCCCGGCCAGCCGAAATCCATCAAGGAAACGCTGGAAGGCTTGAAAGATGCAGACGGCAAGCAGCTCGTCGGCGGCATCTTTGCTGCCGTTCCTTATTGCATAGACCTGATGGGCGGCCCCTACGTTGAAACCAATGAAGCCGTCTGCAAGGCATGGCGCCCCAAACACGCGATCCGCCCAGCAAAATAATTCTTAGCAATTTTTTCCGTAATTTCATATCACATCATGACTCTGAAAACCGTCGAACTCGTTACCGCACCTAACCCAACCGTAGCCGTCATCTGGATGCATGGCCTCGGCGCCGATGGCAATGACTTCGTGCCTATCGTCAAGGAACTGGACCTCACAGGCTGCCCTGGCATCCGCTTCGTTTTCCCGCATGCACCGATGCTGGAAGTCACCATCAATGGCGGCCGCATGATGCCGGCCTGGTACGACATCTCAGCGACTGAGTTCGGCCGCGACGACGACGAAAAAAGCGTGCGCGATTCGCAAGTCGACATCAATGCATTGATAGACCGTGAAAAGGAACGCGGCATCGCCGCCGACAAAATCCTGATCGCCGGCTTCTCGCAAGGTTGCGCAATGACATTCCAGACTGCGCTGCGCCATCCGGAAAAACTCGGCGGCCTGCTGTGCCTGTCCGGTTATCTGCCGCTGGAAGATTCGTTTGAAGCAGAACGTAGCGCCGCCAACCAGCACACACCTATCTTCTACTGCCACGGCCGAGACGATCAGGTCATTCCGATCACGCGCGCGCAGCAAACGCTGGCCTTGCTGCAAAAGCACGGCTACGAAGTTGAATGGCATGAGTACGATATGCCGCATTCGGTGTGTATGGAGGAGATTATTGATCTCAGCAATTTCCTGAAACGTGTATTGGCTTGATATTTTTTCTTTGAACGATGAAGGAAGAAGACGCGTTTGACGCGTCTTTTTTTTGCCATGAATTTTCTGTTCAGTGATTGGAAATTATGGCCTTCCTTTGTTACTCGTCCCACTGTATTTTTTGATACTCAGTTGCCGGGGGTAGCCCGGCGGCTACTCACTTTTCTTGCTTCGCCAAGAAAAGTAAGCAAAAGAAGGCGACCGCACAGCCGCTGCCCTTCGGGTTCCCGTTTGTGCAAAGCAAAAAATGGGAAGCGAACGAAACTCGCCTTCGGCTCAAACAACGTTCACTTCTTTTTCCATTTTCTGCTTTGCACAAACGGCAGCGTCACAGCGGGCGAACTTCAACGACAGTTCAACGACAACAGCATTGTCGCGAACTAACTCAACAATCAATAAATGGTTAAGGTGTAGACGTTGCGGTTGCGGTTGCGGTTGCTTTTGACCTTAACCGCATGTGACGTTGCCAAGGCAAGCGATCGTCAGGCGGATAAAGAGCGCAAACCTGTTTGAGCCGAAGGCGAGTTTGTTTGTGCTCCCGACTGATGATCGTTTGACTTGGGAACCCGCGCAGCGGGCAACGGCTTTGCGTCGCCTTTCTTTGCTTACTTTCTTTGGCGAAGCAAAGCAAGTAAGTGGCTGCCGGGCCATCCCCGGCAACTGAGTATCAAAAAGAATCATCCCCACAAATAAAAATGCCACCCAATAAATCAAGTGGTATTTCCAACAAACCAGCGGATACAAACAAGCGCGAACAAACCTACTTGAACACCACCGTCTTCTGCCCATTCAGCAAAATTCGATGCTCAACAAAATACTTCACCGCACGCGCCAGCACCACACATTCGACATCGCGTCCAATCGCAGTCAACGTAGCCGGATCCATCGCATGATCGACACGCGCGACATCCTGCTCGATGATCGGGCCTTCGTCCAGATGGCCTGTAACGAAATGCGCAGTCGCGCCTATCAATTTCACGCCACGGTCATGTGCCTGATAATACGGCTTGGCACCCTTGAAACTGGGAAGGAAGGAATGATGGATATTGATCGCACGACCTTCCAGCGCCGTACACATTTCCGGTGACAGAATCTGCATGTAACGCGCCAGCACGATCAGATCGATGTCGGCGGCTTTGACAATTTCCAGGATGCGCTCTTCCTGCATCCGTTTCGCGCTTTCCGGCGCGCCGGTAGCCAGCGGTAGATGGTGAAAAGGAATGTTGTAACTTGCGGCCAGCTGATAAAAATCGGTATGGTTGGAGATGATTGCCGGAATGTCGACAGGCAGCAAACCGCTTTTGTAGCGGAACAGCAGATCGTTGAGGCAATGCCCGATACTGGACACCATCAGCAACATGCGCGGCTTTTTGTGCGCGTCATGCAGTTGCCAGTCCATCTGCATCGTATCAGCCAGCGCGGCAAAACTGCTGCGCAATACTTCGTCTGTCAGCGTTTCTTCTTCGACAGAAAAATGCACACGCATGAAAAAGAGTTTGGACTGCGCGTCGCCAAACTGGGCGGAATCAAGAATATTGCAACCGTGCCCGGCTAAATAAGCCGATACGCGTTGCACTATGCCGCGCTGATCCAGACATGACAAATTAAGTATGTATTGCGGATACATGATCATGATTCGAATGGAAAAAGAGATGCCGGGATACAAGCAAGGTCAATGGATTGACGCACGGCTTGTGCACCTGGACACAATGCGCCAGCTATCCGGTATTGCGCAAGAGAAAATTCAAGGAAAAATCGGAAACGACAAAAACCTGTTGTCACCGCCATGAACAGGCGCCGACAACAGGCTGGGAACACAGTGTATGGAAACTTAAACTGCTTTTGCTACCGTCAATCCCTTGGGCGGCATGGACGTATTCGCGCCCACCACTTGCACATCGCCCATTAACTGGCCGCCTTCTTCGATCACGACATTGCCGTAACGAATCTTGCCGGACACTTTACCGGATGCATAAATCACCAGTTTCTGACGCACCGTCAACTCGCCATCGAAGGTACCGTGAATTTCAGCGATATCGATGCCGGCTGAGCCTTTGAATGAACCTTCCTTCGCGATTTGAATGACGCGCGAATCCATCGTTGCTTCAACGAAGCCTTCCACCACCAGCGTATCGCAATCGGTGATTTCCACTCCCTTGAGTTTGATGTTGGGGCCGACGATCAGTTTGCTGCCGACTTCATTCACGCTGGGGTTGGAAGCATGGGTGGAAGCCGGGCTGTTGAAGCCACCAGCAGAAGAAGACACTGGCTTGTTAAAACCTTGACCCGTCGTTGTTGACAGCGCTGGAGAGCTGTTTGTGCTCAACGAAGGATTTGGCGTATTGGATTCTCGCTTGCCAAAAAGCGTGTCGGAACGAAGCATGAAATCTCCTGAAAATAATTGTCGAGATGACGTAATAAATTTGAGTAAATGCATTGAGCAAATACGCTCACAGCATCAGCTGCGCATCGCGCGTAAACGATCGTGTAGCCTAAGCTGATGTGCACTTCGAAAATGCAACTTGCAGACAAGTAATGCTCGCTGCCTGATACATCTGCAATTGGTACGTACACTGCGATGAAAGTTCGTATCTGTTACAACTTTTACAAAATCAATCTGATTAAATTTTAATCAGATGCACACAAGCAAAATTACACATGCATTTGGGCAGACCAAATACATCGCGTGCAATTGAAAATGCAATGCGATCAAACAGATGCGTGCAATTTTCCTGCGACAAGGAAGAGCAAGGCATGAAAATTTTCATCGACGTTTGCCGAGATGCCACAGACCATGACGGCCAGCTTGACAATCCATATCCGGCAGGCAACCATGCATCGCTGTCTGTATAAAAATAAAATTCCAGGGAGAAATAAATGGCGGATGCTTCTCACATAGCAGGCGAATATCATCTACAAACGCAGAGTTCTCTGCGCTTTTCATTCAGCGGTAGCGGCAGCGGCAGCGAATACTTCCGCATCTGGATCGTCAATCTGCTGCTTTCCATCGTGACTCTGGGTATTTATTCTGCCTGGGCCAAAGTGCGTCGCAGCAAGTATTTTTATAACAGCACCAGCGTTGCCGGCTCCAGCTTTGAATACCATGGCAATCCTGTTGCGATTCTGAAAGGACGCATCGTCGCCGTCATCATGATTGTGATTTACAACCTGGCGTTTGAAATGTCGGGCTTGATAGGTTTGCTGATGATCATTGCAATGGCACTGCTTGCACCCTGGCTGATCTGGAAAAGCCTGCAGTTCAAACTGTATAACTCAAGTTATCGCGGCATCCGCTTCGGCTTTGCCGGAACGATCAGCCGTGTTTACACGGTGTACCTTGCCTTTCCGATTCTGGCCGGTCTTACCCTGTCACTGCTACTGCCTTTTGCCCACCAGCGAATGAAGAAATTTCAGCATGAAGAGAGTCGCTTCGGCGCCAGCCATTTTTCCTTTACCGGATCGGTCGGCAGTTTTTACAAGGCATATCTGCTGGTTTTCATCATCTGGCTGGCCGGCTGCATTGCGATTTCTCTCGCACTGGGCGGCACCTTGTTCAGCATGATTGCTGCAGGTGACATGAGTCATATCGAATCCAGTAACGCCGGCATACTGGCGATAATGGTTTTTATACTTGCCTTGTATGTCTGGATGTTTCTGATCTTCCCGATTTTTGCGACACTGATCCAAAACCTGATCTGGAATAACACACAGCTCGATGCACATCAATTTCACAGCAACATGAAATGGGGCACGATGGCATTCATTGCAGTGACCAATATCATCGCGATCATTTGTACGCTGGGATTATTCCTGCCGTTTGCGCAGATACGCGCGATGCGCTATCGGGTGCAATCGATGTCGCTGACGCCGGATGGCAGTCTGGATCATTTCATCGCGGCAACCCAGGCACAGGTCTCAGCCACGGGTGAAGGTGTGGCCGATCTGCTCGACTTCGATCTATCGCTGTAATGCCCATAGCCATTTCAGCTTCCATGCAAATTCCCGCTCTCTACTTCGATGGCAAGACTTCGCGCGCGCATCGCGTGACGCTATCGGTAGAGGACGGGATGGCAGTGATTACCGGCGATGCCGAGCGCAGTTGTGCTATCGCCGAATTGCGCGTATCGGAACGCGCGCGCAATATCAGCCGCAAGGTGACCTTCCCAGACGATGCCTATCTGGAAATCCACGACACGCGCGCATTCGATGCCCTGCTCGCCGCTACCGGCCATCAGGACTCCATCGTCGTACGCGCGCAGCAAAGCTGGCGTGGCGCCCTGCTCGCGTTTGCTGCCACCGTGCTGGTTCTTGCACTGGGATATTCATACGGCTTGCCGCTGGCGGCAGAGGCCATTGCCAAGGCCTTGCCTGAAAAAGTGGAACGTTCCATCAGTAGCGGCATGCTGGAATTTCTCGACAAACGCATCCTCGCGCCCAGCCAGTTGCCGCTCGCCAGACAAACTGAAATTGCCACGCATTTCAAACAGCTGCTGCCTCCCAGAGAAGGCGCGCCGGATTACCAGCTCGTTTTCCGCAAAAGCAATATCGGTCCGAATGCATTTGCGCTGCCTTCGGGACAAATCATCATGACCGATGAACTGGTGAAGTTGCTGGATAACGATGAGCAGATCATGGGCGTGCTGGCGCATGAACTTGGCCATCTGCATGAACGCCATCTGATGCGGCGCATCGTGCAAAGCTCGGCCATCGGCGCCGTGGTCACGGTGATCTTTGGCGACGTCTCGGCGATCATTGCCAACATTCCGACCCTGATGCTGGATATGAAGTATTCACGCGACGCCGAACGGGAAGCCGACGACTATGCGATTGCCATGATGAAGACAAACGGCCTCAGCCTGTCACAGCTCGCCCGCGGCTTTGAAAAAATGCAAACGCAGGAACAAGAGCCGTCGCCTTATCTGTCCAGCCATCCATCGACCACAGAACGCATCGCCCATATCCGGGACGCGCGTTAACTGCGCAGACAGGGCAAAAAAAAAGCGCTGCAGGAATACCTGCAGCGCTTTTTTTACATACGGCTTGAATCGTCTATCAGTTACGAACCACGCGCTTGTATTCATTGGTGCGGCTGTCGATTTCAATCACGTCGTCGGTGCTGACAAACAACGGCACTTGAACGGTGTGGCGATGTGCTTCGACCGCATTTTCAATAATGGCTTCCTTCAGGACGTTGCCGGAAGTATTGCCCTTGACTGCAGGCTCGGAGTAGACGACCTGACGTGCAATGGTGATAGGCAATTCAACCGAGATCGCCTTGCCGTCATAGAACACCGCTTCGCATTCCATACCCTCTTTCAGGTAATGCAGCGCATCGCCCAGGTTTTCTTCTTCGATTTCATACTGGTTGTATTCTTCATCCATGAATACAAACAATGGATCGGCAAAGTAAGAATAAGTAACCGGTTTCTTGTCCAGAACGATAACGTCGAACTTGTCGTCGCCGCGGAAAACGTTTTCCATCGGGGTGTTCGTCAGAAGATTTTTCATCTTCCATTTGTAGGTGAAGCCGGTGCGGCTCGAACCATTGACATCGGAGCGCAGCACGATCATAGGTTTGCTGTCGACCATAATGATATTGCCAACGCGAATTTCTTTTGCAGGTTTCATAGTAAGTGTAAAAAAGTAGGTTGCATAAAAATCATCTGTCGCCTGCAGGCAAAAACGCCGTAAGCTCACGTTTGATCGAAAAGAAAACGTTATAAATTAACCGCGAATTATACCTAATTTTTTGCCGCTGCTGAGTGCAGCGCTCCCGCAAATTTCAGCAAATTGCCAGCCAGATCACCATTTTCCAGCATCTGCCGCTGCCAATCGGCCGACCGGCGCTCCATGCAGGCCCGGTCGGCTTGCAGTCGCTGCCAAATCACAGACCAGTCCGCCGGCCCTTCCGCAAGCCCAGTCGCGGCACCATTCCAGCGCAGGGAAAAAGCCATCAAACTTGCCATATCGATTGCATAACGCTCCAGGAAGGCGCGCAATTTCTTGTGATGCAGATTTTCGTCCTGCGGATAGATATGCCAGATAAACGGCCTGCCGGCCCACTGCGCACGCACCCATGAATCCTCGCCCCGCACGAAATTGATGTCGCAAGCCCATAACAGCCTGTCGTAGTCGGATTGCGCAACAAAGGGCAGGATACGTACAGTGAGCGCGCCGCGCGTTTGTACTGCCCCCGCTTGCGCATCCATTCCCAGAAAGGACTGCACCGCCTCGACCGCCACGCCTTCCGGCACCAGACAAGTGATGGCCGACGCGCCGTTTTGCCATGCATCGAACAGCGCGGTAACCGGCGCATGCGGATAACAAAACAGGGAAATCTTTAACGATGCCATTTCTGCCGGCGTCACACCGAACTGCGCAAGAAAAGCACCCACAGCCACAGCATCCGATTGAAATTTCCGGCGTTCTTCTTCCAGTGCAGATTCACACAGCAGACCACCCGTTTTACTGGTGAAACCAGGGAAGAAAAAATGTTTGGTCAGTGGAAGGCGTGGATGCGGCGACGGCAAGGTATGGCAACCTTCCACCCATTCTTCCGCCGTCAGGCCTTCGAGGTTGAGCCATACCGGACGCGGATTGCGCTCTGCCATGGCGGCTATATAGCCGGGAGGAATATCGCAGGCAAAAAATTCAATGACGATATCGGCAACATCGTCTGCTGAAAATACGCCATCCTGATTACGCCAATGGCGTACCGTCACACCGGCGACTTGCTGGATTTCGGTATCCAGCGCCACCTCAGGGCAAATCCGCTGGAAGCTGGCCAATTCGTCTACCCACAAGGTGACGATAACGCCATGTTCCTGCTGCAATTGCCGCGCAAGACGCCAGCAAATACCGATGTCGCCGTAGTTATCGACGACACGGCAAAACAGATGCAAGGTTGGTGGAAAATTCATACGGCGTGCCAAAAAATCAATCCCGGCATGATAGACGATGCACGAAACAAGGTATTGAATAATTCATGCCTACTGTATCAATGCGCGCCGGCTGCATCTGCACCACCGCTGGCTTTGCTGCGTTTGGTAATCCAGATAAAACCGATCAGACACAGGAACATGATGCCGGACATCCAGAACAAATCGGTCGCCGCCAAGGTACTGGCCTGCACAGTCATCTGCCTGTCTATCACCGCCCATGCCGCCTGCTCCGACATCCCGCGCGCCATCAAGGTACTCACCGCTTGTGTAAAAGCCGAATTATGTGTGCCTGTGTATTCAGCCAATTGCGCGTGATGCAGGATGGTACGGTTATCCCACATCGTGGACATCACGGAAGTACCGATACCGCCGAACATGATACGCACGAAGTTGGACAAACCTGCCGCCGCCGGTATCTTGTCTGGTGATTGACCGGACAGGATGATGGAGGTCAACGGAATGAAGAACATCGCCATCGCCGCACCCTGAATCACGGTAGGAATCATCAGCGTCATCATGTCCACATCCTGCGTAAATTCCGCACGCATGAAGAACACCAGCGAAAAAATCAGGAAGGCCGTGGTCGCCACCCAGCGCGCATCTATTTTCGGCAATAGCTTGCCGACGATAGGCGACAAGATAATTGCGAAGATACCGACCGGCGCCATCACCTTGCCAGCTTCCGTCGCCGTGTAGCCTATCTGCGTTTGCAACCATAAAGGCAGAATCACCAGACTGCCGAAGAACAAACCGTAGGCAACTGAAATAGCAATTACACCACCGCTGAAATTACGGCCTTGGAACAAGGACAAATCCACCACCGGATGCTCTTCACCGATTTCCCAAATAATGAAATAGATGAAAGACACCACCGCAACCGACGCAAGAATAATGATTTCGCCAGAATGGAACCAGTCCAGTTCCTTGCCCTTGTCCAGCATCAATTGCAATGAACCTACCCACAGCACCAGCAAGACCAAACCGACCTTATCGATCGGCAGCTTGTAGGTTTTCGATTCACGTTCGCGATAGATAGACCACGTAGCCCACGCAGCAAAAATACCGATCGGGATATTAATGTAGAAGATCCACGGCCATGTGTAGTTATCCGATATCCAGCCACCCAGCAACGGCCCCATAATCGGCGCCACCAGCGTCGTCATGCCCCAGAACGCCAGTGCCATCCCGCTCTTCGCGGGCGGATAACTGGACAGCAGCAGTGCCTGCGATAAGGGAATCATCGGCCCAGCCACCGCGCCCTGCAAGACACGTGCAGCAATCAGGATTTCTATGCTCGGGGCCAAACCGCACAGGCACGAAGCCAGCACGAACAGCAGGATGGAACTGATGAATAAACGCACCTGGCCGAAGCGCTGCGTCAACCAGCCGGTCAAGGGCACCGAAATCGCATTTGCCACCGCAAACGACGTAATCACCCACGTACCCTGCTGCGGCGACACACCGAGATCGCCTGAAATCGCCGGTATCGACACGTTCGCAATCGATGAATCGAGTACGTTCATGAACACCGCCAGCGACAGGGCTACCGTACCGACGACGAGTCGCGTGCCGTTCAGCGGCGTCAGCGCGGAAGCGGGAGTTGCACTCATGATTTAGTGTGTAGTCGGCAGCGCGACATTGCTGTTGGCAGCAATGATTTGCGCCACACGCGCCTCTGCTTCATGTCCGGCATTGTCGAATACTGCGGTTTGATACACCGGTTCAGTGCGTGCTGCCGTCACCGCTGTCAGCGAGGTACCTTCCGCATGCGCGATATCCACTTCAACCTGCATGGACAAACCCACGCGCAGAGGACGTTCAGTCAACTCTTTCGGGTCCAGCGCAATGCGCACCGGGATGCGTTGCACCACCTTGATCCAGTTGCCGCTGGCATTCTGGGTCGGCAGCAAGGCAAAGGCGGCCCCCGTTCCAGCCGACAGACCTGCCACCTTGCCATGATATTCAACACTGCTGCCGTACAGGTCGGAATGCAGGGTCACCGGCTGGCCGATACGCATTCTGGCAACCTGCACTTCCTTGAAGTTGGCATCTACCCACAAGGTGGTCAGCGGCACTACAGACAATAACGGTGTGCCGGGTGCGACGCGCTGGCCGACCTGCACCGAACGCTTGGCAACATAACCGGTGATAGGCGCCGGTAAGGTGTTGCGTGCCAATGCAAGATAAGCGGCTTGCACCTGTGCGGCGGCACGCTGCACATTCGGATGGCTCGCAACCGAAGTGCGATCAGTCAACACCTGGTTCGATGCCAGCTGCTCGCGGGTGGCCTGCAATGCGGATTCCGCCGTTTGCAATGCACTGCGTGCATGCTCCAGATCTTCTTTCGATACCGCGCCGGTGCCACTCAATTCCTGACGACGCGCCAGATCGGCCCGGGCACGCGCCACATCGGCAACCCGCAAAGCCACATTGGCATTCAGCGTACCGTTGTTGACGAAGAGCGTACGTACTTCGCGCACCGTTTGCGCCAGTTGCGCTTCCGCCTGATTCAGCGCTACCTTGGCATCGCTGTGATCGAGTTCGACCAGCGGCATGCCGGCTTGCACCAGTTCCGTATCGTCTGCATGAATGGCGACCACCGTACCGCCCACCTGCGGCGTCACCTGCACTACATTACCTGCAACATACGCATCATCGGTCTCTTCAAAATGACGCGCATAAATCGCCCACCACAGACCGTAGGCAATCAGCAACAACACAAGCAGGATGGAAACAATAATAAGATGACGACGACGCTTGCCATTGTTATTGGAGTTGGAAGTTTCTGCTGCCGGGCTGGTCGTATTCATGATGCGCTTCTCACAGAGGTGGGAATATTCAGTGGAGTGGGATTTTCTTTGGCAAGGTCTTGCGACTGGGCGTCAAAACCGCCACCCAGCGCCTTGATCAAGCCCACGCGCAGATCGCTGCGACGTGCCTGCAGATCAAGGTCCATGCGTCGTTGTGCCAGCAGGGTCATGTGCGCGCTCAAGGCCGGCAGCATATTGGTGGTGCCTACCCGTTCGCGTTGCTGCGCCAGATCCAGATTGCCGGCAGCGGCTTGCGTCGCACGCTGCTGCTGTTCGCTTTGCAAGGCAACAGCGCGCATGGATGTCACCTGGTCGGCGACATCATGCAAGGCATCAGTCAATGCGCGATTGTAGGTGGCGACCATGCCATCGTATTCGGCTACGCGCCCTTTCAGATTGGCGCGCAGAGTACGGCCTTCCAGAATCGGTACGCTGATGGCCGGGCCTATGCCGACCACACGGCTGCCGCTTTGCAGCAGATTACTCAGGCCGATGCTGGAGAAACCGGCGAAGGCCATCAGATTGACGTTGGGATAGAACGCAGTCCTGGCCGCAGCAATACCGCCATCGGCCGCTTCCACCTGCCAGCGTGCGGCAACGATGTCGGGACGCCGCCCCAGCAATGCCAGAGGCAATGCATCCGGCAAGGCAGTCGCCACATCGGCAGGCAATGTTGGTCGTTCGATCTGCCGGCCGCGATCAGGCCCTTGTCCAAGCAGCGCCGCCAGCTGGTTGCGCGTCAGTGCAATCTGCTCCTGCAACTGTTCACGTTCCGCACCCAGACTCGCTACTTGCTGCCGCGTTTGCTGACTCTCCGATTTCGCATCCAGCCCGGCCTTGAAACGCAATTGCGTCAGGTGTGCAATCTTGCCGCTCACCTCGAGTTGCTGCTGGTTCAAATCCAGTTGCGCATATAGTCTTGCCAGCTGTATCCAGGCGTGTGCCACCGAAGTCGCGATCACCAGCCGCGCATTGTATTGTTCTGCCTGCGCAGCCTTGTCTTGCGATAGCGCACTGCGCAGTTCGGCTGCATGCCTGCCCCAGAAATCGAAGTCGTAGGAAAAATTCAGCGTCAGCGAATTATCCGATTGATAGGAGCCGGCATAGGGCGGCGGAATAATGTAGTTTTCGCTGAAACGTTGATACGTGCTTTTGAAATTTGCCGACCATGCAGGGCTGCTGGCTGCACCAGCCGCTTCAGCGACAGCGCTCGCAGCAGCAACACGTGCAGCGGCAATCTGCAGATTCGGATTGCCCGCAATCGCCTCGTCGATCAAGGCTTGCAACGATGCACCGCCTATGGTGTGCGCCCACGAAGCATCCGGCCATTGCCCATGCTGATCAGGCAAGGAGGCTGCAGTTGCATAGTCGCCAGGCTGCCGCAGCTTGGCGCTGGCGTCTATTCCCTTGAAACTGGCACAGGCGCTCAGCAGCACGACGGCACAACTCGCCGCAAGCAGACTGCGGCGCGAAGCAAAAGAAAAATTTACGGAATTTTTCATCATGCGCTCCCGGCTTTTGCATCCTTGCCAGCGGTTTCGGATGAACCAAACAACAGCTTGCGCAGCAAAGTCTTGAGCGTGGCCACTTCATCGACAGTGAAATCGGCAAAATGATGACTCAGTACGCCCATATACAAATCCGGCAAACGAGCGGCGAGCTCAGCGCCGACTTCGGTCAGTTCCAGATTAATGACGCGCCGGTCGTCGCTGCATGGCATACGAACGATCAGTCCGCGCTTCTCGAGCCTGTCGATCATGCGCGTAATCGAAGCAGAGTCGATATACAGCTCGCGCGACAGTTCGGCGGCTGTTGAACAATTACCTGAAGAAAGCATCAGCAACATGCTGCCTTGTGCATGCGTAATGTCGTGCTGTGCCAGTTCGATATCAACCGCTTTCACAAGCTTGGTGCGAGAGCGTGCCAGCAGATAACCCACACTCTCTTCTACGCACCATCCACCGGACGGAAATATTTTTTCAAATTTACTCATATGTGCGCCACTTAAATAGCTGATCAGTCAATAGCTGCCTAGGCAGCAAATATATCAGGATTTTTATTTTGTGGCGCAACACAAAGAAGATTGAGATTTTTGAGCGATGCAGAACCTTGGGGCAAGACTCTTGGCGACACTCTTCGTATGGCAACGCAGATACCGACGAGTGCACCTTACTGAAAGGAGTCTGATAAACATCGAGGTGCGCCAACGCATACTGCGATTTCAACGTACACGCAGTGATTGACTATTGAAAATACTGAATTGCCTGACGATCCATCTCAATGAAATATAGTCACGAAGGTAGCGACGTCGAATAATGGCAAGTCATGCCACGCAATTGGCGTGAACCCATCAAGGCGCAAGATGAAGTTGAACGTGCAACGGAATGCTCGGCACGAAGAAAACAGAACGAAAGATGCGAGGCTTCCGGGAGCATATTAAAAATACGCTCACCGCAAACTGCTGATACGACATGGGAAGATGTTGCCCTGACACGTGCGAAATCGTTTTGTGTAGCAAGACGATTTCGCACTGCGTAGTAGCCAGAAACGAAAAAAGCCCTGAATAATCAGAGCTTTTTTCGTACCAGACGAATCTGGAATTTGGCGTCCCCAAGGGGATTCGAACCCCTGTACTCACCGTGAAAGGGTGATGTCCTAGGCCTCTAGACGATGGGGACATAAAACTGTCCTTGATACTGACCTTCTGCAAAATCGGTGGTGGAGATAAGCGGGATCGAACCGCTGACCTCTTGCATGCCATGCAAGCGCTCTCCCAGCTGAGCTATACCCCCTCGAGTGCAGAAGCGAGATTATAGCAAAGGTTTTCTCACTATGTAAATGCTCTTTTGAAATTTATTAAAGATAATTTGCAATACGCGCCAATACGACCTCGCGACCAAACAACTCAACCACTGCATCGATCGATGGTGTTTGCAATTGTCCGGTGATGATCAAGCGCAAAGGCATTGCCAATTGCGGCATCTTTAACTTATGCGCAGCCAGCACTTCCTTCAGTGCCGCAGACAATGCATCCTTGCTCCACGCGACTGTCTTCAGTTGTTCTACGTATTGCGACAGTGCCGGTTTGACCGCATCGGTCAGGTGCTGCGTCAGCAATGCTGCATCTGGTGCTGGCTGGCGATAGAACAGCATCGCAGTGACCGCCAACTCATTCAAGGTCTTGACGCGCTCTTTCATTAAGCCGATGACTGCCGGCAGATCAGGGGCATTATCAAATTGCGCGCCGAGACTTTCCATCATCGGCTTGATCAATCCAGCCAGGCGCGTGTTGTCTGCTTGCTTGATATAGTGATTATTTACCCAGTCGAGTTTTTCCGGATCGAATTGCGCCGGCGACTTGGTCAAATGATCCAGATCGAACCATTCCGTAAACTGCTCCATGGAGAACACTTCATCATCGCCGTGACTCCAGCCCAGTCGCGCCAGGTAGTTGAGCATCGCTTCCGGCAGATAACCCTGCGCCGGATAATCCATCACGCTGACAGCGCCGTGGCGTTTCGACAACTTCGCACCATCGGCACCCAAGATCATAGGCAAGTGACCGTAATGCGGAAGCTCTGCGCCTAGCGCTTTCAGAATATTGATCTGACGTGGTGTGTTGTTAACATGATCGTCGCCGCGAATGACGTGCGTGATCTTCATATCCGAATCATCAACCGCTACGCAGAAGTTGTACGTCGGCGTGCCGTCAGGACGCGCAATGACCAGATCGTCCAGCTCGCGATTGGAAATCGTGATCTGGCCTTTGACCACATCCAGCCAGGTCACATCGCCTTCGGTCGGATTGGAGAAGCGCACCACCGGCTTGCGATCAGCAGGAATCGCCGGCAGGGTTTTGCCAGCTTCAGGACGCCAGGTGCCGTCGTAGCGCGGCTTTTCGCCGGCAGCGCGCTGACGCTCGCGCATCGCTTCGACTTCTTCCGACGATGAATAACAATGGTAAGCAGTACCCGCCGCCAGCATTTGCGCGATGACTTCGCGATAGCGATCCATACGCTGCATCTGGTAAAACGGGCCTTCGTCATGATGCAGGCCCAGCCATTCCATGCCTTCGATAATCGCCTGCACGGCTTCCGGCGTGGAACGCTCCAGATCGGTATCTTCGATACGCAAGACAAAGGTGCCGCCGAAGTGGCGTGCATAGGCCCAGGAAAAAAGCGCGGTGCGCGCGCCGCCAACGTGGAGATAGCCAGTTGGGCTGGGGGCAAAACGGGTACGGATAGGAGTACGAGCGGTCATGACAAATAAAAACGGCCTTGGATTGCCAAAGCCGTCCTGTGAAAAAACGCCATTTTACCGCGTCGCCATGCGGATGGCACAGCCCTGCGCGAATATCCGCGCCACTGCCGGACAACTATCCCCGCGCAACTATATAAAGGGCCGAACTGCGTCAACCTGCGCCGCACTGCTAAAATTACGTCTTTATTACCTTCTTGATCGCAAGCACCGCCTTATGAGTAATCCATTGCCGCGCAAACTGTTCGTTACAACCGCCCTCCCATACGCCAACGGCGCATTCCATATCGGCCACATCATGGAATACATCCAGGCCGACATCTGGGTGCGGTTCCAGCGCATGCAAGGCAATCAAGTCGATTTCGTCGGTGCCGACGATGCGCACGGCGCGCCCATCATGATCGCAGCGGAAAAAGCCGGCCTTACGCCGCAAGAGTTCGTGAGCAATATTGCCGCCGGCCGCAAGCAGTATCTGGATGGCTTTCATATCGTATTCGACAATTGGAGTTCGACCGACAGCCCGGAGAATCACCAGCTTGCGCAGCAGATCTATCTGGACTTGAAAAAAGCCGGACTGATTACCAGCAAGACGGTTGAACAATTCTTCGACCCGGAAAAAAACATGTTCCTGCCGGATCGCTACATCAAGGGCGAATGCCCGAAATGTCACGCCAAGGATCAATACGGCGACAATTGCGAAGTCTGTGCTGCAGTTTATTCGCCGACCGACCTGATCAATCCGTATTCGGCATTGACGGGTGCCACGCCGGTATTGAAAAATTCCGAGCATTTTTTCTTTACGTTATCCGATCCGCGCTGCGTCGCCTTTCTGGAAGAGTGGGTCTCGGGCCTGGATACCGATGGCAAAGCCCACCTGCAGGCGGAAGTCGCCAACAAGGTCAAGGAATGGTTTTCGGCACGCACCAACCCGGATGGCACGATCAGCGAAGGCCTCAACGATTGGGACATTTCGCGCGATGCGCCTTATTTCGGCATTGAAATTCCGGATGCACCGGGCAAATATTTTTATGTCTGGCTGGATGCGCCGGTCGGCTATCTGGCCTCGCTGAAAAACCTGCTCGATAAACGCGGTGAAAATTTCGATGCCTACATGGCCGAACCGGCATTGGAGCAGATTCATTTCATCGGCAAGGATATCGTCAACTTCCATACGCTGTTCTGGCCGGCCATGCTGAAATTCAGCGGCCGCAAAACGCCTAACAAGGTATTCGTGCACGGCTTTTTGACCGTCAATAATGGCGAAAAAATGAGCAAGAGCCGCGGCACCGGCCTCGACCCATTGAAATACCTGAGCCTGGGCATGAATCCGGAATGGCTGCGTTATTACCTGGCCAACAAGCTCAGCGCACGCAACGAAGATATCGACTTCAACCGGGAAGATTTCATCGCGCGCGTCAACAGTGACCTGATCGGCAAATACGTCAACATCGCCAGCCGCGCCGCCGGCTTCATTGCGAAAAAATTCGACGGCCGTGTCGTCACCGACTGGGCAACAGCAGACGATGCCTTCATCAGCACATTGCGCAAGGTCGCGCCGGAAATTCAAGCTCTGTACGACCAGCGCGAATACGGCAAAGCCCTGCGCGCCATCATGGAACAGGCGGACATCGTCAACGCCTATGTCGATGCCAACAAACCATGGGAACTGGCGAAAAAACCGGAGAACAGCGCTGCGCTGCAGGAAGTCTGCAGCCGCCTGCTGGAAGCCTTCCGCATTCTCACCATCTATCTGAAACCGGTCTTGCCGGCGCTGGCACAACAGGTCGAAGCGCTGCTCAACATCGCCCCGCTGCAGTGGAGCGATGTCGTCACACCGCTACCGCACAATCATCAGGTCAATCCGTATGCGCATTTGATGACCCGCGTAGAACCGAAAATGCTCGATGCATTGTTCGACATGCCGGCAGTCGTGGATGCCACGGTGAACGTACCGAACGGCACGAGCGATGCTGCAGTTGCAGCCGAAAGCACCATCGAAGCACTCGCGCCGGAAATCAAGATCGACGATTTTTCCAAGATCGATTTACGTATTGCAAAGATCGTCAATTGCGAACACGTGGAAGGCTCGGACAAGTTGCTGCGCCTGACGCTGGACGTGGGCGAAGGCCGTTTGCGCAATGTGTTCTCCGGCATCAAATCCGCTTACCAGCCGGAAGACCTGATCGGAAAATTGACAGTGATGGTCGCCAACCTCGCGCCGCGCAAGATGAAGTTCGGCATTTCCGAAGGCATGGTGCTGGCAGCATCGGCAGCGGATGAAAAATCCAATCCCGGCATTTACATCCTGAACCCATGGCCAGGTGCAGAACCTGGTATGCGCGTCGGCTAACAGTCATTTCACCGCCTGATGCATCGTCCGGATTCTCGCTACAGTTCCGGACGATGCACACTCAGGTTGCATGCGCCGCATCGCACATGACAGCCTCTTCATTCTTCGCAAAAAACCCCAACTGACGTACCATCAGGGTAAGCCTGCATAGACTGGCGTCGCGATAGCAATGTGAATTGTGGGAGTGTATTCAATGAAGCCGTTCAGATTTTCGTTCCGCCCTTCTCTTCTAAAGGATTTGCGCGGCTACGATGTGCCTGCATTCTTCCGTGATCTGAGTGCCGGCCTGACGGTCGGCATCGTCGCCTTGCCGCTGGCGATGGCATTTGCCATTGCCAGCGGGGTCAAACCGGAGGCCGGTATTTTTACCGCCATCATTGGCGGTTTCCTGATTTCCGCCCTCGGCGGTTCGCGTATACAGATCGGCGGGCCGGCCGGTGCATTCATCGTCATCATTTATGGCATCGTCGAAAAATACGGTGTCGCCAATCTGCTGATCGCCACCATCTTCGCCGGATTGATGCTGTGTGCGATGGGATTCTTCCGCCTCGGTTCACTGATACGCTACATCCCGGTGCCGATCGTGATCGGCTTCACCAACGGCATTGCCGTACTGATCGCCCTGTCGCAAATGAAGGATTTTTTCGGCTTGCGCATAGAGAAGATGCCGGGCGATTTTTTTGCACAGATTCAAACGCTGGCCGAAAACGCGCACTCCTTCAATCTTGCCAGCATCGCCATCGCCCTGACTTCACTTCTGCTGATTTTCATCTGGCCCAAGCTGTGGCAAGCAAAGCAAAGCGCCCTCGATGAGGCGATAGGCCACAAAGACAAACGCATACTGCGCATACTGCGCGCATTTCCCGGCACGATACTTGTTCTAGTGCTGGCAACGCTCGCCGTTTCCCTGTTCGATCTGCAGGTCGATACGATAGGCAGCAAGTTCGGCGGCATACCGCAAGGCTTGCCCTCCTTCGCGTTGCCGCAATTCACATGGGAACTGGTCAAGCAGCTATTTCCACCTGCGCTGACCATTGCTCTGCTGGGCGCCATCGAATCGCTGTTGTGCGCACGCGTTGCCGACAACATCACCGGTGATCGCCACGATCCGAATCAGGAATTGATGGCGCAAGGTTTCGCCAATTTCATCGTACCTTTCTTCGGCGGCATTCCGGCCACCGGTACGATCGCACGCACGGTCACCAATATCCGCGCTGGCGCTGTTTCGCCGATTGCCGGCATCCTGCATGCGCTCACCTTGCTGGTGATCGTGCTGATTGCAGCACCGCTGGCCAACAATATTCCGCTGGCTGCGCTGGCCGCGATTCTTTTATACGTTGCCTACAATATGGGCGAATGGCATGAATTCGCGCGGCTCCGGCATTTTTCGATGAACTATCGGATTCTGATGCTGGCGACTTTTTTGCTGACGGTGATCGTCGATCTGACAGTGGCCGTGCAAGTCGGGCTGGTGCTGGCGTGCGTCTTTTTCATCTACCGCATCTCCAGTCTGACGCGTATTGAGTTAATCCCGTCCGATCGCCTGAGCACACCATTGCCACCCGGCGTACTGGCCTACTCGATCTTCGGTTCGCTGTTTTTCGGCGCCGTCGACAAGCTGGAAGGATTGATCGATGCGGAAGCGATACCGGAACAGGCATTGATTCTCGAATTGCACCAATTGATCAATCTGGATGCAACCGGACTCGACGCACTGGAAACCGTGCGCAAAACCTTGCAGAAAAAAGGCAGCCAGTTGATTTTGTGCGGGCCGAATCGGCAGCCGCTGGACTTGATGCGGCGCAGTGGCTTTCTCGCACGGCTGGGTCCACAGAATTGCCTGGATAACCTGCCCGATGCGCTGGCGCGCAGTGCCGCGCTGGCGGCTTGATGTGGGGCGCTAGCCCAAGACAGGATCGGACACCGATGTGCGGGTAACCTTGCCGCTATCGATATCGAAATGCACGTTGAAAAAACGCTCGGTAACCGGCCCTTCCAGATAACGCCAATCCCACACCTCTTCATTCTTCAAACCGAATTTGACGACGGTGCGCGGCCTGCCGAGTTTACGCCGTACCTGATCCCGACTCATACCAGCCTCGATGGTCGCGAAGTTCTCCGACGTCAATACTTGCGTGTAAGCCTGGAACACGCCCTGCGCGTCCAGATTGATCATGAAGGTGCGATGCCCTGACGGCCCTCTTGGATATTCGAGCGTGCGCGCGCCGTTATCTTCATCGCGCACCGTTTCCGGCTCCCCCATCGCACTGCGCACATCGGCTTCTGACGACACGCCTTTGATCAATTTTTCCAAACCGAAGTCTTCGATAGCGCGGCCGTTACAGCCGAACATCAGCAAACCACAGACAAAGCCCGACACGGCACGCAAAAAATTCTTCATTTCCATCCCATTCAAAGTCGCCCATCGCCGTCCGGCATGGTTTTTACATGCTGCAGACGGCTGCAATTGCCAGAATACCAGTATCGCATTGCTCTACTGCCAACAAGCGGAATTGTACCCATTCCAAACGGCTCTTTTTACCCCTGACGCAAACTCGCGGAAGCAGGCGCAAGACAGGGTAAAATAGCGGTTGATTCCACCTAGTTGAAAATTTACCCATGAAATTCAGCAAACAGCACCCCAATTATCAGTCCGAGATCACGCAGTTCATCGACTCGCTGAAAGCAAAGAACCCGAACCTTGAAGCATCCCAGCTCGCCGGTCGCGCACTGCTGTGGGATAAAAGCCCTATCGATCTGGAACAACAAGCGCGCAATCAGGCCTCGCACGTCGATCAGCAAGCTTACCCGTATCAAAACAAAGTTCGGTAAATGAGCAAGGGGCCGAACACGATGCTGGCGCACCTGCCTTCCAGTGCGCCCGATCTTGTAGTTGACGGCAGACCGGATACCACGCCGGATGTCATCGACGGCGTCGCTTACGCGCGTCTGTACGGCGAACCCTTGTTCCGCATGCCGACGGATTTGTATATTCCGCCGGATGCACTGGAAGTCTTCCTCGAAGCATTCGAAGGCCCGCTCGATCTCTTGCTGTACCTGATCCGCAAGCAGAACTTCAACATCCTCGACATTCCGATGGCGCAGGTGACCAAGCAGTATCTGCAATACGTCGATCAGATTCGTTTGCACAATCTCGAGCTGGCGGCTGAATACCTGCTGATGGCGGCCATGCTGATCGAGATCAAATCGCGCATGCTGCTGCCGGTACGCAAGGCCGATACCGGCGAAGAAGCCGGCGACCCGCGCGCCGAGCTGGTGCGCCGTTTGCTCGAATACGAACAGATGAAACTCGCTTCGCAGCAAATCGATGCCCTGCCTCAGTTGGGTCGCGATTATGTGCGCACGCAGATTTACATCGAGCAAAACACCGTCACCCGCTGGCCTGAAGTCGAAGTAGTCGATCTGCAAGCCGCATGGGCCGACCTGATCAAACGCGCGAAACTGACCGCGCATCACATGATCAGTCGCGAAGAATTATCCGTGCGTGAGCACATGACGTCCATCCTGCGCCGTTTGCAATCCGCCAAATTCGTCGAGTTCGCCGATCTGTTCGATCCTTCGCGCGGCGTACCTGTCGTCGTAGTCAACTTCGTCGCCCTGCTGGAACTGGCGAAAGAAACCCTGATCGAAATCACGCAGGCAGAACCATTCGCACCGATTTATGTACGCCTGGCTTACGCGCCCAGTTGAACATTGCTCCATTCATACCAATCACGACGTTTGTGCATACCAAGCATGTAACGCGCAACAAAACCCCACCAAGACAGCCTTATGAAGATCATTTCCTGTATTGAAGAATTGCGCGATCATTTGCGCGGCCAGCTCCGTACTGCCTTCGTCCCGACCATGGGCAATCTGCACGACGGTCATCTGTCGCTGATGCGCCTGGCGCGCAAGCATGGCGATCCGGTCGTCGCATCGATCTTCGTCAATCGTCTGCAGTTTGGACCTAACGAAGATTTCGACAGATACCCGCGCACGTTTCAGGCTGACGTTGAGAAGCTGGAAAAAGAAGGTGTCTACATCCTGTTCGCGCCGACGGAGAAAGATCTGTATCCGGAGCCGCAGGAATTTCGCGTACAACCACCGAACGATCTGGGCAATACGCTGGAAGGCGAATTCCGCCCCGGATTTTTCAGCGGCGTCACGACCATCGTGTTGAAGCTGTTTTCCTGCGTGCAGCCGAGCGTGGCCGTGTTCGGCAAAAAGGATTATCAACAGCTGATGATCGTGCGCAATATGTCCAAGCAGTTCGCACTGCCGACCGAAATCATCGCGGCAGAAACCTATCGCGCCGAAGATGGCCTCGCACTGTCCTCACGCAATATGTATTTATCGGCGGAAGAACGTGCAGAAGCGCCAGCGCTATTCCGCAACCTGAATGCAGTCGCCAACGAAGTACGCAGCGGTCATCTGGATATTTTTGAACTGGAACGGCAGGCGATGGCGGAGATGAGCAGCCGCGGCTGGAAGCCGGATTACATCTCGATCCGCAAACGCAGTAACCTGCAGCCACCATCGGCCGGCGATATGGCGCAAGGCGAAAAACTGGTGGTGCTCGCCGCCGCAAAATTGGGCGCCACACGCCTGATCGACAACCTGGAAATTTGACCGGCAAGCTGCTGCAAATAAAAATGGCGCGAATAATTCGCGCCATTTTTATATCGGATTCGCATTCGGCATCATCATCAGATCAGTCACGCCGACATCAATTTTTTGTTGTGATAGCAAGGTCATCACCTGACCACGGTGATGTGTCTGATGATTGAACATATGCGCGACCAACAGCCATGCCGGTTTGGTGCGCGTGGTTTTGGTCAAACCGCTATACCAGCTGAAATCCTGCGCCAGCCAGCTGTCCTCAAGATGATCTGACCATACAATGACTGCGTTATCCAATGCAATACGCGCCGCTTTCAATTCACTCCAGTCAGCATGAATATCAACATTGACGGGAGTTGTTGGCATTGTTTTTTCCAGCGCCGTGCCTTTGGTAAAACGCCCCAACCACATCGCATCGCCCCACATCAGATGATTCAGCGTGAAATGTATCGATTTGAAAAAAGCGCCACGATCGGCCTTGCGCTCGTCATCATTCAACTGTTCGCTGGCGGCGTATATTTTTTCATTCATCCATCGGTTGTAACGCGCCAATAATTGCGCATACTCGGGTGTAATCACTTTCTTCCGGCCCACTTCAGGATATCCTGCCACTGCTCCAGATCTCGCTCTACCCGCGAAGGTGCGACATCCCACAGCGTGGCGCCGTTGGCCGCGAGCTGCACGTAGTTTTGCGTATCACGCAGGAAACCGAGTATCGGAATGCCGAGTCCGCTCACATATTGCGCCAGCTGATCGGCTGCACGCGTACGGCCGTTGACACGCATGCCCAGCACACCAAGATCGAATTTTCCCTTGATTTGCTGCAGCTTTTGCAAAAATTCCTGCGTCGCCAGAATATCGAAGATCGACGGCTGCAAAGGGACGATCACCTTGTCGGCAATCTGCATCACTTTCTCGAAACGCTTGCCGCTGAAACCGGCGGGCGTATCCAGCACGATGTGCGTGGTTCCTTTCGGCGGCTTGGCGACGTGGCCGTCTTCAATTTCCCAGGCCTGGATCGCCGGCAAGGAGGCGGGACGCAATGCCAGCCACGAGCGCGAAGATTGCTGGGCATCGACGTCGCCCAGCATGACTTTGTGTCCCTGCGCTGCAAAATAGCCGGCAAGATTGGTGGCAAACGTACTCTTCCCTACGCCGCCTTTCGGATTGGCGATGACGATGACAGGCATGAAACTCCCCTTTTTGCGTTATTTTCGGCGACTCCCTTGAAAACCAGCCTGTATCTCACCTCTGCATGCTGATTTCGGACAAGAATATCATGCCCATCTGCAAGATCAAGACAGGAATACGTCGCAGGGGATCAGGGCTGACGCGCACGATGGCTGCGCGCGCGCTCGAGTTTTTCGCATACCAGAGCTGCCCCGTCGATCAAGCGTGGGCCGGCACGACTAAGCAAATCCTCATCGATGGAAAACAGGTTATGGTTTTTTACTGCCAGCAGGCTCTGATAGGCTGGCCATACTTTCCAGTTGCCGGATTGTTCCTCCTTGGAGGCACCCGTCATGATCACTTCCGGATTTTCCAGTAAGACCGACTCCACGCTTACTGCCGGGGCTGTAACGTTCATCTTTGCAAACACATTTATACCGCCGCACAAATGAATGACATCGCTCAGGATGTGTTTGCCGCTGAGGGTATACAAAGGCTGATCTGATACTTGATAAAAGACCCGCACCGGGGAAAGATGGCCGTATCGTGCTTTCAAACCCGCCAGTTGGGTACGCTGGGCCGCTGCCGTTTTTTCAGCCTGCGCCCTGGTGCCCATCAATGTGCCGAGGCGCACAATGCTATCCGGAATATCACGCAGTTTTACCGGTTCGCTGTAGTAGAAGGGAATGCCTGATTTACGCAAAGGCTCCAGCTGACGTTGCGCATTTCCCTCCGGCCAGACCACCAGCAAATCCGGTTTCAACGCGATGATGCGTTCAATATCAATTTGCTCGTAATTGCCGACCCGTGGAATCTTCAATGCCGCCGCCGGATAATCGCTATATTCGACCGCACCAACGATGCGATTTCCGCCGCCCGCAGCAAAGAGCAGCTCCGTCGCATGCGGTGCCAGCGAGACTATCCTTTGCGCAGGCTGTTTCAACTCAAGCGTTCTGCCCACATCGTCCTGCACGATAATCGTGGCGCTGGCATGCAAGGGCAGCAGCAAACACGCCAGCACGAAAAAGTATTTCATTTGCTTCCTGTGAAATAGTCCATACAGTTCAGGTTCAATGGCTGCAGCCATTGTTGCCGCATTGCGGGATCAACCTTTCAGCGTCAGCGGCAAGCCGGCGACAATGAATATTGCGCGCTCGCAGCAAGCTGCCACAGCCTGGTTCAGGCGACCTGCTTCATCGACGAACCAGCGTGATACCGCACCTTGCGGCACGATGCCCTGCCCGACTTCGTTCGACACCAGGATCACATCGCCTTTTGCCTGTTCCAGTGCCTGCAGAAACAAGGCACGCTCGCGATGAAAAGATGCGGGTGGATTGATCAGACCGATTTCGGGGAAATCTTTTGCTTCAGAAAAAAGCAGATTGGAAAGCCATACCGTCAGACAGTCAACCATCACCAGCGTATCCGGACCGCTGTGACCGGCTAGCGCCGCACCCAATGCAATCGGCTCTTCCACCGTTTGCCACTGCTCATCACGGTGCTCGCGATGATGCCGAATGCGCACGCTCATTTCCTCATCCTGCGCCTGGGCCGTCGCAATGTAGACCAGCTGTTTGCCGGATGCGATGGCCAGTGCTTCTGCGTGCGCACTTTTACCCGAGCGTGCGCCACCGATGATCAGCGTACGCGTCATGGATGCCTTGTTCCGTTCATGAGCATCATGAATATGCAGAATTCGTTCTCATCCATGTTCATCCTCGGCAGCCACATAAATGACGCGCTTGCCATGCCTGACAATCTCGATCGGATGACCGAGACATGCACTCAACAACGGTGCCTGCATGACGTCATCGACCTTGCCGGCATGCCAGTTACCGTCACCCATCAATAGCAGCGCATGCGTTGCCACACCATGCGCCAGATTCAGATCGTGGCTCACCATCAGCACCGATTTATTTTGCTCACGGCATAGCTTGCCCAGCAAATGCATCATGCTCGCCTGATGCGCCAGATCCAGCGCATTCGTCGGTTCGTCCAACATCAGCAAGGGTGTGTCCTGTGCCAACACGGCAGCAATCGCTACCCGTTGCCGCTCGCCGCCGGATAATGTCCGCACATCCCGATCTGCCAGCGCATCCACATCCATCAGCTGCAAGGCAGCATGCGCAAGTGCATAGTCAGCATCGGATTCCCAATATGCCGATTCGTGATACGGATGGCGCGCCGTCAGCACCGTTTCAATTACGCGATAGCCGAATGCATCGCTACGCGCCTGCGGCAAAAATGCTCGTGCACGTGCCAGATCCGCCAAAGGCCAGTCAGACATTGCCCGACCCTGTAATTCAATACGTCCGCCATCCGTTGCACGCACACCGGCCAGCGTACGCAACACAGTGCTTTTACCAGCGCCGTTGCGGCCGATGACGCACCAGCACTCACCGGGCAGAATTTCCCAGTTCAATGCCTTTACCAGCAGGCGGCCGGCAATGCGCAATTCGAGATTGATGGTTTTCATCAACGGCTTCTCATCAATGTCTTCTCAACTGATGCAACTGCACCAAAAATATCGGTACACCTATCATTGCGGTGATCACCCCGACCGGCAACTGCTGCGGTGCGACGATGCTGCGCGCCAGCGTATCGGCCAGCACCAGAAAAGCACCGCCTACCAGTGTCGCGGCAGGCAACAGCAGACGATGATCGGGGCCAAGAACGAAGCGGCATGCGTGCGGCACTATCAGACCGATAAATCCTATGCTACCCGCATTACTGACCGCACTTGCAGTCAGTAATGCAGCACACAGAAAAAGACCTATGCGGAATTTGGCGACATTGATCCCCAGCGTCATCGCCGCTTCCGCATGCAGTGCAATCACATTGATGGTCCGTGCAGCGCGTGTGGAAAACAGCAATGCGCCGCCCAACACTATCCAGGGCAGCCAGCGAAATTGCGTTCCCGACAGATCGCCCATCAACCAGAACACCATGCCGCGCAGACGCGTATCCGGCGCAATGGATAGCATCAAGGTCACCAGCGCAATACAACCGGAGGCGAGAATCACGCCAGTCAGCAATAGCAGCGGCGCATTGCTGTCGGAATTGGCGCTGCCGCGCAGATCGCGTCGCGCCAGCATGTACAACATCAGCGAAATGACTAGCGCACCGCCGAATGCGGCAGCGTCGATGATCCATGTCGCAGTGAAAAGCAGCATGGCGGCAAGCGCGCCTACCGAAGCGCCGCTTGATACGCCCAGCACATAGGGGTCTGCCAATGGATTGCGCAGCAAGGCCTGCATCATCACGCCTGCCAGCGACAATGTGGCGCCAGTGACAAAGGCCGACAGTGCACGATCCAGACGCAGCTCGATCAAACTTGCCGCCATCGTCGATGTTGTTCCGTGTACCAGTTCACCCAGAGCGGCGATCAACTCCGGTAACGAGAACGTTACTGATCCCACCATGCAGGCAAGCAGCAGGCTCAACAAGGCGACAGCGCTCAGCGTCGACATGGTGATCCATGTACGCGTACGGCCATGTCTTGCAGAAATTAAAATGCCGCCAGGTGCAGACATATGCATGTGGGAGAAAATGGGGTGCTTCATAAAATGAGCGCATGCAATGTCAGTGGAGAGTCGTGACATGCATGCGCAATGATCCAGCAAATTACAGCTTGTACTCAGTTAACTCAAATCAAAAATCCTTGCGGACAGTAAATTTCATTGCCCGACCAGTATTTGGATAAATACCGTTTTTACAGCTATTAAAATCACCAAATGCCTGGCCATAATAATTTTTGTCAGTCAAGTTGGCACCGACTAGTGCAAATTCCCACGCACCGACCCGTATCGCATAACGTCCATCAAGCGTCGTATAAGACGGAATGCTTGCACCACATGTATTGTTGAAATCGCTGCCATAACGTTGCGAATCAACCCACTGCACACCCACGTCAGCCGATTGCCCATTTCCCGGCAGCCAGCTTAAACGCAATGTCGCGATGTTCTTTGGTACCAGAACCAGTTCCTTGCCATCGTTCGGCCCGGATCTGAATTCGGCCGAGACGTGCTGCACGATCGCTGACAACCTCAATGAGTCTGACAAGCGGCTGCCTGCTTCCAATTCAATGCCCTGACGTTTTGTTTTATCCAGATTAACGTTGACACCCATGCCAAACGGCCCAGGGAAATTCGGATTGAAAAATATTTCGTCGCTTAAGTTGTGGCGAAATATTTTGGCCGTAATCTTGCGAGCATCATCGCCTATGGAAGCACCCAATTCCATATCATTGGAACGTTGTGGCTTCAGGCGCTCATTATTCAGCGAGTAGGAATTTTCATCTACATTCGCGACGCGATAACTCCTACCAGCCTTGGCAAACATATTTACCAATGGTGTAATTGCATAAGACCCTTGTAAATCCCATGCATTCAAGGAAAACGATGTGTCGTAATTTTTGGTAGCGTCAAACTTATTCTCGAAACCCTGATCGAACTTTTCATGCCGTGCGCCAAACGCGATGCGTGCCTTGCCAAATCGAATTTCATCACGCACGTAAATTGCTGCTGACTGTTGAGATGTGTTGGAGCCTGATAAAAAATCCGGGAAGGTAGATTTGTACACACTATCCAGACTACGACTGGAATCCGAGAAATCCATTCCAACCACCAGTTCATTTTTTACAGCACTCGAATTGCTTACGTATTTAACACGCGGAGAAAATTGCGTCACTTCACTGTTGAAATTGCCAAACGATTTACCACCAAAATCATCAGCGTAAAGCGAATCCCCTTTTTTGTTCTTATGCGATAACTCTGCGGCAATCTGAACATCTCCAAGATTACGTTCGCCAAACAAGGTGTAGCGCTCGGAATCAATCGAGCCGAAATCGAATGGCGTAACTGTTTGACGCGGATTTTGCTGGTACTGCTCCGGCGTTAATCCTCCGGCAAAACGTGAGTCCTGCCGTACAACATCGACGCGTGCGCCGAATCGGCCTTCTTTGGACGCCCATTGCATGCCTCCGCTAAAATTCTCCTGCTTCAAATCGTTGTTATCCCGATAGTTATCGGTCCGCAAGGCTCCCAGGTTGGCATTAATGGAAAAATTATCCCAGCCCTTCGCCAGCGAAGCGCGTAACTCCTGATAGCCTAAATTGCCCACTTCGGTAACGATTGAGCCATGTGTCGTGTTCGCTCCACTACGTTTAGTGATGATCTGAATCGTCCCGCCGGTCGCACCTTCACCATACAAAACACTACTACCACCACGCACGATCTCAATGCGCTCGACTGATTCAATCGGAATGATCGACATCATTGCCGTGGTCAATTCGTTTTCCGAAATTCGGATCCCGTCTACAAAAACCGCAACGTTTTGATCGCTGTTGGTACCAAATCCACGCAAATCCAGCGAAGAATCGCTTGTGCCGCTCAAATTTTGACGTCCGAAAACGCCGCCTATTTTTCGTATCGCTTCATTGATGCTGCTGGAGCCAGACTCACGGATTTGTTCCGCAGTAATAATGGTCGAGCCGATCGGTGCCTCGGCACTTTCGAAACGTGAGGAGGAGACTGTAACCATCTCAAGTTTTTGTTCAGTCACTTGGGAAAGTGCCGGAATACTTAGCGTAGCGAGTACCGATGCCAGCGCGAACGGCTTCCATGCAGCGTTGCTGCGATTTGATGATGCGGATTTCATGATTTATTTTTCGATAATGAGCACTCGACCTGCTTCCCCGCGGGTCGAATTCAACGAAAGATGGCATGAGAAAAATCTGAACAGTCAGGCGTCATGGGTAGTGCAGACACATGCTTGCGACCTTCCCGTGCGCATTGCTTTCACCTGTTCCGGCCGGTATCCGGGCTGACAAGCAAACCGTCTCACCTTCCCATGCAAATTGCACAGTGGTGTAGAAAGACGATTAGTCACGCAATACCGTGACGCTTGTTTTACCGTTGCGGGGGCAGCACACCCTGGCCTTGCGGCTTGGCGTTTCCCGTTTAACTGCAGACATGGACATGTCCGCGAGCACCAAAACTGCGCCATTGTACGGCGCATGCGATCCAGCGGCAACTTCTGCTGTTTCAGTGGCAAGCTCGAACGAGGCTGGTCTATAATCCAGCCTTGCCCGCCCTGTCCGACCATCGCATGTTTACTCCCGAACAATTAGCAATCATCACTGAGCAATTGGCTCGCACACCGGATCGCACGCAATTAGTGGATGTTGACGGAACGCCCGTCATCGTCAAGCGACTGGAAGCGCCGCTCAAGCATTGGGGTTATCCGGTGCTGAATACGCTCGCCAGCCTCTTGCGCCAGCCTATGCTGCGCGCGGTGCCGGCTCCCGGCAGCAGTGCCGCGCAGTCGATTGAAATCGCGCGCCTGCGCGCACTTGCAGCGGCCGGCGTTTCGGTGCCCGAAGTCCTGCATGTCACGCCGCACTGGTTTGCCATTTCTTTTCTGGGTGCGACTTCCATCGATCAATTGCTGCGGCAGCAGCCGGAACAAGGACTGTATTACTGGGAATCCGGTTTGCAGGCGATTCTGGAATTACACCGCCTGTGCCAGACTGCCAGCCAGTGCTTTGCACGCAATATGATCTGGCATGAAGGCAAGGTCAGCTTCATCGATTTTGAAGACAATCCCAGCAGTGTGATGCCGATGGCATCAGCGCAGGCACGCGACTGGTTATTGTATTTGCACTCGACTGCCTACATCCTGAACATCGACGCACAAGAAATCGCGCAGCATTTTTTGCGTTATCTGCAGCAGGATGGCAGCGATGTTCAAGAGGAAGTCATGCGGGCGGCGCGCACTTTCGGCTGGCTGCGCATGCTGCCGAAACAGCGCAAGCCGTGGGGCAGAGATGTCGTGTCGGCACAGGCGGCGGCACAGGTATTGCATCTGGCAGTCAAGGAATTGAACAAGCGTCGCTAAGCATCAGGCTGATGCGCCTAGCAATCCACCACCAGCAATTCACCGTAACGAATCTTGTGCGGCTTCTGCGCCGCGTAGAGCGCCATTTCCGGAATCGACAGACCGTGTTCGCAGGCCGCCAGCAGGCGTATGGTCCCAGCATGACAGATGACGATTGCATGTTCGACATTCAGTGTCGTCAGCTCATCGCGAAATGCGCGCACCCTTTGCGCAACCTGCAGCACGCTTTCTCCGCCGCCCGGCTGATAGCCCACCATATCCTTGGCCCATGCATTGACCGCCGCGCGCGGAATATCGTCCCAGGCACGCATTTCCCAATCGCCAAAATGCATTTCCGCCAGACGCTCGTCGTAGGTCGGCGTCGGGTATCCCAGCGTTTGCGCCAGGCTCTCCGTCAATTCGCTGCAGCGGCGCAAGGGGCTGGAGAACAACAAGGCATTTTTCGGCAATACCGGCAGCAGCGAAGCGCGCGCTGCCGCCAACTCTTCCGCCGCCACGGCCAGATCGGCGCGGCCATAGCAGGTATTGGCAGCGACGATGGGACGGGGATGGCGAACGAGATAAAGGTGCATGGCGATAATCTATTTAGCAAAGATCCGTAAGCAAAGTTCAATAAGCAAGTGCGGCCAGTATGCCAAGATAGCAAGCGACTTCGGCGGCTTGCTGGACCGCACCCAGACAATCGCCGGTATAGCCGCCGATACGGTGTTGAAACATGCGTGCCAGCCATAAAGAAACAATAGCCGCCAGCAATATACCGGCGGCTATCGCTTCCCAGGACATCCATCTTGTCAGGCTGAGCACCACCATGGGCAACAAGGCTGTCGCACCGGCGATGCAAAACTCTCCATTAGACATCTCCTGCCCGATTGGTTTCGCCTTGCCGTTCGCCTTTACATAATTCATGCGCCACACCAGGCTGATTGCTGCCAGCCGCGAAAACGGATGCACGATCAGCAATGCCGCCACCACTGCCGGTGCAGGCAGGCTGGAAAGCACTACCCACTTCAGCGCCAGCATCATGCCGATCCCGATGGTGCCATAGGCACCAATGCGCGAATCCTTCATGATCTCGAGGACGCGCTCTTCCGTCATGCCGCCGCCAAAACCGTCACAGGTATCGGCAAAGCCATCTTCGTGAAAAGCTCCGGTCAGATAAATACCTGCACTCATTGATAGCAGAACGGCAACCGATTGATTCCAGAACAGGGTTGCAAGGATATACACCAGTGCGCACACCAGTGCCACCACGATGCCCACGGCTGGAAAATAACGCGAAGCATGTTGCAGCCAGCGCTCGTCGAAACCGACCCAGCGCGGAATCGGTATACGCGTAAAAAATTGCAGGGCAACAAAGAACAGCCGCAACTGATGCAGGCAACGCGCACGCAGACTGGTATGAACGGGATGATCGACTTCCATCGGCTCCATCATTTATGCACCCTTGTTACTGACAGCAGCGGAATCGAAGGTCGCCATTTCACGCAGGAAATTAACTGAAGCATGCAACAGCGGCAAAGCCAGTACGCTGCCCGTTCCCTCCCCCAGACGCAAACCCATCTGCAGGATGGGTTGTACATGCAGATATGCCAGCATTTGCCTATGTCCCTGCTCATCCGAACAATGCGCAAACACGCAATAATCGAGGATGGCCGGCTGCAGCCGCGCCGCCACCAGCAAAGCGCTGGTGACAATAAAACCGTCGATCAGCAATATCATGCGGCGCTCGGCCGCAGCCAGCATTGCACCCGCGATCATGGCGATTTCAAAACCGCCGAAAGTCGCCAGCACTTCCAGCGGCTCCGTATTTTCGGCAGCATGATGCGTCACGGCAGCCTCTATCACTCTCTGCTTGTGCAACACACCTTCCGGCGCCAGGCCCGTGCCGGCGCCTACGCATTCCGCCACCGGCAATTGCGTCATCACATGCATGATGGCGGCGGCAGCAGTGGTATTGCCTATTCCCATTTCGCCGAAACCCACCACATTCCCTTTCACACCGGCAAGCAGTTCGGCGCCGTATTGCATGGCCTGCGCGCACTGCTCTGCACTCATCGCTGCTTCCTGTGCGAAGTTACGCGTACCGTAGGCGACCTTGCGATCAAGCAAACCCTCGCGCATGCCAAAATCGTGATTGACGCCGGCATCGACGATATACAGCGCGCAATGATTCTGCCGTGCAAAAACATTGATCGCCGCACCGCCGGCAAGAAAATTCTCCACCATTTGCCAGGTCACGCTTTGCGGATATGCAGAAATATTTTCCGCCACTACGCCATGATCACCGGCGCAAACGATCAGGGTTGGCGCAACGATGTTCGGCTGCACAGTCTGCTGGATCAGGCCGATCTGCCTGGCCAGCGTTTCCAGCATGCCGAGACTCCCTGTCGGTTTGGTTTTATTGTTGATGGCGGTAGTCAGCGCTGCACTTAATGCAGCGTCATGCGTAGAGGAAATGACAGGAACGAGAAAAGAAGATGGCATGCTTGCCGTGTCCGTACAGGTACACGATCCTTGGAATTGAACTGACAGGTTGACAACATCTGCGCCGTCACCACAACACAGGTGAGCAGCAGTATTTTTTTCGATGACATCGAAAACGCCGGCGCAAATAAAAAGTAGCTGCAGTGTAGGCGTACGCATCTGGTGCGTCAAACAGGGGGGTTACAACAAGACCTGCGTGCCGGCGATGTTTTTTGTTACCTAAAAAACAGCTTTCCTCCCAACTTCGACACGCATGAAGAAGCCTGGCGCAGCCTGAAATCAGCTCATCTTTTAACCAAATTTTGCAATTGTTGCGCTGCATCGCCAACTTGCGTGGAATAGCTATGCGCCCTCTGTAAATCTGGGTATTATTGCTCCATGTTAACAGGCAAAACGCCTGTTCCTATCCATAGCTGAATGTCTGGAGCAGCACCGTTTGCAGTGCCGCATCCGGCAGTCTTGCGCTCTTTGCGCCCTCCCGAAAAGCAGGGCCGCGCAGCAAGGTGAAGCACACATGGATAACGATACGGAGAAAAATTTGATGAGCGGCGACGTAGATGATTTTGATGCATTGTTTGAAGAAATTTCCGCCCAGCGCGCGGAAACGGTAGCAACAGCTGCACCCGCTGCTACCGCCCCGCCGGCACAGGCAGTGCGCGCCCCTGCGGCGGAGCCTGACGAAGACCTGTCCGAAAAACCGATGTTTGAACGTCTGGGCGGCATCGTTCGCCTACTGCACGATTCCTTGCGCGAACTCGGTTACGACCGCTCCCTGTCGGATGTCGCCTCGGAGATCACCGACGCACAAGGCCGTCTCGAATACGTCGCCACACTGACCGAACAAGCTGCCAACAAAGTGTTGAATGCCATCGATATTGGCATGCCGGAACAGGATGCCTTATCCAAAACCGCGAGAGAAATGGATACGCGCTGGGCCCAGTTATTCGACGGCAAACTCAGCATCGATGAATTCAAGAAGCTGGCCAGCGACTCGCGCCAGTTCTCGAACAAGGTAGTGGAAGTAACGGAAGCCGAAAAAGCCCGCCTGCTCGAAATCATGATGGCGCAGGATTTCCAGGACATCACAGGTCAGCTCATTAAGAAAATCGTTACGATCACGCACAAGGCCGAAAGCGAACTGGCGCAACTGCTGCGCGATAATGCACCGCCCGAAATCAAGGCCGCCCGCGCAGAAGCCAAACCTGCCGATACACCTGTCCAATTGATGAACGGCCCGTCTGCACCGGCTATCGCCATGGTGCAAGATGACGTCGACGGCCTTCTTGCCGATCTGGGGTTCTGATGGACGACATGCTCAAAGATTTCGTTGTCGAGGCGCTGGAACTGGCGACCAACGTAGAAGAGCATTTGCTCAGCCTTGAGCGCAACCCCGGCGACCTCAACACACTCAATGCCGTTTTCCGTTCCTTCCACACGATCAAGGGCGGCGCAGGTTTCATGAACCTGCCGGCCATGGTATCGGCCTGCCATCTGACAGAAAATCTGTTCGATGCATTGCGCACCGGTCAGGTACCGGTCACACCGATTGCCATCGAGGCAGCATTGCAAGCCAGCGGTTTTGTCGCCGATCAATTGACCGAACTGGCCAACGGCGCAGCACCGGAAAGCCTGTCGGCCATGCCTGATGCGCTGGAAGAAATACTGAACAGCGCGATCAGCGGCAACGATGCCGCGCCTGCAACAACAGCACCGACGGCCGCAGTTGCTGCAACGGCAATCGACACAGATGGCCCGGACTGGAATGCGCTGTATCAAGCCGTGGTCCCGGCCGGCACTGCGCTGCCGACACCTGTTGCTGCAGTTGCTGCCAGCGCTACTCCTGCCGCACCAGCCAAAGGCGGCTGGGATGGCATCGACAGACGCAGCAGTGGTGGTGGCGACAAAGCTGCTGTCGCCAGCATCAAGGAAGAAAGCATACGCGTCGATGCGGTCAAGCTCGACGCCTTGCTGGAAGTCGCCGGCGAATCGGTACAAGCGGCCAATCAGGCTAGCGTGCTGCTGGAAAAACTGGCGCAGTTCCCGGTTGAAGGACAGGCCGCCACACTGATGGCCGCATTGGCAGAAACGCTGAACCGTGCCTCGCGCTATTCCACAGAATTGCAACGCGCTACGCTATCCACCCGGATGCAACCGGTCGGCAAACTGTTCCAGAAATTCCCGCGCCTGGTGCGCGAGCTGGCGAAGGATCTCGGCAAGGATGTAGACCTGCAAATCGAAGGCGCTGAAACCGAAGTCGATCGCGTGGTCGTCGACAGCCTGTACGATCCATTGGTGCACATGCTGCGCAATTCACTCGATCACGGCATCGAAGACAATGCCACGCGTACCGCTAACGGCAAATCGACCAAATCGGTGATTTTGCTGAAGGCATGGCAGGAAGCCAGCAGCGTCATGATCGAGATTTCCGATGATGGCAAAGGCATGAATGGCGAACAATTGCGGGCCAAGGCGATTTCCAAAGGATTGATTGCCGACACGGCAGCGCAAACGCAGGAAGAAATGCTGCAACTGGTATTCCTGCCGGGCTTTTCCACCAAGGAAGTGGCCAACAGCGTCTCCGGGCGCGGCGTCGGCATGGACGTGGTAAAAACCGCAGTGGAAAAACATCGCGGTGCAATCAGCATCGATTCCACACTCGGCGTCGGCACCCGCTTCTCGATACGCCTGCCGATTGAATTGTCGATCGTGCCGACCATGCTGGTGCGCAGTTCCGATGCTGCATTGGCGCTGCCGATGGCGGTCGTGCAACGCGTGGTGGAACTGCCTGAAGAATTTGAGCACGTGGGCGGCGCACCGGTACTGCGCGACCAGGGACGTCCGTTGCCGGTACGTTCGCTGGCCGGTTCCTTGGGCTATGAACTCGGGATGGAAAAAGTCGGCATCGTCATCTCTGCACCGCAACCGTACATTCTGTCGGTAGGCGCAGTCGAAGGCACCGCCGATCTGGTGATCAAGCCAATGACGGCGATTACGGTGCCCGGCATCGCCGGTACTGCGCGTTCGGCGGAAGGTGAACTGGTACTGGTAGTCGGCTTGTCATTCTTGCTGGAAGGCGCGCGCCAGACAGCAAAAATAGCGGCGTAAACCTTCATCTGCGCGCGATCATCGCGCCAGGATGAGCGAGTTGCACAATAAAAAACACCCTGATTATTCAGGGTGTTTTTTATTGCATGCCGGTAGAGGTCGATGTACGTATCGTTAATCGTCTTTTGCGCCATCGATGCCCAGCTCATGAATCTTGCGCGTAATCGTGTTGCGCCCTATCCCCAAACGCACTGCCGCATCATTCTTGCGGCCATGCGTATGTTTCAAGGCCATCTTGATCAGCGTCGACTCGAACTGACGACCCAGCGCATCCATCACTTCCGGCTTTCCTGCTGCCAGCAATGAAGCCGCTTCTATTTCCAGCAAGGCAATCCAGTTGGAAGGCTCCGATGAAACACTCCCCGCACCGACATGCGGAAAGGAGCTCGCCTGTGACATGCCGCCCAACGCAGGCGCATCGCTTTCCGGCGTCGCATAGCTCGCGCCATTGAGTGCGCCGGTATTCGTTTGTCCGAATGAAGCAAAGGCTTGCCCTTCAGTCAGCTCATGCGGCAAATCCTTGGCTTCCACAGTTTGTCCCGGCGCCATCACTGTAATCCAGTTGCACAGATTTTCCAGTTGGCGCACGTTGCCCGGCAAGTCGAGGTTGGTCAAAAATTGCATCGCGTCGTCCGACATGCGTTTGACTTCGACGCCCAGCTGCTTCGCGCTCTGAGTCAGGAAATGACGCGTCAGGATAGGAATATCTTCGCGCCGTTCACGCAAGCTCGGCAGGCGCAAACGAATCACATTGAGGCGATGATACAAATCTTCGCGGAACAAACCTTCGCGTACGCGATGTTCCAGATTCTGATGCGTCGCTGCAATCACGCGTACATTCGCTTTCAGCGGCTGATGACCGCCGACGCGATAGAAATGTCCGTCCGACAGCACCCGCAACAGACGCGTTTGCAAATCGAAAGGCATGTCGCCGATTTCATCGAGAAATAAAGTGCCGCCGTCCGCCTGTTCAAAACGACCACGACGCGAAGCTTGCGCGCCGGTGAAGGCGCCGCGCTCGTGACCGAACAGCTCGGATTCCAGCAAATCTTTCGGTATCGCTGCCGTATTCAAGGCGATGAAGGGTTGCGATGCGCGAGGGCTGTGTTTATGCAAGGCGCGCGCGACCAGCTCCTTGCCGGAACCGGATTCGCCGGTAATCAGCACCGTCACATTCGATTGCGACAAACGACCGATGGCGCGAAATACATCCTGCATCGCCGGCGCCTGACCGAGAATTTCCGGCGTTTCTGCCGACACCTGTTCAATGCTGGTTTCGCGCAGGCTTTCTTCCAGCGCACGGCGTATCAGTTCAACCGCCTTGTCAATGTCGAAAGGCTTGGCCAGATATTCAAATGCACCGCCTTGAAACGCCGCGACCGCAGAATCCAGATCGGAAAAAGCAGTGATGATAATGACCGGCAAACCGGGATGCTTGGCTTTGACTGCCTGCAGCAATTCAAGACCAGTTTCGCCAGGCATGCGTATGTCCGACACCAGCACTTGCGGAGCACCGGTTTTCAAGGCCTCCATCGCATCGCGCGCATTGGAAAAACTTTGCGTTGCAAGGTTTTCCCGCGCCAGTGCTTTTTCAAGTACCCAGCGAATCGACTCGTCGTCGTCAACAATCCAGATTGGTTTCATATAGTTTCAGCGTCCGCGTTCGTATTGCAAAGTGAGTGATGCATTGCGGTGACTGCCCCGGATTCTGTCACGGCAATGGAATCAGAATTCTGAAATCCGTACATCCAGGGCGGCTCTCGCATTCGATCAAGCCCATGTGTTGCTGCACAAATGTCTGCGCCAGCGTCAGTCCCAATCCACTACCGCCATCCCGTCCCGATACCAAGGGATAGAAGATGCGATCCTGGATGTCAGGCGGAATGCCCGGACCGTTGTCGATGATATGCAAGTCTAATGCCAGCCGGTAGCGTACCTTGGCCAGCGTCACCTGACGCGCAATACGCGTGCGCAAGGTAATCTCTGCATCGCCGGTTTTTATGCGGGAAGCAAGGGCTTGCGCAGCATTGTGGGTAATGTTCAATACCGCCTGTATCAGCTGCTCCTTGTCACCGCGAAACTCGGGAACCGACAAATCGTAATCACGCCTTATCTTCAATCCGCTCGGGAATTCGGCCACGATCAGGCTGCGCACGCGTTCGCATACTTCGTGAATATTCACATCACCTACGATATGCGGACTGCGATGCGGCGCCAGCAGGCGATCCACCAGCGTTTGCAGGCGATCCGCTTCCTTGATGATGACTTGCGTATATTCGCGCAATTCTTTCACATGGCGCTCGGGCAACTCAAGTTCGAGCAATTGTGCAGCGCCACGTATACCGCCCAGAGGATTCTTGATCTCATGCGCCAGATTGCGGATCAACTCCTTGTTGGCCTGGCTTTGATCAATCAGGCGCTCTTCGCGATCCAGTTTCAATTGCTGGACGTTCTCGCGCAATTCAATCAGCACCGGCAAGTCCGGATTGTCCAGCGCAGTCACGACCATGTGCACCTGCAGCGGCTCGCGTCCCATACGCTCCAGCGTCAAGTCCTGGCGCTGGTCGGCGAACTGATGTTCTACTGCCTGCTGAAATACCACGTCCAGTTCATGCGCATTGAGAAAGAGTTCATTGAGCCGGTGCGTCGCCAGAACCTTGCTTGAATTTTCCAGCAGATTTTCTGCGGCCGGATTGGCATAGGCGATATGACCGTCGACGCGCAGCACCAGCACGGCCGAGGCCAGCAGATCAAGGCCGCCGAAAGAGATTGAAGGTTTTTTCACAGGAATCCAAAAAAGAAAAGCCGCATAATGCGGCCTGACTCAAGCAAACATCGTACCGATGTTATTTCGGCGCAACTATTTCAGATTACCGAGCTCGCGCTTCAATGCCTCGACGTTTTTTTCCGTGCGTGCAAGATCATCTTTCAGCGCAGCCGTGCGTTCCTGATACTTTGCATAATTGCGTTCGTCGCCGCGACGCTCCGGTTCACCGTTATTGTATTCACGGTGGATCTCGGCCAGTTTTTGTTCTTCGGTTCTCATTTCATCCTGCAGAATCTGCTTGCGATCGCTATCGCGCGCTTTCTGGACAGTGTTGTCTACACGCGGAAAATCCGCCGGCTTGGCGGATGCGGTTTGGGCTACCGGCTTTTTAGGCGTGGCGGGAACCGTTGATACGCCAGGCAAATCGACTTTCTTGCAGCGTGTGACAGAGCCGGTATTCTTGTATTCACGATTGCCGTTGCTATCAACGCACAGGTATACCTCACCCTGTGCATAAACCGGGAGCACGATGACAGAGAGCAGAAAAATAGCAAGTTGACGTTTCATAAACTTTCTTTTTGAAACTGTAAAATCAGGGTCCTAGTTTAGGACAAGAAACAAAACCTGACAAACATAGATCGCCAGTTTAATGCGTGGCCGCAACAAATCACTTAAACCGGACAATAAAAAAGCGGAAAAAGCCTGCGCTCTTTCCGCCTTGTTTCGCTCCTCTGCATTTTCATTCCGCCTTGCGGCGGAATGAAAACTGCGGATTACAGCGAGTAGTACATATCGTATTCAACCGGATGTGCAGTCATGCGGAAACGCTGCACTTCCTGCATTTTCAGTTCAATGTACGCATCGATCATTGCATCACTGAACACACCGCCACGAGTCAGGAACTCACGGTCTTTGTTCAGATGTTCGAGTGCTTCTTCCAGCGAAGCGCACACGGTTGGGATCAGTGCATCTTCTTCCGGTGGCAGATGGTACAAATCTTTCGAGGCTGCTTCGCCTGGATGGATCTTGTTCTGTACGCCGTCCAGACCTGCCATCAGCAAAGCCGAGAAGCACAGGTATGGGTTAGCCAGCGGATCCGGGAAGCGCGCTTCAACGCGGCGACCTTTAGGATTCGATACATGCGGGATACGGATCGAAGCGGAACGGTTACGTGCCGAGTATGCCAATTTAACTGGCGCTTCAAAACCTGGAACCAGACGTTTGTACGAGTTGGTGCCTGGGTTGGTGATTGCGTTCAGTGCCTTGGCATGCTTGATGATGCCGCCGATGTAGTACAGAGCGAAATCGGACAAGCCGGCATAGCCGTCGCCTGCGAACAGGTTTTTGCCGTCTTTCCAGACCGATTGATGCACGTGCATGCCCGAACCGTTGTCGCCAACGATAGGCTTCGGCATGAAAGTCGCGGTTTTACCGTAGGTGTGCGCCACGTTCCAGATCACGTATTTCATGTTCTGGGTCCAGTCAGCGCGCTCAACCAGCGTCGAGAATTTGCTGCCGATTTCGTTTTGGCCTGCGCCAGCCACTTCGTGGTGATGTACTTCAACCGGAATGCCGAGCGATTCCATGATCAGGCACATTTCCGAACGCATGTCCTGAAAGCTGTCGACTGGCGGCACCGGGAAATAGCCGCCTTTAACTGTTGGACGATGACCGGTGTTGCCGCCTTCGAATTTCTCGCCGGTGCTCCACGATGCTTCTTCCGATTCGATCTTGACGAAGCAGCCATCCATGCCGATTTTCCAGCGGATGCTGTCGAAAATGAAGAATTCCGGTTCTGGTCCGAAGTAAGCGGTGTCGCCCATGCCGGACGATTTCAAATACGCTTCTGCGCGCTTGGCGATCGAACGCGGATCACGGTCGTAACCTTTGCCATCCGATGGTTCGATCACGTCACATTGCATGAACAATGTGGTTTCTTCGTAGAATGGATCGATGTTGGCGGTATTTGGATCCGGCATCAACAACATATCCGACGATTCGATACCTTTCCAGCCGGCGATGGAAGAACCATCGAACGCATGACCGGACTCGAATTTATCCATATCGAAATGCGAAACTGGCACAGTGACGTGCTGTTCTTTACCACGTGTGTCAGCAAAGCGAAAATCAACGAATTTAACTTCGTTGTCTTTCACCATCTTCAAGACCTCTGCCGCCGTCATTGCCATGCGAATCTCCTAAAATTGAGCAAAATAATACAAATATGCAAATGGGTTATGAGCCGTGCGTGTACCTGACAGCATGCGACTTGAACTCGTGCGAAATGATAGCAGATTCCATGCCACCTTCTTAAGGAATAAGCTGCATGCGCACCTCGCTGGAGCACCCTGCATTTTATTGGGAAAACAGCTTACCGACTGCTTTGCTCCTGATTGAAGTAAACCAAAAAACATCCCCAAAAAAGTGCAATATTTCCAAATTGCCTTAAATTGGTGCGTTTGTAACTTTTCAATTAAAAATTGCATTATTTTGGTGCCATCAGAACAGGAGCAAGCACAGCGCGGCAATCGCGGTGGGCAACAAGGCGCCAGCCAGCAAACCCAGCACGCCTATCGACTCATCATTGAATCCCTGACGCAGCAAGGCGACGCCAGCCGGATTCGGCGCATTCGCAATCACGGTCAGACCACCGCCGGCAACCGCACCTGCCACCAGCATGTATTTTGCCGTGTCCGACATACCTTCAATCAGGGACCCCAGATAGGTCAGCGCCGCATTATCGGTAATCGCCGTCAATCCCATCGCACCGAAAAACAGCGCGGTCGGTTCCAGGCTGGCAACGATGGGCTGCAACCACCATTGCTGCATGCCGCCTAACACCACCAGACCAGCCAGAAAAAAACCTACCAGCAAACCTTCCTTCAGAATCAGCGGGTTCTGGAATTGTTCATACGCCTTGGTGAAACCCAGGAAAAACAAGAATAGCCCGATGAAAATCACCGGATGATGCGCGAACAGGACCACTCCGCTCAAAAAAACCAGATGAACCGTACTGACTATCAGCGGCACGTCAGGTTTTTCATCCCCCGCCTCTGCAGGCGTATAGCCTTTGATATAAGCACGCAACAGGAAGGTAATACCGGTCGCATTGACGAGAACGGCAATGGCCGCTTTCCAGCCAAAGTTGGCTGCCATGAATGCGCTATCCCAACTCCATGTCGCTGCCACCATCAACACCGGCGGTGCAGCAAACGAAGTAAGAGTGCCACCGATCGACACATTGACGAACAATACGCCCAACGCACCATACTTCAGCGATTCGGGAATCCCTTGCCGAAAAATCAGCGGCCCCAGCATCAAGGCGGCTAGTGTCATTGCCGCCGGCTCGGTAATCAGCGAACCGATCAGAGGTACCAGAGCCAGGCAGAGCCACACCTGCGCGATCGCTGTATTCAAGGGTACGGCGTGTGCAATGGCAGAAATCAGGGTTTTGACAATTTCCAGTACCGGACGCGATGCGGCGATCACCATGATGACGAAGACAAACAGCGGTTCGGTATATTGCCTGGATTCCGCATAATCAAGCGCAGCCGTTCCACCAGACACCAAGGCCATCACCACGATCAGCACGAAGGCCCAGAAACCGAACACGACTTCAATTTCACCTAACAAATGCAGCAAGCCTGCATGTTTGGGATGACGATGGGCCAGACGTTCAAATGATTTGGCGGCGAAAGTATGAATGAGTGCAATCGCAAAAATGATCGCCGCGACAAGTTGTATATTCGTCATAAGCCGAGATCCCTGTATTGTCGTGTACATGAATTATAGTCATGTAAGTCGAGAGCAACGTACAGGTGCTCATCTATAATAAAACCTTGTCTCAGGAGCCGCATATCATGACCACCTCTGCCGATATTCTTGCCGCTGCACGCGAACGTGCCCACGCCCATGCGCTACCTTATGCTGGCGCGCTGACACCGCAGGAGGCGTATGCGTTGCTGCAAAACGATGCCAATGTGAAGCTGGTTGATGTGCGTACCAACGCAGAACGCGACTGGATAGGTCGTCCCGACATCGCGCCGGAACAACACCTGGCCGTGCAATGGAATCTGTATCCGGGCGGCGCGCAGAATGCCGATTTCCTGTCGCAGCTATCGCAAGTTACCGGCAAGGATAACGTGCTGCTTTTCCTGTGCCGTGGCGCTGTGCGTTCCAAACATACGGCAAAGGTAGCAACGGAAAACGGCTATGCGCATTCCTACGATATTCTGGAGGGATTCGAGGGTGAAAAAGACGCCGATGGCCATCGTAAGAACGTCAACGGCTGGTGTCATGCCGGCTTGCCATGGACCGGCGCCTAGGATTGCGATTCGCCCAACCACACGATGCGCTTGCGCACAAAATTGATATGACTGCGCAAGCGATATAACTCATCGGCAAACGAGAGCGGAATCGAAATCTGATTGACCCTGTCTTCAATTTCACGCAAGCGTCGCAACTGCTCAGGATAAACCTCCGCACGCTTTTCCGGCGGCACGTCTTCAATCGTCTGTTCTACAGAGCGCAATTGCCCGTACCAGCGATACACGCGCGAACGCACCTTCCATACATACAAGGGCGGTAAAATACGTGACAAGGGGATGATCAATGCGCCCAATGCGACGATCACGATCCACATGCGCTCAACAAAATTGGCCACCCAGAACGGAAAGTAACGCTGCAGTAGCGGTGCGCCATCGCGATAGAACTTCTCGGCTTGTGGCGCCACCGGAATTTCCGTGTAGCTCCCGTTCGGGAATTCACCTTTCTTGTTAAACCAGCCAGCGCCGCCGTGAATACTGACGGCTGCCTGCGCAATCAAATCCACCAGAGCAGGATGCAAATCCTCGCGTGCAACCAAAGTGGCTGTCGGTGCAATCAAGTGATAATTCTTGACAGGCATATCTCGCGAAAAATCGACGATGCCACGCGGTAGCACCACGTGCGACAGATAAGGAAAACGGCGCGAATACGCTTCCGCCTGCGAAAAATCAAACAATTTGATCCCTGGTGTCCGCAACAACATCTGGATCAGCAAACCATCCGGGGCGGAACTGAACACCAAGGCATCAATACGTCCCGCCAGCAATTCAACGGTCGCCGGCGTATCGGCCAGCTTGCTTGTCTTTACGCTGGCGATGTCTATATCATTCGCCTCAAGAATCGCGTTAAACAACTTCGGTACTCCACTACCGTCGGTACCGACATTGACCTTCATTTTCTTTAATTGCGTCAGATTTTTCAGCTGCGTATTCTCGCGATAAAACAGCCAGACCGGTTCATAAAACAAACTGCCTATCGAGATCAAACCGGAACGCTCGGCATCTGCATGCTGGGTCGAACCGCTTTGCACGAAGGCGATATCGATATCCGAATCTTCATCGTTCAACAGACGTAAATTTTCCTCCGAACCTTGCGATGACTTGAGTATTGTCGTAATCCCGAACTTGCTGAGTTCTTTCGCATATTTTTTGCCGAATTCTGCATAAGCGCTACTATCCTGCCCGGTCGAAAAAACGACTTGCGACGGAGGAAACGGATTGATCAGCTTGTAAGCAAAATAGCATGCAGCAGCAATCAGAATCGCCAGCGGTCCGATAGTGACGAATAGGTCGCGCAGGGAAAAGCTGGTGAATTTCAGAATTTTTTTCATGACATGCAACACTCAATCAACAAAGGCAAACAAAAAACGCCGGTATCTCAAGGACAACCGGCGTTGCAATCGTATCAAGCACCATTAAGCGAGCTTGGCGGCATGTTCACGTGTTTCGTGGAAAGTCACACCTGGCCAGCGCTCTTGCGTCAAACGCAAGTTGACACCCGAGCTTGCGAGGTAAGCCAGATTGCCGGCTGCATCATGCGACAGATTATGACCGGCTGAAGAGCGTTCAAAATCAGCCAGCATCTTCTTGTCGTCACAGGTAATCCAGCGCGCGCTGCTGATGCTGGTGCCTTCAAATACGGCATCGACGCCATACTCATTCAGCAAACGACTGGCGACTACTTCAAACTGCAACACGCCGACGCCACCCAGAATCAGATCGCTGCTGTTAACCGGCTTGAATACCTGAATCGCACCCTCTTCGCCCAACTGCTGCAAACCCTTGTGCAATTGCTTGATCTTCAGTGGATTGCGAATCCGCACTGCACGGAAGAAGTCCGGCGCAAAATATGGAATGCCGGTGAACTGCAGCAGCTCGCCTTCAGAAAAACTGTCGCCGATCTGCATGTTGCCGTGATTCGGCAAGCCGATGATGTCGCCGGCGTATGCTTCCTCAACCTGTTCGCGACTCGACGCCATGAAGGTCACCACACTCGACACCTTGATCTCGCGATTCAGGCGCAGATGCTTAACCTTCATGCCGCGCTCGAAGCGACCGGAACACACACGCAGGAAGGCGATGCGATCGCGATGTGCGGGGTCCATATTCGCCTGGATCTTGAAGACGAAACCGGAGAATGGCAATTCGGTCGGCTTGACTGAACGCACTGTCGCATCGCGTTCGCGTGGCGGCTGTGCCCAATCGAGCAAGGCATTCAGGATTTCACGCACGCCGAAGTTATTGATCGCAGAACCGAAGAACACAGGAGTACGCGTGCCATTCAGGAAGGCATCGAGATCGAATGGATGCGAGGCACCGTGCACCAGTTCCACTTCCATTTTCAGCTGCTCGATCTCTTGCGGGAACATTTCGGCCAGGCGCGGATTGTCGATGCCTTTGACAACTTCAAACGTCTGATCCGCCTTCTCGCTACCCGGCGCAAACAACATGATTTCATCGCGCAGCAAGTGATACACGCCGCGGAAATTCTTGCCCATGCCGATCGGCCAGGTCACCGGTGCGCATTCGATCTTCAGCACGGATTCCAGCTCGTCCAACAGTTCCAGCGGATCGCGTGTTTCCCGATCCAGCTTGTTCATGAACGTGATGATGGGCGTGTTACGCATGCGACAGACATTGAGCAGCTTGATCGTCTGCGTCTCGACACCCTTGGCGGCATCAATCACCATCAAGGCGGAATCGACTGCAGTCAGCACGCGATAGGTATCTTCGGAAAAATCCTGGTGACCCGGCGTATCGAGCAGATTGACGACGTGATCACGATATTCAAACTGCATGACCGAACTGGCGACGGAAATGCCGCGCTGCTTTTCGATATCCATCCAGTCGGAAGTCGCATGACGAGCACTCTTGCGCCCCTTGACGGTACCCGCGAGCTGAATCGCGCCGGAGAACAGCAACAGCTTTTCAGTCAGTGTGGTTTTACCCGCATCCGGGTGAGAAATAATACCGAAGGTGCGACGACGTGCAACTTCGCTGGCAATCAGTTCAGCGGAAACGGCGCGCGCTTCAGCAGCGGATTCGGACGCAATGGCAGAATCGGTGCTGGCGCTATCATCGGACGTTGGAAATTCGGGCGTGGCGGACATGGAATAGCCCTAGAAAAAGGGCTAAAGTCTACCGCCTCTTGGCCCTGAAGTCTAATACGAGCATTACGTAGACGTCAGGAGGCATGCTGCAATACTGAAAATACTTAACGTTTTATCAAGCCAGCCGCTTCCAGCCTGGCCCAGATCGCAGCTTTTTCCGCATCATCGTAAATGATCCAGTTGATCACTTCGTCGAACGTCCGGCCGCAACCCTTGCAGATTTCATCGCCATGCGAGGTCGAGCAATAACCGGCGCAAGGCGAGTCGGGCCGAAGTACATCGCGGCCCTGCTTGGGAAAATTGTCTGTGTTACTCATACTGAAAATGATCTTTGATTCTATCCGTCAAACGGTGTGTCTGTAGACACACACGCAACATCACTGCCCCTGCACGATAAAATCGGTCAGCAGAACTTCCTGGATATTGGTGGTATTAAGCGTTTTATTCGCAGCATCTCGCAACAATTCCTGCACATATGTCACGCCCTCTGGAGTCCGGACACGGTGCGCATCAACATTGCCCAAGGCAGCCTGCAATGCAAAATCCAGTTCCTTTTTATGCTTTTTTACCCAGCTGGCGTCTTCATGTCGCGTTTGCACTGCAATGGTCGCCTTGATCGAAAATTCCGAGCTGCGCACCACCACAGGACCAAAACTTGCGAAGGAAGATGTTGCTACCGGGCGTGCGAGGTAGGAAATATAAAGCCATCCGGCCACAATACCGACCAATACGACAGCCAGAGCGCTAGCAAGGATAATGACGCTTGTGTCGGTTTGTCTGGGTTTGGCTGTTGCCATGACGAGCCCCGGAATAATTACAATCCCGTAGTTTAACCGATGTCCCTCGATTACCCGCCCACATGTTTCCCCGTGGAAATTAAATGTACTCGGGCTGGCAACTGATTCATGCAAGCCGGTTCGGCGTCCCTACATCCGTACCACGCTCCAACCTGTCTTCCAGTTCACCTATATGAGCGGCGACAGTATTACCGGACTCCTCTATCGCCAGTACGATGCCGCCCTGCAGCCGCTCCATCCGGTCCAGCAGTGTACCGCGCAACTCAAGATTTTGCTGTCCGACCGATTGCATTTCCGCTTCCACCAGGTGGCGCAATTCAATGAAGCGCGAAGCCTCGGCCTGGTCCGCCCGTTCACGATGGACTTGCAATTCCTTGGCGTGGCGACGCGCCTCCAGCAAAACAGAAGATTGCAGATAAATGATCACGGCAAGGAAAAAAAGCGTCAATAGCGCGGTGAATCCCAGCATGACCAGCCCCAGTGGCGCCTGCACGGTCGTCACTCCCAACCATAGTGCCGTCGGCGTATTGAACGCTTCCCAGTTCAATGCTGCGAGAGCGCCTATCGCACCCAGAATGATGATGAATAAAAAGGTACGGATTTGCATGATGACCTCACTTTAAAAAGATAATGCTTGAAAATGAAAGATCGCCTTCTTTCAAGCGTAGAGCACAACTGCTGCCTTGCGTGCCACGGACAGTATTCATTGTCTCGCAGCAAGGTTGAATTGTTTGTTCGCCAACGTACAGAGCAGGTATCAAAGGCGCATTACGCTGGCCTTGCAATGTTCGATAAACACGAATGTGGCATGTTCATATCCACACGCTGTTCACCTTAAACAACTGGAAAAATCATGTCCATCGGAACCATTTTGCTGATCGTACTGGTATTGATCCTGCTCGGCGTGTTGCCAACCTGGGGGCACAGCCGAAGTTGGGGATATGCACCCAGCGGCATCACCGGTTTGCTGGTTGTCATCCTTCTCATCATGCTGGTAACAGGGCGTATCTAAATAAACGCCCGGCAACTTGTGTTCAGGCCGCCTGACACAAGTTGCCCCCTCGCGCTCATCCGCAGGCAATTTCAATCGTCGGGAAAATAAACCGCGATACGCCCTATTCACCTTGGTTAAACCTGTATGTCTTGTGGGTCGACTAACCTCGCGCCCCGCCCTTGCCGGGCGTTGACGCAATTCAAATAAATTGTTGTGGGTTTTTGTCACCGCAAACAAGAAAAATTCTTCCCTTTTCATCGCTTAATGTACCATTCACTTTACAATTAGTTACCTTAAAAAAATATTCCAATCGGAGCGACCCTTATGAAATTCATATCTTTTTTGGCTATGGCTGTGCTGACCGCCGGGATCAATTCCGCTTCAGCGCAAGAACTGATTCTTGCCATTAACGAAGGTGTGACATATCAAGACGGTGGACCGGCCAGCGAGCGTTACAAACCGCTGCTGGCTTTGTTATCGAAGGAATTAAAACAGAACATCAAGCTGCAAAGCGTGGATAAATACGCCGTATTTGAAAAAGGCCTGGCCGAAGGAAAATACGATCTGGCATTTATCCACCCTGCGCATGTCGGTCTGGTCGCAGTCAAAAAGAATGGTTATGAAGGCTTGGTCACCGCCAAGGGATTTACCGATTATCGTGCGCGCGTAATGGTGGCCAATACCTCACCATTGAAATCAATGCAGGATTTGCGCGGCAAAAAAATCGGTGTGCCATCGCTGGAATCGATCACCACCGTGATGTTCACCGCCAATCTGCGCGAACTGAATTTCCCGCAACCGGAAAAAGCATTTACCGCAACCCGCTATCAGGATGCCGTGCCGTTCATGATTGAAAACGGCTTTGTCGATGCCGGCGTCACCGGTTCCGGCAAAGTGGCGCAAGCATGGGTCGCCAAAGGCGGCCGCATACTTGCAGAAACCAAACCGATTCCAATCAAGCAATTCCTTGCATCCAAAAAACTCAGCGAGTCCGACAGAGAAAAACTCAAAGCCTTGTTACTGGCCTTGTCGGAAAACGATGCCGGCAGAAATGCACTTTCCAAAATCAGCATGACAGGTTTTGTTCCCTGGAATGGCCAAGTAATGGCGGAAGCAACGGCCCGTCTCGGCCTGTAAAAACAACGAGCGCGCTTATCAAGCGCTGCTCATCCAACGCATTGCTTGCTGCAATGCGTTTTTTTCGTCCCAAGCTTTGATCCAGGCAATACCCCATTCCCCGGGTATTCGTTCATTCAAAAATTTCTCAACATCCTCAATCAAGAAAGCGTATGAAATTCCCTTCACTTCTAGCACTGACTCTACTGGCAACCAGTATCAATTCTGTTTCGGCACAAGATCTTGTTCTCGCGATTAACGAAGGCGTCACTTATCAGGACGGTGGCCCGGCCAGCGAACGTTACAAACCACTGTTGCAATTACTTTCAAAAGAACTCAAGCAAAATGTAAAACTGCAAAGCATAGACAGCGCAGGTTTTGCAAAAGGTCTGGCGGAAAACAAATTTGATATCGCCTTCATACACGCAGCACATATTGGTTTGCGTGCAGTCAAAAAGAATGGCTACGAAGGACTCGCAACCGCCAAAGGATTTACCGGCTATCGCGCGCACGTCCTAGTATCCAATGCATCCCCACTGAAATCGATGCAGGATCTGCGTGGTAAAAAAATCGGTGTGCCGTCGATAGATTCGATTACCACTGTCATGTTCACTGCCAATCTGCGTGAACTGAATTTCCAGCAACCGGAAAAGTCCTATACTGCCACCCGCTATCAGGACGCTGTGCCATTCATGATCGATAACGGTTTTGTTGACGCCGGTGTCACTGGCTCTATTGGCGTCGCCCGCGATTGGGTTGCCAAAGGTGGTCGCATACTCGCAGAAACCAAACCGATTCCGGTTAAGCAGTTCCTCGCATCGAAAAAACTCAGCGATTCCGATAGAGAAAAAATCAAGGCTTTGTTATTGACCTTGTCGGACAACGAAAATGGCAAAAATGCCTTGGCTGCAATCGGCATGACCGGCTTTGTAGCGTGGAACCCCTTGACGATGAATGAAGCCAGCATACGACTTGGTCTGTAAAAGACAGAGAATATTGAAGCTGGCGGCACAGCGGGAGCAACTGAGGTTGCTCCCGCTTTTTATGGTTTCGTAGATTTTTCAATCTCGGAATCTGCACGTGACTTTTCATGCGCGCCCGGATATACTGTGTTTTCATACAGTAATTTGTATTTTCGTCGGGCTGCTCCCCCTCCGGTTTTTACCGTGCAGCCCGACTCTTTCTTCCTGCGCTTCTTTCTGCACTTCCCCCTCTTCCCGTCCCAATGTCTGGCGCTAGATGCGAGCCAAATCCGCGTATGGGCTTGCCTATAACTAATTTTTGGCTCAAAGTAGCGCCCAGTTAACACTCTCGGCTCGGGGTCCTGCGCGGAAAAACATGCGCGGGTGAGAAATACCCGTTGAACCTGATTGAGGTAATCCTCGCGCAGGAAAGCATGCAATCCATCGCCATTCATAGGCATGACATCTGCTGACCTGCCATTCATCTTGAAAGACAATGATGGCTTTGCCAGACACCACACCCGCAGCAATCGCTGCCGCTTCCAATCCTGCATTTGTACCGATTCCGTCGGCAGACAGAGTATTCTCGTTCCGCGATCACATGGCCTTGTGGTTCAGCCTGGGCGTCGGCCTGCTGGTGATGCAGATAGGCGCGTTTCTCGGCACCGCCCTCGGCACGCAAACTGCCCTGTTCGCCATCCTCGTCGGCTCCTCCGTTGGCGCCGCCTTGCTGGCGTGGGTGGCTTATATCGGTTTTGAACGCGGACTATCGAGCCCCGTCCTGATGTGTCAAACGCTGGGCACGTCCTTCGCCAAGCTGCCGGTCATCATGAACGTGATCCAGTTGATAGGCTGGAGCGCATTCGAACTGGTTGTCATGCGCGATGGCACCAGCGCGCTCATCAAAAACATTACCGGCATCGACGCTGCGTGGGTGACATATCTGACGGCATTGTTCTGGGGACTATTGCTGGTCGCTCTGGCAACCGGCTCCATGATAGGGCTGGTGCGAAAATTCGTCGGGCGCTTCGGACTGCCGCTCGTCATCCTGTCGCTCATCTGGCTGACCTGGCAATTCTTCATGAAAGCGCAGGCGCAAGGACTGGATGCAATCTGGAACAGGGCGGGAGACGGTTCGATGAGTACACTGGCCGGCATCGATCTGGTGATGGCCATGCCGGTTTCATGGCTGCCGCTGGTGGCGGATTTCGCACGTTACGGCAAGGCTGGCACCAGCACTTTCCGCGGCACCTGGCTGGGTTTTGCGATTGCCAATATATGGTGTCATGCACTGGGTGTGCTAATCGTCAGCACCACGACTCCCGGCGCCGATCTGATGGCGACCCTGCTTCTAGCGCAAGGCGGCTTGATTGCGCTCGGTTTGATCCTGATCGATGAAATGGACAATGCGTATGGCGACGTCTATTCCGGTTCCGTCGCACTCAACTTCCTGCATGGAAAATTCAGCGTGCGCTTCTGGGGCATTGGACTGGCCTTGCTTGCCACCGCATGCGCACTGATTTTGCCCATGCACGGACTGGAACCGTTTTTACTATTGCTGAGTTCGGTTTTCGTGCCCTTGTTCGGCGTCGTGATTTCGCAATTGGCGATGCAGGGGCGTGCCAGCGACAAGGCGATCAACACGATCCCGGTTGTCATCTGGCTGATCGGCATAGCCGTGTTCCACATCTGCCCTGTTTTCTGGCCACAGGTCGGTTCAGCCTTGCCTAGTCTGGCAGTGACCTTGATGCTGGGAACGATTTATCGCATGGCGCGACGTCCGGCATTGCAGTCGATCTAATGGAGAAAAAAGAATGAAGGATGTCCTCCTTCATTCAGATTATTGCTGTGCGGTTTGTGCCTTGCTCCAGCCACCGCCCAATGCCTTGAAGACATCGGTAGTGCCGGTCAGGCGCAGCAGTTTCAATTGCGTCAATTTATCGTCGGCTGCGAATAGCGTGCGTTGCGCATCGAGCAGACTGTTCAGATCATCCGCGCCTTCGCGATAACGCAACTCGGACAAGCCAAGCGCACGCTGCGCTTCTTTTTTGATTGCTATCTGCGCCTGCTCCTGCTCACGATTGCGCGTTGCATTGCCGAGCGCATCGTCCACTTCCTTCAATGCGGTATACACGGTACGGCGATAACTTTCCGCCAGTTGACGTCGCATGGATTCATTAGTTTCCACGCGCAAGCGCAAACTGTTGCCGTCGAATAGCGTTTGCACTATCGAAGCTGCAATACCGATGCTGTAGGCAGGATTGCCCAGAGACAGCAAGGCAGCGCTGGCGTTACCCGCACTTCCCGTCAATGAAATTGTCGGCAGCAATGCTGCACGCGCAGCCGCAACATTGGCAGAACCTGCCAGTAGTTGCGCCTCCACACTGGCGACATCGGGACGGCGCGTAATCAATGTTGACGGCAAACCCGGGCTGACCTCCGGTATCGCAAGCGTATCCAGACTTTGTGCTGCAACCTGCAAGGCCTGCGGCTGACGCCCCAGCAAAATCGCCAGCGCACTGACCGTTTGCCGCTCCTGTACCTGCAGAGGCAAGATGGTCGCGCGCTGTGCCAGCACCGTGCTGCGCTGACGGCTGACATCCAGTGCCGACGCCGCACCAAAACGATAGCGCGCTTCGACTATGGAAAAAAGTTTTTCTGCAATCGCCAGATTGTCCTGCGCCACCTGCAATTGCATGCGCAAGGCCAGCGTCTGGAAGTAGGCATTGGCGACACCGGTCGTCAAGGTAAGGCGTACCGTTTCCAGATCGTAGCGACTGGCATTCAGCGATGCATTCGCACTGCGCGTGGTGGCTGCCACGCGTCCCCACACATCGACTTCATAATTGACGCTCAGCACAACGCCGGTTGATTCGCTTCTGGCCCAGCCGCTGCCCGTCGGGCCCGGTTTGACCTGGCCGGTATCCGTTCCAGCGCTCACGGTCAGCAAGGGAAACAGCGATGCGCCAGCACTGCGTGCGGTAATTTCAGCCTGTGTCACACGCTCTGCCGCGATGATCAAATCGGGACTGCCAGCCAGCGACTGGTCTATCAATGCAGACAGTTCGTTCGAGTCGAAGCCGCGCCACCAGTCGCGTTGCAGTTCAATACCTGCAGGCGCCACCTCCGCCCACGTGGCGGGAATCTCTACATTCGGCTTGCTCGCATCGATGTTATGCACACACCCGCTCACTGCAAACACGACCGCGACTGCAAGCGCGAGACGGGTACGTCGAAAATTAAAACGTGAAGTCATGGAATTCATTTCATTCTGCTGACAACGCGACCACAGGATCGAGTTGTGCTGCCTTTTTAGCCGGCAAGTAACCGAACACCAAACCCGTCATGAAAGCGCAACCGAATGCGAGCAAGACAGGCGCTGCTGAATATTTAATAGGAGTGCCGAAGGCGTCAATCACGGCTGCGGTTGCCAAACCAAAGATGACGCCGATGGCACCGCCTATCGCCGACACCACCACCGCCTCAATCAGGAACTGCTGCATGATATTGCTCTCGCGTGCACCGGTCGCCATGCGTATGCCAATCTCGCGCGTCCGCTCAGTGACCGATACCAGCATGATGTTCATCACGCCGATACCGCCAACCAGCAATGAAATAGCTGCAATCGAACCAAGCAGAATCGTCAGTGTATTTTGCGTCTGCTCCATCGCTTCCATGATGGAGGCCATATTGCGAATCTGGTAATCGACCGTACCGTGACGTTCCAGCAGCAGTTTGTCGACTGCTTCCTGCGTATCGTCGATGCGATCAACATCTTCCACCGCCACGGTGACATTGCGTAAATAACGCTGCCCCGACAAACGCAGGCTGCTGGTCGAATACGGTACGAACACCACATCGTCCTGATCCGAGCCCATCGGTGACGCACCGCGCTCCGACATGATGCCGACCACCTGAAACAGCAGATTGTTGATCAGTACGAATTCGCCGATCGGGCTACTGTCGCCAAACAAGGCCGTCGCCGTGGTTTTTCCCAACACTGCGACAGCAGCATAATTCGTTTCGTCATCCTCACTGAAGAACGTGCCCTGCGCTACCGGCCATTGCCGCGCGAGCGGGAATTTTGCCGAAGTACCGGTCACACTGGTAGAGGTATCCGAGGTGCCGAAACGCAGCGTGACGCTGCTGCTTTGCTCGGGCACCGCAGCCAGCACGTTCGGCAGTTCATCTATGGCTTTGACGTCATCGACCACCAGTGTCGCCGTGCTGTTGAAACCACGTTGATTCGGCGCACCCGGCCGCACCAGCAGCAGATTGGAACCCATGGCGCTGATACGCTCCACGACTTCCGCCTTGGCACCATCACCGATCGCCAGCATCGCGATCACCGATGCAACGCCGATCACGATACCGAGCAAGGTCAGCACCGAACGGAAAAAATTCGCACGCAATGAGCGCAGCGCCATCTTTGCTGCTTCCAGCATATCGGTCAGCCGCGAACCTATCCCGGCCACCACAGGGCGGACAAAATCCGTTTGCGTCGGCGATGGATGGGCCGGGCCGGGATCGGACAGAATGTGACCGTCCTTGATTTCGATCAAACGTTGCGCGTGATCGGCGACTTCCTTGGCATGCGTAATCAGCAGAACCGTATGACCGCGCGACGACAGATCTGCCAGCAGTTTCATCACATCCTGGCCGCTCTTGCTATCCAGCGCACCGGTCGGCTCATCAGCCAGAATAATCCGTCCGCCATTCATCAATGCGCGTGAAATAGAGACGCGCTGCTGCTGCCCGCCGGACAATTGATTGGGCCGGTGATGTGAGCGGTCAGCCAGCCCCAACTCCGTCAGCAATGCCTGTGCGCGTGCATGACGTTCGGCTGGCGGCAGACCCGAATACATCGCCGGCACTTCAACGTTCTCAGCTGCACTGGCCGAAGCGATCAGGTTATAACTTTGAAACACAAAGCCGAAATCGTCACGTCGCAACAATGCACGCTCATCCCGTCCGAAGTCGGAAACATCCCGTCCCATGAAGTAATAGCTGCCGGTAGTCGGCCTATCCAGACAACCGAGAATATTCATCAGCGTGGATTTACCCGAACCCGATGCACCCATGATGGCGACAAACTCGCCCTCATAGATTTTCAGGTCGATGCCATGCAGCACTTCGACTTCAAGCCCGCCGTTACGATAGGTCTTGGTCACGCCGCGCAGCTCGATCAACGGTATCTCGGCGGCATCGCGTTCACCGGCTTGCACGACGGTCACGGTGGCCAGATCGATCTCCTTGTTCATTAACGACCCCGTGTCGCACCGGGCGGCATGCCGCCTGCCTGCGTGCGCTTGGCGGATGGCGGCAGTTTGATGCCGATGATGACGGTATCGCCCTCGGACAAGCCGCTTGCCACTTGCATCTGCACGCGATTGCTGACGCCCAGCTCCACCTTGCGTTGTTCAACTTTTCCATCTTTATCGATGACTTTCACCGTGCCGCTACGTGGTGTGCGCGTTGTACTTTGTTCGGCAAAACCGCTAGTGGAAGCTGCTGAATTGTCCGGCGGGCTGCCCATACTTGAGGTGGCAACGGGCGGATCACTTTTGTCTGTGGCAGCAGGCTTTGCGCTCTCTGCCTTGGCTTTGCGATTATCGCTTGCGGCCGGCTTTTCACCCGCTGACTTGCCGGCACTATCGCCACGTTCACGCTTGCCGCCAGCACTGCCCGAACCGCGCGTAGTAGTCACAGCAGCGGTCGGCACCAGGAGTACATCTTTCGCGGTCGCCGCAATAAAAAAGACTTGCGTCGTCATGTTCGGCATCAAGGCCTGATTATTGTTCGGAACATCAAACAATGCGTTGTACAGCACCACATTATTGGTCACGGTAGGCGTAGGTTCGATCTTGCGCAAGGCGCCATACCAGCGACGCCCCTGGCTCCCCAACGTAGTGAAATACACTTCCATGTTCTTGCTCAATTTGCCGATTTCCGCTTCCGACACTTGCGTCTGCACCGTCATTGTCGACAGATCGGCAATCCGCAAAATAGTCGGTGCATTTTGATTGGCATTCAATGTCTGGCCCTGACGTGCTGTCAGAGAAACCACCGTCCCCGTCATCGGCGCGTAAATTTTTGCGTAATTGAGATTGGCCTCATCGGCACGCAAAGTCGATTGCGTCTGTTCGATCTGTGCTTGCAGTGCATCGATCTGCGCCTTGGCAGCGCGTAGCGTCGCTTCTGCAATTTGCAGCGTTTCCGCAGTGGTGGCATCGGCTGCCATCAGATTTTTCTGCCGCGTGTATTGCAAGTTGGCCAATGCCAATGCCGATTCCCGTTCCTTCATGGTTGCCTGTTGATTACGCAAACCTGCGCGCCTTGCATCCACCGTTGCACGGAACACCGTCGGATCGATCTCGGCCAGAATATCACCCTCTTTCACCACGGAACCGACCTCGATGTGCAACTTCTTCAACTGCCCTGATACCTGCGCACCCACATCCACGTATTCGAGCGGCTGCACGGTGCCGGTCGCTGTCACCAGATCCTGAATATCGCCGCGCTGCACTTCAGCCACCTGATAAATTTCGCGTGGATCTTTCTTCGCATAGAACTTATGCCATCCCCAATAAGCGCCAACGGCCAGCAGCACCATCAGCAAGGCCAGCAGCGTATAGCGAGGCAAAGCGCGTTGACGCAAGGTAGAGAGGAAGGATGAGGAAAACTTCATGGGCAAGGACATTCAGAATGTGGGTTGTTATTCAATCAGGCATATGGGATCGCAGCACGATCACATCATCAGTAACGACATGCAAGACGAGCACTTCAAGCGCCGATGATTCATGCATATCTCAAGTTGACTGGCTGGCTATCCTGATGGAGTGGCGGAATGGCTGGCGACGTCAGTCTAACGCTTGGCAGGTGATAACGATAAACGAGTCCACCCATGTTTATCAAGAGAATCCCTGCTTCCGGGAGGTAAAGAATTGTGAAGAAGATATTTCCCCCGGCACTGACAGTGCGCAATGTGCAATATCCGCGCATGTCTTCAGCCGGATAAAAAAATGGCGCCGATGTTCAGGCAAGCATCGGCGCCATTTTTAGATTCAACTCCGTCGCGACACACGCGACAGCAATATCTCTGTTTTTGAATCTGCTCGATCAGCCGCGATCCACAAACGCGCGCTCAATGACGTAATCGCCAGGCTGGCCGATACCGGCAGACACTTCGAAACCCAGATGGTCGAGTCGCGCAGCGGTGTCTTTCAACATGTCAGGGCTGCCGCAAATCATCGCGCGATCAGTCAACGGATCCAGCGGGGGAATGCCGAGGTCGTTACACATTTTTCCGGTTTCAATCGCCGTCGTGATGCGTCCTTCATACATGAAGGGCTCGCGTGTCACGGTTGGGTAATACAGCAATTTGGCTGCGATCTCTTCGCCCAGACCTTCGATCTCCAGTAATTCCTTGCCGATGTATTCACGGTATGCCAGTTCGCTGACCAGGCGCACACCGTGCACCAGAACGACTTGATCGAAACGCTCGTAGGTATCCGGGTCACGGATAATGCTCATGAAAGGCGCGAGGCCGGTGCCGCTGCCGAACAGGAACAGGCGTTTGGCCGGCAACAGATCAGAGATCACCAGCGTGCCGGTTGGCTTGCGACCGACCAGCAGTTCGTCGCCCACTTTCATGTTCTGCAGGTGCTTGGTCAACGCACCTTCCTTCACCTTGATCGACAGAAATTCCAGATGCTCTTCCCACGATGGGCTGGCAATACTGTATGCGCGCAACACATTTTTTCCATCGATAGGCAAACCTATCATGACGAAGTGGCCGCTTTCAAAGCGAAAGCTCGGTTCGCGGGTAGTCGTAAAAGAAAACAGCGTGTCGTTCCAGTGATGAACACTCAGTATGCGGACAGTTTCAAATGCAGCCATAAAATCAATACATCCTAAATATCAAATTGCCGTGATGACGGACAAGCAGGCAAACCACGTACGCATGCCGCGTGTAATGCCCAGTTTCCGAAAGGAAAGAAGCGCGTATTTTACCAGTCGGGACTTCACTGTCGTTGATATCAGACAATCGGCCTGATATCCGCAAGGAGATGTTTCGTCAGCGTATGCAAGGAACTACTTGAGAATTATTCTCATTATAAATGAATCCCTTAAACCTCGGCAACTACTGCCTGCAAGGATACTCCCCACAGCGCACTTCGATAATGACGAAATTTTCATTTGCTTATAACCAGATCGTTTAAGCGACACCGCACCTTCAACTGATGCGCTTGACCTGATGAACATGCGGCGCTCGATTTCTGGCAGGAGCCCTGACTCTGCCTGAGCATCCGCCCGATAGACCTGCAAAAAATTCCGGGTTAAAGAAACGCCTACGATTCTATCGTCTGTTCCCGCCGCATGTATTTGAGGTAAATCAAATAATTTCTCCTATATAAATAAAACAAAAAGCCGGCATATGCCGGCTTTCAAGAAACGCCTGTTTTACAAGGCGATATTTTATTCGGGTTACGAGGATCGCCCTCAGGCAAGTGTCGAAATATCAGTGAAGATTATTCCCTGTCACCAGAAACGCGCGCAAATCATCGAACGTCAACGGCCTGCTGATGAAATAACCCTGCCCTTCATCGCAACCATTCTCCTTCAGGAAGCTGAGATGCTCGGATTTTTCCACTCCTTCAGCAATCACCTTGATCTTCAGTCCGTGCGCCAATGCAATGATGGTTTGTGCAATGATCGCGTCGCCGGGATCGCTGTTGCAATTGAAAATGAAGGATTGATCAATCTTGAGGCGATCGATAGGGAAGCGCTTCAGATAGGCCAGACTGGAAAATCCGGTGCCAAAATCATCCAGCGACAATTGAATCCCCATCTTGTTCAAATCATTCAGCGTGACCACGACATCCTCAATGTTGTGCATCACCATGCTTTCGGTCACTTCGAGTTCCAGATAATGCGGATCGAGGCCGGTCGCTTCGATCACGCTTTGCACGCTCTCGACGAAATTCTTGTCGCTCAGTTGACGGGCAGACAAATTGATTGCCACGCGTATCGGCGGCAATCCCTCCTTCTGCAATTGCAGATTATGCTTGCAAGCCGTCTCCAGCACCCATATTCCGATCGGTATGATCAAACCATTACATTCCGCCATCGGGATGAAATCCATCGGCGAAATCAGTCCGCGCTTCGGATGCTGCCAACGGATCAGCGCTTCCATTCCTATGACGGCGCCATCACGCAAATCAATTTGCGGCTGATAGAGCAGAAATAATTCGCCATTCTTCAACGCATGCCACAAATCGCTTTCCAGCGAGAGGCGCTCGCCCGAAGTCGCATTCATCTCTTTAGTGTAGAACTGGAAATTATTGCGCCCGCTCGATTTGGCTCTATACATGGCCGTATCGGCATTGGCCAGCAACGACTCCGAATCTTCACCATCTTCGGGGAAACGGGCCACACCCATGCTGCAGGTCACGACAATTTCCTGCCCGCGTATCAACATCGGCTTGACCAGTTCCGTCTGGATACGCTGCATGACGCTTGCATTACTGTCACTCACACTCTGATTCGTCAGCAACAGCACAAACTCGTCACCGCCGATACGGGCAACGGTATCACCGTCACGCACACAGGTTTGCAAACGCGAACCCACATTGGCGATCAACTCATCGCCTGCGCCATGCCCCATGCTGTCATTGACCAGTTTGAAATTATCAAGGTCGATGAAAACCAGGCTGAGAAAATGATCGTGACGGCGTGCCTGGAGCAGCGCCTGCTGCGTCCGTTCATTGAGTAGATTGCGATTGGCAAGTCCTGTCAGCGTATCGTAATTGGCCTGATGCTCCAGATCTTCCTGATAGCGCTTTATCTGGGTCACGTCATACAACACGCCGACAAAATGGCCCACTGCGCCGCCTGAGGTATCGCTGACCGGTGCGATATACAACTCGTTGAGGAACATGCTGCCATCCTTGTGGTAGTTGCGCAGCAAGACCGAAGCAGGGCGTTGTTCGCGTATAGCCGCACGTAATTTCCCCAGCTCAGGCTGATCGGTATCCATGCCCTGCAGGAATTTGCAATTGCGCCCTATCGCCTCCTCGCTGGAATAACCGGTGATGGTTTCAAACGCGCCATTGACATAAATCAGCGGCATGCCCGGCGTTGCGGTATCCACGATCACGATAGGATTGACGCACGCCTCGATGGCGCGTGTGCGCAACAACAGATCCTGCTCAACCTTCATGTGCTCGGTGATATCGATCGCAATGCCGCCGACGTGCCGCGAGTCGCTGTTTTCGCCAAGCAAAGGAAATTTCGTCGACAACCAGTAACTCGCACCGGACGGCATCGACATGACTTCCAGTTCCTGCAAAGACGTACCTGCGTTCAGAACCCTAGTTTCCATTTCGCGCAACTTGTAGGCCACTTCAAGCGGAACCAATTCGGTATCCAGCTTGCCGATGGAATAACCCTTTTCAACATTGAATGCCTTGTCCAAACCGTGATTGCTGTACAGATAGCGACCATCCTTGTCCTTGATGAAGGCCGCGCCAGGAAGATTCTCCATGAAGGTGCGAAACATCAGATTGCTTTCCAGCAGTTCCGTTTCAATGCGACGTCGCGCATCTCTTTGTTCCACATGCTCCATCGCGCGGGTGACCGCGCTCGGCAAACGTGACAGATTTGTCTTGATCACGTAATCGTTCGCCCCGAGCTTCAGGGATTCGATCGCTAGTTCCTCGCCTATCCTGCCTGAGACAAAAATGAACGGCGTATCCGGCAACGCCTGTCGCACAACCTTGAGCGCAGACAATCCATCAAAATGCGGCATGGAAAAATCCGACAACACGACGTCCGGCTTGAAGTCTGCGAGCTCATGTCGCAACTCCTGCTCGGTTTCCACCCGTCTTGCCTGGTGCAGAATACCGCTACGCTTCAACTCACGCGACGCAAGTTCCGCATCGGTAGGCGTATCTTCGACCATCAGGATTTTGATCATGGCCCGGCCCTCGACTTCCACTTTTATCTTGCAGGAATTCTATTCAAGATGGCCCAATAGAAGCCAGCTTTGGAAACTTCTTCAAAAAACTTGTCCGACTCAACCGGTTTGACGATGTAGCTATTCACTCCGTGCTCGTAACAGCGCACGATATCCGGTTCTTCTGCACTGGAGGTCAGCATGATGACTGGAATAATCCTGGTCGCATCCGTTGTCTTGATCGTCTTGAGCACTTCCAGTCCATTGACCCTCGGCATTTTCAGATCGAGCATGATCAATGTTGGATCGCCGTTAACGCGACTGGCAAATTCGCCCTTGCGAAAAATATAGTCCAGCGCCTCCTGCCCATCCTTGACCCATGTAATGTTGTTGACGAGGCCGACCTTCTTGAGCGCGCGCAAGGTCATCTCCGCATCAGTCGCTGTGTCCTCAGCAAGAAGAATATGAACTGGTTGCATATCTTCATTCATGCGGCGGCCTCTTTAGGTAAGCTGAAATTGAAAATCGTATATTCATCCGGTTTGCTCTCGGCCCAGATGCGTCCGCCGTGTCGCACAATCACACGCTGTGCAATCGCCAGACCGACACCCGTGCCCGGGAATTCATTTTCGGTATGCAAGCGTTGAAAAACACCAAACAATTTGTTATAGAAGCGCATATCAAAACCCACGCCGTTATCGTGCACTGTGTACACTACTTCGTGTTCGCTCTGTTTTGCCGTGATCTCGATAATCTGTTCTTCTTTTTTACTGCTGTACTTGACTGCATTCGCCAGCAGATTCATCCATACCTGTCGCAACAAGGCCTGATCGCCCCATGCCGCCGGCAAGTTCGCCTTCTTCAAAGGCAATACAGTCTTGGAACTGGCACACACTTCCGTCCATACTTCATCAACCAAAGCGTTCATATCGACCTTCGCACTGTCGACCGGCTTGCGCCCCATGCGCGAGAAGGCCAGCAAGTCATCAATCAACTGCCCCATCTTCTTGCTGCTGACACGAATCACTGACAGCAAACGGCGTCCTTCATCGTCAAGACGATCGGCGAAATCTTCTTCAAACATGCGAGAGTAACCATCGATCGCACGTAACGGAGAGCGCAGATCATGCGAAACCGAATAGCTGAAGCTCTCCAGCTCTTTATTCGTCAATTCCAGTTGCGCTGCATTTTTTTCTACCTTGCGTTGCACGGTCCTCCGATGTTTTATCTCCCACAGAATCAGCCATAAGGCGGAAAGCAGCAACACAATCGCCAGCAGATTACCGAATAGAATCCACAATTTGGTCGATCTCGCCTTGGCCTCAACCTGTTGCGCACGCTGCAGCAACAACTTTTCTTCCACCATGATCATGAGAGCGCTCTGCTCTCTTAACTGATCCATCACCAGTCGGCCCTCACCGCCCACCAATGCTGCGATTTCATCACTATGAAATGCGTTCCTCTCCTCCAGAGCATTAATCCCCGAACGCATGACGCCTATTTTTTGATCGATCAAGGCTTCAAATACATTAATCGATTTTCGCTGTGCAGGATTGTCATAGGTCAGCCCTCGCAAAGTGGCAATTTGACTGGGGATCTGGGCAAGGATGTCGTAATGCGTCTTCAGAAAAATTCTGTCACCGGTAATCAGATATCCACGTTGCGTGGATTCGGCATCCTTCAGGTCAGAGACAACTTGATCAATTTGCTTGATGACGAAATGCGTATGCTCAACCAAGCGCGAACTATTGGCAAACTGGTCGACACTATTAAAAGTCACGATAGAAATCAGCACGAGCAAAAGCAAGGCCAGGCTAAGCCCAACCTTCGTCAACCATTCCTGCTTGATCATGTGCCTCGATCGAGTTTCATCAGACATTTCCATGCGTCCCTGTTTATTTTTGCCTGAGAAACGTAAACGTACGTTCATCAATCAGGCATATTTTCAGGAAATGAAATACTGCAAAATAGAATACTTTTTTATTGGCATCATTGCGGCAAGTCCAACTTGCCGCACGGCTACTTTTTAAATGATTCTAGTGCAAAAAAGTTAATCGCAGTGATATCTAATTGCAAAACAATGTGTCATGAAAAATATATGCATTTTTCCTTTACATTCATAGAGGGGATGCACAGTACTGGGAATGCCAAATGCATCAGTTTTTCCCATATAAATAGGGGAAAATTCTCTTATCGCCGCACAAAATAATATTCCATCAACATGGCAAAATTGCACTGCACTGGATTTGTCTCGAACATTTCTCAAGATGTTTATTTAATATCAACATATGGGGAAAATCTCTCAAGCCCGCGATTAATTCTGTCCAATCGTCCATACCATCGCTTTATATTGCGCGCATACGCAAGCTTGATGGCCGACAAAGGTAAAAACTGAAACAGCACAATTGGAATACCGTGCGAGCGCTACAATATCGTCATCAGCAGTTTCAAAACACATGAATGGATGCAAGATGGAAAACGCCGTATATAACCAAGCACTCACCGCATTGAAAAACCTCTTCGGCACACCGCGCCCACTCGTCAATAAAAGCGGAGCCCGCTTCCTGCGTAACGGCACCATCACGATTTATCACACTGAACTGGCGCCCGGCAACGATGCCGAAATCGCATTTAACGTGCATCCACTCGCCTCCGCCTATCGCATCACACCTGCCGCGCTGACCAGCTTGCTGGATGAATGCAGGTATCTGACCGGCAAGCCAACCGAAACCAACAAGGTTCAAAACTGGCCGCGCATCGGTTTTGCCAGCGAAGAAGATGTCACGCGCGTAATGGAAAAACTCTCTGCCGTACTCGTCAAGTAAAAGGATGTAAGTACCCTCCCCAAATTCCATTCGCGCGTATAAACTGAAGCCATAGTCCGCTCCACAGAATCGCCAACGACGAGTGAAAGGGGAAAATGATGGACAACCTGAACGTACAATTTCACGTTTCTGTTTTAACCGTACCGAGCTTTGTCAGTGCCGATCAATTTCCTGAATGGCTGCGCCGTGAAGCACTCGCGATTCAGGAACTCAGCGAAGACAATAGCCTCACCATCCTCAGATTATTTCTGGCTGCACGCATCAAGGAAGCATGGGGCCGGAAAAAACTGGATGTACTCCTCCAGGCGATAACGAATAAATACCCGCACATCTTCCGCGTCGAAATGGTTGTCATCGATAACCAGCTCAATATCGACGAAAAGGAACTGATTCAGTCGGAAGCAGAGAAAGAGCTCGCGCAGATACTGGAAACCGTCAAACAATTCCAGGAATTGAAGATCGCACAGAGCAAGCTGCATTGATTGTTCATGGCATTTCCCCGCACCATCGGCCAAGGAAAATAAAATGAAAAATTGGATAACACTCATCCTGGCAACAGCGTCGGTCACCGCATGTGCTGTAGATGACGGCTATTACGCCGAGCAGCGCACATACGGCAGTTCCTACGGCGGCGCGACCTGGTATCGCGAAGAAGTGCCGTATTACCCTAACTATCCTAATTACGATCGAAATCGGAACGGCATACCAGATAACAGGGAAATCGACCGTAATCGAAATGGCATACCGGACAATCGTGAAATCGATCGCAATCGCAATGGCATTCCCGATCAGCGTGAACAGGATAGAAACCGCAACGGCGTCCCGGATCGCAAAGAGCAAGGCCGGGATAGAGATGGCAAACCGAATCGCACTGACTCTAATCGCAACTGGAATACCGGCCCCAATCGCCAGAACCAGTCAGACGACAAATTCCGCGATGGAGACAAGACACCCGATAACAAAGGAGACCGTTCCAGCAATTATTACGGTCGTTAAATTTTCATCGACGATGTCGTAACCTGCAGAAACAAGCCATTGGCAAACCGAGTATCACAAGCGATGGTATAAGTAGTCTACGCATCAGGCCTAGCATTACTGCAAAGTCCTGAATAACTGCCAGGAGATTTCATGAAAATTACAGAAGTAATCACTGTCAAGAACGCTGCTGGAAAAGCCCTTACTCTGCAACATCTGGTGCCAGGAATCACCTATCTCGACTACGGCTTTACCCATCTGCCGCGTGACTTCAACGGCTATCGCGTTAAAGATACCGATCGCACCGCAGTAAAGCAAAGCAATGGCACTTTCAAACTGAGCGATTCCAGCGACCTTTATAAAGCCGCTTGACGAAAACAATCCAACTGCCATTGGGAAGTCAAAAAAAACCGCGCCCTTTTTTAAGCAGGCGCGGTTTTTTATTGTGCTCTGTCTGTTCGTATTTTCATCGGTATTGCTGCCGCTTTACTCTTCTTGTTTGACTGAATCGGATCTTCAGCCGCTACCGCTATCAGCACCGTTGGTACATACTGGCTTCACAAACTTAAAGGGATAGTGTGCAGCAATTCTGCCAAACGTTTTTGCACCCATTGTGTCGTTGCATCAGGTTGATGTCCTTGTAACCAGAGCATACGAACCGACAATACTGGCAGTGTAAACTCCTCACAAGGCAGCTCCTGTAATTGCAATCGATATTCTTCGTACTCGGCAATATTCAGCGGAAGTATTGCCCAGCCAATTCCATCTGCCACCATGGCGGCAATACTGTAAAAACTATCTGAACGCCAAACGGATGGACTCAATGCCGGATCGGCAAAATCGTCCATGTGCATCAAAAGCTGACGATGCTTGGCGAGATCTCTCTGCGTGATTTTTTTGATTTTTGTGAGCGGATGCCCACGCCCAACAAAGATCCCCTGCGACACACTGCCAATATGTTTTTGCGCAAACGATAGTGAGCTTGGTCCCCGGTCGAAATGAAAGGCCACACTTGCCCGCTGCTTTTCCACATACTCGGCGACCTCGGTTGCGGTTCCGTTCAGCAAAGTTAACTCAAGCGATGGGAAATGTTCGGATAGTTCTTTTACCAGCGCACCCACAGCCAGATAAGGCAAAGCCTCATCCAATGCCAATGACAGTTTGGCCTGCTGCCCTGCCGCGAATGATAAGGCACGCTGGTCCAACCCCTCGGCCTGGCGCAATAACTCGCGCGCTTCCAGCAGCATTACTTCGCCGGCCGGCGTCAGTTGCACATTGCGCCGGGATCGATCAAACAACTCGAAACCCAGATCTGCCTCCAGCAAGCCTATCGCCGTACTGACAGCAGATTGCGCCTTGCCCAAACGACGCGCAGCCGCAGAGATAGAGCCTGCCTCTGCGGTCGCGACAAATTGTTTCATGCGATCAATAGTCCATTCCATCCATCTACTTTATAGATAGTATTTAACTTTGTCCAAACCAAATATTGATGGATTATAGTCACCGTTACACAACAAATCGGCTCCTTTAAGAGCCGCATTAGTCATGAATCAAAAATCCATTTCTCCAAAAATTGTCACCATAAGCTGGTGTACAGACGTCGCAAAAAACGAAGCGCTTACCCAGCTCTTCGTGATGAATGCGCGCACAGAATACATTTCGCACTCTGAGCTGCAAGGACCACGAGCAGAAACTACTACGCGCTGGCGCAGCGATCTGGCGGCCACCTTGCGTGAAGAATTCCAAACAACCCTCTCACAAGACCCATCAAGCGCAGATAGCTTGATCGCAGTTGCAGACATCGACGGTGTGATCGCCGGGATGGCGCTTGTCTCCATCGGAAACCAAGATGCCGCCATTCCTTATGCATCACTAGACGATGTCATCGTGCATCCGGACTATCGCGGTGCAGGTTTAGGTCATCAATTGATCGAATGGGTAGAACAGCAAATGCTGGCCCGCGGCATCAAACGCCTGTTTCTTGAAAGCGGTGAGGCGAATCACGATGCGCATCGTTTTTTCAAGGCGCATAGCTTTCAAACCGTATCCGTCGTGATGATGAAGGAGCTTGGTAATGAATAAGCACATCTTCACACCAACTCCCGCCCTGCCTTCGTCCAGCCGCTGGCTTGTACTGGCCATCGTCTCCATCGCGCTACTGCTGATCGTTGTCGATATGACGGTGCTGTATACCGCACTGCCACGCCTGACTTCTGATCTGACAGCATCGGCTTCTGCCAAGCTGTGGATCGTCAATATTTATGCCTTGATCGTCTCTGGACTGCTGCTGGGCATGGGCACGCTGGGCGACCGGCTCGGACACAAATCCCTGTTTATTGCCGGGCTTGTGCTCTTCTGCATCGCCTCCTTGTGCGCCGCATATTCGCCCACATCCGGTGCACTGATTGCCTCACGCGCGCTACTGGCTGTTGGCGCAGCCATGATGATGCCGGCCACGCTATCCATCATTCGCTTAACCTTTACAGATGAGAACGAACGTTCAATCGCCATTGGTATTTGGGCGGCAGTCGCATTTGGCGGTGCAGCGCTGGGACCTGTCGTCGGCGGGCTTCTGCTGGAATATTTCTGGTGGGGTTCTGTATTCCTCATCAACGTACCTATCGTGCTGCTAGCAATACCGTTGGCGTGGATCTACATACCGAAAGGGCAGGCAAACAAGACTCGCCCCTGGGATTTTGCAGGCTCATTGCAAATCATGGCCGGCCTGGTCGGCGTCACGTATGCCCTCAAGGAAGTCGGCAAACGCGAACCTTCCTGGGGAATCGCTATTTTTGCATTACTGATAGGTATCGTCTTTCTCGCTATTTTTGTGCGACGCCAGCAGCGTAGTCTGCATCCGCTCATCGACTTTTCTCTGTTCAGAAATACGATTTTTTCATCATCTGTAGGCGCAGCTATCATCGCCGGTGCAGCGCTCCTGGGCATGGAACTGGTATTTACCCAGCGCTTGCAATTGGTTCTCGACATGTCACCGCTGCAGGCCGGTATTTTCATACTCCCGCTATCGCTTGCCGCCTTTGCCGCCGGCCCGCTCACAGGGCGCGTATTACCGCGCCTGGGTAGTGCTTTTGTATTGTCTATCTCATTGTTAATAGCCGGACTGGGCATGGGTGCATATCTGTTTCTGCATAACGCAGCGACTGGCATACAGATCGCATGCTTGATCGTGCTCGGGGCAGGAATCGGTGCTGCAATGACGGCAGCATCCAGCACAATTATGCAAAGCGCCCCGGCTGATCGCGCCGGCATGGCCGCGTCCATCGAGGAAGTTTCCTACGAACTGGGTAGCGTCGTCGGAGTCACCCTCATGGGCAGCATTCTGTCCTTGGTGTATGCAAGCACACTTGCATTACCCAGTGGCATGACGCTCCCAGACACCACGTGGGACAGTCTTGATGAGGCTCTCATCGTGGGCCAAGACTTGGCACCGAACATAGCGAAAATTGTCGGCGATGCTGCGCGCACTTCATTCGACCTTGCATTCGTAGCCGTCATGGCGACAGCCACATTGTTGTTGCTTGTCACTGCAGGAATCGTTTGGTGGAGCAACCGTAACGCCGATTAACTGACCGCGGGTATAGAAAAAAGTCGGAGTTTGTTGCACCGTTACGATGAAATGCTTAGTTTTTAGCAATAAAAAACCGTTCCATATTAGACTGAAAAAGCCGGTATCCACTGGCAACCATAAAAACAGGGAGAGACAATGAAACTAGCAATCGCAGCCGTGTTGTTAAGTGTTGCTGGAATTAGCGCAAATGCATCGCCACTGAGCGACGCAATGCAATCCGTTCGTGAAACTCTGTCTTTCAATACAGGAAGCTCGTTTATAAATCCGATTGAGGTCAAGGGTCGGAAAGGGAGCACGAGAAGAGGCGGCACCAACAGCAAGGGAAAAGGTAGTCGCTACACTGGCGGTCGCAGGTAGGTTTGTTAGATCGCTTCGGATGACTTACCAACCCGGAGCGGTATAAAGCAACTTTGAATAGCGCAACGCAATTCTAGTACAAATGAAAAAACCTCCGCGCAGGCGGCTTACTTCTCACCGAAAAACAAAAAAGCCCGCTTGCGCGGGCTTTTGTATTTTGGCGGAGAGAGGGGGATTCGAACCCCCGGTAGGCTATGAACCTACACACGCTTTCCAGGCGTGCGACTTAAACCACTCATCCATCTCTCCTGAATTTGATCTTCGCAGGACTGCTTTTTAGCGAAGCCGCCGATTATAGCAAAAATTTTCCCGAAAAGGCCGGTTTCTCCACTCCGCCCTTTTCAGGAGGACGTAAAAAAGCCGTCGCAGCTTGTAACTGCGACGGCGTTTCTATTGAATGCCAGCCAATAGTTTTTATTGTGCCTGCTTCAACTGCTCCAGGATTGCCGGATTTTCCAGCGTCGAGATATCTTGCGTAATGACTTCATCCTTGGCCAGTACGCGCAGCAGGCGACGCATGATTTTGCCGGAGCGTGTCTTCGGTAAATTGTCGCCAAAACGGATTTCCTTCGGCTTGGCGATCGGGCCGATTTCCTTTGCCACCCAGTCTCGCAATTCCTTGGCGATCTGTTTCGCTTCGTCGCCAGTCGGACGGCTACGTTTCAGAACCACAAAGGCGCAAATCGATTCGCCTGTAGTTTCATCCGGTTTGCCAACCACGGCCGCTTCGGCCACGATCGGATTGGCGACCAGCGCCGATTCGATCTCGGCGGTACCCATGCGATGGCCAGAGATATTCAACACATCATCGATACGGCCGGTGATGGTGAAGTAACCGGTTTCTTCATTGCGTATTGCGCCGTCACCCGCGAGATACGTTCTGCCGCCGAGTTCCTGCGGAAAGTAGCTTTTCTCGAAACGCTCCGGATCGTTCCAGATGTTGCGGATCATCGCTGGCCATGGACGCTTGATGACCAGCAGGCCGCCCTTGCCATTTGGCAGATCATGGCCGCCATCATCGACGACCGCAGCAATAATGCCCGGCAGCGGCAAGGTGCAGGAGCCCGGCACCATGGGCGTTGCACCCGGTAATGGCGAAATGACGTGGCCGCCGGTTTCCGTTTGCCAGAAGGTATCGGTAATCGGGCAACGCTCGCCGCCGATATTTTTGTAGTACCACATCCATGCTTCCGGATTGATCGGCTCACCGACCGAACCGAGCAGACGCAGGCTGCTGAGATCGTATTTGCTTGGATGTACGGATGGATCGGCTTCTGCTGCCTTGATCAGCGAACGGATCGCGGTCGGTGCAGTGTAGAAAATAGAAACCTTGTGCTTTTGCACCATGTCCCAGAAACGGCCTGCGTTTGGGTACATCGGCACGCCTTCAAACACGATCTGCGTTGCGCCAACGGCGAGCGGGCCGTAGGTAACGTAAGTGTGTCCTGTAACCCAGCCAATGTCGGCTGTGCACCAGTAGACATCGTTCGGCTTGATGTCAAATACCCATTTCATCGTCAACATCGCCCACAGCAGATAACCGGCGGACGAATGTTGCACGCCTTTCGGCTTGCCGGTGGAGCCCGAAGTATAGAGGATGAACAGCGGATGTTCGGCACCGACAGCAACCGGTTCGCATTCATTCGCCTGTTTTTCAACGAGATCGTGCAACCAGATGTCGCGGCCTTTGACAAATTTAACGTCACCGCCTGTGCGCTGATACACAACAACGTTGCGGATGGTGTCGCAACCACCCATCGCCAGTGCTTCATCGACAATGGCTTTCAAGGGAAGGCTCTTGCCGCCGCGCACCTGATAGTCTGCGGTCAGCACGGCCACTGCACCTGCATCGATAATGCGTTCATGCAGCGATTTGGCAGAAAAACCGCCGAACACGACCGAGTGTGTCGCGCCTATACGTGCGCAGGCTTGCATTGCTGCGATGCCATCGATAGACATCGGCATGTAAATGATGACGCGATCGCCCTTCTTGATATCCAGCGATTTAAGGCCATTGGCGAATTTGCAGACGCGTTCGTACAATTCCTTATAGGTAGCACGTGTGACTTTGCCGTCATCGGCTTCAAAAATGATCGCAACCTTGTCGGCATTACCGTTGGTCAGGTGACGATCCAGGCAGTTCCAGGAGACGTTCAGCTCACCGTCTTCAAACCATTTATAAAAGGGCGCATTGGATTCATCCAGCTTTTTGGTGAACGGCTTGGTCCAGTGAAGGTTCTGCTGCGCAAGGCGCGCCCAGAAGCCCTCGTAATCGTCGGCCGCTTCCGCGCACAAGGCGCGATACGCTTCCATGCCGCTGATAGCAGCATTGTTGACGAAATCTACGGGCGGATCGAATACCCGCCCCTCCTGTTTGAAGCTCTCGATACTGGACATCGTCCCCTCCGATATGGATTTTATTTGTTACCCACAATATGCTTGTACGCTTACTGAAGCCTTACATTGATCCGGCCGCACAATCTGACTGTGCAATCCGGCTGCAAAGTTGCCGCCGCACTATTGTGCTTCGCGGCAAAAAGTGCAGGCGCGTGTAAAATGCAGGCTTCCATTCGTCATCTGTTACACCACGCATCTCATGAATCCATCTTCCCGTATTGACGATTCAACAGTGAAAAGACGCATTCATGCACTCGCCAATTTTATCTTCATGACGCGCTGGCCGCAGCTGCCATTGTATCCGGGTCTGATTCTGGCGCAATGCGCCTACCTTTTCCACTTCGCCAATCACAGGATGACGAACAGCAATCCGCTGAATCAATCCTCCCACTAACGCTCACAGCCGACACTGCCATGACTATCATTAAACAAGACGATTTGATTGAATCCGTTGCCGCAGCCCTGCAATACATCAGCTATTACCATCCGCAGGATTACATCCAGCATCTGGCGCGCGCATATGAAGCAGAACAAAGCCCGGCGGCCAAGGATGCGATTGCGCAGATCCTGACCAATTCGCGCATGTGTGCGGAAGGCAAACGGCCGATTTGCCAGGACACCGGTATCGTCAATGTCTTCCTGAAAATCGGCATGAGCGTCAAGCTGGAAGGTTTCACCGGTTCGATCGCCGATGCAGTCAATGAAGGCGTGCGTCAGGCCTACAACCATCCTGACAACAAGCTGCGTGCATCGATCGTGGCCGATCCGCATTTCGAGCGCAAGAACACCAAGGACAACACACCCGCCGTCGTGCACATGGAACTGGTGCCGGGCAACACGATCGACGTACAAGTCGCAGCCAAGGGCGGCGGCTCAGAAAACAAATCGAAATTCGTCATGCTCAACCCGTCCGATTCGCTGGTTGACTGGGTCATGCAAACCGTGCCGCAGATGGGTGCCGGCTGGTGTCCGCCGGGCATGCTCGGCATCGGCATCGGCGGCACTGCAGAACGTGCGATGCTGATGGCGAAACAGGTGTTGATGGAAGACATCGACATGTATGAATTGAAAAAACGCGGCCCGCAAAACAAGACCGAAGAATTGCGTATCGAGCTGTGCGACAAGATCAATGCACTCGGCATAGGCGCGCAAGGCCTGGGCGGCCTGACCACCGTGCTCGACGTCAAGATCATGATGCATCCTACGCATGCGGCTTCCAAACCCGTAGCGATGATTCCAAACTGCGCGGCGACACGTCATGCGCATTTCGTGCTCGACGGCTCCGGCCCGGTTTATCTCGATCCGCCGTCGCTGTCCGATTGGCCGGACGTCAACTGGATGCCGAACACCGAGCTGTCGAAACGCGTTAACTTGAATACGCTGACCAAGGAAGAAGTCGCCTCATGGAAGCCGGGCCAAACCCTGCTACTAAACGGCAAGATGCTGACCGGTCGCGATGCTGCGCACAAACGCATTCAGGACATGCTGGCCAAAGGTGAAAAACTGCCGGTCGATTTCACCAATCGCATTATTTATTACGTCGGCCCGGTCGATCCGGTGCGTGATGAAGTCGTTGGCCCGGCCGGCCCGACTACCGCCACCCGCATGGATAAATTCACCGAAATGATGCTGGCGCAAACCGGCTTGATCTCGATGGTAGGCAAAGCCGAACGCGGCCCAACCGCCATTGACGCAATCAAGAAACATCAATCGGCTTACCTGATGGCAGTGGGCGGCGCAGCCTATCTGGTATCGAAAGCCATCAAGACTGCCAAGGTAGTGGGTTTCGCCGATCTGGGAATGGAAGCGATTTACGAATTCGACGTGAAAGACATGCCGGTCACCGTCGCTGTCGATTCCACCGGCACCTCGGTACACAATACCGGGCCGAAGGAATGGAAAGAAAAGATCGAGAAGATACGCCTGAACGAAATTCCAGTTTCGGCAAGCTGATTCGACCGTTCGTCTATTCGACAACGCACCGACGCCACGATCTTGAGCTTCTCTGTCACTCCCGACCCCGTTGCTGCCGAAGCGCCGATAGGAATCTTCGACTCCGGCGTCGGCGCGCTGTCGGTGCTGCGTCACGTTCAGGCACGCCTGCCATCCGAACATTTGCTGTGCTTTGCCGACTCTGGCTACGCACCGTACGGCGGCAAGTCGGATGCAGAAATCATCGAACGTACGCTGGCAGTCGCCGCCTTCCTGGCAACACAGAAGGTCAAGGCCATCGTCGTTGCCTGCAACACGGCGACGGCTGCGGCCATTGACGCCCTGCGTCAGCAATATCCGGATTTGATCGTGGTGGGTGTAGAACCCGGCCTGAAGCCGGCAGCAGTATTCAGCAAGAGCGGCAAGGCTGGTGTACTGGCAACGGCAAGTACACTGGCCAGCCACCGTTTCATCGCTTTGCGTGACCAGATTGCCGAGACAACCGGCGTGACCTTCCTGACACAGGCATGCGTCGGTCTGGTCGAACAGATTGAAAAAGGCGAACTATCCTCGCCGGAAACTGCTGCGATGCTGGAACGTTACGTGACGCCATTGCTGCGTGGCGGCGCCGATACGCTGGCGCTAGGTTGCACGCACTACCCTTTTGTTCAGCCTCTGATAGAAGCGATTGCGCTGCGCGAGAGTGCTGTTCCGGTGACGATCATCGATACCGGTGAAGCCGTATCGCGCCAGCTTGAACGTTTGCTGCAGCAACGCGGCCTGCAACGATTCGAAAATATGCCGGGCTCGCTGCAGGCATTTACGACCGGCAGCCAAAGCGCACTGGAACATGCCTTCGCAAAATTGCTGGATTTACATCCAGAAGTCACCGCGCTGAAGGCCGAAACCACAGCCTGAACCGGAACGAAAATGTCTTTTTTATTCTTTCCCATTATTTGATTTGCCAGCAGCCCATGAATTTTGTATAATGCGCAGCTGTGTTGCAAAACATCGCAAGACGCTCGTTGTAAATCAGTGGTGGCTGTAGCTCAGTTGGTAGAGTCCAGGATTGTGATTCCTGTTGTCGTGGGTTCGAGCCCCATCAGCCACCCCAAGAATTCTAGCCGTGCCCTATGTGAAAACATGCGGCACGGCTTTTTCTTTGGTGCTTCCAACTCAACTGTTTAGGCTGTATACAAGCTTTATCTTCCTGTTTGACTCTATCATTTTCAGGGAACAGCCTTATAAGAACACTCCGCTCTCACTGGTAGACAAGTGCAGCTTGCCGTTGCCAGACATTGCCGAGGCCTTGACGTGTTAGTTGAAGGGCGTGGAGTGACGGGGTGGCTTTTACAAGCCTGAGCTGCCTGTATGATGTTTGCATAATCAAATTCAAGTTGAAACCGACATGCATCGCTGCCTGATTATTGAAGACGATATCCATAATGCGAGTTATATCGCCAACGGTTTGCGTGAGCGAGGGTATGAAGCAACCGTGTGTGCGGATGGCGTGGATGGCATGGCACGGGCGCTTGATGAGCAATGGGACGTGATCATCCTCGACCGCATGCTGCCGCAGGCCGTGGATGGATTGTCGATACTGGATGCCTTGCGCAGCATGGGCAAACGCACGCCCGTACTTATCCTGAGCGCACTGTCGGCAATCGATGAGCGGGTGCGCGGATTGCAGGCTGGCTGCAACGATTATCTGACCAAGCCATTTGCCTTCCCTGAACTGGCTGCGCGGGTAGAGGCACTGGTCAGGTGGACGCAGCCGACGGAAGTAGAGCGCGAGTTGTACATGGCCGACCTGAAAGTGAACCTGCTGACCCGCAGCGTCGAACGCGAAGGACGCACCATCACTCTGCAGCCAAGGGAGTTCCGCCTGCTGGTTTACATGATGACGCATCAGGGGCAAATCCTGACTCGTACCATGCTACTGGAAGCCGTATGGAATTATCAGTTCGATCCGCAAACCAATGTCATCGACGCGCACATCAGCCGCTTGCGCAACAAGATCGACAAGGGGTTTTCCATCCCGCTAATCCACACGCGGCGCAATCTCGGCTACATCATGTCGCCCCATCTGCACGGGGAAAAGGCCGACGATAACAACGCACAAAAAAATACTGCAAAGCCGGCTCAATGAAACTGCCGACTTTCAAACCGTGGGGGTCGACCGCCTTTCGCATGGCGTTCAACTATAGTGCCTTGCTGGTTCTATCCATGCTGGTGCTGCTTGCCGTTTTTTACATGCAGACCGTGAATGTGCTGCAGAGCCGTATTGATCGCCAGATCTTTACCAATGCACATCGCCTGGAGAACGATTTTGTAGCGCATGGCGCAGCATCGCTGGAGTTGCAGATCAAGGATATTCTGCGTGACGGCGTGTATTCGGATACGGAAATCTATCTGCTGCTCAATCCCTACGGTGAAAAGGTAATTGGCAACATCCCCGCTGTGCCGTTCGGTGTCAAGGACAAGGTGGGCATGGTGGAAGCACGCGTCATCCGCAATGGACGCGAAACCATAGGCCGCATGCACATCCAGCATTTGTCGGACAACAGCATCCTGGTAGTCGGCAGCGACATCAACCATCAGCTTGAAATCGAACGCCTGTTCGATCGTGCCAGTCTGATCGCAGGATTGATCGGCTTGCTGATGTCCGTCGTCGGCGCGCTGCTGTTCCGTCGCGAACTCAGGCTGCGCATCAGCGGCATACAGCAAATCGTGACACACATCGAGGCAGGTGATCTGAGCCAGCGCATCCCCGCTTCGCAGCAGGAGGATGAATTCTCCCGGCTTAATCGCGACATCAACAGGATGCTGGATCAGCAACAGCGCCTGATGGATGGCGTACGCCATGTTTCCAACACCATTGCGCATAACTTGCGCACACCCATGACGCGCATCCGGCTGCGCCTCATGAAGAGTGAACACGAAGGCGCGCAGGCACGCGAGGAGGCATTACAGTTTGCCCTGCAGGAGATCGAGGAATTGGGCATCATTTTCGACAAGCTGCTGAATCTGGCAGAGGTCGAATCCGGTACGCACCGTCAGATTTTTTCGCCGGTTTCGCTCAACGATGTGGTGGCTGACATAGTGGAATTCTACGAACCTGTTGCCGAAGAAAAATCCATCCACTTCAGCGCAGTCTTCGATGCAGATCCGGTGATCAATGGAGATCGCGAACTGCTGGCCAGCGCCATCGGCAATCTGGTCGACAATGCATTGAAATACGTGAACGATGGCGCGACCGTTAGCATTCGTACCACACTCGATGCCAGCGGTGCATCCATCATCGTTCAGGATAATGGAACAGGCATCCCCGCAACCGAATTATCGCGGATAGGCACGCATTTTCATCGTCTGGATCGAAGCCGACCAGGTTACGGTCTGGGCTTGGCCAGCGTCCTGGCTATCGCACGTTTACATGGCGGCAATCTTGAATTTTCCGACGCCGCACCAGGATTAATTGTCCGTATGACACTGGCGCCCCATCCGGCATAAAGCCATGTCAAAAAAGCGGATGCTGTCTCCGCCTGCCCACACGTTACCGAATGGTAATGCTAACACCCTCCTCTTCCACGCCATCTACCCGTAAGATTCACCACATATACGCTGCGTCTTTCTGCATTCAGAAAACAGAAAGAAAAAGACCGTGTACACACGTGAATCTAAGGATAAAGAAGCATGCAACAATTTAGAAAAATAACTATAGCAGCAGCATTCGGAGCAAGTGTAGTCGCAGGCATTACGGGCTGCGGCAGCAAGGATAAGGAACTGCCGGCACCGGAAGTACAGGAAGCACATGCAGCGGTGTCCGCCATCAAGAATGGAAACGACACTTTGCGCTATCCAAGCACCGCACCACAATTGGTCATGCTTGAATCGCAAAGTATTCCATCGTCACCAGTACCATTAACTGATCAATTAAGTGCGCATCTCGTTTACGACGATGACGTCACTGCGCGCATAGGCATCAGCATTTCCGGGCGTATCGTCGCGTTGAAAGCGACTCCGGGCGATATAGTAAAAGCTGGTCAGGTACTGGCAGAAATCGACTCTCCTGATGTCGGCACCGTCTATGCAGATATCAGCAAGTCGCGCGCCGATGAAGAGCACAAACGCACAGTTCTCGAACGCGCCAAGGATTTGGCACAAGGCGAGGCCATCGCGCTCAAAGATCTGGAAAGCGCACAGGCAGACTATACGCAGGCAAAAGCAGAAACAGCGCGCGCCGAACTGCGCCTGAAGAATCTGAATCCGAACGGACTCGCCATACGCGGCCAACGCATCAGCCTCGTTAGTCCGATGAACGGCGTCGTCACAGAGCGTACCGCGACTCCTGCTTTGGAAGTCAGCCCTGGCATGTCATCCCCATTATTCGTCGTCACAGATCCCAAACGTCTGTGGCTGATGATAGATCTGCCGGAAAAAATGCTAGGACGCATCAAGCTGGGCAGCGCCGTTGCTGTCGAGAGCGATGCCTATCCCAACGAACGCTTCAGCGCGAAAATCGTGCAGCTTAGCCAAGCCGTTGATCCAAATACTCGCCGCGCCACAGTACGCGCTCGCCTCGATAATCCCGGTGCAAAACTGCTGCCGGAAATGTTCGTTCGCGCCTCCATACTGCAAGATAACGGTACTGGCATACCAGTACCTAACAATGCCATCGTTACGCGTGGCATCTATTCCTTTGTCTTCGTGCAGACCGCACCCGGCGAATTTCATCGGCGCAAGGTCAAACTGCTGACGCAAGGCAGCAACATCAGCTATGTAGGCGAAGGACTTCAAAGCGCCGAACTGGTTGTCGTCAAAGGCGCGTTATTGCTGGACGCAGAAATGAGCGCGAGCGATAGCCATGATTGATCGACTCATCGTCTTCGCGATGACGCAGCGAATGTTTGTCTTTGTACTGGTTGGTGCCTTAATCGGTTTCGGTGGTTATGCATTATCGAACTTGCCGATTGAAGCCTTCCCCGACGTGCAAGACGTGCAAGTGCGCGTCATCTCACAGCTATCCGGGCAGGCGCCGGAAGATATGGAGCGCTCTGTCACCTTGCCGATCGAGCGCGAGATGGCTGGTATCCCACGCCTCACTAACGTCCGCTCGGTCACCATGACCGGCTTGTCTATCGTCACACTCACATTTGCCGAGGATACTGATAACTACTTCGCACGCCAGCAAGTAACGGAAAAATTATCAACCATAGATCTGCCTGCCGGTGTAAAGCCGGAGCTTGCGCCACTCTCCACCGCCGTTGGTGAGGTATATCGCTACACCATTGAAGCGCCTGGATTATCGGACACCGAAATCCGCACGCTGCAAGATTGGACCATCCGTCCGGTTCTGCGCATGACGCCTGGCGTCGCCGACGTCGTCAGCTTCGGCGGTGCAATCAAGGAATACCAGATCGAGGTCGATCCACTCGCACTGCGTAAGTATCAAATCACGCTGGATCAGCTCAGCCAGGCAGTCAACAATGGCAGCGGCAGTGCTGGTGGCGGCTTGGTCCGACAAGGCGATGCATCCCTGGTCGTGCGTTCCGCTGGCTTGTTTGGCAGCACCGAAGATATACGCAAAGTAGTCGTCGCAGCACGACAGGGGCGAGCAATCACTGTGGGCGACATTGCAACAGTGCGCGAAGGCGAACGCCCGCGCTTCGGCATCGTGGCAGCAGATCATCGCGACAGTATTGTCGAAGGTATTGTCTCGATGACCAAGGGTGGCAATCCATCCAAGATCAATGCCGAATTGAAGCAGCGTATCGAACAACTGCAGCCCAGGTTGCCGCCAGGCGCGAAGATTATCCCGATCTATGATCGTACTGAACTCGTGCGCCACACCGTCACCACGGTGGCAGAAAATCTGATCATCGGCGCCTTGCTGGTCATCGCCGTACTGGTCGTATTTCTCTCCAGCTGGGTTGCGGCGCTGATCGTTGCCACCGTGATCCCGCTCTCACTGCTGTTCGCCTTCATTCTGATGAATGCACGTGGCGTATCGGCCAATCTGATCTCTCTTGGCGCCGTCGACTTCGGCATCATCATCGATAGCGCAGTTGTAATCGTTGAAGCCTTGATGGTGCGCCTGGCCGTCAAAACCGTGCACGATGCCAATCCACACGATGCACGCTCGCATCGCTTGAGCGTCCTGTACCGAACGATGAAGGATATGTCGCACCCAGTGCTGTTTGCCAAGGCCATCATCATTCTGGCGTTCGTGCCTATCTTCACCTTCCAGCGCGTGGAAGGAAAGATCTTCACGCCAGTGGCACTGACACTCACGTTCGCCCTGCTTGGCGCAGTACTGCTGACATTTACGCTGGTACCGACCTTGCTGTCGTATGTGCTGCAACGGCGCACACTCGCCGAGAAACACAAGCCGTGGCTGGATTGGCTGCAGCAGCGCTATCAGCGCGTGCTGGAATTCACAATGAAGCACGCGCGCGCGACACTATGGATTTCCGCCATTCCAGTCGTCATTGCGTTCTTGCTTGCGCCGCGCCTCGGCAGTGAATTCATGCCCAAGCTGGACGAAGGCAATATCTGGCTAACCATCACATTGCCCACCTCGGCCTCGCTGGAAATCACCAAGGACGTCGAACGTCTGGTACGCGCCAAGCTCATCGCCTATCCCGAGGTAGCGCACATCATCACGCAAGCCGGCCGCCCTGACGATGGCTCCGATCCCAAGGGGCCTAACAATCTGGAAAGCCTGGTCGATCTCAAGCCGCGTAAAACATGGCGCTTCGCCGACAAGGAATCTCTCGTTGCCAATATGTCCGAAAGTCTGGCAGCAATCCCCGGCATCACGACCAACTTCTCGCAAGTCATTCAAGACAACGTAGAAGAATCCCTGTCAGGATTCCGCGGTGAAATCGTTGCCAAGATCAGCGGCAACAATCTCGACATCCTGGAAAATAAAGCATCGCAAGTTGTCGGCGTCGTCCAAGGCATACGTGGTGCTACCGACGTTGAAGCCACACGCATCGGTGGACAGACTGAGGTCGTCGTCACCCCAGATCGCATGCGCCTGGCGCGCTACGGCATCACGGTTGGCGATGTCAACACGCTGGTAACGCAAGCGATGTCCGGTGTGGCTGTCACCAGTTTCTTCCAGGAAGACAAGCGCTTCGATGTCGTTGTACGCATTGGAGAAAAGAACCGCAACAGTATTGATGCCATCGGCAATCTGCAACTCGCGATACCCGGCTCACAAGTCGGCAATGGTCCGGGCACCATCGCTCTCAGCGACGTCGCCACTATCGAAGTCCGACAAGGCGCTTCGCGCATCTTGCGTGAAGCCGGCTCGCGTAGCGTCATCGTGAAGATGAATCTGCTGGGTCGTGACCAGGGTAGTTTCGTCGAAGAAGCGCAGCGCGCCGTAGCCGAACAGGTGAAACTGCCACCAGGCTACGACTTGACCTGGGGCGGTCAATTCGAAAACTCGCAACGTGCGGCCAAGCGTCTGATGGTCATCATTCCATTGACCGTGTTGCTGATTTTCTCTTTGTTGTTCTGGGCCTTCCGTTCCGTTCGCCTGGCAAGTCTGGTGCTCTGCATGGTGCCATTCACACTCATCGGCGGTCTGGCTACATTGGGCCTGTCTGAACTGCACTTGTCAGTATCTGCTGCGGTCGGCTTCATTGCGGTCGCGGGGATTTCTGTACAAAACGGCGTCATCATGGTCGAGGAAGTGATCCTGCGAGTACGCGAGGGCGCTGAAGTTACACAGGCAATTGTGCAAGGCGCCGTTATCCGTCTACGACCTATTCTGATGACAGCACTCATGGCTGGCCTGGGCTTGCTTCCTGCCGCTCTTTCTCGTGGCATCGGTAGTGAAACCCAACGTCCATTCGCCTGCGTGATTGTCGGTGGCGTCATCACCGGAACGATCTTTACGCTGCTGATATTGCCTGTCGCGATACGTTTGTTCGGTAATTTTTCGGAAGCCAGCGATAGCGCCGACACTATGCCGGCCGGCCCAACACCTGCATTGAGCAAGGAATAAGCGAAATGAAGAATCGAACATTTGATCAAGCAATGCCATCCATTTCGACACGCCAGAAATCAGGCCATGCACAGCGGCGTATCGTCATCGCAGCAGCCATCAGCTTATTGGCTGGCTGCGCTGTCGGCCCCGACTACAGCAGACCTGAATTGACACCGTCAACGGGGTTTTCTCCTAAACCGCTCCCGACAGCAACGGCTGCCTCGCCGGGACCAGGAGGAAGCTCGCAGCATTTTGTTTTGTCGCAGGATATTCAGGCAGATTGGTGGACATTGTTTCGCTCGCCACAATTGAACGCATTGGTTGAGAAAGCCTTCGCCGCCAACCCGACTATCGAGTCGGCACAGGCAGCGCTACGTGTCGCACAGGAAAATGTCTATGCACAACGCGGTTTTTTCTTCCCGACTGTGCAAGCCGGTTATTCGCCGGCACGTACCAAGATCGCCGGCAATCTAGGCGGTAATTCGCCTGGTCTGCAAGGCAATGGTAGCGACATCAGCACCACCGAAAAACCATCCATTCCGTTTGTTGGGCCGGTTATCTACAATTTCCACACGACGCAACTGACGGTGGGATTTGTACCCGATGTATTTGGCGGCAACCGCAGACAAGTAGAATCGCTGGAAGCGGAAGCGAAGTATCAAAAGTTGCAGCTCGAAGCTGCATACATCACCCTGGCTTCCAACGTCACTGCCGCCGCCATTCAGGAAGCCCTGTTACGCGAACAGATTGCGATTATCAATCGCATCATCGAATCCAATTCGCATTCGGTGGAATTGGTGCAGCGACAGTTGAAGGCTGGTTACGCATCGCGACTCGATCTCGCTATGCAACAGACCACATTGCAGCAGGCGAAAGAGCAATTGCCTCCCCTGCAGAAACAGTTTGAGCAAACGCGCAATCTGTTGCGCGCACTTGCAGGTGGCATGCAGGATAGCGATTTGCCTGAGTCCTTCGATCTCGCTTCATTGCAGTTGCCGGAAAATCTGCCTTTGAGCCTGCCATCGCAAGTGATTGAACAACGCCCGGATGTACGTGCGGCGGAAGAACAATTGCATGCAGCCAGCGCCCAGATCGGTGTTGCGCTCGCCAACCGCTTGCCGCAGTTTTCTATCGATGGCACTTGGGGCGGCGCTGCAAATCAGTTCAGCCAGATGTTCTGGAGCTCCGGGCGCTTCTTTGAATTGGCTGCAAATATTGCCATGCCGCTGTTCGATGGCGGCGTATTGCGCCATCGTCAACGTGCGGCAGAGGAATCGTATAAGCAAGCCGCTGCGCAATACAAGGAAACCGTCATCACTTCATTCCGGAATGTGGCCGACACCTTGCATGCAATCCATGCCGATGCCGAATCACTCAAGGCTGCAGCAGATGTCGCCGATACGGCAAAAATCACTTTGGAATTAACCCAAAAGCAGCATGCACGCGGCTACATCGATCGTCTTACATTGATCACGGCGGAACAGGGATACCGCCAAGCGGCCTTGAACGTTGCGCAAGCTCGCGCTACACGTCTGGGGGATTCGGCAGCGCTATTCCAAGCCTTGGGTGGCGGATGGTGGAATCGCGCGAACGAAGACAAGAAAGCAGCGGCAGATACTGCCATCGTGGCAAGCAGTTCACGCGATTAAGAGCTTGAGGCGATAACTATAGCGAATGCCTGTGCCCTGTCCTCAGTCAGGCGATTGTGAATTGCCTGCCGATCGAAACAAAGAGTATCGGCACGACACTCTTTGTTTCAATCAGAACACCACCCTATCGCGATCAAATCCGATGCCCTTCCTGAATCAACAGACAGGGTATCAACACACTCATTGTTGATAAAAATGCGTAAGCGGCCTCCAACCACCCACTGTATCCCCGCAAATCAGCACCGTAGTTCCTCGCTGAAGTATCATATTTTCAATATCTGCCAGAACTTCCACGATCTCGTAACGAGATAGGCGATTGTTCACACCGGTCATTTTTCCGCGTCTATCGGCTTGATATGCATGGGCCGACAATATCTATTTACAATAGTGCAAACCATCCATTTGCAAATCTTCCGGAATCGCAAGGAGCCGACATGATCTTCAGACAGTTGTATGAACCTCTTTCCAGCACCTACACCTACCTGCTTGGGTGCGAAGAAACCGGGCTGGCCATATTGATTGATCCTGTGATCTCGGCCATGGAGCGCGATCTGATGGAAGTAAAGCGCCTTGGATTGAGTCTGGCCTGTACTGTCGATACCCATATCCATGCAGACCACATCACGGCGGCTCGAGAACTCAAAAAAACGGTAGGCAGCAAAATCGCCATGCCGGCCTATGATCGGCTGCCTTGCGCCGACATCCGCATTGAAGAAGGAACGCCGCTGCAAATCGGCAGCATCGTCCTGCAGCCATTACATACTCCGGGACACACGGCCGGGCATTTTGCCTATTTGTTCGACGATAGAATTTTTACCGGCGATGCCTTGCTGATAGAAGCCTGCGGCCGCACCGATTTTCAGAACGGCGATGCCGATGCGCTGTACAAGAGCGTGCAGGAAAAACTGTTTACCCTGCCGGACGACGTGCTGGTATATCCGGCACATGACTACAAAGGCCGTCGGGTCTCTTCAATTGCACAGGAGAAGGAACGCAATCCACGTTTGGGTGGCGGCAAAACGCTGGAAGAATTCAGGGAAATCATGGCGAATCTCAAGCTGCCCTATCCCACCTTCATCGATTATGCAGTACCGGGAAATCGGCAATGCGGCGTCTGCCCTCCCGATTTACCGGACCAACTGGCGACCTACTGCCACCAGATGACAAGCAGCCTGCAAGGCTGATCGCTGCATTTCTTAAGCGCACATCCTGTCGGGTCAATAAAAAAGCCGTCGCTAGCGACGGCTTTTTTAGCTTGCAACACTGAGCGATATCAGTGCCCGGACAAGGCCGCTTCAGCAGCTTCGTTTTGCTTGCGGATTTTTTCTTTTTCAGCATCTTCGGCGCTTAACGGCGCTGCATCGGTCGCAGTTGCTGGTGCAGCCTCGGATGTTACTGCAGCAGGTGCAGTCGCTTCCGTTTTTTCGGAACTGCAGGCAGCCAGGGACAGGGCCAGCAAAATTGCGGCGAATAAAGACTTGTTCATTGTTCTTCCTTTTGGTAATTCTGAATTCATGTAAGTTCAAACGACTGCTGATGAATATCGTTTGATACGGATAGTCTTGCGACGCCATGCTGCATGCGTCACTGAAGCTTTGCCGGACTATAAAATAGCTTAGCAAAACGGTAAATTGTGGACTTCACTTAGCCATGTCACGAGGGCGCACAAGCCCGGCGCAGACATTGCGGCTATCATATGCAAGGTCTTCACTTACTCGTCGATACACATGCCTCATACCCTGCTCGATACCAAAGCACTGGAAGACGTGCTGGAAAAATTTGCCGACGCACGCGACTGGCAGCAATTCCACTCCCCAAAAAACCTGGCGATGGCTTTAACAGGAGAGGTTGGCGAATTGGTGGAAATTTTTCAGTGGCGTACAGAAGAAGAATCATGGCTGGTCGCGCAGGCACCGGAAACGGCGCAACACGTACGGCAGGAGCTGGCCGATGTTGCCTTGTATCTGATACGTTTGGCCTCCGTGCTGAAGGTCGATCTGAATGCCGCGATTCAAGACAAGCTGCTCATCAACGCAAAAAAATATCCGCCATTGTAGAATTCGCCCCGCGCGAACCCTGACGATGATTAGCCATTACCCATAGATTTTTGAAATTTTCCATGATCAATACCTTCAGCACGCGAACAAATACTGCCAGCACATTTACCGAATGGCTGCGTGAGCAAAATCAGGCCGACTGGGATGCTGCAATCCATCACCGTTTCATCGATGAATTATTTGCCGGCACGGTGGCCGACGATGTGCTGCAACATTATCTGGTGCAGGATTATCAATTCATCGATCGCTTCGTCGCGCTGCTCGGAGCAGCCATCGCCAGCGCCGATCTTTTCACATCGCGCGTGCGATTCTCCCGCTTTGCCGCGATGATCACCAGCGATGAAAATACCTACTTCCTGCGTGCTTTCGATGAATTGGGCCTGCCTGAAAAATACCGTACAACGCCGCCGCTGACTGCGCCGACCAAGGCTTTTCAAGACTTGATGACGGAATCTGCGGAAAGCCGGATCTACCCCTTGTGCCTGTCAGTACTGGTCGTTGCCGAATGGCTGTACCTGAGCTGGGCCGATCGTCCAGGTGCCGCCTTGCCGAAACGCTTCATCCATGCAGAATGGATTACGCTGCACAATAATCCGGCCTTCGCCGAATTCATCGGCTGGCTGCGCGCCGAACTCGATCGTACCGGCCCGCTGCTGAATGCACAGGATCAGGCGCGTTGCGCTGCCATGTTCGGGCGCGCAGTAGCGCTGGAGCGTGCATTTTTCGATCACGTTTACACACCTCTCGACTACCCATGAATCCAAGGCCGCCTGCATATAGCGGCCTGCCACCCTCATTAAAGGAACACGATGTCTTTTACTGCCGAAATCTGGAAAGAAAATTCCGCCCTGTTTGAAACCATACGCACGATGCCTTTCAATCAGGAGCTTGCTGCAGGCACCCTGAGCAAGGAACGCTTCCGTCATTACATGATCCAGGATGCGCATTACCTGGTCGCTTTCGGCCGCGCCCTCGCAGTCGCTGCCGCCAAGGCCGACAACAGCGATGAAGTCGCACAATTTTCAGAAGCTGCGCGCATTGCCATTATTGTCGAGCGCAGTCTGCATGCGGACTTCATGGAGCAATTCAATGTCAGTCCTGCGACCTTTGCCGCCACGCCGCTTTCACCAACAACACATCATTACTGCAACTATCTGGTTGCGACGGCATGGAGCGCTTCATACCCGGTCGCGCTGGCTGCCCTGCTGCCCTGTTTCTGGATTTATGCAGAAATAGGCCGCGACATTCTGGCCCGTGCCGCGAAAAACAATCCTTACGATGCATGGATCGCTACTTATGCGGGCGAAGAGTTCCATGCTGGGGTACGCGGCGTCATCGCAACGGTAGATCGTGTGGCCAGCGTGGCCAGCGCAGAAACGCGCCGCGACATGCATAGTGCGTACACGCATGCAGCAAAACTGGAATGGATGTTCTGGGATTCGGCTTATCGTCTGGAGCAGTGGACAGTCTGACCGTCTGACGCGATACCCGGTTTTTCAGCTGTCATATAGAGCTGAAATTCGTTATGATCGAATCAGGGTGAGCGATAGCTGCATGCGAAAAACATCCTTTCATCTCGCAAACATTTCACATCAGACAGGAGCCCAAGATGGACGAAGAAAGTTTCAATCTCAGTATGCGAAAATTCCTGAAAATGGTCGGTGTCAGTTCCCAGAATGCCATCGAAAAAGCAGTGGAAAAAGCCCTTGCAGACGGACACATCAAGGGCGGTGAATCCTTCCCGGCAAAAGTCACGCTGGAGATTGAAGGCATCAAACTGCATATCGTATTTGATGGAGAAATACGCCTCCAGTAAACAAGTGGCGATTTCAGCCTCGCAAGGTTTACATCAAAAAAAATCAGACGCACAGCAATGGGCGTCTGATTTTTTTTGCTGTGACAAGTCGCTGTCAGGTGTTGCTCACCGTGACAACATGCATTGTTCAGCGACTGCTACCATTTGTACGGCGGAATCGCCATCGTCACCAAAGTGGTAATTTGCGCTTGCTCGACCATGTCATTCTGACTGGTTTCTGCCGATACAGCGATCGGATTCAAGATCACAAACAGGGAGCCCATCGCGGCAATCGTACATAGACATAAAGTGTAAAGGCGTTTCATGGCATCACTTTCAATTCTGGAGTGAAGTTTCATCTCATGCGGATGATCAGGCAGACTCGTTAACGTTGGTCGGCCAATGCATGGAAATATGCGACCCGAGGGACCGAACATTTTTTCTGTCCGCAGCCAATGGCCAGACACTCTTGTCGCGCATGTCTTTCAGCATCGAAGCCGCCCATGGATTGCGCTTGGCACGCCATCTCGAATTCGCCGCACCCAGTTCGGAAACAAATTGAGGCGTAAAAATACGCGGCTCGGTAAGGCTATAGGCAGGGCCGGTCGCAGGTGTTTTATTGCACAGGTATTTCAATGCCTGGTTACGTTTTTGCCGCAAAGTCATTTCAACAGGATCAGGTTTTTTTTTGGCAATTTCACGGCAAGCCTTGATATAAGCAGGCCACTCGACTGTCACACGGCTTTTGAAAAGAGTGGAAGCATCTTGCAAAGTTGTTTGGAGGATAGACATAATTCACCTCTGATTTTTATACTTCGGTTCGATGATATTCAGAACACTCTAACTCCGGACTGCTGCCGTCTCATGTCAGTCAAGTTCATCAATATGACCGTGGCGGCTTGAGTAGAATCGTATCTGCGTTATGAATTGGATAATATAGGACAGTGCCCCGATTACTTGTAGGAAAAAGAGAAGCCAGGGCCCTGAATGGCGCATTCATACCGGAGAATGTCGCCTTGGTACAGACAGCCGTGTTGCATTGCATGGGAAATACGTTTTGCCGATTTGTTGTACGCTTCGCTACCCGCATTCATTTATATAGCTTCCATGTCCGCAGACCAAGCAGCCGCGCAATCCGCTTCTCCCATTCCACCGCTTGCCATTCCTGCCCTGTCGCTTGCGGCTTTCGCCAGTGCAGTTTCGCTACGCGTAACCGATCCATTACTACCCAGACTGGCACAGGAATTCGATATTTCTCTGGGGAGCGTTTCCTACGTCATTACCGCATTTTCGATTGCATACGGCTTTTCGCAGCTGTTTTTCGGCCCCCTGGGCGACCGCTTCGGAAAGTACCTGGTGATTGCCTGGGCCTGCGTGGCATGCACTCTCACCGCACTCCTGTGCGCACTGGCGCCCAACTACCCCTTGCTGATCGTCGCTCGCCTGCTGGCTGGTGCAACGGCCGCCGCTATCGTGCCGCTGTCGATGGCATGGATAGGCGATGTAGTACCTTATGACCGGCGTCAGCCGGTGCTCGCGCAATTTCTTATCGGTCAGATCGTGGGCATATCTACCGGTGTTCTGTTCGGCGGTTTGGCCGGTGATTATTTCAGTTGGCGTGTCCCGTTTTTCGGTATTTCACTCTGTTTTGTATTGATCGCCCTGACGCTTTTTTCCTTCAACCGCCGTCTTCCCGCCTACGCCATGACCACGCACAAGGCCGAAGGGTCTGCATTACGTCGGATGATCAATGAATTCGGTCAAGTATTATCCCTACCGTGGGCCCGCGTAGTATTGGTTACCGTGTTCCTGGAAGGCGGATTCCTGTACGGCGCGTTTGCATTTATCGCCTCGCATCTGCACCGCATACACCATCTGTCACTGACGAATTCCGCCTCTCTGGTGATGTTATTCAGCCTGGGGGGCCTGCTCTATGCCGGCACCTCGCGTCGACTGGTGAGCAAGCTCGGTGAAAAAGGCTTGACGCGCTGGGGCGGAATCATCGTCGCGACATCCTTCCTCACGATAGGGTTGGCGCCAAGCTGGCAGTGGGCCATCCCTGCCTGTTTCGCTGCGGGGACAGGCTTTTACATGCTGCACAACACGCTGCAGATGAATGCCACACAAATGGCACCGGAACGGCGTGGTGCCGCTGTTTCCGCATTTGCCGCCTGCTTTTTCCTCGGCCAATCGGCAGGCGTGGGAGCAGCCGGGCTGGCCCTCGGACATTTCGGTACCGGACCGGTCATTGCCGTCGGCGCAATCGGCGTCCTGCTGACCGCGCTGACCTTCAGCCACCTGAAATCGGCGACCTGAAACAGCCTATCCCCTGACCGTACAGTCGTTCCAACGACGGCCACTTCACATGGCTTGCCCGTTCCGCCGTTAGCGCTATACTAATGACGTGCCATCGCACATCGGGAGGGTCTATGTACCGTAAAATTCTGGTCGCTTACAATGGCACGCCTGAAAGCCGTTCCGCCTTGCAGGAATGCATACGCCTGGGGCCCGATCCTTCCACTGAAATCCATCTGCTCGCTGTCGTCAATCCGCCGCCATCGGTGGTCATTGGCGAATACGCGATGGTCTCCATGCTCGGTATTGAAGAAGAAATTCAGGCCGAGAAACAGAAAATGGAGCATGACTTGAACGATGGCTGCGCCTGTCTGCGCGAAGCCGGCCTCAAAGTACAAACCCATATCGAAGTCGGCGAACCGGTTCCGACCATTGCCGAACTGGTCGATCAGTTGGGGATCGAGTTGGTCATTGTCGGCCATTCGCGGCACCAATCGCTGGCCATGCGCTGGTGGCGTGGCGCAACCGATGCCTTGCTGGTAGAGAAAATTCGCTGCAGCCTGCTGGTGGCGACCGACCCCAAATAAACTTGTCTGTTTTGTACCGTGTTGAAAGGTATGCCACGCTGCCATCTTGCACTATTATCTATTCATCAAGCGATACACAATGTTACGAAATAGCAGTGGCAGCACATGATTATTTGGCGTTAAATACTAGTATTACTAGTGTGAGATCACCATGAAAAAATTGATAACGCTTTGCGGTTTGGCAACCGTGCTGACACTGGCTGGAACGAGCGCTATCGCTGGTGGCGTGCACTGGTCAGTCAATGTTGGTGTAGGCGGTTTTTATCCGCCACCGCCCGTGTATTATGCGCCGGCACCTGCCTACAACAACTACTCCAACTACTACGCACCGCCGGTTATTTACGGCAATGCCGTACCGGTGTATGCACCACCACCTGTGTATTATTCACCAGCGCCGGTAGTGGTTTACAGTTACCGGGAAAGACAACGTCTGCACGATCATGATCGTCGCCACGGCTATCAACGCGGATATCGTGAATATCGCGATTACGACCACTGATTTTTAATCAAGCGCATACAAAAATGGCTAGTCGATTCGACTAGCCATTTTTACTCATACCGACACATCGCCTATCTCCAGCCGCGATGACCATAATGACGAGGACCGTAATATCCACGCCCCGACCTGTACTGAAAACCGAAATTGACTGCCGGCGCGACGTAGACAGCAGGAGGCGCTGCATACACTGCCGGGCCGCCATAATAACCAGATTGATCATAGTAGCCGGCGTTATACGGTACAACGGCACATCCGCCAAGGGCAGCCAATCCTGCCAGCGAAAGAACAAGACGCTTCACCATACCTGAGGTTGATTTTTTCATTGCAACAGCCTTTCCCGGGATTACTGCTGAAGAGAGATAACGCATCCCGCTGCGCTCAAACAAGAACTTCATCACCAACTCTCTCTTCATCCTTCAATACTGCAATATTGCGTAGGAACGTTGACCCAATGACGCTTATTGCTCCACGCAGAATATTCCTCTTGGCGCTAATGCAAGCAGACAGTCAACACCCTGCGTCATTTCCTAGCGACGATATTGATTACGATCGTAACGTTCGTAATCGACGCGACGCACATCCTGCTGATAGCGGTCACGGTAATCGTTACGACCGCCATAGCCGTCGCGGTAATACGGTCTTGCACGCACCGGCGCTGGCTGATAATAAACAGGCTGCGGCTGATAATAGACTTGCGCCTGACGACGTCCGTAATAACGGTCGTCATGTCCGGAAGCACTGGCCCCAACCACTGCACCCAGCACGCCACCTATAATCGCGGCGTCCTGACCGCCAACACTATTGCCAATAACAGCGCCAACTACTGCACCCAATGCCGTGTTGACACCGCGATTGTCCGCAAACGCAGTGGTCGATATCGCAGTTGTTGAAACTGCAGCAGTCGCCAGCAAGGCAATGCCTATCCATTTTTTGTGCAGCATGATTGACTCCTTTTCACCGTAGCGAAAACCAGATTTGGTTTCATGAATCGCCAAGGCATGGAATCACTATATAGATCGCGTACGCAAAATCCACGAGAGAAATAGTCTTTTACAATTGTAAAGAAGTATGAAGAGTGCGCCTGCGGGGAGGCGGATGAAAAACATTTGATACGGGATGAAGGCGGAATAATTTACGCTGGAAACCACATGTTTTTTTGTCAGGAAAAACATATGGTCACAGATGGAATACCGTGCAAACTTATGAGGTATTACTGCAGATTAACCTCGGACACGATCTTCCATTGCGCGCCTTCCTTGGCCCAGTACTGACGCTTGCGTGTAATGTGTTTTCCCTTGCCGATCAAGGCTTCCTGGGTAAACGCGGCAACGATCAATTCCTTCTGATCTTTCTGGTCTGGATAGCGGAACAAGGTTACGTCGCGCAGTTCGACATTGATCTTGCGCGCCCCCAAAGTCGATTGCTGAATTTTAGTCAGCCAGCCATCCAGGTTCTGCCCGCGTGCCGCCTTGAAGCTGCGCGAGTAGTGTCGGCGCAAGCGATCCGGGTCTGTACTTTCTATATCAAGACGCCAGGCTTCCAGCATTTTGTTCGCACTGAGACGATCTGCTTCCCATTTTTCCTTGCTGACGAATTTGAGATCTTCGCTGATGATGACGGGTGTATTGCCTATTTCCACCGCGGCAGACAATTCCTTCAAATCGGGATTCGTCAATACGACGCAACCGTCCGACGACAAGGGTGGACGACTATAACTGTCCGACGGCGTGCCATGCAGCCAGATGCCGGAACCGCCACGACCATTGGCCTTGTCCCATTCATTCGGATAATTGATAGGCAAAGCGCCCGGCCCGTAAAATTCCGGCAGACGCGCACCATCCAGCCTGGCGGTAATGTAATACACGCCCAGCGGCGTCTTTTGATCGCCTTCCTTGAGCTTGTCCACGCCCAGCTTGCCCTGGCTGACGTAGTAATCGCTGACCAGTTTCACCTGATCTTTACTACGCTCGTACACATACAGGCGCGAGCGCTTGGCATCGACCAGTAGCAGTTTTTTCTGGTCGGCACGCATTTGCAGGAACACGCGCGGGATCAGATTCGGATCGGGGCGTTCACGCAGAGACTTCAGACGCACGATCGCTTCAGCACGCAGATTATTGAGTTTTTCAGCCGGCGCATTGGATGCTGCGCCGAAGGTCTTGATCGGTTGCGTATGCAACAACAGCAAATCGCCGCGCACCAGATGACCAAGCCGGAAGGTCGGATAGGCGGCTACCAGCGCATCGGCTTTTGCCTGTGCATCGCGCAGGCGATTCGCTGCCAATGCCTTGTAGACATCGATCAGCATGACTTCAGGATCCAGCCGCGCCGGTATACCGGGCTTGCTGCCGCTGGCAAAAGATGGCAGCGGCAATGAAGCACCGGCAATCAGTAAGCCTAAAGCTGCTGCACCTGTCCAACATCCAATACGACGTGCGATTAACCGCAACTTTATGTGCAAACCAGTCATCAGCTACCCGCACGCTCCTGCTTGATGTGCCATTTGCCGGATTGCTTGACCATCACCAATGTTTTGCGGCTGTTCGCCTTGGTGCGATCCGAGTCATAAATCTGGCGAAATTTCACCGTCGCAGTATTGCCGTTCAAGCTGACTTGCGGTGTTTCTATTTTTACACTGATACGTGCCTTGTCTTCAATACGGGCACGACGCTCATCCGTCCACGTCTTGCGTGATTGACCGGCAGGCAAGTCGAAATCATTGGCGTAGGCATTCAGATAAGCCTTCACGTCACGCGCACTCCATGCCTTGGCCCAGGTATTCACCGCATTCATCACCTGATCGCGTTCGGCAGCTTCGGCGGCATGGACTTTGGCCTTCGCTTCACGCTTGGCTTCGGCTTCCAGTTTTTGCGCTTGTTTTTGTGCGGCTTTAGGGTCGGCTTTCACTTCCGCTTTTATCTCGGGCTTGGCCTCCGCTTTCACTTCGACTTTCGGCGCTTCCTTGACTACCGGTTTGGGTTCGACTTTAGGCTCCGGCTTTGCTTCAACTTTCGCGGGCGCCAATGGCGCAGCAGCGACCACCGCCACTTTTGGATTGGTGCCGCCGTTTGTATTGCCTACCAAAGTGCGCACCATCGTCAATTTGGATTTGGCGCCGACATTGCTGTTGTCCAATTGCAGTGCCTTGTCATAAGCCTGACTGGCCAGCTTTGCATGCACATCACCCAGGTTTTCATAGGCGGTGGCGTAGGTTGGATTGGTGCGTATCGCCATATCCAGTGCAGTGCGCGCTTTTTCATACTGGCCGCTGGATGCATACAGCACTGCCAGATTATTGTAGGGTTCCGGCAGAGTTGGATAATCGTCCGTCAGCTTGCTGAAAATCGTGATCGCTTCGGCAGATTTATTCTGTTCGGTCAGAATCACGCCTTTCAGAAAACGCATTTGCGCATCGCGCGGATTCTTGTTCAGGAATGCATCGGCTTTCGCCAGTGCTGCGCCATGCTGCCCGGCTCGCAGCAATTGCGAAACATCGGAAAGTTCATCGGCCATGACCGGAAAAGCGCACAAGCCTGCCAGAGACAGAATCAGCGCCCGGCTCCACACGTAACGTAAGCCTGAATTGAAGGTGTGACGTGACGCGAAGAGCATGGTTTTCCTTGTTATGGTGATGAGATAACTGCGCACAGCCGATATAGTACGACAAACCGCATACCTTCCCCAACCGATTGCTGCATGGCGATGTGGCGGTACGGCTACGTTTTTAAGAGGAGCGCCTAAGCGGCGCTGCACACACCGTACGGTCGATGTGCATCCAAGGCGGGATTTTCCGGGATTACGCCGATTACGGCAAGCAGATCGCTCATATTGAAATGACATTTCGACATGAAACGCACGCGAAAAGCACAGCCTGCTCAGGCTGTGCTGCGGCAAGACAAAGTAAACGATTACAAGAAATTATCTTGCTTCAGGCACAGGCGCATCATCGGCAGCGCCCGTCGGGGCACTGGCCAGCGCATATGATATTTGCAACGTCGCCGGCGCGGTCACGATTAAGGAACCGGATGATGCTTTCGCAATCGCTGCGGCCGACTTGCCTGCATGCGGCGCAAACATATGCATCACGTCCGACTGCATATTCCAGCCTGCCACACCGACAAACAATGCCAGACCGGCTGCAATCGATGTCCACATGCGGACGCCAGATCTGTTTTTGTGCGGCACCGTAGCGCCCGATTCGGCCAGCACGGCAGCGGCGCGCAGACGCCACTCGTCATGCTGCTCACCACGATCGCTGATGCGGGCCAGCAAATTACGGGCGATTTGTTCCGCTTCGACCTGCCCGGCCTTCGACAATTCCAGCGCTGCTGCTGCAGCTTTTGCCTGTTCCTCGGCAGCGTTCAAGGCTGCGCGTTCCGCTGCCAGTTGCGCTTCCTGCATCGCCCTTGCTTCGGCGGCAGCAGTCAGACGCTGTTTGGAAACTTCCGCCAATTCCAGTTCGGTGATGGCGCATTGCTCCGCTTCGTTACAGGCTTTTTGCTCGGCCTGCAGTTTTTCCTCAATTGCGCTCAAAGCGATTTCACTCGCCTCCAGACGTTGCTGTTCCAGCACTTGCTGCTCTTCCAGCAGTTTCAATGCGCGCTGCTCGGCAAACGCACGTTGTTCTTCGACCTGTGCCAGTTCGCGTGCTTCCAGCGCTTTGCGTTCGGCAGCTTCCATCACGATTCTTTGCGCTTCGGCTTGCTGCATTTCTGTTTCCAGCAATTCCTTTTCCGCACTGGAGACGACTTCGGTTGCATGTCGCAAGGCTTCCTGTGCCTGCGCTCTACTGCGCAGGATATCCGCTTGTGCCTGCTCGGCGCGCGCTCTTTGTTCGGATGCCTGCAATGCTGCTTTTTCCGCTGCTATTTTTTCCTGCGTTGCCTGCAACATGAGGGCAGCACCGGCAAGACGCTGCTGCTCGGCCTGCAGTTTTTCCTCAATCGCATTCATCGCCTTTTGTTCGAGATCGGCGCGCGCGCGTTCTGCCCTGGCCAATTCGACCGCTTGTCTGGCCTTACCCTGTGCGGTTTGCGCAGCCTGCGCTTGCAGTTCGGCTTGTTGTGCCGCGGCTTCCAGCATTTGCTTTTCCGCCTGCAACATCGCCTCGTTTGAAGCACGCGAAGCCTGATCTACTTCGGCACGAGCCTGCAATACGCCAGCCTGTTCCTGCTCCTGCTGGATGCACGCTTCGGCTTCGGCACGTGCATTTTGCTCTGTCAGCAATTTTTGCTGAATTGCTTCCAGCGCTTTTTGTTCTGCAATGCTGCGCATGCGCTCGGCCTGCGCCAGTTCGAGCGCTTCGGCGGCCCGCTGTTCCGAAGCCAGCGCATTGGCCTGTTGTAGCTCAGCCTTGGCTCTGGTTTGTTCCAGCGCCTGACGAGTGGCGGCGCATTCCACTTCCGCTGCTTCACGAATTTTTCGCTCTGCCATTTCGCTTTCGCGCAGCAACTCCATTTGCTGCAGATCGGCCTGTATGCGCGCGTCCGCTTCCGCTTTCGCGGCTGCTTCAATCCGGCATTTTTCTTCCAGCGCCTGTAAGGCAAGCTCTTCCGCCTCAGCATGCTCACGCTGGGTCCGTGTCAGTTCGACCATTTGGCGCACCTTGCCCAGCGCCAGATGCGCAGATTTTCTTTGCAGTGCGGTTTTGGCTTTGGCCTGCGCCAGAATGTGCTCGTTAGCGACGCATTCCGCTTCACGCGCGACACGCAATTCCTGATTTTCCTGCTGCTGCGCCACCAACAAGGCTGCGTGCTCGTCGTTGGCACGTGCACGCGCTTCTGCTGCTGCACGTGCTGCCTGTTCTTGCTTGATTTTTTTCTGTGTCGCGTGCAATTCCTGCTGCACTGCTTCGGCATGCGCGCGTTCAGCGGCCAGCTTTTCCTGCAAGGCCGCCAGGGATTTTTGTTCGTCATGCAAACGTTGCGCCTGCACTTTTGCCAGTGCGACTGCTGCGTGCGCCTGTGCCAATGCAGCCTCAGCCGCAGCACGCTTCAAGTCGGCCTGCGCCATGATTTGTTCCAGCTTGAGCTGGATGGCGGCGCTTTCGGTTTCCTTCGCAGACAAGACTTTTTTCTCTGCCTGTTCCTGCATGCGCAACAAGGCAGTCTGCTCCTGATCTGCTTCCTCACGCGCAGCAGCAGCAGCAGCGGCAGCTTCCTCTGCCTGAATTTTTTCCTGCGTAGCCAGCAACGTGCGACGCTCTACTGCGACGCGTTGGTGCTCTGCGTTTGCCAGCTCCAGCGCCTGCTGCGCTTTTTGCGATGCTATTTCAGCCATTTGCTGCTGCAGGGCAACGCATTCTGCCGCCTTGTCCACGGCAAATTTTTCCGAAGCTGAACGTGCAGCCGCCATATCGGCAGCTTCACGCTCCATCGCGGCGCGTTGCTGCGCCAGCTCTCTGGCGCGCTGTTCTTCTTCTGCCCGCACGCTGGCGGCGGCTTCTGCCTGACGTTCTGCAATCTCGCGTTGACGCGCTTCCTCTTCCGCCCTCGCTTCAACTGCAATGCGTGCGCGCACCTGTTCGTCGGCTTGATGTTCTGCTTCCACCCGTGCAATTGCCGAAGTCTGCAATTGCTTTTCAACCTGGATGCGCGCTTCTGTGGCAACACGTACGCGTTCTTCCGCTTCACGTCGCGATTGCGCAGCTACCGCTGCCATGCTTTCAACATGTTCACGACGCGCAGCAGCAGCGTGCATTTCCGCTTCTGCACGCAAACGCATCTGAATCGCATCCAGCGCGCATTGCTCGGACTCCATACGGGCTTGCGCCACTGCGTGCTGCTCCTGCTCGGTGGCAGCCCGCGCCAGCGCATCTTCACGCGCCCGCACTTCGGCCGGCACCCGATTCAGCATGGCCGCCAAGGCCTTGGCGTCGGCTTCTTCACGCTGCTGCGTCAGAATCACGGCGTCGCGGCGTGCACTGATCAGCGTTTTATTCGTTTCATACGCGCTTTTTTCACGCCGTTCATGTTCGCGCGCCAGATCGGCCACATGCGACTCAAGGCGTGCGCGTTCTGCTGCTTCTTCCTGTGCCGCCTGGGTGGCAATCTGTGTGGCGCCTATGTGTTGCGTCATGTGCAGACGCGTTTTTTCTGTTGCCTGCTCCAGCTTTTCAGCTGCTTCGGCAGCCTGCGCGCTCAATGCGGTTTCTTCGGCGATTTGTTCTACGGTGCGTTTGCGTGCCAGTTGCTCTGCCTTGGCGCGGCCGATCGCGATGATGCCGAGCTGGGTATCGGCTTCGGTGCGTGCGCGCAATTCGGCAATTTCCTTGTTGACAGCCAGAGTGCGGGCTTCGCTGGCGGCGCGGGCCTGACGTTCCACTTCGAGGCGCGCGCGACTGGCGACAATTGCTTCTTCGGCAGCCTTGGCATTTTTATTGGCTTCGGCAATGGCAGCCGCATCGGCCTGAGCCCGATCTTCTGCCAGCGAACGCGCATGCGCTTCAGCGTAGGCGCGATTTTCGGCACTGACAGTCGCCTTGGCTTCTGCTTCCACGCGCGCAATTGCTTCACGAATCGCCTTCAGATCCATACCTGCGACACGGGCACCGCTCTTCGGCGCATCAAGAACGCTGTCAATGAAATCATCATTGCCGGCATCGGCTGCTTGCAGAGTAAGGGTTTTACGCAGTGCCTGATTCGTGTCCATCGTGGATCCTCTTGAAGGTCAATTCCGCTCGCGTTTGCTTACACTAGTCGGAGTTTCTTAATAGGCATTATCAAGGGATGGGGTATAAATCAGGCTTGAAAAAGAGGGAAGAAATACCGTCACTTCCGCGATATGGCGGGCCACCACAGGCTTGCTCAAGAGCCAATCGGAAGCGTTTGTTACGCCTTGGCGCTGGACAATTCCTGCAAAATACCGTTGAGACGCTCGATTCTGAACGGTTTGGCAAGGAAATAATTCATCCCCGCATCCATGCAGGATTGTATATCTGACAAGGTGCCAGCTGCCGTCAGTGCGACGATAGGCAAGGTGGAAGCCGGCGCCGGCATGCCGCGAATCACACGCGTGGCAGCCAGTCCGTCCATTTCCGGCATGTGCATATCCATCAAGATGACATCGAATACGTCTTGCTGCACGGCGAGCACGGCTTCGCGGCCATTCTGCGCAATCTGCACCGTATGGCCGGATTTTTTCAATAATGCGACTGCGACCTTTTGATTGATCTCATTATCTTCTGCCAGCAAGACGTGCAATGTGCGACTTGCCGGCAAGGGCCGAGCAACAACTATGTCCGGCCTTTTCCCAGGCTCAAGTGCCGGGGCAAACGTCAACTCGAACCAGAAACGACTACCCTCGCCCGGCGTACTTTCAACGCCGATGCAGCCACCCTGCATCTCGACGATTTTCTTGCAGATGGAGAGGCCGAGGCCGGTGCCGCCGAAACGCCGGGAAATCGAATGATCGGCTTGAGAAAAAGACTGGAACAAATGTGCTTGCGCTTCCGCTGCAATGCCGATGCCACTGTCGATCACGGTAAAGCGCAACGGTATCTGCGTACCGCTGGCGAAAAGCTGTTCGATTTTCAGCGTCACGCTGCCTTGCTCTGTAAATTTCAGCGCATTGCTGATCAGGTTCAACAAGACCTGCCGCAAACGTCCGACGTCGCCCGTCAGCATGCGCGGCAGATCGGCGTCGCACTCTACGTTGAGCGACAAGGCCCCGCCTTGCATTCTGCTGCCCATCAATTCGATCACGCTGCCGACCGCCTTGGGCAAATCAAAAGTGGCCGCTTCGAAGTGCAGATTGCCCGATTCCAGTTTGGAAAAATCCAGGATATCGTTCAGGATGGTCAGCAAGGCTTCGGCTGAATACTGTGCCGTTTCCAGATACTCGCGCTGTTCAACATCCGAGGCCTGCGCCAGGGCGAGTTGCATCATGCCCAGCATGCCGTTCATGGGCGTGCGGATCTCATGGCTCATCACGGCCAGGAGTTCCGATTTTGCACGATTCGCCGCTTCCGCCTCATTTTTTGCCAGCGATAAATCGCGCGTGCGCTCAAGGACCTGCTGTTCCAGATCACTGCTGAGATTTTCCAGCGCGACAATATCGTCGTAAGAACGCAAGGCAGAAATGATGCAAGTCAGCAGCTTCTGTCGCGTCAATTCGGTTTTGGATTTGTAATCATTGATGTCGTAGTTGACGACCACATCGCGCTCCGGCGCCTGCCCCGGCTGCCCGGTGCGCAGGACGATACGCACCCGCCGATTATTCATTTGCTCGCGAATATGACGCACCAGCTTCAAACCGGCATCGTCTTCTTCCATCACCACATCAAGCAAAATAATCGCAATGTCGCGATCGGCCGCGAGCATAGCGCGTACTTCATCGGCAGAATATGCGTGCAGGAATTCCAGCTTGCGCCCCTTGAACTGCACATCGATCATCGCAATGGCAGTCACCTGATGCACCTCTTCTTCATCATCGGCGATCAGGATTTTCCATCGCGGCTCGCTGCTGTCGTACCCGCTTTCCTTTTCCGGCGCGAAGACAAAATCCTCAAACATGATGTGCCCTAGGCATTGCGCAACACGGCTTGCGCTACAGGCGCTGCCGCAGCCGGATTGCGTGGAAAACGCACAATGAAGGTGGTGCCCGCGCCCATCTGGCTTTCTACGCTAATCTGTCCCTGCAGGCTGCCGGTCACCAGATTGTGAATGATGTTCAAACCCAGCCCGCTACCGCCGCTACCGCGCATGGTGGTAAAAAACGGATCGAATATTTTTGTCATATTTTTTTGCGGGATGCCGCTGCCGTTGTCGGAGAAACGCAATTCAATCAAATCGGTTTCCATTCCTTTTGCATATACATTGCGCACCACAATCCGCATTTCGCCCGATCTGTCGTCAGTGAACGCATGCAGTAATGCATTCATCACAAAGTTGGTGATGATTTGCGCCAGCGCGCCGGGGTAAGTATCGATCTCTAGCGTCTCGTCGCAATTGACCGTCATCCGGTGTTCGGAACGACGCAGTATCGGACTCAGATTCGACAGGACTTCATCGATATACGTCTTCAGGCGAAAAATGCGCCGCTCTTCGCTGGCCTGATCCACCGCCACATCCTTGAAACTTTGTATCAGTGTGGCAGCGCGCTCCATATTCGACAGCAGGAGCTTGCTGATCGTGACGGCGGTGCCGACATAGGTATCCAGATCGGAGCGCTTCATCTCGCCACTCTGGAACAGCGTTTTCAGGCGCGTGGTTTCTTCCGCCAGCGTCGAAGCGCTGGTCATGCTGACGCCGACCGGCGTATTGATTTCATGCGCCACGCCCGCCACCAGCTGTCCCAGCGAAGCCAGCTTGGCCGATTCCACCAATTGCTTTTGCGTTTGCCGCAATGAGTTCAGCGTAGTGTGCAGTTCGGCATTTTTCTGACTCAGCGCCTGCGTACGCGCTTCAATTTTTTGTTCCAGGTCGTTGTACAAGCCGGCATTCTCCAACGAGATCGCAATCTGCGTCGATAAGATCTGCAGCAGCTCCGCATGTTCGGCTGTGAATGCATCGATGGCCAGATTGTTTTCCATATACAGGATGCCAACCAGTTGGCCCTGTTTATGCAGCGGCAGACAAAGTATCGATTTCGGATGTTCGCGCGCAATGTAAGGATCGCCGTTGAACTGGCTGTCGTTCAACGCATCGCCCAGCACGACTTTCTCACCAGTGCGTTTGACATAGTTGATTACCGCCAGCGCCAGGTGCGTGCTTTTCTCTACCGCCATTCCATGCTGCAGGATGATGGTATCGGCGTTGATTTCCGCCTGCACGAACAAGCGGCCGTGCTCGATTGCCAGCAAAGCGCCTTTTTGCGCGCCGGCATTTTCAATCAGCAAATTCATCAGCTTGGCCAGCAGCTTGTCGATTTGAATTTCCCCCGACAGCGCTTGCGATGCACGGATGACCGTTTGTATATCCACCTGCCGTTCGTGCGCTTCGGCCAGGCCACGATTGCCGACCCGTTTGCGAGCCATCACGCGCGTCAGCAAGGCAGGGTAAGCCGCTTCCAGTTGCAAAGCCTTGGCAAAGCCGCCCCATTCTTCGTATCCGGCATGCGCCTGTTCCAGATGCATGCGTGCATTAGTCTCTTTAGACTGAGCCAGATAAAACTTCCCGGCCAGTTCGTGCGACAAGGCTTCATCGCCGGCAAAACCATGCTCGCGCGCTCCCTTGATCGCCAGCTCGTAACATTGCTCGGCGCGCCTGTTTTTACCGGCGACACGGTAACGTTCGGCTTCGACCAATTGCCATTTGTGTCGGTAATTCATCGGCGCATGCTCGGCCCACGGTTTGAAGCGACGCTGCATGCGCTGCACACTGGCCAACACACGCGCACTGCCGGCGTCGTGCGGATGGCACTGCGCCAACTCGGCCAGCGCATGTATCCACAACAGGAATCCTGACGATGGCGTGCCGAAATCGAAACCAGGCAAGGAAATCGCTTCCTGGGCGTGCCGCTGCGCACTGGCGAATTCGCCGAAATAATATTCGCCTATCGCCTGTATCGATTGCACGTAAAAAACACCCCACGGATCGGCAGCAGTTTTGCGCATCTGCACGTAGTCTTCCTGCTCGCGCCCCTGCGTAATATCGACGACAGACTCGCCGCTCAAGCGCGAAAAAAGCAGCGCCCACGGAATCATCACGCCGAGCAGCGTGGTGTAATCCATCTTGCGATAGATATCCAAATCCTTGCGTAAGGTCGCCAGTGCATCCTGCACATTGCCGCCCGACTGGAAGCGGATCGCATCCGAGAACGACAGTGCAAGCATCGCGCCTGGCCTGTCGCCGATTTCCATCGCTCTGGTATAGGTGTCCAGCAAGGGTTCCAGCGACAGTCGCAAATGTTCGCGATGGTGGCGGATGATGCCGTGAAAAATACCGACTGCGCCCAGCAGGCGTTTATGCCCGCCAAGCTGCGCCGCCGCCTTGCCGAATTGATAGCCTGCATCGGCCTTCCCCAGCTTGCCCGCCAGCGTACGACCCCATACCGCATACGCATAAGCAGCATGTGGCGACGAACCGTAATGAATCGAACGACGCACAATTTCCAGCGCGACCCACAACACGACGTTCGATCCCGCCAGATAGGTAAAGCCGTAACCCAGAAAAGCCATCGTTGCATGCAGTTGCAATAGATAGTGCGGATCGGTCGCCGGCGGCAGATCCGCCAGCTCCAGCGGATCCTTGCCGCGCAAAGCCAACGTGAGCTTGAGGCGCGCCAACCGTATATGTTTTTCGCTCAAGTTGGCAGGCAAGCTGATGCCGGAAATTCCCAGCATCTCGACCCCTGTTTTCATCAATTCCTGCGGTTTGTTAATTGCACCGTAGCAGCGAATCAGGTAATCCTTGGCAGCGATGATTTGGTGCGGCGTTGCGCTTTTTTCGCAGACGATCTGGCACAGCCTTTCCATTTCGCGATAATCGGCGCGGGTAAAGGCAACGTTAATCAACTCCATGTACAACTCGTGCATGAATTCCGGCTTTTTGCTCCAATCCTCTACGCTGCCGAATTCGTCGGCAATCTCGATACAGTCGCAGTGCACATCGAAGGCCGCCGATTTGCGCGCTTTTTTCGCTGCCAGCAAATTCAGTCTGGCCAGCTCATCCTTCTCCTGCTGTTGCGTCAACAATGCACAGCCCTGATTCAGGTGATCGACGATATCGAAAATACACTCTTCCTTTTCCGCCGCCGTCAAACTATCCAGCAGCAGGCGGCCTATTTTCAGATGCACGGCATCGGCTTCATGTCTGGCTATGCCTTCATACGCAGCCTGCTGCACCCTGTCGTGCTGGAACTGATAGGAACAAGGCACCAGGGTGACTGCCGCGGCGATATGCTCTGCCGGAACAATCAAGCCGGTTTGCAGTGCATCGTGCAATAACTCGCTGATCTCCTGCTGCGATTTTTCACTCACCGTTTCCAGCGTTTGCAAATCGAAACGGTTGCCGATACAGGCGGCGATCGTCAGCAGACTTTGCGTTGCCTGCGGCAGACGGTGCAACTCCCTGGTCAGTAAATCCACCACGTTGTCGGTGATATGCAAGGCCTGAATTTGCACGATATCCCAATGCCACGCTCCATTTTCAAACCACAACAGGCCGTCGCTGCGCAGGCTCTTGATGAACTGCCCGATGAAGAAGGGATTGCCGAATGTTTTGCGATAGATCAGTTGCGCCAGCAGACGAGTTTCAGGCACGTCGCGTTTGAGTGTATCGGCCACCAGTTCTTCTATGCTGTCTTCCTGCAAGGGACTCACTTCCACCGTCGTGACGACGGCATGCTTGCGTATCACATCAAGCGTCAGATTCAACGGGTGCGCGGTATCGACTTCATTGTCGCGATAGGCGCCGATCAGGAGTAGGCAGGGATCGTCCAGATCCTTCATCAACAGGGTGATGAGTTTCAGCGAGGCGGCATCCGCCCATTGCAAATCGTCGAGAAACAGCACAACGGGATGGTCGCTCTGCGTAAATACGCTGACGAAATTCAGCATCACATAGTTGAAACTGTTGCGCGTGGCGCCCAGCAGCGGAACCTGGGGCTGCCTGCCGATGATGAATTCCAGCTCGGGAATCGCCTCGATGATCAACTGTCCGTTGGGACCCAGCGCTCTCAGCAGTTTGGTGCGCCATTCGGCAATCCGGCTTTCGTTTTCGGTCAGGATTTGCCGCATCAATTCGCGGAAGGCCTGGTTCAATGCCGAATACGGAATCGTGCGTTTGAACTGGTCGAATTTTCCCGAAATAAAATAACCGCCCTGCACCGCTACCGGCTTGTGAATTTCATTCACCAGTGAAGATTTACCTATGCCCGCATAGCCGTTTACCAGCAGTAATTCGGCGCCGCCCGTGGCGACCCGTTTGTATGCATTCAGCAGGCAGCTGTACTCATGATGGCGCCCATACAGTTTCTGCGAAATCTGCAGGCGATCGCATGCATCGTGCTGCGCCAGCACGAACGGTTCAACAATGCCGGCTTCAGCCAATGCGGAACGGCAGTGTTCGATATCGCTGAGCAAACCCTCCAGGCTCTGGTAGCGATCCTCGGCATTTTTTGCCAGCAGCTTGAGAACGATATTGCCTAGCGTGTCGGGAATCGCTGGATTGAAGCGGCCAGGCGGCAGCGGCTTTTTCGCGATGTGGCTATGCACCAGCTCCATCACGCTGTCGGATTCAAAAGGAAGATGGCCGCTCAGTAATTCATACAGCACGATTCCAAGCGAATAATAGTCGCTGCGATAATCGACCTGGCGGTTCATGCGACCGGTTTGTTCCGGCGAACTGTAAGCCAGCGGCACCGTTGCATCGTTGCGCAATTCAACCGAACCGTCCGATAGCAGGCGCACATTCGCCAGGCACAGTGCCTGATGCAACTCCGTACGCTGGTGCACTTCGCGCAGGGCGCGTATCAAGGATGCAATCAGGGTCAGTGCCGCTGTCAGGTCGTACGCATGGTCACCAGCCTGCACTTGTCCGCCGGAATCAAGCGTCCGGCGAAAAAACATGGCGCGATGCAAGCCGGTTTTCGACAGCTCGGATCGTGTCGCCGATGATGCCCGGGGCGATGATAGTCGGACTTTGATTTGATACTCCACGTCGATTCAAACCGGTAACCAGCGCACCGGATTTTTGCGAAAAGATTAATCACCGTTGATGATAAGCAAGTATCAGCGGCCACCACCCGGTTAATATAGCTTGAAATGCCTGCTGCGCGGCAACGATATGCTATCAAATAAGCAATAAATTATTGCCTGGCAAACTACGCACAGAGGAAATCATTTCCGCCCGCGAAATCGACGACACGCGACACCCGTGACATGGCGATCAAACTAATGAGGTGCCTACGACAAGCTGCTGGCCATGGTGTCGCAACTGGCGCAAGGCGCAACGGTATTCGACTTCTGCGCGCCACTGCAAACCGATGCAGACAGCATACCGATAGAAGGCCCGGGCAAGGAAAGGTGGGAGGCGCAATGAATTACATCAACTCAACGCCAAAGCGGCGCATCACCAGAGCAAACACCGTAAAACAGATAACGGTAATCACGACAGAGGCGAGCAGCGTAGGCCAGAATCCTATGCGGGACAATAGTGGCGGGAAAATCAAAAACATGGGCAGCGTCGGCACCACGTACCAAAACGTATACCAAGCATGATTTGCCACTTTCGCTTCGGGCTGTTTTTCCACATGCAACCAGATCAAGGTAAGCACCGTAATCATCGGCAACGCGGCAATCAAGCCACCCAGCTTATCGCTGCGCTTGGCGAACTCGGAAACAAGCACCACAACACCAGCAGTAATCAGGTACTTCGTAATGATCCAGGCCATTTTCTCTCCATAAATTTATACATTGCCGCAACGAAGTATTGCATGTCGCTGCAATAGAAAAGCCAAGATCTCTTCTTGTAATAATAAAAACAGCTGGTAGAGTTAACTACATAAATATAGACAACTCTACAAATTATGAAGTGGGTACTACTCATCCTCACCCTGCCAACAGAAAACGCCACAGCACGTATGAGGGCATGGCGGGCACTCAAAGCCTCCGGTGCAGCAGTCTTGCGCGATGGAGTTTATCTGTTGCCGGAACAAAATGACCGCAAGGCAATGTTGTCCGAAATTGCCGACGATATCGACAAAAATGGCGGCACGACACACTTATTGCACACAAGTACAGATAAGGATGCATTCCTTACCTTGTTCGATCGTTCGACAGAGTTCGCCGCATTGTCCGATGACATTGCTCGATATCGCGCCATGCTTAGCAACGATACTGCGACGGAAACACTGAAGCAGGTACGCAAATTACGCAAAACCTTTGAGCAGTTAGTGGCTATCGATTTCTTTTCCAGCGAATCGCAAAAACAGACAAATGCCGCATTACTGGAATTGGAAACGGCGGCAATTCGAATCTTGTCGCCGGATGAGCCACACTCCATAAAGAGAGAAATTCAAGGCTTGTCGCTTGCCGATTATCGCGGCCGTACCTGGGCGACGCGAGCTCGCCCCTGGATGGATAGACTGGCAAGCGCATGGCTGATTCGTCGCTTTATCGATCCTGAAGCGAAAATTCTCTGGCTGGCATCGCCAGCAGACTGCCCGGCCGATGCCCTGGGATTCGACTTTGATGGCGCAGCGTTTTCTCATGTCGGCACCAAAGTGACATTTGAAACCTTGTTAGCCAGCTTTGGACTCGATTCTCCGCCACTCGCGCGATTAGGCGGCATCGTTCACTTTATCGACGCTGGTGGCATACAGCCGCCGGAAGCCAGCGGCATTGAACGTGCCCTGGCAGGTATCCGTAAAACCATTACCAATGACGATCAGCTTTTGGCTATAGCGTCAGGCATCTTCGATGGCCTGCTCACGACCTTTGAACAGGACATGTCAGCATGAGCAACATCACTTCCAATACGGTTCCGGATGCTGATGAACAAACTCGGCCGGATCAAGTGTCTTTCTGGCAGGCTCTAAAACTGTGGTTCAAACTGGGCTTCATCGGTTTCGGTGGTCCTGCCGCGCAAATATCTCTGATGCACAGAGAACTGGTTGAACAAAGACGCTGGATCAGCGAGCGGCGTTTTCTGCATGCGTTGAACTATTGCATGCTGCTGCCGGGGCCGGAAGGTCAGCAACTCGCTACCTATATGGGCTGGCTGATGCATCGTACCAAAGGCGGTATCGCAGCTGGCGTGCTGTTCGTACTACCGTCATTGTTTTTCCTGATTGCCTTGTCCTGGCTATATATCGCCTATGGTCATGTGCCTTTGATCGCCGGTTTGTTTTACGGTATCAAGCCAGCGATTACAGCCGTGGTCGTGCATGCGGTTCATCGCATTGGTTCGCGAGCATTGAAGAACTCTTTGATGTGGGCAATTGCCGCCGCATCCTTTGTCGCAATTTTTGCGATGAATATCCCTTTCCCGGTGATCGTCGCAACGGCAGGCTTGATCGGCTATCTCGGTGGTCGTTATATCCCGCATAAATTCACTGTCGGGGGGAGTCACGGGCAAGCCGATAAATCGTACGGCCCGGCATTGATCGATGACGATACGCCTACCCCTGAACACGCCCAATTTCACTGGTCTGGATTGACGAAGATTCTGGCTGTAGGTGGCGTGTTGTGGTGCGTACCTATGGCAGCCTTGACGCTACGCTTCGGTTGGGACCACACCTTGACGCAAATGGGCTGGTTCTTTACCAAAGCCGCCTTGCTGACTTTCGGCGGCGCCTATGCGGTACTGCCTTATATCTATCAGGGGGCGATCGGAAATTACAACTGGTTGACGCCGACCCAGATGATCGATGGCCTGGCCTTGGGTGAAGCCAATCCCGGGCCGCTCATCATGGTGGTCGCTTTTGTCGGCTTTGTCGGCGCTTATGTGCAGGCGGTATTCGGTCCTGATTTGCAATTCCTTGCCGGCGCTACCGCGGCCGTACTCGTGACATGGTTCACTTTCCTGCCATCATTCATCTTCATTCTGGCGGGCGGGCCATTAGTCGAATCCACCCACGGCAATCTGAAATTCACTGCTCCCTTGACGGGTATTACTGCTGCCGTGGTTGGCGTGATCCTCAATCTGGCCGTGTTCTTTGCCTATCACGTCCTGTGGCCGAAGGGCTTTTCCGGCACCTTTGACTGGATCGCAGCCTTAATGGCAGTTATCGCGGCGGTAGCCTTGGTTCGCTACAAACGCAATGTCATTCACGTCATCGCGGCAAGTGCTGTGATCGGACTTGTTCTAAAGATGCTCGTGGCTTAAGCGGATCAATACAGTATGCGCATACTCAGGTCGGATCAGGCTTGGGCGAAACCGTGCACAAGGCATCGTATTTTTCCAGCGCTTGATTATGTTAGTCGGGCTTGCGTCGGCTATCACAGCTGGATAGCGCTGTCTCAAGCAACATCGCCACTCTTCGCATGTGCTAGAGCAGAAAAAGAAAAATAAATACATTGGTGTCGAGTGCACCAGTTACAGAGGAATTGTCCTGAACTGTAATTTTATGTTGTAGAATTCATCCGTTTTGATAATTGCGGAGACCCTTGTGGGCACTTGTTCGAGTCGTAGTAGTTGGCCGGTTCAGAAAGCCGGCAAAATCTCGGTAAGATAATGCGCAGGCTCTCTGCTGCTGTCTCGCTGAGTGCGAGAAGCGGCATTCCAATTACGTTCCCGTTCTGGAAACGTTTTTATTCTTCTCTTTGAACTATGACTGATCTGAGATCCTTCCAAGGATCGCTTGATCGTGGACAATGCATGCCGTTTCGGCATGCTGGTCAAACTGTACGCACCGTATCAAAGCGGTGCGACTGCTTGGCGGTGCTTAAGCAAAGACTTCGCCTCTTTTAACCACTGAGGAGGGCACCATGCGTATGACTCATTTTCAATATTCCGACCGTTTTGGCACTGCCTATCTGCCACTGAGCATAGTACTGAGCCTGCTCTTGTGTACGCTTGCGACTTCTGCGCATGCGGCACGCCCCATGATTACTGACGATGCACGCATCGTTGATGACAAGGCATGCCAGCTTGAAAGCTGGGTCAAGATGAACCGCGGCAGTACCGAATACTGGGCTATGCCTGCCTGCAACTTTACCGGCAATCTTGAAGTGACCATGGGTGGCAGCCGTACGCACGATGATGCCGTAGGCACCTTCACTTCAGATCAGATATTCCAAGGCAAGACCCTGCTTAAACCACTCGAAACCAACGGCTGGGGCGCAGCTCTCACCCTAGGAACTGATCGCCATCCGCAATCAGGTAGCGGACGTGATTTGTATGCCAATGTACCGCTCAGTTTTTCCTTCAATGACGACAAGTTTGTACTGCACACAAACACCGGCTGGCTACGCGAACAGGTAACAAAACGCAATCTTCTCACTTGGGGTCTGGGTTCCGAAACACAGTTGACTGAACGTACCTGGCTGATAGCCGAAACCTTTGGTCAAAACCATGGCAAGCCTTCTTACCAAATGGGATTGCGTCACTGGCTCCTGCCTAACCGCATCCAGATCGATACCACATACGGCAACCAGTTCGGCAGCAGTACCAGCCAACGATGGTTTTCCATAGGCTTGCGCTTGCTATCCCCGCCCTTCTTGCCCTAATGCACAAGCCTGACTACAAAACGGAATCAAACCATGCCCGACCCCGAATATTTACCGCCTGCGTAATCACCCTTTCGACAGGGTGATCTGCAGAGCCGGAACACGGGAACTATCCGACGCAAATTAGAAATACAAGCTCGTGCTCAGGCAAATGGCAGCCGTCATTCGGGGCTGCAGCTCATGCAATGTTGATCGTGCGGATTTGCGCAAGATTATAGGTAAAGATGCATTTTTTACAATAGAATAAGGCGGCAATATCATTCCAATTACACAAGCATTTGCTATATTCTTCACTGATACCGCTCTCTAGCGGACGGCGATCGTAGCAATGGCACGCCATTTTCAGATGTTGCGAAAAAACCTCTCAGGAAAGTCATGTCCTTCCGCCTGCCATTCACATTCAAGACGCTTACGTCCGCACAACGGCACCGCATTGCGCGGCGACGGGAACGTTACGACGGTCAGGTGAGCGATACGCACATCCGTACACAGTTGCTTGATCACATACAGCACACGATCAACACGCAAATGAACGGCATTATCGGTGCGCTGGAAATGATACGCAAAGACGATCTTCCCTCCGACCAGTGCGAAATGATCAATCTGGCGCAAAGCAGCGCCGACACATTGCTGGCGGATATTGGGCAATTGCTCGATCTGGATGTTCCGCACCCCGTCGTGAATGACGCAGCACGCAAATCGCTGGCAGGCACGCGGATGATGGTGGTCGGCGCCGATGCGCTTGCCCGCGCCCGAATTGAAGAAGAACTGCAACAACACGATGTACGCATAGACGGCTTCGGATTGCCCAATGCCGCACTGGCGGCGCTGGAAAAAGCGGCGCACAGTGCCGACCCTTATCGTATTGCGCTGCTGGAACAATATATACCCGGTATCGATGGCGAAACGCTGGGCACCGCCATCGGCAATGCAGCGCTGCATCGCGATACCCTGCTCGTATTGATCAGCGACGAACACAACAGACACGATGCAGAACGTTTGACGCATGCCGGTTTTTCCGCCTGGCTGCCGCAAGCTGCACCGTCATCGATGCTGATCAATACGCTGGACATGTTATGCGGCTGCATCGTCAAAAAAGATGCGCCGCGCTTCGTCTGCGCCGGCGTACGTCTGGGTGCCGAGAATACGCCACTGAAACACCCCCCGCTCTTCACGCATTGCCGCATCCTGGTGGTAGACGACAATGCGGTGAACCTGCAAGTCGCGCAACAGATGCTGGGACGCTTCGGCTGCAAGATCGATACCGCAAAAAGCGGTGCGCAAGCCTTGCTGCTGTCCGGCGAACAGCATTACGACCTGATCCTGATGGATTGCCAGATGCCGCAGATGGACGGCTATCAAACCACTGCCCTGCTGCGTGCAGCAGAAAACGCTGACACACACGCCATCATCATCGGCTGGTCGGCCGGCATCAATCGCAATGAACGCGACACCTGTCTCGCCATCGGCATGGACGATTTCATCAGCAAACCGATGCGCATGCGCGCACTGAACGACATGCTGATGCGCTGGTTGCACTCGCAACCTGTCTGCGGTGTCGTTACGTTGCAGCAGGACGATGAGCTGGAGGCGACGCAACAAATGTTTGGCGCAGACTTTATCGAACTGGCGCAGCTATTCCTGAAAGACAGTCCGAAACGCCTGGCGCACTTGCAAGAAGTCAGCGCCGGCAAGGATGCCATTGCCATCGCAAAATTGTCGCATGTACTATGCGGCAGTTCGGCATCAATAGGCGCCAGTGCACTGGCTGCCTTATGCAGGGAACTGGAAATCCGGGCGAAAAACAATGAACTGGACGATGCGCCGTCGCACTTCCATGCGATTGCATGCGAATATGCACGCATAGATGCAAAATTACACAGCATGCTGAACACTGCCAGCCATGCCATATCACCAAACAAGCATTAAACGAACGATTGCCATCGTCATCAAACAGAGCGCAAATTCAACTTGCCCATCATTCCGAAGCAGACTGGAAAGCATAGAAAAATGAATCACATCCCTGAATCCAAAAAAAATCACCTGTGGCGCAAAACGATATGGCATACCGACCCGGAAGAATTTCCGCTCGGCCCGCATCATTCGGTGGAAGTGTATTGCTGTGAAGAGTCGAACGGCTACGCCGTCTGGTACGCGCGTCGGCTGGCAAAAGACGATGACAGAAATACTGCCGGCACTGAAAACGGCGATTACCTGCTGGCTTATTTTGCAAAAACCAAGCGCGACGAAGCGATTGAGCACGCAGTGCTGATTGCCAATAGCGATACTGCAGCAGATGCGGTGATTGCAGCACTGGATGTGCTGGCGAAGAATGCGCAGAGGGTTTGACGAAGACGGAGCTTAATCGGCAGGCTGCTGACAGCCTATCCCGTCTCTTCAAATGCGTGATGATCCGTCAGATCATCACGCATCGTACAATCATTGAACCACGAGCTTTTTAGAGCATCGTGTCCAGAGCTTTGGACAGATTCGCTACGGTGCGCTCGATGTTGTGCAGCTTGTCGAGACCAAACAGGCCGACGCGGAAGGTCTTGAAGTCTGCCCGTTCATCGCATTGCAAAGGCACACCCGCTGCCGTCTGCAAACCAGCGGCCACAAATTTCTTGGCCGATTGTATGCCGTCATCGTTGGTGTAGCTCACCACCACGCCTGGAGCTTGAAAGCCTTCTGCGGCAACGCTCTTGAACCCTTTTGATACCAGCAGTGCGCGCACTTTATCGCCCAGTTCCTGCTGCTCGGCACGGACTTTATCGAAACCGTATGCTGCAGTTTCTTCCATCACGCCGCGCAGGACGGTGAGTGCATCCGTAGGCATGGTGGTGTGATAAGCAACGTTGCCTTGCTCGTACGATTCCATGATCTGCAACCACTTGCGCAAATCGCAAGCGAAGCTGGTGCTTTGGGTCGTCTCGATTTTTTCTCGTGCGCGTGCGCTCAACATGATGAAGGCACAGCCGGCCGAAGCACTCCAGCCCTTTTGCGGCGCACTGATCAGAACGTCGACGCCGGTCGCTTGCATATCGACCCACATGCAACCCGAGGCGATGCAGTCCAGCACGAACAAGCCGCCGACCGCATGTACAGCATCAGAAACCTGACGCATGTAGTCGTCCGGCAGCATGATCCCGGAGGCGGTTTCCACGTGCGGAGCAAACACTACAGCCGGTTTGGTCGCCTTGATAGTGGCGATCACTTCGTCAATAGGGGCCGGTGCAAAAGCTGCCTGCGTGGCATCTTCCAACTGACGTGCTTTCAGCACTGTGGTGCCGGCAGGAATGTCGCCCATATCCAGAATCTGGGTCCAGCGATAGCTGAACCAGCCATTGCGCAGAATCAGGCATTGCTGCTTGGTCGCGAACTGACGCGCTACAGCTTCCATGCCGAAGGTGCCGCTACCGGGCATGACAACTGCCGATTGCGCCTTGTAGACCTGTTTCAAGGTCTTGGAAATATCCTTCATTACGCCTTGAAAGCGTTCGGACATATGGTTGATCGCACGATCGGTGTAAACAACGGAATATTCGAGAAGACCGTCGGGATCGACGTTGGAAAGTAGACCTGGCACGTTTGCTCCAGCAAAAATAAATAAACTCGGCCTGACCAGGATGTACTCCGGTCAGGCCACAAAAGGCAAAGAATGCCGCAAAGGATAGATTCTACCAAAACGTAGCCTCAGCATGGGGCTACGCCAGGAATGTCTGTTTTATATGCCCGCGCTCACCCCGTAACGGGTATGCGTCAAGCCGGTATTCAATTCGATGGCTCGGATTTTGGTTTCTCGCCCAGGGCGATGTCGACTGTCATTTCGTGCGCCAAAGTGCCCAGCTCCTGTCGCAAGTCATCGACGGACAACTTGGCGGGAACCAGCAAGTGCGCTCCGATCTTGAACGTTTGCTTGCCGGACACGCCGCTGCGAACGATCTCGGTATGTATGCTCTCGACGCTGACATTACGTTCCGCCAGGATCTTGGTCAGACTACTGACGATCCCCACACGATCGTCGCCGATCAATTCGAGTTCGACGCTCTTGATCGCATCGGATACTTCGGCGCCATTGCTCTTGGCAACGACCACCTGCAAGCCGCTGGACTCCAGACCGCGCAAGGCATTTGCCAGCGCATCCGCATTCTCGTGCGGCACCTCGAAGTGCACCATGCCGGCGAATTCCCCGGCGAGCCTGCTCATGCGACTGGCTGCCCAGTTGGCGCCGTAACGCTGCGCCCGTTCGGCCAGCGAACGGACGATGCCGTGACGGTCAGTACCCACAATGGAGACAACCAGCGAGGTGGTGGTGGCAGACACTTCCTCGGCCAGCACCACAGAGCGTCGGATCATCGGCGCCTTGGTCGCGAAGCGTGCATCCTGCTGGAAAGCCGGCAGCACGCCGTGTTCGGCGGCATGGTGGATGACTTTGCTCAACAGCTGCAAGCCCATAGGCGCCAATGCACGCTCCCACAGCTCACGCGCGGTTTCACCTTTTTCAACAAAACACCAATCCTGCGCAGCGACGGCGCCGGCATCCCAGCCGTCGGCCAGGTGATATATCGAACCACCGGCGATAGGATCGCCTTCCAGTATCGTCCACTCGACCGCAGCAATGCCGCGATGTCTGGGCAACAACGACGGGTGATAGCCGATGCCGCCCAGGCGCGCGCGCGCAAGTGCCTCGTCGCTCACCCGTGCATGTGTATGCGCCGCGAGGATGATATCGGTACCCTCGGCAATTGCCTCGCCCGGCACGAAGCGCGGGTTTTCGAGTATGTGCAGCGGGACGCCGGCCGCCCGTGCGGCTTGCGCCAGACGATCGTCTTCAGCCGGCGCGACGACGCTGGTAAATTCAATCCCTTTTTCCTTGCGTAGCGTCTCAAATACCTGGGCGCCAAAGAAGCGCGATCCTACCAATGCACATTTCATTTTTATCCATTCCTTTATCTATACACAAACGGTACGAGTCAGCCCTGCTCTGCAACGCATGCGCGCCTCAATGCAATTCATCGCGAACGCGCTGTAGCGGCAGCGACTGCCAGTACGGGTTCGCGCTGTCAGAATATGCGACGGGTTTCGGAGCGACCAAGATACGCTTTGATTTTGTCGTAATTTCGCGTCACGCAGGCCGCAAGGATACCAGAAAGGACCTGGCGATACGGCATGCAGAGCGGATATGAGCACCGATAAAGTTGTCGGCACCGGCATGTCCCACACCGAGGAATCGGCAAGAATTAGCTGCTACGCGCCTGCCTCCGCTCGCTTGAACACCCGCTGGCAAACATCATGTAGTTTGCGAAATCTGGCTAAGGGCCGAAAGCTGACATTCAGCAATCAGACGTAAAAATCCCGCCCATCAATGAGAGGCGGGAAAATGATAAACCGCACTCGAATGCAACCGTTTCGAGTCGCAATCCGCCGTCCGTTTAATCAAGAATCACCATCAATTCGTCCACAAAGGTGCTTCATCCATCAAGGCCACCTGCTCACGCAATTCCAGAATCCTGTCCTGCCAGTAACGCTGCGTGTTAAACCAAGGAAATGCCACCGGGAATGCAGGGTCATCCCAGCGACGCGCCAGCCATGCTGCATAGTGAATCAGGCGCAAGGTGCGCAAGGCTTCGATCAAATGCAACTCACGCACATCGAAGTCGGCGAAGTCTTCGTAGCCGGCCAGCAGATCGGATAACTGGCGCACCATGTCGCGCCGTTCTCCCGATAACAGCATCCACAAATCCTGTATTGCCGGTCCCATGCGGCTGTCGTCAAAATCGACAAAGTGCGGACCGGCATCGGTCCACAGCACATTGCCGCAATGACAGTCGCCATGCAGGCGCAGAATGCTGACATCGCCGGCACGATCGAAGCAGCGGCGTACGCCATCCAGCGCCTGCGCAATCACGCTGCGATATGCATCGAGCAGATCCGGCGGGATGAAATTATTCGCCAGCAGATAATCGCGCGGCTCTTCGCCGAAGGTCGCAATATTCAAGGCGGGGCGATGTTCAAACGTCTGCACTGCGCCGACCGCATGTATACGTCCGATAAAACGCCCCAGCCATTCCAGCGTTGCCGGATCGTCCAGCTCGGGAGCACGTCCGCCGTGCCGTGCGAAAACGGAAAACTTGAATCCCGAAAATTCATGCAGCGTACGTCCGTTGGCCAGCGTCATCGCCGGCACCACCGGAATTTCCAGTTCGACCAGCTTGGCGACAAACGCGTGCTCTTCCAATATCGCCGCATCGCTCCAGCGCGCCGGACGATAAAATTTTGTAACCAGCGGCGGGCCGTCTTCCATACCGATCTGGTAGACGCGATTTTCGTAACTGTTGAGCGCCAGCAGGCGGCCATCGCTATACAGACCGACGCTTTCCAGCGCATCAAGCACACAGTCTGGCGTGAGTGTGGAAAAAGACAAGAGTGTGGATTCATTCATCTGCACATTGTACGTGCCACAGCACTATTTCTCCGGCGAATGATGGTCGGCTTTCCATTTGGCAAATCGCATGGTTTCCGCAATCTGCTCGCCTGGTTCAAAACCGTACTGATACACTGTCGCCTCTGCACATCAACAAAGAAACTCATCATGCATCTCGACCAGCCCCTTTCCGATAAAGAATTCGACGAACTCGATAAATTCCTGCTTTCCGATCGCACTGCCGACGACTGCATGGCAATGGACTCCCTGCACGGCTACCTGACCGCGCTGGTAGTCGGTCCGGAAGAAGTGCCACTGGCCGAGTGGCTGCCACATGTATGGGGCGAAAACGCAGAAGCGGTGCCGAAGTTCAAGAACGACAAGGAATACGAACGCATTGTCGGCCTGATCGCGCGTTTCATGAACGAGATCGCCATTACGCTGGAAGTCGCACCCAAGGAATACGAGCCGCTGTTTTGCGAACACGAGTGGGAAGGCAAACCGGTACTGGATGGCGAAGCCTGGGCCTGGGGTTTCAATTTAGGCATGAGCCTGCGCGCCGAAGCGTGGGAACCTATCCACACCTCGAACATTGCACCATTGATGCGCCCTATCTATCTGCTGGGTGCGGAAGAAATCGAAGAAGAAGAATTGGTGCTGGTCGATAATCCGGTCAAATGCCACAAGCTGACGATCGAGATCGAAGCCGCGATTCCGGAAATCCACAAGTTCTGGCTGCCGCACCGCAAGTCGGCAGTGAAAACCGTACAACGAGAAGAACCGAAAATCGGTCGCAACGATGATTGCCCATGCGGCAGCGGGAAGAAATTCAAGAAATGCTGCGGCGCTGAACCAGCCGCAGAATAAGACGCCGGCACAGTCCGGATGCAAAAAAGGCATGTGATCATCACATGCCTTTTTTGTTTTCCAGCCTTGCCGCCATGACGGCAGCAAAGCTAGCCGCACATTATTCCTTGATGAAATGCTCACGGTAGTAACGCAGTTCTTCTATCGATTCAATGATATCGGCCAGCGCAGTGTGCTTCTGATGTTTCTTGAAACCGCTCGCCAACTCAGGCTTCCAGCGTTTGCACAATTCTTTTAATGTCGATACATCCAGATTGCGGTAATGGAAGAAGGCTTCCAGTTTCGGCATGCCGCGCGCCATGAAGCGTCTATCCTGGCAAATCGAATTGCCACACATCGGCGATTTGCCTTTAGGCACGTATTTTTTCAAAAACTCGATCAATTCCTCTTCCGCCTGCGCCTCGGTCACCGTCGATGCCTTGACGCGTTCGATCAAGCCGGAGCGGCCATGCGTGCCCTTGTTCCATGCATCCATCTTGTCCAGCGTTTCATCTGATTGATGGATGGCAAATACCGGCCCTTCGCCGATAATATTCAATTCCGCATCCGTTACCACTACGGCAACCTCGATGATGCAGTCATTGTCGCAATCGAGTCCGGTCATTTCCATATCCAGCCATACCAGATTGAATTCATTCGGACGCACCGGCACCGTGGATGGCGTTACCGATGGTGTTACTTCAGCAGCTTGTGACATAATTGTTTCCCTTGGACCAGCCTAATCCGCCATTTTCTCACAGGAAAAGAATGTCATCACTCGCGTTTACCGTTTTGTTTATCAGCTTCCTGCTTATTAGCCTGGTCGTTCGCTTCTGGCTTGCCTCGCGCCACATCCGCCACATCCTTGCCAATCGCGCCACGGTGCCTGCGCAATTTGCCGGCCAGATTTCACTGGAAGCACATCAAAAAGCGGCTGATTACTCGATTGCGAAAACCAAGTTTGCACTCTTTATCGTGTTGCTGAATGCTGCCGTCCTGATCGGCTTCACACTGATGGGCGGCTTGCAATGGCTGGCGAATGCTTCGTTTTCCGTCTTCGGCGACGGCTGGCGTTATCAATTGGCGCTGGTGCTGGCGTTCGCATTGATCTCCGGCCTGATTGAATTGCCCTTCGATTATTTCCGCCAGTTCGTACTGGAAGCCCGCTTCGGCTTCAATCGCATGTCGCCTGCGCTGTTCTTTGCCGATCTGTTTAAAAGCACTGTGCTGTCGCTTGCGCTCGGCCTCAGCCTGGTATGGATCACACTGATCCTGATGGAAAAATCCGGCGACCTGTGGTGGCTGTATGCATGGATAGTCTGGTGTTCTTTCCAGATGTTGATGCTGGTACTGGTACCGCTCTTCATTGCGCCTATGTTCAACAAGTTCAAACCACTGGAAGACGAGAATCTGCGTACCCGCATTGAAAATCTGATGCAGCGCATCGGCTTTGCATCCAGCGGCTTGTTTGTGATGGACGGTTCACGTCGCAGTGCGCACGGCAATGCGTATTTTTCCGGCTTCGGTGCGGCCAAGCGCATCGTCTTTTTCGATACCCTGCTGGAACGCCTGGCACCGCATGAAATTGAAGCCGTGCTGGCACATGAACTCGGCCACTTCAAACTCAAGCACATCGTCAAGCGTATCTGCGTAATGTTTGCTGCGTCGCTGGCCCTGCTGGCTCTGCTCGGCTACCTGAAAACGCAGACATGGTTCTTTACCGGCCTGGGTGTGGAACCGATGATGGGCGCCAGTAACGACGCAATGGCGCTGATCCTGTTTGCGCTGGTACTGCCGGTGTTCTCTTTCCTGTTTTCGCCGCTGACTTCGCTCAGCTCGCGCAAGCATGAATTTGAAGCCGATGCCTTTGCGGCACAACACACGAGCTCGCAGGATCTGGTATCGGCACTGGTCAAACTGTATGAAGACAATGCATCGACACTGACGCCCGACCCTCTGCATTCGGCATTTTACGATTCGCATCCACCGGCCAGCGTGCGTATCAACAAGCTGCTTTCCACTTGAACGGGCACACCATGAACAACGCTGCCGATTTGCGCCAACAGAAGTGCCAGCCCCAAACAAAGGCACTGACCGCCGAAGAAATCGCGCAGCGTTTGCAGGCAGTCGCCGCATGGCGGCTGCAGGATGGAAAAATATTCCGTGAATATACGTTCAAGAATTACTACGCGACGATGGCCTTCGTGAACGCCATCGTTTATGTGATTCACGCCGAAGATCATCATCCTGAATTGGTGATTACCTACAAGCACTGCACCGTCAAATACAACACGCATTCGGTCAATGAAGGCAAAGGCGGTTTGTCGGACAACGATTTCATCTGCGCGGCGAAACTGGACGCGATCTTTGAACACGGCATGCATTCCTGATGGCAGCACAGAAAATACAAGGCCGCGTGATTGCCGCCCACGGCCGTCACTATCTGGTGCAAACCGATACTGCAAAACTTCAATGCGTCACGCGCGGCAAGAAGAGTGATGTGGCTGTCGGCGATATCGTTGATCTGCAACTGACCTCCGCCAATCAGGGGGTGATCGAAGCCATCACCGAACGCAAGACCCTGCTGTATCGCTCGGACCAGTACAAATCCAAGCTGCTGGCTGCCAACGTCACGCAATTATTCATCGTGGTGGCGACCGAGCCGGGATTTTCCGATGATCTGGTATCGCGCTCGCTGGTCGCCGCAGAAGCTGCCGGCGTCAGCGTGCACATCATTCTGAATAAAATCGACGTCGTCGCTTCGCTGGAAAAAACCCGCAAGCGCGTGGCTTTCTATGGTGGACTCGGTTATCCGGTACATGAAGTGTCGGCCACCATGCAGCCGGAAGCAACCGTCGCTGCGCTGTTGCCTTTGCTGACCGGGCAATCGACCATCCTGATCGGTCAATCCGGCATGGGTAAATCGTCGATCATTAACCTGATCGTGCCGGATGCCGACATTGCGGTACGCGAAATCTCCGCCGCGCTCGATACCGGCAAGCACACCACCACCTTCACGCGACTGTATGCGATCGACGATCAAACGATGATTATCGATTCACCGGGCTTTCAGGAGTTCGGTCTTTATCATTTGACTGAAGGCATGCTGGAGCGCGCATTTCCGGAATTTGAACCATATCTGGGGAAATGCAAATTTTATAATTGCCATCATTCCAATGAGCCGGAATGCGCGATCCGTACTGCAGTCGCAGCAAGTGATATTTCTCCCATGCGGCATGCGCTGTACCTGCAGTTATTGCATGAATCATCACAAAAGCTGTACTAAAGAACGGGGCGCCAACCGCCTTAGCGCTGGCTTTTAGATGGAAATCCCTTATAATTGAAGCAGTTACAACAATCGGCGGCAGGCGCCAACCTAGCCGCCGTTTTCAATTATGGCAATCAAACACTTTCTGCAGTTTTCCGATTTGACGCTGGACGAGTTCGAGCATGTGATCGAACGCACGCGTGTCATTAAAAGCAAATTCAAGAATTACGAGCCCTACCATCCGCTGGCCGATCGGACACTGGTGATGGTGTTCGAAAAGAACTCCACCCGCACCCGTCTGTCGTTTGAAGCCGGCATGCACCAGCTCGGCGGCGCGGCAATTTATCTCAACACGCGCGACAGTCAGCTTGGTCGTGGCGAACCGGTAGAAGACGCGGCGCAAGTGATGTCCCGCATGTGCGACGTCATCATGATCCGTACGTTTGGCCAGGACATCATTGAGCGTTTCGCCGCCAATTCGCGCGTGCCGGTGATCAACGGCCTGACCAATGAACACCATCCTTGCCAGGTTCTGGCCGACGTCTTCACCTTCATTGAGCATCGCGGTTCGATCAAAGGCAAAACCGTTGCCTGGATAGGCGACGCCAACAACATGCTGTATTCGTGGTTACAGGCAGCACAGGTATTCGATTTCCATGTCAATGTTTCCACCCCCAAGGGTTACGAAATCGATCCGGCCTTGATCGCCGCCGACAATACGCATTACACGCTGTTTACCGCGCCATCCGATGCCTGTGTTGGCGCGCATCTGGTCACGACCGATGTCTGGACCAGCATGGGTTTCGAAGAGGAAAACGCAGCACGCCTGAAAGCATTCGACGGCTGGATCGTCGATGCAGCCAAAATGAAACGTGCACAATCTGATGCCTTGTTCATGCACTGCCTGCCAGCGCATCGCGGTGAAGAAGTTGCAGCCGAAGTCATCGATGGACCGCAATCGGTCGTCTGGGACGAAGCAGAAAATCGCCTGCACGCGCAAAAAGCGCTGCTCGAATACCTGGTCCTGGGCAAGCTCAGTTAATTAATAATTTCAGTTAGCTCAGCTAACTTATCCGCTCAGTTCAAACTGACCCACAATCACATTCCACGCAAGCGAAGCAAACACCATGTCGAATATTCTCCAATCCGTTCCAGTCAATCAAAAAGTAGGCATCGCCTTTTCCGGCGGCCTCGACACCAGCGCGGCCTTGCACTGGATGCGTCAAAAAGGCGCGATTCCTTATGCATACACTGCGAATCTGGGTCAGCCTGACGAAACCGACTACAACGCGATTCCGGAAAAAGCCAAGGCCTACGGTGCCGAACTGGCACGCCTGATCGATTGCCGCGAACAGTTGGTTGCTGAAGGTATCGCCGCGCTGCAAAGCGGCGCATTCCATATCTCGACCGCCGGCGTTACCTACTTCAACACGACGCCATTGGGTCGCGCAGTCACCGGCACCATGCTGGTCGCCGCGATGAAAGAAGACAACGTCGATATCTGGGGTGACGGCAGCACATTCAAGGGCAACGACATCGAGCGTTTTTATCGCTACGGCTTGCTGATGAATCCGGCGCTGCGCATTTACAAACCCTGGCTGGACGATGCCTTCATCAACGAACTCGGCGGCCGCAAGGAAATGTCGGAATTCCTGATCAAGTCCGGCTTCGACTACAAGATGTCCACCGAGAAAGCGTATTCGACCGATTCCAACATCCTCGGCGCTACGCATGAAGCGAAAGATCTGGAAGAGCTGAGCAGCGGCATGCAGATCGTCGAACCTATCATGGGCGTCGCATTCTGGCGCGACGACGTCGAAGTCAAACGCGAAACAGTCACCGTGCGTTTCGAAGAAGGCCGTCCAGTCGCATTGAATGGCGTCGTCTATACCGACCTGGTCGAACTGATGCTGGAAGCCAATCGCATCGGCGGCCGTCACGGCCTCGGCATGAGCGATCAAATCGAAAACCGCATCATCGAAGCGAAGAGCCGCGGCATCTACGAAGCCCCAGGTCTGGCGCTGTTGTTCATTGCTTACGAACGCCTGATCACCGGCATCCACAACGAAGACACGATCGAGCAATACCGCGAAAGCGGCCGTCGCCTGGGTCGTCTGTTGTACCAGGGCCGCTGGTTCGATCCACAAGCCATCATGTTGCGTGAAGCGGCACAACGCTGGGTTGCACGCGCGATCACTGGCGAAGTCACGATCGAACTGCGTCGCGGCAACGATTACTCCATCCTCAACACTGAGTCGGCCAACCTGACCTACGCGCCAGAACGCCTGTCGATGGAAAAAGTGGAAGATGCACCGTTCTCGCCAGCCGACCGTATTGGTCAATTAACGATGCGCAATCTGGACATCACAGACACACGTCACAAGCTGGCCATCTACAGCAGTGCCGGTCTGCTGACTGGCAACTCGTCTGTTGCGCTGCCAAATTTTGAAAAAGACAAGAAATAATTTCTTCAACATCAAACATACAGATCATGACTACTCAATTCGATAACGTTTCCGTCGTCAAAAAAGCCAACATCTACTTCGATGGCAAATGCGTGTCACACACAGTATTGTTCGCTGACGGCACCAAGAAAACCATAGGTATCATTTTTCCATCGACCTTGAAATTCAACACCGGCGCTGCAGAAATCATGGAACTGAATGCCGGCAAATGCCGCATTCGTCTGGCTGGCGCAACGGAATGGAATACCTATGAAGGCGGCCAGCAATTCGAAGTCCCGGCCAATTCGAGTTTCGATATCGAAACGGTAGACACACTGGACTACGTGTGCCATTTCATCTGACGCGTTTAACAGGACGTGCATGCCGTAAATAAAAAAGCCCGGATAGTCCGGGCTTTTTGTTAAGGGCAGGCCTTACTTAGATTCGCTCGCCGCTCTTCTACTTATAATAGACGCTGCGTTAAAAATCCGGCGCCAGCCGCCGATTTGAATTGATACAGCCAGCGCGATCCTGTCCACTCGCGACAGCCTCGCTGGACCTACTTCCCAAGAAAGAAATATATGATCCTTGGCATTGATGTGGGCGGCACCCATACCGATTCGGTATTGATGCACAACCGCAAAATCATCCGCAAATCCAAAGTATTGACCGACAAGAATGATATTTTGGCTTGCGTGATGCGCGCAACCCAAGCTGTCGCGAATGCAGACGATATCAAGCAGCTGAAACGCATCGTACTCAGCACGACGATTTCCACCAATGCCGTTGCGCAGAACCAGCTCGATCCGGTCGGTCTGATAGTCATGAACGGCCCTGGCGTTTCGCCCAAGGATCTGCCGCTCGCTGACCAGACACACTTGATCGCCGGCTATATGAATCATCGCGGCATCGAAGCAGAAGCGATAGAAGACGATCAGCTGGATGCATTGAAACAGCAATTCAGCGCCGACAAGATCGACAACCTGGCCGTGATCGGCAAGTTTTCCACCCGCAATCCTGTGCACGAACAGGAAGTCGGCGCCTGGTTTGCCGATCAGGCCACGCATATTTCACTCGGCCATCATCAATCCGGCGTGTTGAATTTCCCGCGTCGCATAGCCACCACTTATCTCAACGCCGCTATCTGGCGCCTGCACAGCCGCATGGTCGACCAACTGGCCAGCTATCTGCAGGAACTCGGCGTCGATGTGCCCTTGTTTATCCTGAAGGCCGATGGCGGCACCATAGGCGTACAGCAATCACGCAACTATCCGGTACAAACCATCCTGTCCGGACCGGCTGCCACCATCATGGGCGTGCTGCCTTTCGTCTCGTCGACACAGGACTCGGTATCGATAGACGTCGGCGGCACCACCACCGACATCGCACTGTTCGCCGATGGTGCTCCGCTGCTGGAACCGAAGGGCGTAGAGATCGAAGGACACAAGACTCTGATCCGCGGCCTGCTCACGCATTCGATGGCCCTCGGTGGCGACAGCCATGTTCAGGTAGTCAATGGCGCACTACAGATCGGCCCCGAACGCAAGGGATCGGCCATGGCCTTCGATGGTCAAGTACCCACCCCAACCGATGCCTTGATCACCCTTGGCCTGGCAGCCATCGGCGACAAGGCCAAGGCGCTGCAGGCTATGGAGAGCCTGGCGACCGCATTAAAGCAAACGCCGCAACAAGTTGCGCAGGCCATCGTCGACAGCATGTGCGCCAGCATAGCCGCCAAGGTCACGCAAATGATTGCCGAGGTCAACAGCAAGCCGGTCTACACCATCCATGAACTGCTGGAAGGCAAAGTGCTGAACCCGCAGCAATTGATCGCAGTCGGTGGCCCTGCTCCGTATATCGCAAAACAGGTAGGCGAACTGCTGGCATTGCCGGCGCTCGTGCCCGAGGACTCGGAAGTAATCAATGCCAGCGGTGCCGCAATGGCGCGCACCACCGTCGAGTTGAATCTGCTGGCCGATACCGAGTCGCAGCAACTGACTTTTGCCGAAGATGGACGCAAGATGAAGATCTCTGCGCGCGCCACGGTCGACGATGTTGTTGCGCTCGGCAAGGAAAGATTGCTGGAAATCGCCAAGACTGCCGGTGCACGGGATGAAGACCTGGAAGTCGAAGTCGCTGACTGCCAGTCCTTCAACGTCATCCATGGTTATGCGACCACAGGTAAAAATATCCGCGTCCGGCTGCAGATCAAACCCGGCCTGATCAAGCATGAGCAATAAGCAAGAACAACGAATATTAAGTACGAACAAGTGTGAGGAACACATCGTGAAGAAAAAAACAGGACTGGTATTTTTCCCGGCATTTGATTATGCGATTTCACCGACGCATCCGGAACGTGAAGAGCGACTGCTGTACACACAGGATCAGGTGTTCGAAGAGGGGCTGCTGGACTTCGACAATATCAAGGAATTCAAACCCGGCGTCGCTACGGCTGAAGATATTCAGCGTGTACATTTCTGCGTGCCCGGCATAGACGAAATCGTACATGCGTCGCATCTGATCGCCGTCGGCGGCTGTATTACCGCAGCAGACAAGGTGATGACCAAGGAAGTGGATAACGCGTTTGCACTGGTGCGTCCTTGCGGCCACCACTCATTCCGCGTCGTGCATGGCAGCCGTGGCTTTTGCACGCTGAACATGGAGGCGATCATGGTCGAGTACATCCGCCACAAGTATGGCGTGAAGAAAATCGCGATCGTCGATACCGATTGCCATCACGGTGATGGTTCGCAGGATATTTTCTGGCACGATCCGAACACGCTGTTTATCTCCATGCATCAGGATGGCCGCACCCTCTATCCGGGCTCCGGCTTTGCGGACGAGCTCGGCGGGCCGAATGCCTTTGGCACCACGATCAACTTGCCGATGCCGCCAGACACGTGCGAAGAAGGCTTCCTGTATGTGCTGGATGAAATCGTCATGCCTATCCTGGAGGAATTCAAACCGGATCTGATCATCAACTCGGCCGGACAGGATAATCATTACTCCGATCCGATCACGAACATGAAGTTTACCGCGCATGGCTATGCGGTACTCAATCAGAGACTGGCACCGGATCTGGCAGTACTGGAAGGCGGCTACTCGATCGAAACCGCACTGCCCTACATCAACACTGGCATCATCCTGGCAATGGCAGGCATGGATTTCAGCCACATCCGGGAACCGGACTACGATGCAGAAAGCCAGAAGCAGCCGGCCAACATTACTGCCTATCTGGAGAAGTTGAAGGATGCGACCTTCCATCACTGGAATAATCGGCACACGCTGCGCGAGCAGGTCTATCCGGAACAGGAGTTCCACAAGCGCAGCATGGATGTCTACTACGATACCGACGGCATCCGCGAAACGATCAATGAAACCGTACGTTCATGTCCGGATTGCGGCGGCACCGTGGTGATCGACTCACGCTGCGACGATACGCACAATCACATCCTGGCGGTGCAGATTCCGCGCTATGCCTGCGTCCCCTGCCGCAGCTATGGCGAAGAAGTGTTTAATAAAACGGAAATTGGGCGCGCAGTTGGGACTTATACGCAAGCCTTCCTGCAAGACAAGGACAAGGATCGCTATCTGTCCAAGTAGTGCGAATGTCCTGCCGCTCTCTGATGCCATACATGCATGCAGAGGACGGCAAGAGAAATCAAGATGTGGCTAACGTATGGTGTGATCTGACCGCACATTGAAAAGCCCGGCTGCGTCAATATAGCCGGGCTTTTTTACGTCCTGTGCCGCCAACTTAGCGACTGATAGCATTCAGCGTAGAACTGCCATACGGCGACAGCAGCCACGCCAGCGCACAACAATGCAGTACTACCGTAATCCAGTAAACTCGCTGGAACGATCGTTTGCTTGATTTATGTCGCAAGAATTTCTGTGCAATCCATCCACCGGGCCAGCCGCCCAGCAAATCCAGCAGATGCAGCGTATTTTCGCTAATCCGCCATTCGCCCTTGCGCGCGGCCGCCTTGTCGATTGCGTAAGCAGCAAAGGCCAGCAAGCTCAGTGTGATATATGTGCCCAGTACAGGCCACAACATTTTCGTATCCATTTTTATTTCCTGAGCATCAAAGAAAAATCGGTTCCGGCTCAAGCATCACATCAAAACGCTGGGCAACATCTTCCTGAATCGCGTTTGCCAGTTGCGCAATGTCTGCACCGCTCGCACCGCCGCGATTCACCAGTACCAGTGCCTGATTCTCATACACGCCGGCTGCACCGGCTGTCCTGCCCTTCCAGCCGCACTGATCGATCAGCCAGCCGGCAGCCAGTTTGACGCTGCCATCAGGCTGCGCGTAACTCACCAGTTGCGGATACTTTGTCAGCAAGGCATCGCGTTGCTCCACTGTTACCAAAGGATTCTTGAAGAAGCTGCCGGCATTGCCTATCACTGCTGGATCGGGCAATTTGCGGGTGCGAATCGCGATAACAGCATCGCTGATCTGCCTGGCAGTCGGCTCGCCTATCTTGCATGCAGCAAGCTCGTTCGCCACATCTGCATAACGTATCACTGCCTGCCATTTTTTCGGCAAGGCAAAGGTCACATCCAGCACCACGCCGCGGTCGCGCAAACGGTGTTTGAACACGCTGTCGCGATAGCCGAACATGCATGCAGCCTTGTTCAGCGTCGTGCGTTCACCCGTTGCAAAATCAAACAGCGTCAGCGCATGAAACCTGTCCTTGAGTTCGATACCGTAGGCGCCGATATTCTGTATCGGCGCAGCACCGACGCTGCCGGGAATCAGCGACAGGTTTTCCAATCCGCCCAAACCGTGCGCCAGCGTCCATAGCACGAACTGATGCCAGTTTTCGCCGGCAGCGGCACGCACATAGGTAGCATCTTCATCTTCGCCGACAATCTCGATTCCCTTGATTTCCATATGCAGCACCAGACCTGGGAAATCCCGTGTCAGCAAAATATTGCTGCCGCCGCCGAGTATCAGACGCGGCATGGTTGCCAGCGCGGCATCGCGTTGCACTGCTTCCAGTGCGCCGGCCGATGTCACCGGCAGATAGGCATGCGCGCGAGCCTCCACCCCGAAGGTATTATGGTTGCGCAGGGAAACATCGTACTGAAGCGGTAGAGAATGAGTCATAGGGGGCGATTATATCTCTGCTCTACGCCCGCAGACCTAGCCCCTCGGTTTTTTGTCCGCTAGAATGACGGACTAATCAGATACGCGATCTGAACGAACCATCTGGCGTTTCGCCGGCATCTGCCGCGAGCCAGGCAATAAAAAAGGAAATCATCATGCCATCTTTTGATACCGTCTCCGAAGCCAATATGGTTGAAGTCAAGAATGCCGTCGATCAGGCAGGTAAAGAAATCACGACTCGTTTTGACTTCAAAGGCAGCGATGCCCGCGTCGAGCAAAAAGAACGCGACCTGACCGTGTATGCAGATTCGGAATTTCAGCTGAATCAGGTTTTGGACGTACTGACCAACAAGCTGGTCAAACGCAATGTCGATGTACGCTTCCTCGATCGCGGCAAGATTGAAAAAATCGGCGGCGATAAAGTCAAGCAAGTCGTCAAGATCAAGAACGGCATAGAAACCGAAGCAGCCAAGAAAATCGTGCGCATCCTCAAGGACAGCAAGATGAAAGTACAAGCCAGCATCCAGGGTGATGCGGTGCGCGTCACTGGCGCCAAGCGCGATGACTTGCAAGATGCAATGGCCTTGTTGCGCAAGGAAGTCGCCGATCTGCCGCTGGAATTCAACAACTTCCGCGACTGATTACACATCTACATCCCGCTCCAGCAGTTGCGTCATGCCGACCCGGCATTTTGACGCGACTACTTCAGCCGGGCGGATTCATGTTGACGCTTTAGCGACAATTTTCCACGGCATCCCCACCTTCCTCCCAAACTGCGGGAATTTCGTGACAGAATCATTGCTTTCATAACATTGAACTCTGCCATGAAACTACCGCTGCTCGCATCCCTCCTTAGCTGCATCGCGCTGCAAGTGCAGGCGGCGGATATCAGCGTGATCGGTCTTTTCCCCGGCAAGGCGGTGCTGGTCATCGACGGCGGCTCACCCAAAACCTACACAGTCGGCAATACGGTCAGGCCCGGCATCAAGCTGGTAGACGTCAACCAGACCACCGCCACTTTCGATACCGATGGCAAAAAACAGCGTATCGATATAGGCGGACATGTGAACCGCATCGCCCCATCAGGTGCCAGCAGCGTGACCTTGCAGGCCGACGGTCGCGGTCACTTCATGGTGCAGGGGCAAATCAACGGCGGCACGATGCGCATGCTGGTCGATACCGGCGCATCGCTGATTGCCTTGCCCGCAGCGGATGCGCGTCGTCTGGGTATCGATTACAAGAAGGGGCAGACTGCCTACGTCAATACTGCAAACGGTGTCGTGACGGCCTATCAAGTGGTGCTGAACTCGGTCAAGATCGGTGATATCACGCTGAATCAGGTGGATGCGCTGGTGCAGGAAAACGGACTGACCTTTGCCTTGCTCGGCATGTCATTTTTGAACCGTACCGAAATGCGGCGTGAGGGCGAACAGATGGTTTTGACCAAACGCTATTAAAATCGAATGCAATAAAAAAGGGCGCTGAATTCAGCGCCCTTTTTTATTTTTTACTGCACTCGCTTATGCGTCCGGATCCTTGAGGCGGCGTTGTTTGACCGCTTCTGCCAAACCTTCCAGCACGCCCAGGCTTTCTTCCCAGCTGATGCAACCGTCCGTTACCGACTGACCATAAACCAGTTCCTTGCCCGGGATCAGATCCTGGCGACCGGCAACCAGATGCGACTCGATCATCACGCCGACAATGCGCGTATCGCCGCCGGCAATCTGCTGCCCGATATCGGCGCAAACAGGGATTTGATTTTCCGGTTTTTTCGAGCTGTTGGCGTGCGAAGTATCGATCATCAGACGCGATGCCAGACCGTTTGCCGCGATGTCCTTGCATGCCTGCTCTACGCTGACCGCATCATAGTTGGGCGTCTTGCCGCCGCGCAGAATGATGTGGCAATCTTCATTACCGCTGGTCGAGACGATAGCCGAATGACCGCCCTTGGTCACCGACAGGAAATGATGCGGCTGCGATGCGGCCTTGATCGCATCGACGGCAATCTTGACGTTGCCATCAGTGCCGTTCTTGAAACCGACCGGACAGGACAAACCGGAAGCCAGTTCGCGATGAATCTGTGATTCAGTCGTGCGTGCACCGATCGCGCCCCAGCTGATCAGGTCGGCAATGTATTGCGGGCTGATCACGTCGAGAAATTCGGTTCCTGCCGGCAGGCCGAGTTCATTGATGTTCAACAGCAATTCGCGCGCAATGTGCAAACCTTCATTAATGCGGAAGCTATTGTCCATGTACGGATCGTTGATCAAGCCTTTCCAGCCGACCGTAGTGCGCGGCTTTTCGAAATAGACGCGCATCACGATTTCCAGTTCACCGGCAAAACGCGCACGTTCTTTCACCAGACGATGTGCGTACTCCATCGCCGCTGTAGTGTCGTGTATCGAGCAAGGCCCGATGACCACCATCAGGCGATCATCCTGGCCGTGCAAGATGCGATGCAAGGCGATGCGCGCATCAGCAACAGTTGTCTCCGCTTTTTCGGAGATGCCAAGTTCGCGTATCAAATGCGATGGTGGCGTCAGTTCTTTCATTTCTTTAATCCGTAAGTCATCTGTACGCGGCATGTTTTTCTCCAGTCAAAATCTGTTTGCTAAAAATAAAAAACCGCCATCGCGGGCGGTTATTTAAAGAATTTCGGTTTAAGCTTTTTTACCTGCGCGCTTACCGCTTCTCCACCGCCGTTGGGCTGGAATAGCTAAAGTAAAAGTAAAATTGGAAGCGCAATGCGGTCATGTCTGTACTGAATTTCGTTTTATCTGTCAGCAATAGTGCAATAAATCACGTAATTTGGCAAGAAAAGCTTGATAAATCAGTTGGCACTCGGGCAAATCATGGCCGAATGCCAACAAACATCAAGCCGTGCCGCCTACCGTCACACCGTCGATACGCAAGGTAGGCTGACCGACGCCAACCGGCACGCTCTGGCCTTCCTTGCCGCACACGCCAACGCCACTGTCGAGGCACATGTCGTTGCCTATCATCGATACGCGATTCAAGACGTCGGGGCCGTTGCCGATCAGGGTTGCGCCCTTGACCGGGTAGGTCACCTTACCGTTTTCGATCATATAGGCTTCGCTGGCTGAAAACACGAACTTGCCGTTGGTGATATCGACCTGACCGCCACCGAAGTTCACTGCGTACAAACCATTCTTGACCGATGCCAGAATTTCCGCCGGGTCTTTGTCGCCACCCAGCATATAAGTATTCGTCATGCGCGGCATCGGCAGATGCGCGAACGATTCGCGCCGCGCATTGCCGGTTACCGGCATATTCATCAGGCGCGCATTCATCGTGTCCTGAATATAGCCTTTCAAGATACCGTCCTCGATCAGCGTTGTGCATTGGGTAGGATTGCCTTCGTCGTCGATATTCAACGAACCGCGGCGATCGGCGATGGTACCGTCATCCACCACTGTCACACCCTTGGCAGCCACGCGTTCGCCTATGCGGCCGGAGAATGCGCTCGAACCCTTGCGGTTGAAATCGCCTTCCAGTCCGTGCCCGATCGCTTCATGCAGCAACACGCCTGGCCAGCCAGGTCCGAGCACCACAGTCATCGGGCCGGCCGGTGCCGGACGTGCTTCCAGATTCACCAATGCGGAAGCGACTGCTTCGCTCGCGTATTTCTCCAGCAACTCATCGCTGAAATAAGCATAGCTGTAGCGACCACCACCGCCGCTCGAACCCATTTCGCGACGGCCATTCTGTTCTGCAATGACCGTGATCGAGACGCGCACCAAAGGACGAATATCGGCCGCCAGTACGCCGTCGCTACGCACTACCAGCACTACATCGTATTCGCCGGCCAGACCAGCCATTACCTGCACCACACGCGGATCTTTCGCGCGCGCAATGCGTTCTATTTTTTCCAGCAACTTTACTTTTTCAGTCGCATCCAGTGAAGTCAGCGGATCATTAGGCAAATACAAATCACGACCACCCACCTGCTGAATTGCTGAAGCGACTTTGATCTTGCCTGCGCCCTGCCGTGCAATCGTGCGCGTTGCAATCGCCGCTTCCATCAATGCACGTTCGGAAATTTCATCCGAATAGGAAAAGGCGGTTTTATCGCCCGATACGGCACGCACACCGACACCCTGATCGATGGAGAAACTACCGGTTTTGACTATGCCCTCTTCCAGGCTCCAGCCTTCGCTTTTCGTAAATTGAAAATACAAATCTGCATAATCGACGCGGTGCGTAAACATCGTGCCCAGGGTCTTGATCAGGATGGATTCGTCGAGGCCGAAAGGCGTCAGCAAGACATCGCGAGCGACGGCCAGGGTCTGGAGATTTGGTTCAAATGGAGTCATTGTTTATTTGCCATTCGCGCGTTGAAGCGCAAACAAAATTGATTCGGATAACGAATTGTAGAGCATCTGGCCGATCTGCCCCGTCAGCACTGCAACTTGTCTACAACTTGCGGTGTTTCAATGCAGGAAGATTTTCACGGATACCGGTTAAATGATGGGGTTCGATATCGCCGATTACAAGGCCTTCGCCCTCTGCCAGTACATCCTTGATTTCACCCCAGGGGTCGATCAGCATGCTGTGTCCCCATGTTGTGCGGCCATTCTGATGCCGCCCGCCCTGTGCGGCTGCCAGCACGTAGCACTGGTTTTCAATGGCGCGCGCGCGCAGCAGAATTTCCCAATGCGCCTTCCCGGTTGTATAGGTAAATGCAGCCGGCACCACGATCAGCATGCAATCACCCATCGCCCGATACAACTCGGGAAAGCGCAGGTCGTAGCAAACCGACAAACCCACCTTGCCGAATGGCGCGTCGAAAGTCGTGACCTCGGTGCCCTGCACTATCGTGCGCGCTTCGTCATACGACTCCGTGCCCTTGGTAAAGCTGAACAGATGAATCTTGTCGTAGCGTTTGACGCGTTCACCGGCCGGGTTGTAGACCATCGTGGTGTTCAGCACCTTGTCGGCTACCGATGCCGCCATCGGTAGTGTGCCGCCTATCAGCCACACCTGATGTTCACGCGCTGCCGCAGCCATGAAAGACTGGATCGGGCCTGCATTGATCTGTTCCGCCAGGCCGAGCTTGTCATTTTCATGCATGCCCATCGCCGCCCAATATTCAGGCAGCAGAATAAGGCTCGCGCCCTGGCGTGCGGCGCCTGCAATCAGGCGACGCGCAGTGGCGATATTTTCTTCAACCGAAGGTGTGGACACCATTTGAATGGCTGCTACGCGGGTCAGTGAATTTGTCATGATTCAACCCTCTATGCTGGATTCTTCAATGCCTGATTTCGGAGCCGGCTCCACCTTGCGATCGACCTTGTTCACATTCGGATCGCTCCATGGTCCGGTAATCGTATATTCATACGTAAACGCCCGCGCCAGCGGTTCGCGCAAGAACAGTTGCGCCAGGAAGGTACCCGCGCCGATGACCGGATTGATGGCCAGCGCATAGGCCACGGATGCAGCGCCTGCATTGATTTCCGGAATCACGACGGCGCGCAGATTCTGCGATTCTCTGGCGATATCGGCCGAGCCATCTATCAGCACGGTTGCGCTGACGCCACGCATCTTGAGATTATCAGTCGTCGCCACGCCATTTGAAATACGCGCACTGCCGTTGATGCCGTCAAATGCAAAACCTTCTGAAAATACATCGCGGAAATCCAGCGTCAGACGGCGTGGTATCGATTGCAGGCTGAGCACGCCGAGCAATTTGGCGGCACCCGGCTCAACTTTCAGGAACTGGCCGGAAGCGATATCCAGATTGATTTTTCCCGACAGGCTGGGCACATCAAACGAGAAAGGTAAACCTTTCCAGCTGATATCACCCTCCATCTTCCCTTTGCCGCCGCGCAGCACATCTGCAAAGCCGAAACGGTTGAGCAGATTGCCTGCGTTCGCAATATTCAGGTTGTAATCGAGATTGGAAACGTTGCTGCCATTTTTAGCCAGCCAGCTTCCCTTGGCTGTCAGGGTTGCGTCCGGATTCGCGAGCGACAGATTTCTGATGCGCCACTCGCGTCCTTCAGTTGCGCGCACATAATGCGCCAGCAGTTCAAGACGCCCGAGCTTCTTGCCGAATAATTCAAAATTCTCGGCAACCACATCCAGCGCCGGCATTTCTGTCGCACTGTCTACGCCTTCAAGCAAATTATTGACGTCTGCACCCGCTGTTTTGGGCACCACCAGCGAGGCCAGGCGTGCGGTGACCTTGCCCAAACCGCGGCCCGATGAAGATTCAATCCAGGTCAGGTAACCCGATGCCTGCGCCGAATCGATATTGGCCTGCCACACGTTGGTGTCATGCGATACGCCGACCACCACCTCGTCGAATTTTTTCCCCATCACAAACAGCTCATTGGCACGCGCGGCCAGTATGTTCGGTTCAACGTACTGCGCCATATTGAGCGCCTCCGATGGGTCTGCGATTTTTTTCTGCGTGTTCTTGTCAGCCGCAGTAATCGACGATGCGACACTGATCCATTCATCGATATTCAACGACCGCAGGCTAACGTTCACCATCAGGCCGCTATCCGGTTCCGGTGCCGGTGTATTGACGCCTATGCCGCCACGCACCACCCGCCACGCGGCAGCAGTGTCCGTCGCACTTTTTTCGCGCAGATAGCTGCCGACTATCGACGGGCCCAGTGCCAGCCTGATGCCATCGCGCATGATCGCAGCGTTTTCGGAAGGCAGACTGGCCTGTTCTATCCTGAGCGGCAAGGCATCCTTGGCGGCCTTGCGCAGAGGCGCCGGGAAAGCCAGGCCCAGGCCGCGCAGATTGGAGTCCACCACTATCTCGATGCGCTTGTTCTTGACGCTGATCGTAGTGCCGAAGCCTGTACTGCCGCTGATCCGGTCTATCAGTTTTTGCATCGCCGGCGCAGGATAGTTTTTGCGCAAACCGGCAGCCGACATGGTGCCGCCCGCCTTGATCAGGATAGTGCCGTCTTTTTGCGTGCCGCCCGCTACCGTCAACGGACCGCCAAGGAAATTCGCCTTGATGTTTTTCAGCGTCAAGCCTTTTTCATCGAATTCGAGTTCGCCGCTCGTCTGTGTAATCGGTGGAATGGCATTCTGCAAAATCACATTGTTATTGGCAAATTTCACTACGCCGCGCACCTTGGCTTCTATCAGCTGATGCAAAGGCAGCTTCAAATTAAGCGCGAGCGTGGCATTACCGCTGGCTTTCGTTTCATCGGTGAAATGGCCTATCCAGGTGGCGACCGGGCTGTCTACCGTGTATTGCACCATATCTTGCAAACTGCCGGCTGCACGGCCATCGATTTCCAGTACCGGCTCATCCGCCAGCAAGTCGGCAATTACCGCCCTCACGTTCGACACCTGCGCGCCGTGCGTACTGCCGCTTTCACCCTTGATTTCCATCCGCGTACGATCGAACAGGATGGTGCCTTTGACATTTTCCAGCAGCGGCCACAATGGCGCCTTGCCATCTCTGCCAAACATGTCCGGCGCATAATTCAAGCCGCCGTTATCGATCTTGCCGCCAAAAATAAATTCGCCTTTCGACTTTTCAGCGGCTTTTTGCGTATGGAAGGGAAACTGGTTCAAATCGCCTTTTAACCTGATATAGCCGTCATTCAGCGTGCCCGCAATCAGTGCGTTGCCGAGCCAGGTGCGGAAGTCCGCATTCATGCCCAGCGGCAGATAGTTACCAATCTTGTTCAATTCAAGGCCGGACAGACTACCCGTGAGATCGATAGTACCCAGTTGATGTCCCGTCGTTTTGTCCAGCGGCATCAGATGCGTGCCGGAGAAGGAAGCAATCAGTCCCTGTTTCGCCAAACTCATTTGGCGCACATCCAGCAACAATTGATTGTTTTTCTGGAAGGCCCATTTGGCCTCCATCTTCAATTCATCGAACGTGATCTCAGGTTCGGAAAAATAAGCCGGCAAGGCCAGGGTGAGTTGTTCCGATGCCAGTACGAAAGTGCCGCCCTGATTATTCGCATCGACATGGCCGGTCAAATTTTCAAAACCGGGAATCGCCGGCACTGCCGCTTGCGCAGCGGCCCTGGCGCTTGCTGCGCGGGCCGGACGCGCTGGCTGCGCCTTCAGCGCCAGTCCGGTGAAATCACCCTTGATCTTGTACGCTTCTATATTCGGGTAAGCACCTTGCAATTGCGCCGAAAAATTCTTCAGCTTTCCGCGCGGCGCAAAATCTTCCAGCAAGCGCAACTGCGTCGCCGGCAAAGGCAGGCGGCCGGCAAAATCGGCCCATGCCTGCAGATCAAGCGACGTGGCTTGTATTTCGATGCTCCCCGGCCTGCCATTTTTCGCAGCGATGTAATGTTCGCTCATCGTGGTCTCCGGCAACACCAGTCCATCATCGGTTTGCAGCGAGAAATCGCGCACCGAAATCGTGTGCCCGCGCATACCGAAAGTCGGCACGCCATCATGTACACTGCCTTCCAGCGACTCGCGTACTGAAATACGTCCATTCGCGTGCGCCAGCGACAAGGGCGGCATATCCTTGCGCAACTGGGCCGACACATTCGACAGACTCAGATCGGCTGTGAAATCGGCCACCCGTGCATGATCGAATGCCAGCCAGGCACGCATCGAACCACTGGCCTGCTGCAGATCGAAAGGGAAATCAAGATAGGTTTTCCAGGCTGCGAGATTCGTGTCGCGCAAGTCGGTATACAGCTCACCGGTCCAGCGCGTCGCATCGGAAATTTTTTGTGCAAAGAGCGGATGATCAAAAGCTGCGCGCACATCCAGCGGTGCAGCAATGGCAGCCGGCGGCGTCGCCTGCAAAGCAAATTTGTGGTGCCGCCCGTTGTTATGCAAGACCATATTGACATTGCCGAGCAATAGTTCAGGCGCCTGACGCAACTGGTCCTGCCAGCGCAAGCGTCCATCCCTGATCGTGATTTCGCGTTGCGACAGTATCCAGTCGGCAGCCTTGCCATCACCGCTTTTTTGCAAATCAACCAGCAGGCCGGCAACATAAAAATTGCCATTTGCATCGCGCTGGATATCCATATCCGGCTTGTCGATTTCCAGACTGTGCAGACGCAAGTCGGCGATCAGCACCGATAACCACGACACCGTGGCCGACACTGCCGGTAATTGCAAGGCCTTGTCGCCGTCCTTGTCGTAAACCACAACATTGCCTAGCGCCAAATGCGGGCGCAAACCATCCCAGGACGCGGCAATGGTTTCTATCGATACCGGCCGCCCTATCGCTTTGGTCGCGACTTTTTCCACATCGACGCGGTAGGCGGATATCTGCGGCAGAACGGCATAACGCAAGGTGAGGAACAGCGCGCAGAATATGAAATACGCCAGCACCAGCAATTTCAGCAGCCAGCCCAGCGCATGGTGACTGGCTTTATTGGCGGCGCGAAATGATAGTTGCAGCGTACGCCAGCATAGCCGCAGCCGATCGGCAGTCATAGTCTGGTTGGGAAGGCGTGGATCTGTCGGCATCAATCAAAAAGGTCGGTAAATCGACTTCGCGTAGAATAAAACAAGCTGACAGGCAAATCGGCTCGCACACTGTATAAAACAAATCTTACATCTCAAGAACTCTAGGATACTCTCTCACACCGTGACAAACCTGTCCTCTACCCCAATTACCGCTTCCCGTTTTTATACCCGATGGCTCAATGCAGATGCAAGCCGTGCGCAAAGGGTAGCCGAAGTCGGCAAATTATCGCTGAACTCGGTCATTTTCGGTGAACTCTTACAAAACGAAACAGATGCCGGCGCCAGTTTGCCAGCCGCCATGCGCCGCGTGCGCAATCTGGTCATTGCCACCCTGATCCAGCGCGATCTCGGCGGCCTGGCCGATCTGGCCGAGGTAGTCGATACGATGACGGCCTTTGGCGATTTCGCAGTACAAACGCATCTGGCGGCGGTGACGACCGAATTGATGACGATACACGGCACACCGATAGGTCACGAATCAGGCGAGCAGCAGGAAATGATCGTGCTGGGCATGGGCAAGCTGGGCGGCGGCGAGTTGAATGTATCGTCCGATATCGACCTGATCTTCGTCTATGCCGAAGATGGCGATACCGTCGCCACCGCGCCGGAACAACGGCTGCTGTCGAACCACGAATTTTTTACACGCGTCGGCAAGAAGCTGATTGCCGCGCTGTCGGAAATCACCGAAGACGGTTTCACCTTCCGCGTCGATATGGCCTTGCGTCCGAACGGTGCCTCCGGGCCGCTGGTCGCCAGCTTCAATATGGTCGAGGAATACCTGATCGTGCAGGGCCGCGAATGGGAACGCTATGCCTGGGTCAAGGCACGCGCACTGACCGGCAAACCATCCGATATCGATGCGCTGGAAAAAATCATCCGGCCTTTCGTCTATCGCCGCTATCTGGATTACGGCTCTATCGACGCCATCCGCAATATGCATGCGCAGATACGCGCCGAAGTCACGCGCCAGGAAACACGTCATCCGGATCGCAGCAACAACGTCAAGCTGGGCCGCGGCGGCATACGCGAAATTGAATTTCTGGCGCAGGTATTCCAATTGATACGCGGCGGCCGCGATGCCGCATTGCGCGACCGCTCAACGCGCATCACCCTGCGTACGCTCGCCGAAAAAGAGCTGTTCAAGCCGGAAGTGGTCGATCAACTGCTGCACGCCTATACCTTCCTGCGCAATCTCGAACATCGTCTGCAATATCTGGACGATGCGCAAACGCATACGCTGCCGCCGAATGCGGCCGATCAGTTGATCGTTGCCAAGATGATGGGCTATGAAGACGTACCAACCCTGCTGGCCGCGCTGGAAGAGCAACGCACACTGGTCGCCACGCAATTCGATGAAATTTTCAACGACAAGAAGAGTGAACATACATCGGACAATCAGCCGCAAGCAGAACTGAGCGCCGTGCTGACCGATACCGACAGCGAACAGGTAATCGAAAGCTATCTTCTCGAGCTGTCCTTTGATCATGCCGCCGATGCCGCCAAACGCCTGCTCGCCACCTGGCATTCGCCGCGCCTGCAATCCTTGCCGGAAGCCAGCCGCAACAAGCTGGTCGCACTGGTGAATGCTTCACTGCCCTTGATAGTCAAAGTAAGCGAGGCGCGCGCGACCACGCTGGGCCGTCTGCTGAATTTCCTGGAAACCATCGCGCGCCGCGCCGCCTATCTTGCCTTGCTGACGGAATATCCGCATGCACTGGAACGCGTGATCCGCATGATCGCCGCCAGCGACTGGGCAGCAAAATATCTGACGCGCCACCCACTGTTGCTGGATGAATTGCTGGACGACAGAACCTTGAAAGCCGCACCCGACTGGAACGCATTTGCACGCGACTGTCGTCAGCGCCTGGATGAAACACCGGGCGATACCGAACGGCAAATGGATGTGCTGCGCGAGATGCATCACGCGCAACTGATCCGTCTGCTGGCGCAGGATCTGGTGGGCGACCTCAGTGTAGAGCGTCTGGCCGATCATTTATCGGAACTGGCCGACAAGCTGGTTGAAGCGACGATACAAACGATCTGGAAAGGATTCCCGAATCGCCATCGCGAAGAACCGAAATTTTCCGTCATCGCCTACGGCAAGCTGGGCGGCAAGGAACTCGGTTACGCCTCCGACCTGGATGTCATTTTCCTGTATGACGACGACGATCAGGATGCACCGGCGTTGTACGCCAAGCTGGCACAGCGTTTCATTACCTGGATGACGACACATACGCCGGCCGGAATATTGTTCGATGTCGATATCGCCCTACGCCCTGACGGCGCCAGCGGCCTGCTGGTTTCCACCGTTTCGTCGTTCGAGAAATACCAGACCACTTCCGCCTGGCTGTGGGAACACCAGGCATTAACCAGAGCGCGCTTCTGCGCCGGTGACGCTGAAATCGGCGCACGCTTTGAAGCGATACGTGAAAAGGTTCTGCGCCAGACACGTGATCCGGTCGAATTGAAAAAGGAAGTGCTGGAAATGCGCAAGAAACTGCACGATGCGCATCCGAATCGCACCGAGCTGTTCGATCTCAAGCACGATACCGGTGGCATGATCGATATCGAATTCATGGTGCAATTCCTGGTACTGCGCGACGCCGTACACCATCCGCGTCTGACCGGCGATATCGGCAATATCGCGCTGCTGAAATTATGCGGAGAATTGGGCCTGATCGATACCACTTTATCCGGCACCGTGGCCGACGCCTATCGCACCTTCCGCAGGTTGCAGCACAACATCCGGCTGCAAGGCGCGGAACGGGCCAGGGTCGAACAGGAACGGGTAGCCACTGAAGTGGCGGCAGTCGTGACGCTGTGGACTACCCTGTTTTCCTGAACATCCGATATCAACAGGCACGCACAAGTTATCCCCACATTTTGTGCACAGTCCTGTGGATAAGCTGCGGACAAGCGACATACACCCTTGTTCCATAAGGGAAAAATCTTCCTGCACATATTGTGCAGGAAGCGCTGCAAATACCCGGTTTACGTCAACATATCCTTTCCCGCCCCCGCTAAAAATCTGCAAGGCAGATGGCCGGGATTGCTCTTGCCATTCTATTATTGGAATAAAAAATTCTGTCCGTAGAGCAAATGAAAAAATATTTTCGATGTCGCAATCGAACAAATATTTCTTGAATTTTAAAGAACTTCACGTGACACTAGATGTGCATGCATGCCCAAAGAGGCATCAGCGATAGACAAAACTTGCAGCCGGGACAAAAGGAGAAACATATGTCAATAACGGCCAGCAATCGCGCACCAGCGGATCTTAGCCATATCAAAGTCGATGAACAGGATGAACTGCGCTACTGGGCAGATCGATTTGAACGCACCCCACGAGAACTCGAAAATGCCGTCATCAGAGTGGGGGCAAAAACAAAAGACGTCGAACAATACTTGAAGCTGAAGTCTTATTCCAAACGGGAATGAATTTTCGAGCCGCGCAAGCGCCTCGCTTCATCACACACTCACCACTTTACAATCATGCCTTGATGCACCTGGCACCCACGGTGCTAGGTCATCTTGACTGCTCTGCCTATGAAGAGGATGGGGCCGGTCGGTCTGTCGGTCGGTGAACCGTTTTCCGGCTCCAAGGTAATTTCAAACAACTGGTTTGCCTGCAACGGCGGCAATTTCTCCAGCGTCAGTGTGAGAGATTTTCCCGGCTGGACCAAACCGAGCGAAACCGGTTTCGACCAGCCATCGCCTTTGGTCCAGAATTGCAGTGATTTTTGATTCGGCACAGCGACCGGGCGCAATGGCGTGAGTGTGATCTGACGATCCAGATTGGCCTGTACGATCCATCCCGGAGTACGCTCCTGCGGCTCCACCAGGACCACCATGAAAGTTGGCGTCTGCACAGCCGGACGCATCAGCATCACCGCGAGCAGAACTGCGGCAGCCGCAAAGCCGCTGGCCGCCAGACCGCGCCAGAAGCGCAAATCGTTCCACCAACTCCGTAAACCGTTCTGAACGCCATGCGCATTGCGTCGTACATCCTGCGCAATACGCGGCCACAATTGCGCTGACGGTTCCTGCTCTTCTGCAAGCGAGGTCAATGGCAACAGACGGCGTTCCCATTCGTCGACGGCATTACGCAATCCGGCTTCGTTTTGCAGGCGCTGCTCAACTTCCTTCCGCTGGGCAGCAGGCAAGGTACCGAGCACATATTCGCCAGCCAGCTCCTGCAATTCGTCAAATGATTCATTCATCCCATGCACTCCCGCAATGCGGCCAAACCACGTTTGACCCATGCCTTGACAGACCCCAGCGGCGCATTCAAACGTTGCGCAATTTCACTGTGACTGCAGCCATCCACATAGGCGCACAAGATGCTGTTGCGCTTTGCGCTATCGAGATGGGACAGGCAATCCTGCAACTGCCCCAGGCTGGCATTCAATTCAAATTGATCGACGCTCAATTCCTGAGTCTGGTGCTGCATGTTATCGATGGCGTCTTCGTCCGCATACACTTCGCGATCACGATCACGCAACATGTTCAATGCATGATGCCGCACGACGCTGTATATCCAGCCACGGCCCTCGCCACGCTTCGCATCAAAGCTGGCAGCCTTGTTCCAGATACTGACGAAGGCGTCATGTACGACATCTTCTGCCAGATGCCGTTGACGCACGATACGCAAGGCCACACCAAGCAGACGCTTGCTGTCCTGTATATAGATGCGCTGCAACGCATGCTCGTCGCCAAGGGCACAAGCATGCAGAGCGGCATCGTAATCGAAGGAATCGGAGTCAGCAGGCAAGATAGGCTGCCTTTAAGGAATTGGAATGAATAATGCCGATTTATTTCCAATTGATTATATAGGACGCAATCTGCCTGCCGACTTCTTGTGCAGGATTAATCCGAATCAAGCGGCTTTCCAGAAGATATAGTCGGCCCGATATTTGACGACTTCCTTGCTGCCTGCATTGCCTGCACTGCAAACCGAGGCTGGAGCGACACCACCTTTGGTCGCTACGCGCTGGATGTAAGTCACACCCGTCATTGCGCCGCTGCCCATTGCCGGATTGGCTTTGACCAGCTGGAATGGAATATTACCGGCACCGGCTGGAGCGACTGCAAGCTGTGTAGCCGTTACTTTTGAACCGTCATTGCTTGCCCAGGTTGCTGGTGGGCCGAAATATTTGCCTACTGCCTTGCCGCTTCGGTCAGACAACACGGCGTCAGGACCGACGAAAACCCATTCAAACTGACCGGCCATATCTTTTTTACCCCGGCATTCATAAGTGATATCGCCTGCACCCACAGTTTGCATCGCGACGCTATGACCGGCTGGCACCTGCACCGTCGGTGGCAATGCGTCTTGCGAATACATGGATGTGGTCATGGGTGTGGTGGAACATGCTGTCAACAAAACAGCAGCGGAAGCGAGCGCAACGGCAGAAATGGATGTGTGCATGATAGTTTCCTTGGTAGTTGAAAAGTAATCAGCCGGCATACCCGGACACCGGATATTGATGCGCTGATACTGGTACTACCCGCCAGATGCCGATTTGGATGCAGTCGATAGAAAATAAATTTTTGCTCCGGATGCAATCGGACTTTCCAGACGCAAAATGGGAAAGTGCCAACTTAAGGCGGGCACGCAGTATACTTTGTACTTTTACGGCTATCGCCTACCCTCGAAGGATGTCTCATGAGCACTTTACCTGCATGTTCCAAATGCAATTCCGAATATACCTACGAAGATAATGGCATGTACATCTGCCCGGAATGCGCACACGAATGGCCGGTTAACGAGGCTGCGGCAGAATCTGCCGAAGAAGGCAGCAAGGTTTACCGCGACTCGGCCGGCAACGTATTGCAGGATGGCGATACCGTCACGGTGATCAAGGATTTGAAATTGAAAGGATCTGGCGGCACCATCAAGGTCGGCACCAAGGTCAAGAATATCCGTCTGGTCGATAGCGACCACGACATCGACTGCAAGATCGACGGTTTCGGCGCCATGAGTCTGAAAACGGAATTCGTCAAAAAGGTATGACCGTGTACGGACGAATCAGACCTGCACCGCATCACGACGGTTTTCCTGCCGCGTAATTCCATGCTGCCCACATCGCCCCTCCCTATACGTACCGAGTGCCCTCCCGGCACTTGCGTATGCGAGCGCGAAAGTTTGTTGAGCGATCCAGCTGGCGATATGCGCATCCTGCTACTGACCAGGATGGAAGAAAAAAAACTGATCGCGCGCATAGAAAGCATTTCCAGTTATGCCGACTTGCAGCATATGGCAGAACGCATGCAGGCGCAGTTGGGCATCGTAGTGAAGATTGCTCCGGGTGCGCGCGAAGTGCGTACGGTACGCGGCTTGACGATAGAACTGCTGGAGCGTCCCGGCCTGTGCAAGAAAATCCGGCAAACGATTCCTGCTGCGATACGCAAATGCCTGGATAGGAATCCGGAAATTGTCTATGCGATTCTGGATGCACACGATTTGTTTGGCGATATGTAAAGCATCGCAGAAGCAGCGAAGCACAAAAGTAACTCTGCAATAGTTATCCACTTTTTTTGTGCACAGCCCTGTGGATAAGGCATATGGAATCTTGCTATGTCCTTGTTTAAAAAGAGAAATCATCCACTGCACAAATTGCGCATATTCACACCTTAAATCCATCCAAACCAGATTGATTCTACGGATGCGATGAATGGGCGGAGTCAAGCATCATCATGTCGACTCCGCAATGCAGTCCGCTTCAACTCAGCGGAGCAGCATCAGCTGCGGTGTTGCTGCCAGCGCCTTACCGCTTCTGCGCTCAAATAACGGCCAGCTTCATGCCGCAGACGCCTTCAATCATGCCTTCGAGCTGATCGCCCTTGTTGATCGCGCCGACACCAGCTGGCGTTCCCGTCATGATGAGATCACCCGGTTTGAGTTCAAAGAAAGTCGAAAGTATGGAAATCTGCTCTGCAACTTTCCAGATCATTTGATCCAGATCGCCCTTTTGTCTTACCTCGCCATTGACCTTGAACCAAATGCCACCTTTGTGCGGATGACCTACGTCAGCAACCGGAATCAATGCCGAACACGGCGCCGAATGTTCAAACGCCTTGCCCACCTCCCACGGACGACCCATTTTTTTTGCCACGCCCTGCAGATCGCGCCTGGTCATATCGAGCCCAACGCCATACCCGAAAATATGATCCAGCGCCTTTTCAACCGTGATGTTCTTGCCACCCTTGGCTAGGGCCACTACCAATTCAAATTCAAAATGCACATCCGATGTTTCCGGCGGATACGGGAAATCCTTATCGACAACAATGTTGTCCGGATTCTTCTGAAAGAAAAATGGTGCTTCCTTATCAGGATCGTGCCCCATCTCTATCGTGTGCGCTGCATAGTTACGGCCTATGCAATAAATACGATGCACAGGGAAAAGCTTGTCCGTTCCCCGCACAGGCAAGGCAGGAATGCTTTGCGGTTGTATAACGTACGCTTGATCTTCAGCTGCCAGTTTTTCGGCCCCCATTGCAAACCCCTTCAGAAAATATAAATTCTGTTTTAAAAAAATGCCTGCACTTCATCCGGCGAATGCAATTCCTCCATTCATTCAGGATGGCAAGCAGCGCTGCAAAAACAAGACGTAAAAAAGCCCCGGTGCCGAACTGCCCTATTACACAAGCAGTTCAAACCCGGGGCTTTGTCATGCAGCAAAAAAATGCATGAAACGATTGCTTACTTGGCTGTCATCAATGCCACGGTGGTGTCCAGCATGCGGTTCGAGAAACCCCATTCATTGTCGTACCACGACGAGACTTTTACCAAACGACCCGAGACCTTGGTCAGCGTCGCATCGAAATTGCTCGAGGCCGGATTGTGGTTGAAATCAACCGAAACCAGTGGTTCGGTTTGATAGGTCAAGATACCTTTCAAGGCACCTTCTGTCGCTGTCTTCATGATCGCGTTGACTTCTTCCACGGTCGTGTCACGTGCAGCGATGAAGGACAGATCGACGATGGACACATTGATGGTTGGAACGCGGATCGAATAACCATCCAGTCGGCCGTTCAGTTCCGGCAAGACCAGGCCAACTGCAGCAGCAGCTCCGGTTTTGGTCGGGATCATCGATTGCGTAGCCGAACGTGCACGACGCAAGTCTTCATGCATCACGTCGGTCAACACTTGATCGTTGGTGTAAGCGTGAACGGTTGTCATCAAGCCATTCACCAGGCCGATGGTGTCGTTCAATGGCTTAACCAGCGGTGCCAGGCAGTTGGTGGTGCACGATGCGTTCGAAATCACTGTGTCTGTTGCCTTCAGCACGCCGTGGTTGACGCCGAACACGATGGTCGCGTCCACATCCTTGCCGCCTGGTGCGGAAATGATGACTTTCTTGGCGCCGCCCTTCAAGTGAGCCGATGCTTTTTCCTTGGTCGTGAAGAAGCCTGTGCATTCCAGCACGACGTCTACATTCAACTCACCCCAGCCGATTTGCGCTGGATCGCGTTGTGCGAACACGCGTATCTTGTCGCCATTGACGATCATGTAATCGCCGTCAACTTCAACGGTGCCCGGGAATTTGCCATGCGTCGTGTCGTAACGGGTCAAATGCGCATTCGATTGAGCATTGCCCAGATCGTTGATCGCCACGATTTGAATATCATTTTTTTTGCCGCCTTCGTAGTGAGCACGAAGAATGTTGCGGCCGATGCGGCCGTAGCCGTTAATTGCGACGCGAATGGTCATCTTTTTCTCCAGAAAAATTCAACTACAAGGTATAAAAAATCATTCAGTGCATGCCTGCTGCAATGCAGCCATGTCACGCCAGCCGTATCCGGCTTCCATCAAATTCAGGCCATCCCATGTGAATGGCTGCTCGATCAAAAGTTCAGCACCGAGCTGTTCGTAAAACTGGCGCGCCGCCTGATTGTCGGCGATCACCCATACCAGCAAACCGCTGGCGCCCTGCTGCTGCAATGCGCCGGCAACCAGCGCCAGCAAACGACGCCCAACACCGCCACGTTGTGCAATCGGCTTCAGGTAGATCGCCGTCAGCTCTGCATTCAACGCAAACTTTTCCGGCATCAGCAACATGCCGGCCGCAAAGCCGACGATTTCATCGCCCGCTACCGCCACGAAAATCGCAATTGTCGACACATTGGCCTGCAGCACCTGCGACCACATGGTCGCACTCTCTTCCGCGCGCATGCCATCCAGATACGCATCCGGCATGACGCCACGATAAGTAGCGCGCCAGCTATCTACCCGCAAGGCGGCAAGCGCTGCGGCATCATCCGCCGTCGCCGGACGGAAAGTGATTTCGGTCACGCCTGCGCGCTTGTAACGACGTTTTTGGCAGCAGCAACGACGTTCTCGACCGTGAAGCCGAAATGCTTGAACAACACGCCGGCCGGTGCCGATTCGCCGAAGGTGTCGATACCGATGACGGCGCCTTCCAGGCCGACATACTTGTGCCAGAAGTCGGTCACACCAGCTTCAATTGCCACGCGCGGTACGCCTTTGGTCAGCACGGCAGCTTTGTAAGCGGCATCCTGACGATCGAATACGTCGGTCGATGGCATCGAGACGATACGCACTGCCATACCGTGTTGCGCCAGCTCATCGGCGGATTTGACAGCCAGTTCGATTTCCGAACCAGTGGCAATCAGAATGACTTGAGCGTTCTCTGCATCGCGCAATACGTAGCCGCCGCGTTTGATGTTGGCTATCTGTTCTGCGCTGCGTTCCTGGAACGGCAGGTTCTGACGCGAGAAGATCAGCGTCGTCGGGCCATTGTGACGTTTGACCGCCTGTTCCCACGCTACTGCCGATTCAACGGTATCGCACGGACGCCAGTTATCCAGATTCGGAATCAGGCGCAGGCTGGATACATGTTCCACCGATTGATGGGTAGGGCCGTCTTCGCCGAGGCCGATCGAATCGTGCGTGAATACAAAAATCGAACGCAGCTTCATCAGCGCCGCCATGCGCAAGGCATTACGGCTGTAATCGGAGAAAGTCAGGAAGGTGGCGCCGAATGGAATGTGGCCGCCATGCAGGGCGATGCCGTTCATGATCGCGCTCATGCCGAATTCGCGCACACCGTAGTTGATGTGATTGCCCCACTGGTCGGCGCGCACGGCGACGCATTCTTTCCAGTTGGTCAGGTTGGAGCCGGTCAGATCGGCCGAACCGCCAAGAAATTCGGGCAACACCGGCGCCAGGGCCTGAATCGCGTTCTGGCTGGCTTTACGCGTAGCGATGGTTTCTTTTTTCTCTACGCAAGTCGCGATATAAGCGGTCACGGTTTGTTCCAGATTCGCCGGCAACTCGCCACTCATGCGGCGTTTCAATTCGCTTGCCAGTTCCGGGTATTGCGCAGCGTAAGCTTGCTGCAATGTGTTCCATGCGGATTCTTGCGCTGCGCCTTTGGCTTTGGCATCCCATGCCGCGTACACATCGGCAGGAATTTCAAACGGCGGATATTCCCAACCGATGGCTGCGCGAGTAGCCGCGATTTCCTTGTCACCCAGCGCGGCGCCATGCACATTGTGCGTGCCGGCCATATTCGGCGAACCCTTACCGATCACGGTTTTGCAGCAGATCAGGGTTGGCTTGTCGGAAGCTTTCGCTTGCTTGATCGCTGCGTCCACTGCGTTGACATCGTGACCGTCGACAGCGCGCACCACATTCCAGCCGTAAGCTTCAAAACGCTTCGGCGTATCGTCCTGGAACCAGCCTTCAACATGGCCGTCGATCGAGATGCCGTTGTCGTCGTAAAACGCGATCAGCTTCGGCAGGCTCAGCGTGCCGGCCAGCGAACAGGCTTCGTGCGAAATGCCTTCCATCAGGCAGCCGTCGCCGAGGAAGACGTAAGTGTGATGATCGACAACGTTGAAATTCGGGCGATTGAATTCGGCGGCGAGCAGCTTTTCAGCCAGCGCCATGCCGACCGCATTGGTAATGCCCTGGCCCAAAGGACCTGTCGTGGTTTCTATGCCCGGCGTGATATCGACTTCCGGATGACCGGGCGTCTTTGAATGCATTTGACGGAAGTTGCGGATCTCGTCCATCGACAGGTCGTAACCGGTCAGATGCAGGAGCGCGTAATGCAGCATCGAACCGTGACCGTTCGACAAGACAAAGCGGTCGCGGTTGATCCATTTAGGATTGGCCGGATTGTGCGAATAGTGATTCGACCACAAAGCGACGGCAATATCTGCCATCCCCATTGGCGCGCCGGGGTGTCCGGAATTGGCCTTTTGTACTGCATCCATTGCCAGCGCACGGATTGCGTTGGCCATTTTGGTAGTCGGGAGCGTGAAAGTCATGTGATATATGGTGATGGCAAGTCGAATGAAATAGAATCAGATGCGGAATAAGATACAGACGCGCATGCGGACAAAAAAACACTTTGCTGCGAAGCCGCATATTTTACCAGAGTGGGGGCCTCAGGCTAAAATCGAATTCCTGCGTTTCCTTATTATAATTAATACCCACAGCGCCCGATACGCCGCAAACTCCTTGCCGAATCGACAACCAACGGATCTCCATGCCTCGTTTTTATTGTCCTCAAGCGCTAGTCATAGGCGCAGTTGTCACCTTGCCTGAACATGTCGCACATCATATTCAGGTGATACGCCTGAGCGCCGGCGACGCCATTACCCTGTTTAACGGCGAAGGCGGCGAATACACCGCCATCATCAGTACGGTTGAAAAAAAACGTGTCACGGCCGAAATCAAGATTTTCGAACCGCGCGAAGTCGAGCTTCCCTATGCCATCACGCTGGCGCAAGCCTTGCCGGAAGCATCGAAGATGGACTGGATCATCGAAAAAGCGGTCGAGCTGGGCGCACACGCGCTGCAACCGTTGGCCTCGCAACGCTGCGTGGTGCGCCTGTCGGCTGAACGCGCAGCAAAAAAGATGCAGCATTGGCAAGGCATCATCATCGCCGCCTCCGAACAAAGCGGGCGTAACAGGCTAACGACACTGGCCGAGCCGGCCGATTTCAATCAGTGGGCGACGCAACAGAATTTGCATGTGCGCATCATGCTCAGTCCGCGCGCCGAGCAACCCTTATCCGACTGGGCACGCCATCATCCGCCACAATCGGTCGCACTGATGATAGGACCGGAAGGCGGATTTACCGAAAAAGAAGAAACTCTGGCGATTGCCAACGGGGCATTGATGTTGTCCATGGGGCCGCGTGTATTGCGGACGGAAACGGCTGGCATGGCTGCGATCGCGGCTTTGAATGCGGTTTGGGGTGCGATGTAAACAAAAGATTAAAAACTAATATCAAACGGGGAGAGAAAATGAAAAAGTTATTGCTAACGCTGATTTTTGTGCTCACAGGATGTGCAAGTACAGAATTCAAACCTTTTGAAGCCAAGAACAATAGTTTTGAGGGTGCGGGCGGCACTAAATTGGTCGTTGAAGGAATTGATGTTTGGGAAAATGGTGAGCCACCCAGAAAGTACAAAATTATTGGAATAATTGAAGATGAACGTGCAGGCGGAGTTATCCCAAAATCAATGTTGGTCAGCGACATAGCTAAAAAAGCAAAGGATTCCGGTGGTGATGCCATCATAAAGATGGAGTCAAATTCACACATCACCGGCTTCATATCGAATGCATATGCATCCGGCAACGTCTATGGCAATAACGTAAATGCATCCAGCTTTGGCGCAACTTCAGCAGTACGTCGTATCAATAGTCGATTTGCCGTAATCAAATATATACAGTAGGTTCACGATTACGTCGGACAATCACCACTAGCTTGAATGGGGGAAACCGCCGAAAGCATTTATAATTCAAGGTTTTGCGACGGTTTTACTTACTCAATCAATGAAGGTATTTCGCGGACTTCCCAATGCTGCATCGCGCGCACCATGCGCGCTGGCGATCGGCAACTTCGACGGTGTGCATCGCGGCCATCAGGCCCTGCTGGCACGCCTGCGCGCAGTCGCGTCGAAAATGGGGCTGGAATCGGCGGTCATGACTTTCGAGCCGCATCCGCGCGAGTTCTTTGCAGCACGCGCCGGCGACCCGTCCAAGGCACCGACGCGGATTGCCAGCTTGCGCGACAAACTGCAATCGCTGGCGAAAGCGGGCGTCGATCGCGTGATCGTTGAACATTTCAACGATCACTTTGCATCCTTGTCGCCGCAAGAATTTGTCGAAAAAATTCTGGTGCAGGGCTTGCACGTCAAATGGCTGATCGTTGGCGAAGATTTTTGCTACGGCTTTAAACGTGCCGGCAATGTCGCCACGCTGATCGAAGCCGGCAAGCAATATGGTTTTCACGTCGAATCGCTACCTACCGTCACCAGCAGCGGCACACGTATTTCCTCATCGGCCATACGCAGCGCCCTGTCGCAAGGCGATTTTGCGGAAGCTGAAATTTTACTCGGACATCCATACGCGATGTCCGGCCATGTGATCCACGGTAAAAAGCTGGGCCGCACGATAGGCTTTCCAACCCTGAACCTGCGGGTCGGCCACAAGCATCCTGCGCTGTCCGGCATTTATATAGTGCAGGTGCATGGCTTGGCAGATGAAGCACTGCCGGGCGTGGCCAGCATAGGCGTGCGTCCGACCGTGGACGATAGCGGCCGCGTACTGCTGGAGACGCATCTGTTCGACTACGCGCAACAATGCTACGGCAGATTGATACGTGTCGAATTTTTGAAAAAATTGCGCGATGAAGAAAAGTACGTCGACTTGACTACATTGACTGAGGCGATCGAACGCGACGCCGTGCAGGCACGTACTTACTTCAAACAGATAGCCGACTCGGCGACATCCGCCACTGACCGAATTTGACAACCGAACGCCGCATTTTGAAATGCAGATTATCAAGACCGTTCGTTTGATCCACTGAATACTTTATAAAAGCAGACCATGTCCGACAATCAAAACAAACCCGGCAAGCCGAACAAGCCAGAAGCCAAACCAGCCAGCAAATATCCAGTCAACATGACCGATACGCCCTTCCCCATGCGCGGCGATCTCGCCAAGCGCGAGCCGCAATGGGTCAAGCAATGGCAGGACAAAAAAATCTACGAAAAAATCCGTGAAGCAGCCAAAGGCCGGCCGAAGTTCATCCTGCATGACGGCCCACCGTATGCCAACGGCGATATTCACTTGGGTCACGCGGTCAACAAGATCCTGAAAGACATCGTCGTCAAATCGCAGACGCTGGCCGGCTTCGATGCGCCGTATGTACCGGGCTGGGATTGTCACGGCATGCCGATCGAAATCCAGATCGAAAAACTGTATGGCAAGAATCTGCCAACCGCTGACGTCTTGACCAAGGCCCGCGCTTACGCGACCGAACAAGTCGAACGCCAGAAGAAAGATTTCATCCGCCTCGGCGTGCTGGGCGAATGGGACAATCCTTACCTGACCATGGCTTATGGCAACGAAGCCGACGAGTTGCGTGCACTCGGCACCTTGCTGGAAAAAGGTTATGTCTATCGCGGTCTGAAACCGGTCAACTGGTGCTTCGATTGCGGCTCTGCATTGGCAGAAGCGGAAGTCGAATATCAGGACAAGCGCGATCCGGCCATCGATGTCGGCTTCCCGTTTGCGGAACCGGCCAAAGTTGCTACAGCATTCGGCCTGCCCGCATTGCCGACCGAAAATGGTTTTGTCGTGATCTGGACCACCACACCGTGGACCATTCCATCGAACCAGGCTTTGAACGTGCATCCGGAATTGCAATACGCATTGGTAGAAACATCGCGTGATGACAAGCCATTGTTATTGATACTCGCAGCCGATCTGGTCGAGGCTAGTCTGGAACGCTACAAACTGGAAGGCAAAGTCATTGCGACCTGCGCTGGCGCCGCGCTGGAAGGGATACGCTTCAAGCATCCACTCGCATCGCAAGATGCCGGCTACGATCGCACTTCGCCGGTGTATCTGGCCGAATACGTCGCCGCCGATAGCGGTACCGGCATCGTTCACTCTGCGCCTGCCTACGGTATCGAAGATTTTATTTCATGCAAAGCACATGGCTTGAAGGATGACGCGATCATCACGCCTGTGATGGGCGACGGCAAGTTCGCATCGACCTTGCCGCTGTTCGGCGGTCTGACCATCTGGGAAGCATCGAAACCTATCTGCAGCGCACTGACTGCAGCCGGCGCATTGTTCGCCCTGAAGATGTCCGACCACAGCTATATGCATTGCTGGCGTCATAAAACACCGATCATTTATCGCGCAACCTCGCAATGGTTTGCCGGCATGGATGTGACACCGAAAGACGGCGGCCCTACCTTGCGCGAAACCGCATTGAAAGGTATTGCCGAAACCAAGTTTTTCCCGGACTGGGGTCAAGCGCGTCTGCACGGCATGATCGCGAATCGCCCTGACTGGACGCTATCGCGTCAACGTCAATGGGGCGTGCCGATGGCCTTCATCGTGCACAAGGAAACCGGCGCATTGCATCCGCGCACACCGGAGTTGCTGGAACAGATCGCCAAGCTGATCGAAAAGAGCGGCATCGATGCGTGGCTGACTTTGGATCTGAAAGATCTGCTCGGCGACGAAGCCGCAATGTATCAAAAGAACAAGGACACGCTGGACGTCTGGTTCGATTCCGGCACGACGCATCAAACCGTATTAGGTGGACCACAAGGACAGGGCTCGCACGGACAACAACTGGGCTTCCCTGCCGACCTGTATCTGGAAGGTTCGGATCAGCATCGCGGCTGGTTCCATTCTTCGCTGTTGACTTCGTCGATGCTGAACGGCCGTCCGCCATACAAGGCATTGTTGACGCATGGCTTTACCGTCGATGGCGAAGGCAAGAAGATGTCCAAGTCGCTCGGCAATACGCTGGCGCCGCAAAAGATTTCCGATACTTTGGGCGCAGACATTTTGCGTCTGTGGATTGCTTCCACCGATTACACCGGCGAGTTGTCGATATCTGACGAAATCCTGAAACGCGTAACGGAAAGCTATAGACGCATCCGCAATACCTTACGCTTCCTGATGTCGAACACAACCGACTTCAACGCAGCCACAGATCTGGTGCCGGTTGCCGACATGCTGGAGATCGATCGCTATGCGATTGCGCAAATGAATGCGCTGCAAGCCGAGATCGTTGCGCATTACAACGTGTATGAATTCCATCCGATCACATCCAAACTGCAGATGTACTGCTCGGAAGATCTGGGCGGCTTCTATCTCGACATTTTGAAAGATCGCCTGTACACCAGCGGCGTCACCTCGCATGCGCGCCGTTCGGCACAAAGCGCAATCTGGTATCTGACGCAATCATTGTTGCGCTTGATGGCACCGGTTTTGTCCTTCACAGCAGAAGAAGCTTGGGTGATTTTTGCCGGCGACAAAGCGGGCGACACCATCTTCACGCAAACGCATTACGAATTGCCGAAAGTTGCAGACGGCGAAGCACTGCTGGCGAAGTACACGGTATTGCGCGATGTGCGTAACAACGTCACCAAGCAACTGGAAGAAGTACGCGTCGCCGGCGGGATCGGTTCATCATTGCAGGCAGAAGTCGCACTGAAGGTCAGCGGCGACAAGTTTGCCGCGCTGGAAAGCCTGGAAGACGATTTGAAATTCGTCCTGATCACTTCGCAAGCCAGCGTCGAAAAAGTCGCCAGTGCAGAAGAAGAATCTGTCGTCGTGACACCATCGACCTATCAAAAATGTGAACGCTGCTGGCACTATCGCGCCGACGTGGGGTCACATGCGGAGCACGAAGGCCTGTGCGGTCGCTGCGTCGCCAACCTGTTCGGCAAAGGCGAAGCACGCCGCTTTGCATAACGATAGTCTGAACTGATAGCGAAAGAACTGATGAGCAACGTTTCTACAAATACCGGTATCGCCCGCTGGCTGGGTATCGCTGTGATTCTGATCATTCTCGATCAGATTACCAAGATCGCGATTACCAGCACCTTCGTGTATGGCGAGGCTATGCCGGTTACGCCGTTCTTCAATCTGGTGCTGGTCTATAACAAGGGCGCTGCCTTCAGCTTCCTAGCATCGGAAACCGGCTGGCAGCGACATTTTTTCACCGTGATCGGTATCGGCGCATCAGCCTTCATCATCTATCTGCTGAAAAAGAATCAGGGCCAGCGTTTGTTGAGCTGGGCGCTGGCATTGATACTCGGCGGCGCAATCGGCAATGTGATCGACCGCGTTCTGTACGGCCACGTGATCGACTTTCTGGATGTCTATATCGGCAACTGGCACTGGCCGGCATTCAATATTGCCGACAGCGCGATTTGCATAGGTGCAGTGCTGTTCGTCTATGATGAACTGAAGCGCGGCAAAAAACCGGTTTCAGGCACTTGAACTGTTAAACTAGCCCGCGACATCTTTCAGGAGTCCTCATGGATCTTGCTGGTAAAAAAATCATACTGGGATTGACCGGCGGCGTCGCCTGCTACAAGGCAGCGGAATTGACGCGCGCCCTGAGCAAAGCCGGCGCCACAGTACAGATCGTGATGACAGATGCAGCCACGCACTTCATCACGCCGGTCACCATGCAGGCATTGTCCGGCAATCCGGTCGTGACCGATCAATGGGATGCGCGTGTTGCCAACAACATGCCGCACATCGATCTGACCCGCGACGCCGATGCCATCGTGATCGCACCCTGCTCCGCCGATTTCATTTTCAAGCTTGCGCATGGCGCTTGCAACGATCTGCTGTCCACCTTGTGCGTGGCACGGCCCGAGACCTTGCCGCTGATGATCGCTCCGGCCATGAATGTAGAGATGTGGCAAAACCCGGCCACCAAACGCAACGTCGCACAAGTGAGAGCAGACCGCATTGCCGTGTTCGGCCCGGATGCCGGCGAACAAGCTTGCGGTGAAACCGGTATGGGCCGCATGCTGGAGCCGGAACAGCTGCTGGAAGAAATCATCGCCAGCTTCCAGCCGAATCTGCTGGTCGGCAAAAGCGTGATGGTGACCGCCGGCCCGACCTTCGAGCCTATCGATCCGGTGCGCGGCATTACCAATCTTTCATCCGGCAAAATGGGCTATGCGATTGCACGCGCCGCACGCGAAGCCGGTGCCGACGTCACGCTGGTTTCCGGCCCGACTGCATTGGCTGCGCCTTACGGCGTGCATCGCATCAATGTGCAAACTGCTGCACAAATGCACGATGCCGTGATGTCGCGCATCAGTTCGCAGCATGTATTCATTGCCGTGGCGGCAGTCGCCGACTGGCGCGTCAAGAATCAGAGCGCACAGAAATTGAAGAAAGACGCAACCGGCAATGCGCCGGCACTGGAATTCGAGCAAAACACTGATATTCTGGCCACCGTCGCCGCACTGGAGAAACGTCCGTATTGTGTAGGCTTTGCCGCAGAGTCGGAAAATCTGCAGGAGTACGGCGAAGCCAAACGCAAGAAAAAGAATATTCCGCTGCTGGTCGGCAATATCGGCCATCAAACTTTTGGCCAGGACCAGAACGAACTGATGCTGTTCGACGATCAGGGCCATACGCTGTTCCCATTGGCCAACAAGCAAAAACTGGCGCGCCAGCTGATAGGCGAAATCGCCCGCCGTCTGTAACAAGACCGCATATTTGTCGCTGACAGCGTCTGCCATCCATTTCATTCCACCATCGTTCACATGAAAACAATAGACGTAAAAATTCTCGATTCACGCATGCAGGAACAAATGCCGGCTTACGCCACATCCGGTAGCGCCGGACTCGATCTGCGCGCCTGCATCGATGCGCCGCTCACCATCAAACCGGGCGAAACACACTTGATTCCGACCGGGCTGGCGATACACATCGACAATCCGGCGTATGCTGCCGTCATCCTGCCACGCAGCGGCATGGGTCACAAACATGGCATCGTGCTGGGGAACTTGGTCGGCTTGATCGACTCCGATTACCAGGGCCAGTTGATGGTTTCTACATGGAACCGCGGGCAAACCGAATTTGTCCTCAATCCCATGGAACGTCTGGCGCAACTGGTCATCGTTCCGGTGCTGCAGGTCGGTTTCAATATCGTGGATGAATTCGACAGCAGCGAGCGCGGTGCCGGCGGCTTCGGCAGTACCGGCAAACACTAAATTCTCAGGAGAATGATTGATGTCAGGCCTGCTACAAGCTTTACGGTTCCCGCTCCAGCGCGCTCCTTCTTTCAAGACAGTGTTGTTTCCTGTCGCCTTATTGCTGGCCGGTTGCAGCACGGTGTCGCTCGAAACTCCCGCACCGCGCGTCGGTACCACTACCAGCGAATCGTCGCCCTTGCAAACCTTGCGCGCAATCACCAGCCAGCAGGATCGCCTCTATCGCGTTGCCGCACCGCTGCTGGTCAGCAATACGCCTTTGTGCAAAGGCCATGCGCGCAACCTGATCGGCTTCAGCGCCAAGAACAAGTATTCGTTTTCTGAAGATTATGTCGACGCTGCGCAATCGCTGGGTTTCGACGAACGCCTGCAAGTCATGGGGGTGTTGAATAACAGCGGCGCTGCACGTGCCGGCATCAAGCGCGGCGATATCCTGATGACGGTGGAAAGCAATGCGATTCCGCAAGGCCCGAACGCCGAGCGTCAGGCAGCGGCCATGCTCGGCCCGCTGGTCAGCAAACGTTCTTCCGTCAAGCTGGGCTTGCTCCGCAACGGCAGCAATACAAGCGCCACCGTGCCCTTGACGCTGGCTTGCGGCTTCGGCATCGAACTCGGCAATGTCGACAATGTGAATGCCTACGCAGACGGCCGGCGCGTGCTGCTTACGCGCGGCATGTTGAACTTCGTCAGGAACGATACCGAACTGGCCTATGTGCTGGCGAAAGAACTCGCGCATAACGCGCTCGGCCATCCGACTCGGCAAAGAATGAATGCCACCGCAGGCGGCATCATCGACAATCTGATTCGCATCGCACCGGACACGAGTACGCTGGGCGGTTCCGGCGGCATACTTGCAACACCGCAGGAGCTCGATGCCGCTGCCGATACGCTGGCGCTCTATATGCTGGTACGCGCCGGCTACAACATCGATGGCGCCGCCGCTTTCTGGCAGCGACTGGCCACCCAGTATCCGGCGACCGTGTTGAACGCCTACACTGCGATCCATCCGGCTACTTCCTACCGTCTTGCTGCCATCGAAAAAACCAGTGCGGAAATCAAGGGCAAGCTGGCAGCGAAAAGATCGCTGCTGCCTTAATTAACCTGCCGCATCCGCTTGCCTGGCTTTTACTTGCAGACAGGCGTAAAAAAATGCCGTTCAGTTTCAGACTGAACGGCATTTTTACTTCAAGCCCGGAAGACTAGTTCCGCACAATCACACCGCAAGCCAGACGCTTGCCGGAATTGCCGGTAGGCTGGGTTTTATAATCATCCGGATCGGCATGCACGATCAAGCCTTTGCCGATGATGCTGTTGGCAGCATCCCTATCCAGCGTGATCTCGCCCTTGGTAACGACCAAAGTCAGCGATGCCCTGCCGTTGGCATCCGCAGTCAGATTGCCAAAGTCGCCGCCATGATGATCGGCACTCGTCGGTGCGCCATGGTGTTTCGCACCAGGATTAAAATGCCCGCCGGCGCTCATGCCATCCGGCGCACTGCAATCACCTTTTTCATGAATATGAAATCCGTGCATGCCGGGCGTCAAACCCTCTATGCTGGCGCGTACAGTCACGCGATCACCGTGTTGCTGAAAGTGCACGAAGCCGCTAGTCCTGTTTCCCTGTGTCGGCTTCAGCCTGGCTTCAGCGCTCGGGCCTGAAGCGGGATAGCCGGCGCAACCGGCAACGAGAACGATGGCGCTCAATAACGCAGATGCTGTGACGGTTTTCATGTTGGTGACCTCATATTTAAATAAATATCTGGTAAATAGATGCAACGCCAAAATCTGTTGCCATTGAACAATGCCATGCGCACGACTCACATCGGCAAGTTTTTCTCCCCGGGACGCAAAAGTACCTGCCCTCAGGTATTTCTTGCTCAAGAGTTCTGTTGCACCAGGACATGGTGCTACTGAGACATTGTTTCCTGATCGAAGTTCTATCCGGCATCTGCCGGAAAAATGCGGGCGCCAGCCTAAGCGGTCGCAAAAACAAAAATGCCGCTCAGTGAAACACTGAACGGCATGGAAAGTATCCATCCATATTTGACATTAGCCAGCCGGTTTCAGCGCCCTGTCGATATCGGCACGCGTCAATTCCGGTGCAAACTGTTGAATGAAGCTGTAGGTATATTGCCGCAGATAAGCGCCGCGGCGTACTGCCAGACGCGTCACATTCTGCGCAAAAAGATGCGAGCCATCGATGACCGCCAAGCCGTGGCTGCCGTTGTGCTGCACCGCCATCGAGGCAACGATTCCCACGCCCAGACCCAGCGACACATATTGCTGAATCACGTCCGAGTCCATCGCAGTCAACACGATGTCGGGGGCGATATCGGCACTTTTAAATGCATCATCGATATGTCCGCGACCGGTAAAACCAAGATCGTAGGTAATCAATGGATATTTCGCCAGCGCTTCCAGCGTGACCGGCGTATGCGACAACAAGGCATGCCCTTGCGGCACCACAATCGCATGGTGCCAGCGATAGCAGGGGAAAGAAACCAGATCTTCAAACTGGCTCAAACCCTCGGTGGCAATCCCGATGTCCGCCTTGCCCGACAACACCCATTCGGCAATATGTTCCGGCGAACTCTGTTGCAAGGCGATGCGTACTTTCGGGAACTCGGCGCGGAATGCCTGCACGACTTCCGGCAGCATGTAACGCGCCTGCGTATGCGTGGTGGCCACCGCCAGCGTGCCGATTTCCTGTCCTGCATATTCCTGGCTGGCGCGCTGCAGGTTTTCCGCTTCCAGCAACAGCCGATCGATGATGTGCAAAATACCGCGACCGGGATCGGTCAGGCCGGTCAGGCGCTTGCCGTTGCGCTCGAAAATATCGACGCCCAACTCTTCCTCCAGCTCGCGTATTTGACGACTCACGCCGGGCTGCGACGTAAACAGCACGTTCGCCACCTCGGTCAGGTTAAAGCCGCAACGCGCGGTTTCGCGTATCGATCGTAATTGCTGAAAATTCATATCGCAAGACCTTTACCTAAATTGCACCGCCATCACAACATGCTGGTCGCGTACTCCTGCAGCGGCGGCGCAGCGGTACGTGTCAGATCGAATCGTCGACAAATACCTGCAGACGTTTGGGACGCACCACCAGCGTTTCGCCTTCCTTCAGCTTCAACAGGCCAAAGCGTTCATTTGAAATCACTGCTTCGATCAACTCGCCGTTATCGTCGCGTTCCAGTTCGAGTTGCGCCAGCGGGCCGATGGCATGCGCGCGCCGCAACTGCACCACGATGCCTTCCGCACCGGAGGTGTAGCGATCGACTTCCAGATCGTGCGGACGCACATAGCCGATGCCCTGGGCATCCTGCGTTTTGACATGTTCCGGCGCATCGAACGCAATGCCCGACGATTGCAGCACGCCTTCATGCACGCGACCGCGGAACAGATTCACGTTGCCGAGGAAACCATAGACAAATGGCGAAGCCGGATTGTTGTAGACATCCTTGGGCGCACCGATCTGTTCGACATGACCCTTGTTCATCAGCACGATTTGATCCGCGACTTCCAGCGCCTCTTCCTGATCGTGCGTGACGAAAATACTGGTGACATGCAGTTCGTCATGCAGACGACGCAACCAGCGGCGCAATTCCTTGCGTACTTTTGCATCCAGCGCACCGAACGGTTCATCCAGCAACAGCACGCGCGGCTCGACTGCCAATGCGCGTGCCAGTGCAATCCGTTGACGCTGACCGCCGGACAATTGCGGCGGATAGCGATCGGCCAGCCAGTCGAGCTGTACGAGTTCGAGCAGCTTGGTAACCTTTTCCTTGATCACCGATTCGGAAGGACGCGTTGCTGCAGGACGCACACGCAAACCAAAGGCGATGTTTTCAAACACCGTCATGTGCTTGAACAAGGCGTAATGCTGGAACACAAAGCCGACCTGACGCTCGCGCACATGGCGCGCCGATGCATCTTCGCCATCCAGCAACACCTGACCGTGATCCGGCTGCTCCAGGCCCGCAATAATGCGCAACAAGGTCGTCTTGCCGCAGCCGGAAGGCCCGAGCAATGCCGTCAATTCACCGGCTGGAAATTCCAGCGATACATCGTTAAGGGCGACAAAATTGCCGAATTTCTTGTTGATGTTTTTAACTTCGATACTCATGATCCCTGCTCCTGAAACTGTTCGTGTGTGTCCCGCAAACGCCATTCGATAAATGATTTGAGCGCAAGTGTAACCAGTGCCAGCAATGCCAGCAACGAGGCAACCGCGAATGCTGCGGAAAACTGGTATTCGTTATACAGAATCTCAACCTGTAGCGGAATGGTATTCGTTTGTCCGCGTATGTGCCCGGAAACCACCGATACTGCGCCAAATTCGCCCATTGCGCGGGCATTGCACAGAATGACGCCGTACAGCAAACCCCATTTGATATTCGGCAACGTTATATGCCAGAAGGTTTTCCAGCCCGAGGCACCCAGCACCAGCGCCGCCTCTTCCTCCTCACTACCCTGCGATTGCATCAGCGGGATCAATTCGCGCGCCACGAATGGAAAAGTGACGAAGATGGTAGCCAGCACAATACCCGGCACCGCAAACAGTATCTTGATGTTGTGTTCCTGCAGCCAGCCGCCAAACCAGCCTTGCGCACCGAACAGCAACACGTAAATCAGACCGGAAATCACCGGCGAAACTGAAAATGGCAAGTCGATCAAGGTCAGCAAAAAACTTTTGCCGCGGAAATCGAATTTGGCGATACACCACGAAGCCGCCACACCGAAAATCAGATTCAAGGGCACGGCAATCGCGGCGGTGATCAGCGTCAGCTTGATCGCAGACAGCGCATCTTCTTCCAGGATCGCCGCGATGTAGGCATCCCAGCCTTTTTTCAATGCCTCGGCAAACACTGCCATCAGCGGCACAAACAGAAACAGCGCAAGGAAAAGCAGTGCCGTACCTATCAGCAGACTGCGCACCCAGACCGGCTCCAGCGTTGCGGCTGGGACATGCTGCGCGCGCGGTACCCTGGCGGAAAATGCGTTATCGGAAGCAAGAGCGATGGCCGTCATATCAAACTTTCTCCGCCTGCCCGCGTTTGCGCGTCCAGGCCTGCAATACATTAATCGTCAGCAGCATCAGGAACGAAGCCAGCAGCATCACCACTGCAATCGCGGTAGCACCGGCGTAATCGTATTGCTCCAGCTTGGTCACGATAAAGAGCGGCGTGATTTCAGACACCATGGGCATATTGCCGGCAATGAAAATAACGGAACCGTATTCACCGGTTGCACGTGCAAAGGCCAGCGCAAAACCGGTCAGCAAGGCCGGCAGCACCGTAGGGAAAATAACCTTGGTGAATGTTTGCCAATGGCTGGCGCCCAGACTGGCCGCCGCTTCTTCCAGCTCGCGCTCGGCGTCTTCCAGCACCGGCTGTATGGTGCGCACGACGAAAGGCAAGCCGATGAAAGTCAGCGCGACAATCACACCCAGCGGCGTAAACGCGACCTTGATACCGACCATTTCCAGATAGCGACCGAGCCAACCGTTGGGCGCATACAGTGCCGTCAGAGCAATACCCGCCACTGCGGTCGGCAGCGCAAAAGGCAGATCAACCAGTGCATCGATAATTTTCTTGCCGGGGAAGGTATATCGCACCAACACCCACGCCACGATGCCACCAAAAAAAGCATTAAAAGTCGCCGCCAGCAGCGAAGCGCCGAAGGTCAGCTTGTATGAGGCTATCACGCGATCGGAAGTCACCGCCGCCACAAACGCCTCCCAGCTCATCGTGAAAGTCTTCAAAAAGACCGCCGACAAGGGGATCAAAACAATCAGACTCAGATAGAAAATCGTGAAGCCAAGCGACAAATGGAAACCGGGAAGGACCCGGAATACCCTTTGTTTTCCGACAGGAACAGCAGCGGTGATGACAACGGACATAAGTTCTCTTATTACGAATATGACTAACAGGACGCAATAATCACACTTAGTCGTTATAAGTAGAACGAATCTTTTTGCATTTTGTTAGAAGAAAAACGTATATAGAATTTCTCTCCGTAAAGTGACACGGAAGTTGAGATTCTTGCCGTAGAAGGTGAGATTTTTGCCGCAATAGTTGAGATTATGGATTTAGTTGCAGAATTTCGCTCTACTCCCCAACCACTTCAAATGCGGCGATAGCAGATTGATTATTTTATAAATAAATTCGTCTCTTTTACTTTTCCTCATTATTTGTCACTTGAGACCAGAAGCTCTTCCACTTGCTCCAAGAACGCGGCGAGTTCGCCTTGCTTACCGACGCCAGACCGCCATTCACCCATCGGCCTAACTATCGTAAGCTTGCGGGCCCCACGCGACAGCTCATCAACCTCGCAGTTGGTCATGCCGCGCCCCCGCAAGTAGTACTGCCCCCATTGAGTAAAGGCCATGATCCACATCGAGATCACCAGAGCATCATCCCACCGTGTCCAGTCGGAGGTGCTGGCGAGAGGTTGTTGTACGATCCGCTGCTGCCTTTTCAGGATCGCCTGCATCGACTTCAGCCCGGCATGCTGTCGCTCAGGGGTGCTGTAGGCGAAGAGGAACGCTGCGATATTGGTCATCTGACCCTCGCGCGTTCGGTCAAACATCAGCGGCTGGCGTTCTAGTTCACCGAACAACTCCTCAAGCCAGATATCGCAGGCATCGTCGGTGTTTGCACGGTCATTCCGCAACAAGGGAAAAATCACATCCTGGAATAGCCACGGTTCAGTCCAAGCTAGCTGTCGCATATGTCCACGCATCGAGTTGACCAGATGCCTCAACTCGTCCAAGGGAATCGTCGCCGGCAGCACTTCGTGCAGTGCCACTACTAAGCCGTTGTAGATATCGACCTTCTTCGGATTCCCCGCAGCGTGATGAGCCATCCAACCCAAGACGCGCACTCTCTCTTGATAGGCGAAGGCGGCCACCAACTGCAGCACAGTGGCGAGCCCTCCCGGCTTTTCCAGTTCCGACTCAATCGCATTCAGTCCCATCCATTGCAGCAAACCATTGCTGCTGCGAACAAGTCGGTCCCGTTGCATCTCACTGATGTCGAACTGCATCGACAGCGAAATGTCGCTGACGATCTGGCTCAACAGGGACAGCCGCACCACATCTTGGCCTTGGGGCTCCATTGGCACGCTGGCCATCTGGGCTTCGGTGATCGCCAGCAGAGCGTCTGGGGCATACCACCATAGAAACTTAATGGTGAAGTACTCCGGCCAAGTCAGGGCTGTGTATTTTGTCGCATGGAATAAGTGATGGAGTCGATAAGAGCTGTGTAACAGGGTTTCGACGGGGTCCCGAAAGAACCGAACGTCCATCACGGCCAGCTCCTTGTCCACCCCTTCATGCGTGCGACTGAACGAAGCCTCGAGGAACCGCACCAGGAATTCCAGAAAGCCCTGCTCAGATTCGAGTTCGCGAAAGCGGCGGTTCTCGGTGCGTGAATGTGCGAGCACTTCGCCTAGCACCTCCCAAGTCTCCGTGAAGTCCGAGAAGTCGCCTGCCCGATGGCTCAGGAAATTGCACAGGTTTGCCGTCTCAGGCAGCGCAAGCGAGTCATCCTTGAGTAGGCCCAGCGCCGCCATCCGCTCCTTCAATGGACATCCACTCAAGCCTTGTAGCGACGGTTCACCGGCCCATACGCTCAGCACCTCGCCTGCTGAAGTTTTTTCGAGGAAGCGCAGTGGCTCGTAACGTCGCGGCTCCGTCGGCGAAGCCGTGGAGTCGAAGAGAAGTCGTATGGAGAGATTTTCAGTCTCACCTTCTGACTGTGCGGCCTGTGCCTCCTGCACCAACCCGGACTTATACTGCTCAACCTTGAGCAGGACATCAGTAGGAATCGGAGTGATTAGCAATGGTTGTTTTTGTGCGGCCGCCTGAAACGAGTTGGACAAGTTGAACCCCGCGACCGGTAACTTGTCCGCTCCCATGATCAGAATATAGCGATCATGAAGGCAGCCCTCCTTCAGGCCGTAGATGCGCAGTTTGATGTGTTTCAGTTGATGGCGGTTTTGCTCGCAGTTCGCCACTAGATTGTCAATCCCGCTCGGGGTGTGCTTGTCAGACTCCTCCGTCGCGGCTTCGCTTTTCTTCGATGGCTTCTTGGGTAGGGACCTAAAGACTATGTAGTCGGCCTTCGGCGCCGCACAGAGCAACACCAGGCCCAATCCAGCGGTCTCGAAATAGGGATCGAAAATGACCAGCTGGTGCTGCGAGTATTTCGTCAGCAGCGCCCTGAACCACTCCACGAATTGCAGCCGCCCCTCACCGTCTCCCTCACCCCAGCGCAAAAAAAACTGTCCCTCCGACTTCGGTGGATGGAGCCTCGCAAAAAGAGAGGTGAGATCGCGGCTGGCCGGAACCCAAGGGTCTGCCTCACGCCCACCAACGTAATTAGTGAACCCCAGATTGCCACGACTAATCGTCAGGGCTGCCCTCACCCGCGCCGACATGGACGGCCGAGTGGCTTTTTCGAGCCAATCGAACTTGACCGCGCTACCGCCGTGGCCCACCATATGCCCCTGAATATGGACCTCCCGAATGTACCCGATCCGCCACCTGCAACACAGCGTGCCCTCGCGGAAATGGTCGTCATGAAAGCCGAAAATTTCCAGTTCAGTGCTGTCGGTCCTAGCGTGCAGTTGGCCGCTCAACTCGAACTTACACTCGAACACGCCTTCCGTATCTCGTTCTGCTGTGGCGACGCCCGAGTAGGCAATTTGTCCGTCGTTCTCGATGTTCAGCCGGAATTGGAAGCCGCTGAAATGCGACACTTGCATTGGATTGAATCGGACAACTAGACCGCGAGGAGCATCGACCCAGCTCGTGCTCAACAAGTGCCGATCCAGATCATCCAGAGCAGGAAAGACAAGTAGCTCAAGATCGCCGAACCGGGTAATGTCGGCACCACCGAAGTCCAGGCCTGTATCCGCGTTGAGATGCTTGACCACGAATGCTGTCAAGGCGACATCGTAGTCCTGACCCAAGCGGAACAGAGCCCCCTTGTCGGCCTGGATAATCGCAGCGCTGAAAGCTCCTGCTCCGCCATGTGGGCTAGAGGTTGATCGCTGGTCATACGCGTCGCGGTTAAGCAGGTAGCTTACAGGGCGGTAGACTAAGTCATCGGCGACGAGCGCGGTTGCTCCGAACCGCACTTTCAACTGCTCTGAGAGCCGGAGCTTCAGTTCTTCGCTGATTGTTGAGACGGTTCGGCCAATGCTCAATTGCCGTAGAAGGTCCGCACAATGGACGCTATTGACGTACAGATTGAGCCGGGTAACCTGCGCCTGAACCTGTCCGAAGATGTGGAAATTATCGCTGTCACTGGAGGACCAACAGTCGCTCGAATGACTGTAGGGGAGTAGGCGACCGTAGACAATGCGATTTTCAATCGATTGTTCGGATTTAATCTGCAGAATCCATAGCTGCAACGCACAGTGGTGAGCACCTTCCGAGAACAGTCGCGCCAGCCGACTGTCGTTGAGCAGAGCATCTAGTGTAGGAGCCATGGATTCTTCATGAAGATTTTTCCGAATTGTAATATTGGCGCCGGCGCTGGGATGAGGCCACTTCTTTGCGGATATGCCATCAACGAGCGCCAAGCCGTCCAGCTCCAAGCACGCAGCAGGCAAGGCCCGCGCACCGATCAATGTTCACTTGATTGTGGGCAGCGACTTAAAGGTGAGTTGATGCCAATAGCATACTACCCGCTTCGCAAGCGGGCATTTCATCGGATCATACGCGCCCGCAATCAAGTAATTACTTTGACTCATAAATGAGAGGCTGATTTAATGCAAATACTCAATTAAGGTCAAATTCAAAATAATTGACGTGATCTCAACCGTTCAAAGCAGATCTAAAAGTTTCATATTTCTTCTTCCAATTTGAAATTGTTGACTCTGTCACGCCCATATTTTTGGCGATATCAGCCTGACTATTTCCCGCTTGGGCCAAAACAATTGCCTCCTCGAGGCGTTTAGACATAGCCTTCCCAGAACCTCTTGTAACTGAAAGTACTTCCGCTTCTAAAGATAACCAAACTTCAAATGAGCGAATATGAAATTGCAACATCGACTCGTTAAACCGATAAGGATTCAATCTATCCCTTATGCATTCAATTAACTCCAGATATGTCATTTTTAACACTGACGCACCACCGAGTTTTGCTAGGGCATGTGGATATTGCTGCAGAAGATGATGAATTTCATCTAAATCGCCAGTGGTCAAAGGTGACTCATTCGCTATGAGTATCTTAATCAACGCTCGCATATGACTTGGCTCAGACAAGATAGAACGTCTGTTATCCCTTAGCTGAATACCTCGTTGATCCGCCAGTCGCCTCGCTTGTTGCCCCACCCTGTACTTCATGTACTGTTTGGAAGCGGTCCTATCTGAATCATTTCGATTGCCCTGACTATGATCATGGCAATATTTACCCCCTATTTCAGGAGCAATTTGTGCCGGACAAAAGGCACATTGGCGCTCATCTTTAATCTTCTTCAATACCCATCCAATTAAAGCGAGCCCAATCACGATATCTGGCAATGAGGATGCACAACGCTTATGCTCTCTTATCAATGAGAAGGCTCTCTGAGCCACTTTTGACAAATTCCGCAGATTAAATGGTGCCGCTTGTGGACGCGATTTCTCAACGCGATCAATCAAGGATCTATACGTATCGTCCGGGTAAAAAGACACCTCCGTAAGAATCTCAGGGCAGTGCTTCGAAATATTCAAGACGAGACTTTTATTTAGCCTCTTCCATATGCGTACGGTGTCAAAACCTAGCGTTTCCGTACTTACCCCTAGTATTTGTGGCAGAGGTGAGAGAAATAACTCGTAACGCTCCCCATCCATCTGTGTTGGCCTACCCTCACTCTCTTCCTCATCATCGTCCTCATCAACTGATGCCCCCGCAGCCATAGCTGCTTCATGAGCTACAAATAGCCCATCTAAAACATAAACCAGATCATTTCGCGTCGACTTCATTTTTGCTGTTTTTTCGTTTTCTTGCCAAATTATCCTTCAGGCATGAAAGTAAACGCAAATACCTGTAAACCTTCGCGGAAAGGCGAAAACATGAACGAACTGATGGGCTCAAAACAACTTGCCAAATATTTAGGTGTCTCAATGCGAACACTCGACACACTAGACAAGAAGGGAGAACTACCATCTGGGTTTCGTGTTGGCCATTTACGTAGATGGCGACTAGAAGATGTCGAAAACTGGGTAAATATGCGACTAGAGAAATGCCCAGTCGCTACTCAACACTAAATCGTCATCACTGCAGACATTGTGTTTACAAACTATTGGTACTGGTGCTCCAGCAGAAAGGGGAGGCTATGAAAATCTTTTAGAAAAATGAGGGGCTGAAAAGCAAACGGCCCGGGTGTAGGAACCCGAGCCGTTTTAAAGAACATGTATTAGAAACACTGTTCTTATTCTATTCGCCTCCCCCCCAAAGTCAAGCCATACAACAGACATTTTTATGCCTGTTTGGATAACTGCATCTTGTTGCTTTGGCTTGCACACCTTCTAAGCGATCTCAGTCTGTATGTCTCTACATACGGAATGGACAAACACGTTTAAAAATTGGAGCAAGAATGAGAAATATCATATTCGAACAGATCGAAACCGCTCGACACAGCACCCCCGGCCTGGACGGCATTATTCATGGGACTCGCAAGATAAAACAGGGCAAGCATGGTTCACGTGCCTCGCTCATTTACAGCGCAAAGAACCAAGCACTTATTCCTGTCGAGTCCTGGTTGGAACGCGACTTTTGCTATGAACTAGAGCGCAATCCCAAAGTGCTGCTCTACCGAACACAAGCCATTTCCGTCCCATACCGTGACTCAACCCTTCATCCCGATTTTTTAATCTTCGATCGCGGCGAAGATTTCTACATCAGAGAGATAAAACACTCGGCCTTAACTAACGCTAGTAGGACTGTCCGTAAAACTAACTACCTCATGACGCTCTTCGGAAAACTTGAGTTGGAATACGGTGTAGTAACTGAACAAGACATGTGGAAGCCAATTGAAAAATCCAATTGGGCCATGCTTTATAACCGTGGTGGACGATTGGGCATCGCCCAAGATCTACTAGATTGGGTCGTACCCCTAGCACAAAACCTTCCTCATCAAACTCGCACTTTGTCTGCGCTTCGATTGGCTATACAACAAAGTAAGCTGCCCGCGTATCTGCTTGAAGCCTCTCTCTTCAACGGCACACTGCAATGCCGAATGGATCGCCCAATTAATCAGAACACAATAATTGAGGTGGCCCAATGAACGGCCTCATCCCTCACAAACTTACAGTTGGGACACGCATAGCCATCAAGAACCAAGCATTCGAAGTTAGCTTTGTCGATGCAGTCAATGTTCGCTACGCTTCTTGTGTCGGAGGCAGAATTCACACTATGCCGACGACAACGTTCTGGGAGTGCGTAGACACCGGGGTTATCGGCTTTTTGGATAAATCGGAGAATCTACCTTCACTCGACAATGAATATGGGATTCCCTATTTAAGCGATATCGAACAAGAGCAAATGCTCTTGCGATTTAAGTTCGTACAAGAAGCTATGCGCTGCACTCAGCACATTCAAAGTAAGGAGAATCTTGAGCGAACTATTTCCAAAGTATGTTTGTCGGGCGAAATTGCTATTCGCCCTGGCAAAAGCACACTTGCTCGCTGGATTAAACACTTTATTTCCTCAGGATGCGAAATCACGTCTTTAGTCCCCCGGCATGCAGATAAGGGATCTCGCCAAAACCGCTTATCCATCGATATCGAACATCTTGTTGGCATAGCCATTCGTGATGATTTTCTGACTGCTGAACGCCCGACCGTGCAGCAAGTACATGCCAATGTGATTGGCCGCGCCTTGGAGAACGGGATTGATACAACCAAAGATAAGCTCCTCAGTGCTCGCACCATGCACCGTCGTGTCAAGGCACTGGACCCATATATCCAGGCACTGAAACGTCACGGCAAGCGCTATGCCGATCTTCGGTTCCGCGCTGCCGGAACATCCATGGAAACGTCTCGACTCATGGAAATAGTCATGATGGACGGGCATAGGATGGACATCATCGTAGTCGATCCAGAAACAGGGGAAGTACTGGGGCGTCCTTACTTGGTATGTCTATTCGATGTGCATACCCGTGCTGTAGTCGGTTGGCACATTAGCCTGATTCCATTTTGTGCCACAACGGCATTGGCGGCCATCAAAGACATGTGTAGCCGAGATCCCCTAAGTGGGCCTGGTGGTGTTCCTGAAATCATCATTACCGACAATGGGCCAGATTTGATCAGCTATGCGCTACGCCAGCTGTTAGCCAGAATAGGCATCCATATTCAGTCGTCCAAAACCTACTGTCCCGATGATAAGGCCTTTATTGAGCGCTTCTTCCGAACGTTATGTATGCAGCTCATTCACATGATAAAAGGAACCACGTTTTCCTCACCGACGGATCGTGGTGACTACGATTCTTCTGCGAATGCTGTCGTTACATTGGAGAACCTATGTGCGCTGTTTAAACAGTGGCTTGACGATAACTATCATAAGTCGATCCATTCAGTGACAAATCGTGCACCAGCACTGGCTTGGCGAGACAAGCAGGCGGAGATGCCTATCCTTTCTTATGCAAGGGAAGATCTAGATGCGATCGCACGCATTTCATATATGCGCAAGATCAACAACGGTCGCGTCATTGTAGACAACTTGGCGTATAAATCTGATGCCCTAGCCACACTGGAGATGCGCGATCAACGCAATGTGACTGTGAAGGTGGATGAAATGAATCTCGGCTATGTCTATGTATCACCAGTTTCCAATCCTAAACAATTGATCCGCGCAGATTGCGTTCGCATTAATTATTCCAACAACTTAACCAAGTATGAACACGACCAAGTCCAGAAGAGTCTTGCGGATATGGCCCAAAAAGATCGTGATGAGCTGGGTGCCTATGCATATGAAATTGCTAGATGGCGGTTGTGGAACAGCATCCACAACCTTTCCAACTCCAAGAGCAGCCGACAACTCAAGCTGCTCACGGAAGGTCTTGGCTCTAAGGCAGCAGCTCGAAAAAAAGTTTCTTCTATGCGTCTATCGACCAAAGATACAGAAATTGCCGACTCTTCTATTACGTATACCCAAGCCCCTGACCCAATGGTGAACAGCCATAGCGCATCGCAGAACAAGTCAGAAAACTCACACGAAGCTGAGTTTGAAGTAGGTGAACTTTAAAAGGATATAAGTATGCATACCAATCAAACTAACATGCAAAATGAACCGACAAGCACATATGCCAGAGCCATACGTGAGGCTATAGCGAAGCTTGATAACACCATAGTCTATTACCCGGCCATGAAGAATGCGATCGACGGCTTGAATGAGTGCATTTCCTGGTCTGAATTCAACAAAGAACCTGTCGGAGCAGTCCTCGTCGGGACTGGAGGTATGGGAAAAACAACTATATGTAATTTAATTGTCAAAAACTTTCCTCCTCAAATAGTGGAGAATAATTTGGCAAACGTTCTAACCATTCCAGCGTTCTACTCTTCCATACCTTCGCCATCAACGATTAAATCGCTGGCTGTCAATCTACTGGAAAGTCTAGGTGACCCATTTCCCAAAAAAGGCAGTGCCAACGTATTAACGACAAGGCTATATACGCTCTTAAAGCAATGCCAGACAAAGATCATTCTTCTCGATGAATTTCATCACCTGTTACTAGAAGGTAGCGCCACGGAAAAACGTACGCACAAAATCTGCAACTGGCTTAAATCGTTAATCAATAATACGGGCGTTATGGTGTGCCTTATTGGGACACCTTCCTGCGAGGCTCTCGTAAATTTTGATAGTCAAATGTCCCGGCGATTCATGCATCGCTATCGACTAAATTTATTAGATGCAGGCACAACAATTAAGCCGGGCCCACTTGGTGGATTTTTGCGCGCGCTCAGTAAAAAGTACGTCAAGCATTTAATGCTAGATGGCATGCCTGATTTCAACAATCATCATCACGTAGAACAGATGCTAGCCGCGACGTCGGGCAATCCGTCATTCGTTGTCGCCTTAATGAAGAAAGCAACGGCCAATGCCATGATTGCGTCCCGTAACATTGTTGTTATTGAAGATTTTGCCGATGCCTTCGACACAGAGATATCTGCACCTGTAGCCGAGTTTGAAGAAAATCCATTCAGGATGACAGAGCGCCAATTGGCACTTAAATTGGGATACAAAGCATTGAAAGGGAAAAAATCATGCTGATCGCCACACCTATTCCACAAGCAGATGAGTCACCCTCCAGTGTTCTAATGCGCGCCGCAGCGTTGAATGGCTTAGGGAAAGTACGGGAACTGGTGAAATTCAAAAACAAGCAAGGGGACGAACCATTACGAGCAGGAATAACTTCTGCATGGCGTTCACCCGAACTCTATGCGGCATATATGGCTGAATTGGGAATTACCTTACCCCACAGTGCCGGCGCTTATCGGCAACTTAAGACCATTGAATGCACGCGAGTTTATTTCAATGATCATGTGTACTTACCATCTCTGATGTACCGCCCGGAGGGGTCTGCATTTTGTCCACAGTGTCTGGCTGAAAAACCATACCTGCGTCGGATTTGGTCTTTAAAAATTCTCGATGTCTGTCCTACTCACCGCTGCGATCTGATTGTGTTCTGCCCCGTTTGCGATCAGGCACCGAACTGGGATCGACAAAGTCCAGAAATATGTCATTGCAAATTTGATTTACGCACATGCCAACCGAGCTATAAAAACAAAACCAATCCTGATGAGGTAGTAAAAGCGATTCAGGAAAAATGTCAGATTTCACTAAACCTTATGGTGAAGGGAGCTTTTCAGAAAGAGAGTCGGAGGCAGCGTGAAAATCGCGCAGCCTCGATACATAGATATTAAATCAATCACGCAGTTTTTTAATCGATAACACTACGCCTACTTACTGCGTAAGTAGGCGTTTTAACATCATTATTGCGTAATGGATAATGGCACCCCAAAAGTCGACACTTAATTACAAGACGCGTATATTTTAATTACTAAGTCACCGTCGCTAAGGCGTAACTGATACATAGGTGGAATATGAATCACATTGATACGGAAATTCAGCACATCACAAAGCCAAATGACAACATATTCTTAGACTTAGGTTTTTCTCCAGAAGAAGCTAAACGCTATCAAGCTGAATCACAAAAACAAATCGATGAAGCTCTTACTTTAAAACAGCAACTTATTGATAAGAAAGATATTTAACGCTCGACTGTGTCCACTAACAGCATAATTTGAATCCAAATTTAACTACGTTTAGAATGTAGTTAAATTTTCTCTTAAGAATTCTGCGTTGAATTGATAGTTGACCATTTCTTTGTGATCTTTGGAGTAGTTACTCAGGTTTCAAACTACGAAGAGTCGCAATTAACTTGTCGATATCGGTTGCCGGATTGACACTGGACGTTGCTTCGCAATGACTACGCAACTTCTCAGCATTGCCAACCGCTTCATTGAGTCTACCTTTCAATCCTGTATAGATACCTTTTAGACCTTTTCCATATTGTTTAAATCCATCCTTGGCTTTTAAGGCCTGCACCACTTGATCGCCCACAGATTTTTTCCCGGCCGCATGAAACGGTTGATCCGTATAGCCAAAGTGGAGTAATAACCAAAATTCAAAACAAGGCGTGGACGTAATTGCCTCCAGCGGCTTTCCACCTGCACTTAAATCCTTGGTTTGCTGAACAGCCGCAGAAAAAGTGGTATGTTTGTCTCGGTCAAAGATGCAGTAAACCTTATCATAAGCATCTCCTCCCTCAGCATCTTCGTTGTATAGGTGCAATGCGTGCGCCACTACTCTATCAGGCGAAACACCATCATTCGGTGCAACGCGAACTACTTGCTGTCGAATACCCCAGTCGTCAAGCAATTCGCGAAAATAATGGGGCTCTGTTTTGGTACCCTCACAAACAATAAGATAGCGCTTATTCTGCGCTCGTATGTGCTGTTTTCGCTTCAGCTCTGCGCTCTCGCGTGCCTTACGTTTACGAAAAAGATCTTCAGACCCCATAGAAGTCCAAGTCTTTCAAAAATGGGATTCCGCCGTAACGTCCATTAAGATAACCACGCTCCACCGCTTCGGTATCACGTGGGCTAAAGTCAGAAAGTGGATAGAGTTTAGTGGCCCCTTTGGAATCCTTTTCCATGAACCAAACTTGGTCACGGCGCAACAATTTTTGACTAAGTAAAGTCGTGTCGTGGGTTGTGAAAATGAGTTGCGCTTTATTACCCTCATGGTGCAAGCGCTTTACCAAGTGATGCACCAACAAAGGATGCAAGCTGGTATCCAGCTCATCCACAATTAAAACCCGCTCATTTTCGATCACATCCAACCAAGGACCTGCTAGAGCAAAAAGAGCCCGTGTCCCATCAGACTCTTCAGCCTCATTGAACTCCACCGTCTCAGCGGTATTGACATCTTTACGAAGGAAACGTGGCTCTTTTAATTTTTTGCCCGACATATCCTTCAAGATTTCTTCTCGGACTGATGCAGGTACGCTATTAGGAATCATGTCTGGTGAGAAAATGGTTTCCTTTACCTGAATATCTGAGATCGACAAATCTGCTGAGTTCATGAACTCCACGATTCGGGCTCGGTCAGCATCATTTTCACATCTGTGCATGGTGTAACCAGCACTGAATCCATACATCGAATCAAACACCCGCAAGCGTAGCTTGAACCAATCAAAGGCTGGCTTCAATTGCTCATTATTTAGCTGAATCGCTGTGGAAAAAAACAATGCATTCGGACGCGTTTGCGTAGCCCAATTTTGACGTTGCCGTCCACCAAGGAAAGACGTGCTGAACTTGTAGACATCTTTGCCGGCTTCCACATCAAAAACTCGGTGAAACCATTTTTGTGCGCGATTGAGTGGATAAGCAAAAAGCCACTCCTCAGTAAAGCGCTCACGATTGCAACGAAAGCCGTACTCATAGCGAATACCTTGCTCTACAAAAGTGATTTCAAACTCGCTATCGGCCAGCCTAGACTCAGCTGTCAACTTAAAAGGTACCACTTCAATCGCATCCCCAGCTTGGCTTTCCTTTTGCGAATTCAGCACCTGCATTCTCATAAACTGGAGAGCCTCAATCAAGGTGCTCTTACCCGACGCATTAGGTCCATACAGCACTGTGGAACGCAACAAGCGGGGAACACTATCTTGTTCATGAATAAAGGTGTTAAGTGACTCCAACTCTTTAAAATAAGTGGATGCAGCCAAATTGAGCGTCTGGCGCTCCAAGATGGACCGGTAATTTGTGACAGAAAAGTCGATAAGCATGATGAATTTTACCCTGTCATGTCAATTATTTGCAAAATGATTGCAAAAAGTAGCATTAGTTTTAATTTTCATAGACTAATAATGTACAAAATCTGAAAGAAAAATTGCTCTTTAAGCACTTTTTAAACACCTTAGCCAGCACGGCACCACTTATTACGAGCATAGTCTGACAAATCCTATAGATTTCAACGGAATCCATTGAGTAGATAGTCACTAACTGAAGCGTTTCTGGCCGTGAGTTCATGTTCAAAAATTTAACAAAATGACCACTTCAGAAAATCTCACTTTACTTGGCAACACTGTTGATTTGCATCCAAAACCGCCCCCACGTTTAGAACACAATCCTACTTACCAAAGTGAGTGGGAGATTGGAGTGATCGACGTGGCATTACTTGGAATTATTCGACGCTGGCACCTTCGTGACCAGGTCTCATTGAGGGAAATATCCAAACGATTGGATATCTCTCGAAATACCGTCCGGCGCTATCTACGCGCTGAAACTGTTGAGCCAGCCTATGCGGATCGACGTTCCCCGACATCTCTCAACAAATACGCGCTTAAGCTTTCAGCCTGGTTAAAGACCGAGGCGACGAAGTCACGCAAGCAACGACGGACTTTGAAACAGATGCACATCGATCCTATGTGCGTTGGGATTTGAAGGGTCGTACGACCGAGTCGCAGCCTTCGCAAGACAATGAAAGGTGGATCAGTTGGAGAGGGTCAACTCTGCGAGAAAATCAACAGCTTCACGACCTTGTTGTTGATCGTGGTCACAAGGGCGAAGTATTCCAGATCACTAATCTTGGGTACCAAGTCGCCGATATGATCGCGCTATGATTTAAATAAGATTTCATTCAAGCAAGCTGGCTTCTATAACCATTGAGTCTAGGCGTTAGTGCGAATACTCAGTAGCCAACCGACACGCCGTCCTGAGCGTAAAAGCCCACGCCCAATCATCCTAAATCAAAGCCGGGAGTCACTTGGATACCAATATCATTGATAAAATATTCCCATCTGGAAGGCGAACCGACTGAGTTTCGACAGTCACCCGGTAAACGCCTGAGCCGCCAAGCCAATAATTCGCAGGCTCTTTCTTAATTCGCGTCATTCCATTTTTACCTGTGAAAGCCATTGTGAAGGCCTCCGTGTCATGGTGAAGATTCTGATTGACATAAAAGTCATAAGGAAACGACGCGCTGCGTTGATGCCAGGCCATCCCTATTTTGCTATGGCATGCGAGAACGGCTGCTTTATCGGATCGTTTGATTAACTTAATGGCCGCAGCAGTAAGACTAGAGCTAAATTCTTTGGCTAACGCGGAAGCTGTATCTAGGGACACCGCTTTGGTTTTGATCCATGGATCAACCAAGTAAGTTGGCAAGATTAGTTGACTCGCATAGCCGTTCGCTTGCGATTCAGTTGTTTTCGCTCCAGCATTTTGGGGGCCGATATCCTCCTTGGCGCACTGAAAGGACCCGGCGTTCTTGTCACAAATCCAATGAGCTAACTCGTGCGCGAGAGAGAACCGCTGGCGTCCTTCTAAGCTCGACTCACTAACGCTGATCACTGCGCTATCCCCGCATGCGACGAGCCGGGCCTCGCATCCACATAAGGGGCGATAAACCACTGTCGCGTTTCGATCATTTGCAATTCCGATCAAATCTATGTGGCTAGGAGAAGTAACCCCATAGCTCCAAAGCAGTCGCTCGGCCGGTGACATTTCCTCAGGATCAATGCTCATCGTCACTTGGCTTTATCGCCCCCAAGGCAATTAAATCATCATAGAGACTTAGCCAATCAGAATCAGTTTGCTTCTTTCCGTCTCTGAATGCCAATCCGATCCTTGGATCTTGCGCAAAAAGGGATTGGATTGCTGCTTTTATAAACTCAATGTTGATATCTTTTCTAAGGGAGTTCACTGGCTTTGCGGTCGGCAGCGTTCTGACTTTCGCTTGCTGCATTCGTTGACGTAGGGCTCCAGCAGCAGCCTCTCTCATAGCCGCCTTCATTTCATTGGCAAGCTTATCGAGGTCTTCTCCTGCATCCTTTGCCTCTAGGCGCAGTTCCTCATCAGATATAACAAGAAGGTCTTCCAACGCTGCATCTCTAAGAGCTTGTATTTCCTTATTTTTAGCGCTCATGATTTGCTCCTTTCCATGGACAGCTTTTCCAAACCGCGACGGAACCGTCGCTTAGCCGTGTCATATTGCGTATCGGTCATCTCACCCATCTCTTTGATTTCAGAGGAGGAGCATCCGTCTTTGATGCCCATGATGATCCAGGAGATATTTGTATCGTTCACAAAGTAAGCCTCGATAATGTCAGTATCTGCTTTGATGATGGCCTGCCGCTCATTCATCTCGTCAATTTCTAACGCGACGCTTTCTGGCGAGCAATGAAAATGTCCCTCAGCGCCAAGAACATCCTCAGCAGCGATATGTTCGGTAGCCATTTTTTCAATGTAATCGGTTTTGGTCTGAACAAGGGAATCCCGTGAATCACTCGCAAGGCCTCTTATAGTCATCACCATGAAAGCCATGAACGACACATTGCTTTTCCACGCTCTTCCCTTTTCACCGTTTGCCGCATTCATTGTCCGCACCACAGCTTCGTTAATTAACTCTTGCGGATTCTGGTATTCAGTTCCGAATAAAGAATACGTAGCCGCCATCCTCAGCCGATAGCTGTCTTCCTTGGTCATTTGTTCAATCGCACTGCGGATTTGGTCCGGTGTCGCACAGTCACCGGCATTTGGGTCTGCTGTATCCAATGTCTACTCCCTAGCTTCTTTTTATATGTGCGGAGCGAAATCTCAAGTCGGACACGAATTTATGTCCGCAATTGAAAACTACTCCGCATATGTTATTGAGCGGCAATCATGCCGTGACAAGGATTATCCAAATGACTATCAAACGCAACCAACATGTTGTACCTCAAGACGATCAATGGGCCGTCAAAGGGGCGAATTCCCAACGCGCTACCGAACTATTTGATCGTAAATCAGACGCCGTCGAACGCGCTCGTGAGATCGCCCAGAATCAAAAAACGGAGTTGGTAGTGCACGACCAGAAGGGGCGAATCCAATACAAGGATAGTCACGGCAATGATCCATTTCCACCAAAAGGCTGAAATTAGAGGGTCGCCGCGTGCGACCCATTAATTTCAGTTAAGGAGCTAGAGATGATTGACATTCGATTTGAGATTAATGGCCGCAGAGTGGATCCTCGTAATATCGGAGATGCGCTGGAAGGCATGATGTTGAAAGCTGTGGGTGACAGCATCCGGAAGAAACTTGCGAATTGTCGTTGTGCTGAACATGGACAGTTCCCCAAACTGGTCGCTAAAGGTCGGACCATTGAGAAACTCAATTTTGAAATTTTTGCTTGTTGTGAGCCCCTCTTGAATGAGGCAAGCCGTAAGCTTGGATCCTAGCATTCCAGAGAGGTGAAGATGTCTGAATTTAGACTTACTAACGAAATTATCGCGCGATCAAGTTCGTCGAATTGGGCCGCCGCGAAGCTCGAATGGACGTTGCATGAAATTTACGAGGCTGATGAACCCGAAACGTGTCTCTGCGGCCACTTTCCGATCAAAGAGCTGTGCGTACTACGCAATAGAATTAATGATGCCCGGGCGACCGTAGGAAATTGCTGCGTGAAGAAATTTATGGGGCTACCGTCTAATCTTATTTTTCAGGCCGTTAAACGAGTACGTGCTGATTCTTCCAAATCTCTCAATGCGGAATCGCTTTCGCATGCGCTAGAAAAAAATTGGGTCAATCAATGGGAATACGATTTTTACGCCCGCATTATGGCAAAGCGAAACCTTACCCCGAAACAAGTCGAGAAGAAGCAACAGATTAACGAGAAATTCATGCGTAACATACGGCGTCTGAACTCAACATGAAAACGATCGCACAATAGCTGCTGTTCAAAAGAGCTGCGAAAGTAATCAGGTGAATCCCAGATCTCGTTGTAAACGTAAGTCTGCAAAGCTTTTACTCATTACATAGATCAGCACAAATTGCTAACGCTTCATGCTTGGCAATGAAAGTATCAATTGGACGAGTAGTAATTCCGATCTTATTGGGATGCAGAATCCAATCTCGAATGTGTAGCAACGCATGAAGAAGGAAACAATATCATCTTCTATCCAACATCTTAACCACGAATACCATAGACAACATCCAAAATGAGACCTCAAAAAAAACGAGCTTCGGAGACGTTTTTCCAATTTTCGGATTTTTTCTTAAGCACTTCTTCGAGTTCCTGGCAATTTCATTGACATTGATGGGTATTTTTGGCTATGCGGCAGGAAAATCTTTTAATGATGGATGGGCGCGAGCTGCTGGTATACCGACAGCACTTTTCCCTTCCGATACTTATGAACTGGTTTTACAGGGATTAAGCCTTAAAACACCTTGGCTATATGTCGCAGTCGGAATCGTCATGCTCATCGTTATTTTTAGCAGCATTTTTTTCCTCGATACTTTCCAGGAAAGACGAAATAATTTAATTCGACATCGTCGCAAAGCTTATGAAAGTTACTGGTCACGATATAACAGAAATAGTAGAGCCAAGAAAGCTCGCGTCGAATACCCTAAAGGTATCGCTTTCGAAAAATGGAGGGCATTAGGTTCTAGAGGCCACTGGATAAAAGTTAAGAATATGCAGATATTAAGAGCTCAAAGAGTTTTCCCATATACAAAAATTGCAGCTTCTCTCTTTCTACAATTAGCGGCCATAGCGATACTGGTTATATTTTATTTTTTTATTAAAAATATCATTATGAGACCTGCAAGTACGGAAGGCGCCCAAGAATACATTGGCATGTATGCCGCCGTAACTGGCAAGCGACCTTCTCAATTTAGCATCTCAGATATCGAACCATATTTTTTAAAGGAGCTAGCCTGCAAAGGTCGGAACGAGCTTCGGAAATATCGAACGGTAAAAATAGCCACAGAAAAAAACGAGGCATCGTTACCATCATCAGATACAGGAAATTATGTATTAAAAGGGACTGACAAAATTTTTCTCTTACTGAATACTAGTGGCTCAACTGTCCGCTCATTTGGAGGAAATTCTTTTGATCTCAAAGAATCAGACTTGCGACCAATATCGGATATCGTAAAATCTTGCCATTATTCTTGAGAGATGAAGATGTTCAATACTTTAGATGTCCACCTTTCCATTCCTTTGAAAGTAAACACAGCACAGCATCTTGAATTACTGCATTCCAAATTGAAAACTAAATTTGAGATGCAAGAACTTGGCCGCACTGGGGCCAAATTAGTTCGAGTCAAAATCATCAGCTTAGATACAGAGTTTCAAACTATTAACGAGTTGGAAAATTCAATACGTCAACTAGCCGAAGAGGCGGAATTTCCATGGATGCTCTTTGGTGGGATACGTGTTGGCGAGAGTACCACCGTAATCTATTGACTCTTCTGACTTGGTAGAAACGCTTCTTACCGGTCTGACTCATTCTGCTCAGAAACAGCCATTTCAGAAAAATCTCACTTTGTTTGGCGAGACCATAAGAAATCTCATGTTCAGCGTCAAATCGGCTCATCATCTATGTCAATCAGATTTGTAACTATCTGATTTTCTTTTCGAAGAGTCTCAACTTCTCTGTCACTCAACGCTCTCCGTAAAGTGACACGGAAGTTGAGATTCTTGCCGCAGAAGGTGAGATTTTTGCCTCAATAGTTGAGACTCGGCGTACTTAAAGACCGAAATGGCAAGTCACGTTAACTACAATGAGCTTTGAAACAACTCTACTTGGATGCCTTGGATATGAAGAGTTGTATGCCAGATTCAGCCTGCATCCATGTCAAAGCTCGCCACTTAATTCCGACAGCACTGTCAGTTATAAATCGGCAGTGCCAGGAATATTTTGATGACAATCGCATTCGCGATGTCGATAAAAAAAGCGCTGACCATAGGCACCACCAGGAAAGCCACGTGCGATGGTCCGAAGCGCTCTGTCACCGCCTGCATATTGGCAATCGCGGTCGGCGTCGCGCCCAGGCCAAAACCGCAATGCCCGGCCGCCAGCACTGCAGCATCGTAATTTGAGCCCATCACGCGAAATGTCACGAACACCGCATAAGCCGCCATCGCCACTGCCTGTACGATCAGGATCAGCAACACCGGCAAAGCCAGCGATACCACATCCCATAAACGCAAACTCATTAAGGCCATCGCCAGAAACAGGGACAAGCTGACATTACCCAGTACCTGAATGGCACGCTCGAAAATCTTGTATCCGACCAGTAAGGACAGGCCGTTGCTCAGCAAGACACCGACGAATAGTACGCAAACGAAAGTCGGCAGTTCAAAAGCAGTGCCGTTCAATTGATTCGCAATCGTAGTGCCGGCAGAAAGACTCACAGCAATCAGAGCGAGCGCCTCAATGAATGCCTGCGGCGTAATCAGCTGTACCGCTTTCGGTTGTTCAAAGCTCTGCTGCACCTCGTCATCACTCGGCTGCGTGCTTGCAGTGGCTTGCAACTTGAAGCGTTTTACCAGGAACCCCGCCACCGGGCCGCCAACCAACCCTCCCAAGACCAGGCCGAAAGTAGCGCAGGCGATTGCGATTTCAGTCGCTGCGGCCAGGCCATGTCGTTCCGCAAATACCCGGCCCCAAGCCGCCCCGGTGCCATGGCCGCCAGACAGGGAAATCGACGCGCCCAGCAAACCGATCAGCGGATCAAGTCCCATGATTTTCGCCATGCTGATGCCGATGATATTTTGCGCGACTAGCAGCCCGAACACCACTCCGAGAAACAAGAATAAGGTACGACCTCCGGCTTTCAAACTGGCGAGATTGGCATTCAGACCAATGGTGGCAAAGAAAGCCAGCATGAGCGGTCCTTGCAAGCTGCTATCGAACCGTACTTGCGTGTTTGAGAAGCCATGCAGCGCAAACAGAAGCAATGCGACCAGAAGGCCACCGACTACCGGCTCGGGAATACTATAGGTTTTCAGACAGGAGAAAGACGAGACCAGCTTACGTCCCAACAACAACACCAGCGATGCCGCCACCAGTGTTTCCAGAATATCGAAACTAATCATCAATCACCTTTCATTACCTTTTTTCTTCCCTGTATCAGAAAATACCAGACATCAATACCTTGCGGGCAATCAAAATGCGGCGCACTCAAGAGCTGGATCGCCAAACCGTTTAAAGGCAATGCTGTATTGACGACTTGCAAAAAATTGCTGACTTGGTAGCATCCTGCATCAAGAAACTGCAATCAATCTTTCAGCCTGCGTTGACACTAACGATCGCCGCAACGCTTCAGAAAACGATGCCAGCGCCGGCGTCCATGTATTCGTTTCTGCCGCCACAAAATAAGTATCTACCGCACCCAATCTTGCCGGCAATGCCAGGCTGTAAATCGGGAAGCGATGCTGATGCGCATCAAAGACCACTTTCGGTATCAGCGCATAACCCATCCCGGCGCCAACACAGCCAAGAATCGCATCCAGCGAACCAAAGTCAACCATGCGCGACGAGTACACGCCACGATCTGACAACAATACATCCACCCGCTGACGATAACTGCATCCCTGTCCAAAGACGAGGAAGGTTGAGGATGCCAATTCTTCGGCCGAAGGCATGGCAGTCAGCGGCGTTGCCGACACCAGCACCAGTTCTTCTCTGTACGCTTTAAATTGATACAGACGCGGGTTCTCCAGCTTGCCGGCGATGAACACGCAGTCAAAGCGCCCTTCGTTCAAACCCGCAACCAGATCGGCCGTTGGGCCGGTGGTGAGCTTCAGATTGACTTCAGGAAAAGCTGCGTGGAAATGCGTGAGCAGTGGCGGAAGTCTGAGCGCTGTTGTGGTTTCCATCGCACCCACACGCAGACTGCCACTAATATGTCCACCTTTGAACAAGGCTATCGCTTCATCATGCGCCTGAATAATTCGTTCGGCATACGTCATCAGCGTGAAGCCGGCAGAAGTCAGACGCACGCGTCCACCGCGAGCGATCAGTTGCACGCCGACTTCATCTTCCATTTTTTTGATATGCGCAGTCACATTGGACTGAACCGTGTGATGCCGCTCGGCCGCCGCGACAAAACTGCCGGTTTCTGCAACGGCAATGAACAGGCGCAATGACTTCAAATCCATAAGATCACCTTCAGATCGACATCTCTAAATGTGATGCAGCTTATCATTACTAATCGTTTGTAGTGCTGACCATGTATCACTATCATCCTATCGACAGGCAACTGCTGCGCCTGTTCTTTCATCAATGGAACACACATGGTTACACGTACCGATCTTCCCGCTATCGCCGTTGGCATGAGTGCCACTTTGGCTGCTGTTGGTTTGGCGCGGCTCGCGTATACGCCGCTATTGCCAGCCGTCATCCATCACGGCTGGTTCCTGAGTTCACAAGCTGTTTATCTCGGTGCTGCCAATCTGCTTGGCTATCTGCTTGGTTCGCTGATGGCGTATCGACTGTCCGAACGATTTGAAGCACGCGGGCTGCTGGGCATTGCCTTTCTTGGCGTCATGCTGAGTTTTATCCTGTGCTCGCTGCCAGGCGCATTCGTCTGGTTTTTCTTCTGGCGCTTTGTATCCGGCGTTGCCGGCGGCATCTTGATGGTGGTCGGCCCATCTATCGCATTGATGGCCGCTGCCACCGGACGAAAAACGACGGTTGCCTCCCTCGTCTTCACCGGCATAGGCATGGGCGCCATACTATCCGCGACCGTAGTACCACTACTGCTCCGCATCAGCCTGACTGGCGCCTGGTTGGTACTAGGCATGATCACCCTGCTTGCCGGCCTTGCCTGCGATTGGGGCTTGCGTCGCATCCGTATACAACAAGCAGAGATACCGACGCAGCAAACGACAGACTCATCGCCCATTCAGAAAGTCAGCATCGCGGCCTTCATCGTCGTGATCGCTTATGGTTTTGATGCGGCCGGCTTCGTGCCTCACACCGCTTTCTGGGTTGATTTTTTGGAGAGAGAAAAATCGCTGGGAACAAGTGCCGCTTCATTCCAATGGCTGCTGTTTGGGATAGGCGCAATTGTCGGCCCGATGGTTGCCGGTTTTCTTGGCAATCGTTTGGGTTGGCATCGCAGTCTGGCATTGGGATTTTTTATCAAGGCGGCCGCGATTGCGATTCCCTTGCTGTCGATCTCGTTCTTCTGGCGCTCGGCATCTTCGCTGATCGTCGGTGTCATGGTGACCGGCCTGGTAGCCCTGACATCCGGCAGATTGATGGAACTGGTCGGGCCAGCGGCATACAAGCGCGTATGGGGAATGGGCGCAGCATCCTTCTCCAGCGCGCAGGCTTTATCCGGTTACGGTATGTCTGCGCTCTACGGCGTACTCGGCAGCTACATACCGCTCTTCGCCATCGGCAGCATCTTGCTGGCAAGCGGCGGCTTGCTCATTATGCTCACGCCAAAAGCACACACATCAACTGCTGCAGTAGCTACGTTGGTTTTATGCAAAAAAGAGGATTGATATACAGCCTTCTTCAATCGCACTGCACCGTACGCCCGCCTCGCACGTATAGCCGCTCTGAAAAAAACTGGAATAAAATTTGTTATTGCTCTGGAGCGGTCATTAGCACTGATTATTGTTCGCTCCGCGTCTCTGCCAGTGCTATCGTCAAATGCTGCACTTTCTTTTTCAAGTGATCTCGCTCTTCGGTCATTTCAGCCAGCAAACCCTTCAAACGATAAATTTCGATTTGATCTGCCGAGGCGCCGTCCGGTGGCGCTGCCAGTTCGACCTTGGGTTTCTGCGGCAATCTGGATTCACGCACCTGTCTTGCCGCCTGACGCAATTCCTTCTTGCCGCCGGCAACGGCAGCGATCTGCTTTTCGCTCGGCAAGGAAGCAAGCGCCGCTGCGGCATTGATGGAAATGGCACCGGATTTGATCGCGCCTACCAGTTCAGGCGCCGCTGTTTTTTGTATTTTTTCAATTTGCCCCAGTGTTGCACTACTCATGCGTGCGGCACGCGCAACGGCCTCGCGGGTCAATGGCGATTCTTTCTCTGCCTGCACATGCGCATCGCCGCCAGCAGGTGCTTCAGGAGATTGCTGCTGCGCCAAGCGTGCAGCGACGATTTCTTTTTTGCGCAATGCCAGCACGCCGCGCTGAAAATCCGAAACGCTGCGTCGTCCCAGATGATTGTCGATCATCCACAGGTGTACATCATCGATCGACTGGAATGCATGATTCTGCACAGTATTGAAAGGAATCGCGTGTTTCTGGCAGATGCCGTAGCGATTGTGGCCATCGACCAGCAGGTCGCCCCACAATACCAATGCATCGCGACAGCCTTCCGACAGCAGACTGCGTTCCAGTGCAGCGTACTCATCTTCAGTTAATGGATCGATATAGGCGCGCAGGTCTTCGTTGATAGTGATGGTCATGTTCAGGCGATATAAATGAAAGCGCCGGTAGTGTACCGCCGCTCTTGAGCAAGAGGAATTTTTGTTCTCGATCACACGGCGCAATGCATGTGCCCGGGTCGCGATCATATGTCCGCTTTTCTTCAGGCTCAAGCTCTGCAGGCCAGCGCAGCGACATGCGATGAGCGGCGGATGGGCGTGAAGCCTGTGATCAGGCAGATAATTTCGCTATGCGAATCAGCGTTTTCGCTTTATCAGCGATAATACCCGGCATTCCACACACCAACTACCCAACAATGAAGTACCCAGCCGTACTTTCCTTCAGTGAGCTTCGACCGCAACTCGCGCAGTTCGATGCCATCATTGACGTGCGCAGCCCCGCAGAATTTCACGAAGATCATATCCCCGGCGCGATTAATTGCCCTGTTCTCGACAATGAACAGCGTGTACAGGTTGGCACCATGTACAAGACGGTCGGTGCGTTCGAGGCGAAGAAGCTGGGTGCAGTGCTGGTGGCGAAAAATATCGCTCAGCATATCGAAAGCCAATTTCTCGGCCATCCGCAAAACTGGAAACCCCTGATTTATTGCTGGCGTGGCGGCAATCGTAGTGGCGCCATGGCGCATATTTTTGCGCGCATCGGGTGGCCGGTCATGCAACTGAACGGCGGCTACAAAGCCTATCGCAGCCATGTCAATGCCGAACTGGCCGTTTTGCCGCAGGCCTTGAACTTCAACGTGCTATGCGGGCCGACCGGCAGCGGAAAAAGTCGCCTGCTGCGAGTGTTGGCAAGCCAGGGAGCGCAGGTACTGGATCTGGAGAAGCTGGCAGCGCATCGCGGTTCGGTACTGGGCGATTTGCCTGCCGCGCCGCAACCGTCGCAGAAGCGGTTTGAAAGTCTGCTGTGGGAATTGTTAAGCGGCTTCGATCCGGCGCGACCGATTTTCGTCGAGGCGGAAAGCAAGAAAGTGGGAAAGTTGCGGGTGCCGGATCAGTTGATGGATAAAATGCGTGCCTCGCCCTGCACCACAGTGCATCTTTCCACTCCGCATCGCGTTGCCTTGCTGATGGAAGAATATCCTCACTTTATTGCAGATCCGGCGCAACTCAATACGCAACTCGATTTCCTTATCCCATTGCATGGTCGCGAAAAAATCGCACAATGGCATCAACTCGCGCTCTCGAATCAGACACCTGAGCTGGTGGACGAGTTGCTGCGCACGCATTACGATCCGGGCTATCTGCAATCGATCAAGCGCAATTTCATTCAATTGCAACAGGCACAAGCCCTCACTCTGGCGGATATCTCCGAAGCGAGCTTCCAGCAGGCAGCCCGGCAGTTGATTCAGTCCGCAGACAATTTCCCAGCCGCCTAGTCGGCGCGTATTTCAAAGGCAGCTCGCACATGACGACAGAAACACCACCCATCATCAGACTGACCGAGTTCTCGCACGGTGGCGGCTGCGGCTGCAAAATTGCGCCTGGCGTGCTCGCGCAGATACTGAAAGGCACCGGCGGTTTTCCGATGCCCAAGGAACTGCTGGTCGGTATCGAAACCTCCGATGATGCTGCCGTCTACCAGCTCAATGACGAACAGGCGCTGATTGCCACCACGGATTTTTTCATGCCCATCGTCGACGATCCTTACGACTTCGGCCGGATTGCCGCCACCAATGCCATTTCAGACGTGTATGCGATGGGCGGCACCCCGATCATGGCGCTCGCGCTGGTCGGCATGCCGGTCGGAAAATTGCCGCTGGAAACGATAGGGCTGATACTGAAAGGCGGTGAAGCTATCTGTGCAGAGGCAGGGATTCCGATTGCCGGCGGCCACACGATCGATTCCGTCGAACCGATTTACGGACTGGTTGTGATGGGGCTTGTGCACCCCTCGCATATCAAGCGCAATGCCAGTGCGCGCGCCGGCGACCAACTGATTCTGGGCAAACCGATAGGCGTCGGCGTACTGTCAGCGGCATTAAAGAAAAACGTACTGGATGCAGCCGGCTACGCATCCATGATCGCCAATACAACCAAACTCAATACGCCCGGCAAGGCGCTGGCGCAGCTCGCTGGCGTGCATGCGCTGACCGATGTCACCGGTTTTGGCGTACTCGGGCATTTGCTGGAACTGGCGCGCGGCGCCGGGCTTACAGCACAGCTGGACATGTCCCTGATTCCGCTATTGCCGCAAGTGCAGAAGCTGGCCGAACAAGGATGCATCACTGGCGCGTCCGGAAGGAACTGGCAGGGTTACGGCCACGAAGTAGTATTGGCGCCGTCCATCAGTCCGGTACAGCAGGCGCTGCTGACCGATCCACAAACTGCCGGCGGACTGTTGGTGTCATGCGCACCGGACACCGTCGAACAGGTATTGGAATTATTCAAAAAAGACGGCTTTGCCGAGGCCGCCGTGATCGGCGAAATGCGTGCGGGGAAATCCGGCGTTGAGGTGAGATAGCAAAGACTGGGGCGCCACCTGTCCTGCTTCATTTTTATCATTATTCAAGCAGTTTCCCTCATTACAAAAGGTTCATCCATGATTCGCTTCTCCGTTTCGCAATTCCGCGCCTTGATGGCAGCCGCCCTGGCAACACTGGCGATGAGCAGCCCTGTTCATGCGCAGCAAGTATTGCGCGTATCCGCCATTCCCGATGAAGCGCCGACCGAATTGCAGCGCAAGTTCAAACCGCTTGGTAACTATCTTGAGCAAAAGCTCGGCATGAAGGTTGAATTTACGCCAGTGACGGACTATGCCGCTTCAGTCGAAGGCCTGATCAACAACAAGCTCGACATGGTCTGGTTCGGCGGCTTTACTTTTGTGCAGGCAAACGTACGCAGTGGCGGCAAGATCATTCCTTTGGTACAGCGCGAAGAAGATGAAAAATTCAAATCGGTATTTATCACCACCGATAAATCCATCACAAAGCTGGGCGACCTGAAAGGGAAGAATTTCAGCTTCGGTTCGGAATCGTCCACCTCCGGCCACTTGATGCCACGCTCCTATTTGCTGGCTGCAAAAATCAATCCTGATACCGACATGAAGCGCGTTGCGTTCTCTGGCGCACACGATGCAACCGTCGCCGCAGTTTCCGGCGGCAAGGTCGATGCAGGCGTTCTGAATATCTCGGTATGGGAAAAGCTGGTTGCTACCGGCAAGGTCAACCCGCAACAGGTACGCGTGTTCTATACGACGCCAGGTTATTACGATTACAACTGGAGCGTGCGCTCGGACATGAATCCTGTGGTGCGTAAAAAATTGAGCGATGCGTTCCTGGCACTGGATGCCAACAATCCGCAGGACAAGGAAATTTTGGAACTGCAACGTGCCACACGTTTCATTCCGACCAAAGCCGAAAATTACGCTGCCATCGAAACTGCTGCGCGTAACGCCGGTCTGCTGAAATAACAAACTTGATACGCGCCGCCGCAATGAACGTGGCGGCGCTTGCGAGTACTGCCGACTCATCCGGATGACATTTCTTCTCAACTCAATCAGCGCACACTACAGTGGCGCGGCCAAGTCATCCTTTGCCTTGCGCGATCTGACGCTGACGATCGCACAAGGCGAACAAATCGCCTTGATCGGCCCATCGGGAGCGGGTAAAACCAGCCTGCTGCATACGCTCGCCTGTGCGTTGAAACCGGCGCAAGGCGAGATGCAGATGTTCGGCAACAATCCCTGGCAGCTCGACAGTGCAGCACGGCACCGGATGCGCGCGCGCCTGTTCCTCGCACCGCAAACACCGCCGCTGCCGCCACGCCAGCGCGTCGTGAATGCGGTACTGGCCGGTGCGCTGCCGCAATGGAGCGTATGGCAGGCGATACGTTCGCTGATCAAGCCGGTGGAGGTTGACGCTGCCTATCGCGCATTGCTGCCTTTCAATCTGCAGGACAAGCTGTATGCGCGGGTGGATCGCTTGTCCGGTGGCGAGCGCCAGCGCTGCGGTATGGCGCGCGCGCTCATCTCCAGTGCGGAAGCCTTCCTGGTCGATGAACCGCTTTCCGCACTCGACCCGACCCTGGCATTGCAAACCCTGAAAGTCTTGCAGCAGGAAGCGCAACAACGTCATGCGACACTGGTATGCAGCCTGCATCAGGTGGAACTGGCACGCGCGAATTTCCCGCGCATTATCGGCTTGCGTGACGGCCGTATCGTGTTCGATGCGTCAAGCGCCGATATAAGCGACGCCATGATCGCCGCGCTGTATCAGAACACCAATGACGATAGTGCCGCGGGCATCGCAGCGGAGCACGCTGCCATCGATCCCATGTCACGTTGCTGATGCGGCATTTCACTTCATGTTTTTAGTCTAGACGCCATGTCGACCACCACACTCGCCAGCAAAGCCGGGCGCGATCCTGCATGGCGTGGTCGCGTCCTGGGATGCGCAGTACTCATCCTGATTCTATGGCCTATGCTGGTACAGGCCGAGTTCAAACCCTGGATCCTGTTCGACGCACAAAGCCTGCAGGCCACATGGAATTTCGTGTCCGGTTTTTTCCCGCCTGCGCATTCGGCGGAATTCCTGCAAATGGTTCTGCGCGCAAGCTGGGAAACCGTGGCAATGGCGACTGCCGGCATGACGCTGGCGCTGCTCGGCGCGATTCCGATGACGCTGCTGGCGACCGACCGTTTATCGATCTCGCGTCTGGGCAGCGGGCGCGTCTCGCTGCTCGCATCAGCATTGCGCAATGCCATACGCTGGCTGTTGATTCTGTTGCGCAGCGTGCCGGAGCTGGTCTGGGCATTACTGCTGGTGCGTATTGTCGGTCTTGGCCCGACAGCCGGCGTAGTCGCCATTGCGCTGACTTACTGCGGCATGCTGGGAAAAGTATATGCCGACATTCTTGAGTCATCCGATGCCAGCGCATGCAATACGCTGTTGCAAAATGGCAGCGGCCGTCTCGGCGCCTTTTTATACGGCGCATTGCCGGAGTCTGCTTCGGAACTGGTGTCCTATACGGTCTACCGCTGGGAATGTGCAATACGCGGCTCGGTGGTAATGGGTTTTGTCGGTGCAGGCGGACTCGGCCAGCGCATGGATGAATCCATCAAGATGATGGCGGGCGACGAACTGGCAACCATGCTGATCGTATTCATTCTGCTGGTGGCGGCAGCGGACGGCGTATCGGCCATGCTGCGCAGGAGGCTCGCATGAAGTCGGCACAGCAAGCGATGCGGCCGAACTTGCCGCAACGCCCTTCCATGCACTGGTCGACCATGACACTGCTGGCCGGCATTGTGCTGCTGGTGTTTGCCAGCTTTGCTTCGCTGCCATTGAAGCTGCATGAATTTTTCGGCGCCGACGCTGTGCGCACCAGTATTGAATTCCTGCGCGGCTTTGCACCGCCTGAACTGGCACCCGCTTTTCTGCAAAAAATCGCCAGCGCAACGTTCGAGACGCTGACGATGTCTGCAATCGGCACGCTTATCGCCGCATGCTTCGGCATCCTGCTTGGCTTGCCGGCCAGCGGACGTTTCGGCGTTGCCGCACGACTGCTTACGCGATCCATATTGAACGTGCTGCGTTCCATTCCCGAACTGGTCTGGGCTTCCGTTTTACTGATTGCTGCCGGACTAGGTCCTTTTGCAGGAACACTGGCCTTGACCCTGCATACCATCGGTGTGCTGGGACGCCTGTTTGCCGAAGCCTTTGAAAACTGCCCGTCCCTGTCTGAAGAAACCTTGTGCACGAATGGCGTCCATCCGGTGGCAGCATTTCTCTATTCAACGCTGCCGCAATGCAGTCCGCAAATGATGTCTTACACGCTGTATCGCTGGGAAAACAATATCCGCGCAGCAGCAATTCTTGGCGTGGTTGGTGCAGGCGGTCTTGGTCAGATGCTGAAATACCATCTGTCGCTATTCCAGATGCAGCAAGCTGCCAGCGTCATCGTCGCCATGCTGCTGATGGTAGGCGTAGTCGACGCCCTCAGCTATATGCTAAGACGGATGATGACCCGGTAAGCGGGAAGTTCTCTGCCGTTGGGCAAAGAACGTTTTACACAGACAGGAAATGAAGAAGAAACTATTACTGGCGCTCGCATTGAGTTGCGCTGCATACCAGGCTCATGCGGCAGGCGACGTGATCGCAGGCAAGACGGCCTTCGCAAAATGCGCAAGTTGCCATCAGGTCGGACGATCTGCACGCGGCGTCTTTGGCCCGCAATTGAATGGCATCGTCGGCAGACCTGCCGGCGCCACCAAAGATTTCAAATATTCAGCAGCAATGATGAATTCGCGCATCGTCTGGTCGGAAGCATCATTACGTGCGTTTCTCAAGTCGCCGAACGATGTGGTGCCGGGAAATAAAATGCGCTTTTTTGGCATCGGGAATGACAGGCAGATTGATGATCTGCTTGCTTACTTGAGCCAGTACAAATAAGCAATTGAGGCATTCGTCTCAACGCAGAGCATTTACGTTCACCGGCTTTTAAAACGTCAAGCCAGGCATCCGGTATCCGGACAATTATTTCTTGCCCGGTTGATAGATTTTGTCGAATACACCGCCGTCAGAGAAATGCTCTTTCTGCGCCTTGGCCCAGCCACCCACATCGGCAATCGTGTACAGCTTCAATTTCGGAAATTGTCCGGCGTATTTTTTCGCCACTTTTTCATCGATAGGACGATAGTAATTTTGCGCTGCAATTTCCTGGCCTTCGGTCGAGTACAGATATTGCAGATAGGCTTCTGCCACTTTACGCGTGCCGCGACGATCGACAACCTTGTCCACTACAGCCACTGGCGGCTCAGCCAGGATGCTGACGGAAGGCGCGACAATTTCAACCTTGTCCGGACCGAGTTCCTTGATCGCCAGGATGGCTTCGTTTTCCCATGCCAGCAAAACGTCGCCGATACCGCGCTCAACAAAAGTGGTGGTGGATCCACGTGCGCCGGAATCCAGTACCGGGACGTTCTTGTACAGTTTGCTGACGAACTCGGTTGCCGTGACTTCGCTGCCACCCGGTTGCTTCAGCGCATACAGCCAGGCCGCCAGATGGTTCCAGCGCGCACCGCCAGATGTTTTCGGATTCGGTGTGATGACGGCTACGCCCGGCTTGACCAGATCGTTCCAATCCTTGATGCCTTTCGGATTTCCCTTGCGTACCAGGAACACGATGGTCGAGGTGTAAGGCGAGCTGTTATGCGGCAGACGTTTTTGCCAATCCTTGTTGAGCAATCCACGTTCTGCAATGGCGTCGATGTCATACGCCAATGCCAGCGTCACCACGTCTGCTTCCAGGCCGTCGATGACTGCACGCCCCTGTTTGCCCGAACCGCCATGCGATACTTTCGCCTTGACGTCGTCGCCGGTTTTTGTTTTCCATTCCTTGGCGAAGGCCTTGTTGAAATCCTGATACAGCTCGCGCGTTGGATCGTAAGAGACATTCAACAACGAGACTTCTGCTGCATGTACTGCCGGTGCAATCAGTGCAATGGTGAAGGCGGTGGCTATCAATTTTTTGAGCAACATTTTCTTTCCCCTTGGGCATTTCGTTTCTGAGGATTGAAGATTAAATTGCTGCAAAAAAAAACGACACGAATTGTTTCATCCTTCCTTATGCGTTTTACGCATAAAGATTTTTTATGACTCTTCGAGAAATATGGTTCTGCATGCCAAAGCCGTTCGAGGCATGCCTCTGCATAAGCGCATGCGCAGAGTGGTGAGCGACCCATCATGCATGCACCACGCTGGATGAAATTCATGCCATCGAACACTGAAATAAAAAGGCTGCCATAAGCAAAGATGCTTGTGGCAGCCTGTATAAACATTTGTTATTAGCTTATTCCATCATCCATGAACGAGCCTCTTCGTTCACATCAGAGATATTCATTTTCCTGCGAACAAGGGCCATAAAATAACCAGCCAGGTTGCTGCCGCGAGCGTCAGTGTCAACAACACCGCAGCACTGCCGAAGTCCTTGGCATTCTTCGACAGCGGATTGCGTTCCAGCGAAACGCGATCCACTACCGCTTCTATCGCCGAGTTGATCAGTTCCACAATCAGCACCAGCACAAACACGCCTATCAGCACCAACTTCTCCCATGCTGCGACAGGCAACAGCAAGGCCGCAATGGTCGCAATCACGACAACAAATAATTCCTGACGAAAAGCATGTTCGCTGCGCCATGCAGATTTGAAACCTGCCATGGAATAACCGAAGGCAGAAAAAATACGCTTCAGGCCGCTCTTGCTTTTGAATTCGCTCACTGCTTGTTCTGGATCGATCATGCGATTTGATATTAGTGAATGGATGTGGCGCGATTATCGGTGCAACAGTGCATAGGCACAAGTGTATGAGCACAATGCCATTCACTTCGTGAATATCACGTTAAACAGCATGTTGAAAAATGCAAAAATTGCACGGATAAAGCGCTGCAAACTTTTTTCATCTTTCACAATGTGATATAAAGACTGGACTGCATCGCATAAGTCAAACATGAAAACACATCATTCTGCAGAGACGGACAAAACCTCGATACAAGTCATAGAGCGCATGGTGTCGCTACTGGATGCGCTCGCAACCTACCCCGATCCGGTCAGCCTGAAAGAGCTTTCCCGCGTCACTGGTCTGCATCCATCCACTGCGCATCGCATCCTGAACGATCTCGTCCTCAAGCGTTTTGTCGACAGGTCGGAGCCCGGCGCGTACCGGCTCGGCATGCGCTTGCTGGAACTGGGCAATATCGTCAAAAGCCGCTTGAGCGTACGTGAAGCAGCACTGGATCTGATGCGTCATCTGCATCGAAAAACCAATCAGACTGTCAATTTATCGGTGCGGCAAAACGATGAAATCATCTACATCGATCGCGCCTTTTCCGAGCGTTCCGGCATGCAGGTCGTGCGCGCCATCGGCGGTCGTGCACCGCTGCACCTGACCTCGACCGGCAAACTGTTTCTGTCGATAGACGAACCGAAAATGGTGCAGGCTTACGCCATCCGCACACATCTGGTCGGTCACAACAAGAATTCGATTACGGATTTGAACAGGCTGGAAAACGAATTAAGCCTGGTGCGTACGCATGGCTATGCGCGCGACAATGAAGAACTGGAACTGGGAGTGCGCTGCATGGCAGCCGGCATTCATGACGATACCGGCAAGCTGATTGCCGGCCTGTCGATTTCCGCGCCTGCCGACCGCCTGCAGGAAGAATGGCTGGAAGATTTGATGCGCACTGCGCGTGAGATATCGGTGGCGCTCGGCTATATCGGGAATGAAACGACGCCAGCTAATTAATCTTGCGTACTTGCGTAATAAAAAAAGCGAACCTCGGTTCGCTTTTTTTATGATCGATATGATCTCAACCCTCTATCCTGCGCTGCGTGCGTGCAACATTTTGCGGCTCCATCGTTTCCAGCCATTTGCGTATCCGCGTCGCATCACCCAGACGCGAAAACTTTCCTTTGGAGTCGAGGAAGATCATGACGATAGGCCGTTCATTAATATTCGTCTGCATCACCAGGCAACGGCCTGCCTCGGAAATATAACCGGTTTTCTGCAGCCCGATTTCCCAATCAGGGCTGCTGACCAAACGATTCGAGTTTGCATACTGCAGCGCGCGTCCGCCCGGTTCCACCACATATTTTGAGTCAGTTGAGTACTGGCGAAGAATCGGATGGTTGTATGCCTCTACGACCAACTTCGCAAGATCGCGCGCGCTCGCTACATTGTTGCTCGACAAGCCGGTTGAATCCACATAGTGCGTACCTCTCATGCCCAGCGATTTTGCCTTGGCATTCATCGTGGCGACAAAGGCACGCAGGCCACCCGGATAGTGACGGCCCAGCGCTGAGGCAGCGCGGTTTTCCGAACTCATCAAGGCAATGTGCAGCATGTTTGCACGCGACAACTGCGAGCCCACACGCAAGCGGGATGAACTGTTTTTCTCGCGATCGATGTCTTCAGTGGTCACTTCCAGAATTTCATTCATGTCCTGCTGCGCTTCCACTACTACCAGACCGGTCATCAGCTTGGTAATCGAAGCGATCGGCAACGTGACATTTGCATTTTTCTCGAACAGAACTTCGGAAGTGGATTGATCTATTACCAGCGCCACACTGGATGCCAGCGCCAATGCATCACGCGTCATGCTTAAACCGGCTATATCACCGGCAGTCATGACAGGCGGCACCGTTGGAATCACCGGCTGCGCGATGCGTTGATAGATAACCCGCTTCTTGCCATTGACCGTCACCACTTTTTTGACGAGCTTCTCATCGGAATTCAGTGAGGCGCTGCGCGAACGAGATGCTTTGCCGGGTGCAGCTTTTACATTGCTGCGTTTAGCCGACTTGGAAGATGTGTGCTTGGATGACTTGCCGGTGGCTTTGTTCGCGGCAGTATTTTTCGATGCTGTTTTACGCTTTGCCGCTGGCGCAGCTTTTGCTGCAGTGGTTTTTTTCGCCGAACTGGTAGCGAGCTCTTTAGCCTGCGCAACGGGGGCGTGAGCGATCACTAATAAAGAAAAAAATACCCCTAACGCGGACTTAAGCATCTGCGAGTCTCCAATTGGTACAGAAATGATGAATTGCAGTGTAGCAAATATCGTGAAATGTGCAAGAGAATTAGATAGTTAGCAGCATTCATTAATCTACTTTCTAACTGAAGATGTTTTTTTACTCACAAAATTGGCGCAATTTATTGCCAGCCAACGCATTCAGATATGCGCATTTCGCCTATTTTTTGACAACGAATACAACGCCTATCACGGCAAGCAACATGCCGGCTACCCCGATCAGGCTGAAAACCTCACCGAACGCCGCCCACGCCATCAAGGCCGTTGTCGGCGGCGTCAGATAGAGCAGGCTCGTGACTTGCGTGGCAGCGCTCTTGCGTATCAATGTGAAGAGCAGAAAGATCGAACCTATCGACAAGGCCAGGATTGCCCACAGCATGGCGCCAATGAAATTGGGCGTCCATTGCACTGTCTGCAATGCAGGCGAAAAATCCTCCAGCCAGATTGCCAGCGGCAGCACAACAACGCTGGATGCAGCAAACTGGACGATGGTGCCGGTACGCAAATCAAAATGCGGGCAATAGCTTTTTTGATACATCGTGCCTATCGTAATCGACAGCAAGGCCATCACGCACAAGGCTATGCTTTGCCAGCTCAAGCCGGTCAATGTGATTTTGTTGGCAACCACCAGCGCCACGCCGCATAGACCAAACACCAGGCCTATCCATTGCCGTCCGCGCACTTTTTCACCAATCAGAGGAGCGGCAAATGCCGTCAGCACCGGCTGCATGCCGACGATCAGGGCCGACAAACCGGCCGGCATTCCCAATTTGATGGCACACCACACACCCGCCAGATAACCGGCCTGCACCAATATTCCCGCCACCGCGATATGACGCATGCTGCCCAAGGGCCACGGTGCGCGCAGCAGCAAGACCAGCGGCAACAGAATAATCAGCACACCGAGGAAGCGCAATGACAGGAACGTCAATGGTGGCGCATACGGCAAACCGAATTTTGCGACGATAAAACCTGTGCTCCAGATCAGCACGAAGAAAAAAGGCACCAAAGGCATGGCGGCCAGCCAGGAAGCGGCGGTGTTTTTGAAAGAACTCATGGAATTATTATTAATTGTTGGCATGGCGCTGCGAAAAGATGCCGCTAGTGTGCGGCGCAAACCATCAGCGCGTGTTGAATTTTTTGCGGCGCGCACCCATGGTTTATGCAAGATCGCTGCATTATCCGGTCACAAAAACAGGCTGCGCCAGGAACGCTGGCCCGGGAATGGATGTTGCTATTTCCGCCACAAATATTTCCATTGTGCATCGCAACAAATTTATCTTGACATGCGGCGTAAGGAGCATAAAATCCTAAATGCTGCATCGCATCAATTACGGCTTTGCCCTGTATTATCATGCATCATCCGACTAGGAGAAAACCCATGTTTGCCATTCCAGAACAATTTTCAACTGCCACCAAAAATCAGTTTGAAGCGCAACTCGCCATCCTGAATTCCTTCGCCAGCACCGCGTTTGAAAGCGTGCAAAAAATCGTCGACCTGAATTTGAATGTCGTCAAATCGTCGCTACAGGAATCGAGCGCCACTGCACAGCAACTGATCAGCGCAAAAGATCCGCAGGAATTCTTTTCCTTGAGCGCTGCGCAAGCACAGCCAACTGCAGAAAAAGCCCTGGCCTACAGCCGTCATCTGGTCGGTATCACCACCAGCACGCAGGCAGAATTTGCCAAGGCGGCGGAAACGCAAATCGCCGAAACCAATCGCAAGGTGCTGTCACTGGTCGAAGAGTTGAGCAAGAACGCACCGGCCGGTTCGGAAAATGCCATTGCGCTCATCAAATCCGCCATCGGCAATGCCAATGCAGGTTACGAACAACTGTCCAAAACCACCAAGCATGCCGTGGAAACGCTGGAAGGCAATTTGAACGCTGCCGCCAGCCAGTTTGTCAGTGCCACAGAAAAAACTACCGCGCGCGCGCGCAAATCTGCTTAAACAAAGACGATCTTTCCATCGTTTGAAAAAATGATGGAAGACAAAAAATACCCCGCACTATGCGGGGTATTTTTTTAACTGTAGCTTCTCTTCAGGGTCTGGTCCTGGCGATCGCACGCGCCAGAATAACTACCGGCACAATGGCGATCAGCACGATCGTCAATGCCGGCAATGCCGCTTCGCCGAGTCGTTCGTCGGACGCCAGTTGATGTGTAATCACCGCCAGCGTATCGAAATTGAACGGACGTATTGTCAAGGTTGCCGGCAATTCCTTGACCACATCGACAAACACCAGCAGGCCGGCCGTCAGCACGCTGCGCCATAACAACGGCACATGGATATGCATCAGCATCGAGCCGATGCCATGTCCCAGACTGCGCGCACTAGCATCCATCGCCGGCGTGATCTTGGTCAAACCGGCTTGCACGCTCTGGAATGACACGGCAAGAAAACGCACCAGATAAGCATAAACCAGCGCAATCACGCTACCGCTCAATATCAGCGTTATCCCGTGTTCGCTATTCCACGCATCGATATATGACAGCGGTATCAGGATGCCGACCGCAATCACCGCGCCCGGAATCGCGTATCCCATACTGACGATGCGATTGCAGATGGCCTGCGCCCTGCTCTTCGTTACGCGCGCCGCGTACGCCATCAATACGCAAATCACGACCGCGATCAGTGCCGTGATGCCGCCGAGCACAATCGTGTTTTCCAGCCAGCCTATATAACGTGTGCCAAACGAGAGCGCATCTTCATTCAGCAGCAGACGCAGCAAGATAATCAGCGGTACAAAGAATCCTAACAAGACCGGCAATGCGCAGAACAGGCTTGCGCCCCAGGCGTGTCGTCCTGTGAGTACGGTTGCCGCTTGCGCAGTGCTGCGTCCGCCCACTGCGTAATAACGTGCACGGCCCCGGCTCTTCTGCTCCAGCAGCATCAATCCCATGACAACCATCAACAGCACTGCAGCAATTTGTGCAGCCGCCGTGCGGTCGGAAAAGATATACCAGGATTTATAAATACCGGTCGTCAATGTCGGCACGCCGAAGTAAGCCACCGCACCGTAATCGGCCAGCGTTTCCATCAGGGCCAGCGCCATACCGGCAGCAGCAGCCGGACGCGCCAGCGGCAAACTCACTTGCAGGAAGGCCTGCCACGGGCCGGCGCCCAGAGTGCGCGCCGCATCCCACATGCGCGGACTGCGTTCGATAAACGCATTGCGCACCAGCAGATACACATACGGATACAACACCAGGGCAAACAGCAAACCGGCACCGCCCACCGAACGAATCTGCGGGAACCAGTATGCCCCTCCCTGCCAGCCGAACAGCGTCCGCAAGCCGGTTTGCAGCGGGCCGGTGAACTGCAGAAAGTCGGTATAGGCGTAAGCCACCACATAGGCCGGCATCGCCAGCGGCAGGATCAGTGCCCACTCAAAAAATTTCTTGCCGGGGAAATCGAAGACCGCCACCAGCCATGCGCAACCGATGCCTATCGTCGCCGTCAGTACGGCAACGATGATCGCGATGATCGCGCTGTTGACGATGTATTCGGGCAGTACCGTTGCCCACAAATGCGAAAAGGTGCTGGCGCTGGCATTCAATTCGGCATGCGAAAACAGATTCGACAGCACACCGACAATCGGAACGCCCACCAGCAAAGCGATGACGAGCGAGGCAAGCAACAACGGATGCAGGCCGCCGCCTTGATACCGTGCGTCAGGCGCGGAGAGCATTCTGGACATGAAAAAACATGAATTCATTCTTGATTGAGTGGATGAGAATTATAATCAATCCCTCATTTCATCTCTGCATTTACTTTTGAAACAGGAAATCATGTCAGCAATACACGCTTTGCCGTCACATCTGGCACCGCATCTGTCACTGGAGTCGATCCGGGTCGGTTACCGGCTTGGTCAGCAGATGCATGAGATTGTGCACAGCCTGTCATTTGCATTGCAGCGCGGACAGATCGGCTGCCTGCTGGGGCAATCCGGTTGCGGCAAAACCACCGTGTTGCGCGCCATTGCCGGTTTTGAACCACTGACAGAAGGCAGCATTACCTTGGGCGGCAAGGAGCTCAGCAATGCGCACTTCACCGCGACACCGGAAACCCGTCAGGTCGGCGTCGTTTTCCAGGATTACGCGCTGTTTCCACATTTGTCGGTCGCAGACAATGTCGGTTTCGGGCTGCGCAAACTGGCGGCCCCGGAGCGGCAAGCGCGCATCGCCGTATTGCTGACGCTGGTCGGGCTGGCATCGCAAGGGAAAAAATTTCCGCATGAATTATCCGGCGGACAGCAGCAGCGCGTCGCCCTCGCACGTGCGCTGGCGCCACAACCGGATCTGCTGTTGCTGGATGAACCGTTTTCCAACCTCGATGTGGATTTGCGCGAAAGGCTTGCCAGCGAAGTGCGCGACATCCTGAAAGAAGTCGGCACCACTGCGGTGCTGGTCACGCACGATCAACATGAAGCATTTGCGATTGCAGACCAGATCGGCGTGATGCAGGACGGCGTCATCGTCCAATGGGACAATGCCTACAATCTGTATCACCGCCCGGCCAATCGTTTTGTCGCCGACTTTATCGGCCTCGGCGTGTTCACCCCCGGCATCATCGATCAGAAGACACAGAACGTGAACATCGAGCTGGGTTCGCTACCGCTGTGTCACGGTCTGGAAACATGCGATCCGAACGCACCGGACGGGCAGCAGGTTGATGTCTTGCTGCGCGCCGATGACGTCGTGCATGACGACGCCAGTCCGCTGCAGGCGGAAGTCGTGCGCAAGGCCTTTCGTGGCGCAGATTTTCTGTACACGCTGAAGCTGCCTAGCGGCCAGCTGCTGCTGGCGCTGGTGCCCTCGCATCACGATCATGCGCTGGGCGAGCGCATAGGCATACGGCTGGAAGCCGACCATGTGGTGACATTTACCAAGGAAAATGAAGCGCCTGGCATGTCCGGCTAGATGTGCTGCACTTCCACCTGCAACAAATCCAATCCAGCGATCAATCTGGCGAATGCCACGGCAGCCTGCTCCGGTTCACCCTTGACGCCAAGTTCGATATGACGCCGCGTTTCTGCATCGCCCACGCTAGGCAGGCTGAATACTTTCACCTGCGGATATTCATCCTCGATGGATTCCATCAAAGGAGTCAGCGCCGATTCCATGGACTGGAAAACCAGCACTGATTTTTCAAATTTCGCTTGCTGGTGAAACAGATGCGCATAATGCGTATCCAGTATCCATTCCATCATCGGCCACGCCATCACCGGAAAACCCGGCATGAAATAATGCGCGCCGCCATGTCCGTGGCGAATCGCAAAACCGGGAATCTTGTTGTACGGATTGGGCACGATCTCTGCACCCTGCGGAAATTCACCCATCTTCAGGCGATGCAGATTTTCCGGCCGGTTCAAGTCGAAGGGCACGTTCGCTTCACGCGCCATGTCCAGCATGCGCTCCTGGATTTTTTGTTTCGCTTCCGGATGCAGAACGACAGGCACATCGAGTGCCGCTGCCGCACATTGCCGCGTATGGTCGTCCGGCGTGGCGCCTATGCCGCCGCAGCTGAACACGATGTCGTCACTGGCGAAGGTGCGCTTGAGCGTCGCAGTAATCCGCGCGCGATCGTCGCCCAGGATTTCCACCCACTCCAGCGATAATCCGCGCGCACCGAACAATTCCAGAACCTTGGGGAAATGCTTGTCCTCGCGTTTGCCGGACAGGATTTCATCGCCGATGATGATGAGTCCGAATGCCATGTTTTTCTTTCTTGCAGTAGTGTAAGAAGCGCCTGAAAAGGAGCGCGTCGATTTATTTTGCGTCTTCGATCAGCGGCGGTTCGACAGCAGGTGGCGATACACCGGCAGCGCGATGGCGTTTCAAGGCGTCCATACAGTAATGCTGGAACCACAAGCCGCTGAAGATGAATACCAATATATACAACCAGATTGCGCCGGCTGCCAGTACCGGAAAAAATATCACCGAGAAGGCGCCGCCCAGCCATAACAGAGTAGGTGCAGCACCCATTGCGCCGGTAATCGCACCGATGGCCAGCAACTGCCAGCGATGCATGCGCAAGATAAGCTTGCGTTCCTCGGGGTCGGCATGATCGGCCAGCGCATCGTAAGCCATCACACGATACGTCAGCCAGCCCCACAGCAGAGGCTGGATCACGAAAGTAAGAGGTGGAATCAGCGAGAGCGGCAAAGTCACCAGCCACAACACCAGAAAAATCGTGAACGATGAAGTCGACATCCACAAACTGCCAAAGAAGGTGCCGCCTTTGCGCGTTTCCAGTTCCTGGTATTGCCGGCTGCCGACGTGCTTCGCAATCACCGGCATTGCCATCATGCCGACGAAAATCAATGCCGTCAGTATCATCAGCGGCAACAGTATCCACATCGCAATCAAGGGCACCACGACTGTTTTCAGTGCTCCCATGCCCAGCCACAGCAGCACCTCGTTGGTCACGCGAAAGCCATCGTTTTCAACAAAATAATTTTGCAGCGTATCAATCATGCTTTGCAGATACAGCCACAAAACGACGCCCCAGACTGCAATCGACAGCGCGAACGGCAGCACGCTCAACAACAGCATCCTGATGTGCAACTGGGATAACAGGGCTCGTCCGAATGCATTCAATACCGGGCGCATGATGGAAATATCCTTAGAGAAATCAGATTCGCAGCCAGGGAATCTGGCTATGCATGCCAGTCTGCGCGAAGAGTGCCCATTTTACCGCGCCGGATTCTTCCACGTCGGCCAGCCATGTGCAGACGGATAAAAGCGTCTTCACCTGCTACAATCTGTCCACTTTCTGATCATATTTTCAAAGGAATAAACATGGCAACGACCTCGACCTCATCCGGTTTGCAATACGAAGACAAAGTTGTCGGCGACGGCACAGAAGCAGCCGCAGGCAACCATGTCACCGTGCATTACACCGGCTGGCTGCAAAACCCGGACGGCAGCGCTGGCGCAAAATTCGATTCCAGCAAGGATCGCAACGATCCATTCCAGTTCCCGCTAGGCGCAGGCCATGTCATCAAGGGTTGGGATGAAGGCGTGCAAGGCATGAAAATCGGCGGCACCCGTACACTGATCATTCCGGCCTCGCTGGGTTACGGTGCACGCGGCGCAGGCGGTGTCATTCCACCGAACGCAACCCTGATTTTTGAAGTGGAATTGCTGGGCGTATAAATCCGGATTGCACTGCGATCAGGCATCTTCCGATCGTTCTCAACCACTTTTTACTGGGAGCAGCTATGAGCCTGCAGGAACAATTTGATCAAGCGCTGACAGATTCCAAGAATTTGCCTGAACGTCCTGATAATCTGACCTTGCTGAAAATCTACGGCTTGTTCAAACAGGCTGGTGGTGATGCCACGGGTGAACAACCGGCGATGACCGACTTTGTTGCACGCGCCAAATGGGATGCGTGGAATAATCTCAAAGGACTTTCCAGGGACGAGGCGATGCAGCAGTATGTCGACCTGGTGAATGATCTGAAAGGCTGAACTTCTGCTTGCACAGCCGGAAAATGAAAAAGCCCCGTCATAAAATACGGGGCTTTTTTACGACCAGACTACAGACTTAGGCTGCTTCGGCAAAATACTTTTTCATATTCCGCGCCACTTTTTCTTCCAGCGTGCCAGCAAAAGCCTTGAACAGAAAATCCAGTGTGATATCGATCTGCGCTTCTGTTTCCCTCAATGCAAGCGTACCGGCGACACCGCTGCGCTTGAACGACAAGACATCGCCCTCCCACTGCGTCGCCATGTTGAATTCCGTGGCCATTCTGTCTGCCACTTGTTGTGCAGCTTCCTTTGCCTTGGACAAAGGAAGCTGATGCTCCTGCTTGATACTGATATCGGCCATCTTCTATTTCTTTGCTTGAACTTCAGGGTTGAGTAAATTTGGCGGGCGCTGACCGTTCAATGCAGCGACCATATTGAGCGAGGCGCAATCCGACATCGCGCGCCGGGTTTTTTCCGATGCGCTGCCGATGTGCGGTGTCAGCACGACATTGGACAGGGTCAGAAAATCCGGATGCAAGGCTGGTTCGTTTTCATACACATCGAGTCCGGCCGAGGCAAGCCGGTGTTCGCGTAGAGCCGCGATCAAGGCGACGTCATCGACGATACCGCCGCGCGCGATATTCACCAGCGTCGCGGTCGGTTTCATCAGCGCCAGTTCGGCCGCACCGATGATGTGATGCGTTTGCTCCGAATACGGCAACACCAGTATCAAATGATCGGCCGTACGCAGCAATTCTTCCTTGCTGACGTAACGTGCATTGTTTGCGTGCGCTTCCTGTTCCGGCGTGAGGCGGCTGCGATTGTGATAAATCACCTGCATGTCGAAACCCATGGAACGGCGTGCGATTGCCTGCCCGATACGACCCATGCCGAGAATACCGAGGGTCGCGCCGTGAATATCGGCGCCGAGGAATTGATCGAAACGCCAGTTCTTCCATTTGCCGGCACGCAGATAGTGTTCAGATTCTGAAGTCCGCCGTGCATTCGCCATCAGCAGCGTCCACGCATAATCCGCCGTCGTCTCGTTCAGCACATCCGGTGTATTGGTTACCATGATGCCGGCCTTGGTTGCCGCTGCCACATCGATATTGTTATAGCCGACTGCCACATTGCAGATCGCCTTCAGTTGCGGATTGGCAGTAATCACTTCGCCCGACAGTTTTTCGCTGCTGGTGATGATCACTCCCTCTTTTCCCTGCATCTTTTCATGCAGCTCGGCGGGTGAAAAAATCCTGTCTTCCTGATTCGATTCGACTTCGAACTGCTGCTGCAAACGCTCGATTACATCAGGAAAAGTTGCACGCGCTACGAGTATTTTCTGCTTCATATGCATTTCCTTAAACGAAAAAGATAAAGGTCATCAAGACAAACAAGGGTATCAGGATCGCGCACGACCAGGCCATGTAAGCGAAAAACGAAGGCATACGGATGCCGCGCTCTTCTGCGATCGCTTTCACCATCATGTTCGGTGCATTGCCGATATAACTGTTGGCGCCCATGAATACCGCGCCGCAGGATATCGCCGCCAGTGTCGACGCCATTGTAGTCATCAGCGTGCTTGCGTCGCCGCCTGCCGTATTGAAGAAAACCAGATACGTAGGCGCATTGTCGAGGAAGGATGAAAGTATTCCCGTCGCCCAGAAATACATGCCATTGATCGGTGCGCCGTTGCCATCCGTCACGGCACGTACGATGCTTGAAAATGCGCCGGACTCGCCAGCGCGCAGCATGGCGATCACGGGAATGATGGTGATGAAAATACCGGCAAATAATTTACCTACTTCCTGGATCGGGCCCCAGGAAAAATCATTACCGCGACGTGCGCCTTCCGGCGTCAGCCACAGGGACAGGAAAATCACGACAATCAGCAAGCCGTCACGCAGCAGATTTTGCAACTCCACCGTATTGCCGAAGAAGGAGTAAGCAATGCCGGGTTTCCAGAAGCCGCTGATCAATACCAGCGCAACCACTGCGCCGAGCAAGGCAAAATTGACCTTGCCTTCAAAACGGAGCGCCGAATCCGGCGTCGGGTCCTGCGCCGGCGGCTTTATCTCTTCGCGCTTGTGATAGTAGTGACTATCGAGCAGATAAAAAATAATCAACAGCACGCTGCACAGGAACAGCGTCGGTGCAAACAAATGACGCACCGTCCAGAAAAAATCCACGCCCTTCAGGAAGCCGAGAAAGAGCGGCGGATCACCGAGCGGCGTCAAGGCACCGCCGGCATTTGCCACCAGAAAGATGAAAAACACGACGATATGCGCTGCATGCTTGCGATTATCGTTCGCGCGTATCAGCGGGCGTATCAACAGCATGGCTGCACCGGTGGTGCCCATGAAACTCGCCAGCACCGTACCGATTGCCAGCAAACCGGTATTGAGCGCCGGTGTGCCGTGCAGATTGCCGCGCACGCAAATGCCGCCGGCCACGACAAACAATGAGGTAATCAACATCAGAAAGGGGAAAAACTCGGCAACAAATGCATGCACCGCACCATGCACGGCCGTCGTGGTACCGAAGTAGAAGGCGCACGGCAACAGAAATGCCAGCGACCATGCCACCGTCAATTTTCCGAAGTGGTGATGCCAGAAACCGGGCATCAACAAAGGGCACAAGGCAATGGACAACAACAAACCGGTAAACGGAATGCCCCACAGGATGGATAAACCACCGCCGTTCAATTCTGCCGCACCACACAGTGCAGGGGTCAGGGCAAGCATGCCGACGAAGATATTTGCACGCATGCGTGACTCCGAGATGAGGAAGCGCCATTTTATCCCAGAAAAATTATGTCTTGTCAGCAATGCCTGCGATGCATTTATGCGCAGTCCCTAAGACTGAATGCGCGGCTGCCTCAGACACTGAATGCATTTACTTATTCAGAATCGGTATAAGCTTGGTTTGTGGGAAAGAGCGATATGCCTTAAAATACACTGCTTTGCGGCTGCTATCGGGTATATGAAGTTGCATACCCTCGTCATAGCCTAGCCGGCTTCATTTCAAATATTTCAGTTAGGACTGGTATGACCCACGTAGTGACCGATTCCTGCGTACTTTGCCGTTACACAGACTGTGTCGATGTATGCCCGGTGGATTGCTTTCGCGAAGGCCCGAATTTCCTGTCGATTGATCCCGATGAATGCATCGATTGCGCAGTATGCGTAGCCGAGTGCCCGGTAAATGCAATTTATGCAGAGGAAGATGTGCCGGCCGATCAGCAACATTACATCAAGCTGAACGTTGAGCTTGCGCGCAACTGGCCATCCATCACCAAAACCAAGGCGCCCTTGCCGGAAGCCGAGGAATGGAAAGACAAGACAGATAAACTGCAGTTCTTGAAACGCTGAAAAAGCTCACTGCCTGAAAACGCCCCCTGGTTCGCCACGGGGCGTTTTTTATTTGCGACCATGTTCGCGACATGACGGCAAATAATCAGTCAATTTATTGTATTTCATACAATAAATGTGCACCCAGACCCGTATCTTCCAATTAGTTGGTAATGGTGCATTGCAATATAAGTGTTTTGTAGCGACAATCATTTTCAATGATCGCCATCGAAAGAGGCCGCTATGCTTTACCAATTGCATGAATTCAATCGCAGCCTGCTCAATCCTTTGACGGATTGGGCCGAGGCCTCGTCCAGACTATTTACCGATCCGGTGTCGCCGCTGGCTTATACGCCGTATGCGCAACGCATTGCCGCCGGTTACGAACTCCTATACCGCCTCGGTAAACAATACGAAAAACCGAATTTCGATATCAAGTCTGTATTGGTGAAAGGCAAAACTGTCGCCATCGTTGAAGAAGAGACAGAGAAAAAATCCTTCTGCACCCTGATTCATTTCAAGAAGAAATTGTCGGCGAAGGAATTCGCCGCCTTGAAACAGCCTGTCGTCCTGCTGGTAGCGCCCCTGTCCGGTCATCACTCAACCTTGCTGCGCGACACCGTGCGCAGTCTGCTGCAGGATCACGATGTCTATATTACCGACTGGACAGATGCGCGCATGGTGCCGCTGACGGAAGGTTCCTTCCATCTGCATGATTACGTGTATTACATCCAGGATTTCATCCGCAAGCTGGGACCGGATCTGCATGTGATTTCAGTATGCCAGCCTACCGTGCCGGTGCTGGCCGCGATTTCACTGATGGCCAGCGAGCACGATCCCAAGCTGCCTAAAACGATGACGATGATGGGCGGCCCTATCGATGCGCGCAAATCGCCGACACAGGTCAATGATCTGGCCGTTGAAAAACCGCATGCATGGTTTGAAAATCAGGTGATTTACAGCGTGCCGACCAGTTATCCCGGTTTCGGGCGCAAGGTCTATCCGGGCTTCCTGCAGCACGCCGGTTTCATCGCCATGAATCCCGGTCGTCATGCGCAAAGCCACTGGGATTTTTACATGCACCTGCGCGAAGGCGACAACGAATCGGCAGAAGAGCATCGCAAGTTCTACGATGAATACAATGCCGTACTGGATATGCCGGCCGAATATTATCTGGAAACGATCAAAACAGTTTTTCAGGAACATCGCCTGCCGCTGGGCACCTGGGAAGTCGAAGGCAAGCTGGTGCGGCCGCAGGATATCAAATCGGTCGCCTTGTTTACCATCGAAGGCGAGAAGGATGATATTTCCGGTGCCGGACAAACCCATGCCGCACAGGATTTGTGTTCCTCGATTCCCAAATCGGACAAACAGCAATTCACCGCACCGCAATGCGGACATTACGGCATCTTCTCGGGCCGCAAATGGCGCGAGATCATTGCGCCGAAAATCGGCGAGTTTATTGCCAAACACTCCTGATACAGTGCGCCAAATACACGGAGGAAATCCGTCCAACGCAATCTCCGCGTTTTTCTATTTGGCGCATCGTCCCGTATAAGACGATAATCGTGTTTTATCCTTTTATTTTCCGCTGTGTCATCACCCACTGAAAAATCGCTCGCCGATCAGCTTGAAGACCTGCTGCCGCAAACGCAATGCACGAAATGCGGCTACCCCGCATGCCGTCCTTATGCAGAAGCGATGGCCGACGGTCGCGCCAGTTATAACCAGTGTCCGCCAGGCGGCATCGAAGGCGTGGCACGACTGGCACAGGTATTGGGCAAGAAGGTCATCCCCATCAATCCGGTCAATGGCGTGGAACGGCCACGTCCGGTTGCATTCATCGATGAAAGTTTGTGCATAGGATGCACCTTGTGCATACAGGCTTGTCCGGTCGATGCGATCGTCGGTGCCGCCAAGCAGATGCATACGATCGTCACCGACCTGTGCACCGGCTGCGATCTGTGCGTGGCGCCCTGCCCGGTCGATTGCATTGCAATGGTCGAGTACACGCCGGGTAAAACCGGCTGGGATGCGTGGTCGCAGGCAGAAGCCGATGCGGCACGCGCAAGACATGATTTCCGCACGCTGCGTTTGCAACGCGAAAAAGAAGAAAACGAGGCGCGGCTGGCAGCCAAGGCTGCCGCCAAACTGCAGGCCTTGCAATCCGAAACGCCGCTCTCGGAAGCGGAACAAACCGAACAGGCACGCAAGAAAGCCATTATTCAAGCCGCCATCGAACGTGCGCGCCTGAAAAAAGAACAGGCAGAAAAGGATGATCAATGAACGCGGAAAAACGCCGTGAAATTTTCAACCGACTGCGCGCTGCCAATCCGCATCCCACTACCGAACTTGAATACCAGACGCCATTCCAGTTACTGATCGCGGTCTTGCTGTCGGCGCAGGCAACCGACGTTTCCGTCAACAAGGCCACGCGCAAACTGTATCCGCACGCCGGTACGCCGAGGAAAATTTATGCGCTGGGTGTGGAAGGCTTGATGCCCTACATCCAGACCATAGGCTTGTATCGCACCAAGGCAAAAAACGTCATTGAAACTTGTAGGATACTGATCGCCGAACATGGCGGCGAAGTGCCGCGTACGCGCGCAGAGTTGGAAGCCTTGCCCGGCGTCGGCCGAAAAACCGCCAATGTGGTGATGAATACAGCCTTCGGCGAGCCGACCATCGCCGTCGATACGCATATCTTTCGCGTCTCGAATCGCACCGGCATTGCCCCGGGCAAGAACGTCGATATCGTCGAGCAAAAACTGATGAAATTTGTCGCGCCGGAATTCCGGCAGGATGCCCATCACTGGCTGATCCTGCACGGCCGCTATACCTGCATCGCACGCACGCCCAAATGCTGGAATTGCATCATTGCCGATTTATGCGAATACAAGCAGAAGACGCCCTTGCCCGCCAAAGGCGTCTAGGGCCGGCAGACACAGGACGTCTCTTCAGTATGGTTACAAGACGATGGCGCACGCAGCTTCGAACGTCAGACGCGGCAAACGCGGCTTGATTTTTTCATGATCGCCATAGCCTATGCTGCAGAGGAAATTCGCCTGCACATGGGTACCGACAAAGAAGGCTTCATTCACTTTCGCCGCATCGAAGCCTGACATGGGGCCGCAATCCAGGCCGATCGCGCGTGCCGCCATAATGAAGTAAGCGCCTTGCAGCGAAGAGTTGCGGAAAGCCGTTTCTTCGGTCAGTTTTTCGTTGCCGGCAAACAGTGCCTGCGCATCCATGTGCGGAAACAACTGCGGCATCTTGCGCGGGAACGCCATGTCCATACCGATGATGGCGGTAATAGGCGCGGTTTTGACTTTCTGTACATTACCGGCGGAGACACATGCTGCCAGCTTTTCTTTCGCTTCCGGCGACTTCACGAAGGCGATGCGTACCGGCTGGCAGTTCATCGAGGTCGGCGCCCATTTCATCAATTCATAAATCTCGCGCAACTGGCCATTGGTGACCGGCTTGTCTTGCCAGACGGTATTGGTATGGGCATGGGTAAAAAGAGTTTCAAGCGCTTGCTGATTCAACATGAGGACTTTCTTATTCAGATTTTCAAAAAACATGCCGCAAGGCGGCAATCGCGGCAAAAAATACAATAGACCTATATGTTAACCGAAACCCGCCCGGCAGTTCGGCAGCAAGCCACGTACAATGGCAGCCTGCGTTCAATGAACTATCTCTTTCACTATCTTCATGTTCACACCATCACAACACGATGTACGTCGCTTTTTCTGCGAAACATTTCGCAAGCAGCGCGCCAATGAAATCCTCACTCCACTGGAAGCAATCGCGCGCGACTGGATCATCCAGCACCCGGAATACGCAGATGCGTTGACGGATGTGGAAGCCGCGCTGGCACAGGATTATTCGGTGGAGTCAGGCCAGGCCAATCCCTTCCTGCATCTGTCCATGCACCTGTCGATTGCCGAACAGATTTCCATCGACCAGCCGCCCGGAATTCGCGCCGCCTATACCGGCCTGGCGCATAGACTGGGCTCCGAGCATGAGGCGCATCATCACATCATGGAATGCCTGGGCGAGATGATCTGGACTTCGCAGCGCAACGGCCTGCCGCCGGATGGCGCGGCCTACATCGAATGCATCAGGCGACGCTGAAGCAAAACGCGAGACAGACGTAAAAAAGCCACGGCGAACCGTGGCTTTTTTATTTGGCGAAACATCGGCCAATAATTATTTGCGCAGAACCAGTGTGGTTGGCAGGCTGTGCAGGTAGGTAGCGATGTTTTCGATATCCTGACCCGACAATTGCTTGGACAGTGGCCCCATGATGGCATTGCTGCGACCATTGGAAACCTGATTGCCGCGCTTGTAGGCAACCATGGCGTGCTTCAGATAATCCTTGTGCTGACCGGCCAGCTTTGGATAACCAGGATCGATAGGCGTTTGGAAATCGGCACCGTGGCAGGATGCGCAATTGTATTTGGCAACTGCTGCCTTGCCGGCGTCAATCTTGCTTTCAGCTGCAGCGTTGAATGAGACGACTGCCGACAGCGATACGACAGCCAATGCGAGAATTTTTTTCATATGGCTCCCTTATTTCTGTTGCGAGTAATAAGCGGCAACGTCGGCAATATCCTGATCCGACATGCTGGCAGCAATACCGTGCATGGACGGGTGATTACGCTCGCCCTTCTTGTAGGCATGCAGCGCGCTGATAATGTATTTTTCCGACTGCCCACCTATCATGGGGACTTGATAAACTTCCGGAAAGGTCGCTTTGTAGCCCGGGATGGCGTGGCATCCGATACACATCGAAACCTTGTTGGCAGCAGCCTTGGCATCGCCAACAACTTCCGCTGCAACAGCGATGTTGGCCACACCCGCGAACGCGAGAAGTGCAAATAGTTTTTTCATGATAGCTGTGTGGATAGTGTGAATACGAAACCCGCTGCTGCAGCGCCGCAAAACCACATACTCGCGTGGGAAAATTGCCTGGCTACACCAAAACCGCTCGATTTTACCTGAAGACCGCAAGACAGTCCATGTTCAAATCACCACAGCGAATTACCGCAGCGAATACGGCAGCCGACAGCCTTGTCGCAAGCCGCTGTTCGGTCATCCTATCTCCCACTGCGCGCAACTTATTTTGTGCCCGTTTTTTTCTGCAACTCTGCCGACGCAGCTTCCAGCAATACTTCACCTTCTTCCACCGCAGACGCAGCGGCGGTATTTTCCGCCTGTACAGGCCAAAAGAATACATAAGGTGTCAGCGTAAAGCGTCGCAATACGGCACGGAAGACCAGTCGGCGCACCCGTCCTGGCACATCGCGTGCACGCAGGGCCAGCGCCAGCGCGCAGGAAAATGCCACGCCTACATTCAGCACGCCTATCGCCACGATACCGGCGCAGGCCAGCCAGAACTGCGGCAGCGCGAATACTTCCCACCCCAGGGTGCTCACTGCCGCCGTCAGTGTCGCCGTCGACAAGGTCACATGGCGCACATCCAGCGGCAGGCCAAAGAACTGTGCGATCACCGGCATCATGCCGAGCAGCACTGCCAGCGTCACATTGCCGACGATGCTGGACACATTGTGCTCCAGCCAGCCGGCCCAGCGTTCGGCACGATGTGCGCCCAGTGCGTGCACCAGCCGCCTATGGTGTGCGAGCGATTCCTTCACGCGACGCAAGGCAAACCAGTTATCGGCAAAACCCGCCATCAGGCTGGCCAGCCACAGCAGCAAGCCGGTAAAGGCCGCATACAGTGGCGTCACCCCGACCAGCGACAGGGAAGCGATGGTGGCGTGCGCTTTATCCGCACTCATGATCGGTTTGTCGAACATCAGCACGGCAGCGAATGACAGCGCCACCACCACTGGCGCCACAGCCAGCAGATTGCCGAACACTGCCGCCGCTTGCGAACGCAGCAAGGCGGCGATACGCGTCAGCAGTTCACGCAAACCTTCGACTGTATCCAGGCCGCCCATCTGCGCCGCCAGCGCCGGTGCGGTAACCGCCGGTTGCTTGGTCGCCAGCACACCGCCGATTGCGGTAATCAGGAGAAAGCTCAAGGCAAAGTTAATCGACAGGAAGGCGCCCTCGAAAAAATGCGCCAGGCCGAGGCCGGTAATGCCTAGCTTGATCAAGGCCGTGAAAGCGGTAATGACACCGCCCCACATGGCCGCCTTGAACATGGCCCGGTATTCGCTGCGATCACGCGCAATGTAATGCTCGCCATGGTTGGCATTGCGCTCTACCATCTTGCGCGCCAGCAGAGAAAAACTGCGATTGACCAGTTCGCGCACCGACGAGCGGCGATGATGGGCGATGATCAGATCGACCAGCACTGCCTGCACCTGACTCGCGCCGCCCTCTACATGCGGCGCGGAACGCAAATCCAGCAGACGCGAAATCCGGATCAGGTGCGCACGCATGCGTTCGACGTGATAAACCAGTCCGACCGATACACCGTATTCATCCAGATGCGCATAGATCTTGTCGGTTTGCGCCTGGCACACGGCAATCAGCATGCGCACGCTGCGCAAGCCTGCGTCGTCCCTGACGCTGTGCATCAAATAATTTTCCAGCTCGCGGCGCAGCGACATGAATGGTGTCGCCAGCAAGGGCATGCGCGGCTCCAGCCGTTGACGAAACGCCGGGCTGATGCCGACCGAAATAACCATCGTGACCAGATACAGCATGGCTTCATCAATTTGCTGCCGGTAACCGTGCGCAATGCCATCGTCCCCCGCCAGCTTCCACAGCCGCGACAGGGTTTTGGGATCGAGTTCCAGCAGCCATTCGGCGTCCGACTCATCCGGAAACATGGCAGTAAACAAGGTCGATAAATCCTGCTGCCCGACCGGGCGCGGCAAGATTAGTTTGACCATGCGTTCCGACAACTCGGAAAAGAACGCCGATTCGCGCGGCAGGCCGGTGGCTGAAAAAAGCTCGGGGCCGGTCGCTTCGCGCAGTGTCTTGCGCAAACTTGCCTGCACGACTTGTTTCACGTCGCGATTGCCATCCAGCCAATCGAGCATGAAACGGATACGTTGATGCTTGACGCGCCGCCATGCGCCTTCGCCCAGCAGCGACACCTTGGGCTCGCGACGCACCCAGTCGGCCAGATCGATCATCCAGTTGGCGCGCGCATGCCAGGATGCGTGAGGATCGGCGCGACGCATCAGCGATTCAATTTGCGGCAGGTAAGACGCGTGATCCGTGTGATGCCGTAATGCACCACGATGGAATCTGCGCCACACGGCACAGATTCTGAGAAAAGAGATTTTCATTGATAGCTTGAAATGGAGGAAAATTTCCAGGAACGACTAACGGGCGATGCACTACATGTGCAGGCAAACCCGTCTTGTTATACGGCATCTACTGTTGCCGTACCGACAGCGCTGCCTGCCTTGTTCTCGCTTATACTCCGATTTCTTTTCACCTTAATGACACGTCATGCGACAAGACACACACTTTGAAGGTTCCCGCACTTACGTCACTACCGGCGATTTGAAGCTCGCCGTCAACGCGGCCCTGACTTTGCAACGCCCGCTATTGATCAAGGGGGAACCGGGCACCGGCAAAACCATGCTGGCGGAAGAAGTCGCCGCCGCACTCGGCATGCCCTTGCTGCAATGGCATATCAAATCGACCACCAAGGCGCAGCAGGGTTTGTATGAATACGACGCCGTATCGCGCCTGCGCGATTCGCAACTCGGCGACGAACGCGTCAAAGTCATCGATAACTACATACTCAAGGGCGTATTGTGGCAGGCATTCGCCGCTGATGAACAAGTGGTTTTGCTGATCGATGAAATCGACAAGGCCGATATCGAATTTCCGAACGACTTGCTGCGCGAACTCGACCGCATGGAATTCTATGTGTACGAAACGCGTGAAATGGTGAAAGCCATACACCGGCCGCTCGTTATCATCACTTCGAATAATGAAAAGGAATTGCCGGATGCCTTCCTGCGCCGCTGCTTCTTCCATTACATCAAGTTTCCCGACCGCGATACGATGGAACAAATCGTCGCCGTGCACTTCCCCGATCTGAAAAAGGAATTGCTGGCAAAGGCGCTCGAAGTGTTTTACCAGGTGCGCGAAATCAATGGTCTGAAGAAAAAGCCGTCCACTTCCGAATTGCTGGATTGGCTGAAACTTCTGCTCGCGGAAGATATTCCTGCGGAAGCACTACGCAGCCAGGATGACAAAATCGTGATCCCGCCGCTGCATGGCGCCTTGCTGAAAAACGAGCAGGACATTCACCTGTTCGAGCGACTGGTGTTCATGTCGCGCACCAATCGCTAAAGCGCGTCGACAGGAATTGCCGTGTTAATCGATTTTTTCTTCATGCTGAAAGAGGCAAAAATTCCGGTCTCGATCAAGGAATTTTTGCTGCTGCTGGAAGCACTGGAAAAAGAAGTCATTGGTCCCTCGCTGGATGATTTCTACTATCTGGCGCGCCTGACACTGGTCAAGGATGAGGCGCACTTCGACAAATTCGATCGTGCCTTCGGCATGTACTTCAAAGGCATTGCTGCCGTTTTCGATGACAAGGCAGCGATACCGCTCGACTGGCTGCTGAAACGTGCAGCGAAAGATTTGAGCGCCGCAGAACGTGCGCTGATCGAAAAATTCGGTTACGACAAACTCGCCGAACGCCTGCAGCAATTATTGAAGGAGCAGAAGGAACGTCACGAAGGCGGCAGCAAATGGATAGGCACCGGCGGCACCTCGCCCTTCGGCAATAGCGGTGTCAATCCGGAAGGCATACGCATAGGCGGCGAAGGCGGCAATCGTTCCGCCGTCAAGATATGGGAAACACGCACCTACCGCGATTACGATACGGCGCGTGAAATCGGCACCCGCAATATCAAGGTCGCGCTGCGCCGGCTGCGCAAGTTTGCCCGTCAGGGAGCGCACGATGAACTGGCGCTCGATGCCACCATACGCGCTACCGCGAACAATGCGGGCTATCTCGATATCAAGATGCAGCCGGAGCGCCGCAACAACATCAAGATCCTGATGCTGCTGGATGTAGGCGGCACGATGGATGAACATATCCAGCGCATTGAAGAATTGTTTTCTGCGGCGAAAAGCGAATTCAAGAATATGGAATTTTATTATTTCCATAATTGCGTCTACGACTACCTGTGGCGCAACAATCAGCGCAAGCACGCCGAACGCTTTGCCACCTGGGATGTCTTGCGCAAGTATTCGCCCGACACCAAACTCATTTTCGTCGGCGATGCCACGATGAGTCCGTATGAAATCCTGCAGGCAGGCGCGGCGATCGATTATCACAACAAGGAAGCGGGCGCCGAATGGCTGCAGCGTTTTACCAGAATGTTCCCCAGCTATATCTGGCTCAATCCGGAACCGGAAAATATCTGGGAATACCGGCAGTCGATCGCGATCATCCGGCAGCAGATGGACAATCGCATGTATCCGTTGACGCTGGAAGGTCTGGAGCGCGGCATGCGCACGCTGAGCAAATAGCTACGGCAGAAGAAAGGCCGCGCGCAAGAGAGTCACTGCGTCCGGCATGGTGCCGGAGTTAGCGCGGCAGATGCATGAATTTTTTCAGCGCGCTAATCAAATGATGGCTGGCAACCGGCTTGGTCAGAAAACCGTCCACCCCCGCCTTGCGCCCCATCTCGACATCGTAATCAGCAGATTTGCTGACCAGAAAAATGACGGAAGTCTTGTCGTGCGGGCGTGCCGTTTTGACCGTCTGGCATAAACGAAACGGATCGATATCCGACACCGAAGTATTAATCAACACCACCGATACGCGTTGACGCACGCAGGCGCCCTCCGCTTCCGATTCGCCCTTGGCCCACAAAACCTCAACCTGATAACGCGCCATAAATTCGGCGACGAAATCGCGAAAGGCCGGTGTCTTGTCGATCAACAGCACGGCTCCGCCATGCGGCAACTCGGTACGCAAACCTTCGTAGGCAACCGGATCGGTCAAATCGATATCGACCCGATTACGCCGTCTGCGCTCCGGCACCAGGATGACATCGGACGCCTCCAGCCGCGCCAGCGTATCGGCGCGTTTTTCGATCAATGCATCCAGTGCCTCAAACAGTCGCTGCCAGCGTATGGGACGCTCCACCCGCGCATACGGCAACGCAATAACGGGCGTACCGACCAGCAGCACCGGCCGCACATCGCTGGGGCGCAAATCGGATACGGCTACCAATGCACGCAGGTCTTCCCCGTTGGCGATATATAAATCAGGATCCTGCAAATTATCTTCGGCCAAACGAAAATAGCCATAGCCCTTGCCTTGGTCCAAGGCAAAAGTGGCATCGAAGATATCGGTCTCCTGTTGATTGAAACCAATCAGGCGTACCGCAAAGGGGAAACTGTTAACGGGCATCGGTCAGGAAGGAAAACGCAATCGCTGTTCTATATACAAACATCTTTATACCAATATTTGAGGCAGATATATGTTGCATATTTAACATTCATCTCACAAAAAATTGCTGTTGCCATGAAGAAATCAGGAAAGCAGCAGAGAGAAATGTATAAAATTATGTCAACTATTTATCAAATTCCTCACATTTGAACGTTTTTATTCAGAAAGTACTAGTGGCGCATCACCGATCTAACCTTATTTAACAATTCCCTCTCTTTTCCTCCTCCGGGATCCACACGTTAAATGATGCACTTCGGTTTTTTTCATTAGAATGCAGACACTCCATGCTGTGCCGTGTTGCATAAGCGACATGCAATTATTTTTCCGCTCCTTACTCGTATCAGATTGAATGGCCACTAAAAAATCCTCTGCAGACTATAGCGAATCCTCCATCCGTGTATTGAAAGGTTTGGAGCCGGTCAAGCAACGTCCCGGCATGTACACCCGTACCGAGAACCCGCTGCACATCATTCAGGAAGTCATCGACAATGCCTCCGATGAAGCGCTGGGCGGCTATTGCAAGAACATCGTCGTCACCCTGAATACGGACGGCAGCGTCAGCGTCGAAGACGACGGTCGCGGCATTCCAGTCGGCCTGCATCCGGAAGAAAAAATCCCGACAGTGGAAATCGTCTTTACGCGTTTGCATGCGGGCGGCAAATTCGACAAGGGCTCTGGCGGCGCATACGCATTCTCCGGCGGCTTGCACGGCGTTGGCGTTTCGGTCACGAACGCACTTTCCACCCGGCTGGAAATTACCGTGTGGCGCGAAAGTGGCGTGCACACGCTGACTTTTTCCGGCGGCGATGTCATCGAGCCCCTGAAGTCGCGTGCCATTACCCGCGATGAAAAGCGCAGCGGTACACGTGTCACGGCCTGGCCCGATCCAAAATATTTCGACTCCTCTGTCATTCCGCAAGCAGAACTGCAACGCCTGCTGCGCTCCAAGGCGGTGCTGCTGCCGGGCGTCAAAGTCACACTGGTGCATGCCAAAAGTGGTGAAACGCAAACCTGGCAATACGATCAGGGCTTGCGCGGTTACCTGACCGAATCGCTGGCGCAGGCATCGAATGCAGAAACGGTTATTCCTCTATTTGAAGGCGAGCAATACGCCAATGCCGATACCGAAGGTTTTGCCGAAGGCGAAGGCGCAGCATGGGTCGTCGCATGGACTGAAGACGGCGCCGTAGTGCGCGAATCCTATGTCAACCTGATTCCGACTTCCAACGGCGGCACACATGAATCCGGCTTGCGCGAAGGCTTGTTCGGCGCGGTAAAAAGTTTCGTCGAAATGCATTCGCTGTTGCCGAAAGGCGTGAAGCTGTTGCCGGAAGACGTGTTCGCACGCGTGTCGTTCGTGCTGTCGGCCAAAGTGCTCGATCCGCAATTCCAGGGCCAGATCAAGGAGCGCCTGAATTCACGCGATGCAGTGCGTCTGGTGGCTACCTATACGCGCCCGGCGCTTGAACTGTGGTTGAACCAGCACGTCGATTACGGCAAGAAACTGGCAGAACTCGTCATCAAGCAGGCGCAATCGCGTCTGCGTTCGGCACAAAAAGTAGAAAAGAAAAAATCATCAGGCGTTGCCGTCTTGCCGGGCAAGCTGACCGATTGCGAGTCCAGCGATACCTCGCGCAATGAAATCTTCCTGGTCGAAGGCGACTCCGCCGGCGGCTCAGCCAAGATGGGGCGCGACAAGGAATTCCAGGCCATCTTGCCACTGCGCGGCAAGGTACTCAATTCGTGGGAAACCGAGCGCGACCGCCTGTTCGCCAACAATGAGATTCACGACATCGCCGTCGCGATCGGCATCGACCCTCATGGTAAAAACGATACTGTCGATTTCAGCAGCCTGCGTTACGGCCGCATCTGCATCCTGTCCGATGCGGACGTCGACGGTTCGCACATTCAGGTGCTGTTGTTGACGCTGTTCTTCAAACACTTCCCGCAACTGATAGATCGCGGTCACATCTGCATCGCGCGACCACCGCTGTATCGTGTCGATGCACCTGCGCGCGGCAAGAAGCCGATTCAAAAAATCTATGCACTCGATGATGGCGAGCTGGCGGCAATCGAAGACAAATTGCGCAAGGATGGCGTCAAGGAATCGGCGTGGGCCATCTCGCGTTTCAAGGGTCTTGGTGAAATGAATGCGGAACAATTGTGGGAAACCACGATGAATCCGGATACCCGCCGCCTGTTGCCAGTCTCGCTCGGCGAATTCGATCTGGACTTCTCTGAAGCGCGCTTCAACATGCTGATGGGCAAAGGCGAAGCCGCTGCACGCCGCACATGGATAGAAGAGCACGGCAACGAAGCAGAGGCCGATATCTGATCATGAACATCGTGCGCACTTCCCTGCTGGCCTTATCCTTATCGCTGTTATGCATTGCTGCGCATGCAGACGTGTACGGCTATATCGATGCCAACGGCGATGCGCATTTTGCGACGGAAAAACTCGACCAGCGTTACCAGTTATTTGCACGCGGCGATCAGGTTTTGAATGCGGCCAGACTCGTTCCACTAAGTAACGGCCAAGATCCTGCAGAAAAAGAAACGCCGCTATTCCGCTATCTGTCGCAACACCCGAATCTGAAAAAGTACGAAAAGCTGTTGAACGATGCAGCCAATGAATTCAATCTCGATCCGGCCTTGCTCAAGGCAGTGATGGCGGCAGAATCGGGTTTCAATCCGAATGCCGTTTCGCCCAAAGGCGCAGTCGGATTGATGCAGTTGATGCCGGCAACCGCCGAGCGTTTCGGCCTGCAAGCCGATCGTAAAAAAAGCGTTGCACAAAAACTGACCGATCCGAAAACCAATATCCGCCTGGGCGCACGTTACCTCCGCGTGCTGCGCGACATGTATCCGAATCAGCAGCATCTGGTGTTGGCCTCGTATAACGCCGGCGAAGGTGCGATTCAGAAATACAACAATACGATTCCGCCGTTTCCGGAAACCCGCAATTACGTCAAGCTGGTCACGCAGTTTTACAAGCTGTATCAGCCGACCTCGCACTTTGCGGACAATGCTGTTTTCTCGAGTCGGCGTTCGGATTCCAAACGCATACACATGATCATCCCGGGACGACGCGACACCAGCTCTCCTGTGGACACATCGTCTACTTACCCAATTACGTCCATCGAATAATCTCTGTAAAAACCAAACAATAATGACCGATCAAGCTAATCTTTTTGACACTGCAGTACCAGCCGATGACGGCGAATCACTGACACTGGCAACTTTTGCCGAACGCGCATATCTGGATTACGCAATTTCCGTGGTCAAGGGCCGTGCCCTGCCGGATGTCTGCGATGGCCAGAAACCGGTACAACGCCGCATCCTGTTTGCGATGAATGAACTGGGTTTGAACTCTGCCGCCAAACCGCGCAAATCAGCAGCCGTAGTCGGTGACGTACTCGGCAAACTGCATCCGCACGGCGATCAATCCGTCTATGACGCACTGGTGCGCATGGCGCAGGATTTTTCCTTGCGTTATCCATTGATCGATGGCCAGGGCAACTTCGGTTCGCGCGATGGCGACGGTGCCGCGGCAATGCGATACACCGAAGCACGCCTGACGCCTATCGCAAAATTGCTGATGGAAGAAATCGATATGGGCACCGTCGATTTCCAGCCCAACTACGACGGTTCGACCGAAGAACCGAAACTGCTGCCCAGCCGATTGCCTTTCGTATTATTGAATGGCGCATCCGGCATTGCCGTCGGCATGGCAACCGAAATTCCTTCGCATAATCTGCGTGAAGTCGCGCAAGCGGCGGTTGCCCTGATACGCAATCCTAAATTGACGCACGAAGAATTGGTGGCGATAGTGCCGGGCCCGGATTTCCCCGGCGGCGGACAGATCATCACTTCACCGACTGCCATCAGCGATATTTATCGCAGCGGCCGCGGCAGCGTCAAGGTGCGCGCAACGTGGAAGATAGAAGACATGGCGCGCGGCCAGTGGCAGGCAGTCGTGACCGAACTGCCGCACGGCACCTCATCGCAACGCGTGCTGGAAGAAATCGAGGAACTGACGAATCCGAAAATAAGACTCGGCAAGAAATCGCTGTCGCCGGAACAGTTGGCCTTGAAACAAACCGTGCTGGCGATGCTCGATACGGTGCGTGACGAATCCGGCCGCGATGCGCCTGTGCGTCTGGTGTTCGAACCAAAATCGAAAAATCAGGACCAGACCGAATTCACCAATATGCTGCTGGCGCATACCTCGCTGGAAACCAGCGTTTCCATCAATCTGGTCATGATAGGCGGCGACGGCAAGCCACGGCAAAAGGCGCTGGGCGACATCCTGCGTGAATGGGTGGATTTCCGCTTCACGACGATCACGCGTCGCTCCCAATTCAAACTGCAAAAAGTTAACGACCGTATCCATATCCTCGAAGGTCGCGAAGCAATCCTGCTCAACATCGACAAGGTGATCAAAATCATCCGTGAATCGGATGAACCCAAGCCTGCCCTGATGGATGCGTTCCGCTTGTCTGAGCGTCAAGCAGACGACATTCTTGAAATTCGCCTGCGTCAACTGGCGCGTCTGGAAACCATCAAGATCCAGCAGGAACTGGCAGAACTGCGCAGCGAAAAATCGACTCTGCAGGATCTGCTCGACAATCCATCGTCGATGAGGCGCCTGGTCATCAAGGAAATCGAAGCGGATGAGAAACAGTTCGGCGACAAACGCCGCACGCTGATCGAAGTCGCAGAAAAAGCCGTGGTCGAAACCAAGGTGATCGATGAACCGGTGACGGTCGTCATTTCGCAAAAAGGCTGGGTGCGCGCACGCACCGGCCACGGTCACGACGCCGCGCAATTTACTTTCAAGGCCAGCGATGCGCTGTACGACACGTTCGAGTGCCGCACTGTCGATACGCTATTGGTCTTCGGCTCGAATGGCCGTATCTACTCGGTTGCCGTCGCTGCCCTGCCCGGTGCACGCGGCGATGGCGTACCTATCACGACCCTGGTTGAACTGGCGAGCGGCACGCGCGTGCTGCATTACTTCGCCGGCCCGGCCGACGTCACCTTGCTGCTGGCCTCAACCGCCGGTTACGGCTTCACCGCCAAGTCCGGCGATATGGTCAGCCGCACACGCGGCGGCAAAGCCTTCATCACACTGGATGACGGCGATGAACCGCTGGCACCGCGTCCGCTGATCGCTGGCGCCAGTGCAATTGCCTGCCTGTCGGAAAAAGGGCGCGTACTGGTATTCGGCATAGATGAAATCAAATCGCTGACTGCCGGCGGTCGTGGTGTGATTCTGATGGAACTGGAAAAGAACGAGAAGCTGCTGGCAGCGCAGCCTATCAGCCAACGCGGCGTAGTCGTGTCCGGCATCGGACGCGGTGCCAAAGCGCAGGAAATATTGCTGTCGGCATCGGGGCTCGCTGTGCATATCGGCAAGCGTGCACGCAAGGGCAAAGGTTTGGAATCGAAGATCAAGGCGACTACCTTGACGGCGGTAACCAAAGCCAGCGCGGAATAATCTGATCATCTGTACTGTGCCTGTCATTCCCGTATAAAAGCGCCTCACTGTTATCTGCTGGGGATAGCCTATGCTGTTTTTCTTCGAAGAGAGTCAGTTGCCGGGGGTAGCCCGGCAGCTACTCACTTTTCTTGCTTCGCCAAGAAAAGTAAGCAAAAGAAGGCGACCGCACAGCCACTGCCCTTCGGGTTCCCGTCTGTGCCGCGCAAAAAATGGGAAACGGGCGAAACTCGCTACGCTCAGACAACGCCCATTTCTCTTTCCATTTTCTGCACGTCACAAACGGCAGCGTCACAGCGGAAGCTGCAGGTCCGGCTCGCCTTCGGCATTGCCGAACCAAAAGCTACGATGGTGATGAATTGCGACAAGCCCGATGTATTTGGCAATATCCAAAAACACTGACTAACAATTTAGCACCCGTGCATCAAGCCCCCGATGCCGAAGGCGAGGAAGCGTGTCGTCCCGCTGTGACGCTGCCAGTGATGCGATGCCGAAAATGGATCAAGAAGTGAACGTTGTCTGAGCGCAGCGAGTTTCGTTCACTTCCCATTTTTGGCGGCGCAGCACTGGGAAGCCCGCAGGGCCAGCGGCTTCGCGGTCGCCTTCTTTTGCTTACTTTTCTTGGCGAAACAAGAAAAGTGAGTAGCCGCCGGGCTACCCCCCGGCAACTGACTCTCATCGAAGAAAAAACAGCATTAACTATCAATAAACTCTAACAAAACAGCCTGAATGCATAACCTGCGCAAAAATAGCTATCCAATTAAATCCACAAAATAAAACTGGCCGCTCCTTTCGGCAGCGGCCAGTTTTATTTTTGCATGCGATCAATCAAATTTTCGCTGCAATCAATTTCGCCAACTTGGCCACGCCTTCACGGATTTTCTCCGGCGGCACCGTGACAAAACTCAACCGCAGCGTATTCTTCTCTGGCTCGTTCGCATAGAAAGGCGCACCCGGTACGAATGCAACATGCTGCGCAATCGCTTCTTCCAGCAAAGCCATGCCATCAATATGTGCAGGCAGCGTCACCCAGATGAACATGCCGCCTTCCGGCTTGTTCCATTTCACTCCTGCCGGGAAGAACTCGGCCAAAGCATCCAGCATCACCTGACACTGGTTCGCGTACAGCGTGCGTATCGATGGAATGTGTTTCTGCAGGAAACCATCCTTGATCGCTTCGTACACCACCATCTGCGTCAATTGCGAAGTATGCAGATCAGCAGCCTGCTTGGCCTGTTCCAGCTTGCGCACCAGCGGTACCGGCGCCACCACGTAGCCGAGACGTATGCCCGGCGTCAGCACCTTGGAAAACGATCCCAGATAAATCACGCCGTTCGGATTCATCGTCAGCATTTTCGGCAGCGGTTCGCCGCGATAGCTGAGCGCGCCGTAAGGATCGTCTTCGATCAATGGCAAGCCGAGACGTGCACAGGTTTCCACCAGCGCAAAACGACGCTCGACCGACATCGTGCGGCCGGTAGGATTCTGGAAATTCGGCAACGCATACAAGAGACGCGCGCCGTCTGCGATTTTTTCAACTTCTTCCGGCAACAAACCAAAATCGTCGGTCGGAATCGAAACGAATTCAGGTTGATAAACCGAGAAAGCCTGCAAGGCACCGAGGTAGCTTGGCGTTTCAACCAGTACCTTGCTGTGCTCTTCGATCAATACCTTGCCGAGCAAATCCAGTGCCTGTTGCGAGCCGGACACCATCAGCACCTGATCCGGCGCAATCGTCACACCGGGTATCGACAATGAATCGGCTATCCATTCGCGCAGGGGCGCGTAACCATCGCTGGGGCCATACTGCAACGCGATCTTGCCCTGCTGCGACAACACGGTATCAAACGCCGTCTTCATGTGCTCGACCGGGAAAGTTTCCGGCGACGGCAAACCGCCGGCGAAGGAAATGATGTCCGGACGCATCGTGATTTTCAGGATCTCGCGGATGACCGAGCTTTGCAGTTGTTCTGCACGCTGAGCGAATTGCCATTTGATAGGCGTTGGATTTTCGATTTTCATTATTGCGATGTTTTATGACTGCGATGTGATGACAGGCAGGCCCGGATTAACCGGTTCATGCATTTTTACTATTAGCGTTACGGATTATTTGATTTCCGCGATCAATTCGATTTCCACGCAGGCACCTAATGGAATTTGCGCCACGCCGAATGCGGAACGAGCATGCACGCCTTGTGCGCCGAATATTTCACCGAACAATTCCGATGCGCCATTCGTGACCAGATGCTGCTCGGTATAGTCGCCAGTCGAATTGACCAGGCTCATGACCTTGACGATGCGCTGGACGCGATTCAGATCGCCGCCGCATGCTGCCTGCAAGGTGGCGATCAAATCGATGGCGACGCCGCGTGCTGCCAGTTTGGCTTCGTCGGTCGTGATATTCTTGCCCAACTGTCCAACCCACGGCTTGCCGTCTTTTTTGGCGATATGGCCTGAAAGGAAAACCGTGTTGCCGCTTTGTACGTACATGACGTAAGCCGCAGCAGGCGTCGCGACGGCAGGCAATTCGATATTCAATGCTTTCAGTTTGTCGTAAAAAGACATAAGTGCTCCAAAAATTGATGCCATTCCATGCAATGCAGGAATGGCCATTAACAGATGTCCGTGAACCCGATGTTGGCTACATGCCATCAGATTTCCGACGCTCACGGAAAGAATACTCGGGATTATCTCAAATCCTCGGCTTTCCTTCCCAACTATCGACGCTGCACAGCGTACAAGAGGATATCTATATTCAATTTTGGCGCTTGATCGGCATTTTCCTTCCTATTGCCACGACGGCAATAATGGCAAGTGCAAACAGAAAAGTGCGCCACTCCAGCAGCTCTCCCAGAATCACCGCCGCACCGAGCAGTGTAAGAAACGGTTGTATCAATTGCACCTGTCCGACACGTGCAATTCCACCCAAAGCCAAACCCTTGTACCAAAAGAAGAAGCCGATAAACATCGAGAACAATGAAACGTAGGCAAATCCGACCCATGCACTGGCCGATGCCTGAACGCCGTAATGCAAGGCGAGCCAGATCGTCACCGGCAACACTATCGGCATGGACAATACCAGCGCCCATGAAATCACTTGCTGGCCGCCCATCGTTTCTGACAGGCGACCGCCTTCCGCGTATCCCATCGCCGCAGCAATCACCGCAATCAGCATCGCCAGATCGCCCCATTGAAAGGAACCGCCGCCCTCGTCCAATGCAAACGCGGCAACCAGCGCGCTACCGATCAATGCAGTAATCCAGAATCCGATTGATGGCCGCTCGCCAAAACGCAAGGCGCCAAACAAGGCCGTTGCCAGCGGCAAAATACCCAGAATGATCGCGCCATGTGAAGCGGAAATCTGGCTCATCGCAATCGACGAGAACACCGGGAAGCCAACCACGACACCCGAGGCAATGATGAACAGCGATTTCACTTGCGAGCGCGTTGGACGTGGTGCGTTGGTCCACCACAGCAAGAGCACGGAGCAACAGGCAGCGACAACCGCACGACCGAGCGCCATCAATACCGGATTTAATTCTGCAACTGCCATGCGCGTGAATGGCAAAGTCAGGCTAAAAATGGCAATGCCTATAGCGCCCAGCCACATTCCTTTGGTTTCAGATGTCATCATCGTCGGCACTTTAGCATTGCTGACTGTGCTGGCGAGTGCGCTCTGGCTGTCATGCGCACTCATGACCAGATCGCCAGGGCTGAATACAAGGTCAAGGCAATCATGACTGCACAAAACAATCGCTGCCATTTGGCCTGCGTCAGATAACGTCGCAGCATGGCGCCGGTGCCTGCCCATATGCCTATACACGGCAAATTGATCACGCTGAATACCAGGCAAAACACGGCAATCGCAAACCATGCCGGCTGCATGGGCGGCAGGAAGGCGGAAGCGCCGGTCACCGCCATCACCCATGCCTTGGGATTGGCGAACTGAAAAAGTGTGGCTCCGATAAAGGACATCGGACGCCCGCTATCGTCCTCGCTTTGACTGAATGCCATGCTGCGCAACTGCCACGCCAGATAAATCAGATAAGTGGAGCCGATTGTTTTCAACACGATATGCAATGCAGGCATCGCCACAATCAAACTGCCGATACCAAGCGCACAGAGTGCCAGCATCACACCAAAACCGCAGACAACGCCCAGCATGTGCGGAATGCAACGCACAAAACCGAAACGAATACCGGATGAAGTCAGCATGATGTTGTTCGGCCCCGGCGTGATCGAGGAGACGAAGGCGAAGAGGCAAAGCGGCAGCAAAGATTCCATATTGTTCCAAGAGGATGCAAAGCCCTGGGCCTTGCTGTTTTTATCGTCAAAACATCGTAATCGACAAAACCAATACAGTACCAGTACACTTAAGGAATTAATCTCCTAACTGTCATGGCAAAATGACCAATACAGCTAAACCAAATAACGCCGCCTCTGCGCCCAATACCGAGCCGCCTCGCCCACTGTTATCGCGCGAAACCGGCGGTTCGCTGATCGCGCAAATCGTGCAACTGGTCACTGCGCGCATCGACGATAAATTGTTGCGCACCGGCGCACGCATGCCTTCGATCCGCCAATTTTCCGATCAGCACAAGGTATCGCGCTTCACCGTGGTGGAAGCCTATGATCGTCTGGTCGCCGGTGGTTTGCTGGAGTCGCGCCGCGGCTCCGGTTTCTATGTGCGCGACCGCACGCCCATGCTGTCGCCACGCGCGCAACGTACCAACACCGCACGACAGCCAGTCGATGTGGTCTGGCTGGTGCGCAATATGTTCCGTCAATTGCCACCGCAACAAATGCCGGGCGTCGGCCTCTTGCCCAACGAATGGCTGGATGCCGATCTGGTCGCCAATGCCTTGCGCGCCGTCAGCCGGCAGAAGCTGCCGCTGCAATACGGCAATCCGCAAGGATTTTTGCCGCTGCGCCAGCAACTACAATTGAAACTCGCCGAACTGGAAATTTCCGCAACGCCCGATCAGTTCGTCACCACCTTGGGCGTGACGCAAGCACTGGATCTGGTCGCGCGTCATTACATACAGCCGGGCGATACCATCTTTGTCGATGACCCTGCCTGGTTTTTGATGTTCGGTTCATTTGCAATGCTGGGTGCAAAAGTAGTCGGCATCCCGCGTCTGCCCGACGGCCCGGATATCGCGCAACTGGCAGAACTGGCTGCGCTGCACCGTCCCAAACTGTTCGTGATCAATTCCGTCCTGCACAATCCGACCTCGACCTCACTCTCCGCCGCCAAGGCGTTTCAGGTGCTGAAAATCGCCGAGCAATACGATTTCATGATCGTCGAGGACGATATCTATTGCGATATGCATCCCGGTACCACCGTACAGCCGGCCACGCGCATAGCCGCACTCGATCAGTTGAATCGCGTGATTTACCTCGGCGGTTTTTCCAAAACACTGGCCGCCAATTTGCGTGTCGGCTTCATCGCCACCTCGCCGGAAATCGCCAAGCATCTGTGCGATCGCAAGATGCTGACCACACTGACCACGACCGAAATTACCGAGCGCGTGGTGTATCGCATCCTGTCTGAAGGACACTATCGCAAACACGTCGACCGCCTGCGCAACAAGCTGGATGCGGTGCGCGACAAGACGGTGCGGCAAATGGAACGCATAGGCATCAAGATCAATATCAGCACACCGGCCGGCATGTTCGTCTGGACCGATGTCGGCTGCGATAGCAATGCGCTGACCGAGAGAGCGATGGAACAAGGTTATCTGCTGGCGCCCGGCAGCCTGTTTTCGCCGAATCAACTACCGTCGACCAATATGCGCTTCAACGTCGCTGCGATGGCCGACCCCGGCATCCTGCCCTTCCTGGAGCGCGAGATAGGTCAATCTTGAAATTGGCGATTACGCCCCAATTTCCAAGCAAACGTTTTGGAAGTCTGGATTGACCTGCGCCTCGCGAAGCAACATCATTGCGGGTTGCGAATAAGCACAGCAGCTCTCGCTGTCAGACTTTCAACAGTATTTCCCTTTATTTTTTGATTCTTGAGGACAAAATGGCCGTTTCCGAACAAAAAAATCCAGAAAAACAAACCCTGGGCTTTCAAGCTGAAGTAAAGCAACTGCTGCAACTGATGATTCACTCCTTGTATTCGAACAAGGAAATTTTCCTGCGCGAACTGATCTCCAACGCATCCGATGCCGCAGACAAGTTGCGCTTCGAAGCAATCGACAATAGCGCGCTGTTTGAAAATGATGCCGAACTGAAAATCAAAGTCAGCTTCGACAAGGAAAAACGCACGATCACGATTTCCGATAACGGTATCGGCATGACGCGCGACGACGCCATCGAACATCTGGGCACCATCGCCAAATCCGGCACCAAGGAATTTTTCTCGCGACTCTCCGGCGACCAGCAAAAGGATGCAGCGCTGATCGGCCAGTTCGGCGTCGGCTTCTACTCCGGCTTCATTATCGCGGACCGCATCACGGTGGAAACCCGTCGCGCCGGCGCAGCAGCCAATGAAGGCGTGCGCTGGGAATCCGAAGGCGCAGGCGACTTCACCGTCGAAGCAATCGACAAACCAACGCGCGGTACCGACATCATCCTGCATCTGCGCGAAGGCGAGGACGAGTTCCTGTCGTCATGGAAACTGAAATCCATCATCCGCAAATATTCCGACCACATCTCACTGCCTATCGTGATGCAGAAGGAAGAATGGAACGAAGAGAAAAAGGAAACCGTCGTTACCGAGGAACTGGAAACGGTCAATCAGGCCAGCGCATTGTGGGCGCGCAACAGGAACGACATCACACCTGAGCAGTACACCGAATTCTACAAACACGTGTCGCATGACTTCGGCGAACCGCTGACCTACACGCATAACCGCGTCGAAGGCCGCAGCGAGTACACACAATTGCTGTACATCCCGTCGCAGGCACCGTTCGACCTGTGGGATCGCAACAAGCGTGGCGGCATCAAGCTGTACGTCAAGCGCGTCTTCATCATGGACGACGCCGAACAACTGATGCCGGTCTATCTGCGCTTCGTCAAGGGCGTGATCGATTCTGCCGATCTGCCGCTGAACGTGTCGCGTGAAATTCTGCAAGAGTCGCGCGACGTCAAAGTCATCCGCGAAGGCTCGACCAAGCGCGTGCTGGGTATGCTGGAAGAACTGGCAAACGCCGACGAGCAAGAAAAGAAAGACAAGTACACCACCTTCTGGAACGCGTTTGGTCAAGTGCTGAAAGAAGGCATGGGCGAAGACGCGACCAACAAGGAGCGTATCGCCAAGCTGCTGCGCTTTGCCTCGACCCACAATGACAACGATGCGCAAACCGTCTCGTTCGCCGATTACGTCTCGCGCATGAAGGAAGGCCAGACCAAAATCTTCTACGCAACCGGCGAGTCGTACAACGCCGCGAAGAATAGCCCGCACCTGGAAATCTTCCGCAAGAAAGGCATCGAAGTGCTGTTGCTGACCGATCGCGTCGATGAATGGATGTTGTCTTACCTCGAAGAGTTTGAAGGCAAGGAACTCGCATCGGTAGCCAAAGGCGATCTCGATCTGGGCCAGCTGGAAGACGAAGCCGAAAAGAAGCAGCATCAGGAAACCGAAGACCAGTACAAAGAACTGGTCAGCAAGATGCAGACCGCATTGGCCGACAAAGCCAAGGAAGTACGTGTCACCTTCCGCCTGACCGATTCACCGGCTTGTCTGGTAGCGGATGAAAACGAACTGTCCGGCAACCTGCTGCGCATGCTGAAAGCGGCCGGTCAAAATGCGCCGGATGCCAAGCCGATTCTGGAAATCAATCCGGATCATCCGCTGGTGCAGCGTTTGAAATACGAAGAGGCAAAGTTCGACGACTGGTCGAATATCCTGTTCGATCAGGCCTTGCTGGCTGAAGGCGGCAACCTGAGCGATCCGGCTGGATTTGTTAAGCGTTTGAATGAGATGTTGCTGGGGTTGGCAAGCAAGTAATTCTGCTTTTCAGACACTAAGAAAAAGGCCGCGCTAGCAATAGCGTGGCCTTTTTTGTAAAGGTCATTGATGGAAATTTCTTGTTTTCTGGCCGTCCGCTTTCGACCCAAAGCGGCAATTTAATTCTGGCGCTTCCCGGAATCAAAACGGAGCGAAGCGCAATGTATGTCGTCCTGCGCCGCAGGCGTGTAGTTAATTGATTTGTCAGGCGTCATTGGCCTTCCGGCGCCGGAGTACAACATGGGTTGCCTTCTCCGATCCTACGAACTCGACGCATTCATATCCTAGAACTCGCAAGTCCGTCCCATCGAACAAGCGCTCGCCCCCGCCGAGCAGGATCGGCGAGATCGCGATATGCAGTTCATCAATGAGAGCCTCTTGAAGATACTGTCGAATCACGTTGGTTCCTCCTCCAATGCGTACATCCATACCGTTCGCAGCTTCGCGGGCCCGGTCTAGTGCTTCGTCAATACCACCCGTGACGAAGTGAAACGTCGTGCCGCCTTCCATCTGGATAGGTGGACGCGCATGATGCGTTAAGACGAAGACTGGAACGTGATAGGGTGGGTTGTCTCCCCACCAGCCTTTCCAGTTCATGTCGGGCCAAGAGCCCCGGATCGGTCCGAACATGTTCCTTCCCATAATCCACGCTCCGACGTTCTTAAATCCTCGCGCGGCAAAATCGTCGTCGACACCGGTCGTGCCATCGCCCGCACCATGGATCCGCTGGAACGTGCGTGTTGGAATGAACCACTGGTGTAAGCCCGTCCCACCCACGCCGAGCGGATTATTGATATCTTGATCCGGACCCGCTCCATATCCATCTATAGAGATCGTGAAGCTTTCAACTCGAACTCGTGTCATTCTGATTCCTTCATTTGAACGAATGTTCATTAGTCACCTAAAGACGCCGCCATCCCAATTTGTGCTTGCTCTTCTGGCTCACCTTTCGCTGCAAGGGTTCGCCAGGAAAATCAAAATGCGAACAAAAAACTTGCTGCTAGTTTCAGCATCTCAAATCCTTCGAATCATAAAATAAGTCTGAGCAATTGGCGGCTTTTGGCCAATAGCTGCCTGCCTGCTTTCGACCCAAAGCGGACAGCACGATGCTGGCAAGCAGCGCATTAGATAGGTCGGTTATGAAGATTATTTTTCAGTTATATGTAGCGAATTTAAGTGATGTCTGCTTTTAGCTTACACCGACCACACGCTTGCACTGGTGTCCATATACAGAAGTTAACTAACGGACGGCGCAGGCTTGATCTGAATCGCGCGGCCCGCTAAGGATCCCACCCATGCCATTACTATCGACAGCAGCGCGCAGCCTATAAGGGGAATGCTCCAGTTGGCGAAAGCATCGTATAGCGCTCCTACACTAGGTGGTCCAACCGCTGCCAGCAGATAGCCTATGCACTGCGCCATGCCCGACAACGCCGCGGTCTGGTGCGCGCTGCTTGAGCGCAGACTCACGAAGGTCAATCCAAGTATGAATGTAGCTCCTGCGCCGAAGCCGAATAACAGAGCCCAGAGCGTGGCCCAACCTGGAAGCCACAACAGGCCTGCCAAGCTCACTGCCGTCAGCAGCGACACGCCGATTGCCAGGCCGCGTTGGTCGCGCGTGCGCCTCACGGCAATGCCAAGCACTAGCCCGGGAATTGCCGTTGCCAGTTGCAGCAGTCCATGCAAGGTACCAGCTTCGGCCGCGGAGTAGCCAGCCGCGGCCAGAATCGCTGGCAGCCAGCCGACCACGACATAATAGATAAATGAATTCAGCCCCAGGAATAGAGCCACTTGCCAGGCCAGCGCAGAATGCCATATCCGGCCGCCATGAGGCGGGGTCAACGTGCCGCTCGCCGGCGCCGTATGGTTCCGCAACTGTGGCAGCCATACAAACAAAGCAGCTAGCGGCAGTACCATCAATGCGCCCAAGGCCCATGGCCAGCTGGAGCCGGAAACGTGTGCCAGCGGGACCATCGCGGCCGAGGCAAGCGCGGCTGCCAAGCCCATCGATAACGAGTAGGCTCCAGTCAGAGTAGCGATACGATCGGGAAAGTCACGCTTGAGTAAGCTGGGCAACAGCACATTACCTATGGCGATACCGACACCGATGATGCATGTGCCAAGATAAAGGCACCAGACAGCGTCCATAGACCTCAACAAGATGCCGCCCGCGACCAACAGCATGGCACCGAACAGTGTGCGCTCCGTGCCGTATTCTCGTGCGACCAAGGAAGCGAAGGGGGACATCGCAGCGAACACCAATAGAGGCAAGGTTGTCAGCATGCCTGCCGCTGCGGCACTCAGCGTGAAGCTCTCGCGTATCAGATTGAGCAATGGCGCCAGGCTGGTGATGGGCGCACGAAGGTTGGCGGCGATCAAAAGGATGCCAAGTATCAAGAGCGTCTTACCGACAGTCTTGGAGCGCAAATTGATTAGCGAGAGAATGCTCATGGTAATTGGACCTGCAATGGTTCTATGAACTTCTCATGGTAGAGATATTTATGTAAAAAATATTTAGTTATAATGACAAAAAATCACTAAAAAATGCCAATCATGGAAATGTCTCTGCAGGCGTCATATAGCAACTATGATCCCGACGTGATTGACCTTCCAGCTGTGGCCTTGAATGTGGACGTCGCTGCAAACGGAAGTGAAATGCCGGTTCACCAGCACCGCAAAGGTCAATTGGTGCTGGCCCTGCGTGGTGGCGTGACGTGTGAAGTGTCGGACGCGTTATGGATGGTGCCACCACAGTGCGGGGTCTGGATACCGGGAGGCATGCTGCACAGCAACCGCGCCACTCCCAATGCGCGCATCTGCTTTCTGTTTGTCGAACCCGGCGCGATAGATTTGCCGAACACTTGCTGCACGCTCTCCATCTCGCCGTTGGTAAGAGAGATGATTCTGTATCTGGCCAGTGTCGATCCGCAAGACGGATACGATCCCCATACACGACGATTGGTGCGCGTTCTGCTGGACGAATTAGCGCGGATGCCAGTGGAGCAACTTCATTGGGCCATATCCAGCGATCCCAAAGTACGCCGCATAGCCCAGGCCTTGGTACGCGATCCTGCGGACCGCAGCAACTTGCCGCAATGGGCAGATCGCGTAGCGATGAGCGAACGTTCGCTGGCACGCTTGATCGTGAAGGAAACAGGTTTGAGTTTTGGCCGCTGGCGGCAACAACTACATCTTATCGTCGCTTTGCGTGAACTCGCCGCAGGCATGTCGGTACAGCAGGTATCGGCGGAGCTAGGCTATGAATCGGTCACGGCCTTTATCACCATGTTCAAAAAATCATTAGGCAGGCCACCCGCCCAGTATTTCGCTGCGTTGAAAGGCGGCAACGACTGAGGCCGAGATTCGCGCGTCGAAAGAAAGTACCCGAAGAATCTGCTATTGGCCGATAACAGACGACTGCTTTCGACCCAAAACGGACATTCATATTCGCAGGTGTCGAGGCGGCGCAGAGACATCTGCCAGAATTAATTGGCACGCGCTCTTAAATATTCTTTTGAAGGCATAAGTTTTCTTATACCCAGCCCTACTTTACTCATTGGACGTCCCATATACCGGTGGTTAGACTGTAATCAGCCTCAAAACGACTAGATCTATGGAGAACTTTATGGCATCAGTTTTACCCAGCTCGACAATTAATCATACTGAACTCGACAAATGCAGTGCCATTGTTGCTCAACTAGCAAAACATTTGGTTAGCGTGCCAAGCCACTATCCACCTGGCGACACTCATCTGATGGCTGATGCAATTGTGCAAGCAATTGCCGATGTGCCGAATATCGAAGTAGAACGATATCCAACTCTGCCTCACGTAGTTAATTTGGTGCTGCGCGTTCGAGGTGATAGCGAAGGCAGACGGTTGGTTTTTAACGGTCACATGGATACTTTCCCGCTGGTTAACGAGCAAGCGTGGACCACGAATCCAAAGGGCGAAGAGAAGAATGGAAGACTGTACGGTCTAGGTATTTCGGATATGAAGGGTGGTATTGCTGCCATTCTGATGGCAATGCGCTTCCTCGCCAAGAACACGCATTTGTTCTCGGGTGAAGTTGTCGCAACCTTTGTTGGCGATGAAGAGAGCATGGGCACTGAAGGCACGAAATGGCTGCTGGAAAATGTCGAGCATGCCAGAGGCGATGCGATGATTAGTGCTGATGCTGGTTCCCCATACGTGCTTCGCTTCGGTGAAAAAGGAATTCTCTGGCTGAATTTGTCTGCCAAAGGCAAGTCGGCACATGCTGCGCACGTTCATCACGGCGACAGTGCCATCGACAAATTGCTCGACGTTATTGCCGACCTCAAAGCTTTGTGCGGCCAGGCAGTCAACGCGCCTGAATCGGTCACGAGTGCAATCGATGCCTCTCGTGAACTTTCCGAATCATACTCAGGGGCCGGTGAAACAGAGGTATTGAAAAATCTCACCATGACTGTCGGCACTATCCAGGGTGGCCGGCTCTCCAATCTGATATCCGATAGTGCAGAAGCTACGGCCGATATTCGTGTCCCGGTCGGCGTAAAGACCTCGGACATTGAGGCCAATGTACACAAAATCATCGAACAACATCCGGGCGTCTCAGTAGTGATTCGCCGTTCTTATGAACCGAGCTGGACAGATGTCAATCACCCGATCATTCAATCTCTGGTGAAGAATTGTGAAAGTGTTTTAGGAAAGCGGCCAGTGGTGAACATGAGAGTTGGCGCATCCGACGCTCGTCATTACAGATACGTGGGCATTCCGACAGTAGTGTGCGGGCTGACCTCTTACAACATGGGTGCTGCCGACGAACATGTCGATACCAAGGAGCTGGATGCATTGGTCCGGGTTTTTGCAATGACTGCAATCGAATTTCTGAAACCGAATTAAGAGTCAGTTTGAATGATTAGTCGTTGCGACATCATCGTAATGACCTTAAAACAAAGGCCACTGTGACAAAATCACAGTGGCCTTTTTTCATGAAAGCCAGGTTCACACCTGGCTTTCGATGTTTAGAATTTGTGGCGTAAGCCGGCAATAAGATTGGTGCGATTGCTCTGCCCATAAAAGCTTGCGGCACTGCCATTGTTGCCAAGGCTTACCCATTCTCCCTGCAACTTTGCATAATCCACGGCGACATAAATATCGGTATTTTTGCTGAAAAAATAGTCAAGCATCAGCGCAGTGGTCAGGCGACGTCCATCACCGACATCTCGCTTTAGTTTGTCATGCTGAACGGTACCGATGAGTTGCAAGGCATTGCTTAGTTTGTAGTTTGCACTGAGTTGTAAGACGTCATTCTGATAATCGGCCACATCGAGCTTGCTTCTTGTGTATCCAAATAGCACCTTGGCCTGTTCAAATTGATATGTTCCACCAAAGCCCCAAACTACCTGTTTGCTAGCCTGTGCGGAAGGTACGGAATTGAAAAATGCAGACGATACGCCATCCGTGACTTGGTAAACTATGCCAAAGTATTTTTTGCCACTGGTATAAGTTACGCTTGCTGCTTTGGCAGATTGCCCAACGACACCGGGAACAGTTTCGCCGAAGGTGTAACCAGCATTGACTGCAAAATCTCCAAAAGTCTTGGAATATTTCGCTGTGTTGTCGTAGCGTAGACCTGCATAGTTACTTCCCTGGTAACCGACAAGACTGTTATTCGCGCAAAAGAACGCGTCGAAACTGCACAAAGTATCGTAGGCGACGGTGTATTGACGCCCTAAAAGCAAGCGACCATATTTACCTTCCAAACCGAGGTAACTCTGTCTTCCGAACATGCGTCCGCCTTGTTGCAATTCGCCTGTGTCCGGTGCGAATCCTGTTTCCAGTACAGCCATGGCTTTTAGGCCGCCCCCTAGATCCTCAGTCGTCCGGAAGCCAAGCCGGCTGCCAGTTGCAAAACCATCCGACATCTGGACTTTGTCGTCTCCATTTGCGTTTGCATTCGTGCCATATCGAACTGTGGTGTCGACTATTCCGTAAATCGTTGTCGAAGACTGGGCATATGTCATCGAGGTGCATACTGAAAGCGCGGCAAGTGCAACAAGCTTAATTTTCATTATTATCTCCTTGAGGGTAGAAACGGATTTGATTTTTACTGAATTACGCGAGAGCGTCTTTTACGAGGGGTATTGATGAGCGACGAGTTGTGCGACGGTCGTTGCTGTAACCGCAGATAAGGTCCAACCGAGATGTCCATGTCCGGTGTTGTAGAACACCCGAGGATTTTTCCCTTTCATCACACGCGGCATCATGTCGGGCATCATCGGCCGCAGACCGGCCCATGGCGTCACTCGCGCGGTGCTTACTTTAAAGTTGCGGCGTGTCCATTCAACTAATGGATTTATTCGGTCCGCACGAATATCCTTGTTGTTGCCGTTGAATTCTGCCGTCCCCGCTACGCGAAAACGATCTCGGCCTAAACGGCTTGTCACAATCTTGGCGCTCTCATCCAGGAGACTTACCCATGGAGCTCCTTCAACACTCAGCTCATCGTCAAGATGAACGGTGATGGAATAACCTTTTACCGGATATACATTGATACGGTCGCCCAGCATTGACGCAATGTCTCGACTACCGACACCTGCGCATACAACAATGGAATCTGCTTTCAGAAAATCATCACCGTTATCGACATGTTTGATATTCAATTGAATCCCATCCGACAAATGGCGCACTGCTTGTAACGTCGCCCCTTGTATGAATGTCACACCTTGACGAGAACATGCGGCAGCCAAACCTCTTGTAAATTTGTGGATATCCCCGGTAGCATCGGAAGGTGTGTAGAAGCCGCCGTAGTACTTGCCTTGCAAAGTCGGTTCGATATTGCGAATTTCTTCAGGTGTCACCGAGTACCTTTCCAAGCCGCCCTCGACAAGCAATTTGTTGGTCTGCGCGTTCGCCTCAAACGAATGCCTATCGTGGAAAAAATGCAGAATGCCGCGTTTTTCCAGGTCGAATTGAATGCTTTCTTTCTCTGCCATTGCAAAGAGATACTTTCTTGCTTCAATTGCGAGTCGTGTTGTCTCTATTGTGTTTTCGCGATACTTGCCGATGGCATGGATAAACTCCCCCATCCAGGAATACTTGTGCCAAGACGGTTTGGGATTGACGAGCAATGGCGCATCGGCCTTTAACATCCATTTCAGCCCCTTGAAAACAGTTCCTACGCTGTTCCAAACTTCGGCATTGCAAGCGGAAAGCTGACCACCGTTAGCAAAGGATGTCTCCATAGCGGGATAGAACTGTCGATCCAGGACCGTGACTTGGTAGCCTAGCTGGACGAGATTGTATGCAGTGGTGACGCCGGTAATTCCGGCGCCGATAACGACGATGTGAGTCATGAAATGGCCTATAGCTTTGAATAAAATTTCACTTGCGCTTCAAGTGAAAATGCCTACACGTATCTCCTGTGCGAGTCCGCGCTTTATCCGGCATTGAGGATCTTGGCAATCACGTCAATCTCTACCGATGCCCCTAACGGCAATTTACTGATTTGCACGGTAGTTCTTGCGGGACGATGAGTACCGAAGAACTTTGCGTATAGCTCATTGAGCGTGGCAAATTCCCCAAGGTCCGTCATATAGACAGTCACCTTTAAAACGCCGTGCGTATCGCTGCCGCAGGCCTCCAGGACTTCACGAATATTTTTAAATGCTTGATTGGTCTGCTCTGCAACACCACCGGAAACGAGTCGACCCTGCGGGTCCAATGGCAGTTGCCCTGAGCAGTAGATGTGGTCACCATCGATGACAGCGTGTGAATATGGCCCTAATGCAGGGGCGATATCTGGCGAGTTGATGAGCCGCATGGCCGCTCCAATGAAATGGTTGAATGAACCACATCATTAATCGCGACTACATTTGCGTCCAATTAGAAAAAACAGAGTAGGTATAAGCAGGAACGCGGAGATCAGAGACGACGCTCGACCACTTTCTTGCATGCCGAGATGAAATGTTGTGAGAGTACAGAGCGCTCGCCACTTGTCGCGGTTGAGGCGACAATGGGAATTTCGATACTAGGTTTGATTGGCACGATTTCTAGCCCCTGCGCTTTTGCAGAAAGACCTGTTACTGCATCTACTATTCCGACGCCTCGGGATATCGCGGCCAGGGCAACCACACTGTGATAGGACTGCGCGGTTAATCGGATATCCAATTGGATGCTTTGAGCTTGGAGTGCCTCGGTTAGCAGCTTTCCAACTGGGTCGGTTGGGTCCGGCCCAATGAGTTCGAATGAAGCAAGCTGAGACAGCCCAATGTGAGAGGCAGGTGGCAATACGGATGATGCACCCACTGCGACCAGTTCACTCATTCCTAGTATTTGTTCTTGAATCGCGGGATGAGAAATGCTGTGATAAAAAATCCCAACGTCCGCTTCTAACAATGCAAGAGATATCGTCGCTGAAGCCGAGTAATCACTTGCCACGGAAATTCTTACCTGTGGAAATTTTTCTTTGAATAGCATGACGGCTTCTGGAACAATCGTTTGAGCCAAAGAAGGGGCCGCGAGAATACGTAATGTGTCATCTCGGCGCTGACGAAGATTATCAGCCAGCTTTTGCACAGCATCGAGTTGACGGTCCAGACGCTCGATTTCAGGAAAAAGAGTTGCGGCTTCTCGTGTCGGAATGAGACGACCTTTACTTCGTGTGAAAAGGTCGTAACCAAGCTGCCGTTCTGCGCTTTGTAACAACTGGCTCACACCAGGTTGCGTCATATTCAGCAGCTCCGCTGCAGCACTAAGCGTACCAGTTACCCGTATTGCATTGATGACTTCGATATGTCTTAGGCGCATGTCAAAACTCCGCGAATTTTTATCTGGTTTCTAGTATCGCAAATATTGATGAAGCGCTGCAATAAGCAATGCCACCAGCTACATGCAATTGCACACAAAGCTGATGGCATTTAAATTTAACTATGCCTTAATAGCTAACCTAGCTGACGCGTCCTTCCTTGCCTTGTTGATGAAGATAAGGACACAACTCAGCGCAATAACAACGGTTGTCATGACATAGAACGCGGGAATAAGTTTGCTTCCCGTCACTTTAGCCAACCATGTACAAACCAGCAGTGACAGGCCACCTAGCACCGTGAAATTCAGATTATGAACAATCGCCAAGCCAGTGGTGCGTACTGAATTTGGAAACAGTTCCGCCAAAAATGATGGCATCGCTCCCTGAAATACCATGACACATGCAGTCAATCCGGTCACACAAGTCACATATACACCGACGGTAGGATTGGCCACCATATATTGAAATGCTGGAATGGTTAAAATCCCAGTGAGTGATATCCCCAGAGTGATCATCGTCAGCCTGCCAAATTGGTCGGATAGCCTACCAAAGAGAGGAGGCAGGATGATCTGAGCGAGCGCATAGCCCACCGCCCCCCACATAGAATCTGCGACACTCATGCCCAGTTCCTTTTGTGCGTAGAGTGGTATGAAGACCCCTAGTAAATAATTTGTTGATGCCGCAAGCGAGTAGACACCTATTGCGCAAATTATTCGCGTTTTTGCAGTCGATAGCGATTGTTTTACCGGGCTTAATTCTTTTGACTTGCCTGCATTCTTCAGGAATTCTGGCGTTTCGTCCAAATCACGACGAATCCAATAACCAAAGGGAACAATGAGGAGGCCAAGAATGAACGGCAATCTCCATGCCCAATCTACAATCTCATTCGGCGTGAAATACAAATTCAACAACATCGTCACAACGCCAGCCATACCAGTCGCAAGGCCGATCCCTACAACCTGGAAACTAGCGAAGTAACCACGCATTTTTTTCGGTGCATGCTCAGTCACGAAGGATACCGAGGTACCGAATTCACCACCCGCAGAAAAGCCCTGAATAAACTTGCCGAGCACGAGAACGATGGAACCGCCAATCCCCCACGACGCATAGGAAGGGGCAAATGCAATCATTGCCGTACCCAGCCCCATCGCCCAGATAGTAAACATCATTCCTGCTTTGCGCCCATAACGGTCTGAGTAACTACCGATAACGAGTGCGCCTACCGGACGTATAAAATAACTCACTCCGAAGGTTGCTAGCGTAATGAGAAGTGACGTAAAGGGATCATCCGTTGGAAAGAAGATTTTTGATATGTAAACGGCCAAAAAGCCGTATATAAAAAGGTCATAGAACTCAAGCATGTTTCCGATGAGCGCGGATGCTATGACCTTTCTAAAGTAACGTCTTTTCTCAGGTGTAAATTCTGTATCTGACATTTTGTTATCTCCATACTTTTTTATTCACAGCGTCGTTGCGGTGTGATGCAGCTCAGGGTACGAATGCATTTAGCTAGTCTCGACTTGAGAGTTTGGAAATTGCAGATTCGTGCTTATTGAACATCCATTTCAAGATGAACAGTGTGAGTAAGTATGAAAGCTGACCTAGTACTAGACCAGTTACCAATGTGAGATAGGGTATAAGACTGGCTAATACATATGCTTCAATTTGACGCATAGCAACAGCGCCATGCATCTATATGATGCACTTTATGAAGACGGGCATCAAATTGAAGCGGCAATTATGTAGAACAGTAGATAAATTCGGCATCAACCTGTGTAATACACCATGCAATGTAGCGCTTGAAGTAACAGTGCCAAAGATTAATGGCTGCTGTACCGCTCTCACCTGTCTCCGCGGCATCTTGAACGCTAACCGTCATCGACGCTTTGCAAGTAACCAAGTCACTGTCGAATAGTTGACGTCCGCTATGGGCCCGATTGCGGTCTGACTGCTTTCGACCATAGCAGCCCTTTAAACAGGGCTGCTATGGGCCCAAGACGGCCACTGCTTCTTGGGCATTCACTCAACTGGCGATGGCATAATGGCATCGCCAGTCACCATTACGCCGATGGGCTGGACTGCCTACTTTTGCTCGATAGATTCTGGCGCAAAAAAATCTGTGCCTTTTTTAACCTGATTACCTGCCACCAATTAAACGGCTTGGAAGAAGTGCTTCATGATAAATCTTGAACAGATGGACTTAATTCTTGGGGCTTTGCCGGATCCAGCTTTCATCCTGTCCCGCAGTGGAAAATACGTTGCGGTGTTCGGTGGGCGTGATACGCGCTATTACCACGATGGTACCGGCCTTGTTGGTCTGTATATTTCAGACTTGATCCAGCCTGAGAAGGCAAACTGGTTTCTCGAACAGATTGCCAGGGCGCTGGAATCTCGAAAACTACTGGTTGAAGAGTACGAACTGAGCAACAGGGATGTAAAAGGTCTGGACGATGACGGCCCTAAGGATCCGATCTGGTTTGAAGGACGCATCCAGGCCCTGAGTTTTTTAGTGGACGATGAGGAGGTAGTACTCTGGGTCGCGAGTAACATTTCTGAGCGACACATCCTGGAGGAAAGGCTGAGGGAGCTAAGCGACACTGATCAGCTTACCGGCCTTTTCAACCGAAGAAAACTTGAGCATGACCTGACACGTCACTACGAGTCATCGCTACGGTATTCCGTGCCGACTTCCATCTTTATGTTTGATCTGGACAACTTCAAGAAAATCAACGACACCAAGGGACATCACGCAGGGGATGAGATCATCCAGTCTGTGGCCGACATTTGTCGTTCAGCGATCCGGAAAACGGATACCGCATACCGCTTCGGTGGTGATGAGTTTGTTGTTGCTCTGCCCAATACTGGGCGTGAGCAGGCCATGCAGTTCGCCAAGCGTTTACATGGTCGCTTCAGAAAAGAGCTAAGCCGGTTTTCAGTGGAGGGCACTGTCGTCACAGTAAGTATTGGTGTAACGATTATGGTGCCGGAAGATCGATCATTCGAGGACACACTCAAACGGGCAGATCGTGCCCTGTATGAAGTCAAAAGCATGGGCAAGGACAGGATTATTTCGGCCTGACGTCAGGGTTTTTCGGGCTTGATCGCCCTTGTTCTGGCAGGCGCATCTGAGTGGCTGCTTTTGGCCGATAGCCGACGACTGCTTTCGACCCAAAGCAGACAATTAAGAAATCTAAGACAGAATTTTAGTATTTCCAATTCACACCAAGACGAACAATTTGAAAATTTGAACGAAGTCCCGTATGCAACACATAACCAGAAACGGGACCTGATTCCGGCACATCAAGATTCACTCGGCCAAAGTCAAGGTATTGATACTCCAACTTGATGGAGCTATTTTTCGTCATTGCATGCTCCATGCCAGCACCAAGTACGTAGCCTATTCGAGTCTTTGATTTAGAAAAATTAGCACTGTAATCCACGTTGTCCGAGAAATTTTGTGTGTACTCGGTATCGCCAACGGCCATACCACCTGTCACGTAGACAAGCGATTTGTTAAAGGTATATCCAGTGCGAAGGCGAGCCGTGCCAAACCATTTTATTTTGCTTGAGGTCGCAAGGTCATAGAACGTTCCCCCGCCAATCGCCGCACGGCCTAAAGTCGAATCGGACATTCCACTTTGAATATCGCCCTCAACCCCCAGCACAAAATTATTGCGCTGCCAATTGTAGCCAACTTGAACTCCCCCAAAACCCACGTCGGAAGAAAGGTTTCCGTACTGGTTCCTGTTGAGAAATTTGTTATTTAGTGTCTCTGTCGTCGTGACATCACGTCCGGTACTCTGAGCCATTCCTCCATTCACGCCAATATAAACTCCAGCCCAATTGGCCATAGCTACAGGTGCAACGGGGCGTTGAGTTAGCGAATCTGAATCAGCAGCAACGACAGACGCTGAAAACACTACGCTGACAAGCGTAATAAGAATCTGTTTCATGGAGCCTCCAGTGGAAACTGATACGTTGATAATTAATTTTTGGAGCAATATTTCCTCAGCGGAATATTATTTAAGCATAACATCCACGTTGATTGATAGTTGGGAGTGAGCGTCCTACTGTCAGGTATGTAGTTGATGCGCTACAACTGTATGTAGTGACCGAATTACCTCACCCTCGAGCGTTGCTTGATGGAGTATTGGTCAATGGCATTACCCAGTGATGAAACACCGAACAACTACTCTATAAGCACTTGAGGAATTGGCTTAGCGTTGCTTTCTTTAATTCGTATTCAATCCACAGCAAATTCTGTGTCTGCTTTTGGCCGATAGCGGCCGTCTGCTTTCGACCCAAAGCGGACGGCCGCAGTAGCCAATCTATTCCTCGCGCGAGTTAAGCACTTGCGCTGAATGACTCGTCGTAAGAGACAACTCCGCGAGGCACCCCTCCTTTGAAGGAGATAACTTGGAAATATTCTTGTGGAACATCCGGCAGGACAAGACCCGGCTCTGAACGAAAGCTAAAGCGGCCGTAATAGCTTGGCTCGCCGAGAACAACGCAGCCGGAGGCCGTTCTTTCGCGCAACGCGCGTAAGGCTTCTCGCATAAGGAGCGAGCCTACACCTTGTCCTTGATATTCCGGCGATACTGAAATGGGGCCGAGACCATACCAGTCTGAAGCGCCATCCGAAATCGATACAGGTGACACAGCCACGTGACCGACAACATCCCCGCCGACTTCTGCCACTAACGATATCGTCAATTTGCCGGCATTGCGCAACGCTTTGACGATGAACTGTTCTGTATGAGCGGTATGAGGCGCGTTCAAAAACGCAGCAGTTGTAACTGCATCTATGGCGTCTACATCAGCAGAAATTTCATTCCTAATTTTCAGATTCATTAATCTCCACCTAATTGTAATTATTGGTTTAGTCGCCTGTATTTTATCTAATGTCCGCTTTTGGCCGATAGCGGCCGTCTGCTTTCGACCCAAAGCTGACATTAAATGGAGCGGGTACTTTTAAAAAGTCTCTACTCTTGAAATGTATAGTGACAGTTACTGAGCAGGAAAATGGACGGCTTGCCTACTAGTTTGAAAAGTCAGCCACGCAGCAAGTATCAGCACAAGCGCACTGAAGATAATCGTGGCTTGATAACCAATTGAATCGAACATCACCCCACCCATAGTGGAACCAATGGCGATTGACAGTTGAACGACCGCCACCATCAACCCACCACCGGCTTCAGCACTTTCTGGCATCGACTTGGCCATCCAGCTCCACCAACCTACCGGTGCTGCAGTCGCAATCAATCCCCAAAATCCCAGCAAGGCGGCAGTAGCAGGCTCAATATCACCGACCGCTATCAATGCCACAGCTATGACTGCCATCATGATGGGGATGAAAATGAGCGTACGATAGAAGCCCATTTTGAGGAACCTACCGATAATCATCGTTCCGACCAAGCCTCCCAATCCCATCAGAAGAAAAATCAGTGACAGACTTGAGACATTCACCTTCGTGACTGTTTCCAAAAATGGTCGCAGGTAGGTGAACAAGGTAAATTGCCCCATAAAAAACAAGCCCACTGCCAACATGCCTGTCACCACAAATCGGTTTTTGAGCAGTGAAAGAACATTGCCAGAGTCATGCTGTCGTCGTTGGGCTGCCATTGAAGGTAGTCCAAAGTATTGCCACACAAAAGCGATGACGGCGACCGGTATCAAGCAAAAGAAAGCACCACGCCAGCCAATGACGGCGCCGAGATAGCTGCCCAAGGGTGCTGCGATTACGGTAGCGAATGCATTGCCACCATTAAAGATAGCGAGCGCACGTGGCACTTTCGAAGCAGGCACGAGCCGCATAGCCGTTGCCGCAGATAGCGACCAGAATCCGCCCACAACGACGCCAATCAACGCGCGCCCCACCATGTAGATGGTGTAGTTCGGTGCCAGTGCTATGACCAATCCCGAGAGCGCCATCAATCCGGTTAATGCCAGCAACAGTGTTTTACGATTGAGACTGCCTGCGATTCTTGATATGAACAAGCTGGTCAAAACAGCGAATGCACCTGAGATGGCAATACCTTGTCCAGCCAATCCCTCGCTGACATGGAGGTCTGCCGCCATGGGAGTAAGCAAGCTCACCGGCATGAATTCAGAGGCAATCAGCGCAAATACACACAAGGTCATTGCAAACACTCCGCCCCAGTAGGTCGGCGCCGTCGTCGGAGTTGCCATGAGCTCGTCCAGCGTATTTACGTTTTTAATCTCTGAATTCATTATTGATGAGTAGTCAGTGGTCGATACGAACTATGCGCACTTTGTATGGAGCTTTTCTCTCCAGCGCAGAAAGCCCGGATTCAATTGTTCCAAGCTTGACAAGGCCGCGCGCATAAGCAGCCTCACCTAGAAAAATTGCTAAATTTCCCCACGGGGCGTAATAGTTGATATCTCCCCTTTTCGGCTTCATGCCAGCGGGGGCGTCTGTCGTATCCAGCTTGCGTGGCAGATAGAAAATACGTTCGATGTCGGCATAGTTTTCGAGCGTAATTTCCATTGGAAGCATGGACGCGAAGTCACGGGCTGCTACAGAATTCTCTAAAGTAGCAGTCGCTACTTCTCCATTTATTTCGATACGTATCATCATCGTTCGACTCCCGACGTTTGGTTGTGCTGACGCCGCATACGCTGGCGACTGCACGAGTATGAACAGAATGACTCCTAAGATTGCTAAGTTAAGCGCCAACAATCTGGATAAAGAGCGGGTAAGCGTTTTCATGCCTCCATTGTTGCCGCTTCTAACAACATTGACTAGCTAATGAATTGCAATTACCGTTATAAGTAATACTTATCAATTACTCGGATTACACTGCAGATATGGCAAAGCGAAACCTCAACGATTTGATGGCATTTATCACCGTGGCACGTGAAGGCAGCTTCACTCGCGCTGCTGCGCAATTGGGTGTATCGCAGTCTGCTCTCAGTCAATCAGTCAGTGGCCTGGAAGCATCATTGAATATTCGCCTTTTAACGCGAACTACGCGCAGCGTTTCCCCCACTGCTGCGGGCGACAAGCTCTTGAAATCAATCGGACACAACTTCGATGAAATTGAGGCACAGCTTAATGAACTCACTGAGATGCAAGGAAAGCCCGCTGGCACGGTACGCATCACTTGCGGCGACAATGTGATTGAAACCACGTTGTTACCAAGACTGACACCGCTGCTACTTGCCTATCCCGATATCAATGTCGAATTCAATGTGAATTATGGATTTTGCGACATCGTTGCAGAGCGCTTCGATGCTGGGGTTCGCTTAGGCGACACCATCGACAAAGATATGATTGCCGTTCCTATCGGCCGCCCAATGCGCATGGCTGCAGTCGCTACCCCTGATTACATCAATAAACACGGCACCCCTGCACATCCTCGCGACCTGACAGACCACATGTGTATCAATATGCGCTTCCCGACACATGGTGGATTGTACGTTTGGGAATTTGAGAAGGATGGCCAGAAATTGAACGTACGGGTGGACGGTCAGTTGACCTGCAACAGTTCACCGCACATCGTGCGAGCCGCATTGGCTGGATTGGGTATCGCTTTTTTGCCCGATGTTGAGTTCGCGCCGCATCTCGACGAAGGAAAGTTGCAACGTGTGCTAGATGACTGGTGCGTACCTTTCGATGGATATTACCTTTATTACCCTAGCCGAAAGCAACCGTCTCCAGCTTTTTCACTAGTGCTAGATGCTCTACGTCTTAGATGAGGGAGCGGTGTCGCTATCTGTATATTTGGGGCAATCATCTAACATTACCAATGTCCGCTTTTGGCCGAAAGCAGCCGTCTAATTAAACGGCGCCCCTTAGGACTGTGGGTCGAACCCGAAAACGCGCAGTTCTTGGGCGCACCGACAGGCCTTGGCAATACGCGCCGCCCACGCGATAGCCTCGTCGCGCGAAGGCAGTTCCAACACGGCAAAGCCGCCATCGAGCGTGGGCGCCCAAGGATATCCGCCCATTGCAACAGTTCCGTCAGCAGAGACGAGCACGGGCGGTACGTCTTCGTCGATTCCGCCGCCGAAGACGTAAACACCGGCGGCTTTCGCCTCATCCATCACAGCGTGCGAGTCGCGGCCTACCGCTCCCCATTCGCTATCGGGTACAACCATTGCCGCGCTTGGAAAAGAGATAAGGTATTTGGCCATGCTCCTACTCCTAGGAATTGAAAGTGGCTTGCCTGCTTGTTTTTCAGCGATTGCACAGAATATTCAGCTAGATAAAAATACCGTGAACCCTCGCAGTCCTCATGACAGAACGTCTAACCAGCTATTGTGAAGCGTTGTGTCAAGGATATAAGCGCACCGACCGATGCGTCAATCAGCGCCGCAATGAGTATCGTTAAAGGTTAAAACCCTCTCTGTGTCGCGTATGCGAACGTCTACTTTTGGCCGATAGCGGCCGTCTGCTTTCAACCCAAAGCGGACACCAGCGAAATGCAGATTTACGCATAGGGCCTTGAATTAGCGACGCTTGGCTTCGTTCTTTCGACCGTAAGATGCTGTCTTGAAACTCGTTCAGCAAATGACCTTCCCCGACCTCGTCACCATTCTGGCAGGCGACATACGCACCATTCAGAATATTGTGAATATTCGCATTAATGTTGCCACCGATTCGCAAAGCAAAGTTGCCACCTGAGGGTAAGCACCCGACAAACCCATCTTGAGCCGTGCGTGGTCTTTCCGATAGTGTCCACCACCGTTCGGCGGGCACTTACAGGACGGCGCCACCTGTTCGTCACGAGCGCACTGAAGCAGTACCGTTTGACATTTATTCTTCGCCAAAAACTTGGGAACAGGTGCGCCAGACTTCATTTCCAATCCCGTATCACATTCACAGGGGCGGCTACGGAGGCTTGAGTCAACAAGAATTTCATTCCGCGACTGATTGGAGACCTAAACAGCCGACGCAATTCTTGCTTGCCTGCAGCCCAACGCTTTCCAGGTTTGGAGGAGCTAGCGGCGAGTCTGAGATTGGGCCTGGCCTCAAATTCGCGAGGCAGAAGGTCTAATAAGGCAGTAAGGACATTATGTCCAATGTTGATCGCTGTTTGCTTAACCTACAATAAACCAACTTCAATTGAGATGTCATGCAGCGTTTTGAGGTAGTGTTCCTCACGATCGATAGTGTCAAGTAATAGCCTGGAAATACTCAAAATGATGGATTGGACCCCTATAGTCTTCGTTACGTTCAAGGTTCTCGTGCTCGGCACAGGCATGTTCTTCGCCATCAAGTGGCATTACGATCAAGGGAAGAAGGAGAAGGAGAAGCGCGCGGTGCTACGCGCGGGCGGCAAGGTGGCCGTAGTTTTCGTGCTATCGCTCCTGGGCTTGGCGCTCGTCACCTTCGTCCTTGCCAGCAAGCTCGGTTTGGACTTGACCTTCCCATGATGGCAAAGAATAGTCGGCCGATATCTAGTGATGCGACAGCAATTCCCCGATGCGGCTATTGGCAAACGGTACGGAAATTAGTTTCCGCTACGATGCGGAAGGTCGTTCGGATTATCTGAACCACACCGCATCGATTCGGCGAAGTGGGCGTTCTGATTAATTCGACGTGAAATGAAAAAGGCGACCTCATGGTCGCTTTTTTTTTTGCACCTCCGAGAGGCTGTTTCTGGCCGGAAACGGCCACTCGCCACTCGCCACTGGAACACTAAACATCAAATTTCATGTGTTAATAACTACGCTATTGATATGTTATGCGCGCGCACTGTGATGATGTAGTGACGAGATGGGTACTGCAGCCTATTGCGTTATCCATCATTCGATATGACACCCGGACATTCTAGCTATCGATTGTGAATGTCCGGGCTGAGCAGGTTTAGGATTTACTTCGCCGATTTGACGGTGGTCAAACCCAGCATTTCCCAATCCTGCATGCCACCCCGATACCACTTGATTTTGTCTGCGGGATAACCGATTTTAAGCAAGCCTCTGATATTGGTCGGAGACTGGCCGCACCATGCGCCATTGCAAAACATGACAAGTGTTTTCGCATGATCGAACATGTAAAAACCCTCAACGTTCTTGACACCTAAATGTGTTTCCAGCAGATCTTGTACCGTGAAGGGATTGGAGCTGCCGATATTGAGCTGAGTCCACGGAATGTTAATCGAACCTGGAATGGTGCCCTTGGCAACCCAATCGGGTGTGCGTGAATCAATCACCAGAATATTCTTGTCACCATCGCTTACCTTCTTCAGATAACGCAATACCTCCAGTTCGGCAATCGTTTCGACACCGGGCGCCAGCGCACTCGGCTGGATACAGTAAGGCGGGCAGTGACGTGAGGTAATGGCAAAGTCCGGCTTGATGGTATTGCCCTTGTTTTGATTACGCATGATCACGATTTTTTGATCGCCATGCATCACCTCCACTTGAGGCAAGTCAGCAGTAATGTTGACATCCAGGGCCTGCGCCGCCATAGGCATGACAAGCACCGCAAACAGGGAGGAAGTCGTCAAGAGTGTACGCAGTTTCATGTATGCCTCCCAAATAAAAACAAGATCAAGGCAATCGATGCAAATCTGAAATGCTGATGGCGTTTCAGTACATAGAACGAAGTTGACTACGGGCAAAACATCTCAAGCATACCCTTGAACCGCTCGGGGAAAAAGCAAAGGTCGCAAAAGACCATGGTTCCCGGGGCGACGTGCTAACAAACGAGACTTCCTCAGAAGCCTGCTGTTTAGGGAACTGCTTTGAATCAAGAGCCGGGCATCATCACTGATGACAATTGCTGTGGATATCGCCGTGGCGCATGGAAGCTCGCCGGTTCCAACCACGTCCTGCGCCATGACGTTCGTCTGGCAACTTATCTGTCTGCGGCAGCGTTTGTGAAAAGCACCGATGTATTACACGGCATCGGCGTGGTGACGGATAATAGCGGCCACATCATTTTGAGCACCATTTTTGGAATTCCCCATGGAAATTAAGGTTAACTTTCTCGATAAGCTGCGTCTTGAAGCCAAGTTCGATGACTTCACGGTAATCGCCGACCAGCCTATCCGCTATAAGGGCGATGGCTCGGCGCCCGGCCCCTTTGATTACTTTCTGGCCTCATCGGCCTTGTGTGCGGCTTACTTTGTGAAGTTGTATTGCGACACGCGCAATATTCCTACCGAAAATATCCGTCTGTCGCAGAATAATATTGTTGATCCGGAAAACCGTTACCAGCAGATTTTCAAGATTCAGGTTGAGTTGCCGTCGGATATCCTGGACGTAGACCGCAGAGGGATTTTGCGCTCCATCGAGCGTTGTACGGTGAAAAAAGTGGTGCAGGCCGGGCCCGAGTTTGTCATTGAAGAAGTAGAGAGTCTGGATGCCGATGCGCAGGCTTTGCTGACCTTGGGTCAAAGTTCGAGCTCGGCTTCTGACGTCAGCACCTATATTGTCGGCAAGGATCTGCCCCTGGAGCAAACCATCGCCAATATGTCGGGCGTGTTGGCGAACCTCGGCATCAAGATTGAAATCGCTTCGTGGCGCAATATCATCCCCAATGTGTGGTCCTTGCATATCCGCGATGCGCATTCGCCGATGTGTTTTACCAATGGCAAGGGATCGACCAAAGAAAGCGCATTGGCGTCAGCCTTGGGCGAGTATATCGAACGATTGAGTAACAATCATTTTTATGCCGGGTCGTTCTGGGGCGAAGACATCGCCGACGCCGCGTTTGTCCATTACCCGAACGAGCGCTGGTTCAAGCCTGGCCGTAAAGATGCGCTGCCGACTGAAATTCTGGATGCGTATTGCCTGCAAATTTACAATGCCGATGGCGAGTTGCGTGGCTCGCATCTGATCGACACCAACTCCGGCAATGCGCAGCGCGGTATCTGTTCGCTGCCCTATGTGCGGCAGTCGGATGGCGAGGTGGTGTATTTCCCGTCCAACCTGGTCGAAAACCTGTACGTCAGCAATGGCATGAGTGCCGGTAATACGCTGGTCGAAGCGCAGGTGCAATGCCTGTCCGAAATTTTCGAACGGGCGGTAAAACGCGAAATTCTGGAAGGTGAAATCGCATTGCCTGATGTGCCGCAGGAAGTGCTGGCGAAATACCCTGGCATTCTGGCCGGCATTCAGGGTCTGGAAGAACAGGGCTTTCCGGTGCTGGTGAAGGATGCGTCGCTGGGAGGCGTGTACCCGGTGATGTGCGTCACTTTGATGAATCCGCGTACAGGCGGCGTGTTTGCTTCTTTCGGTGCGCACCCAAGCCTGGAGGTGGCGCTGGAACGCAGTCTGACGGAATTGCTGCAGGGGCGCAGTTTTGAAGGCCTGAACGATTTACCTCGGCCTACCTTTGCAAGTGAAGCCGTGACTGAGCCCAATAACTTTGTCGAACACTTCATCGATTCCAGTGGCATCGTGTCGTGGCGCTTTTTCAGTGCCAAAGCCGATGTCGATTTTGTCGAATGGGACTTTTCTGGTCAGGGTGAAAACTCCAATGCCGAGGAGGCCGCAACCTTGTTCGGCATACTCGAAGACATGGGGAAAGAGGCGTACACGGCGGTATATGACCAGCTAGGCGCCGTTGCCTGCCGGATTTTGGTGCCCGGTTATTCCGAGATTTATCCGATAGAAGATTTGATCTGGGATAACACCAATAAAGCGCTGTTATTCCGCGCCGATATTTTGAACTTGCATCGCCTGGATGATGCCAGCCTGGAAGCACTGCTTGAGCGTTTGAATAACAGTGAGCTCGATGAATATTCTGACATCGCCACATTGATCGGTATCAAATTTGACGAGAATACGGATTGGGGGCAACTGACAGTTCTCGAGTTGAAACTGCTGATTCATCTCGCCTTGCAGCAATTTGAGGAAGCGCATGAGCTGGTGGGTGCCTTCCTGCAGTACAACGACAACACGGTCGAGCGCGGATTGTTTTATCAGGCCATGAATGTGGTGCTGGAGGTTCTGCTCGATGATGATCTGGAACTGGACGATTACATGGTCAATTTCCGCCGGATGTTTGGCAATGCGCGAATGGATGCGGTGCTGGGCTCAGTGGATGGCAGCGTGCGCTTCTTCGGCTTGACGCCAACGAGCATGAAACTGGAGGGGCTCGACCGGCACCACCGCCTGATCGACAGCTACAAAAAATTGCATAAGGCGCGGGGCAAGGTGACAGCTACAGCCAGTTAGGATGTCGAGTCATGGCTGGATGCGCTGATGCCGTTCATCCCGGCACGATCAATACCAGAGCGCCCATCTGTGCCAGCCTGCATCAGTGTTGATGCAGGATTACGCTTTAATGTTTCCATCTCGATAGCTGCTGCAAGTCGCTGATAAGCTATGCCTATGAGCGGATGCTATCCCTGTGCATCAACGTTTCTTGTGCATCGGAGAAACGCATCCACCGTTTGAATCTGCAACCCAAAGCGGACATCGCTGATGATAGAAAACGGATAAGGATAGTTTTCAACTCAGCTTTTCCCGGACCTTGTGCGCAACGTCTTTAAGCCACGGACGTTGCTCATGCCATTTTTCGGCAAAGCTGATGATCTCAGTCTTGTAAAGCAGAGACGCACCGAGCATGTCGAGCCCGTTCAAGATCATTTTGTGATGACGCTCGCTCAGATGAAATGAGGCGGATACGCGACCGTTGCTGACTTCCAGTTTTTCGATATCTATCGTCAGGTGCACCGGGTCCGTAGCTGCACCATTCATCAGTTGCTCAATTGCTTCGTCCGGAAGCATGACCAGCAGAAGTCCGTTGTTCATCGCGTTGGAGTAAAAGATTTCACCAAAGCTCGACGCAATGACAGCTTGAATACCGAACTGCTGCATCCCCCACACCGCGTGTTCGCGACTGGAGCCACAACCAAAGTTGGCACCTCCGACCAGAATCGCAGCGTTCTTGTATGCAGGCAAATTCAAAATGAAATCCGGACGCGGCTTGCCATCCGGATAAAAACGCAGATCGTACAGCAAGCCTGCGGCCAGGCCTTGCTTGTCTATCCCGCGCAAAAACTGCTTGGGCATAATCTGATCAGTATCGAGGTTGGCCTGCGCCAAAGGTGCCGCGATGCCTGCTATCAAAGTGGTTTTGGTTTTCATCGGGTTTCCAGTTTGCGCACATCGGTAATCGTGCCGGTGACGGCGGCGGCGGCGGCCATCGCAGGACTCATCAGGTGCGTAATTGAGCCGCGACCCTGGCGGCCTTCGAAGTTGCGATTGGTGGTTGATGCGCAACGTGTGCCGGGTGCAAGTACGTCGTCATTCATGGCCAGGCACATAGAACAACCTGGCTTGCGCCATTCAAATCCGGCGGCAATCAGCTTTGCGGCAATGCCTTCTTCTTCCGCCTGAATGCGTACTGCTCCCGAACCAGGCACGACCATCGCACGCACACCGGCCGCAACCTTGCGATCGCCTATCGTTGCAATCACGGCGCGCAAATCTTCAATCCGGCCGTTCGTGCATGAGCCGATAAACACATGCTTGACCGACAAGCCTTCCAGGGACATGCCGACCTGCAAACCGGTATAACGCAAGGCGCGTTCGGTGCTTTCTTTTTCAACGTCATTCTCTTGATCGCACTCAGGGATATGCCCGCTAATCGGAATCGCCTGATCAGGGCTTGTACCCCACGTCACGAATGGCGCGACATCTTCGGCGGCAAAGACATGTTCGACTTCAAATACAGCATCGTCATCGCTGCGCAACGCCTGCCAATCGGCCAGTGCCGCTACACGCCAGGCAGGGTTGCTCGCAATGTCAGGACATCGTTGCATGACATAGTCCACCGCGGTCTGGTCAGGCGCAATCAAGCCGCCACGTGCGCCTGCTTCGACGGACATATTGCATAAGGTAAAGCGTGCTTCGACACTCAGCGCATCAATCGCGGAGCCGCTGAACTCGACCACGAAACCGCGCGCACCTTGCGCACCGATACGACTGATGATCATCAGCACCAGATCCTTGGCAGTCGTTCCGTTCGGCAGCTTGCCATCGACACGAATGCGCATGTTCTTTGCGAGCCGATAAACCAGGGTCTGGGTTCCCAGCACGTGTTCGACTTCCGTCGTGCCGATACCAAAGCCCAGCGCACCCAATGCACCATAGGTGGTGGTATGACTATCACCGCAGATGACAACCATGCCGGGGCGAATCATGCCGTGCTCAGGCGCGATCACGTGTTCGATGCCCTGCAAGGCGTCGTTAGTATCGAACAATGGAATGTGGTGCAGGTCGCAATTGCGTTTCAGGTTGCTGGCCTGCAGCGCCGAATCCGTATCCCTGATGATCCGCAATGGATCAGGTGTCGTCGGAATAATATGGCTCACCGTGGCGACGTCCTGCCCCGGCATCAGGGCGCGCAAGCCGCGTTCGTCGAGCCCGGCAAACGCTTGCGGGCTGGTGTACTCGTTGAGTAAATGCAGATCGGCAAACAGCAGGACGTTGTCGCTGTCGAGCTGCGCTACCGTGTGACTGTCCACCAGTTTTTGGTAAAGCGTGCGTGTCATATTGAATCGACCTTTTAGATTATTCCGCAGTGATTATTCGGCGGTAATGCGCAGCGGTGATACGCGGCAGTGATCCGGCATTGCTTGACGCGGATGTGCTCATGATGCCGCCTGCAGGAAAGGCAACACCTGTGCCAGCAATGCATCCGGTGCCTCTTCGGGGATGTAATGACCGCAAGGTAGCGCCTGCCCGCGTACGTCGCTCGCCACACGATGCCATTCAGCCAGCGTGTCAAAGCAGCGCTGCGCAACACCTTCGGCACCCCACAACGCCAACAGCGGCTGGCTCATCTTGTGTCCTGCGTCACGGTCTGCTTGTTCGTGCACTAAATCGATGCCGGCGGCTGCGCGGTAGTCTTCACACAGGCCATGCGCGGCACCAGGCAATGCCATCGCACGCATGTATTCAGCCAGCGCGCGCGGATCGAACGGTGCCAGACCGGCATGACGGCGCCCCATCACATCGCGAATGTAGGCGGCCGGATCGGCTTCAATCAAGCGCTCGGGCAAAGGTGCTGCCTGAATCAGGAAGAACCAGTGCCAGTAGGCGCGCGCAAAAGCTTGACTGGTCTGCTCGTACATCGCCAATGTGGGCGCGATGTCCAGCGTCACCAGTCGCGATACAGCAGCCGGGTGGTCAACTGCCAATCGATGCGCCACGCGCGCACCGCGGTCATGCGCCAACACTGCAAATCTTTCGTGTCCTAACGCTTGCATTACGCGGAGCATGTCCAGGGCCATCGTGCGTTTGCTGTAGTTGCCGTGATCGATGTCGCCCTGCGGTTTGGATGAATCGCCGTAACCGCGCAAATCAGCCAATACCAGCGTGAAGTTGGCAGCCAAAGTGGGCGCTACGCGATGCCAGATTGCGTGCGTTTGCGGATGACCGTGCAGTAATAGCAAAGGCGGACCCTCACCAAATACCCGCGCATGTATTTGCACGCCGGCGTCAGTGTCGATTAGCAGGCTGTCGCTCTTGGGAAACAACTCTTTGCCCGGATTGTGAGGATGCGAAGTGATAGTCATGAGTGCTTCTCTTTGTTCCAAGAGCGAGGTATATGCAAGGCGCCCATTTGAGTTTGTGCATCATTGATTACAGCAACTGTAAAGATGAGATATCTCAAATCGGTGCCTTTAGTTTATTCGCTGCAGATTATTCCGCAGTGATACCGCGTTCCTTGACGAGCTTGGACCAAAGTGCCAGCTCTTTTGTCAGCTTCGCCCGCGCTTCAATTGGCGTAGACGTCTCTGGATCGAAACCTTCCTTGATCATTTTTTCTTTCAAGACCGGCCCATTGAGCGCTTTCACCAAACTCGCATTCAATTTGTCGATAAGCGGCTTTGGTGTAGCGGCCGGTGCAAAGACGATGAACCACGTTTCAAAGCTGTAACCCGGCACACCTGATTCAGCCAGCGTAGGCACATCCGGCATCAAGGGCGAGCGTTTGGAACCGGTAACGCCGAGCGCATTCAGCTTGCCCACTTTGACATGTGGTGCCGCCGCAGACAGAACCGGAAAACACATATCTACCTGGCCGGAAATAGTATCGATCATTGCCGGCCCGCCACCTTTGTATGGGACGTGGGTGACATCAACACCTGCGACAGATTTGAATAATTCTGCCGACATGTGGAAGGTACTGCCGCTACCAGCAGAACCATAATTGAACTTGCCTGGATTTGCTTTCGCCAGCGCCAGAAGATCTTTTGTGTTTTTCGCAGGAAAATTCGAGTTGACTACCAGTACATGCTGGGAAGTTGCCACGGTACTGATTTGCGCCAGATCTTTCAGCGTGTCGTAAGGCATCTTGGGAAAGATCGAAGGATTAATTGCAAGTGATACGGTCTGCAAACCAATCGTGTAGCCGTCCGGCTCAGACTTGGCCACCGCATCGACACCGATATTGCCTCCTGCACCTGCTTTGTTTTCGATATATATGCTGCCGCCGAGCGCTTTGGCCCATTCGTCTGAAATGCGTCGCGCCACGATATCTGCGCTACCACCGGGCGCATAAGGGACGACCATTCGTATTGGGCGAGATGGATAGTTTTCTGCAACTGCAAATGTGGCTACGCCAAAACTCAAGGGAATTAAAAATACTGTGGCTATGAAAGAGGAACGCTTCATATCAGTCTCCGATTTATTTTTTGTAAGAGCGCCCATCTTATTCGTAATTAACAGCTCTATAATTTACTTAAAATTAATTCATTCAGTCGTTTTAGGAACCAATGGACGGTATCTCGGATTTGGCATTTTTCGCATTGCTGGTTAAGCGGGGCAGCCTGGCCGCTGCTGCGCAAGAGCTTGGCGTGACGCCCCCTTCAGTAAGCAAACGGCTGGCCGGCATAGAAGCCCGCTTGCGCGTCCGCCTGCTCAATCGCACCACTCGACGCATCAGCCTGACACCTGAAGGAGAAATATATCTCGCAGATGGGGCACGCCTGGTGGCTGAACTCGAAGCGCTGGAACAGCGTATCTCGGGAGGTAACGTTACCGCCAAAGGCTTATTGAAAATCAGCGCCACATTTGGCTTCGGTCGCAGACACATCACGCCTCAACTGTCAGCCTTTGCGCGACTGTATCCAGAGGTCGATGTGCAGTTGCATTTAACGGATCGCCCCGTCAATCTGGTGGAACAGGGTTTTGATGCCGACATCCGTTTCGGCCAGCTTCCCGATGCACGGCTCACTGCGCGCAAAATTGCCGACAACCGTCGCCTGGTTTGTGCATCACCCGCTTATCTGAAAAATCACGGTATTCCGCTGACACCACGCGACCTGCAAAAACATAATTGCATACTGTTGCGTGAAAGCGATGAGATATACGGCAGTTGGCACTTCAGCTCGGGCGCCAAACAAGAAACAGTTAAGGTACGCGGTTCCTTAAGCGCCAATGACGGTGAATGCGCGACTGCCTGGGCACTAGACGGGCAAGGAATTGTGGTGCGTTCGGAATGGGACGTTGCGCCCTATCTCAGATCGGGTCGACTTAGAGCAGTACTTGAAGACTGGCAGCTTCCGCAGGCTGACATTTATATTGTGTTCCCGACTAAAAATCACCTGTCCGCAAAGACGCGTGCGTTGGTCGATTTCATGCTGCAAGCGTTTGAAAGCCATCGGACAGACCGAGGCAAAACTATCTGGTAGTGACGAAAACCATTCCTATCAACAACCGTTACGAGAGATGGCAGCACTTCTCCTGCCTACTTTTCAATGCTGATATCATATCGAAGGCGTTTGATTTCCAAAACGTGCATGTTTGCGGGAGTTATACGTTTTTAGTACTTCCATAATTTTTTCTGCTTTGTCCCCTTGATGCGTTGCACCTTGGCCGTATCCACGGACCTCAGGTGAACTTGCTCATGGCTCCCTCCTATCAATTGGAGCCTCTTAGCTTAGCGCCTCCTCGAAACCCGAGGTGATCAGACTGACAACACCCCTGCCCAGCAGGGCGATCGCAGATTCCCGATACACATTCGTGATGCATAGCCACGCCAACTTTTCAACCATTTTTCTAGGACATATCATGCGTCAAGAACGCGACTTCCTCGGCATCAAAGCCATCCCTCCCCCAGCCTATTGGGGCGTACATACGGCCCGCGCGGTGGAGAATTTCCCCATCACCGGCCAAACCGTTGCGCAAATGCCGGAGCTCATTCGTGCTTTTGCATTCGTTAAAAAAGCTGCCGCTCATGCCAACCTGCAAATGGGCGTACTCAACACCAGCCAGGCGGACGCGATCTCAAAAGCATGTGACGATCTGATCGCCGGACAACTGCACGACCAATTCGTCGTCGATGTCATACAAGGCGGTGCAGGCACATCAACCAATATGAATGCCAACGAGGTAATCGCCAATCGTGCGCTTGAGCACCTCGGTTTGGACAAAGGCCGCTACGACGTCATTCACCCGAACGATCACGTCAACGCATCCCAGAGCACCAACGACGCCTACCCAACAGCACTGAAGATTGCGATCTGGTTCGACCTTCATCAACTGCTGCAGGCCCTCGCAAATCTGCGTGGCGCCTTTGAAGCCAAGGCCACCGAATTCGTTTCCATTTTGAAGATCGGACGTACCCAGTTACAAGACGCCGTACCGATGACGCTGGGTCAGGAGTTTGCCGCATTTGCGAGCATGATTGCCGACGACGAGAAGCGCCTGCGGGAAACCGCCATCCTGATGACTGAAGTGAACCTGGGCGGCACCGCCATCGGCACCGGCATCAACGCGCCGGTGGGTTATGTCGATGTCGTCATTCCAAAGCTCGCCGAACTGTCAGGCGTCCCTGTCACCAAGGCACGCGACATGATTGCTGCGACCTCGGATACCAGCGGCTTCGTCGATGTCTCGGGCATACTCAAGCGCATCGCCACCAAACTTTCCAAGATCAGCAACGACTTGCGTCTGCTCTCCTCCGGCCCCCAGGCCGGTATCGGCGACATCCAGCTGCCGGCGCGACAGGCAGGGTCGTCGATCATGCCGGGCAAGGTCAATCCCGTGATCCCCGAGGTGATGAACCAGGTGGCCTTTGAAGTCATTGGTAACGACGTTGCCATCACCATGGCATCAGAAGGCGGACAACTGCAACTCAACGCCTTTGAACCCTTGATCGGCTGGGCACTGCACAAGAGTGTGATACACCTTGCCAAGGCATGCCACACGCTTCAAGTGAACTGTGTAGAGGGCATCAAGAGCAATCAGGATTTACTGGCGAAGCGTATTGCAGAATCCGTTACCCTGGTCACGGCACTGAATCCGCTGATTGGTTATGAAAAGGCTGCGGCGATTGCGAAAGCCGCCATCGCGAGCGGTAAGCCGATTGCCGTGGTGGCAGAAGAGCTGGGTATTATGAGTCAGGCTGACATGCAAAAACTCTTGCGGCCTGAAAACCTGACCCAGGCAGGTGCCTTGGAAAACCTGATCCAGACAGAAGCCTTGATTTCAGGCTAAGTCTGGCTGAAGACGGAAATTTCAGCGATCCGGCTGGATGCGGGAAATGTTTGAACGAGATGTTGTTAGGCATGGCATCCAGGTAACTCACTTGTAATACTCAAATACGGCGACCACAGGTCGCCGTATTTATTTGTGGATGCTGTTGCCACCACGACATCTGTTCCTATACAGTGAAGCGACATTCCCTCAACGTAAGGAGTCGCCCGATGAAAAGCTTCTCAAGTAGTTATCTGTTCGGTCTTCTATTGCTGTGTAGTTTGCCGGCAAGCCACGCCGCCGAAGCGAACACACTCACCGGCTGTGCCGCCAAACGCCAGGAGGTACAAACCCAGCTCGACTATGCACGCGCGCATGGCAACAAAGCACAAGAAGCCAAGCTGAAGATCGCACTCAAACAGATAAGCAATCACTGCACAGATGAAGGCTTGCGACGCGAACGTGAAACTGATGTGAAAAAGAAAGAAAACAAGGTAGCCGAACGCAAGGCGGAATTGGAAAAAGCCCAGGCCAACGGCAAACCAAAGAAAATCACTCAACAGCAAAAGAAACTGCAAAAAGCGGAAGCCGAACTGCAGAAAGCCAAGGATAAACTTTCTCAATAACGATTGAACCGCTCCACATTCTGCGAGCACGGCAGCTTGGGTTGATAAACCGTTAACCCAAGCTGCCGTTCTTGTTGTCTGATACCTCTACTACGTGGGTCAAGCCTTGAGGCCTTTAATCAATACCTCTGCCGTCACCTCATTCAGATCCAGACCACGTTCTTTTGCCAGCGCCTGTAACTGCTGCACCAGATCGCTATTGAGCTTGACCGCAAACGGTATCAATCCCAGCGCCTGATCGCGCTTGCGCTGTTCGCGCCGGTCTACTACTACAACATTGTCGCTGCCAAAACCTGCGCCACCGGGTGCAGCCATCTTGCCCATCAGCTTCTTGGCGTCGCTCTTTGCCATTCCTGTTTTTTTCATTGTTCATGGCCTCGTGGGTTTAAAGCGGACATTGTACGCAGTACGCTTGCGTGCGCATAAACATATGCTTCAGGGACGAGGCAAATACCATTAACCCTTCCTGCCGCCAAACACCAACAGCAAGCCGCCCAAAGCGATTGCGCCTACGCCAGCCCACACCGGAATGTTCACGGTTTCTTTTTCCTGCACGGTGAACTGGAGCGGCCCCAGTTTGGCTTCATGTGTTTCCTTGGTATAGCTAAAGCTGCCGTATACCAGACCAAGTGTTCCTGCCACGATCAGCACGATACCGGCGAGTTTGACTGCATTCATTTTGTTTTCCTTTTAGAAATGCCTCTGATGATCAAACATCCGAATCGAGCTTTATTACCGGTTTGATACCGGCAGTTGATCTGGCCTATTCAGGCAGTTGTTCTTCCTGCAAATGCAGGTTCATCCTGGTTCGATGTTTTTGACTTTTGCTCCGGCACGCCATATCCGATAACGCACCTCAACTCCTTCAGGCACATAGACCACAACCGGCAACTTGCTGTTATAGCGAATCAGATATGGTTCACCACCTAGCGGGATGAAACGATTTACTTTGGGCGCATCGGGATCGACCGCCATCAGCGTGCCGGCCATGGGCCCGATACTGCTCAAGACGTATCGCGTATATCCCCAGCCTTCTATGTTTTTTTCTTCCATCGCACCGCCGAAGAAATAGCGATTCCCTTTATCTACCGATACCGTCTTGCCGACCATCAGCTCCACCTTGAAGGCGGATTCATCCTTCTGCTTCGGGAGTTGCAGCACATGACGTGTCATCCCCTGTTCCGCTGGCGGAAATGCTTTCATATTGTCGGCGGCATGTGCAATCGGCATTGCGAGCACGCATGCGAAGAGTGTGATGAACCATGATTTTTTCATTTTCCCCTCAGTTCCGTTTGAATAAAAATTGTTGTTCTGCTTGCAGATGCTAGCGTCCGCCAGTCACATCCAGCAAAGTCCCTGTCGTGTAAGACGCCTTGTCCGATAACAACCATAACACCGCTTGCGCAACTTCATTCGCTTCGCCACCGCGTTGCATCGGCACATTGCCCTTGACCCTGTCAACGCGTCCAGGTTCACCGCCGCTGGCATGTATTTCCGTATAAATCACGCCGGGCCGGACTGCATTGACGCGTATGCCTTCCGTCGCGACTTCCTTCGCCAGTCCGATAGTCAGTGTATCGATCGCGCCTTTGGAAGCGGCGTAATCGACATATTCTCCGGGGCCGCCGGTACGCGCCGCGACCGAGGATACATTGACAATGGCACCGCCTGCTCCGCCGTGCAGGGTCGACATGCGCTTGACCGCTTCACGGGCGCACAGAAAACTCCCGACAATATTGGTGTTAAAGATGCGTTGCATGCGCGCGGCATCCATCTGATCGACGCGCATCTGCTGCTCCAGTATCCCCGCGTTATTGACCAGTGCGGTGAGCGTGCCCAGTTCCCTGTCCACGGTTTCAAACATGTTCAGAATGTCGGCTTCCACTGCCATATCTGCCGCGATTGCCATCGCTGTGCCGCCAGTCTGTTTGATGAGATCGACTACTGCATCTGCTGCAGCCTTGTTATGCAGATAACTGATGCATACGGCATAGCCGTCGATGGCGCCCAGCTTGGCAATTTCAGCACCTATGCCTCGGCTGCCTCCGGTGACGATCATCACTTTCTTGCTCATGTACTCTCTCCTTATGATGCAAAAATTGAATATTGTCCGTTTGCTGTCGTACATTAAAATACCAGCATGTCCGCTTCCAGCCAACCGCCGCACCAGGATTCATTGCTGTCCGGCTTCGCACCCGTCATCGATCACAAGACTGAAATTCTGATTCTGGGCAGTTTCCCCGGAATAGCATCGTTGACCGCGCAACAATACTACGCGCACCCGCGCAATCAATTCTGGCGTCTGCTATCAGCCTTGATCCATGAAGATCTGGTCGCTCTGCCATACGCAGACCGGCTGGATACATTACTGTCCCATCGCATCGGCGTATGGGACGTGATCGATGCCTGCGCACGCCAGGGCAGCCTGGATAGCGCAATCCGCGCAGCCAGGCACAATGATTATGCGCAACTCAGGCAATTGGCGCCGGCACTCACGCGCATTGCATTCAACGGCAAGACTGCCGGCAGGCAGGAAGCGCACTTCGCAGCAGCGGGTTTTGAAACATTCGTGCTGCCCTCCTCTTCCCCCGCCTATGCCGCCATGACATTTGAGCAGAAACTGGCGGTCTGGCGCGGTATCATGCTGTAAGTTAAAAAATCCTCACACTGAATTCATGCTGATCAAACGTAAATCCATAGAAGCCGACGCCAATCTGAAAAGCGGCCCGGGGAAAAAATCTATTACACCCGCAAAACCCAAGCCGACACGGAAAGTAAAATTCGCTCCGGTCACCCTGTCCGAACAGTTCGGCATCCGTTATCTGCATTTCGGCACCGAATGGGTACAGGGCGCGATGCGCATCAGCAAACCCGACTGGATCGAGCTCGAATATGCGCAGCAAATGATGGCGTGGATGCTGTTCAACGACAAGCCGCAGCACATCGTGCAACTCGGCCTGGGTACCGGATCACTGACCAAGTTCAGCTACAAATGGTTCCGCGAAGCGCAGGTCACCGCAGTTGATCTGAATCCTTCCGTCATCACGATCTGCGAAACGATGTTCAAGCTGCCGGCTAACGACGAGCGGCTGAACGTGATCGAAATGGATGCGCTGGAATATGTCAACGATCCGGCCAATCTGGGTCGTATCGATGCCTTGCAAGTCGATGTATACGACGCCACCGCACGCGGCCCGGTGCTCGATACGCCGGAATTTTATCAATCGTGTGCGGCCTGCCTGACGCCGGACGGCATCATGACGGTGAATCTGTTTGGCGATCATCCGAGTTATGCCAGAAATCTGAGCGCAATGCACTTCGCGTTCGATACCGTGATTTCCCTGCCGGAAGTCCATGACGGCAATGTCATCGCCATCGCATTCAATACCACGCCAACGCTGGATATCGCGGCGCTGTACGAACGTGCGGCGCAGATCACTGCGACCACAAAATTGCCGGCAAAATCCTGGGTCAACGGCATCAAGGCATGGCAGGCGCAGCAATAAGGCAGCAGCCGTGTGTTAACATCGTTTTACTGTTCCATCTAATGGGTCATGGTCATGCCAACTGCTAGCGCTACACCGATTGCGACGAACAAGCCTGCCATCAAAAAACTGGACCTGCAGCAGATTTTCACCTGGCTGCTGGCCGACGGCATCGTCGCCAAGGATGATGTCAAAGCCCTCTACAACCAGTCGCAGGCCATTTACAAGAATGCGTCAATCGCGATGCATCCGCTGGTGGCTGTGGCGCAATGCAAGCTGCTGTCCGCTACGGCGCCGCACAGGCCGGTCACACTGGACTGGCTGACTGAATGGGTAGCCGGCAAGGTCAAGCTGCCGTTCTACCGCATCGACCCGCTGAAGATCGATTTCACCTGTGTGGCCGATGTGATGTCGGCTTCGTATGCCACGCGCTTCCATATCCTGCCGGTCGAAATGACGCCGAGCGAACTGGTGGTTGCGACCTCCGAGCCTTTCGCCATCGAATGGGAAGCCGAGATCGCCAAGATCACGCGGCGCAACGTCAAGCTGGTGATCGCCAATCCGCTCGAAATCGCTCAGTACACAACGCAGTTTTTTGCACTGGCAAAATCGATCAAGGGCGCAAAGAAACTCAATGGCCAGGATCTGGCGCTGCGCAACAACTTCGAACAACTGGTCGAGCTCGGCAACAGCAGCAAACAGGTCGATGCCAACGACCAGCACATCATCAATATCGTTGATTGGTTGTGGCAATACGCATTCGATCAGCGCGCATCCGACATTCATCTGGAACCGAAGCGCGACCTGTGCGCGATCCGCTTCCGCATCGATGGCGTGCTGCATCAGGTGTATCAGGTGCCGCCCATCGTCATGATCGCGATGACTGCGCGCATCAAACTGCTGGGCCGCATGGACGTGATCGAAAAACGCCGCCCACAGGATGGCCGCATCAAGACGCGCACTAATAACGGCCAGGAAGTCGAATTGCGTTTATCGACAATGCCGACCGCCTTTGGCGAAAAACTGGTAATGCGGATTTTCGATCCCGATGTGGTCGTCAAATCGCTGCCCGAGCTCGGCTTTCCGCCGGACGATGCAGCGCGCTGGGACAAGCTGACCGCGCGTCCGCACGGCATTATTCTGGTGACTGGCCCGACCGGCTCCGGCAAGACCACAACCTTGTACACCACGCTGAAAGCGCTGGCGACCAGCGAAGTCAATGTCTGCACGGTGGAAGATCCGATTGAAATGGTGGAAGGATCGTTCAATCAAATGCAGGTACAGCACGGCATCGATTTGTCGTTTGCCGATGGCGTACGTTCGCTGATGCGGCAAGATCCGGACATCATCATGATCGGCGAGATCCGCGATCTGGAAACTGCCGAAATGGCCATCCAGGCTGCGCTCACCGGCCACCTGGTGCTATCGACACTGCACACCAACGATGCGCCGTCCGCCGTCATGCGTTTGCTGGAACTGGGCGTACCCTATTACCTGCTGGAATCGACACTGATCGGCATCATGGCGCAGCGCCTGACGCGTACCTTGTGCAATCACTGCAAATCGCCGGACGGTGAAATGCTCGATGACGTCTGGCAAAGTCTTGCCGAAGGCTGGGATATTCCGAAACCATCCGTCATCTATCGTCCGGTTGGCTGCCCCGAATGCCGCCAGACCGGTTATCGCGGCCGTACCGGCCTGTACGAATTGCTGACCATCACGCAAACGTTTTCCAAGATGATCAAGGCCGAAACCGACATCCATCAGTTGAAGCAGCAAAGCGTTTCCGATGGCATGAAACCGCTGCGCCTGGCCGGTGCTTTGAAGATCATCGAAGGCGTAACGACGGCGGAAGAAGTCCTGAAGGTCACCGCTGCATTGACGTAACAAGACGCTACAGCAAACACAAGCCGTTCATCCCGTCATGAACGACCATCCCGGAGAACTGTGATGAATGGCATGATGAAATCCATATTCGGCCTGCTTCTCCTTTCTTGCGTGAGCATCGTCTACGCGCAAACCCCGGAAAAAGTCGTCGATCTCCCGACCAGACCCGGCGTGATGCAACGCATGCTCGTACTGGCCCCGCCTGCACCTAAAGCTGCCGTCATTTTGCTTGCAGGAGGTCATGGTGGTTTGCAAATATCATCGGATGGAGCCATCCATTGGGGCCGGGATAATTTTCTGGTTCGCGCCAGGCAACTCTTCACCAATCAAGGTTTTCTGGTGGTGCTCGTCGATGCGCCTTCCGACCGCCTGTCCCCGCCATTCTTGAGGGGTTTCCGCCAGACACCGGAACACCTGACCGATATCAAGACTGTCATTGCCTGGGTACGAAGACAGACAAAGACACCGGTCTGGTTGGTTGGCACCAGTCGCGGTACGCAATCAGCCGCCTTTGTCGCGACGCAACTGCAGCCGCCAGACGGACCGGATGGCCTGGCGCTCACTTCCACTATTCTGGTCGATAGCGAAGGCCCGTCCGTACTCTCCATGCCTATGGACACATTGCAGATTCCCGTACTTGTCGCTCATCATGAACAGGATGGTTGCAGACTCTGCTCCTTCAGTCTGACTTCCAATCTGATGGATAAACTGCGCGATGCACCGAAGAAACAGCTGATTTCCTTTACTGGCGGCGACGATGTGGGCGATGCCTGCAACGCACGCGCGCATCACGGATTCAATGGGCTCGACAACGATGTAGTCGGAAAGATGTCCAACTGGATGCTCGCAAATTGATTGCCTTGCATGCAAGACAGGCAAAGTGATCTGCCGTCGACCTAAATAGCTCGGTACATATGCAATAGCTTGCTATAGTGAGGAAGACGCACTTGTAGCGCTATTTATTAACGTTCATTGATCTGTTACGGAGAACATCATGAGTAAAAGTCAGGACAGCAAAAAGGCCGTGAAGAAAGAGCCTCTCAAAACGATGAAGGAAAAGAAGGAAGCGAAAAAGCTGAAGAAGGAAGAATCAAAGCGTCAGTAATGCTTCTAGAATCATAGAAATTATCAACATCAGCACGCTTGGTCGTGCTGATTTCAATTCAAGGCTTGCATTCCTGCCCTTGCAAAACACGCTGTGAATTTATAGCAATGGAAAATCAATCGTGATTTTCAGCCCGGGGCAAGCGGCATTTCCTTCATCGGCATCCGACAGTGCAATATTCCCACCATGCGACAAGGTAATATCGCGCACGATAGACAAACCCAAACCCGCACCACCCAGATTTTGCTGCTGTGCCAACGGCGAACGATAAAAAGCAGAAAAAACCCGCTCCCGATCTTCTTTGGGAACCCCTATGCCGTTGTCCTCCACTTCGAGTATCGCGCGCTGCAAAACGGTATCCCGTCGCACACGCAAAATGACTCTGCCATGCATAGGCGTGTAATGAATGGCGTTATCCACCAGATTACTAATCAATTCATGCAACAACAGCGCATGCCCCTTGATCATGACTTCTTCGGGCGCATCGAATGACAAATCAATTTGTTTTTTGACTGCTGCAGGCGCATGCTCCATGCCGACCTGGCGCGTTACATTCGTGAGCGAAACTGGCTCGATATCGCTCTCTTTCACGCCATGCTCGGCGCGTGCCAGCGTCAGTAAGCGATTTGCCAGATGTGCAGTGGATTCAGTAGTGCCGGCAATACTTTCAACAATCTCGCGCATATCCTGCAAGGCGCGCGGATCGTTCGGATTGCGCTCAAGTTGGCGCAGCGCCAATTCCGCCTGCGTCTTCAACACCGTCAACGGTGTACGCAATTGATGCGAAGCATCTGCGATAAAACGACGCTGTCCTGTGATCAGCGCCTGCAAATGTCCCATATAGCCATTCATTGCAGCAACCAGCGGACGGACTTCCTTGTGCACACGATCGGCATTCAAATCTGCCAGATCAGTCGGCGAACGCGCCTCCACTTCCGCTTTCAGTTGCATCAACGGGCGCAATACCAGACGCACCGCAAACCATACCAGCAAAGCTGCGACCATCACCAGCAAGCCTTGACGCCATAAAGTGCTGAAGAGAATTTTTCGCGTCAGATCGCTGCGCGCATCCATGGTTTCGCCCACCTGAATCAAGGCGATGCCACGCATGGAATCATCGTAGACCGGCTGATACAAGGCCGCGATGCGTACCGCTTGACCTTGATACGTGGCGTGATAAAAGTGCACCAAAGCCGGATAGATTTCGGAACGTGGAACATCCGGTGGCAAAACGGGCAAATCCTCGTAACCGGAGACAAACTCGCCATGCGTGCCGGTTACCTTGTAATAGATTCGTCCCAGCGTATCGGTCTCGAAACTATCCAGGGCCACATACGGCACATCGGCCACCACCCTGCCATCCACCACTGAAACCCGTTCCGCCAAGGCACGCGTCGAAGCCAGCAAGGCGCGGTCATACGCCAGATCCGCTACATCCAGCGCATTGCGATAAACCGAAAAAGCATCCAGCGCCACCACCAGCAACAAGGGGATCAAAAGCCAGCGCAATAACTGGCCACGCAAGCTGCCCAGGGATTTGATAGGTTTGATGGCTGCGCTTGAAGTCATTTTTTGCCGGCGATTTCTAGCAAATAACCCAAACCGCGCAAGGTCGTGATGGCAACTGCGCCCTCGCCATCGTGTTGTAATTTCTTGCGCAATCGATGGATGTAAATTTCTATCGCATCGGGATTGGCGTCGTCCACCAGGGCAAATACATCATCGAATATTTTTTCCTTGGAAACCGCGCGCCCGGCACGACTGATCAAGACTTCCAGCACCGCATGTTCGCGTGGTGTCAGCGCCAATGCGGCATCGCCATAGCTGAACATACGCGACACCGTATCGAAGCTGAGTGCCCCGCAGCTATAAACAGGCGCTTCGCCACCTTGGGCACGGCGCAACAAGGCCTTGACGCGCGCCTCCAGCTCAACCAGCTCAAAAGGCTTGGCCAGATAATCATCAGCGCCAAGGTTCAAACCCTGCACCCTGTCCTGCAAACCGCCCCGCGCCGTCAGGATCAGCACAGGTGTCTTGCTGCCCCGCGCGCGCAGGCGCTTCAATACCTCCAGGCCATCCATCTTGGGCAAGGTCAAATCGAGTATCACCAAGGCATACTGCTGGGTATGCAGCAAGCTGTCGGCATCAGCGCCGTTCATTGCACATTCGACTGACCAATGCGCATCTTGCAGCGCCTTGGTCAGCCAGCGCGATAACTCGACATGATCTTCAATCAGTAAAATTCGCATGGCCTTGTACGCAAAGGTAAGGAAATATCAGCCGCCAATACTCACATAGAAAATGGCACTTGGCAAAATTCCAGAACTCATTTCATCAATAACCGCGAGTGCGGACCGGGTATCTGTGAAATGAATTCTATGAAAGGTAATTGAAAGATTCGAACCGTTATGATGAAAAAAACGAGCAATACATTTGTATCAATCGCTGCATTAACTGGTGAGCTCGCTCTTGCCGGATGCATAATCAGTCCGCTTGCACTTTCTGTAAAGAAATTTGTACAGGCTGAACAAATAAATAAAACCGAGTCGTTCGAAAAAAATCGAGCGGCCAAATAGAGGATGGGCAGGAGACAATGACTACCCGAATCACATTGATTTGTGCACTCAGTGCATGCATCACATTCAGTGCCTACGCGGCACCGGTGCAATGTATTGCGCCAGCCAAGCCGGGCGGCGGCATGTCCGTGACCTGCAAGCTGATTCAGCAGGCCTTGCAAACACATCCATCCCCTGCCGACAAGGATCTTGACGTCAAGATCAGCTATTTGCCCGGCGGCATCGGCGCGGTTGCCTGGAACTCCATCGTCACGCAACGCCGTGCTGAAGCCGATACCCTGGTCGCATTCTCCGGCGGCTCCCTGATGAATCTGGCCCAAGGTAAATACGGCAATGCCGATGTCAACAATGTGCGCTGGGTTGCGGCGATAGGTGTCGACTACGGCATGATCGCAGTTCGCAACGACTCTCCATACAAAACATTGAGCGACTTGATCAAGGTGCTCAAGCAGCAACCATCCAAGCTCACCATAGGTACGGCGGGCACTGTTGGTAGTCAGGACTGGCTCAAGATTACCTTGCTGGCCAAGCAAAGCAAGATCGATCCCAAGAGTTTGCGCTTCGTTGCACTGGAAGGCGGCGGCGAGGCATTCACCGCCTTGCGTGCCGGCCACGTACAAGTAATCTCCGGCGATGCTTCCGAAGCCACGCTGCACACAGTGGACGGAGAAATTCGCGTCCTTGCCGTGCTGGCAGAAAAACGCTTGCCAGGTGCATTGGCCAATGTGCCAACTGCAATCGAACAAGGCATCGATGTCAGCTGGCCGATCATACGCGGCTTCTACATGGGACCTCAGGTCAGCGATGCAGCGTACCGACGCTGGGTTCATACCTTCGATCAAATGATGTCGACGCATGAATTCGAAAAATTACGTGCTGACTACGGCTTGTATCCACTGGCGATAACCGGCGACCAATTGACCAGGTACATCCATAAAACCGTTGAAGACTACCGTAAGCAATCTGACCAACTTGGCTTGATCAGATAAGTCTGGCCCGCCGAATTATTCGGCAAAAAAATTCCGTGAAGCGCACAAGGCGGCAAGCCCATTTGGACTTGTCCTGGGTTCCCTGCGCCTTATTGAATAACTCACCTCTAGGAGACGAAGCAAATGTTGATTAAAAAACCTATAGCCATCGCACTGACAGCGCTCTCGTTGAGCTTCACATTACATGTGTCGGCACAAGTTCCGGCCGGTTATTCTGCCGACTACGCCAAGATCGTTGACGGCGCCAAGAAGGAAGGCAAGCTGGTGATTTACAGCGCCACCGACTCCAAGGCTGTAGAACCGCTGCTCAAGGATTTCGGCACACTCTATCCGGGTATCAAGATTGAATTCAACGACATGAATTCGACTGAAGTGTATAACCGCTTCATTTCAGAAGCAGCTGCCGGCGGCGCTACTGCCGACGTGTTGTGGTCGTCTGCGATGGACTTGCAATTCAAGCTGGTCAGCGAAGGCTACGGCGCGACTTACAAATCGCAGGAAGCCACCGCCATTCCGGCCTGGGCCAACTACAAGGACAGCGCTTACGGCACGACCTTTGAACCGCTGGCCATCGTTTACAACAAACGTCTTGTCAACGCAGATGAAGTACCTGCAACTCACGACGATCTGCTGAAACTACTGCACACCAAGGCAGAAAAATTCCGCAACAAGGTCACCAGCTACGACATTGAAAAATCAGGTGTCGGCTTCCTCTTCATTACCGAAGATGCACAGATCAATCCGCAATTCTGGAATCTGGCCAAGTCCTTCGGCGATGTCGGCCTCCGCGTGCAATCCTCGACCGGCACCATGCTGGAGCGCATTTCATCCGGCGAGAACCTGATCGGCTACAACGTGATCGGTTCCTACGCACAGGCGCGTGCGGCCAAGGACCCATCGCTCGGTGTTGTCTTCACCAAGGATTACAACCTGGTGTTGTCGCGTGTGGTGTTCATCAACAAGTCGGCGAGAAACATGAATGCGTCCAAGTTGTGGATCGACTACCTGCTGTCCAAACGCGGCCAAACCATCATCGCCAATGAATCGCAACTGTATTCATTGCGCTCCGACGTCACCGGCACTTCAACACTGGCAAGTCTGACGACACAACTCGGCGGCGCACTCAAACCGATTGCGATTACACCGGCCCTGCTGCAATACCTGGATCAAACCAAACGCCTGGCATTCCTGAAGCAATGGAAAGAAGCTGCAGGCAAGAAGTAATTCATCTGTTTCGAGCCTGGTGGAAAGCGTCTCGCCTTCCACCAGGCTGTCGAGATGACTGCAGAGCTCAAGGCTATATCCACCCTGCGATTTAACACAGCTGATGCAAGGTATTTCTATTTATGACTTCGATTACTTCTCCCCATCCGCTACCCAGCCGTTCCTGGCTGGTGCGCCTTAACTGGCCGCGCGGACTGGTCGTTACGCTGGCAGCGATTGCCATCTTTCTGCCGCTAACGCTGATTTTTTATCAAAGCTTTTTATCCGCGCCATTTTTTGCACCGATCAAAACACTGAGCCTGGAACCGTATCGCTTCATCTTCGACGATCCCGATTTCCGCCAAGCTTTCATTAATGGTCTGTTGCTCGCCAGCGGTCTGGCATTGATCGCCGTACCGCTGGGCAGCATGCTGGCCTTCCTGATGGTGCGCACCGATCTGCCGGGTCGCAACTGGATTGCGCCACTCTTGCTGGTGCCGATTTTTGTATCGCCGATGGTGATTGCTTTCGGCTATGTGGTGTCGATGGGACCAGTCGGCTTCTACACTGTGTGGATGCAAGACATGCTGCGCCTGGTCGGCATAGAAGCAACACCGTGGAATGTGTACGCTTTCCCCAGCATCGTCATCATCGCCGGGCTGACCCACGTACCGCATGTGTATCTGTACGCCTCTGCCGCACTCAAGAGCCTGGGCGCCGATGTAGAAGAAGCTGCACGCGTCGCCGGCGCGTCGCCGCTGCAGGTTGCCTTGCATGTCTCGCTGCCGATGATCATGCCGGCGCTGGCATACGCCGGCGTACTGGTGTTCTTCCTCGGTTTTGAAGTATTCGGTCTGGTGCTGGTACTGGGCGATCCGGAAGGCCATCTGGTCTTGCCGACTTATCTGTACAAGCTGACCAACAAACTCGGCACGCCTTCCTATCATTTGATGGCCGCAGTGGCGGTGTGTCTGGTCGCAGTCACGCTGCCGCTGGTGATGATCCAGCGCTGGTTGCTGCGTTCAGCCAACAAATATGTTTCGATCAAAGGCAAAGGCTCGCGTCAGAAAGCACTGCCCCTTGGCAAATGGAAATGGCTGGCCTTCAGCCTGATCGCAGCATGGCTGATTTTCACGATTGTGATTCCTTTGTCCGGCATCACCTTGCGCGCATTCGTTTCGCACTGGGGTTATGGCGTATCGCTGATCGATACCTTTACCTTCCAGCATTTCCGCGACATCTGGGAACAGCCGTCACTGGTACGCGGCATCGTCAACACCATCATGATCGGCGTCATCGGCGGCGCGCTGGCAGTAGCTTGCTACTGCTGTATCGCACTCGCCATGCATCGCAAGTCGGACGGCATCACACGCTTCCTCGATTACAGCGTATTGATTCCACGCGCCATACCAGGCTTGCTGGCTGGCCTGTCCTTCCTGTGGGTGTTCCTGTTCGTCCCCTCCTTCCTCGATAGCTTGCTAAAGGGGTATGACAACTTCATCGCGATCTGGATGGTGGAGAACGTCATTCCGCAATTGCGTGAATTACGCTCCACTATTTTCTCGGTGTGGCTGGCGTACTCGGTGGTGTGGCTGGCTTACGGCTTGCGCCTGATCACCACCGCCTTGCTGCAAGTGGGGCCGGAACTGGAAGAAGCCGCACGTGCGGTCGGCGCACGTCGTTCGCAAGTCACGCGCGACGTCACCTTGCCGCTGGTGCGCTACGGCGTGCTCGGCGCCTGGCTGATGGTGTTCCTGATTTTCGAACGTGAATATTCGACCGGCGTCTATCTGCTGTCGCCCGGCACCGAAGTCATAGGCGCGCTGATCGTCTCGCTGTGGGCTTCCGGCTCCGTCGATCTGGTCGCCACCCTCTCCTTTATCAACATCACGCTGGTGGCCATCGGCCTCGGTATCGCACTGCGCTTCGGCGTCAAGCTGCACGACTAATCAGGAAATCATCATGAGCGAATTAAGTGTCAATGACTTGCATCTCGACTACGGCACCGGTGCCAGCGCCAACCAGATACTCAAAGGCGTGTCGATGGACTTGCAACGTGGTGAAGTGGTCGCCTTGCTGGGGCCATCCGGTAGCGGCAAGACGACTTTGCTGCGTGCAGTAGCAGGTCTGGAATCGCCGAAATCAGGCAATATAAAAATCGGTGAGCGCACCATGTTCGATGGCAGCCGCAAGCTGGAAATTCCCGCCGAAGAACGCAATCTTGGACTGGTATTCCAATCCTATGCGCTGTGGCCGCACAAGACTGTTTCCGATAACGTCGGTTACGGCTTGAAGTTACGAAAAATGAGTAGTAGTGAGATTGCCGAACGCGTCAAGAGCGTGCTGAACCAGCTCGGCCTCGGCCAGTTGGGCGACCGCTTTCCTCATCAGCTATCCGGTGGTCAGCAGCAACGCGTCGCCATCGCGCGCGCGCTGGTCTACAACCCACCCGTCATTCTGCTGGACGAACCACTGTCAAATCTGGATGCCAAGTTGCGTGAAGAAGCGCGTGCCTTCCTGCGTGAACTGATCGTGCGACTCGGTTTGTCGGCACTGATGGTGACGCACGATCAAGCCGAAGCAATGGCGATCTCGGATCGCATTCTGTTGCTCAACAACGGCAAGATCGAACAGCAAGGCACGCCGCAAAGCATGTATGAAACGCCAAACACCCTGTTCACGGCGGAATTCATGGGTAGCAATAACCGCTTGCCAGCCAAGATACTGCAACGCGAAGGCGAGCATGCCGTGTTGCAAATCGGAGGCGGCAAGGTCAAGGCAACACTGCGTGGGCAAAGCAGCGACGCGAACGATGCTACCGCCATTATCCGCGTCGAACAAATCAACATTTCCGATACCTCCATCGACAACGCGATCAAGTTGCCGCTCTCAACCTGCATGTATCTGGGCGATCGCTGGGAATGCGTCTTCCGTAATGCAGCCGAGAACGGCACCGACGACACCGTTCTGCGTGCTTATGCAAAACAACGATTGGTGCCGGGCGAGTACTGGCTGCAATTGCCGCAAAACTCGCTATGGGCATACCAGGCTGCTTAATCATTCCTGAATCACAGAAAGGAGGCGCATCCGTCACACGCAACAGCCTTTGTGCAGCGCAGCCGTACCGCACAACCGACATGAAAATATCAAATAAATTGGGGACATCACACATGAAAAAGAAATACCTGACGACAGCAATGCTCGCCGCATTCGGCATTCTGGCATCCGGCGCTTACGCGCAATCCAACGTCACCATCTACGGCCGGGTCGATACCGGCATCGAATATCTCACTAACGCCAATGCCAACAAGAATAGTTTGGTTCGCTTGAATTCCGGCACCATGAATACCTCGCGTATAGGTTTCCAGGGTTCAGAAGATCTGGGTGGCGGCCTGAAAGCTATATTCCAATTGGAAAGCGGTTTCAAGGCAGATACCGGCGCGCAAGATGACACCGAATTTTTTAAACGACAAGCCAATGTCGGCCTGGAAGGCAGTTGGGGCCGCCTTGTTGCCGGACGCTCCTATACCACTACCTATGACTTCATCCTGCCGTTCGATCCCATGGGCTATTCGGCCAGCTATTCATGGATTACCGGGGCCGCTGCAACCGGCGGTCGCAAAGACGGCATGGTGACCAATCTGGGCGATATGCTCAAGTATCAAGGCAAATTCGGCGCCTTCAAACTGGGTGCCACCTATAGCTTTGGTGAAGTGGCAGGCAGCACCAGCAATAACGCCAAAATTGACCTTGGCGCGGGATATGAAAACGGTCCATTACGCCTCGCCGCAACAGTGCAGCGCGCCAATGGTACGGCAAACGGCGCTGGCGTATACGACAAAACCACCATCGTTCATTTGGCCGGTGACTATCAAATCAGCAGCAACTTGGGAATCGACCTTGGTTATCGCAATTACAAAATGACGCTGGCGACCAATGCTGCCGACAAGCGTAGCGATTTCTACTGGGGTGGCGTCACCTATAAAGCAACGCCTGCTCTGACCTTGATAGCCCTGCTCTCCTATCAAGACATCAAGAACGTCGCTGCAAATACTGATGCAGATCCATATATGCTCTCACTCCGCGCAAAGTATGCATTGTCAAAACGTACCGACCTGTATCTGAGCGCGGCGTACGCCAAGGCAAAGAACGGGCAAAAGGTTGGTTTATCGCGTGATGATGCAAACGGTTTCGCCAGCAATCAAACCGGTATCGTCGGCGGCATCCAGCATCGCTTCTAAAAACCGTGTGTTTAAAACCGGACGGGATATCCATTCCGCCCGGTTATTTCAATCCGGCCTGTTGTGCCTGTCCATATGCGTTATTCAAGAACTTCTGTGACGCAATCACACTTCCTGGCAACAATAAAAAAAGGAACCCGATTAGGGTTCCTTTTTCATTTCAAGCATCTCGTTAGAGGCCGTACATGATGCGCTACCTAAGCACCGCATCGTTCACATCTACCTGTTATGCCGTTACGTTGTGACCACCAACCTCAGGCAAATCGCATGCTTCCATGTGATGATTCTTGCGCATCCGGATGTTGAACAATTCAACGATCAGCGAGAAGCCCATTGCGCCGTAGATGTAGCCCTTAGGAATATGGATCTCGAAGCTTTCAGCAACCAGTACCGCACCGACGATTACCAGGAAGCAGAGTGCCAGCATCTTGATGCTCGGGAAGGCGGTGACGAAGTCGCCAATCGCTTTTGCCGCAAACATCATCACACCGACGGCGATCACGATCGCAACGATCATGATTTCCACTTCCTTGACCATGCCCACTGCGGTAATCACCGAATCCAGCGAGAACACGATATCAATCACGGCAATTTGCGCCAAAGTCATCATGAAGCTGGATTTCTTGCCGGCAGCCTGCTCATGCTCTTCTTCAGGTCCGCTCATCAATTCCTTGATTTCCGACGATGCCTTGTACAGCAGGAACAGGCCACCGAAGAACAGGATCAAGTCACGCCCCGAGAAACCCATATCGCCAAGGCTGAAGATCGGTTCGACCAGACCCATCATCCATGACAGGCTCAGCAACAGCAGGATACGCGTACCCATGGCAAGGCCCAGACCGATGATGCGGCCCTTTTGCTGCTGATGTTTCGGCAGGCGATCCACCAGAACAGTAATGAAAATAATGTTGTCGATGCCCAGCACAATCTCCAGCATTGCCAATGTTGCCAATGCTATCCATGCTTCCGGCGTAGTAAATACTTGTAGGAATTCCATGTTTATCTCAAATAGTTGATTGATGGCCGACGGTGTACGTCGCGCCAAAATGCATTTGATTTGATCGCCGTCTCTTTACGGTCAAATCAAATGCGCTGCTTGTTTCTTTTTGCTCATTACCAATTGCCTATCGTTCAGGCTCTGAATGAAGCGGCTATTGCCATTTGTTTCGTTTTTAAAATACTTTTCTATAAACAACCAGCACCACAGTCCTACATTTCAGTCCCCTTAAAATTCTATGGATCAACTGTTTTTGGCAATGCTGAGACTTTAACGAAATTCTAACGTAGTGAAAAATCGAATTTAGCGTTATGTTTATACGTAAAAACCGAACAGTTTTATTTAAACTCATATAAAAACAGATATAAAACCATCTCATTCTGGCAATTAAAAATTGGTAAAAACAAATTTACACATAGGATAAATGAAATATTTACAGAAAAAGTGGGGTGACAGAAGTCAGGGAAGGAGCGGGGATTTTAGAATATCGCTGCGCAATACTATGCACAGGATTTTTTTCATGAAAATGGCGAAAAATCTTATTTTTTCTTAACGAATTCTTTATATCTCTTATTTTAATGGCAAGTTGCCGGCCTGTTTCAATGCATGCGCAACCGTAGGATGCCTGAGTCGCATACCCAATTCCGCTTTCATGCGCTGATTGCTCATGCGGCGCGATTCCGACATGAAGGAGAGCATCATCGGCGACACGGCATGCTGCAATTTCTCACGCGTCAGGCGTGGCGGTCGTTCCAGCGCAAAGGCATCGGCCACGGCATCGAAGTAGCTACCCATCTTCATTTCACTATCGTCAACTGCATGATAGACCCGGCCAGGCTGGGCGCGAAACAGCGCCAGCGCAATCAACTGCGCCAGATCATCGGCATGGATATGATTGGTATGAACATCTTCATCCGCCGCCAGCGCCGGCAAGCCCTTTTGCAAGCGTTCCAGCGGCAGGCGATCGTCGGCGTAAATACCCGGCACACGTAAAATCCCCAGACGCGATTGCGAGCGCCTTGCCCAGTTGCGTAAAACCTGTTCTGCATCAACCCGCCGCGTGGCCCGCAGATTATGCGGTTGTACAGTGCGCGTCTCATCTATCCATGCGCCGCCGCAATCGCCATACACGCCGGACGTGCTGACATAAACCAGTACCGCATGGTCGGGTAAAATGGAGGTCAGATTGCGGGTACGGCGATCGATACCGCCATCCGATTGCGGTGGGGCCAGATGAATGATGTTGTGCGCCAGCCTTGCCAGGCGCGCCAGCGTAGCCGGCTGATCCAGATTTGCAATAATCGGGATTGCGCCTGCAGCACGCAACGCGTCCTGTCGCGATACCTGCGTCGTCACCGCAAAAATGCGGAAACGCGTACACAACAACGGCAACAGGCGCATGCCTACATCGCCACACCCCAGGATGAGCAAACGCGGCTTGCCGAATTTGCCGGAAAGATTTTTGTTTGTGGTTTTAATTTTCATTAACAGGATTGTATGACGTTCCAAGTAACCGTTCAGCCGAGTGGTCGGCAATTCAGCTGCGAGGCAGATGAAACCATTTTGAGCGCGGCGATTCGCGCTGGCGTCGGCCTGCCTTACGGCTGCAAAAACGGCGCCTGCGGCAGTTGCAGGGGCATGGTCTTGTCCGGCGATGTCACCCATGGCGCCCATCAGGAAAGAGCGCTACCGGCCACCGACGAAGCCAAAGGATTTTCCTTGTTCTGTTGCGCGCGGCCGCACGGCGATGTCGTGATCGAAGCGCGCGAAGTACTCGGTCTGGGTGAATTCCCGATCAAGAAACTGCCGTCACGCATTGCCAGACTGGAACGCGTCGGCGATGACGTGATGAGCATCGCCCTGCAATTGCCGGCCAGCGAAAAACTGCAATACCGCGCCGGCCAATATATTGAGTTCATGCTCAAGGATGGCAAGCGTCGCAGCTACAGTCTGGCCAATGCGCCGCACGTAGGCGAACACGTCACCCTGCACATCCGTCATATGCCGGGCGGGCTATTCACCGATCAGGTATTCAGCACGATGAAAGAGCGCGACATTCTGCGCTTTGAAGGGCCGCTGGGAAGCTTCTTCCTGCGTGAAGATTCGGACAAACCGATGGTGTTGCTGGCATCGGGCACCGGCTTCGCACCGATCAAGGCCATTGTCGAACAAGCCGTGCATATCAAGAGCGAGCGTCCGATGATCCTGTACTGGGGCGGCCGCCGTCCGAAAGACCTGTACATGCATGCGCTGTGCGAAGAGTGGGCGCGCACCATACCGAACTTCCGCTATGTTCCCGTGATATCGAACGCCACGCAGGACGATCGCTGGAATGGACAAACAGGTTTTGTACATCAGGTGGTGATGAACGATCTGCCTGATCTGTCGAATTATCAGGTCTATGCTTGCGGCGCTCCGGCGATGGTCGATGCAGCACGGACGGATTTCAGAGCCAGCTGCAATTTGCCCGAAGAAGAGTTTTACGCCGATGCCTTTACTTCAGAAGCCGATCTGGCGATGGGGTAAAGCATCCGGGACGGCGCGCCACAGCGGGAAAAACGTTTTGACGCACTGCGCAAAACGACTTAATATTCTTCTCATGAAGATGACCGCCCCACTCTTGCGACGCCGTACCCCACTGCCCCAGCAGGGATTGCCGTGCGTGTAAGCGTGTAGTTTTAAATTCGCGCTCACCTAGCCACAGGCAAATCCTGTGGCTTTTTTTTTAGTAATTTGCACCAGACATCTTTTACATTATTTGCACTCAGGAGTAGTCGAAATGGAATTCAGCCAATACCCAGTCAATGCCCTGCTCTATATCACCAACCGTCCGGAGCTGGTTTTTACCGAAGGCGACGGCATGTGGCTGACCGACCATAATGGCAAACGCTATCTCGATTACCTGCAAGGCTGGGCCGTCAACTGTCTCGGCCATTCGCCGCAATGCATACAGGATGCGCTGGCAGCACAGTCGAAAAAATTGATCAATCCATCGCCGGCGTTTTACAACGAACCGTCGATCGCACTGGCTGCCTTGTTAACCGAGAACTCCTGCTTCGATCGTGTCTTCTTCGCCAACAGCGGTGCGGAAGCCAATGAAAGCGCCATCAAGCTGGCACGCAAATGGGGCAAGCTCAACAAAAATACCACCGGCGAAAATCGCTACGAAATCATTACCTTCGATCACAGCTTCCACGGCCGCACTCTGGCCACCATGTCGGCCAGCGGCAAGGCCGGCTGGGACACGATCTACGCACCGCAAGTGCCGGGCTTCTTCAAGGCGACACTGAACGATATCGCCAGCGTGGAAAAACTGATCACCGGCAAAACCGTCGCCGTGATGCTGGAGCCGGTACAAGGCGAAGGCGGCGTGCTGCCGGCCACGCGTGAATTCATGCAGGCACTGCGTGCACTGACGAAAAAACACAACATCCTGCTGATCGCCGATGAAGTACAAACCGGCATGGGCCGCTGCGGCGAGTTGTTTGCCTATCAGCTGTCCGACATCGAACCGGACATCATGACGCTGGGCAAAGGCATAGGCGGCGGCGTACCGCTGGCCGCAATGCTGTGTCGCGAAGAAATTGCCTGCTTCGAACCAGGCGATCAGGGCGGCACCTACAACGGCAATCCCTTGATGACCGCAGTCGGCATCGCCGTTGCCCAGGCATTGCTGGCACCGGGATTCTTGCAATCGGTGAAAGACAAGGGCGACTATCTGAGCAAAGCCTTGTTGAAACTCACGAAACAGCACGGACTCGCAGGTGAACGCGGCGACGGCTTGTTGCGCGCATTGAAACTCGGCTCCGATATCGGCCCGCAGATCGTGGAAAAAGCACGCGACATGGGTCCGGTCGGTTTACTGCTGAACTCGCCCCGCCCTGACCTGCTGCGCTTTATGCCGGCATTGAATGTGACGATAGAAGAGATCGATCAAATGATCGCGATGCTGTCCGATGTGCTGACGCAGGTGAAAAAATAATTTGAAGCACGGACTTAAAGAGTTGAGCGCAACGATCTTGATGCGAGTGAAATTCAACGTAACTAGTTTGCGAGGAATTTTTCTCGCGGTGCTTGCTGCGTCTGTACTGGCAGCCTGCGGTACGTCCACGCCAGTGAAGCGGCAAGGTGCTGCTCAAGCAATTCTGTATGAACCGCAGCCTGTCAGTGAACAAGGCAATGAGGTAGCGCTTTACGCCATGGGCATGATAGATACCGGTTATCAGTTCGGCGGCAAGAATCCGGAAGCCGGCCTCGATTGCAGCGGCATGGTGTCTTACATCTATGGCAAGGCAGTGGATCTCAAGGTGACCGGCAGCGCCGCAGACATCGCACGTCGCGGCAAGGAAATTGATCCACGTACCTTGCGACCCGGCGATCTGGTGTTCTTCAACACCTTGAACCGATCGTTTTCGCACGTCGGGGTGTACATCGGCGATGGCCGCTTCATTCACGCGCCATCGAGCAAAGGGAAAGTGCGCATCGAACGCATGGACAATGTGTACTTCGCGCCGAGGTTTGAAATGGCACGCACCTATTTCGATTGATCTTTTAATCGAGCGAATCTGTGAGCACTAGCCAATCTAAAACCGTAATCGATCATCGCATCTGCTTTGTCGGTGACTCCTTCGTACAAGGCACCGGCGATCCGCTCTGCTTAGGCTGGGCTGGTCGCGTCGCACAAGATGCCGTAGCACGCGGCGTCAATCTCACTCACTACAACCTCGGCATTCGCCGCGACACCAGTCGCGATATCGCAGCGCGCTGGCAACAGGAATGTGCGGTGAGACTGCCCGCCGATTGCGAAGCACTCGTCGTGTTCTCGTTTGGCGTCAATGACACATCGATTTTTAAGGGTGTGCAGCGTGTGTCGGAAGAAGAAAGTCTCACCAATTTCCAGAACATCTTGAGCACCTCATCGTCAAGTTACAAAGTCCTGGTGATAGGCCCACCGCCTATGCCGGACAGCGCACACAATCGCCGCGTCGCGCAGTTGGATAAGCAATTTACCGAACTGGCAGCGACGCTGAATGTTCCCTACTTGTCTGTGTTTGAAGTTTTACGCAAAGATGAACACTGGCTGAAGGAAGCGATTGCCAATGATTTTGCGCATCCAGGTAGGCGTGGATATGAGCGCTTGGCTGGATTGATGCAGGATTGGTCTGAATGGTGTTTCAGCACGACAAATGGCTAACGTTGAAGGTAAGGCGCTGCGGCGCGTAGACGGACGAAGAAACTAGCCACGCCGTTCCGCAGCCCCTCTTGACGAGAGGTTAAGCATGGTGTTTCTCGTGCGCTCTAGCATCAATTTCCAATGGCGAATTTTGGTACCCAACTGTAGCTATTTGATGAAGATAGACAGGAAGAAAGGCCGCTATAGAACTCGCACGCTCATACTGATACACATGCCGAAACTCATGAGAGAGAAGTCGGATACTTCCGTGTCCACGACAAACATAGACACCATAACCAAGGGTTAAACCAACCATCCCTGGGCCGAGCAACCCTGTGCCGATAGCTGCCAGCTTCAAATCTAGGTCTTCGGGTAGTGGCAGAGAGGAAACTTCAGCCACACGAATAAGCTCTGGATGTAATACCCCAACGCTTCTAGCTACAGCGAGAAAAGCGTCGTTAAGAGGTTGGCCTGACTGTTCAATAAAAGAACTATGAGCTTCCGCCCATTCAATTGCTTTTGGTATGAGTGCCGGCAAAGCGGCGAGAAGGTTAAAGGTCATCGGTTTACCTAACGTAATGTATATCGCAAACACTGCTGGATAAAATGGACGCTGCGGTATACATCGGCAGCACGGTAGGTTGGGCTAATATTGATTTCGCAGATACTACGAAGGGCTCTACGCTTTTTCGCCTACTTGCTAATGCAGCGAGTCGCGATTAGCTCTCGCCACATAGATTGTTACCGTCAAATGGTAACGTAGGCCAATGACCCTCAACTCGCGCTTTGGTCCGAAGAAATAGCTACTGGTGCCTCGGCTCTATTCAGCCAATTTGCCATAAAGCCTGTTACTAATACGCCACATCCTAGTGTGGCAAGTATTGGTAAGTAACCGGTCACCCCAAAAGATTCCAGACCAGCAAATATAGACACCGCAGCCGCCCCGTCTGCAAGTATAAAAATCAAGAAGGCTGATCTAGGACGTAAATGAACACCTGCTGAAGGCCATCCACCGAGGACGAGATTCAGGGCGACAAAACTTATCAGAGCAGTTAAAAGCATTGCCAAGCTAAATAGAATGGATATTTTTGCCTTGGGCTGTGCATCAATAATCGGCACCGTGTGAATGCCGACAATGCGAGCTCGCGAAGAAAAAATCGGTTCCTCACCTGTCGTCAATACAGCAATCGTAACGGAATCCCCTGGGTTAAATAGCATTGGTTTGATACTGATTAAGCCGGCATCAACCGAAACGGCCGGGGTTAAATCTCGAGGATTCGTGCCGTTAATGCTTGTTCGTATTACGGTCGCTGCGTTACTTGGGATAATTTCGATCGGTGACTCAAAATCGGATGAAGGTACCGGTTTCGCACCGTCGTTTATCAATTCAAATACCGTTAAATATGGACTCGGAAGTTCCGCATCTGCTGCCGAAATCTTTAAATCCAGTGCCTTTGCAGTCGCTGGCAGTTGGAGAGAAGTTTGCGAGATTTTTTTAAAATGAAGAGAACGCGCCGTAAGATCTGCTTGCCATAACCAAACAGGTACTATCACGCTGGCTAGTGTGACGCCCAAAGGGATCCAAAATTTCCAATCGAAGCGTATCTTCATTTGAGTTTTTCTACGTTGAGATCAGCACATAACGATTTAGGTACAGACTATTCTGTTAACCTAACAAAAAGCGACGCATTGCGTCGCTTTTTGTTAGGGATACATGAAGACTTACTTCTTCTTCATCGGTGGCAAATCAGTACACACACCTTTGTACACTTCCGCCGCCATACCGATCGATTCACCCAAGGTCGGATGCGGATGTATCGTCTTGCCGATATCAACCGCATCTGCACCCATCTCGATCGCCAACGCAATCTCGCCGATCATGTCGCCCGCATGCGTGCCGACGATACCGCCGCCGACGATGCGCTTTGTTTCTGCATCGAACAGCAATTTGGTGAAGCCTTCGTCACGACCGTTAGCCACAGCACGACCCGATGCTGCCCATGGGAAATGACCTTTTTCCAGCTTGATGCCTTTGGCTTTGGCTTCATCTTCGGTGATACCTACCCATGCGACTTCAGGGTCGGTGTAAGCAACGGATGGAATCACGCGTGCGTCGAAGTAGGACTTCTCGCCTGCCGCAGCTTCTGCTGCAACGTGTGCTTCATGCACGGCCTTGTGTGCCAGCATGGGTTGACCGACCAGATCGCCGATGGCGAAGATATGGTGCACGTTGGTACGCATTTGCGCATCGACTTCGATGAAGCCGCGATCAGTGACTGTAACACCAGCCTTGTCGGCTGCAATCTTCTTGCCGTTCGGGCTGCGGCCGACTGCGACCAATACCATGTCGTAGACTTGCGGTTCCGGCGCAGTGACACCAGCTTCTGCTGCTTCGAAAGACACCTTGATGCCTTCTTTCAATGCTTCGACCGCAACAGTCTTGGTCTTCAACATGATTTTGTCGAAGCGCTTCTCGTTGAATTTTTGCCAGACCTTGACCATGTCGCGATCTGCGCCCTGCATCAGGCCGTCCAGCATTTCAACCACGTCGATGCGTGCACCGAGCGTTGAATAGACGGTTGCCATTTCCAGACCGATGATGCCGCCGCCGATGACCAGCATGCGCTTGGGCACGCTGCGCAATTCAAGCGCGCCGGTGGAGTCGACGATGCGCGGATCTTCAGGAACGAAAGGCAGATTCACAACTGATGAACCGGCTGCGATGATGGCTTGCTTGAACTGGATTGTTTTCTTGCTGCCGTCAGCTGCGGTGACTTCAATGTGATTGGTGCCGACAAACTGGCCGACGCCCTGCACTACATTGACCTTGCGTGCCTTGGCCATGCCGGACAAGCCGGTCGTCATCTTGCCGATGACTTTTTCCTTGTAGCCGCGCAGCTGGTCGATATCGATTTGCGGTTTGCCGAAGGTGACGCCATGCGCTGTCATTGCAGCCGCTTCATCAATCACTGCAGCAACGTGCAGCAGTGCTTTCGATGGAATGCAACCGACGTTCAGGCAGACGCCGCCGAGTGTTGAGTAGCGTTCGACCAGAACAGTAGCCATGCCGAGATCGGCGGAGCGGAACGCAGCGGAGTAACCGCCAGGACCTGCGCCGAGAACCATCATGTCGCATTCGATATCCGCTTTGCCTGCGAAGCTGGCAGCGGCCGGTACATTGACTGGTGCCGCAGCAACAGGGGCGGCGGCTATTGCAGGCGCGGCTGGAGCCGCAGCTGGCGCGGCGGCAGGTGTAGGCGCAGTCGGCGCTGCTGCTGCAGGAGCAGCAGCACTTTCCGATGCTTCCAGAATCAGCAGTAGCGAACCTTCTGCAACCTTGCCGCCGAGTTTGACCTTCAACTCTTTGACGACGCCGGCGTGGCTGGATGGAATCTCCATGCTGGCCTTGTCGGACTCAACCGTAATCAGCGATTGATCGACCTTGATCGTATCGCCCACATTGACCAGCAGTTCGATGATTTCCACTTCCTTGAAATCGCCGATATCGGGGACTTTGACTTCTATCGTGCTCATCGCTTTAGCTCCGTATTTTTATCAGGTGCGCCGCGCATGAGCGTCGGCACGAACCTTGGTCTGATTTTTTTGCGTGCGCCGATTACAGCAGCGATTTGCGCAAATCGGTCAACACTTCGCTCAGGTAGGTGACGAAACGTGCACCTTGCGCACCATCGATCACGCGGTGATCGTAGGACAGCGACAAAGGCATGATCAGACGCGGCACAAATTGCTTGCCATCCCACACCGGCTTCATCGATGTTTTCGACAAACCGATAATCGCGACTTCAGGTGCATTGATCAGCGGTGTGAAATACGTACCGCCTATGCCGCCCAGCGAAGAGATCGTGAACGTTGCACCCTGCATGTCGGCAGGTTTCAACTTGCCTTCGCGTGCCTGTGCAGACAGCTCGCCCATCTCTTGCGCGATTTGCGTGACCGACTTTTGATCCACGCCTTTGACAACCGGCACGACCAGACCTTGCGGCGTATCGGCTGCAAAGCCGATGTTGTAATACTCTTTGAGGATCAGGTTTTCGCCAGCGGCATCAAGCGATGAATTGAAGGCCGGATATTTTTTCAACGCAGCGACGCAAGCCTTGATGACGAACGCGAGCATCGTCAGCTTGACGCCGGATTTGGCCAGCGCGGTATTCGTCGATTTACGCAGTTCTTCCAGCTCGGTCACATCAGCTTCGTCGTATTGCGTGACGTGCGGGATCATGACCCAGTTGCGATGCAGATTCGGGCCGCTGATTTTCTTGATGCGTGACAGCGGCAACAAGCTTGTCGTGCCGAATTTGCTGAAATCCAGCGATGGCCACGGCAACAGATCCAGACCTGCACCACCGCGCGATGCGCTAGGCGCGGCAGCAACTGGGGCTGAAACAGGACCGGCAGCGATGATGCCCTTCACATAGTTCTGTACGTCTTCTTGCGTGATGCGACCTTTAGGGCCGGAACCCGCAACGCTGCCCAGATCGACACCGAGTTCGCGTGCGAACTTGCGTATTGATGGCGATGCATGTGCCTTTGCATTTGCTGCAGTCGCTGGTGCCGACGCTGCAACCGGCGCTGCTGGTGCAGCCACCGGCGCGGGCTGCGCTACAGGCGCGGGGGCCGCTTCTTGTGCAACTGGTGCTGGCTCTGCAGCTTTTACTGGTTCTGCTTTGGCAGCTTCTACAGGTGCCGGTGCTGCAGCAGGAGCTGGAGCGGCTGCCGGAGCGGCCTCCGACGCCGACTCTTCCACCGTCAACAACAAGGAGCCTTCGGCAACCTTGTCGCCGAGCTTGACCTTGATTTCTTTTACGACACCGGCGTGGCTGGATGGAATTTCCATGCTGGCCTTGTCGGACTCAACCGTAATCAGCGATTGATCGACTTTGATCGTATCGCCTACCTTGACTAACAACTCAATGATTTCAACTTCCTTGAAATCGCCGATATCCGGGACTTTGACTTCAATCGTGCTCATCGTTCACTCTCCGCTTGTTTGCGTGTCCACCATCATGACAGCGGGGAAGCAAGTGGTTGGCAGTGTTTTCTGCGCACCATCTGCATCCCCGTCACCTCATTGATGAGGAAGGATTTTTATATGTAGATTACAGCGTTACCGGATTGGCTTTTTCTGGATTGATGCCGTATTTCGCAATTGCTTCTGCAACCACGGAAGGTGCAATCGCTCCATCATCCGCCAATGCCTTGAGTGCTGCAACAGTCACGAAGTAACGATTGACCTCAAAGAATTCGCGCAGTTTTGCACGGCTGTCCGAGCGGCCGAAACCGTCTGTTCCCAACACTTTGTATGTACGTTCTTTCGGAATGAAAGCACGTACTTGCTCGGCGAAGGTGCGCATGTAATCGGTCGCGACGACGATAGGGCCGGCCGTGCCTTGCAACGATTGTGTAACGTGCGCAACGCGTGGCGCATCTGCCGGATGCAGCATGTTCCAGCGTTCTACATCCTGACCATCACGTGCCAGCAGGGTGAACGAAGGTGCCGACCAGACATCGGACGCAATGCCCCAGTCGTCTTTCAACAGATCGGCAGCGGCGATGACTTCGCGCAAGATGGTGCCGGAGCCCATCAGTTGCACGCGGTTTTTCGATTTTTTCGCGCCTTCCTGCAGCAGGTACAAACCTTTGATGATGTCTTTTTCCTGGCCTTCTTTCAAACCAGGTTGTGCGTAGTTCTCGTTCATCAAGGTGATGTAATAGAACACATCTTCCTGATTTTCGATCATGCGCTTCAAGCCATCCTGCATGATGACGGCGACTTCATGTGCGAAGGTCGGGTCGTAAGGGACGCAGTTCGGGATCGTCGATGCCAGAATGTGGCTGTGACCATCTTCATGCTGCAAGCCTTCGCCGTTCAATGTAGTACGACCAGCTGTGCCGCCGAGCAGGAAGCCGCGTGCACGCATGTCGCCCGCTGCCCATGCCAGATCACCGATACGTTGCAGGCCGAACATCGAGTAGAACGTGTAGAACGGCACCATGATGCGGTTGTTGGTCGAGTACGAGGTTGCCGCCGCAATCCACGATGCCATCGCACCCGCTTCGTTAATGCCTTCCTGCAGAATCTGACCGGCTTTATCTTCGCGGTAATAGCTGACCTGGTCTTTATCGACCGGCTCATACAACTGGCCTTCGCGGTTGTAAATACCGATTTGACGGAACAAGCCTTCCATACCGAAGGTACGCGATTCATCCACCAGAATCGGCACCAGACGTTGGCCCAGATTTGCGTCGCGCAACAGGATAGAGATCATGCGCACATACGCTTGCGTGGTCGAGATTTCGCGACCTTCTGCGGTTGGATCGAGCACTGCCTTGAATGCAGCCAATTCCGGCACCGGCAATTTTTCATCCGCATGCATGCGACGTTGCGGCAGATAGCCGCCAAGCGCCGCACGACGTTCGTGCAGATACTTCATCTCAGGCGCATCGTCGGCCGGTTTGAAGAATGGAATGTCGGCCAGATGTTCGTCAGCGATCGGCAGTGAAAAGCGGTCGCGCATTTCGCGTACTGCCTCGTCGTCGAGCTTTTTGGTTTGATGCGCAGTGTTGCGCGCTTCGCCCGATTTGCCCATGCCATAACCTTTGACGGTTTTGACCAGCAGTACGGTCGGCTGACCTTTGTGTTCTTGCGCTTGCTTGAAGCCAGCGTAAACCTTGTGTGGATCATGACCACCGCGCAGCAGATGCCAGATGTCGTCGTCCGACATGCGCGAAACCATTTCCAGCAATTTTGGATGCTTGCCGAAGAAATTCTTGCGCACGTATGCGCCATCCTTGGCTTTGTAATTCTGGTATTCGCCGTCCAGCGTTTCCATCATCACGCGCTGCAAGATACCTTCTTTGTCTTTCGCCAGCAGCGGATCCCAGTTTGAGCCCCAGATGATCTTGATGACGTTCCAGCCGGCACCGCGGAATTCGCCTTCGAGTTCCTGAATGATCTTGCCGTTGCCGCGTACCGGGCCATCCAGACGTTGCAGGTTACAGTTGACGACCATGACCAGGTTGTCGAGTTGTTCGCGACCTGCGACGCCGATTGCGCCCATCGATTCGACTTCATCCATTTCGCCATCGCCGCAGAATACCCAGACTTTGCGGTTATCGGTTTTCGCGATGTCGCGTGCGTGCAGATATTTGAGGAAACGCGCCTGATAGATTGCCATCAGCGGGCCGAGGCCCATCGACACAGTCGGGAACTGCCAGAAGTCCGGCATCAGTTTCGGATGCGGATAGGAAGACAAGCCATGACCATCGACTTCACGACGGAAGTTGATCAATTGTTCTTCGCTCAAGCGACCTTCAAGAAAGGCGCGCGCATAGACGCCAGGCGATGAGTGACCTTGAATATAGAGCAGGTCGCCGCCGTGATCTTCAGTCGGCGCGTGCCAGAAATGGTTGAAGCCGGTGCCCAGCATGTTCGCCAGCGAGGCAAAGCTGGAGATATGGCCGCCCAAGTCGCCATCAACGCGGTTGGCCTTGACCACCATCGCCATCGCATTCCAGCGCATCCATGAGCGCAGACGCTCTTCGTATTCGAGGTTGCCGGGCGAGTTTTCGCCAAGATCGGCAGGAATGGTATTAACGTATGCAGTCGTGCTGGAGAATGGAACCTGCGCACCGCGACGACGTGCCAGATCGATCAAACGCTCCATCAGATAATGGGCCCGCTCAGGACCCTCGTTTTCAATAACGGATTCGAGGGCATCAAGCCACTCTTGTGTTTCCATTACATCTGGATCGTTGGCGGCTTGCGCCAGTACTTGGTCGATTTGGGCGGACATCGTTTGTCTCCTGATTTATCTAATGCCGTTTTTTGTAAAAACGGACGTCATTTTTAAAGTCAATAACACGTATAGTCGTGCAGATTGACTTGAGTTTAACAGCTGTTTTTGTTATTTTCAAATGGCGATATCATTTATCATAATGCGAAATTATGTGGCATAGCAGCATTTTTAAAGGCTTTTAGTCCATTTTGATCTATTAGCCACGCATGGCAGGTAAATCGACCTGGAAGCCGCCTGCATACGCCTTTCGCCTCCACCTTTGCATCCTCTGCTTTTCAGTCCCTTATAATCAGTCTTTCTCTTCTATTTCTATTATCAAATTCATGAGCGCACACATCATTGACGGCAATTTGCTTTCCCAACAACTTCGCCAGGACGTAGCAAGCCGTGCGGCAGCACTGAGCGCCAAGGGCAAACAGCCAGGCCTGGCCGTGATTCTGGTCGGCGCCGATCCGGCTTCGCAGGTTTATGTGCGCAACAAGGTCAAGGCATGCGAAGACAACGGCCTGTTTTCCCTGCTGGAAAAATACGAAGCCGATATGACCGAGGCCGCCTTGCTGGCGCGCATTGCTGCACTGAACAACGACCCTGCAATCCACGGCATTCTGGTCCAGATGCCATTGCCGAAACATATCGATCCGACCAAAGTAATCGAAGCAATTTCGCCGCGCAAGGACGTGGATGGCTATTCCGTCCTGAGCGCCGGCGAACTGCTGACCGGCCTGCCCGGCTTCCGTCCATGTACACCGTACGGCTGCATGAAGCTGATCGAAAGCACAGGCACCAAAATAGCCGGCAAGCACGCCGTCGTCATCGGCCGCAGCAATACCGTCGGCAAACCGATGGCATTATTGCTCTTGCAAGCCAACGCCACCGTCACCATCTGTCATAGTGGAACCGCAGATCTCGGTTACCACACACGCCAGGCCGATATCGTCGTGGCTGCAACCGGCCGCCGCAACACGCTGACCGCCGACATGATCAAACCCGGCGCCATCGTGATCGACGTCGGCATCAACCGCGATGACAACGGCAAACTGTGCGGCGACGTCGATTTCGCTGCAGCCAAGGAAGTCGCCGGTCACATCTCGCCAGTACCGGGCGGTGTCGGCCCCATGACCATTACCATGCTTCTGGTGAACACCATTGAAGCAGCAGAGAGAGAAACCAACTGATGAATATTGCCCTGAACCCGCTGCTGGATTTTTCCGACCTTCCACAATTCGAAGCCATCAAACCTGAACACATCGGTTCGGCGATCGACAGCCTGCTCGACCAAAGTCGCACTGTCGTCAAGGAACTTGAAGAGCCGATTGCACAAGTGACATGGGAAAACTTTGTCGAGCCTTTGGAAAACGTCACCGAAAAACTCAGCCGCGCGTGGGGCATTGTTGGACATTTGAATGCAGTCGTCGATACACCGGAACTGCGTGCTGCCTATAACGAAAACCAACCGAAGATCACCGAGTTCTGGACTGCGCTGGCGCAAAACCTGACGCTGTTCACCAATTACAAAGCGCTGCAACTGGGGCCGGATTACGCCGGCTATTCAGCTGCGCGCAAGAAAATCATTGAAAACGCCATACGCGACTTCCGCCTTGGCGGTGCCGAACTGTCGGAAGAACAAAAGCCACGCTTTGCCGAAATTCAGGAAAAGCATGCGGCACTGACCACCAGGTTTTCTGAAAACATACTCGACGCGACCAATGATTACGCTCTGTTCGTTGAAGACGAAGCAGAACTCGCAGGCTTGCCTGACGATGCGAAGCAGGCCGCGCGCGCTGCGGCAGAGAAGGATGGCAAGACCGGCTATAAATTCACGCTGCACTTCCCATCGTATTTCCCTATCCTGCAATCCGCTGACAAGCGCAGCCTGCGTGAAACGATTTATCGCGCCAACGCCACCAAGGCATCCGAGCTTGCCGGCAAACCGGAATGGGACAATACGCAAAATATCGTCGACATCCTGAAACTGCGCGACGAAGAAGCCAAACTGCTCGGCTATAAAAATTACGCTGAAGTGTCGCTAGTATCGAAAATGGCGCAAACGCCGGATCAGGTCATCACCTTCCTGCAGGACCTGGCCCAACGTGCCCGTCCATTTGCAGAAAAGGATCTGGCGGAACTACGCAGCTTTGCACAAAAAGAACTGGGCATAGAAAAACTGGAAGCGTGGGATGTCACTTACGCGTCGGAAAAACTGCGTGAACAGCGTTATGCGTTTTCCGAACAGGAAGTAAAACAGTATTTCCCGGAACCGAAAGTCATTGCCGGCCTGTTCCGCACGATTGAAACGCTGTTCTCTGTCGCCATCAAACCGGACACAGCCCCCGTCTGGCATCCGGATGTGAAATTCTTCCGTATCGAAAAAGACGGTGCGCTGATCGGCCAGTTCTATATCGATCTGTACGCACGCCAGGGCAAACGCGGCGGCGCATGGATGGACGATGCGCGCGGTCGCCGTCGTCTTGAAGGCACGAAGGACGGCATCCAGACCCCGGTCGCCTACCTGACCTGCAACTTTACCGAACCGGCCGTCATCGATGGCAAGACCAAACCGGCGCTGTTCACGCATGATGAAGTGATCACGCTATTCCATGAATTCGGCCACGGCTTGCATCACATGCTGACGCGCGTGGAAGAGCTCGGTGTATCCGGCATCTCCGGCGTGGAATGGGATGCGGTCGAACTGCCATCGCAGTTCATGGAAAACTTCTGCTGGGAATGGGATGTGCTGCAGCACATGACAGCGCATGTCGATACCGGTGCCGCCTTACCGCGCGCCTTGTTCGACAAGATGATCGCCGCAAAGAACTTCCAGTCCGGCCTGCAGACCTTGCGTCAGGTCGAGTTTTCATTGTTCGACATGCACCTGCATTACGATTACCAACCTGACGGCAAGCAAAGTGTGCAGGATGTATTGAACGCAGTACGCGCGCAAGTCTCGGTCATGACGCCGCCGGAATTCAATCGTTTCCAGCACTCGTTCGCGCATATTTTTGCCGGCGGCTATGCGGCCGGTTACTATAGTTACAAATGGGCGGAAGTCCTCTCTGCCGATGCCTACGGCGCCTTTGAAGAAGCAGGAAAAGCCAGCGGCAATGTTTTGTCCGGCGATACCGGTGCACGCTTCCTGCGCGAGATTCTGGCGATGGGCGGATCGCGACCGGCAATCGATTCCTTCAAGGCCTTCCGCGGCCGCGAACCGACGATCGATGCCTTGCTGCGACACAGCGGCATGGCGGCCTAATCGTGCAAAAACAAGCGGGTCATTCAATGAATGACCCGCTTGTACAATAAAGCTGCAATGCAAAAGCTCACATGCAATACGTTTTATAAAACGATACCCGGGACAACAAAATGAAAAAAGGTTTGCTGCCGCTGTCGCTACTGATCACATTGCTGGTGTCGGCCAATGTCCATGCCCAGCTATATAAATGGGTCGCGCCCGACGGCAAGATCACATATAGCGACACACCGCCGCCATCCTCCGTAAAAAAAGTGGAAGAGAAGGCACTCGCTACCGGCCCTTCTACTGTCGGGTTCCCGTTTGAACTTGCACAAGCCGTCAAAAGCAGCCCGGTCACGCTGTATACAACAGCCAAGTGCGAAGCCTGCACGGACGCTCGCAATCTGCTGAGTACACGCGGTGTCCCATACACGGAAAAAACCGTCAACAGTAATGATGACATCGCACGCCTGAAACAGGCTGGCGGCGACAGACAATTGCCATTCGCGACGATAGGTTCACAAAAACAAGCCGGTTTCAATTCCGAGTTATGGGATACCGCATTGAGCAGCGCCGGCTACCCAGCCAGCAGCCAATTACCGAAAAGCTATCGCAATCCGGCGCCAGAACCTGCCGCACCGAAACCAAAGGTGGTAGAAGCCAGGACCGCTGACAATAAGCCTGCTGCACCACTTACCGATACCCTGCCCGCTACCGGCAATGCGCCGCCGGGTTTCCGTTTCTAAATCTCAGTTTCTGAGCGAGAAATTTCTGATTCACATTTAGCCTGATCTTATGACGCGTATCGACTTTCACAGCAATGTCCCAGACAAAATCGCGTATGCATGCCGCCTTGCGCGCAAAGCACGCAAGGCGGATTTCCAGGTAGTGATACTAGCCAGGGATAGCGCGCAACTTGCCGTACTGGATGAAGCGCTATGGACGTTTTCCGAACACGACTTCCTCCCGCATGTCGCGATGGATGATCCTTTGGCTGCGCAAACGCCGATTCTGCTGACCACCGAACAGGCGATGGAGTCGCCGCATCACCAGATCCTGATCAATCTGTCGGATACACCGCCCGAGCACTTTGCACGTTTCGAGCGGATGTTTGAAGTGGTATCGTCCGACGATGCCGATAAATCTTCCGGGCGCGAACGCTATGCTTATTACAAACAGCGCGGCTACCCGCTAACCCATTTTGTGGCCGAACACTCATGAATAAATCCCCGCCAGATTCCGGCATCCCCGTCCTGACCGAAGTCATCCTGACACCGCCACGCGTATCAAACGCGGCATCAACACCCGTACCGCCTCCTGCTCTTGCACCTGCTCAGGTATTTTTCCCTGCCTCAACGCCGACACCAGAGCCTGAAGAGTTGCCAGAGATCCCTGTGCTTCAGGTCGAAATCGAATCCACACTGACACCAATAGAACATGCTCCGATTACCGGCTGGCTGGATGAAGAATGGACGCGCCTGGAACAGAAGATAAGTGAGCGCGTGCTCACACAAATTATGGATCGTATCGATACCGTGCTCGAACAACGCATCAGGGAAAGCCTTGCCGACAGCGTGCAACTGGCCGTGAACGAATTACGGCAGGGTTTGCATGAGACGCTGGAAGAAGTCATCAGCGACGCCGTGGTGCAGGAAATAGACAAAATTCATTTTTCAAAAAACTAAATTTATATTTAATATTTTGTTTTTTAAAACAATTAATAAAAATTAATGTAATTAAATATAAATTATTGCCATCATTATGAACACATAAAAAATAGATAATTTTCTACAATTGAGTCATTGCACAACAACAATGGCGGAAATTGAAATGAAAGTAATTGTCTTGGGTTCAGGCATCATCGGTACTGCATCTGCATGGTTTTTAAACAAGGCCGGACATGATGTAACCGTCATTGATCGTCAGCCTGGCGCCGCACAGGAAACCAGCTTTGCCAATGGTTGCCAGATTTCCGTCTCGCATGCCGAGCCATGGGCCAATCCGGCCGCGCCTATGAAAGTCTTGAAATGGCTGGGCAAGGAAGATGCGCCTTTGCTGTATCGCTTCCGTCCCGAATGGCTGCAGTGGAAGTGGGCCCTGAACTTCCTGCGTGAATGCACGCCGGGCCGCACCAATGAAAATATCCATCAGATCGTCGCCCTCTGCGAATACAGCCGCCAGACTCTGGTCGGTTTGCGCGCAGAAACCGGGATCGAATACGACAATCTGAATCGCGGCATTCTGCATTTCTATACTGATCAAAAAGAATTCGACGATTCGCTGCCGGCAGCCAAACTGATGCGCGATCTGGGTTGTCCGCGCGATTCCATCAGTACGGATGAAGTCATCAGGATAGAACCTGCATTGGCCCGCATACGCGACAAGATCGTCGGTGGCGACTTCACTGCCAACGACGAATCCGGCGATGTCTACAAATTCACTTCCGGCCTGGCAAAAAAGTCAGCCGAAGCCGGTGTGAATTTCAAGTTCAATACCACGGTCACCCGCTTGATCACCGAAGGTGCCGGCGCCAGCGCCAAGATCACCGGCGTGGAAGTCATCACACCGGAAGGTCGCCACGAAGTCCTGCACGCCGATGCATTTGTATTGGCAATGGGCAGTTTTTCTACCGCACTGGCAAAACCATTGGGCATCGATCTGATGATTTATCCGGGCAAGGGTTATTCGGCAACCTACACCGTGATCGATCCGTCCGCCGCGCCATCGGTATCGCTGACCGACGACGGCTACAAACTGGTGGTCTCGCGTCTGGGCGATCGCTTGCGTGTCGCCGGCACTTGCGAATTGAACGGTTACACGCGCGACTTGAATACCGCACGTTGCGAAGCCATCACGCGCCGCACGCGCGAATTATTCCCGGATGCCTGCGATTACGATAATCCGGTGTACTGGACCGGCTTGCGCCCATTGACGCCATCCAATGTGCCTTACATCGGCAAAACCAAATTCAGCAATCTGTTCCTGAACACCGGCCACGGCACACTGGGTTGGACCATGGGCTGCGGTTCGGGCCGCGCCCTGGCAGATATCGTTTCCGGACATCAACCGGAAGTGAATTTCCGCTTCACCGGCATGCCGTATCGATCATCCGATCGCATCATCACGCCGCAATCGATCACCGCCTAAAAAACGAGTCTCAAAAAAAACGCTGCATGAAATAACATGCAGCGTTTTTTTATGCGCGAAGAAAATACCTGCGCTTTTCCCCTGTACTCTTATTTATCGATACGCACCTGTAACGCACTGACCTTCTCGTCCAGCGCAATGCGCGTATCGAACTTCGCCCGCTTCATCGGGAAACGCGACTGAAAATGCCGTACATTGCCGGAGCCCGAAATCGCGCGACGCACAAACTGGTAATAGGCGTCCATGTCCACTACATGCACCACCAGAAAATAATCGTAATCGCCGGAAACGAAATAACACTGCATCACTTCCGCTTCCTTGTTCATGCGTGTTTCAAATTCCAGCATATGTTCGTCGGATTGATTCGCCAGCGACACTTCCAGAAACGCCAGCATCCCGTAGCCAAGTGCAAACGGATCGATCATCGCCACATCGGCGCTGATGATGCCGGCATCGCGCATGTCGCGTATGCGCCGCAGACAGGTCGGCTGCGAAATATGCACCTTGTCCGCCAGGATGCGTGTCGGCATCTGATTATCCTTCTGCAGAAGGTTTAAAAGCTTGCGATCGACTTTGTCTAGGGTGTGAAGTTTGGACATGGGAGCTGTGTAAATCTGGGAAATCGCGCAAAAACGCTTTGCGTCGTATTTTCTTCTGTTGTAAGGTCATCATCTTGAGATGCATGCTCAGTGTTGCAGCTACTCTGTATTTTTACAATCCTCAGGAGAAAATATATGCAGTTCAAGAGCAAAATGATTCCACTGGCAGGCGCACTTGCATTTGCCCTGGCAGGCGGCGCTGCAGCACAGGAGCAGATCATCAAGATCGGCAGCGTGGCGCCGATCACCGGCACCGATGCGCACATGGGCAAGGATAATGAAAACGGTGCGCGCATGGCCGTCGAAGACCTGAATACCAAAAGCATTACGATAGGCGGCAAGAAAGTGAAATTCCAGTTGCTGGCCGAAGATGATGCATCCGATCCGAAACAGGCCACAGCCGCTGCGCAAAAACTCGTCGATGCCGGCGTTGTCGCAGTGATCGGCCATTTGAATTCCGGCACCACGATCCCTGCCTCCAGAATTTATGCCAACGCAGGCATCCCGCAAGTATCACCATCTGCAACGAATCCGAAATATACACAGCAGGGCTTCAAGACCGCCTTCCGTGTGGTGGCCAATGATGCGCAACTGGGTCAGGTACTGGGCCAGTACGCAGTCAAGACACTGGGCGGAAAAAGCGTTGCCGTGATCGACGACCGTACCGCATACGGCCAGGGCGTAGCCGATGAATTTGCCAAAGGCGTGAAAGCAGCCGGCGGCTCCGTCGTTGCCAGCCAATACACCAACAACAAGGCAACCGACTTCAACTCGATTCTGACCTCGATCAAGGCCAAGAAGCCCGACATTATTTTCTTCGGCGGCATGGATGCGGTCGGCGGCCCGATGTTGCGCCAGATGAAGCAGTTGGGCATCAATGCCAAATTCATGGGTGGCGACGGCATCTGCACCGGCTCGCTGCCGGGTCTGGCCGGCACCGCGCTGGGCGATAACCAGGTCGTTTGCGCCGAAGCCGGTGGCGTACCGGAAGCGCGCAGAAAAGGCGTGGAAGATTTTCGCGCCGCCTACAAAAAACGCTTTGGCGTAGAAGTGGTCTACACCGCGGCCTATGCCTACGATGCGACCAACGCCGTCGTCGAAGCAATGAAAAAAGCCAACTCGTGGGAACCTGCCAAATACCTGCCCGAACTGGCAAAGAGCAATTACCCCGGCATTACCGGCACCATTGCCTTCGATGCCAAGGGCGACATCAAGGACGGCACCTTGACGCTCTATACATTCAGGGGTGGCAAACGCGAAATGCTGGCAGTGACCAAGTAATCGGCAAACAGACGCTTCTTTAAAAGCCTCGCGATTTTTCCGCGAGGCTTTTTTATTTCCCACGCTACGACACAATACGCACAGCCAAAAATAAAGCGCTCCGAAGAGCGCTTTATTTTTATCATCGAAACGCTGAGCTCAGCGCGTCCATTCAGGACGGTTTATTTCAACGACAGTATCCATTTCACCAGTGTGTGCGCCTCAGCGTCACTCACTTGCGCATTGGCCGGCATAGGCACGGTGCCCCAGGCGCCACTGCCTCCCTTGATTATTTTTTGCACCAATTTGTCTTCGGCGCCTTTTTGTCCGGCGTATTTGGCACCCACATCCTTGAACGACGGGCCCAATACTTTATTTGTCACTGAATGGCAGGCCATGCAGTTTTTTGCTTTTGCCAGATCAGCGTTTGCCAGCGCAACATTCGACACGCCCGCAGCCAGAACCAGACCTACCAACAAAGAACTTTTCATGCTTTTCTCCACAAGTTTGATCGTCGCCATTCTACCGTGTTTCAGTCGCACGATACATTGCCCGGCATGAATACAACGCGAACATACCATCAGGGTTGACGACAGCAATTGACCGTTACACTTTTTCACAATATGCTGCTGCGAAAAGGGAGAAGACATGCCGCTCATTATCATCATCGTATTGCTATCGGTTTTGAAATACCTGGAAATCGGCCCGCTCGAAAATATGTCATGGTGGTGGATCGTCGGCCTGTTTATAGTCGCTTTTCTCTGGTTCGAATTTTTTGAACGCATGCTCGGTCGCGACAAGCGGAAAGCCCATGAGCAGCTGGAAAAGGCACGCAAGGAACGCGTCAATAAAACGTTCAAATAAGGCATCGTATTTACCTGCCTGCTACCGACCTGGATCATTACTATTGCGCGGTAGACAATTGCCTGCCTGAGTCAAAGAGTCATCATTTAACTTTCCCGGCCAGGCAATCCAGGCGCACCTGATTGCCGAACTCCGGACCTCTGGCATTTGCCAGCGCCTTGTCAAAATAAACTGCCTTGATGGATTCCTGCTTTACCTGAAGCGGGATGCCTTTCACTCCTCGTATCAATTCCAGAGTTTTCTCAGGCTGCACACCTTGATCGCGCCAGGCGGCAATTGATTTAAACATGCCCGCATAACTGGAGCAGTACGATTGCCTGTCCATATTGGCGTCGGCATGCGCAGCTGCAGAAGCCAGTGTCAGTATGATTACTGCGATGATTGTTTTCATGGATTCCCAATTTAATCGGCCACTATACAGACATCATTCCCAGCATCACTGCACGAGACGAAATTGGCAGGCCCTTGCAATATGCGCAAGATGCTTGATCGCCATATGGGCGGCCGGTGTGGATTCGGCAATATTGCTGTCGCTTTCATAACGATTTTTCTCTTTTATTGTTACAACAGAAGGTAATTACCATATCCAAGCTTGAAAACACGAAAAACCATTGACTCTTTTAGAATTAAGTGGATAATGAATTTGTGCGGGTAAAACCGCCTGAGGTTTGTCACTTTCCACTATAGGACTGGACGAATCAAAATATTAGCCTGCTCCCTTTATCGGTTGCGGGCTTTTTGCATTATGGGCCCTGTATTGCAAGTGCCGCCCTGCCATCCCGACACGGGAAGTTTGTATTTCCGCCTACCCGAATCCCCTTGCATGCCATCAGCGTTATTGAACATGCCGTTATTGAGAATACGCTGGCAAAATAAAAAATCCCGCACCAGGCGGGATTTTTTATTTGAAACAATATTAAAACGATTACATCGTGTGAGCATCAGCCGGTAACGGCGCCTTTGCTTGCCGTCGATGCCAGCGCCGCATATTTTGCCAGCACGCCACGCGTATAGCGCGGTGCCGGCTGCTTCCAGTTGGCACGACGGCGTGCAATTTCCTCTTCCGATACATTCAACTGAATCAGCAATTGACGCGCATCGATGGTGACGGAATCGCCTTCTTCCACCAGACCGATGGTGCCGCCGACAAATGCTTCCGGCGAAACGTGGCCAACGACCATGCCCCAGGTACCGCCGGAGAAACGGCCATCGGTGATCAAGCCAACTGATTCACCCAAGCCCTGACCGACCAGTGCGGAGGTCGGTGCCAGCATTTCCGGCATGCCCGGGCCACCTTTTGGTCCGAGGTAGCGCATGACGAGCACATCGCCAGCCTTGATCTGGTTCGCCATGATCGCGTCCATCGCCGAGTATTCATCGTCGAATACGCGCGCTGGGCCGGTGATCACTGGATTTTTCAGTCCGGTGATTTTTGCTACGCAACCTTCTGGCGACAGATTGCCTTTCAGGATCGCGAGGTGACCTTGTGCGTACAAAGCCTTGTCGATGGTGTGGATCACGTCCTGGTCGGCACTTGGGAGCGATGGGATGTGCGCCAGCGCTTCTGCAACGGTCTGGCCGGTGATCGTCATGCAATCGCCGTGCAACAAGCCTGCGTCCAACAACACTTTCATCACTTGCGGAATGCCGCCGGCTTTATGCAGATCGGTCGCCACGTATTTACCGGATGGCTTCAGATCGCAGATGACCGGGACTTTTTTACGCATGCGTTCGAAGTCATCGATGGTCCAGTCGATTTCTGCTGCGTGTGCAATCGCCAGGAAGTGCAACACGGCATTGGTCGAACCGCCGGTTGCCATGATCACGGCTACTGCGTTTTCTATCGATTTACGGGTAACGATGTCGCGCGGCTTCAAATCCTTCTTGATCGCTTCGATCAGCACGCGCGCGGATTCTGCAGCGGAGCCGACTTTTTCATCGTCAGGATTGGCCATCGTCGACGAGTACGGCAAAGCCAGGCCCAATGCTTCGAACGAAGACGACATGGTGTTCGCTGTGTACATGCCGCCGCAGGAACCGGACGATGGACAGGCATTGCGCTCGATACCGTCAAAATCTTCTTGCGACATGCGGCCGGCAGTAAATTCGCCGACAGCTTCAAATGCGGAAACGATGGTCAGGTCTTTGCCTTTCCAGTTGCCCGGCTTGATGGTGCCGCCGTAGACATAAATACTAGGTACGTTGGTGCGCAACATGGCGATCATGCCGCCCGGCATATTCTTGTCACAGCCGCCGATGACGAGCACGCCATCCATCCATTGGCCGTTGACGGCGGTTTCGATACAGTCGGCAATGACTTCGCGCGAAATCAGCGAATACTTCATGCCTTCGGTGCCCATGGACATGCCGTCGGAAATCGTCGGCGTACCGAATACCTGCGGATTACCGCCTGCATCCTTGATGGTCTTGATCGCGATATCAGCCAGTTTTTGCAGGCCGGAGTTACATGGCGTAATCGTCGAGTGGCCGTTGGCGATGCCGACCATAGGCTTGTCGAAATCGGCCTTTTCGTAACCCATGGCGTAATACATGGAACGGTTAGGACTGCGGGACACGCCTTGCGTGATGTTTTTCGAGCGGCGATTGAATGCCATGATGACTCCAGAAAGAATGCAAATCGGTAGTTCATTGCAATAAGGGCTGCAACGATTGCCTGCCCGGTAACAGGGCAAATCCTTGAAAAGAGCGCCTAGATTGCCTTGCGGTGGGCCATGTGTCAAATATATGATTCCATCATGATCAATATGTATAAGATATTGATTGAGAGTGAATTTAAACAATAATCCTATTGCCGATCAGCCATCAATGCCCATGAATTACACTATCTAAGCCATGAATATCGAGCTCAGGCAATTACGCTATTTTGTCACCGTCGCCGAAGAAATGCATTTCGGCCGCGCGGCAATCCGGCTGCACATGACACAACCGCCGCTGTCGCAAGCGATCCAGTCGCTGGAAGCGATGCTGGGCGTGCAGCTCTTTCGCCGCACCAGTCGCAGCGTCGCCTTGACGCCGGCCGGAAACGCGCTGCTGCCGGAAGCGCAACGCATCCTGCAGCAAACTGCCGCGCTGCCTGATCTGATGCGCCGCGTCACATCCGGCGCATCCGGTCGCCTGTCGCTGGCCTTTGTCTCGACAGCCGATTACAGCGTACTGCCGCCTTTTCTGCGCGAATTCCGCGAATCGTATCCCGGTGTCGAGATCGATTTGCGTGAAGCGACGACTGACGTGCAGCTGGACGATTTGATGCAGGGCCGCATCGACGTCGGTCTTTTGATCCCGCCTTTACCGGACAAGGCAAAATTGCAACTGGATTATTTACCGGTGTTATCGGAACCTTTGATTCTCGCTGCACCTAAGGGATTGAAGGCGCTGCGCGGCAAGCAGAGCGTCGCCCTTCAGGCACTGGCTGAATTACCGCTGATTATCTTCCCGCGACGTATTGCTCCCGCTTTCCACGATGCGATTCTGGCTTGCTACCGCGATGCCGGCCTGACACCGCATATCGGACAGGAAGCGATCCAGATGCAAACCATCATCGGGCTGGTGTCGGCCGGCATGGGTATCGCGCTTGTGCCACAATCCGTATCGAATTTAAAACGGCCTGGCGTCGACTACAAACCGCTGGCGAATAAAACGCCGCTGGTCGAAACCGGTCTCGCATGGCGACGCGATAATGCCTCGCCGGTGCTGAAGGCTTTTCTTGAACTGTTGCGAAAGAACTAGAACATGTGGATACATCCTATGCCCGATCCGATTGCACTCTCCATCGGTCCGCTCGCCATACGCTGGTACGGTTTGATGTACCTCGCCGCATTTGCGCAATTCATCTGGCTCGCGCGCATACGCATCAAGCAGCCGCATATTGCCCGCGCCGGCTGGAAGAAGGAAGACATCGATGACATGCTGTTCTACGGCGTGCTCGGCGTCATCGTCGGCGGCCGGCTGGGCGAAGTAATTTTCTACGATCCAGCATACTATTTCTCGCATCCACTGGAAATCTTCAAGATATGGAAAGGCGGCATGTCCTTCCATGGCGGCTTCCTCGGCGTGCTGTTTGCGATGAGCATCTGGGCCCGCAGGCAGGGACGCAATGTGCTGGACGTATGGGATTTCATCGCGCCCATGGTGCCTCTCGGCTATGCATTCGGCCGCCTGGGAAATTTCATCAATGCCGAACTGCCCGGTCGCGTCGCCGACGCATCGCTGCCGTGGGCAATGATCTGGCCGAATGTAGATAATCTGCCGCGTCATCCATCGCCCTTGTATCAGGCGCTGGTCGATGGCTTGCTGATGTTCATCCTGCTGTGGATATTCTCGCGCAAAGCACGACCACGCATGGCGGTCGGCGGCATGTTCGCGCTGCTGTATGGCTCGGCACGCTTCTTCACCGAATACTTCCGCATGCCGGATTACGAAGTCCATTTCGCCGGGATCACGATTTCTGCCGGGCAGATGCTATCCGTACCCTTAATCGTATTGGGTATCGTCATGTTGGTGCTCGCATACCGGAAGAAGGCTGCATGAGGATGCAGACAAGCAAGCACATAAAAAACTCAATATCAATATTCCGTGATGGGCAGCAACAATGATTTCCTGGGCTGCCTTTACCAAACTTGCAGACAGCAATTTCACGATGCCGGTCGCTGCCTTGCTGGCAGTCTGGCTGGCCGGTGCCCGCACATGGAAGCCATTTTTTCTATGGTGTTTTTTGTTCGGTTCTGGAATTGTGCTGGTCGTTGCCACCAAAATTGCCTATATCGGTTGGGGCCTGGGGATAGCTTCGCTTGATTTCACCGGTATCAGCGGGCATGCGATGCGCGCCACCGCGATTGCGCCGGCGTTGATGGCGATCCTGCTGCAAAAACAAGCACGCCAGATACAGCAACTCGGTTTGCTGGCCGGACTCGTTTTTGGCATTGCCATCGGCATTTCACGCCTCGCCATACATGTGCATTCGGTTTCTGAAGTTGTCAGCGGCTGTCTGTTGGGCGCTGTCGTCGGTGTGGGCTTTGCATGGCTGATACGCAACAGACCTGTCGTCTTTGATCGCAAGCTATTGGTGATCGGTGTCGTCGCCTTGCTGCCGATACTCACTTTGAAGCCGGCACCGACCGAATCATGGCTGGAAGGCGTTGCCTATTACCTGTCCGGTAAAGAGCGGCCCGCACAGACAACGAATCTGGAATCAGTAACGACTGAATACCGCTAAGCCGCAAGCTTCCGGCCTAGCGGCTCTTCAATGCAGTGCCGCGCCAGTTCGCCAGCATATCCGGCAAGGCCTTGCGATACATCAGCAATACGACAGCAGCGTAACTGATCACCCCGACGGTCACCGACAGCATCAGCACCGCAAGATTCGACCATCCGGCACGCGCAATCGCCATCTGCGCCGCTTCCACACAAGCCGCCATGACCAACACGCAAAAGAACGGTGTCAGCAATGGCTGCAACTGCCGGCGGAAACTGATGTGCGCATATTTACGCAACAGATAAAGTCCCAATGGATACGTCACCGCGACACGACATGACCATGCTGCGATGATGTAAATCGCCGATTGGTTCGCCGTCAGAAACACCGCTGCTATCGTGCAGGCACTCGCACACACTGCCGGCAACAGCAAGGCGCGCGGATAGCCCAAGGCACGCAAATACGGACTGACAAACACGCGAGTAAAGCTGATCGCCCACACCAGACACAGAATCACGATCATCGGAATGGCTTCCGACCATTTATCGCCGAGCAGCAGCGGCACCCACTGTCCGGTCGTCAATGCCAGGCCGACAAAGATAGGCGTCGAAACAAAAGCCATCACTTCGGTCACTTGCAGGAAAGAACCCTGCAGACGCTCCCTGTCTTTCTGCATCGACGAAAACAGCGGCAAGCCTATGCGACCGGCTACGCTACCCACAATATTCGACAGCGCATCGGTCGCCTTGAATGCCACGCTGACAAAACCCAGCATGCTCAAGCCGTGCATTGCACCGATCAGTAAACTGAACACGCGTGTCAGGAAAGCCCACAAAGCGCCTTCCAGCATCACCGGGAAGCCGAACACGATCAGCTGCCTTGCATGCGCCCATGAAAACCGGCGCAAAGGTTTGCGTTTGTGGCCGTGCCAAAAAATCAGCGTCAACAGAATGTTTTGCACGATGCCGGCAGCCACGATGCTCCAGACACCAAAGCCCGCCAGCGCCAGGCCGATGGCGACAAAGCAGTAACTCAACTTGCCTGCCACCGTGCGTCTGGCGATTGCCTTGGTACGCAGCTTGCGATCCAGCATCGCCGACGGCAACAGATTCAAACCGGTGAACAAGCAGGCACTGCCTTCGGCGATCAGGATGGTCCCGACCAAAGGCTGCTGCATGAAGTAAATGAAGTACAGGCCGACCAGCAGACAGAATACGAAACCGGCCAAGCCGAGCAGGATGGACATCCAGAACGCGCTATCGATATGCAGCATGTCTATCGGCCGGCGCTGGATCAGTGCTTCGTTAATGCCGAGGCCGATCACCAGTTGCGTCAGGACGACGATGGATTGCGCAAACGCGACGCTACCGAAATCGGCAGGCGTCAGTACGCGCGTCATGATCGCCAGCGTCAGGAAACCGAGCAAACCGACGCCGACGCTATCGACGATCGCCCACGGCACCACGCGCCGCATATTTTTCATCGCGGCACCAGTTGGCGTTTTATTTTTCCCAGCGTTCGTCTGATTGCACTGAAGATAGAAAATTGATTCAGAAAGCGATTCTTGCGTATCGTCAGCTTCAATGCGTTTAGCCACGGAGCCTTGATGTTGCGTTTTTCGGCAATCTGCACGATCTCGTCGAGCAACACCAGCTGCGCATGATTGCCTGCGCGCAGCGCACGTATTTGCGCCTCGCTGGGCTTACCGGCCAGCGATTCCGGCAACTCGGCACCGACTGCCATGAAGTTGAGTTTGGTGCGCAGGCATTTTTCACAGCGACCGCAATTCCGTCCCGTGATCGGCCCTTCCCAGCACACGCGCAGATTGCGCAAACCGGTTTCCCAATCGAGGATGCGTTCGGCTTTTTCAGTACGCGCAAATTCGCCGCCGTCATACACGACCTGAAAATCGCGGCTGGACAACATCGCATACGTAATCGGATTGCCGCCCCACGGCAATACCAGTCGTGTGTAATCTTCATCGGAACCGACCAGGCCGGCATGCGCGCTGCCCTGCCAGTTACGCAGGCAAGTTGCGACGCCGTTACCGAATTCCATTTCCCAGTTGACGCATGCAACATCGCGCCAGTTTGTTTTCAGCGTCACCATGGGAACGTTAATCGATTGCAGGGAATCTGCGGCCGAAGCCACCGTGATATTGAATGCGGCATCCGCATTCAATGCAATATCGAAACCCTGTATCAGCACCCCAGCCAGCAGATGATAACTGCGACGGCCGGCGCGGCCGGTCACATGCCGCCACGCAGTAAAGGATGCATCCAGCCCACCGGAAAATGCCGCCACCGCTTGCGGCATAGGCGGCAGGCGGAGTGCATCATCCGCCAATTCATGCGCAGCGCTGACATGAATGTGTTTGTACAGATCGGGACGCCATGCCACCCAGCATGCAATCAGATCTTCCAGATTCTTCAATAACGAAAATGTCACCGGGCCGTCAATATACATATCCTGCCCGCGATGCATGGCGACAAACACCAGCGCCGTTGCCGCCATATCGTGCACCTGCAAGGGTGCCGGCATATACTCATCCTGCCCGGTCAACTCCCACCACACCTGTTGATCGCCAAAACTTGCGATGCGCTTGACCTGGCCGGCGCTGCGTACTTCGCGCAATTGCACGACCAGTTTTCCGCTCGCGGCTTTTATGAAAGGGATATCCTGCTGATCCATCATGCGCGTTGATACACATCGTCGAAACGCACGATGTCATCTTCTCCAAGGTAGGCGCCCGACTGCACTTCGATCAGGTGCAGCGGCATCTTGCCGGGATTTTCCAGCCTGTGCGTCATGCCGATCGGGATGTAGATAGATTCGTTTTCCGTCAGCAGCCTGACGGTTTCGCCGCAGGTGATGCGCGCAGTGCCGGTCACGACGACCCAGTGTTCTGCCCGATGATGATGCATCTGCAGCGATAATTTTTCGCCCGGATCGACAGTGATGCGCTTGACCTGAAAGCGCTCGCCCGCATCGATGGGTTCATACGATCCCCACGGTCGATACACGCGCGTGTGATTCAAATGCTCGCAGCGTTTTTTCTGTTTCAGGAAGTCGACCACATTCTTGACGCGCTGTACCTGATCCTTGTTGACGATCAGCACGGCATCCCTGGTTTCGACCACCACCACGTTGTCGAGCCCGATCACGGCAACGAAACGACTTTCGGCGCGTATCAGCGAATTCTGTACATTGTCTGTGTACACATCGCCCTGCAACACATTGCCTTGCGCATTGCCATCCTGCATTTCGGACAACGCCGACCAGGAACCGATATCGCTCCAGCCTATATCGACCGGGATCACAATCGCCTGTTGCGTATGTTCCATCACCGCAAAATCTATCGACTGCGATGGACATGCTACATATGCCGCTTCATTCAAACGGCAAAAGGACAAATCGCTGTAAGCATCCTGTACCGCAGCCTTGCTGCAAGCCGCCATCTGCGGCTGCAGTCGTTCAAGCTCGGCAAGATAGGTATCGGCGCGGAACAGGAACATGCCGCTATTCCATGAATAATGCTCATCTTCGACGAAGGTTTGTGCCGTCGCCAGATCCGGTTTTTCCACAAAGCGCTCGACCGCAAAACATGTTTCAGAGCGATCTATCGCCGCACCGCGCCGTATATAACCGTAACCGGTTTCCGCAGCCGACGGCAGGATGCCGAACGTCGCCAACCCCTGCTTGCCGACAGCATGCGCGGCCACCAGCACCGCGTCATGAAATGCATCGACATCGACAATCAAATGATCGGCCGGCAACACCAGCATCAATGCATCGGCATCAAGCGCCAATAAATAATTGGCCGCTGCGGCAACTGCAGGCGCAGTATTGCGCCCTTCCGCTTCCAGCAGGATCGCGGTTGGCTGGATATCGATCTGGCGCAACTGTTCTGCCACCAGAAAGCGGTGATCGTCGCCGCACACAATCAGCGGTGGTGCGATCTCGGGCCAGCCGGCAACGCGCAATACCGTTTCCTGCAGCATCGTGCGCTCGGAAACCAGCGGCAGCAATTGCTTGGGCAAGGCTGCTCGCGATAAAGGCCACAAGCGACTGCCCGAACCGCCCGACAGAATGACGGGATAAATTTTCACGCGGCATCCTCTAGCTTGCGTACCGGCGTATCCGGCGTATCCGGCGTGGCCGACGAAGCCGTTGGACGTGTCTGGCCGCGACGGTCGCGCGCATCGCGCCAGGAGTCCTGCACGCAGTCGGATACATGACGCATCTTGCCTTCACGGCTGACGCAGTAGTCGGTGCACACCACCAACTCGGACATGCTGGAATGCGGCGATACGCGTGTGTATGCAAACAGTATGCTGCGTTCAACTTTGGAGCCGCTGCAGATCTGGCTGCCATGACCTATCCAGGTCGGCCCTATGATGGTGCTGCCGGCTTCTATCGTGCTGCCGGAACCGAGATAGACCGGCCCTTCTATCGTCGTGCCTTCCCAGTCGATACTGGTGTTGAGGCCGACCCACAAACCTTCCGCAATTTGCGTACCCGGCATCGTCATGTGCGCCATCTCGCCCAGCATCACGCTTTGCGACACCGCCCAGTAATCCTTGACGTTGCCGATATCTATCCAGTTGAAAAAACGCTTTTGCGCAAAGAAGGGCACACCCTTTTCCACCAGCAAAGGAAACAGCTGCGAACCGATATCGAATTCCTCGCCGGATGGAATCAACTCCAGCACTTCCGGCTCAAAGATGTAAATGCCGGTGCTGGCCAGATTGGATAAGGCCTCTTCCGGTTTGGGTTTTTCCTGGAATGACAGGACACGGCCTTCTTCATCGGTGACCACCATACCGTAATCAACGGTTTTTTCAGGCGCGACTTCTTTCGTGATGATGCTGACCAGCGCACCTTTTTGCCGGTGTTCAAACAGCGCCGATTTGATATCCAGATCGATCAGGGCATCGCCGCAAATCACCAGCGTGGTTTCATCAAAGAAGCCGCCGAATTCCTGAATTTTTTTCAAACCGCCGGCAGAGCCGATAGGCTTGGGCATGACTTCGCCGTCGTCGGTCATATAACCTTCGAAGGAATAACCGATCTGTGCGCCGAAACGCTGCCCTTCGCCAAAGTAGTCTTCTATTTTCTGGTGCAGATAGCTGACGTTCACCATGATTTCCGTGATGCCGTACTTGACCAGATGCTCGACCAGATATTCCATCACCGGCTTGCCAAGTATCGGAATCATCGGCTTCGGTAATTCATAGGTAAGAGGCTGGACACGCGTTCCTTTGCCTGCCGCAAGGATCATTGCTTTCATGTTTTCCCTGTGTAATGTGATTGACTGAAAATGCAGAAATAAAATGGATAGAAGTAAAACGAAAAGCCGGAACCGGCTTGTTCAGGCATAGGCAAAGCGTTCTTCCGACATGCTTTGCCAGCGCCAGGTATCGACGCACATCTGTTCTATGCTGCGCTCGGCGCGCCAGCCTAGTTCACGTTGCGCCAGAGACGCATCGGCGTAACACACGGCAATATCGCCAGGGCGTCGCGCCACTACGCGATAGGGAACGCGTCGCCCGCTCGCCCGCTCAAAGGCCTGAATCATTTGCAGTACGCTGCTGCCGCAACCGGTGCCGAGGTTGTAAGCCTGCACTCCGGCTACACTGGCCAGCAGTTTTTCCAGCGTCTTGACGTGTCCTATCGCGAGATCCACCACATGGATGTAATCGCGCACACCGGTGCCGTCGTCAGTCGGATAATCGTCGCCGTATACCGACAGTAAATCGCGGCGACCGGATGCAACCTGCGCCACGTAAGGGAAAAGATTATTGGGAATATCGTTCGGGTCTTCACCGATCAAGCCGCTCTCATGTGCGCCGGCCGGATTGAAGTAACGCAGCAAGGCAATGCACCATGCCGGATCGGAATGCGCCAGATCACGCAGCATTTCCTCTATCATCAATTTGCTGCGGCCATAGGGATTGGTTGCCGCCAGCGGAAAATTCTCCAGTATCGGCACCGTTGCCGGATCGCCGTACACGGTCGCCGATGAACTGAAGACCAGGCTCGTCACATCGTGCTTCGCCATCACCTGCAACAGCACCAGACTGCCTTCGACATTGTTGTCGTAGTAGCGCAGCGGCTCCGTCACCGATTCTCCGACTGCCTTCAGTCCGGCAAAATGCATGACGGCATCAAAATTGTATTGCGCGAATATTTTTTCGATTGCATTGCGATCACGCAGATCGGCTTGAATGAATGGAATGGTCGCGCCAGTGATGCCAGCGACACGTTCCAGTACCGATGCCTTGCTGTTGCACAGATTATCGACCACCACGACTTGATAACCGGCATTGATCAGTTCTACGCATGTATGTGAGCCTATATAACCGGCTCCTCCCGTTACCAATATTTTCATCATCAATTTATCCAGGAAGCTCCACGAGCGTACCTTTACAAAGAGACATCAGCGGCTGCGAAGTTCACTTTTAGACAAGAGAAATTCGTAACAAAAAGTGTCCTTGTAAAATATGCACGGATAGATGCACGAATGATTTTTTTTTGAAAGTTTTTCAGGACGAGGAAACATTTTTATTCGGAAATGTTTCATGCAATCGAAGAGAGAAATGAGCAGCCTTGATCCTGTGTTCCTACTCAACGCACGGCCATTTTTACAGACTTGTTCGGTTCGAAACGACCACTCGTGATCAGATAATCGGCACAGAATAAATGCAATAAACGTTGCACTGCAGGCTGCACATTGCATAGGGAAAATTCGCAGCCGATTTTCGATTGATGTCCGAACAGCAGCATCAGCAGCGCCATGCAGGCACTGTCGATGTATGTCACGTCAGTGAAGTCGAGCCGGATATGAAATGGTCTTGCAGTCGCGCTGGCAAATACCTCGCGCAGAGCTTCCAGATTGCCATCTTCCCATGCGCCACTGGCTGTGATGGTGCAATTGTTTCCCTCCACTGCCAGAGATACGCGCGCAGTTTTGACTGCATTGCCGTCACGCTTGTGTAAACGCATGGCCACTGCGCACGGAATCACATGCAGCGTCATCAGCTTGAGAAAATTTATTCCATCATTGAAGTAGCGCTTCCACAATGCCGGCTCTTCCTTGATTCGCCATAGCCATTCACCACCCAGCCGGCCTACCCATGCCGGTGCGCGCTTGACGGTGCCTGCGACAAAATTCACGACTGCGCCCAAATGACTGACGACTGGTACCTGAAGTCGCGGCAGATTATGTTCTATCCATGCCTGACCTTTTTTTGCGCCCAGCGCCACCACCAGAAAATCCGCCTTGCTGCCATTGATATCGTCAATGACAGCGTCGCTACTCATCTCTTCTACACTGGCAAAACCCGGCGACTTGCATCCAACACAGACTAAACCGGATGCAGTCGCATTCAATTTATTCGCCGCAATCTCGGCGACACCATCCGGCCCGCCGAAGAAATACACCAGCAATACTTTTCCCGGTCGATGACGCAAAGCCTCGAACAAGGTCGAGCCGGCAACCCGCTCGCTGATCGGCAATCCCAGCAATTTGGCAATCCAGACCAGCGGCATGCCATCGGCCACCGACAAATCACTGCGTATGACAGAATCGCGAAACGCGCCGCCATCCAGGCTGGCAACCGCAAAGTTCAGATTCGGTGTGGAAAAGAAGCAGCGCTGGTGGCTGCGTGCTGCATCGGTAATTTTTACCGTCGCCTGCTCCATCGAAATCGCATCGAAGGGAAGACCGAGGATGCAGTAAACAGGACGCTGAAAATCGGTGCTGATCTTGCTGCTGGTGCTGATTGCAACATTCTCGATGTCTGTATCAAGCTCGGCTTCAGCTTGCCGTCGCAGGCGATTAGTCTGCATCGCGTTTGGCCCTCACCCATTCGACCTGGCGGCTGACAAAGAACTTCAGATACAAAGGCAGCTTCCAGAACACATATGTCACTGTGGAAAACAGATCCTTAAGACTGAGCACATGCCGACCGAAGCGCCGCCATGCGAGCAAGACCGCCAGCATCAATCCCGACAGACTGCAAGCAGCCAGTATCAGTGGCGCGATCCAGGCGAACATGAAATACGCAGCGGCAGCAACAATGAATAGCGCGAAGGTAAGCAGCGTCAACAAGGCTACAGGTGGCACGCACATATCCAGTGCCAGCGCGATCAACATGCGATCGCCCCGCCGCAGGCCTTGAATCAACAAAGGCAAACCGTCGTGCAAAATCATGCTCATGTGCCCGTGTTCCCAACGCGTTCTTTGCATGCGCACCGCTTCTTCACCGACCGGGAAATAACTGATCACGCAAGCCTCAGGGCAAAAAATAGGGGCCGCATTCTTGCGCGCCATCTCTATCCCCAGTTGCATGTCTTCCGCCAGATTGCCATTCGCCAGGCTGGCCTGGTGTATCAGGCTCCAGGGGAACGCCATACCGGTTCCCATTAACTGGCAAGGCAAACCCAATCTGAGAAAACCTAATGGTCGCACATGGTTTTTGACTATCCATGCGAACTCGGCGATCCGCATTTTCAGACCGGAATTTTTCTTGGCTTGCATCAGATCCAGCGCCTGTACCGGTCTTTGCGCGGTCATCGCCAGACAGGCGAGTCTGTCTACAGTCCCTTCAAGCAAGCGGCAATCGGCATCGATCATGATCACGACTTCCGGTGGACTGTGTGCAAGCTGCTGCATGCCATAATCCAATGCATAGCCCTTGCCGCGCTGCTCCAGATTGCTGCGCTCCAGCACAGGTGCACCGGCCGCAAGCGCCACGGCGACCGTATCGTCCGAACAGTTATCTGCAACGACAAGGATGCGATCGCCGTCACGCAGTTGTTCGCGTATCGAAGCAATCGTGGCGGCAATACCTTGCGCTTCATTATGTGCCGGCACTAACACCGCAACGCTGGGTCGCCAATGAGTAGTAATAGACATCACACGCGTCTGTTTCAATGCCGCCAGAGTCTGAGTCAGCAACACGGCAACCGGTAGTGCCGCCAATGCCAGCACGATGATCAATGCGATATGCAACAAGCTCACCATTTCACCACTCCTGTCAGTCGGTTTTTATCGTCATCGGCCTGCTGAAACAGCGCATGCAGCTTGTCCGCCTCATGATCGATATCGTGGCGTTCCAGCACACGGGCACGCGCCAGCCGCCCCATCCGCGATAAGTCTTCGATCGAACTTGTCAGACAGCGCTCCATCGCCAGCGATAACTCTTCCACCGAACCCGGCGGATACAGCCAACCGTTTTCGCCGTCTATCACCAGCTCCGGCACGCCTGTAATCCATGTACTCAGAATCGGCCGCTGCAGCGACATCGCTTCCATGATCACGACCGGCAAGCCTTCGGCGAAACTCGCCATCACCATCGCGCGTGCATCCAGTATTTCCTGCTTGACCTGATCGCTGCTGATCCAGCCGGTAATGCGCACGTGTGATTCCAGATTGCATTTGGCAATCAATGCTTCGATTTCCTTGCGCATTTCGCCATCGCCTGCCAGCACCAGTTCAAACGCGATGCCTTTTCTTGCAAGCATGGCCGCTGCCTCAATCAGGATCAGCTGGCCTTTTTGTTCGCACAGCCGACCGACGCAAATGAAACGCGGGCGCGCAGGCAAGCTCATGTAGACATTGTTGTAAAAAGCCGGCTCCAGCCCGCAATGCACGACATGTACCTTGTCCCATTGCGCATACGGCAGGCTGCGATACAACTGACTGCGGCAAAAGGAAGTGATAGCCGCAACAAAGGTCGCGCGTCGCAATTTTTCAGGCAGGCCGATGAATTCCGGCTTGTCGAATTCTTCCGAGCCATGAATCATCAGGCTGTATGGTATGCCGCTCAATTCACTTGCCAGCATCGCGACTTCGGCCGAGTTGGTGCCGAAATGAACGTGCAGATGCGTCACGCCATCACGCTTCAACCAAAGCGCAAGACGGCATGCTTCAGCCAGATAGATCAGGTGATACGGCAAGGGACGATCAGCGCGCCGGCTCATGCGAAAGGCCAAAGCCAAAGCCTTGATGTATCTGATGGGCGAGGTTAGCTTGATCTGAAGCACAGAAAGCAGCAGCCCCAATACGCCACGCTGCAGGATGTAGCGCGTGCGTTCACGCTCGACGAAATCCTCGGCATCCACCAGATCGCCTTCCCAGCCGCGCAGGGCAAATCGATTGATCACAAGACCCTGCCGTTCCAGCGCCAGGATTTCCCGGCGGATGAAACTATGGCTGACCTTCGGGTACTGATTGATCAGGTAGGCTATACGTAGTTCGCTCAAACCAATTCCTCTCACCATTCTTTATTATTTCTTTATGCTGCTTCGTTTTCCGCTGTAACTTGCGCCTGCTGCACGACAGCGGACTTCGGAATTACTCTGGCCGGTACGCCCACTGCGGTTGCGCCATCCGGCACATCGCACAAGACCACCGACATCGCACCGATATGGCAACCGTTGCCGATACGCACACCACCCAACACCTGCGCATATGCACCGAAATCAACGTCATCACCAATGACCGGCACCGGACCGTCTGCGACGCGATTGCCTATCGTGACGCCTTGCCGTAATGTGCAGTTCGCTCCCATGCGTACCCCGGGATGCAAAAAAATCCCGCCGAAATGCCATATCCTCAAGCCGGGGCCGATCAGCGCAGCCTTCGGCAGGCTGATGCCGACTGCCGTTTCAATCAGGCGAAACCACAACCAGTAAAAAGAGGTAAGCACCTTCTTTTCCAGGCCGGCCGACATGCGATCGACACGACGGCCAAAGCGATAGGCCCACACCGCCCAGATCGACTGCTCTTTTAAAAATGGACGGCGCAAGGCATATCGCTGCACATCAGCTTGCCAATCGCTATCTTGTGAAGATCGGTTCATCTGATAGCTCAATCCTGTTGCAGTAACTCGCCGCGTACCGTCGATGGCCCGCCCACGCCGCTGATTGCATATACATACACAATCGCCGTCTTTGAAGGCCAGCTAAAACTTTTACTCTCGCCGTTGCCCAGCTCACCGCTATCGAAATGCACGGATGTGCCGGACGGTTCACGTACCTGCAGGCGCAGTTTTGCATCGCCCGTCGTCTTCGCAGTCAGCCTGTATGTCTTGCCGACTTCCACTGCTGCCCACGCCAGGGAATGCAAGCCGCGCGAAGAATAATTGCCTTGCGCGATGCGCGTGCCGGTGGCCGGGAAAACCACCGCCTGCTGCCATGTATCGAACGTCCCGGCAGTGCCGCCTGTCTGCAATTGCCACGGACCGCGCATGGAAAGGAGATTCATTTTTTTCTGCGGCACTACAGGCTTGCCGTTGCCATCCAGCCAGCCCTGAACCGCAGTAACCTGGCGCATCGCAACACGCATGCGTTCCAGATCGTCGGCCACCGTCTTGTTCCAGCCGCCCTTGTGCAAATCAAAACCTGCACCGTTTTCCACATAGATGAAGAATGGCGTACCGAAGTTGCGATCGACTACATAGGCACCGTAGGTTTTCAAGGTCTCTGCCACTTTGCGCAAATCCGGATTAATGATTTTTTGCGTGTCGTAAGATGCCGGCAACATCATCAATGCGCCTTCGGGAATCTTGCCCGTATTGGTCTTGGCAGCATCGGTATCCGCTGAGGTAGCGGGAAAGATGTAAGTCGGATTCGGCGACAAGGCGTTATAGGTCAGCGACATCGCCAGCGCATGGCGATACATCGTGTCGCCATCATTGATTTCATGTTTGCGTATCAGGCCGGCCGCCGTCGGCACTCCCGCTGCCCGCGAACCCTGGAAATACTGCGCCGGATCACCCCAGCCGCGGCCGTCTATACGCGTCCATGCATATTGCGCAGCGACCCATTTCCCGTTTACTTTTTTGAGTTGCCAGAACGAGTGGACGATGCCGGTCACAGGATCGACGATATCGGCATGACCATCGCTGGCGCTGGCCGCCACTACGTCAGCCGGCCAGCGCGGTACGGTCACATCATGAAAGGCTTCTGCATCCGGATCCCACAAACCCTGGGTTTTCGGCAAACCGGTGACGGTCACCGGCGCATCGCCGGCATGAGCGAGAAAAACGCCGGTCGACCATTCACCGCCAGCCACGCCAGGTTTATAGGTCGAAGCGGGAATGACGAAATCGTCGAAGACAGGCGCCACCGGGCGACTGTTCCAGGGTGAAGTGGCAGCAAACGGTTTGCCATACGTTCCCCACTGCGCAGTGTCGGCTGCATGCACAGGAACGGCAAACAGCAAACCGGCCAGCACTGCTGCGGAAGCGAAAAAGACGGACTTCAAATGAGATTGACTGCATACAAATGTTTTTTTCATGGAGTTTGGCTTCAGGCTGTATTGAGTTTCAATTTTTTTATCAGGGTCTTGCCGCTTCCCGTCCACCAGCTTTCGTAATAGAAAGTGGAGACATGCGCGAGCGCAAAGAGGACGACAAACAATAGTGGGCGCTTCAGGTATTTGATGATCACGTCGCCGCTGCCCAGCCAGGTACCGACGGCCAGCATCGGATGGATGACGTACAGCGCATACGAAATTGTTGCCAGATAAACCAGCACGCGATTGTCCAGCAGCGACGCCATTGCACGACCCGGATTCAGGATGGTGGTGCCGATCAGTAAAGCCGCCAGATACGGCCGCAGATAATTCAGCGCTGCGCCCTGCTCGTGACAGGAAATCAGCAGCAGCAGCAAGAGTGGCCATTGCGGTATCCGTTGCAGCCATGCCAGCAAACGCGATCCTAGGCGATGATGAATAATCAGGGCGAGCGTGCAACCGGCCAGAATTTCATCCATGCGGTAATAACTGACACTGGATGCATACACGCCGTCCGTCACGCGCAGCAAGGTGAACAGCAAGCCGATCAATGGAATTGCCAGCAGGCTGCGCACGCCGAACACGGAAAACATCAGGGCGATGCCGATATAGAACTGCATCTCCATGCACAGGCTCCAGATATGCTCGGTCAGGCTTACCAGATGCGTGGGCGGCAGGTTTGCATAGAAAAAATAATGCGCCAGCCAGATATCCGACGATGCACCGGCCATACCCAATGCAATCGCCAGATACAACCACGCCAATGGAATGATGCGAAAGAAACGACGCACCAGAAAATCGAGCGTGGATGGATTCTTCAGCAGGAAGGAAGTGATCAGGAATCCGGACAGCGTGAAAAACAATGCCATCCCCAACAGGCCGAACATCGCATTGAGTTGCAGGGATTTCGGCCCGACCGGCAGCAGATGCGCCGCCAGCACGCACAGGATGCTGATGCCGCGCCAGCCATCCAGCACTTTCAGATGCGGGGTTGATGTCATGGCTGCTCCAACGGACGCGCTTGCCGGCCGGCCTTGTTATCGGGCAAGGTGACACTCGTTGCCAGCGCACAGCCTATGCCGACACTGAACCAGAAGTACCAGTTGAAAACCAGGTAGCCGAATATATTGTCGGACGACGATACGAGCAGATAGCTGAACACCAGAGCCAGCGTGACAAAGGCTGCCAGCCTGTCGATACGCGTCAGCGATTTGAGCATCAGCGCTACCCTCGCATACAACCAGAGATAGGCCAGCAAGCCGACCATGCCGGCATCGAAGAACCATTGCACGTACACATTGTGCGCACCCCAGTTCATGTGATTGGCCGCAGGAAAAAACGTTTGCGAATAATGGCGGAAGGCCTCAAGGCCGTAGCCGAACAGATAATGGCTGGGCCGCATCCACTGCAAGCCGCTTTCCCATATCGAAAGCCGCCACGCAAATGAATTCAGCTTCGCATAAGCGACCGCTGTCGTGCCGCTGCCCAGATCGAGCAGGCGCTCGCGTATTTCCGGCACCAATAGCGCCACCACCGGCAGCAGCATCAGGTATAGCAGGTAGCGGCGCTCGAACAGCAAGGCATACGCGAAGAAAACGATCATGCAGGCCAGCCACGCACTTCTGGTTTGCGTCAGCACCAGCAGCGCCAGCAGATAGAACAGATACAGCGTCAGTACAATGCGGCTGCCGCTACCCAGGACCGTCGTCTTGTCCTTGAGCACATACAAGGTCAGCGGAATGATCAGCGTCAGGTAGAAGGCAAAAATATTCGGATGGGTAAATGTCGATTGCAGACGAAAACCTTCTGCACCGCCCGCTGCACCGTGCAGGGCGATATCCACCAGCGCATACGCAGCCGGCAAGACGGACGACCATAAAACCAGTTTCACGCAACGCCGGAAATCCTGCGCCGAGCGCACGAAATAGAAGGCGATGATAAACATCGCAAAGTAGGACAACAGGGTCAGATAGCTGCGGATGGCATCGCCCTTTTCAGGCGAAATCACCAAGCCGAACAATGCCACCAGCAGGAAAGGCAGCCATGCCATCGTCATTTTTTTCGGCAGGCGGGACGGCTTTTCAAAGACCAGCATGCACGCCAGCATGATCACGCACAGATTGATGAGGCCGCCTATGCCGGTTTCATAGCCGCCTATCGAAAAACGCGTGGAGTCGAGAATCACGTCGCCGGCCGAGCGGAACACAATAATCAGCGCCAATAGCAGCAGACGGTTGAACAGTAGCAGCAGGCCGAACACCAGCACGGCCGGCAAGGCCAGCAAGCGCGCCGGCTTGTAATCCATGAGCTCGGCATAAAACGGCACGATGACGCCGATCGCCAGCGCCAGTGCAACAACGACAAATAGCGCGACGTACAGCGTATGCGCATCGCCGGCAGCAGGCAGCCAGCGCGTATGCACTTTGGCGCTGCCGGATTGCATGGCTGATTCGGTTGGCATATTCATCGCAGCATGCATCCCGTCATGCGGCCAGCTCTTGCGCCACGCTCATTTGATCCTTGCCGGGAAAATGCCGGATCAGCCACGAACGTATCGCATTCCACTCACCGGTTTCCGGTGCATTGCGCGACTGGAAGCGGAAGTAACGCCACAACAGGCGCGCTTCCTGACGGGTGCTCGCCATTTTTCTGAACGCCAGTTCGCGCTCCAGCTCCTCCGAATCGCCGAGGCCGCGCCGCAAGGTATACGCCATGCGCTCGAAGTCATCGGAAAAATCCGTTTGCCCGGCCACATCGAACAGGATGCCGCCGTGATTGCAGAACGGCGCAGGATCGAAGTACGGCAAGCCGTGCATGATGCTGAACGAGCGCGCCAAATAACGCGAAATATCCAGCGACACCTCCACCTGTTCGCGGAAGCGGGTCGCGCTGACGTTGCTGCCGTGCCAACGATACTGAATCAGCTGCGACGGTACATTGGTGCATTTCCCGAGTATCGCCAGCTGGCCGAACAGGAAGTAATCTTCGGCCAGTGCATTGACGGTCAGGCGTTTCCCGGCCGGCATGACATTCAGAAAATCGGCGCCGTAACGCACGCCCAGCTTTTGTATCGCGGGAAAATCCATCATGGCTGCCGGATGCGTGATCGGATTGCGGAAAAAACTCGCAGCCGCCACACGCTGTCGGCCGATAGGCATTTTGATATTGCCGCTCACGGCGCCGCTGCCATCAATCACTTCCGATTGCCCGCTAATGGCGATGCAGTCCGGCTGGCGCTTGAAGGCAGCCAATACAATTTCCATGCGATCGACGAAACACACATCGTCGGCATCATGCCGCATCACATATTTGCAATCGCTGATCTCCAGACCGCGATTGAGCAAACCGGCCAGACCTTCCGCCTCGGGAAAACTGTGCACCTGTATACGTGCATCACGACGGTGATAATCCTCTGCCAGTTCCAAGCTACCGTCGGTAGAGCCGTGATCCAGCACCAGCAAACGCCAATCCCTGAAGGTTTGCGCACAGATGCTATCGAGCGAAGCCGCAAGAAAATCGATGCCGTTTTTTACCGGCAGTAATACATCGATGGTTGCCAAAATAATGTTCCTTATATTGCGGCCGGCATCTGGCCGGTCCGTGTCGTAGACGATGCCGATTTTGATTTCTGCAACATGACCAATTCGCTGCCGCCTGTCCATGCTTCGACGTAACGCGAATTTTTTCCGTAGCTGTTGTCCAGCACGATGTTTTTCCTGCGCAGCAGGCAGGCCAGAATATGACCGTGCAGGCGGTCAGTAACGATCAGCTCATGCTGCGCAAAAAGCCGCGCGGCATCCGCAATCAGGCGTCCCGAATAGGCTATCCATAAAGGCACCAGAAGACGATTGGCCTGCCGGCCCAGGCCGCGGCGAAAGAAAGCACCTATGGCACGCCGGAACAAATTGATCTGCGCTTCGCGCGCACCGACAAACTGCGGCCAGTCCGTGACCGTGCTAGACACCGTAGACAGCATACGGCTGTGATCGCTGCTTTCGTCATCGACTCGACTGATGCGCAAACTGCCTTCGCCTGACGGCAGCCCATGGACATCCATCGGATGCAACTGATGCGCCATATCCGGCAATAAATAAACGTGGTCGGTGAATTCCTGCGCCATCGCGAACGAAACCTTGTCGCGCACACAGAGATGCATATCGGCATGCGAGCGAAATATTTTTGCCGACTGCGCCATCTTTTCCGGCGTGGAAAAATGCAGCGACTGCGGCAAGACGATGATGCGGTTCTCCGGGTGACTCTGCACGATCCGCTCTCTCAATTCCTGGAAATACGGATACAGATCGCCGAAGTTGCCGCCGCCGTGGAATACGATCACATCTTCCGGTGCAATCCAGCACGCATCGTAGGCAAAGTAAGGGGCAATCAATTTCGGCTTCAGTCCCTGCTTGCGAAAAAATGCCAGCGTGCCGTGCATGATCAGCAAGTCGCCGATATTTCCGTGCACAGGAATATCGACGTAATGGAAAGGTGCGCAACCGATCAGATCGCGCAGCACATCGTGTCGGGCCATCAGTTCTGCACTCAGTTTTTCGTGCGTGCTTTCAGCGTGATGCGATTTCGCTGCCTGCGAGGCAATGCTCATGAAACTAGTATTCATTCAGGACAGCTCCCACCACCATCACACCGGCATGCTTCATCGAATCAACCAGATTGCTGATCGCGCCGGCATGGCTGATATCCTTGCGCGCCACCACCAGCGCAGAGCCGGCCCGTGCAGCGGCAGTCTGGCTGTCGGCATAATCATGATCGGGCGGCGTATCGATCAGGATCACGTCGAATTCAGTGCTGAACTCGCGCAGCATGTGCGGAAACGCCGCACGTCCCAGCAATTCCTGAGGATTTGGCGGCGTGGCGCCGCTGGGCAAAATGGAGAGATCAACCAGCGATGCAATCCGGTGCACGTCGGCTACGCCGCTGCGACCGGACAGGATGGAAGAAAGGCCGCTGCGGTTTTCAATACCGAACAATTGATGCTGGCTCGGGTTGCGCATGTCTGCATCGATCAGCAAGGTGCGCTGGCCCAGCTGCGAAAACAGCACCGCAAGATTGGCTGCAATAAAGCTGCGACCGTCACCGCGTTCGGCACTGGTGATGGCCATCGTCGAACGTTTTTCGCCGGCGTCAAACCAGCGCATGACCAGCTGGCTGCGCAAGGCGCGCAAGGCCTCGACCTGCTTGCTGAACGGATCGTAGGCAGCAATCACATCTTCACTGACATTGCTTTGACCGCGTATCAGATAGGGATAGGAAAACTGGTTCGACAAGGCAAAGTCGATATCGGCCGGCGTCAGCAAACCCAGGGCAATCCCTGCATCGCCAAAGCGCTGGCGACCAATGGACTGTTCCTGCAAAATTCTCTGCATTTCATCGGCAGTCAGACGGCCGTTATCGACCAGAATGCTGCCCATCTGACTGCTCGTAAGACGCGCGGTCTGCTGATGCTGCAACCTGGTCGCATCCTGCAATTGATTCGATGTTCTGAACATAATGTTTTCCTTATTTCAGATGTTTACTATCGGCAAAACGCGCCTCGTCAAGCCGGCAGGAGGCCGCCCGGACGACGTTGCGGTCGATGTTTTATGGTTCGCGATTTTTCGATCACGCCCAGTAGCGGCAAATCGAACAGCAATGTCAGGTCTTCTGCCGAACGCACCCGATGATCGAACAGCTCCATCGCAATCGCCGCGGCGATACCGAGTATGCTGCCCACGACAAGCGCAACCAGCAGGTTCAGCAGCAAGCGCGGCGAAGCAGGACTGCGCGGTACGGCGGCAGCGGTCAGTACCGAAATATCCGATTGCGTCGATTGCGCTTCCAGGCTGGTTTGCGTCAGGCGCTGCGATGCAGTTTCATAGGCACGTTTGGCGTTTTCCATTTCATTGGCCAGCACGCTCAACTCGTCGCGCGCACTATTGAGGGCCAATACCTTGGCCTTTTGCGCATCCAGTGCAGCCCGCACTTCCGCTTCACGTTGCTGCAGAATGCGCGCGTTGCTGGCAACGCCGGTTGACGCCAGTCCTATCTGCTGATTCAGGTTGGCGCGCAACTGATCCACTTCGGATTTGGCGGCGATATATTGCGGATGATTGACATTGAGTCGCGCTGAAGTATCGGCAAACTTGGCTTCTGCTTCCGACAATCTTGACTTCAGCGACTGGATCAGCGGATTACTCAGCACATCGGGCGAACCGCCTGCATTTTTTTGCACCTGACGCTGACGCGAACCTGCTTCCATCGATTGCCCTTGCGCCATCACCAGCTGACTGGACAATTCATTCAAACGCGCAGTCTCGACATCCAGCTTGTTGTCGCTGCTAAAAATATTGTTTTTCTTTTGATAGGCAGACATCCTGTTTTGCGCAGCCTCGAATTTTTCGCGCAGCAGCTTGATCTGTTCGTTGATGTAACCGCTGGCTTTTTGCGCCGGCGCCACCTTCAGATCAACGCTGACCTGCTGATATGCTGCCGCGAAGGCATTGGCGATTCTGGCGACATACTCGGCATCGTCACCCTTGAAGCTGATGTTCAGCACGCTGCTGTCGCGCGCCGGCTCTACCGTCAGGTTGGCGCGCAGGCCATCGGCCAGCCAGTCCTGTATCGTCGCGTGCCCCGGTTCCAGTCTGGCAAAGCGTTCCTGAGCGGCGGGATCTTCCGCCAGCTTCAGGTCCTTGACCACCTGCAGCGCCACCATCTTGCTGTTCACCACATCAACCTGGGTCGGCATGTAGCCCGGCGTCAGTTGCGCCGGTACGCTCAGGCCGGTGACCGGATCGATACCTTTGTTATTGATGACCACTGAAGTCGTGGCCTTGTAGGTTTTCGACATCACCAGGCTGACTGCGCAGGCGGCGATTACCGTCACCACCAGCAATAGCAAGGCGATCTTGTAACGGGCGCGCAAGGTGCGCAGGATTTGTGCAAGAGTCATGACATTTTCCGCTTCAAAACAGGCTTTCTTTTACATACACGATGTCGTTCGGCTTCAGCAGATCGTCATGTTTGACATTGATGATTTGCAGTACGCCATTCGCATCGCGCCGCTTGATGCGCACGTCGCGTTCAGTACCGCGCGGACTGAGGCCGCCACCGGAAGACAGTGCCTGCAAGACCATCATGTCGCGCTCCAGCTTGTAGGAGCCGGGCTTCTGTACTTCGCCATAGATATAGAAACGCGGTGCGCGTTCGACAAACAGCGAATCACCGGCTGTGAGCTGACGATTTTTTGCCGGATCACCGGAGCGCACCAGTGCCAGCAGATCGATGGTTTCCTTGCTGGTCTTGCCGTCCTGCGTATGGGTGAGAATCACGGTATCGCCCGCCTCTTCATTGGCGCCGCCGGCCAGTGCCAGGATGTCGGTCAGGCTGCGCTTGCCATCAACCGGATAGCGCCCCGGCTTGTTGACCTGCCCCAGCACCGAAACCTGCTGGCTCTGCATCTCCGTAACCATCAGATTGACCTGAGGCTTGCGCACGAAACCGCCCTTGTCCAGCAGCTCGGCAATTTTTCTCTCGGCTTCATTCGACGATAGTCCGCCCACCTTGACATCGCCCACCAGCGGATAGGTGATGCTGCCGGCTTCGCTGACGCGCGTTTCCAGTGTCAGGTCCGGATTGCCGAAGACGGTGATCTTCAGCACGTCGCCAGGTCCGAGCGGCACATCGGCTGCGTATGTCCAGCTGCCCACCGTCACCATCAGCACCATCAACATGGCTTGCCGCACATTTTTCAATATGATCTTTTTCATTATTCGCTCCATCTGCATGAATTTAATTTTTGCCATCAGTACGCGTTATCACGTTTCAATACGACGCCTACCGTGCGCGCGATAATCCACAAATCCAGTGCCAGCGACCAGCGCCGCAGGTAATCCAGATCGTAGGCAATGCGCGCTTCCATCTTGTCCAGCGTGTCTGTCTCACCGCGAAAGCCATTCACCTGCGCCCAGCCGGTAATACCCGGGCGCACCTTGTGGCGCAGCATGTAACCCTTGATCTTCTTGCGGTACAACTCGTTGTGCGCAACGGCATGGGGACGTGGGCCGACGATACTCATGCGCCCTTGCAGTACGTTGAAAAACTGCGGCAATTCGTCCAGTGAAGAACGGCGCAGAAAGGCCCCCACGCGCGTGATGCGCTGATCATTGCGGGTTGCCTGCACTACGCGCGCGCCGTCTTCGCATACGGTCATCGAACGAAACTTGTAGACGATGATTTCTTCGCCATCCAGGCCGTAGCGACGCTGGCGGAAGATCACCGGGCCCGGCGATGTCGCCTTGATCGCAATCGCAATGCCCAGCATCACCGGCAGCAGCATCAGCTGAATGATCAGTGCCAGCACGATGTCGCTGCCGCGCTTGACCATGCTGTTGATGCCGGTAAACGGCGATTCGCAAATCGCCACGACCGGCAAGCCGGCCACGCTGTCGAAGCGTGCCTGTATCAGGTCGAATACATAGATGTCCGGCAAAAAATAAATGGATGCCGTGGTGTCCTGCAATTCATTCAGCAATTTGCGGATGCGCGGCTGTGCGGAAATCGGCTGGCTGATGAAGATCGTGTGGATATTGTTGTTGCGTACATACGATGGAATATCCGACATGCCACCCAGCAGCGGGACTTGTCGATCTTCCGGTTGACGCGAGCTATCCCGGTCGTCGAAAAAACCGCTTACCTCCATCCGCAAATCCGGATTCTCATCCACGCGCTCCGCCAGTTTGACGCTCAGTTCGTTGACGCCAACCATGATGACCGAACGCATGCTTTTCCCATGCAAACCGAAGCTGGCCTTCTGCAGAACGATCTGGGCAAGCAGCAGGGCGGGAGGCGTAATTGCCAGCCAGATCAGCGTCTCGCGTTGCAGGAACAAGGCAAACAAGCCGGCGACATACGCAAAGAACAGCAGCAGCACAACGACGGCCATCCACGCCAGTGCGATGGATTTTCCCAGCATCAGAAAGTTGCCTGCCGATGCATCGCGCCATGGATCGCTCCAGCCAAAAATCGTGCAGCTGATGAGGAAGGTCAAAATCGCCAGCACCACATGATTGGCACTGAAGACATGTCCAGACAGTACCGTGATCAGGTACAGCAATCCGATCGCAATCAGAGGATCAAGCAAGCGTCGGTAAAACTTGCGGGCCGGCATATCCGCCGGATACTTGATTTGACTAATGTCAGAATTCATAGCGTGTATTAATCTGAATGCCATTCGTCTTGTAGGACGCCGCGGCGATATTTGAATCCAGAGTCGTGCGATAGACGGAAGCGCGCACGCGTAAATGCAAAGTCGGTTTGTAAGTCACGCCCAGCATTGCGTTGCGATAGCGATCATCACGATCCGATGGCGCTATGCCTTGCATCACCGCCACGCCGTTGTAGTCGCGCTTCTCGGTCATGATCAAACCGTCGACACTGATCTTGCTGGTGGCATCCCAGGTTGATCCCACACTGATACCTTGATTGCGCGCATAGTTGGCGGCCAGATCGTCGGTCGCACCCAGCTCACGCCACACTCCCAGCGAAAAGGCCGTCTTGCCAGTGGCCTTCCAGTACGCAGTCAGGCGTGCGCTAGGCACACTGGAATCGCGTTGCGGATTGGTAGCGTATTCGCGCTTGGCCCAACCGCCGAGAAACTGCAGATAGGTCTTGCCGGTTAACTGCCAATCGACCTTGGCCTTCAATTCATTCTGGTCGTAGGAATTGATATCCGCATATGGATAACGACCCTCGATGTGGCGCGCAACCAGACCAACCTTGTTGCCGCTTTTTGCCAGATAGTCGATCCCGATATCGGTCATATCGAGATTACGTTCAGAAGGATTTTGCGCTTGCGTGTCGTAACGCAGATCGAAGCGATTGTATGCAGCGTTCAGTTGCCAGCTTGGGTGGAAGCGCCATGAACCATCAACATAATTCTTGCGCTGGGTGCGGATGCTGCGATCAAAACTGCGGTAGTCGTCGAAAGGCGTCAGGCCTTCCGAATAACTGGTGCCGACATTGCCGGAAAATTGATTGCCGGCCGCCCATTTCCAGTTCGCCAGCAAATCCTTGCCATCGTTATTGAATTGGCTGAAACGATCGTATTCGGCATGATTGGCAGACAGATCCGCAGTCAATCTCTGTCGACCCAGTTCCTTATCCATGCGCAAGCCGATCGCAGCACGCGTCCAGCGATCGGAAAGCGCTGCACCGCTTTGCTTCGCTGCTTCCGGCTGGCGCAACAGATTGGCATCGTAGTAGGCACCGAAAGTCGCATACGGTGTAAACGTATCGACAGCCGCGCTCTCTTCCGCCGCCTGCACCGATGTACACGTCAGTGCGCCTGCAAGCAGTGCCAGCACATACGAACCGGCTGCCGGATTTTCGCGTCTATGCTTCATGATGAATAATCGCAATCAGACGACGCGAAGCGTGCGCATTGCTGTGATCGAAAAATTGCCCGGCAATATTGCGCAAACCAAGGCGCTTGATCTGTGCGCTGCCGGTTCTGCCTTGTATCCATGTCGACATCATTGTTTTCACCATTCCTATTCCAGCGTCGTCACTGCGGCGCGTTCATACGAGGCGATTGCGATAACGACGGTAATTTTTTGACCTGCGATAAAAATTGTTCCGTCACGCAAGCATCGCTGTGTATGCCTTGTTGACGTATTGATATGAAATGCGGGGGTATGAGGAGCACAAATGTGAATTAGTTCCACGACAAAAAATGGAAGTGCGCGCAGAGAGAATGGAATTATTTCTTTCCAGAATTTATAAGAGTGATGAGAGGAAACTGCCTGATCTCAAGAATAGAAAAGAATGAAAAAATATCTTGTAGGACAAGCAGAAGGGCATCACGCAGGCCACAACGATATCTCTTTGACGCAGCAGGGAAAATTGAAAAGTTCACAGAAAGCATGCCGCGCATCACTGCTTAAATTTTAAGCAGCACATTATCCGCGTTTGAAAATTTTACACAGATATATGCACGCACCGTTTCCAGGCATGTGGTTACACAAGGTTACAAATGGGTGCTGATTTTTCGCAACTGCTGAGTGACATCGCAGCACGTGCCGATGATGAGTCGCGGAAATGAATGCAGATAAAAAACTGCGAGAGAGAAAAATTCTGCTTATTTATTAGCGCCTGCCAGCAACTTCTTGCAAATGAATTGCCACTCTTGCGCCGTGACTGGTGTGATAGACAAACGGCTGCCTTTTTGCAGCACCACCATATCGGCCAATTCCGGCTTCGTGCGTAATTCGGCGAGGGAAAGCAGGCGCGTCTTCTTGCGGATGCGGACATCGACCAGCATCCAGCGCGGGGTTTCGCGCGTGGCTTTCGGATCGAAGTAATGGCTGGCCGGATCGAATTGTGTTTCGTCCGGGTAAGGCGTACTCGCCACCTCGGCCAATCCGACTATCCCCGGTTCTGCGCAACTGGAATGATAAAACAGCACTCCATCACCTACCTGCATGGCATCACGCATGAAATTACGCGCCTGATAATTACGCACGCCAGTCCACGCCACGGTCTGATTGAGCGCCGCCAGTGCATCATCGATGCTGACTTCGCCGGGTTCGGATTTCATGAGCCAGTAGCGCATATGCTTTTATCTATTCGTGATAAAAATAAGAACAAGGGAATGGAAACAAGGAAGTACCTGGAGATATTACAGAAAAACGGGCAATAAAAAAACGGCTGCATTTTCATGCAGCCGTTTCAGCAATCAGGTCCCGCCAATGCCGCTTTGCCGGCATCCTGAACCAAGAGGTTCAAGTTGGCCACAGTTAGTTCAACTTCGGGTTCATCGAGCTAGCGACGCGCACTCCCATCGAACAAAATTCCGCGGCCGTTGCGCATAAATGGTTCAAGGAATTATGGCAATGGCGAACACGGCAGGAACGCTTAGTTTACTCCAATCGGCGCCTGCGGGGAAAGAATTACTGCAGATATTTAAAATAGATTTTCTTGCGGTGCAAGTGCAGCATCGAGCGTCTCGTGCATCGCCGCAATTTTCTGTTTAACTTCCGACATTGTCATGTCGGACAAGGGGCCATCCGGCGATTTGGTCGCCAGTAATTCAGCAGTCACACCCAAGGCGGCCATCACGGCTATGCGATCGTTACCTTTCAACTTGCCGGCATCGCGTATCGCACACATTTTTCCGTCCAGGTAGGCGACCGCTTCCTGCAATGCGCCTTCTTCGCCTTCCTTGCACGCCAATTTATAGGATTGCCCCATGATGGATACATCGAGCTGAATCATGCTGCTTCCTCATCTGGTTCTGGCGCTGGAATTTTTTCAAGCAAGGCGGCGACGCGCTCATGCGCTTCCTGCATGCGGCGCGTCAGTTCGGCGTTTTCGGCGGCGAGCGCAATCGATGTGATGCGCAAATCCGCATTTTCGCTGCGTAGCGATTGCGTCAAATCAGCCAGTTGGCTGATTTTTTCGGAAAGTTGGTGGAAGTCGGAAATCATGTCGTCACTATAGTTGTGCATGCGAATGGCAGTCAATAGATAGCATGACCGGACCACGCGTTTTTCGCTGCCGGCGGTAAATTTGGCACCGCTGATGCAGCAATAAGTCAGGGATTGCCAGATTTACACGCTTATCGATTGTACCCGGATGTGCGCATGCAGCACGTGAACCGGTTTACGCCAACTCCGTCAAACGCCCATCCACTGTAATCAATCCGCTGCGGATACGCGCATCGGGGAATACCTGTTGCGCCGCTACACGGTAGCGTTCGAGTTGCGCGGCGTACGCTGCACGCTCACTATCCAGCAGATTGCGCTTGTAATCGAGTATCCACAATTCATCGTCGAACATGACGGCGCGATCGAAACGCGCAACGCCGGTGCTGCTGACAACTTCTATTTCGTTGCGTGCAAAGCGATGCTGAGCCGGATCGAAAAAACGCGCCAGCTCCGGCTGCGCCAGAATCACACTAGCCTGCCCGCTGATTGTTTCCGCCATTTCATGCGTACACGCCAGCCACTTCGCGATCAACGCCGGCGCATGCATGGTAATCGGCCAGACTTGCGGTGGCGTCAACAGCTCCATCAATGCATGCAAGGCGATACCTTCGTCAATTTCCGCACTGGAAAAAACCGCCGTCGACTCAAGCTGCGGCGCCGGCAAGGCAGGCGGATTGAATATAGCTAAGGAGAATTCAGTTTCGCTGGCAGTAGTCGCTGTCGAAGACAGTGCATCCGGCTGCACAGGCTGCGCGCCCTGGAAGCGCGCATACCAGCGTCCATCTGCCACGCCATCCACCGTGGCGCTGCGTTTGTCAGCCACACCGCTGACGATCAGCAGGTTTTTCGCACGCGTGGTCGCGACGTACAGCAGATTCCAGTCTTCCTGCTGCTTCAACTGTTCTTCCTCGGTAAACAGCGCATCGCGCGCTGCGCCGCGTTCGGCCTGGCGACCGAAGACGGAAAAATGCGTAGGCGCATCGCGATCCTGCGGCCATTCGCACAACACGCCGACATCGTCGCGCGCGCCATCGCTGTGATTCGCATCCAGCAACACGACGATGGGTGCCTCCAGTCCCTTGGCGCCATGTATCGTCAATATGCGTACCGCATCCATCGCGGCATCGATATCGGCTTCATCCGGCGCATCGCTGTCGGCGGATTTTTGCAAGCGGCGCAAGGCATCGATGAATTTCGGCAGGCTGGGATAACGTCCGGCATCCAGATTCAAGGCCAGTTCGGTAAACGCTTCGATATTGCCCAGCACCTGACCACGCACCAGCGGCGAGGCTGTCTGCGCATAACGCGCGACCACATCGCCTTCATGCAGAATACGATCCAGCAAATCATGCACCGGCACGCGCGGCGCCAGTTGCAGCCATTTTTCCAGCAGACCGGCAGCGCGCAACAAGGCCGGCGATGACAGCTCTGTCACCTCTGCCTGCAAGCGCAGCCACCATGTTTTTTCGCGGCGCGTTGCCAGTACGATCAGCTCATCGTCGCATACCGCCATGATCGGAGATTTAAGTACGTGCGCCAGCGCCAGATTATCGTGCGGCGTAATGAGAAAGTTCAGCAAGGCGATCAGATCAGCCACTTCCAGCGACTCCAGCAAACCGCCGCGCTTGTCGGAGGCAAACGGAATTCCGGCTTCGCGCAAGGCGCGCTCATACGCGCGCAAATGCGTACGCTTTTTGACCAGCAGCATCACGTCCGACCAATGTTTGCTTTTCAGTTCCGTCCGCGCCTGCAGGATGGCCAGCGCCACGGCACGGCCTTCTTCCAGCCGACGCGCATCCTCTTCTTCCTCGCGCGGCGTGGTCAGCGGGTCGCGCAACTGCGCCGGCGACCAGACAACTTTTTCCAGCTTGTCCTGTTGCACCAATGGTAGCTGCCACACGGCGCCCGGCGATTTTTCCAGCGTGGTTTGCGGCTGGTAAATCGGGTTGGCGACAAAGCTTGCATTCAGGACCTCGACGATGCCGGCCGCATTGCGCCGCGTCTGGTTGGTGCGCAGGAAGTCGGCGCCCTGCGCCACCAGCGTTTCCTTCGCGGCGGAAAACACGCGTGGCTCGGCGCGACGGAAGCGATAGATCGATTGCTTGGGATCGCCGACCACAAACATGCTGGGCTTGTCGGCATCGTCGCCGTAGGCATTCAGCCACGCCTGCACGATGCTCCACTGCAGCGGATTGGTATCCTGAAATTCATCCAGCAATACATGACGGTAACGTGCATCGAGACGGCTTTGCAGATAAGCCGCATGTTCTTCATTGGTCAGCAGGCGATAGGCTTGCCATTCCAGATCGGCGAAATCGAATACCCGCTGTTCGGCCTTCACCGTCTGATAGATTTCCAGATAAGCGGCGCCGACTGTAAACAATGCGCGATTGAGCGCAATCACCATCGGCTCCATGCTGCGGCGGAGTATCGTCTTCAGCGCTTCGCCCTGCCGTTCAAATTCCTGTTCAAACGCATGCAGGCCGTTTTCACCGAGATTGTCTTCCAGCGCCTTTACAAAGCCCTTGGTCGAACCGTTTCTGCGGAAAGCACCTTTGTCATCGAAAAATTCCTTGCACAGCTCAGTAAAATTTTTCACGCTGGCGCCAGCGGACATGGCGCTTTCAATAGCAACAGCGCGTTTCTGATTGGCGACGCCACCGTGTCCGAGCAGGCGCGCGATCTGACCGATACGCGCGACAGCATGCGCATCGTCCCACAGCGTCAGGCGTGCATCTGCCTCTCCATCTTCGCCGCATAATTCACGCAGCCATTCAATCGGCTCGCCGTTCTGCACCGAGGCCCACCATTCGGCGCGCTTGGCAATAAACGCATCCAGCAGATTGCGCGCATTACTGTCACCGACTTGTGCGTACAGCGCGATCAGCGCATCTTTCACATCCTGATTGTCAGCCTCGTTCACCGTTTGCATGAAACGGCTGTAGGCATCCGACAATAATTCTCCGGTGGATTCCGTCAGTGCATAGCCGTGCGGCACGCCGGATGCCAGCGGTGCAATCTGCACCAGCCGTGCAAACCAGCTGTGAAAAGTATCGATGGAGAGCGCTTGCGGACTGCGCAATACACGCTCATACAAACCGCGCGCCACCGGCAACAGCGCTGGCAGTTCGTGCTCTGCAACGCCGCGTTCGCGCAGCAGCGTCAGCACATCCGCTTCCGGCTTCAGCGTCAGTTCATGCAGCAATTGCATCAAGCGCTCGCGCATTTCCTGCGCCGCCTTGCGCGTAAACGTAATCGCCAGTATCGCTGCCGGCTCGGTGCCGGCCAGCAGCAGGCGCAACACGCGCGCCACCAGCAGCCAGGTCTTGCCGCTGCCGGCGCAGGCTTCCACCACCACCGAACGCGCAGGATCGCAGGCCAGGGCGACGAAACGTTCTGCGTCGGCCTGTGCACCGTTAACTTCATATGCGCGCGGCGCAGACGTATTCATGTGTGGCTCATTCATTACCATGCTCCTTTACGGCACAGTCCGCGCACATCGCAATACTGGCAAACCGGTTCTGGGCCGGTGGCAGGCAGAGGCGCACCGTGCGTAATCGCCTGCATGTTGCGGACAATTTGCTCCTCCAGATTGTGCTGCCATACTTCATAGTCGGGTGCTTCGACTTCCTTGATCTTGTCTCTGGTCGCTTCCAGCGGTACGTACAGGGCTGCACTCAAGGCGGTACCCGACAGCAGGCCGTAAAACGGTAATTGATGATCTTCGCCCTGCCTGAGCTTGTCGCGCAAAGCGCCCTGATTCGTGCTTTTGTAATCGAGCACCGCACGCTCGCCCTCGGCATTTTCATCCATGCGATCGACGCGGCCGTGCAGCACAATTTCGCCGCCGTCCCAACGCAACAGCTTTTCGAATTTTTCTTCGCCGAGGACAAAATGCCAGCCCTGACTTTCCCGCTCGCCTATCCATTCCAGATAGGCCGGCATGGCTTTTTGCCAGCGCGCGTAATAACCGAGTGCAGCCGCGCTCTTGTCGAGCTCATGCGCAAAGATGCGATCCGATATTTGCTGCAGCAAGGGCGCACGTTCCGCCAATGGAACCGGTGCTTCCTGCAAAGTCTGATGGAACTGCGCCAGTATCTGATGCAGCCAATCGCCGTAATCGCGCTTCTCCGGCATATCCGATACATCATCGATACCGGACAAACCCAGCATGCGGGTGGCGAAGAACTGATACGGACAGGCGACCAGGCTGTTGTAGCCACTGGCGGAAAGTTTTTGCGGCAGCAATTGCGGCGCAGCAGGCGCAGGCATCAGCACTGGTGTCGGCTGCAGATGGCGTGGCGCAATCTGCACTTCATGCTTTGCAAGCGGCGCCAGGCCGGCGCGCGCCAGACACAGCTCCAGTCGCTCTATCCACGGACTGACCGGATTCGGTTCGCCATTCTTGTGCGCCTGCCACGACAGAACCACGCAATCATTGGCCGACAATAATTCCGTCACATCGCGCAATTGCTGGCGCTGCCGGCTTTCGCGCGTGGCCAGCCCGAGTTCGCGCCGCACCACATTGGCAAAAAACAGTGTCTCCATCGGCTGCGAAGGAAGATGCTCGGCATCCGCGCCCACCATCAGGACGGCATCGAAGCTGCGCAGGCGCGCGCCGTTCAAGGGCAGCATCACGACGCGTTTGTCCTGATTGACTTGCACAAAGGCTTTCGCTTCCAGTTGCAGATTGAGGAAGGCGCGCCACTCTGCAAAGGAAAATGTATGACCGACCTGCACGCAATCCTGCGCAACATCCTGCAGCAATTGAATCAGCTGTGCACCGGCGGCATCGGCCTGCAAGGCGTCGCGCATGCCGAACACAAGCAGCATCTGCTGCGTGGCGGCTATCCATTCGCACAGCGTCTTGCGGCCTGTAAAACCGGATGCCTGCTGCGCCAGCAGTGTCATCATCTTTTGCGCGGCCGGTGCTGCAGTCAAGGCATCGCTGACCGCTTCCCAGCCGCTCAATACTTTCGCGCGTTGCAATGCAATTTCGCTGACCATCACCTGCTCTGCCTTGTCAGCCATGTCGGCGAACACAAAGGGCGATTTCAGGAAGTCCAGCAAGCCTGCCGTTTCAGCGCGGGCTGCGACCAGTTCCAGCCAGGCCGCAATGGCAGAGGCCGCGCGCGTCGTGGAGAGCTTCCAGCCGGTTTCATCGGCCACCATAATCTGTGCGCGCTCCAGCAAGGCACGAATACGGCGTGCCACAACGCGATCCTGCGCGACGATGGCGATATTCGTTTTGCCCTGCTGCAGCCAGTCGATCACGGTTTGTGCACCGGCCCTGGCTTCCGCTTCCATATTTTGCGCCGCATGCAATTTCAAACCTGATGGCGTGGCAATCGGCAATGCCGCGCTGCCCGTCTCATCGACCAGCATTTCCGGCCAGGCTGCCGCATACGTACTATTAATAGAGTGCGCATGCCAATCCAGCGTCAGCACGGTCAAGGCCTGCCGTGCGCCATATGCGTCGAGAAAGGCCTGCTCCATTGCATCCGGCGCAACCGGGCTGATCCAGAACAGAGGCTGCTGCATGTGTTCCACCTGCTGCACCAGGCGCATCATCTGTGCATAACGCATGACATTCGCATCGCTGGCGTCGAGCTGGCTTTTCCAGATCGTCCACACCAGTTGCGTTTCATCCGACAGCAGATTGCGCGCGACCGGCGACAATTGTTCCAGCGCCGCCTGCCAGCGCGCATAACCGGCATCCGGCGACGTCTTCAACGACGGCAGCATGGCTTGCGTCAATTCATCGGACAGCGCCAGCAGAATTTCGGCCAGCGGCAGCAAATCGGTATTGCGCCGTGCGCTGAACAGTTTTTTCAGCCATGCATGCTGGCGCAAGTCCGCATACAGCGACATCAGTCGCTCGCTCGCCGCAGTCGCCGCCGTACCGCTTGGTGGCAACTGGCGGATATATTCGGACAGCGAGGTAATCGTCGGCGGAATGAAGGCGCCGCCTATCTGGCGCGCCAATGCATTTTTCAATAACTGTATATGCGCGAAGGTTGACACCAGCACGCGCAGCGCGGAAAGATCGCTGATCGCTGCTCCCTGATTCCGCCCATGCTCGTCGCTTTGCAGTAATGCGCGCGCAGCATCGTCCCAAAAGACAGTGGAAGGTGGAATCAGTATGGTGGCGCTAGACGGCATCGGGGCTCGATGTGAAAGGTAGAGGGCGTCAGAAAATACAGTCATGACAGGCAGAGTAAGGGGCATTTTATGCGAGGCGACGCAAAATTTTATAGGCAATGCCCTACTTTTTATAAAATAGGTTATGATTTGCCCAGACCCCGCCTGATTACCTCTTGCCTCACCTTCAAAACTTGAATTAAAACGCAACGCCTCCATCTCTGTTCCAGTACCCGGAGGCGCTGCAGGAAAATACCGACAAGAACGGTTATCACCAAGGCGCTGATTTATTCTTTTCTTCTCAAACTCGAGACACACATGAGCGAAAACATCACACATATTACCGATGCGTCTTTTGATACAGACGTACTGAAATCCGATACGCCTGTCCTGGTCGACTTCTGGGCCGAATGGTGCGGTCCATGCAAAATGATTGCGCCTATCCTGGAAGACGTCGCCAAGGAATACGCTGGCAAGATTCGTATCGCCAAAATGGACGTTGATGCGAACCAGGCTATTCCAGCCAAATTCGGCATTCGCGGCATTCCAACGCTGATTCTGTTCAAGAACGGCGTACCGGCGGCACAAAAAGTCGGTGCATTGGCAAAAGGCCAATTGACTGCTTTCATCGACAGCAATATCTGATATAAAATAAAAAACGCAGCGATGCGCCCGCATCGCTGCCTTATTAAACAAGCTAACACCACCACGCAGTCCCCTCCCCTACCTTTTTATATCCCATCCCGGGAAACTCAAACATATGCATTTATCCGAATTAAAGGCGTTACACGTCTCCGCTCTGCTAGAAATGGCAATCAGCCTGGACATCGACAACGCTGCGCGCTTGCGCAAACAAGAACTGATGTTCGCGATTCTCAAGAAACGCGCGAAATCAGGAGAACAAATTTTTGGCGATGGCGCCCTCGAAGTATTGCCTGACGGCTTTGGTTTCCTGCGCTCGCCCGACGCCAGCTACATGGCGTCCACTGACGACATTTATATTTCACCTTCTCAAATCCGCCGCTTCAATCTGCACACCGGCGATTCGATCGAGGGCGAAGTACGCACGCCAAAAGACGGCGAACGCTACTTTGCATTGGTCAAGGTCGACAAGGTCAACGGCGAGGCGCCGGAAGCATCGAAGCACCGCATTCTGTTTGAAAACCTGACGCCGCTGCACCCGAACAAGCCTCTGCTGCTTGAACGCGATATGCGCGGCGAAGAAAACATCACCGGCCGCGTCATCGATCTGATCGCGCCTATCGGTAAAGGCCAGCGCGGCTTGCTGGTGGCATCGCCTAAATCCGGCAAATCCGTGATCCTGCAACACATCGCACATGCGATCACCACCAATCATCCGGATGTCGTGATGATCGTGTTGCTGATCGACGAACGCCCTGAAGAAGTGACCGAGATGCAGCGTTCGGTACGCGGCGAAGTGGTGGCATCGACCTTTGATGAACCGGCTACACGTCACGTACAAGTTGCGGAAATGGTTTTGGAAAAAGCCAAGCGTCTGGTTGAAATGAAAAAAGACGTCGTGATTCTGCTCGACTCGATCACCCGTCTGGCACGCGCCTATAACACCGTGATCCCGGCCTCCGGCAAGGTATTGACCGGTGGTGTGGATGCCAACGCATTGCAACGTCCAAAACGCTTCTTCGGCGCTGCACGTAATATCGAAGAAGGCGGCTCGCTGACCATCATCGCTACCGCGCTGATCGAAACCGGCAGCCGTATGGATGACGTGATCTACGAAGAATTCAAGGGTACCGGCAATATGGAAGTGCATCTCGAACGCCGTCTGGCCGAGAAGCGCGTCTACCCTGCGATCAACCTGAACAAATCCGGCACCCGTCGCGAAGAGTTGCTGATCAAGCCGGATCAACTGCAGAAGATCTGGGTCTTGCGCAAACTGCTGTACGGCATGGACGAGATCGAAGCGATGGAATTCATCCTCGACAAGATGAAGGCGACCAAGAACAACGCAGAATTCTTCGACATGATGCGTCGCGGTAATTCGTAATCAATACACGACATCCTGTTTGAGGATTTTCAGCCGACAAGGCTGAAATCAAAAAGCCCGTTTTCCTTGCATGCTCTGCAAATGAAAACGGGCTTTTTTATTGCCGTGTTCTTTTCAAGCCTGCATCGTTCAACCCGGCAATTTCAAATCCAGCCTGACCGCCAGCAAACGCATCGCCGATGTCACGACTATGCTGGAAATCAGCGCCAGCGCCGAGGATATCTGCAGCAACTCCATTAGCAGGTAAACCCAGCAACCGACAAATGAACAGGTGGCATACAACTGGCCGCGCCGGAATACCATCGGGATTTCATTGCACAAGACATCGCGCAGCACGCCACCGAAAATACCCGTCGTCACGCCCATCATCGCGCAGATGAAAATCGGCATCTGCGCTTCCAGCGCCAGCGATGCGCCAACCGCGCTGAATAATCCCAAACCAAACGCATCGGCAATCACAATTATCTTTTCAGCAACGGCTGAACGCAGATGCGTGAAAAACGGCCAGGCCAGCAGCGCCAGAACAAAAACCAGAATCGCGTATTCCTGATGCTCAACCCAGAACAGCGGACGCCTATCTAGCAGCATGTCGCGCAACGTGCCGCCGCCGAATGCCGTAATAAATGCCACGATAAACACGCCGACCAGATCCATTTCCTTGCGCCGCGCCTCGATAAAGCCGGAACAGGCAAAGGCGATGATTCCGCAGACTTCCACCGCCTGCAACAAGGTACTCATGCCATCCTGCAAACCAATTGCCACAAACCCTCCTGAACATGACGTGATTGCAACAGTGCAACGATATCAGCAAACTTGTCGCAAACCCATGATTTTATTGATTTTTCAATGTATAATTCTCGGCTCGTTCCAACCTCGGCAAGTGATAGGCAATCGGGTCAAGAAGCAGTGCGACCGACGAAGTGCTCATTGGCTACCAAAACTATTTAAGGCAAATCATGAAAGCTGGCATTCACCCGGAATACCGTGAAGTTTTGTTCCACGACGTTTCTAACGATTTCAAATTCATCACCCGTTCGACCATCAACACCCGTGAAAAAATTGAATTTGAAGGCACAGAATACCCACTGGTAAAAATCGAGGTTTCGTCGGAATCGCATCCGTTCTACACCGGCAAACATAAAATCGTTGATACCGCAGGTCGCGTGGACAAATTCCGCAAGAAGTTCGGTACCGTCGGTTCCAAAACGCAAATGGCTGAATAATTTCGTCACCGCGTTTCAAAAAGGCAGCTACGGCTGCCTTTTTTGTTCGCAAAGTATTTTTCCGGCACAATACGCCGAACCCAATAAAAACAGCCATCGCCTTCATGAAGCCAGTCCGCCTCCCCGCCTCCGCTACGCATGCTCTCCCGCGCTGGGCGTTGTTCGCACTGTGTTTGCTGTACATTCTGCCCGGCCTGATCGGACGCGACCCCTGGAAGCCTGACGATGCTGCCGGTTTCGGCATCATGTGGACGATGGCGCACGGCTCGCTGCTCGACTGGCTCGCACCGAACATCGTCGGCCTGGCTATGCCGGACGAAGGCCCGCTGGCATTCTGGCTGGGCGCCATCTGCATCAAGTTGTTCGGCTGGCTGCTAGGCGATCCGATGGCTGCGCGCATCGCGCCCATCAGTTTCTTCCTGCTCGGCTCGACATCAGTCTGGTACACCACCTATCTGCTCGGCCGTCGGCCGGAAGCACAACCGCTGAAACTCGCCTTCGGCGGCCAGCCGGAACCGCGCGATTTCGGCCGTACACTGGCCGATGGCGCACTGCTGATTTACCTCGGTTGCCTGGGTTTGCTGGTACATAGTCACGGCACCACCACGGAGGCATTGCAGGTATCGCTGATCGCATTTTCGCTCTACACCGTTACGCGCCTGTTTGAATCGCACTCGCTGCGCAGCGCAATGGCATTCGGCCTGGTGCTGGGCTTGCTGGTGCTGTCGCGCGGCTGGGTGGTTCCGCTCGCCTTGTGGCTAGGCGTACTGGTGCTGGCATCTGTACGCGAACGCGCACTCCTGCTGCGCCTGATACTGGTTGCATTGCCGCTGGCAGCCCTGGTGGCAGGCGCATGGATATTTGCCAGCCAACAGGTTCAGCCTTACGGCAATGCGCCAAGCGATGCGTGGATGGCATGGAATGTCCGTCAGATCGGCATGCCATCGTGGTCCACTCTGCAATACTTCCTGAAAAACGCGATCTGGTTTGCGTGGCCGGCATGGCCGTTTGCAATCTGGGCCATCTACGCCTGGCGTCGTCAGCATGAAGCACTGCATATCACATTGCCGCTGACCTTTTTTGCCGCCCTGCTGGTACTCGCCTTGCTGAATCCGCGTGGCGAAGAAGCGATTTTATTACCGCTGCTGCCTATGCTGGCCATCCTCGCCGCATTCGGCTTGCCCACGATGAAACGCGGTGCCATCAATGCGGTGGACTGGTTCTCGGTCATGATGCTGAGCACCTGCGCCAGCTTCATCTGGCTGGGCTGGGTCGCCAAGCAAACCGGCTGGCCGGCACAGATCGCCAAAAATGCATTCAAGATCGCCCCCGGCTTCAAACCGGAATTCAATCTGCTGTCTTTTATCGTGGCCGCTGCCGCAACCGCAGGATGGATCTGGATCGTGCACTGGCGCATATCGCGCCGCCCTTCCGTGCTGTGGCGCGCCGTGGTGCTATCGTCCGGCGGAATTATCCTGTGCTGGCTGCTGCTCATGACCTTGTGGCTGCCATGGGGCAATTACATCAAGAGTTATGCCGGCGTTGCGCAACAGGTTGACGCTGCATTGCCGAAAGTAAAACGCTGCGTCGCCAGCAATGTCGGCGCCTCGCAACGCGCCTCGTTCGCCTATTTCGGTAACGTTCCGTTCGCCCGCTTCGGCGACAAGAATTGCGATTACCTGCTGCTGCAAGACCATCATCGCGGCAATGATGCAGCACAGACCATCACGCGCGACAAATTGCAATGGCAACTAATCTGGCACGGCCGCCGCCCCGCCGATCGCGACGAGCGCTTCCGGCTTTATCGACGCATCTACGCGACGCAGCCCGGGCAGGAATAATAGATACGCACCGTTGTCGTTTAATGAATGACAAGGTGGCCTTTGCGACCGGCATCGCATGGAAGCAATCGACAGACCTCAATATTCCTGCACGTGAATCTTGCTCAAATTCCGCAAATCGAGCATAATGCTCAGCTTGCGTTGCCGAGATGGCGGAATAGGTAGACGCACGGGACTCAAAATCCCGCGCCGCAAGGCGTGCCGGTTCGATTCCGGCTCTCGGCACCAGTAGCATTCATGCGGTATAGAAAGCGGTTCTCACATGTGAGCGCCGCTTTTTTATTTCCGCAAAACAGAATCTTTTCCGCAAAAATGGGAAATTAACTCGCGGCGCCTTCTTGGTAGAGTCCAGGATTGTGATTCCTGTTGTCGTGGGTTCGAGCCCCATCAGCCACCCCACTGACCTGTTTTAAATCAATGAGTTATCACATGTGGATAACTATCTCGCAGCAAACTTTCCAACGGTTTTACGAAGTTTCCAACGGCATTGCGTCGTTTCGAATCGCTATTCGCTATTCTTTTTTGCGGAACATGCCAAGCGATCGATCTGTATTTGACCAAGCAATCGCGCTACTTCAAGGTCGCGTCGCTCAACGATTCCGATACTTTCCGTAACCAAGCCCGCGCCGCCTGTAAGTAGTCCGCCGAAGGTTTTGAGTCGATTTCTTGTACGCTCGATGAAAGTGGCGTCAGATTCACCTGGTCGCCGACTAATGGCGGCGAACTCTTCAATGGTCCCGCGCAAGCGCTCGTTGCTAGCGCGATCCACAGCACGGTCAGCCTGCCACTTTTTATAAGCTTGCGCATACGCACAGTCAACCAACGCAACACCTCAAGTCCGCATGCCCACTGAAACAGCAATAATGATTATTTTTTCATCATTGATGAATATTTTCGGTATTCATTCACGCCTGCACAATTTGATTAAACGCAAAATTTTGTGACATTCCCCCCTATTTGTTGTTTTTGCCGACCATGTATAAAAGGATGGCATCGACGAAGAAGTGATTGCTCGATATACTCAATTTTGTTTCCAAGAGGGAATAACCATTGATCTGTGCACTCGATTGTTGGTAAAAATTCCACGCCGTAACCCTCCATTCTGAAGACGATCCGCCTGCCCTGCCCTGCCCTGCCATGCAGGTCGGCAGATGATGTATGGATAAATAGCGGCACGACAACTCAGATTTAATTCGGACTTCTCACTTTTACATTCAACGTCAACCAAATACCGCTTTCACGGAAAATTCATGCTGAAAAACATTTCTATCAAATTGCGTTTGCTGCTCACCATGGCATTCATGGGCATCATGCTGATTGTCGGTGGAGCGATGGGCGTTCTGGGTGTGCAAACAACCAACAACACGCTGCAAAACATTTACGTCAATCAGATGCCCTCCTCCGATGCAATTCGCCTGATGATGACGCGTCTGCTGCAGGCTCGCGCAGGGCTCAATCTGGTGGCGATGCGCCCTTATGAAGAGGGCTCGGAACGCATTCTCAAGCGCGCAGAAAACTTCTATCAGCAATCTGAAGAGGAATGGAAAAAGTACCTGAGTCTCCCGATAGAAACCCTGGAGGAGAGAAAAGTAGCCGATGAGGTGACAGCCAAGCGCGTGCGATATCTCAAGGAAGCGGAACAGGGGTTGATCGCTGCGCTGCACGCCGGACGCAGTGAAGATGTGGAAGACATTCTGGTCAATAAAATGCCGCCTTTATTCCAGTCGCTGACTAAAAGCACTGACGAATTGGTCGAGCTGCAAATGAAAAGTGCAGAAGCCGGTTATCAAGACAGCCAGACTCTGTTTCGTTACTTCCGCATCCTTGCCGTGGTCGGCGTGCTGCTCGGTTTGATCGGAGTCGCCATTTACGCCTTCTTCCTGATTCGCGCCATTACCGGGCCGCTGAAGGAAATGCTATATCACTTCGACACCATAGCCTCAGGCGATCTGACCAGCCGTATTGAAGTCAAGTCCAAAAACGAAATGGGCACGCTGATGCTCGGGCTGCAAAAAATGCAGAAACGACTGACGGATACGGTGGCGCAGGTGCGCGAAGGCAGCATGGCCATCAGTACAGCAACAACGGAAATCGCGGCCGGCAATCTGGATCTGTCCAGCCGTACCGAACAGCAGGCAGCCTCGCTGGAAGAAACTGCATCGTCGATGGAAGAACTCACATCGACAGTCAAGCAAAATACCGACAATGCGCGTCAGGCCAATCAACTGGCGACTTCGGCATCTGCCGTTGCAGTCAAGGGCGGTGTCGTCGTTTCCGACGTGGTCAATACGATGGATGCAATCAATACTTCGGCCAAGAAGATTGTCGACATCATCGGCGTCATCGACGGCATTGCATTCCAGACCAATATTCTGGCCCTCAATGCAGCAGTTGAAGCGGCTCGTGCCGGCGAACAGGGCCGCGGTTTTGCCGTGGTAGCGAGCGAAGTAAGAAGCCTGGCCCAGCGCTCTGCTGCTGCTGCAAAAGAAATCAAGCACTTGATCGACGACTCTGTCAACAATGTCGATGCCGGCACCAGACTGGTTGCAGAAGCTGGCACCACGATGACCGAAGTAGTCGATAGCGTCAAACGTGTAACCGACATCATGAGCGAAATTCTGTCCGCTAGTCAGGAACAAAGTGCCGGCATCGAACAGGTCAATACCGCCATTGTGCAAATGGATGAGGTGACGCAGCAAAATGCCGCGCTGGTGGAACAAGCTGCCGCTGCCGCTGCATCGCTGAGAGACCAGGCGACCAATCTATCGGCTGTCGTCAGCGTGTTCAAACTGGAAAGCCATCAGTCCGCTCTGCAAAATCTTGCACCGCAAGCACGTCCGAAAGCATTGGGAAACCGCCCGACAGCGATTGCGCATGCCGGCCAGGGAAATGATGGCGACTGGGAACAATTCTGAATGCAGGAAGCGCGTCTGACCGGCGCGTAAAAATATTCAGAGCTCCATAAAAAAATCCGCTACGGCGGATTTTTTTATGGGCGATGACAACGACGCAGTATCGAAACTGCGACCATCGTTTTGAAAAAAAACGACCGCCCTTGTTTTCAGCAAGGGCGGTCGCGCTACGCATTTATTTTCAAATCAAATGGTCCAGCATATCTGGGCCAAACACTTCACGATGCAGGTGCTGCGCCGGTACGCCCTGCGCAACCAGATCTGCCCATTGTGCCTGCATGAATGGCAATGGACCGCACATATAAACCTGGGATTTTTTCACATCCCATTGCGGCAGTTTTTTCAATTCCATTCTTCCTGCCAGGCTGGTTTCATCATCATGCTCGGCTTCTTCGTAAAAGGTCACGCTGTGCAGATTCGGCATACTTGCTACGGCCTTTGCGATATCAGCGCGATGCGGATGATGGTGTGCATTGCGTGCGGCATGGGCAAAAATAACGCGGCGGCGCGGCGACACTTTTGCAATCCGGTTCAAGGCTGAAATCATCGGCGTGATACCGACACCGGCAGACAGCAAAACGATAGGGTCTTCGCCATCGGTATCCGGCGTAAAGTCGCCAGCCGGCATGCTGACAGGAAGAATACTGCCCACCACTACATTGTCATGCAGCCAGTTCGATACCACACCGGCTGGCGTTTCCGCACCCGCCACTTCGCGCTTGACCGAGATGCGCAGATGTTGGTGATCCGGCGATTCCGACAAACTGTATTGACGCAGCTGACGCAAGCCGTCGGGCAGGAATACAGCGACGCTCACATACTGGCCAGGCTGGAATTCCGGCAATTGCCTGTCTACCGCCACCATCGAATAGGAGGTAACCTGCGCACTTTCCTTTTCTACTGCCACCACGCGCATATTGAATAAATCGCCCGGCTCTACACCAGCGGCCTGATATAAACGGTTTTCTTCATCGATCAAGGCTTGCGCCAACAAACCGTAAGCCTCCGCCCACGCGGCAATCAGGGCCGGCGTTGCAGCATCGCCCAGTACCTGTTTGATCGCCGCCAGCAAATGCTCGCCGACGATAGGGTAATGCGCAGCCGTAATGCCCAGCGAAACATGCTTGTGCACGATGCGCGAGATCACCGGCGCCAACGCAGCCTGGTTATCAATATTGGCTGCATAAGCGAACACAGCCGATGCCAGCGACTGCTGCTGGGAACCGTTAGCCTGATTGCCGGCATTGAAAATATGGTGCAGCTGCGGATGCGATTCAAACAGATTCTTGTAAAACACCTGCGTAATGGCAAGACCATGTTCACGCAGAACCGGAACACTGGCATCGATATACGGACGGGATTCAGCAGATAACATTCATACTCCTATGTTGTATTTGAAATACCACTTTACAAACTTAAAAAAAGGACCTTGCGGTCCAGTCATTTCACACGAATCGCGCGCTGCGGTTTGCAAACTACAGACTGACACGATCCATCAAAAAAACCTTATGCATATTGCCGATGTGCTCACCGACATTGCCCTCTACGATATCAGCCAGCGTGTACAGGTTCATCGTGTCGTAAAAAGCCTCGACACCGACTTTCAATGCATGACGCAACAGACAATCGCTGGAAAGACGGCAACCGATGCGTTCGCAATCAACCATTTCGGTATCGCCTTCCAGCATGCGCAAGACGTTACCTATGAGCAGTTTGTCCGCACCCACCGCGAGGTGTATACCGCCATTGCGTCCGCGCACCGCATCGATGCAACCCATCTTTGCCAAGGCGCCTACGACCTTGACCAGATGATTATGCGGCACGTCGAACTGCATTGCCACTTCAGCAACCGTCACGGCCGGGCTGCGCGCCTCCCGTGCCAAATACATCAGCACACGCAATCCAATATCAGAAAATCGGGTTAATTTCATCAGCCAGCGCGCTCCAGTGCGAACATTCTATTAAATATGCATTTAAAAAGCAACTTATTCCATCACTCATCTATTGATGGGAAAATAGCAAGAACAACAAACCCTAGCCTCGCACACATTAAACGGGCATTGAAAATTTCAAATGCTAGAATGCGCATACTATCCGTATCGGGGGACACATCATGCTGTTAGGTTTTATCGGGCTCTTTATTGTTTACGCATTGTCGCATTACTGGATTACGCTGAACAAGCGCGATTTCTTCTCGACCGTGCTGGTTATCGTATTACCTTTTGTAGGCGTCTACTACCTGGGCTGGATGGCACTGCTGTATTGCCTGCTTTCCGCCTACCTCGGCACCAAGGCCGGTTTGAAAAAACTGCAGCGCACACGCGCTGTACGCGTATCGTTTTACGACAAAGACGAAGAAGAGCAAAAATAACACAGACGGCAAGACGGCCGATTTCGGCCTGCCTTGCCGCTCATTTCTCCGCATCAGAAATTTATATCCAGCGCCAGAAAAGATAAGCGACAACACACCAAAGCAGCACCACAATGACAGCGCCGATATAGCTTGTTGGCTTGCTGTCTTGCCGGCTCATCCAGTCGTTTGCCTGTTCCCGGCAAGAAACAAGCACATGCGACGGCAGCAAGCGCACGGCAAGCCAGATCAGCGCCGGTAGTAAAAGCATGTCGTCTACATAACCGAGTATCGGCACAAAATCCGGCACCAGATCGATTGGGCTTAAGGCATACAGCACGGCCAGCACGCAAATGACTTTTGCCAGCAGCGGCGTATCCGGATGTTTGCGCGCAAACCACAGCACCATCACATCACGCTTGATGCGTCTGGCCCACATTCTTATTGTTACCTTCATTACGCCTCTATCGGATGCGGGAAAAGATTGTGCAAGGCAGGAATGCTTATAATGATTCCAGACTTTTCAGGCAACAGCATGCGGCATCCATTTTACTTGCCTTCGCTTCGCCTGCTCTTGCCTGCCAATACAGAATAACCAAAGAGAAAATCGCATCATGCCTGTCTCACTCGATCGCTTGCTGGTAGTTGGAATTTCCTCGCGTGCGCTGTTCGACCTGGAAGTGGAAGAAGCCATTTTCCGCACCCAGGGTCTGGAAGCGTATCGCCGGCATCAACTCGACAATGAAAACGAAATTCTCAAGCTCGGCGCCGGTTTCGCGCTGGTGCGCGCACTGCTCAAGCTCAATGCATTGACGCCGGAGCAGCGTCTGGTCGAGGTCGTCATCATGTCACGCAATTCGACTGAAACATCGATGCGCATCTTCAATTCCATCAAGCATTACGATCTCGACATCACGCGTGCCGTACTGTCGGGCGGCGCTTCGCTGGCACCGTATCTGCAGGCATTCAATGTCAGCCTGTTTTTATCCTTGCATGAAGACGATGTGCAGGCAGCCGTCAACTCCAATGTCGCTGCTGCACTGCTGTATCAGAAACCTGCAAATGCGCTGGAAGAACTGGATCAGATCCGGATTGCATTCGATGGCGATGCCGTGATTTTTTCGGACGAATCGGAACTGATCTATCAAACCCAGGGCATCGAGGCATTCGCGAATCACGAACGCGAAAATGCCTTGAAGCCACTGCCGGAAGGACCATTCGCACGTTTGCTGAAAGCCTTGTCCTTCATCCAGAACAGCTTCAGGAATGCACAAGGCATCGCTACGCCACCGATACGCACGGCGCTGGTCACTGCGCGCTCGTCGCCGGCGCACGAGCGTGTCATCCGCACCCTGCGCGCATGGGATGTGACGATAGACGAAACTTTTTTCATGGGCGGCGTTGCAAAGTCGGATGTGCTCGCCGCATTCAAACCGCACATGTTTTTCGACGATCAAGCCGGCCATTGCGATCGCGCCTCACCGCTGGTGCAAACCGGCCGCGTACCTTTGCGCGGCGAAGCCGGGAACAGCAAGAGTAACTGAACCCGCAGCAATAAAAAAAGCCGCCCGGTATCGCTACCGGGCGGCTTTTGTTTTTACGGACGATCTAGCGCTCCGCTACCGCATCCGCCACACACAATGCCGTCATGTTGACTATGCGCCGCACGGTTGCCGATGGCGTCAGAATATGCACCGGTTTATCGCAACCGAGCAATATCGGCCCGATCGCCACACCGTTGCCGACTGTCGTTTTCAGCAAATTGTAGGCAATATTGGCGGAATCGATGTTCGGAAAGATCAACAGATTGGCGTCACCTTTCAAACTCGAATCCGGCATCGCCTTTTTCAATTCCACCGCATTCATTGCAATGTCACCATGCATCTCGCCATCGATCTCCAGATCGGGGGCGCGCTCTCTGACCAGTTGCAGTACCTTGCGCATTTTTTGTGCCGATTCACTATTGCTTGAACCGAAATTGGAATGCGACAGCAAGGCTGCGCGCGGCGGCATACCGAAGCGGCGCATTTCCTCCGCTGCCAATATCGTGATCTCGGCCAATTGCTCCGCGCTCGGATTTTCATTGACGTGCGTATCGACCAGGAACAACTGGCGATCCGACATAATCACGCAATTCATCGCCGCATACGAGTTAACGCCGGCACGCTTGCCCAGCACCTGTTCGATATACTTGAGATGCAGATCAGTCGTACCGAAAGTGCCGCATATCATGCCGTCCGCGTATTTCTTGTGGATAGCCATTGCGCCGATCAGGGTATGACGGCGACGCATTTCCAGTTTCGCGTACTGTTCGGTCACGCCTTTGCGCAAGGTCATGGCCAGATACGTTTGCCAGAAATCGCGATAGCGATCGTCGTGCTCGGGATTGATGATGGTGAAATCGACATCCGGCTTGAGACGCAAACCAAAGCGCTCGATGCGCTGCGCCAATACGGCTGGGCGACCGATCAAAATTGGTTTTGCCAGCTTTTCGTCGACCACTACCTGCACCGCGCGCAACACGCGCTCTTCTTCCGCTTCTGCATAAACGATGCGCTTCAAATCCGGCGGTGTCGACTTCGCAATCTGGAAGATAGGCTTCATGAAGGTACCGCTGCGATAAACGAATTGCTGCAATTTATCCGCGTAGGCTTCCATGTCCTTGATCGGACGCGCAGCCACACCGCATTCTTCCGCCGCCTTCGCCACTGCCATTGCGATCTTGATCATCAGACGCGGATCGAAAGGCATCGGAATGATGTAGTCGGGGCCGAAGCTCAGATTATTGATGCCGTAAGTAGTGGCAACGATATCTGATTGCTCGGCTTGCGCCAGTTGCGCAATCGCATGCACGGCCGCGATTTCCATTTCACGCGTAATCGTGGTTGCACCGCAATCCAGCGCGCCACGGAAAATGTAAGGAAAGCACAGGACGTTGTTGACCTGATTCGGATAGTCGGAACGTCCCGTCGCAATCACCGCATCGCTACGCACCGCACGTACTTCTTCCGGCAGAATTTCGGGAGTCGGATTGGCCAGCGCCAGAATCAGCGGTCGGTCTGCCATCGCAGCCACCATGTCGGGTTTCAATACCCCGCCGCCGGACACACCGAGAAAAACATCCGCGCCGCCGATGACATCGGCCAGCTTGCGCGCATCGGTTTTTTGCGCAAATCTTTCCTTGGCCGGATCCATCAATTCGACGCGCCCCTGATACACGACGCCGGCCAGATCGGTGACAAAAATATTTTCCAGCGGGAAGCCGAGATCGACCAGCAAATCCAGGCAGGCAAGCGCGGCAGCTCCTGCGCCCGACACGACCAGCTTGGTATTGTGTATGGTTTTTCCGACGACTTTCAATCCATTCAGGATCGCGGCTGCAACGATGATCGCGGTCCCATGCTGATCGTCATGAAAGACCGGAATCTTCATCCGCTCGCGCAAGGTACGCTCGATGTAGAAACATTCCGGCGCCTTGATGTCTTCCAGATTGATGCCGCCGAAGGTCGGTTCCAGCGAGGCGATGATGTCGCACAATTTATCGGGATCAGTTTCATTGATTTCGATATCAAATACATCGATACCGGCAAATTTCTTGAACAGCACGCCTTTGCCTTCCATCACGGGCTTGGCCGCGAGGGGGCCGATGTTACCCAGACCCAGGACTGCGGTGCCGTTGGTGATGACTGCGACCAGGTTGCCGCGCGAGGTATAGCGATAGGAATCGGCCGGATTGGCAGCAATTTCTTCGCAGGCAACCGCTACGCCCGGCGTATATGCCAGAGCCAAGTCGCGCTGATTGGTAACTTGCTTGGTGGGGGTAACGCTGATTTTCCCCGGAGTGGGAAACTCGTGATATTCCAGTGCTGCTTGACGTAACTGAAGGCGAAGTTCTTCTTTTTTGTCGATGTTCGAATCCATACTAGGCTGCCGTCCTTTTTAAGCGTAGGAAAGCATTTCATTCTAGCAGAGCCGCAATGCCTGATTTTTATTTTTATACGTGTTTCTACTTATTCTTGCGATTCAATATTTGAAGCGGGCAAAGACAAAACTATCAATTCAACATTTTCAATTGATTTTGCATATAAATATTATTTCCCTATGAATCAACAAGGAATAACAGCGTTGCCGACGATGGCGCAAAAAATCTCAGGCACAAGGAAGCAGAACTCATGCATGCGTACGGCCATCTCGCTCTACCGCACCCAGAAGCACCAATAACGCAGGAAAAAACATTTGAAATTACCATCGAAGACAATGCATTCAAAGTCCCGCCATCTTGCAATTGAAGAAGGTAATATGACAACCGTGAATGAATGTGATGAGCAATCGATGCATCCCAAGTACGCGTACTCGCACGCCAACGCACGCTGGAAATGGCCGCCAAACGTTTTGCCGCCTTGAGCAGAGGGCAGCACGCCAACCGCGATTGCGCCGTACCGGCTGCTGTGCAAGCGTAACAAAACAGGATGTACCTGTATTCATCACAACTCATTCACAATGATCAATTAAGGAATTATCATGAACACGTATCAATGCATCGTTTGCGGTTTTATCTACGACGAAGCGGCAGGCATGCCGGAAGACGGTATTGCACCCGGCACCAAATGGGGTGACGTACCAGCCGACTGGGAATGCCCTGAGTGCGGCGTTGCCAAAGTCGATTTTGAAATGGTGCAGATTTAAAATAACAATTCCAAGCGTAATTTGATAGCGCTTGCAGTGATTACGGACATGCCGTGCCGGAAAATTCCGGCGCGGCATTTTGACATTAAGGATGTACATGAAACCCATCATCATTATCGGAGCAGGACTCGCCGGTTACACCGTCGCACGTGAATTTCGCAAACTGGATAAAACGACGCCGCTGATCATGATCACGGAAGACAGCGGCGGCTTTTACTCGAAGCCGATGCTGTCGAATGCATTTGCGCAAGGCAAGGGCGCACAGCAACTGATCACGCACAGCGCAACGCAGATGGCCGAGCAACTGAATGCCACGCTGATGACCGACACCCGCGTCAACGGCATCGATACCACAGCGAAAACGGTGGACACCAGCGGCGGCACATTCGAGTTTGAAAAACTGGTGCTCGCGGTGGGCGCGCAAACGATACAACTGGGCCTCAAAGGAGATGCTGCAGATCAGGTAGTGTCGGTTAATCACATTGACGATTACGCAGCATTTCGCGAACGCATCAATGCACCGAAAAATGCGAGCCCGGTACGCATCACCATCCTCGGCGCCGGTTTGATCGGTTGCGAATTTGCCGACGATCTGGCTGGCTCGGGGCACGCCATCACGCTGATAGATCCAAGTACGCGACCGCTGGCAGCACTGGCGGCCCCCGCCTTATCGGAAGGCTTGCAAGCCGCGCTGATCGCACGCGGCGTCACCTTCCATCTGGGCACAGTGGCAGAAACCGTCACTCATGCGGGCACCGACCTGCGCGTAGCGCTGGCCGACGGCGATACGGTAGAAACCGATGTTGTGCTGTCCGCAGTCGGTCTGCGGCCGGACCTGCGTCTGGCGCATGCGGCGCAACTCAAAACCGGTCGCGGCATCATCATCGATCGCACCGGACAAACCAGTGCTGCAGACATCTACGCTCTGGGCGACTGCGCCGAATACACCTGGCCGCTTGACGGCAGCACGCGCATTCTGCCGTACATCGCACCGATCATGACGGCCGGTCGCGCCATTGCCCGCACACTGAGCGGCGAACGCACCGAGATCGATTTGAAACCGGCGCCGGTCCTGATCAAAACGCCAAGCTATCCGCTGGCATTGATTCCGCCAATGCCACAAATCGTCGCGACCGGGAACTGGATAGGCGAAACCACGGAAACCGGCCGCAGAATCTGCCGTTTTTACGATGCCGACGGGATCATGGCTGGCTTCGGCGTATCGCCGCATGACAATGCCATTCGTCAGGAACTGCTCGCTGCACTGGGGCAAGCGGCCAGCATCAAGGCGGACGAAACCGCCAGTTGATATGGCGTAATGCGCCAGATATTCCACGTCCCATCCACTAGATGAAACGCTGCGCCATATACGAATAAGGCCGGCGTTTCATCTACTCTGCCCTTGCATATCCGGTCAAATTGCATAGTCTGCAAAGACCGGTACTTCCTTCTGTACAATTACAGCATGTTGTCCGAATTCGATTTGATCGCACGTTATTTCGTGCGTCACGCTCACCCCAAAAACCGCGCCACGCTCGGCATCGGAGACGATTGCGCGCTGCTCATGCAGCAGGCAGACATGCAAACTGCGATTTCCTCCGACATGCTGGTTGAAGGACGGCATTTTTTCGCCGGCGCCGATCCCTATAAGCTCGGCCACAAAGCGCTGGCCGTGAATCTGTCCGATCTGGCAGCAATGGGTGCCGAACCGCAGGCATTTACCCTGGCATTTGCCTTGCCGCGTGCCGACGAGCAATGGCTGGAACAATTTTCTGCCGGCCTGTTTGCGCTAGCGGATATGCACAACTGCGAATTGATAGGCGGCGACACGACCAAAGGTCCGCTGAATATCTGCATCACAATTTTCGGTCACACGCCGGTCGGTCAGGCATTACGGCGCGATACGGCACAAATCGGCGACGATATCTGGGTCTCCGGCACACTGGGCGATGCACGGCTGGCACTCGGCGCACTACGCGAGGAATACCCGCTGAATGCCGCTGCACTGGAAGCCGCTTGCGTGCGCCTGCATACGCCACAGCCGCAGATCGCACTTGGCCTGGCTTTGCGCGGGATTGCGCATTCTGCACTCGATGTATCCGACGGCTTGATCGGCGATCTCGGCCATATCCTGAAAAAATCCGCTGTCGGCGCCACGCTGCATGTTGATGCACTGCCGGTCGGTACCGTACTGCAGCAACAAACGCTGGAGATGCGTCGCCGTTTTTCACTGGCAGGCGGCGATGATTATGAATTGTGTTTCACCGCACCGCTATCCAAGCGCGATGCCGTGCTCGGCGCAGCCCTGTCTGCCGCAACGTCGGTCACGCGCATCGGCACGATTGAGGCCGAGTCCGGCACGCGCCTGATCGATGGCAACGGCAAACCCCTCGCCTTGCAACTCGCTTCATTCGACCATTTCGCCTGACATGAGCTCACCTTCCACGCAATCTTCTAACCCCCTCGTCAAATCCAACTCCGGCTTCATGCTGTCACACCCGGCACACATGATTGCGCAGGGATTCGGCAGCGGCCTGTCGAAAATCATGCCCGGCACTTTCGGCACGCTATTCGGCTGGCTGTCGTTCAACGTACTGTCCTTGCGCTGGCCGGAATTCTTCACGCCGTTCAACTGGTGGGTAGTGATCGTCGCCGGTTTTTTTGTCGGTGTCTGGGCCTGCGCCAAAACCGGCCGCGATCTCGGCGTTGCCGATCATGGCAGCATGGTGTGGGACGAAGTCATCGCCTTCTGGCTGGTGCTGCTATTCATCACGCCGGCAGATTTGTGGACGCAGTTTTATGCCTTCCTCATTTTCCGCTTCTTCGACATGGTCAAGCCGCCGCCCATCGCGTATTTCGACCGACGTTTCAAGGGTGGCATGGGCGTGATGTTCGACGATATCGTGGCAGCATTTTTTACGCTGCTGGCATTCGCCATCTGGCGCTCGTTCTAGGCAGGAAAAACCATGCAGAACATTCTGGAACTGGCCGAACGCACAGGCCGGTGTTTGCAGGAACGCGGTTTGCTGCTGGCGACCACCGAGTCCTGCACTGGCGGCGGCGTGGCGCAGGCGATTACGGAAATCGCCGGTTCGTCAGCATGGTTCGAATGCGGCTTCGTCACCTACTCGAACGAATCCAAAATGAATTTACTGAAGGTGCCGGAAACCCTGCTGGCGCGACACGGTGCGGTCAGCAAGGAAACTGCGGCCGCAATGTGTCAGGGTGCGCTCGCCAATAGCAAGGCCACCGTGGCGCTTTCCACCACCGGCATTGCTGGACCGGACGGAGGAACTCAGGACAAACCGGTTGGATTAGTGTGCTTCGGCTGGGCGCAGGGTGAGCAGGTACACGTCGATCAAATGATATTCAGCGGCGATCGCCATGCAGTACGCGAACAAAGCGTCGCGCATGCATTGCAGGGCTTGCTGGACTTCCTAAATACTACGCAATGACACGAAAGCCAGGCAGCATCAAACGCAAAAACGATTGATCGCGTCCCTGGTTTCCAGCGCTACCTGACGTGCGGCTTGCGCAAAAGCCTCATCCGATTTGGCATACAGAATGGCGCGCGATGAATTGATCATCATGCCGGTACCGTTCGCCGTGCGTCCGGCTTCCACCGTGGCCTTGATATCGCCGCCCTGCGCACCGATGCCGGGAATCAGCAAAGGCATGTCGCCGATTATCGCGCGCACTTGCGCCAGCTCGTTCGGGAAGGTTGCACCGACCACCAATGCACATTGACCATTGGTATTCCACTTGTCCGCCACCAGATGCGCCACATGCTGGTACAAAGGCTGGCCACCCACATCCAGAAATTGCAAATCGGAGCCGCCCGCATTGGAAGTGCGGCACAGCACGATCACACCTTTGTCCTGCCGTTCCAGATAGGGTTGCACCGAATCAAAGCCCATATAGGGATTCACCGTCACTGCATCAGCGCCGTAACGCTCGAAGGCTTCACGGGCATATTGTTCGGCCGTTGCACCGATATCGCCGCGCTTGGCATCCAGCACAACAGGAATATGCGGATAACGTTCGCGCAGGTATGCGCAAATTTCTTCCAGCTGATCTTCCGCCCGCAAGGCGGCGAAATAGGCAATTTGCGGCTTGAACGAACAGGCGGCATCCGCCGTTGCATCGATGATCGCCTTGCAAAAATCAAGGATGGCATCGGGTTTACCCTGCAAATGTGCAGGGAATTTGGCCGGATCGGGATCGAGGCCTATGCAAAGTTGCGAATTTTGCGTCTGCCATGCAGCAGACAGTTTATCGATGAAGGTCACAGCAGTTTCTCTCTTTTTCAGGCAGAACGTATTGTAACTCGTCATGATATTCTTCCCGCATGACATCACTTTCACGCAAAGACTGGGTTTTACTCGTCCTTTTGACCCTATGCTGGGGCATCAACTGGCCCATCATGAAAATAGCAGTACAGAATTTCCCACCTATCGCATTCCGTGCGCTATGCATCATCGGCTCCATTCCGATTCTATGGGCGGCCGCCCGCATGCAGCGCGCATCCCTCAAAATTTCGCGCGAAGATCTGGGAACCATTTTTACGCTGGCCATTCCGAATCTGATGATCTGGAATATTTTCATGATCGTCGGCGTCAAAATGCTGTCATCCGGACGCGCAGCCATCCTGGGTTACACGATGCCGGTGTGGGCGATACTGTCTGGCCTGATTTTTTTCCGCGACCGGATCAGTCGTCTTGGCTGGTGCGGTATCGGCTTTGCATTCAGCGGCGCACTGTTGCTGCTATCGAGCGAATTTGCCACGATGGCCGGCCAGCCTATGGGCAGCGTGGTCATGCTGGTCGCTGCTGCATCCTGGGGTTATGGCACGGTATTGATGAAGCGCACGCAAATAAAAATTCCGACCATTACACTGACATTCTGGATGCTGGTACTGACGGCGATATGCATGACCGTGGTATCGGCTTTGGTTGAGTATCGCTACTGGCGCCTGCCTACGTCCGGCGAAGCGGTGGCAATGACGTATAACGCCATCATGATCTTCGGTTTCGGCCAGGTGGCCTGGTTTACGCTCGCGCGCAAGCTGCCGCCGCTGGCATCGAGTTTGTCAGTCATGATGATCCCGGTACTCGGTGTTTTTTCCGGCGCCTGGGTGTTGGATGAAACGCCGCACTGGCAGGATTACGCAGCGATGTTATTGATACTGGCCGCAATGGGCACGGTACTATTGAAACCGCGTACCGGCACCATCAAATAAGCACCGCAAACAGAATTCTTATTCACGGAGAAATGCAATGACGAAATTACTGAAATGGCTGGCGATTGCCGCATTTGCTTCCATGCTGAGCGCATGCGGCTACAACGACTTCCAGGCAAAAGATGAAGCAACCAAAGCCGCGTGGGGCGAAGTCGTCAATCAGTACCAGCGCCGCGCCGACCTGATTCCCAATCTGGTGAATACGGTCAAGGGTTATGCATCGCATGAACGCGAAACCCTGGAGGCCGTGACCAAGGCACGCGCCGCTGCGACCAGCTTCCAGATCACACCGGAAGTGTTGAACGATCCGCAAGCCTTCAGCAAATTCCAGCAGGTACAGGGCGAGTTGTCGTCAGCCTTGTCGCGCCTGATGGCGATCTCGGAAAACTATCCGCAACTGAAAGCCGACACCAGCTTCCGCGACTTGCAGTCGCAACTGGAAGGCACGGAAAACCGCATTACGGTTGCACGCCAGCGCTACATCACAGCAGTACAGGAATACAACGTACTCGCGCGCAGCTTCCCGACCAACATCACGGCGAAAATTTTCAGCTATCCGGTGAAGCCGTCGTTCACGGTGGAAAATGAAAAAGCGATCTCGGCGCCGCCTGCCGTCAACTTCGGCAAGTAACTGCAAACCATGAAAATCCTCCGCCATCTGCTGGTTTGCACGCTCGCGTTTTTTTGCGTGCTGGCCAGCGCACAGAATCTGGTCCCGGTGCCGCCGCTCGCTGCGCGCGTCACCGATCAGATCGGCATGTTGAATGCCGGCCAGCGGACCACGCTGGAAAAAGTGTTGGCGGATTACGAAACGCGTACCGGTAGCCAGATCGCCGTGTTGCTGGTCAACAGCACAGAGCCGGAAACCATAGAGCAATACAGCATACGCGTGGCCGATGCATGGAAACTGGGCCGCAAAGGTGTGGATGACGGTGTGATCCTGCTGGTCGCGAAAGGAAACTCTGCCGCGTCCGGCCGCATGCGCATAGAAACCGGGCGCGGCGTGCAAGGCGTGCTGACTGACGCTCAATCGAAGCGCGTATTGCAGGATGTGATCGCACCGCATTTTCGGCAGAACGATTATTACGGCGGCCTGGCTTCCGGCATCTCTGTGATCACCAGCCTGCTGGATAAAGAGGCATTTCCCGAGCCGGCACAAGGCGGCAAGGCACAGAACAACGATGGCTTTGGCTGGGGGCCATTTATTTTCTTTGCTTTCCTGATCGTTATGACGATGCTGCGCAGCCGTGGTGGTGGTGGTGGCAGACGCGGCCATAGCAGCGACGGCTGGGGCAATTCTGCCGGCGTGATTCTGGGCGGCATGATAGGCAATGAAATCGGCCGTCACTCATCCGGTGGCGGATTCGGCGGTTTTGGTGGCGGTGGGGGCTTTGGTGGAGGCGGCGGATTTTCCGGCGGCGGCGGTGGTTTTGATGGCGGCGGCGCCTCAGGAAATTGGTAATGAATAAATTTTCACGCGCACTGCAGCATGCAGGCACTACAAAATCGCACGGAAAAAAAGCGTTCCCAAGCGCCACTCTGAGCGCCATTCAAACCACGATCGCTGCCGGCGAAACGCAGCATCGCGCCGAAATTCGCCTCATCGTCGAACCCTCGCTCGATCTGGCAGAAGTATTGAGCGGCATGACCCCGCGCGAGCGCGCCCGCGAATTGTTCAAGCACTACCATATATGGGATACCGAAGAAAACTGCGGCGTACTGATTTACATCAACCTGGCCGATCATCAGGTCGAAATCATTGCCGATCGCGGTATTGCACGCCTCGTACCGCCGGCTGATTGGCACGCTGTTTGCAAAACCATGACCGACGGTTTCGCACAAAAAAATTATCACGACAGCGTACTGAACGGCTTGCAGCAACTGAACACGCTACTGCAAAAATATTTCCCCGAAGGCGAATCGCCACAAGAAAATCAGTTGCCCAATAAGCCTATCCTGCTCTGAGTTTTTTGCAGGCATACAGTTGCGACAACGCTTTGTATCCAGGCGAACTCAACCATTTTCATATACCCATTGCAGCAAGGCGTCATGCGCCGCTTGTCCGCCAGGCGCATTGATATGATTGATGATGCAGACGACCGCATAACGTTTGCCCGAAGCGGCCAGCACATAGCCCGCCACCGCACGCACATCATTCAATGAACCGGTTTTGATATGCGCGCGTCCGGCGACCGTTTGCGTCAACAGGCGCTTGCGCATCGTGCCATCGTAACCAACCAGCGGCAACGCAGACATCAATTCCGGCATGACCGGCGATTGGTAGGCCGCGACCAGCATGCGTCCCATGGCTTCCGCCGAGATACGTTCGATGCGCGACAAACCCGAGCCATTTTCAATCACCAGCTGGCTCGTATCGATACCTTTGGCAGCCAGCCAGGTCTTGACGACTCGCCCGCCCCGCTCCGGGGTCGCCGGCAACTTGAGAACATCCGATGCCAGCGTCAACAACAACTGTCGCGCCATGACGTTATTGCTGTACTTGTTGATGTCGCGCACCACTTCCGGCAATGCCGGCGATTGCCACTCCGTCAGCATTCTTGCGCCGGGCGGCAATACGCCATCGTTGACCTCGCCCTTGAATACACCCCCGACATCTGCCCACAATTGACGGAATACGACATTGAAATATTCTGTTCCACTCATCTGGTAAGGGTGCAGATACCAGGTTTTCTCCCCACATGCCGCCGCAAATGAGCCGACGAAACTGGCACCCTTGCGATCCAGCGTCGGCAACGATTTTGCCTGCCAATCGGCACAGGCACCATCCAGCAGTACGGGCGGCGTAATCGGATAGCCGGCCAGTGGCGGATCAACGCTGACATCCACCAGATGACGCGCCGGATCAGGCAAAAAATGAAAGGCGAATACCTTGTAATTCAGCAGCAAGGCATCCGGCCCGACGTTATATGGCTTCAATGGGTCACCATCGAATCGCGCTGCATCGTAGGTCATGCTGTCAAAAGCACTGCGATCCAGGATCAGATTGCCGCGAATTTCGCGTATTCCGGCGGCGCGAATCTGGCGCAGCAATTGCCAGAATTTTTCCGTCACCAGTTTGGGGTCGCCGCTGCCCTTGATCACCAGGTCGCCATTCAATACATCGCCACTTTGTGTTCCGGTGGCATAGACCTGGGTTTTCCAGGTGAAGGCCGGACCCAGCAAATCGAGCGCGGCATTACTGGTCACCAGTTTCATCGTCGAAGCCGGATTGAAACCGACCGTACTATTGACGGCAATGCGCGGCACCGGCCCCGAAACCTCTTGCACGTAGGCACCCACCGCATTGAGCGGAATCCCGCTGCGCTTCAATGCATCGGTGACGGGCAAGGGCAATCCCGCTGCATGGACACAAGAGAAGCAGGAAGCGATGGGGAAAAACAGGGAAATGGCAAAAAAGAGCTGTTGGACGATTCGCATGGCAGTGAAGAGTATGAAGTCCGTCGATTATTACATGGCGGGAAAAATTGCCCATGCTCATACTCGAAAATTACTTGTCCCTTAATGTTGTGCAAAAGAGTCGGATTTGCTACCCCTGTCCCGGCAAGCGCATAGAATCTGCCGATATGCATATCCTGCCGGCAATCGGCATTACAATAAGATGCTCCAATGCATGATGTCCAATCGCGCTTAGACGACCATATTATGTTGCTGACCATTCATCCACTTCCCCGCTGTGCTGATACTTCAGCAAAAAATAATATCTTGCGGACGGGCTGGATGGGCGCAGGTATGCAGCAGCATATTGAATTCTGTCGCGGACGCCTTGTCCTGCAGTGCCCTCCAACAACACTCCATTCAGCAGCGTTCCATTAAGTGCCTGCCACCCCACTCTTTACATACATTGCCTGGATAGGCATCAGCGCAGTCGGCCTGACACTGCTACTGGCACTGATGATGGTTTATCTGCGCATCTCGCTCAATCGACGGCAGCAGGAAGAACGCGCTTTTCTGGACGTCTGGCGACCGCTGCTGTTGAGTGCGCTGGACTCCTCCGTTTCTGCGGTTTTGCCAACGCTGGCCGTACACGAGCGCGTGCATTTTCTAAAACTCTGGAACAATTTGATACACAGCGCGACTGGTACCGCTGCCGATAATCTGATCAGCATTGCCTATTCCGTCGGCGGCGATTATTTTTCGCGTCGCATGCTCAGACACGGCAGCCGTGTCGAATGCCTGCTGGCGACGCTGGCCCTCGGCCATATGCGCGATCATCCGTCGTGGGAATTGCTGGTGACACAAACGCTCTCCGCCGACAGCGTCACTTCCATTAATGCCTTTCAGGCTCTGGTGCAGATCGATGCAGAAACCACTGCCCAGCAATTGATACCGCTGCTGCTGGCACGCGACGACTGGCCGATCGCCCATGTCGCGGCCATCCTGCAATCCGCACATGGTGCATTTCTGCTACCCCTGCTGGAGGCAACCGCAGAAACAAAATCCGTACATCTGGTGCGTACCCTGCACCTGATCGAAGCGCTCCATCTGGCAGTGCCGCAAACGACGGTGCTGCGTCTGCTGGATAAGGCCAACGATACCGAAACGATTATTGCTGCACTGCGCATCGCCAACGATGCCGGCTTGCTGGGACATATTCGCGCTTACTTAAGCCATCCAGACTGGCGCGTACGGGTACAAGCAGCAAAGGTATTGGGACGTATCGGCGAACACGCCGACGTCAACCGGCTGATCCCATTGCTCGCCGATGCAGAATGGTGGGTGCGTTACCGCGCTGCACGGGCTCTGGTGGGGATGCCGTTTTTCAGTATCGCGGAAGTGGAACTGCTGCGCGACAATCTGTCCGACCGCTTTGCACGCGATATGCTCGGCCAGGTACTGGCGGAAAGACGTCCAACATGAACCTGCAATCATTCGTTGCTATAGCGACCTGGTGCGTGATCGGCTACTTCATCGTTTCCAAAATCAGTTATTTTTTTCTGAACGTGCTGTCGATATTCAACATGCATCGCATCGAGCAGGGAAAAGTGCTGGCGGATCTGCCGCAAATCTATTCCGGGCTCGAGCCGCCTATCAGCCTGTTGCTGAGCACACGCAATCATGCAACGACCATTGCCGCTTCGGTACAGGCCTTGCTGCAACTCGATTACCCGACCTTTGAAATCATCGTTGTCAATGACGGTTCGGACGATGCCAGCCTGGATACCCTGATCGCGGCCTTCGACCTGCATGCCTTCCCGGAAGCCTATCGCATCCAGCTGGCGACGCAGCCGGTACGGCGCATTTATCGTTCGACACGCTATCCGAATTTGCGCGTCATCGACAAGGAATACGGCGGCCAGGCAGATGCATTGAACGCCGGCATCAATGCTTCACGCTATCCATTATTTTGCAGCGTCGATGACAGCACGATCCTGCACCGCGACAGCCTGCGCCGCATCGTTGCACCCTTCCTGAACGACAACAAGGTCATCGCAACAGCAGGTGCGGTGCGGGTCGCCAATGGCTGCGAACTGAAAAACGGCTTGCTCGACAAGATAGTCTTGCCACAACACTGGCTGCCCTTGTTTCAAATCATTGAATATCTGCGCACCTCGCTGTTTGCACCGCTGGGTTGGTCTATCCTGAATGGCATGCTGATCGTGCCGGCTGCGGGTGTCGGTCTGTTCCGCAAGGAAGTGGTACTGGAAGCTGGCGGCTACCGCACCGACACGACCATCGAAAACATGGAACTGATCGTGCGCATGCACCGCCTGATGCGCGACAAGCGGCAAGCCTATCAAATTACCTTCGTTGCCGATCCGGTGTGCTGGCATCGGGTGCCACAAGACCTGATGGCTCTGAAAAACCAGCGCATACGCTGGCAGCAAGGCCTGCTGGACAGTCTGAGTCAAAACATGGGCTTGCTGTTTTCCCGCAATGGCGGCGTCCCGGGGCGTGTCGCGTTCCCCTTCTTCATTCTGTTTGAATGGCTGGGCCCGGCCATTGAATTATTCGGTTATATATTCATCCTGCTCGCCTACGCAGGCGGCCTGATTTCAGGACAAACCTGTCTGGCATTCTTTTCTGTGGCGATCGGGCTGGGAATCCTGCTGTCGGCGTCCGGCTTGCTGCTGGAAGAAATGTCTTTTCATCTCTATCCAAGAACAGCCGACATTGCAAAACTGGCGGGCATTGCGATTATCGGCAATCTGGGTTATCGCCAATTGAATCTGGCATGGCGCTCACTCGGTATGGCTTGCTGGCTGATGGGACACAAGAACGGCAGAAACAGAATCGAATAAGTGCAAAGTCGGATGGTCTGTGCGCGAGGCGCCCGGATCCTCAGAGGGTGGTCGTTTCAAGCTGCAAACGCTTGCCGTCTTTCAGCATGACGCTGAATGCTTCTGCAGTAACCGGACGACTGAAGAAGTATCCCTGGATTTGATCGCAATTGTGTTCGCGCAAATAGGTAAGCTGCTCCTCGGTTTCCACCCCTTCTGCAATCACGTCCAGTCGCAGGCTGTGCGCCAGTGAAATGATGGAGGCGACGATCGCCGCATCGTCCGGATCGATCGTGATGTCATTGACAAACGAGCGATCGATTTTCAATACATCGATCGGAAAACGCTTCAGATAGGACAGGCTCGAATAACCGGTGCCGAAATCGTCAATCGACAGTTGCACGCCCAGTGCTTTCAACTCGCGCAGAATCCCGATCGCACGATCGACATCTGCCATCACCAGACTTTCAGTCAACTCGATTTCCAGATATTCCGGCGCCAGCTCCGCTTCACACAAACTGGCCGCAATCGAATCCACCAGATCCTGCTGGGCGAACTGACGCGCAGACAAATTGACCGACATGCGCAAATATCCGAGTCCGCTCTCCTGCCATGCCTTGTTCTGCAGGCAGGCGGTACGGATGACCCACGCGCCAATAGGCACGATCAAACCGGTTTCCTCGGCCAGGCCGATAAAACGTATCGGCGGCACCATGCCCAGCTCCGGATGCTGCCAGCGTATCAATGCTTCGACACCGACAATTTTTCCGCTGCGCAAATCCACTTGCGGCTGATAATGCAGCGTGAATTCCTCGCGCTCCAGCGCATTGCGCAAATCACCCTCGATATGCAAGCGTTCCAGCGCACGTTCATTCATCGCCGGCGTATAAAACTGGAAGTTGTTACGTCCGGTTTCCTTGGCGCGATACATCGCAATATCCGCATGCTTGATCAATTCTTCCGGCGTTTCACCATCTGCCGGATAGACGGCTACGCCGATGCTGCCACTGATGAAAAATTCGTGGCCCTCTATCGTCAGCGGCTGCGCAATCGATTCCATGATCCTTTGCACGATGCCGGTCGATAGACCGGCGTCGGTGCGCTCGGGCAGAATCAGCACGAACTCATCGCCACCCATGCGCGCGACCGTATCCGTATCGCGCACTGCCGCCTGCAAACGCGTCGACACGGCTTTCAGTAATATATCGCCGGCCTGATGTCCCAAAGTATCGTTGACGAATTTGAAGCGATCCAGATCGACAAACAGAATCCAGATCGGATGTCCGTAGCGATGTGCATAAGACACTGCCTGCCCCAGACGATCGCGCATCAGGCTGCGATTCGCCAGTCCGGTAAGCGCATCGCGATTGGTCTGAAATTCCAGTTCCGACTCATAACGCTTGGTGGCGGTGATGTCGTATTGCACCACAATGAAATGACTGACCGTACCGGTATCATCCTTGACCGGCGCGATATACAGATCGCTCCAGAACAGCGTGCCATCCTTGCGGTAGTTGCGCAGAACAGCATGACCTTCCCGTTCTGCGCTGGCAGTAGCGCGGATTTCTTCAATGCCAGGCTGATCGACATCCTTGCCCCACAAGAAACACAGGTTGACGCCGATCGCCTCTTCCGCAGAATAGCCGGTGATGCGCTCGAATGCAGGATTGACATATTCAATCGCATAATGCGGCGCGACGGCACTGATAATGATGATGGAATTTGCGCTGGCCTCGATCGCACGCTCGCGCAGTTGCAGCGCGTATTCAGCCCGCTTGCGTGCTGCAATATCGGCGCTCAGATCTTCATTGGCGATGCGTAATTGTGCAGTCCGCTCATTGACCAGCAGTTGAATACGCCGCGACCTGTCCAATACCGTCTGCAGGTAAATCGCTGCCCCTGCTGTGAAAAGCAGGCCAACCAGGAAGGCCCACAATGCGTTGCTGCCTCCCATCGTGAACCAGGCGGGCGGCGTTGATACCAGCATATGCCAGGTCTGCCCTGCGACATTGAATGTATGGCGGTAAGGTTCGGGTTGATTGTAAAACAGCCATGTTGGGAAAACAGACAGCGGCTGGACAGTTGGCTCGGCACTGCTGCCTTTATAAAAAACCAGGCTGCCCTGATCGCTCTTCTCGCTCGCATATACGCTGATATTCATATCGAGATCGACCTTCGACACCAGCAGAAATCCTTCTGCCGCCAGCGATTTGGCAATCAGGTCGCTACTGCGAAACACCGCTGCCGTATCGCCGATGAGCGCCTGCCGTCGTGCGGCAACATCGGTCAGCGGAGCGCCTTTGCGATACACCGGCATCAGCACGATGATGCCTTTTTGCATTTCACGTTCCTGCGTCAGAGGCAGCAGGCCGGTAGCTGAAGGTTCGCCGGTATCCACCGCGCGCTGCATGGCCACCGTCTGGAATGGATAGGAATCGGCATCCACCCCGAACGCCGCTTCGTTGCCCTGCACGGGCTCGATATATTCCACCACACGATAATGATCGCGCTCCCCGACAGGCGCCGGTACCGGCTTCCCATGCGATATATCCATGATCGTGAAATCCGGATACTGCGCACGCATGGCCAATTCATACTGTGGCCGCCCTTGGGCGGAGACAATGCGATGAAAATTAAGTGCCTGGATATAAGGGTTGCGCACCAGCAGCGGCGTGGCAAAAGAACGGAATTGTTCGTGACTTACCGTATCGAAGGCGACGAACAGGCGATTGACGTCGCGTAATACACTGAGCGAACTATCGAGCCCATTCTGCACGGCAGCAACACGCACTTTCGCCTGCTGCTGGAAATCGATATCGACTTTGTCGTGCTCAAGCCGACGTAGCGACGTAAAGAGCAACGCGCTGATCAGCACCCCCAGCAATAATGTCAGCATGGTTGCCGATGACAGGGAAAAAACGGGGCGACTACGCATCAATGGAATTTTCCATGCGGAATTGTCTCAAAGTCGAGAGAGTAATGATGATTACAGATTCAATATCGGATAGGCGCAACATACGCCAATAATTTCCGTAGAGCAACTTATTTACACCAGCAGGATAAGACGCACGCTAAAAATTTTCACTCACCCGCCACTACTGAACCGGGACGAATAAATACGTCCGGGCGGCATCCGATTTTTCACAATATCCTTCTGTATCAGATACATAGCATTGCCGGATAAAAAAACGCGCTATTCAAACGCGTTTTTTAATATCACTCAACCGAGCCATTTTGCGATTGATAATAGCAGTACCAGCAGCATCCACAACAGTAGCGCGCGCCATACCAGTCCAACCGTGCTTTGCAGGGCGCGAACGGATGCCTCCTCACCGACCGGGGCCTCGGTTTCCAGAGTAATGGAATCCACCGTGCCCGCATCGACTGGAATCACATCGGCTGCGTTTTCCACCGAAGCGCCAAGGCGTATACCCATCGCGCCGCCGCCGGCGGAAAGGATGATGCCAACCCCCTCATCCTGCCAGCGTCCGGCAAAATTGCGCCATGCATAAATCGCATCCTCGAAATTGCCAACCACCGCAAATGCGGCAGCAGTCAAACGTACCGGAATCCAGTCTATCCAGTAAAATGCCTGCGCCGCAAAACGGCCGAATTCTTCACGCTCCGCCGTTTTCGGTTCGCTCCATGCGCGCGCCAGATATTCGGCCACACGATACATGATGGCGCCGACCGGGCCCAGCGGTGTCAATATCCAGAAAAAGACGCCGAACACATTTCTATGCGTGGTGACCAATGCCTTTTCCACTGCGATGCGTGCGACTTCGCTCACATCCATGTCGGCGGTATCGCGCTTGGTCCATTCAGCCAGCAAGGAACGTGCAGTCGCTTCGTCGCCGTTATTCAGTGCGAGCTGAATGGAAGTAAAAAAATGACTGTAATGACGAAACCCCAGTGTTACATACACCACTGCGATATTCACGATCAGGGCCGCCAGCGGGCCGATCTTGAGGCTGATCCAGTAGAGCAAGGCAACCGGGACGATGAATGCCGCAATCATCAGGAACCAGGCAATGCGTCCATGTTGCACCTGTCCGGCATTGAACGATTTTTCCAGTTTTTCAGCGAGTGCCCGGGCACCGGCATAGACCGGATTATCCGCACGCAGAGGTTTTAATTGTTCGATCAATAGCGCAAAGAGGATGGAAAAAAATGTCATTAAAGCGCCTTATGAGTCAGTCAACCTATACGATAACGCAGCACTTCGCCGGAATCAAATAAACAACAGGGTAAGGAAAGCCGTGCCGGCTCAATCGTCTCGCCTAGGCACGCAAAAAATGGAACAGATTACGCAGCATACCTGCTGTTGCGCCCCAAATGAAATGGCGCTCGTAAGGCATCACGTAAAAGGTACGGCTGCCGGTTTCAAATTGAGCGGTGCGACGCTGATGATGAGTACCATCCATCAGAAAAATCAGAGGGACTTCAAAAATCTCCGCGACTTCAAAGGTGTCGGGATGCACATCGAATGGCGGTTGCACGATGCCAACCACTGGCGTCACGCGAAAACCGGTGCCGGTATGATAGTCGGGCAGCGCGCCTATCACGTCAATGTGGCGACGTGCGAGGCCCACTTCTTCTTCCGTTTCGCGCAATGCGGTTTCTATCGGCGAACCGTCGCCAGGCTCGACACGCCCGCCAGGAAAGCTGATTTGTCCGGCATGATCATGCAAATGCGCAGTGCGCTGTGTCAGCAACAGCGTCGGTCCCGCATCACGCATCACGATAGGCAGCAGGACGGCCGCATCCATCAGCGGCCGGCTCAGCGGTCGCACCAAACGTTCCACCCTGATCTCCGGCGACCATACTGGCGGGTTCAAGAACCGCGCACGCAATGCCTCTGCCTTCAATTGTTCCAGCGTAATCGCTTCCTCTCCCCCGAGCGAATCAACGGGGAGCAATTCCGGATCGAAATGCAATGTGTTCAAGTAGTCTTCCCGCGCATAAGAATAATGAAATCTGCCAAGCTGTTTTAGCGACTAGTTACATTTGCTCTGATAGTAAACCTGCCACAATTTTTCCGCCAGATTTAACAATCGAATATTGTGCTGTTAAAACAAAAAAGACACCCGAAGGTGTCTTTTTTGTTGATGCCGATGAATTGCACGGACGAATCCGCAATGCAATTACTCTGCCGCGGCTTTTGAAACGACGCGACGTTGTGGCAATTTTTCTTTGATACGTGCCGATTTGCCCGAACGTTCGCGCAAGTAGTACAGTTTTGCGCGACGTACGTCACCGCGACGCTTCACTTCGATCGAAGCGATCAGTGGCGAGTACAGTTGGAATGTACGTTCTACGCCTTCGCCCGACGAGATCTTGCGAACGATGAAGTTCGAGTTCAAGCCGCGGTTACGACGCGAAATAACAACACCTTCGTAAGCCTGGGCGCGCTTGCGCGTACCTTCGACTACGTTGACGTTAACGATCACTGTATCGCCAGGAGCGAAGTCAGGGATGTTCTTTGCCAGGCGAGCAATTTCTTCTTGCTCTAATGTTTGGATCAGATCCATTTTTATTACTCCAATAACCATCTTGCCGGCGCCAGGTATTTCTAATATGCCCGGTAGAGGATGGGGTTACACATTGCAGGAACATACTGCTTTCCTGCTCGATACTACAAACTACTGAACAACTTATTCGGTATTACATACTGCTCAAAAACTTTTCGTCGGAACGCGTCAGCAAACCTGCCGCGCGTGCCTTGATAATCATGTCCGGACGTTTTTTCGCGGTTGCCTCCAACGCGCGTTCACGTCGCCATTTTTCAATCTCGACATGATGACCGCCCATCAAGACTGCCGGCACCGCTGACCCTTCATATACTTCAGGTCGCGTGTAGTGCGGGCAATCGAGCAAGCCATTTACAAAACTGTCTTCTACTGCGGATGCATCATCGTGCAACACACCTGGCAATTGTCGGATCACTGCATCCATCAAGGCCATCGCCGGCAATTCACCGCCTGACAACACGAAATCGCCGAGGCTGATTTCTTCATCGACACAAGTATCGAGAAAGCGCTGGTCGACTGCTTCATATCGACCGCACAATAAAACCAGACCAGGTTCAGCCGTCAACTGCATCACACGTTCATGCGTCAATGCCTTGCCTTGTGGCGAAAGATAGATCACGCGTGGTGCAGGCAGATCAGTTGCTATCTGACGCTTCTTTGCTTCCAGCACCGCTGCTTCCAGCGGCTTGACCATCATCACCATGCCGGGACCGCCACCATAAGGCCGATCATCGACGGTGCGATGCCTGTCGCTGGTGAAATCACGCGGATTCCAGAGCGCCAATTCACATTTTTTTTGTTCGAACGCACGTCGCGTAATACCCGACTGCGTAATCGCGGTAAACATTTCCGGGAACAGCGTGACGACATCAAATTGCATCTCGCCCACTCCTCAAAACGAACTGACTAATAGTCAAGTCCCCAGTCCACCGTAATTTTTTTTGCTGTTCGATCAACCGTAATGACGAACTGCTCGACAAACGGGATCAGCAATTCCTGCGCAGCCTTAGGATCGGCCTCGCTTGTTTGAGGCACAGCAACGCGCAAGATAGGATGCGCGCCGTTGTCCATCATGTCGCTGACCTGACCCAGACGCACGCCCTGCAAATTCTCGACTTCCAGACCGATCAGATCGACCCAGTAAAATTCATTGTCGGACAGTGCCGGGAAATGACTGCGCGGAATCTGTACGGTTGCACCTTTCAGCGCCTCCGCAGCATCTCGCCCTGCCACACCCATCAACTGCGCGACTACATCGCCGGAATGAATCTTGGATTGCATCATTGCCACGTCACGGAATTCAGGCTTATCCAGCCACCATGTTTTGGCATTCAACAACGCATCCGCATCGGCTGAGTAGGGTCTGACCCGCACCCAACCATTCAATCCATATGCACCGGAGATGTAACCAACCAGCACCAAGTCTTCAGGAACTTTCATTCCCGATGCCGTCTGATTGGACAAAACTTAAGCTGCTGCTTTGCCAGCTTGCGCTACCAAACGAGCAACAGTCGGCGACAGTTGCGCGCCTACGCCTTGCCAGTAGGCCAGACGGTCTTGCGCAATACGGACGCTTTCTTCTGCGCCTGAAGCTACCGGATTGTAAAAACCGATGCGTTCGATGAAGCGACCATCGCGGCGATTGCGCGAATCTGTAGCAACAATGTTAAAGAAAGGGCGCTTTTTTGCACCACCACGAGCTAAACGAATGACGACCATAATATTTCCAAAAAGTGTCTGAACACGGAAAAAGCCGCAAATTATAGCCCAAGTACCGCTACACCTGCAACCTCATTCACCGCCTTTACGGTGCCAACGTGGCAAATCGTGTGCTCTGCCGGGGACGAAAGGTGCGCACCGGGGCGACGCGTATGGCTTCTACCCTTACAATGCGCAGCGGGATACTGAATATCCATCGCGAATTATCCATCTTTTCGACAAAATACGCCGCTGCAAAGCCACTTTTACCAGATCAAAGTCTCAATATATGACCACCAGCCACAAGAACAAAACCTTCAGCACCCTGCTCGCCACCTTGTTTGGCAGCCTGGGCGCGCATCGATTTTATCTTTATGGCAAGAAAGATTTGTGGGCCTGGGTCGCCGTGCTGATTTTTGCCGCGCTTTTTGTCATTGTCATGACGCAATTGCCACAAACCCTGTTCATTGCTTTCTTAACCCTCTTTTTGATTTCGTTTTTTGCCGGTCTGATTGCCGCACTGGTCATAGGCCTGACTCCGGATGAGAAGTGGGACAAACAGCACAATACCACCAGCGGTTACGCATCGAACTCCGGCTGGGCCGTGATTCTGCTGGTCATCCTCACATTTGCACTTGGCTCTACCGCCCTGATCGCCGCGATTGCACGTGCCTTTGACCTGTACCTGACCGGCGGCGCATTCGGCTAAAACGCAGCAAGCACCCATCGATGAGAAGGACTTGCTGGCGGTCGGCACACATCTCTAAAACTGATCTTCGTGCAGCGCCAGCACACCGCTGCTGCCGGCCACAATCGCACTGCGATAAGCGCCGGCCTGCGACAAATAATAATCAGCAAAGAAGCGCGCAGTCGCGATCTTCGCCTGATAAAACTTCGCATCGCCCTCTTGCGCATCCAGCTTCTGTTGCGCAATCAGCGCAGCACGCGCCATCTGCCAGCCGCCGAGCACGATGCCGGCCAGTTTCAGATAGGGCACGCTGCCGGCAAATACGCCCTTGATATCGGATTGAATATTCGCTACGACATAAGCCACGACATCTTCCAGTGCGATAGTCGCTGCCGCCAGATGTGCGCCTATCGCCTGCAGCTCCGTTGACGCTGCAGCCGCCAATTCCGCTTCCGTTTCCCGCACGCGTGCAATGATGCCGCGCGCGACAACCCCGCCATCGCGCACCGTTTTGCGTCCAACCAGATCGTTAGCCTGGATCGCTGTCGTTCCTTCGTAAATCGTCAGGATGCGGGCGTCGCGGTAATACTGCGCGGCGCCGGTTTCTTCGATAAAGCCCATGCCGCCGTGTATCTGCAAACCCGTCGACGCCACATCGATAGACATCTCGGTGGCCCAACCCTTGATAATCGGCACCAGGAATTCATAGAAAGCCTGATTGCTGCTGCGCACTTTTGCACCGACATGATGATGCGCAATATCGAACGCGGTTGCGCCGACATACGCCAGTGCGCGCGCCGCTTCGATCTGCGCCCGCATGCTCATCAGCATGCGCCGTACATCCGGCTGATGAATGATGGACACTGCTGTCGCCGAACCGTCCAGGTCTTTCGACTGCACGCGATCCTTGGCGTAGGACACCGCTTTCTGATACGCGCGTTCGGCCACTGCAATACCCTGTATGCCGACCGCAAAGCGCGCGGCGTTCATCATGATGAACATGGTTTCCAGCCCGCGATTTTCTTCACCGACCAGCGTACCGATGGCGCCGCCGTGATCGCCGAACTGCAGCACTGCAGTCGGGCTGGCCTTGATGCCGAGCTTGTGTTCTATCGACACGCAATAAGCATCGTTGCGCGCGCCTAGCGAACCGTCTTCATTGACCATGAACTTCGGCACCACGAACAGCGAGATGCCCTTCACCCCTTCCGGCGCATCCGGCGTGCGCGCCAGCACGAGATGGACGATGTTCTCCGCCATGTCATGTTCGCCATAGGTGATAAAGATCTTGGTGCCGGAAATTTTGTAAGTGCCATCGCCCTGCGGTACTGCGCGCGAACGCACCAGCGCCAGATCGGAGCCGGCTTGCGGCTCGGTCAGGTTCATGGTGCCGGTCCACTTGCCGGCAATGAAATTCGGCAAGAAGGTTTCCTTCTGCGCATCCGAGCCGGCCGTCATCAGCGCCTCGATCGCGCCATCGGTCAGCAAAGGGCATAGTGCGAATGACAGATTGGCTGCATTCAGCATCTCCATGCAGGGCGTCGCCACCAGCTTGGGCAAACCCTGCCCGCCAAAACGCACCGGATGCTGCACGCCCTGCCAGCCCGCAGCGCCATATGCCTTGAACGCTTCCTTGAAACCCGGCGTGGTGGTGACGACGCCATCCTTCCACGCGCTCGGTTGCCGGTCGCCGGTTTGATTCAGCGGCGCAATGACCTCACTACAGAATCGTGCATTTTCTTCCAGCACGGCTTCCACCGTTTCCGGCGTCGCATCTTCGCAGCCCGGCAAGGCGTTGACGGCTGCCAGATCGGCCAGCTCGTTCATCACGAACAGCATGTCTTTCAATGGGGCGACGTAGCTCATGCGAAACTCCTAAAGAAAATGGGCAGGACGTTCAGGTAAATTGCAGTGTGCCAGAAAATCCCGCTCACACTACAACTCGCCTAACGTACTGCCCATCTGTGCTGCCACTTCGCACCTCGTCGCTTGGCGACGATTGTTTTTTCTGCTTAGCCGAGTTCCTTGACCAGTTGCGGCACGATCTCGAACAGATCGCCGACGATGCCGTAATCGGCCACCGAGAAAATCGGCGCTTCCGGATCTTTATTGATCGCAACAATGGTTTTGGAATCCTTCATGCCGGCCAGATGCTGGATCGCACCGGAGATGCCGACTGCAATGTACAAATCAGGCGCGACGATCTTGCCGGTCTGGCCGACTTGCCAGTCGTTGGGCACGTAACCGGCATCGACTGCTGCGCGCGAAGCGCCCATCGCCGCACCGAGTTTGTCAGCCAGCGGCTCAAGAATCTTGAAGCTTTCTTCCGAACCCATGCCGCGACCGCCGGAAACGACGATCTTCGCTGCCGTCAGTTCAGGACGGGCCGAGGTTGCCAGCTCACGCGAGACAAAAGACGATTTGCCGGAATCGGCAACCGCTGTGACGTTTTCAACTGTCGCTGAACCGCCTTCTGCTGCCAAATCGAAAGTCGTTGTACGCACGGTGATGACCTTGATCGCATCCGACGATTGCACGGTCGCAATCGCGTTACCGGCATAGAACGGACGCTCGAACGTATCGACGGAAACAACCTTGGTGATTTCCGAAATTTGCGCCACGTCGAGCTTGGCAGCCACGCGCGGCAAAATGTTTTTACCGTAAGCGGTGGCCGGTGCGAGGATGTGCGAATAATTCGCAGCCAGCGCCAGCACCTGGGCGGCTACATTCTCTGCCAGTCCATCGGCAAACTGTGCGCCGTCGGCGACCAGCACCTTGGTAACACCGGCAATTTTTGCAGCGGCTTGCACAGCCGCATCAGCCTGATGGCCGGCGACCAGAACGTGAACGTCGCCGCCGCATTGAAGCGCGGCTGTGATGGTGTGCAGAGTGCTGCCTTTTAAAGAGGCATTATCGTGTTCGGCTATGACGAGTGCGGTCATGATGATTTTCCTGTGCTTGTTTCAACTAAACGTCAGCGGCGTATGTGATGCGCCAGCGACTGTCGCAGATGATTAAATGACTTTGGCTTCGTTGCGGAGTTTTTCAACCAGCGTCGCAACGTCCGGCACGATGATGCCGGCAGAACGCTTGGGCGGCTCGCTGACTTTCAGCGTTTTCAAACGCGGCGTCACATCAACGCCCAGATCGGCCGGCTTGATGTTATCCAGCGTTTTCTTTTTCGCCTTCATGATGTTGGGCAAGGTCACATAACGCGGCTCGTTCAGACGCAGATCGGTGGTGATGATCGCCGGCAGCGTCAGCGAGACGATTTCCAGTCCGCCGTCCACTTCACGCGTGACCTTGACCTTGTCGCCATCGACTTCGACTTTCGACGCATAGGTCGCTTGCGGCCAGTCCAGCAAGGCTGCCAGCATCTGCCCGGTCTGGTTGGCATCGTCATCGATCGCCTGCTTGCCGAGGATGATCAGCTGCGGCTGCTCCTTGTCGGCGATTGCCTTCAACAATTTGGCGACGGCCAATGGCTGCAACTCGACATCGGTTTCCACCAGAATGCCGCGATCGGCACCGATCGCCATCGCGGTACGCAGGGTTTCCTGCGATTGCAGAATGCCGCAGGAGACAGCAATGATCTCAGTCGCCTTGCCGGCTTCCTTCAGGCGCGTCGCTTCTTCCACTGCGATTTCATCGAATGGATTCATCGACATTTTGACGTTGGCGATATCGACACCGGACTGGTCCGATTTAACGCGAACCTTGACGTTGTAATCGACCACACGTTTGACTGGAACCAACACTTTCATAGCTCTGCCCTTGAAAAATCAGAATGAAACAAATTCAAATTGGGTACGATTATAAACGGAAGTGAGGGGCGTTTTCCGCGTCGCTGCGATGCAGGACTTGCGGCAAGCAGTGATTCAGCGCGCGAACATAGAAAATATCCGCGCTGCGCGTCGCAAAAAACCGGCATTGCAAAGAGGAAAAAAAGGCACAACAAGAGCCCGGACAGTGCATTTCTGCACCAGGAAAAACGTCTATTCAAACAATGCGGCAAGCGCGATCAGCTGATCCGCGCCTTATTTCCGCCTCATGAAGAAAGTGAATATCTCGTTTTCTTCGCTTTGCTCCAGCAGCTGATTGCCAGTCTGCTTTGCAAAGGCCTGAAAATCGCGTACGGAACCGGGATCGGTTGCCTGTACTCGCAGCACCTGGCCGGTCAGCATCTCCGCCAGTGCCTTCTTCGTCTTCAATATCGGTAACGGACAATTCAAACCCCGTGCATCGAGGTCCTTGATAAATTCCATGGATTTGCTCTCACATCAAAATGCTATTGCATAATCAGCCGATTCTACTCTCAAACACTGATCGGTGATGCCCTAGGGCGTGACAACCATCCCTATTTAACAATTCCTTGCATCAAGAAAAGAAAACGGCAGGGAATGATGAACATTCCCTGCCGTTGCGGATAACAAGCCAAGTCTAGGCGCGTTCAGCCACCCACGCAGCAACACCCTGCAAGGCAGCCGGCAAGCCGCTGGCATCGGTGCCGCCGGCTTGTGCCATATCGGCGCGACCGCCGCCTTTGCCGCCAACCTGTTGCGCGACAAAGTTGACCAATTCACCCGCCTTGACCTTGCCGGTTGCGTCGGCTGTCACACCGGCGATCAGGCTGACCTTGCCGTCGTTGACGGCGGCCAGAACGATGGCGGCGGTTTTCAGTTTGTCTTTCAGCGTGTCCATCGTCGTGCGCAAAGTACCGGCATCGGCATTTTCCAGTTTTGCCGCCAACACCTTGATGCCCTTGATCTCGACTGCCTGCGACAGCAGCTCATCGCCCTGCGACGATGCCAGCTTGCCTTTGAGCGCATTGATTTCGCGTTCCAGCGTTTTTACCTGATCCAGCACCTGCGCCAGACGCGGCTGCAATTCTGCAGGCGGCGACTTCAGCGTGGCCGCTGCGCTGTGCACGGTCGCTTCCAGATCCTGGAAATAACTCAACGCGTTCGCGCCGGTAATCGCTTCGATACGACGCACGCCGGCAGCAACGCCGCTTTCGCCAACGATCTTGAACAAGCCGATATCGCCGGTACGTGACACGTGGGTACCGCCGCACAATTCGCGGCTGGAGCCGATGTCGAGCACGCGTACGGTTTCACCGTACTTTTCACCGAACAACATCATCGCGCCGGTTTTTTGTGCCGATTCGATATCCATCACACGTGCTTTCGTATCCGAGTTCGCGAGGATTTCCGCATTCACGCGTTTTTCGATTTCCAGTAGCTGTTCGTGTGTAACAGGTGCATTGTGGGCGAAGTCGAAACGCGTTTTTTCTGCATCGACCAGCGAACCTTTTTGCTGCACATGATCGCCCAGCACTTCGCGCAAAGCCTTGTGCATGATGTGCGTGACTGAGTGATTACGCATCGTGGCGGCGCGACGTGCGCCATCCACTGCCGCTTTCACCTTGTCGCCCACTTTCAATGTGCCTTGTGTCTGCACGCCATGATGACCGTAGACATCCGCCTTGATCTTTTGCGTATCTTCGACGCCGAACTGCACGCCTTCTGCCGAGACAAAACCCTGATCGCCAACCTGGCCACCACTTTCCGCATAGAACGGCGTGGTGTCGAGCACGACGATGCCGGCCTGGCCTTCCGTCAATTGCTGAACCGCAGTGCCCTCGAAGTACAAACCGACCACAGTTGCATCTTCTTGCAGATTTTCGTAACCGGTGAAAACGTTGCCCGCGCCGGTGTATTCCACCGCGCGCTCCATCTTGAACTTGCCTGCTGCGCGACCGGCTGCCTTTTGTTTTTCCATCGCGGCAGCGAAACCGGCTTCATCGACGCTGACGCCGTTTTCGCGGCAAACGTCGGCCGACAAATCGAGCGGGAAGCCAAAAGTGTCGTGCAACTTGAATGCGACTTCACCCGGCAATACCTTGACGCCGCCAGCCAGCGCTGCGTCGAGGATTTCCATGCCGTTGGCCAGCGTTTCAAAGAAGCGCTCTTCTTCTGCCTTCAACACTTCGGTGATGCGTTGCGCGTCGGCTTGCAGCTTTGGATATGCGTCGCCCATTTGCTCGACCAGATCTTTCACCAACTTGTGGAAGAAAGGTTTTTTCTGGCCCAGCTTGTAGCCGTGACGAATCGCGCGACGGATAATGCGGCGCTGTACATAGCCGCGACCTTCGTTCGATGGAATCACGCCGTCTGCAACCAGGAATGCAGTCGCGCGGATGTGATCGGCAATCACTTTCAACGAGTTATTGCTCAGGTCTTTGGTATTCGTTTCGCGGCCTGCAGCCTTGATCAATGCAGCGAAGGTATCGATCTCGTAGTTGCTGTGCACACCTTGCAGAATCGCAGCCAGACGCTCCAGGCCCATGCCGGTATCGACGCATGGCGCCGGCAACGGTTTGACCGTACCGTCTTCCGCCATGTCGAACTGCATGAACACGTTGTTCCAGATTTCGATGTAACGATCGCCGTCTTCATCCGGGCTGCCCGGAGGACCGCCGGCGATGTGCGGGCCGTGATCGTAAAAGATTTCCGAACATGGGCCGCAAGGGCCGGTGTCGGCCATCATCCAGAAGTTGTCCGACTTGTAGCGACCGCCCTTGTTGTCGCCGATGCGAATCACGCGCTCAGGCGGCAGACCGATTTCCTTGGTCCAGATGTCGTAGGCTTCCTGGTCTTCGATATAGACCGTGGCCAGCAGCTTCTCGCCCGGCAGGCCGTAGACCTTGGTCAGCAACTCCCACGACCACATCAGCGCGTCGCGCTTGAAGTAATCACCGAAGCTCCAGTTGCCCAGCATTTCGAAAAAAGTGTGGTGACGCGCGGTGTAACCGACGTTTTCCAGATCGTTGTGCTTGCCGCCGGCGCGCAGGCAGGCTTGCACCGAAGTTGCGCGCACATACGGGCGCTTGTCTTCGCCCAGAAACACGTCCTTGAACTGGACCATGCCCGAGTTGGTGAACATCAGGGTCGGATCGTTGCCTGGCACCAGCGGGCTGGATGCCACGATGGTGTGGCCTTTGGACTCAAAGAACTTCAGGAATTTTTCGCGGATTTCGGACGATTTCATGTTCTGGGCAAAGTAAGGAAGTGGGTGCTGCAAAGCGGCGATTATACGTTATTAGCGCGCAATAGCCCTGTCGGCTTGATGGCTGAAACAACACTGTAAACACCCGTTTTTTCGCCTGAACAGCCTGTTCTAAGCCGTTTCAACGCATAGCCGCAGTTGCGCTGCCGAAGGTCGGCCCGATCACATCGATGCGATCGGTACAAAACGCATCGACGCCCCAGGACAGAATTTCCGTTGCACGCGCCGGCTCGTTGACGGTATAGCAAAACAGGCCGAAACCCGCATCCTTGATGGCCCGTGCGAGTAACGGCGTCAGATTGTTGTGGTTGGTATGCAGCGCAATCGCACCCAGGGCGAGCAGCCGTTCATGCCAGTCGGGCGGGATGTCATCGACCAGCCATCCGCGCGGAATATCCGGCGCCGCCAACTGCGCCGCCTGCAGCGCCTCGAATGAAAAGGAAGAAAGCAGCGGCAAGGCGCCCGGCGATCTACCCAGCACGCCAGAAAATAAACGATGCGTTGCCTGCGCCACCGTCCAGCCGGTCTGATCCTCAAATCCCGGCACCGGCTTGATCTCGATATTCATCCAGATATGGTGCTGCATGCAAAATGCTGCCACCTGCTCGAAGGTCGGGATAGGTTCGCCTATATATTCCTCGCCAAACCACGCGCCCGCATCACGCGTCGCCAACTCCTGCGCCGTGTACTCATTCACATTGCCCTCGCCTGCCACCGTGCGGCCGAAAACCGTATCGTGCATGACGACAGGCACGCCATCCCTGGCCAGCATCACATCGAATTCCACCGCGTGAAAACCATGCGTCAAGCCGCAACGCATGGCTGCGATGGTGTTTTCCGGCGCCAGCGCACCGCCGCCGCGATGCGCCACTATTTTGGGATAAGGCCACATGGCTGATTCCAGTTGTCGAGTTGGTGCAAGTGAATTGGCATCATATTAACAGCGCATTTTGCAAGCCCGGCGCAAGACTGAACGCGCGACAAGAGATAAAATGCCTGCACTCCGCGCACGTTTGCCGCCGCATGAGCAGCAGACATGCAAACACGGTCAAAATTCATTCCTGCAGCTCCGGCTGCATGAGCACTCAATCAACATCATCAGGATCACAGCATGTCTTCATTTGACTGGAACAATCCCTACCCATCGATCCGCCAGCCGCTGTTCGCGCGCAATACCGTCGCGACTTCGCAACCGCTGGCCGCGCAAGCAGGCTTGCGCATGCTGCTCAAGGGCGGCAATGCGGTCGATGCCGCGATCGCCGCCGCCGCTGCACTGACCATCGTCGAACCTGTTTCCTGCGGCCTCGGCAGCGATGCGTTTGCGCTGGTGTGGGACGGCAACCAGTTGCACGGCCTGAATAGCTCCGGCCCTTCGCCGGCCGGCTGGACGACCGATTATTTCAAGCAGAAACACAATGGCGTATTCCCTGAGCGCGGCTGGGATACCGTTACCGTTCCCGGCGCCGTCGCCAGCTGGGTCGCGCTGTCGGACAAATTCGGCAAGCTGCCCTTCGCCGATCTGATGGAACCGGCGATCGAGCTGGCCGCACGCGGACACATGGTGGCGCCAGTGGTGCAAAAAAAATGGGTGAATGCAATTCCGATTCTGCAAAATCAGCCCGGCTTTGCAGATGCCTTCATGCCGCACGGCCGTGCGCCGGAAGTCGGTGAAAACTTCGTCTTCAAGGACGCTGCCGAATCGCTGAGAAAAATCGCCGAAACAAAAGGTGAAGCCTTCTATCGCGGCGAACTGGCCGAGGCTATCGTCAAGTACGCGAAGGAACACGGCGCGCAAATGACGCTGGCCGACCTCGCCGGTTTCACACCGGAATGGGTCACGCCTATCCAGAAAAATTACGCCGGCCATACCGTGCACGAAATCCCGCCTAACGGCCAGGGCATCGCCGCACTGATCGCACTCGGCATCATCGACAAGCTGGACATCACGCGCTTCCCTATCGATTCCGTCGAAGCCCAGCAAATGCAGATCGAAGCCATGAAGCTCGCCTTTGCCGATACCTACAAATGGGTCGCCGATGAAAAATACATGACGCAAGTGACCGTCAAGGATTTGCTCGACGACGGTTACCTGAGCGAACGCGCCAAACTGATCGACCTGAACAGCGCAAGCCGCTTCAGTCACGGCACACCGCCAAAAGGCGGCACCGTCTATCTGACCGCAGCGGACGAAAGCGGCATGATGGTCAGCTTCATCCAGTCGAACTACATGGGCTTCGGCTCCGGCGTGGTGGTTCCTGGCACCGGCATCAGCCTGCAGAACCGCGGTTTCAGCTTCAACCTCAGCCCCAATCATCCGAACTGCGTGGCGCCGAACAAACGTCCTTTCCACACCATCATCCCCGGCTTCCTCAGCAAGGATGGCCAGCCGCTGATGAGCTTCGGCGTCATGGGCGGCAATATGCAACCGCAAGGCCATGTACAAACCCTGGTGCGCATGCTGTCCTACAACCAGCAACCGCAAGCTGCATGCGATGCCCCGCGCTGGAAGGTCAACGTCGGCCTGTCGCTCAATGTAGAAGCGGCCATGTCGCCGGAAATACACGCGGCATTGCTGGCACGCGGCCACAAGATAGAAAAAGTCGCCGACTACTACATGGATTTCGGCTCCGGCCAGTTCATCTGGAAAACCGAAAACGGCTACATCGCCGCCAGCGATCCGCGTCGCGACGGGCAGGCAGTCGGCTATTAAGTTATCCATTAAGCAGCCAACAGCGCACCATCGCCACCAGCATGTTTGAAGGCTACCTGAAAAAATTCAACGTACAGGCTGATGGCGCTCCCATCCTTAGGCACAGCAGTCATCTGCTGCCGGTTCGCATGGGTGATACGCCTGCAATGTTGAAGGTCGCCATCGAACCCGAGGAAAAGCGTGGCGGCATCTTCATGGCATGGTGGGAAGGGCAAGGTGCAGCGCGGGTGCTCGCCCATGACGGCGATGCCATATTGATGGAGCGCGCAGAAGGGCCGAATTCCCTGCTCGATATGGCAATGAATTGCAAGGATGACGAAGCCACCCGTATCCTGTGCCAGACTGCTGCGCAACTGCATGCGCCGCGCAACAAGCCCTTGCCCGAACTGATCCCGCTGCAACCATGGCTCAAGGATCTCGAACCCGGCGCGAAAAAATACGGCGGACTGATTGCAGAGTGCGCGGCGCATGCACGCAGCTTGCTAGCTACGCCACAGAATGTCTGCATATTGCATGGAGATATCCATCACGCCAACGTTCTGGACTTCGGCACACGCGGCTGGCTCGCCATCGATCCCAAGGGATTGATAGGTGAACGTGGCTACGACTACGCAAATATTTTCTGCAACCCCGAGCTTGCAACTGTCGTCCTCCCCGCGCTTTGAAAGACAGCTGGAGATAGTCATCGAAGCTTCGGGCCTGCAGCGCAAACGTCTGCTGCAATGGATCATGGCTTATGCAGGTTTGTCTGCAGTCTGGTTTCTTGACGACGGGCAGGCTGCCGATTCTGCTTTGGCGGTTGCTGCAATGGCATCCGCACAGTTATCGTATTAGCCGCATCCAGCCTGTAATGGCACGCCAATTCCGTTGCGCTGCCATATAGTGCGCAGGCAGCGTAGCCGCTACGGTAAAATGCCCTTTACTTCAACATTGCGCACCACAGCAAGGTACAAGCACTCATGAGCAACGATACAAAAAACGGCAGCACCAATCCGACCCCGGCTTCTTCCAATTTCCTGCGCAGCATCATCGAAACCGATCTCGCCGCCGGCAAACATGAAAACCGCGTCGGCAAAGACGGCCAGCCGCTGCCGACCGTCATCACCCGCTTCCCGCCGGAGCCGAACGGTTACCTGCACATCGGCCATGCCAAATCGATCTGCCTGAACTTTGGCCTGGCGCGCGATTACGCCGGCCGCTGCAACCTGCGCTTCGACGACACCAATCCGACCAAGGAAGAACAGGAATACGTCGACACCATCATCGACAGCGTCAAATGGCTGGGCTTCGATTGGCACGTCGGCGACAAGGAACACCTGTACTTCGCCAGCGACTACTTCGACCAACTGTATGCAATGGCCGAATACCTGATCACCGCCGGTCACGCCTACGTCGACAGCCAGTCCGCTGACGACATGGCGAAGAACCGAGGCAACTTCGGCGAAGCCGGCAAGAACTCGCCGTTCCGCGATCGCCCTGCGGCAGAATCGCTGGATCTGTTCCGTCGCATGAAGGCCGGCGAATTCAAGGACGGCGAACACATCGTGCGCGCCAAGATCGACATGGCCTCGCCCAACATGAACATGCGCGACCCGGCGATCTACCGCATCCGCCACGCACATCACCATCGCACCGGCGACACATGGTGCGTCTACCCGATGTACGACTACGCGCACCCGATCGAAGACGCGATTGAAAACATCACGCACTCGATCTGCACGCTGGAATTCCAGGATCACCGTCCGTTCTACGACTGGGTACTGGAACGTCTGGCCGAAGGCGGCTTCTTCACCAAGCCGCTGCCGCATCAATACGAATTCGCCCGCCTCAACCTGACCTACGCCATCACCAGCAAGCGCAAGCTGCTACAACTGGTGGAAGAAAACATCGTCGACGGCTGGGACGATCCGCGCATGCCTACCATCGTCGGCATCCGTCGTCGCGGCTTTACGCCGGAATCGATACAACTCTTTGCAGAACGCATAGGCGTCGCCAAGGTAGACAGCTGGATCGACATGAGTACGCTGGAAGGCGCACTGCGCGATGACCTCGACGACAAGGCGCCACGCGCCATCGCCGTACTGCGTCCGCTCAAACTGATCATCGACAATTTCCCTGAAGGCGAAACAGTCGAATGCAGCGCACCCGTTCATCCGCATCACCCGGAACGCGGCAATCGTACCTTCCCGATCAGTAAAGAACTGTGGATAGAACAGGAAGACTTCATGGAAGTGCCAAGCAAAGGCTACTTCCGCCTCTTCCCCGGTAACAAAGTACGTCTGCGTTACGGCTACGTAGTTGAATGCGTGGGCGCGGACAAAGATGCAGACGGCAACATCATCGCCGTCCATTGCACCTATTTCCCCGACAGCAAATCCGGCACCGAAGGTTCGGCCAATTACAAAGTCAAAGGCAACCTGCACTGGGTCAGCGCAGCCCACGCGCTCGAAGCAGAAGTGCGTTTATATGACCGCCTCTTCACCGATGCGCATCCGGATGCAGGTGGCAAGGATTTCAAACTGGCGCTGAATCCGAATTCCAAGGAAGTGATTACTGCATATGTAGAACCGGGCGTGTCAGCAGTACAACCGGATGAGAAACTGCAGTTTGAACGTCATGGTTATTTTGTTGCGGATCGCGTGGACAGCAAGGCTGGGAAGCCTGTGTTTAATCGGGTGGTGACGCTGAAGGATAGTTGGGGGAAATAAGTTCAAAATTTTGATCGACATGTCCGAATGAAAAGACGGCTATAAACCTATGCGGAGTTAACAAGTGAAATCTATTTCAGTATTTAATAACAAAGGCGGGGTAGGGAAAACGACGCTAACTTACCATGTTGGGCATGCACTCTCGGAAATGGGCTACAAAGTCTTAATGATTGATGCAGACCCACAATGCAATTTGACTATTTACTCCTTAGATCAAGAATTAATTCATAAAATCTGGGAAAAGGAAGATAGGTTTATTGATGAGGGATTTGAATCATCAAAAAATTCCTTAAGCCCTTTAGAATTTAACACCTTAATTTCAGAACAAAGAAGCCTCCATTTCATACTCAAACCAACCGAGGAAGGTACTGGTGACTTAGAGTCTTTGCCACCCCCAGTAAAGTTATCAAGTTCGCTGGATATCGTGCCAGGCAGGCTCACATTACATTTGTACGAAGACAAAATTGCCGAAAGATGGGCTGGAATTTATCGTGGCGACCCGCTGGCAATACGAACCGTTACCAAAATCCGAGAAATCAGCGAGCGATACGCCGCACTGCACAATTATGACTACGTAATAATAGATACGTCACCGAGTTTAGGCTCATTGAACAAAGTAGTAATCTCAACAGTAGATGGATTCTTTGTACCTGCGGCTCCGGATTTGTTCTCGCTGTATGGGATACGTAACATTGGCAAATCGCTCAGCGCTTGGAAAGCGGAGTTCAATGTTATTTATCAACTTATCTCAGAAGAAAAAAGACATTCTTTTCCTAAAGAATTTGTTTCATTCTTAGGTTACACACTATATAACGCGAAAAAATACTCAGGCGTAAATAACACTTGGAATTTAGCGCATGCGCACTTTAATTATGCAAGCCGAATACCAGAGACTATTAAGCAATGCATAGAGAAAGGACTAAGGAGTCATTTAGACGATAAAGCGCTAAGTGAGCCAATAGGTGAAACCGCCGTTATGCACTCACACAATACTTTCCCAACGATGGCTCAGCACTATCACACTCCGATGTGGAAGGTACCTTCGTTGCCTATGATTGAGACGGAACATATAAATACACTAAGAGGCGCTAGCGCAAAATACGTAGAGACCGGTAAAGCGTATCGCGGATTCTGCGAAGCACTCTTAAAGAGAATTCAATTGTTAGGATGAATATGACAAAAGAAGACAGCATCGCCTCAGCAATCGACAAGTTTGGTAAAAACAAACATCTCTTTGAGCGATTCTTAAATGGTGTTGTAGATTTTTTTAAACTTGAACCCACACTCAATCAATATGGAACCCCAGTCATCCATACAATAAAAAGCAGACTCAAAAACGAAGGCCATTTAAAAGACAAAATCACACGCAAGTGGGAAGATAAGAATCCAATATCTGGGGATAATATATTTGAGCAAGTAACCGATCTTGCTGGCGTAAGAATTTTACATCTCTATCAAGATCAGTTTCCAGACATTCACGCCCATATTCTTCAACAGATAAATAATCGGGAATGGTTTTTACACGAACCACCAAAAGTATATTCTTGGGATCCTGAAGCTACTGAATTTTTTAAAAGCTTGGGACTTATTACAGAAATTAAGGCTTCCTACTACACCAGTATCCATTACGTAGTAAAGCCACAAGAGCATTCAAACATCTGCTGCGAAATTCAAGTTAGAACTCTTTTTGAAGAGATCTGGGGTGAAATCGATCATGGCATGAATTATCCGCACCCGACAGACAACAGAGCGTGCAAGGAGCAACTAAGAGTTTTATCTAAGCTTGTTTCTACTGGAACTAGACTTGCGGATTCAATCTATCGCACAAAGCAGATTTGAATATGCATTCAAGTAGCAGCGGCTATTTTTACAAAAGATGATAATGAGGAATTTGAAATGACTGCTATATTCGCATTCCTTCATCACATTGCTTTTGTAGTAATCATGCTAGTCCTGTCAGCAGAAATGCTGATGCTGAAACAGCAGCTAACGCTAACCTCCGCAAGAAAAATACAGATCTACGACGCCATCTACGGCGCATCCGCCGTCCTGGTGTTGATCTTCGGCGGCTTGCGCGTGATGTATTTTGAAAAAGGCGCGGACTACTATCTACATAGCGCGCCCTTCATCGCGAAAATGATTCTCTTCCTCATCGTCGGCCTGATCTCTATCCAGCCGACTGTCACCTTCATCAAGTGGGGCAAGTCTATCAAGCAAGGTGTCGTTCCCACATTGAGCGATGCGCAAAACCGCAAGCTGCGCATGATCATTCATGTGGAACTGACCTTGCTGGGATTGATGATTCTGTGCGCTGCGCTGATGGCCAAGGGCATTGGCTATTTCGACAATTAATGGAAGCTGTTGTTGAAACTAAAAATACTCGGTTCGATATTTGTTAATCCAGTCACATGACATTCGACCAACTCGCCTCATTGAAAATATCAGGCTACAAATAACGCACACTCCACCCACCCGACTGCCTGATTGTCTATTACTATCCTGCACTCGAATCACCATAAGGCATTGATGAAATATTTTTTTAAACTGGTACGTCTGATTCTTGGCCCTTTTATGCTCTTGCATGAACAGATGACCAAACCGAAGGGCTTGGTGCGCGCCGCCGCTGATCAGGCGCGCGTCGATGCCGAGTGCCGGCAATTGGCTTTGTATCAATTTTCTACCTGTCCGTTTTCCATCAAGGTGCGTCAGGAATTGCGTCGGCTTGCATTGAAAGTGGAGCTGCGGGATGCACAGCATTCGACAGAAAATCGCCAAACCCTGTTGACGCAAGGCGGCAGCAGCAAGGTGCCGTGCCTGAAAATCACCGACGAAGAGCAAAAGACGCGCTGGCTGTACGACTCGCGCGAGATCATTGCCTATCTGCAGCAGCGCTTCGCCGCCGCGTAGACGGACCAGATCATCATTCAGCCATTCGGCAATGAAGTCGGGACTGTCGCACCGCTGCCTGCGGCGAGTATCTGCCTGACTTCCTCATCATCCACCTGAGAAAACTGCGCATAAAACTGGCTGATGGCGCCGAATTGCCATGTCTCATGCAGGCACACCACCTTGTCGACCAGCGGTGTGATTTTTTCCAGGCTGTCTGACGCGGCGACCGGGATCGCGCATATCAGCTCGGCAGGCTGTCTGGCGCGCACGGCATGTAATGCGGCAATCATGGTCGCACCGGTCGCCAGGCCATCGTCCACCACGATCGCAATCCGGCCCTGCGGATCAATGGGACGCATGAAGGGTGCATACAGAATGCGTCGCTGTCTCAGTTCAGCCAGCTGCCGTTCCCTGATTGTTTCAGTCATGGCGATCGTGTCTTCATCTTCTTCGCCGGTGGACGACAGATAAACCCAGCCCGTCTCGTCGATGGCGCCAATCGCGAACTCCGGATTGAAGGGGCTGGCCAGCTTGTGTGCCAGCACGATATCCAGCTCTCCATGCAGGCGCTCCGCGAGCACTTTCCCCATCGGCACCGCGCCGCGTGGAATCGCCAGTATCAAGGGGTTACGGCCCTGATACTCTTGCAAGCCTGCCGCCAACTGCTCTGCAGCGTCCATGCGATCTTTAAAGATCACTGACTCGTTCATTTGCTTCGCCTGCCGTGTGCGGAATGGATCAGCGAACACTGCCTCGCATGATCACTCCGATTGAAACTTCATATGCCCAATTAAATTAGATTATTCCGCATGGCTGCAAGTTCGATCCGACCGAACATTTAACAGCACCTTCCGCCATGCATGGCGACAGATATGCGCAGATCTAACAGGAAGAGAAGTCGGCCTCAACATTTGGCGACAAGCATTTAAAATAAGCGCATGAAACTCGATCACGCAACCGTCGTTACGCCGCATCTGGAAGAAGTGCGCCACTTCTTCTGCCATATCGTCGGCCTGACTGAAGGCGAGCGCCCGCCTTTCAGCTTTGAAGGTTACTGGCTGCACCACGACGGCAAACCCGTCATCCATCTGATCAAGAGCAATTCCGATCGTCCACTCGCCAAAACACCATCGCGCATCGATCACATTGCATTCAGGGTAGAAGATGATGCCGGGTGGAACAAACTCATCGCCAGACTGCACAGCGACAAGTTTGCATATCAATCCTCAGAAGTGCCGGCTACCGGCGAACGACAATTGTTTGTCTCCCCGACACCGGGTGTGATGATAGAGTTTGTGACTGCAGCGACAGGCGCGCACTGAGCGGCGTGACCGTGGAATTCAGTGCAAGTTAGCCAACACCTACCCGAAAACACCGCAAACAGATATTTCGCTGTGCATAGGGCTTGGGTATACTGCGCACTCACATTGCGAATGGAGTAAGCATGAACACGAAGTGGAAAATTATCACTACGATATTTGTTATCGGCGTCACCGCGCTTTCTTTATACATGAATCCTTAAAGAGCGCGAGCAGATCGTTGCGCTGTGTCGAAGACCAACGACGCCCACAACCAGCTCCGGCTGGTTTTTTTGTGCGCCAGATTTCCCCGGTGCCTTGCAACGTCGTTAGCACCGCAAGCCTGCGCTAGAATAAAACTACAGGGGAACGTTCATCTTGATTGGAGTGCACTATGGAAACACAAGAACTTCATCGTGGTCGCTTGATTGACCATATTCAACTGGTGGTAAATGATCTCGCGACGAGCCAGCAATTCTATATGGCCATACTCGATGCTCTTGAAGTCCCGCTGGGCGGTAGCGGCGAAGGCTATTTTTGGGCCGACGAACTGTTTGTCTCCACCGCCGATAGTCAGGCCGCGCAAGGAAAGCTAACCGGTCGGTATCACCTTGCATTTCAAGCCAGGAACGAAGCCATGGTCGAGGCGTTTCACAAAGCGGCGCTAGCCAACGGCGGCACCGATAATGGCGCGCCGGGACTGCGCGACTACCACCCCGGCTACTACGCCGCCTTTGTCATTGACCCCGATGGCAATAATATAGAAACCGTGTTCCACGGCGACGCCAGGCGCAGCGCCGCTTCGGTCAAGATCAATTTCTGATTTCGTTTTTAATCAGATTCGCTTGCGTTTCTGCGTATGCGCAAAGACTGAATTCGGCTACGCCTGCTGGCGGTAGCCGAACATCCTTTTTCGGCTGTTGCTCACTATTCGATATGACTCGATTTCACAAAGACAGCCACTCGCGATCCTTCGTTTTGTTTACAATTCCTCTCTCCCTATTTCATAAAATGCCATGACCACTTTCAAGCACATCATTCTGTACACCGACGTCGACGGTTACGCAAAATTTCGCGAAGAAGACCTCGCATTGCCGGACGGTTCGCCTAAGGCCTTGCTGTCCGAACTCTTCCCGTCCAATGGATTTCAGGTACGGAAAAGTCCAGCGGGCGTGAGCAGCGATTTCCATTGCACGACCACTGCGCAATGGCTGGTGGTATTGAGTGGCCAAATGGAAATCGGTTTGCGCGATGGAACGGCTCGCATCTTCAAGGCGGGCGATCATTTCTTCTCTAACGATCTGTTGCCGGAAGGCGCGAAATTTGACAACAGCCTGCACGGTCATCGCAGTCGGGTTGTTGGTGATACCCCGCTGGAAACCTTGTTTGTCAGAACCGGTGAGTAAACCGCCTGCGCTGCCAGTCTTTACCGCGTTCCGAAAAAAATTTGCAGAGAAAGCCATGTCCCATTCCGTACACAGACGCGCCCTCTTGCTGGCCACCATCGCGGCTCCATTTTCTGGTGTATCCATGTCGGCATTCGCCAGAGATCAAAGGATCGCTCGCAGCGCAATACAGCAAGAATTGGCAAGGCTTGAGGCGTCCGCTCATGGACGGCTTGGTTTATCTGCGCTCAATACAGCCAACGGCATGCGCGTGCAATATCGCGCCGATGAACGCTTCCCTGTGTGCAGCACATTCAAGGCCATCGTTGCTGCGGCCATCCTGCAGAAGGGCACAACAGACAAGAACTTGCTGAATAAACGCATACGCTACAACAGGGACGAAGTTGAGAAGTCAGGCTACGCACCGATTACACAAACCCACATCGCTGACGGCATGAGCATCGCCGAGCTTTGCGCAGCGACTTTGCAATATAGCGATAACGCAGCGGCGAATTTTTTGATGCAAGAGCTGGGTGGGCCGGCAGCGGTAACCGCCTATGCGCGCACTATCGGCGACGATACCTTCCGTCTGGATCGCTGGGAGCCGGAATTGAACACTGCCATTCCCGGCGACTTGCGCGATACGTCCACACCGGCAGCGATGGAAAAAAGTGTGCAGCGACTGACTCTTGGCGACGCCCTGGCACTGCCGCAACGCGAACAGCTGACGGCCTGGTTGAAAGGCAATACAACCGGCGGCAAGCGCATGCTGGCTGGCGTACCCAAAGACTGGATAGTCGGCGACAAAACCGGCACCGGCTCTTACGGCACGACCAACGATGTCGGCGTCATCTGGCCGGCGACGGGCGCACCCATCGTCGCAGCAATCTACTTCACACAGCATGAAAAAGAAGCGCGCCCTCGTGACGATGTCATCGCATCCGCGACGCGCATTGTCGTCGCGGCCTTGAGCTGAAGCTGCGCAACAAACGAAAACTTTGATGCATCAATGTGGTCGGGGTGAGAGGATTCGAACCTCCGACTCCTGCGTCCCGAACGCAGTACTCTACCGGGCTGAGCTACACCCCGACGTGTAGTAAGCAGACCTGCAATGGCAGACAATTCCAGTGTAATCAATTTGGATACGTTTGTGGAGAGCGTGCGCATCACCCTGTCAACTGGCCGCACAGAAGAAAGCAGACCACGCCGGTACGGTTTATCATGTTGGCTTTGCCGTATCGCCCATCATGACTCTCACCCTCTGGCTCACCTTTCTTGTTGCCGCTGTCCTTATCGCTGTTTCTCCCGGCTCCGGTGCAGTGCTGTCCATGTCGCATGGCTTGTCATACGGCGTGAAGAAAACCACCGGCACGATTTTCGGCCTGCAAGCCGGATTGATCCTGCTGTTGCTGATCGCAGGCGCCGGCGTCGGTTCCTTGTTGCTGGCATCGGAAGTTGCCTTCAATATCGTCAAGACCATCGGCGCCTTGTATCTGATGTATCTCGGCTGGAGTCAGTGGCGCGCAAAAGTAACCATCCCGCCGGATGTAAGCGCACCGGCAGCAACACCCGCGCATGTGCCAAGCTGGCGCAAACGCTTCCTGCTTGGATTTTTTACCAACGCGACCAATCCCAAAGGCGTGATTTTCATGGTGGCGGTCTTGCCGCAGTTTATTGTGCAGGGTGCGCCGCTGTTGCCGCAACTGCTGATACTGGCGATAACGATGTGCACCATCGATGTGATCGTGATGCATGGTTATGCACTGGCAGCCTCTGCGATGCAGCGCTTCTTCCGCGACGCACACGCCTTGAAAAAACAGAATCGCTTCTTTGGCGGCTTGCTGATGGCGATCGGCGCCGGCCTGTTTTTTGTCAAACGCAACCCTGCGGCGTAATCCTGCCGTCAGCCTTCGCTATTACAATAGCGACACGGTAGTATCAACAGATACTATCGTCAGGTTGAAGCTGCTCACCGGCCTTTTCTCCTGCTGCGCAACTGGGCAAACCCGTTTTTCACCCTGACGGATGCACTTTTGTGTGATTGACCATGCTGCGCCACAAGCGCGGATATGCCTTTTTCTAGACCAACCCTTACTAGATGAACTTATGGATCTGACTACTCCTGCCCTGCTCTTCCCCGCCATCTCGCTCCTGCTGCTGGCGTATACCAACCGCTTTCTGGTAACGGCACAATTGATACGCCAGTTGCACGTCAAGTATCAGAATGGCGCCCGGGAAGAAGTGATACGGCAAATTTCCAACCTGCGCCAACGCGTACTTTTGATACGACGCATGCAGGCGATGGGCGTGATGTCTTTTTTGCTGTGCGCACTGTCCATGCTGCTGGTTTTTATCGAACTGATTGTGGTCGCGAAAGTCATCTTCGGCCTCAGCATCTTCATGCTGGTGTTGTCGCTGCTGGTGTCGCTGCATGAAATCACGATCAGCACCAAGGCGATCGAAATCGAGATGGAAGATATGGAACAAAGTCTGCGCCAGCACGATTGAAGCTGCGCTATTGCACATGCGAAATCGACGCAAAACCGTACTGACTTTACAGCCCGTTTGCGCGTATAGTTGCAAACTCCGGCCTGACCTTACCATGCCATATCCAGCAAATTTACTATGACGCAAGCCACTCTACCCATAGCCAAAAACGTATTTGGCGAACCTCTGGTGCCCTGTTCCTTCAAGCCGCTGACCGGATATTTCCGCGATGGTTGCTGCAAGACAAATGAAGAAGATGTCGGCACGCATATTATTTGCACCGTGATGACGGCTGCATTCCTGGAGTTCAGCAAGGAATGCGGGAATGATTTATCCACACCGCGCCCGGAATGGAATTTCCCCGGTTTGAAGCCGGGCGACCAATGGTGCTTGTGCGCCAATCGCTGGGTGGAAGCATGGCACGCCGGCATGGCACCCAAGGTGGTGCTGGAAAGCACCAATCAGACGATCCTGCAAATTGTCAGTCTGAACGATTTGCGCCAGTACGCGCAGACCATGCCGGAAGAAGAATAAATCGTCATCGGCGGCATGCACATCTCCCGCCGTTCCCGACGTCTTATTTTTTCTGCATCGGATCCTGCATCGGTTTGACCAAGCCGCAGTTGGCACTTAGCCACTTGCCGCTACTGTCATTGCGGTCATCGACCGGCCTGCCGCCAACGGCTCCCTTGAATGTCGAACTGGCGCTGAAGCTCTGATCACTGGCATAGACGGTTTTGATCGTCCCCTTGCCTTTCATCGCAGGACCATTGCACACCATATCCACCGTATAAGTCGCGCCGCTGCGTTGCGCATTTTTGAGCTCGCAACCGGTTTCCTTCGCACTCATCTGCGGCACCTCATCGCGCTCAGCCATTTCCTTCGTGATGCATATCTTGTTGACGATGGCGCCGCTTTGCAACTGCGCCATATCGATGCCCATCTTGCCCATTTGCTGGATTTGTTCCGGCGACATCTTCGGCATGTTTTTCATCATGTCCGATTGCATCGTCATCTCCCACAAACCCGGTTTTATATTGCCCGCAGCGAAGCCCGGCATGGTCAGCAGGAGCATAGGCGCGGCAACAAGAACGGCAATAAGGGGCTTGGACATGATGACTCCGACTTGACATGATTCCAGCATCCTACCCCCGGTTTTTACAGGCGACAATAGCGCCGGAATACGTTGCCTGGATTGACGTTTTCGGCAGCTGTTTTTTCTATTTCTTTGCGGCACAATAATTAACAATATTTCCCATGAGAATCCGCTAGACTTGTTTCAAGCCCGCAAATTTCAGCATGCTTTTAGCTTCGGATCGCACCATCATGGATGCACTCACTGCCGGCACCGTATTGATTCTTGTGCAATTTTGTATTGCACTGGTCATGGCCGGCGTTTTTTTTGCTGCACCCAGCGACAAATGCACCCGCTACTGGGCCATATCCGGCAGCTGTATAGCGCTTGGTTTGTTGATCGCGATCCTGAGCAGTCGCTTGCCTCGTGCTTTGGCCCTGCTGAGCGGCATCGGCCTGATCATGGCCGGCTTGATTTATCAATGGCACGGCATCCTTGTTTTTTATAAAAAGCAGCCATCCAAATGGGGCTGGGGTATTGTTGCCGCATTCCTGCTGGCACTTTCCATGCTGCTGTATGTCAATGCAACCGCCGCTCAGCGCTCCATCCTGTATTCCGTGACCACATTGATCCTGCTCGGATTAAGCTTCCACGCGATCTGGCAGGGACAAGGTGGTTGGCCGCGCTCCTTTGTCCAAAAGCTGGTGCAAGGTGCGATCGTGCTGCTGATGGTCAGTTACACCCTGAAAATCGGTATCGCGGCGAGCTATATCAGCCGGGGCCTGACGGTTACTGCACTCACTACCACCCCGGAAGTCATCGTGACTTACCTGATTCCTACCATCGGCACGGTACTGTTCTCGATTGGTTTGCTGTTGCTGTATTTTGAACGCACGGTCGACGAAAACCGTCATTTGGCAACGCACGATGAATTGAGTAAACTCTTCAATCGCCGTGCCATTGTGGAGACTGGTGAACGCGAACTGCATCTGTCTATCCGCCTACAACGCGAAATGGCGATCGCATTTATCGATATCGATCTGTTCAAACGCTTTAACGATGAGTTCGGCCATGCTGCCGGCGATACCGTCATTACCGAAGTTGCCGCCATCCTGCAGCAAACCTGCCGCGCCATCGATCTGGTGGGACGCTATGGCGGGGAAGAATTCCTGATTATTCTGCCCGGCGTCGATAGCCAGGGCGCAGCGCAGATCGGCCAGCGTCTGGTCGAGGCGATGCGTGAATACCGTTTTCTCGGCACCCATCCCGTGACCATCAGCGTGGGTATGGCCATTTTGCCCAAAAATATCGAGTGTTCGTGGCCGCAACTGCTACGCCGCGCAGATGCTGCCTTGTACGAGGCAAAAAATCTGGGGCGGAACAGATACTGCGTGTAACGTGCCTCTTTTTTTCCATCTCATCGCGCTTGTGCTTTCCGCCAGGCGTCTGCATACAACACGCAAACTATTTCCAGATAGATACATCCTGTGCCCGGTGGTAAGCTAGCTTGACATCAGAAAAATGAGATTGCCATCGTGACCACCATCAAGACTCAACTTGCATTAGCAGACGTCAGCCCCGGCATGATTCTGTCGGACGATCTGCTCGATTTGCAAGGACAGGTGTTGCTGCCGAAAGGCGTAACGCTGACCGAGCAAACCATCGAATCGCTGCGCAGGCACGATGTCGTTTCGCTTAGCATCATGACGGGAGAGTTAACGCCGGAAGAAGAGGCAATACAACACGCATATTTCCAGCAACGGCTCGAGCGGCTTTTCCGTAAATTGGACGATAGTCCGGCCAATGTTTTATTGCAGCGCTATGTACGCGATTTTCGCCTCGGAGGACAGTCATGACGTCCCAGCTTCCTGAGCCGAATATCAGCACGCTGCATTTTCAGCGGGTGCTTGACCAGATTCGCGATCTGCCAGCCTTGCCGGCCATCGTGCAGGATTTGATGAAAAGCATAGGCCCCGATGACGACGATATCAACATCATTACCCGCAAGGTGATGCTCGATCAGGCGCTCGCCGCCAAAACGCTGCGCTTTGCCAACTCTTCTTTTTACGGTGTGCAAGCCAAGGTCACGACGATTCAACAGGCCATCACACTGATAGGCGTGGATTCGGTACGGCATGTCGTCACGGCAACGGCATTGACCGGCTATTTCCCTTCGTCCGACTGCGCCAGCTTGAATTTCATCGCGATATGGCGACATGCGATCGCGACCGCAGTCTGTGCACGTGTATTGGCGCGGCATCTGCACGTCAATCAGGATTACGCATTTACTGCCGGTTTGCTGCATGATGTCGGTCGCCTGCTGCTCGTCACGTATTTCCGGCGTGAATACGATGCCGTCATCGCCTACCGTAACCTGCATGATTGTCAGTGGCTGGAAGCCGAGCAGACGATCATGGGCATGGACCATGCGATGGCAGGCGAGGCACTGGCCGCGCACTGGAATTTTTCCGACACGATCCGCTTTGCAATTGCCGGCCATCACCAGCCGGAAGGGCAGAAAATCAATTCGCTCGCCTCCATCGTGCATATTGCCAATGCCATCGTGCACGCTCTCGATCTGTCCGGACAGGAAGATGATATGGTGCCGCCGGTATCGCCAAGCGCATGGGAAGGATTGGGGCTGAGTGAAGAAGTTTATCTACAGGTATTTCATGAAACGGAATTGCAGTTCGATGAAGTAAGTCGCGTACTGCTGGCGGAAAAATAGAAAGACGAAGTTGGAACAAATTACGTATTTTGGCGCGTCGTCTTACACGATAGACAAGCTGCATTTATTCGACGGCGTTACCGACCCGGCTGTCGGCACGCTGCTGGAACAGTGCGCAATACAGCGGATATCGAGTGGCGAGGCACTGCCGAACATGCACGGCACCGCAGCATGCGTGTACGTAGTCTTGCGCGGCGTGCTGGGCAACACGCTGCTGGCCGACGATACGCAGCAGGTGCGTAGCGATAAAATCCTGCCCGGCGAAAGCATAGGCGAATTATCGGTACTGGATGAGGCGGTGCATGCCAATACCCTGATGGCACTGGAAGAAACCGATCTACTGGTCATTCCATCGCGCACCTTGTGGAAACTGATCGATGAAGTCGATGGTGTGGCACGCAATCTGTTGCGCCAGTTGTCATTCCGCCTGCGTGCAGCCAATGCGCAATTGCGACGACGTGAAAAAGTCGGCGAATTCTATCGCCAGCTATCGATGCTGGACGGCCTGACCGGTTTGTATAATCGTGCCTGGCTGAATGACAAGCTGGCGGAATTGGTCGAGGAAGCACACCATGCCGGCCGGCCACTGTCGCTGATCATGATCGATCTGGATCACTTCAAGAAACTCAACGATCAATACGGTCACCAGATGGGTGACCACGCCTTGCGCATTGCAGCCGGAGTATTGAACGCGGCATTGCGCCCCAGCGATTTCGCCGTGCGCTACGGCGGCGAAGAGTTGACCGTCATTCTGCCGGACAGCAATGCGGCGACCGGTAGAATGGTCGCGCAGCGCCTGTGCGAACGCATGCGTGAAGCAGTGGTCTTTGAAGATATGCATGTGCCGCTGCCGCACCTGACTGCGTCCTTCGGCATCGCTACACTGGATGCGCAACACGATCAGGAAGACCTCATCACGCGGGCTGATGCAGCCTTGTACCGCGCCAAGGAAGCCGGGCGCAATCAAGTATCGGCTTAAACCAGCGCCGCCTTACCATTTACCCATTATTCACGATGTCCACGCACACCTTTCTCTGGCACGACTATGAAACCTTCGGCATCAATACGCGTCGCGACCGGCCAGCGCAATTTGCCGCCATCCGCACCGATGCCGAACTCAATGAAATCGGCGCACCCATCATGCTGTACTGCCAGCCCGCCAACGATTTCCTGCCCGATCCGCAATCGTGCCTGATCACCGGTATCACGCCGCAAGTCTGCCTTGAACGCGGCATACCGGAATATCAGTTCGCGGCAAAAATCGAAAGCGAACTGGCGCAAACCGGCACCATAGGCGTCGGCTACAACACCATCCGTTTCGATGACGAAGTCACGCGCTTCATGTTCTGGCGCAATCTGATCGATCCGTATGCACGCGAATGGCAAAACGCTTGCGGTCGCTGGGATATCCTCGACGTCGTGCGCACAGCCTATGCCTTGCGTCCGGATGGCATCAACTGGCCCAAACATCCGGACGGACGCCCCAGCTTCCGCCTGGAGCAACTGACCGCTGCCAACGGCATCGCGCATGAAGCCGCGCATGATGCCTTGTCCGATGTGCGCGCCACCATTGCACTGGCGCGCCTGATCCGCGACCGGCAACCCAAGCTGTTCGACTTCTGTTTTGCCCTGCACAAGAAAGACCGGGTGGCGACCGAAATCGGCCTGCCCTTGCGCCGTCCATTCCTGCACATTACCGGCATGTTCCCAGCCGAGCGCGGCTGCATCGGCATCGTCTGGCCACTGGCCGTGCATCCGACCAACAAGAATGAAGTCATCGTCTGGGATCTTGCCGCCGATCCGAGCGAACTTGCCACGCTGGATGCCGAGACGATACGCACCCGCATGTTCAGCAAGGCGGATGCTCTGCCGGAAGGCATGAGCCGGCTGCCGATCAAATCCATCCATCTGAACAAATCGCCTATCGTCATCAACAATCTGAAAACGCTGTCGGCTGAAATGACCGCACAATGGGGACTGGATGTCGAGACGGCATTGCGGCACGCGGAAATCGCCGCCACCACGCCGGACATGACAGCGATCTGGCAGGATGTATTCCACCGGCCGCAAGAAGGCACGCCGGATGTAGACGAAGATCTGTATGGCGGTTTTGTCGGCAACAACGATAGGCGTCTGCTGCAGGAGTTGCGTGCTCTGTCGCCGGAAGCACTGGCCAAGGCCACGCCGAGTTTTTCCGATGCACGGCTGGAAGAACTTTTCTGGCGCTATCGTGCGCGCAATTTCCCACACACACTATCTGCCGAAGAAGCTGAACGCTGGGAAGAACATCGTGCAGCGCGCCTGTTCGATGGCGATGGCGGCGCCCGCACCATCGAAGGCATGTTTGCCGAAATCGATCAGCTGTCCGAAACCGCAGATGAGCGCGGCGAGGAAATTCTGGGCGCCCTGTACGACTATGCGGAAGCCATCGCACCGGCGCGTGACTGATCATCTGCAGATGGTCGCGCATGCTAATCTGGGTGCCGGTCATCTATTTTTATCCCGGTTTACTGTGCGGAGCGCAAGATGAATCTTTCTTACTGGTGTGTGCTGGCTGCGGGCGTGATGCCAGCAGTGACGGTTGCCATTGCAAAGTGGGGCAAGCGCGACTTCGATAATTCCGAGCCGCGACGCTGGCTGGAAAAACAGGAAGGCGTACGACGGCGTGCCGATGCTGCCCATCGCAATCATTTTGAAGCGTTCCCGTTTTTTGCCGCCGGCGTACTGGTGGCGCAACAACTGAACGCGCCGCAGGATACAATTAATATGCTGGCAGGCGTCTTTATTGTCGCCCGCATCGTCTATACGGTGCTGTATCTGACGAATCACGCCACGCTACGCTCCCTCTCATGGGCGGTCGGCTATCTGTGCGTGATCACGCTCTTTTTAATCGCGGCATTCCACGGCGCCTGACAGGCGACGGGGCGGCTGTACTTTTTATTGATACTCATGTCTCACGATCAGACACTACATGTGCTGCAAGACTCGCTGCATGCAATACGCCAGAATCGCCTTGCGATCGCTGACTTCTGCCAGTCATGGCGCGCACAAACCGCACTATTGTCGGCCTTGCCGCCGCGTTATGCCGAAGTGATGGAAGATTTGCTGGTGCGCCTGGAGACCGGCAGTTTGTTTACGGAAGAAAGTTGCTCGTTCAGCCAGGTGGATCTGCTGGCGAATCTCGATCTGTGGCTGGACAAGGCACAGCAAGTGCTGGCAAAAACAGCTTGAACGTTGTGCATTTTCACTTCTTAAAATATAAAAAACATCATGCAACAACTCGAATTTGAATTGAACGACGAATACGTCGAATTGAACCAGCTACTGAAACTGGTTGGCGTATGCGACAGCGGCGGCGCCGGCAAAATGCTGGTCGCCAGCGGCCAGGTCAAGGTGGATGGACAAACCGAGTTGCGCAAAACCTGCAAGATACGCGCAGGCCAGCTGGTGGCCCTGGGCGATATCCGCATCAAGGTCCGCGCAGCAGCATAAGCTGCAACGCACGCTCTTTCAGCGCGAACCGTTTGCCACTGCCAGTTGAGGATGCTCTGGCAGCATTGCCGTCTGCGCATCGTGTGCAATGCTCGTTGAGCGCCTGGGCAGAATTTTCACGTTATTGTGCGCAGACTGCAACGCCGGTTTTTCAAGACCGTGCTCATCGTTTGCCAGCTTGAATACGGCAACCGTCGCCGACAATGCGAGCGTTTGCTCGTGCATGCTTTCCGCAGCGGCCGCCGCTTCTTCGACCAAGGCGGCATTTTGCTGCGTAATGCCATCCATCTGGCCGAGCGCCTGATTGATATGTTCAATGCCGCTCTGCTGCTCCTCGCTGGCCGCCGTGATTTCCGCCATGATGGTGGTCACGTGCGTAATCGATTGCACGATTTCATTCATCGTCTTGCCTGCCGCATTCACCTGCTTGCTGCCGGCCTCGACCTTCTCTACCGATGCAGCAATCAGCACCTTGATTTCCTTTGCCGCAACGGCACTACGCTGGGCAAGATGACGCACCTCCGCTGCCACGACCGCGAAACCGCGCCCCTGCTCACCCGCACGCGCCGCCTCGACTGCTGCATTCAAGGCCAGAATATTGGTTTGAAAAGCAATACTGTCGACGACGCCGATAATATCGCTGATCTCTCTTGAAGACTGCTGGATCGCCTGCATGGTATCCACCACTTGCGACACGGCATTACCGCCCTGCTCGGCAATTCCGGACGCCGTTTTTGCCAGACGATTGGCCTGCTGTGCATGCGCGGCATTCTGTTTGACGGTACTGGTCAATTCTTCCATCGCAGCCGATGTTTGTTCCAGTGAACTGGCTTGTTCTTCGGTGCGCGTCGACAGATTCAGATTGCCGGTGGCGATCTCGTTCGAGGCCTGTGCAATCGTATCGCTACCCAATCGCACTTGCGTGACCAGTCGCGTGAGTCCGTCATTCATGTTGCCAAACGCATTGAGCAACTGGGCGATTTCATCTTTACCTCCAGATGTTATTTTATGGCTCAGATCGCCGGATGCCGTGCGCATGACAGCGGCTCCGAGACGTCGCACTTCCGTCGAAAACGATATATAGAATCCAAGCAGGAAATAAGCGGCGATCGCCATCGTCAAACATATCGCCAGCATGATCATGCTGCGATGAAAGGCATCGCTTTCCATCCGGGCCTGCAATAATTGATCGAGCAGATTTGCCGAAGTAGCTGCCGCTGCATACAGGCCATCGATAGCGGCATTGCCGGCTTCCGCAAATTGATTACCGGAAGTTTGATCGACGCTGCTCAGCACTTCATTTTTTGCCCGATCCAGGTAGGCTGCCGCAACTGGCACGGCAGCCAGCACCGATGTCATTTGCGGCTTGAGTGCGGGGCTGTGATGAAGCAGGGTTTCTATCTTGCCCGGAATGCCGGACAGATCGCGCTGCGTCAGCAAAACGGTGGAGCCCAGCAATACTTCTTCATTCGCTTCCATCAAACCGCTATCGATATACGCGGCACCGCGCCCGGCCACTTCCGATAATCCTTCGGTGATTTGCGGAAAATCCCGGATAAACAGTTCGGCCAGATAGTAGCTGGCGGTTTCCGGGTCATGCGTGAGGTTAGTACGATCGGCGATCATCGTGTTGAAACGCGCCAGTTGCGTAATCAATGCGGATTGTTCGTTGTAGATTTTTCTTTCTTTGGCCGCCGCCAGTTTTTCCTGCAATGCGAGCCAATTTTTCTGGATTGGCGTCCACGCATCGCCGACATACAGTGCAGGCTCTTCCTTGCGCATGGCATCGAAGAGAGCGATTTGCTCATTGATATTTTTTTGCAGCCCTTGCGCCTGCTGTTCCGCACTCGCATTACCCATGATGAACATATGCTGGTAGCTACGATGCTGCTGAGCCAAGCGTATGATTTCCTGCACCTTGCGGACATGCTGGACACCCAGACGTTCCTGCTTCGTGAATGCGATCGATTTATCCAGCTCGCCCAGCAAAAGCATGGTTGCCAGTATCAGCGGTGTCATGAAAATAAGCGTCAAGACAATAAACTTCGGCAATAAACGCAGGCCTTGCATCAGTTTGACGGCGGGTGCCAGCAAAATATTTTTCATTTTTATACTTCCCATAAACAGCATGCTGCAAGCGATATCGAGGATGGAAAATCCTCGATAACGGCACACTGGAATTTCTCTGGTGTAATTCTGGCGGGGAAATATGACAGGCTGATGAATCGTTTTTTTAGCTACCGGCCTGGCCTCTGCAACACACCGCCTACCCGCCGGCATGGGACAATAGCGCCATGACACTTCATGAAAAATTGATATTTATCGATCTCGAAACGACAGGTGCAAACCTGATCAACGATCGCATCACGGAGATCGGCATCGTGACCGTGAATGCCGATGGCGGCATTGACCGCTGGTCGAGCTTTGTCAATCCAGGCCGGCCGATACCGTCTTTTATCCAGGACCTGACCGGCATCAGCGACCGCATGGTCGCGACAGCGCCGACGTTTGAATCCCTAGCGGATACGGTGCGCGAACGACTGGAAGGCGGCTTGTTCATCGCGCATAATGCACGCTTCGATTACGGCTTTCTGCATCACGCGCTCGCCCGGACAGGACACGTCTTGTCTACGGACGTGCTGTGCACAGTCAAACTATCACGCAGATTTTCCCCCGAAGAAAAAAGGCACAATCTGGATACGCTGATTGCACGCCACGGTTTGGTTCCCGAAGCGCGCCACCGGGCATTGGCGGATGCGGATTTGTTATGGCAATTGTGGAGAAAACTGACTGCCGGCATGCCGTCCGAGATTTTTAGCCAGGCGGTCAAGACTTTGCGTCAGCGGCCTGCCCTGCCGTCAGCAACGGATGTGTAGCAAAAACAGATCGCCCAGTCTTTTCATTACCTCGGTTCACGCAAGCAAATCAATCGCAGCCTAAAAAAGAGAGACCACCCATGACCAAACTCATCTATATCGCCGACCCTATGTGTTCATGGTGCTACGGTTTCGGGCCCGAGCTGACAGCGCTGCTCAATGGCATTCCGGATACGCCGCTGGAGATCGTGCTCGGCGGCTTGCGTGCCTACAATCCGGACTTGATGGATGAAAAACTGAAAGCCAGTCTGCTTGCGCATTGGGAAAAAGTCGGGGAAGCCAGCGGATTACCGTTTTCCAGCGATGCCTTATCGCACCCGAATTTCATCTACGATACGGAGCCCGCCTGCCGCGCCGTCGTTGCCGCACGCCTGCTCGCACCACATACGGCACTCGATGTATTTCACGCCATTCAGCATGGATTTTATGCGGAAGGACTCGATACAACGAAAGGAGATGTATTGGCCAAGATCAGCGTTGATGTCTTGAACAAGGCAGGAATCGATATCGAACTGAAGGATTTTCTTGCTGCATGGTCGTCGGAAGATACGATCACTGCAACGAATAACGATTTTCTGCAAACGCAACGCTGGGGAGTAACAGGATTTCCAACGCTGGTATTTGAAAATGCAGGTGAACTGCATCTGGTGACATCCGGCTTCATACGCACCGAGGCATTGGTCGAGCGCTTGCAGGCACTGGTTGATCAAACCGGCTGATCTACCAGCGCTCGCGATATGTCTCGATGATCAATACCCGCATCAATACATGTGCTGGCCACCATTGATGGCGATATTCGCGCCCGTCACAAATGCCGCTTCGTCGGAGGCGAGATAGGCAACCAGGCCGGCAACTTCTTCCGGCTTGCCCAGACGGCCCATGGGAATTTGCGGCACGATCTTGGTATCGAGCACATCTTGCGGAATCGCCGTCACCATCTTGGTACCGATATAACCGGGGGAAATCGTATTCACCGTGACTGCCTTGCGCGCGACTTCCAGCGCCAAAGCCTTGGTGAAGCCATGCATGCCGGCCTTGGCAGCAGAATAATTTGTTTGTCCGAACGCGCCCTTTTGCGCATTCACCGAAGAAATATTGATGATGCGCCCCCAGCCACGCTCGACCATGCCGTCGCATACCGGCTTGGTCATATTGAAAACAGAATCCAGATTGGTGCCCATGACAACATCCCAATCCGTTTTTTCCATTTTCTTGAACGTCATATCGCGCGTGATGCCGGCATTGTTGACCAGCACATCGATGGCCCCGATTTCCTTTTTTATCAAGGCAACGCATTGTTGCGCTGAATCATAATCAGATACATCACAGGGATAGGCGCGAAAATCGTAGCCACTTTCCTTCATCGTCGCCAGCCACTCCCCAGCTGTTGTGTTGGATGGCGAATACGTTGTAACAACCTGATATCCAAGCGCAGCAAGTTTGATGCAAATTGCTTCACCCAAACCACCCATACCACCGGTCACCAATGCAAGACGCGTCATGTCGCTCTTCCTTGTCTGTCTGATTTTATAATTCGCGCCAACAGATGCTAGCGCTCTATCGCCAGTGCCACACCCATGCCGCCACCTATACACAGACTTGCCAGTCCACGCTTGGCGTCGCGCCGAATCATTTCATGCAGCAGCGTGACCAATATCCTGCAACCGGATGCACCTATCGGATGACCGATCGCGATGGCGCCGCCATTCACATTGATCTTGCTGGTATCCCAACCCATTTCCCGATTCACTGCAATCGCCTGCGCGGCAAAAGCTTCATTGATCTCCATCAAATCAACATCCTGATGCGACCATCCGGCCTTTTTCAGACATAACTGAGCTGCCGGCACCGGCCCCATACCCATGATTGCAGGATCCACCCCGGCGGAAGAATATGCCTTGATGCGCGCTAATGGCTTGAGTCCAAGTTCAGCCGCTTTCTTTGCCGTCATCATGATCACTGCAGCCGCACCGTCGTTAATGCCGGAAGCGTTGCCCGCTGTAACTGTGCCGTCTTTTGAAAATGCAGGACGCAGTGCAGAGAGAGATTCCATCGTGGTGCCGAACTTGATGTACTCATCCGAATCGACGAGGAGCACGCCTTTCTTGCCCGGAATTTCAAGCGGGATAATCTCATCCTTGAATTTCCCTGCCTTCTGCGCAACCTCCGCCTTATTCTGCGATGCCAGAGCGAATTCATCCTGTTCCTGGCGTGAAATACCGAATTTTTTCGCAATGTTTTCCGCCGTTGTACCCATGTGATACTGGTTGTACACATCCCACAGGCCATCGACGATCATGGTGTCGACCAATTTCGCATCACCCATGCGAAAACCTTCGCGTGAATTCGGCAATACGTGCGGCGATGCGCTCATGTTTTCCTGGCCGCCTGCGATGATGATGTGCGCATCGCCGCATTGAATGGCTTGCGCAGCAAGATGTGTCGCCTTCAAACCGCTACCGCAAACTTTATTGATGGTGAACGCCGGCACCATATCGGGCAAGCCGCCGCGTATCGATGCCTGCCGCGCAGGATTTTGCCCGCATCCGGCAGTCAGCACCTGGCCGAGTATCACTTCACTGATCGTATCCGCAGCCATGCCCGTGCGCGACAATAAACTTCTGATGACATGTGCGCCCAGATCCGCGGCGGATATTTTTGCCAGTGCCCCACCGAATTTTCCGACCGCAGTGCGGCCGGCAGCAACTATGACGACTTCCTCCATTTAACTCTCCATAAGAAATGACATCATTTCAATGAGCCAGAAGATGCAAAAAAATCGGATAGCCGACAAACTGACGTAGTGATTTTCAGCTATTCAGCAGATACCTCTCAACGTATATAAAATTTATCAAAAGCGCAATGGCTCACGAACAAATCATTGAAGTTGATTGAATAATTTATGCGTATTGATGAAGGTTTGCTGAAGAATGAATGAGGTGAAGCAGGGATCGACGATTCGAAATAAGAATCGTGAGTAAAGACTGCCTCGCTAGCTGAATCGGCGGACTCGAAGAGGGCATGTAATCAGCAGCACCCTTGCGCTACAAATCGTTCGCGCAAAGCAAAAACCCCCTAGCCGTTAAGCTAGGGGGTTTTCTAATAAAAGCCTGACGATGACCTACTTTCACACTGGTTGCAGCACTATCATCGGCG